>NZ_JANLNM010000002.1 GCF_024701975.1 Variovorax sp. ZS18.2.2
TGTAGGTGCCGGACTCGCCGCGGTTGTTGCTCCAGCCTGTGAGGCGGTGGGCGGCGTCGTAGGTGTAGGTAAGGACGAGGCCGGTGGGCAGCGTGATGGTCTCGACGGTGCCGTAGGGCTTGTAGGTAAGGGTGGTGGTTTGGCCGCCGATGGTTTGGGTCAGCAGGCGGTCGCGGGCGTCGTAGGTGTAGGTGGTGCCGAGGCCATTGGGGGCTGTCGAGCTGACGACGCGGTTGGCGGTGTCGTAGGCGTAGCTGGTGACGTGGCCGAGCGCGTTGGTTGATGTGAGGACGTTGCCTCGGGTGTCGTAGGTGTAGCTCGTTGCCGCGCCGTTTGGTTCGGTGGCCGTGGCAACGAGTTGCTGGGCGTTGTAGGTCCACTGCCAGAGTTGGGCCTTGCTGGTGGCTGTGTCTGTGACGGTCTTCGACAGGGTGTTGCCGAAGGCGTCGTAGGTGTAGGCGGTGGTGCGGCCGGGCTCGGTGACCAGGGCGGGGAGGCTGAAGGTGGGGTGCCATTGCGTCGTTACCGTGCGGGCATCGGGAGTGCCGGAGGCGTGGACGACCGTGGTCGGCAGGCGGCGAGCGACATCCCACGCCGTCGTGGTCACCACTCCATCGAAATCAGTTTCCGAAGTGATCAGGCCGTTGGCGTCCTGCACACGACTGGCGGCATCACTCTCGCCTTCGCCCGATGGCAGCGAACCACCAGTGACAGCGAGCTTGCCCTGCGTGGTGCCGTAGCTGTAGTTGCGGCTAGTGCCCAAAGGATCGACCACTGTGGCGGAATTTGTCGAGGGATAACTAACTTGATAGCTGTTCGCAGAGCCCGCGAGCTGGGTGCTGATCGCACGACCCGTGCTGTCGTATGCGAATGTGCCCCAGCGAATACCGGCTTCATCGAAGATGCCGGTCAGCGCGTGGGGGAACGAAGCATTCTCATAGACGAAATTGCGGCCCTTTCCGTCGGGATATAGGACCGAGGCTAGGCGACCACGGCTGTCGTAAGCGTAGGCAATGACACGCGCATCCGGGGTCGTGACGGTGGTCAGCCGGCCTGAGCCGTCGTACCCCAGCACAAGGGTTCGCCCGAAGCTGTTCGTGACGGAGGCAAGTCGCCCGGTGCTGTTGTAGGCATACGTGATGATCCAGCCGTTGCGGTCCATTTCGGTCCGCAGCTTGCCGGAGCTGTCGAAGCTGAGCGTGGTGTCATCATCGGCCCGGTAGTAGACCCAAGCGCCAGAGGACTGTTTGGTCAGGGTGTCGGCGCTATTGGTGGCGCTCCAAGTCGTGGCACCCGCAGCCTTGCCAAAGGTCCGCACATAGCCTTCGCGTGTGGTGATTGCTACGCCTGGGCGGACCAAGCTGGTTGTTGCGACCAGCTTGGTACTGAAGTTATGCGACCAGACCAGGCCGAGCAAGTCGCCGGTCCGTGTTGAATCGCTGACCCAACTGCTGCGGTATGTGCGCGTGAAGGACAAGGCGCCAGGACCAGAATCGGACCAGTCGGTCTCGGAGCGGTACTTCTCGGCCGTGGGTGGCGAGATAGGACTACCTTCCAATATGCCAGCTGTGCACATGGCGGGTTGCGGAGCAGCTGGAAGGCAGGCCGTGTGGGTGCCGTCTTCCTGGAAGTGGTCTCTGCACTGACATCCTCCAGCTACCGCAGAACTGTTCGCAGGACAAGTGCCCGCAATTGACATCGCACCCGAGCCAAAACCGGCGCTATCTCCAACAGCCCCAAACCACCAAAGGCAGCCAGTGGGAGGAACAAATACCACCGAGCCGGTTGGATGCACCGATGCCCAGTACGCGCCGGTGTCTTCGCACGCAGCCTGTGGTGTCGCCCCGTAGCCAACCACTTTACCGCTCCCCCCCGGCAAAAGAACTCTCCACCCCGACTCCGTTGGTAGAAGGGCCCACGACGCTGCGGACGCCAGCATCAACGCCAAGAGCGAGACTACGCGGAGAAGTTGAGCCATCCAAGGCCCCGCGCGGCGATGAGTACAGATGCCCCCCGGTTCGTCGTTCGATTCGCGCCGCACAAAAGCGTATCGATGATGCCGGTGCGTCTTCCAGAAGCACACCATTCGCAGAACTTCCACGGTACTCTCCCCATGCTTTCTCATTGCGTGTCTGAACACCGGCAGCCTGTTTTTCGCAAGCTACAACGATCAGTATTTTTTGGACGGCCGATCACCCCCTCAGGTGACCCGCGCTTCCACAGCGCGCTCCGTACATGCTGTTTCAGGTTAGCCCAAAGGCTACGCACGGACAACGACAGATCCGTGGCTCGCGAGACCGCGGCACCAATCTGAATATGAAAGTACGCGGCACCTGGACGTGCTGTTGTGGCTGGGCGACTGTCGCACCTTGCGAAGAGATGCAGGCCAAGCTCGCGCCACTGCGAGATCCGTCCCCAACTCGAGCGATGCACGCCTTTCGCATGTCGCGCCAGAGCGAGGCAGATAACGCTCTATCCCAGCAACTGATCGCCGCAAGAACTACCGACCAACCGCTCCGACCTCATCCAAACCCCATCCCGCTGCGTACATCTCCCAACCGCACACCTTTCCAACGTGCCCGCCGAGGAGAACCCCCATGCCGCAGAACCTCACCTCCGCCCTCCACTGGGCAGAAAAAGGCCTGATCCCCGACCCCATCCTCCGCCGAGGCATCCGCCGCCTCCTAAAGGAGCGCCTGACCGAACTCCACGCCGGCAACCCCCTCGCGACGGCCGACCTGACGCAAGACTTTCTGACCCAGATGCGCTCCGCCCATCTGGCCCCCCTCCCAGAAAAAGCCAACGAACAACACTACGAAGTCCCCGCCGCCTTCTTCGCCCAGGTCCTGGGAAACCACCGCAAATACAGCAGCTGCTACTGGCCTGAAGGCACCCGTACGCTGGAACAAGCCGAATCCGCCGCCCTCACCGCCACCTGCGAGCGCGCGGGCCTCGTCGACGGCCAAGACATCCTGGAGCTAGGCTGCGGCTGGGGCTCCCTCACCCTCTGGATGGCCGCGAACTACCCCAACAGCCGCATCACGGCCCTCTCCAATTCCACCTCCCAACGCGAATACATCGAAGCCCAGGCCACACAACGCGGCCTCGCCAACGTCCGCGTGCTGACCCGCGACATCAACGCCTTCGACACCGACGAGCGCTTCGACCGCATCGTCTCCGTCGAAATGTTCGAGCACCTGCGCAACTGGCCGCAGGCCTTCGCGAACGTCGCGCGCTGGCTCAAGCCGGAGGGGCGTTTCTTCATGCACGTCTTCGCGCACCGCGAGGCGCCGTACCCATTCGAGGTGCGCGACGCGAGCGACTGGATGAGCAAGTACTTCTTCTCCGGCGGCATGATGCCCAGCGACGATCTCGCGCTGCACTGCCAGGACGACTTGCGCCTCTTGCGCCGCTGGCGCTGGGAGGGCAGCCACTACCAACGCACGGCCGAGGCGTGGCTGCGCAACATGGACGCGCGCCGCGAGCAGTTGCGCCCGCTGTTCCAGGCCACCTACGGCGCGGAGGCCAACGTGTGGTGGACACGCTGGCGGCTGTTCTTCATGTCGGTGGCGGAGCTGTTCGGCTTCGATGGCGGGCAGCGCTGGTGGGTGAGCCACTACCTCTTCGAGCGGCGTGCATGACGACAGGGGGAGAAACGGTAGTCATCGCATTCGCGGGACTGGCATGGACCGCGCTGGTCGTTCTGCTCACCTGGCTTGCCAGCCTCGCACGCCATGACGTGAGCCTCGTCGACCGCGTGTGGTCCGTCTGCATCGTGGGCGCGGGCCTCGTCTACTTCGCGCTGCTGCCGGGGCACACGCCGCGCGGCCTGTGCATGGCGGTGCTGGGCACGGCGTGGGCGGTGCGGCTTTGCCTCTACATCACCTGGCGCAACTGGGGGCATGGCGAAGATCGCCGCTACCAGGCGATGCGCGCGCGCAACCAGCCGGGCTTCGCGTTCAAGAGCCTGTACCTCGTGTTCGCGCTGCAGGCGGTGCTCGCGTGGATCGTCTCCGCACCGTTCCTGCCCGGCATGGCGGCGGCGCAACCGATGGGGTGGGTCGACATCGTCGGCATCGTGCTCGCGCTGTTCGGCCTCTTCTTCGAGGCCATCGGCGATGCGCAAATGGCGCGCTTCAGGGCCGACCCCGCGAACGAAGGCAAGGTGATGGACCGCGGCCTCTGGCGCTACACGCGCCACCCCAACTACTTCGGCGAAGCCTGCGTCTGGTGGGGCCTGTGGCTCATCGCCATCGGCGGCGCGGGTTGGAGCGGCGCATGGACCGTCGTCTCGCCGCTGCTCATGACCTTCCTGCTGCTGAAGGTCTCGGGCGTGCGCATGCTCGAAGCCGACATCGGCGAGCGCCGCCCTGCGTACCGCGCGTACATCGCGCGCACCAACGCCTTCGTGCCGGGGCCGGTGCGCAACGCCAACGCGCCATGAGAAGAAAAGAACATTGGCTCCTCGCGCTGACGCTGCTGGCGAGCGGCGCTGTTTTGGCGAACGGACCGGCGAGCGGCGAGTGGAATTTCCGCGTGTTGCTCGACGACTCACCCATCGGTGAGCACCGCTTCGTGCTCACCGCCAGTGGCGAAGAGCGCAGGCTGGCGAGCGAGGCCGCGTTCGCGGTCAAGCTGCTGGGCGTCACGGTCTATCGCTACCGCCACTCGGCGACCGAGCAGTGGCGCGGCGATTGCCTGCGCCAGCTTGCATCGAAGACCGACGACGACGGAACGCCCGAGAAAGTTGATGCGAGCGCGACCGGCGACAACGCGCTGACGGTCACCACGGCCAAGGGCACGCAGTCGCTCGATGGCTGCGTGATGAGCTTCGCCTACTGGAACCTCGCCATCCGCAAGCAGGAGCGGCTGCTCAACGCGCAGACCGGCAAGCTCGAAGCGGTGCAGGTGAGTCGCGCGGGCAGCGGCACGGTGGACGTGCGCGGCCAGCAGGTGGCGGCCACGCGCTGGCGCATCGTGACGCCGGCGCAGCCCATCGACATCTGGTACTCGGCAGAGGGCGAGTGGATCGCGCTGGACTCCACCGTCAGCGGCGGCCGCAAGCTCAGCTACCGGCTGAAGTAGATCGCTTCAGCTGCCTCAACGCGAGGCAGCAACAACGGGCGCATCGACTGCATCCGCCGGCGACGGACTGCGCCCGATCATCCACGCACACAGCGCCGACACCACGCCCGCGAACAGCACGTACATGCAGATCTGCCACGGCTCGCCGCCCCCCGATTTGAGCAGCGCGGTCGCGATGATCGGCGTGATGCCCGAGGCAAAGATGCCCGAGAACTGGTAGACGAAGCTGATGCCCGTGTAGCGCACCTTCGCATCGAACAGATCGCAGAACAGCGCGGCTTCGGGCCCGTACACCGAGGCATACAAAATGCCGAACGGCACGATGATCGCGAGCCACACCAGGAGCACATTGCCCCCGCTGTGCGTCATGAGCCAGAAGCCCGGAAACGCCGACACCGCGGTGATGAGCGAACCCCACATGTAGACCTTGCCGCGTCCCACCTTGTCGGACATGCGGCCGAAGAAGGGGATGAAGAAGATCATCACGATCGCCGCGGCCATCACGCCCAGCAGCGCATCGGTGCGGCTGATCTTGATGGTGCTGGTGAGGTAGTTGATCGAGAACACGCCGAAGATGTTGAAGAACACACCGTCGATGTAGCGCGCGCCCATGCCCTTCAACACATTGCCGGGGTAGCGGCGGATCATGTCCATGAACGGAATGCGCAGCTCCGCGTTGCGCGCCTTCACGGCCGCGAACTCGGGCGTTTCCTGCACGTGCAGGCGGATGTACATGCCCACCAGCACCATCACGCCGGAAATGAGAAATGCGATGCGCCAGCCCCACGCCATGAACTGCTCGTCGGTGAGCAGCGACGACAGCAGCGCCACCACGCCCGAGGCCAGGCACAGGCCAATGGCCAGCCCGATCTGCGGCAGCGACGCATAGAAGCCGCGCTTGTCCTTCGGCGCGTATTCGTACGCCATGAGCACCGCGCCGCCCCATTCGCCGCCGAGGCCGATGCCCTGCGCGATGCGAAGCAGCAGCAACAGCACGGGCGCCGCGATGCCGATCTGCGCATACGTGGGCACCAGGCCGATGAGGAAGGTGGCCACGCCCATGATCATCAGCGTGATGATGAGCATGCTCTTGCGGCCGATCTTGTCGCCGAAGTGGCCGAAGATCACGCCGCCCAGCGGCCGCGTGACGAAGCCCACCGCGAAGGTGGTGTAGGCCAGCAGCACCGACACCACCGGGTCGCTGCCCGGAAAGTACAGCTTGCTGAACACGATGCCGGCCACCACGCCGTACAAGAAGAAGTCGTACCACTCGATGGTGGCGCCCACCAGGGCGGAGATGACCACCCTGCGAATCGCTTTCTCGTCGGTTGCGCTCATGTGTTTGTCTCCAATCGGTTGTTGTGTTGCGGCGGCCTCTGCGGGCCTTGGATTCACGAAGCTCTGGCGTCCTCTCTGATCAGGTCGACGGCCTTCTCGGCCATCATCACGGCGGGTGCGTTGGTGTTGCCGGACACCAGCGTCGGCATCGCCGAGCAATCGATGACGCGCAGGCCCGCGATGCCGTGTACGCGAAGGCGCGCATCGACGACGGCGAGCGCATCGCTGCCCATGCGGCAGGTGCCGGTGGGGTGGAAGATGGTGGCGCCGTTGTTGCGGCAGAACTCGAGCAGGTCTTCGTCACTCGCAGCCGCGGGGCCGGGTTTCACTTCGCGCTTCACGTAGGGGCGCATCGCGGGCGCATCGGCAATGGCGCGCGCGGCCTTCACGCCGGCCACGGTGGTTGCGCGGTCGAGCGCGGTGGCCAGGTAGTTGGGCTGCATCTCGGGCGGCTCGGCCGCATCGAGCGAGCGGATGCGGATGTGCCCGCGCGACTCGGGCCGCAGCTGGCACACCGACATCGTGAAGCCCGAGTACGGGTGCACCTTGCCGCCGGCCATGTCGGCCGAGAGCGTGGCAACGTGAAACTGGATGTCGGGCGTCGCGGCCACGGGCTTGCCGTGTTCATCCTTCAGCGCACGCATGAAGCAGCCGCCCTGGTTGATGCCGACGGCCAGCGGGCCGGTGCGGTGCAGCAGCCACTCCATGCCCATGCCGATCTGTCCGGCCCAGGAGTTGAGCTGGTCGTTGGTGGTGATGGGCTTCGTGCACTCGTAGCCGAGGCGGATCTGCAGGTGGTCCTGCAGGTTCTCGCCGACACCGGGCAACTCGTGCACCACCGGAATGCCGAAGCGATCGAGCAGCGCGCGTGGCCCGATGCCCGAGAGCTGCAGCAGCTGCGGCGACTGGATCGAGCCGGCCGAGAGCAGCACCTCGGCGCGGCAGCGCGCGGTCTTGAGTTCGCCGCCTTGCCGGTAGGTGATGCCGACGGCGCGACGCCCTTCGAACACGAGCTTGCCCGCGAGCGCATCCGTCTCGATGCGCAGGTTGGGGCGGTGCTTCGCGGGCGTGAGGTACGCCTTGGCGGTGCTGCAGCGCCAGCCCTTGTGCGTGGTCAGCTGGTAGTAGCCCGCGCCTTCCTGACCAGCGCCGTTGAAGTCTTCGGTGCGCGGCACGCCGGTCTGCTGCGCACCATCGATGAAGGCTTCGATGAGCTCGTGCTTCGCCGCGATGTCCGATACCTTGAGCGGCCCGTCGCCGCCGTGGAAGGCATCGCTGCCGCGCTGGTTGCCTTCGGACTTGATGAAGTAGGGCAGCACGTCGTCGTAGCCCCAGCCCGCGTTGCCGAGTGCGGCCCAGTGGTCGTAGTCCTCGCGCTGGCCGCGGATGTAGATGAGGCCGTTGATCGCGCTCGATCCGCCCAGCGTCTTGCCGCGCGGCCAGTAGATGCGGCGGCCGTTCATGTTCGGGTCGGGGTCGGTCTCGAAGCGCCAGTTGTAGGTGGGGCTCCACATGGTCTTGCCGTAGCCAATGGGCAGATGGATCCAGAGCGACCTGTCGGGCGGCCCGGCCTCGAGCAGCAGCACGCGCGTGGCGGGGTCTTCGCTTAACCGGCCCGCCAGCACGCAGCCGGCCGATCCGGCGCCGACGACGATGTAGTCGAACTCTTCATCACGCATGCCTGGCATCCGGGGAGTGGAACAATCGCTTCCGATCCGCCGCATCCTAGGTTATTGTTTTTCGGAACGCAATGTTCCATTTTTAAGGTTTACCCGCATGCCACGAGCCGCGCGCACGCCTGTTGAAGTGATTCCTGCCGCTCCTGTCGCACCCGTTGTCGAGGAGTCGGCCTCCGGTTCGTCTGCCGAGCGCAGCCTGCGCTTGCTGGCGCTGCTGGCCAACGAAGGCCGGGCGCTGACGCTGGCCGAACTGGCCGCGCAACTTGGGCTGCCCAAGGGCACCGCGCACCGCATCTGCACGCAGTTGCTGGCCACGGGGTTCCTGGCGCGCGATGTGGACGAGCGCTCGTTCAGCGTCGGTCCGGCGTTGCGCAAGCTCGCCTTCGACACGCTGAACCATGGCGTGGTGCGCGGGCTGCGGCACGAGGTGCTGTCCGAGCTTGTGCGCAAGGTGGGCGAGACCTGCAACCTCACCACGCTCGACGGCGCGCAGGTGCTGTACCTCGACCGCGTCGAGGCGCAATGGCCGCTGCGCCTCACGCTCGATGTAGGCTCGCATGTGCCGCTGCATTGCACCGCGAGCGGCAAGCTGTTTCTCGCGCAGATGCCGAAGAAGGAACGCGATGCGCTCATCGACAACCTGCCGCTCGAACGCATGACGGCGAACACCATCACCAAGGCCGACGCACTGCGCGCCGAGTGCGACGAGATCGCCAAGCGCGGCTATTCGCGTGATCGCGAGGAGTTCATCGCGGGGCTGGTGGCGGTGGCTGTGCCGGTGCGCGATGCGGCCGGTGAAGTGCGTGCGGCGCTGGCGGTGCATGCGCCGACGGCGCGGATGTCGATGGAGGATGCGGTGAAGCGCATCGATGCGTTGAAGGCGGCTGCGGGGAAGATGAGCGGGTTGCTCTGAGCGATTCGCTCACTGCTCGTAGCAGATGTCCAGCCTGACCAGAGAGCCGCTGCGGTCGATGCGGTCGGCGCGGAAGTAGTAGCGGCCGCGGTAGCTGTCGAGGTGAAGGGGCAGGTCGACGGGGTCGCCCCAGCTTGTGAGTGAGAAGCCTTGTTCGCGCAGATGTTGCAGCAGGGCGTTCAGGCGCTGCGGGTCTGCGTCTACGCGGATGTCGGCGTCTGCGGGTGGCGTGCCTTGCGGGTCTTGCTGCCACCGCGCGAAGCTGCCGAGCAGAGTGAATGCATGGCCCTGCGCGCGCAGGGCTTCGAGCAATGCGGCGGTAGCTTGGAGGTCGATGCGTTCGCGCTGTCTGCGGAAGACCAACGCGTATTCGTGGCGCCGGTCGGTGCGCGCATCTGCATCGGTTTCGATGCTCTCGTGCGGATAGATGAGCACGCGCTCTTCCTCCATTGTGAAGAGCGAACCGAGGATGCGCGCAAGGTCGAAGGCGAGCGGCAGCACGCGATCGCCGAGGCGGATGTTCTCCACCATCGCGATGCAGGCGCCGCCCTCGCGCAGCCTCGCGCGGACGCGGTGGAATACGTTGCGCAGGCCATCGAGGTGTTGGGCGTAGCTCTGGCTGTCGTAGAGCTGGGAGGCTGACGGTGCACCGGTCCAGCCGCAACCGAAGTAGGGCACGTTGGTGAGGCAGAGGTCGAAGGGTGGAAGTACGGCGTCTTCGAGCGCATCGCCCGAGCCGTGCAGGAGCGTTGTGCCCTGTGCGAGTTCGTGACGCGCCAGCCGCTCGCGGATGAGGTCGATGCGGCCGGCATCGACTTCGCAGCCCGAAGCCAATCGGCCTTCGAGACGCGCCGCCAACAAGGTCGTGCCGAAGCCCGCGAACGGATCGAACACCGTGTCACCCGGCTGCGAGAACTGCCGCACGAAGGGCAGCATCTGCTCGACCCACCCGCAATCGCGCCCGCCCATCGGGTCACGCGCGCGCAGGTCGTCCGGCAGCCGGTAGCGCGGCGATTCGTGGTCGAGCATCAACCAGCTGTGGCTAGCCATGGGCAAGGGCCTGTTCGGTCCGGATGTCGAGCAGCACGTCGTGCCCCGGCTCCCAGCCGGCGCAGAGCTGGCCGTCCGCAAAGTAGACGAGCTTGTAGATGTCGCCGGTCGCATGGCGTTCGTGCATCGCGCCGTAGTCGGCGCTTTCGAAGACGACGTTCAGCCCGCTCGCGGTGCGAAGGCGCAGGTTCCAGAAGTAGTAGCCCTCGGTGAGGGCTTCGAGCGTCCATCCGCGCGAGACCTCGGGGTCGTCGAGGCAGGCGGCGAGCAGGGTGTCCATCGACGCGCGTTCCGTGCGCAGGTAGCGTGCGGTGGCGTTGTCGCGGTAGCCGTCGTCCAGGCGCGAGAACTCGCGGAAGACGACAGTGCCGGCGCCGCATCGCCGTGCCCATGAAAGGTAGGCGGCCACATCGTGAGGCTGCGCAACGCCGCCGCGCTGGAGGATGCACACGAGGCGCAGTGGAACCGCATCGGCCAGTTGTCGCGCGGTGCGTTCGAACACGGCCTGATCGCCAATCGCCACCTCGGGGCGGAACCGCATGATGGACTGGTTGATTGCGCCGTCGTGGTGGTGACGGGACAGCTCCAGCCAGCTTAACCCGAAGCTTTGCAGCGCGCGCCGCAGCACCTCGCCCTGCGGCGCGGCGAAGCCGGCGCCGTTGGTGTAAAGCACGCGGTCTTCGACGACCGGGCCATCGCTTTCGCTCGCGGTCAGCGTGTGGAGCAGCTGAAGCATCCAGCCGGCGTCATCGCTCGTTTCAAGACCCGAGAGCGACCACGAGAGCGGCACGCCGCGCAGGGCCCGCAGCGCGCGAGCGAGGCCATCGAAGTAATCGGGCGCAGGCCGCAGCCGCGAGGCCGGCGTTCCGCCATCGGTCTTGCGCAGGTTTTCCGAGCAGAAGCTGCAACGCGCCGAACAGGGCTGGACCGAGGCATACGGGGTGAAGGTAATCGGCTGCGCAAATCGCCGCTCGACGCCGCCGATGGTGTGCATGTGCCAGCGCGCGGCTTCATGCGCCAGCGGGGTGCGTCGGGTCACCGGGCCCACCGACTGGCGCAGGCGCTCGAACAGCGGAGAGACTGCGCTGCGGGGCAGATCGGCAAGGGCGATCTCGAATGGAATGGCAGGGCGCATGGCGGGCGGGGGAGGGGCGAAAATCGCCGCAGCCGCAACGATACGACAGCGCCGCCGCCGATTGGGAATTTGCGCGCAATCTGTTAGAACCGCCCCATGCGCACCTCCATCGTCCTCATCCCCATGCTCTTCGCCGCCCTGGCTGCGAATGCGGACGTGGTGCGCTGCACCGATGCCAACGGCAAGATCTCGTACACCGACGGCAAGTGCCCGTCGGAAACCAAGCAGTCGCGGCAGGTGCCCATCGACGACACACCACCACCGCCGGTGCCGCGCCCGCAGGCCGAAGAATGGCGCCAGCCGGCCTACACGCCGCCGCCGCCGGTCGCCACGCCGTCAGGCCCGGCCATCATTCCGCGCAACCCCGTCGCCGATGCGCCACCGACCGACCCGCCGGTCTACATCCTGGGCCCCGAGCCTTACGACAACGGACCGCAGCGCCACGCGCATCGTCCGCCCCGCGTGCGCGATCCGGGGCCACCGCCCGGGCAGCGGCCGTGCCAGAACCTCGCGGGCATCAAGCGCAACAACTGCTGAAGGTCGCGGGGCACCGGCCCGCATTCCATCCATGTCTCTTCCCGTGCCCGAGCACCCGCGCCACTGGACCGTCCACTGCGACGGCAGCGCCATGCCCAACCCGGGCCGCATGGGCGTCGGCGCCGTCATCACGCAGCCCGACGGTACGCGCCACCTGCTCTCGCAGGCCACGCACACGATCGGCTGCAACAACGAGGCCGAGCTGCGCGCGCTGACCCTGGCCTTGAAGGAACTGCGCGCCCGCGGCGCCAGCGCCGTGGTGGCCTACAGCGACAACAGCATCCTGGTCGAGCAGATCGGCGCGGCTGATGCCCGGCCAATCGCACGGCTGGCGCCGCTGTTCGACGATGCCCGCGCACTGCTTGGCGAGTTCGAAGAGGCCCGCGTGCAGTGGATTCCGCGTCACCGCAATAGCGAGGCCGATGCGCTGGCCCGCGCCGCCCTCGGCTCGGGCCCGAAGCCGCCGCCCAAGCCCTGGAAAAAGCGGCGGTGAGCGAGGTCCTTATCATTCGGGTCGTTCCCGAACCACAGACTCCCATGACCGAAGAAATTTCCCGCCCGCCGCTTCCCGATCACCTCTCCACCGATGCGCGCAGCCCGCATCATGTGGCTGCCGTCTTCGAATTCCCCATCGGCATCCGCTTCAACGGCAAGGAGCGGCTCGACGTGGAGGAGTACTGCATCAGCGAAGGCTGGATCAAGGTGCCCGCAGGCAAGGCGGTAGACCGCAAGGGCTATCCGCTGCTGCTGAAGCTCAAAGGCACGGTCGAGGCTTACTACCGGTAAGACAGAAGGGGTCTTGCCCCTTCAGCGCCACTGCAGTAGCAGCGACCACGGTTGGCGGCTCATGTGGCGGTCGATGCAGCCGGGCACACCCGTTGCACCGGCCGTGCATCCTTCGGGTAGATAACTCGGATCCAGCAACCTAGTACCGGGCGCGAATGCCAGGCGCCGCAAGGTGACCGACTGGATCACGTTGCCGCCCACGGTGTCGAAGCCCGTGGCATCGACACCCACCACCACATCGCAATGCATCGGCAAGGCCTCGCCGCCCGTGGGGCGCTGGGCCAGCACTTCGCCGATCCGTTCGAAGGTGTTGTAGCCCGCGCCGATGCCGCGCGCCTGGCAGACGAGGTCACCCACGCGTGGCGGCGTGCGCATCAGGTCGCAGGCACGCATCGCGTAGCGCGTCGGCCGGTTCGCGGCTTCGTCGAGGCCCGCCTTCCATGCGGCGCCTGCGTAGTCGGCATGCGCTTCCGAGAAAACGAATTCGTCCGCGCCGAGCCCGGCGCGCTGCGCAATCCAGCTGATGAAGGCGGCGGACCACGGCGCATCGATCACCGCGACGCGGCTCAATGCGGCGTCGATGGACTGCGGCTCGGACGAATCGGGCGCGGCATCCGGGTCGGTGCCACGCAGGCGCACACCGGTTGCCTGCCAGTAGCCGAGCACGCGCTGCCATGGCGCGAGGTTCTGCGGGGCGCGGCGGATGTCTTCGGCTTCGGCATCGCCGGCCAAGGTGAGGCGGCCTTCGGCATCCATGGTCTGCGCACCGAAGGCCTGATGCTCTTGTTGCGCGAAGGTCGCCATCGCAAGTGCGCGGGATGGCGACGGGATCTGCGTGGCGGTGTTCAGGCAGCCTGCTGCCGACGCGGTGCGCGATATCGCCAGCCACAAAAGAAAAACGCCCACTGCCAGGCTCTTCGGAGATGAAGAAATGGCGGTGGGCGTATTCATGGCGAAGGAGCATAGCCCCGTCGGGCCATGCGCCAGTCGTCATGCGCCTGCTAGTTGCAATACTGCGCGTTGTTGTCGGTGTTGATCGGCGCGGGCGGGTCGGCCAGGAACTGCTGCACGGGGACGATGGTCGCCTGGCAGTTCGCATCGGTGGTCATGTCGAACACATGCCAGATGCGCGTCGACGAGGTCTCGCCGGCCGGCGGAGCGAAGATCGATTGCGCGCCGCGGTTGGCCACCTCTATCCGTGCCGGTGATCCCGTCTGTCCCGGGTCGAAGGTGTCGGAATAGTTGTGAACGACGAACCGGTAGGTGCGGTTCTTCGCGAGCTTCGCGAACGTGGTGACCTCGGGGCCGAAGCTGAACTGGTCGTCCACGTCAAGGCCGATGAACGGCGCCTCGGTGAGCGAGCCCTTGTTTTCGAAATACACCAGCTCGTCGGCGTTCGCACCGAAGGTGTACGAATCCAGGTCCAGCGGGCGCGCTCCCCAGGTCAGCTTGACCGACACGGCCGAGCGCGTGAGCGTCAGGCAGGCACCCAGCGCGACGTCTTCGTCGCCGATGGTCACCGTGGGCGCGTTGGAGACCTCGGTCGCGGTGCTGGCGATGACGTAGGCCCCGCTCGCGCGTTTCACCGCCACCGAGAACTCGCCGTTCGCGTTGGTCAGTGCGGTGGCCAGGCCGGTGTAGGTCTTGCCTTCGCTCGCGACCAGCGCGCCGCCCACCCGCTCGCCGGCCGCGTTCTGCACGCAGCCGTTGATGCGCACGGTGTTGTAGATCTGGTCCGCGTTCCAGGTCGTGAAGTGGGTGACCGTGCCTTCGTAGTACTGCGAGGGCGCCGTGCCCTGCAGCGTGGCCGAACCTTCCTGCACCCAAAGACCGGTGGTGGTGTTGTAGTGGAAGAGCGGCACGCTCGCAGGCAGCGCATCGGCGCGCGACGAGGGCGCGATGCGCACCGTGGCGTCCGTGCCGGCCGCGAGGTTCAGCGGCGCGCCGTCCGCATCGACGAAGCTGGCATCCAGCGCGCCGAAGCTCTCGATCGGTGCGCTGCCGCCGTCCGTGCCGGCGAGGTAGTTGCCGGGCATCACGTTGAGATCGCTGGCAGGCGCGATGGGCGTGACCCGCGCGGTCGCAGGACCCGTGGGCGCGCTGCCATCGGCGCGGCGCAGCGAGTTCGCGCGCAGCCGCACCATGGCGGTGGAGCCGGGCACGACGACGTCGTACGCGGCCTGCGGATCGAAGTTCACCGTGACCGCCACCGGCAGCATCGGGATGTTGATGACCGTCGAGGAACCCGCGGCCGACAACGCGGCGGTGGCGCGGCTCTGCGGCACCATGCCGGCCTTCGCGAAGCTCAGCAGCACCGATGCGGCGGGCGCGATCTCGGTGAGGGTGTAGCTGCCGTCGTCGGCGGTGACGGCGGACGACGAACCGGTGCTGACCGTGACCTGAGCCACGCCCTGGCCGCTGAGCGCGTTGGTGACGCGGCCGGTGACCTTGGCTTTTTCCTCTGCGGGCGGCGGCGGCGGTGGTGGCGGCGGGGGAGGGGGCGGAACCTGATACCCGTAGAACGGATTCGATCCGCCGTCGCCTCCTCCGCATGCAATGGCGGCCACGGCGACGAATATCGCGGCCAGCAGCAGTTTGAATTTCATGGTGATTCCCCTCTCTTTGGATGAACGATTCTTGAAGCCGTGTCGTAGGCTGGAATCGCCAGCCGGCAGGGCTGCCCGATGGTGCTGGGCACGGGCTCGTACCGCCAGTGCCGAAGGACACATGTCAAAAGGCACGTGAAGAAAGGCACGTGTCGAAAGTCACCCCGGATGCGAGCAGCGGCTCGCGAGGCCCGTGCCGACGGGCCCGCGGCGCTGCGTTTCAGGCCAGCAGGCTGAAGAGCGAACGCAGCACGCTCACCGTGGCCAACGCGATCAGCAGGTTCAGCACGTGCTTCCTGAACTGCTCGGGCGAAACGCCCTTGAACGAGCGCTGCCCCCACCAGATGCCCGCCAGCATCGCGGGCGCGAGCCACACCGCCCACTTGAGCGTGGCGGGCCCGAGCAGGTTGCCCGACGCATGTGCGGAAGACGGCATGAGCGCGGCGGCAATCAGCGACACCACATCGCTGAACAGCAGCAGCGCGATCAGTGTGGCGCGCAGCGCGGCCGGCGCCATCTTCGCCGTGCTCAGCAGCACCGCGATGGCAATGCCGCCGATGGCCGCCACGCCGTTGATGAAGCCCGAGGCCAGCCCCGCCGCGAGCCGCACGCTGCGCGTGGGCACGAGCGTGACGTGCGTACCGCCGCGCAGCAGCAACGCAGCGGCCATCAACAGTGCGCCGATCAGAAGGCGCAATGGCGTCTCGGGCAACCACGCGAGCAGCGCCACGCCGAGGGGAATGCAGACCAGGTTGCCCACCATCAGCCAACTGAGCCAGGGCATGTCGATATCGCGCGCGATGCCGCGCAACTGGCTCAGGCTCGCGAGGATTTCGAGCATGAAGATGGCCGGCACTACGAGCGCGGGCGATACCACCAGCGACATGCCCGCCACCGTGATCGCCGAGAAGCCGAAGCCCGCGAAGCCGCGCACGATGCCGGCCGCGAACACCACGCAGAGGCTGTAGGCGAGCAGTGCTGGCGCGAGCGGTGGCGTCAGCAGTTCGGCCGCCGTCATGCCTCGAAGAGCGGCAGCAGCTTCAGGCGCTGCACCTTGCCCGAAGGCCCGCGCGGCAGGTCGGCGACGAAGCGGTAGTGGCCCGGCGTCTTGTAGCGGCCGAGCGCGGTGGCGCTGAAGGCGCGCAGTTCGTCCTCGGTACAGGCGTAGCCCTCGCGCAGCACGATGCACACGCCGATCTCCTGGCCGTAGTGGCGGTCGGGCACGCCCACGGCCGCGGCCTCGAGCACGGCGGGGTGCTGCAGCAGCGCCTCGTCGATCTCGCGAGGCGCGATGTTCTCGCCGCCTTTGATGATGAGTTCCTTGATGCGGCCGGTGACGAAGAAGAAGCCGTCCTCGTCGCGGTGGCCGAGGTCGCCGGTGCGCAGCCATCCGTCGGGCGTGAAGCTCGCGCGCGTGGCCTCTTCGTTCTTGTAGTAGCCGAGCATCACGTTCGGCCCGCGGATCACGAGCTCGCCGGTCGTGCCGTCGGGCACGGCCGCAAGCTCTGCATCGACCACGCCGGCCATGCAGCCCGAGGCACGGCCCACCGAGCCGAGCTTGCGCGCGGCCGGGTCCATCGGGTTGGAGAACGAGGGCGCCGCGGTCTCGGTGAGGCCCATGGTCTCGACGATGCCGATGCCGAACATCTGTTCGAACGCGCGGTGGTGCTCGGGCGGCAGCGCCGCCGAGGCCGAGCGGCAGAAGCGGATGGCGAGCGTCTGCGCGAGCGGCGGCTTCGGGCCTTCGAGCAGGTACGAGATCATGGTCGGCACCACGTTGATCCAGCTGCACTGCGTTTGCGTGGCTTGTTCCCAGAAACGGCCGGCCGAGAACTTCGGTGGCATCGCGAGGCTGCCGCCGTGCGCGAGCGGGGCGAGCATGGTCACGGCGAAGGCGTTGATGTGATAGAGCGGCAGCACTGCGAGCACGCGGTCCGCGGGCTGCAGCGCATGCTCGGCGCTGATGGCGTGCGCATTGGCCGCGAGGTTGCGCTGCGAGAGCATCACGCCCTTGGGCATGCCGGTGGTGCCGGAGGTGTACATCAGCAGTGCGACGGCGTCGGGGGCGGGCGGTAGCGCATCGGCCGCTGCATCGGCTTCGTCTGGCAGCGCATCGGCTTCCGGGTCGACCACGATCACCGTCACCGGCCGGTCGAAGGCCTGCACGATGTCGCGCACACGCGCTTCCCATTCGGGCGCCACGCAGACCACGCGGCAGTCGGAATGCGAGAGCACGTAACGCATCTGCTCAGGCTGCGACAGCAGGTTGACCGGGTTCACGCAGTAGCCCGCGTGCATCGCGCCGAGCAGCAGGCGCAGCGTCTGCAGGCCGTTGGGCATGACGACGGAGATCGTCTCGCCGGGCTTTGCATGCCGGGTCAGCACACCCGCCACGCGACGGCAGCCGTGTGCGAGTTCGCCGTAGGTGATGTGGCGCTCGCTCTCGGTGGCGCGCGCATACACCGCGTGCGGCTGGCGCGCCGCCTGGCGCTCGATCAGTGCATGGACGGTGCCGCCTGCCGCGCCGCTCATTTCGCTCCGTGCCTGGCGAAGTACGCGCCGAAGATCTCGTCCTCGCTCGGCACCTTCTCTGGAATCGGCCGCGACACGCGGGTGATGTTCAGATAGTGCCGGTAGTTCATGTTGTCGGAAAAGTTGTTCTTGCCCCAGGTGCCGCAGCCCATCGAGAGCGAGAAGGGCAGGCCGTTGTCGAAGCTGCCGCCGGTGGCGATGCAGTGCGCCTGGTCGACGATCACCCGCGACACAGGCAACGTGAGGCCCAGCGTCATCGCGCGCTCAGGCACCGCGCTGTGCAGGCCGACTGAGTGGCCCGCGCCTTCGTAGGCGTAGATGCGCTCGACCGTGGCCGCTGCTTCTTCGAAATCGCGCGCGGCGTAGACCGCGAGCACGGGGCTCAGCTTCTCGCCCGAGAACGGATGGTCGTGGCCCACGCCGTCTTCGGCCACCATGAGGATGCGCGGGGCGGTGGCGGCAATGGCGAGCCAGCCTTCGCGGTTGGCACCAGCTACTTCCGCCGCGCGCTCCGCGATCGTGCGTGCCGATTGGCCGATGACGGCGGCCGAGAGCTTGCCCTCGGGCCACATCAGCGACTGCAGGGTGGCCTTCTGCGCGGCGGCGAGCATGACGGCGCCGCGGTCCTTGAGCGCGGCGAGCATCGAGGCGCGCACCGCATCGACGATCACCAGGCTGTTCTCCGACGAGCAGCTGGTCGCGTTGTCGAAGGTCTTGGAGCGCACGATGCGCTCGGCGGCCGCATTCACGTCGGCCGTTTCATCGACGATGCCCGCCACATTGCCCGCGCCCACACCGAAGGCCGGCGTGCCGCTCGCATAGGCGGCACGCACATTGGCCTGCGAACCGGTCGCCACCACCAGGTCGCACAGGCGCATCAGCTCGGCCGTCGCCTGCTTGTTGATCGGCCACGGCAGCAGTTGCACCAGATCGCGCGGCGCGCCGATGCGGTCGAACTGCGCATGGATGAACGCGATGAGCCGCGCCGCCGTCGACCAGCCCTTGGGCGAGGGCGCGACGACGACCGCGTTGCGGCCCTTGAGCGCATTGATGATCTTGTTGGCCGGCGTCGCGCCCGGGTTGGTCGAGGGCGTGACCGCGCAGACCACGCCCACGGGTCGCGCGATTTCCACGATGCCGCGTGCCGGGTCTTCGCCGATCACGCCGACCGAGCGCGCGCCGTGCAGGTCGCGCAGCAGGCCGAAGGTCTTTCTGTAGTTCTTGCGGACCTTGTCCTCGACGTTGCCCACGCCGGTGTCGGCCACGGCCAGCTCGGCCAGCTCGCGATTGCGCGCCGGCTCGATGATGGCCCAGCCGGCCGCGACCACGGCGGTGTCGACCTGCTCCTGCGACCAGGTTTCGTAGATGCGCTGCGCGGCGCGGGCGCGCGCCACGAGCTCGGCGATGGGGGAAGAGGAGGGCGCTGCGTTTTCCATGGATCTGTCTGTCTGTCTGTCTGTCTGTCTGTCTGTGACGATCAATCGACTTTGATGCTGGCTTCTTTTGCCAGCTTCTGCCAGCGCACGAGTTCGGTCGTCACGACCTTGCCCAGTTGCTCGGGCGTGCCGCCGACGCCTTCGCTGCCTTGCGCCAGCAGCTTCTCGCGGATCTCGGGTTCCTTCACCACGGTGTTGATCACGCGGTTGAGCTTGTCGATGACGGGCTGCGGTGTCTTCGCGGGCACGAAGACGGCGTACCACGAGTCGACGTCGAAGTCGGGAATGCCGGCTTCCTGCATCGTCGGCACGTCGGGGAAGGCTGCGCTGCGCTTGGTGGTCGAGACCGCGAGCGCCTTGAGCTTGCCGGCCTTCACGAACTGCGCGGCCGCGGGAATCGACACCCACAGCAGCGGCACCTGCCCGCCCATCACATCGGTCACGGCCGGGCCGCCGCCACGGTAGGGAATGTGGGTCATGTGCGTGCCGGTGCGCAGCTTGAGCAGCTCGCCCGCCAGGTGCCCGGGCGAGCCGTTGCCCACCGAGGCGAAGGAGACGCTGTCGGGCTTGGCCTTGGCGAGCGCGACGAGTTCGGCCACCGTGTTCGGCGCGAACTGGTTGTTGGCCACTAGGATCTGCGGCAGCGAGGCGACCAGGCCGACCGGCGCGAAGTCTTTCGCGGTGTCGAAGCTCAGCTTGGTGTAGATGGCCGGATTGATGGTGTGCGAAGAGAGCGTGAAGAGCACCGTGTAGCCATCGTGCGGCGACTTGGCGACCACCTCGGTGCCGATGGAACCGGCCGCGCCGCCGCGGTTGTCGATCAGCACCTGCTGGCCGAGCAGGGACGAGAAGCGCTCCTGCACGATGCGCGCGATCACGTCGGTGCCGCCGCCGGGCGGGTAGGGCACGATCAGGCGGATCGGCTTGGTCGGGTAGTCGCTGCCGTTTTGCGCCTGCGCGGCGAAAGGTGCTGCCAAGGCCGTGACGGCCAACAGGCCCGCGCGCAGCCAGGGGGCGAGGAACAGGTTCATTCGGATCTCCTTCTCTTTATGGTGGATGTCGGCAGCGCCGTCGCGCGGTAGCCCAGCGTCACGCTCGCATCGCGCGCGCAGGCCATGAGGTGGTCGGCCAGGCCCCGCGCCTGGGTCCGCGCAAAGCGGATCGAGGGCACGCTCATGCCGACGGCCGCGACCGCTTCGCCGCGTGCGTTGAAGACGGGTACGCCGAGGCCGCAGACGCCCAGGCGCCATTCCTCGCGGTTTTCCGCGTAGCCGCGCGTGCGTGTGCGTTCGAGTTCGAGAAGGAGGGCATCGAAGTCGGTGATGCTGTTCTTCGTGTGGGCGACCAGCGTGCCCAGACGCTCGTGCAGCGCGGGCAGGTTGGGTGCTGCCGCGGCCAGCAGCGCCTTGCCCGATGCCACGCAGTAGGCCGCGGCCCGGCCGCCGATGCGCGAGTAGGCGGCCACCGGCAAGGGGCTGTCGAACTTGTCGAGGTAGACGATCTCGGCGCCATCGAGAACCGCGAGGTGAATGGTTTCGCCCGTCTGCTGCGCGAGCGCTGCCAGGTGCGGCCGCAGCAGCGCGCCGACGTCGGCCGCATCGCCGACCAGCGCGCCCAGCTCGAACAGGCGCAGGCTCGGCCGGTAGGCGCTGGTGTCGGGGTCCTGCACGGCCCAGCCGCAATCGACCAGCGTCTGCAGCGTGCGGTGCGCGTTGCTGCGGGCCATGCCGAAAGCCGCTGCCAGGTCGGTGACGCGGCAGGGGCGCTGCTGGCGCGTCATCCATTCGATGGCGGCCAGACCTTTGGCGAGCGTGGAATCCATGAGGCTTTCAGAAGTGTTCCAAATATCGGAACGCTGTTCCCGGATATGAAACCCAATGTAAGAACCATGGGTGCCCTTTGTCAATCGGGGACTTGGATGTAATCCAAAAAGCCTCAGCTTTTGCCTCAACGCCGGTGGCGGCCCGCCATCAGGTCGATCACCTCCCGAAAGATGGTGTTGCCGGTGGAGCTGGCGAGGTCGAGCACGTGGCTGCGGCTGTAGTACGGGCTCAGGTCGAGGCCGACGCCGATACCCGCGATCTCGATGTCGCCGCGCTGCTCCTGGCGTGCGACCACGTCGCGCAGGTGGTGATCGAGGTAGTGCGCGTCGTTCGCGAGGTGGGTGGCGCTGTCCATGGGCGAGCCGTCGGAAATCACCAGCAGCAGCTTGCGCGCCTCGGGGCGCTGGCGCAGGCGTGCGCAGGCCCAGTCGACCGCCTCGCCGTCGATGCCTTCGCGGAACAGGTCGGCCTTCAGCAGCGCGGCCATCGCGGGGCGCGCGCGGCGCCATGGCGTGGCCGCGGCCTTGAAGACGAGGTGGCTGCGCTCGTTGAGGCGGCCGGGATGGGAAGGCCTGCCGGCGCGAACCCACTCGCGCTGCGGGCGGCCGCCGGTCCAGGCGCCGGTGGTGAAGCCCAGCACTTCGCTGGTCACGCCGGCCTGCTCCAGCGCACGCGCGAACACATCGACCATCATCGCGACCGATTCGGCGTGCTCCTTCATCGAGCCCGAGCAGTCGATAAGAAAGCTCACCATGCAGTCGGCCACCGGCTCCATGCGCTCGGTGCGAAAGAGGCGCCGCTCGGTCGGTGAGGCGACGAGCTGCGCGAGGCGGCGGCCGTCGATCAGGCCTTCTTCCTGCCCGCCGTCCCAGCCGTCGCGCGTGGGGTCGGCGAGCAGGGCGCGCAGTTCGCGGGCGAGTCGCGCGATGTTCACGCCCTGACTCGCGATGCGGCGGTCGAGTTTTTCGCGGTGGTCGGCGAGCACCTCCTTGCGCGCCAGCGTGGCCGCGTCATGCTCGCGGTCGTAGGCGGTGGTGAAGACGCGGTAGACGCCGCCCGCCTCGTCGATCACCGCGCTGCGGCCCGACTCGGCGGTGGTGAAGCGCTCGATGATCTCGCGGTCCATGTCGGCGACGAGCATGAACACGCTGCGCTTGTCGTCCACATGCGGATCGCGCGCGTCGGCGCTTTCCTCGCCGGCCTCGTGCAGCATCGCAGCGACGGTGCGCGCGATGGCGAGCGCGTGCGCGGCGTAGGCAGCCTGGTCTGCGCGGTCGCGGCGGAGGCCCGCGAGTGCATGGCCGATCAGCGGCGCCAGGTGAAAGCGCGTGGCTTCGAGCATGTCCTCGGTTTCTTCCACCACCTGCTGGCCGCTCACACGCGCTCTGCAGATCTGCGCAACGGCATAGAGCAGCAGCCCGCGCGCGGTGTCGGTCAGCCCCGAGTGATGAAAGGCGAGCGACCACTGCTCGTGGCGATGCCGCAGGTTGTGGCGCATGCCGGCCATGACCTCGGGCGCGAGCGCTTCGACGCGGAACTGCTCGAGCATTTCGAACAGCATGCGTTCGACCGGCTCTTCGGGGCGAAGGCTTTCATGCAGCGCCGCATCGGACACGGTGAGCCGCAACGCGAGCCCATCGGCCACGCCACGGAACGACGCGAAGTCGTCGGTGTCGGCCGAGGGATGCAGGTGCGGCGCGAACCACGGCAGCACCACGCGCCCGCGGTGCAGGCGCTTGCCGCGAAAGTGCAGGTCGCGCTCGCCGCTGAAAGCCCGCACCACGCCCGCGCAGAGCTCGGCGACCTGCTCCTCCTGCCGCACGCGGCGCTGCATCGCGCTCGCGGGCGAGTCGGTCATTCGCCTGAACCCGACGACAGCTGATGCGACTCCTTCAGTTCCTGGTCGAAGCAGCGCTGGAAGTACTCGGCCACCAAGGGCCGTTCGGCGTCGTCGCACTTGTTGACGAAGGAGAGCCGGAACGCGAGCGCCGGGTCCTTGAAGATCTCGACGTTCTCGGCCCAGGTGATGACGGTGCGGGGCGACATCAGCGTCGAGAGGTCGCCCGCCGCGAAACCCTTGCGCGTGAGATCAGCCACGGCCACCATCGCCGCGACGAGCTTGCGGCCCGCATCGTCCGCGAGCGACGGCACGCGCGCCTGAACGATCGCGATCTCTTCATCGGCAGGCAGGTAGTTGAGCGAGGCGACGATGTTCCAGCGGTCGATCTGCGCATGGTTGAGTCGCTGCGCGCCGTGATAAAGCCCATTGAGGTTGCCCAGGCCCACCGTGTTGGCCGTGGCGAACAGGCGAAAGAAAGGGTGCGGCCGCAGCACCTTGTTCTGGTCCATCAGCGTGAACTTGCCGTCGCGCTCCAGGATGCGCTGAATGACGAACATCACATCGGGCCGGCCCGCGTCGTACTCGTCGAAGATCAATGCCACGGGCCGCTGCAGCGACCACGGCACGATGCCTTCCTGGAATTCGGTGACCTGCTGGCCTTCGCGAAGCACCACCGCATCCTTGCCCACGAGGTCGAGCCGGCTGATGTGGCCGTCGAGGTTCAGGCGCACGCAGGGCCAGTTCAGGCGCGCGGCGACCTGCTCGATGTGGGTCGACTTGCCGGTGCCGTGCAGGCCCTGCACCATCACCCGCCGATCGCGCGTGAAGCCCGCGAGGATCGCGAGCGTCACGTCGGGGTTGAAGCGGTAGACCGCATCGACCTCGGGCACGTGGTCATCGAGTCCTTCGCAATGGCTGAAGGCGGGCACCTGCAGGTCGGTGTCGATGCCGAACACCTCGCGCACGCTCAGCATCCGGTCGGGTCGCAGGTCTGCGGTATCGGTCACGGTGGGGCTTTCGAAAAGAACTGGGGGATCAGGCCGTGGCGCGGTCGCTACCTGCGTCGGTGTCGATGCGGCTCAACGCGAGCGCGGCGCGTTGCAGCGCGGGCAGCAGCGCCTTCGCCTTCGCCGCATCGAGCCGCATGATCGGCGCCTGCACCGCGATGCAGAGGTTCGATGGCGCCTCGTCGCCCGAAGGCACCAGCGCGGCGATGCACAAGAGGCCGGGCAGGAACTCTTCGTTGTCGATCGCAAAGCCGTCCTTGCGCACGCGCTGCACTTCTTTTTCGAGCGCTTCGGCATCGGTCAGCGTCTTGGGCGTGCACGTTTCGAGCGGCGCGTTGGAGAGCAGTCTTCGGCGCTGCGCCGCGCTCATCTGCGAGAGAAAGATCTTGCCGCTCGCCGAGCAGTGCACCGGCACGCGCGAGCCCGGGTGCAGGTAGAAGCGCAGCGGCGCGGCGGTCTCCACGCGGTCGAGGTACACGACCTCGCTGCCCGAGAGTGAGGTGAGGTTGCAGCTCTCGCCGATCTCCTCGACCAGCTGGCGCAGCACCGTGTGGCGCGCGCCGTGCAGGCTGTCGTTGAAGAGCAGGTTCTCCGACAGGCGCCGAAGCCGCGTGCCGATGCCGTAGTGGCGCCCGTCGCCTTCGCGCTGCAACAGCCCCGCGCCTTCGAGCTGCTGCAGCATGCGGTGCAGCGTGGGCTTGGGCATGCCGGTCTCTTCGACGAGGCCCTGCAGCGAGTAGCGCTGGTCTTTCGCGGCCATGACTTCGAGCAGGCCGAAGAGACGCATGGTGGGCGTGTCGCCCGCCGGTTCGGACGCTTCAGGGCGAGCTTCGGAGGAGAGGCCTTTGACGATCTTCATGCGGCGGATCATAGTTGTTTTGCAAAAAACAAGACAAGGCGTACCGATTTTTGTAAATTGTTTGACGCCACGGCGATGCCGTCCTATATTCCGCCGGAAAGAAATTCGGAACAAGTGGTTCCGACTTTTTGAATTGCCAACGACCGCCCCATCCCATCAGGAGACGCTTCCATGAGCCAGAAGAAACCCAACGCACCCGCCCGCGAAGCCGTCACCGGCGTGCAGAAGATGACGCCCTCCGAGGCCTTCGTCGAGACCATGGTCGCCAACGGCGTGACCGACATCTTCGGCATCATGGGCTCGGCCTTCATGGACGCGATGGACATCTTCGCGCCCGCCGGCATCCGCCTGATTCCGGTGGTGCACGAGCAGGGCGGCGCCCACATGGCCGACGGCTATGCGCGCGTCTCGGGCCGCCACGGCCTCGTGATCGGCCAGAACGGCCCCGGCATCAGCAACTGTGTGACGGCGATTGCTGCCGCTTACTGGGCGCACAGCCCGGTCGTGATGATCACGCCCGAGACCGGCACCATGGGCATGGGCCTCGGCGGCTTCCAGGAAGCCAACCAGCTGCCGATGTTCCAGGAGTTCACCAAGTACCAGGGCCATGTGAACAACCCCAAGCGCATGGCCGAGTACACGGCGCGCTGCTTCGACCGCGCCATCTCCGAGATGGGGCCGACGCAGCTCAATATTCCGCGCGACTACTTCTACGGCGAGATCACGGTCGAGATCCCGAAGCCGATGCGCGTGGAGCGTGGCGCGGGTGGCGAGAACAGCCTGAACGCTGCCGTCGAACTGCTGGCCTCGGCCAAGTTCCCGGTGATCCTGTCGGGCGGTGGTGTCGTGATGGGCGATGCGGTCGAGGAATGCAAGGCCCTGGCCGAACGCCTCGGCGCGCCGGTGGCCAACGGCTACCTGCGTAACGACTCCTTCCCCGCAAGCCATCCGCTGTCGGCCGGCCCGCTGGGCTACCAGGGCTCGAAGGCCGCGATGAAGCTCATCGCACAAGCCGACGTGGTGCTCGCGCTCGGTTCGCGCATGGGCCCCTTCGGCACGCTGCCGCAGCACGGCATGGACTACTGGCCCAAGGACGCGAAGATCATCCAGGTCGAGGCGGACCACACCAACCTCGGGCTGGTGAAGAAGATCACCGTTGGCATCCACGGCGATGCCAAGGCCACTGCCAAGGAATTGCTCAAGCGCCTGCAGGGCAAGACGCTGGCCTGCGACGCCACCAAGGCCGAGCGCGCCGAGAAGATCAAGTCGGAGAAGGCTGCGTGGGAAAAAGAGCTCGACGAGTGGACCCACGAGCGTGACCCGTACAGCCTCGACGCCATCGAAGAGGCCAAGGGCGAGAAGACACCGACCGGCGGCAGCTACCTGCACCCGCGTCAGGTGCTGCGTGAACTGGAGAAGGCCATGCCGCCGCGCGTGATGGTCTCCACTGACATCGGCAACATCAACGCCATTGCCAACAGCTACCTGCGCTTCGAGGAGCCGCGCAGCTTCTTCGCGCCGATGAGCTTCGGCAACTGCGGCTACTCGCTGCCCACGATGATCGGCGCCAAGTGCGCCGCGCCCGACCGCCCGGCGGTGGCCTATGCGGGCGACGGCGCCTGGGGCATGAGCATGTCGGAAATCATGACGGCCGTGCGCCACGACATTCCGGTGACGGCCGTGGTCTTCCACAACCGCCAGTGGGGCGCGGAGAAGAAGAACCAGGTCGACTTCTACAATCGCCGCTTCGTCGCGGGCGAGCTCGAAAGCGAGAGCTTCGCGGGCATCGCCAAGGCGATGGGCGCCGAGGGCATCGTGGTCGACAAGCTCGAAGACGTGGGCCCCGCGCTCAAGAAGGCCATCGACATGCAGATGAACGAAGGCAAGACCTGCGTGATCGAGATCATGTGCACCCGCGAGCTTGGCGACCCGTTCCGCCGCGACGCACTCTCCAAGCCGGTGCGCTTCCTGGACAAGTACAAGGACTACGTCTGACCGAATCGCTGCTCACGCTGAACGCCGGGTCGTCGTCGATCAAGGTCGCGCTGTTCGCGGCCGCAGGCGAGGGCGATGCGCTGCCGGCCGCGCGCTGGTCGGGGCAGGCCGATGGGCTCGGTGCAGGGCTGAAGGCGCGGCTGCGCGTGCGTGATGCAGAAGGGCGCACGCTGCACGACGCGGCGCTCGACGGCGACAGGCGCTCGCACGAGGGCGCGCTCGCCGCGCTGCTCGAATGGCATGCACAGCAGGGCGGTGGCGATCGCATCGCCGCGGTCGGCCATCGCATCGTGCATGGCGGCGTGAACTTCGTGGCGCCGGTGCGCATCGACGATGCGGTGCTCGCCGAGCTGGCCGCGCTCGAGCCGCTCGCGCCGCTGCACCAGCCGCACAACCTGGCGGGCGTTCGCGCCGCCATGAAGGCCTTCGATGGCGTGCCGCAGGTGGCGTGCTTCGACACGGCTTTTCATTCGACGCAGACCGAGGTGAACCGCCGCTTCGCGTTGCCGCGTGCGTTGCACGATGCGGGCGTGCGGCGTTACGGCTTCCATGGGCTTTCCTATGAATCGATCGTTGCGCAGTTCATGCGCATTGCGCCCGAGCTGGCGGAGAAGCGCGTGATCGTCGCGCACCTCGGCAACGGCGCCTCGATGTGCGCGATGGCGCAGGGGCGCTCGGTCGCGACGACGATGAGCTTTTCGCCACTCGACGGCCTGACGATGGGCACGCGCTGCGGGCACCTCGATGCAGCCGTCGTGCTGTACCTCATGCGCTCGCACGGCATGTCGGCGGAGCAGGTCGAGACGCTGCTGTTCCGCGAATCGGGGCTGCTCGGCTTGTCGGGCGTGTCGAGCGACATGCGCGAGCTCGAAGCGTCCACGGCACCCGAAGCCGCAGAGGCCATCGCGCATTTCACCGAGCAGGTCGTGCAGCACATGGGCAGCCTTGCCGCCGCGCTGCGCGGTGTCGATGCGGTGATCTTCACTGGCGGCATCGGCGAGAACGCGAGCGCGCTGCGCGAGCGCATCCTCGAAGAGTGCGACTGGCTCGGTGTGCACGTCGACGCGGCTGCCAACGGCGCGGGCCATGCGCGGCTCACGACGCCCGAGAGCCCCGTGAGCGCCTGGATGCTGCGCACCGATGAAGAGGCGGTCATCGCGCGGCACACCGCGCAGGTGCTCGGCGCCTCCTAGCGCGCAGCCTGCGTGCGCGGCACCGTCGCGCCGCAGTGCCGAAGGAAGTCGGCAGTCGCACGCCCCAGCAACTTGTCGCGGTGCATCACTGTCGCCAGCCGCCGCATGCCTGCGGGCAGCCGCGTGCGCAGTTCGATCAGATGCCCGTCCTCCAGCGCCTGCGCCACCGTGTAGCGCGAGAGGCAGGCCAGGGCCGTGCCCGAGGCCACCACGCGCTTGATCGCTTCGGTGCTGCCGAGCTCGAAGCCCACGTGCACCTGCTCCAGGTTCTGGATCAGCCACGCATCGGTGACCTGCCGCGTGCCCGAGCCAAGCTCTCTCAGAACCCAGGTGGCCTGCGAGAGCTGGCGGTGCGTGGCGATGCGGTTCGCGAGTGCATGGCCCGGCGCGGCGACGATGACCAGCTCGTCTTCGCGCCATGCGCGCACCACGAGATCGGGGTGCGTCTGCGGGCCTTCGATGAAGCCCACGTCCACGTCGAAGCCAGCGACGGCTTCGATCACGTCGCGTGTGTTCGCGATGTGCAGGTGCACCTGGCTCTGCGGATGCAGCGCGGTCCATTGCGACACGCGCTCGGGCAGCAGGTACTCGCCGATGGTGAAGCTGGCCGCCACGCGCAGCGGCGCCGCATGCTCGCCGCTGAAGAGCGCCTGCACCTCGCTCGCTTGGTCGAGCAGCGCCTGCGCCTTGGGTAGCAGCGCACGGCCGTTTTCGTTGAGCACCAACCGGCGGCCGATGCGGTCGAACAGCAACACACCGACGGACGATTCCAGGTCGGCCAGCGCGCTGCTCGCGGCCGACTGCGAACGCGCCACGCGATCAGCCGCCGCCCGGGTGCTGCCGCCGCGCGCCGTGGCCACGAAAACTTCGAGCTGGCGCAGGTTCAGGCGCAGGCGCTGAGTGAGCTGTTGATCTGTTTTTCCGGTCATGGTGAGCGATATTCTCCGCTTTTCCGATTGATCAGGGCTCCCTAACATCGGCGCTGCCACGCTTGAAAACAAAGGACCGCCAGTGTTCAGTTTCCTGTCCAAAGAACCCGTGCACGATCCGCTCAAAGCGCCGACGCCCACGGCGGACACCGAGGTCAAGACCACCACCTGCTACATGTGCGCCTGCCGCTGCGGCATCCGTGTGCACCTGCGCGAGGGCGAGAAGGGCCCCGAGGTGCGCTACATCGACGGCAACCCCAACCACCCGCTGAACCAGGGCGTGATCTGCGCCAAGGGTTCCTCGGGAATCATGAAGCAGGTGTCGCCCGCGCGCATCACGCAGCCGCTGCTGCGCAAGGCCGGCAGCGAGCGTGGCGCGGGGGAGTTCGAGCCCATCAGCTGGGAGCGCGCCTACGACATGCTGACCGAGCGGCTCGGCAAGATCCGCGCGACCGATCCGAAGAAGTTCGCGCTCTTCACCGGACGCGACCAGATGCAGGCGCTCACCGGCCTCTTCGCGCGGCAGTTCGGCACGCCCAACTACGCGGCGCACGGCGGCTTCTGCTCGGTCAACATGGCCGCGGGAATGATCTACACCATCGGCGGCAGCTTCTGGGAGTTCGGCGGGCCCGACCTGGAGCGCGCCAAGCTGTTCGTGATGATCGGCACGGCCGAAGACCATCACAGCAATCCGATGAAGATCGCGATCAGCAAGTTCAAGCGTGCGGGTGGCCGCTTCATCTCGATCAACCCGGTGCGCACCGGTTATTCGGCGATTGCGGACGAGTGGATTCCGATCAAGCCCGGCACCGATGGGGCGCTGTTTATGGCGCTGCTGCACGAGCTCATCGGCAATGAGCTGGTGGACCATGCGTTCCTCAAGCGCTTCACCAATGCGCCGCAGCTCGTGGTGCTCGACGACTGCGAGCGTGAAGGGCTGTTCGCCTTCGATCCCGAGCGCGGGCCGCCAGGCGATGGGCGCAATCCGCACAACAAGCTGGTGTGGGACTTGAGCAGTGGAAGCGTGAAGCCCGCGTATCCCGAAGGCATCGCCGATGGATGCGACCCGGCGCTCGAAGGTCACTACACGTTGGCCGACGGCACGCGTGTCGCACCGTCGTTCCAGCTGCTGCGCGAGCGTGTGGCGCTCTGCACGCCCGAGTGGGCGCAGGGCATCACCGGCATCGATGCGGCGCGCATCCGCAAGCTGGCGCGCGAGATGGGAGAGACCGCGCTGCAGCAGGCTTTCGGGCTGCCGATTCCGTGGACCGATGCGTGGGGCAAGAAGCACCCGACGACGCAGGCGCGGCCGGTGGCCTTCCATGCGATGCGAGGCCTCGCGGCGCACTCCAATGGCTTCCAGACCGTGCGTGCACTTGCGGTGCTGATGAGCGTGCTCGGCACCATCGACGCACCCGGTGGCTTCCGCCACAAGGCACCTTACCCGCGCCACATCGTGCCCAACTACCGGGCCTTCAACGACCCCGGAATGATCCAGCCGAACACACCGCTCAACGCTGCGCCGCTGGGCTTTCCGGCGAACCCGGAAGAGCTGGCGATCAACCCCGACGGCTCGCCGATCCGCATCGACCATGCGTTCTCGTGGGAGCACCCGTTGTCGGCACACGGGCTCATGCACAACGTGATCACCAACGCGGTGAAGGGCGACCCCTATCGCATCGACACGCTGCTGATCTTCATGGCCAACATGGCGTGGAACTCCAGCATGAACACGATGGGCGTGCGCGAGATGCTCAACCGCAAGGACGAGAAGGGCGAGCACATGATTCCCTTCCTTGTGGTGTGCGACGCCTTCCAGAGCGAGACCGTGGCCTTCGCCGACCTCGTGCTGCCCGACACCACATACCTCGAGCGCCACGACGTGATGGGCATGCTCGACCGGCCGATCTCGGAATTCGACGGGCCGGTCGATTCGGTGCGCGTGCCCGTGGTGCCGCCGACCGGGGAGTGCAAGCCCTTCCAGGAGGTGCTGATCGAGCTGGCTTCGCGGCTGAAGTTCCCGGCGTTCACCACGCCCGAGGGCGGGCGCAAGTACACGGGCTACCCGGACTTCGTCGTCAACTTCGAGCCGCAGCCGGGCATCGGCTTTCTCATGGGCTGGCGCGGCAAGGACGGCACCGAGCATCTGCGCGGCGCGCCGAACCCGAAGCAGTGGGAAGCCTACGCAGAGAACAACTGCGTGTTCCAGTACCACATGCCCGAGACCATGCACTACATGCGCAACTGGAACCGGGAGTACCTCGATTTCGCGAAGGACAAGGGCTGGCGCCAACGCAACGACCCGGTGCAACTGGCCCTGTACTCCGACACGCTGCAGAGCTTTCGCCTCGCGGCGCAAGGCAAGAGCGCGGGACGGCAACCGCCCGATGCGCTGCGCGAGCGCATCGAGAAATACTTCGATCCGCTGCCGTTCTGGTACCCGCCGCTCGAAGAGGCCGCGACCGACCTGGAGGCCTATCCGCTCAACGCGCTGACGCAACGGCCGATGGCGATGTACCACTCGTGGGATTCGCAGAACGCGTGGCTGCGGCAGATCCACAGCCACAACTATCTGCAAGTGAACCCGCTCACCGCCGAGGCTGCCGGCATTGCGGACGGCGGCTGGTGCTGGGTCGAGAGCCAGTGGGGCAAGGTGCGCTGCATGCTGCGCTACAGCGAGGCTGTGGAGCCGGGCACGGTGTGGACATGGAATGCGATCGGCAAGGCGGATGGCGCATGGCAACTCGCCCCCGGTTCGGACGAAGCGCGCAAGGGCTTTTTGCTCAACCACCTGATCAGCGAGGAACTGCCGTGCGAAGGCACGGCGAGCGGGCGCATCAGCAACTCCGATCCGATCACGGGGCAGGCGGGCTGGTACGACGTGCGCGTGCGTATTCGACCGGCCGAACCGGGAGAGCCCGAAGAGAGCTATCCGCAGATGGCGAGCATGCCGAGTCCGCCCGGGGTGTTGGGGAAGGCGGCGAGCGTGTTGACGTACTTTGCGGGGCGTCGGAAATGATGCAGTGGCTCAAGGACCTGATGGCTCCGGTTTCTCTCCCTCCCCCAGAGGGGGAGGGAGCAATGCAACGAAGCGCGCGGAGCCCGGCGAGACGCTCGCCAAGCAACTCGCCCTCGTCATCGACCTCAACGTCTGCGTCGGCTGCCACGCCTGCGTGACCTCGTGCAAGCAATGGAACACCTCCGGCAGCGCCGGCCCGCTGGCCGACGAGCGGCCCTATGCGGCGAACCCGACCGGCACCTTCTTCAACCGCGTGCAAACCTACGAGGCCGGCACCTTTCCCGCGACCGAGACAGTCCATCTCCCCAAGAGCTGCCTGCACTGTGAAGACCCGCCCTGCGTGCCCGTGTGCCCGACCGGCGCGAGCTACAAGCGCAAGGAAGACGGCATCGTGCTCGTCGACTACGACAAGTGCATCGGCTGCAAGTACTGCGCGTGGGCCTGTCCCTACGGCGCGCGCGAGCTCGATGAAGAACGCCAGGTCATGACCAAGTGCACGCTCTGCGTCGATCGCATCTACGACGAGCTGCTGCCCAAGGAAGACCGCAAGCCCGCCTGCGTGAAGGCCTGCCCCACGGGCGCACGGCTCTTCGGCGATGTGAAGGACCCGGACTCCGAGGTGTCGAAGGCGATCCGCGAACGCGGTGGCTACCAGCTGATGCCGGAGTGGGAGACCAGCCCGGCGAACCAGTACCTGCCGCGCCTCATCACGCAGTCGACCGACGCACAGGGATAACGGCATGCACCCCGCGTTCTCGATTCTTTTCTTCACCACGCTGGCCGGTGCGGCGCAGGGCCTTGTGTTCACGCTGGCGCTCGGTGCGCTGTTCGGCCTGGAGATGGCGCCGGGCTTTCTGACGTTGGCGCTGGGCGTGGCCGAAGTGCTGCTTGTGGCTGGTCTTGCTGCTTCATTCATGCACCTGGGCCGCAAGACACGCGCATGGCGTGCTGTGCTGATGTGGAGAACCTCGTGGATGTCGCGCGAGGTGATCGTGCTGCCGGGCTTCATCGCGCTGGTTGCGTTGTGGTGGTTGTCGCTGCAGTTCGGCATTGGCGCGCCGTGGTCGTGGCTGCTGCCCGTGCTGGTGCTGTTCGGTGCAGTGGCGCTCTGGTACTGCACCGCGATGATCTACGCGTGCCTGCGCTTCATCGAGGAATGGGCGCATCCACTCACCATCGTCAACTTCACGCTGATCGGGTTGTCGTCGGGGCTGGTGTTAGCGTGCGCGATGGCGGCCGTCGCCGGCGAGGCGCGCTTCGTGCAGGTCTTCGGGCCGTGCGCGCTCGTCGCCACGCTGGCGGCGTGGGCGGCGCGAGGGCAGGCATTGCGGCGCAACGCCGGCATCCGCCACAGGTCGACGCTGCAGTCGGCCACCGGCATCCGCAACGAGAAGCTGGTGCAGAAGTCGATGGGCATGTCGGCCGGCTCGTTCAACACGCGCGAGTTCTTCCATGGGGCATCGCTGGCCGCGCTGAAGAACATCAAGCTCGGCTTCCTGCTGCTGGCCTTCGCGCTGCCTGCACTGCTGCTGGTGTGGGGCGTTGCGAGCGCGGCCGTGCTGCCATGGCTGCTCGCGGTGTTGGTGCAAGCGCCGGGCCTGCTGGCCGAGCGCTGGTTCTTCTTCGCGCAGGCCAAGCACCCGCAGAACCTGTACTACCAGGTCGTGTCTTAGTCGCGCTGAAGACTGCCGGCGCGGGTTTGCATCCACCCCTTGGCCGCGTGCCCGTGGCACGATCCCCGGCCATGAACTTCCGTCAATTGCGCTACTTCTGCGAGGTGGCCGACAGCGGCACCCTCGCGCGCGCCGCCGAGCGCCTGTTCGTCGCGCCCACCGCCATCAGCATGCAGATCGCGCAGCTCGAGGAAGGTTTGAGGGGCATGCTGTTCGATCGAACCGCCAGGCCCATGAAGCTCACCCCGCTGGGGCTGTTTTTCCTGCCGCGGGCGCGCGAACTGCTGGCAAACGGCCAGCGGCTGGAAGAAGAGACCCGCGACGTGGCCAGCGGAAAGAGCGGCTGGCTCGGCATCGGTTTCGTCCGGTCGCTGCTCAACTCCGTGCTGACGGACGCGGTGCGCGCCTTCCGGCAGAGGCATCCCGACGTCAAGCTCGATCTGGTTGAACTGCTGTCCGAACACCAGCCGGCGCAGTTGCGCAGCGGTCGCATCCACATCGGCCTGTCGCGCTTTGCCGGACCGCAGGAGCCGCCCCCGGATCTGCGGCACGAACTTCTCTTCGAAGACCCGTTCGTCGTCGCGCTTCCTGCCGACCATCGCTCGGCGAAGCGAGGCAAGGTTTCGCTGGCAGAACTTGCGGGGCTGCCGCTCATCAGCTATCCGAAAGATCCGCAGAGTTCCTTCGCGCAGCACGTCATCGGGCAGCTTCGCGCGTTGGGCGTGCAACCGCGCGTGGGGCACGAGGCCATCGAGATCCACACCGCGCTCGGGCTCGTCGCGGCGGGGCTGGGCTATGCGGTTGTCGGCGCTTCGGTGGCGCAGCGCGCGCAGAGCGATGTGGCCTTCGTCAGGCTGCCCGCGCTCAAGGCGCGCACCACGGTCGTGGCAGTGACACGTGTCGACGAAGAAGGGCCGCTGGTCGCCTCCATGCTCAGGACGTTGGCGTCCGTGCGGCAAGCTGCGAAGAAGCTCTGAATATCTGAAGGTATCTCCAGAAATCGGCACTGTCGTTCAGGAGTTCATCGGGTGATCATCCGCACCCATGAGACAACAACTGCAAAAAGAGGCGCTTGCAAGCTTGCGCCAACTGGGTGCCGCCACCGTGTACGAAGCGCAGGGCGCTTGCGGCGCGCTCGATAGCGGCCTGAAACCGCTCGATGCGGCCAGCCGCCTCGTGGGGCCGGCGCTCACCGTGGACATTCGACCCGCGGACAACCTCATGCTGCACTACGCGCTGCTCAAGGCAAAGCCGGGCGACGTGCTGGTGGTCGATGCCAAGGGCTTCATGGAAGCCGGCCCCTGGGGCGACGTGCTGACCGAAGCCGCCATGGCGCGCGGCGTGGCGGGGCTGGTGCTCCACGGCGCGGTGCGCGATGCCGAAGCCATCGTGCGGATGGGCTTTCCTGTGTTCTGCCGCGGGCTGTCGATCAAGGGCACCGGCAAGCACCAGCCAGGGCGCATCAACGTGCCCGTGTGCATCGGCGACGCGGTGGTCCGGCCCGGCGACATCGTCGTCGGCGACCGCGACGGCCTCGTGATGGTCGCAGGCGATGCCGTCGATCGCGTGCTGGCGAGCGCGCAGGCCCGCGAGGAAAAGGAAGCCGGCTTTCGCCGTGCGATTGCGAACGGAAGCTCCACGGTGGAACTGCTCGACCTCGGCGAGACGCTGCACCGGCTCGGCCTGCATTGAACGCGGCCACGAGGCCGCTCGAACAACAAACAACCAAGAAGAGACAAAAACCATGAACAAGCAAAAGCGGATCTTTTTCGGGCTCTGCGCATCCGCCGTCGCGCTGGCCACCACCTTGTCGGCGCCCGCTGCCTTGGCGCAGGCCTATCCACAGAAGCCGATTCGCCTCATCGTGCCGTGGCCCGCGGGCGGTGCGACCGACTCGGTGGGGCGCGCGGTGGCCGAGGCCCTGCGCGTGCAACTGGGGCAATCGGTCATCGTCGACAACATCGCGGGCGCGGGCGGCAACATCGGCACGCAGCAGTTCATTCGCCAGCCGCACGACGGCTACACGCTGCTGCTGGCCACGAGTTCGACCAACTCCGCCAATCCCTATCTCTACAAGCGCACCGGCTTCGATCCGATCAAGGACTTCACGCCGGTCGCGTCGCTGGCCGTCATTCCGAGCGTGATGGTGGTGGCGGCCGCTTCGCCCTACAAGACGCCCGCCGACATCGTGAGAGCCGCCAAGGCCAGGCCGGGCTCGCTCTCGTACGGCTCGGGCGGCGTGGGCAATTCGGCGCACCTGGCGGGCGAGCTCTTCAAGTCGGTGGTGCGCATCGACACGATCCACGTGCCCTACAAGGGCAGTTCGCCGGCACTGACCGACGTGATGGCGGGGCAACTCGACTACATGCTCGACACCGGGGCGTATGGGCAGATCAAGGGCGGAAAGATCCGCGCCATCGCCGTCGCTTCCGACAGGCGCCATCCCATGCTGCCGGATGTGCCGACTTTCGACGAGCTCGGGATCAAGGGCATGCACATGAACGCCTGGTACGGCCTGGCCGCACCCGCGGGTACGCCGAGCGCGGTGGTCGATCGACTGAACGCCGCGGTGCAGGCGGCTTTCAGGACGGGCGACCTGGGCAAACGGCTGGCCGATATCGGTGCCGAGGTGCGCACCGGCGATGCCGCGAGCTTCGCCGCGTTCTGGAAGTCCGAGCTCGAGCGTTACGCTGGCCTTGTGAGGCTCACCGGCGCATCATTGGATTGATGCGCACAGGCAGGAGACAAAACAGATGAGCACCACCGCATTCATTGCCGCAAGGCGCCTGGGTGTCGTGCTGGCTTGCACGGCTGCCGCGATCCTCGCCGCCGGCTGCGCGGCACCCGGCAACAGCAATGCGGGCGCCGGCGCACCGTCGTTCCGCGTCGATGTGTCGTGGCCCAGGCCATTGCCCAACAACTGGATCCTCGGCCAGGTCAGCGGCGTGGCCGTCGATGCCGAAGACCACATCTGGGTCTTGCAGCGTCCGCGCAGCCTTTCCGAAGACGAGGCCGGTGCAGCGGCAAAACCGCCGCAGTCCAAATGCTGCTTGCCCGCGCCACCGGTGCTCGAGTTCGATGCCGCGGGCCGGCTGCTTCGTTCATGGGGCGGCCCCGGCGCCGGCTATGACTGGCCGGGCAACGAGCACGGCATTCACGTCGACGCCAAGGGCTTCATCTGGATCACCGGCAACGGCGACAACGACGGCCAGGTGCTCAAGTTCACACGCGACGGCAAGTTCGTCCTGCAGATCGGCAAGGTCGGGCCGCAGACCGGCAGCACCGACACCACCCGCCTTGGCAAGGCCGCGGGCGTGGAGGTCGACGGTGCGGCCAGCGAGGTGTATGTGGCCGACGGCTACCAGAACCGCCGCGTCATCGTGTTCGATGCCGACACCGGCGCGTACAAGCGCCACTGGGGTGCCTATGGTCGCCCGCCGAGCGATGCCGAGAAGCTGCAGGCGCGCCGCGCGTTGCCTCCCACGCAGGCCCAACTCCAGCAGTTCGGCACGCCGGTGCACTGCGTGCGCGTCGCGCGCGATGGGCTCGTGTATGTGTGCGACCGGCTCAACAACCGCGTGCAGATCTTCAAAAAGGACGGCAGCTTCGTCAAGGAATTCATGGTCGAGCCCGCCACGGCCGGCAACGGCTCGGTGTGGGACATGGTGATCTCGCGAGATGCGCAACAGAAGTGGCTCTTCATGGCCGACGGCCGCAACAACCAGGTGCTGACGCTCGACCGCAGCACCGGCGCAGTGACCGGCACGCTGGGCCGGCCGGGCCGGTATGCGGGCGAGTTCCACTGGGTGCACGACCTCGCGATCGACTCGCGCGGCAACCTCTACGCAGGCGAGGTCGACAACGGCAAGCGTGTGCAGCGGTTCACGCGCGATTGACGAGGCGGGCCGGGCGGCCTGTTCAGGCCTCGAAGTTCAGTGCAAGGCCGGGCGTCGGCCAATCGTCGATCGCAATCAACCGCCCGCTGCCCGAGAGCGTGACGAAAGCCGTGCGCCTGTCGCGCCCACCGAAGCAGATGTTGGTGGTGTAGCGGTCGGGCAGCGGCACGTGCTCGACGGTGCTGCCATCGGGCGCGACGATGCTGATGCCGCCGTGCAGCAGCGTGGCTACGCAGAGGTTGCCGAGCGCATCGACGGCCATCGAATCGAAGCGCTGGTAGTGCCCGCCGGGCGAGGCGCACAGCATGCGTCCGCCATGCGGTGATGGCCAGCCGTCCTTGCGCACGCGGCCCGGCGCGGTGATGTCGAAGGCCCACACGCGTGCGCCTTCGGTCTCGGCGTAGTAGAGCGTGTTGCCATCGGGCGAGAGCGCGATGCCGTTGGGCGTCATCACCGGCCGAGCGATCACGCATGCGGCGCTGCCGTCGCTGTGGCCGTAGAAAAGGCCGCCGCGGTCCATGTCACGCTCGCGCGTCTTGCCCAGGTCGGTGAAGTAGAAGCCGCCGCGCGCATCGAACACGATGTCGTTGGGGCCGCAGAGTGCGCCGTGTTCGACCGTGTCGTACAGCCGTTCGAAGCGGCCGATCGCGAGGTTCACGCGCTCGATGCGGCCACCTGAATAGTCTTCGGCCTGGCCCACGGGACGGTGGCAGCCATCGGCCTCGGTGTGCCATTTGAAGCCGCCGTTGTTGCACACGTAGACCGCGCCGTCCGGCCCGATGGCCGCGCCGTTCGGGCCGCCACCCAGGTCGGCCACCACCTGCACCAGCCCGTCGTGCCGCACGCGCGTGAGCGTGCCGCGCGCGATCTCGACCAGCAGCACGGAGCCATCGTCCATGGCAATCGGGCCTTCGGGGAATTGCAGGCCGGCGGCGAGTTCGCGGATGTGCATCGGGGTCTCCATGCGCTGGCGTGTGCGCGGCTTGCGAGTTTGCGGCTTCCCGCCGCGCTTTGCACGTTTCATCGACACGTCATGAATGCGTCACCGCGCCTTTATAGATTGCCGCCTTCGCTTCAACACAACGAGGAGGGCATTCATGACCCGAGGATTCATCGATTCGATCTGGCAGCGCCGGCTGGTAGCGGTTGCGGTTTGCGGCGTGATCAGCGCATGCGGCGGCGGCAGCGATGGCGGCGGCTTCCCATTCGTGGGGCTGCCGCCCGCACCGGCACCCGCGCCTGCACCACCGGTGCCACCTCCCGCGCAGGAAGGCTCCGGACTGCCGCATCAACTGACCGGCTGGGCTTCGCTGTCCGACACCGCGCGCTGGCCCGGCCCGACCACGGGGCAGTTCATCACCGCCGCGCTCGGCGTCACGCCGCCCTTCGTCGACGGCCAGCCGATTCCCGGCTTCTCCGCGCTGCTGAAGAACGGCGACGGCACCTGGACCGCCATGGCCGACAACGGCTACGGCAGCAAGGGCAACTCGGCCGACTTCGTGATCGGCATCTACAACGTCAGCATCGACTTCCGCACCGCGGCGAATGGCACCAGCGTGCCGGGCGCGATCAAGCTGAACAGCCGCGTCGACTTCAACGATGCAAAGGGCTTCCTGAAGGACGGCAAGGGTGTCGACCTGAAGATCACCGCCGATTTCGCCAACTACCAGACCGTCTCGGGCAACAACCTGGTCGACAGCGGCAAGCCGGTGGATGCGCGCATCCGCAGCGGCCGGCTGCTGACGGGCTTCGACCTCGACGTCGAATCGATAGCGCGCGCCAGCGACGGCACCTACTTCGTGGGCGAGGAGTTCGGCCCCTACATCCTGCACTTCGACAAGGACGGCACGCTGATGAGCGACCCCGTGCCGCATCCGTTCCTGCGCAGCCCGTCGAACCCCGAAGTGATGAACAACGGCGCGAGCGTCACCTCGCTCGCGAGCCGCGGCTTCGAGAGCCTTGCGTTCAACGGCGACCGCAGCCGGCTCTATGCGGTGCCCGAGGCCGCACCCTCGCTGGCTTCGCTGCGGCCGGTGGCCGACGACGAGCGCTACCTGAACATCTTCGAGTTCGATCCGGCCGCGATGCTCTACACGGGCAAGAACCTGGTCTACAAGAAGGACGGCCCGGCCAAGGACAACCAGATCGTGATCGGCGACATGACGCATGTGGGCGGCAGCCGCTTCGTGCTGATCGAGCGCGACAGCCTGTTCGGCGCCAAGGCGGTGGTCAAGCGCCTGTACATGATCGACCTGAATGTGAAGGACGCTGATGGCGCGCTCAAGAAGACGCTGCTGGTGGACTTGCTGAACATCTCCGACCCGAAGGACATTGGCGGCCCGCTGGCTGGCGTGGCCGACGGCAAGTTCAGCATGCCCTTCGATTCGATCGAGAGCGTCGAGGTGGTGGACGAGCACACGCTGGCGGTGGCCATCGACTCGAACTTTCCGACCGAAGACGGCCGCGTGCCGGGCAACCCGGACGATACCGAGGTGATCACGCTGCGCTTCGATCAGGCGTTGTTCAATCGCGCGGCACCGTAAGTCGGTGTTGAAAATAATCGACGGAAGTTGTTGACGGTAGCGTAAAGACTATTTACAGTCCAACCCACTCGCGGTTCAGGCCGCGAAGTTTTCTCAGCAGCACACACAGCAGCATCGACCAGGAACCATCGTGAAAGCAGCAGCCATCCGCATCCACAGCATTCGACCCGCATCGGGCCGTTCGCTCGTGTGCGTCGCGCTGTGCGATGGCCTCGCCATGCTGTCGCAGCAGTGGCTGCTCGATCAATGCCCGAATCCCGTTCAAGCGCTGCAGGCCAACCTGTGGGATTGCGCTTATGAGGATCGGGTGACACCGGGTGGAGGAAGCGCTTAGACGCGTAACTCCCAAGCTCTCTTGCACAGAGGCCCGGACACCGAAAGGTTCCGGGCCTTTTTGTTTTTTCAACATTCAACAAACACGCAGTGATCGCACTGCATGACACCGCGCTTCGCGCCCGGTGAACGCTCATTAAAAGTTCGCAGCACATCCATCTATTTGTTTATCGCCCCGGTGACGGAACCGGCATACGTGTCCGCCTTAGAAGCGGAATTCTGGGAGTTCGAATCTCCCCTGGGGCACCAATTTTCTCGTTCGATTTTTCTCTGGGTGTAGTGTCAATCTGGTAGACGGCCTGCCTTGGAAGCAGGAGGCTGCAGGTTCAAATCCTGCCACTCAGACCATTCTTTTTTCATCACGCGTGTGTAGCTCAATTGGCAGAGCACTGGACTCCAAACCCAGCGGTTGAAGGTTCGACTCCTTCCGTGCGCGCCAGCTTTTTTTCTTTCTTCAACGTCTCGTTCGTCTAGCGGTCAGGACATCGGGTTTTCATCCCGAAGATCGTGGGTTCGAATCCCACACGAGGCTCCAGTTCGATGGCCCTTCGCCTAGCGGCCCAAGGCACCGGGTTTTGATCCCGGCATCCAAGACTCGAACCCTTGAGGGCCTGCCATCTTTTTCTCTTTTTTTTGTTCCGCTAACTCAGTGGCCAGAGTGCCTCCCTGTCCAGGAGGAAGCCAGGGGTTCGACTCCCCTGCGGAACGCCACATACGTCTTTCATTTGGCTCGTGAGCAGCACTGGCGACTGCAGCGGGCTGTAACCCCGCCTCTTCGGAATACTTCGTTCGACTCGAAGACGATCCACCATTCACGCATTCATTTATTGCTTCTTCGGCGCGGTAGCAAAGCGGCTATGCAGCGGATTGCAAATCCGCAGACCCCGGTTCGAATCCGGGCCGCGCCTCCAATTGGGTTTAGGGCCCGTACTTTTATACGCCTTGATTTCCCTGTTAGTTTTCACTGTGCTGCTGTTTTGATTAGCCTGAAAGTAGCATTAACACGTGACTTCGTCTTTGTTGGGAAGAGCGTGCGGGATATTATTTGTGAAGGATGTACGGCTGATGGTTGCGCGCTGCGCATTTGTGCGACAGATACAGCCGATCGGCCTGAGCTTCTTCCGTCAGGGCCGACTGCAGCAAGAGCGATGAGCTGCGTTGCAGGATCTGCGGAGGCGCCGCGGGACGCGGTGGCGCATCGAGAGTCACAGGGAGAGAAAAAACATGTCGAACTTCAACTCTGCGTCGTTGGGAGCACTGCTGCGCGCGGGCACGACGCAGCGCGATCGCCTGCTGGTGCTGCGCACGCCGTTGGGTGACAACAAGCTCTTGGCCGAACGGCTGGACGGTGTGGAGTCCATTGACGAGGGCGGCTTCCGCTTCGAGCTAACCGCGTTGAGCGACGACGCCCACATCGAACTCAAGACCCTCATGGGCCAAGGCGTGCGCCTGGACCTGCAGACGGCCCAAAGCCGCACCGAGCTTCGTCCCTTCCACGGTTACGTGACCGAGGCCGAGTGCATCTCGAGCAACGGCGGCATGGCCCGCTACCGGTTCGTTATCGAACCCTGGCTCGCCTTTCTTCGGTATCGCCAGGACAGTTGCCTGTTTCAGCACCAGAGCGTGTTCGACATCGTCGATGCCGTGTTCGCGCGCTACCAGAGCCAAGGCAAGCTCGCCGTGCAATGGCGCTGGGAGATCGCCCAGCGCGACATCTATCCGGTGCGCGGCATCACCACCCAGTACCACGAGAGCGACTTCGACTTCGTCGTGCGCCTCCTGGCCGAAGAAGGCCTGTGCTACTGGTTCGAGCATGCAACGGGCAAGGATGGCAACCTCGGCAGCCACACCTTCGTCATCGCCGACCACAACGGCGCCTTCCGAGCCAACACACAGGCCACCATCCGCTTTCACCGCGCCGATGCGAGCGAGAGCGAAGACACCATCCAGCAATGGCGAGGCAGCCGCCAGCTGCAGACCAACAGCCTTGCGCAGCAGAGCTGGGACTACAAGAGCGTGAGTGCCAGGCCGGTGCAGCAGCAAAGCCGTGGCGCAGGCCACCGCACCCTGCAATGGAGCGACGACCCCGGCGCCTACGGCTGGGAGACCTCCGCCCAGGGTGAACGGCTCCTGTCCAATGCCCTGCAGGCCCTCGAATTGCGCAACAAGCGCTTCGCAGGCCAGAGTGCCGTGCGTACCCTGGCACCCGCCACCACCTTCACTCTGACCGGCCACGAGCAGCACGACAAGGACAGCGAAGAGGAGCGCCGCTTCGCAGTGCTCGCCGTGCGCCACATCGCGCGCAACAACTTCGATGAAGACATCAAGGCCGGTGTTGGCGAACGCCTGGGCCTGCCGGACATCGCGACCGTGTTCGATGTGTCCGACGACGGCGGCAATGCCGATGGTCGGCCCGACACCGTCACCCACTACCGCAACGACTTCACGACAGTGCGCGCGGCCATCCCTTACCGCCCGCTGAGCGTGGACGGCCACGGCCAGCGCATTCACCCCAAACCCAGCGTGCACGGCAGCCAGAGCGCCATCGTCATCGGCGTGGGGGGAGACGCACCTGTGCACACCGACCGCGACCACCGCGTCAAGGTGCAGTTCCACTGGCAGCGCGGCAGCGGCTCCAGCGCGAGACAGCCTCGCTCCGACGGGCAGGACAACGCCCCCGCGTCTGACCGCCTGGGCGCCTGGGTGCGCGTGGCCGCCGGCGCAGCGGGCGACAACTGGGGTCAGGTCACCCTGCCCCGCGTCGGACAGGAAGTGCTCGTGGAGTTCCATCACGGCGATATCGACCGCCCCGTCGTCGTTGCGGCGCTCTACAACGGCGCGGGCCAGACCGACGCCCAGCACAACGAGAAGTCTGCAGGTGCGGCGCAATCCACCGGCAATGCCCCCGCCTGGTTCGCCGGCGAAGGCAAGGGCGCCAAGGAGCACGCGCACAACGCTGTCTTCTCCGGCATCAAGACCCAGGAGTTGAGCGCGAGCCAGAGCGGCGATGGCGGCTACAACCAGCTCGTCTTCGACGACACCCCGGGGCAGGGCAGCACAGGCCTGGAGACCACGCAGGCACAGAGCCGGCTGCACCTGGGACACCACAAGCAGCAGGACGACAACGCGCGCGGCAAGGCGCGCGGGCATGGGGCTGAACTGGCGACCACCGCGCAGGGTGCCATCCGCGCTGGATCAGGGCTGCTCGTGAGCGCGCATGCGCAGCAGAACGCCAAGGGAGCGTTCATGGCGAGCCGCGAGGCACAGCAGCAGACCAAGCAGGCCGAGGAGCTGGCCACTTCACTCGCGAAGAGCGCGCAGACGCAGAAGGCGCAGATCAAGGGTGAAGAGGCGCCAGACAAGCTGCCCGCCATCGAGGCACTCAAGCATGTGGCAGAGGTGCTGGGGGCGACGCAGGAAGGCACGTCAGCAAGCGGAGCAAACGGCGGTGGCGACATCAAGGCCACTGAAGGCGGTCAGGGCAGCGTCACCGCGTACAGCGAGCCGCACCTGCAGTTCAGCGCGCCGATGGGCATCGGCTTCGTCACGCCGAAGGAGGCGATTGCCGTGAGCGGCAAGAACACCGCCATCGTCGCCAACCAGGACATCGATCTGCCCGCGCAGGGGCAGATCGCGGTGAGCGTGGCCAAGGGGGTGAGCCTGTACACCGTCGGCGCCAAGGTGGGCGAAGGCGCAGAGCCCAACCAGGAGCGTGGCATCGCACTGCATGCGGCCAGCGGCAGCGTGACACTGCAGAGCCAGAAGGGTGCCACCAAGATCGCCGCCGAAAAGAAGGTGACGATCGCCAGCACGACGAAGAACGTCGATGTCGAGGCGCCCACTCACGTGCTGCTGACCAGCGCCGGGGCGTACATCAAGCTCGAAGGCTCGAGCATCAAGATCCACGCACCGGGGAAGGTGACGTTCAGGGGCATGCACAACTTCGTCGGGCCACAAGGCGACAGCGCGAGCAACAGCTTGCCGAGCGGAGCGTACACAGGGTGCTCGCCTGCAGACCAGAGCGCCACCGATGGCGGCGCAGGAGTCATCTAGTGAGCAATTCGACCAGTCCGGTTTCGAATGTGCCCCCATGGCCTTGGGACACGCCTCCCGGAACATTGATCGAAACATGTGCTGCGGCATTGCTGTCGCGCCTGGAACACGGCCGGCCCGTCTACCTGCTGATCGATGCGTTCAGCGGTTCTCCGAACGGTTTTGACACGATCGATCGCCCTCGGCACGCCATCAACACAAAGTACCTGAAGGTGCCGCCCGAAAGGGCGCCCTGTCTGCTCGAACTCGAAGATCGTCACGATCCCCTGCTCGGCCAGAGCCTGATCTCCGCCGTGCAGGAGCATTTGAATGCGTGTGCCGGCGGTGGCGGCCCCTGCCGCATCGGGGGCTGGTTGCAAACGCACGGCAGCGATGGTGCGGCACTGGCAATTCAATTGAGCGCCTTGTTCCGTGCACGGGGTGCGCCAAACGGCGGTCGCTACCTGCGCCTGGCAGACCGGCGCGTGCTGGCCTTGCTGCATCAGGCATCTCGATTGCAAAGCGTGTTGCCGTTGCCGCCGATAGATTGGTCTTCCGGGCTCCAAGGTATTGCGGTTTGGACCTACATGGGCACGAACTTCGACTTGCAAAGCCTGCAGGGGGCGGCAGGCGAGTCACGACCCCGGCCATTGAAGCTCGAAGCATCGCATTGGACTTTGCTGCTGCAAGCCGAGGCCATCAATCGCACGTTGATGGCTTGGCAACGAACGTGCCATCCGTTGCCCGGCGACGCGGTGTTTCGGGCGTTGCAGAAGGTGCGCCTCGCAAGCCAGCTCGGCCTCATCGGCCCGAAGAACCAGTCGGCCTGTGCGGCCGAGGCATTGCAACACCCGGCGTTCGAACAATGGCCCGGATTGAGCCACTGCCTTGCCGAGACCATCCTGCGCGAATGGCCGCTGGCCGATGTGTTGGCGCAGCACCGTGCCAACTGGATGCCGTCGGCATCCACGAATTCCTGAAAGAGCACGCCCATGGCAAATGAAAACTGCAAGAGGTGCGAGAAAAGCGGCCTGTCGATCCTGCTGGTGCGGCCATCGGCCATCTCCGACGTGCAAGAGATCGCACCACCCAACGCGCACCGTCTGGCCACCTATCGGAACGAAGTGCATCGCAATGCGCTCGAGCTGCCATCCCTCAAGCGCGCCCGCTATGTGTTTCGCCTGCTGCGGGAAGGCGGGTACGTGTACGTGTACTACCCGGATGCCAGGCCCAGGAAGCTGCTCAAGCCATGGGAGGTCTACAAGGTGCATGCGCAAGGCGCACTGCTGGCCGAGGGCGAGTTCTCGCACAGCAGTTCGGACTTTGCCTGCAGCCGAAAGTCGACCCACCCGCACGATGTGCGCACCATCTGCATCGAGGAGCCCGGCAACGTCGGCAAGGTCTGGATCGGCTTCAGCATGAATTTCTGGAGCGATGCCATCAAGGCCAGGATGGCGCAGAGCGCCGAAGCGCGCACGCAGGCCGGCATGGTGGAGGTGAACCTGGCCCTTGCAAAGCAGCCCAGCGGTTTCAAGGCCGAGGCGGGCGACATCCAACGCTACGTTGCCGACTACGCCTTGCCGGAACTCACGCATGCAGGCGTCGAGAGCGCCACGCCCTTCTATCCCTCGCTGACCGGCAAGCCCGGTGAGGACGATTCCAGCGCGGCCCGGAATCTTGCCGCCGTCATGAAAAAGCAGGCCGAGGCCAGTTCGGACACCGCTGGCAGGGAACAGGTGCTCGCCATTCCCGATCCCGTGGGCCTGGCGGCGGACCTCAACGGCATTCGGCTGGCGACCGATCGTTGGGCCAAGCAACAGCTCCTGGTGCCCCGAGTGGCATGGCCGCTGGCCAGCCATGTGGCGCTCGAGGCGCTGCACCAGCAAGTGCTGGCGGCCGGGGCGATCGAGGCGCAAGACAAAGCCTGGAGCACCACGTCGCAAGCCCAGTGGGATCGAATGAAGAACAGCATGCCCTACGCCAAGCGTGGCGACTTCGTATGGCAGCCGCTGCCCGACGGCTCCCTGGCGCCCGATGGCAGCGCTGCAGGCCGCATGCGTGGCGGCGACACCCCTTTGGGTCGTCACCGCAACAAGGAGACAGAAGACAGCGGCAGGCAGCTGGGCGCCAAGAACTGGCAATCGATTGCCGACCAGATCGATGAATCCAAACGCGCCCAGTGGTGGAGCCAACACCGCAGCAACCAGAAAACGCGCGAGGCCCACGTTCGCGATGCGGAAGAAGACTGGCTCGAGACCACCTGCAAGGCGCGCACACTCGACTACTTCGAGAAGCACTTCGACGAGAACGAGCCCAACAAGCCGACCGCGCCTGTTTGCCCGGGCCTGATCTACGCAGAGGAGAGCGGCCTCATCCACCAGCCCCAGCCGCTGGTGTTCGAGAAACACGGCGAGCGCTACATGCAGAACGTGATCGAGCCGGGCCTGAAGGACCTTGCCGACCCGCGCGCGCCTGCGTTGCGCGCGATGTATGGCAACCAGAAAAGCGTCATCGCGAGTGCCAAGGCATTGCTGCTGGGCACATGGGACCGGCGCGACGACCCGCAGACCGAGCAGGGCGACACGCGCGACAAGACCATCGACCTGCTGCGCGGCTTGCTCACCCATGACCTGGGTCGGCGCTTCGGCTGGCTGCATCCGCGGCTGATGGCATTGGCGGCCGGGCAAACGGCAGCCTTCATTGCCGGTGCGCTGCAAACCGCGGCCATGGCCATGGGCAAGCCTGCGGGGCCGCCTTCTGTGTCGATGCGGCGCTACCTTGCGACGGCACCCTTGCTCACCGTGGCGCAACGCCAGCTCGAACTGGCCGTGGAAGCCTCGCGCCCCGGCGGCGACAAGGCGGCACTGTCGGTGGCCGTGTTGCTCAAGGTCGATCTGGACAGCGCCGACGTTGCCCGCGTGATGAAGAGCTACATGCCCGAGGTGAACACCGGCAAGATGTACCCCGTGGTCGTGCAACGGGGCCATCTGGCGACCCTCATTGCCGTGACCGATGTGGATACCGCGCAAAAAGTGCATGAAGGCAAACTCAAGGCGGTCGATGTCAAAGGCGGTCGCGTCGTCGTGGCGACCACTGGTGGCCCGGCGCAACAGAGCCTGGACCAAGTGATTGCCCGGGCCCAGCGCCTGGACATCAAGGGCACGCAAACGGCCGCAGAGGTCGTTGCCGTGCTGGAACGCCAGGCCATCAAGAAAGAGCTGGGCTTCAACAGCATCGACGGCCGCCTGGCGATTTCCGCGATGGGCGTGCAGGCACTAGGGTTGTACCAAGGCATTCCGAAGCTGCTGGCTGAATTGGACAGGGTGGATCGCGATCAGGGCAAATTGAACGAGGCCGTCATGGGCGTGGCCGACAGCACGGGCGGGCTGCTGGGCGCGGCCGCCGAGGTGTGGGCCAGCCAGCACAAGGCGGCGCTCCTGATGAAGGAAGGTGGGGAGCATCTGGCGGTGGTCAGTACCAAGCTGGCGGTGCTCCGGACGTTTGCGGCGGCCACGGGGGTGGCGGGGAGTGTGTTTGCTGTGATTTCGATGGGGAAGAAGGCGGGGGATGCGGGGAAGGCGGGGGATGCGGAGGCGACATACGGATACCAACAGGCAAGAACGGTCTTTGGTGTTACGGGCCTCACGGGAACTGTCGCGACTTTTGATGCATTGTCCAAAGGCGCAGCCAGTCGCGGTATTGCTCGTTTTGTGCTGACGCGAGCCATTGGGGCGATTGCCGCTGAAGCGGCTGTGGCTGCCGGCGCGGGAGCCGTAGTAGCCAGCGCCATTACCGGCATTGGCTTGGTTTTGCTACTCGTCGGTCTGGCTTACTACGTATACGCTGAAGTCAGCAAGCGTGATGAGTATCAGCGTTGGGCCGGGCGCAGCTATTTCGGCAATGACAATTTCGACTCCAAGCTCAAGGACGATGAAGTGAACAGGCAAGCTAAATTCAGGAACCTGAAGGAAGAGCAGAACTGGTTGGCTGCGCTGTACAACGAGACGGAGAACGCTGGGGATATCGCGGGTAGCAACAAGCGCGAGCAGCGCGGCGCGGAAGCGCCCAAACGCTCCGACGGAAAAGATAAGACCTATCGCCCCAGCGGCAACTTTGGGATTTACGGATGATCGGACTGAATGTGAGTGGGCAGAGCACCGACGAGGCGCGACAGGAGAGCCTGATCGGCAACCTTGTGAGTCGCTACAGAAAGGGTGCGCCAGGCAGTCATCAAGCAGGGCACCAAGGACGACTGACAGGGGTCTACCGAAATGCCATTGAATTGGGTGGTGGGTCGCTGGTGAGCGCGGGAGGAGTCTTTACGACTATTGGACTGGTGGGCGGTGCCTTGCTTACCTACTTCTTTGGTTCTTGGATGGCTGAACTACTGGCAATGGGGCGTTCGTTCAGTTTTCTATTTGACATAGTGGCCATCTGGAGCGTCTTTCTCGTGGGCGCCTACTTCGAGCTTTTCTCCCCCAGCGAAGCTCCGATCTATTTCGACCGCCTGAACCACCGCGTGTACTTCGTCGAGCAAGGCAAGAAGCGCTCTCCCTGCTGGGCCGACTGGTCCCTGATCGATATCGAACACCACGCAACCATGGGCGGTAGCCCCACCAGCCTGCGGCGCATTCATCACCTGGTCTTCCTGGTCCGCAACAGCGCGGACGACCCGACCATCATGGCGAGCTACGTGATCTCGAATGTCGAATTTCCCGGCGCCTTGTGGGAGTACATCCGTCGCTACATGGATGACGATGCCCCACCCCTGCTCGCCGGCGAAGCCCCACCGTTGAAGGGTGGCAAGTTCGACATGGTCGAGGCGCTGAAGCAGCGCAAGAAGAACTACTGGAAAGACTGGCGCGAGGCCCCACTCACTCAGTTGTGGCAGCACCTGTGCATTCCGCTGTTCATTCCGTTCTTCTTCGTCAATCGGCTGGTCGTGTGGACCGCCCGCACGGTGCACTGGCCGCAAGAGATCAAAGATGCGCTGGGCGCGCCCGTCACCGAAGAAGACCTGAAGACCGACCCGACACACAGGCTGCGGCCCGAGGGTGATGCTGCTGCGAAGAAAGACGTCGTCTGATCGGATTGAACGTCAGCGGGCAGAGCACCGATGAGGCGCGGCAGGAAGGCCTGATTGGCAACCTGGTAAGCCGCTACAGCAAGGATGCACCGGGTAGTCATCAGGCGGGGCATCAAGGGCGACTAACTGGTGTTTACCAGAACGCCATCGAATTGGATGGTGGGTCGCTGGTGAGTGCGGGTGGGTATGTGACGACGTTTGGCCTTATCGCTGGATTGGTTGCCGCATATGTATTCCCTATTCTGAACAAGACAACCTGGGCTGAACTGGGCTTCGGGTTGATGCTGTTTTCGTTTTTTTCTTTCGGATCGGTGTTCCTCATAGGCGCCTACTTCGAGCTCTTTTCCCCCAGCGAAGCCCCAATTTATTTCGACCGCTTGAACCAGCGCGTGTACTTCGTCGAGCAAGGCAAGAAGCGCTCTCCCTGCTGGGCCGACTGGTCCCTGATCGATATCGAACACCACGCAACCATGGGCGGTAGCCCCACCAGCCTGCGGCGCATTCATCACCTGGTCTTCCTGGTCCGCAACAGCGCGGACGACCCGACCATCATGGCGAGCTACGTGATCTCGAATGTCGAATTTCCCGGCGCCTTGTGGGAGTACATCCGTCGCTACATGGATGACGACGCCCCACCCCTGCTCGCCGGTGAAGCCCCACCGCTGAAGGGTGGCAAGTTCGACATGATCGAGGCGCTGAAGCAGCGCAAGAAGAACTACTGGAAAGACTGGCGCGAGGCTCCATTCACCCAGTTGTGGCAGCACCTGTGCATTCCGCTGTTCATTCCGTTCTTCTTCGTCAACCGGCTGGTCGTGTGGACAGCTCGCACGGTGCATTGGCCGCAAGAGGTCAAAGACGCGCTGGGCGCACCCGTCACCGAAGAAGACCTGAAGGCCGACCCGACACACAGGTTGCGACCCGAGGGCGATGCTGCTGCGAAGAAAGACGTCGGGTCAGACTGACCGCCTCAAGACCCACTCCGATCCCGCAAAGCCACAGCCGTCCGCACCTTCGGCACCACCACCGCCGGCGCAGCAGTCTGCGTCAGCAGCCCCTCCGCCACATCCTTTTCCCCCTCCTTCAACGCCAGCGCCCGATACGGCGTGATCTGCGCATTCACCTGCATGTTCGCCGACACGCTCGCAACGTTCCCCATCGCATCCACGGCCCGCGCCTCGATGCTCGCGTAGCCTGCCGCACCCGGCGTCCAGTTGCACGTGTATGGCGCGGCTTTCACGGTGCACAGCGTCTTCCCATCCACGATGAACTGAAGCTCCGCAATCCCTGAATTCGCCTGCGCTGCAGCGGAAAGCGTCGTCGTCCGGCTGACCCCCGTCGCCGCGGGCACCGCCACCGACACCACAGGCGGCGCCACATCCGCAGGCGCATTCACCATCACATTCGCAGTCGCCATCGCCGAGTTGCCGGCCGCATCCACGCCGATCACACGGATCGTCTGCATGCCCGGCGTCATCGGCGTCCAGGTGCAGGTGAAGGGCGGTGCTTCAAAGGTGCAGATCGGAATGCCATCGGCCCCCGCCACCTTCACGCCCCACACGCCCACGTTGTCCACCACGGCCGGCGCAATGGTCACCGGCTGCCCCAGCGTGGCCATTGCGGGCGCCGAGACCGACACCGTCGGCGGCACGTTGTCCACGCCGCCCAGCGACATGTCGATGGTGAAGGTCGATTGCCCCTTCACCGCCTTCTGCTCGAACGCATCGAAGATCGTGAACCAGCTCGCCGTCGGTGAACGCCCCGGCGCCGAGGCCTTCACCAGCAGCGTCGACTTCGCACTGTTGAAGCAGGTGAAGCCGCAAGCCCAGTCGAAAGAAAAGCGCCCCGCCTCATCCACCACGCCCTGCGCGAGCAACACCATCGGCTGCTCCGTCGACGTGCCCGCATTGCGCCACACCGACACCTGCGCGCCGGGCAACGCAGCGCCCGTTCCCCGATCGGTGATGCGCACCTGTGTCGCCGTCGTGCCCGCCATGAACTTCGACGTGCCGTATTTCGGCCAATCGCTCCAGTCGGTGTTGATGTTGGCCTTGGTTCCCGCGGTGAAGCGGATCATGTTCAGCGTGATGACGCGGTTCGTCGCCGGGTCGCGCCGCTGCTCGAACACCGTGCCCAGCAGCGGATCGAGGCGCCAGCTCTGGCGCGTCCACCAGTAGCGGTCGGTGTCGCTCATCAGGGCCAGGTCGGCCTGCGGTGCGGTGCCGGTCGTGTCTTTCACCGCCGAGGCGTTGTAGTACTCGCCCGCGCCGGCGCCGAACACGTGCTCCAGCTCGTGCAGCAGCGTCTTGAGTTGGCGGCCGAGGTAGTCCTTCTCGGTGGATTCGGGCGCGGCCTTGGTGATGGCGCGCGACAGGCGCAGCGGGTCGTGAATCGCGATCCAGTTCAGGTTCCAGGCCACGCCCTTCTGCGGAAAGGTCCAGCTCGCGGCGAGGCCGCCGTGGCTGTAGCCCTTGGTCGATTTCGAGATGCACACCACGATCTCGCCGTTGACCAGCCCGCTGTGGCTGCACTGCGGCGCCGCGGCGGGGGCAATCAACTGCAGGTCGTTGACCGGGTCGAACACGAAGCTGCGCACCGTCTCGCGGGTGAACACCGTGTTGACGTCGGCCACGTACTGCGCAAGACGCCGGCCCGCTTCCGCGGCGCCGATGTCGTCGGCCAGTTGCGGATCAACAAAAAGCTTCAGCCGATGAACGCTGGGCGGCGCCTTGCCGACTTCGTTCAGGCCAGCCGAGGCGTTAGAGCCGAGGAACATGGCGCAACAGCAAAGCGCCAGACCGAGGTGACGCGCACTTGCATGCAGCGATAGAAGGGCGCGCATCGACCATTTGAAGTTGTTTCAAAAGTGTAAGTTTAGTGTGATAAATGCCTCTAAAACATCTGTTACTTACATTACAGAAACACATTTCGTATGTTTTTTGCATCAATGACGCGAAATGCAGGCCGCGGCTGCGCGGGCTCGAGCCGCCATCTCCCATGAAATGGGAGACGGCGGGTACGTCAATCCATGCAGCGGCAAGCCGGGAGCCAGGAGCCGACGGCCGGCCTGTCCGTCATCGCATGCGCCGCTCGTCGGTCGACGACGGCGGCGAGGCCATCCTGCGTCGCGTCTCGTCATCCAGCAGTTCACGCAGCGCGCTGAAAAGCGGCGCCGTGCCCGTGTGCTTGCGCCCATATCCAAGGTTGAACGCGTAGTCGAAGTCATCAGGGTTCGCGCCCTGGCTGTGCTGCAGGATCGTCTCGAGCTTGTCGAGCGCCTTCACCGCCTTGGCCTCCGGCGAGGCGGCGGCTTCGTACTCGTCCCACAGTGCGAGCAGTTCGCCGCGCAGCTTGGCATCGAGCGGGGCCATCAGCGTCAGCAGGTCATTGCGTTCGCGCTCGCTCTTGTCGGGATGAGCGTGTTGGCTGATGGCCGGAATGTCGCCGTGAATCGCCTCGCCCAGGTCGTGCACCACGCACAGCTTCAGCACCCTCAGCAGATCGAGCCCGGCCAGCTCTTCTTCGAACGCCATCGCCATGAGGCACAGGCGCCAGCTGTGCTCGGCCGTGCTCTCTGCGCGGCCGGAGGAGGTGTGGCCGCTGCGCAGCACGTCCTTGAGTTTTTCCGCCTCGCGCAGGAAGGCGAGCTTGCCCTTGAGTTGCTCGATGTTCATCGGCGGGATCGTAGGCAGGCGGGGCAGGGCATGTCCACGCATGAAATATGCGCGGCGCGCGACACGCGACACGCGCGCTTCAACCCCGGTCTTCGCGCCAGCGCCTCAAAACCAGATACGCGCCCCACAAAAGAATGAACGCGAGCACAGACACGTAGATCAGGTTCACCCAATAGGCATTGGGCTCGACCGCTCGCAGATGCACCTCCACCTTGCAGCCGCCGCCCTTGGAGATGCAAGGCATCTCGCCCCTGATCAGGCCGCGCAACGCCCAGATCGTGAACAGGAAGCCCCCGACCACCATCGGCGCCAACGTGGTGAACAACCGCCACCCGGTGCCTATGAAGCGCTCGCCGTCCCTCTCCAGCGTCCTGCGCCACGACCAGTGGAAAAAGCACAGCGCAGCGATGGTGAGTGCGCCGAACACGATGTTCTTGATCAATTCATTTCCTCTTTTTTTGTTGCGGGATCAAGCCCGCTGACCGTCCTGCGATGAATGGCACCCAGCGCCATCAGCCCATCACCCCACCGCCTTGATCGTCCGATCCCGCCCCGCCTTCGCCAGCATCGACGCCACCGCACAAGACGCCAACCGCGCCGATTCCGAATCCGCCCGGCTCGTCAAAATCACCGGCACCTTCGTGCCCAGCACGATGCCCGCCGCGTAGGCGCCGCCCAGGAAGGTGAGGCTCTTGGCGAGCATGTTGCCCGCGTCCAGGTCGGGCACGATCAGCACGTTGGCGCGGCCGGCCACCGGCGAGACGATGCCCTTGATGCGCGCGGCCTCGGCGTCGATGGCGTTGTCCATGGCCAGCGGACCATCGAGCTGCGCGCCGGTGATCTGGCCGCGGTCGGCCATCTTGCAGAGCACGGCGGCGTCGAGCGTGGAGGGCACTTTGGCGTTCACCGTTTCGGTGGCCGAGAGAATCGCCACCCGCACGGCCGGCATGTGCAGCGCGTGCGCGAGGTCGATGGCGTTCTGCACGATGTCGACCTTCTCTTCGAGCGTGGGCGCGATGTTGATCGCCGCGTCGGAAATGATCAGCGGCTGCGCGTGGCCCGGAACGTCCATCACGAAGCAGTGGCTGATGCGCCGCGAGGTGCGCAGGCCCCCCTCGCGCCGCACCACCGCGCCCATCAGCTCGTCGGTGTGCAGGCTCCCCTTCATCAACGCATCGACCTCGCCGCGCAAGGCCATTGCCACGGCGGCGTCGGCCGCGGCGTGGCTGTGCGGCGCATCGACGATGGTGAGGTGCGAGATGTCGGCGCCGGCCTCGCGCGCCGCGGCCTCGATCTTCGCGCGCGGGCCGACCAGCGTCGGCGCGATGAGGCCGAGCGCGGCGGAAGCGAGCGCCGCTTCGAGCGACACCGCGTTGACCGGGTGGACCACCGCGACCCGCAGCGGGGGGAGGGCGCGGGCGGCGGCGATCAGGCGGTCGTAGTGCGGGTGCGGTGCGGCGAGAGGAGATGCTGATGATGAAGAAGACGCCATGCGGGCTCCGGAAGAGGGGTGAGGGGCAGGGGCAGAGAGACGCGGGCCGATGCGGCTGCAGAGGAGTTTGCAGCATCCCCGTGAAGCGCCGAGCGAAGGGCCGGGCGTTCGTGGCCCGTCATCCTCCTCCTCCTCCTCGTCATCATCAGCAAAGCGTTTCGACCAACCGCGCCGACGTCCCATCAGACAGCGTCAGCCGCGTCCACCGGCAACGGCTCTGCGCAATGGGCACCAGCTGCGAACTGTTGGTGCCCGTCGCGAACTCCAGCGAGGGCGGCGCGAGCGCATCGCGCCAGCCGATGCCATCAAGCATCGCCTCCTTGCCCGCGATCTCCGGCGTGGCATAGCGCCAGAGCGAGCGGCCCAAGAGCAGCGAGAGCGGCGCGCCGAACTCGGCGGCCCTGCGCGCGGACGAGGCCAGCAGGCGATGCGTGATGTCGCACACCAGATGCACCGGCCGCGGGCTCTCGTTGACGAGCCTGGCGAGCGCATGGTCGGCGGCTGCATCGAGCCGGGCCGACAACAGCGCCTCGGCGCGTGCGCGCTCGGCGGGCTCCATCGCCTGCGTGCCGGATTCCCAGCGCGAGATGGTCGATTGATTGACGTTGAAGAGCTCGGCCGCGTGCGATTGCTTCACGCGATGCAGCAGGCGCCAACGCTTCAGGGCCGTGCCCAATTGAGGATGCGTGGCGGGGGTGGTGATGGTGATGACGGGGTCTTGCATGTCGTCGATTCATTGCCGGTTTATTGCCGCGACAGAAGGCATTTTGTTTTGGTTTGCCGATGTGGGCAAAGTTGGCGCGATGCCCGATTTGCTCGCCGCACAAGCGCTCCGTTGAAGCGCTTCTGTTCTTATATTTGTCGACCGCCGCGCCTCACGGCGGGACATCGAAATGCACACCGCAGCGATGTCGATGTGAGGCAGAAAAGGCGACGGCCAAGGTGCGCTAACACCATGGCCGTCTGACCAAGTGACGTGCAAATCTTTGGAAAGGCAGCACACCAAATGGCTGAAGAGATTATGGCCGGCGCCTCCGCGCCCTCCGCGTTCATCCCGCCCACCGCGCCGGATGCATTTGATCTTCTCGAGAACAAGTTGTCCCAGTTGCATGCGCTGCTGAGCAGTTGCTATGGCATGGAGAGCGACTGGTTCGAGGAAATAGGCCCGAGGCGGCGCGACATGATGATGTGGATCGCCTCGGACCTCACGCGCGACGCCGAAGACCTGCTGCAGGAGGTGGCACCACAGGTCCTGCGCGGGGCCGGCACGTTCAGCAGCCCAGGCGCTGCTTGATCTCGCGCAAGCGCAGCGAGTGGGCCGAAAGAAATTCCGGCCCCAAATCCTCTTTCGATGCGCCGCGATAGCGGATCGGCCCGATGTTGTCGTTTCGATGCGTGCGGCCCGGTGTTGCAGGCCGGTTGGTAGTAGCGGCAGCCGTTGACCTGCCGATTGAACGCTCGCGCCGTCTGCATCGCTGAGCGACAGCGTGCTCACTGGGGGCCGCCAAAAAAAAGCACCCCTGTGCGTGTACCTCATGGTCGTCATTCGTTGAATTCACCGACCTTGCCGGTCAAAGCCATGACGAGGTTCTTGGGCGAATGGAACTGCGTCCAATCACGCGCTACGGCGAATACCTCGGGTTCTTTTGCGAAGCGTTGAGGGTCAACCAATGCGGGTTGGTGTTGGTCGCCGTGAAGGTCACCCACGTCTCATGGAGCAAGAGGCAACACCAGGTTTCTTCGCAAGCTGTGGCCCAATGGGCTTCGAGGAGATGATTGTTAAAGTATATTTCCAAACATTAACGATCTGATCCACGAACGCCCTTGGCAGAAAGACCTGTCCGTGCCTGAGCCAAGTGCTGTTTTGCCCTCCTTTGAGGTCGGAAGGATCTATGACCGTCGAACAGAGCTCCATGACCTGTTTGGCGGCAGTCGGCGAAGTGGGATTTCTCCTTCGAAGAATTTCCCAGTCGTCTTTCTGTTTACCGGCGAAGGTGGCAGTCGACATGGGTATGTGGACCATCCGCAAGCAGACGGAAGCTACCTCTACACAGGTGAGGGCCAACGTGAAGACATGGTGTTGAAGCGAGGCAATCTCGCAATCCTCAACCATTCGTTGGAGGCCCGAGCGCTGCATCTGTTTCAGTCGCTGGGCAAAGGAAAAGGGCAGCAGTACCTGGGAGAGTTTGTCTATGACAGCCACACATGGACAGATGCTGACGACACGACAGGCGCGACTCGCAAGGCGATCGTTTTCAAGCTCGTGCCAGTTTCAAGGTTGGAGCATGGCGATCTTATGGATGGGAATGAACCCATCGCAGTCACATCGCTTGAGGACGCCAGAAAGCGAGCCATCGCCGCGGCGAAGGCCGATGGCTCTCAAGCAAGCAGGTCAGGCAGTCGAACGGTCTACGAGCGAAGTCGCACTGTTCGCGACTACGTTCTTTTGCGCGCCGCAGGGCACTGCGAGCTCTGTGAGCAGCCGGCGCCATTCAAACGCAAGAGTGGGGCTCACTATCTGGAGCCTCATCACACCACCCGTGTTTCAGACGGTGGTCCTGATCACCCTCGATTCGTTGCGGCGCTTTGCCCGACATGCCACCGCGAAGTGCACTACGGTGAGCACGCCAAATTGAAGAACGATGGCCTGGTTGAGAGGCTGCGCACCATCGAGCCTCAGTGAAAGTCTTCGATTGCCTTGTGGGTGTCAGCACTTCAAATCGAAGAAGCGCTTGCGCGCTTTGTAGAGATCTACTTCCGTTCTAGCCTTTACTTCCGCGGTCGCGTGGCTTGTGTCGGCCTCTAGTGAGGGTATCTGTCGATCAAGATGGCTGCATTGAGCTTGATCACCTGCCGGCAGGTTCACGCGGCGACGTGCAATGTTCATATCCTCGTGTGAGCGCCCGTGCAGGGGACGCATCGCGCTGTCGAATTGACGATGGAACTCGTCTTGTTGAACTTCCCGGCCCTTGCGGGAACTTCCGCCCATCTTGTCCATGCCTTGGGTCGGCGTTGCGTCGATAACTTTCGCGCCCACACAGGGGGCGTCTGAGTAGGAGACTTTGCCGTTCGCCTCGCATCGGTAGACCTTGGGCTGGGCGTAAGCCGGCGAAGCGCCGAGCAGGTGCACGGCGACGACACCGACGAAGAGCCGGCTCTTGGACAGGGCGGGGTGAAACATTCGCGTCATAGGAATCGAGCTGCGAGACATGAGGCTGCCAAAAGAAAAAAGCCCTGCTATCTTTTTAATAGCGGGGCTTTTTAGATTGGTGCCGGAGAGATGAATCGAACACCCGACCTTCTCATTACGAATGAGCTGCTCTACCGACTGAGCTACACCGGCGAAGCCTCAGATTATAGCCACCTCATCAGGCCTTTTCGGCGTGGTACTGGGTCAAACGTTCAACTTCGTTACGCGAACCCAACATCACGCTCACCCGCTCGTGCAGCTTGGTGGGCTTCAGGTCCAGGATGCGCTGCTTGCCGTTGGTGGCCGCGCCGCCGGCCTGCTCGACCAGCCAGCTCATCGGGTTGGCCTCGTACATCAGCCGCAGCTTGCCGGCCTTCTCGGGCTCGCGCTTGTCCCACGGGTACATGAACACGCCGCCGCGCATCAGGATGCGGTGCACGTCGGCCACCATGCTGGCAATCCAGCGCATGTTGAAGTCCTTGCCGCGCGGGCCTTCCTTGCCGGCCAGGCACTCGTCGATGTAGCGCTTCATGGGCTCGTCCCAGTGGCGCTGGTTGCTCATGTTGATCGCGAATTCCTTGGTGTCCGCCGGAATCTGGATGTCTTGCTGCGTCAGCACGAAGCTGCCTTGCTCGCGGTCGAGCGTGAACATGTCCACGCCGTTGCCCACGGTGAGCACCAGCGTGGTCTGCGGGCCGTAGATGCAGTAGCCCGCGGCCACCTGTTGCGTACCGGCCTGCAGAAAGTCGGCTTCCTGCACGCCGGGGGTGTCGTCGGGCTTCTTCAGCACGCTGAAGATGGTGCCGATGCTCACGTTCACGTCGATGTTGCTGCTGCCGTCCAGCGGGTCGAACATCAGGAGGTATTCGCCCTGCGGGTAGCGGTTGGGCACCACGTAGATGCTGTCCATTTCCTCGCTGGCCATGGCCGCGAGGTGGCCGCCCCATTCGTTGGCCTCGATGAGCACTTCGTTGGCGATGATGTCCAGCTTCTTCTGGATCTCGCCCTGCACGTTCTCGCTCTCGGCCGTGCCGAGCACACCGCCCAGCGCGCCCTTGTTGACTGCCTGGCTGATGCTCTTGCACGCACGGGCCACCACTTCGAGCAGCAGGCGCAGCTGGCCGGGAATGAGGCCGTCGGCGCGTTGCTTTTCGACGAGGTAGCGGGTGAGGGAAATCTTCTGTTGTTGTTGAGCCATGTGCTTTTCGTATTCCTTGCTTGCTGCTTGATCAGTTACCGGCCAAAGCGCGGGTAACGACTTCGTGGGTGTCTTTGCTGAGGTCGGGCTTCGCTGCCACACGCGCAATCGCTTCGCGCGCAGCGCTGCGGTACGGCTCGGCCAGCTTGCTCCAGCGGTCGAGCGCGCGCGCCAGGCGTGCGGCTACCTGCGGGTTGATGGCGTCCAGCTCGATCACGCGGTCGCTCCAGAACACATAGCCGGCCGCGTCGGGGCGGTGGAAGGCGCCGGGGTTCGCGCTGCAATAACTGAAGATCACGCTGCGCGCGCGGTTCGGATTCTTGAGCGAGAAGTCCGGGTGCTTCATCAACTGCTTGACCAGCGGCAGGATGTCGCCGCCGCGGTCGCTCGCGCCGGCCTGCAGCGAGAACCACTTGTCGATGACGAGCGCCTCGTCCTTGAAGATGGCGTGGAACCGCGCGAGCGCCTGCGCCGCGAGCGTGTGGCCGGACGACACGAGCGCGTTGAGCGCGTTGAAGCGGTCGGTCATGTTGCCCGCGTCCTTGAAGCGCTGCAGCGTCTTGCCGGGCCACACGGTGTCGCCCGAGGCGCGCGCCGCCAGGCACAGGAAGTTGAGCGCCATGCCGGCCAGCGCGCGGCGGCCCGAGGAGGTCGGGTCGGGCGTGTAGGCGCCGGTGTCGTGGTTCTCTTCGTACACCTGTTCCCAGTCGGCAAAGAGGGCGGTGGCGAGCTGGGCGCGCATGGCTTCGCGCACGAGGTGCACGCGCTGCGGATCGACCACGTCGAGCTGCTCGGCGATGTAGGTTTCCGACGGCAGCGTGAGCACCAGCTCCTTGAAGGCGGCGTCGAGCTGGGGGTTCCGCAGCACGCTGCGCATGGCGTCGATGTAGGCGTCGTTCAGCACCGGGGTGGTGTCGGTCGCCAGGGCCGCAATGCCCTGCAGCGCGGCGCGCAGGCCCAGGCGCTGGCCGGCTTCCCAGCGGTTGAACGGGTCGGGGTCGTTGGCCAGCAGGGTGAGCAGTTGGGCGTCGGTGTAGTCGAAATCGAGGATCACCGGTGCGCTGAAGCCACGCAAGATCGACGGCACGGGCTCGGCATCGAGGCCCACGAAGGTGAGCTGTTCGCCGGCGCGCGAGAGCACGACGGTGCGTGTACCAGGTGTACCGCGCGTCACGTCGCTTTCGCCTTCGAGCTGGATCGGCAGTTCGCGCCCGTTGGCATCGAGCAGGCCGATGTTCAACGGAATGACGAAGGGCTCCTTCGTCGGCTGGCCCGGCGTGGGCGGGCAACTCTGCACCACGCTCAGCGTGTAGCTGCGGTTCTGCGCGTCGTACACGCCGTGCGCCGCGAGGCGGGGCGTGCCGGCCTGGCTGTACCAGCGCTTGAACTGGGGCAAGAGGCGGGCCAGTTCCGATTCGGGGTTGGCATCGGCAATGGCCTGCGCGAAGTCGTCGCAGGTCACGGCGTGGCCGTCATGGCGTTCGAAGTAAAGGGTGATACCCGCTTCGAAGCCCTTGCGGCCGACCAGCGTCTGCATCATGCGAACGACCTCGGCACCCTTTTCATAGATGGTGACGGTGTAGAAGTTGCTGATCTCAATGTAGCTGTCGGGCCGCACCGGGTGGGCCATGGGGCCGGCGTCTTCGGGGAACTGGCTGGTACGAAGAACGCGCACGTCTTCGATGCGCTTCACGGCGCGGGCCGATGCGTCGGCGCACAGGTCCTGGCTGAACTCCTGGTCGCGGAAGACGGTGAGGCCTTCCTTCAGCGAGAGCTGGAACCAGTCGCGGCAGGTGACGCGGTCGCCGCTCCAGTTGTGAAAGTACTCGTGGCCGACCACGCTTTCGATGTTGCTGTAGTCCGCATCGGTGGCGGTGGCCTGGTTGGCCAGAACGTACTTCGTGTTGAAGATGTTCAGGCCCTTGTTCTCCATCGCGCCCATGTTGAAGTCGCTGGTCGCAACGATCATGAAGCGGTCGAGGTCCAGCGGCAGGCCGAAGCGGGCCTCGTCCCACAGCACGGAGTGGATGAGCGAGTTCATCGCGTGCTCGGTCTTGTCCAGGTCGCCGGCGCGCACGTACACCTGCAGCAAATGTTCCTTGCCGTTGCGCGCGGTGATGCGCTGCTCGCGCGCCACCAGCTTGCCGGCCACGAGCGCGAAGAGGTAGCTGGGCTTGCGGAACGGGTCGACCCATTTCGCGAAGTGGCGGCCCTCGGGCAGCTCGCCCTGTTCGACGAGGTTGCCGTTCGACAGCAGCACCGGGTAGGCGGCCTTGGCGGCGCGCAGCGTGACGGTGTAGGTCGACATCACGTCCGGGCGGTCCAGGAAGTAGGTGATGCGGCGAAAGCCCTCGGCCTCGCACTGCGTGAAGAAGGTGTCTTCGCTCACGAAAAGACCCATCAGCTTGGTGTTCTTGATGGGGCAGCAGGTGGTGAAGATCTCGAGCTCGAAGTCGCCTTCTTCCGCGTAGGGCAGGCCGTCGATGACGAGCTGGTCGCCCTCCATGCGGAACGAGGCGCCCTGGCCGTTGACCAGCACGCGCGCCAGGTTGAGCTCGTCGCCGTCCAGGCGCAGTGGCTGGATGGGCGCATCGGGGTTGCGGCGCAGACGCATGCGGTTGAGCACGCGGGTCTTGGCGGGGTCGAGGTCGAAGGTGAGGTCGACGGTGTCGATCCAGTAGCCCGGGGCAGCGTAGTCTTCGCGCCGAATGGCAATTGGTTGGCCTTGGCCATCACGCAGCATCATCGAGGGTCTCCAGAAAATTCGAATGGGCGAGTTCGTCGTAGTCGCGAACCGCGGCAATCACATGGGGGCCGGCCAGCTCGGCGGCGGGATGGGTGCTGCACACGGCCACTGCACGCATGCCGCCGCGCCGGGCGGCCTCGATGCCGAAGGGCGCGTCTTCAAAGACGATGCAGCGCTCGGGCGCCACGCCGATGCGGCGCGCGGCTTCCAGGAAGATCGCGGGCGTGGGCTTGCCGCTGAAGCCTTCGTCGCCACCGACGATGGCCAGCGGCAGCGGGTCCATCTTCAGGCGCGACATCGCGAACTCGATGTTGTGCTTGTCGCCCGCCGTGCCCACCGCCACCTTGAGGCCGCGCGCAACGGCAGCCTTGGCGAAGGCGGTGAAGCCCGCCACCTCGGCGAAGTTGTCGGTGAACATGGCGCGGTAGATCTCTTCTTTCTCGTGCATCATGGCCTGAGCTTCGTCGTCGGAGAGCTTGCGCTCGAACAGCTCGTGCATGCACTCGACGCCGGTGCGGCCCGTGGTGCGCGCGAGGATGTCGCTCACGTCCAGTTTCAGGCCGTGGCGCGCCACGAACTCCACCCACGAGCGCGCATGCCAGGGCATGGACTCGATCATGGTGCCGTCCATGTCGAAGATGAAGGCTTCGACCTTGCCGTGCGTCAGAGTCATTGGGTTTACACGCCTTGCTTCAGTGAGGCTTCGATGAACACGTCGAGGTCGCCATCGAGCACCTTCTGCGTGGCCGAGACTTCGACGTTGGTGCGCAGGTCCTTGATGCGGCTGTTGTCCAGCACGTAGCTGCGGATCTGGTGGCCCCAGCCCACGTCGGTCTTGCTGTCTTCCAGCTTTTGCTGCTCTTCCTGGCGCTTGCGCATCTCGTGGTCGTACAGGCGCGAGCGCAGGCGCTTCCACGCCACGTCGCGGTTGCTGTGCTGGCTTCGGCCGTCCTGGCACTGCACGACGATGCCGGTCGGAATGTGCGTCAGGCGCACGGCCGAGTCGGTCTTGTTGATGTGCTGGCCGCCCGCGCCCGAGGCACGGAAGGTGTCGGTGCGCACGTCGGAAGGGTTGATGTCGATCTCGATCGAATCGTCGATTTCCGGGTACACGAAGATCGATGCGAAGCTGGTGTGGCGGCCGCCCGAGGAGTCGAATGGAGACTTCCGCACCAGGCGGTGCACGCCGGTCTCGGTGCGCAAGAGGCCGAAGGCGTAGTCGCCTTCCACCTTGATGGTCGCGCCCTTGATGCCGGCGGTGTCGCCGGGCGTTTCGTCTTCGATCTGCGTCTTGAAGCCCTTGCGCTCGGCGTACTTCAGGTACTGGCGCAGCAGCATGCTGGCCCAGTCGCAAGCCTCGGTGCCGCCGGCGCCGGCCTGGATGTCGACAAAGGCGTTGAGCGGGTCAGCCGGGTTGTTGAACATCCGGCGGAATTCGAGCTGCTTGATGTCGGCTTCGAGCGCGGTGGCGTCATCGGAGATGGACTGCAAGCCGTCCATGTCGCCTTCTTCCTTCGACATCTCGAAGAGCTCGGAGTTGTCCGAAAGGCCGTTGGTGAGCCGGTCGAGCGTGATGACCACGTCGTCGAGCGACTTCTTTTCCTTGCCCAGTTCCTGGGCCTTCTTGGGGTCGTTCCAGACGTTCGGGTCTTCGAGCGATGCGTTGACTGTCCTCAGTCGTTCAGCTTTGGCATCGTAGTCAAAGATACCTCCGTAAATCGACCGTACGGACGCTCAGGTCCGCGAGCATTGCGCCGATTTGGTTGATCTGTTCTGCGTCCATGGGGTGTCCTGACTGTGTGAGATTGGTGTTCGGGGTAACCCGGGATTTTCTCACGCTCGGGAACCCCGCCCTGGAGAGCCCCTGTATTGCTCCTTCCCCCTCTGGGGGAAGGCTGGGATGGGGGCAGGCGGCTTCGACGTCGCGACAGTATTCAAGGCCGCGTGCCCCCACCCCAGCTCTCCCCCGGGAGGGGAGGGAGGAAGGCAAGAAAAAGCCCCCTGGGCGCGTCGCGCGCACAGGGGGCAGGGCAATCTACGCGCCGATCAGAACGCCGGCACCAGCGACCCCTTGAACTGCGTCTCGATGAAGCTCTTCACCTCCGGCGACTGGTACGCCGCCACGAGACGTTTGGCCCACGGCTTGTCCTTGTCGACACGGCGCACGGCGATCAGGTTGGCGTAGGGGCTCTTCGGCGATTCCTTGATCACGGCATCCTTGTTGAGCGACAGGCCCGCCTTCTCGGCGTAGTCGTTGTTGATGGAGGCGATGGTCAGGTCATCGAGCGAGCGCGGCAGCTGGGCCGCGTCGAGCGCCACGAGCTTGAGCTTCTTCGGGTTCGTCACCACGTCCAGCGGCGTGGCGTTGTTGTTCTTCACCGCCTCGGGCTTCAGCGTGATGAGCCCGGCCTGTTGCAGCAGCAGCAACGCGCGATTGCCGTTCGACGGATCGTTCTGGATGCCGACCGAGGCGCCGTCCGGCAACTGGTCGATAGCCTTGATCTTGCGCGAGTAGAAGCCCAGCGGCGCCGTGATGGTCAGGCCCACGGGCACGATGTCGAAGCCGCGCGCCTTGTTCTGGTTGTCGAGAAAGGGCTGATGCTGGAAGGCGTTGGCGTCCAGGTCGCCCGAGGCCAGCGCCGCATTGGGCAGCTGGTAGTCGTTGAACACGACCACCTGGATGTTCAGGCCGTCCTTGGCGGCGACCTTCTTGACCACCTCGAAGATCTGCTCGCCGTTGCCGACGGAGACGCCGACCTTGAGCGTGTTCTTGTCTTGCGCGAAGGCGGTGCCGCCGGCGAAAAGAGCGGTGGCCAGTGCGGCAAGGGCCAGGGTGCGGCGGCGGAAAGTGCTGTGCATGTTGTTGCGCGAAATCAAAAAAATGAAGGCGCGAATGTGGCATCGCCCGGCGCATTTGGGAACGAACCAATGCGCATATCGATATGGCGTCGGCGGCAGGCGTTTTGAAATGCTTATGCGTTTTCATGCATAAGCAAGCGCCGATTTGTTCGTTCCCTTTTGGGGCGGTTGTTTACATACTCGGCACCTTTTTGCGAACTCCGCGACCGGCTTTCACGCTGGCTGCGCCTCCTCTCCATGACCAACCATTCGCCTGATACGGCCCGCGGCGACGCGGAGCAGCCGGTCATCCGTCTTCAATCGGTGCAGAAGTCCTTTGCCCTGCCCAGCGGCGAGGTGTTCGACGCCGTGCAGTCGCTCTCGCTCGACATCCACCAGGGCGACGTGTTCGGCCTGATCGGCAAGAGCGGCGCCGGCAAGTCGACGCTGCTGCGCCTCATCAACCTGCTGGAGCGGCCCGATGCGGGCAAGGTCTTCGTCGGTGGGCGCGACCTCACCACGCTCTCGCGCCGCGAGCTGCGCGACACGCGCCAGAACATCGGCATGATCTTCCAGCAGTTCAACCTGCTGCAGAACGCCACGGTGTTCGACAACGTGGCCTTCCCGTTGAAGATCCACGGCCGCCACTCGAAGGCCGAGATCAACACGCGGGTGCGCGAATGCCTCGACCTCGTGGGCCTTGCCGAGAAGATCGACACCTACCCGGCTCAGCTCTCGGGCGGCCAGAAGCAGCGCGTGGCCATCGCCCGCGCGCTGGCGCCGCGTCCGCAGGTGCTGCTGTGCGACGAGCCCACCTCGGCGCTCGACACCGAAACTACCCGCTCGCTGCTCGAGACGCTGCGCGACATCAACCAAAAGATCGGCGTGACCATCGTGATCGTGACGCACGAGCTTTCGGTGGTCGAGGTGCTGTGCCGCAACGTGGCCATCCTCGAGAAGGGCCGGCTGGTCGAGCAGTTCGCTGTCGATGCGCCGAGCGAAGAGCGCAAGACGGCCCTCGGCCGCGAGATCGACGAGCTGGTGCGCCGCCGCGAGCGCGAGGCGCGCCTGCCGGTCGAGCCGCGCCCCGCATCCGCCGCGCGCAACGCACAGGAGGTGGCCTATGTTTGAGAACATCGCCCCCATCCTTCCCGAGCTCTGGACCGCCACGGGCCAGACTTTCATGATGCTGGCCATCGGCCTCTCGGCCGCGGTGCTGATCGGCGGGCCGCTGGGCATCCTGCTGTTCCTGTTGGGGCCGGGTCAGTCGCTGGAGAACAAGCCGGCGTTCCTCATCCTCAACTGGATCGTCAACACGGTCCGCTCCTTCCCTTTCATCATCCTGCTGGTGGCGCTGGTGCCGTTCACGCGAATCATCGCGGGCACCTCCATCGGGCCTCTGGCGGCGGCGGTGCCGCTGTCGTTCGCGGCCATTCCGTATTTCGCGCGGCTGGTGGACCAGTGCCTGCGCGAAGTGCCGCGCGGCGTGATCGAGGCGGCGCATGCCATGGGCGCCTCGGAGCTGCAGATCGTCTGGCGCGTGCTGGTGGTGGAGGCGCGCTCGGGCCTGGTGCTCGCGCTCACGGTGCTGGCGGTGAGCTTTCTCTCGTACTCGGCGATTGCCGGCGTGGTGGGCGGCGGCGGCATCGGCGACCTGGCGATCCGCTACGGCTACTACCGCTTCCAGACCGACGTGATGGTGCTCACCGTGGCGCTGCTCGTGGTGCTGGTACAGATCCTGCAATTCGTGGGGAACACCACGGCACGCAGGCTGGACAAGCGTTGATTTCCTTCTTTTCTCCCTTTCTCTTTCCTGTTGCTCATTCCATGAAAACCGCATTGCTGCGCCGCTCCGTCCTCGCCGTTTCCCTCGTCGCGCTGTCGTTCGGCGGCCTTTCGCTGGCGCAGGCGCAAGACGCCAAGAAGAACCTCGTGATCGGCGGTACCGCCGGCTCGAACATCGACCAGCTGAAGGTCGGCATCGTCCCGATCCTCGAGAAGAAGGGCTACAAGGTGAAGCTGGTCGAGTTCAACGACTACGTGCAGCCCAACCTGGCGCTCGCCCAGGGTTCGCTCGACGCCAATTTCTTCCAGCATCAGGTCTACCTGAAGAAGTTCTCGGCCGACCAGAAGCTGGACCTCGCCGAACTGGTGCAGGGCCCGATCGCGCCGCTGGGCGTGTACTCGACCAAGCGCAAGACGCTGGCCGACGTGAAAGAGGGCGACCGCGTCACGTTGCCGAACGACCCGAGCAACCTGGCGCGCGCGCTGGTGCTGCTGGAGCAGAACAAGCTCATCACCATCAAGGCCGGCGTGGACCCGATCCGTGCGTCCGAAAAAGACGTGGCCGAGAACCCGAAGAAGCTCAAGTTCATTCCGCTCGAAGCCGCGCAGCTGCCGCGTTCGCTGGGCGACACCGAGTACGCCATCGTCAACGGCAACTTCGCGATCTCGTCGGGCCTGAAGCTCAGCGAGGCGGTGGTGCTGGAGAAAACGCCCGACTACTATCTCAATGTGGTCGCAGTGAAGACCGGCGACAAGAACTCGGCCTGGGCCAAGGACATCGTCGAGGCCTACCACTCGAAGGAATTCAAGACGGTGGTCGACACCAAGTTCCAGGGCTACGCCAAGCCCAGCTTCCTGCAGTAATCCAACCTCGACAAAGGACGCCCCATGCCCGTGCTCGCCGTATTCGATGCCCAAGCCAACTGGCGCGACACGCATGTGTGCGACGGATGGATCACCGAGCATCTGGCGAAGCAGGGGGTGAGTTGGGGGCGGGGGAAGGCGAAGAAGGGGCAGCGTGCGCTCGATGGGGCGGGGCTGTTCTATCTGCCTACGGCTGACGGATATCTGGGCCTGCTGTTCGAAGGGGGCGAGTGGGTTTCCATTCCATCTGGCAAGCTGCATTTCTTCGATGCGGGCGAGGCGGAGTCTTTCGATGGGCTGCCTGCTGCGCTGCCGCTGTTCGAGGCCTTCGTTGAAGAAGTGCTATCGCTGACGGGGAACGACGCCGACGACGAGTGAGCGCCTTTGTTCAGGGCGTGTGCACAGGCCATCGGGTACTCCCCTCCGCGAATGTCCCCCGGCTTCGCCTCCTCCTTGATTTCGCTGCGGGGAGCACCCGACGCCCTACGCACGTGGACGTGCTGTGGGTGTGCGGCCGATCAACGACTGCTCTGAAAACGAGCGTGCCGATGGGGTGCTTTGCGCAGCGAAATCAAGGAGGAGGGGCGAAGCCCCGGGGGACATTCGCGGAGCAAGGTACCCCATCGGCACGCTCGTCACCCTGAACAACGCTCAAGCTGCCAGCCGCTGCGCCACTCGCCCGCCGGGTCGCGCCAGCCCGAGGTGATCGCGCAGCGTGCGCCCTTCGTACTCGGTGCGGAAGAGCCCCCGCTTCTGCAGGATCGGCACCACACCATCGACGAAGTCCTGCAGCCCATGTGGCAGCGCATCCGGCATCAGGTTGAAGCCATCTGCGGCACCACCCTTGAACCAGTGCTCGATATCGTCGGCGATCTGCTCCGGCGTCCCCACGATCACCCGATGCCCGCCGCCGCCCGCGAGTTCGCGGATCAACTGGCGGACCGTGTAGCCGTGCGTGCGGCCGGCCGCGACCACCGCGTTGAAGAAGGTGTGGTTGCCGTTGCCATTGCCCGGGAGCGGCAGGTTGTCGGGCAGGCGCTCGTCGAGCTTCAGACGGTCGGGCGTGATGCCCAGCGTGCCGGCGATTCGCGTGAGGCTGTAGTCCCACGGGATCAGATCGACCAGTTCGTCGCGGCGTCGGCGCGCTTCGGCCTCTGTGCCGCCCACGATGGTGGTGAGGCCGGCGAGCACCTTCACCGCATCGGGGCCGCGGCCCAGTTCGGCGGCGCGGGTCTTGAGGGCGCGCGCGTAGGCCAGCGATTCTTCGAAAGACTGGGAGGCCGAGAACACGGCTTCTGCATGGCGTGACGCAAGCTCGCGCCCATCGGCTGATGCACCCGCCTGCACCAGCACGGGATGCCCCTGCGGCGCACGCGGCAGGTTCAGCGGCCCCTGCACCGCGAAGTGCTCGCCACGGTGCGCAATCGCATGCACCTTGGTTGGGTCGATGAAGCTGCCGGTGGCCTTGTTGCCGATGAAGGCATCGTCTTCCCAGCTGTCCCACAGCGCCTTCACGATGTCGGCGAACTCCGAGGCGCGGGCGTAGCGCTTCGTGTGGTCGGGCGTGGTGTCCAGGCCGAAGTTGCGGGCCGAGGGCAGGTCGGCCGTGGTCACCATGTTCCAGCCCGCGCGGCCGTTGCTCACGTGGTCAAGCGTCGAGAAACGGCGCGCGATGTTGTAGGGCTCGTTGTAGCTGGTGGAGGCGGTAGCGATGAGGCCGATGTGCGTCGTCGCCGCGGCCACGCAGGCCAGCAGGATGGTTGGTTCCAGCGCGGTGATCGGGCGGAAGTGGATCTGGTCCACGATGGCCGCGTTGTCCGCGAGGAAGATCGCATCGAGCTTGGCCGCTTCGGCGATCTGCGCGGTGCGGATGTAGTGCTGGATGTCTGCGAACGCCCACGGGTCGCTCTCCGGCAGCCGCCAGGCCGAAGGCACGAAGCCCGAATGCAGGATGTTGACGTTGAGGTGCAGTTGCCTGCGTGGCGCTGTGCTGTTGCTGCTATCGCTCATTGGCTGAAATAGTCCGGCAGCCGGTAGCCCGCCCACACGGGGTTGGCCCTGAAGAACTTCTGGAACTCCGGCGACTGGTAGGCGGCCACGATGTCTTTCGCGAACTTCGCGTTCTCATTGCTGCGCTTGACGGCCACCACGTTCACGTAGGGCAGCGTCATGTCTTCGAGCTTCAGCGCCTCGGTGAGCTTCAGGCCCGAGGCCACGGCGAAGTTGCCCTGCACGGCCGCGAGGTCGGCATCGGCCAGCGAGCGCGGAGCCTGCGCTGCATCGAGCGGCACGATCTTCAGCCGCTTGGGGTTGTTGACGATGTCGCGCTCCGACACGCTCAGCGGGCTCACGCCCGGCTTCAGCGTCACCCAGCCGACGGCCGCGAGGATGTTGAGCGCACGCGCCGCATTCACCGGATCGGCGGGCAGCGTGACGGTCGCGCCGTCGGGCACCTTGTCGAGCGACTTGTGGCGCTGCGAGTACAGCCCCATCGGTGGCGTCGGCACATGCACCACCGGCACGAGGTCGAAGCCCTGCTGCTTGTTGGTGGCGTTGAGGTACAGCGTGTGCTGGAAGATGTTGGCGTCGATCTGCCCGCGCTCCACCGCGTCGTTGGGTTGCACGCCCTGGCTGAACTCGACGTACTTGATGGTGTAGCCCAGCTTCTTGAGCTGCGGCTCGATGCCGTTCGTGAAGGCATCGCGGTACGGGCCGGGCATGAAGCCCACGCGCAGGTCGTCGGCGTGGGCGGAAACGTGCAGGAGCAGGCTCAGTGCGAGGCCGCCGGACAGCGGGGCGAGGCGGCGCAGCCACGAGGGCGCGCGCGAAAGGGAAGGCATGACGACAACTCCGGGAGACGGCAACAGGAGTCGGGCACTCTAGGCGACGGTGCATGCCGCGCGAACGAAGATTTGCGCGCTTGGATATCCGTTGGCCGGATATCGAGGGGTGGCGCGGTGACATCGTTCCGCTCCTTTTGTAGGATGCCCCCATGACCCAGCACATCGGAATCGTCGGCTGCTCAGCCGAAGGCGCATCGCTTTGCTACCAGACCATTTGCGTGGAGGGCGCGAAACTCCTCGGGCCGCACGCGCATCCCGAGGTCTCGATGCACACGCCCTCGCTCTCGGACTACATGGAACACATCCACCGCGACGACTGGCGCGGCGTGGGCGAAGTGATGCTCGCCTCCGCGCACAAGCTCGCGAAGATCGGCGCGGACTTCCTGGTCTGCCCCGACAACACCATCCACCAGGCGCTTCCGTTCATTGAAGGGCGTTCGCCGCTGCCCTGGCTGCATATCGCGGAATGCGTCGCGGAGGAGGCGGTGCAGCGCGGATTCCACCGCATCGGCATCACGGGCACGCGCTGGCTGACCGACAGCGAGGTGTATCCCGAAAAGCTCTCGGCGCGCGGCCTGGCATACGTTCGACCCACCATCGAGGAGCGCGACGAGATCGCGCGAATCATCATGGAGGAGCTGGTCTACGGCGTCTTCAAGCCCGAGGCCGTGGCGACCTTCCAGCGCGTGATGCAACGCATGAAGGACGAGGAAGGCTGCGACGCGGTGGTGCTCGGCTGCACCGAGATTCCGCTGATCATGAGCGACGCGAATTCGCCGTTGCCGACGCTGGACTCGACGCGGCTGCTGGCGCGCGCGGCATTGCGCCGCGCCACGCGGAAAAACTAGGCCAGGAATTCCTCGATCAGCCGCGCCACGCGCTGCGGCTGGTCGTGGTGCAGCATGTGGCCCGCATCGTCCAGCCGCTCGATGCGCACCGAGGGCACGGACTTCAGGCGCTCATGGAATTCCTCGAGCGTGTAGCGGCTCTTCCACCAGCCCTGCAGGCTGTCGTCGGCGGCTTCGATCATCAGCGTCGGCGCGGTGATGCGCGCGTAGAGCGCGAGGGTTTCATCGACGCGGAAGATGTGCGCATTGACGATCTTGTGCGCCGCCTCGCCGAGGATCTGCCAGCGCGTGCTGCCGTCGGGCTGAATCTGCCCGGCCGACCAGTGGCTTGCGAGCCAGTCGGCCTTGTCCTGCGTGAGGCGCGGGTTGGTCTTCATGAGGCGGCGGGCCACGCCGTCCACGGCCGAGTAGCCCGAGAGCGCCTTCTCGCCGCGGTGCAGGCCCTTGAGCTCGTCGATCCACTGGCCGTAGCGCGCGGGCGCTTCGTCAGGCTTGCGCGCGGGCATGCCGAAGCCTTCGAGGTTGACGAGGCGGCGAATGCGTGCGGGCCGCACACCCGCGTAGTGCATCGCGACGTTGCCGCCCATGCTGTGGCCGACGAGGTCGACCGGGCGCGCATCGTCGCCTTCGCCCGCGTAGTGGTCGAGCAGCCATTCGAGGTCGGCGAGGTAGTCGGCCAGCCAGTAGTTGTCGACACCGCCGCCGTCGGTGAGGCCGAAGCCGCGCCAGTCGGGGGCGATGATGAAGCGGTCTTCGGCCAGCGCATCGACCACGAACTGCCACGAGGCCGCGACGTCCATCCATCCGTGCACCAGCACCAGCGGCGGGCGTTCGGCCGAGGGCTGGCCCCAGAGGCGCACGTGGTAGCTGAGGTTGCGCACGGGCACGAATTCGCTGCGCGAGGGACGGAGGGCTTGGTACATGGGCGTCGATGATAAGGAGCGGGCTGCGTTCGCGCAGTCCGGCAGACGACAGTTGCGGGCAGCTGCGGACAGTGCCGCTCGGGCTTTGGCCGCGCGGCCAGCGCGTTGCGGGGGAGGGCGGTAGCATCCCGCGCATGAAAAAGATCCAACTCGGTCAGAGCGACCTGCACGTCACCCCTATCTGCCTCGGCACCATGACTTTCGGCGAGCAGGTCGATGAACCCACCGCCCATGCCATCCTGAGCCGTTCGCTCGAACGCGGCGTCGACTTCATCGACACCGCCGAGATGTACTCGGTGCCCACCCGCAAGGAAACCTACAGCGTCACCGAAACCATCATCGGCAACTGGTTCGCCGCCAACCCCGGCGCGCGCCAGAAGCTCGTGCTGGCCACCAAGGTGGCCGGCCCGCTGCGCAACACGCCCTGGGTGCGCGAAGGCGTGGGCATGACGGCCGCCGACATCGTGGCCTCGTGCGAGGCGAGCCTGAAGCGCCTGAAGACCGACACCATCGACCTCTACCAGATCCACTGGCCCGAGCGCCACGTGCCGGCCTTCGGCAACATCTACTACGACCCCGCCAAGGAGGTCACGCAGACCCCGATCCACGAGCAGCTGGAGACCTTCGCCAAGCTGGTGAAGGCCGGCAAGATCCGCGCGATCGGCCTGTCGAACGAAACGCCCTATGGCGTGCACGAGTTCGTGCGGCTGGCCGAGCAGCACGACCTGCCGCGCGTGGCGACGGTGCAGAACGTCTACAACCTCGCGAGCCGCGGCGTGGAGAACGGTTTGGACGAGACGATGCACCGGCTGGGTGTCTCGCTGCTGGCCTATTCACCGCTGGCCTACGGCCTGCTCACCGGCAAGTACGACAAGAGCGGCATCACCGGACCCGATGCGCCCGAGGAAGCGCGCATCACCCGCTACGAGTCGGTGCGCAAGCTGCGTTGGGGCCGCCCCGACGCGCTGAAGGCCGCGCGTTTGTACAACCAGCTCGCACGCGACAACGGGCTCACGCCCACGCAGCTCGCGCTGGGCTTCTGCTACACCAAATGGCAGGTGGCGAGCACCATCATCGGCGTGCGCACGCTGGCGCAGCTCGACGAGGACATCGATGCGTACGGCACCAAGCTGTCGCCAGAAATCCTGGCCGAGATCGACAGGATCCGTTGGGACATCCGGGACCCGGCGGCGTGAGCCACAAGAAGGTCCATGTTTCCGAAACGCCCGCAACGCAACTGCTGCGGGCGAACAAGATCGCCTTCACCGAGCATCCGTACGAATACATGGAGCACGGCGGCGCGCAGCGCGGCGCCGAGATGCTCGGGCTCGATCCGTTCACCGTCATCAAGACGCTGGTGATGCAGGACCAGGACGCGAAGCCGCTGATCGTGCTGATGCACGGCAACCGCACGGTGTCGACCAAGAACCTCGCGCGGCAGATCGGCGCCAAGTCGGTCGAGCCCTGCAAGCCCGAGGTGGCGCAGCGCCACAGCGGCTACATGGTGGGCGGCACCTCACCCTTCGGCACACGGCGCGAGATGCCGGTCTACGTCGAATCGACCATCCTCGCGCTGCCGAAGATCACCCTCAACGGCGGTCGGCGCGGCTACCTGATCGGCATCGATCCGCAGGTGTGCGTGGCGCTGCTGGGGGCTGTGCCGGTGGAATGTGCGCTGGCAGAATAGCCGGCGCCATGACGTCATCGCCCCCTGATTCCCTTCCGCCCCATTGCGCGGCCAACAAAGGCGGCGGGCCGATTTTCAAGGTCGGTTTCGAGAACGACACGGCGCAGTGGACCGAGGTCTTCGATCTCTCCGCGCTCCTCCTCGAGGCGCTGGCCGCGCGGGGCTTCAAGGCGGTGCTGGAACGTGAGGGCTGGCTGCTGCTGCCTGAAGAAGGGCTCTGGCTGTGGCCGCAGATCACGAGCTATCACCCCACCGACGATGGCAGCGTGCGCACCTCCACCACCATCGAAGTGGCGCATGCCAGCCTGCTGCCGGGCGGCACCTTCGAGTACCAGCATTCGTATGGCGATGACATCGCTTCTTCGCTGACCCGGGGCTTCGACCTCTGGGCGCAAGTCGACCTGGTGGTGTTCAAGGATGCGCTGAGCGACGAGCTGGCCCATTGCACCTCGCTGCAGATGCAATGGGAGCCCAACGAGGGCGTCGGGGAGGGCCGCGAGCGGCGCGTGCTGTTCGGTCCGGTCGCACACCAGGCCGCGCGAGAAGCGGCCGAGGAAGAAGAGCACCCGTTCTGCCCCTGCTGCCTCTTCACCAACACCTGGGACGCCTACAAGCCGCAGATCGAATCGGACGGCGTCTATGGCCTTCGCCTCTATGCCGCGCGCGATGCGCAAGGCCAGGTGCAGGCCGACTGCCGCGTGAACGGCGAGGACTGGCCCGCTGGTGCCGAGGCCCTGCGCGCCTATGTGGCGCAGTGGCCCGACCGGGGCTTCGAGTTCCGCAAGCAGTACGTTGTGATCCAATCGCCGCCCGAGACCTGACAACGGCACGCGCCGTCGTCACCCAAGAAAAACAACCAATCCCCGCGGAGCGCTGCCTTGAGTTTTCACCTGCCGTCCCTCATCGCCATCGTGGCGTCGTACCTGATCGGCTCGCTGTCGTTCGCGGTCATCGTGAGCAAGTCGCTCGGCATGGCCGATCCGCGCAGCTACGGCAGCGGCAACCCCGGCGCGACCAATGTGCTGCGCTCGGGCAACAAGGGCGCGGCGCTGGCCACGCTGGTGCTCGACGCGGTCAAGGGCTGGCTGCCGGTGTTTTTGATCCGCCACTACGGCGCGCAGTGGGGCCTGGGCGATGGCGTGGCCGCCGTGGCGGGCCTCGCGGCCTTCCTGGGCCACCTGTACCCAGTGTTCTTCGGCTTCCAGGGCGGCAAGGGCGTGGCCACCGCTGCAGGCGTGCTGGTGGGCATCGCGCCCTGGCTGGGGCTGGCGACCGGCGCCACCTGGCTGATCATCGCGGTCTTCTTCCGATACTCGTCGCTGTCGTCCCTGGTGGCGGCCTTCTTTGCGCCGGCCTATTACCTCTTGGGCGGCAACATTGCGTGGCCGCTCGACCGCACGGTGCTGATTGCGATCATCATCATGAGTCTGCTGCTGATCTGGCGGCACCGCGAAAACATCCGCCGGCTCGCGGCCGGCACGGAGTCGAAACTCGGCAGGAAATAGGCTCGCCCCCAGGCTGCGGCGCACTGCGTGTCGCCTTCGCCAACCCCCTGCCGGGGGCAACACCAGAGGCCCGGCAAAGCCGGTTCCTCGGTGTTTCACGAACAGAGTTTTGGATGGAAGGAAATTTATGGCTTCAGTGACTCGCTTTCACGTCGGTCCGCGCCTCTCGGAGACGGCCGTGCACAACGGCACCATCTACCTCGCTGGCCAGGTGCCCGACGACACCACGCAGGACATCCGCGGCCAGACCGCGCAGGTGCTCGCCATGGTCGACCGCCTGCTCGCAGAGGCCGGCAGCGACAAGTCGCGCATCCTCATGACGCAGATCTTCCTGGCCGACATCACCGACATCACGGCGATGAACGAGGTATGGGATGCGTGGATTCCGGCCGGCAACACGCCGCCGCGCGCGACGGTGCAGGCCAAGATGGCCAATGCGGCCTACAAGATCGAGATCGTCGTTACCGCCGCTGCGGCCTGACGGTCAGTACCGTTTCTCGAGGACCATCTGGTCCGCGTCTCGGCGCATGGAGAAGCGGTTGATGAAGCTGTTGCCGAGCAGCGCGTAGGGCATCGGCTGCTGCGTGACGATGGCGTCGATGTCGTAGACCTCGACATCGCCCACGCGCACCGACTGCAGCCGCAACCTGTAGCCCTGGGACACGCCATTGGCCGTGCTCATCTGAACGAGCCGTCCCTTGCTGTAGTCGAGCCCGATGCGCTGGGCGTCGTCGGCCGACAGCGCGATCGTCGTGGCGCCCGTGTCGAGCATGAAAGTGATGGTCTTGCCGTTGATGGCGCCCTGCGTCATGAAATGGCCGCGGCTGTCGGCCGGCAGCACGATGCGGTTGCCGCCACCGCCTGAACTTCCGCCGCCACCGATGCTGACAGGCGTGTCCATGCGCAGGTTGACGCGCTTGCCCTCGAGTTCGACCACCGCCTGCTCGGACTGAAGCGACACCAGCTTCACCCCCTGGAAACTCTCGCCGACCGCCACCGTCTTGGGCGGCGCGCCGTTCACGATCAGGATCGCGCGGCTGCCGATGGTGCCGGTGAGCGTCACCGAACTGGCAGCGTGCGCCGCCGCCACGGCAGCCAGAAGATGCGCGGCGACGACGAGGGATTTCATGGGATCAGTCGCGGAAGTTGTTGAACGACAGGGGCATGTCCGGCACGTCCTTCTTGATCAGCGCCATCGCCGCCTGCAGGTCGTCGCGCTTGGCACCGGTGATGCGCACCGCGTCGCCCTGGATCGCGGCCTGCACCTTGAGCTTGCTGTCCTTGACGATGCGGGTGATCTTCTTGGCCTGCTCGCTCTCGATGCCGCTCTTGACCTTGATGACCTGCTTGACCTTGTCGCCGCCCATCTTCTGGACGTCGCCCTTGTCGAGGAAGCGCACGTCGACGCTGCGCTTGGTGAGCTTGCTGCGAAGGATGTCTTCCACCTGGACGAGCTGGAACTCGGCGTCACCGATCATGGTGATTTCCTTGTCCTTGAGGTCGACGGCGGCGGCGGTGCCCTTGAAATCGAAGCGCGTCGCGATTTCCTTGGCGGTGTTTTCGACCGCATTCTTCACTTCGGGCAGATTCGGCTCGCAGACGGTATCGAAAGACGGCATGGGCTCTCCTGAATTCACTTGGGCTGGATGCGACAATTCTCCCATGATCGTGGAGCACAACGTCCCCCTGCAGCCGTACAACAGTTTCGGCATCGTCGCGCGCGCGCAGCGCCTGGCGCGCATCACGGACGAGGCCGATATCGCCGAGCTCCTGGCCGGCCCGGACTGGCAGGGCGCCCCCCGTTTCGTGCTCGGCGGCGGCAGCAACATCGTGCTGACCGGCGACGTCAAGCCGCTGGTGCTCAAGGTGGAAATCAAGGGTCTGCGGCTGGTCGAAGAGACGCCGCGGGCCTGGATCGTCGAAGCGGGTGCGGGCGAAATCTGGCACAACGCCGTCGAATGGATGGTGCGCAATGGCTATCCCGGCCTCGAGAACCTGGCGCTGATTCCGGGCACTGTGGGCGGCTCGCCGGTGCAGAACATCGGCGCCTACGGCGTCGAGTTGCAGGACCGCTTCGACTCGCTCGACGCCATCGACCTGGACACCGGCCGCAGCTTCACGCTCGATGCCGCCCAATGCGCCTTCGGCTACCGCGATTCGGTTTTCAAGCATGTGCGCAGTGGCCCGAACGACTTCGGCCTCGCGGGCCGGGCGCTCATCACCCGGGTTCGCTTCCGGCTGCCCAAGCCCTGGAAGGCGGTGGTCGGCTACCTCGATCTCGAACGCAAGATGGAAGAAACCGGCAACTTCACGCCGAGCGCCGTCGACATCTTCGATTGGGTCTGCGCCATCCGCCGCGCCAAGCTGCCCGACTGGCGCGTGCTGGGCAACGCCGGCAGCTTTTTCAAGAACCCGACGGTCACGCCCGAGCAGTGCGCCGACATCATCGCGCGCGACCCCAAGATCGTTCATTACCCGATGGCCGACGGCAGCATCAAGCTCGCGGCCGGCTGGCTCATCGACGCCTGCGGCTGGAAGGGCAAATCGGTCGGCAATGCCGGCGTGTACGAGCGGCAGGCGCTGGTGCTGGTCAACCGCGGCGGCAGCGAGAACCCGGTGACCGGCGGCGAGGTGATGACGCTGGCCAAGGCCATCCAGACCAGTGTGTACGAGCGCTTCGGCATCCGGCTGGAGCCCGAGCCGGTGGTGGTCTGACAAAGCGATGGATCTCGACTTCCTGCACCTGAACTATCGCCGGCGCATTGCCGCGCTGGTGTGGGCGCAGCGAATCGTCATCGTGGCGGGCATCGCCTCGGTCTTTTTGGTGCCAGCGCGCTGGTGGGGATCGGCGCTGCTGTTCATCGCGGCCTTCTGCTTCGCGGCACTGCTGAGCCGCATCGAAGTAAGCCTGCGCCGCCAGTTCATCCGTGAGGCGCGGATGCCGCCCTTCCTTGTCGGCAAGCTGCGTGAAGCCCATCCGCAACTGAGCCGCCGCGATGCCGAACTGGTGCTGCGGGGCCTGCGCCAGTTCTTCATGGCGCACCTGCGCAGCGACCGCAAGTTCGTCGCCATGCCTTCGAAGGTGGTCGACACCGCCTGGCACGAGTTCATCCTGCACACGCAGGGCTACCAGAACTGGTGCAAGGCAGCCTTCGGCGGCATGCTGCACCACAGCCCGGCTGAGGTGCTGGGCAAGGACCCCAAGCGCAACGACGGCCTGCGGCGCACCTGGTACTGGGCGTGCAAGGAAGAAAGCATCGATCCGCGCAAGCCGGCTCGCCTGCCGCTGCTGTTCGCACTGGACATCAAGTTCGCCATTCCCGGCGGCTTCGAGTACGTGCCCGATTGCAAGGCGGTCGATAGGCACGATGGCTCGACCGCGCAATGCGGCAGCGAATTCGGCGAGTCCTCGTCGGATGGCGGCAGTTCAGGCGACGGCGATGGTTTCGGCGGCAGCGAATCGAGCAGCGGTGGCGATGGTGGAGGCGGGGACTCCGGCGGCGGCGACAGCGGTGGAGGTTGCGGAGGGGGCTGCGGCGGAGGCGGCGACTGATCGACGCGATACGCACACCAAAGAAAAACGGGCCCATCGGGCCCGTTCGTCATTGAAGCGCGTGCAGCTTACTTGCTGCCGCTCTCGTCGTCGTTCGCCAGTTTCGGCAGCGAAGCGCCCTGGCTCGACGACAGCAGCCCGGTGCGGCTGTAGATCGCCAGCTTCTCGCGCGTGTCGATGATGTCGAGGTTGCGCATCGTCAGCTGGCCGATGCGGTCCAGCGGCGTGAAGGCGCCTTCGACCTTTTCCATGCTCAGGCGCTCGGGCTTGTAGGTGAGGTTGGGCGACTCGGTGTTCAGGATCGAGTAGTCGTTGCCGCGGCGCAGCTCGACCGTCACCTCGCCGGTGATGGCGCGCGCCACCCAGCGCTGGGCCGTCTCGCGCAGCATGATCGCCTGCGGGTCGAACCAGCGGCCCTGGTAGAGCAGGCGGCCGAGCTTGCGGCCGTGGTCGCGGTACTGCTCGATCGTGTCTTCGTTGTGGATGCCGGTGACCAGGCGCTCGTAGGCGATGAACAGCAGCGCCAGGCCCGGGGCCTCGTAGATGCCGCGGCTCTTGGCCTCGATGATGCGGTTCTCGATCTGGTCGCTCATGCCCAGACCGTGGCGTCCGCCGATGCGGTTGGCTTCCAGGATCAGCTCGACCATGTTCGGGTACGCCACGCCGTTCAGCGCGACCGGCACGCCTTCTTCGAAGCGCACCGAGACGGTCTCGCGCTTGACCTCGACTTCGTCCTTCCAGAACGCGACGCCCATGATGGGCTGCACGATCTGCATGCCGCTGTTCAGGTGCTCGAGGTCTTTGGCCTCGTGCGTGGCGCCCAGCATGTTCGAGTCGGTCGAATAGGCCTTCTCGGACGACATCTTGTAGGCGAAGCCGGCCTTCTGCATGAACTCCGACATCTCCTTGCGGCCGCCGAGTTCATCGATGAAGACCTGGTCCAGCCAGGGCTTGTAGATCTTGAGCGCGGGATTGGTGAGCAGGCCGTAGCGATAGAAGCGCTCGATGTCGTTGCCCTTGTAGGTGCTGCCGTCGCCCCAGATGTTGACGTCGTCTTCCTTCATGGCCGACACCAGCATGGTGCCGGTCACCGCGCGGCCGAGCGGCGTGGTGTTGAAGTAGGTGACGCCCGCAGTGGTGACGTGGAAGGCGCCGGCCTGCAGCGCGGCGATGCCTTCGTTGGCCAGCTGCGAACGGCAGTCGATCAGGCGGGCGTTTTCGGCGCCGTAGAGCATCGCCTTGCGCGGGATCTCGTCGTAGTCGGGCTCGTCGGGCTGGCCGAGGTTGGCGGTGTAGGCGTAGGGAATCGCGCCCTTGTTGCGCATCCAGTGGAGCGCCGCGCTGGTGTCCAGGCCGCCGGAGAAGGCAATGCCGACCTTCTGGCCGGCGGGAACGTTTTGGAGGATGGTCGACATGTCAGGGTCCCGGGTTCAGCCGAAATGGCAGATGTAGCTGTAGGGCTCGCCGGTCACCCGGATCTGGAAGCTGGAGTTGCCCGGCACATTGAACTTCTGGCCTGGGCCGGAGGCGACCCATTCGCTGGTGCCTGACAGCAGGTATTCGCAGCTGCCGGCGGTGCCTTCCATGATTTCAGGCGCGCCGGTGTTGAAGGTGAGGGTGGACGGCAGGATCACGCCGACCGATTTCTTCGTGCCGTCCGCGAGCGTGAGGCTGTGGCTCACGCACTTGCCGTCGAAATACACATTGGCCTTGGTGGCCACTGCGGCGCTGTTCAGAGTGTCGGTAGTCGTCGTCATTGGGTGGCGCCGGCGCCTGGGGGCTCGGCTAATCGAGGACGCACCGCACCGGCGGCGCACCCGTCAGGGTTGGGAAAGTCCTCGATTTTAGGGGCTTGGCCGGCCCCTACCCGCTCACACCTTCTCAGCGGTGCCAGCCGCCGCGGTAACCGCCATAGCCGCGATAGCCGTAGCCACCCCGGTAGCCGCCATAGCCGCGGCCGTAGTAGCCGCCGCCCCAGCCGCGCGAGTAGCCCAGGTTCAGCGAGATGCCGACCGGCGGGTAGACGTAGGGCTGCGCATACGGGTAGGTGTAGGCGGGCTGCACGTAGACAGGCGGCGCATAGACCGGCGCCGGCTGTGCATAGACCGGCGCGCCCTGCCCGGACACCACCACACCGGGTTCCGGCACGACGTTCTCCCACGGGGAGCCGCCGCCCTGTTGGTACTGTTCCTGGTACTGCGGGTCTTGCTGGTACTGCTGCCCGCTGTTGGCCTCGACCGGGTAGGGCTGCAGCTGCGACTGGGGCTGCACGGGCGCGGTGGTCACGCCGTAGGTACCGGCCTGGATCGCGATGGTCGCGCCCGGCCGGCTGGTGGTGCGGGTCGTGTACTGGCGGCCCTGGTATTCGTAGGTGACGTTGTAGCTGACGTCGCTGCCGGTCGTTTCGCGGATCGGCGTGGCAGAAATCACCCGGGCCTGGACCACTTGCTGGGCCTGCACGGCGCTGGCGCCGGTTGCCAGCAGCCCGACCACCGAAAGCCCCGCGAGGGTGCGAAAAACGTGTCTGTTCATGGTGTTCTCTCCTGCAGATCGCGGTTGGAGGCCGGCCGGCGAGACGGGGTTCCGGGGTTTACACGGCGTTCACAGCCCAGGTTTGGGCGTCGAATCCTGTCGTAACGCCGGTTTTGGCGCCCCAGTTGACCACCGGCCGCTTGATGAGGCTCGGATTGGCCAGCAGTACGGCACGGGCCGAGGCTGCGTCGACCACGCTGTTCTGGGTGGCTTCGTCGAGCTTGCGCCAGGTGGTGCCGCGGCGATTGACCAGCGCTTCCCAGCCGGGCTTTTTCAGCCATTGGTCGAGTTCGGCTTCGGGCACGCCCTGTTTCTTGAAATCGTGGAAGGTGTAGGCCACGTCGTGTTCGTCGAGCCAGGCGCGGGCGCGCTTGACGGTGTCGCAGTTCGGGATGCCGTATAGGGTTGTCATGGCCGCCATGATGCCGCGCCCGGCGGGTCGGCGACAATGCCGGCCTCCATGGAAACCCTTAACGACTGGCTCGCGCGCGCCGAGCAACTCCATCCCAAGAACATCGAACTGGGCCTCGAACGCGCCAAGGAGATGGCCGGGCGCCTCGGCCTGAAATTCGGCTGCCCCGTCATCACGGTCGCGGGCACCAACGGCAAGGGCTCGACCTGCGCCATGCTCGAGTCGATCCTGACGCATGCGGGCTACCGCACCGCCGTGTTCACGTCACCTCATCTCGTGCGCTTCGAAGAGCGGCTTCGCCTGAAGGGCGAATCGGTCGATGCTTCCAAACTGATAGCAAGCTTCGAAGTGGTAGAGAAGGTGCGCGGCGACATGCCGCTGACCTACTTCGAGTTCACCACGCTCGGCATCCTGCACTGCATGATCGAGGAAAAGCCCGACGTGGCGATCCTCGAAGTCGGCCTCGGCGGCCGGCTCGACGCGGTCAACATCATCGACGCCGATTGCGCGGTCATCACCAGCATCGACCTGGACCACATGGAATACCTCGGGCCCGACCGCGAAAGCATCGGCTTCGAGAAGGCCGGCATCCTGCGCCCGGGCAAGCCCGCCATCGTGAGCGACCCGATGCCGCCGCAGAGCGTGATCGACCATGCGAACGCCATCGGCGCCGACCTCTGGCGCTTCGGGACCGACTTCAACGTGTCGGGCGACAAGCAGCAGTGGGGCTGGTCGGGGCGCGGCAGGCGCTACAGCGGGCTGGCCTATCCGGCACTGCGTGGCGCCAACCAGCTCATCAATGCCGCGGGCGTGCTCGCGGCGCTCGAGGCGCTGCGTCCGCAATTGCCGATCACGGCGCAGGCGGTGCGCAACGGGCTCGCGATGGTCGAGCTGCCGGGCCGCTTCCAGATCGTGCCGGGCGAGCCCGCGCTGGTGCTCGACGTGGCGCACAACGCGCACGCGGTCGCCGCGCTGGCCGAGAACCTCGATGCGATGGGTTTCTTTCCCACGACGCACGGCGTCTTCGGCGTCATGGCCGACAAGGACCTTGCGCCGATCCTCGCGCGCATCGGCCCGCTGATCGACCGCTGGTACTTCACCGACCTGCCCACGCCGCGCGCCGCCAAGGCGGCCGATCTGCTGGCCGCCTGGCAGGCGCAGAACACCCGCGCCGATGCCTCCGGCAGCGTGCATGCAGGCCCGATGGATGCGTTGCGCGCAGCCATCGAGCGCGCAGACCCCGCTGATAGAATCGTGGTCTTCGGATCGTTCTTCACCGTAGGTGGCGTGCTCGAAAACGGCACCCCCCGGCTGCAAGCCAAACACCTGTCGCCGGGCGGCTGACCGACAGGTCGCCGCACCACCTGGCATCACCTCGCTGCACTCCTTCAGGGATCGAACTTCATGGCGTTTTTCAAGTTCCGCACGCGCGGCCCACAAGGCAACGAAGGACGCAACGCCCCGGCGGCCGTCCCCGCGGAAAGTGTCGAAACCATGCGTCGGCGCGCGCGCCATCGGTTGCTGGGCGCCGCGGTGCTGGTGCTGCTGGGCGTGATCGGATTCCCGCTGCTGTTCGACACCCAACCGCGCCCCGTGTCGGTCGACATCCCCATCGAGATTCCGGACCGCAACAAGGTCAAGCCGCTGCCCGTGCCTACCGCACCCGCAACGGCGCCTGCAACGAGCAGCGCACCGGCTGCCCCCGACAACAGTTCGCGCGTGGCGGCCGCCTCGTCGGCCGGCGGCATGATCACCGAGACCGCAGACGGCACCGTGATCGACCCCGGCAAGCCAGTGACCAGCACGCCGCCCGCCGTCGAGCCCAAACCCAAGCCCGAACCAAAACCCGAGCCGAAGCCCGAGCCGAAGCCCGAGGTGAAGCCAAAGCCGGAACCCAAGCCTGAAGTCAAGCCGGAACCCAAGCCCAAGCCAGAAGCGAAACCCGAAGCGAAACCGAAGCCGGAGCCCAAGCCCGCCGCCTCGGTGGACGACGGTGCCCGCGCCCGCGCGCTGCTCGAAGGCAAGCCCGTGACCACCGCCGCTACCGCAACGCCCAAGCCGGCTGCCGCCGACGACGCTGCGGGCCGCTTCATCGTGCAGGTCGGCGCCTTCGCCGATGCCGACAAGGCCCGCGAAGTCCGCCAGAAGCTGGAGCGCGCCGGCCTCAAGACCTACGTTCACGTCGCCAAGACGGCCGATGGCAGCGAGCGCACGCGTGTGCGTGTCGGCCCGTTCGGCTCGCGTGCCGAGGCGGACAAGGCGGCGGAGAAGGTCAAGGGCTTGTCTTTGCCGGCCGCGATCCTCACGTTGTAAGCGCAGGCGCCTGCTGCCGTGGCCCTGCTCGACTGGATCGCCGTCACGCTCATCGTGGTGTCGATGCTGTTCGGCCTCATGCGGGGCCTGGTGTTCGAAGTGATTTCGCTGGTGGGTTGGGTGGCTGCTTTTATCGCCGCCCAGTGGCTGGCTTCCGATGTGGCGGCGTGGCTGCCGTTCGGTGAGCCGCAGGCGACGTGGCGTTATCCACTGGCCTTCGTGCTGGTGTTCGTGGGAGTGGCGTTTGGCGTGGGGCTCATTGCGGCCCTCACGCGCAAGCTGATCACCGTGGTGGGCCTTCGGCCCGTGGACCGGATTTTGGGAGCTGCCTTCGGTGCGGCGCGGGGCGCAGTGGCCCTGCTCGTGCTGGCAGTCGTTGTTCATTTGCTGGTGTTGAGCGACAGTGCCTGGTGGCGCGACTCGCTCAGTGCCGGTGTTCTCGATGCGGCATTGCAGGGCCTGAAACCCGCGCTGCCTGAAAAGTTGGCAAGCTACCTGCCCTGAGAGGAATCGTTCATGTGTGGAATCGTCGGCGTTGTCAGCAACGCACCCGTCAACCAGTTGCTCTATGACGCGCTGCTGCTCCTGCAGCATCGCGGCCAGGACGCGGCCGGCATCGTGACCCTGCTGGAACGCAAGTTCTTCATGCACAAGGCCAAGGGCATGGTGCGCGACGTGTTCCGCACCCGCAACATGCGCGGGCTGCCGGGCAACGTGGGCCTGGGCCAGGTCCGCTACCCGACCGCCGGCAACGCCTACAGCGAGGAAGAGGCGCAGCCCTTCTACGTGAACGCGCCCTTCGGCATCGTGCTCGTGCACAACGGCAACCTCACCAACGCACACGCGCTGCGTTCGGAGCTGTTCTCTACCGACCACCGCCACACCAACACCGAGAGCGATTCGGAAGTGCTGCTCAATGTGCTCGCGCATGAACTGGAGCGCTCGTCGCGCGGCGTGCCGCTGCATCCGGCCGAGGTGTTCGCCGCGGTCAAGAACATGTACAAGCGCCTGCGCGGCTCGTATGCCGTGGTGTCGCTGATCTCGGGCCATGGCCTGCTGGCCTTCCGCGACCCCTACGGCATCCGTCCGCTGTGCATGGGCCGCAGCGCCGACGGCAACGTCATGGTGGCCAGCGAATCGGTCGCGCTCGAAGGCTCGGGCCATGTGTTCGAACGCGACATCGCCCCCGGCGAAGCGGTGTTCATCGATCTGGAAGGCAAGGTCCACTCGATGCAGTGCGCCGAGTCGGCCACGCTGAACCCGTGCATCTTCGAATTCGTGTATCTCGCGCGTCCGGACTCGGTGCTCGATGGCATCTCGGTCTACCAGGCGCGCCTGAACCTGGGCGAGACGCTGGCCAAGCGCGTGGTCTCCACCGTGCCGCCGAACCAGATCGACGTGATCATCCCGATCCCCGAATCGAGCCGCCCGAGCGCGACGCAGCTCGCGCACCTGCTGGGCATTCCGTACCGCGAAGGCTTCGTGAAGAACCGCTACGTGGGCCGCACCTTCATCATGCCGGGACAAGGCGTGCGCAAGAAGTCGGTGCGCCAGAAGCTCAACGTGATCGCGAGCGAGTTCAAGGGCCGCAACGTGCTGCTGGTCGACGACTCCATCGTGCGCGGCACCACCAGCCGCGAAATCGTGCAGATGGCGCGCGATGCCGGCGCCCGCAAGGTCTACTTGGCCAGCGCTGCGCCGCCGGTGCGCTACCCCAACGTCTACGGCATCGACATGCCGACCAAGGACGAGCTGGTCGCGCACGACCGCACCATCGAGGAAATCCGCGAACTGATCGGCTGCGACGCGCTGATCTACCAGGACGTCGATGCCATGAAGCGCGCCATCGGCTCGCTCAACGCCAAGCTCGACGGCTTCGACGCCTCGTGCTTCGACGGCGTGTACGTGACCGGCGACATCGACACCGATGCCATCTCGCGCATGAACGGAAACCGCCCCCGCATCGAAGAGACCGAAGAAGATTCTTCGCGCCTTGCGCTTCCCAATCACAGCGAGTGAGAGCTGAAGTGACCGACGAACGAACCCTGCCGCCCGGACTGCACCGCGACACACTCGCGCTGCGCACCGGGCTGGCGCCCAGCCAGCACGGCGAGCATTCCGAAGCGCTGTTCCTGACCAGCGGCTTCGTGCAGCCCGACGCCGAGACCTCGGCACGCCGCTTTGCCGGCACCGAGCAGGGCTTCACCTACTCGCGCACCTCCAACCCGACGGTGGCCAGCTTCGAGCAGCGGCTCGCCGCGCTCGAAGGCACCGAGGCCGCCATCGGCGCATCGACCGGCATGGGCGCGATCCTCATGATGTGCATGGGCCTGCTCAAGGCCGGTGACCATGTGATCTGCTCGCGCTCGGTGTTCGGCTCCACGCTGAACCTGTTCGGCAAGGAGTTCGCCAAGTTCGGCGTCGAGACCACCTTCGTCTCGCAGACCGACGTGGCCGAATGGCGCACGGCGATGAAGCCCAACACCAAATTGCTGTTCGCCGAGACGCCGACCAATCCGCTGACGGAAGTCTGCGACATCCAGGCGCTCGCCGACCTGGCCCATGGTGCCGGTGCGCTGCTCGCGGTCGACAACTGCTTCTGCACGCCTGCGCTGCAGCGGCCGGTCGAACTGGGCGCCGACCTCATCATCCATTCGGGCACCAAGTACCTCGACGGCCAGGGCCGCGTGATGGCCGGTGCGATCTGCGGTCCGTCGAAGCTCATCGTCGATGTGTTCGGCCCGATCGTGCGCACCGCCGGCATGGCGCTGTCGCCGTTCAATGCATGGGTCGTGCTCAAGGGCATGGAAACGCTCGGCATCCGGATGAAGGCGCAGTGCGCGAATGCGCTGGCCGTGGCGCAATGGCTCGAGCAGCAGCCCGGCATCGCGCGCGTCTACTACCCCGGTCTTGCTTCGCATGGACAGCATGAGCTCGCGATGCGCCAGCAGTCGGGGCAGGGCGGGGCGGTCGTGTCGTTCGACGTGGTCGGCGACACGCCCGAAGCGGCGCGCGCCAACGCCTTCCATGTGATCAACAGCACGCGCGTGGTGAGCATCGCCACCAACCTGGGCGACACCAAGACCATCATCACGCACCCCGGCACGACCTCGCACGGCCGCCTGACTGAAGTGCAGCGCCAGGCGGCAGGCATCAGCCAGGGCTTGATCCGCCTCGCGGTCGGCCTCGAGTACATCGACGACATCACGGCCGACCTTTCGCGCGGCCTGAGCACCCTGAATTCCTGAATCGAGTTTCATGACCGGCAAAGTTCGCACCCGCATCGCTCCGTCTCCCACCGGCTTCCTTCACCTGGGCACGGCCCGCACCGCGCTCTATTCGTGGGCCTATGCGCGCCACCATGGCGGCGAGTTCGTGCTGCGCATCGAGGACACCGACGTGGCCCGCTCCACGCAGGACTCGACCGACCAGATCCTCGCCTCGATGCACTGGCTCGGCCTCGATTACGACGAAGGCCCGATCTACCAGATGCAGCGCCTGGAGCGCTACCGCGAAGTCATCGCGCAGATGCTCGCGGCCGGCACCGCCTACCACTGCTACTGCACGCCCGCCGAGCTCGACGAGATGCGCGAAGCACAACGCGCGCGTGGCGAGAAGACGCTGTACGACCGCCGCTGGCGCCCCGAGCCGGGCAAGGTGCTGCCGCCTGTACCCGAAGGCGTGCCGCCGGTGGTGCGCTTCTGCAATCCGCCCGAAGGCGACGTGACGTGGAACGACCTCGTCAAGGGCGAGATCACCATCAACAACCGCGAGATCGACGACCTCATCATCCTGCGGCCCGACGGTGTGCCCACCTACAACTTCGCGGTGGTGGTCGACGACTGGGACATGAACATCACGCACGTGTTCCGCGGCGACGAGCACATCAACAACACGCCGTGGCAGATCAACATCTTCCGCGCGCTCGGCGCACCGCTGCCCCAGTTCAGCCATGTGCCGGTGATCCTGGGTGACGACGGGCAGAAGCTCTCGAAGCGCCGCGGCGCGGTGAGCGTCACCGCCTATGAGGAGAACGGCTACCTGCCCGAGGCGATGCTGAACTACCTCGCACGCCTGGGCTGGAGCCATGGTGACGACGAGCTCTTCACGCGCGAGCAGATGGTGAGCTGGTTCGACGGTTCGCACCTCTCCAAGAGCCCCGCGCAATGGGATGCGGCGAAGCTCGCGTGGGTCAACGCGCAATACATCAAGGCGAAGGCCGATGTGGAACTCGCACCGCTCGTGGCCACGCAACTGGAGAAGCGCGGCATCGAAGCTGATGATCGGCTCGTCGCCATCTGCGCACTCTTCAAGGATCGCTGTGAAACCACGGTCGCACTTGCCGACTGGGCCGCTGCCTTCTACGCGGACGTGACGCCGAGCGAAGCCGATCGCGCGCAGCACATCACCGATGCAGTGAAGCCCGTCATCGCGACGCTGGCCGAGAAGCTCGCGGACGTGACGTGGGAAAAAGTTTCGATCGCTGCGGCCATCAAGGAAGTTCTGGCCGCGCATTCGGTGAAAATGCCTGTGCTGGCGATGCCGGTTCGCGTCCTCGTGATGGGAACACCGCAGACGCCATCCCTCGATTCGGTGCTCGCCATCTTTTCTCGCGAAAAAGTTGTTGAGCGTTTGAAAAGGGCCTGATTTTTCGGTCTATAATTTGAGGCTCGACACCGACACAGGGTAATTCTGAAAAGAAGAGCCTGAAAGTCAAATGGGGGTATAGCTCAGCTGGGAGAGCGCTTGCATGGCATGCAAGAGGTCATCGGTTCGATCCCGTTTACCTCCACCATCAAAGTGTCGAGAAGAAGACAAGTGCTGATCGCAGCACGGTTCCTAAGGTTTTGACCCTATCGTCTAGAGGCCTAGGACACCACCCTTTCACGGTGGCTACCGGGGTTCGAATCCCCGTAGGGTCGCCAGTTTCATGCAAGTGAAGCAGGCACGAGTTGTCAACACTCGGCTCCGCAAGGAGTGAACGTTGTCTACCAGGAGTGGTAGTTCAGTTGGTTAGAATACCGGCCTGTCACGCCGGGGGTCGCGGGTTCGAGTCCCGTCCACTCCGCCAGTCAGAAGCCCCTGCAATTCAACGAGTTGCAGGGGCTTTTCACTTTCTGGCCCGCTTCGATGCTGTGCAGTCCTCGCAGCCATGGCTGCACGAAGTCGCGAGCTTCTTGATCGAAATCCAAGGGGCGGGCGAGCAAGGGCTCGATGGGCTGCTGCGATACTCTCGCCTTCCGAAATCACTACAAAGACGCCTCACATGCAGATCGACTGGTTCACCTCGGTAGACGGTGCCATGCAAAGGTTTGACGAGTTGCGCGGTCAAGCGCAGATGGCACAGGAGATCGCCTACCGCGAGAAGAAGATCCAGGGCTGGTGCCCTGCCTGTCGCCGCGAAACAAACATGCACCTGGTCGAAACACCAGATGGCGGATGGACCAATCTTCGAGAGGCGCTCTTTTGCGAGTGCGGCCTCAATTCCCGGATGCGCATGATCATGGGCGTGGTCGAGAAGTACCCTCCGACGGGACGCTTCCTCATGTTCGAGCGGGTCACGCCCCTCTTTGTTCGCATGCAGGAGCGCTATCCCTTCGTCGAAGGCTGCGAGTACTTCGGCGACGATGTTCAGCCTGGAGAGATCCGCCAGACCCATGGGATCGACGTTCGCCACGAGAACATGCTCGAGCTTTCATACCCGGCTCGCACCTTCCAATATCTATTCCATGGGGACGTGCTTGAGCACGTTCCGGATATGCAGGTGGCGCTGCGCGAGTGCTATCGGGTTCTCGAGCCCGGTGGAACGCTTCTGTTCACTTGCCCTGTGTTCAACTTCCGCAAGCACAACGTGCGCGCAGTGGTCGAGAACGGCGCGCTCCGGCACATCCAGGAACCCGCGTATCACGGAAACCCGATGGACCCGAACGGGGCATTGGTCTTCGCGGAGCCCGGCCTCGAACTGCTGGACGACCTGCGCCGCGCAGGTTTCGCCACCGCTGAACTCGGGCTGGCGTTCAATCCAGCCCAAGGCATCCTGCGCGATGGCAATCCCTACGACGACTACAACATGTGGCCGATCATCTTCAAGGCCACGCGCCGGCGCTGAACTGCGCCAGGTTCAGCCGAACAGCCGGCGCCAGAACGAGGTCGGCCTGTTCGCCGCCTCGCCGATCTTGATCTCTGGAGGCGGCACGTTGAAGTCCGCGACGGCGAACGACTCCTTGTGGTCGAAGTCGACCCTGTCGTGAATCACGCGATAGGCGCCAGCGGCCTTTTCGTACTGCCACGGCGCATCGATCGGCGCATCGCCGCGCGGGTTGAAAAACCTGTCCTGGTGGTAGACAGGAGCGCCAACGGGCGTCGTGTGCATGACCAGGCTGAAGCGGCTCTTGGTCATGTCGGCGATGGGGCCGCCACCATGCGGCAGCTGCGGATGCCAGATGATCGTGTCACCCGCATTCACATAGAGCGACTCCAGTTCGAGGCCGGCATCCTTGCACTGCTGATCGACTTGGCCTTGATATTCCATCCAGAGGTCGTTCGACATCGATGGAATGTTCTCCAGCGAACCAAAGAGCCGCATCGCGATGCTTTCGCGATCGCGTTCGGGGAGCTTGTGGCCGCCGCGATAGACCTGCAGCGCGCCGTTCGCCGGCGTCGAATCTTCCAGGGCCGTCCACACACCGAAATAGAAGTACTCCGGCCGGGTTGCGAATAGCGGGGTGTCGCGATGCGGGGGCTGGGCCGAGCCGCGCTCATAGAAGAGCGACGTGTACAGGCAAGGCGTTGCGTCCCAGAGGGCTTGCTGCACGCGGTAGGCCAGCCGGTTGGACGAGAACAGCTCGAACAGCTCGGGCATTGCAATGTGCAGATTGACGATCCGGGGGTAGTGGCCGTCCTTGTCCAGGAATTTCTGGAACTTGTCGGGATTTGCGTCGGCGAAAAGCCGGAAGCGTGCGATCAACTGCTCGCAGCGCTCTTGGCCGATGCCGCCTCGGATGATGGCGAAACCGTTGTCGATCATGCTCTGTGCATGCGGTCGGATGTCGGCTTCGAGAGACGCGAGCTTTGCCGGAATTCTTGATTCATCCATGAACCACGGCGTGGCTTGGGACTTGACTGCGTTCTCGATGTGCATAGTTGGTTGGCTCTCTGATTGCTGTAGGAGGGAGTATGCCGTGCGAGATGCCCCCTTTCTACTTAGTCAAAACCAGCATCGACGGCATCGCATTCGCAAGGTCGCTCAGCGTCCATTGGCCCCGATCCAATGGGTTCGAAGCAGTCGATCAGCCTCGCGGCACCATGGCAAGCCCTTCTCCAAAATAGAAGTCAATGGCGTTATTTTTCTGCAGCGCAGGGTCGTTTCCCTTTGAAACCCTGCTGGAAGACCTTCTGATAATTGCAAGACAAAGTACGTGCCAACCCCCATCTGGTGGCACGCCACCTGCTTCTAGACTTGCCCGCGAAACAGTCTTGAAGCAGGTATTCGATGCAACAAAGAAAACACAGAATCGCCGTCATCCCGGGTGACGGTATCGGGGTCGAGGTGGTGCCCGAGGGCCTTCGCGTGCTCGACGCCGTGAGTCGCAAGTTCGGCATCGAATTCAGCTTCGATCACTTCGACTGGGGCTCCGACCACTACGTGCGCCACGGCCTCATGATGCCGGCCGACTGGGACGACCGGCTCAAGGGCCACGACGCCATCTACTTCGGCGCTGTCGGCGCGCCCGACAAGGTGCCCGACCACATCGCCGTGTGGGGCCTCCTGATCAAGATCCGCCGCGAGTTCGACCAGTACGTGAACCTGCGCCCCGTGCGCCTGATGCCCGGCGTGCCCGGGCCGCTCGCGCATCGCAAGCCCGGCGACATCGACTTTCTCGTCGTGCGCGAAAACACCGAAGGCGAATACACCTCCGTCGGCGGACGCCTGTTCGAAGGCACGCCGCGCGAAATGGCGATCCAGGAGGCCGTGTTCACGCGCCACGGCGTCGACCGCATCCTCAAGTACGCCTACGAGCTCGCGAGCAAGCGCCCGCGCAAGAACCTCGTGGCGGCGACCAAGTCGAACGGCATCTCGATCACCATGCCGTACTGGGACGAGCGCCTGGCCGAGATGGCCAAGCGCCATCCCGACATCGCCACGAGCAAGTACCACATCGACATCCTGTGCGCGCACTTCGTGCAGCACCCCGACTGGTTCGACGTGGTCGTGGCCTCCAACCTCTTCGGCGACATCCTGTCCGACCTGGGTCCGGCGTGCACCGGCACCATCGGCATCGCACCATCGGCCAACCTGAATCCCGAGCGCGCGTTCCCGTCGCTGTTCGAGCCGGTGCACGGTTCGGCACCGGACATCGCGGGCAAGGGCATCGCCAATCCGATCGGCCAGATCTGGTCGGCCGCGCTGATGCTCGACCACTTGGGCAACGGCGACCCTGTGTATGCGCAGGCTTCGGCGGCCGTGCTCGCTGCCATCGAGACCGTGCTGAGCGAAGGTCCGCGCACGCGCGACATGGGCGGCACGGCGAACACGGTCGACGTGGGTCGCGCCATCGCCAGTTGCATCGGATGACAGCCCGGCTCCGCACGAAGCACCGAGACCGATAGATGGGCCTCTTCCTGCTCAAGCGCCTGGCAACGCTGGTCGGCACGCTGATCGGCGCGTCGGTCATCGTGTTCCTGGTCCTGGAGATCCTGCCCGGCAACGCCGCGCAGATGCTCATGGGCCCCGACGCATCGCCCGATGCGGTGGCCGCGCTCGCCACCAAGCTGGGTCTCGACCAGCCCGCATGGACGCGCTACTGGCACTGGATCGGCGGCATCCTCACCGGCAACCTGGGCGACAGCTACGCCTACGGCTCACCGGTGCTCGACCTGATCCTCGAGCGCCTCGCGCTCACCGTGCCGCTGGCCGTGCTCGCGATGACGCTCACCACCGTGCTCGCGCTCGTCGTCGGCGTGACTGCCGCGGCGCGCCACAACAAGATGGGCGACGTGGGCCTGATGGGCATGACGCAGGTGGGCATCGCGATTCCGAATTTCTGGTTCGCGATTCTCTTGATCCTGGTGTTCTCGGTGAAGCTGCAGTGGTTCTCCGCGGGCGGCTTCGACGGATGGGGCGAGGGCGTGCTGGGCGGCATGAAATCGCTGCTGCTGCCGGCGCTGTCTCTCGCGGTGGTGCAGGCCGCGATCCTTGCGCGCATTACGCGTTCGGCCGTGCTCGAAGTGATGCGCGAGGACTTCGTGCGCACCGCGCGCGCCAAGGGCGTGTCGCAACGCGCTGTGCTGTGGCTGCACGTGCTGCGCAACGCGATGATTCCCGTCATCACCGTGATGGGCATGCAGTTCTCCGAACTGCTCGCGGGCACGATCGTGATCGAGAACGTGTTCTACCTGCCCGGCCTCGGCCGGCTGATCTTCCAGGCCATCAGCAACCGCGACCTGGTCGTCGTGCGCAACTGCGTGATGCTGCTCGCGGCGCTTGTCGTCATCGTGAACTTCGTGGTCGACGTGCTCTATGCCGTGATCGACCCGCGCATCAAGGCGAGCGACATATGAACACCATCGCCGCTCCTGCGGTTCCCAGCGCAGCTGCACTCACCGTGCCAGGATTCTGGCGCCGCGCACGGCACCATCGCAGCTTCGTCATCGGTGCCGTCCTTGCGCTGCTGCTGCTCCTGGCCGCGCTCGTGTCGTTCGTGTGGACCCCGTGGTCGCCCTACGAGATGGACATGGCCAGCAAGATGCAGGCGCCCTCGGCCGCGCACTGGCTCGGCACCGACGCCTTCGGGCGCGACGTGGCTTCGCTGTTGCTGGTGGGGGCACGCGCTTCCATCCTCGTGGGCGTGATCGCCGTGGGCATCGGCCTCGTGGTCGGCACCGCGCTCGGCCTGCTGGCTGCAGCACGACGCGGATGGGTCGAAGAGGCGATCATGCGTTTCGCCGACTTCTCGCTGGCGTTCCCGGCGATCCTCTCGGCCATCATGATGACCGCGGTGTTCGGCGCCGGCATCGTCAACGCGATCGTCGCGATCGGCATCTACAACATCCCCACCTTCGCACGCATCACGCGCGCCTCGGCCAATGCGATCTGGTCACGCGAGTACATCGCCGCCGCGCGGGCCTGCGGCAAGGGCTCGTTCTCGATCACGATGCAGCATGTGCTGCCGAACATCTCGGCCGTGCTGATCGTGCAGATCACCATCCGCTTCGCGATCGCGATTCTTGCCGAAGCGGCGCTCTCGTACCTCGGCCTCGGCACGCAGCCGCCGCAGCCTTCGTGGGGCCGCATGCTCAGCGAAGCGCAGACGCTCATGTTCCAGCAGCCGCTGCTGGCGGTGTTCCCCGGCATGGCAATCGCGCTGGCGGTGCTGGGCCTCAACCTGCTCGGCGACGGTTTGCGCGACCTGCTCGACCCGCGCCTTGCACGAGCCCGCTGAACCATGCCCCTTCTCGAAGTCAACGACCTCCACATCGGCCTGCAGACCCAGCGCGGCCCGGCCGAAGCGGTTCGCGGAATTTCCTTCTCGCTCGAGCGCGGCGAAACGCTGGGCATCGTGGGCGAGTCGGGCTGCGGCAAGTCGATTACCGTGATGTCGCTCATGGGGCTTCTGCCCTCGACCGCGAAGGTCAGCGGCAGCATCCGGCTGGACGGGCAGGAGCTCGTCGGACTGCCCGAAAAGGCGATGTGCCAGATCCGCGGCAACCGCATCGGCATGATCTTCCAGGAGCCAATGACGGCGCTGAACCCGGTGCACACCATCGCACGCCAGGTCGGCGAGCCGCTGCGGCTGCATCGCGGGCTCTCCAAGGCCGAGGCGCGAAAGGAGGCGCTGGGCCTGCTGGAGCGCGTGGGCATTCCCGATGCCGCCTCTCGGCTCGATGCGTACCCGCACCAGTTCTCGGGCGGGCAGCGCCAGCGCATCGGTATCGCGATGGCGCTCGCCTGCGGCCCCGACCTGCTGATTGCCGACGAGCCCACCACCGCGCTCGACGTGACCATCCAGAAGCAGGTGCTGGACCTGATCCAGAGCCTGGTCGCCGAGATGGGCATGGCGCTGATCCTGATCTCGCACGACCTCGGCGTGATTGCCAACAGCGTGCAGCGCATGCTCGTGATGTATGGCGGCAGCATGGTCGAGAGCGGCCCGACCCAGGCCGTGTTCGCCGAGCGTGCGCATCCCTACACGCGGGGACTGTTCGCGGCGCGGCCGGTGCTCGGTGCACCGCGCACCGGCCGGCTGGCCACCATCCGCGGCAGCGTGCCAGAGTTGGTGGACTTGCCGCGAGGCTGCGCCTTTGCAGGGCGTTGCAGCTTCACGGCCGATGTTTGCTACACCACGAAGCCACCGCTGGCCGTGAAGCCGAGCGGCCATGCCGTGCGCTGCCTGCGTCTCGAAGACATCGCCGCGCAAAGCGCTGTTGCTGCATGAGCCAGTCCGCCAAAGCCCAACCGCTGCTGCAGGTGACCGACCTCGTGCGGCACTACGACCTGCCGCGCGAAAAACTCTTCGCACCGCCGCCGACTGTCAAGGCACTCAACGGCGTGAGCTTCAAGGTCGAAGCCGGCCGCAGCCTCGGCATCGTCGGCGAATCGGGCTCGGGAAAGTCGACCATTGCGCGTCTCGTGATGGCGCTCGACACGCCCACCTCTGGCAGCGTGAAGTTGCTCGGGCGTGATCTGCACACGTTGCCCAGGAGTGAACTGCGCACCGCACGCCGCGATTTTCAGATGGTCTTTCAAGACCCGTACGGCTCGCTCGATCCGCGCCAGACCGTCGCACGCATCGTCGCGGAGCCGCTCGAGGCCTTGGCCGAAGCATCGCGAAAAGAACAACGCGAACGCGCCGCTGAATCGCTCGCCGCAGTCGGCTTGCGCACCACCGACATGGACAAGTACCCGCACGAGTTCTCGGGCGGGCAAAGACAACGCATCGCCATCGCACGCGCGCTCATCACGCGCCCCAAACTCATCGTCGCCGACGAGCCCGTCAGCGCGCTCGACGTGTCGGTGCAGGCGCAGGTGCTCAACCTCATGCAGGACCTGCAGCAGCAGTTCGGCATCAGCTACCTGCTCATCAGCCACGACCTCGCTGTGGTCAACCACCTGTGCGACGACGTCGCCGTGGTCTTCAAGGGCCAGATCGTGGAGCAGGGCGCGCCGGGCCACCTGTTCCGCCACGCGCAGCACCCCTACACGCGGACGCTGCTGTCCGCCGTTTTGCAGACGCCCGCGGCCTGAGCCGCTCGGGTCATCCCCTTACTTCTGGAGAGATATCGAATGTTGAAGCGACGCACCCTCATGGGCACCGCCATGGCCGCGGCGATCCCGGGCGCCTTTCTCCCGCTCGCGCAAGCGCAGACGGGCAAGAACACGTTGAACATCGGCATGCCGCTGGAACCGCCAGGCCTGGACCCGACGGCCGGTGCCGCGTCGGCCATTGCCGAGATCACGCAATACAACATCTTCGAGACGCTCACCAAAGTCAACGCCGATGGTTCGGTCACGCCGATGCTCGCCGAGAGCTGGTCATCGTCGCCCGACATGAAGACCTTCGTCTTCAAGCTGCGCAAGGGCGTGCGCTTCGAGAACGGGCAGCCCTTCAACGCCGGCACGGTCAAGTTCTCGTTCGACCGCGCAGGCGGCGCCAAGAGCACGAACAAGGACAAGCGCTTCTTCAGCGAGATCGGCACCGTGGTGCTCGACGAGTACACGGTGGGCGTCAACAGTACGCTGTCGAACCCCGACCTGCCGTTCATGCTCGGGCAGTCCACGGCCTGCATCGTCGAGCCCAAGAGCGCCGAGACCAATGCGACCGCGCCTGTCGGCACCGGTCCCTACAAGCTCGCCGCCTGGCAGCGCGGCGCCTCGTGCACGTTGGTGAAGTCGCCGACCTACCGCGACCCGGGCCTCGCGAAGATCGAGAAATTCGTTTTCCGCTTCATGTCCGACACCGCCGCGCAGACCGCGGCGCTGATGGCCAACGACATCGACATCTTCCCGCGCGCGGGTACCCGCTCGGTCGCGCAGTTCAAGGGCAACCCGCGCTTCCAGGTGCTGGAGGTGGGCACGCGCGGCAAGGTGATCCTCACCATCAACAACCGCAAGAAGCCGCTCGACGACGTGCGCGTGCGCCGCGCGATCCTGGCGGCGCTGGACCGCAACACGATCATCCAGGGCGCGGCGGATGGCTTCGGCAAGCCCATCGGCAGCCACTACGCGATGGGCGCGCCGGGCTTCATCGACACGACCGCGATGAACCCCTACGACATCGAGAAGGCCAAGCGCCTGCTCGCCGAAGCCGGTGTGAAGACACCGCTCGAACTGCGCCTCACGCTGCCGCCGCCTTCGTACGCACGGCAGGGCGGCGAGATGATCGCCGCGCAGCTGGCACAGATCGGCATCAACGTGAAGTTCCAGAACGTCGAGTGGGCGCAATGGCTCAGCGGCACCTTCGGCGGCGCCCACGACTTCGACCTGACGATGGTCGCGCATGTGGAGCCCTTCGACCTGGTGAAGTACACCGAGCCCGACTACTACTGGGGCTACGACTCGAAGAAGTTCCGCGACATGTTCGTCGCGATCCAGAACGAAGAGAACAAGAAACGCCGGGCCGACCTGCTGGCCGAAGCGCAGAAGCAACTGGCGACCGACGCGGTCAACGGCTTTCTTTACCAGGCGGTGTTTCCCACCATCGCGCGCAAGGAGGTCAAGGGCCTGTGGGCCAGCATGCCGATCGTGGTGAACGATCTCGCCGCCATCTCCTGGAGCTGATGCCATGACCAAGCCCCTGCATTCCCTCAGCGCAGCCGAACTCGGCGCGGCCTACCGCAGCAAGGAACTCTCGCCGGTCGAGGTGGTGCGCGCGGTCAACGAGCGCATCGCGGCGCTGGAGCCGAAGCTGCACGCGACCTGGCTCTTCCGTCCCGAGCTTGCGCTGGAGCAGGCCCGCGCCTCTGAAGCGCGCTGGCGGGCCGGCACACCGCGCGGTGCGCTCGACGGCGTGCCCGTGACGATCAAGGACAACCTCGCGACCGCCGGCGATCCGATGCCGCTGGGCACCGCGGCCTACGACCTCGTGCCCGTCGTGGACGATTCGCCGCCGGCGGCCCGTCTGAAGCAAGACGGCACCGTGCTCGTCGCCAAGACCACGATGCCCGACGTCGGCATGCTGTCGTCCGGCCTCTCGACCTTTCATGAACTCTCGCGCAACCCGTGGGACCTGTCGCGCACGCCCGGCGGCTCCAGCGCGGGGGCAGGCGCGGCCGCCGCCGCGGGCTATGGTCCGCTGCATGCGGGCACCGACATCGGCGGCTCGCTGCGCCTGCCCGCAAGCTGGTGCGGCATCTTCACGCTCAAGCCCAGCTTCGGCCGCATCCCGCTGAGCACGCCTTACATGGGTCGCTGCGCCGGGCCGATGACGCGCACGGTGGAAGACGCCGCGCTGATGATGCAGTCCGTCGCCCAGCCCGACAGCCGCGACTATTCCGAACTGCCACCGCCCGTCATCGACTGGCTGGCCTTCGACGTGGATGCGTCCTTCCTCGCCGGCAAGCGCGTGGGCCTCTTGATGGACGCGGGCTGCGGCCTGCCGCTCGATCCGCAGATCCGCGACGCGGTGCTCGCTGCCGCGAAGAAGATCGAAGCGGCCGGCGCCCACGTCGAGGAGATGAAGCCCTTCATGACCCCGAAGATGCTGCAGGGCATGGACCACTTCTGGCGCATGCGCTCGCTCGGCGACCTGCGCGCCATGGCGCCCGAGCGCCGCGCGAAGATGCTGCCCTACATCGATGCCTGGGCCGAGAGCGCGGCCGGCTTCTCGGGCGAGCACATCTTCGACGCCTACAGCCAGTTCGTCGCCACGCGTGCCGCCACCATCGCGGCGACCGTGGGCTTCGATTTCGTGATCTCGCCGGTGTCGCCCAACATGCCCGCGCCCGCGGAACATGCCTCGCCGACGAACGATCCGCTGCGCTCGCTGGAGCACATCGGCTTCACGGTGCCCTACAACATGTCGGAGCAGCCGGCGTCGTCGGTCAACTGCGGTTATTCGGATGCGGGCCTGCCCATCGGGCTGCAGGTCGCGGGCCGGCGCTTCGACGACCTGGGCGTGCTGCAGTTCAGCCGCGCCTTCGAGCTGATCCGCGATGCGCAGAAGCCCTGGCCCGAACTTCAGTGATCCGCCTGCCAAGAGGAGACAAGAAATGACAGCAACCCATTACATCGACGGCGGCCGCGTGGCCTCGCTCGGCACCGAAACCATCGCCGTGATCGACCCGAGCGACGGACAGCGCTTCGGCGAGATCGCACGCGGCAATGCGGCGGATGTGGACGCCGCAGTCCGCGCCGCACGCAAGGCCATGGGCGAGAACTTCGACGGCCCCTGGGGTGCGATGACCGCGCTCGAACGCGGCCGCCTGCTGGCCAGGCTCGGCGCCGCAGTGATGCAGCACCACGAGGAACTCGCCCAGCTCGAAGCGCGCGACACCGGCAAGGCGCTGCGCGTGGCGCGCAATGACGCGACCGCGCTCGCGCGCTACTTCGAGTACTACGCCGGCGCTTGCGACAAGCTGCACGGCGACACGCTGCCCTACGAGCGCGGCTACACGGTGCTGACGGTGCGCATGCCGCACGGCGTGACCGGGCACATCATTCCCTGGAACTACCCGATGCAGATCGCGGGCCGCAGCGTGGGTGCTTCGCTTGCGGCTGGCAACGCCTGTGTGGTCAAGCCGGCCGAGGACGCGAGCCTCTCGCTGCTGCGCCTGGCGGAGATCGCGACCGAGGTGGGCTTTCCCGCCGGCGCGCTGAATGTGGTGACGGGCTACGGCAGGGAGGCGGGCGCGGCGTTGTGCGCGCATCCGGGCATCGACCACATCTCGTTCACCGGTTCGACTGTCACAGGACGCAGCGTCGGCCTCGCGGCGGCCGAGCGGCATTGCCCCGTCACGCTGGAGTTGGGCGGCAAATCACCGCAGCTCGTGTTCGCCGATGCCGACCTCGATGCGGCCGTGCCCGTGCTGCTCAACGCGATCATCCAGAACGCCGGCCAGACCTGTTCGGCGGGCAGTCGCGTGCTGGTCGAGCAATCGGTGTACGAAGAAGTCGTGAAGCGACTGGCCGAGCGCTTCTCGGCCGTGCTCTCGGGTCCGCCTGCCGACGATCTGGACATGGGTCCGCTGATCAACGAAAAGCAGTTCCGCCAGGTGCGCGACATGGTCGCGACCGCCGAGGCGAATGGCGTGAAGGTGGCGGCGCGCGGCACGGTGTCTTCGAACGCGTCTGCAAATGGTTACTACCAGGAAGCTGTGTTGTTCCGCGATGTGCCCGCGGACAGCGAGCTTGCGCAGCGCGAAGTCTTCGGCCCCGTGCTGGCCGTGATGCCCTTCGCCGACGAGGCCGAGGCGATCAGGCTCGCGAACGGCACCGACTTCGGCCTGGTGGCCGGCGTCTGGACCCGCGACGGCGCACGGCAGCTGCGCGTGGCGAACAAGCTGCACTGCGGTCAGGTCTTCATCAACAACTACGGTGCGGCGGGCGGCGTGGAATTGCCCTTCGGCGGCGTCAAGTCGAGTGGCTTCGGCCGCGAGAAGGGTTTCGAAGCCCTGCTAGGCTTCACGACCCTCAAGACCATCGCCATCAAGCACGGGTGAACCCATGAACACGAACACACAAGAAGCACAAGAGCCCCGCCGCGTCGGCCTGGTCGGCGTCGGCCTGATGGGCAGCGGCATTGCGCAGAACATCGTCAAGCACGGCCACCGGCTGACCATCCTCGACCACCCCGGCAACCAGCCCGTCGGCGCGCTGCTCGCGGCCGGCGCCACGGCGGTGTCGGACGTGACGGCACTGGCTGCGGAGGTCGATGTGCTGATCCTCTGCGTCACCGGCACGCCGCAGGTCGAGGCCGTGATGCTCGGCAAGGATGGAAAGGGGGGCGCGCTCGCCAGCCTGCGCCCCGGCACCGTGGTGATCGATTGCTCGACCGCCGTGCCCGACTCCACGACCAAGGTCGCGCAAGCCGTGCAGGCCAAGGGCGGCAAGTTCCTCGACGCGCCGATGACGCGCACCGCCAAGGAAGCCGCCGAAGGCCGGCTCAACCTGCTGGTGGGCGGCGACGCCGAGGTGCTGGCCTCGTGCCTGCCGCTCCTGCGCTGCTTTGCCGAGAACATCACGCATGTGGGCGGCATCGGTGCGGGCCATGCGATGAAGCTGCTGCATAACTTCGTGTCGCTCGGCACCGTCGCGCTGCTGTGCGAAGCGGCCGCCTGCGCGGAGCGCGCCGGCGTGGCGCCCGATGTGTTCGTCGATGTGCTGGCCAAGGGCGGTGGCAACGGTGTGGCGCTGGAACGCGTCAAGCCCAAGCTCCTGACCGGCAGCACCGACTCGCTGAAGTTCTCGATGGCCAATGCCAAGAAGGACCTGGGCTACTACAACGACATGGCGCAGCAATCGTCGGCCAGCCACGGCATCGCGCAGGCCGTCGAGACGCTGTTGACCTACGGCATCGACACCTTCGGCCCCGACCGCATGGTGCTCGACCTGGTGGAAGCGCTGAAGAAGTAAGGCGCTGCGCCTCGCCTCACCTGCCGCTACGGCACGTAGCGCGAGAGCAAATGATCGACCAGGCGGCGCTGCGGAAACGTCAGCGTCTCCTGCCGCGTGCAGAGGTACATGCGGCGCGACGCCCACGCGTCGGAAAGGTTCAAAAAGCGCAGGCCCATTTCCTTGCGGTAGGTGGCCGCCGCGCCCTCGGGCAGGATGCCCACGCCCATGCCGGCCTCGATCATCCGGCACACCGCCTCGAAGCTCTTGACCTTCACGCGCAGGCGCAGCACCTTGCGCGCGGCGACCGCCGCATCCTCGATGGTGCGGGCGATGGCCGAGTCGTTCTCCAGGCCCACGAAATCGAAGTCGAGCAGCTCCGCGAACGACACCTCGCGATTGCGGTACGGGTGCTTGCGGTGGACGATGGCCACCAGCCTGTCCATGCGGTACGGAATGAAGTTGAGCGTGGTGTCTGCGGTGTCGCCGGTGATCACGCCGACGTCGGCCTGCCGGTCGCGGATCGCCTGCACGATCCACACGCTGCGGTGCTCCTCCACATCGACGCGGATCTCCGGGTAGCTGCGGCGGAAGCTCGCCACGTCGTCGGGCAGGAACTGCCCCATGGCCGAGGCATTGGCCTGCAGTCGCACGCGGCCGGTCGCGCCCTGCGCGTAGTCCGAGAGATCGGCGCGCATGCGGTCGACGTCGCGCAGGATCAGCCGCGCATGGATGGCCAGCGACTCGCCTGCGCCAGTCACGGTCACGCCCTTGGAGGTGCGCTGGAAGAGCGGCACGCCGAACTCGGTCTCGAGGATGCGGATGCGGCGGCTCGCGGCCGACAGCACCATGTGGTGCTCCTCGGCGGCCTTCGACAGGCTGCCGGATTCGAGGGCGCTCAGGAAGAGCGCGAGGGAGTCGAGGTCGGGCCGCATCGGTCCGTTCAGCGCAGGGTGATTGCCAGCGAATCGAACGGCGCTTCGAACTCGGCACGCCAGGTTTCGCCGGGCACGATGGGCCAGGCGTCGGTCCATGTGCCGGTGGTGATCACGTCGCCGGGTTGCAGCGTCGGCGCACCCGGGCAGTTCTGCAGCTCCTGCACGAAATGGCGGAGCGCATGCAGCGGGCCGTCGAGCACGTTGACGCTGGTGCCTTCGTCGATGGCCGCATCGCCCTTGAACAGTCTGAGGCGGGTGGCCGCCAGCTTGTCGTCGAGCTCGGCGCCCGTATTCGCGAACTTGCGAACGGGCGTTTCGCGGCCGACCAGCAGGCGTGCATGCAGCGCGCCATCGGCCACGGTTTCCGCGGCGGTGAATTTCCAGTCGCAGTGAGACTGCACGATCTCGAAGCCCGGTGCCAGCCACTCGACGCAGCCGAAGACCTGCTCCAGCGTTGCATCGCGCGGTGGGGTCGCGGCGATGCCGAAGACGATCTCAGGCTCGATCCGGGGCTGGACGGTTCCGGCGAGGTCCACGGTTCCATGTCCGTCGCAGCGCGTGAGCGTCGTGTTCCATACCGGACCCCAGATCGGCCCGAACACGCCGTAGCGCTGCCAGATCGTGCGGTTGGTGAAGCCGATCTTGTAGCCGACCGGGCGCTCGCCGCGTTCCAGCCGCAGGGCACGCAGCGCGAGCGCGTCCTGGTAGGCGGCGGCAACGTCGGTGCGGCCGAGGGTGGAGCGGTCCGCAGGCCACAACGCGGCCTTGTCGTAGTGGGCGAGTACGGCTTCGGGGGTCATCGAATCAGTCTACATGCGACGGGGCGGCGGTCACAGCCGTGTCACGTTGCGCGTGGCACGCTCGCGGCCTTGGAACCACAACGCCGTCTTCACCTGCGACCCTTCCTCATCGCATTGGCGGTTGCCTGCCTGATGGCGTTGGCCGTTGCATGGCATCTCACGGCAAATACCAGGTCAGCGGAAGGCCCGCCGCTCGAGATCCGCTGGCACGGCAACGGCATCATCCTGCAGGGCACGGTGAGGGACGTGGCCACGCAGCGCGCGCTGGCCGAGGGCGCTGCCGCACGGCTCGGTGGCGAGGCCGACCAGGTGGTGGACTGGCTCGACATCGTGCCCTCCGCGCTGCCGGTGGCGGACGCCGCAGCGCTCGCTGAACTCATCCGCCTCGGACAGGAAGGCTGGCACCTGCAGCGGCGGGCGAAAGACGGATGGCTGGCTGTGCAGTCGCTCACCGACGAGCGCAGCGCCAGGGCTCGCGCTCTGCTGCGCACCGCATTCGGTCCAGAGGTTTCGATCGAACTGGTAGCGCTGCCCTGAGCCCCCGCGCGGGCAAGGGATGGTCACGCCGCCGTCATGTCGCGTGGCCAGCATGCGCTGCATTCCAATATGGAGGAGAAGATCCATGCATGCATCGCTGAAACATCTCGCGCTGGCGGGTGTCGTCCTGGCCACCTTGTCCGCTTGCGGCGGCAGTGGCAGTTCGGGCAATTTCTTTCCCTTTCTCCCGCCGGCGCCCCCGCCCGCACCGGCGCCTCCCCCCGCGCCCGGCAGCATCGACGTGAAGCTCATCGCCTTCAACGACCTGCACGGCAACCTCGAGCCGCCCAAGCTCTCGATCACCGCACCCGCCACCGGTGGCGGCACGGTGCCGGTGCCCGCCGGCGGCGCGGCCTACTTGGCTTCGGCCGTTGCATCGCTCAAGGCGAAGAACGAGAACAACGCGGTGGTGTCGGCCGGCGACATGATCGGCGCCTCGCCGCTGGTGTCGGCGCTGTTCCTCGACGAGTCGACCATCGAGGCCGTGAACGCGATGAAGATCGACTTCAACGCCGTCGGCAACCACGAATTCGACAAGGGCCAGACCGAACTGCTGCGCATGAAGAACGGCGGCTGCGCAAAGAACACCGCGCTCGAACCCTGCCGCGTGAACAAGGCCTTCCCGGGCGCGAACTTCGGCTTTCTCGCGGCCAACACGGTGAAGACCGACGGCAACACGCTGTTCCCCGCGACCGGCATGAAGAGCTTCACCAAGGACGGCGCCACGGTGAAGGTCGCCTTCATCGGCATGACGCTGAAGGGCACGCCCAACATCGTGACGCCCGCCGGCGTTGCGGGCCTGAGCTTCAAGGACGAAGCCGACACGGCGAATGCGCTGATCCCGCAACTGAAGGCACAGGGCGCGGACGCCATCGTCGTGGTGATCCACGAAGGCGGCACCACCACCGTCGGCTACAACGACAAGAGTTGCGCCGGCCTGAGCGGCGACATCCTGCCGATCCTGAACAAGCTCGATACGGCAGTCGACGTGGTGATCTCGGGTCACACGCACCGCTCGTACGTCTGCGACTACGGCAAGACCAATCCGGCCAAGCCTTTCCTGCTGACGAGCGCGGGCCAGTACGGCACGCTGCTGACCGACATCAATCTCACCATCGACACCCGCACCCGCAAGGTGACGGCCAAGGCGGCCGACAACGTGATCGTGCAGGGCGAGGCCTACACCAGCGGCGCCAACACCATCGCGCTGACCGACCAGTACCCCGTGTTCGGCAAGAACCAGGAGGTGGCCGCGCTCATCAGCCAGTACCTCGCGATCGCCGGGCCGCTGGTGCAGCGCGTGGTGGGCTCGCTCACGACCACCGCGACGCGCGCGCAGGTGGAACCATCGAAGGAAAGCGTGCTCGGCAACCTGATCGCCGACGCGCAGCTCGCCGCGACCAGCCCGGCTGGCAAGGGCGCCGCGCAGATCGCCTTCATGAACCCGGGCGGCGTGCGCGCCGACCTCGCGCCCGCGCCCGGCGGCAACGTGACCTACGGCCAGATCTTCGCGGTGCAGCCCTTCGGCAACAGCCTGGTAGTGAAGACGATGACGGGCGCGCAGATCAAGGCGGTGCTCGAGCAGCAGTTCAACAGCGGCTCCAACACCGTAGCCGCGCCGAAGGTGCTGCTGCCCTCGCGCGGCCTGACCTACGCGTTCAGCGCTTCGGCGCCCGGCGGCTCGCGCATCAGCAACATGGCGCTCAATGGCACGGCCATCGATCCGGCGGCGAACTACCGCGTCACGATGAACAGCTTCCTGGCCACCGGCGGCGACAACTTCACCGTGTTCAACCAGGGCACCGACGTGCTCGGCGGCGATCAGGACGTGGACGCGCTGGAGGCCTACATCAAGGCGAACAGCCCGCTCGCGCCGCCGGCGACCGACCGCATCACGGTCGTTCCCTGAGCAGAGACGGCCTCGGTCGATCGATTCGTTGAGGTAGCCCCTTGGCGCGTCGGGGATCGGGGCCTGCGGTGTGGCGTCGCATGGGCTGCGGCTTGCCCGAGACCAGGCTGTGGCACAACCATTCGGCGGGACCCGCGTTGTAGCGCGCCAGCCACCAGCAACTGGAGGCCGCCTGCAGCGCGAAGATCGCGATGCCGAAGACCACGAGGCTCACAGGATCGAGGTGGAGGCCGGTGCCGTGCAGGATGCACAGAGTGAGCAGCGCTTGCGCGAGGCCGTTCGTCAGCGCCATCCGGCCAGCGGGCGCCAGCTTCAGCAGCCAGCGTCGCCATGAGGCTCGCTGGAACAGGAGAACGAAGGCGGCCGCGAAGAACGCGCCTTGCGCGAGCAGCGCGACATCGCGCAGCGTAGGGGCAATGGACGCACCGACCACGGCGATCAGGTTCACGGCAAAACCCGCGTACAGGAGGCGTTGCCAGAAGCGGCGATGCGCCACCGATTCGCGCAGCACGGCGGCGTGGCCGGTCCACAAGCTCGCGACCATCAGCACCAGCAGGCCGGCCACCGCATGGCCGGGGAGGAGACCGAGCAGGTGGACCATCAGCACGCCGAACAGGCCGAAGCCGCGCAATGCGTCAGGCAGTGAAAGGCGGGCAATGAGAGGGCCAATGCGCACCGGCGGCAAAGGCAACGTACGGACAGTCTCGGAGGTCATCGAAGTACGTGTGGGTTGTGGTGGGTTCCGCTGCGATGCTATGAATCAGCATTGCCCCAACATTGCGTTTCCTCCATCGATGCTGCGGTGCAAAACCGGGTTCCAGAACCCCGCTTTCGCCCGTCGCCAACGCCAGCGCAGGCACGCGGCCTGACTTCGCGTAGGCGGGATTCCCACGTCGGATTTCTCGTGTTTTGGCGGCCGTAGCATGGCTCGATCTGCCGCTGCAGGCAGAGAGCTTTCCTGCCGATCCATGTTCTTTTTGCAAAGGAATCCATCATGAGCACCATGAACCTCCGCACGCTCGCGCTCTCGTCCGTCGTTGCAGCGTGCAGCCTTGCCTTCGTCGGATGCACCACGACGCGCCCGCAGGACCAGGGCAGCAGCGCAACCTCGCGCACGTCGATCGATGCACAGGTCGATGCCTCGCTGTCCAAGCTGTACGACTCGGTGAAGGGATCGCGCGAACTGGTCTCCAAGTCGAGCGGCGTGCTGGTGTTCCCGGCCGTGGTCGGGGCCAGCCTGGGCGTCGGCGCCGAATACGGACGCGGCGCATTGCGCGTGAATGGCCGCACGCAGTCGTACTACAGCACCACCGCAGGCTCGGTGGGCTTCCAGGCCGGCGCGCAGTCGAAGGCCGTGATCTACCTGTTCACCACGCAGGCGGCGCTCGACAAATTCCGCAGCAGCAAGGGCTGGACGGCCGGCGCCGACGCCACGGTGGCGCTTGCCACCATCGGCGCCAACGGCAGCATCGATACCAACACGATCCGGCAGCCCGTGGTGGGCTTCGTGCTGACCAACGTGGGGTTGGAAGCGGGCGTCTCGCTGTCGGGCGCGAAGATCACCGAGATCCAGCTGTAAGACGGGCGCTGGCGCGGGGCCTGCGCCCCGCCGTCAATCGGCCAGTTGCGCCGCCAGTTGCGCCTGCAGATCGGCGACCTGTCTGCGCAGGGCGTCGTTCTCGCGCGTGAGTTCGGCCACGCGTTGCTCTAGTGCTTCGACCGCATCGGGCTTGGCCGCCTGATCGTCCGATGTGGACTCGGGCGATTCTTCGCGCGGCTTGCGCTTGGCTTCGCGCACGCGCTTGGCGGCCTGCTTGAGTTCGTCCTTGCCCGCATTTGCGGCAGTGACTTGTTCTTCGGCGGGCAGGCTGGCCACGGCTGCGGCGGTGTTGATCGAGATCACCCCCGATTTCACCGCAGCGACCAGTTCGGGCGCAGCTTGCTTCTGGATCTTTTCGATCATCACGACCTGGCTGCTGCTCAGGCGCGCGGCCTTGGCGATGGATTCGCGGCTGTTCAGCGGCGCGGGCGGCGGCAGGGCGTTGGCGTTGTCGGCGGAGGATTCGCCGGCGGGCGTGTCGACATCGAAAGGCGGGTCGTCAGATGACGGGGTTTCCGACAGCGCGCGGGAGCGCTGATCGTCGACGATGACTTTCTTTCGAAGCGCCAGCACGCCGCGCTGGTAGTCCGAGATGCTGCGCCGGCCGAGGTGCTGATCGATCATCCAGAGGTGCACATCCTCGATCGCCTTGAAGCGCGTGTTCTGCACCGTCTGGAACGGCAGGCCGTGCTTCTGGCAGATGCCGTAGCGGTTGTGGCCATCCACCAGCACCTCGCCCCACAGCACGAGCGCATCGCGGCAGCCCTCGGTGAGGATGCTGCGTTCCAGCGCCGCGTATTCCTCCGGAGACATGGGATCGATATAGGCTTTGAGTTCTTCGTTGACGACGATGTTCATGAGGGAGGGATCGGGGAAAGGGGCGGAATTCTAGATGCGCGCGTCGGGCGGACTTCCACCACGCGCTCCCATTGCAGCGGCGCCGTCTCGTGGCACACGATTCGCGCGTCGACGGAGGTGCAGACGGCCACCATGTGGTCGGGCGTGGGCTGCAGTTGCTGGAAGTGCCATGCGGCGTTGCCATGCGGATCGGCGAGCGCGAACCCGACGTCGCCGGGGTTGTCCAGCGCAAAAGCGAAACTGTCGAGCGGTATCTGCAAGCCCATGCCGCGCGCCTTGATGTAGCTCTCCTTCAAGGTCCACAGCTCGAAGAAGCGATGCGGCTGCGAGGCGGCCGGCAATGCGCCGAGCGACCTGGCCTCGGCCGGTGCGAAGAAGTGATCGACGGCGTCGAGCACGGCGGGGCGGCGGATGTTCTCGACGTCGACACCCAGCTCGATGTCGCGGGCAATCGCCAGCACGATGAGGCCGGCGGTGTGGCTCAGGTTGAAGTCCAGGCCGCGTGTTTCTTCAATGGCCGAGCCGTCATCGATGCGGGGACGGCCGAAGGTGCCGCTGGCGAAGCGCCAGTGGTGCGGATCGACCGGTGCATAGCGCGAGAGGATCGTGCGCACCAGCACCCGGGTCAGCAGGTAGCGATGCCGGTCGCGTGCGAAGTGGAAACGATCTTTCTGTTGCAGCTCCTGCGGTGTCAACAGTGCGCGATATGAAGCGTCGAGCGCGGGATCGCCGGACTCGCCATGGGGGCAGAACCAGAGATGGATGTCGCCCGCAGGCAAAGGGAGAAGGGGGGCAGCGCGATGCATGGTGGGCAGCAGCGCTGCGTCGCAATCTTGTTTTTTCAAATGGTTGCACGAAGCGAAGTCGGCTATTATCGCGACCCCCTGTGCCGGGTTCCGCGTTCTCTCGCGGATCGCTCGGTCACCTGATCCGCCGCGGCGGATTTTCTCGGGGCTCCTCATGTCGTTTGTTTGAGTGTCGATCCGGAAGGGTCATGGAAATGCCTCAAAATCCGTCTATAAATAGCAATGATTCTTATTTCGATTTGTGCATCGAAAGTAGTAAATCGGACCTGCGGCCCGTCTCGGCTCGCTCACTGGAACTGGAGGAAGAGGTGTTGAACATGCCGTTGCCGCATTCGTCCGAGCCTTCGCTCGCAGAGGTTTTCATTGCCCATCGGGCGCAGCTCTGGCGGGTCGCCCGGAAGATCGTCAACACGGCGGACCTGGCCGACGACGTCGTGCAGGACGCTTACCTGAAGATCGCCGACGGCCCCTGCGTCCGCCAGGCCGACCGCCCCATCGGCTACTGCTGCCAGGTGGTGCGCAACATGGCGCTGGACTACTGCCGCCGCCACCGCGTCGAGGCCAGCTATCGCACCTTCGATGTGGACGTGGAACTGCTCGATATGCCGACAACCGCTTCGACGCCCGACCGCATGATGTGCGAACGCCAGGTGATCACCGCCATCGACAAGGTTCTGGCCGGCCTCTCGCCCCGCACGCGGTTGGTGTTCGAGCTCTACCGTCTCGAAGGCCTCACGCAGCGCGAGATCGCGACGCGCCTGGGCTGCGCGCTGGGTCTCGTAAACGGACTGATCGCCGAGGCCGGCAACGCGATCAAGTCGTGCGGCCACCTGCTGCTCGAGAGCGATACACACTAGCTGCGGCTTCTACGCAGCGGGATCGCGCCCGTTTCCCGCGAGAATGCGCGCTGGACCGGCCGGGTCCGTTCAACAGTGACGACAGCCCCGGCCTCGGCGGACAACGCGAACAGCTTCACGAATGACACAGGAAACGGGCGATCCCATCTGGAATACCGCGTGGGACTGGGTGCAGCGCGAGCACGACAGCGAAAGCTTCGACGAAGCCGCGCGCGCCGAAATGATGGCCTGGCTCCTCGCAGAGCCCGCACACCGCCGGGCTTATGACAAGGCCGCCCAACTCTGGCTCCTCGCGGGTTTCGTTCCGCCGGTCAACGACTTCGGCGACGACCTGCCGGACGACGACGCCGAGCCTCGCGCCGGCAAGTAAAAAAACGCATCCAGCGTGAACGCGCCCTCTGCGCGCGTTTAGGCACCGGCGCGCCTGCGGCGCTCGCCGTACCGCCGTGAAAAATGAACAGATCGACCTCTGAAGCGTCCTCTTGGCAGGGGCGCCGAGATTCCGTCCGGTCCGCGACCGGCTGCGGTGCGCTCCTTTCTCTGTTCAATCACACAAGGATGCACCGATGTCGACGAGCTGTTTTGACCGCGAAGACGAGGCCTTCATCGTTCTGGTCAATCACGAAGACCAGTACTCCATCTGGCCCCACTGGAAAGCCGTTCCCGGCGGATGGACTGCCGTCGAAGGCGTCCGGGGCGACAAGAAGACCGTCCTCGCCTATGTAGAGAGCCACTGGACCGACATGCGGCCCAAGTCGCTGCGCGAGTGGATGCAGCAACAGGCGGACGCACCGGCCACGGAAACCGCGGCAGGTTGATGAGCGCTCAGGCGCCCCTGGCGCTGCTGTGCCTGCCGTGTGCGGGCGCGAGCGCCTCCATGTACCTGCGGTGGCGGCGTCTCGTGCCGTCGTGGGTTCGCATCGTGCCGGTGGAATTGCCGGGGCGCGGCGCGCGCATGGGCGAAGCCTTCGTCGAAGACTTCGATGCGCTGGTCGCGCGGATCTGCACCGAGCAGGCCGAGGCGATGCGCGGCGACTTCGCGCTCTTCGGCCACAGCATGGGCGCGTTGCTCGCACATGGTGTGACCCGCCGGCTTCAGTCCTTGTATCGGCCGCTGCCGCGCGCGCTGCTGGTGTCCGGCTCTGCGGCGCCTTCCCGGCGCGATCCTGAACGTTTCGACGGCGGCGAAGACGACGCGTCGCTCATTGCCGAGCTGCGCAAGCAGGGCGGCACGCCCGAGGAGGTGTTCGCGAGCGAAGAGCTCATGCGCATCACCCTCGACACGTTGCGTGCCGATCGCCGCGTCTGCCGCAGCCACGTCCACGTCGGCGGTGGAGCACCGCTGCCGTTGCCCGTTCATGCCTTCGCAGGACGCCAGGACGACATCGAGGCGCTGGCCATGGCGGCCTGGTCGAAAGAGACCGGCGGCACCTTCACGCTCGACTGGTTCGAGGGCGGCCATTTCTTTCTCCGACAGCACGAGACCGCATTTCTCGCGGCGCTCGCACGGCGTCTGCCGACGCCTCTACATCAGGCGCACTTTCACGCGCCCCTTCAAGCGCATCAAGGCCAGATATGAATGAACCGCTCGCAACGGCATCCGCCGGCCGGCAACCACGCAATTTCGTGGCGCACCTGCGCGCGTTGGCCGAACGGCGTCCGCACGACGTCTGGCTCACCGTGGCCGACGAGGTTGACGGCGTCTACAGCGAGCAGCCCTTCACCTATACCGTCTTCGAGCAGCGCGTGCGCGCGCTCGCGGCCCGCCTGCAGCAGCAGTTCGCCAAGGGCGACCGCGCACTCGTCATGCTCGACAACGGCGACCACTATGCGGTGAGCATGCTGGCCTGCTTCTACTGCGGCGTGATCGCGGTGCCGGTGTTTCCGCCCGAATCGACGCGGCCGCAGCACCTGGCGCGGCTCACCGGCGTGGCGAGCGATTCAGCGGCGCGCTGCGTGCTCACGTCTTCTGCCTTGAGCGCCGCGATGGCGGCGGCCGGCAACCAGTTCGGCGATGTGCAGATCGTTGCCGTCGACGCGGTCGATGTCGCGCTCGCCGACGCCTGGCAGCCCTTCGAGCCGGCCGACGACGACGTCGCCTTCCTGCAATACACCTCGGGTTCGACCTCGGCGCCCAAGGGCGTCATCGTCACGCACGGCAACCTGATGGCCAACGAGCATGCGATCCAGATCGGCATGGGCATCGGACCCGACGACAAGTTCGTCTCCTGGGCGCCGCTCTATCACGACATGGGCCTCATCGGCGGCCTGATGCAGCCGCTCTACAGCGGCATCCCACTGGTGCTGACCTCGCCCCGCTATTTCCTCGAGCGCCCAGTGCGCTGGCTGGAGCTGATCTCGCGCCATCGCGCCACGCTCAGCGGCGGTCCGGACTTTTCGTTCCGCCTCTGCCTGGAGCGCGTGAAGGACGCACAGATCGCGCAGCTCGACCTCTCGAGCTGGCGCGTGGCCTACACCGGCGCCGAACCGGTACGCGCCGACACCGAATTCGACTTCATCGAACGCTTCGCCCCTGCGGGCTTCGACCCCGGCGCGGTCTACGCCTGCTACGGCCTCGCCGAGGCGACCTTGTTCGTGACTGGCGGAAAACGCGGCGTCGGCATGGTCGCGCGCAGCTTCGGTGCCGACGGCCTGGCCAGCGGTGTGGGTGTGCCGAGCGAAGACGGCACGCTGCTCGTCGGTTGTGGTGCGGTGGCGGTCGAGCATGTCGTCGAGATCGTCGATCCCGCCACGCTGTCGGTGTTGGTCGAGCCCGGCCGCATCGGCGAAATCTGGGTGAGCGGCGCGAGTATCGGCGCCGGCTACTGGGGCAAGCCGCGCGAATCCGCCGAGACCTTCGTGGAGCGTGCGGGCCGTCGCTGGCTGCGCACCGGCGACCTGGGCTTCGTCTGCGACGGCGAGCTCTACGTGACCGGCCGCATCAAGGACCTGATCATCGTCCGCGGCCACAACATCTATCCGCAGGACATCGAGCGCGTCATCGAGGCCGAGGTCGATGCGGTGCGCAAGGGCCGCGTGGCGGTCTTCGCGGCCAACGGGCCCGATGGCGAGGGCATCGGCGCGGCTGCCGAGGTGTCGCGCAGCATGCAGAAGCTGGTGCCGCCGCAGGTGCTGGTCGAGGCGTTGAGCGCGGCGGTCAGCGAGGTGTTCGGCGAGGCGCTGTCGGCCGTGCTGCTGCTCAACCCGGGTGGCATGCCCAAGACCACCAGCGGCAAGCTGCAGCGCAGCGCGTGCCGCGCGGGCTGGCTCGATCGCAGCGCGGATGCGTATGCGATCTACGAGCGCGGTGCGTTCGTCAAAGGTGGTCCTGTCGAGGCGCAGGCCGAAGCGCCCGTGCTCGACGAGACCGAGCGCGCCGTCGATGCGATCTGGCGCGAAGTGCTCCGGCCCGCCGATGCGAAGCCTTTCGCGCGCGACGCGCATTTCTTCACCCGCGGTGGCAGTTCGCTCACCGCCACGCAGGTTGCGGCCCGCATGTCAGATCACTGGGGCATCGACTTTCCGGTGCGCCTGATGTTCGAGCACCCGCGGCTCTCCGAATGCGCCGCCGCTGTGCGCCAGCGCCTGGCCGAAGGCGCGCGTGCGCGGCCCGCGCCCATCGCGGTGCTGCCGGCCGAGCGCCGGCAGCATGCGCTGCCGTTGTCCCACGCGCAGGAGCGCCAGTGGTTCCTCTGGCAGCTCGACCCGACGAGCGCGGCGTACCACATGAGCGGCGCGCTGCGCCTCACCGGCGCCTTGCAGGCCGATGCGCTGCGCGCGGCGCTGGACGACCTGGTCGCGCGCCACGAGTCGCTGCGCACCGTGTTCCGTGCGGGCAGCGACGGCGTTGCCGCGCAGTGGATCCAGCCGGCCGGCACGTTGCCGCTCGAAGTGGTCGACCTGCGCGACGTGCCCGCCGGCGAGCGCGACGGACGCCTGGAGAGCGAGGCCCGCCGCATCAAGAGCGCGCCCTTCGACCTCACCCAGGGCGGCCTGTTGCGCGCGGCGCTGCTGCGCCTCGCGGACGACACGCAGGTGCTCGCCGTGGTGATGCACCACATCGTGTCCGACGGCGCCTCGATGCAGGTGCTGATCGACGAGCTGGCAGCCGGCTACGCGGCGCGCCTGCAGGGCCGTGCCGCGGCGTTGCCCGTGCCGCGCGTGCAGTACGCCGACTACGCGGTGTGGCAGCGCGAATGGCTGGCTGCCGGCGAGGCCGAGCGGCAGCTCGCCTGGTGGCGCAAGGAGCTCGGCGATGAGCACCCGGTGCTCGAGCTGCGCACCGACCGCCCGCGCAAGCCGCAAGCGAGTTACCGCGCCGCACGCCACACCTTCGAACTCCCCGCGCCTTTGCTTGGCCAACTGCGCGGCGTCGCGCAGGCCGACGGCGGCACGCTGTTCATGGTGCTGCTCGCCGGCTTGCAGGTGCTGCTGCACCGCTACACCGGGCAGGAAGAAATCCGCGTCGGCGCCGCGATCGCCAACCGCAACCGGGTGGAGTTCGAGAACGTCATCGGCCTGTTCGTCAACACGCTGGTGCTGCGCAACCCGATCGACGGTCGCACGCCGTTGTCGCGCGCGCTCGCGCAAGCCCGCGAAGCCGTGCTGGGCGCCCAGGCGCACCAGGACCTGCCCTTCGAGCAACTGGTGCAGCGCCTGCAGCCCGAGCGCAGCATGAGCCACAGCCCGCTGTTCCAGGTGATGTTCAACCACCTCTTCGAGGACCATCGCCCGCTGCAGCGCCTGGACGGCATTCAGGTGCAGGACCACGCGCTGCCCGACCTGCAGACCCAGTTCGACTGGGTGCTGGAGGCTCGCGAGCGGCCCGATGGCCGGCTGATGCTCGACGTGATCTATGCCGACGACCTGTTCGAGCGCGAGACCATCGTGCGCATGGCGCAGCACTACGTCGCCGTGCTCGGTGCCCTCTCTGCCGACGCCGGCCGCGCAGTAGGCGACATCGCCTTGCTCGACGCCGCGGAAAACGCGCAGCTCGCAGGGTGGAGCATCAACGCACGCCGCGAGCCGCAACCCCAACCCGTGCACCACACCATCGCGCAGCATGCGAAGCAGCAGCCCGACGCCATCGCGCTGCTGTTCGGCGAAGAAGCGCTGAGCTTCGCCGAGCTCGACCGCCGCGCCAACCGCCTCGCGCACCGCCTTGTCGCGCTCGGCGTGAAGCCCGACATGCGCGTGGGCATCGTGATGGAGCGCTCGGTCGAGATGGTGGTGGGGCTGCTCGCCATCCTCAAGGCCGGCGGCGCGTACCTGCCGCTGGACCCCGACTACCCGCTGCAGCGCCTGGCCTACATGGTGGAGGACAGCGGCATCGCGCTGCTGCTGACGCACCGCGCCACCCGCGAGCACATCGCCGAGCGCGCGGGCCTCGCGCGGCTGGAGGTCGACAGCACCGATCTCTCGAACGAGCCCGACACCGCCCCCGGCGTTGCGCTGCACGGCGAGAACCTCGCCTATGTCATTTACACCTCCGGCTCCACCGGCAAGCCCAAGGGCGCGGCCGTGCGCCACGCGGCGCTGCACAGCTGCATGGCCTGGATGCAGGACACCTACCACCTCAGCCGGGAGAACACCGTGCTGCACAAGGCGCCGTTCGGCTTCGACGTGTCGGTGTGGGAGATGTTCTGGCCCATGACCGCGGGCGCGCGGCTGGTGGTGGCCAACCCCGGCGACCACCGCGACCCGGCGCGACTGGTCGAGCTGATCCGCCGCCATCAGATCACCACGCTCAACTTCGTGCCCTCGATGCTGCAGGCTTTCCTGGCGCACAAGGACATCGAGTCAAGCACGCGGCTCAAGCACATCATCTGCGGCGGCGAGGCCATGCCCGCCGAGACGCAGAAAGAGACGCTGCAGCGCCTTCACGGCGCCACGCTGCAGAACCTCTACGGCCCGACGGAAACCACGATCCACGTCACGCGCTGGACCTGTCGTGACGACGGCCAGAGCCTGGTGCCGATCGGCCAGCCGATCAGCGACACCCAGTGCCACATCCTCGATGCCGAGCTCAATCAGGTGCCGCGCGGCGTGGCCGGCGAGCTATATCTCGGCGGCGTGAGCCTGGCGCGCGGCTATCTCAACAAGCCCGGCCTGAGCGCCGAGCGCTTCGTGGCCAACCCCTTCGGCGCGGGCGACCGGCTCTATCGCACCGGCGACCTCGTGCGCTGGAACACCGAGGGCCAGATCGAGTACCTGGGTCGCATCGACCACCAGGTGAAGATTCGCGGCTTCCGCATCGAACTCGGCGAGATCGAGGCGCAGATCCTCGCGCAGCCCGCGGTGCGCGAGGCCGTGGTGGTGGCGCGCGAAGGCGCTGCGGGCGCCTCGCTTGTGGCCTACATCGCCGCACACGCGCAACAGGCAGTCAACACCGCCGCGTTGCGCGAGCAACTGGGCCAGGTGCTGCCCGACTACATGGTGCCGCGCGCCGTGGTGGTGCTCGACACCCTGCCGCTGAACGCCAACGGCAAGGTCGACCGCAAGGCGCTGCCCGAGCCTGAAGGCCTCGGCCGCGCGACCACCTACGAGGCGCCGGAGGGCCATGTGGCGCGCACGCTCGCGGCCATCTGGTCGGAGGTGTTGCAGGTCGAACAGGTCGGCCTGCATGACAACTTCTTCGACCTCGGCGGGCACTCGCTGCTGCTCATCCGCGCGCATCGGTTGCTGGAAGACCGGCTGCAGGGCAGCTTCCCGCTGGTCAACCTCTTCAAGTACCCCACCGTCGAATCGCTCGCGCGCTGGATCGAGCAGGGCGGCGCGCAAGCCGCGGCCGTTTCCGCCGCGGGCGCCGACGACCGCGCGCTGCGCCAGCGCGCCGCCATGCTTCAACGCCGCAAAGTGGCAGAGAGAGTCAATTGATGACCACCGCCTTCAACGAATCCGCCGAACCCACCGGTCTCGAGATTGCCATCGTCGGCCTGTCCGGGCGCTTCCCGGGCGCCGACGATGTGGACGCCTTCTGGCGCAACATCCAGGGCGGCGTGGAGTCGGTGTCGCGCTTCACCGATGCGCAGTTGCGCGAACGCGGCGTGCCGCAGAGCCTGCTGGACGATCCCGACTACGTGAAGGCCGGCGTGATGTTCGAAGGCTTCGACCAGTTCGATCCCGGCTTCTTCGGCTACACGCCCCGCGAGGCGGAGAACCTCGATCCGCAGCAGCGCATCTTTCTCGAATGCGCCTCGGCGGCGCTCGAACATGCCGGCTGCGATCCCGAGCGCTGGCCGGGCAAGGTCGGCGTGTATGCGGGCGAGGGCGCCAACGTCTACCTGATCCGCAACCTGCTGCCGTCCTTCGGCCTCGGCGCACACACGGGCATTGCCGACCTGCTCGGCCTCATGAGCGGCAACTCCGGCGGTTCGCTGTGCACGCGCGTTGCCTACAAGCTCAACTTGCGCGGCCCCGCCGTGAGCGTGCAGACCGCCTGCTCCACGTCGCTCACCGCCGTTCACACAGCCTGCCAGGCGCTCCTGAGCCACGACTGCGACATGGCCCTGGCCGGCGGCGTGTGGCTCAACCTGTTGCAAGAGGGCGGCTACCGCTACCAGGCCGGCGCGATCCTCTCGCCCGATGGCCATTGCCGCGCCTTCGACGCCGATGCCGCCGGCACGGTGATCGGCAGCGGCGCCGGCGTCGTCGCGCTCAAGCGCCTGGACGAAGCGCTGCGCGACGGCGACACCATCCACGCGGTCATCAAGGGCACCGCGGCCAACAACGACGGCTCCGCCAAGGTCGGCTTCACCGCGCCCAGCATCGACGGGCAGGCCGAAGTGATCCGCGCGGCGCAACTGATCGCAGGCGTCTCGGCCGACACCATCGGCTACATCGAGACGCATGGCACCGGCACCACGCTGGGCGATCCGATCGAGATCGCGGCGCTCACGCAGGCCTTCCGCGCCGACACCGAGCGGCGCGGCTTCTGCGCGGTCGGTTCGGTCAAGACCAACATCGGCCACCTCGATGCGGCGGCCGGCGTGGCGGGGCTCATCAAGGCCACGATGGCGCTCAAACACGGCGTGCTGCCACCCAGCCTGCATTTCACGAAGCCCAACCCGCAGATCGATTTCGCGAGCAGCCCGTTCTATGTGAATGCGCAGCGCCAGCCCTGGCCCGTAGGCCGTACGCCGCGTCGCGCGGGCGTGAGTTCGTTCGGCATCGGCGGGACCAATGTGCACGTGGTGCTCGAAGAGGCGCCGGTGGCCCGTCCGTCCGCACAAGCAAATGCACCGGCTTGGCAGGTCTTGCCGCTCTCCGCCCGCAACACCGACGCCTTGCAGCAAGCCGCGCAACGGCTGGCCAGCCATCTCGAAGAAGCAGGCTCTGGCACATCGCTCGTCGATGTCGCGCAGACGCTGCAGACCGGCCGGCGCGCGCTGGCGGTTCGCGGCGCGGTCGTTGCCGACGGGTCGGCAACCGCCGTCGAGGCGCTGCGTGCGCCCGAAAGCGACTTCGACCAGGCGAGCGGCATCCCCGCGTCGGCACCCGAGGTCGCGTTCCTCTTCCCGGGCGGCGGCACGCAGCACGCGAACATGGGGCTCGCGCTCTACCGCGACCATCCGGTCTTCCGCGAGGAGATCGATCGCTGCTGCGCCGCGCTGCGCGAGGTGATGGGCATGGACCTGCGGCAGCTGCTCTATCCGGCCGCCGGTGGCGAAGCCGCGGCCGACGAGCAGCTCGGCCGCATCGAATACACGCAGCCGCTGCTGTTCATCGTCGAGTACGCGATGGCGCGCCTGTGGATGTCGCGCGGCGTGCAGCCCGCCGTGATGCTGGGCCACAGCCTGGGCGAGTACGTTGCCGCGTGCCTGGCCGGCGTGTTCAGCCTGGAAGACGCGCTGCGCATCGTGGCCACGCGCGGCCGGCTGATGCAGTCGATGTCGCCGGGCGCGATGACCGCCATCGCCCTGTCCGAAGCCGAACTCGCGCCTTTCCTGGCCACCGGCTGCGACATCGCGGCGATCAACGGCGAGCAACTGTGCGTGCTCGCCGGGCCGATGGCGGCCATCGAGGCGGCCGAGCAGCAGCTCTTCGCGCGCGGCCTGATGCCGCGCCGCCTGCTGGTCTCGATCGCCTCCCATTCGGCGATGACCGAGTCCATCGTGGCCGAGCTGCAGCAGGTGGTCGCTTCGGTGCCGCGGTCTGCGCCCCGCATTCCCTTCATCTCCAACGTCACCGGCAAGCCCATCACGGCGCAGCAGGCGATCGATCCGGCCTACTGGGGCCAGCACCTGCGCGGCACGGTGCGCTTCGCGGACGGCGTGGCGGAACTGCTGCGCGTCGAGGGCCGCGTGCTGCTGGAAGTCGGTCCCGGCGAGACGCTGGCCGGCCTCGCGCGCCAGCATCCGCTGGCCGATTCGGCGGCGGCCGTCCTGTCGAGCCAGGCCCATCCGCAGAAGCAGGCGCAGAACGAACGCCAGATGGCGAGCGTGATCGGCCAGCTCTGGTGCGCGGGCGTCGATATCGATTGGGCCGCGTGCCATCCCGGACGGCAAACCCGCCGGGTGCCGCTGCCGACCTACCCGTTCCAGCGCCGCTCCTATTGGACGGACATGCCCGACGCGGGCAGCGAAGTGGCGACCTCGTCCATGCAGAAGCCGGGCGACGCATTCCATGTGCCGGTCTGGCAGCGCACGGAGCCTGCGAGTACGCCAGCAGCCCCCGCACCGGCCGACGGCTGCACGCTGGTGTTCGCGGAGACGAGCGGCTTGACCGACGCATTGATTCGCCAACTGCAGGCCGAAGCGCCCGCGCACCCGGTGGTTCGCGTGGCGCCGGGCAGCGGCTTTGCCGAAACGGGAGCGCGCCAGTTCACGGTACGCCCGGGCGAGCGTGCGGATCACGAAGAGCTTTTGCGCAAGGTGCAGGCCGAATCCGGGTCGGTCGCGAAGGTCTATCACCTGTGGAGCGTGGACGGCCAGCCGTCGTCTTCGTCGTCTTTGCCGCAATCGGAGGACGTGCTCGAGCGCGGCTACTTCAGCCTGCTGGCGCTGATTCAGGCCATCGACAGCACCTCCGGCGGACGCGCGCGCAAGCTCTCGATCGAAGTCGTCGCGAACCAGATCGAAGATGTCTCCGGCCTTGAACCGCTGTGCCCCGAGAAGGCGACGCTGTTCAGCCTCTGCAAGGTGATCGCGCAGGAGTATCCGCACATCGCTTGCCGCGTGACTGACATCGTCTTGCCCGTGCCGGGCAGCGCCGCCGAATCGTGGCTCGCAAGACAACTCGCCGCACCGGCACAGGCGCCGAACGACGAAACGCTCGTGGCCTATCGCGGCCCGCATCGCTGGGTCAAGACCTATGCGCCGCTGCCGTCCGGCGCCGCGCCGCAGCAGCGCCTGCGTTCCAAGGGCGTGTACCTGATCACCGGCGGTCTCGGTGGCGTGGGGCTCGCGGTCGCACGGCACCTGGCCGAGTCGTGGCAGGCACGGCTGGTGCTGCTGGGGCGCACACCGCTGCCCGAACGCAGCCAGTGGGAAGCCCTCGTCGCGGACGAAGCGCAACCCCAGGCGCTGCGGACCATGCTCGTGCAACTGATCGAACTCGAAAACCTGGGCGGCGAAGTGCTCGTCGTCGCGGCCAACGTGGCCGATGCAGCCTCGATGCAAGCCGCCGCCGCAGAGGCCCGCGCCCGCTTCGGCATGGTGCAAGGCGTCGTGCACGCGGCCGGCCACGCGAACAGCGGAATGATCGCGACCCGCCCCCGCGCCGCCATCGACGAAGTCTTCGCACCCAAACTGCAGGGCACCCGCTTCCTGCTCGACGCGCTGCGTGACGAGCCGCTCGATTTCGTGCTGCTGTGTTCGTCGATCTCCAGCATGGCCGGCGGCCTCGGCATGAGCGACTACGCCGCCGCAAACGCCTACCTCGACGCGCTGGCCGCGCTGTGGCAACGCAGTGCGACGTACCCCGTCATCTCGGTCAACTGGGACGCCTGGCGCGACCTCGGCATGGCGGCTGGCCGCGTGCTGCCCGAGGGCATCGGCATGGACGGCCCCGAGGGCGCGCGGGCGGTGGAGCGCATCGTCAACGGCCCGGCGTTCGCGCAGGTCGTGATCTCCACCACCGACCTGAACCAGCGGCTCGGCGAGCTGGACAACGGCATGCTCGACCTGCTGGAGACCGGCCCGGTCGCGAAGAAGAAGCGCCGCGAACATCCGCGCCCCGCGCTGGCTACGCCTTTCGTCGCGCCGGAAGGCGAGCTGGAGAACGTGCTCGCGGGCATCTGGCAGGACATGCTGGGCATCGCCAGCGTTGGCATCGACGACAACCTGTTCGAGCTGGGCGGCGATTCGCTGCTCGCGATCCAGATTCTGGCCCGTGCACGCAAGGCCTACGAGGTCGAGCTGCATCCGGCCGCCTTTTTCAAGGCACCCACCATTCGCGACCTTGCGATCCTGGTCGAGACCCGGTTGATCGAGGAAATCGAGGCCGATGTTCCGGCCGATGCCGAGCCCGATCGCTCGCCCGCAACCGTCTGAAAAATCCATGTCCGACATCCAAGACATCTCCACGCGCCGTGCCAACCTGACGGCGGAACAACGCGCGAAGCTGGCGCAGCGCCTGCGCGGCGCGGGCAGCGCCGACCGTCCCGAGCGGTCGTCGATTCCGCGGCGCTCGGCGGGCGAGCGCATCGCCTTGTCCTTCGCGCAGCAACGGCAGTGGTTTCTGTGGAAGCTGGACCCGGCGGGCACCGCCTATCACCTGAGCGGCGGCCTCGTCCTCGATGGCAGCCTCGACGCCGAGGCGCTGCGCGCCAGCGTGCAGGCGCTGGTCGATCGCCACGAATCGTTGCGCACCGTCTTCCGTGAAGCCGGCGACGGTGAGGTGGAACAGGTCGTCCAGGAGACGGCCGACATCGCGCTGTCCTGCATCGACCTGGTTGCGTTGGATGGCGCGGCGCGCGATGCGGCGATCCAGCAGGAGGTGCGGCGCATCTGCACCGAGCCCTTCGATCTCACGCGCGGCCCGCTGATGCGCGCCGTGCTGCTGCGCACCGGCGCGCAAAGCCACCGGCTGCTGGTCGTGATGCACCACATCGTGTCGGACGGCTGGTCGGTCCAGCTCATCCTGGACGAGCTGGCCGTGCAGTACGCGGCGCGCGTGCAGGGCCAGGCGCCCGTGCATGCCGAGCTGCCGATCCAGTACGCCGACTACGCCCTCTGGCAGAGCCAGTGGCTGGCCGAGGGCGAGGGCGAGCGCCAGCTCGGCTGGTGGCGCGGTCACCTGGGCACGGAGCAGCCGGTGATCTCGCTGCACACCGATCACCCGCGCAAGGCCGATGGCCGCTATCGCGCGGCGCACCACACCTTCGCGCTGCCCGCCGACACCATCGAGCGGCTGCGGCAGCAGGCGCAAGGGCAGGGCGCGACGTTGTTCATGGCGCTGCTCGCCGGCTTCAACGCGCTGCTGTTCCGCCACACGGCGCAGACGGATGTGCGCGTCGGCGTGCCCATTGCCAACCGCAACCGCGCCGAGACGGCGGGGGTCGTCGGCTTCTTCGTCAACACCCAGGTGCTGCGCTCGCGGATCGATGCGCGCATGACGTTGGCCGATCTGCTGGTGCAGACCCGCGACGCCGCCATCGGCGCGCAGACGCACCAGGACCTGCCTTTCGAGCAACTGGTCGGCGCGCTGCAGCCCGAGCGCAGCCTGAGCGCCAATCCGCTGTTTCAGGTGATGTTCAACCACCTGCGCCGCGACCATCGCTCGCTGGCCGAGTGGCCCGGCGTTGCCGTGCAGCGGCTGGACTTCGAGGAAGAGGGCGCGCAGTTCGAGCTGACCTTGCAGACGCTCGAACTCGAGGACGGCCGGGTCGACGCGACCATCCTCTATGCGTCGGAGTTGTTCGACGTGCAGACCATCGAGCGCATGGCCGGGCACTACCTGGCGGTGCTGCAGGCGCTGGCAAATGAGCCGCAGCGGGCGGTGAGCGATGTCGCGCTGCTCGACAAGACCGAGCGCGCGCAGCTTGCGTCGTGGAGCGAGAACACGCGCAGGCACGAAGGCGCGCAGCCGGTGCACCGGCAGATCGAGCAGCACGCACGGCAAACGCCCGATGCGACCGCGCTGCTGTTCGGCGATGAAGCGCTGAGCTACGGTGAACTCAATGCGCGGGCCAACCGTCTGGCCCACCACCTGATCGCGCTGGGTGTGAAGCCCGAGGCCCTCGTGGGCATCGCGGTCGACCGCTCGGTCGAAATGATGGTGGGCATCCTGGCGATCCTGAAGGCCGGTGGCGCCTACGTGCCACTGGACCCTGAGTACCCGGCCGACCGCCTGGCCTACATGGTCGAAGACAGCGGCATCGCGCTGCTGCTGACCCAGCGGCATCTGGGCAGCCTGATTCCCGGCAACGAAGCCCTGCAGGTGCTGGAGCTCGATACGCTCGATACGTCGTCCGAAGTGGAGACGGATCCGCAAGTCGCCCTGCACGGCGAACACCTCGCCTACGTCATCTACACCTCCGGCTCCACCGGCAAGCCCAAGGGCGCGGCGATCCGCCACGACGCCCTGTACAGCTGCATGGCCTGGATGCAGGAGACCTACCGCCTGACCGAGGCCGACACCGTGCTGCACAAGGCGCCGTTCGGCTTCGACGTCTCGTGCTGGGAGATGTTCTGGCCCCTGACCACCGGCGTGCGACTGGTGATTGCCAACCCCGGCGATCACCGTGACCCCGAGCGGCTGGTGCAACTGATCCAGAAGCACCAGATCACCACCCTGAACTTCGTGCCCTCGATGCTGCAGGCCTTCCTGGCGCACGAAGGCATCGAGGCCACCACGCGGCTGCGCTACATCATCTGCGGCGGCGAGGCCATGCCCGCGGCCACGCAGCGCGAAGCCCTGCAGCGCCTGAAGGGCGCCTCGCTGCAGAACCTGTACGGCCCGACCGAGACCACCATCCACGTCACGCAGTGGACCTGCCGCGACGACGGGCTGAGCCAGGTGCCGATCGGCCGGCCCATCAGCGACACGCAGGCGTACGTGCTCGATGCGCAGCTCAACGAAGTGCCCGCAGGCGTGGCGGGTGAGCTGTACCTGGGCGGGATCAACCTCGCGCGGGGCTATCTGAATCGCGCGGGCCTGACGTCCGAGCGCTTCGTGGCCACGAACAACGGCCAGCGGCTGTACCGCACGGGCGACCTCGTGCGCTGGAATGCGGAAGGCCAGATCGAGTATCTGGGGCGCATCGACCACCAGGTGAAGGTGCGCGGTTTCCGCATCGAACTGGGAGAGATCGAGGCGCAGTTGCTGGCACAGCCCGAGGTGCGTGAAGCGGTTGTGGTGGCCGACGAAGGTCCATCGGGCGCGCGGCTTGTTGGCTACGTCTCGGCACACGCGGGCCAGCAGATCGACGTGACCGCGCTGCGCGGCCGGCTGGGCCGGGCGCTGCCCGACTACATGGTGCCCGGCGTGGTGATGGTGCTGGAGCGCCTGCCGCTGAACGCGAATGGCAAGGTCGACCGCAAGGCGCTGCCGCGTGCGGAGTTCACGAGCGAGCGGGCGTACGAGGCGCCCGAGGGCGTGGTGGAGCAGGCGCTGGCGGCCATCTGGGCCGAGGTGTTGGGCGTGGCGCGCGTGGGACGCAACGACAACTTCTTCGAACTCGGCGGCGATTCGATCCTGAGCCTGAAGGTGGTCGCGCGCGCCCATCGCGCCGACCTGCACGCGAGCCCGCGCCAGATGCTCGAACACCAGAGCCTGACCGCGCTTGCACAGGCGGTAGAACGCGACGCAGCGGCCGAGGTTTCGTCGATCCCGGTGCTGCCGGCATCGCGGCGCGCGGGGGAGCTCGCACTCTCCCACGCGCAGTTGCGCCAATGGTTCCTCTGGCAACTCGATCCGACGAGCACGGCGTACCACATCAGCGGTGCGCTTCGACTCACCGGCACGCTCGATGTACCGGCGCTGCGCGCGAGTTTTGCGGCGCTGGTGCGGCGTCATGAATCGCTGCGCACGGTGTTCCACGCTGACGCGCAAGGCCTCGCACACCAGGTGATCCGGCAGGACGACGCGTTCGGCTACACGCTGGTCGACCTCGGCGCTTCGCCCGCCGATGCGCGCGAAGCGCTCGCCATGGCACAGGCGCAGCGCCTGAGCCAGGTGCCTTTCGATCTCGGCGCGGGCCCGTTGCTGCGCGTCGATCTGATCCGCCTGTCGGCCGAGGACCACCTGATGGTCGTGGCGATGCACCACATCGTCTCCGACGGCTGGTCGATGCAGATCATCGTGGACGAATTCGTGGCGCAGTACCGCGCGCACCTGCAGGGCCGATCGCCCGAACTGCCGCCGCTGCCGATCCAGTACGCCGACTACGCCGCGTGGCAACGCGACTGGCTCGAAGCCGGCGAGAAGGAGCGCCAGCTCGCGCACTGGAAGGCCCACCTGGGCACCGAACACCCGGTGCTGCAATGGCCGACCGATCGCGCGCGGCGCGTGGACGGCCGCTACAGCGTCGCCCGCCACGGCTTCGATCTGCCCGATGCGCTGGTCAAGGGGTTGCAGCAGCGCGCCCGGCAGCAGCAGGCCACGTTGTTCATGGCACTGCTCGCAGGTTTTCAGGTGCTGCTGCGCCGCCATACGGGGCAGCAGGATCTGCGTGTCGGCATCCCCATCGCCAACCGCCATCGGCCGCAGACCGAGGGCGTCATCGGCTTCTTCGTCAACACGCAGGTGCTGCGCGCCGTGGTGGACGATCGCACCCGCCTGTCGCAGGTGCTGTCGCAGGCCCGCGAGGCCACGCTGGGCGCGCAGGCCCACCAGGACCTGCCGTTCGAACAGCTCGTCGAGGCGCTCCAGCCGGAGCGCGTGCTGGGCGTGAATCCCTTGTTCCAGGTTCTGTTCAATCACCAGCGTGGCGACCTCAAGGCGCTGGAGCAACTGCCGGGACTGCGGCTGGCCGAGGTCGACACGGGCGGCCAGGCCGCCCAGTTCGAACTTACGCTGGAGACCAGCGAGAGCCCGGACGGACGCGTGCGGGCGAGCTTTGCCTACGCGGCGGAGCTGTTCGATGCCGTGACCGTCGAGCGCATGGCGGGGCACTACCTGGCGGTGTTGCAGGCACTGGCCGAACGCCCCGAGCAGGCGGCGAGCGAGGTGGCGCTGCTCGGCGCGGCCGAACGCGCGCAGCTCGCGGCTTGGGGCACGAATCCGCAAGGCCATCCCGATGCGACGCCGGTGCATCGCCTGATCGAGCAGCAGGTGTCACTGCACCCCGATGCCGCGGCGCTGGTCTTCGGCGAGCAGACGCTGAGCTACGGCGAACTCAATGCGCGGGCCAATCGCCTCGCGCACCACCTGATCGCACTGGGCGTGAAGCCCGAGGCCAAGGTGGGCATCGCGGTGGAGCGCTCCATCGAGATGGTCGTGGGCCTGCTGGCGATCCTGAAGGCCGGCGGCGCCTATGTGCCGTTGGACCCCGAGTACCCGGCCGAGCGGCTGGCCTACATGGTGGCCGACAGCGGCATCGCGCTGCTGCTCACGCAAAGCCACCTGAGCGTGCCCGGCCTCGAAGGCTTGCGGGTGCTGTCGCTCGACACGCTGGTGCTGGACGCCCAGCCCGCGCACGACCCGCAGGTCGCGCTGCATGGCGAGAACCTCGCCTACGTCATCTACACCTCCGGCTCCACCGGCCGCCCCAAGGGCGCAGCCAACCGGCACCGGGCGCTGCACAACCGGCTGGCCTGGATGCAGGCGGCCTACGGCCTGGACGGCAGCGACACCGTGCTGCAGAAGACGCCGTTCAGCTTCGACGTCTCGGTGTGGGAATTCTTCTGGCCACTGATGACCGGCGCGCGCCTGGTGCTGGCCAACCCGGGCGACCACCGCGACCCCGAGCGGCTGGTGGCGTTGATCCGCCAGCACCGCATCAGCACGCTGCACTTCGTGCCGTCGATGCTGCTGGCCTTCCTGGCGCACGAAGGCGTCGAGGCCTGCGAGAGCCTGGAGCGCATCGTCTGCAGCGGCGAGGCCTTGCCGGCCGAAGCGCAGAACGCGGTGTTCCAGCGGCTGCCGCGCGCGCGGCTGTACAACCTCTATGGCCCCACCGAGGCGGCGATCGACGTGACGCACTGGCAGTGCCGTGCGGACGGCCGCAACCAGGTGCCTATCGGTCGTCCCATCGATGGCCTCAAGGTCTGCGTGCTCGATGGCGCGCTGGGCCTCGTGCCCGAGGGCGTGGCCGGCGAGCTGTACCTGGGCGGTGTCGGCCTGGGGCGCGGCTACCTCGATCGCACGGGGCTGACGGCCGAGCGTTTCGTGGCCGATCCCTTCGATGACCAGGGCGGCCGGTTGTACCGCACGGGTGACCTCGTGCGTTGGAACAGCGAAGGACAACTGGAGTACCTGGGTCGCATCGACCATCAGGTGAAGGTGCGGGGCTTCCGCATCGAGCTGGGGGAGATCGAGGCGCAACTGCTGGGACAGCCCGCGGTGCGCGAGGCGGTGGTGGTAGCCAACGAAGGCCCCGCCGGGGCACGACTGGTGGGCTATGTGTCGATGCATGCCGGCCATGCGGCCGACATCGCCGGATGGAAGATCAGCCTGGGCCAGGCGCTGCCCGAGTACATGGTGCCGGCGACGATCGTGGTGCTCGAGACGCTGCCGCTCAATGCCAACGGCAAGGTCGACCGCAAGGCCCTGCCGTCGGCGGAATTCATCAGCGAGCGTGCGTACGAGGTGCCTGCGGGCGAGGTGGAAGAAAAGCTGGCGGCCGTCTGGGCCGAGGTACTGGCCGTGGCGCGTGTGGGTCGCCAGGACAACTTCTTCGAGCTCGGCGGCCATTCGCTGCTGGCGACCCAGCTCGTGGCGCGTGTGCAGGGCTTCGCGCAAGGCCGCCTCACGATCCGCGACGTCTTCCAGCATCCGACGCTCGCGACGCAGGCCGCTCTGCTGGCCGGCATGCCCGGAGAGGGCGCCACCGATCTGGCGCTGGCGGAAATCGATTCACTGCTTGACAGCATGGAGGCTGTTTGATGGAAACAACTGCGACCCGTCGCATTGCAGAGCGCTTTGCCCGGTTGCCCACCGAACAGCGCCGTGTCGTCTACCAGGGGATTCGCTCGAAGGGACTGACGCTCGACCAGTTTCCCATCCTCGCGCGCGAGGACTCGGCCTCGGACCGCTGCCATGTGTCCTATGCACAGCTGCGCCAGTGGTTCCTGTGGCAGCTGGACCCGCAGAGCACGGCCTATCACATCAGCGATGCAATCGAGCTGACCGGCGCGCTGGACGTGGATGCGGTACGAGCGAGCTTCGAAGCCCTGGTCAAGCGTCACGAATCGCTGCGCACGGTGTTCCGCGCCGATGCCGACGGATCCGCCGAGCAGGTGATCCGCGAGGACAGTGAGCTCGACTTCTCGCTGCTGGACCTGAGCCAGGCGCACATCGATGCGCGCGAAGCCATGGCCCACGAAGAGGCACGGCGCATCGGCGGCACGCCCTTCGACCTGACGCAGGGGCCGCTCCTGAGGGTCGGCCTGATCCGCCTGGCGCCGGATGTCCATGTGCTGGTGCTGGTGATGCACCACATCGTGTCGGACGGATGGTCGCTGCAGATCATGGTGGACGAGTTCGTGGCGCACTACCGCGCCCGTGTGCACGGCGAGGCGGTGGCATTGCAGCCGCTGCCGATCCAGTACGCCGACTATGCGGTGTGGCAGCGGCACTGGCTGGAGGCCGGCGAACAGGAACGCCAGCTCGCCTACTGGAAGGCGCAGCTGGGCGAGACGCAGCCGGTGTTGCAGTTGCCGCTCGACCATGCCCGCCAGCCCGACGCGCGCTACAGCGAGGCGGTCCATCGCATCGAACTGCCCGCGCCGCTGGTGCAGGCGCTGAACAGGCGCGTGCAGGGCCAGGGCGCGACGCTGTTCATGGCCCTGTTGAGCGCGTTCCAGGCGCTCCTCGCGCGCCACAGCGGGCAGGAAGACATCCGCGTGGGCGTGCCGATCGCGAACCGCCAGCGCGTGGAGACCGAAAGCGTGATCGGCTTCTTCGTCAACACGCAGGTGTTGCGCGGCGTGGTGGACCCCCGCGCAAGCCTGTCGCAGCTGCTGGCGCAGACCCGCGAAGCGGCACTGGGTGCGCAGATGCATCAGGACCTGCCGTTCGAGCAATTGGTCGAGGCCCTACAGCCCGAGCGCATCCCGAGCCTCCATCCGCTGTTCCAGGTGTTGTTCAATCACCAGCGCGCAGACTTCTCGGGTCTGAATGGCCTGTCGGGCCTTGCATTGGCGCCCTATCGCCTGGCCGCGCAGGCCGCGCAGTTCGAGTTGATGCTGGACACCGACGAGAGCCCCGATGGCCGGGTGCATGCGAGGTTTAGCTATGCGCAGGAGCTCTTCGACGCCTCCACCATCGAGCGCATGGCAGGGCACTACCTGGCGTTGCTGCAGGCGCTGGCGGACCATCCCGAACAGGCGCTGGGCGAGGTGGCGCTTCTGGGCGCTGCCGAGCGAGGTCAGCTTGCAGAGCGCGGGGTGAACGCGCAGCGCTACGAGGATGGTGAGCCGGTGCACCGCCTGTTCGAAGCGCACGCGCAGCGGACCCCGGATGCGCAGGCGCTGGTCTTCGGCGAGCAGGTGCTCAGCTACGGCGAGTTGAACGCGAGAGCCAACCGCCTGGCGCACCGGCTGATCGCGCTGGGCGTGAAGCCCGAGGCGCGGGTGGGCATCGCGGTGGAGCGTTCGGTGGAGATGATCGTGGGGATCCTGGCGATCCTGAAGGCCGGAGGCGCCTACGTTCCGCTGGACCCGGACTACCCGGCCGAGCGGCTGGCCTACATGGCCGAGGACAGCGCCATCGCGCTGCTGCTGACGCAATCGCATGTGGCCGCGCGGCTGCCGTTCAGCCGGACGCTGGCCACGCTGGAGCTGGACACGCTGGAGCAGTCCACACAGCCAGCACAACCCGCACAGCCCGCGCACGACCCGCAGGTCGCGCTGCACGGCGAGAGCCTGGCGTACCTGATCTACACCTCGGGCTCCACCGGGCGGCCCAAGGGCGTGGGCATCGCGCACCGCGCGCTGGTGCAGCACGCGCAGGAGTCGGTGCGTTTCTTCGGGCTGGTGCCCACGGACCGGATGCTGCAGTTCTCCACACTGAACTTCGACGGCTTCGTGGAGCAGACCTTCCCGCCGCTGGTGGCCGGCGCGGCGATCGTGCTGCGCGGCCCGCAGCTGTGGGACAGCGAGACCTTCTACCGCGAGCTGATCGACAAGCGCATCAGCGTGGCCGACCTGACCACGGCCTACTGGCTGCTGCTGGCGCAGGACTTCGCGCGGCACGGGGAGCGCTCCTACGGGGCGCTGCGCCAGGTGCATGCGGGCGGCGAGGCGATGCCGCCGGAGGGGCTCAATGCGTGGCGCCGGGCGGGGCTGGCGGGGATCACGCTGCTGAACACGTACGGGCCGACGGAGGCGACGGTGACCGCGTCGATCCTGGACTGCGCGCCGTACCTGGAGGAGGGTCATGAGCAGCCGCAGCGCATGCCGATCGGCACGCCGCTGGCGGGGCGAGCGCTGCGCGTGGTGGGGTCGGACTTCGGCCTGGTGCCGCAAGGCGCGGCGGGCGAGCTGTGCATCGGGGGAGCGCTGCTGGCGCGCGGCTACCTGGGGCGCGCGGGCCTGAGTGCGGAGCGCTTCGTGGCGGACCCGTTCGATGAGGCGGGAGGGCGGCTGTATCGCACCGGAGACCTGGTGCGGTGGAACTCGCAGGGGCAGCTGGAGTACCTGGGGCGCATCGACCATCAGGTGAAGATCCGGGGCTTCCGGGTGGAGCTGGGGGAGATCGAGGCGAGCTTGCTGTCGCAGCCCGGGGTGCGCGAGGCGGTGGTGGTGGCCAACGAGGGGCCCTCGGGTGTGCGGCTGGTGGGGTATGTGTCGGGCGATGCCATCGACACGGCGCAGCTGCGCCAGCGGCTGGGCGAGAAGCTGCCCGACTACATGGTGCCCGCGGCGCTGGTGGGGTTGCAGGCGTTGCCGCTGAACGCGAACGGCAAGGTCGATCGCAAGGCGCTGCCGGCGCCAGAGTTCACCAGTGCCCAGGCGTACGAGGCGCCCGAGGGCGAGGTGGAAGAGAAGCTGGCGCAGATCTGGGCCGAGGTGCTGGGCGTGCCGCGCGTGGGCCGCCAGGACAATTTCTTCGAACTGGGCGGTCATTCGCTGCTGGCGCTGCGGCTGTTGGAGCGCCTGCGCGTCCAGGGCTGGACGACGCAGGTGCGCACGCTGTTCCAGCAGCCCCAGTTCGGCGCCTTCGTCCAGGCGCTGGCGCAGGAGCCGGTGCAGCGCGAGGTGGCCGTTCCCTCCAATGGCATCCCGGCGGATTGCGTTGCGATCCAGCCGGAGATGCTGACACTGGTGGCGCTCGACGCTGCGCAGATCGCACGCATCGAGGCGGCGGTGCCGGGTGGAGCCGGCAACATCCAGGACATCTACCCGCTGGTGCCGATGCAGGAGGGGATGCTGTTCCACCACATGCTGCAGACCGAGGGCGACGCCTTCATCACGCTGGACAGCCTGGGTTTCGACAGCCGCGAAAGGCTCGAGAACTTCGTCGCCAGCTTCAATGAAGTGATCGCGCGCCACGACATCCTGCGAACGGCTGTCATGTGGGAAGACCTTCCCGAACCGGTTCAGGTGGTGCATCGCCAGGCCGTGCTCGAACTTGAGTGGCTGCCCGAGGCGCAATCGCCCGGAGCGAGCGTGTCGCAGCGGCTCGCCGCGCACGTCGACCCGGGCCGCCACCGCATCGACGTGCGCAAGGCACCGATGCTGCGGGCCGTTGCGGCCCATGACGCGGACAACGCGCGCTGGCTGCTCCAGTTGCCGAGCCATCACCTCGTGGCCGACCACACCACGCTGGAGCTGGTGGTCGAGGAAATCGGTCTGATCCAGCAAGGGCGGCGCTCCAAGCTGTCGACACCCGTGCCGTTCCGGCGCTTCGTCGGGCAGGCCAGGCTCCACACGAGCCAGGACGAGCACAAGGCCTTCTTCAGCCGGATGCTGGCCGACGTGGAAGAACCGACGGCACCCTTCGGCCTGCTCGATGTGCAGGGCGATGGCACCCGGGTGCGGGAAGCCTCGCGCACGCTGGACACGGCACTCGCCGTCCAGCTCAGGCGCCAGGCGCAGCGCCATGGAGTGAGCGCCGCGGCGCTGTTCCACCTGGCCTGGGCATTGGTGGTGGGCAAGACCACGGGTCGGGACGATGTCGTGTTCGGCACCGTGCTGTTCGGCCGCATGCAGGGCGGCGCGAATGCCGACCGGGCGCTGGGCATGTTCATCAACACCCTGCCGGTGCGTGTCCGCCTGGGAACGCAAGGTGTGCAGGCGTGCGTGCGCCAGACGCATGCCGTGCTGAGCGATCTGATGCATCACGAGTACGCCAGCCTGTCGCTGGCGTTGCGCTGCAGTGGCGTGCCGGAACGGATGCCGCTGTTCACCGCACTGCTGAACTACCGCTACGGCGCGCAGCCGGGAAAGACCGCCGAGCAAGGTCCGCTGTGGGAAGGCATGGAAATCCTCGGCAGCAGGGAGCGCACCAACTATCCGGTCGAGATCTCGGTGGACGACCTGGGCGAGGGCTTCGAGCTGATCGCGCAGATCCACGAGGCTGCGGACGCCGAGCGCGTGTGCAGCCTGATGGTCGCGGCCCTGGAGGCCATTGCGCAGGGACTTTCGAGCCAATCCGAGCAGCCGATCTGCGAACTCGACGTGATGTCCGAGGGCGAGCGGCACCAGCTTGCCGCGTGGGGCGACAACCCCTTGCGCTATGTCGAGGACGCGCCGGTGCATCGCCTGTTCGAGCGCCAGGCGGCGCGCAAGCCCGATGCGGTGGCGTTGGTCTTCGGCGACGAGACGCTGAGTTATGCGGCACTCAATGCCCGGGCCAATCGCCTGGCGCACTGCCTGATCACTCTGGGCGTGGGGCCGGAGACGAAAGTGGGGATCGCGGTGGAGCGCTCCATCGAGATGGTGGTCGGGGTGCTGGCGATCCTGAAGGCCGGCGCTGCCTATGTGCCACTGGACCCGGAGTATCCGGTCGACCGGCTGACCTACATGATGGCCGACAGCGGCATCGGCCTGCTGCTCACGCAGAGCCATCTGCGCACCCTGGTGCCGGGCACCGAAGCGCTGCAGGTGCTGGCGCTGGACACGCTGGACACCGGCAACCATTCCGACGCCGACCCGCGGATCGCGCTGCGCGGCGAGAACCTCGCCTATGTCATCTACACCTCCGGATCCACGGGAAAACCGAAGGGTGTGATGGTGCGCCACCTGGCGCTCAGCCACTTCCTGCTGAGCATGCAGGAGGCACCGGGCATGAGCGCGGACGACGTGCTGGTCGCGGTCACCTCGCTGTCGTTCGATATCGCCGCACTGGAGCTGTATTTGCCGCTGCTGAGCGGGGCGCGCCTCGTGCTGGCGTCCAGGGACGTCGTGCGCAGCGGAAGCGCGCTCGGCCAACTGATGGATGCGTGCGGTGCCACGGTGCTGCAGTCGACGCCCGCGGGCTGGCGGCTCCTGCGGACCACCGGCTGGAACGGCAGCCGGCTCGCGAACTTCAAGGGCCTGTGCGGCGGCGAGGCATTGCAGGCGGACCTGGCGCAGGATCTGCGGGCTGTCGGCGTCGAACTCTGGAACATGTACGGCCCGACCGAAACGACGATCTGGTCGACGGCGGCCGAGGTACAAGGCGGCCCGCGCATCGGCGGGCCGATCGCGGCCACGCAGCTGCGCGTGCTGGACGCGGCCTTGAATCCGGCGCCCGTGGGCGTGCCGGGCGAGCTGTTCCTCGGCGGCATCGGCTTGGCGCGCGGGTACTTCCAGCGCGCCGGACTGACGTCGGAACGCTTCATCGCGACCGCAGACGGCCAGCGCCTGTACCGCACCGGCGACCTGGTGCGCTGGAACAACGAAGGCCAGCTGGAGTACCTGGGCCGCATCGACCACCAGGTGAAGGTGCGGGGCTTCCGCATCGAGCTGGGCGAGATCGAGGCGCAGTTGCTGGCGCAGCCCGAAGTCCGTGAAGCCGTGGTGGTGGCCCGCGAAGGCGCGGGTGGCGCATCGCTGGCCGGCTACATCGCGCTGAAGGCGGGACACGTCGTGGAGACGGCTGCGCTGCGCGACCGGCTGGCGCAGGGGCTGCCCGACTACATGGTTCCGTCCGTCATCGTGGTGCTCGAACGCCTGCCGCTGAACGGCAATGGCAAGGTCGACCGCAAGGCGCTGCCCGCGGCGGAGTTCGCGAGCGAGCGGGTCTACGAGGCGCCCCAGGGCGCGGTGGAAGAGAAGCTGGCCGCGATCTGGACCGCGGTGCTGGGTGTGGCGCGCGTGGGGCGGCACGACGACTTCTTCGAGCTCGGCGGGCACTCGCTGCTGGCTGCGCAACTCGCGTCGCGGGCACGCGTCGAGGGCGGGTTCGACCTGCCGCTGCGCAAGATCTTCGAGCATCCGGTGCTGCGCCATCTCGCGAACGTCGCGCGAGGCACGGCTGGCGATGCGTCGCCGGTGAGCCCGCTGCCTGTGCTGCAGCCGGTGGCGCGCACCGGCGAAATGAAGCTCTCGCCCGCGCAACAGCGGCTGTGGCTGGTGGACCGGCTGACGGACGCGTCGACCGGCAAGCACGCGGCCTACAACCTGTCGGCTGCGCTGCGGTTGTCGGGCGCGCTCGACGTCGACCTGGTCCGCGCCACGCTCGATGCCCTCGTGCAGCGGCACGAAGTGCTGCGAACCAGCTTCCCCGAGAACGACGACGGCGACCCCGTGGCGCGGATTGCGCCGCAAGCCGGCCTCGTCGTTGCCCTGACGGATCTCTCGCACCTTCCGGACGCGTCGCAGGCCACTGCGGTGGACGATGCGCTGGCCGCGCATGCAGCCACCCCGTTCGAGTTGACTGCCCGGCCGGCCTTCGCGGCAGCGATCCTGCGCTTGCAGCCCGAGGTGCACGTGCTGCTCCTGTGCGTGCATCACATCGTGTTCGACGGCTGGTCGGAGGCCGTCTTCGTGCGTGACTTCATGGCCTTGTACGCGGCACTGCGGGAGGGACGGGATTCGCCGCTGCAGCCGCTCGCGATCCAGTACGCGGACTACGCCGACTGGCATCACCGCAAGCTCGCGCAGACTGCCGCACGCGACACGGCGTTCTGGCGCAGCTACCTCGAAGCCGCTCCGGCCCTGTCGACGCTGCGGCCCGATCACGCGCGGCCCAGCGTGGCGTCGGTGGCGGGCGATACGTTCGGCATCGACATCGGGCATGAACTCGCGCAGTCGCTGCGAGGCCTGGCGCGCGAACAGAAGACCTCGCTGTATGTGCTGCTGCTGTCGGCCTTCCTGCTCGTGCTGCACCGGCAGGGCGGGTCGGACGATCTGGTGGTGGGCACCGACGTCGCGGGGCGCGACCATCCGGCGCTTGAGGACCTGATCGGATTTTTCGTGAGCGTCGTGCCGTTGCGCTCCCGGCTCGCGCCCGCGCTGCCGTTCGCGCAATGGCTCTCGATGGTCAAGGAGAGCACGCTGTCGGCTTTCGAGCACCAGGACCTGCCGTTCGACCAGATCGTCGAACTGGTCGGTACGCCTCGCAGTCGTCAGCACAACCCGCTGGTGCAGGTGCTGTTCGTCATGCAGAACATGCCCGAAGGACGCTTCGAGATTCCCGGCATCGCCATCGAGCAGCTCCCGAAATCGGGGGCGACCTCGAAGTTCGACCTCGCGGTCTTCGTGAACGAGACCGAAGAGGGCCTGAGGGCCGAGTGGACCTTTGCCTCCAGCCTGTACCTGCGCGAAACCATCGAACGGACGTCCGCCGCGTGGCACGACCTCTTGCAGCAGGTGGTCGCGGCACCCGATGGCCTGCTGGAAAGTTTCTTCATTCAATCCAACCCGGAGAGAAAAACCATGTCATCCACTTCGCCCGCGCTGGGCAAATTGCAGAAGCTCAAGAAGGTCGTGAACAAGGATCGCGACATCCAGTCGGCACCGCGCTCGCCCGTGCGCACTTCTTTCCTGTCGGACCAGCGCACCTTTCCCCTGGTCATCGAGGCCACGAGCAGCGACATCGATGCGGTGGCATGGGCCCGGGAGCAGAGCCAGTACATCGAGGCCAGCCTCGGCAAGTACGGCGGCATCCTGCTGCGCAACTTCGGTCTGCGCACGCCGCAGGAGTTCGAGGCGTTCGCGGAAACCATCGAACCCGAGCTCTACGGCAGCTATGGCGATCTGCCGAAGAAGGAAGGCGGGCGCAGGACCTACCGTTCGACGCCGTACCCCGAGCGCCAGATGATCCTCTACCACAACGAGAGTTCGCACCTGGACCGCTGGCCGCGCAAGCAGTGGTTCTTCTGCGAGCTGCCCTCGCCCGTGGGCGGCGCCACGCCCATCGTCGATTGCCGCGAGATGCTGCGCCGCCTGCCGGCCGAGATGGTGGCCGAGTTCGAACGCAAGGAGCTGATGTACGTGCGTACCTTCCTGCCTCGCTTCGACGTGAGCTGGCAGGACTTCTTCAAGACCGACAGCAAGGCGGAGGTCGAGGCGCGCCTCGCGCTGGCCGGCACTGCCTGGCGCTGGCTGGACGACGACACGCTGCAGACCCGCAACCGCTGCCCGGCGGTGATCACGCATCCCGTCACGGGCGATCGCGTGTTCTTCAACCAGATCCAGTTGCACCACGTCAGCTGCCTGGAGGCCGATGTGCGCGAGGACCTGCTGGCCCTGGCGGGCGGCCTGGACAGCATGCCCCGGCATGTGACCTACGGCGACGGCACGCCGATCGACGACCAGACCATGGCGATCGTCGGCCGTGCCTACGAAGATTGCGCCGTGCGATTCGACTGGCGCCAGGGCGACGTGGTGATGCTCGACAACATGCTCGCGGCCCATGCGCGGGACCCGTACGAGGGGCCGCGCAAGATCGTGGTCGCGATGGGTGCGATGTGCGACCGCGCCACGCTGGCGCAGATCCCCGCGGCTGATGCGAAGGCGCTCGGTGCCGCCCCGCAGGCCGCTGCGTTCGAGGTCTGAACATGGCTGCCGTTCTCGAAACCACGACATCCTCCCTGCCGCTCAGCCCCGAGCAGCGTGCCGCCTGGGCGCCCTACGGCGAACAGGCCGCGGCCGGTGCGCCTCAACTGCTGCTGCAGGCCGATCTCGACGGCGAGCTCGACGCGACGCGGCTCGAGGCCGCGCTGCAGTCGGTGCTGCAAGCCCATGTCGCCCTGCGTTCGGCGGTGCTGCAGGTTCCCGGCTTTCGCGGCCTGCGGCAACAGGCCCTCGATGCCGCAGCAGCGCTCCGCTGGCAGAAGATCGATCTTCGCGGCCATGCCGATCAGGCGGCCGCGATGGCCGACTGGATCGCCGCGTTCACGCAGGAGCCGCTGGATGTCGCGCAGGGCGCGCTGCTGCGTGTCGGCATCGCGCGGCTGGGCGAGACGCGGCACAAGCTCGTGCTGGCCGTCAGCGTGTTCGCCGCCGACAAGGGCAGCCTGCGGAGCCTGCTCGACCAGACGGCCACGGCCTACCTGACACAACAGACCGTCGATGCGGACGAAGTCTTCCAGTACGCGCAGTTCGTCGAATGGCGCCAGGATCTCGACAGCAGCGATGAAGCGGATGCCGGCCGTGCCTACTGGCGTGCCAGCATCGAGCGTGCGGATGCGCTGCAGGCGCCGCGCCTGCACATGCGGCTGGACGGGGCCTCCCCAGCCGCTCGGACACCGTCGCGCATTCGCCTTGTCCAGCCGCTGGACGCCTCGCTCGCTGCTCGCGTGCAGGAGCTCGCCGCGCAGATCGGCTGCGGCGCCGACCGGCTGCTGCAGGCCGCATGGTGGCTGCTGGTGGCTCGCCTGACCGGTCACAAGCCGTTCGTTGCCGGCTGGCAGAACGATTGCCGGCACGACTACGAGGTGATGCAGGGCGCAGTGGGCGTTTTCGAGAAGATCTTGCCCGTGGTCGTGGATGTCGCTCCCGAGGAGCGCTTCACCGACTGGGTCGCGCGCGTGAACGCCACGCTTGATGGGCACACCGAGGCGCAGGAGTACTGGGCGGTCGATGCGCCACCGATCTCCGCGCACCTCGAGCTGGGCTTCACCTTCGACAACCTGCCCGTGCAGCCACGCGGCGCCTTGGCCTGGCGTGTGGATGCCGCGCCCGGGCCGCAGCCTTGCTTCGAGCTGGCCCTGCAGGTCGAACAGGCCGGGCAGGCGTTCACGCTGTCCGTGCATGCGGACGCATCGCGCTATTCACCGCAGGCCCTGGAGCGGCTGCAGTGGCAGCTCGTCGCCCTGCTCGAGGAAGCCGTGGCGCAGCCGGCCGCACCGGTAGGCAGTCTCGTGCTGGTGGGCGCGCGCGAGCGCGAATCGCTGCTGCTGGCGGCGCGCGGCGCGACGCTCGACGTCGGCAGCTTCACGCTGGCCCAGCAGGTCGCCGGCTGGGCGCGCACGACACCGGACGCGCCTGCACTGGAAGCGGGCGATGTGCGCCTGAGCTACCGCGAGTTCGACGCGCAGATCAACCGCATGGCGCGTGGGCTGCAAGCTCGCGGCGCCACGGCCGAAACGCTGGTGGCGCTCAATCTTCCGCGCTCGGTCGAGCTGCTGGTGGCGATGCTCGCGAGCTGGCGCCTCGGGGCGGGCTACCTGCCCCTGGACCCCGAATGGCCGGCTGCACGTCGCCGGGCCGTCCTGGAAGATGCCGCGCCATCGCTCGTGCTGCATGCCGCCGGACCGGCGCCGGACGGCGACGCGCCGTGGCGGCAGGCGGCGCTGGACGAGATGGCGCTCGAGGCCGTGGCCGACGGCGGCGCGCCGGCCCATCAACCCGCGATGCAGGATGTGGCCTATGTGCTCTACACCTCGGGTTCGACCGGAACGCCCAAGGGGGTGGTGATCGAACAGGGGCATCTGCTCAACTACGTGGCCGCGGTGTCGTCGGCCATGGACCTGGGCCGCTGCCGCCGCTGGGGGCTCACCAGCTCGGTCGTGGCCGACCTGGGCAATACGGCGCTGTTCAGTGCGTTCCATCACGGCGCCTGCCTGGTGGTGGCGGGACCCGGCGACGTGAAGGATGCGAGCGCTTTCGCGCGCTTCATGCGCGAAGGCCGGATCGATGCGCTCAAGATGGTGCCCTCGCACCTGGAGGCCTTGCTCGAGGACGAGGCACCGGCGCTGCCCGCCACGCTGGTGCTGGGTGGCGAGGCCGCACCGCGTTCGCTGATCGAGCGCATCGCGCGGTTCGCGCCCGCATCCACGATCTACAACCACTACGGTCCCACGGAAACGACGGTGGGCGTGATGGTGCATCGCGTGTCGGCGGACGAGACCGCGTCCGCGGTGCTCCCGTTGTCGCGCGTGCTGGCGAACAACCGCGTTCACGTGCTGGATGAGGCGCTGCGCCTGGTGCCGAGCGGCGCGTTGGGGACGGTCTACGTCGGTGGTGCGCAGGTCTGCCGCGGCTATCTGAACCGGGAGGTGGCGGGTGCCTTCGTGGCCGATCCGTTCGAGCCGGGGCAAAGGCTCTATCGCACGGGCGACGTGGCCTATGTATTGCCCGAGGGCGGCCTCCGCCTGGCAGGGCGGGCCGACGACCAGGTCAAGATTCGCGGCTTCCGGGTCGAGCCCGCCGAGGTGGAGGCGGTGCTGCTGTCGCAGCCCGGCGTGCGGCAGGCAGTGGTGCTGGCGCTGCCCGACGGCGGCGGGGGGGCCGAACTGCGGGCTTTCGTCGTCGCAGACGAGACCCTGGCATCGGAGGCTGCACGCGGCGCGCTGAGCGAGCGCCTGGGCACCTTGCTGCCCGCGCACATGGTCCCCGCGCGTTGCGCCTTCGTCGCGGAGTTCGCGCGGCTGCCGAACGGAAAGATCGACCGGCAGTCGCTGCTGTCCGCGGCCAGGGTCGACGACCCGAAGCCGGCGGCCATGGCGCCGCGCGACGCGCTCGAAGCGGTGCTGGCGGAGTGCATGGCGGCCCTGGTCCAGCGCGATGCCGTCGGCGTGGAGGAGGACTTCTTCGAATTGGGCGGGCATTCGCTGCTGGTGATCAAGCTGGTGGCGCGCATCCGCAAGCTGCTGCGGCTCGAGATCGCACCGGGGCTGGTGTTCGACCATCCTTCCGCCGCCACGCTGGCGGCGGCGCTTCGCGCGCTGGAGGACCAAGACCTCGAGCGGATGGAACAGCTGGCGAAGACGCACGCGCAGGAGCGTCTCGCGGACTCGGCTGTCGGCTGAGCGCCGATGGGCAAAGACACAGTAAGTACAGGATCGGTTTGACATGCAAGATGTATCAGTGATGGGCAGCACCCGGGCGGCGCAACGGGTATCGGCGGACGACGATGGGGCGCAGGAGCACGACGAGATCCTGCATCGGGTGTCGAACGGCGAGGAGGTGCCGCTGTCCCATGCGCAGGAGCAGCTGTGGTTCTTGCAGCGCCTGGCGCCGGGGCTGACGGCCTACAACCTGCCGAGCATGTTTCGCCTGCAGGAGCCGCTCGATGCGGATGCGCTCGAGCGCGCATTCCAGGCCGTGATCGACCGGCACGGCATCCTGCGCACCCGCTTCTTCGAGAAGGATGGCGTTCCGCTGCAGCAGATGGTGCAGGAGGCAGCGTTCGCGCTGGAGCGCTTCGATCTGTCCGATCAGCCCGAGGCGCTGCGTCAGGCGCATGTCGATGCGCTGATGCAGGAGACGGCGCTGCATGTGTTCGATCTCGGCACGGCGCCCGCGCTGGTGGCGAGGTTGATCCGGCTGTCGGACGAGGCACACGTGCTGACGGTGTGCCTGCACCACATCGTGTCGGACGCCTGGTCCAACCCGATCCTCGCGGGTGACCTCGCTTCGGCCTATCGCATGGCGCTGACCGCGGGCGCGGCCGTCCGGCTGCCGGCACTGCCGGCCCAGTACGCCGACTATGCACTGTGGCAGCGCGAGCGCTTGCAAGGAGAAGGCCTCGCGAAGCAGTTGAGCTACTGGAACGCTCACCTCGGACCCGAGGTGCCGCCGCTGGAGTTGCCACTCGACGGCACGCGCCCTTCGCGCCAGACCTTCAACGGCGCCGTGCATCGTTTCGCCCTGGACCCCGCGCTGGCCGTGGCGCTGCAGAAGTTCTGCCGCAGCGAGAAGTGCACGCCCTTCGTGGTCCTGCTTGCGACCTGGCAGATGCTGCTGGGCTGGTACAGCGGTCAGAACGACTTCGCCGTCGGCGTGGCGAATGCGGGCCGCCATCGCGACGAAGTGCGCGATCTGGTGGGGTTCTTCATCACGACCCAGGTGTTCCGCGCGAGGCTCGAGCCGCACGCCAGCCTGCGCGAGATCTGCCGGCGGGTGCGGCGCGATTCACTGGCCGCGCTGGAACATGCGGATCTGCCGCTCAAGACGTTGCTGGCCAGCCGCAACGAGAAGCGCGACGCTTCGCGCAGCCCGCTGTTCCAGGTGATGTTCGGCGTGCAGATGGGCGACGACGCGGCCGAGCTCGCGTTCGGCGAAGCGCGCACGCAGCAGATCGGAACCGACAATGCGAGCGCCAAGTTCGACCTGTCGCTGGACTTCTTCATCGAGCCGACGCGTGCGCACGCGCTGATCGAATACAACACCGATCTTTTCGGCGAGGCGACCGTGGAGCGGCTGTCGGGCTGGTACCTGCGCCTGCTCGGCGCATTGACGGCCGATCCGGACCAGCGCTTCTCGGGCATCGATCTTCTGGGCGCTGCCGAGCGAGGTCAGCTTGCAGAGCGCGGGGTGAACGCGCAGCGCTACGAGGATGGTGAGCCGGTGCACCGCCTGTTCGAAGCGCACGCGCAGCGGACCCCGGATGCGCAGGCGCTGGTCTTCGGCGAGCAGGTGCTCAGCTACGGCGAGTTGAACGCGAGAGCCAACCGCCTGGCGCACCGGCTGATCGCGCTGGGCGTGAAGCCCGAGGCGCGGGTGGGCATCGCGGTGGAGCGTTCGGTGGAGATGATCGTGGGGATCCTGGCGATCCTGAAGGCCGGAGGCGCCTACGTTCCGCTGGACCCGGACTACCCGGCCGAGCGGCTGGCCTACATGGCCGAGGACAGCGCCATCGCGCTGCTGCTGACGCAATCGCATGTGGCCGCGCGGCTGCCGTTCAGCCGGACGCTGGCCACGCTGGAGCTGGACACGCTGGAGCAGTCCACACAGCCAGCACAACCCGCACAGCCCGCGCACGACCCGCAGGTCGCGCTGCACGGCGAGAGCCTGGCGTACCTGATCTACACCTCGGGCTCCACCGGGCGGCCCAAGGGCGTGGGCATCGCGCACCGCGCGCTGGTGCAGCACGCGCAGGAGTCGGTGCGTTTCTTCGGGCTGGTGCCCACGGACCGGATGCTGCAGTTCTCCACACTGAACTTCGACGGCTTCGTGGAGCAGACCTTCCCGCCGCTGGTGGCCGGCGCGGCGATCGTGCTGCGCGGCCCGCAGCTGTGGGACAGCGAGACCTTCTACCGCGAGCTGATCGACAAGCGCATCAGCGTGGCCGACCTGACCACGGCCTACTGGCTGCTGCTGGCGCAGGACTTCGCGCGGCACGGGGAGCGCTCCTACGGGGCGCTGCGCCAGGTGCATGCGGGCGGCGAGGCGATGCCGCCGGAGGGGCTCAATGCGTGGCGCCGGGCGGGGCTGGCGGGGATCACGCTGCTGAACACGTACGGGCCGACGGAGGCGACGGTGACCGCGTCGATCCTGGACTGCGCGCCGTACCTGGAGGAGGGTCATGAGCAGCCGCAGCGCATGCCGATCGGCACGCCGCTGGCGGGGCGAGCGCTGCGCGTGGTGGGGTCGGACTTCGGCCTGGTGCCGCAAGGCGCGGCGGGCGAGCTGTGCATCGGGGGAGCGCTGCTGGCGCGCGGCTACCTGGGGCGCGCGGGCCTGAGTGCGGAGCGCTTCGTGGCGGACCCGTTCGATGAGGCGGGAGGGCGGCTGTATCGCACCGGAGACCTGGTGCGGTGGAACTCGCAGGGGCAGCTGGAGTACCTGGGGCGCATCGACCATCAGGTGAAGATCCGGGGCTTCCGGGTGGAGCTGGGGGAGATCGAGGCGAGCTTGCTGTCGCAGCCCGGGGTGCGCGAGGCGGTGGTGGTGGCCAACGAGGGGCCCTCGGGTGTGCGGCTGGTGGGGTATGTGTCGGGCGATGCCATCGACACGGCGCAGCTGCGCCAGCGGCTGGGCGAGAAGCTGCCCGACTACATGGTGCCCGCGGCGCTGGTGGGGTTGCAGGCGTTGCCGCTGAACGCGAACGGCAAGGTCGATCGCAAGGCGCTGCCGGCGCCAGAGTTCACCAGTGCCCAGGCGTACGAGGCGCCGCGGGGCGCCGAGGAAGGGGCGGTGGAGCGAGGACTGGCGGCGATATGGGCGCAGGTTCTGGGTGTGCCGCGCGTAGGCCGCCACGACAACTTCTTCGAACTCGGTGGCGATTCGCTCGTGGCGCTCAAGCTGCTGGCTCGCATCAACAAGTCCCGCGCATTGAGCGTGCAGATCTCGCTGCAGGATCTGCTCGAGAAGCAGACCATCGCCAGGCTGGTGGCACAGCTGGACATCGGCACGGCGCCCGAGCCCGTCCAGCTGCTGAACGCCTATGCCGGGCCGGCGCAGGCGATGCCGCTGTTCTGCGTGCCACCCGCGCGGCGCCGTCCGATCGACTACCGCCCGCTGGCACGCCACCTGGAAGACGCGCATCCCGTCTACGGCCTGTGCTACACGGACGATATCGCCGAGCTGGAGTCCATCGAGCAGATGGCACGCTTTTACGTCGACGTCATTCGAAAGACACGGCCCGAAGGTGCCGTTGGCATCGTCGGCTGGTCGTTGGGCTCGGTGGTCGCGGTGCACGTTGCCCACCTGCTGGAGCAGGCGGGCGTGGAGGTCGCCTTCCTCGGCATGGTCGACAGCTTCCTGCTGGACGAGACCTTCGACTCGAACGCCTGGTACAAGGATTTCCGCGACTTCGTTCGGGACACCGCCAACGGCGGCATGGGCCCCGAGGCCATTCAGGCGATGCTCGACCGCTTCGAATCCATCCGTTCCGCCTCGGACGAGACTGTGCGCGACGCGGTCGAGGAGATCGTGGCCGCCGCCGGCATCGGCGTGAAGCCGGCCGAGATCTTCGAGGGGATCGTGGGAACCCGGCGCGTGAACGCGATCACCGAGAAGATCGCCGCATTCCCGCGCTTGAAGGTGGCACCGCATTTCTGGTGGAAGAAGGAGCGAGCGGCCAAGGACAAGGTCGCGCTGCTGTCGCAGTTCGACGGCGAACCGCGCATCTCGATCGAGCTGGATGCCGACCACCAGGGCATCGTGCACAACGCCGCGCTGCTGCGGCATGTGCATGCGGCCATGCGTGAAGCGCAGGGCATGGCGACAGCCGGCGCGCACTGACAGTGCTACCGCGGCAAGGTGCCGCGGTGTGGGGAACAGGAAGAACGAAGCGGCTCCCCGCGCCCCCGCATTAGCGCGGGGGAGGGAGCGGCAGATCAGAACTTGTAGCGGGCGGTCAGGGTGGCCGCGCGGTCCATGCCCTGGTAGCACTCGCCGTGGTAGCAGATCGAGTTGTACTTCTTGTTCGCCAGGTTGGTGACATTGAGCGCGAAACGCCACGGGCCTCTCTCGTAGCTCACGGTTGCATCGAGCAGCGTCACACCGCGTTCGGCCGAGCTGTTGACTTCGTCGTTCTGGCGCTTGCCGATGTAGCGCACACCGCCGCCGAATCCCACGCCGTTGCCCATCGTGTAGTCGAGCCAGACCGAGGCGGACTGCTTGGGCACGAGCGGCGGGATCTTGCCGACTTCGTCCGGATCGGCGCTGGCGAGCACCTTCATGTCGAGCCAGGTGTAGGAGGCCGCAATGTTCAGGCCCGGCGCGAGTTCGCCCTTGGCTTCCAGTTCGATGCCGCGCGAACGCTGCTTGCCGATCTGGCGCTGCTCGAAGGTCAGCGGGTCGGTGGTGACCACATTCGTCTTGCGCAGGTCGAAGGCCGCAGCGGTGAACAGGCTCTTGGTGCCCGGGGGCTGATACTTGACGCCGACCTCGACCTGCTTGCCGCGGCTGGGCTTGAAGGGCTCGCTGTTCGCATCGGCCCCGCTATTGGGCAGGAAGGAGGTGGCGTAGCTCAGGTAGGGCGTCCAGCCGTTGCTGAACAGATAGTTGAGGCCCGCGCGGCCGGTGAACGCGCTGTCCGAGGCCCGGGTGCGGGTCGTCTCCAGGTAGTTGTCGGTGATCTGGCGCACATGATCCTGGCGGCCACCGACGGTGAGCAGCCAGTGCTCGTCGAACTTGATCTGGTCCTGGGCATAGAAGCCGATCTGGCGCGTCGACTGCGCCAGGTTCGACAGCGGCCTGGTGGGCGTCGGTATGAACTGGCCGTAAACGGGGAACAGGTTCAGCTCGAGGTCCGGCGCGGGGCCGCGGAAGCGGCGCTGCTTGCCCTTCTGCTCGGTGTAGTCGACGCCCAGCAGCACCGTGTGCTGGATCGAGCCGTGACTGAGCTTGCCCTGTACGTTGGTGTCCATCGCCGTCACCTTCATCGGGTCGTTCCACGTCCTGGCGACGCGCGCGAGCGTGTGTCCGTCTTCATTGACAGAATCGGCCCAAACCGCGCGCCGACTCTGGTCTACGTCGGTGTAGCTGAAGTTCTGGCGCAGCGTCCAGTTGTCGCTCAAGGCCGTCTCGAAGCGATAGCCGAGGGCGCTCTGCTTCTGCTTGAGTTGGCCGAAGCTGTAGTCGCCCACCTTCACGCGGGTGGAAATACCGTTCTGGCTGAGGTAGTAGGGGTCTTCGGCCGTGTTGTTGTTGAGAAACTCTGCAAAGACCGTCAATGAGGTCTGGGCATTGGGCTGCCACCGCACGGACGGCGCAAGGTAGGTGCGGGTGCGGTTCAACTGGTGCCCGTCGGGGTACCTGCTCTGCTCGTTGCTGTCGAGGCCGACACCTACCAAGCGATAGCTGAGGTCGGTGTTGCCGCCGATCTGGTCGCCGAGGTCGAAGGCCAGCTGTTTGCGCTGGAAGCTGCCGTACTGGACTTCGATTTCACGGACCCGCTCGCCGGGCTGCTTGCTCACGCGGTTGACCACGCCACCCGCATCGCCCTTGCCGAACAGCGTCGACGACGGGCCGCGCAGCACCTCCACGCGCTCGAGCCCGTAGGGCTCGGTCAGGTAGTAGGTGGGAACGAATGCCGGCTGGGAGAGCCCGTCCCGATAGATGCCCGTGACACCGGCGTCGAAGCCGCGCAGCAGGATGTATTCCCAGCCGCGGTTGTCGGGGCCGTAGGTGTTCGTAGTGACGCCGGGCGTATAGCGAAGGGCCTCCATGACGTCCTGCGCGCCGCGCGTTTCGATTTCCTTGCGGCTGATGACGGAAATCGACTGCGGCACTTCCACGATGGGCGTGTCGGTCTTGGTGGCCGTGGTGGCGCGTTTGGCCGCGTAGCCTGTGTCTTCCGGCTCGGCACTCACGGTGACGGTCGGCAGCGTCGATGGTGCGGCCGGGGCCTTGGCATTCGAGGGCGTCGCGGTCTGGGCGGAGACGGAAAGACCCAGGAGGGTCGAAGCAGTCCCAAAGGCCGCCGCGAGCGAAGCGCTCAACAAGCGTTGGCGGGGCAGGGCAAGAGTGCGCATAAAGAGGACTTAGGAAGTATTGAACCGGGCGGATTTTAATGAGAATGGTTCTTATTAGCCCGCCAAAAATGCACAACATGGTTGTGATGGCACAACATTTCTGTGCACCGCCTCTCGATAAAGCGCCGCATCGTCGAGCGCGCGGCTCTTCCCGTTTGCGGATGTGAAATGGCCGTGGCTATGCATGCGCGCTTATTGCGCCGCGCGTCGGACGTGAGGTGCCAAGAGGGCCAAGCCCTTGTGGAGTGCGGGGAAGAGACTGAGATTGAAGTTGTTCCAGCGCAGCTCGAGAATCGAGTCGTCGGGTGCGATGTCGGTGCCGAGTACGTCGAAGATGACTTCGCCCGAATCGATGCCGTTGTCCACGTAGTGCAGCGAGGCGCCGGTCTTCGTGATGGTGGGCGCAGGCACCTTTTCCATCGTGGTCCAGTTCACCACCTTCCGGCCCTCTACGCCGTGCAGCGCGTCCAGCGTCGCGCAGGCGCCGCGGCGTTCGTACGGCGACTCGATGCGCGTGATGCCGGGATGGATGTTGACCATCTTGCGATGGAAGTGCGCGCCGGGCCGCACCAGTTCGTCCAGGATGATCAGGAGGCCGTCGAGCACGACGACATCGGCCTGCAGCGTCAGCAGCTTGTCGAGCAGGGTGCGTTCGTAGGCGCTCTTCGCCGGGATGCGGTCGCCCGAATCCAGCGGCAGGCGCCGGTAGGTCGAGGGCACGGCGTAGAGCATGTCGCGCAGCAGCTTGCCCTGGGCCTTCAGGTCCTTCGGGAAGATCCATTTCCGCTCGGGATGCCATGCGAAGCCGTAGTCCGCCAGCACCGCTTGATCGCGTGGCGAGTGCTCGTCGTCGTCGTACACGATGCCTTCGAGCGAGTAGGCGTCTCCCAGCGGCGTGTTGTCCAGCGCCTCGGCCAGGTATTCGAGCGGCGACTTCATGTAGCGCTGCTCTCCCTTGAAGTCGATGTACTGACCGGCCTTGTCGGCGGCGGCGTTTCTCAGAGAGAGGATGTAGACGAGCTTTGCCTTGGACATGGGAGAAGAGGATGTGAGTGAATGAAGACCGGTCGAACGAGCGGGCGTGCAAAGACCCCGGCCGAATCCGGCACCTTCAGGGAAAGACGATGCAGCCCGCGATCTGTTCATCGCGGCCGTGGTCAGGGCGCCGGCATCCCGATCTCGCCCTCTTCGTCCTCGCTTTCGCCTGGCCGGAAGCACGGCGCCAGCGGACAGGCACCGCAGTACGTCTCCTCGGGAAGCAGATGGAAGAGGCAGCATTGCCGGTGCAGCTTCAGGGGCGTGCGCTCGCCGCCGTGCAGTCGATGGACCATGCGCTGGCGGCCGTGCAGGGGGTTGGCACAGGGCGAGCCGCCGCCCTCCGCCGGCCACTCGGGGCGCAGCAGCAGATGCTCCCGGTCCTGCAGGATCGACGCCGAACCACCGGTGAGCGCCAAGGCCTGGTCGAAGATGGGTTCGAGGTTGCGCGACACGTTGCCCCACAGGATCTTCGGGGCCACGCGCGTCAGTTCGACGAGGGCCGCGAAGAGCGGCCGCAGGTGCTGCCACAGCAGTGGTCCGTAGCATTCCGCGGTGCCGCGACCGGCGCGGGGGCTGCCCATCCCGCGAAGGTGGAAGGCGGTCGCATTGCCGTAAGGGTCCAGTTGCACCCAGACCTGCGTTGCCGCCATCGGGAAGACGTGCTGCAGCACGCTCGCCGCCGCCACGACGGGCGGGAGCAGCACCCCGAGGTATTCCAGCGCCCATGCGGAGGCCACGGCACGCAGGTCGCTGCCGGTCTCGTGTCTGAATCCGGCCTGGCGCTGCAGCGTCGCACACAGCGTTTCGGGTCGCAGCAAATCCTCGACGCAAACGGCATCCGGCGGAATGACGGCTGCGCACTGCAGCTTTTCGCCGACCGATGCCAATGCGCCCTGGAAGAGGGGACTCAGCAAAGGGATCAAGGGCCAGCCTGCCGAAAGGCGATGAAGCAAAGGGCGCGGTGCATTCAGAGAAGACGCGCCGGCACGCCGCATGTTCATGCGCGAGTCGAATTCCGCCGGCCGTGAACATCGGCGAGGCCCAACCGTCTACCCAGGAGGCGGCATCGTGCCGCCTGGAATCCGTGTCCGCAGGGCAGGGTTCCTGCAGCCAGTTCCGGCTCGGCCGCGGATCTCCGCGTGGCCGGGCAGCCGTCATCGCCTCCAGCGCGGAAAGAGTCCTTGCATGACATCCAACAGCGGCAATGCCGCAGAAGCCTCGCATCTGCTGAAACCTTTCATTCCTTGGATCGTGCTGTCTGCGGTCACAGGCATCGGCTCGGGCATTGCCACGGTCGCCTTGCTGCGCACCATCAACGGGGTGCTGAACCAGGAAGGTGGCATGGCCGGCGGTCTGCTGCTGACGTTCATCAGCCTGTGCCTGATCGCGTTGTTCGGCCGCATGGCTTCGGACGTCTCGACCAATTTCGTCGGCCAGCGCCTGGTGGCCCAGGTGCGCAAAAGCCTGGCGCAGAAGATTCTTTCGGCGCCCATCGATGCGCTGGAGCGTTATCGCACCCACCGCCTCATGCCCGTGCTGTCGCAGGACGTGGACATGATCAGCGACGCAGCCTTCGTGCTCTCCGCCACGCTGATTGCAGTGGCCGTCACGCTGGGCTGCCTGGGCTACATGGCATGGCTGTCGCTGCCGCTGTTCGGCCTGCTGCTGGTCGCGCTGGTGATCGGTGCCTCCATCCAGATCCTGGCGCAGACCCGCGCTGAGGTCGGTTTTTGGAAGGCGCGCGAGCACGAGGACCAACTGCACAAGACCTACCGCGCGATCAGCGAAGGCGCGAAGGAACTGCGCATGCATCGTGCCCGTCGCACCCGCATGTTCGGCGGGCAGATCGAGCACATCGTGGACAAGATCCGGGTTGTCAACAGCCGCGCCATCAATACCTACGTGGTCGCCACTGCCTTCGGCTCGGCCTTGTTCTTCCTCTTGATTGCGCTGATCCTGGGCTGGGCCGCGTTCCGCACCACGGAGCCCGCGGTGCTCAGCGGCTTCGTGCTGGTGATGCTGTTCATGAAGGGGCCGATAGACCAGATCGCAGGCACGCTGCCCAGCGTCGGGCGCGCCAAAGTCGCGTTTCAGCGCATCGCTGATCTGTCGGCGCGCTTCGCCACCCCCGAGCCTCACCTGCACCTGGAGCGGCCCGGCGCCGGCGCCACGATGACTCGCGATATCGGCATGCGCGGCGTGCGCTACGCCTTCGACGCGGCCGACGGTAGCGAGCCATTCGTGCTCGGGCCGATCGACCTGGAACTTCGCCGCGGCGAGATGGTGTTCGTGGTGGGCGACAACGGCTCCGGCAAGACCACGCTGATCAAGCTGCTGCTGGGCCTCTATGCACCGCAGCAGGGCGAGGTGCTGATCGACGGCGCCGTGGTCACGCCCGAAGCGCGCGACGACTACCGGCAACTGTTCACCACCGTGTTCTCCGATTTCTACCTGTTCGAGGACCTGGTCGCGAACGAGAAGGGCGAAGAGGGCATGCATGCCCTGCCGCAGGCCGCACTGCCGTATCTGCAGCGCCTGGAAATCGCGCACAAGGTGAGCATCAAGGACGGCTCCTTCAGCACCGTCGACCTGTCGACTGGCCAGCGCAAGCGGCTGGCCCTGGTGCACGCCTATCTCGAAGGCCGGCCGGTGCTGGTGTTCGACGAATGGGCGGCCGACCAGGACCCGACCTTCCGCCATCTCTTCTACACCGAGCTGCTTCCCGAATTGCGCGCCAAGGGCCACCTGCTGGTGGTCATCTCGCACGACGACCGCTACTTCCACCTGGCCGACCGCGTGATCACCATGAAGGCCGGACGCATTGCGGAAGACCGGGTCCGCGCCCCGGCGAGCCTCGCCGCGTGAAGGCCCGCGCCTTTTCGATCGCATCCAACACACACAGGAGTTGACATCCCATGCAGCACATCCATGACCTGATCGGGATCGGATTCGGCCCGTCGAACGTCGCATTGGCCATCGCACTCGAAGAGAAGCGCCATGGCGGCAAGCCGCTGGACGCCCTTTTCATCGAGCGGCAACCCAGCTTCGCCTGGCATCCGCACATGCTGCTGGACCAGGCGCACATGCAGATCTCGTTCCTGAAGGACCTGGCGACACTGCGCAATCCCACCAGCCGCTTCACCTTCGTGAACTACCTGCACGAGCAGGGACGGTTGACGGACTTCATCAACCTCAAGAGCTTTTTCCCGAGCCGCCACGAGTTCAACGACTACCTGGGCTGGGCCGCGGGCCAGTTCGAGGATGCCTGCCGCTATGGCGAAGAAGTGTTCGAGGTGCTGCCCGAGAAGCAGGGTGGCGAGGTGCCGCTGCTGCGCGTGCGCTCGCGCGGCGAAGGTGGCAAGGTGCAGGAGCGGCTGGCGCGCAACCTCGTCGTCAGCATCGGCGGCACGCCCAACATTCCCGAGAACTTCCGCGAACTGCGCGGCGATGCGCGCGTCTTCCATTCCAGCAGCTACCTGAAGGACATGGCGCGCCATCCGCAGGCGCGCAAGGTCGCCATCATCGGCGCGGGCCAGAGCGCGGCCGAGATCTTCATGGATCTGCAGGGGCGCCCGGGCGCGCCGCAGGTCGACTTCATCATGCGCGCGCGTTCCATTCGCCCGTCGGACGACAGTCCTTTCGTGAACGAAGTCTTCAACGCCGATTTCACCGACTACATGTACAGCCGCGACATCGACGAGCGCGCAGCGCTGCTCGACGAGTTCGCGCAGACCAACTACGCGGTGGCCGACCTCGACCTGATCCAGCAGATCTTCAAGGTCTTCTACGACCAGAAGGTGATGCGCGGAAACCGCCTGCGCATGCTGCGCCAGCACGATGTGCGGGCAGTGCGCGCCGCAGGCGACGGCATCCACCTGACGCTGTGGGACCAGGACGCCGGGCGCGAGAGCACGGTTCGCTACGACGCCGTGGTGCTGGCGACCGGCTACGCGCGCGATCAGCACAAGGACCTGTTGATGCCCCTCGCGCCGTACCTGGGCGACTACGACGTCGATCGCTACTACCGCCTGAAGGCCACGCCCGATTTCCATCCGGGCATCTACCTGCAGGGCGCGTGCGAAGACAGCCATGGACTGAGCGACACGCTGCTGTCGGTGACCTCCGTTCGCACGGGCGAGATCGGCAACGCGCTGCTCGCTGCCCAGTCCCGCGCGCGCAGCGCGGTGCGCGACGAGTCGCAGGCCGTCCAGATCTAGAACCACGCCCCCGGTCGCGGATTTTTCTCCCTGTCGCGAAGCGTTCTCCGCTTTGGCGGCGGGGCCGTTCGAACGCCCCGTCTCCCGACATGCGCAGAATCGTTCCTCTCGTACTTGTTCTTCTCCTGGCCGCGATCGGCGGTGGCCTCCTCTGGGCGCGCCGCCCCGCCACCGCGTTCGAGTCCGTGCCGGTGGTGCGTGCGACCATCGAGTCCAGCGTCACCGCGCTCGGCGTGCTCCAGCCGCGGCGCTATGTCGATGTCGGTGCCCAGGTGTCGGGGCAGATCCTGCGCCTGCAAGTGCAGCCCGGCGACGTCGTGACCAAGGGGCAACTGCTGGTCGAGATCGACCCCAGCGTGCAGCGCGCGACCGTCGATGCGGGCCGGGCCTCGCTGGCGGGTCTGCGCGCACAGCTGGCCGACCAGCGCGCCCAGCATCGCCTGGCCGGGCAGCAGCATGCGCGCCAGCGCCAGATGGCCTCCGACGGCGCCACGCGCGAGGAAGACGTGCAGGGCGCCGAAGCCACCCTGGCCTCCGCCGCCGCGCGCATCGACAACCTTGATGCCCAGATCGCACAGACCCAGGCCACGCTCAAGGCCGACGAGGCGCGTCTGGGCTACACGCGCATCTATGCGCCGATGACCGGCACGGTCGTTTCCGTAGAAGCGCGGGAGGGCCAGACCCTCAACGCCACCTACCAGACGCCCAGCGTGCTGCGCATCGCGGACCTGTCGTCGATGACGGTGTGGTCCGAGGTGTCGGAGGCCGACGTGCGACGCGTCAAGGCGGGCATGCCGGTGTACTTCACCACGCTGGGCGCCGACCAGCGCCGCTGGCAGGGTACGGTGCGCCAGCTGCTGCCCGCGCCGCCGACTCCGGCGCCCAAGGCCGGCGGCAGCGAAAGCGGCGCCACCCCGTCGGCGGCGGGCAACAAGGTCGTGGTCTATACCGCGTTGTTCGACGTCGACAACGCAGACGGCGCACTGATGCCGCAGATGACGGCTCAGGTCGCCTTCGTCGAAGCCTCCGCCAAAGACGTGGCCGCTGTTCCCGCGGCCGCGCTCGTGCCGGTGGCCGGTGGCGGCAGCGATCGCTTCACCGCGCGGGTCCTGCGTGACGACGGCACACACGAGATCCGGCCGTTGCGCATCGGTGTGCGCAACCGGGTGCTGGCCGAAGTCGTCCACGGCGCGCAGGTCGGCGATCGCATCGTCACTGGTGACGTCGTGAAGCCATGACGCCGACGGCAGCTGCGCCCCTCGAGCCGGCCGTGCCGCTGATCGAACTGCAGGACATCCGCAAGTCCTACGGTCCGTCGCACGAGACCGACGAGATCGATGCCGACGGCCTCGCCCCTGCGCTGGTGCTGCGCGGCATCTCGCTGCGGCTGTACGCGGGCGAGTTCGTCGCCATCGTCGGTGCTTCCGGTTCGGGCAAGTCCACGCTCATGAACATCCTGGGCTGTCTCGACCGGCCGAGCAGTGGGCGCTACCTGTTCGAAGGACAGGATGTTTCGGCCTTCGATGCCGATGCGCTGGCCTGGCTGCGCCGCGAGGCCTTTGGCTTCGTCTTCCAGGGCTACCACCTCGTGGCGACCGAATCGGCGCGCGAGAACGTCGAGATCCCCGCGCTCTACGCCGGCATGCCCGAAGCCGAGCGGCGCCTCCGCGCCACCGCGCTGCTCGAGCGCCTGGCCATGGGCGCGCGGCTGAACCACCGGCCGAACCAGTTGTCGGGCGGACAGCAGCAGCGCGTGGCCATTGCCCGGGCGCTGATGAACGGCGGCCGCATCATCCTCGCCGACGAGCCCACCGGCGCGCTGGACAGCCAGAGCGGCGCAGAAGTCATGAAGCTGCTGCACGAGCTGGCGAATGCGGGGCACACGGTGATCCTGATCACGCACGACCGCGATGTGGCGGCGCAGGCGCGCCGCGTGATCGAGATTCGCGACGGGCAGATCGTGGCGGACTCGGGCGATGGCCTTGCTCCGGCTGCGCCGGCGGGGGGCGTGATCGCGCCCCTGTCCGGCCCCGGCCTTGGTGGCGCCCGCAACGCCCATGCTTCGCTGGCCACCGACCTGCACGAAGCGGCTCGCGCAGCTTGGCGCGTGATGTGGAGCAACCGCTTTCGCACCGGCCTGACCTTGCTGGGCATCGTCATCGGCGTCGCCTCGGTCATCGCGATGCTGGCGGTGGGCGGCGGCTCGCAGCGGGAGGTGCTTGCGCAGTTCGAGATCTTCGGGGTGCGAACCATGTTCGTTGTGGCGCGGGAGGGCAGCGTGCGTTCGCCCACGGCGCCGTTGACGATGGGCGATGCCGAGACCATCGCAAGTCTGCCGAACGTGGAGGCCATTGCGCCGTACATCGAGGAGCGCGTCGTCGTGCGCCGCGGCAACGTCGATCATTCATCGGAGGGTGGCGGTACGACGGTCGGATTTGCCGAAGTGCTGGGGTGGACAACCAGCGAGGGCCGCATGTTCGATGAGGCCGACGAGGCGAGCGCGGCCAAGGTCGCCGTCATCGGGCAAACGGTGCGCAGGGTCCTGTTTGCCGATGGCAGCGATCCCGTCGGGCAGGACATCCTTGTCGACAAGGTGCCGTTCCAGGTTGTTGCGGTGCTCGGGGCCAAGGGAACAACCAACGGCGAAGACCAGGATGACCGTGTCGTCGTGCCGCTTTCTGCCGCTGCGGCGCGGCTCTTCGGCCATCGCAACCCGACCTGGATCGGCGTGAAGGTGCGCGACATGGAAAAGGCCCAGGCCACTGCCGAGGCGATCGAGACCCGGCTGGCCGAACAGCGGCGCGTGCGTGACCTGCGCGTCTGGAACCGGGTCGAGGCGATCCGCGTGCAGTCGGCCACGGCGCGCGCGATGACGATGATGCTGGGCCTGATCGCCGCGATCTCGCTGGTGGTGGGTGGCATCGGCGTGATGAACGTGATGCTGATGACGGTGCGCGAGCGCACCCGCGAAGTCGGTATCCGCATGGCGACCGGCGCGCGGCAGACCGACATCCTGCGGCAGTTCATGACCGAGGCTGTGCTGGTGACTTCGGTCGGCGGCACCGTGGGCGTGATCGTGGGGCTCGCGATTGTCGCGGTGCTGATGCTGGCTGGCGTGCCGGTGGTCTTCTCGCTCCTTGCGAGCCTCGGTGCCTTCGGCTGCGCCGTGCTGACCGGCCTGATCTTCGGCTTCATGCCCGCGAGAAATGCGGCCCGGCTGGACCCCGTCGTGGCGCTGGCCTCGCAATAGTTGCAACACAGAGCACCATGCAGAAAATTCAAATGCGTTGGCTGCGGCGCCTCTCGCCCGTGACGTGGGTGGGCGCGTTGTGGCTCGCGGGTTGCGCCGTGCCCGCCGATCTGCCGCCGCACGCGGTGGCGCTGCCCGCATCCTGGCAAGGCGTGCCGCCCGATGCGAGCGCCTCGCCCGTCGACGCGCGCTGGTGGAGCCAGCTCGGCAGCGCCGAGCTCGACACGCTGATCGCACAGGCGCAGGCGCGCAACCAGGACCTGGCGATGGCGCTGGCCCGTGTCGTCGGCGCGAGGGCTCAGGCGCGCATCGCGGGTGCGCAGCGGCTGCCCGAACTGACAGGCCAGATCGACGCAAGCCGTCAGGGCCGCATGGGTGGGCAGGCGGCGGTCGACGGCAACGCGCACGCGGTCGGCTTCGCGGCGCGCTACGAACTCGACCTGTGGGGGCGCCAGGGCGCGCTGCATCGCGAGGCGCAGCAAGGCCTGCGTGCCAGCGTGTTCGAGCGCGACGCGGTGCAGCTCAGCGTGACGGCCGAAGTGGCGTCGTCCTGGCTGCAGATGCAGGGCCTGCGCGAGCGCGTGGCGATCGCGCGCAGCAGTCTCGAGAATGCACAGCGGGTCCTGTGGCTGGTGGAATCGCGCGGCCGTGCCGGTGCGGCCACGCCGCTGGACCTTGCGCAGCAGCGCGGCCTGGCGGCAGCGCGGGAGCGCGAACTCGCGCGACTGCAACAGCAGGCGCGCCATGCCGAGACCGCGCTGGTCCTTTTGCTCGGCCTGCCCGCGCCGGAACCCACATCGACATCGACTGTGGTGCAGGCGCGGCTCGATGCACTCCAGATTCCTCTTATCTCGACGGGATTGCCGTCGCAACTGCTGGTGCGCCGCCCCGACCTCGCGCAAGCCGAAGCGCGGCTGGCGGCTGCCGATGCAAACGTGCGGGCGGCACGTGCCGCGATGCTGCCGCGCGTCACGCTGACGGCATCCGTCGGCTTGCAAGGGCAGGCGCCCGGCGGGTTGTTCGACAACCCGATCTACAGCCTCGCTGCCGGCCTGGCGGCGCCCATCTTCGACGGTGGGCGGCTGGCGGGCGAACGCGACTTTGCTGAAGCGAGGCGCGAGGAATTGCTCGGCGCCTACCGCGCGGCCATCATCGGCGCCTTTGCGGATGCACAAACAGCACTCGATGCGGTGGCGGGCTCCGATGCGCAGGCATCGGCGCAGGTCGAGGAGCTGCTGCAGGCGCGCCGCGCGGCGGAACTCTCCGAGCTGCGATACCGGGCCGGTGCCGAGACGCTGCTCGTCCTGCTCGATGCGCAACGTGTGCTGTACAGCGCACAGGATCTGGACGTCCAACTGCGCCAGGGCCGGCTGCAGGCACGCGTTGCGTTGTATCGCGCGCTGGGTGGCGGATGGCGCGACGAGGCCAGCGTGCTCGCGCAGGGCGAGCGCTGAGGACCCTGCGCGGCTGCGTTCGAATCGCCCGTCACGTGAGCGCCTGCTTCTTCGGAAGTCTCCGAAATGAACATATGCGCGGGTGCTGCGTCAATACGAAAGACGAAGCCAACCCCGGCACAGAACCAACGCAGTCGACGATGGCCACCAGAACTTCTGTTTCCGCAGCGACTGCCGTCGATACGGCCTGGGCGCTTTTTTGCCAGTTTCACGACGTGCCCTCGCACGTTCATGCAGAGCGGCTTGTCCACTGGCTGGGCGAAGACCCGCGACACATGCGCGCATTCGACGAGGCACTTACGCTGTGGGCGCTCGCGGGCGCGGGCCTGGTCAAGCCCGCGCTGGAAGAAGCGCGGCGCCGCGGCTCCGATCTGCAATAGCCGGCTGCGCACCCGCTGCGCGCCGTTCAAGGATGCATGAAAACAACCCCCAGACCTGGTTCCCGCGCGTGGAGTCGCTGCATCGCAGCCATCGCTCTTGCAGGCACATTCATCGGCATTGCCCCGGCATGGGCCCAGCGTGAAGCGCCAGCGGCGACCGCATCGATCGAAATACGCCGCACCGGCGATGGCATTCCCCACATTCGCGCCACCACCTGGCGGGGCCTGGGCATCGGCTACGGCCAGGTGCAGGCCGAGGACGCGCTCTGCACGCTGGCCGACGCCTTCGTCACCTACAGCGGGCAGCGCTCCCTGTATTTCGGCGCCGACAAGAAACCCGCCACGCGCTCGACCTTCGGTACGCCGGTCAACCTCGATCTCGATTTCTTCTTCAAGGCCTTCGCCGGCCCCGAGGCGGTCGAGGCTCTTAAGCGTGAGCAGCCGGCCGATCTCAACGAACTTATCGCAGGCTTCGCGGAGGGCTACAACCGCCATGTGCGATCGCTCCAGAAGAAGGGTGGCAAGGGTGCGCAGCACGCCTGCAGCGATGCACCGTGGGTGCGGACCATCGAGCCGGCCGATGTCTACCGGCGCATGATCGCGGCCGCGCTGGCAGGCGGGTACACACATTTCGCCTCCGAGATCGTGAATGCGAAGCCCGCCGCGGCCGCCCCGCCTGCGCCGGCAGACCATCTCTCGCTGTCGTCCCGGCTCGAGATTCCCGTGGGCGACGCGCGCGGCACCGGCAGCAATGTGCTGGCTTTCGGCCAGGCAGCCACAGGCGAGCGCGGCGGCAGTGTCCTGTTCGGCAATCCGCACTGGTATTGGGGCGGGCCGGACCGCTTCTACCAGGCGCATCTGACGCTGCCGGGGAAGATGGATGTGGCGGGCGCGTCCTTCCTCGGCATTCCGGTGATCATGATCGGCTTCAACAACGACGTCGCCTGGAGCCACACGGTGTCGGCAGCGCGGCGCTTCGGGCTGTTCGATCTGGTGCTGGACCCGGCGGACCCCACCCGCTATCTGGTCGACGGCGTGTCCGAGCGCATGCAGGCCCAGCCGGTGACCGTGGAGGTGCGCCGGCCCGACGGAACATTCGAGGCGGTTCACCGCACGCTTTACCGCACGCGCTTCGGGCCGGTGGTCGATCTGGGGGCGCGCAATCCGGCGCTCGGCTGGAGTGCCCGCAAGGCGATTGCCATGCGCGATGTAAATGCGACCAACGCACGCATCTTCCCGAACTTCTTCCGCTGGGACCAGGCGCGTTCGCTCGACGAATTCATCCAGATACAGAAGCAGGAGGCCGCAATGCCATGGGTCAACACCGCCGCCATCGGACGGGGCGACGGCCGCGTCTGGTATGCCGACGTTGGTGCGGTGCCCGGCGTGCCGGACGACCTGCGCGCAGCCTGTGCGACGCCGCTGTCCAAGGCCTTTGCCGCCTTCGATCCGGACACGCCGGTGCTGGACGGCAGCCGGGCGGCATGCGAATGGCAAACGGGGCAGGCTTCGGTACAACCCGGCCGCATGCCCGCAGACCGCATGCCCAGCCTGCTGCGCGAGGACTACGTTGCCAACATGAACGACAGCTACTGGCTCGCCAACCCGGCGCAGCCGTTGGCGGGCTTCGCGTCGATCCTCGGTGGCGAGGGGCGGGCGCTCACCATGCGCGGGCGAGAAGGACATCGCATCGCGAGTGAGCTCGCAGGCGCGGGCTCGACCTCGTCCAGCCAACTGGCGGACCGCGTGATGCAGAAGACCCAGGAGGCCCGCTCCTATACCGCGGACCAGTTCAAGCAACCCTTGCTCAATGCGGCGTGTGCATCGTCCGGCCAGGGTGCGTCGGCACCCGATGTGCAGCAGGCCTGCCAGATACTTCGCAACTGGTCGAACCGTGCCGGTGCAGAGGATCGCGGGGCAGTGCTGTGGGATGCCTTCTGGACCCGGCTGCAGCAGATTCCGGCCGGGGAACTCTATGCGAAGGCGTTCTCGGCGGAGTCGCCGCTACGGTCGCCGGGCGCTATCAATGCCGCAGACCCGCGCGTCGCGCGCGCACTCGCCGGCGCGGTCGACGACATGCGGCAGAAGGGCCGGGCGCTGGATGCGCCGCTGGGCACGTTGCGCTTTGCCCGCAGCGAAGGCCGCCGGGTTCCGCTTTTCGGAGGCTGCGATGCCGAGGGCTACTTCAGCGTGTCCTGTGCCAACGAGGGCGACTACACCATGGGCGACCGTTCCCATGGCAACACCTACCTGCAGGTCGTGTACTTCGACCGGCGCGGCGTGCATGCCCGCACGCTGCTCGCGCACGGCGAGAAGGAAACCGCGGTAGCGAACGGGCCGGGCGCCGCACCGGTGAAGCGCTACGCGAAGAAGGACTGGCTGCGCTTCCCGTTCCGCGAGGAAGACATCGCACGCGATCCGGCGCTGGTGCGGGAGACGCTTCGGCCCTGATGAAGGCCAGTCGCCAGGCTCTCAGCCCCGCTTGGGGATGTTGAGGCCCTTCACGACCGCGGGCCGCGCCACGAAGGCTTCGAGCACGCGCGCCACGTTCTTGAAGTCCTTGAAGCCCACCAGATCGCCTGCCTCGTAGAAGCCGATCAGGTTGCGGATCCACGGGAACGAGGCGATGTCTGCAATCGTGTAGTCGTCGCCCATGATCCATGCGCGATCCGCGAGGTGCTTGTCGAGCACGCCGAGCAGGCGCTTCGATTCGGCCACGTAGCGGTCGCGCGGGCGCTTGTCTTCATAGTCCTTGCCGGCGAACTTGTTGAAGAAACCCAGCTGGCCGAACATCGGGCCGATGCCGCCCATCTGGAACATCACCCACTGGATGGTTGCGTAGCGGCCGGCGGCATCCTGCGGCATGAACCTGCCGGTCTTCTCGGCCAGGTAGATGAGGATCGCGCCCGACTCGAACAGCGCAAGCGGCTTGCCGCCGGGGCCGTCGGGATCGAGGATCGCCGGGATCTTGTTGTTCGGGTTGAGCGACAGGAACTCCGGCGACATCTGGTCCTGCGTCTCGAAGCTCACCAGGTGCGGCTCGTAGGCGAGGCCGGTTTCCTCCAGCATGATCGACACCTTCACGCCGTTGGGCGTGGGCAGCGAATACAGCTGCAGGCGTTCAGGGTGCTGTGCGGGCCATTTCGTCGTGATGGGAAAGCTCGAGAGATCGGTCATGGGTGTTCCTGAAAAAGCGCAAGCGGGGGATTCTGCCTCCGCTGCGTTTCAGGTGCTGCCCGGCATCAGATGCCCAGCCAGCGCATCGTGTCTGCTTCCGCATCGCTCGATGCGGGGACAAAAGCCGTGTAGTTCGACGAGGAGAGCGCGCGCTTGCCGGCGTCGCTCTGGTTGAGCCCGAGCAGCGTCTCGCGCACCGTGGCCGCGGTGGCGGCATCGGTCCTGGTGGCCAGGAGCCACTGCTTGATGGGCACGGCGCGCGATTCCGCGCAGACCTTGCCGCCGCCTTCGGTCCAGGTCTTGACCACGCCCGCCGACGCGGTGGCCCCGTAGGCGGCAAAGCCGTTCGTCACGTAGAAGGGCACGGCATCCTGAAAGCGCGTGTTGGTCACCTTGACCGCGGACTCCGCGACCCCGTGCTCGCGCAGCATCGCGCGCGTGATCACTGAGGTGATCGAGTCCACGTCGGGCAGCACCAGGCTCTTGCCCGCCACGTCCTTCCAGTTGGAGATGGGTGGCTGTTTGCACAGGAACGAGACCTTGTAGTCGGTGAAGCCCGCGGTCCAGGCCACCGCCTTGTAGTTGCCCGACTTGATGCCCTCCAGCGCCACGTGTGCGGGATGAATGAAGACCAGGTCGACTTCCTTCTTTTTCATGGCTTCGCGCGCGCTGTTGTACGAGATCAGCACCTTGACCGTCACCGGTTGCTTGAGCGCCTTGCTCAGGGCCTCGGCGATGGGCTCGAAGCGCGGCGCGATCTGCGCCTCGGTGACCTGGTAGCTCACGCCTTCGGTGACGCCGATCACGAGCGCATGGGCCGAGACACCGGCCGCGAGCAGGAGCGCCGCCAGCCCGCGTGTGGCCATGCGAAGCGACGGGGAGAGGGGGCGGAGTTCCATCGAGAGCTTTCTTTCAGATTGCGACCAGATTGTTACAACATGTTCGGTCCGATCATAGATAGCCGAAAGGGTGGAGGCCTCAGGGGTTAGTACCAAGGACAACAGTTTTGCTGCGAACGCGCAACGCCTGCTGGTATCTCGTTCGGAGATACGCAGGTCTTCAATCCATATGAATCTTGCGTGTTGACCCGCTGCAGCGAGGCCTCGCTGCAGCGCCCGCGGGTTCAGGCCTTGCGCTTGCGCGCAACGGCCTTGGATGCAGGTACAGGCGTGGGGGCAGCAAACAGCCGCGAGATGGACTGCCGCACCGCCGACTGCATCTCTTCGATGGCCTTCGCATCGCCCGAGAGGTGCTTGAGCAGCGCCTGCTGGAACAGCCCGTCGAAGAGCGCGTAGGTGGCCGAAGGCGGGAGGCCGGGCTGTTCGCCGGAGAGCTCGGCGAAGCGGCTCATGATGCGCCAGATCATGTCTTCCAGGCTCTTGTCGATCTGCACCACGTCGTCGTGGAAGGCCTTCTCGAACAGCGCCTGCGAGCGCAGGTCATACCAGAGCCGGTGCACTTCGCCTTCGTCGCGCAGCGTGTCGCCCAGGCTCTCGAGGAAACCGTCCATCAGCTCGTCGTAGGTGGTGGCGCTGTCCACTGCGTGGTCGTAGCGCGTGACGCAACGCGCCTTGTACTGCTTGACGCTGCAGATGATCAGGTCGACCTTGTCGCTGAAGTAGTAGTGCAGCACGCCGTGCGAGAACTCGGAGTTCTGCGCGATCTCTCGCAGGCTGGTGCGGGCATAGCCGAGCGTGGCCAGGGTGGTGAGGGCGGCTTCGCCGAGCTCGGCGCGGCGCTCGGCGAACTTGTCCACCCGTGCCTTGGGCACGCGCGCCGCGTGTTTCTTTACCCGTTCATGTGACGTCATTTCGAGCCCGGCCGCATGGCATGCCGGCCACATTGTTTTCCTGATGATTGCAAACCATAGCACGCATGCGGGAGAAGCCCCATATCCGTGTCGCGGGTGCCATTTTATGAAATCTTGACAATTGTCAAATAAAAACTTGACACCCGTAAAGTCGATTTCTACGATGCCTCTTCCATCTCAACAACAGATACACAGGAGACAAGTGATGGCCAAGTTCGACTTGAAAGGGCGCAAGGCCCTGGTGACGGGTGGCGCGCGCGGCATTGGCGCGAGCATTGCCGAAGCACTCGTGCAGGCAGGCGCCTCGGTGATGATCGGCGACGTGCTCGCCGACGTGGGGCGCGAAACGGCGAAGCGGCTTTCCGCCTCGGGCGCCAAGGTGGGCTTCGTTCCGCTCGACGTCACGAAGGACGGCGACTGGGCCGCCGCCGCCGAGACCACGGTGAAGGAGCTCGGCGGCTTCGACATCCTGGTCAACAACGCCGGCATCGAGATCACCTCTTTGGTGATCGACGTGGACGGCGACGACCTGCGCCGCATGCTCGACGTGAACGTGGCCGGCACGTTGCTCGGCATGAAGCACGCGTTCCGCGCGATGCGACCCGGCGGCAGCGCGGGCGGCGGCGGTGCGGTGGTGAACATCGCATCGGTCGCGGCCACCATCGCGTTCCCGGCGATCGCCGGCTACTCCGCCACCAAGTCCGCCGTCGACCGCGCCACGCGCGTGGCGGCGATGGAGTCCGGCAAGCTGGGCTACGGCGTGCGCGTGAACTGCATCTACCCGGGCCTCGTGCCTACCGACATGGGCATGAAGCTCGCGAGCGACATCGTGGCCGCGGGCCTCGCGCCCAGCGTCGAGGCTGCTGTCGGCGACGTGATCGGGCAGACGCCGCTCGGGCGCCTGGGCGAAGTCGGCGACATGGCCGACGTGGTGGTCTTCCTCTGCTCCGACGCTGCCCGGTTCATCACCGGCGCGGGCCTCGCAGTGGACGGCGGCATGGGCATGTGATCGATCGATCAATCAATCAAAAAGGAGAGACAAGAATGAGCAGCAACAGCAAGAAGAAGCCCGTCGTCGTCTATGGCGCCTCCGGCTACACCGGCCGTCTCGTGTGCGAGTACCTGAGGGAGATGAACATCCCCTTCATCGCCGCGGGCCGCAGCAAGGAGAAGCTGGATGCGGCAATGAAGTCCAACGTGCCCGGCATCGAGACCGCGCGCTACGAGGTCGTGGAAGTGGCGCATTCGGTGGCCGCTCTCACCGAACTCTTCACCGGCGCCTCGGTGGTGCTCAACACGGTGGGGCCTTTTGCCAAGTTCGGCCCCGAGGTCGTCGAAGCCTGCCTGGCCGCCAAGTGCCACTACACCGACACCACGGGCGAGCAGGACTGGCTCATCACGCTCGAGCGGGAGTGGGGCGCCAGGTTCGCGGGAGCGGGCCTGCTGCTCTCGCCCGGCCTCGCGCAGATGTACACCACCGGCGAGATCGCCGCGCAGCTGTGCCTGGAGACGCCCGGCCTCGACACGCTGGACATCGCCGTGTTCTGGGGCGGCAGCCCGACCATCGCATCGACCCAGACCATCCTGGTCAATGCGGCCACTTCCAAGGCCTACTACCTGGAGCAGAACGAGTACGTGGAATGGCAACCCGACGCGGGCCTCTACCACCTGTCGATTCCAGGCCAGCACGAAGCGGCATTGGCGCTGCCTTGGGGCGGCACCTCGCATCCGGTGTGGTTCAAGCGCGATCCGCGCGTGGCCAACGTGAAAGTGCTCGGCGGGGTCTTCAACAAGCCGCTGATGCTGGGCGTGCCGCAGATCGTGGCCGCCGCGCTCAAGGCCACCGAGGGCATGAACGACGAAGATCGCTATGCCGCCCTGGCCCAGACGGCGGCGGGTGTGATGAACACCATGCCCCCGCGCGAGAACCCGCGCATCAACAAGTCCGTCGATTCGGTGCATGCCTCCGGCCCGCTCGGCCGCATGCACTGCGTGATCTTCGGCAACTGCAACTACAAGCAGACCGGCCTGCTGCAGGCCTATGCGGCAGCCTCGCTGCTGCAGCAGGCGCCGCGGCGCGCGGGCTTCGCCTCGGGTTGCCAGGCCTTCGGGCACCGTGAGCTGCTGGGCGCGCTGCGCAGCTTCGGGCTCGTGCAGGAACCCATGCTCACCCGGATGGGCTGACGCCCATGCGCCTCGTCGATTACCTGGACAAGGGCGCCCAGCTGGGCGCCGACGCGCCGTGCCTTTGCATGGGGGACACGTGGCTTTCGTACGGCGACGTGCAGCGCCTGAGCCACCGCGTGGCCCGTGCGCTGCAGCGCAGCGGCGTTGCGCCGGGTAGCAAGGTGGCGGTGTTGTCGAGCAACGATCCCGTCGCCTTCGCCAGCGTGTTCGGCGTGTCGCGCGCCGCGGCCGTGTGGTGCCCGATCAACCCGCGCAACGAGGCGGCGGAGAACCGCTTCGTGCTCGATGCCTTCGACTGCAGTTGCCTCATCTTCCACAGCAACTACGCGCCGCTGGTCGAGCAGATGCGCGCCGACTTGCCCAAGGTGAAGACGCTGGTGTGCCTCGACCAGGCGATGCCGTATGCACCATCGCTCGAGCAATGGCTTGCCGGCGCGGACGATGCGCCAATCGATGTGTCCGTGATCGACGACGTCGCGATGATCGCCGGCACCGGCGGCACCACCGGCCAGCCCAAGGGCGTGATGCTTTCGGGCCGCAACCTCGAGACCATGTCGGCGCTCACGCTGATGGGCTACCCGTTCGAAGGCCGCCCCGCCTACCTCGCGCTCGCGCCGCTCACGCATGCGGCTGGCGTGCTGTGCCTGCCGGTGATGGCGCTCGGCGGGCAGGTGGTCATCATGCCCAAGCCCGATCTCGGCGAATTCCTCGCGCTGATCGAGCGGCACCGCATCACCCACACCTTCCTGCCGCCGACGCTGATCTACATGCTGCTGCAGCATCCGCAGCTCGCCGAGACGAAGCGCGATTCGCTGCAATGCTTCTGGTATGGCGCCGCACCCATGTCGGCTGCGCGGCTCGAGGAGGCGCTGGAAAAGATCGGCCCCGTCATGGCGCAACTCTTCGGCCAGACCGAGGCGCCGATGATGATCTCGATGATGTCGCCGCGCGAGCACTTCAATGCCGATGGCTCGGTGGCAAGGCAGCGCCTTGCTTCCGCAGGCCGCCCCGGCCCGCTGGTGCAGGTCGGCGTGATGAACGGCGACGGCGCCTTGCTGCCGACAGGCGAGAGCGGCGAGATCGTGGTGCGCGGCTCGCTCGTGATGATGGGCTACTACAAGGACCCGAAGGCCACCGAGGAGGCTTCGCGCCACGGCTGGCATCACACCGGCGACATCGGCTACCTCGACGCCGACGGCTTTCTCTACATCGTCGACCGCGCCAAGGACATGATCATCTCGGGCGGCTTCAACGTCTACTCCGCCGAAGTGGAGCAGGTGCTGATGCAGCACCCCGACGTGCAGGACAGCGCCGTCGTCGGCCTGCCCGACGAGAAATGGGGCGAGCGCGTGGTGGCGGTGCTGCAGCTGCATGCCGGCCGGCAGGTGGATGCGGAGGACATCAAGGCCTTCGTCAAGGCGCGCATCGGCAGCGTGAAAGCGCCCAAGCAGGTCGAGGTGTGGGCCGACCTGCCGCGCTCCAAGGTGGGAAAAGTGCTCAAGAAGGAAGTGCGCGCCTCGCTGCTGCCGGTCCCACCACGCTGACGGCGCCGCGGTGCGCCGTGCGCGTCAGTAACTTCAGAAACGCGCCTTCAGGAATGCAGAAGGCCCTTGCAGCCGCACCTTGAGCCGCGAGTCGGCGGAGTCGTTGTCGCGGGTGAGGTCGATGTTGGTCACGCCGTAGGAGACCACCACGCCCACGTTCTTCACCGGGAACCACTCGACGCCGGCCGATGCGTTGTAGATGTTGCCGTGGAAGCGGCCGCTGCTCTTCCATACACCCGAGGCATCGGCGAAGAGGCGCAGGTCGGGCGTGATGGCGTGGCGCACGCCGAGCTCCAGAAGCGGCGCGATCGCCTTGTCGCTCGAGCGATCGTTCAGCGTGCCGACCTGGCCGTTCACCGCGGCGAGCGCGGTCAAGCCGAGCGTCGCGCGGTAGTAGGCCGCGCCGGCGCCGAGGCCGAACACGGTGTTGCCCGAGCCGATCCACCACTTGTACGAGAGCTTGGCGAAGTCGAGCTTGGTGCTGAGGTTCGCGTTGCCGATGGTGCTCAGCGTGCCGAAGGGGCCGATCGACGTGTTGTTGTTGAACTGGCCGCCGTAGTCGCGCTTGTACTGGTAGTAGTCGAAGGAGATGCCCTGGCTGTCGCCCAGCAGCAGGTCGGCGCTGATGCGGGGCATCGTCACCCGGCCGGGCTTGATGTCGCCTGTCTGCAGCGTTCCGTAGGGCGTGGCCACCGAGGCGTTGAGCTTCGGGTCGGCGCTGAAGCCGCCCACCGAGAAACTGAACCGGTCCAGCGCCGGCGAAGGGGCGGCCAGCGCGGGGGCGGTGGCGAAGAGAAAACCGGAACCCACGAGCGCACCGAGGGCGCCGAATCTGAACGTCCAGTCGAGCGGATGGGAGCGAAGCGACAGCATGAAAAATCCTTCAGAAAATGAAGAAGCCTCGGGCACTGCCTCGGGGCGCGACTCCCTTGAACCAGCCGTACCTTAGTGATGCGGCGCAGCGCATCGAATGCGTCGAATGCGGGTCTTCTTGTAGGAATTCCTTGATGGTGCGGGGCGGCGCTACAGTGCCGCATGCGCAAACACCTCTCCACGACCACGGGCCCGCAGCGTCTTCTCTATGGCACGGTGGTCGGTGCCGCCGTGGCGCTGGCACCGTGGCCGTTCGGCGGCATGGCGCGCGGGCTGGCGGGGTGGTGTGCGGGGGTGCTGGTCTACCAGGTGTTGACCTGGTGGCTGATCGAGACCTTCGACGCGCGGCGCACGCGCGAGCGGGCGCAGTCGCTGGACCAGCCCAACGTGATGATCCTAGTGTCGATGCTGGTGGTGGTGGCCGTGAGCGTGGTCGCGATCGCGATGCTGCTGCAGCAGGTCAAGCAACTGACCGGCTGGGAGCGCGCCGGCCACGTCGTGCTCGGCGTGGTCGCGTTGATCGGCTCGTGGCTGATGATGCACACGATCTACGCCTTTCACTACGCGCACCGCTACTACATCGACCAGAAGAGCGGCACGCCCGATGGCGGGCTCGACTTTCCGGGCAAGGACGACGAGCCCGACTACTTCGACTTTCTCTACTACTCGCTCGTGATCGGCATGACCTCGCAGGTGTCCGATGTGCAGGCCACCTCGCGCGAGATGCGGCGCATCACGCTGATCCACAGCGTGCTGGCCTTTGCATTCAACATGCTCGTGCTGGCCTTGTCAGTCAACGTGGTGGCCGGCGCCATTTAGGGCTCGCCCCGTCTTACTCCCTCCCCTTCCGGGGGAGGGTTGGGGTGGGGGCACGACGGCGCCACCATCGGGCGCTCTGCCTGCCCCCATCCCAACCTTCCCCCGGAAGGGGAAGGAGCAAGACAAAAGTCAGGCCGTCTTTGATTTCGGGCCGAGCCTGACGATGCCGGTCGAGAGCGCCACACCGCACACGATCACGACGGCGGAGATCAACATCCACTGCGTGATGCTTTCGCCGAGGAACACCGCGCCGTAGAAGAGCGCGAACACCGGCACCAGGAAGGTCACGGTCAGTGCGCGTGCCGGGCCGGCGCGTTCGATCAGCCGGAAGAACAGGATGTACGCCACGCCCGTGCAGGCGATGCCGAGAGCCAGCAGCGCGAGCCATGCGCGCAGGCTGGGCATTTGGGCGGGCCAGAGCCAGATCGCAGGCAGCGCGAGGAAGAGCGTGGCGCCGAGCTGGCTGCCCGTCGCGGTTGCGAGGGCCGGCACGCCGCCCAGGTGGCGGCGCGTGGCGCTGGCCGAGATGCCGTAGCACAGGCACGCGCCGAGGCAGGCGATCACCGCCCACAGCGCCGCATTGCCGCTGGCGCCGGAGTGCAGGCCCGCGCTGCGGCTGGCCAGCATCGCCACGCCGGCAAAGCCGATCACCAGACCGACGATGCGCGAACCGTTGGGCCGCTCGCGAAACCACGCCCAGGCCACCAGCGCGCCGAACATCGGCGTGGTGGCATTGATCACCGCGGCGAGGCCGGTATTGATGGTCAACAGCGCGAAGCAGAAGAGCGCGAACGGCATCCCCGAATTGAAGACGCCGACCACGAGGGTGGCCTTCCAGTGCTTGGCGATGGCCGGCCCCTGTCCGCGCAGCAGCGCGATCGGCAGCAGGAACAACGCGGCGATGACCACCCGTACAGCGGCCGTCGGCAGCGCGCCGAACTCGGCCGCGCCGATGCGCATGAAGAGAAAAGAAGCTCCCCAGAGCGCACCGAGCAACACGAGGTCGATGAGCCAGGGCTTGGCGGTGCTGGTGGCGATGTTGTTCTGTGTTGTTGTGCTCATGCGTCCCTCGAATTTATCTAGCGCCTTCTAGCTCCAGAAGGGCTGTCTTGCGGTGAAGCCCGCCAGCGTAACCGGTCAGCGAACCGTCCGAGCCGAGCACGCGGTGGCAGGGCACGATCACGCTGATCGGATTGCGCCCCACGGCCGCGCCCACCGCGCGCACCGCGGTTGGGTTGCCCACATGCGCGCTGAGCGCGCCGTAGGTCATCGTCTTGCCCGCGGGAATCGCGAGGAGCGCGTGCCACACGCTCTGCTGGAACGCGGTGCCGTGCGACAGGTCGAGCGGCATGTCGAAATCGTTGCGCTTGCCGGCGAAGTAATCGCGCAGCTGCGTGCCGGCCTCGACCAGCGCCGGGTGGTCGTCCTTGGGAATCCAGCCCGTGGTGTCGGGCCAGTGGCGCTGCTGGTCGAACCAGACGCCGGCCAGGCCCTGGTCGGTGGCCGCCATCGTGATGCCGCCGAGCGGCGTGTCGATGTGCGAGGTGTAGATGGTCTTGCTCTTGAACTTCATGACATTTCAGGCTGCGACGCCTGCCGTTGTGATGTTGGAAGAATCCGCCGCCGTTTCCGCAGCAGCCGTGGAAGGAGAAGAAGGTGCGTGCCATGCACGAAGCACCGCATAGCTGCGCCAGGGTCGCCATGCCTGCGACGCCTCGCTGGCTGCGCGCGCGGTGGTCACGCCCAGCGCCTTCTGCAGCGCGATGTCGCCCGCCGGGAACGCATCGGGCCAGCGCAGCGCGCGCATCGCGATGTACTGCGCGGTCCAGGCACCGATGCCGGGGAGCTCTTGCAGTGCGGCGATGGTGGCGGGCACGTCGGCGCCTGCATGCAGCGCCAGCTTGCCGTCTGCGACTTCGCGGGCGATGGCCTGCAGGGCCGCCTGGCGCTGTCGCACGATGCCCAGCTGCCCGAGCGCATCGCCGCTGGCTGCGGCAATGGCCGCGGGCGTGGGAAACAATTTGTCCAGTCCGTCGATGGGCGTGGCGATGGGTTCGCCGAACGCCTCCACCAGCCGCGAGCCCAGCGTGCGCGCCGCGACCACCGTGATCTGCTGGCCCAGCACCGCGCGCACCGCGAGCTCGAAGCCGTCGACCGTGCCCGGCACACGCAGGCCGTCACCGTGCGGAAAGGCCGCATGCAGCGCCGCATTGATCGCCATCGGTTCGGCATCGAGATCGAGCATGGCGCGGGCCCGGCTGATCACGATCGGCAGCACCGCGGCAAGCGAATCGCTGACCGACAGCAGCATCTGCTCGCGTTCGATGTCGAAGCGCAGCTGCAGCCATCCGGCATGGGCTTGCCCGCCTTGCTGCACGCGCAATGTGCGGGCAAGGCGCACGTAGGTCGGCGTGCTGCCCTTGGCGGGCGCCTTGCCATCGGCCGTGGTCGCCACCTCGACACCACGCAGGGCGCGGCGTGCGAAGAAACCGAGCATCGCGTTCACGTCGTAGGGCGGACGAAAGCCCAGCCGCACTTCGATCGCCTTGCCTTCGCCGCCCTGCGCGCCACCGGCACGCCGCAGCGCACTCGGGTTGAGGCCGTAGTGTTCGACGAAGGCGGCATTGAAACGGCGCACGCTCGCGAAGCCGCTGGCCAGCGCCACCTGCGTCATCGGCAGGCGCGTGTCGGCGATCAGCTGCTTGGCGGCCAGCAGGCGGCGCGTCTGCAGGTATTGCAGCGGGGAGACGCCGAACTGGGCCTCGAAGATGCGCCGCAGGTGCCGGTCGCTCACGCCCAGGCGCGCCGCGATCTGCGCCGCGCCGGGGCCGTTGTCGTCGCCGTGGGTCCATGCGTCGGGCTCGTCGATCAGCCGTGCGGCTTGCAGCGCGAGGATGCGGGAGGAATCTTCGGTCGACCAACTGGCTGCGCGCGGCGCCAGCTCGGGCCGGCAGCGCAGGCACGGGCGGAAGCCCTCGGCCTCGGCCTGCGCCGCATGCACGAAGAACCGGCAGTTCTCGCGCCGCGGCAGCTTGACGCGGCAGACCGGCCGGCAATAGATGCCGGTGGAGGTCACGGCGGTGAAGAACGATCCGTCGAAGCGCGCATCGTGCGTCTTCATCGCTAGGTAGCAGGCGTCGCTCTCGAGCGCTTCAGAGGGGGCGTGGATGGAAGGCATGGGCAAATGATACGGTTTCGCCCCGTTTCAACTGGCCGTTTTCGGACATGTGGGCAAGCGGGGCGTTGCCTACAATGCCCCGTTCCAAAAAACCACGGGAAACGCCTTTTCATGCAACTCAGCGCGTCGATCTTCAAGGCCTACGACATCCGCGGCGTCGTGCCCGTCACCCTCGATGCCGAGGTGGCGGAAGCGCTCGGACGCGCATTCGGCAGTGCCGCCCGAGCTGCAGGCGAGAAGGCGGTGGCCGTGGGTCGCGATGGGCGCCTGTCTGGGCCCGCACTGGCTGAGGCGCTGATCAGGGGCCTGGTGGCCACGGGCGTCGGAGTGATCGACGTGGGCGCGGTGACCACCCCCATGCTGTATTTCGCGGCCCACACGCTGTGCACGAGCGGCATCCAGGTCACCGGCAGCCACAACCCCAAGGACTACAACGGTTTCAAGATGGTGTTGGCCGGCCGCGCGATCTACGGCGAGGAGATCCAGGGCCTGCGTAAGACCATGGAAGACGGCAGCGCAAAGCTCGCCTCGGGCGGCAGCGTGCGCAAGGTCGATGTGACCGAGGCCTACACGCAGCGCATCGCGAGCGACATCAAGCTGGCGCGACCGATGAAAATCGTGGTCGATTCAGGCAACGGCATCGCGGGCGCGACGGCCCCGGCCATCTTCCGCGCCATCGGCTGCGAGGTGGTCGAACTCTTCAGCGAGGTCGACGGCGATTTCCCCAACCACCATCCCGATCCGAGCAAGCCCGAGAACCTCAAGGACCTGATGGTCGAACTGGCCAAGGGCCGGGCCGAACTGGGCCTGGCCTTCGACGGCGACGGCGACCGCCTGGGCATCGTCACCAAGGACGGCCAGAACATCTTTCCCGACCGCCAGATGCAGCTCTTCGCGCAGGACGTGCTTTCGCGCGTGCCGGGCGGCACCATCGTCTACGACGTGAAGTGCTCGCAGCGCCTCGCGCCAGCCATCGAGGCCGCGGGCGGCAAGCCGATGATCTACAAGACCGGCCACTCGCTCATCAAGGCGAAGATGAAGGAAATCGATTCGCCGCTGGGCGGTGAGATGAGCGGCCACATCTTCTTCAAGGAGCGCTGGTTCGGCTTCGACGACGGCACCTATGCCGGCTGCCGCCTGCTCGAGATCCTGAGCAAGAGCCCGGACGCGAGCGACGTGCTCAACGCGCTGCCCACCAGCTTCTCGACACCCGAACTGAACGTCGCCTGTGCCGAAGGCGAGCCGCATGCGGTGGTCGACACACTCGTGAAGGGCGCCAGCTTCGCCGCCCCCGCCAAGGTCTCGACCATCGACGGCCTGCGCGTGGACTGGCCCGATGGCTTCGGGCTGATCCGCGCTTCCAACACCACCCCCGTTCTCGTGCTGCGCTTCGAAGGCCAGACCGACGCCGCGCTTCATCGCATCGAAACCGAAATGCTCGCGCTGCTGCGGACCGTCAAACCCGACGCCAAGCTGGCCGAAGCTTCCCACTGACATCACCTGTGCGTTCCCTGCTGCTGCGCCTGTACGGCGCCTTCACCACCGTCGTGCAACCGCTGGTGCGCCGCAAGTTGCGGCGCCGCGCGGAGGCCGAGCCGGGCTATGCCGTGGCTGTCGAGGAGCGCTTCGGCCACTACGACGAATCCATCACCGGCGAGGCCCAGTGCTGGGTGCACGCGGTGTCGCTCGGCGAAACCCGCGCTGCCGCGATCCTCATCGCCGAGTTGCGGCGGCAGTACCCGGGCATTCCGATCCTGCTCACGCACGGCACTGCGACCGGCCGCGAGGAGGGCGCCAAGCTGCTGGAGCCCGGCGACACGCAGGTCTGGCAGCCGTGGGACACGCCGGGCGCCGTCGCGCGCTTCCTGGACCGCTTCAAGCCGCGCATCGGCGTGCTGATGGAAACCGAGGTCTGGCCCGAGATGGCCGCGGCCTGCGCCGAACGCCGCATTCCGCTGGTGCTGGCCAACGCGCGGCTCAACGAAAAATCGCTGGCCGCGGCCGAGCGCCTGGGCTGGCTCGCGCGCCCCGCGTACTCGGCCCTCACGGCCGTGTGGGCGCAGACCGAGGCCGATGCGCACCGGCTGGTGTCGCTCGGCGCCAAGGTGGCCGGCATCTACGGCAACCTCAAGTTCGATGCGACGCCCGACGTACGGCAGCTCACCGCGGCGACCTCGCTGCGCGAGCGCCTGCCCAAGCCCATGGTCGTGCTCGCGAGCTCGCGCGATGGCGAGGAGCGACTGCTGCTCGAAGTGCTCAAGCGCTTCGGCGCGACCTCGCCGGTTCCGCCCGAGCAGGGCGCGATCCGCTCGATCGCCAAGCGCGTGCACGACGTGCAATGGATGATCGTGCCGCGCCACCCGCAACGTTTTGACGAAGTAGCGGCGCTGATCGAGTCGCAAGGCTTCGCGGTCGCCCGCCGCAGCGCCGCGGGGCAGCCGACGGATGCGGAAATCTGGCTCGGCGATTCGCTCGGCGAGATGGCGCTGTACTACGGCCTGGCCGACGTGGCGCTGCTAGGCGGCAGCTTCGAGCCGCTGGGCGGGCAGAACCTCATCGAGCCGGCCGCCTGCGGCTGCCCGGTGGTGATGGGCCCGTCGACCTTCAACTTCGCCGAGGCGGCGCAGCTGTCGCTGGCGGCCGGTGCGTCGCTGCGCGTCGAAGGCATGGAGCAGGCGGTGACGGCGGCGCTCAAGCTGGTCGAGAACCCCGAGCGCCGCGCCGCGATGGCGCAGGCCGCGCTGGCGTTCTCGTCGTCGAATCGTGGGGCGGCCGAGCGCACGGCGGCTGCTGTGCTGGCCATTGCGCAGGCTGCGGAGCCGGTGGCGGCGGAGACCGCGCCGTTGGCCGCCGAACCCGAGCGCGCGGAACCGACGCTCGACTGACTCTGTATTCGCTCCTTCCCCCGCTGGGGGAAGGTTGGGATGGGGGCACGACGGCGCCTGCAAAGGCTGTGCGTATGCGAAGGCCGATGCCCCCACCCCGACCCTCCCCCAGCGGGGGAGGGAGAAAGAAAGTCCCGAGATCCTTTCAGCGCACCGGCGGATTCACGATCACCGGCGGCACCGGTGCCGAAGGCATCGCGGGCGGTGTCGGGTTGAACGGCTGCACCGGCACTGGAGGCACCACCGGAATGCTGCGTGGCGTCACCGTCGTCGAAGGCGTGGAAGAACGGTCCGCAGGCGTGGGCGAAGGCACGGCCGGCGTGCTGCCATTGCTCGCCAGCGTCGCGTTGATCGCGTTCATGTCCGCCGTCGTCAGCGTGCCGTTGGCCTGGCGCAGCTTCAGGTTGCCCAGCAGCACGTTGTAGCGCGCCTGTGCGAGGTCGCGCTTGGTCTGGAACAGCTGGCTCTGCGAATTGAGCACGTCGATGTTGATGCGCACGCCCACCTGGTAGCCGAGCTTGTTGGCATCGAGCGCACTCTGGCTGGAGGATTCGGCCGCTTCCAGCGCCTTGACCTGACCCGCGCCCGACACGAGCCCGAGGTAGGCCGCGCGCGTGGCCTGCGCCACGCTGCGCCGGGTGCCGTCGAGCACGCTGCGCGACTGGTCTTCGAGCGCCAGCGTTTCCTTGATGCGGTTCTCGGTCGCGAAGCCAGCGAAGAGCGGCAGGTTGAAAGTGACGCCGACCGTGGCTGCGTTGACGCGCGTGCCCACGGTGCTGGTGCTGGTGCCCGTGGGGTTGCGCGTGACGTTGTAGCCCAGGTTGGCGTCGAGCGTCGGCTTGTGGCCGGCCTGCGCTTTCTGCACTTCGAGCCCGGCGACGTCGAGGCCCAGGCGCGCTTGCTGGATCGCGGGATGCACCTCGTCGGCCTGGGTGACCCAGGCGTTGATGTCCGCGGGTTGCGCAGTCGGCAGCACGACGGGCACAGCCAGCGGCACCGGCACGCTGCCGGGACGGCCGACGAGCTGGTCGAGCACGATCTTCTTGACCTGCAGGTCGTTCTCGGCGGCGATTTCCTGCGCGATCACCAGGTCGTAGCGGGCCTGGGCTTCGCGCGAGTCGGTGATGGTGGAGGTACCGACCTCGAAGTTGCGCTTGGCCGAGGCGAGCTGCTCGGCCACGGCGACCTTCTGCGCGCGCACGAGCGCCAGGCTGTCCTGGCTCGCGAGCACGTCGAAGTACGCCTGGCTCACGCGCACGATCAGATCCTGCTCGGCCGTGGTGAGCACCGCCAGCGCGATCTCCGTCTGGCGCTTGCCCTGCTCGTAGGTGGCCCAGTTGGCGGGGCGGTAGAGCGGCTGTGTGGCGTTGATGCCGACGTTCTGCGTGTTGAAGTCGCGCGAGGCGCTGGCGCCGCGGCTGGTGCCCGTGAGGGTGTCGATGTCCAGGTTGCTGCGGTTCACGCCGGCCGTGAGCCCGACCGCCGGCAGGATGCCGGCCTTGGCCTGCGCGGCGCGCGCCACGTTCGCGTCGTACTGCGCCCGGGCGCCCTGGTACGTGGCGTCGTAGCCGCGGGCGGAGTCGTAGAGTTCGTTCAGTGTCTGGCCTTGGGCCGGCAGTGCAAGCAAGGTTGCGATAACGCTGGCGAGTGCTGCGGAAAGTGGCAGAAGCCGGGGCCGTGGAGGCATTGAACGTCCTTGAGGGAAAGAATCAGAGGCTGAGAGGCAATTCGGCGTGACCGAGCAGCCCCCGCAAATGCCTCCAATCAAGGCGCAAAGCACAGCCATAGCTCGGGCTATGGCGAGCATTTGCAACGCAGAGTGGGGGCATTTGCGGGGGATGAGCGGTCATGTCGGATTGCCTCTCAGTCTCTCAGTAGCGCGGGACCGAGGGGTCGTGCGACGACCAGGCGTCGATGCCGCCCGCCACGTTGGCGAGCTGGTCAAAGCCGTTCTGGTTCAGGAAGGCGGCCACGCGCTGGCTGCGCGCGCCGTGGTGGCAGAGACATGCAATACGTTGGCCTTCGCTCAACTCGGCGAGGCGGCCGGGGATCTCGTTCATCGGGATCGCCACCAGCGTGAAGCCCGCAGGCGCGACGCTCGCCGTCTGCAGCTCCCACGGTTCGCGCACGTCGAGCAGCACCGGGGCGGCATCGGCGTCCTGGGCGAACCAGGCGGCAAGGTCGGCGGGGCGGACTTGGTCGATCATTCGTGCGGCCCGTTCAGAACGAGAAGCGCGAGGGCTCGGGGAAGTTCAGCAGGCGCGGCGCCACGGTGTCCCAGGGCTGGACCGTGTCCCACTTGCTTTCGCTCGAGCGGGTGACGAAGTGGGCGCGCATCATCGGCTCTTCGCCCACGATGGCCGCGAGGCGGCCGCCGACCTTCAGCGAACCCAGCAGGTTCTGCGGAATGCGGGCGACCGAGCCGCTCAGCACGATCACGTCGAAGCTCGGGCCGCTGGCCAGGGGCACGGCGCCGTCGGCGTTTCGCACTTCGACGTTGCTCACGCCGTTCTGGCGCAGCGTTTCGGCGGCGCGGGCGGCCAGCACGGGGTTGATTTCGAGCGACAGCACCTGGGCGGCGCGGGCGCCGAGCAGGGCGGCCATGAAGCCCGAACCGGTGCCGATTTCGAGCACGGACTCATGTTTCTGCACTTTCAGGTCGTGCAGCGTGCGGGCCTCGACCTTGGGCGACAGCATGAATTCGCCGGGCACGGCGCCGTCGAGGAGGGGCAGCTCCATGTCGAAGAAGGAGAGCGTGCGGTGGGCTTCCGGCACGTAGTCTTCCCGGTGGATGGTGGCCAGCAGGTCGAGGATGTCCAGGTCCAGCACATCCCAGGGGCGGATCTGCTGTTCGATCATGTTGAAGCGCAAGCGCTCGAGGGTAGGAGTGGGGTTCATGGCGTGGCTTTCCTTGTGGGCTCAGGACAAACCTTCAATTTTAGGTGGCCCGGATGACACCATCGGCCCGCTCGGCCATACAAAAGACTTCTTCATGCCTTGTCTCCGGGGCGCGCGCTGAGCCCGTAGAGCACGGTTTCGGCCTGGGTGGCGAGGAATTTCTCGGGGCTCAGGGCGCTTTCTCCATCGACGCAGACCATGGCCGAGTGCTTCCAGAGCATCAGGAAGACCATGGGCGCGATCACCGAATAGATCGCGTGGTCGATGTCGACCGGCGAAAACTCGCCGTTGTCGATGCCGCGCTGCAGGATGCGCCGCAGCAGGGCGTGGCCGGGGCGCACCACCTGCTGCTGGTAGAACTCCGCCAGTTCGGGAAAGTTGGCGCCTTCGCTCATCATGAGCTTGGTCAGGCCCGAGGCCTTGGTCAGCCCCACGCGCTCCCACCACACGTTCATGCAGTAGCGCAGCATCTCGGCGGTGGTGCCCTCGAAGGCCTCGAATTCGGCGTTCCATTCGGTGAAACGGCCGCCGAGGTTTTCCATCACCACGGCCTTGAAGAGCTCTTCCTTGCTCGGAAAGTAAAGAAAGAGGGTGCCCTTGGAGACCCCGGCGCGCGCCGCCACTTCCTCTGAGCGGGTGGCGGCAAAGCCTTTTTCGACAAACAGGTCGAGCGCGGCGGCCAGCAGTTCGCCGGGGCGCGCTTCCTTCCGGCGCTCGCGCTTGGAGCGCACCGGGCAGAACTTGTCGACAAGGGAACGGGGGGTGGACATGTGGGTTAATGACTCGCGGGTTAGTAATGTAGTGACCGGCATCCGTCACGTCAAGCCGCGACAATATCGGGTTCGCCGATTCCCAACCTGCCGGAGCAGTGCCCATGTCTTCCTCACCGTCGCCCACCGAAACCATCGTGATTGGCGGGGGCTGCTTCTGGTGCACCGAGGCGGTCTTCGACCGTGTGCAGGGCGTGGTGGACGTGGAGTCGGGTTATTGCAACGGCCAGGTGGTCAATCCGACCTACGAGCAGGTCTGCACCGGCCGCACCGGCCATGCCGAGGTCGTGAAGCTCGCATTCGACCCCGCCCAGATCAGCCTGCGCGAGATCCTCGAGATCTTCTTCGTCGTGCATGACCCGACAACGCTCAACCGGCAGGGCAACGACGTCGGCACGCAGTACCGCAGCGGCATCTACTACACGAGCGACGCGCAAAAGCAGGTGGCCCAAGACGTCATCCGCGAAATCGAGGCCAGCAAGACCTACAGCGCGCCGGTCGTGACCGAGGTGGCGCCGCTCGCCAACTACTCGACGGCCGAGGCCTACCACCAGGACTACTTCCTGAACAACCCGAACCAGGGCTACTGCGCGTTCGTCGTCGGCCCCAAGGTCGAGAAGTTCCAGAAGACCTTCGCCTCCCGCGTCAAAGCCTGATCCCCTCCGTTTCCGTGCAGCTCGCCACCCGCCAATCCCCGCATTTTTCGACCCGCGCGATCCTCGTCGTGCTGGCGATCGCGCTGTGGTTCGCGGGCACGCTGGGCGTGATGCATCGCTCGCTGCACGTGCCCGGCCTGCCGGCTGCGGCGGCCACGGTCCAGGCGAGCAAGGGCGCCCACGTCCACGCGGGCCACGGCGTGGTCAGCCTTTTCGGCGATCACACCGACGCCGAGTGCCGGCTGTACGACCAGCTCTCGCACGGATCGAGCGTCCCCGGCGTGCCGCTGGTGGTGCTGCCGATGCTGCTGCCGTCGGCCACTTTTGCCTATCTCCAGGGCGAGGCCATCGCCCGCTGGGTTGCGCTGTTCGACGCGCGCGGCCCGCCTTCCACTCGCTGAATCCCCCGCGTTCCGGTCGCTGTGCCTGCCTTGTGCGGGTGACGGCGTGCCGTCCATAGATTCAACGAGTGTTCACCATGACCCCCAATTTTCGTCGCAACGCCATCGGCGTCGCCGTTCTTTCGCTCGCCTTCGCCGCTGCGTCCCACGCCCAGGAAGCCGTCCAGGCCCAAGCTCAATCCGCCGATACCGCCAGCCTGCCCGCGATCACCGTCACCGGCAATCCGCTCGGCGCCAGCGACCTGATCGCGCCGACCGTCACGCTCTCGGGCGAAAAACTCCTGCTGCGTTCCGACTCGACGCTCGGCGAAACGCTCAACAACCTGCCCGGCGTGAGCAGCAGCTACTTCGGCCCCAACGCGAGCCGCCCGATCATCCGCGGGCAGGACGGCGACCGCATCCGCATCCTGCAGAACGGCGGCGGCGCCCCCGACGCCTCGGCGCTGAGCTACGACCACGCGGTGCCGGTCGACGCACTGGTCACCGACCGCATCGAAGTGCTGCGCGGCCCCTCGGCGCTGCAGTACGGCGGCAGCGCCGTGGGCGGTGTGGTCAACGTGATCGACAACCGCATCCCGACCGAGCCCATCAACGGCTTCGGCGGCCGCGCCGACCTGGGCTTTTCCACCGGCAACAAGGAAAAGAACGGCGGCGTGGTTCTCGAAGGCGGTAACGACCGCTTCGCGCTGCACGTGGACGCCTTCAACCGCGACTCGAAGGACGTTTCGGTGCCCATCGACCTGAACTGCGAGAAGCCCGGCTCGCCATCGCGCGCCCGCAAGATCTGCAACTCCGCCAACGAGGCGAACGGCGGCGCGGTCGGCGGCACGCTGTTCTTCGACCAGGGCTGGATCGGCGCTTCCGCCAGCACCTACCGCAGCAACTACGGCACCGTGGCCGAGGACGACGTGACCATCCGCATGAAGTCCGACCGCTACGCGCTCGAAGGCGAATGGCGCCCGGGCGGCATCATCAGCAGCATCCACGCGAAGGTGAGCCACACCAACTACCGCCACACCGAGTTCGAAGGTCCCGAGGCCGGCACCACCTTCTCGAACATGAGCAACGACCTGCGCATCGAGGCACGTCACCAGAAGATCGGCAACTTCGAGGGCCTGGTCGGCTTCAGCAGCGAGACCAACCGCTTCGCCGCCGACGGCGAGGAGGCCTTTGCGCCGCACAGCCGCACGCGCTCCAACGCTCTTTTCCTCTATGAAGAGTACGGTGCCTCGTGGGGCAAGCTGAGCTTCGGCGCGCGCACCGAGAAGGTCCGCATCCGCTCGCTGGGCTATCCGGACGATCCGTCGATCACCCGCTTTGCCATCGGCGAGCGCACCTTCAATCCGCACAGCGCCGCGTTCGGCGCGCTGGTCAACCTCACGCCGCAATGGCAGCTGACCTCCAACCTCGCCTACACCGAGCGCGCACCGAAGGACTACGAACTGCTTGCCAACGGCCCGCACGTGGCCACGGCCGCGTGGGAGGTGGGCGACCCCAACCTGCAGAAGGAAAAGTCGACCGGCCTGGACCTCGGTGCGCAATGGAAGTCGGGCCCCAACACGGCCCGCGTGAACGCCTACGTCACGCGCTTCAGCAACTACATCGGCCTCACTGCCTCGGGCCGCACGCTCGACGAAGAAGGCCAGGTGGTGACCGACCCGGCCGCGACCGACACGCTGGCCGAATACGTCTACAGCGGCGTGCGCGCGCGCTTCACCGGCATTGAGGCCAATGGCAATCTGCGCCTGCTGGGCAACGACGGCTTTGCGCCGATGCCCGACGCCTCGACGCTCGACCTCGAATGGCGCGGCGACGTGGTGCGCGCGAAGAACCTGGACACCGGCGAGCCGCTGCCGCGCATCGCGCCGTTCCGCACGGGCGCGACGCTGGTCTACGGCAACGGTCCGTGGAGCGCGCGCCTGGGCTTCGACTACAACGCGGCGCAGCGCCATGTGCCCAGCGTCGGGGCGCGCGAGACCGATGCGTACACGCTGTGGAACGCCGCGATCTCCTACCGCATGAAGGTGGAGCGCGCCAACCTCACCTGGTATGCGCGCGTCGACAACATCACCAACAAGCTGGCCTACAGCCCGACGTCGATCCTGACGACGACGGTGTATCCGAACGCGCCATTGCCGGGGCGTTCGCTGAAGGTCGGGTTGCGCGTGACGTTCTGATGCTGCATGGCTCCCTCCCCCTTTGGGGGAGGGCAGGGGTGGGGGCAAGCGGCCTGTGACGAGGCCATGGCTTCTGCAGGCGCCGCTTGCCCCCATCCCAGCCTTCCCCCAGAGGGGGAAGGAGCAAGGCAGCTTATCCTCGATGGGTGAACTCCTTCGTCATCTCTTCGCTGCTCCCCGTCGTCATCCTGATCGCCGCGGGCTACCTGGCCGGCAGGCGCCGATGGATCGGCGGCAATGCGGTGAAGGACCTGTCGAACCTCATCTTCCTGCTGCTCGCGCCCGCGTTGCTGTTCCGCGCCATGAGCACGGTGCATGTGCAGGAACTCAGCCTCAAGCCGGTTGCCGCGTACTTCATCGCCTCCGGGCTGCTGTTCGCAGGCACGCTCGCATTGCGCGGGTTCAACCGCACGGCCGCGGTGATCGCGCTGGCCAACACCTACAGCAACACGGTGATGATCGGCATCGCGCTCGTCGGCCTCGCCTATGGCGAAGCGGGCATGGTGGTGCTGCTGACGCTCATCTCGCTGCACTCGCTGGTGCTCATGACCAGCGCCACGCTCGTGCTCGAACTGGCCGTGGCGCGCGAGCATGCGGTGGTCAGCGGCGAAGAGAAACGCTCGATGGCGCGCACCGTGCTGCGGGCTCTCCGCAACGCTATCATTCACCCCGTGCCGCTGCCGATCATCGCGGGCCTGCTGTTCGCGCAGACTGGCCTCGTGATGCCCGAGGTGATCGACAAGCCGATCCAACTGCTCGGCCAGGCCTTCGGCCCGGTGGCGCTCGTCATGGTGGGCATCACGCTCGCGCTCACGCCCATCGGGCGGCACTGGCGCGGCGCGCTGGTGCAGGCGCTGGTGAAGAACCTGCTGCATCCGCTGCTGGTGGCCGGCATCGGCTGGCTGCTCGGCGTGCGCGGCATCCCGCTCACCGTGATGGTGGTGGCGGCGGCGTTGCCCATCGGCGCCAATGTGTTCCTGTTCTCGCAGCGCTACCGCACGGCCGAAGACCTCGTCACGGCCAGCGTGGCCGTGTCGACGGTGCTGGCGCTGGGCACCCTGACGCTCGTGATGGTCTGGGTGCAGTGGCTGCCCTGAGAGGCTGAGTCCTTCGGTTCTCCCTTCGCAGTCGGCTCGCGGCCTTTCGCTTTATCGGCCACCCGCGACTCCCTATGCCGTTTGGCAGGGGTGGCCGTTTGGTGGAATGGCGCGCGGCGCCTGCCGCCCTACATTTGCCGGCTGATGATTTACCCGGCGTGCTCTTCGCCCCTTGTTGCTATGGCGGTGGTCGCGACGGTGATCGCGCTCTTCGGCGCACCCGCGCAGGCGGCGGCCGATGGCAAGCCGTGCAGGACGCCGTGCCTCTCGGTCAACGTGCCGCGCGAGGCGCCAGAAAAAGAAAAGCCAGTGGAGGCCGAGTCCAGGTCCGCTCCGGCGCCCGCTCCCGCGGTGCGCCCGGCAACCAAACCCAGGCCCCAGGCCACGGCGTCGGCCGCGCCTGCAACGCAGCCGCATGAAATGCCGAGAGAGCCCGTTGCAAAAAGGCCCGCGCCCTCCAGGCGCTGCACCGACATCAACATGCGCGCCGCCGTCGGCGAGCCGTTGTCGGACGAAGACATGAAGACATTGAGGAGTCAGTGCTGATGATGAACGACACCACACAACCGGTCCGTCAACGGATCCGCACCACACTGCGCGTGCTGACCCTGTGCGCCGCGGCGCTCGCCGCCGCCTGCGCGAACCGCCCCGTGCCGGGCAATGCCATGCCCTTCGACCAGGCCGTCAACCAGGCGGTGGACGACCTGATGGTGCAGACGCAGAAGCTGCCCGCCTTTCTCGCGAAGGTGGAGTCGCTCACGCAGCGCCGCATCGTGATCGACCCGTTGCTCGAAGGCGCGAGCGGCCAGCAGACCGAGGTGACGCGCGTGGCCGAGCAGCGCATCGTCCAGCGCATGCAGGCGCAGTTCAAGCAGTTCACCGTGTCCCCGTTCAACACCACAGAAATCGGCAACGCGCAGTACGTGCTCAACGGCACGCTGATACGCGACAAGGACGCCACCGCTGGCGGGCGCTACCGCCTGAACCTCGCGCTCACCGAGATCAAGAGCGGCGTGGTGATCGCGCAGTCGGTCGCGCGCATCAGCGATGCGACGCTCGACACGCGGCCCACGGCGTTCTTCCGCGACAGCCCGGTGAACGGCAAGGACCGCGGCGTGGAGGGCTACATCCGCACCGCCGAAACCCAGCCGGGGCAGGCCGCCGATGCGCTGTACCTCGAGCGCCTGCCGACCTCGACCGTGCTGCAGGAAGCCACCGCGGCCTACGAAGCCGGCCGCATGAGCGAGGCGCTGGGCCGCTACGAGGCGGCGGCGAAGCGGCCCGACGGGCAGCAGCTGCGCATCTACAGCGGGATGTACCTCACGCAGTCGCAACTGGGCCGCACAGCCGATGCGGAAAAGACCTTCGGCACGATCGCGCGCCTGGGCCTGGAAACCAACAACCTGAGCGTCAAGTTCCTGTTCAAGCCGGGCTCGACCGATTTCCTCGGCGATCCGAAGATCAGCGCGGCCTATCCGATGTGGCTGCGGCAGATCGCGCGCCAGGCGGCGCAGATCGATTCGTGCGTGGTGGTGACGGGGCACACGAGCCGCACGGGCTCGGAGTCGGTGAACGAGCGGCTGTCGCTGCAGCGCGCGGTGAGCGTCAAGTCGCGGCTGGTGACCGAGGCGCCGCCGCTTGCGAAGAAGCTGCGCGAGTCGGGCATGGGCTTTCGGGAGAACATCGTCGGCACTGGGGCCGACGATGCGAGCGACGCGCTTGATCGTCGCGTCGAATTCAAGGTCGTTGGCTGCGAGGCCTGACGGAACTTAAGGAGCCAGGCGCTCGCGCACCCAGTCCGCGCCTTCGAGCCGATAGCGCAGCCGGTCATGCAGCCGGCTCTTGCGGCCCTGCCAGAACTCCCAGCGGTCCGGCACCAACCGGTAGCCGCCCCAGTGCGGCGGGCGCGGCGGCGAGAGCAGGTGCCTGGCTGCGGCCACGGCTGCGTTCTTCACCAGCACGTCGCGTCCGCTGATCACTTCGCTCTGCGGACTGGCCCATGCGCCGATGCGCGAGTCGAGCGGGCGGCTGGCGAAGTAGGCGTCGCTCTCGTCGGCTCCGGCCTTCTCGACGCGGCCCTCGATGCGCACCACGCGCTCGAGCTCGACCCAGTGGAACTGCAGCGACGCATACGGGTTGCCCGAGAGCTCGCGGCCCTTGCGGCTTTCGTAGTTGGTGTACCAGACGAGGCCGCGTGCGTCGTAGCCCTTGATCAGCACGATGCGGCTCGAGGGCCTGAGGTCGCTGCCCACGGTGCACAGCGTCATCGCATTGGGCTCGGGCACCTGGGCGTCGATGGCCTCGGTGAGCCAGCGTTCGAATTGCTTCTGCGGATCGTTCGCGCTTTGGGTCTCGCCGAGTTCGGCGCGCTCGTAGCTCTTGCGCAGCGCGGCGAGCGCTTCGTTGGAGAGAGGGGAAGTCATGCTGGGATTGTTGCGCACATACTCGGCCCATGACGACGAAGGCGAATTCCCCCGTGGTGATCGTGCTGGCCTCCGGCCGGGGCGAGCGCTTCATTGCGGCCGGCGGCACGGGCCAGAAACTGAAGGCCCTGCTCGCGGGCAAGCCGGTGCTGGAACGCACGCTCGATGCCGTGCGTGCGAGCGGCCTGCCGTGGCACCTGGAAGACGCGGGTCATCCGGGCATGGGCGACTCGATTGCCGCCGCAGTGCGTGCCACGCCCGATGCCATCGGCTGGCTGATCCTGCCGGGCGACCTGCCGTTGGTGCAGCCCGAGACGCTGCGGGCGGTGGCCGGCGCGCTCAATGGCCGGGTGAACGCCGTGCAGCCGCAGTTCATGGGGGAGCGCGGCCATCCGGTCGCGTTTGCCGCCGGATGCCGCGCACAACTCGCGGCGCTGGAGGGGAACCTCGGCGCAGCGCCGGTTCTCAGGGCGATGCGCGCTATCGATTCGGTAGCTGACCTCGCGGTGGACGATGCCGGCGTCGTGACCGACATCGACACGCCCGAGGCCCTGGCGCGCGCCGAGGCGCTGTGGCTCGAACGCGCGGGGCGCTGATCGGGCGGATCAGCCCTTCGGAATCACCGCGCAGGCGATGCGCGGGCCGGAGTTGCCAGCCGGTTGCGTCGTGAAGTCGTCGCGGTCGCGGTGAACCACCAGCGCGCGACCGACCACATTGTTGGCGGCGCCGTCGGTCAATGAGATCGAGTGATCGTCCACGCTGAAGCGCGCCACGCCACCGGCGTCGGCCACCAGGCTCGGCAGTTCGCCGGCATGGCTGCCCGGCGCGGCGAACTTGCCGTGCGTGCCGCCGGTCGGGTTGAAGTGGCCGCCCGAGGCGTTGCCGTTGTCGCCGCAGTCGCCCTTTTCATGAATGTGGAAGCCGTGCTCGCTGCCCGGCACGAGGCCGCGCACTTCGCCCGAGACGCGCACGCCGTGGTCCAGGGCGGTGAGCTTCACCGTGCCGCGGGTCGGGTTGGGCGTGATCGCGGCGGTCGGCACCAGCTCGACGGCCGTGCTCGGCTTGCCGCCCATGCTGCCGCAGGCAGCCAGCACGGCGGTGGCGAGGAGGGCGGTGCCGGTGGCGAAGAGACGACGATGGTTCATGGTTTTTCCTTGGACGGTCGGGATGAAGAAGGTTGGGAAGACGAATTGTCGGAAGACCCCGGAACATATACCGGAGCCGGGGGCGTATCGCAATCGGCGGCTGCCGCGGATGCCTCGGATACCTGCTTGGCCTCGGCCAGTGCCACCAGCCGCGCCAGCGCCGCATCGTGGATCGAATGCCGCCGCAGCTCGAGCAGGGTCTGCTGCGCATAGTCGAGCGAACTGCCGTAGCGGCCGACCGCGTGGGCGAAGATGTGGCGGTAGCGCTCGTCGCTCAGATCGCCGGTGAAGTTGGGGCTGCGCCGCGAGAGCGTGAAGGCCAGCGCGTTGACCGGACCCTCGGCCGTGCCGCAGCGAAGCCACTTGGGGTCGTACACGCCGGTGGGCATCTCGCGCAGCCAGAGACGGCGCAGCGTTTCGACCCCCTCGGCCCTGGGCACCCGGAACACCATGCCGCGGCAACTGCCGCCCGAGAGCAGGCCGAACACGAGGCCCGGCGTCTGGATGCTGCCGCGGTTCACGCGGCTCCACATCTTGAGCGCCCGATGCCAGCCGTGCACCCAGGCCGGGCGCCGCTCGATGAAGCCGAACTCCGGCCGCCAGATCAGCGAGCCGTAGCCGAACAGCCAGAGGTCGTCGTGCCCGCCCCAGTCGGCAATCGCGCGCTCGAGCATGGGTTGTGGATCGCGAAGGGGCTTGGGCATGGGGTCGAGGCCGGGCGGTCCCGGATTCGGCGCGGGGTCCGACACGGGCCTGTCAGGAGCGCCGCCTACAATTTCGGAGTCATGGTTCACCGCACCATTATTTACCGACCCCTCAATTACGGAGCACGCCCACCCATGAGCGACGACGACGGCCAGCAGAATTTCATCCTCGGCTTCCTCATGGCGCTGATCGCGCTGGTGATCTTCTTCGTGGTGGGCATCGTGATCTGGCACAAGGGCCACAGTGCCTCCGGCGCTGCCGCTGCAATGCCGGGCAAGCCACCGGCCGTGGTGATCTCGTCGCCCGCACCGGGCGAAGCGCCCAAGCTGGCCGAGGTGACCGAGACGGTCACGGTCACGATCCCCGACGGCGCGAGCATCCGCGTGGTCAACGGCGTGGTGAACTTCTACTTCGCGACCGGCAGCGCCGACCTCGCACCGGGCGCCGCCGAGGCGCTGGCCGCGGTCATCAAGGGCGTGGAGAGCGGCCGCAAGGTGGTGGTCTCGGGGTTCCACGACACCACGGGCGATGCCGCCCTCAACGAATCGCTGGCGAAGAAGCGGGCCGAGATGGTGCGCGACGTGCTCGTGGGCCTGGGCGTGCCGGCCGGCAAGATCGATCTGCACAAGCCCGAGGTGACGGCGGGTTCGGGCAATAACGCCGAGGCGCGCCGCGTCGAAGCCAGGCTGGTGGACTGAGCACTGTCCGCCTGCAAAAAAAGCCCGGTGACGCCGGGCTTTTTCATGTCTGCCGCACGGTGAGCCATGCCTGAGTAAATTCGTATCGTTTGGCGCCCGGATTTCATCGGGCTCGCGCGCCTTGCTTGGTACGATGGGCCTCCAGGCCACCAGTCGCTCCGGCGACACGCAGCAAGAGCCACTACCCCATGAGCAGCACACACCCCACCGTCCGCGACGTCACCGATCGCATCCGCGAGCGCAGCCATGGCACGCGCAGCGCCTACCTCGCGAGGCTGGCCGAAATCCGCGACCGCGACCGAGGCTCCGAGCGCATGGGCTGCGCCAACGTGGCGCACGCCGTGGCCGGCATCCCGGCCAACGACAAGTTCAGGGTGGTGACCGAGCGCGCACCCAACATCGGCATCGTCACCGCCTACAACGACATGCTCTCGGCCCACGCGCCGTACCAAGGCTACCCGGACATCATCAAGCAGGAGGCGCGGCGCCTGGGTGCCACCGCGCAGGTGGCCGGTGGCGTACCGGCCATGTGCGACGGCGTCACGCAGGGCACGCCCGGCATGGAGCTGAGCCTCTTCAGCCGCGACGTCATCGCCATGAGCACCGCCATCGCGCTCACGCACGACATGTTCGATGGCGCGCTGATGCTCGGCGTGTGCGACAAGATCGTGCCGGGCCTGCTGATCGGCGCATTGCACTTCGGCCACCTGCCGACCGTGTTCGTGCCCGCGGGGCCGATGCCTTCGGGCCTCTCGAACAACGCCAAGTCGAAGGTGCGGGAGCAAGCGGCGCAGGGCCTCGTGGGCCGGCAGGGCCTGCTCGATGCGGAAATGGCGGCGTACCACACGGTGGGCACCTGCACCTTCTACGGCACCGCCAACAGCAACCAGATGCTGCTCGAAGCCATGGGCCTGCACGTGCCCGGCACGGCCTTCATCCAGCCCGGCGATGCGATGCGCGAGACGCTCACGCGCGAGGCGGTGCGCACGGTGCTGGGCAAGGCGGGCGATGCGACGTTCAGCTGTCCGCCCATCGGCGAGATGGTCGACGAGCGCTGCATCGTCAACGCCATGGCCGCACTGCTGGCCACCGGGGGCTCGACGAACCACCTGATCCACTGGGTGGCCGTGGCCCGCGCCGCGGGCATCGTGATCGACTGGGACGACTTCTCGAAGCTCTCCGACATCATTCCGCTGCTGACCCGCGTGTACCCCAACGGCAGTGCCGACGTGAACGAGTTCCAGGCTGCAGGCGGCCCCGGTTTCGTGATCGGCGAGCTGGTCGATGCGGGCCTGATGCACGGCGACGTGCTCACCGTGCGTGCCGGCGGCATCCGCGAATTCGCCAACATCCCGACCCTGGTCGAAGGCGGTGAGCAGCGCCTGAACTGGACGCCCGCCGCCCCGTCGAAGAACGACGCGGTCGCACGCACGGTGGCCGAGCCGTTCAGCGCCACCGGCGGCTTGAAGCTGCTCAGCGGCAACCTCGGCCGCAGCGTGATCAAGGTCTCCTCCGTGCCCGACGACCGCCATGTGATCGAAGCGCCCGCGCGCGTGTTCGATTCGCAGGCCGCGTTGCAGAAGGCCTTCACCGCCGGCGAGCTGGAGCGCGATGTGGTCTGCGTGGTGCGCTGGCAGGGCCCGCAGGCCAACGGCATGCCTGAGCTGCACAAGCTCACGCCGCCGCTGTCGGTGCTGCAGGGCAAGGGCTTTCGCGTCGCGCTGGTCACCGACGGGCGCATGAGCGGCGCGTCGGGCAAGATCCCGGCGGCCATCCACGTGTCGCCCGAAGCGGCCGCGGGCGGACCGCTCGCCAAGGTGCGCGACGGCGACGTGATCCGTCTCGATGCCGTAGCGGGTACGCTCGCCGTGCTGCTGCCCGAAGACGAATGGGCCGCGCGCGAGACCGCGACGCTGCCCGACGCGCAGCGCATCTCCGACGGACACGGCCTCGGCCGCGAACTGTTCGCCGGCATGCGCCGCAATGCACTCACCGCTGAAGAAGGAGCCTGCTCATGGCTGTAAATGAGCTCGCCCCCAGGCTGCGCGCACTTCGTGTCGCTTCGCCAACCCCCTACCGGGGGCAACACCTGCGGCCCGGCAGAGCCGGTTCCGCGGTGTTTCTTGAATTGGGCTCTGCGGGTTTTCACGCCGCGGGCCGCGCATAACGTACTGGAGCAATGAAATGGCAGAAAAACTCACCGCGCTCGACGTGATGCGCGACGCACCGGTCATCCCGGTCATCGTGCTCAACGACGTGAAAGACGCCATTCCGCTGGCGCGCGCGCTGGTGGCCGGCGGCATCCGCATGCTCGAGGTCACGCTGCGCACGCCGCAGGCGCTGCAATGCATCGAGGCCATTGCCAGGGAAGTGCCCGAGGCCGTGGCCGGCGCAGGCACCATCCGCAGCGCGGCGGATGCGCAAGCCTCGGCGCTGGCTGGCGCGAAGTTCGGCGTGAGCCCGGGCTACACGCGTTCGGTCGGCAAGGCCTGTCACGACCTCGGCCTGCCGCTGTTGCCCGGCGTGGCGACCGGCAGCGAAATCATGACGGCGCAGGAAGACGGCTACACGCAGCTCAAGTTCTTCCCCGCGCTGCAGGCCGGTGGCTTGCCGATGCTCAAGGCCTGGCAAGGGCCGTTCGGCGACGTCACCTTCTGCCCCACGGGTGGCATTCATGCGGGCAATGCGGCCGAGTTCCTCGCGCTCTCGAACGTGGCCTGCGTGGGCGGCTCGTGGATCGTGCCGACCGGTGCGATCCGCGACGGCGATTGGGCACGCATCGAACAGCTGGCACGCGCCGCAAGCCAGCTGTCCCGCTGACATGCGCGCCGAATTCGACGCGAGCGATCTGAAGGTCATCGCGTTCGACGTGTTCGGCACGGTGGTCGACTGGCACAGCGGCATCGCGGCCGAAGTCGAGCGTGTGTTGCCGGGCGTGGAAGGCGCGACCTTCGCGCTTGCGTGGCGCGCCGGCTACCAGCCGGCAATGAAGGCGGTGATGGAGCGCATCGCAGCGGGCGAGGGCGGCTTCACGCTGCTCGACGAGCTGCACCTGAGCATGCTCGAGCAGGTGCTGCGCGACTTCGACCTGACCGACCGGCTCGACACCGCCGCCAGGCGCGACCTGAGCCGTGCGTGGCACCGGCTGCCGGCGTGGCCCGATTCGGTGCCCGGGCTCACGCGGCTCAAGAAGAAGTTCACCATCTGCACGCTCTCCAACGGCAACATCGGTTTGCTGACCGAGATGGCCAAGCGCGCGGGCCTGCCCTGGGACTGCGTGCTCTCGGCCGAGGTGTTCAAGGCCTACAAGCCCGACCCGCGCACCTACCTTGGCGTGGCCGGCGTGTTCGATGCGACGCCGGGGCAGGTGATGCTGGCCGCCGCGCACCATGACGATCTGGCCGCCGCACGCGTGTGCGGTCTGAAGACCGCCTACATCGAGCGGCCCCACGAGTTCGGCCGCGACAAGCCGAAGGATGTTTCGCCGCAGCCGGACAACAGCCTGCACGCGCGCGACATCAACGAATTGGCCGATCTGCTGGGCTGCTGATCAGTCCGTCAAGAGCTTTTCGACCGTGCGCAGATTGCGCGCCGTCGTGCTCGACTTGTAGCGCGTCTTCGCCAGCAGCTTGGCCACCGGTGTGTCGGTGCTCTCGCCGCGCGGGCATTGCCAATACAGCACGCCCTTGCCTTGCTTCAGCCGTTCGAGCTTGGGGTCGACGGTGCCGGCTTTTTCCATCACTTCATCGAGCATCGCGGGATCGGAGCCGAACACGAGGTACGGATGCCGCTCTTCGTCGATGCGTTGGAAGGGATAGGCCGCGGCCATCTCGGCCACGGATTTCTGCGTGAGCAGCACGATCCACGCGTCGTAGTCGAAACGCTTGCGCAGCGCCTGCTCGATGCGTGTGCGCAAGGCGCCGGCATCGCTCTCGTCGGTATCGAACAGCACGTTGCCGCTGGCGAGCACCGTGCGCACCGCATCGAAGCCGAGCTCGACGAAGAGCGCCTTCAGGTCGGAGCTCTTGATCGTGATGCCGTTGACGTTCACGCCGCGCAGCAACGCAACATGGCGTGTGGTCGTCTTCTTCTCTTTCTTCGGGCTGGCCATGGCGTTACCCGAAGCGCTTCAGCGCAGGCCGGCGCCCTCGGCGGATGCGGCCCGCTGGATCAGCTCGATCTTGTAACCATCGGGGTCCGTCACGAAGGCGATCACCGTCGTGCCGCCCTTGACCGGACCGGCCTCGCGTGTCACGTCGCCACCCGCGGCCTTGATCTTCTCGCAGGCCGCATACGCATCGGGCACGCCGAGCGCGATGTGGCCGTAGGCGGAGCCCAGGTCGTAGCTCTCGGTGCCCCAGTTGTAGGTGAGCTCGATCTCGGCCTGGTCCGGGTTGCCCTTGTCGAAGCCGAGGAAGGCGAGGCTGTACTTGTACTCGGGGTTTTCGGAGGTGCGCAGCAGGTTCATGCCGAGCACTTTTGTGTAGAAGTCGATGGAGCGCTGGAGGTTGCCAACGCGCAGCATGGTGTGAAGGAATCGCATCTCGTGGTGCCGTGTAGTAGTTGTGGGAAAGGGAAGCCGCTATTGTCGGCTTCCCGCCGCGGCGATCAAGCCGCCGCCGTCAGCAGGTGGGCTTCGTGGCGCTTCAGGAATTCCATCAGGTGCTGCGGGTACTCGGGCACCACCGCATCGCGCACGCTCGGGCGCGCGGCCAGCGCCTTGCGCCAGGCATCGACCTTGGGCAGCGCGGCGAAGATGCGCGAATCGATGAGCGTGTCGAACACCTCGAAGTAGCGGAACACCGGCGCGAACACCGCATCGACCAGGCTGAAGCTCTTGCCCGCGAAGTAGGGGCCGGCGCCGAGAGCGGCCTCGACGCGCTCGAACTTGGCGACCAGCGCGAGGCGCTTCTGCTCGAACACGGCCGCGTCCTGCGTGGTCTCGTAACCCCAGAGGTCAGCGAGGATGGCCGAGCCGAATTCCATCCACGCACGGTGCTCGGCGCGGGTGAGCGGGTCTTCGGGGTGCAGGCGCGCGCCGGGTTGGGTTTCTTCGAGGTACTCGCAGATCACGTTGCTCTCGAACAGCACGGCCTCGGTGCCGTCGGTGCGCTGCACCTTCAGCAGCGGCACCTTGCCGAGCGGCGAGATGTCGAGAAACCACTGGGGCTTGTTCGCGAGATCGATCACGACGCGCTCGAAGGGCACGCCTTTTTCACCGAGCGCGATGGCGGCGCGCTGGACGTAGGGGCACAGCAGGTGGCTGACGAGGGTGAGGGGTTGGGACATGGGGCTCTCCGTCTTCGGTTGTGTACTTCGGTCGCCGCGATTCTTGCGATCCCGAACAACCTTTTCCCGGAAAGCCCATTCGCCTTTTCGGCGCCTTGTGCTAAGTCGCGGTGTCGAGCCAGTGCGTGATGCGGCCGTTGTGCATCACGCCGATGCGGTCTGCCATCGCATGCGCTTCGGCCTCGTTGTGCGTGACCAGGATCGCGGTCTGGCCGGCCTGCTTCAGGATGCCGCGCACCTCGGCAGTCAGGCGTTCGCGTGTGCTGCCGTCGAGATTGGAGAAGGGTTCGTCGAGCAGCAACAGGGCCGGCGAAGGCGCGAGCGCGCGGGCCAGCGCGATGCGTTGCTGTTGCCCGCCCGAGAGCTCGTGCGGATAGCGCTCGCCGGCATCGGCGAGGCCGACCAGCGCCAGCATCTCGGCCACACGCGACTGTTGCGCCGCGCGGCCTAGGCGGCGCAGCCCGAAGGCGACGTTCTTCGCGGCCGTCAGGTGCGGGAACAGCGCGTATTCCTGGAACATCATCCCCACGCGCCGCTGCTCGGGGGGCAGGTGCGAGCGGGCGGACGAGAGCACCACTTCATCGAGGCGGATCGTGCCCGCGCGCAGCGGCTCGAAGCCCGCGATGGCGCGCAGCACCGTGGTCTTGCCGCAGCCCGAGGGGCCGAACAGGCAGGCGATGTCGCCGGCCGCGAGCGACAGCGAGAAATCGTCGACGACGGTATGCAGCCCGCGCGGCGTGTCGTACGCGAGCTGGATCGATTCGATGTGCAGTGGCGAACTCATGCGTGTTCCGGAACGGGTGCGACTGGCGTTGTGCCCAACTGGTTGCGCGCCAGCAGCACCACCGGCAGCAAGCCGGCCAGCACGATGGCAAGCGCCGCGATCGCGCCTTCTTCATAGGTGCCGCGAGCGGCCTCGGCGTAGAGCCAGGTGGCGAGGGTGTCGAAGTTGGCGGGGCGCAGCAGCAAGGTAGCGGGCAGCTCCTTCATCGCATCGACGAAGACCAGCAGCGCGCCCGCGGCGATGGCCGGCTGCAGCAGTGGCAGGTGCACGCGGCGCAGCGTGCCCGCGGTGGTTTCGCCGAGCAGGCGCGAGGCCTGCTCGATGGCGGGCGGAATGCGCGCGAGGCCGGCCTCGATGCCGCCCACCGGCATCGCGAGAAAGCGGATCGCGCAGGCCACGACCAGCACGATGCCCGCGCTCATCAGCGGCAGGCCCTGCCATCCGAAGGCGGTCGCGAGCGCGGCGTCGAAGGCCAGCGCCGGCGTGAGCAGGCCGATGGCCAGCACCGTGCCCGGCACCGCGTAACCCAACGTGGCGGCGCGTGCCTGCCAGCGCGCGCGGTTGATGCCGGAGCCCTGGCTGCGTGCCGCCCATGCAACGACCAATCCCGCACCCACGGCCACCACGGTGACGCCTGCGGCCAGCGCGAGCGTGTTGCCGAGGCTCGCGATCAACCCCTGCGAAACGCCGCCACCCAGGCGCAGCCGCTTGGCGCTTTCCCAGACCAGATACAGCGCAGGCGCCACGAAGCCGATCAGCACCGGCAGCGCGGTGACCGCCGTCGCAGCCCAGCCGGCACCGCCATGCAAACGCCGCGGCTGCACCGCGCGCATGCGCTGCGCCGAGCCGAAGCGCTGGTGCCGGCGGCCGTTGCGTTCGAGCCAGACGAGCGCCACCACCACAAACAGCATCGCGCAGGCAATCTGCGCCGCACCGGCCAGGTCGGAGCGCGTGATCCACGTCGTGTAGACCGCCACCGTCAACGTGTTGACGCCGAGGAATTCCGAGGCGCCGATGTCGTTCAGCGTTTCGAGCAGCGCAAGGCTCAGGCCGACGGCGAGGGCAGGGCGAGCGAGCGGCAGCGCCACGCGAAAGAACGCGCCGCGCCGACTCTCGCCCAGCGTTCGTGCCGCTTCCAGCAGGTGCGCGGGCTGCGTCATGAACATCGCGCGCGCCGTCATGTAGACGTAGGGATAGAGCACGAAGCCAAGCACGAAGATCGCGCCCGGCATCGAGCGCAGGTCGGGCAGGCGGAACTGGCGCGGGCTGTCGAAGCCCAGCACCCAGCGGATCGCGCCCTGCACCGGGCCGATGGGATGCAGCAGGTCGAGGTAGGCGAAGGCGACGATGTAGGTCGGCATTGCGAGCGGCAGCAGCAGCGCCCAGTGCAGCACGCCGCGCCCCGGAAAGTCATGCGCCGTGACGAGCCACGCGCAGCCGGTGCCGATCACCAGCACCAGCGTGCCGACGCCGGCCAGCAGCAGGGCCGTGTTGAGTGCCGCCTGCGGAAGCACATGCGCGAACAGCGGCCCCCAGTGCCCGACGCCGGCACCGAAAGCGAGCCACAGGAGCGTGAGCACCGGCGCGAGCACGCCGGCGGCGATCGCGAACGAGGCAAGGCGCCAGACCGGTCCTGCAGCTTGCAGGGCCGGCGGCTGGCGCCGTGTCATTTGCATTTTTCTTCAGGCGCCGGCAAGGCGGGCCCGACTGTCTCGATCACTGGTCGAAGCCGACCTTGTCCACGAGCGCGCTGGCTTGCTTGCGGTACTTGGCAATCTCGGTGAGCGGCAGCGGATCGACCTTCAGCTCGCCGATGGTCTGGCCGATGATCGGATCGAGCGCCACGCCCTTGCGCACCGGGTACTCGTAGTTGGTCTGCGCGTAGAGCGCCTGCGCCGGCTCGGACACCAGGAATTCGAGCAGCTTGACCGCGTTGGCGCGTTGCGGTGCGTTCTTCGCCACCGAGGCGCCGCTGATGTTGACGTGCGTGCCGTTGCTCTTTGCATTCGCGAAGGTCGGGCGCACCACCTTGATCGCGTCGCCCCACTTGCGCGCATCGGTGCCTTCCTTGGCGCTCTTCATCTGGCCGACGTAGTACGAGTTGGCGATGCCGATGTCGCAGATGCCGCCGAGGATGTCGCGCGCCACGTCGCGGTCGCCACCCGTGGCCTTGCGTGCGAGGTTGGCCTTCACGCCGCGCAGCCACTGTTCGGCCTTGGCCTCGCCGTCGTGCGCGATCAGCGCCGCGACCAGCGCCGTGTTGTAGGGATGCTGGCCCGCGCGGATGCAGACCTTGCCCTTGTACTTCGGGTTGGCCAGGTCTTCATAACGGAAGCTGGTGAGCGGCTGCGCCTTGTCGGCGTAGAGCACGCGCGCGCGCAGCGAGAGCGCGAACCACTGGCCGTCGGCGCCGCGCAGGTTGGCGGGAATGGCCGATTCGAGCGCGGGCGATTTCACGGGCTGCGTCACGCCGCCGTCCACGAGGTCCATGAGGTTGCCGATGTCCACCGTCATCAGCACGTCGGCCGGCGAGCGCGCGCCCTCGGCCTTGACGCGCTCGAGCAGCCCGTCCTTCACGAACACGGTGTTGACCTTGATGTTGCTTTGCGCGCTGAAGGCGGAAATCAGCGGCTGGATCAGCGCCGGCTCGCGCGTCGTGTAGAGCGTGAGCTCTTCGGCGGCGTGCGCGGGCAGGGCGGTGAGGGCGAGCCAGGCGGTGGTGGCGCCGATCAGGGCGTGCGCAGCGCGGGTCGGAGCGCCGGAGCGTTGGGTCATGACAGATCCTCCAGGTCGGTAACGTGTTCTTGGGGAGACACCGGCGGCCGTCTTGCGGCGGCGCCGATGAGAACAATTATCAACAGACGGGGGAAGGGGGCGGATTTTGGACTTACAAGCCGAAGGCCTACTGCGTCACCGAGCCGGAGGAATCTCGAACACCAGACACGTCGTCGTCGCATGTGCATACAGCGTGCCATCGGCCCCGACAAGCCGTGCCTCAGCCGTCGCAAGCTGCCGCCCGCAGTGGATCACCTTGCCTTCAGCGCGCACCCGCTGCACCTTCGGCGTGAGGCCCTTCACGTAGTTCACGCTCAGTTCGGCGGTCGTATAGCCGCGGCCGGGCGGCATCATCGTGTGGACCGAGCAGCCCAAAGCCGAATCCAGCATCGTGGCGACCCAACCACCGTGGATGGTGCCCAGCGGGTTCAGGTGCTGCGCGAGCGGCGTGCCCTGGAACACGGCGATGCCCTTGCTGACCGAGACGATCGTGAAGTCCAGCGTCTTGGCGATGGCCGCGTAGGGAATCTCGCCGTTCAGCATCGCCTGCATGACTTCGAGCCCGGTCTTGCCGGCGATCTGGTCGGGGCGGGCGAGCCCGGGGCCCGGGCCGCCTTCGAGGCGGTCGGTGATCGCGCGTTCCTCGGCGATCCATGCGTCGAGCTGGCTGGTGGGTTGCGTCATGCCTGTACTGCTCCTGGGGGCTTTGAATGAGGTCGCGAATTGTATATGCAACAGTTGCACCTACAATCATCGCCCATGGACATCCAGACCAAACCCCGCGGCTGTACGAGTTTCAAGGTACGACAGCTCATGCGTCGCCTGTCGACGCACTACGACGCCGAGGTGTCCAAGAGCGGTCTCAAGACCACGCAGTACTCGCTGCTGTCGCACCTCAAGCGGCTGGGCTCTTCCCGCCCGGTCGACCTGGCGGGCGAGCTCAAGATGACCGCTTCCACATTGAGCCGCAACCTGCAGCCGCTGATCGCCGCGGGCTGGATTGCGCAAAGCGCCGGCGCCGATGCGCGCAGCCTCCTCGTGGCGCTCACGCCCGAGGGCGAGGCCAAATGGCGCGAAGCCCAGCAGCACTGGAAGACCGCGCAGCAGAAGCTCAACGCGCTGCTGGGCGTGGAGCGCGTGCTGGCGCTGCACCTGTTGATCGACGAGTCGCTCGAACTGCTGGGCGCCGACGACGCCGCAGACCCGCAGGACTGAGGCACACCACCCACCCCACCCACGCGACACAGCCGCGCTGACAGAGCAGCACGGGCTGGGTTTCTTTTCCCCCTCCACATCCCATTCCAACAGCTGAGGCCCCATGTTCGCCACCCAAGTTTCCGCATGGCTGCAGCGCCGCGGCATCCACTACGGATGGATCGTCGCTGCCATCACCTTCCTGACCATGCTGACGATGTCGGCCGCGCTGGGCCTGCCGGGCGCGATGCTGCAGCCGCTGGGCAAGGAGTTCGGCTGGAGCACCGAGCAGATCTCCTCGGCGCTCGCGCTGCGCTTCGCGCTCTTCGGCCTCATGGGCCCGTTCGCCGCGGTGCTGATGGAACGCTATGGCCTGCGCGCGGTGATCTGCACCGGCCTCGCGCTGGTCGGCCTCGGCATGGCGCTGGTCACCATGGCCTCGCAGTTGTGGCAGCTCTTCGTGCTATGGAGCCTGATGCTGGGCCTGGGCACCGGCATGACGGCGCTGGTGCTCGGCGCGGTGGTGGCCAACCGCTGGTTCGTCGCGCGCCGCGGGCTGGTCATCGGCATGCTCACGGCCAGCTCGGCGACAGGGCAACTGGCCTTCCTGCCGTTCGCGGCCTGGATGATCGAGCACTGGGGCTGGCGCTCGGCCATCGTGCCGATCGTGATCGGCAGCGTGCTGATCGCGGTGCTCGCGCTGTGCCTGGTGCGCAACCGGCCGTCCGATGTTGGCCTGCTTCCCTACGGTGAATTGCCCGGCACACAACCGGCCGCACCGGCCGCGCCCGTGGCGATGATGAACTTCGCCACGCCGTTCCGCGTGCTGAAGGAGGTCGCGACCAACCGCACCTTCCTGATCCTGGCCGCCACCTTCTTCATCTGCGGCCTCAGCACCAATGGCCTCGTGCAGACGCACTTCATCTCGCTATGCGGCGACAACGGCATGGGCGCCGTGCCCGCGGCCTCGGTGCTCGCGATGATGGGCGCGTTCGACTTCGTGGGCACCATCCTCTCGGGCTGGCTCTCGGACCGCTATGACAACCGCAAGCTGCTGTTCTGGTACTACGGCCTTCGCGGTCTGTCGCTCTTCTGGCTGCCGCATTCGGAATTCACGATCTACGGCCTCGGCCTTTTCGCGATGTTCTATGGCCTCGACTGGATCGCCACCGTGCCGCCGACCGTCAAGCTCGCGGGCGCGACCTTCGGCCCGGCCAAGGTGGGCCTCGTGTTCGGCTGGATCTTTGCCGCGCACCAGCTGGGCGCCGCCACGGCCGCGTACGGAGCGGGCTTTTCGCGCACGCTGCTCTTGACCTACACGCCGGCGCTGTACGCAGCCGGTGCCGCCTGCCTGGTTGCGGCCGTCATCGTGATGATGATCCGTCGCCCCGCAGCCAAGGTCGGCGCGCCGGTCCCGCCCGCAGCGGCAGCACGCGCCTGATCGATCACCGAAGCGATCACCCGAAAGCCCCGCCATGACCACCCCCGCCCAAGGCGAACTCGACCCGCGCACACGCCGCCTGCTCGAGGCGCCCATCGTGCCCACGCTGCTGCGCCTCGCAGCCCCCAACGTGCTCGTGATGGTGGCGCAGGCCTCCGTCGGGCTCATCGAGACCTACTTCGTCGGCAAGCTCGGCACCGATGCGCTCGCGGGCATGGCGCTGGTGTTCCCGATCGTGATGCTGATGCAGATGACCTCCAGCGGCGCGATGGGCGGCGGCATCGCCTCGTCGATTGCCCGCGCGCTCGGTGCACGCCGCCGCGACAACGCCGATGCGCTGGTGTGGCATGCGGTCGTCATCGCGCTCGGTTTCGGCCTGTTCTTTTCGCTGGCGCTGCTGTTCGGCGGACGCTGGCTCTACGGAATCATGGGCGGCACGGGGGCTTCGCTCGATGCCGCGCTGACCTACTCGAACTGGGTGTTCGTGGGCGCGGTGCTGGTGTGGCTCTTCAACTCGCTCTCGGCCATCATCCGCGGCACCGGCAACATGGCGGTGCCCGCCAACGTGACGGTGGTGGGCGTGGTGTTCCTCATTCCGGCGTCGCCGCTGCTGATCTTCGGCTGGGGGCCGATTCCGGGCATGGGCATCGCTGGTGGCGCGATGGCGCTGCTGCTGTACTACCTGCTGGGTTCGATCGCGCTCATCGTCTACCTGCGCTCGCCGCGCAGCCTGCTCAAGCCGACGCTGTCGGCGCTGAAGCTGCAGTGGCCGATGTTCCGCGACATCCTGCGCATCGGGCTCGTCGGCGCGGTGTCGACGGTGGCGACCAACCTGTCGATCGGCATCGCGACCGCGCTCACCGGGCACTTCGGCTCGGGCGCGCTGGCCGGCTACGGCACCGCGTCACGGCTCGAGTACCTGCTGGTGCCGCTGGTCTTCGGCCTGGGCGCGCCGCTGGTCGCGATGGTCGGCACCTGCATGGGCGCGGGGCAGCGCGAACGCGCGCTGCGTGCCACCTGGGCCGGCGCAGCGCTGGCCTTTGCGCTGACCGAGACCATCGGCCTCGCGGCCGCGCTGTTCCCGCGTCCATGGCTGCTGCTGTTCGGCAACGACCCGGCCATGCTCGAGACCGGCGCGCACTACCTGCGCGTGGTGGGGCCGCTCTACGGCTTCTTCGGCGTCGGCCTCGTCCTGTATTTCGCCTCGCAGGGCGCGGGCCGCCTGCTGTGGCCGGTGCTCGGCAACATCGCGCGCCTCGCCGTGGCGGGCACGGGCGGCTGGCTCGCGCTGCGCTGGGGCGGCGGGCTCACCGGCGTGTTCGCGGCGCAGGGCGTGGCGCTGGTGGTGTACGGCATCGTGATTGCCTCGGCGATCGCGGGCGGCGCGTGGTTCGGCCGCGTGGGCTGGCCGCGCACGCCCTCCGGATTGCTGCGCCGGGTGGCGCAGGCCTGAAACAGTTTTCTACATAGCTACCAAAGGCAAAGGCTCCCCATGAAAATCAAGGACTCCGTCGTCTTCATCACCGGCGCCAACCGAGGCCTCGGGCTGGCCTTTGCCAAGGCCGCGCTCGCGGCGGGTGCGAGCAAGGTCTATGGCGCCGCGCGCGACCCGAAGAGCATCACGCTGGTCGGCGTGACGCCGGTGCCGCTCGATGTGACGCAGCCCGCGCAGATCGCCGCGGCGGTCGCGGCTTGCGGCGATGTCACGCTGCTCGTCAACAACGCGGGCATCTCGCGCGGATCGAACCTGCTGGGTGCAGGCGCGGTCGATGCGGCGCGGGCCGAGTTCGAGACCAACTTCTTCGGCTCCTGGGCGCTGACCCAAGCCTTCGCGCCGGTGCTCGCGGCCAACGGCGGCGGTGCGGTCATCAACGTGCTGTCGGTGCTGAGCTGGATCACCTTTCCGGGCGTGGCGACCTATAGCGCCACGAAGTCGGCCACATGGTCGCTGAGCAACGGCCTGCGCAACGAACTGGCGGGACAGGGCACGCAGGTGACCAGCCTGCACGTGGCCTTCATGGACACCGACATGGCCGCGCATGTGCCTGGCGCCAAGGCATCACCCGACGACGTGGCGCGTCAGGCCTTTGCTGGTGTGGAAGCCGGCAAGCCCGAGGTGCTGGCCGACGAGGTCACGCGCCAGGTCAAGCAGAGCCTGTCGAGCGACGCGCCGGCCTATGCGGCGGCGCCGAAACCTGCTGCGACCTGAGCGGCGCCACAAAAGAAAAACCCGGGCGCTCGGCCCGGGTTTTTTCGTTCTGGTCGATCAATAGCGGTAGGGGTTGTTCGGCCGGCGGTCGTAGCGGTTGGGCACGCCGTCCCCGTCGTTGTCGCGGCGGCCACCGTAATGGCGGCGGTCGTCCCAGCGGCGGCCATGGTCGTAGCCGCGGCCATCGCGACCATCGCGGTAATAGCCCGGGTGGTAGTGGCGCGGCGGAGGCGGCGGTGCGTAGTAGCGGCGCGGGGGCGGCGGTGCGGGCACCACGTACACCTGGGCCTGGATGAAGCGGCCACCGGTCTGGGCCTGCGCCGGTGCGCTGAGTGCAGCCAGCGACATCAGGGCGGCTGCGGCGAATGCGAAAGTGAGCTTTTTCATGGCAACTCCCGTGGAGTGGTTGGAAGCCTCATCGTCGTTGCCTTGTGTGAACCTTGTGTAAGGCTGAGGCGAAATCGGATGAAGAGCTGTAAGCAGCCGGTAGACGTGTGACGTCAACTGGGCATGCCACGATGCTAATGCGTGGTGCGCCCGTTGGGCGCTGTCGCGGGTGTGCCGTTGGATGTAGGCCGAGAGGCCGTGTGCATGTCCGCGCGCTCGCGTGCGCTCAGGCGCGCGCGGCGGGCAGCATGCGGCGCAGCGCTTCGAAGAACAGGTCCGACTGCTCGCGCTCGCCCTGGATCTGCGCCGCCACATGCGCGGCCAGCTTCGCATCGACGGGCGCGAGCGGCCGACCGGTCGACTGCGCAATCACCTGGTGCAGGCACGCCCGTTCGAGGTAGTACAGATCGTCGTAGGCATGCGCGATGGTCGCGCCCGCCACGATCACGCCGTGGTTCGCGAGAAAGGCCACGTCCTTGCCGGCCATCGCGCGGGCGATGCGCTCACCCTCTGCATCGTCGAGCGCAAGGCCGTTGTAGACCGCGTCGACCGCGATGCGGTTCACGTAGCGCATCGCGTTCTGGCTCGCCGTCGGATCGAGCGCGCGATCGACTGTGAGCGTGAGCGCGGTGGCGTACGGCATGTGGCAGTGCAGCACGACCGCGTGGCCGGTGAGCCGATGCACCGCGCCGTGGATGAAGAGTGCGGTGGGCTCCACGCGGTGGCGGCCGGCGAGCACTTCGCCGTGCACGTCGATCAGCACGATGTCGTCGGGGCCGATCTCGCTCCAGTGCAGGCCGCGCGGGTTGATGAGGTAGCGGTCCTGCGCGCCCGGCAGCATCACGCTGAAGTGGTTGCAGACGCCTTCGGACAACCCGTGGTGGGCGGCGGCGCGCAGGGCCAGCGCGAGGTCTTCGCGCTGCTTGCGGACGGCGGGGCTGGCGTAGGTGGACTCTGCGGACATCGTGTCTCCTTCTTTTTTCTTGGGGACCGGTGCGGGATCAGGCGTTCGTGGTGCCCGTCCAGGCCGAGATGAATTTCTTCGCATCGTCGCGCACGGCCGAAGCCTGCTTGCCCGGCTTGTAGAGCGCGGAGCCGATGCCGAAGCCGGCAGCGCCCGCTGCGCGCCACTCGCCCATGTTCAACGGCGTGATACCGCCCACGGGCATCACCGGCGTGCCGGCCGGGAGCACCGCGAGCAGTGCCTTCACCACCGCGGGCGAGGCCAGTTCGGCGGGAAAGAGCTTGAGCCCCGTGGCGCCGGCCGCGAGCGCGCCGAAGGCCTCGGTCGGCGTCATCACGCCGGGGAGGCACACCATGCCGAGCTTCACCGCCTCGGCGATGACCGCGGCGTTGAAGTTGGGCGACACGATCAGCTCGCCGCCGGCCGCATGCACGTCGCGCACCTGCTGCGCATCGAGCACCGTGCCCGCGCCCACCAGCGCCTGCGGAAAGCGCGCACGCATCAGCGCGATGCTGTCCAGGGGCTGCGGTGAATTGAGCGGCACTTCGAGCAGCCGGAAACCGGGCTCGACGATGGCGTCGCCGACATCCGCGGCCTCGGCAGGCGTGAGGCCGCGAAGGATGGCCACGAGCGGCAGGTCGCGCATCGCGGCGTTGAATTTTTCGAGGGGCGTGGTCATGGCGGGAATCAGTGGTTGTCTGCTGCTGCAAGAAAGCCGGACAGCGCATGCAGTCCGGCCCAGGTGGCCTCGGCGCCGAGCGTGCGCGTGGCAACGCCCGCGGCGCGCAGGGCGAGGGTGTAGCGCTCGGTGAGCACGGGCGAGCCGATCAGCACCACCTCGCCGACCGCCTGCAGCGACTGGGTGCGCAACTCTTCGCCGATCAGGACGCCCGAGAGGTAGCTGGACAGCTCCTCCTTCGGCATGCGCTCGAACAGCGCGAGCGTGCGCGCGCCGAAGGCGTTGTGCAGCAGGCCGTGACCGTTCTCGGATTGGGTCACGCCTTGCAGGAACGCCGCTTCGTCAAGGGGCGCGGTGGCATCGAGCGTGCGCGCGAGGATCGAGTGCTGGCTCAGCAGTGCGTAGAACTCGCCCGTCATGCAGGTGCGAAAGCCCGCTACGCGGCCCTTCCGGACGGTGGCCCATTTGTTGTGGGTGCCGGGCAGCACGAAGAGGCCGTCGCTCGCGCCGGTGAGCGCCATGGCGCCGAAGATCTGCACCTCCTCGCCGCGCATCACGTCGGGCACGCCGTCATGCTCGTCGCTGAGTCCCGGCACGATGGCGATGTGCGCACCGGGGATGGCGTCGATGCGGATGATCTTGCGGCCGACCTCGACGCGGCCCGCGGGGCAGGCGCAATACGGCGCCTCGACCCAGCCCTGCTTGCTGCCGGCCATGCCGGAGATGAGGCACTGCGCGCCTTCAAGGCGCATCCAGTCGCCGAACAGCGCTTCGAAGACGGCAGGGAATCCGCCTTCGGGGACCTTGAGGATGCCGCGCGCGTCGCTGCGCTCTTCGATCACCTTGCCGTCTGCATCCAGCAGTGCGCCGCGCAGGGAACTCGTGCCCCAGTCGATTGCTACCAGTCTTGTCATTCAATGATTGTCGCGCGGGACGAACGCCCCGCGCCGGCCGCGCAGGAAAGCGAGGTCCGCGCCCTGGTCGGCCTGCAGCACCGTGTCGACATAAAGCTTCCAGTAGCCCGAGTCGAGTGGCGCCTTGGGAGCGACCCATTTCTCGCGGCGCTTCGCCAGCTCTTCGTCGCTCACATGCAGATGCAACTTTCGGTTCGGCACGTCGAGCTCGACGATGTCGCCGTCCTGCACCAGCGCCAGCGGACCGCCCGCGGCTGCTTCGGGCGCCGTGTGCAGCACCACCGTGCCGTAGGCCGTGCCGCTCATGCGCGCATCGCTGATGCGGACCATGTCGGTGATGCCCTTGCGCAGAACCTTGGGCGGCAGCGGCATGTTGCCGGCCTCGGCCATGCCGGGGTAGCCCTTGGGCCCGCAGTTCTTGAGCACCATGATGCAGTGCTCGTCGATGTCCAGGTCCTCGTCGTCGATGCGCTTGTGCAGGTCGTCGGCGCTTTCGAACACCACCGCGCGGCCCTTGTGCACCAGCAGCTCTGGCGTGGCCGCGCTGGGCTTGATGATCGCGCCGTTGGGCGCGAGGTTGCCGCGCAGCACGCAGATGCCGGCCTTGTCCTTGAAGGGCTCGGCCAGCGGGCGGATGACCTGCGGCCCGTAGTTCTCGGCGTCCTTCACGTTGTCCCAGAGGCTCTGGCCGGTGACGGTGAGGATGTCCTTGTGCAGGTGTTGGGCGATCTCCTTGATGACCACCGGCAGGCCGCCCGCGTAGCAGAAGTCTTCCATCAGGAACTGGCCCGAGGGCTGCAGGTTCACAAGGCAGGGCAGCTCGGAGGCGAGGCGGTCGAAGTCGTCGAGCGTGAGGTCCACGCCGATGCGGCCCGCGATCGCCAGCAGGTGGATCACGAGATTGGTCGAGCCGCCCACGGCCGCATTCACCTTGATCGCGTTCTCGATCGCCTGGCGCGTGAGGATCTTCGACATGTTCATGTCTTCATGCACCATGTCCACGATGCGCCGGCCGGCTTGGCGCGCCAGCACATTGCGCCGGCCGTCCACGGCAGGGTAGGCCGCGTTGCCCGGCAGCCCGATGCCCAGCGCCTCGACCATGCAGGCCATGGTGCTCGCGGTGCCCATCGTCATGCAGTGGCCGTGGCTGCGGTGCATGCAGCTCTCGGCCTCGAAGAAGTCCTGCAGCTTGAGCGTGCCGGCGCGCACCTGCTCGCTCATCTGCCACACGCCGGTGCCCGAGCCCAGTTCCTGCCCACGCCATTTGCCGGAAAGCATCGGGCCGCCCGAGACGCCGATGGTCGGCAGGTCGACGCTGGCCGCGCCCATCATCAGCGCGGGCGTGGTCTTGTCGCAGCCCATGAGCAGCACCACGCCATCGAGCGGGTTGCCGCGAATGCTTTCTTCCACGTCCATGCTCGCGAGGTTGCGATACAGCATGGCCGTAGGGCGCAGCAGCGTCTCGCCGAGCGACATCACCGGGAACTCGAGCGGGAAGCCGCCGGCCTCGTACACGCCGATCTTCACCTGCTCCGCGAGCGTGCGGAAGTGCGAGTTGCAGGGCGTGAGTTCGCTGAAGGTGTTGCAGATGCCGATGACCGGGCGGCCGTCGAACTGGTCGTGCGGCACGCCCTTGCCTTTCATCCAGCTGCGGTAGATGAAGCCGTCGCGGTCGTGGCGGCCGAACCATTGCTGGCTGCGCAGTTCGCTGGCTTTTTTCCTGGGGGGAGTGTTCATCGCGTGTGTCTCTCGATTGCCGGTTTCGGTGCAGAACCTCGAGGGTTTGCCCTGCCGGATGGCGTTTCAATCATCATATGATAGGCCTGATGAGCGAGCCGGAGCCTTGATGTTTTCGGCCGCTGGGATAGCAAATTTCACATCGCACGCATGATCAAGAACATCCACGGCCGCACGCTGGAACTGCTCGGCGAAGCCATCGTCGCCGGCCGCTATGCGGTCGGGGCGTCGATACCGCCCGAGCCGATCCTTGGGGAAGAACTCGGCGTGAGCCGCACCGTGGTGCGGGAGGCCATGAAGTCACTCGCGGCCAAGGGCCTCGTCGCGACGGGCCCCAAGGTCGGCACGCGCGTGCTGCCGCAGGATCACTGGAACTGGTTCGATCCCGATGTCATCACCTGGCAGTCGCGCGCCGGCCTCACGCCGGGGTTTCTGCGCGACCTGCAGGATTTGCGGCGCGTGGTGGAGCCTGCTGCGGTGCGGCTTGCCGCTGAGCGGGCCGATGCGAAGGACATCGAGGAAATTGAAAGTGCCTTCGCCGGCATGAAGGAAGCGGTCGAGCATGGTGGCGACTACGTCACCTTCGACCTGCGCTTTCACAACGGCCTCTTGGTCGCCGCGCGCAACCGCATGCTGGCGCAGATGAGCAAGGCGCTCAACGCGCTGCTGCGCACCAGCTTCGAGATTTCGGCCGCCAAGCCCGACGGCCCCGCGCGCTCGCTGCCGCTGCACCGCGCGGTGCTCGATGCGGTGATCGCGCGCAACCCCGACGCCGCCGAGCGCGCGGTCATCCGCCTCATCGACGGGGCGCGGCAGGACATCGAAGACGTGCTCGCCTCGCGTCGGCGCCTGCCGAAGCTCAGCCGGCCGCCTCTGAAGCTCAAGGCCGGCTGACAGGCCGGCGCATGGGTCGCCGAACGGGCTTCTTCAGGCCGTGCGCAGCCGCAGCAGGGCGCGCACGAAGCCGTGGTCCGACCGCGAACGGTCGCGCCCTTCGTGCAGGTGGTCGTTGAAATAGTCGACCCGCCGCACATCGCCCAGGCTGTGCCGGCTGCTGGCGATGAATTCCTCGCTCACCAGGATCTGGTCGAGCACGTCCGGAAAGCCCTGGTGGATGTGCGAATAAGCCACGTCCTTCTTCAGCGCCGACTCGCCCTGCATCTCGTAGGCGTTGAACAGCGCCACGTCGCGCGCGGCCTTGTCGTAGGCCACTTCGGAGGTGGCGGCCACGAGCTGCGTGGTCACGCTGTGCGGGTTGTCGTTGAAATCGCCCATCACCACCAGCGGGGTGTTAGTGCCCTGCAGCAGGTCGATGACGATGCAGCGCAGGGCGGCGGCCTCGGCGCCGCGCATCAGCAGCGAGCGCAGCGAAGCCATCACGCCGACCTTGCGATCGTCGCGGTCCTCCAGGTGGTTGCCCTGTGCGTCCTGCAGGAACTTGGGGCGCTTGGACTTCAGGTGCACCGTCAGCACGTGCACCTGCTGGCCGTGCTTCATGCGCAGCGTGGCCAGGAGGGGCGGGCGCTCGAAGCGGGTGTGTGGGCCGAGGCCCGGCACTTCCACGCCGAAGCCCGGCGGGAAGTCGGTGAAGGACTGGACGTTGTCCACCTGCAACCGCGTCGCGATGCCCACGCGCGGCGTGCCCTGTGCGCCCGGCCTGGGTGGCGTGCCCGGCGGGCTGCCGGGCGGCGGCGTGTTCTCGGCACCCGGCACCGAAACGAAGTCGTAGCGCAGGCCGCTGCGCGCAATCGCCGCCTTGAGCGCCGCTTCGTCCCACACCTCCTGCACCGCGAGCACGTCGGCATTGAGCGCGTGGAAGCGCTCGCCGATCCAGTCGATCTTTCGCTCGTACTCGCGCTCGTTGTAGGCGTCCTGGTTCTCGTAATACACCCGGTTGGGGTCCGCGAGGTTGAGCAGGTTGCAGGTGGCTACGAAGAGGGTGGCGTAGTTGGGTGGGATGTATTGCATGGCTTGACGATTGTGTCTTGCCCGCAAAACAAGAAAAAGGCGCCCAAAAGAAAAGGGCACCGAAGTGCCCTTGCTCATTTCCGGGGCAGGTGTCCCTGCCCGGAGTGTTCAGCGCCCGAAGGAGCGGCCACCGCCGCCACCGCCGGAACGGTTGCCACCGCCACCGCCGTAACCACCGCCGCCGCCACCCGAACGGCCACCGCCGCCCGAGCGATTGCCGCCGTAGCCGCCACCACCGCCACCCGGGCGGCCGCGACCGCGTCCGCCACCCATGTGGTCGACGCTCGTGCGCAACGGATCCGGCTGGCCTTCACCACCCGCGACCGCTTCGGCGCGCAGGTGCGCGACCTGGTTGGCTTGCGTCGGGCTGTGGCTGTTGCCGTGATGGCGCGGTTGGCGCTCGTCGTGCGGCAGGTGATTCTGTTGTTGTTGATGCTGGGGTGCGTGGTGCGGCGTGCGTGCCGGACCTTGCGGACCACGGCCTTGCGGTGCGCGTGCACCCTGGCCGCGCGGGCCCTGGCCTTGACCACCACCGCCGTTGGCATTGCGGCCTTGGCCGCCGCCACCACCACCGCCCTGGCCGCCACCGCGGCGTTGACCGCCACCGCCGCCACCACCGCCAGCGCGCTCACCGCCGCCCTGGCCAGCCTTGTTCTCGCGGATGCGCGACAGCATCTCGGTGCGCGCAGCCTTGGCGGCCGCCTGCATCACGTCGCGGCTCGGCGGACGACCGGCGCCGCCCCAGATCGTCTGGCGACCCATGGCGATCGGCTCGGCGCGCTCGCCGTCTTCCGGACCGAAGCCCTCGACGATCTGCACTGGAATCGTCTGCTTGGTGAAGCGCTCGATTTCCTGCATGAAGCCTTCTTCGTCCAGGCACACGAAGCTCACGGCCTCGCCGCTCGAACCGGCACGGCCGGTGCGGCCGATGCGGTGCACGTAGTCTTCGCTGACGTTCGGGATTTCGTAGTTCACGACGTGCGGCAGCTCGTCGATGTCGATGCCGCGGGCCGCGATGTCGGTGGCCACCAGCGCGCGGATGTCGCCGCTCTTGAAGCCGGCCAGCGCCTGCGTGCGCGCGCTCTGGCTCTTGTTGCCGTGCAGCGCCATCGCCTCGATGCCGTTCTTGGTGAGGAATTCGGCCACGCTGTTGGCGCCGAACTTGGTGCGCGTGAACACGAGCACCTGGCTCCACTTGTTCTCGTTGATGATGTGCGCGAGCAACGCCTTCTTCTTGCCGCGGCCCACGGGGTGGATCACCTGGGTGATGCGCTGCACCGTGGTGTTGCGCGGCGTGACCTGGATGCTCTGCGGGTTCTTGAGCAGCGTGGCGGCCAGATCGCGAATTTCGTCGCTGAAGGTGGCCGAGAACAGCAGGCTCTGCTTTTCCTTGGGCACGAGCGCCAGGATCTTCTTCACGTCGTGGATGAAGCCCATGTCCAGCATGCGGTCGGCTTCGTCCAGGATCAGCATCTGGACCTGGCTCAGGTCGAGCATGCCTTGCTGCTGCAGGTCGAGCAGGCGGCCGGGGGTGGCCACGAGGATGTCGACGCCCTTCTTGAGCTTGCTGATCTGCGGGTTCATGCCGACGCCGCCGAAGATCACGGTCGAGTCGAGTTGCAGGTATTTGCCGTAAGTACGGACGGATTCTTCGACCTGGGCCGCGAGTTCGCGGGTGGGGGTCAGCACGAGGGCGCGGATGCCGACGCCGCCGAACTTGTTGGTGGCGCTGCGGCTCATGGTGAGCTTGTGCAGCATCGGCAGCGTGAAGGCCGCGGTCTTGCCGGTGCCGGTCTGGGCGCCGCCGAGCAGGTCGTGGCCTTCGAGAACGGCGGGGATGGCTTGCGCCTGGATGGGGGTGGGGGTGTCGTAACCGTGCTCGTGCACAGCCTTCAAGATGGCGGGAGCCAGCTTCAGTTCATCAAAATTCATTGGAAACAATAAGCGCCATACACGGCGCAGTGGCATCGGCCCGCTTGGCGTCTTAATGTTGACGCCGAGCCAGTCAAGGCAGATGAAGGTCAGGGGTGGGAGCCGGAAAACCCATTGCAAGAAAGGTCTTCTTCGTCCCCGGCAGAGAGCCGGTGTTGCGGGCAACTGGACCCGGCAACGGTGGCTATTGTCGCATGAGTCGATAATCGGTGGTTTGCCGTGCCCGAATGCGTTGTTCTGGCGCCCGCGCTTTTCCCCCAATTTCCGCTACCCAAGGTAAGTATCCACAGATGGCTCAATACGTCTATTCGATGAACCGTGTCAGCAAGACCGTGCCGCCCAAGCGGCAGCTCTTGAAAGACATTTCGCTCTCTTTCTTCCCCGGCGCCAAGATCGGCGTGCTCGGCCTGAACGGCTCGGGCAAGTCGACGCTGCTCAAGATCATGGCGGGTGTGGACAAGGAATTCGAGGGCGAGGCGCTGCCCATGCCGGGAATGACGATCGGCTATCTGGAGCAGGAACCGAAGCTCAACAACGAGCACACCGTGCGCGAATCGGTCGAAGAGTCCATGGGCGCGGTGTTCGCGGCCAAGGCACGGCTCGAAGAGGTGTACATCGCCTACGGTGCCGAAGACGCCGACTTCGACGCGCTGGCGGCCGAGCAGGCCCAGCTCGAAGCCATCATCGCCACGGCCGGCACCGATTCCGAACATCAACTGGAAATCGCCGCCGATGCCCTGCGCCTTCCGCCGTGGGACGCGAAGATCGGCCTCTTGTCAGGCGGCGAAAAGCGGCGCGTGGCGCTGTGCCGCCTCCTGCTGTCCAAGCCCGACATGCTGCTGCTCGACGAACCGACCAACCACCTGGACGCCGAATCGGTGGAGTGGCTCGAAGTGTTCCTGCAGCGTTTCACGGGCACCGTGGTGGCCATCACCCACGATCGCTACTTCCTGGACAACGCGGCCGAGTGGATCCTGGAAATGGACCGCGGTCGCGGCATTCCCTGGAAGGGCAACTACAGCACCTGGCTCGAGCAGAAGGGCGAACGCCTGGCGCAGGAGCAGAAGAGCGAAGAAGCCCACGCCAAGGCGCTGAAGAAGGAACTGGAGTGGTCGCGCCAGAACCCGAAGGCACGCCAGGCGAAGAGCAAATCGCGCCTCGCCCGCTTCGAAGAGCTGAGCGACATGGAATACCAGAAGCGCAACGAAACGCAGGAAATCTTCATTCCTGTGGCCGAGCGGCTGGGTCAGCAGGTGTTCGAGTTCCACGGCGTCAGCAAGTCCTTCGGCGACCGCATGCTGATCGACAACCTGAGCTTCACCGTGCCGCCGGGCGCGATCGTCGGCATCATCGGCCCGAACGGCGCCGGCAAGTCGACGCTCTTCAAGCTGCTCGCGGGCAAGGAACAGCCGGACGCCGGCAGTGTGGTCATCGGCTCGACCGTCAAGGCGGCTTTCGTCGACCAGCATCGCGACGAGCTCGCCAATCAGAAGACCGTGTGGGAGGACATCTCGAACGGCCTGGACATCATCAACGTCGGCAAGTTCCAGATGGCCAGCCGTGCATATGCAGGCCGCTTCAACTTCAATGGTGCGGACCAGCAGAAGAAGGTCGGCACGCTGTCGGGCGGTGAGCGCGGTCGTTTGCACCTCGCCAAGACCCTGATCGCCGGCGGCAACGTGCTGATGCTCGATGAACCGTCGAACGACCTGGACGTGGAAACCTTGCGCGCACTGGAGGACGCACTCCTCGAGTTCGCCGGCACGGTCATGGTGATCAGCCATGACCGCTGGTTCCTCGACCGCATCGCCACCCACATCCTCGCGGCCGAAGGCGACAGCCAGTGGACCTTCTTCGACGGCAACTACCAGGAGTACGAAGCCGACAAGAAGAAGCGTCTCGGCGAAGAAGGCGCCAAGCCCAAGCGCATGCGCTACAAGGCGCTCAAGTAAGCCTGCACCGGTTCTTCCGGGACGCGAACGGCGCGCCGACCCTTGGAGGGCGGCGCGCTTTTTTCATGGGACGGGCAAGCCTGCGTTTCAGCGCGGCCGCACCAGCCGAAAGACCGCATTCGCCCCCCACGTGGCGACCAGCAGGCTCCCGTCGGGTGTCCGGGCGAGTCCGACCGGGCTGGACAGGCCATCCGCCACCACGACGCGGCCTCCTTCGCGGTCGATGCGGCTTACCGTCGTGCCGCCGTAGTCGACCACATAGGCGGCGGCGCCCTCCCGGTCCGCGACGATGCCGGGGCCCGGGCTGCGCAGCCCGTCGTGGATGCTTCGCGCGCGTCCGTCCCGTCCGACCAGCGAGATGCCGCCCGCAATGTTGCTGACCATCAGCTCGCCGCCCGGCAGTTCGACCGCACCGACCGGTGTCTGCAATCCCTCCGCAGCGACTTCGATCCTGCCGTCGGGATGCGCCGCGAGGATCTGGTGAGTCCGGCGGTTGGCGATCAGCAGTCGGCCGTTGCGGTCGAAGCTCAGGCCTGCCGGCGTTGCCAGGCCGCGCACGAACACGCTCTGCCTGCCGCCGGGCGTGAAGCGCCACACCAGGTCCTGGCTGTAGGACGCGACGAAGATGTCGCCGGAAGAGCCTATCGCCAGCCCGCTGGGGCCGCTCAAGCCCGATGCGAACACCGAGCGGGTACCGTCGGGCGCAAAGCGCAGGACGGTTCCAGCCGACCAGTTGGCGACATAGAGATGGCCGGCCGCGTCGTAGGCCATGCCGACCGGCGAGGAGAGGCCGTCATGCACGGGGCGTTGCTCCAATGTCCAGGTCGGCACGGCGGGCGTTTGCGCCGATGCGGGCGCATTCATCGCAGTCGCCAGCAGCGCCAGGCCGAGCAGCGGCAGGCGGACGCGAAAACTGCGGTGCCTCATGCGGGCTCCCCTCGCGGCGCGTCCACCGCAAACACCTCGCGCGCAGCCGTCAGCCCATTGAGCGCCGCCGGAAAGCCCGCGTACACCGCCATCTGCATGATGACTTCGATCACTTCGGTGCGCGTGACGCCGACATTCAATGCGCCCTGGATGTGCACCTTCAACTGCGGCGCGGCATTGCCCATGGCTGTGAGCGCGGCCACCACCGCGATCTCGCGGGAGCGCAGGTCCAGGCCGGGGCGCGAATAGATGTCGCCGAACGGAAACTCGATCACCAGGCGCGCGAAATCAGGTGCGATGTCGGCCAGGCTTTCGACCACCTTGACGCCGCCTTCACCGTCGACTTCCTGGAGTTTGGCCAGCCCGCGCTCGTAGCGCAGGTTGTCGTTGCTGCTGTTGTTTGGGTTGGCTTGTGTGTTCGTCATCGCTCGTCTTTCCTTCCGGGCCAGTGCCCGACAACGAGGGACGCTTGGTCTTGACCTTGGCCTCGACCGCACGGTAGTGCGCGATCTTGGTCGAAAGCGCCTGCATCGATTGCTGCAGCGCTTCCACCCGGGCCTGAACCTCGGCGAGATGCGCTTCGAGCATCCCGCGCCGTTCGCTGACGCTGGCGTCCCCCTGGCTTCGAAGCCCGGCGAAGGCCTGCATGCCCTGGATGGGCATGCCGGTCTCGCGCAGGCGCAACAGGAAAGCCAGCCAGTCCATGTCGGCGCTCGCATAGCGGCGCTGGCCGCCCGGTGCACGGGACACCGCGGCGATCAGGCCGATGCGCTCGTAGTAGCGCAGCGTGTGGGCCGTGAGGCCGGTGCGCTGTGCGACTTGCGCGATGGTCAGACTGGTTTCCATGGCGTTGATTCTCGAAGTTGGAGCGCGCTCTAAGTCAAGCGCTTTGTCGAACTATTTTTGCGGGGGCAGAAGATCGGCGTCGAGCCAGCCGCGCAGGCTGTTCATGAAGGCGAACGCCTGCACGCGGGGCAGATCGTCCACCCGCACGACGGCTTCGGCAAGCTGGCCGTCATGCAGGCGCTTGGCGCGGCCGATGCCGTCGAGCAGTCCGCAGCGCAGCGGCGGCGTGACCCAGCGGCCGTCGTCGAGCAGCAGGGCGATGTTGCCGCGCGTGCATTCGGTGATCTCGCCGTGGTGGTTCCACAGCAGGGTATCGAACACGCCTGGGGCGGTCGGCGCGAAGGCCTCGTAGTGTGTGCGGCGCGTGGTCTTGAAACGGGAGAACTCGCTCTCGGCCTCGTCGAAGGCGCGGGAGGCCAGTTGCAGTTGCACCCGTGACGGCGGGGCGTCCATGGCGAAGGCTTCTGCGCGCGGTTGACCTTGGGCATCGAGCAGAAGACGCACACGCCACGAACCCGTCGGATGCGCGTCGGTCAGGCGATGGAGGCATGCCGCCACTACCGCCTCGTTCCATGGATAGCCGAAGTGCGCAGCCGCGTTCTGCATGCGCGCCAGGTGCAGAGGCGCATCGCGCAGCACGCCATCGACCAGCGCAAGGGTTTCGAGCAGTTCGAAAGAAGGTATGACAGCCGCAGACGATACATGCGCACGACCTTGCCCCAGAAAGGCCCGCTTGTGCCGCCACTCGTCCCACTCCGCATCGGACTGTGCATCGGCCGTGATGCCGCTGCCGATGCCGCAGCGCGCCTGGGTGCCGTGCAGGGTCACGGTGCGGATCGGCACGTTGAAGGTCGCATGCCCGCCCGGCCGCACCACGCCGACAGCACCGCAGTACACGCCGCGCGCCTCGGGTTCCAGGTCGCGGATCATGCGCATCGCGCTGACTTTGGGCGCACCAGTGATCGAGCCGCAGGGGAAGAGGGCCGAGAACACATCCCCCAGCGAAACGCCGTCACGCACCTTCGCTTCGACATCCGAAGTCATCTGCCACACCGTGGGCAGCGCCTCGGTGTGAAAGAGCCGCGGCACGCGCACCGAAAACGGCTGCGCGACGCGCGAGAGATCGTTGCGGATCAGGTCCACGATCATCACGTTCTCGGCGCGCTCCTTGGGCACGGTGCGCAGCCGCAGCGCCATCGCCTCGTCTTCTGCGGCGGTCGCGCCGCGTGGGGCGGTTCCCTTCATCGGGCGGGCGAGGATCCGTTCGCCCTGCCAGTCGAAGAACAATTCGGGCGACACCGACAGCACCTGCTCGTCACCGGTGTCGATGAAGGCGGCGTAGCCGTTGGGCTGCGCTTCTCGCAAGGTCATGAACCAGTCGTGCGCATCGCCCTGAAACTCGGCCCGCAGCGGCGCGGTGTAGTTGAGCTGGTACAGCTCGCCGTTCGCGATCGCGCGGTGGATGGCCTGCATGTTCCGGTCGAAGGCGGGGCGCGACAGGCCGGCTTGCCAATCGACGGCGGGCACATCGCCGGCCACGGTGTCGGGCCACGGTGCAGCGGCATCGTGCACCCCGAACCACGCCAGCGGTCCTTCGCCCGCGTGCACGGCGAAGGCGGGGTCGAAGGCCGCGGCCGCCTCGTATCGCAGATAGCCCACGCACCAGCGTTCTTCGCGCGACAGCGCCTCGACGGCCTCCAGCACCGGCTTCACTTCTTCAGCGGTGCGCGCAACGAGCACGCGAGAAGGCGCACCGAAAGCCACGCGCAACCGCGTCGCTCCGTCGCCGCGCGGTTCGGCGAAATCGATCAGCGTTTGCAGGACCAAGGCGTCAGGCGGATTCCGCAGGCTTCGGCGTCACAGCAGGCGCTTCCGTCGAAGCGGCTTCGTCCTTCGCCGATCCGGCCAGCACGCGCTTGCGCACCGCGTAGATGTTGTTGCGCAGCGCATAGAGCTCGTCCGCATACGACAGCGGCACCGCCACCTTGTTGACCACGCGATCGAGGTCATCGAGTTCCTTCAGCAGCGTGTCGCGCTCGCCCGCCTTGGCATCGACCTTGCCCTCGATATCGCGCAGCCGCGCATACCAGCGGAACACGCGCCGCCGCACGCGGAACTGGTAGAGCGGCGGGATCACGCGGCTCAGCGGCAGCATCAGCACCAGCAGGCCACCGAGCACCAGCCACATGCGCTCGACGAGGTTGCTCGCCCAAAAGGGCAGGTAGCGCTGCCAGAACGGCGGCGTGCCGTTGATCGCGCGGTCGCCCTCGGGGCTCACCGGCAGTTCGCTGGTGCGTGTGTTCGGAAAATCGCGCGCCCGGTTGAACCAGCCCGCGTCGCTGTGCAGCGTCTGCGCCGATTGCGCGAACAGCTGGCGCAGCGCCGGGTGCGTTTCCTCGCGCGACAAGAGCGAGGTGGTGGCCGCGAGCAGCGACACGTCCGAGGGCGGCAGGTCCTTCGACAGGTCGACCACGCCACGCGGCAGCGTCACGGCCGAGAGGAACGGAAAGCGCCGCGAGTAGGCATCGGCCTGGCCGAAGTCCAACAGCTTGATGTCGCCCGCGCGCAGCAGCCGTTGCACCTGCGGCGATTGGGGCGCGGACGACAGCACGATGGCATCGAGCAGCCCGGCCTGCAGCGCCTCGGCGGCAGCGGCCTGTTCGAGGTTCGACAGCAGCACGTCGTCGGGCCCGAGCCGGTTGGCCTTGAAGAGCCGCTCCATGATCTCGGGCAGCCCACTGCCGGGCATGTCGACGTTCACGCGCAGGCCACGCAGTTGCGTGAGCGAGGTCAGCGTGCCGGTCTTCCTGTCGACCTTCAGCGCGCTGTCGGCGCGGTAGAAGAGCCAGATCGGCTCGAAGAACAGGCTGCCGAGCGAACTGAGCCCGGCCTCTTCGTCGGCCACCGGGTCGGCGCTGCCGCCGCGCACGAAGCCCACGTCGGCACCGCCCTTGCGCAGCAGCTCCAGGTTTTCCGAGGAGCCCGAGGTGGGCTTCAGCGCGACCGTGATGCCGTTGGCCTTGAGCGCTGTCGCATAGCGCTTGCCGAACTCCGCATACGCACTGCCCGTGGGGCCGGTGGCCAGCGTCACGTGCTTGGGCGGCTGCGGTTGCAGGTACCAGTAGGCGGCGATTAGCAGGCCGATCACGAGAAAGATGATGGGCCCGGCCGAGGCGATCAGGTCGCGGATCGACAGCAGGATCAGCTTCAGGGTTCTGGGGAACGCCATGGTGGTCCTTTCTTGTTGGAATGCGTCAGGCGCGGGGCGTGGCCAGGTCGCTGGCCGAGGGAATGTGCAGGTCGCCCACCGTCACCGATTGCGCCGCACGCACGGCGCGCAGCGTGGCAATGGCCACGGCCTCCGCGGCCATGGTGCCGAGCACCGTCATGCCCGGCGCATTGCCTTCGAGCGGCACGCGGCCGGTGGCCAGCGCGAACAGCGTGTCGCCGTCGCTCATCGTGTGCACCGGGTTGATGGCGCGCGCGAGGCCGTCATGCGCCACGTTGGCCAGGCGATTGGCCTGCACCTTGGTCAGCACCGCGTCGGTCGCGACCACGCCCAGCGTGGTGTTGGTGCCCGCGAGCAGGGGCTTGGGCAGGTCGCCGCGCAGCAGGGCGCGTCGGGTGTCGAGCAATGCAGAGCCGTCTTCGGTGCGCGCGCCGGCCACGGGCAGGGCGGTGTTGTGGTCGATCACGTCGCCCAGCGAGTTGACCGCGATCAGCGCCCCCACCGTGACGCCTCCGACGGTGACCGACGCGGTGCCGATGCCGCCCTTCATCGCGCGGTGCACGCCGAAGAGCTTGCCCACCAGCGCGCCGCTGCCGGCACCCACGTTGCCCTCGGCGGGCGCGGCGTTCGAGGCCGCATCGCAGGCCGCATAACCGGATGCCGCATCGGGGCGGATGCGCGCATCGCCCATCGGCAGGTCGAACAGCACCGCGGCCGGCACGATGGGCAGGGTGCCGAAGCGCACATCCATGCCGATGCCGCGCTCCTCGAGCCAGCGCATCGCGCCATCGGCCGCCGAGAGGCCCCAGGCGCTGCCGCCCGCGAGCATCACCGCATGCACCTGCTGCACCAGGTTGCCGGGCGAGAGCAGGTCGGTTTCGCGCGTGCCGGGGGCGGCGCCGCGCACATCGACACCGGCCACGGCGCCTTCGCGTGCCATGACGACGGTGCAGCCTGTGGGGCGGCGGGTGTCGGAAAAATGACCGACTTCGATGCCGGCGACGTCGGTGATGGCACCGGCGGCGTGTGTGGAGGAGAAAGAAGAAGTGGAAGTCGTGGCTGACATGGCGGCCGATTATGGGACCGTGCCTCTACGATAGGCGCCATGACAGTTGCAAGAAGTAGTTTCTCCTCCGAAGGCGATGCAAGGCGCCACGTGGTGGTCATCGGTGCGGGCGCGGTGGGCTGCGCCACGGCCATCGAGGCGTTGCGTGCGGGCCTGCGCGTGACCCTCCTCGAGCCCGAAGACCCCGGTGGCCCGCAGGCGTCCAGCTACGGCAACGCGGGCTGGCTCTCGTCGCATTCGGTGGTGCCGCCCGCGCTCCCCGGTGCATGGCGCAAGGTGCCGGGCTGGCTGGCCGATCCGCTGGGGCCGCTCGCGGTGCGCTGGCGCTATCTGCCGCGCGCGCTGCCGTGGCTGCTGCGCTACCTGGCCTCGGGCTGGACCGAGGCGCGCGTGCAGCGCACCGCCGATGCGCTGCGCACCCTGCTGGCGGACGCGCCCGCACTGCATGCGCAGCTCGCGGCCGAAGCCGGCGTGCCGGAACTCATCGAACGGCGCGGACTGCTGCATGCCTATCGCTCGCGCGCCGAGTTCGAAGGCGACGCGCTGGGCTGGCGGGTGCGCGGACGTGTGGGCGTGCACTGGGAGGAATGGCCGGCCGACGAGCTGCGCCGCCGCGAACCCGACCTCGATGCGCGCTACACGCTCGGCATCTTCGTGCCCGAGGCCGGCCATTGCCGAAACCCGGGCGCCTACGTGGCCGCGCTGGCGCAGCACGCGGTGGCGACCGGGGCAGAGCGGGTCTTTGGCCGCGCCACGGGTTTTCGCATCGAGGGTGGCCGGCTGCGCGCGGTGCGCACGAACTACGGCGAGATCGCCTGCGATGCCGCCGCCATCTGCGCCGGCGCGTATTCCGGCGCGCTGGCCGCGGCTGCGGGCTCCCCTGTGCCGCTGGACACCGAACGCGGCTACCACGTGGTGATCGAAGGCGCTGTCGTGGGCCCTCGCACGCCCGTGGCGGTGACCGATGGCAAGCTCATCGCGCACTGGATGGACGGTGGCCTGCGCGCAGCGGGCCAGGTCGAGATCGGCGGACTGGATGCCGAGCCCGACTGGCGCCGCGCGGAGATCCTGCACCGCCATCTGCAATCGATGTTTCCCGCGCTTGCAGAAACAGGCGGCGCCAAGACCTTCAAGCACTGGCTCGGCCGCCGCCCCAGCATGCCCGACGGATTGCCCTGCATCGGGCCGTCGGCCGCGAGCGCGGACGTCGTGCTCGCGTTCGGTCATGGTCATGTGGGCCTGTGCGGCTCGGCGCGCACGGGGCGACTGGCGGCGCAGTTGCTGGCGGGTATCGAACCCGAGACGCCGCTGGCGCCGTTCGATCCGCGGCGATTCAGCTAGCGGGCTCGGGCTCGATCGACAGCACCGTGAGCGCCCCATCGACCTTGTCCGCCGTGAAGCGCACCTTGTCGCCGGGCTTCACCTTGCCGAGCAGTTCGGGGTCTTTCACGCGGAAGACCATCGTCATGCCGGTCATCTCGAGGTTCGGGATGTCGCCGTGCCTGAGGGTGATCTTCTTCGCATCGGTGTCGATCTTGCGCACTTCGCCTTCGACGGCGGGCAGCGCGGCCTGCGCGAAGGCGGCCGCAGCGAGGAGGGCGGCAGAGACGGCGGTGAGGAGTTTCTTCATGGCTGTGTTCCTTCAGCGATAGCTTTGGTAGACGCTCGTGCTGCCATCAGCCAGCACGAGCAGCACGTCGTACGGATCGCGCTGGTCGCCGTAGGCCGGGCCGTCCATGCCCGGCGAGCCGACCGGCATGCCGGGCACCGCGAGGCCGACCGCCTTGGGCTTTTCCTTCAGCAGGCGCCGCACTTCGCGCGCGGGCACGTGGCCCTCGATGGCGTAACCGCCGATCAGCCCCGTGTGGCACGAGCCCAGCTTGGCGGGCACGCCGAGCCGGGTGCGAGCGGCGGCGTTGCCTTCGTCATGCACCTTCGTGGCAAAGCCGTTCTTGTTGAGGTGCTTCACCCAGTCCTGGCAGCAGCCGCAGTTCGGGTCTTTCCAGATCTCGACCATCGGCGCGGCGGCGAAAGCGGCGAGCGGCAAGGTGGCGGTTGATGCGAGCGCAAGCAGCGGTGCGGCGCGCTTCAAGAGAGTTCGTCGTTGCATGGTGGTCTCCTTGATTCGTTCATTCACGATTTCTTGGGTGCGGCGGCCAGCACGCGGATGCGGCCGGCCATGCCGAGTTCGAAGTGGTCTTTCACGAGGCACGCGAAGTCGAAATCACCGGCGCGGTTGAAGGTCCAGACCATCTCGCCGGTCTTGCCCGCGGGCACATGCACCATCCATGGGTCGTCGTGTTCCATGTCCGGAAATTTCTTCATCATGGCCGCGTGATTCGCGATCTCCAACTCGGTGCCGAGCACGAGTTCGTGCAGTTCCTTGCCCTTGTTCTTCAGGCGCAGGCGGATGGTGTCGCCTTCGCGCACTTCGATGACCGAAGGCGTGAAGGTCATGTCGTCGGCCATCGCGATGTCGATGGTGCGGCGCACGTCGCCGGCCTTGCCCTCAATGCCCCAGGGCTTCTGCTCGGGGGCGAGCGTGGCTGCGCCCTTGGGCTTCGGCGTGTGGTTCTCGTGGGCCTGCGATGCGGTCGCAGCGGCGGCGAGCGCGATGCAGAGGGCGACGGATTTGAAGGTCTTGTTCATGAGTTGAACTCCAGGATGAAAGTGAATGAGGTCAATGGTTGCGCGCGCCCGAAGGCTTGCGCACGGTGGCGTCGGTATTGCTGCTGTTGTTCTGCGATGGCGCATTGCGCGTGGCCGGCGGCACGGCGGCGCCGGGCACTTCGCGCGCCACCGTGCCGGCGGGGTGCTTGAACCAGCCCGGGTCCTTGTAGTCCCCCGGCTTTTGGTCGCGCCGCACCTTCAGCAGCGTGAACATGCCGCCCATCTCGGCCGAGCCGAAGGGGCCCGCGCCGGTCATCATCGGCATCGTGTTGTCGGGAATGGGCATCTCCATCCCGCCCATGTCGGCCATGCCCTTGTCGCCCATCACCATGTAGTCGGGCACGAGCTTCTTGATCTTCTCGGCCACGCCCTTGTGGTCCACGCCGATCATGGTCGGCACCTCGTGGCCCATCGGTCCCATGGTGTGGTGCGCCTTGTGGCAGTGCAACGACCAGTCGCCTTCTTCATCTGCGATGAATTCCATCTGCCGCATCTGGCCCACCGCCACGTCCACCGACACCTCGGGCCAGCGCGCGGTGCGCGGCACGGGGCCGCCGTCGGTGCCGGTCACCTCGAACTCGTGGCCGTGGATGTGGATCGGGTGGTTGGTCATCGTGAGGTTGCCCACGCGGATGCGCACGCGGTCGCCGCGGCGCACATTGAGCGTGTCGATGCCCGGGAACACGCGGCTGTTGAAGCTCCAGATGTTGAAGTCGGTCATGGTGTTGACCTTGGGCGTTGCGCTGCCGGGCTCCACGTCGAAGCTGCCGAGCAGAAAACAGAAGTCGCGCTGCACGGGCTCGATGAGCGGATGGTTCTCCTTCGGGTGCGTGACCCAGAAGCCCATCATCCCCATCGCCATCTGCACCATCTCGTCGGCATGCGGGTGGTACATGAAGGTGCCGGGGCGGCGCGCGGTGAACTCGTAGACGAAGGTCTTGCCCGGCGGAATGTGCGGCTGCGTGATGCCGCCCACGCCATCCATGCCGTTGGGCAGGCGCTGGCCGTGCCAGTGCACTGTTGTGTGCTCGGGCAGCTTGTTGGTCACGTAGATGCGCACGCGGTCGCCCTCGACCACTTCGATGGTCGGGCCCGGCGACTGGCCGTTGTAGCCCCACATGTTGACCTTGAAGCCGGGCGCCATCTCGCGCACGACGGGTTCGGCGACAAGGTGGAACTCCTTGAAGCCGGCGTTCATGCGCCAGGGGAGCGTCCAACCGTTGAGGGTTACGACGGGGTTGTAGGGGCGGCCGTTCGGGGGCACGAGCGGCGCCGCGGTGGCGGTGGAGCTTTGCGTGACGGGCTCGGGCAAGGCGGCCATCGAGACGCGGCTGACCGTGGTCGCGGCGACGGCGGTGGCCGCACCTGCGAAGAAATTGCGGCGGTTCATGTCAGTGGCCTCCCGATGCCGGCGCATCGCCGGCCGTGGCCGTCTGCAGCGCCGTCATGCCGCCGGGCGAACTGCCCGTGAGCGCGAATTGCAGGTCGGTGTCGGCCAGCCAGAAGTCGCGCTGCGCCTCCATGCCCGCGTTCACCACGAGCATGCTCGCGCGGGTTTCGCCGAGCAGCTCCCACACGCTCGCGAGCATGCCGTTGTAGCGCAGCACCATTTCCTCGTTGACCTTCTTGCGCAGCGGCAGCACGTCATCGCGGTAGCGGCGTGCCAGCGCGTAGGCTGTGTTCCAGCCTTGCCAGGCTTCGCGCGCCTCGCTCGCAGCGAGCACGCCCACGTCGCGCACGCGCGCGGCCGACTGCATGTACTGCGCCTCGGCGCGTCCGGTGCGGGCCTGGCCCCAGTCGAACAGCGGGAGCGGCAGGTCGAGCTCGAAGCCGCGCTTCGTCGAGCGTGAGCGGTCGGCGTCGTTCTCGAAGGTGGTGTTGCGCACGCCGCCGATGTCCATGGCGTTGATCACGCGGGTGGCGCGCGTGAGGCCGAGCGAATCGGCCACCACGGTGTTCTGCGCCTGCGCCGAACGCACGTCGAGCCGGTCGCGCAGCGCGCGCGCCTGCACGTCACCGAGGTCGGGTGCGGACTGCGGCAGCGGGGGCAGGCGATCGGGCAGCGTGTAGCTGGTGCGCGCGCCACTGAGGCCGAGCAGCCGCGTGAGCTGCTCGCGCGTGGCAACGGCGGTCTGCTCGGCGCGCGCGAGTTGCGCTGCCGCGTCGGCCAGCAGCAGTTGTTCGCGCGTGCGCTGCAGCGCGCTCCAGTTGCCGACCTGCGCCATGCGGTGCGCGAGCTCGGCGCCGGCTTCGGCCGCGTCCTTCGCATCGCGCAGGTACGCCACGCTCTGCTGCGCCGACACCGCGCGCACCCAGGCGCGGCGCGTGTCGGCGGCCAGCAGCAGCACGCTCTGCGCGGCCTGCAGCTTGGCGGCCTCGTGCCGCTGGCCGGCCCAGCGCGCCTGCCACGGCAGCGTGACGAGCCCGATCACGTTGAAGCTCAGCATCCGCTCGAACTCGCGCTCGCGGCCTTGCGCAAGGCGGCTGAACGAGAGCACCGGGTTCGGCAGGCTCGCGGCCTGCACGCGGTCGGCATCGCTGATCTGCAGCGTGGCAAAGGCGTCCTGCACGCGTGGGCTGTTGACGAGCGCGATGCGCACGGCGGCCTCGGCATCGAGCGGCTTGGCCAGGAGCGCATCGATGCTCTTCTGCGAGGCCTCGTCGGGTATGCGGCGGGCGGTGCTGCCCGCCATCAACGGGTTGTTCGCGACCAGCGCCTGTACGTCGGCAGCGCCGCCGTCGGGGGAAAGACTGGCGCAGCCGGCCAGCGCGAAAGCGCTGGCGAATGCTGCGGCGCGCTTGAGCAGCGCGCTACTTCTTCGATAGCGAGGGGGGCCGGCAAGCTGCCGGCGAATAAAGGGGTTCACGCTCGATCTCCATGAGCAATACGACCAACGCCGAGAGCCGGAATAGGCTCACTGCGGACGGACTACGGGCAGGGAGATCAGGAAATGGGCGGCTTCAGGCCCAGGACGGGCTCTGCGCTCGCGAAGCGGGCCGCGTGGGCCGTCGGTAGCACCTGGGGGGCGCCGTGCACGATGTCGATGAGCGGTGTGCCACCGAGCGCCACCGTGTGGCAGACCTGGCAGACGGTGCAGGTGCCGCAGCCCTGGTGGTCGGTGCCGTGGTCGCTGCTGTTGCCTTCGTCGTGGTGGTGCGCCATGGTGTCCATGCCGCTGTCGGCTGCGTCCATGGCTTCATGGCAATGCGCGTCCACCGCCACCGAGGCCGCGGAGGCCTCTTGCGCGACGAGCGATGCGGCCGGCAGCGAGTGCCGCACCATCTCCACCGCCATTGCATCGCCGAGCCAGCCGCGGATGGGCAGCAGGGCGATCATGAGGGCGAGCAGCAGGGTGCGCATGGGGCGGGATGATAAACCGGTGCCCTAAGACACCAGCTGGCCGCGGGCCTTGTCGACCCACACCTGCAGGTTGTCCAGCAGGTCCTTCTGGCTGAACGAGCAGCTTTCTTCGCTGAAGAGCGCGCTCGATTCGAGGCGGTCGAGCAGGTTCAGCAATACCTCGCCGTAGCGCGGCGGCAGGGCGCCGAGCAGGTCGGTGCTGGCGCGGGCTTCGTTCGAGAGTGCGGTGACCGATCCGCTGCCACCGCTGAGCGCCGCGATGCGTTCGGCAATGGCGTCGAGCTGCTGTGTCGCGCTCATCCCGCAGCCTTTCCGGAAGGCGGCATCGACAGCCCGCGCTCGCGCATCAGGTCGCGCAGCACGTCGGGGTAGTCGGTGATGATCCCGTCCGCGCCCCAGTCCATCAGCCGCTGCATGTCGGCGCGCTGGTTCACGGTCCAGGGCAGCACCTTCATGCCGAGCTTCTGCGCTTCCTTGATGACGGCCGGCGTCAGGTCCGCATAGGCCGGCGACCAGATCACCGGCCCCGTGCCCTTGCCCGCGGCGGCCTTGACCAGCTGCGGCACCGAGGCAAAGCCGGCCGCATCGAGGCCAGCGGTCCAGCGGCTGTCCTTCAGCGTGCGCGGCGTGCTGAGGTAGGCGCGCGGCAGTTGCGGCGCGAGCTGGCCGACGAGCGCCAGCGTGCGCCAGTCGAAGCTCTGGATGGTCACGCGATCGGCCATCTTCGCCTTGTCGATCTCGGCGAGCAGCGCGCGCACCATGGGCTCGGGCGCCGCGGTTTCGTCAGGCTTGTTCGGATCGATCTTGGTCTCGATGTTGAAGCGCACCGTGGCCGCGGCGGCGCCGCGTGCCTGCACCAGCGCGAACAGCGCAGCGAGCGTGGGAATGCGCTCGCCGTCGCGCGGCTGCTGCAGTGCGAACTGCTTGCCGTAGTTGCTCGTGGGGTTGAGGCGCCCCACGTCGTAGGTCTGCAATTGCGCCAGCGTGAGCGAACGCACGGCGGCACCGCTCTTTGCCGCGAGCCAGTTGCCGCCGGCATCGCGCGTATGGTCGGGGTTGAGCGCCGTGTCGTGCGAGATCACGACCACGTTGTCGGCCGTGAGGCCGATGTCGAGTTCCAGCGTGGTCACGCCGAGGTCGATCGCGTTCGAGAACGCAGCCAGCGTGTTCTCGGGTGCGAGCCCGCGGCCGCCGCGGTGCGCCTGCAGGTCGAAGTGCTGCTTCGCGGTGGGAACGATGGCGGCACAGCCCGCGATCAGCAGCGCGACGACGAGCAGGGGGTATTTCATTTCAGTTGCACCTTGATGCCGTTGTCTTGCACGGTGATGTCACCGATCTCGTAGGTCTTGCGGCCCACGGTGAGTTCGTCGGCGGTGAAGCTGCGCAGCACCTGGCCCTGCAGCAGTTCCTGCGCGACGATCGAGCCGACCTTCTGCAGCCGTTCTGCATCGCGGCCCTCCACGCCCTGCAGTTCGAGGCGCTCGGACTTCGGGTGATCGAGCCGCAGGGTACGCGTGGGCGCGTCGTAGCGCAGCGCGCTGCTCATCGACACGACCCCCTGCACCGGCGACGCGGCCAGCAAGGGACTCGCAATCGTCAGCGTGGCGGTGAGGGCCGCGCGGTTGGTGCCGGCATCCAGTCCCAGCTGCGGATCGCGCAGTCCGACCATGAAGATCTCGGCGTAGCGCTCGGCCACCGGAAAGCGCTTGGCGATCATCGCCTGCAGCTCATCGCGGCTCGCGGTGTATTCGCTGGTGAAGAAGTTGAAGCCGGCCAGCGTCGCGAACGGGGCCTGCAGGGCGGCCGTGCCGAGCAGGGCCTGCAGTATCCGGCGACGGGAGGTGAGGGACGGAGTGCGGAGGTTCATAGGGGTTCCGAGCTTGCCACAGGCGAATGCGTTCCCGCCAGCGCCGGGGCGGCGCCATCGCCTGTCGGACAGTCAGCCGTCGATGCGCAATTCGTAACGGGCAAAGGACCCGTTCCCCTTCTGGATGACGCTGTGCAGCACGAAGCCGAATCCCTCGTAGAGCGTGCGCAGCGCCTGCCGGTCCGCCACGCAATCGAGGCGCAGGTAGGGGCGGCCCAGGGTGCGGGTGTGTTCTCGCGCGAAGCTCAGCAAGGCGGTCGACACGCCCTTGCCGCCCCACGACCTGCGAACGGCCAGTTTGTGCACGAAGGCGGAGCTTCCGGGTTCGATCTCGGGCCAGAAGAACGGGTCTTCCATGTCGATCCGCACAACGCCGGCAACGTCGCCGTTCTCGCGCGCGATGAAGTAGCGGCCGGCATCTGTGTCGCGCTGCACGCGTTCGATGCCGAAATCGGCAGCCGACCACAGCGGCCGGCCTCCGGTGGCGAGCCATTGGGCGGCTTCGCTGAGGACGGCGGCGACAGTGGCCGCTTCGGCGGGAATGGCTTGGTCGATGTACATCGCGGGGGGCGAGGATAGCCGACCACGATGTTCCCGATCGCTCAGTCGTGCAATGAAGAAAGAAACTGCTTCAACTCCGCCGTCTGCGGATTCCCGAACAGCTCCGCCGGCGGCCCCATCTCGTGCACGCGCCCCTGGTGCATGAAGATCACCCGGTCGCTCACCTTGCGCGCGAAGCTCATCTCGTGCGTCACCATCAGCAGCGTCATGCCTTCGTCGGCCAGCGACTCCACCACGCGCAGCACCTCGCCCACCAGTTCGGGGTCGAGCGCCGAGGTGATCTCGTCGCACAGCAGCACGGCCGGCTCCATCGCGAGCGCACGGGCAATGGCCACGCGCTGCTGCTGGCCACCCGAGAGCTGATCGGGCATCGCATCGAACTTCTCCGCCAGGCCCACGCGTTCGAGCAGCTTGCGCGCCTGCGAGGCAGCCTCCAGGTTGCCGCGCTTCTTCACCAGCGTGGGCGCGAGCATCACGTTCTTGCCGACCGTGAGATGCGGAAATAAATTGAAGCTCTGGAAGATCATCCCCACGCGCTGGCGCAGTTCGCGCATGGCCATGGCGCTCTCGTGCAGCAGCGGCTTGCTGTCGACGGTGAGCGAGCCCTCCTGGAACACTTCGAGCCCGTTGATGCAGCGCAGCAGCGTGCTCTTGCCCGAGCCGCTCTTGCCGATGATGGCGATCACCTCGCCGCGCTTCACGTCCAGGTCGATGCCCTTGAGCACTTCGTTGGTGCCGTAGGACTTGCGCAGCGCCGTGATGCGCACGATGGGCGCGGCGAACGCAACCGGTTCTTTTTGTCGATCGTCAAGCACGGCGGCCATGGGTCTTCCTCTCGAGGTTCTTTGCGTACAGGCTCACGGGGAAGCACAGCACGAAGTAAAGCAGCGCCACGCAGCTGAACACCACGAAGGGCTGGAAGGTGGCGTTCGAAATCATGCTGCCGGCCTTGGTGAGTTCGACAAAGCCGATCACCGAGGCGAGCGCCGTGCCCTTGATCACCTGCACCAGGAAGCCGACCGTCGGCGCGATCGCGATCTTCACGGCCTGCGGCAGGATCACATGGCGCATCTGCTCGCCGAAGCTCAGGGCCAGGCTGCCCGAGGCTTCCCACTGGCCCTTCGGAATCGAGGCCACGCAGCCGCGCCAGATCTCGGTGAGAAAGGCGCTGGTGTAGAGCGTGAGCGCCACGCTCGCCGCGGTCCAGGCCGACACATCGATGCCGAACAGCGCGATGCCGAAGTAGGCGAGAAACAGCTGCATCAGCAGCGGCGTGCCCTGGAAGAGCTGCACGTAGAGGCCGACCGCCTTGCCCGCAAACTTGCCGCCGCGCAGGCGCAGGAACAGCAGCAGCCCGCCCACGATGCCGCCGCCGACGAAGGCGATCAACGAGAGCACGACGGTCCAGCGCAGCGCCATCAGCAGGTTGCGCAGGATGTCCCACAGAGAAAAATCACTCATGACGATGGGTTTCCTTCTGTGGTGCGTTCAGCGACCGAAGAAGAACTTCGGCCCCGCCCAGTTGAGCAAACGCCGCAGCGCCACCGACAGCGCGAGATAAATCAGCGTCGCGATGATGAAAGCCTCGAACGCGCGGAAGTTGCGACTCTGGATCAGGTTGGCCGCGTAGCTCAGCTCCTCGGTCGAGATCTGGCCGCACACCGCCGAGCCCAGCATCACGATGATGATCTGGCTCACCATCGAGGGCCACACCTTCTTGAGCGCGGGCGGCAGCACCACGCGCAGGAACACCTGCGACTTGCTGAGCGCGAGGCTCACGGCCGCTTCGATCTGACCTTTCGGCGTGGCTTCGATGCCCGCACGGATGATCTCGGTGGAGTACGCGCCCAGGTTCATCACCATCGCGATCACCGATGCCACCTCGGGCGAGAGCTTCACGCCCGCCGCCGGCAGCCCGAAGAAGATGAAGAACAGCTGCACGATGAAGGGCGTGTTGCGGATCAGCTCCACATAGGTGCCCACGATGGCGCGCAGCCACGCGGGCCCGCCCGAGCGTGCCCAGGCGCAGAGCGTGCCCACGATCATGCCCAGCACGGTGCCGATGGCAGTGAGGCCGACGGTCCACGCCACGCCGCGCAGCAGCAGCGGCCACTCAGCGAGCACTGCACAAAAATCGAACTCGATGTTCATGGCCGCGTGATTCGATCAGACGGGCAGGTCGCCAGCTGCCTTGCCGAGCCACTTCTTCGACATGGCGTCCAGCGTGCCGTCCTTCTTGGCGGCGGCAATGATTTCGTTGACCTTGGTCTTCAAGGCCGTTTCACCCTTGGCGACGCCCACGAAGCACGGGCTGTCTTTGAGCAGCAGCTTGAACTCGGCGCTGACCTTCGGATTCTTGGCGAGCATGTCGCCGGCGACCGCCGCGCTGGTCGCGAGGGTTTGCGTCTGGCCGGCCACGAAGGCCGCGATGGTCGCGTTGTTGTCCTCGAAGCGGCGGTAGTCGACGTTCGGCGGCGCCACCTTGTTCAGCTCCTGGTCTTCCATCGCGCCGCGCGTCACGGCGACGGTCTTGCCGGCCATGTCGGAGAAGGCGGTGAGCTTCATGCTCTTGGCGGCATACACGGCCTGGAAGAAGGGCGCATAGGCCGAGGAGAACTCGATCACCTTCTCGCGCTCGGGGTTCTTGCCGAGCGTGGAGATCACGAGGTCGGCCTTGCGCGTCTGCAGGTACGGAATGCGGTTGGCGCTGGTCACGGGCACCAGCTCGATCTTCACGCCGAGCTTGGTGGCGATGAGCTCGGCCATCTCCACGTCCAGGCCCTGCGGCTTCATGTTCTTGTCGACCGAGCCGTAGGGCGGGTAGTCGGTCGGCACGGCGATCTTGATGGTCTTGGCCTTGAGCACGTTGTCCAGCGCGTTCTGGGCATGGGCACCGCCGGCCGTGGCCAGCAGGGCGACGGAAGCGAACGCGAGGGCGAGGTGGCGTTTCGATGCAGAGAAAGTCATAGCAGGGCTCCTAGGTAAGTCGATGAATCGGGGTCGTCGGGGGAGGGCGCGGGCTTGCGGCGCCTGGGTTTGGTCGAGGCCTTGTTCTGCAGCGGCGCCAGCGCATCGCGCAGTTGCGCGAGCGGATCGCTGGGCGCCTGCACGCGCAGCGCCGATTGCACCGTGCCGATGTGTTCGGCCATCAGCGCCTCGGCGGCGGCGTGGTCGCCGCGCTCCAGCGCCGCGACGATCTGCACGTGGTCTTCGCAGGACTGCACCGCGTCGTGCGTGCTCTGGTAGAGCATGGCGATCAGCGTGGTGCGCGCGGTGAAGTCGCGCAGCGTGTCGGCCAGCAGCGTGTTGCCCAGGCACTCGGCCAGGCACACATGAAAGTCGCCGAGCAAGAAGCTGCGGTTGCCGACGTCGCTCTCTTTCAGTGCCGCTTTTTCACGCTGCAGGTGCGCCTTCAGCTGGCGCAGGGCGGCCTTGTCGATTTTGTTCGTGCTTCTGATGAGGCCCAGCTCGATGACGCGCCGCGCCTCGAAGGCTTCGCGCGCCTCTTCCTGCGAGGGCTCGATCACGAACCAGCCGCGCCGTGCGCTCACGGTGACGATGCCGCGCGCCGCCAGCCGGGTGAGGGCTTCGCGCACGATGGTGCGGCTGCAGTCGAAGAGCATGGCCAGCTGCTGCTCGCCCAGGCGCGAACCCGGCGCGAGCTTCTGCGCCATCACCGCTTCGACGATGCGTGCACTGATTTCGGATGCGGATGTAGACATTCGCCTGCATACCAGCAGCTTTTGTGCCAACTGGTATGCAAGCTATGTGCACCGAAATGGATCGATGTTGTGCGGCGTGTGCTTTGGGGTGGGGCGTGATCGCGCCCCCGAACAGAGGCGCGTGATCAGCCCGCCAGCGTGGCCTTCAGCGTGATCTCGGGCACGCTCGCGAGCGCCTTCGACAGCGGGCAGCCGGCCTTGGCGGCGGCCGCGATTTCCTGGAACTTCGCTTCGTCGAGGTTGGGCACGGCCGCGTCCAGCTCGAGCTGGATGCGGTCGATCTTGAAACCGGCGCCGTCCTTGGCCAGCCGTACGGCGGCCTTGGTGTCGATGCGCGTCGCGGCCAGACCCGCCGCTTCCAGCGCGAAGGCAAAGGCCATCGTGAAGCAGGCCGCATGGGCCGCGCCGACGATCTCCTCGGGGTTGGTGCCGCGCTTGTCGTCCTCGAAGCGGCTCGCGAAGCCGTAGGGGTAGTCCTTCAAGGCACCGGTCTCGGTGCTGATCTGGCCCTTGCCGGTCTTGCCGGCGCCTTCCCAGTGAACGCTTGCGTGCTTGTCTGCTGCCATGGGGGTTCCTTCGGTGGGTGGATGGATGAGGTGGAGGGGAGCGTCAGGTATCGCGCGGAAAGCCCGCGCTGTCTGTAGTCGCACGGCGCATGCGCGGGGGATGGCCAGTGTGAGAAGAAAGGGCGTCGCCAATGTGACGCCCCCGGGGGCTTCCCCGATGGGAGGCGCGGCCGGGGCGGCTTAGGCTGGTGCGTTTCTCTCCGCCTCTCCCGCTCTTTTTCTTCCTTTCCCGCTCGTTCTCACCATGCAACAACGCCCGCACTACAAGTTCTGGCCCAAACGCCTGCCGCATTCGCTCACCGTCCCCGCCACCTCGCTCTGGCACAACCTCGCGACCTCCGCCGCCCGCTACCCCGACAAGGCCGCGCTCGTGTTCTTCGGCCGCGTGATGAGCTACCGCGAGCTGGCCGGGCAGGTCGAACGGCTGGCCGGCACGCTGCATGCGCTGGGCGTGCAGCGTGGCGACCGCGTGATCCTGAACATGCAGAACTGCCCACAACTCGTGATCGCGCACTTCGCGATCCTGCGGGCCAATGCGGTGGTGGTGCCGGTCAACCCGATGAACCGGGCCGAAGAGCTCAAGCACTACATCGTCGACCCCGACGCCAAGGTGGCGCTCACCACCGGCGACCTTGCCGCCGAACTGGCCAAGGCCAGCGACGCGCTGCCGGCCGAGCAGCGGCTCGCGCACATCGTCGTGACCCAGTTCACCGACGCCTTCGATGCCGACGTTTCCGGCGACGACGCACCGGCCCCCGCATGGACCGCCTGGCTCACCACCCGCCACCCGCTGCCCGCGCTCGCCAGCGGCCAGGTGATGGCGTGGACCGATGCGCTCGAAGCCGGTCACCCGGCCCCCGCGCATGTGGTGGGCGCCAACGACATGGCCCTGCTGCCCTACACCAGCGGCACCACCGGACTGCCCAAGGGCTGCGTGCACCATCATTCGAGCCTGATGCACAACGCCGTCTCGGGCCAGCTCTGGGGCCATGCGACATCCGAGGCCGTGGTGCTGGCCGTGGTGCCCATGTTCCACATCACCGGCGTGGTGAGCATGATGCACACCGCCATCCTCGCGGCCGCATCGCTGGTCATCATGCCGCGCTGGGACCGCGACGTGGCCGGGCGGCTCATCTCGCGCTGGAAGGTCACGAGCTGGACCAACATCCCCACCATGGTCATCGATCTCATGGCCAGCCCCAACTTCGCGAGCTACGACCTCTCGAGCATCAGCCACATCGGCGGTGGCGGCGCCGCGATGCCGCAGGCGGTGGCGCAGCGCCTGTTCGAGCAATACGGCCTCAAGTACCAGGAGGGCTACGGCCTCACCGAGACGGCCGCGCCTTCGCACACCAACCCGTCGGAGAACCCCAAGCAGCAGTGCCTGGGCATCCCCTTCATGAGCACCGACGCGCGCGTGGTCGACCCCGACACGCTGGTGGAGATGCCCATCGGCGAATCGGGCGAAATCATCATCCACGGCCCCGAGGTGTTCCAGGGCTACTGGAAGCGCCCCGACGCCACGAGGGCCGCCTTCGTCGAGTTCGAGGGCAAGCGCTTCTTCCGCTCCGGCGACATGGGCCGCATGGACGAGGACGGCTACTTCTTCATGACCGATCGCCTCAAACGCATGATCAACGCGAGCGGCTTCAAGGTGTGGCCCGCCGAGGTCGAACTCCTGATGTTCCGCCACCCCGCGATCCAGGAGGCCTGCGTCATCTCGACCAAGGACGACTACCGCGGCGAATCGGTCAAGGCCGTGGTCGTGCTGCGCGCCACGCACAAGGAAACGACCGAGCAGGAGATCATCGACTGGTGCCGCGAGAACATGGCGGTCTACAAGATCCCGCGCAAGGTGCAGTTCGTGGATGCGTTGCCCAAGAGCGGCAGCGGCAAGGTGATGTGGCGGTTGTTGCAGGAAGACGAAAACAAATGATTCGGCCGGATGGCGCGGGCGCTTCGCGTCGAGAATCTTTCTCCTCTCTTTTCTCGCAACGCGTCCGTTCCATTCCTGCATGCGCTTTCGCCCGTCCCCTCTCTTCGTTTTCTTCGTTCTCTTCCCTCTTTCTCTGCTGGCCCACGCCGCCCCCCGCAACTGCCTCGTCGTCGGCGTGACCGACGGCGACACGCTCACCGCGCGCTGCGGCCGGATCGGTGCCTACGAGCAGATCAAGGTGCGCATCGCGGCTATCGACGCCCCTGAAAAGAAGCAGCCTTATGGCCAGCGCAGCCGACAGGCGCTGAGCCGTCTCTGCTACGCCGAGAAAGCAGTCATCACCGAGCGCGACACCGACCGTTATGGCCGCACCGTGGCCGACGTGTCGTGCAACGGCGAGGACGCCGGCAGCCGCATGGTGTCCGAGGGCTGGGCCTGGGTGTACGACTACAACAAGATCGCGACCAAGCGCGGCGGTGGGCTCTTCAAGCTGCAGGACAGCGCGCGCTCGCGGCACCTGGGGCTGTGGGCCGATGCGAAGCCGGTGCCGCCATGGGACTGGCGCAGGAGCCAGCGCGAATCGCACTGGGGCGAAGGCTTCTTCTGAGCCCTCCTTCCCGGCAGCACAAAAGCGGCGTGCCCTGTGCACCCGCCCCGAACTCCGCGCAAATCATTCAATATCCGAATTGAATTCGGATATTCGACGAATTATTCAAAAAAGCTGGACGAAGAAATTCACGCTATTCCCCACCTCGCAGGTCAATGCAATATTTCGCAATGGCTGGTAGGTCGGTATGGAGAGCGTCGTGATCGTCAATTGAACCGAGCGGTCGGTGTTCACGCGGAAACGGATGATCTCGTTCACCGGCTGGTTGCCCGGGCCGAGCGTGAAATGGGTGTTCGAGAACGCGATCGTTCCGTTGGGCAGGATGTTGAATGGATCGATGACCAACCCACCGCTCACGGCCGGGCTCGGCTCACCAGGGCTGTCGTTTTTGCACTTCGACAGATCAAAGCTCGTGCGCACTGCCTGGCCGCGCATCAGCGCTTTGCCAAGTGCAGGCACGTTGTCCAGGGGAATGGATTGGGCATGGGCGAGGAACGGCGCGGCCAGGCAGGCCGCGGCGGCTACGTATTTACGTAGGAAATTAGTCATTGCAATTCCCGGAATCGAATTTCGAAATAGGCCGCAAGAATTGCAAAAAAGCAGGGGTTTTTCAATTCAGCCATTGGGGTTAAATTCCGGAAGCCTGTCACCCAAAAGGCTCCCGTTGTCATGGGAGATTCACGGGCTCGCGCGAACATCGAAAGTTCTAACAACCCACACGACGAAGAGATCAGAGAAATGGCCAAAGATTTCGAACAGATGGAGGACTCCAACCCTTCCGCCAACCCCACGATCCACGACGTGTCCGACCCCAAGCGCCGGGTGTTCGTGCGCGGCGGTCTCGCGGCGGCGGTGGCCGGGCTTTTCGGCCCGCTCGCGGCCGGTGCGCTGGCCGGTTGCGCCACCACCGGCGGCGGCAGTTCGTCGGTGAGCACGCTGGGCCGCGCCATCGGCTTCAAGAGCGTGCCCATGGCGGCCGTCGATCGCGTCGTCGTGCCCGAGGGCTACAGCGCGCAGGTGATCTACCGCTGGGGCGACGCCACCGGCATCGTGGGCCGCATGCCCGCCTTCAAGACCGACGGCTCCAACACCGCCGACGAACAGGCCCTTCAGGCCGGCATGCACCACGACGGCATGGCCTTCTTCCCGCTCGACGGATCGAACCGCGGCCTGCTGGTGCTGAACCATGAATACGTCGACGACGGCCTGCTGCACACCGACGGCATGAAGACCTGGACGCCCGAGAAGGTGCGCAAGTCCATGAACGCGCACGGCGTGTCCGTCATCGAACTGCAGCGCGAGGGCGCCAAGTGGTCGCAGGTGCTGCCGTCGCGTTTCGCGCGCCGCATCACCGCGCTCACGCCGATGACGCTCACCGGCCCCGCCGCCGGCCACCCGATGCTGCGCACCGCGGGCGACCCGACCGGCACGCAGGTGCTCGGCACCTACAACAACTGCTCGAACGGCCAGACGCCCTGGGGCACGTACCTCACCTGCGAAGAAAACTTCGCCGACTACTTCGAAGGCACCGACACGCCCGACGCCCACCAGAAGCGCTGGGGCATCCGCAAGGGCAACGGCGCCAAGTACCGCTGGCACGAGCACGAAGAACGCTTCGACGTGGCCAAGCACCCGAACGAATCGAACCGCTACGGCTGGGTCGTCGAGATCGATCCGCAGGACCCGGCATCGACTCCGCGCAAGCGCACCGCCATGGGCCGCGCCGCGCACGAAGGCGCCGCCACCGCGCTCACCAACGACGGCCGCGCCGTCGTCTACATGGGCGAGGACTCGCGCTTCGAATACATCTACAAGTTCGTGAGCCGCGACAAGGTGCAGCCCGGCGGTGCGGCCGCCAACCGCGAGCTGCTCGACCACGGCACGCTGTACGTCGGCCGCTTCGATGTGGACGGCACCGGTGAATGGCTGCCGCTCATCCAGGGCCAGAACGGGCTCGTGGCCGACAAGGGCTTCGCGAGCCAGGGCGACGTGCTCATCAAGGCGCGCCAGGCGAGCGACCTCTTGGGCGCGACCAAGATGGACCGCCCCGAGTGGACGACCGTCGATCCGCTCACGAAGGAGGTCTACTGCACGCTCACCAACAACAGCAACCGCGGCGCGCCGGGCCAGCCCTTCATGGACGCGGCCAATCCGCGCTCGAACAACACGATGGGCCAGATCATCCGCTGGAAGGAAAGCGGCGACCTCGACGCGACCAAGTTCGCGTGGAACCACCTCGTGCTCGCGGGCGACCCGAAGCAGTCGCGCTACGAGGCGCAGGGCAACATCAAGGGCGACACCTTCGGCAGCCCCGACGGCCTGATGGTCGATGCGCGCGGCGTGCTGTGGATCGAGACCGACGTGTCGACCTCCACGCTCGGCAAGGGCGAGTACAACAACCTGCCCAACAACCAGATGCTGGCCTGCGACCCGACGAAGGGCGAGATCCGCCGCTTCCTGCTCGGCCCGGCCGGCTGCGAGATCACCGGCCTCACGGCCACGCCGGACCTGCGCACGCTGTTCATCAACATCCAGCACCCGGGCGAGCCGGCGAACGAGCGCAGCGATCCGGACCGTCCGCTCGCCGTGTCGAAGTGGCCTGATGGGGCAGGGCGTCCGCGCTCGGCCACGGTGGTCATCACGAAGAACGACGGCGGTGTGATCGGGACCTGATGCTCAATGGAGCGGCGGCGCTCAACAGGCGCCGCTGCTCCAGCAGCGCAGCGAGGGCATGAACAGCCCCACGACGAAGGTGATCGCGCAGAACACCAGCAGGATCAGCGCCGCCATGCGCAGCCCCTCGGCGTTCCAGCGCGGCGCGAAGCCGCTGATGAAACCCGAGGCCCACGTGCCCTCGATCCGCTCCGCGCCACCCGAGCGCAGCACCCAGACGAGGAACAGCGCTTCGACGGCATGAATGGCGATCCACCAGATCAGCGACAACATGGCCTCGGCTCCTGCTTCAGGATTCGCTCTTGCCTTGCACGTCGGCCACCACGCGCGCGTTGCGCTGGAAGCTCCAGTACGCACCCGCCCAGTCCATCATCACGACGACGCGGTTGCGAAAGCCGATGAGGAAATACGCGTGCGCGAACAGCCAGAACAGCCACGCGAGCCGGCCGCTGAAACGCAGCGGGCCGAAGGGCGTGCCCAGGTCCACCACCGCCGAGTTGCGGCCGATGGTCGCGAGGTTGCCGTAGTCCGCATAGCGGAACGGCACGGTCGGCTGGCCCGCGATGCGGTGCAGGATGTTCGACGCCGCCGCGCGGCCCATCTGCTTGGCGCCGGGCGACACGCCGGGCACCGGCTTGGGCGGTTTGCCGGGCGCGTGGCTCATGGCGGCCGCGAGATCGCCCACCACGCTGATTTCGGGATGGCCCGCGAGGCTCAGGTCGGGCTCGACCTTGATGCGGCCCGCGCGGTCGCATTCGACACCCGTGGCCGTGCCGAGCATGCGGCCCAGCGGCGAGGCCGCGACGCCCGCGGCCCAGACCACGCAGCTGCTATCGATTCGGTAGCTCGCGACCGGTGCGCCGTCCGCGCCGCCACCGGTCTGCACTTCGAGGCCGGTGCTGTCGATCGCGGTGACGCGCGCATTCAGCCGCACTTCGACGCCCAGTTTTTCGAGCTGCTCGAGCGCCTTCTGGCTCAGCGATTCGGGCATGGCCTGCAGCACGCGCGGGCCGCCTTCGACCAGCAGCACCTGCGAGCTGCTCGGGTCGATGTGGCGAAACTCGCCCGAGAGCGTGTGCTTGGCGATTTCGGCCAGCGTGCCGGCCATTTCCACGCCGGTCGGGCCGGCGCCGATCACCACGAAGGTGAGCAGCGCGCGGCGGCGGTCGGGGTCGGTGGTGGTCTCGGCGGTCTCGAACGACAGCAGCACGCGGCGGCGGATCTCGAAGGCATCGGCCAGTGTCTTCAGCCCCGGCGCGACGGGCGCCCATTCGTCATGGCCGAAGTAGCTGTGCGTGGCGCCGGCGGCAACGATCAGGTGGTCGTAGGGCACGCTGCTGCCGCTGGCCAGTTGCACCGTGCGGCCGGCGGGGTCGATGGCGCTCACTTCGCCCAGCAGTGTCGTGATGTTCGGTTGCTTGCGAAACAGCGCGCGCACCGGCGCCGCGATGGAAGGCGCTGCGAGCCCGGCGGTCGCCACCTGGTAGAGCAGGGGCTGGAACAGGTGGTGGTTGGTCTTGTCGATCACGGTGACATCGACGTTGGCGCTCTGCAACTTGCGGGCCGCTTCGAGTCCGCCGAATCCGCAGCCGACGATGACGACTTTGGGCCTGGCAGGCCCGCTCGAGGAGGTGTTCGTTTGCATCGAACGGATGATACGCAGCCGCCCTGCACACCCCGCCATCTTGTGCCACAGTGGCTGCCCGTCGACTTTCCGGCGGCGGCCCCGCGGCGTTTTGTCCTACGGACTGCGCCGACCCGCATGGGCTAAAACTTGCGGCTGACCCGACTGGAGACCCCATGACGCTTTCCCGGCCGATCACACAGGCGGCGAGCACGTTGCGCGACAGATTTCGCGACGTGCGCGCCACGAGTCTGGCACTTGCCGCCCCGCTTTCCGCCGAAGACCAGTGCATCCAGTCGATGCCCGATGCGAGCCCGACCAAATGGCATCTCGCGCACACGACGTGGTTCTTCGAGACCGTGCTGTTGCAGCCGCATGCCGAGGGCTATCAGCCTTTCGACACGCGGTTCCATTACCTCTTCAATTCGTACTACGAGGCACTCGGGCCACGGCATCCGCGCCCGCAGCGCGGGCTGCTCACGCGGCCCTCGGTGGACGAGGTGCATGCGTACCGGCGGCATGTGGATGAAGCGGTGCTCGCGCTGCTCGAAGGCGGCGTCGATGAGCAGGACTGGGCGGCGATCGAGCCCATCGTCACGCTTGGCCTGAATCACGAGCAGCAGCACCAGGAGCTGCTGCTCACCGACATCCTGCATGCGCTCTCGTGCAATCCGCTGTTGCCCGCGTACAAGCCAGCGAGCGGCCCTGCGTTGCGGCTTGCTGCAGTGCCGCCCGCGGTGCGCTGGCTCTCGCAGCCCGGTGGCATCGCCGAGGTAGGGCATGCGGGCTCTGATTTCTCTTTCGACAACGAGACGCCGCGCCACAAGGCGCTGCTGCAGCCGTATGCGATTGCCGACCGGCTGGTGAACTGCGGCGACTTTGCGCAGTTCATTGCCGATGGGGGCTATCAACGTGCGGAGCTCTGGCTGTCCGATGGATGGGCCGCGGTGCAGGCGAATGGCTGGCGGCATCCGGCGTACTGGCTCGCAGCCGACGATCCGCGGCTCGGTCTCGGTTCGCAACAACAGCAGCAGCAGGGCGGCGGTTGGCATGTGTTCGGCCTGCATGGCGTGCGGCCGATGGAAGCCGATGCGCCAGTGGCGCAACTGAGTTTCTATGAAGCCGCCGCGTACGCCGAATGGGCCGGCGCGCGGCTGCCGACCGAATTCGAATGGGAGGCTGCGTTCGACGCACCCGGCATCACGCAGATGGCCGGCCATGTCTGGCAGTGGACGCGTTCTTCGTACGACCCGTACCCGGGCTTTCGCCCGATGCCCGGCATCGCGGCCGAATACAACGGCAAGTTCATGGTGGGGCAACTGGTGTTGCGCGGTGGCAGCGTGGCCACGCCGGCCGGGCATTCGCGGCCGAGTTATCGCAACTTCTTTCCGCCGGCGGCGCGCTGGCAATTCACGGGGCTGCGGCTCGCGAAAGACCTTTGATCATGCGCAATCCAACTTCTTCTTCGTCGCTGTCTTCGTTCGTTGCTTCTTCGAAGTCACAGAAGGCGGAACGCGCGTCGGCGCCAGTCGTGCCGCTGTCCGAATTCGGACGGGAGATGCAGGCGGGTCTTGCGCGCACGCCGCGCAGCATCTCGCCCAAGTTTTTCTACGACGCAGCCGGCTCGCAGCTGTTCGACCGCATCTGCGAGCTGCCCGAGTACTACCCGACGCGCACCGAGCTGCGCATCCTTGGCGAATGCGCGGGCGAGATCGCCGAGCAGGTTGGTCCGAACGCGGAGATCGTGGAGTTCGGCGCGGGGTCGCTCACGAAGGTGCGGTTGCTGCTCGATGCACTCGAGACGCCCAAGCGCTATCTGCCGATCGACATTTCGGGGGAGCACCTCGAAGCGGCTGCGGAGCGGTTGAGGGCGGACTATCCGGCGCTTGTGGTGCAGCCCATTGCAGCGGACTACACGATGCCTCTTGTGCTGCCGACGCCCGTTGCCGGTGCGGGGCGGCGCGTGGGGTTCTTTCCCGGGTCGACGATCGGGAATTTCGAGCCTGACGAGGCGTTGGCTTTTCTGCAGCTTGCGGCGCGGATGCTGCGGGGCGGAGGGCTTCTGATCGGTGTCGATCTGGTGAAGGCTCCGGATCGGTTGCATGCGGCTTACAACGATGCGCAAGGGGTGACTGCGGAGTTCAATCTGAACTTGCTGCGTCGGGCGAATGCGGAGTTGGATGCGGACTTCGATCTCGACGGGTTTGCGCATGCGGCGTTCTATAACGCGCCTCGGCGGCGGATCGAGATGCATCTGGTGAGTCGTAAGACTCAGAGCGTTTCTCTGAATGGGGAGCGGTTTGGGTTCGACGAGGGCGAGACTATTCACACCGAGTACTCGCACAAGTTCACTGTGGACGGACTTCGTGCGTTGGCTGTGCGGGCTGGGTTTCGGCCTGGGGCTGTTTGGACGGATCCTGACAAGCTCTTTAGCGTTCATTGGCTGGCTGCCTAGTTTTCTTTTCGAGGCCGGGTCTCGCCCCGGCGGGCGAGCTACTTTCTTTTGCTTCGCCAAAAGAAAGTAGCCAAAGAAAAGGCGACCCCACTGTCTGCGACCCTCCGCTTCGCTGCGGGCAACCTGCGGTGCTCGCGTTTCGCGGGGTCTCGCAGAACTCGCTTCGCTCAAACAGCTGCGAGCCCTGATCCGCGAAACGCTGCGCTCCTCGGCGCAGCCAGAGGGGGTGGATACCGAACGGGCCGTCGCTTTGCTCGGCTTGCAATCGGGCCTTTGCTTCGCTCGGCCGCGGTGCCCTCACCCCAGCCCTCTCCCAAAGGGAGAGGGAGCCAATTCAAGCCGAGCGAAGCGAAGGCCTGTGAGGTGTTCAAACGCCGAGCGCAGCGATGGCGTGTCGGTCCCCAAAGCCCTTCTGTATGCGCCGAGGAGCGCAGCGTTTCGCGGATCAGGGCTCGCCCTTGTTTGAGCGAAGCGAGTTTGGGCGAGACCCCGCGGAACGTGAGCACCGCAGGTTGCCCGTAGCGAAGCGGAGGGACGCAGACAGCAGGGTCGCCTTTCTTTTGCCTACTTTTCTTTGGCGAAGCAAAGAAAAGTAGGTCGCCCGCCGGGGCGAGACCCGGCCTCGGAAAAAAACCACCTCAATAACGTTCATACAACCAACCAAAAAGCACCCGTGCCAAGCAACGGCACAATAGACAAGCCCCGTGCGCCCAGCGATCAGGCCACCGCAACGGCCAGCGCCCCCGCACCACTCCCCCGGAGATCAAGTTCATGAAAGCAACCTGGAACGGCGTCACCATCGCCGAAAGCGACGACACCGTGCTCGTCGAAGGCAACCACTATTTCCCGATGAGTTCGCTCAACCGCGATCACGTCACCTTCAGCAACCACAAGACCACCTGCCCCTGGAAAGGCACCGCGAGCTACTACTCGCTGCTGGTCAACGGCGAGCTCAACACCGACGCCGCCTGGTACTACGCCGACCCGAAGCCCGAAGCCGAGGAAATTCGCGACCGCGTCGCGTTCTGGAAGGATGTGAAGGTCGCCGCGTGACCACCGCCGCCTTCACGCCCCCCTTCATCGATCCCGCCGAACTGCCCGCCGCCCTGCGCGAACAGGGCTATGCGGTGCTGAGCCCCCAAGGCGTCAGCGATTGGCTCGGCGCACCGCTCTCGCAACTCGAGGCACTGCACGCGGACTGGAACGACCTTCCACCCGACGACTACCTGAAGGACGGCGGCCGCTACCGCACGCGCCGCCATGCATGCTTCACCGTCGAGGCCGGCGACAACGCCACGCTGCACCAGGTGCCGCACCGCGCGCACTGGCAGCCGGTCGAATACAACGCGCTGCATGGCGGCATGCAGCGCTGGTTCGCGCCGATGCGCGAAGGCACCGTCGCGCAACCCGTGTGGCAGCGCTTGCTGCAGCGCCTCGGCACGGCCGCGAGCGACATGCGTGGCCGTACCGAAACAACGCAGAAATGGTTCGTCGAGGCGCATCAGTTCCGCATCGACACCGCGGGCGGCATCGGCCGTCCGACACCCGAAGGCGCACACCGCGACGGCGTCGACCTGGTGGCCGTCGCGTTGGTCGGTCGGCAAGGCATCAAGGGCGGCGAGACGCGCGTGTTCGAGGCCAACGGACGACGCGGCGAGCGCTTCACCATGACCGAGCCGTGGACGCTGCTCGTGCTCGACGACGCACGCGTCATTCACGAATCGACGCCGATCCAGCCGCTCGAAGAGGGCGGCGCAGGCTGGCGCGATACGCTCGTGATCACCTGCCGATCACAGGGTTTCCAGGGCGATTGAAGCGCTTTGGCGGCACTTGCGGGTGTCGCTGGCACGAGTCCTACAGCCACCCACCGGTGTAGCGGTTAAATTCGGGACCCGGTTCGACTTCGAGCCGTGTCTGTCTGCGAACGAAAGCGAGGTCCGCCATGTTCAATCACATCCTGGTTCCCATCGACGGTTCTGAAACTTCCATGCTCGCCGTCAGCAAGGCCAGTGGCCTCGCACTGGCTTTCGGAAGCCGCATCACGCTGATTCACGTGATCGACAACTACCCCTTCATCGGCGTGGGCGCGGACTACGCGCTCGGCCAGAACGAATACCTCGCTGCTGCCACGTCGAGCGCGAATGCGGCCCTGGCACGCGGCGTTGCGGCGCTCGCGGCCGAAGGCCTGCACAGCGACCAGCGCGTGATCGACGGCCACGTGGTGCACGAAGGCATCGTCGATACAGCCATCGCCATCGCAGCCGACCTGATCGTGATGGGTTCGCACGGCCGCAGCGGCATCGAGAAACTGCTGCTGGGCAGCGTCACGCAGCGCGTGCTGCAGGACGCGACCATGCCGGTGCTCGTCGTCAAGGGCTGAGCGCGAAGTCCGACTTGCTTTCGAAGCGAAGGGACTGATGCGTCGCCGGATGCACGAAGGCCAGCTCGCTCGCATGCAGCAGCAGGCGCGGCGCACGCGCCTGCACCGCGGCATCGCCATACAACGCATCGCCGAGGATCGGATGACCGATCGACAGCAGGTGCACGCGCAGTTGGTGCGTGCGGCCCGTCTCGGGCTCCAGCAGCACATGGGTCGCGCTGAGCTCTCCCTGCACCGATGACGCCAGCGCACGCCAGCGTGTGAGGCTGGGCTTGCCCGCGGGGTCGGTCTTCTGCAAGGGCCTGCGCGGCCAGTCGGCCATCAACGGCGCATCGATGACCGACCAGTCTTCGCGCACGGGCATCGCGCCATCGACGATGGCTTCGTAGCGCTTGTGCACCTGCCGGTCGGCAAAGGCGGCGCTCAGCGTGCGTTGCATGTCGAGGCTGCGCGCCATCACCACGAGTCCGCTGGTCGCCATGTCGAGCCGGTGCACGATCAGCGCATCGGGCCACTGGCGCATCGCGCGGGCGCTCAGGCAGTCCTGCTTGTCGTCGCCGCGCCCGGGCACGCAGAGCAGGCCCGCGGGCTTCTCGAGCACCAGCAGGTGAGCGTCTTCGTGGATGGGGTGCAGCAGCAGCGGCGCGGTCATGGAGGAAGCGAGTGTAGAGAGGGCGCGCAAGGCAGGGATTGCGCCTTGCTAACGAACTGCTCACGGCGCCTCGGCTATCCTCGACGCACAATGTCCGGCCCCGCTCCCGCCTCCGCTTCCTCCCCCCAGTCCAGCTTTTCCGACCTGACGCGCGAGCGCGCCTTCATGCACATGTGGACGGCGCGGCTCTTCGGGACCGCTGCCTCGCAGATGCTGCTGGTGGCCATCGGCTGGCACATGTACGAGCTCACCAACAGCGCCTGGGACCTCGGCCTCGTCGGGCTCTACCAGTTCGTTCCCGCGCTCTTGCTGGCGCTCCTGGCCGGCCACATCGTCGACCGCCATCACCGCGGTCGCATCGTGGCCGCGTGCTTCGCGGTGCAGGGACTGGTGGGGCTGGTGCTGCTGCTGGCCGTGCTGGAGAAGCACGACACGCGCGGCCTCTTGCTGGGGCTCTCGCTGGTGCTGGGCGCGGTGCGCGCCTTTCAGATGCCGGCGCAGCAGGCGCTCACGCCGCTGCTGGTGCCGCCCTCGATGCTCGCGCGGGCCATGGCCTTCAGCTCGGCCGGCATGCAGGGCGCGATCATCGGTGGGCCGGCCCTCGGCGGGCTGCTGTTCGTGGCGGGCATGTCGGTGGTCTACGGCGTGAGCGTGCTGTTTTTTGCCGTCGCCTGCGTGCTGGTGCTGCGGCTGCGCTATGCCTACACGCCGGCCGCGCGCGAGCCGGTCACGCTGGCCACGGTGTTCGCGGGCGTCGATTTCATCTGGAAGCGCAAGCCCGTGCTCGGTGCCGTGTCGCTCGACCTGTTCGCGGTGCTGCTGGGCGGCGCGGTGGCGCTGCTGCCGATCTATGCGAAGGACATCCTGCACACCGGCCCCTGGGGGCTCGGGCTGCTGCGCGCCGCACCCGCCGTGGGGGCGCTGGTGATGTCGATCGCGCTCACGCGCCGTCCGGTCGAACGGCATGTGGGCCGCACGCTGCTGCTGGCCATCGGGCTCTTCGGCCTCTGCATGGTGGTGTTCGGCATCTCCAAGAGTTTCTTCGTCTCGCTGATCGCGCTCGCGGTGTCGGGCGGGGCGGACATGGTCAACGTGGTGATCCGCCAGACGCTGGTGCAGCTGGAGACGCCCGATGCCATGCGCGGGCGGGTGAGCGCGGTCAACTCGATCTTCATCGGCGCGAGCAACCAGCTGGGCGAATTCGAATCGGGCGCCACGGCGGCGCTGCTCGGCCCCGTGGGGTCGGTGGTGGTGGGCGGCGTGGGAACGATGCTGGTGGCGCTGACGTGGTTCAAGCTGTTCCCGTCGCTGGCGCAGCGCGATCGGCTGGTGGTGGCGATGCCTGCCGGAGTCAGGCCGGTGGGGCCGGTCGGGCCGGCCTCCTAGTCCTGGAAAACCGAAAAGGCTTTCGGTGCGTCGAGCGTGAGGTCGTCCAGCGCCTCCGCCACGCAGGGCAGGATCCAGCCTTCGTCTTTCTCGTCGACGCTCAGGCCGGGCCATTCGATGATGTGGCGCACATGGCCAGAGGTGAGTCGGCAAATGCAGGTGCGGCAGGTGCCGTTGCGGCAGGAGCTCGGCAGTTCGATGCCGGCCGCCTCGGCCGCCTTCAGGATCGTGGTGCCCGGTTCGGTCTCGAAGTCGAGGCCCGAGGGCTCGATTCGGACCTTCATTCCTGGGGAGGTTGTTGTTGCTGCTGCTGCTCGCGGCGCTGTTCGCGCAGCATGAAGAGATAAAGGCTCTCGACCTTCTCGCGCGCCCAGGGCGTCTTGCGCAGGAACTTGAGGCTGGAGCCCACGCTCGGGTCGATCTGGAAACAGCGGATGGGAACGAGCTCGCCGAGGTGTTCCCAGCCGTACCAGTCGGCCAGCGAGGTGACGATGGCCTCCAGCGTGAGCCCGTGCAGCGGGTTGCGGGGCTGGGCCGGCTTTGCTGCAGGAGCCGGGGCTGGTGGAGCCCCGGCCGGTGCCTCGTCGGTCACTTGTTCTTGAGCTTGCCGCGCGGAATCACCGCGGTGGTGATCGTGCGGACCGGCTCGATGCCGCCGGTGCCCACGGGCTTGGGCGGCGAGGTGTCCTTCTTCGGTTTCTTGGCTTCCTTGGTGCTGCGTTGCTGACTCTTTGCCATGACTTTTCTCCAGTTGATGCTACGGATGCAGCGGGCAGTTTAGCGGTGCGGCGACAATAGCCGGTTCCATTGATTTCCCCGCATTCATGTCCGATTACGAAGTTCGCCCCGCCACGATGCGCGACGCCAAGGCCGTCGCCGAAGTCCATGCCCTGGCCGCCAAGGCCGCCTACGAAGGCATCCTCCCCGAAGAAGAGCTGCGCACGCTGGCTCCCGCCACCCGCGAAGCCAAGTGGCGCGAAGCCATCGAATTCAGCGAGCCGCAGGTGCAGGTGGCCACGCTCGGCAACGAAATCGTCGGTTTTGTCGGCTTCGACCGCTCGCGCGACCCCAAGACGCCGTCCACCACAGGTGAAATCTGGGCCATCTACGTCAAGCCCGAGCACTGGGGCAAGGGCGTGGGCGTCGCCCTCTGGGACGCGGCGCGCGAAGGCCTCGAGGAAGAGGGCTGCACCACGGTCACCATCTGGGTGCCCATTCGCAACGACCGCGCCATGCGCTTCCACGAACTCGCCGGCTTCAAGCGCGAGATGAAGACGGCCAAGACCACGCTGCTGGGCACTGTCCGCATCGAGGAAATCCGCCTCAAGCGCAGCGTTTCCTGACCTCGTACGGTTATTGCACGTGCGTGCAGCCGCCGCGGCTAAGCTCGCCGCTTCCTTTTCAGACTGACCTTTTCACATGGCCACCAGCCTGCTCCTGCTGCTCGACGACATCGCAACCGTCCTGGACGACGTGTCGATCCTCACCAAAGTCGCCGCCAAGAAGACGGCCGGCGTGCTCGGCGACGACCTCGCGCTCAATGCGCAGCAAGTGTCCGGCGTCAGGGCCGAGCGCGAGATCCCGGTGGTCTGGGCGGTCTGCAAGGGCTCGTTCATCAACAAGGCCATCCTGGTGCCGGCTGCGCTCGCCATCGGCACCTGGCTGCCCTGGCTGGTAACGCCGCTCCTGATGATCGGCGGCGCCTTCCTCTGCTTCGAAGGCGCCGAAAAGCTCGCGCACAAGTTCCTGCACAAGAAGGAACACGAGGCCGACACCCAGCGCCACGAGCAGGCCGTGGCCGACGAGGCGGTCGATGTGGTGGCGATCGAGAAGGACAAGATCAAGGGCGCGGTGCGCACCGACTTCATCCTCTCGGCCGAAATCATCGCGATCACGCTGGGCACCGTGCAGGGCCAGCCGTTCACCACGCAGCTGAGCGTGCTGGTCGGCATCGCGTTGATCATGACCATCGGCGTGTACGGCCTCGTGGCCGGCATCGTGAAGCTCGACGACGCGGGCCTCTACCTGAGCCAGCGCACGAGCGCCGCCGCGCGGGCTCTCGGCCGCGGCATCCTGGCCACGGCGCCCTGGCTCATGAAGGCGCTGTCGGTGGCCGGCACCGCCGCCATGTTCCTGGTGGGCGGCGGCATCCTGGTGCACGGCGTGCCCGCGTTCGGCCATGCCGTCGAAGACTGGGCCAAGGCCACGGGCGGTGTGTTCGGCACGCTCGGCTCGATGGGCGTGAACGCCGTCGTGGGTCTTGTCGCCGGCGCGATCGTGCTGGCGGTCGTGGAGCTCGTCGGCAAGCTGCGCGGCAAGAAGGCCTGATCCCGCTGCCGCACGTACGCACACGCGTCTCTCGCTGAAACCCGCCGCAAGGCGGGTTTTCTTTTTCTAGGAGCGCGGCTTGTTGCGCTGGAACAGACCGACCCCGACCAGCGCGATGCCCAGCACCAGCGCGAACCAGCCGACGAGGTACGCGCCCGCCACCATCTCGAACCAGCGCGTGCCCTGCAGGAAGCGCGGCGCCAGCAAAACGGCGGCGCCGATGACGAGGCAGAGGATGCCGCGTTCGAGCGTGCGGAGGGGACGGGAGGACGGGTTCATGGGGCGAAAGTGTAGGCCGCGGCCCGCCCGTATCAGGGGTAGTAGTAGCCGGCGGTCAGGCCGACCGCCGAATACGCGCTGCGCCCGTGGATCCCGATGTAGACATCGCCGGGAGGTGGATTGCTGATCCCGATGGATTCGTTGCTGCCGTTGACATAGGGGCGCTGGTCCCAGGCTGTCAGCGACGGAAGTCCGCCAAAGCGGACGTACATGTCGCCATCACCGCCGCCGACGGGGCCGGTCATGTCGATGTTCAGTTGCCCGGCGCCAGGGGGGACGGTGAGCCTGTAATAACTCCAGCTGTCGGTGTCGCCTGCCAGGCCTTGGGCGGGCTGCCTGTTCAGGAGTTGCGTGATGGGCGGCCGGGTGTCCATCTTGAAGGTGCGCACCATGGCGTCCCATCCGGTCCCGGCAGAGGTGCTGGTCCAAGCCACCGCAAAATTTCCCACCGGATCCATTGCCAGAAGCGGGTTGCTTCCAAATTGGGGTTGAGGCGGGTCGACGCGCAATTCGTTGGTGATTGGCGTTCCATCGCTGCGAAATTGTCTTGCCGCCAATGTAGAGCTTTGGGGACCACCGACAACGCCCTCGGATGCTGTCCATGAAACAACAAAATCTCCATTTTCCGCAATTGCCGAATTTGGCCCGGGCTCGCCTTCGTGGATGCGTTGGTTGACTCGCGTGAATCCGGTGGGATTGAGATTCGCGTCGTAGGCCCGGGCATATATATTCCAGGTGTAATTATCATCCGGGGAAGCGCTCCATATGATGACGGATTTCCCCCCGGGTTCCATGGCAATACGGCCGCCTGAACTGTATATCGATCGGACAGGGCTGACGACAAGTGCCGGAGTCAGCGCAACACCTGCACGGTCGAAGCGCTGCATCATGATGTTGGATTCCCTTACCGTAGGACCGGGTCTGGTCGCAAATGACAATGCGATGTTTCCTGCATTGTCCGTGGCAATTGAACTGGGGCCGGAGAGTTTATCTGCGGCATCCGATGCAACGATGATTTCAGGGCTGATGGGAATTCCGCTGGTATTGAATCGCCTGATTGCAATCGTCCGAGGCGCATCGGACGCGGTCGAGCGCGAATAGGCTGTGGTGATATTGCCATCCGTATCCATGCTGGCAACCGTGCTCGTTGAATCCGGAGTTGTTTGAAAACTGGATAGCAGATTTCCATTTCTGTCGTAAGCCATGACTCTTCCAGGGTGACTTGCGAAGGCGAAATTGCCGGCACGGTCAACGGAGAAACTTGCATACGTTGGAGGCGCTTGTATCTGGTGTTTTGTTAAAAATGGTATTCCTGACGACCTTATTCTTTGAGCGTACGTGGCATTTGCCGCAGCGTCGAACCAGATCAGAAGTTTTTCCCCGTTTGATCCTGCGGAAAAATAAATCGGACGCTGATCGCCGGCAGTGGCGGTATTCACCATGATGGGATCCCCGAGCGGCACGGCCTGCCCCAGAGGAGCAACGACAAGCCCCGACAGGCAGCCCAATGACATCCAAAGTCGTTTCAGCAAGGTATGAGGCATGGATTCCTTCTTTCCCGGTTGTGATTTCGATGGATTGCGCTTCGATTCAGGGGTAGTAATAGCCGGCGGTCAGGCCGACCGCCGAATACGCACTGCGCCCGTGGATCGCGATGTAGACGTCGCCGGGCGGGGGATTGCTGATCCCGATGGATTCGTTGCTGCCGTTCACGTAGGGGCGCTGGTCCCAGGCCGTCAGCGACGGGAGTCCGCCGAAGCGGACGTACATGTCGCCATCACCGCCACCGACGGGGCCGGTCATGTCGATGTTCAGCTGCCTAACGCCGGAGGGGACGGTGAGCCTGTAATAGCGCCAGCTGTCGGCGTCGCCTGCCAGGGCTTGGGCGGGCTGCCTGTTCAGGAGTTGCGTGATGGGCGGCCGGGTGTCCATCCTGAAGGTGCGCACCATGGCGTCCCATCCGGTCCCGGAGCCCTCGGTAGGTGAGCCGCTGGTCCATGCCACTGCAAAATTTCCCACCGGATCCATTGCCAGGCGCGGGCGGGATGCCGATTGAATTTGAGGCGGGTCGACGCGCAATTCGTTGGTGATTGGCGTTCCATCGCTGTGAAATTGTCTTGTCGCCAATGCAGAGTCCGGCCCACCCCCGATCACACCTGTTGATGCGATCCACGAAACGACAAAATCGCCATTCTCTGCAATTGCCGCAGTTGGCTCGGGCCCGGAATCGATGAGGCGTTGATTGACTCGCGTGCTTCCGCTTCCGGTGGGATTGCCATTCGCGTCGAAGGCCCGGGAATACACGATATAGGTGTAACCCGATTCATTGGGAAAGGCATTGGTCCATATGACGACGGATTTCCCTCCGGGCTCCATGGCAATACTGCCGGCCAATTGCGCTCCCGTCGAGGTGTGGCTGACGGCAAATGCCGGAGCCAGCGCAACACCTGCGCGGCTGAAGCGCTGCATCATGCTGTAGGCTGGTGCCGAAGAACTGGCTTGGCCCGTCCATATCAATGCGATATTTCCTGCATTGTCCGTGGCAATTGAAGTGGGGGCGGAAATCGTATCCACGGGACCCGATGCAACGATGATTTGTGGGCCGATGGGGGTTCCGCTGGTATTGAATCTCCTGATTGCAAGATTTCGCGGAACATTGAACACGTTGGGGTACGCGTAGGCTACGGTCATATTGCCATCCGTATCCATGCTGGCAGCCGCATTCAAGGTATCCGGGGTTGGGCTGAAATTGGATAGCAGATTTCCGTCTCTGTCGTAGGCCGTGACTATTCCAGATATTCCGGTTTGACCTGCCAAGACGAAATTGCCGGCGCGGTCAACGGATAACTTCGCATTCGTTGGAGGAAGCTGGATCTGGTGTTTTGTTAAAAAAGGCGTTCCCGACGACCTTATTCTTTGAGCGTACGTGGCATTGGCTGCGCCATCTCTCCAGATCAGGAGTTTTTCTCCGTTGGATCCTGCGGCGAACAAACCGGAAGATTGATTGCCGGCAGTTTCGGTATTCACCATGATGGGATCCCCGAGCGGCACGGCCTGCCCCAGAGGGGCAAAGACCAGTCCCGACAGGCAGCCCAATGACACCCAAAGTCGTTTCAGCAAGGTATGCGGCATGGATTCCTTCTTCCCGGTTGTGATTTCGATGGCTCGCTCTTCGAGGGACGGCTCGAAGAAGGGCCGCTCGCTTCATCGCGGGGTAGCCGCTTCAGTGCGCCGTGAGGCCCCGCATCGCCACCGGATGCCGCTGCTCCGAACACCCTCCCCACGGGCGTCAGCGCATCCCTCTCGATCGACGGGATCGTGAGATCCGGTCGATGAAGTTGTCAACGTAGAGGTAAGTTGCCGTCGGCCGCCGCGCAGCACCACTTTGTTTGCACGCGTGACGCTCTTGCTGTCGAACTTCAGCAGCACCGCCGAGCCGTTGCGCAAATGCGCACGCCGCGTCAGTGCGTCGTGACGCCCCGCATCGCCGCCGGATGCCCCTGCAGCGGAAACGACTTCCCCGTCGGCACCAGCGTGTCGCCATCGACGCGCAGGATCGTGATGTCCTGGTCGATGAAGTTGCCCACGTAGAGGTACTTGCCGTCGGCGCTCCACACCACGCCCTCGGGCAGGCCGCGCACCACCACTTCGTTGGCGCGCGTGACCTTCTTGCCGTCGATCTTCAGCAGCACCACCGAGCCGTTGCGGTTGTAGAAGTAGGCGCTCTTCGACGAATTGCTGCCGCGCAGGATCGCCGCCACCGCGTGCCGGCCGGTCGGGCTCACGGCCAGGCCTTCGGGGCCGTCGCCGACCACGACCTTGTCGACCACGCGCGGCGGTGTCGCCTCGAGGTCGATCACGCTCACCGTGTCGACCTGTCCGTCGGAGGCGCCCGAGTTGCCGTTGTCCGCCGTGAGCGCGAGCTTGCCGTCGGGCGTCACGTCCACGTTGTAGGGCCAGAGGCCGGCCGCGAGGTCGACCTTGTTGTAGCTGATCTTCTCGCCGTTCACTTCGAGCAACGCGATCTTGTGGGCCGGGAACTTGGCGACCAGCGCGCGTTTGCCATCGGGCGTGAAGCGCACGTGCGCCACCGAATCGTTCATGGCCACGGTGTCGATCAGCGTCACCTTCTTGCCCGCGATGCGCAGCACGCTCACCGAGTTGTCGGCGCGGTTGGCCACCAGCGCGAGGTTGCCCGCGCGGTTGATCGACAGGCCCGAGGGCTGCTTGCCCACGGCGAGCGTGTCGATCAGCTTCGGTGGCGTGGTGGTCAGGTCGATCACGAAGAGGCGGTTGTCGGGCACCTGCTTCCTCACGCCGTTTTCCTCGACCACGTTGAGCGAGTTGGCGACCAGCGCGAGCGTCTCGCCGGGCGTGATCGCCAGGTTGGTCGGCGGGCCGGCGATGGTGTTGTCCAGCTGCAGCGTGCCGACGACTTTGGGTGCGAGCGGATCGGTGCCGATGTCGAGCACCTGCACCGTGTCGCGCCCCATCGGCGTGAGGATCACGACGCCGGCGTCGCTCCACGACTGCTTCTCGTCGTTGGCCACGATCATCAGCTGGCGCTGCGGCACGGTGGGAGTGAGGTTGGTGCAGCCCGAGAGCGCGGCCAGGGCAAGGGCGACCAATGGGGCAGGGTGGAACTTCATGGTGCGTGTCTCCGTTGTTGTGTGTCGTTGTCGCGCGCGCCGGGTGGCCGCTGCGCATCGTAGCGGCACAATCATTCGCCCCAACACCCCAGAGCAAGCCGCATGACCATCGAGATATCCAAGGAAGCGCGCCAGCAGGCGATCGCCTCGATCGAGCGCTATTTCAACGAGAACATGGAAGAGAAGATCGGCAACATCGCGGCGGGCGCGCTGCTCGGCTTCTTCCTGGAGGAGGTCGGCCCGATCGTCTACAACAAGGCCGTGGCCGAGGTGCAGGAGCGGCTGCAGTCGCGCATCTCGGAAGTCGATCTTGAAGTGCACGAGGACGAGTTCCAGTACTGGCGCAAATTCGACAGGCAGAAGAAGGGCAAGTAGGGCCGGGCGTCGCGCGCACGCATCGCCCGCCATTCAAAGATGCTTCCAAACGTTGCAGAATCCCGAGCCATGCAACTCCACCGCCTGACCACCCGTTTTTCGCCTTCCTCGCTGCTGCGCACCTTGGTCGCCGTGCCGCTCGTGCTGGCCGCATCCCTCGCAGTTGCGCAGCAGGAGCCGCCCTCGGCGTTTCCCCTGGACGCCGCCGGCTACCTGAACGAGGAACTGCCGCGCATGGAGGCCGCCATCGCCGCCCGAGACCGCAGCTTCTTCCACGGCGCAATGGCCCGCACGGTGCAGTTCACCGAGCGCTGGGGCTTCAAGGTGAAGGCCAATCCGGATCTCGCGGCCTACCCGATGTGCACCTCGGCGGTGATGGATTACGTGGTCGTCGGCATGTGCAAGCTGACGCCCGGCGACGAGGCCTGCGAGCCCGGGCTGGCGCCACGTTTCGATGCCAATGTGCAGCGCTGCCGGGAGCTGGCGGCGCAAAAATAGCCGTCCGATCCTTCAACCAAGAAAAAAGTCCTCGTCTGCGGACGCTGGACGGAGACACCATGGACTACGCCCGCTACCAGACCCTCGCCATCACGCGCCGCGGCGCCAACGGCACCGTGCTCGACATCCAGATGCGCGCGGCCAACGGCAAGCTGCCGACCGCCGGCCATGACGGCCACCGCGAGCTCGCCGAGATCTGGCGCGACCTCTCGGCCGACGACACGGTGCGCTGCGCGGTGCTGCGGGGCGAAGGGCTGGGCTTCTCGGGCGGCGGCGACCTGACGCTGGTGCAGGACATGGCCACCGACGACGCCATCCGCCAGCGTGTCTGGAAAGAGGCGCGCGACCTCGTCTACAACATCATCAACTGCGACAAGCCCATCGTGAGCGCCATGCACGGCCCGGCCGTTGGCGCGGGGCTGGTGGCGGGCCTGCTCGCCGACATTTCCATCGCCACGAAGAGCGCGAAGATCGTCGATGGCCACACGCGCCTGGGCGTGGCGGCGGGCGACCATGCGGCCATCGTCTGGCCGCTGCTGTGCGGCATGGCCAAGGCCAAGTACCACCTGCTGCTGTGCGAGCCGGTGAGCGGCGAGGAGGCCGAGCGCATCGGGCTGGTGTCGCTCGCGGTGGAAGAGGCCGACCTGCTGCCGCGCGCCTACGAAGTGGCCGACCGGCTTGCGGCCGGCAGCCAGAGCGCGATCCGCTTCACCAAGTACGCGCTCAACAACTGGCTGCGCCAGGCTGGGCCGACCTTCGACGCTTCGTTGGCGCTCGAATTCATGGGCTTCGCGGGCGCCGATGTGCGCGAAGGCGTGGCGTCGCTGCGCGAGCGGCGCGCGCCGAACTTCGGTTGAAGAAGACGAAGTCCGGCTTGCGGGATCAGGCCTTCTTCAGGCCTTGGAGCGTCTGCAGCAGCACGACGCGCGTCTGCCCCAGCACCATGCCTTTCCACTCGTCGTTGTCGCAGTAGAACGCGTCGCGCAGCCCCTGGCGGATCTCGCGCTTCTGCGCTTCCGGTGCCTCGGGGTGGCGGCGCAGCCAGGTGTCGGCGCGCAGGCGAAGCAGCACTTCCAGATCGGGCAGCGTGCCGAACTCCAGGCCCATCGGCGCGACGCGGGCGTTCGGGCATTCGTCGTACGCGGTCGAGATGACGGGGCCCGACACGTCGGCCGATGCCGAGTCGCCGGCAAAGGGCGCGAACACGTCGGCGCCCCACCAGGCATGCGCCAACGCGAGGTCTTCGGGCGTGTTCCGGCCCGGGTAGATCTTCTCGCCGTGGCCGTAGGGGCCCAGGCCCGTGTGGACGTCGATCCAGCCGAGGTGGGTGGCCGATGCCGCGTACTTGCGCAAGATCGCGCGAATGGTCTTGTTGCTCCAGGACGGCGCGGTGCCGCCGTAGAACAGGCCGTCCGGCGAGGTGTACTGGCCCTTGGTAACGGCCGCGCGGAAGGCGGTCATGCCGTGCTTGCCGATGTAGGCGCCCACGGCCGCGTCGTCGGCGGGTGTCGGCGGCCAGCTGGCGGGCAGCACCAGCGGCTCGACTTCGGCATAGCCGGCATTCACCGGCAGCGGCGCATTGAAGTCGATGTGGTTGCGGTTCAGGTCGATGTTGTCTTCGTTCGTGCGGTGCAGGTGCGAAAACCCGTGCGGGTTGACCGCATGCACCAGCAGCAGCGCCACGCCGGCCTGTTCGAGCCGCGCGAGCAGGTCGGCGTCGTGGAGCGTCGCGACCTGCGCGCCCGAGCCGCAGAAGCCCTCGGGGCCGTGCGTGCCCGAGGTGACGAGCAGGACCTTCTTCGCGTCCTTCGCGCCGATCAGCGCCACGTCGGTGGCGAGTTCTTCGCCGAGCGCGCCGCGGTGCGCGGGATGCACGAACGAATCGACGGCCGCGCCGCGCTGGGCGGCGGCGTCGAGGAACTTGGCGCGGGCTTCGACATACGTGCCGGAGAAGTGGCGCGTGGCGGCGGTGGGTTGTGTTTGCATGGGTTGGGGCTCCTGTACGGGATCGTGGGAATGCTTTTTTCAGGCCGGCGCGTGGGCATCCGCGGCATCGATGTCGCGGCCCGTGTGGTCGCGAAGCCAGATCAGGCCGAGCAGCGAGATCACCGTCATCGCCACGAGGTACCAGGCCGGCGCGAGCTTGCTGCCGGTGGCGTTGACCAGCCAGGTGCTGATGAAGGGCGCGAAGCCGCCGAAGAGCGCCACGCCCACGCTGTACACCAGCGACATGCCGCTCGCGCGCACGCGCTTGGGGAACATCTCCGGCAGCATCGTGATGCCGGGCACCGTCTGCACCACCAGGCCGACGCTGAACACGCCGAGCACGACGAACAGCACCAGCGGCGTCGGCGAGGCGTTGAGCCAGAGGAAGCCGGGGTAGATCAGGATCGCCATCGCGATGCGGCTCCAGAAGATGAGCGTCTTGCGGCCCACGATGTCCGACAGCTTGCCCACGAACGGCGCGAACGCGAACGAGATCAGCCCGGTGAGCGCGGCGCCGAACAGCGCCACCGAGGGCGTGAGGCCAAGCTCGCGCACTGCATACGTGGGCATGTAGAAGGTCACGACATACGCGGCCGTGGTGCCGCCGACGATCGCCAGGATCGCGGCCAGCACCGTCTTGCCGTGCTGCGTGCAGACGATCTTCAGGCTGCTCTCGCGCGGCGCGGCGGCTTCTTCGGGCGAGATGTGCAGCGACTCTTCGAGATGTCGGCGGATGTACATGCCCACCGGCGCGATCAGCATGCCGATGATGAAAGGCACGCGCCAGCCCCAGCTCTGCATCGCCTCGGGAGTCAGCGAGAAGGTGAGCGCGCCCACCACGATGGCGCCGAGCATCACACCCAGCCCCTGGCTCGCGAACTGCCAGCTCGCCATGTAGCCGCGGTTGGCGGGCGTGGCGTGCTCCACCAGCAGCGTGGTCGATGCGCCCACTTCGCCGCCGGCCGAGAAACCCTGGATGAGCCGCGCCAGCACGATGACGATCGGCGCCGCGACGCCGATGGCCGCATAGGTCGGCGTGAAGGCGATGAGCGCGCAGCCCAGCGCCATCAGGAAGATGGTGAGCGTCATGGCCTTCTTGCGGCCCGCGCGGTCGGCGTACGCGCCGATCACGATGCCGCCCAGCGGCCGCATGATGAAGCCGACGCCGAAGCTCGCCACCGTCAGCAGCAACTGGCCGTACGAATTGAAGGTCGGAAAGAAGAGCTTGCCGATCACGAGCGCCAGGAACCCGTAGACCGTGAAGTCGAAGAACTCGAGCCCGTTGCCGATGGTGGTGGCGACGATGGTCTGGCGCCGGCGGGCGGACGAGGGCTGCGTCTGCGACAGCGTGTGGGGGATGCTCATGTCTCTCCAGGTGTGCTTTTGTGTGATCTGGTTGGAAGGTCGTGCGACCGCGGCGGATGCTAGAGACTTGGTACTGTCATGAAAAGACAATAATTGGGCGAGAACGATAACTTTTGGTTGTCATAACCCCGGTGCCTTGAGCGATGAAGCCCAATCAGTTGCACGCCTTCGTGGCGGTGGTCGAGCAGATGAGCATTCGCGCCGCCGCGCGCGTGCTGGGGCTCTCGCAGCCGGCGGTGACCAAGATCGTGCGCGAGCTGGAGCGCGAGGTCGGCGCACCGCTGGTGGAGCGCAGCGTCAAGGGCGTGCGGCTCACCGAGTTCGGCAAGGCCTTTGCGCCGCGCGCGCGGCTGCTGCTGGCCGACATGGCGCGCGCACGCGACGAGATCGCGCAGATCCGCGATGGCGCGACCGGCACGGTGTCGATGGCGGTGAGCGCATCGTTCGCGCTCACCGTGCTGCCCGCGGCCTTCAAGGACTTCCACACGCGCCTGCCCGCGGTCGACGTGCAGTTCAGCGAGGCGGTGCTGCCCTGGATGCTCGCGCGGCTGCGCGACGGGTTCCTCGATTTCGCGGTGGCCCACGTGGTGCCCGGCACGCTCGATGCGCAGTTCGAGGCGGTCGAGCTCTTTCCTGTGAAGCTGGTGGTGGGCCTGCGCGAGCGCCATCCGCTGCGGGACGCGCGTTCGCTGCACGACCTGTATGCCGGCGAATGGATCCTGCCGGGCGACGACCACCGCGGGCGCGAGGCCGTCTCGCCGCTCTTCACGCCGCTGGGCCTGCCGCCGCCCGCCCGCATCATCCAGGGGCAGTCGGTCACGGTGGCGCTCGGGCTGGTCGGGCACATGGACCTGATCGGGCTGTTCGTCGAGCCGCTGGTCAAGCTGACGTTCAAGCGGCATGGCATCCGGCGCATCGACGTGGTGGAAACGCTCCCCACGCTGAACGTGTGCGTGGTGCGGCGGCGAAGCCAGTTGTCGACGCCGGCGGCGCAGCATTTCATCGAATGCATCCAGCGCGCTTCGGCGGCTGCGATGGGCGGCTAGGGCTGCGGAAAGTCGATGCCCGGTTCGCCTGGCTTCCAGGGGGCGTACTTGGGCATGGCGCGGGCGAACAGGTCCGAAGCGGTCCATGCGGACAGCCAGGCGTGCAGGCGCGGCCACGGCTGGGCATCGAACCATGCGGCATCGACCATCGCGAACTGGCGCACGAAGGGCATGAGGGCGGCGTCGGCCAATGTCGCGTGTGTGCCGGCCAGATGAGGTGACACCGAGAGCCGGGCTTCGAGATCGCGCAAGAACGCCGCGCCGCGCTCGCGGGCTGCATGTTCCGCGTCGTCGAATCGATTGGGGTACTTGTAGCGGTCGAGCTGCGGCTTGAAATCGCCATCGCAGGCGGCCACCAGCGCGAGCAGGTCGTCAAGCGTGCCGGCATCGGGCTGCAGCCAGTGCTGCGGATCGTTGCGCCGCAGGGCCCACAGCATGATGTCCAGGCTCTGCTCGATCACCGTGCCGTCGGCCATCACGAGCACCGGCACGGTGCCCTTGGGCGATGCGGCAAGCATCTCGGCGGGCTTGTCGCGCAGCACGATTTCGCGCAGCTCGCAGTGCGTGTCGCTCGCGATCAACGCAAGCCGGGCGCGCATCGCGTAGGGGCAACGGCGGAACGAATAGAGAACGGGGAGGGCGGTGGAAGGCATGCGAGCGGCCGATTTTCGGTCAGCGCGGACTGCTCGCGCCCGGTCGGGTTTTTCAACACAATGGGCCGATGGGCGAACGCCTCTTCCTCCGGCTCGACGACGACCTGCTGCATGGGCCGGAATCGGGCGTGCCCGCCGGCACGCTGCGCGCGGTGCCGGTGAGCGCTGCGTTGCAGGCGCATGTCTCCCACATCCTGCTGTACCGCGAGACCTTCGCCGCAGGGCACGAGGTGCATGAACGCGTGCTGCCCGATGGCGCGGTGCGCCTCGTCTTCAACCTCGGCGATGCGCCTTCCGCGGGCGAGGGCGCGGGGCTGCCGGTGGAGGCGATCGGAGCTTCCGCCGCACCGGTCGTGGTGCGCATGCGCGACACGGTAGAGGGCATGTCCGTCACGCTGCGGCCCGGGGCGGCGGCTGCGCTGCTGGGCTTGCCTGCCGGCGAGATTACGGGCCAGGCCGTGCACCTGGACGAACTCTGGCGGGGCGGTGCAGCCGAGTTGCTGACGCGCATGGCCGAGGCGCCCGACGATGCCGCGCGCGCTGCGCTGCTTCAGTCCGTGCTGGAGCGCCGGCTGCGCGATAGCAGCGGTGCCGTGCACGCAGCTGCGATGCACGCGGCCCGCCTCATCTCGGAATCGGGCGGCCGGAAACCCTTGCGCGACGTGGCGGTGGCTGTCGGTGTCGGCGAGCGGCGGCTGCAGCAGCTTTTCCACGCACACGTCGGGCTGTCGCCGCGTGCCTGGGCGCGGCTCGCGCGGCTGCACGACTGCCTGCGCGCGCTGCGGCTGCAACCAGCGCCGGCCTGGGCCGATGTGGCGGTCGAGAGCGGCTTTTACGACCAGTCGCACCTGGTCAACGAATTCCGCGCGCTCTGCGGCGTCACGCCCACCGAGTTCATGGGGCACGCGATTTCGGGTTCTTCCAAGACGCTCGTTTGAGGGCGCACTATCTTCGTCGGCGTTCAAACCAAGGAGCACCGGATGACGCAGAACGAGAACACGGGCCGCCCGCTGAAAGACTGCATTGCGGTGGTCACGGGGGCCAGCCGCGGCGCGGGGCGCGGCATCGCGATGGAGCTGGGCGCGGCTGGCGCCACGGTGTACGTCACCGGCCGCAGCACGCGCGAGCAGCCCGCCGGCACCTACGGGCAGTTGCTGGCGCTGTCGGACATGCCGGCCGTGCCCGGCAGCATCGACGACACCGCCGACGAAGTCACGCGCATGGGTGGACGCGGCATCGCCGTGCGCTGCGACCACACCCGCGAAGAAGATGTGAAGGCGCTCTTCGCGCAGGTGGAGCGCGAGGCGGGCCGCATCGACCTTCTCGTGAACAACGCGTGGGGCGGCCACGAGACCTTCAACGGCGTGTTCGACGCGCCCTTCTGGGAGCACCCGCTCGCGAACTGGGATTCGATGTTCGACCGCGGCGTGCGCAACCACCTCGTGGCCAGCCGCTCGGCTGCGCCGCTGATGGTGCGCGCCAAGCGCGGCCTGATTGTGACCACCACCTTCTGGGACCGAGGCCACTACATGAAGGGCAATCTCTTCTACGACCTCGCGAAGGCCTCGATGACGCGGCTGGCCTTCGGCATGGCGGAGGAGCTGAAGCCGCACGGCGCGGCATCGCTCGCCGTGTCGCCGGGCTGGATGCGCACCGAGTTCGTGCTGGCCGGTCACAAGACCGACGAGGCGCATTGGCAGGAGCGGCCGGCGCTCGCGCGCACCGAATCGCCGCGCTACCTGGGCCGCGCGGTGGCGGCGCTGGCGGGCGATCCGCAGGTGATGAAGAAGACCGGGGCGGTGCTGCGCGTGGCCGATCTGGCGCGCGAGTACGGCTTCACCGACATCGATGGGCGGCAGCCGGAAGCGTTCGAGATATAGGCGGCCGGCACGGGCGCCTGCCGGGCGTTCGTCAAATGGTCTGGAGACCCGCAGGCAGCTATGCAACCATGACCAACTGCAGCGCATCGGCCAGGTGCGCGCCGGCCTCGGCGAGCCCCTGCCGGTCGTTGTGGATCTCGATGGCGGCAACGCCTGGCGGCATCCGGAAATCGAGCGCACGCTGCACGCGCGCCTCGACCATCCCGGCGGATTCGCGGCCGCGCGCCATCAGGCGCTGTCGCAGGGTCTGGACGCTGGCGGTCACGTGCACCACCGTCATGTCCGGATAGCGTTGCATCGCCGCCGGCAGGTAGGCGCGCGATCCGTTGACGATCACGACCTCGCTGCGCTGCTGCGGCGGCAGCTCGGCATGCCGCACGCCGTAGTGCAGGCCGTTCGCCTCCCAGTCCAGTCCGAAGGCGCCGGCCTCGCGCAGGCGCAGGAAGCCGGGCAGGTCGATGCTGTCGTGCTGCTCGCCGTCGGCCGTCGCGGCGCGCGTGATGGTGCGTCGGGCGAAGCTGACCGGCGCGTCGGGCGCGAGCCGGTGCCTCAGCCACGCGAGCAGGCTGTCCTTGCCCGCGCCCGAGGGGCCGGCAACGTACACGAGCCGCCCGGTCACCGGCCCAACTCCATCTGGGCCAGGCACACGAAATCGGTGCCGGGAGCGGGCTCGGCGAAGAGGCTGATGGCCTCGAAGCGCAAGGGCGGCGATGCCAGCAGCGGCGCGAAGTGCTGCCGCGCTGCCGCGCGCAAAGCTTCGACTGCAGGGGGCGCGGTGTCGCGCAGCGAACCGGTCAGCGACAGGTGGAAACGGAAGCGGTCCAGAACGAAGGGGTAGCCCCAACGCACCAGCAGCGCGTCTTCCTCGGGCGTGAGGCCGGCCGCGCGGCGCCGTTGAAGCTCGCCGGGGGAGAGTGGCTCGGCGAAGGCGCGCAGGCCGGTCACGCAGGCCGCGGCCACCGCGTGCAGCGCCGGGCTCGGCTGTGCCGGCACGAGCGCGAGGAAGTCGTCGAGCAGCGCCACTTCGAGCGCAGGCATGTCGAACGGCTCCCACGCGCTGCAAAGTGTTTGCAGGCCTTCGCGCAAGGTCGGCTCCTCGATCTGCGGCAGCAGCGTGAAAGGTGCGGCCAGCGTGGCGTGCCAGCCGTAGCGCCGGGGCGCCGATGTGAGCTTGAACTGCAGGTCGGCCGGCAGGCTTTCGAAAACCGGTTGCGTCCGGGTCTGGCCGTTCGCGGCGCAGCGGCCCAGCCATTGGTTGCCGGCCTCGCTCCACGCGCTCCCGATGGGCGGCGCGAAGTAGGCGGCGTAGCGGTGCGCCCTGCGCTGCGGCGTGCGCGCGGGGTGCTCATTCATCGTGCTTTACCGTCAGCGTGGTGCGGTCGCCCGCGAACCAGGTGCGGGCGTATTCGATGGGCACGGCGGCGGGGTCCACGTTCACGCTCTCGATGAACAGCACCGGCCGGCCGATCGGCTGGCGCAGATGCGAGGCCACCACGGGCTCGGGCATCTGCGCGGTGATGCGGCTCTCGCGCCGCGTGTAGTCGTCCACGCCATGGGCCGCGAAGCCGGCCGTGATGGAGCCGGTCTCGCGCACCACGGCCTCGAGTCCAGCAAAGCGCGGCAGCGGAAAGAAGCGTTCGCTGAAGTGCAGCGGCTGCCCCTCGGCTTCGCCGATCACGTTCAGGCACAGCAGCGTGCTGCGCGCCGCCACGTCCAGCGCGCGGGCTTGCGCGGCGGTGGCGCGGACGGTGCTCGATGCGACCACGTGCAACGCGCCCCGCAGGCCCGCCTGCGCCAGGCGCTGGTGGTGCCGCGGACGCTTGCCCAGCGCGATGTCGACCGCGAACTCCTCGACATAGGTGCCGCTGCCCTGCGTTGCGCGCAGCAGGCCCTGGCTGATGAGGTCGGCCAGCGAGCGGCGGATGGTGTGGCGGTTGACGCCGAACTGCTCGGCCAGCGCGTGCTCGGAGGGCAGCCGCTGCCCCGGCGGGTAGACACCGCGCGCAATGGCGTCGGCGAGGTCGGCGGCGATGCGGGTCCAGAAACTGTCGCGCGGCGGGCGCGCGGGAAGCGAGGCGGAAGAACTTGTTGTGCTTGTCATGAAGTCGTCTTGCGCGCTGTCTAAGCTCGCGCCGGTTGTTCAATTTGTCTATACAACTTTCAGAATATCACTTTCATGTTTCATGCTTTTGACACGGAACCCTCGGGGCGTCCGCTCGATCGGGCGCAGTGGATGGCGATGCTGGCACGGGCGCCGCTCGACCTGCTCGAGCCGGCACTGGGCGCACATGCACAAGGAGTGCCGCTGTGGCTGCGTGCGCCGGAAACCGGGCTCGTGATGGTGCAGGGCCGCGCCGGCGGCACGGGCGAACGCTTCAACGTGGGCGAGGTCACGGTGACGCGTTGCGCGCTGCGCCTGGATGCCGGCGCCGCAGTCGGCGTGGCGTATGTGCTGGGCCGTTCGCACCGCCACGCACAGCTGGCCGCCGTGGCCGATGCGTTGCTGCAGGACCCCGCGCAGCAGGCCGCGCTGAGCACGCAACTGCTCGTGCCGGTGCGCCGCCACCTCGCCCTGCAGCGCGCACGGCGCCATGCGCGCGCGCAGAGCAGCAAGGTCGAGTTCTTCACGGTCGCACGCGAAGCCGGCGGTGCCGACGACGAAGAGGGCGACGAATGAACGCGCACGATCTCTCCAGCCTCGGTGCCGGTTTTTCCGATGCGGCGCTCGGCAGCCAGTCGGTGTTTCGGGCGGCGCTGCATGCGCTGTCGCATCCCGGCCGCGTGGTCGCGCTGCCGCACGATGCACAGACGCCTTCGCGCGGCCATGCCGCCTCCGCCGCGTTGTTGCTCGCACTGCTCGACCCCGACTGCACCCTCTGGCTCTCGCCCTCGCTGGCGGGCAGCGATGCCGCCGCATGGTTGCGTTTTCACACCGGCTGCGTGCTGGTCGATGCGCCCGAAGCCGCGCAGTTCGCATGGGTGGCACAGGGTGACGAATGCCCGTCGTTCGACATCTTCGCCAGGGGCAGCGACGCCTATCCCGACCAGTCGGCCACCTGCGTGCTCGACGTGGCCGCACTGGCCGAGGGCGGCAAGGCCGCGTGGACGCTGCGCGGCCCCGGCATCCAGCACAGCACGCGCGTCGCGGTCGATGGCCTGCCGCATCCCGGCGCCTCGGCCTTCGCCGCGCAATGGGCCGCCAACCATGCGGCCTTCCCGCGCGGCATCGACCTGTTCCTGGCCACGCCGCAGCAGATCGTCGGCCTGCCGCGCACCACGCGCATCGAACAGGAGGCTTGAGATGTACGTTGCCGTCAAGGGCGGGGAAGCCGCCATCCTCAGCAGCTACGAGCTGCTGGCCGAACAACGCCGCGGCGACGCGGGCACGCCCGAGCTGTCGGTGCAGCAGATCCGCGAGCAGCTCAAGCTCGCGGTCGACCGCGTGATGACCGAAGGCTCGGTGTACGACCCCGAGCTGGCCGCGCTGGCGATCAAGCAGGCGTCGGGCGATGTGGTCGAAGCCATCTTCCTGCTGCGCGCCTACCGCGCCACCCTGCCGCGCCTGGGCACGAGCCTGCCGCTCGACACCGCGCGCATGCAGCTGGACCGCCGCATTTCCGCCACCTTCAAGGACCTGCCCGGCGGGCAGGTGCTGGGGGCGACCTACGACTACACGCAGCGCCTGCTCGACTTCACGCTGCTGGCCAATGCGCAGACCTCGCAGGCCACCGCGCGCACCGAGCCGGGCAATGCCGCCGCACCCGCCGTCACACCGCGCGTCGTCGACCTGCTGAACCACGAAGGCCTGATCGAAACCCACGAGGTGCCGCCCGGCGACCCGGCGCCCGTGGACCTCACGCGAACGCCGCTGCGCTTTCCGGCCGACCGCGCCACGCGCCTGCAGAACCTGGCGCGCGGCGACGAGGGCTTCCTGCTGGCCATGGCCTATTCGACGCAGCGCGGCTACTCGCACAGCCACCCCTTCGTCGGCGAGATCCGCGTGGGCAGCGTCGAACTGGAGCTGGCGCCCGAGGAGCTGCCCTTCGCCCTCTCGATCGGCGACATGGAGCTCACCGAATGCGAAATGGTGAACCAGTTCGCCGGCAGCAAGACCGAGCCGCCGCAGTTCACCCGCGGCTACGGCCTGGCCTTCGGGCACAGCGAGCGCAAGGCCATGGCCATGAGCCTGGTCGACCGTGCGCTGCGGGCCGAAGAGCTGGGCGAGCCGGTCGAAGCACCGGCGCAGATGCAGGAGTTCGTGCTCTCGCACAGCGACAGCCTCGAGGCCTCGGGCTTCGTGCAGCACCTGAAGCTGCCGCACTACGTTGACTTCCAGTCCGAGCTCGAGCTCGTGCGAAAGATGCGCAAGGAAGACCACCCATGACCGCCACCACCTACAACTTCGCCTACCTCGACGAGCGCACCAAGCGCATGATCCGCCGCGCCATCCTGAAGGCCGTGGCCATTCCCGGCTACCAGGTGCCCTTCGGCTCGCGCGAGATGCCGCTGCCCTATGGCTGGGGCACCGGCGGCATCCAGGTCACGGCCTCGGTCATCGGGCCGAAGGACGTGCTCAAGGTCATCGACCAGGGCTCGGACGACACCGTCAACGCGGTCAACATCCGCCGCTTCTTCCAGCGCACCACGGGCGTGGAGACCACCACGCGCACCACCGAGGCGACGCTGATCCAGACGCGCCACCGCATTCCCGAGGCGCCGCTCGCCGAGGGCCAGGTGCTGGTCTACCAGGTGCCGGTGCCCGAGCCGATGCAGCGCCTGGAGCCGCGCGAGAGCACCACGCGCACGCTGCACGCGCTGGCCGAGTACGGCCTGATGCATGTGAAGCTGTACGAGGACATCGCGCGCTACGGCCACATCGCCACCACCTACGACTACCCGGTGCTGGTCAATGGCCGCTATGTGATGTCGCCGTCGCCGATTCCGAAGTTCGACAACCCGAAGCTGCACATGAACCCCGCGCTGCAGCTCTTCGGCGCCGGGCGCGAGAAGCGCATCTATGCGCTGCCGCCCTACACGCCGGTGGAGAGCCTGGGCTTCGAAGACCATCCCTTCGAGGTGCAGCGCTGGGACGAACCCTGCGCGCTGTGCGGTGCGACCGACAGCTTCCTCGACGAAATCATCACCGACGACAAGGGCACGCGCATGCATGTGTGCTCCGACTCCGACCACTGCCAGACGCGCCAGCAGGCCTCGGCCGCAGAGGCAGGACAAGCGGCATCCGAAGAACAGGTTCCCGCATGAACGCCGCCATCTCTTCTCCCGCACCGCTGCTGCGCGTGCGCGGCGTCGGCAAGCGCTACGGCGACCGCGTGGCGCTGCACGACGCGTCCTTCGACCTCTGGCCCGGCGAGGTGCTGGCCGTGGTCGGCGAATCGGGCTCGGGCAAGTCGACGCTGCTCAACGCCATTGCGGCGCGCGACAAGCCCGACACCGGCAGCGTCGAGTTCCAGGTGCGCGGCGGCGGGCTGCAGGACATCTTCGCGATGACCGAGGCCCAGCAGCGCCTGCTCGCGCGCACCGACTGGGGCTTCGTGCACCAGAACCCGGCCGACGGCCTGCGCATGGACGTCTCGGCCGGCGCCAACGTCGGCGAGCGGCTCATGGGCCTGGGCGAGCGCCACTACGGGCGCCTGCGCGCCACCGCGGCCGAATGGCTGCAGCGCGTGGAGATCGATCCGCAGCGCATCGACGACGCGCCGCGCACCTTCTCGGGCGGCATGCGGCAGCGGCTGCAGATCGCGCGCAACCTGGTGACGCAGCCGCGCCTGATGTTCATGGACGAGCCGACCTCGGGGCTCGACGTGTCGGTGCAGGCCCGGCTGCTCGATCTGCTGCGGCAACTCACGCGGCAGATGCAGCTGGCCGCCATCGTCGTCACGCACGACCTCGCGGTGGCGCGGCTGCTCGCGCACCGCATGGTCGTGATGCAGCACGGCCGCGTGGTCGAGTCCGGGTTGACCGACCAGGTGCTGGACGACCCGCAGCACGCCTATACCCAATTGCTCGTTTCTTCGGTACTGACCCCATGACGCCTCCCATGCTTCACATCCAGGGCGTGGCCAAGCGCTTCACGCTGCACAACCAGAACCAGCTTGAGCTTTCGGTGTTCGACGAGGTCGATCTGAGCGTCTCGGCCGGCGAATGCGTGGTGCTCGACGGCGCCTCGGGCCTGGGCAAGAGCACGCTGCTCAAGCTCATCTATGCCAACTACCGCGCGAGCGCCGGCCGCATCACGGTGCAGTCGGCCACCGGCCCGGTCGACGTGACGCAGGTCGCGCCGCGCGAGCTGGTGCGCCTGCGCCGCGACACCATCGGCTACGTGAGCCAGTTCCTGCGCGTGATCCCGCGCGTGCCGGCGCTCGACGTGGTGGCCGAGCCGCTGGCCGAAGACGCGGGCGACGATCCCGCCGCCATCGAGGCCGCGCGCGAGGAGGCGCGCCGCTGGCTCACGCGCCTCTGCATTCCCGAGCGGCTGTGGCACCTGCCGCCCGCCACCTTCTCGGGCGGCGAGCAGCAGCGCATCAACATCGCCCGCAACATGATCAAGCCGAAGCCCTTGCTGCTGCTGGACGAGCCGACCGCATCGCTGGACGCGGCCAACACCGACACGGTCATCGCGTTGATCCGCGAAGCCACGGCGCGCGGCGCCGCCACGGTCGGGATCTTTCACGACGCCGAGGTGGGTGCCGCGGTGGCCACGCGGCGCGTCAACGTCGGCGAATTCAGGAGCCAGTCATGAGCGCGAGCATGGTGTTTTCGAACGCACGCATGGTGCTGCCGGAAGAGGTGGTCTCGGGTGCGCTGTCGGTCGCGGGAGGCTGCATCGCCGCCATCGACAGCGGCCCGACCGCCGAGGGCACGATCGACCTGGACGGCGACTACCTGTTGCCGGGACTGGTGGAGATCCACACCGACAACTTCGAGCGCCACCTGATGCCGCGTCCGAAGGTGCAGTGGGGCGCCTTGCCGGCGCTGCTGGCGCATGACGCCGAGATTGCGGCCGCCGGCATCACCACCGTGTTCGACGCGCTCGGCGTGGGCGAAGCCGACCCCGAGAGCGTGCGCGGCAGCGCCTGGAGCGCGGCGCTCGCCACGCTCGATGCATGCATTGCGCAGGACCTGCTGCGCGCCGATCACCATCTGCATGTGCGTTGCGAACTGCCCGCACCCAACACTGTCGAACTGTTCGCGCCTTTTCGCGGACACGCGCGCCTGGGGCTGATCTCCCTGATGGACCACACGCCAGGCCAGCGCCAGTGGGAGAACATCGAGCTGGCGCGCGTCTACTACACCGGCAAGAAGGGCTGGAGCGACAGCAAGTTCGAACGGCGCGTGGCCGAGGCCGGCCGGCTGCAGACGGAGTACGTGCAGCCGCACCGGCGGCATTTCGTCGACTACTGCCGCACGCACGGCATCGCGCTCGCGAGCCACGACGACACCACGGTGGCGCATGTCGAGCAGGCCCATGCGGAGGGCGCCAGCATGTCCGAGTTTCCGACCACGCTGGCGGCGGCGCGTGCGGCGCATGCGCACGGCCTGGCCAACGTGATGGGCGGGCCGAACGTGATGCGCGGTGGTTCGCATTCGGGCAATGTCGCCGCGGCCGAACTGGCACGCCAGGGCCTGCTCGACATCCTCTCTTCCGACTACGTGCCGAGCAGCCTGATGGGCGCGGCGATGCGCCTGGTGGACGACCAGATCGCCACGCTGCCGAAGGCGGTTGCCATGGTCACGCGCGCACCGGCTCGCGCGGCGGGACTACAGGACCGCGGCACGCTTGCGCAGGGTCTGCGCGCAGACCTGGTGCAGGTGCGCATGTGCACGCTGCCCGGCGGCGTGCGGCATGCACTCGTGCGCGGCGTCTGGCGTGAAGGCCGCCGCGTCATCTGACCCTCGATGACACGTGGTCTTCGCCGAAATGTCGCTGCCGCGTCATACGGGCTGGCGAGACTGCATTTGTCTAGACGACTTGAAGAACGCCATGAACACACTCCTGCGCATCCGCCAGCTCAACAAGCACTTCGCCAACGGCAAGCACGCCTTGCGCGATATCAATCTCGATGTGGCGCGTGGCGACATGGTGGCGCTCATCGGCGCCTCGGGCTCGGGCAAATCGACGCTGCTGCGGCACATCGCCGGGCTCGTGGCGGCCGACGGCGCCACGCAGTCGCTGGTGGAGATCGATGGCTGCTGCGTGCAGCAGGCCGGTCGCATCCACCGCGACATCCGCAAGGTGCGCTCGCAGGTCGGCTTCGTGTTCCAGCAGTTCAATCTCGTCGCCCGGCTGCCGGTGCTGGTGAACGTGCTCGTGGGCTCGCTGCACCGCATGCCGTGGTGGCGCAGCTGGATGCGCCTCTTTACCGCGCAGGAGCGTGCACTGGCCCTCGAAGCACTGGCGCGCGTGGGCATTGCCGATTGCCATGCGCAGCGCGCCTCCACGCTGTCGGGCGGTCAGCAGCAGCGCGCCGCGATCGCGCGCACGCTGGTGCAGGGCGCCAAGGTGGTGCTGGCCGACGAGCCCATTGCCTCGCTCGATCCGGAGTCGTCGCGCAAGGTGATGGAGATCCTGGCGCGCATCAACCGCGAAGACGGCTGCACCGTGGTCGTCTCGCTGCACCAGGTCGAGATCGCGATGAAGTATTGCCCGCGGGTGGTGGCGCTGAACCAGGGCCAGGTGGTGTTCGACGGACCGTCTTCCGCGCTCACTCCCGAGTTGCTGCGCGAACTGTATGGCGTGCAGGCCGAAGAACTGCTGCGGCCCGCCACCCCGGACGCCGAGAGCGCCAGCGTGCACGTGCTGACGCCGCCCGCGGTCGTGCCCTGGGCGGCGCGCCCGGCGAAGGCCGCCTGAATCCATCGCACGCCTGAGTGCTCTCTTTCCTTTCCTACCGTTCCACTTTGGAGTCATCCATGATCAAGAAACTCTGTGCAGCCCTGGCCCTTGGCCTCGGCATGGTCGGCGCGTTGGCGCAGGACATCAACTTCGGCATCATCTCGACAGAGGCGACGCAGAACCTCAAGGGCGATTGGCAGCCCCTCATCGACGACATGAACCGCCAGACCGGTCTGAAGGTCACGGCCTTCTTCGCGCCCGACTACGCCGGCATCATCGAAGGCATGCGCTTCAACAAGGTGCATCTGGGCTGGTTCGGCAACAAGTCGGCGATGGAAGCCGTCGACCGCGCAAACGGCGAGGTGTTCGCCCAGATGGTCAATGCCGACGGCACGCAGGGCTACTACTCGCACTTGATCGTGAACCGGGAAAGCCCGCTCAACACCCTCGACGACGTGCTGAAGAACGCCAAGAGCCTGAGCTTCGGCAATGGCGACCCGAACTCGACCTCGGGCTTCCTGGTGCCCGGCTTCTACGTCTTTGCACAAAACAAGATCGACGCCAAGACCGCATTCCGCGTCACCCGCAGCGCCAACCACGAGACCAACGCACTGGCCGTTGCCAACAAGCAGGTGGACGTGGCGACCAACAACAGCGAGAACCTCGAGAAGGTCAAGGAACGCTTCCCCGAGAAGTTCAAGGACATCAAGATCGTCTGGACTTCGCCGCTGATTCCGCTCGATCCGTTGGTCATGCGCAAGGATCTGCCCGAAGCCACGAAGGCGAAGCTCAGGAACTTCTTCTTCAACTACGGCAAGACCGATGCGCGCGAGAAGGAAGTCATCATGAAGATCTCCAAGCTGTCGGGCTTCAAGGAGTCGAGCGACAAGCAACTGATGCCGATCCGCCAGCTGGACCTGTTTGGCCAGCGCAACAAGATCGAAGCCGACACCGTGCTGAGCGACGCCGACAGGAAGACGCGCCTGGCCGACATCGACAAGAAGCTGTCCGCGCTGAACTGAGTTCCGAGCGCAGCCGAACGACCCATCGCCCGCCATGCCTTCCTCGATTCCGATGACCCGCCCGCCGCTCGCAACCGTGGTTCCCAAGCGCAACCTGGCGTGGCAGATTTCCTGGGCCGCATTGCTGCTCCTGCTGCTGGCTTCCTGGAAGGGCGCCGACATGCGGCCGCTCGACCTCATCCGCGACAGCGGCAACATGGCGACCTACGCCGCCGAGTTCTTCCCGCCGAACTTCACGCATTGGCGCATGTACCTGCAGGAGATGGTGGTCACGCTGCAGATCGCACTGTGGGGCACGGTGCTGGCCGTGGTGACTGCCGTGCCGCTCGCGCTGCTGGCCTCGGCCAATATCGTGCCGTGGTGGATCTACCAGCCGGTGCGCCGGTTGATGGACAGCTGCCGGGCCATCAACGAGATGGTGTTCGCGATGCTGTTCGTGGTGGCCGTGGGGCTGGGGCCTTTTGCGGGGGTGCTGGCGCTCTGGGTGCACACGAGCGGCGTGCTGGCCAAGCTTTTCGCCGAGGCGGTGGAAGCCATCGATCCGCAGCCGGTGGAGGGCATTCGCTCCACAGGCGCGAGCGCGCTGCACGAGATCGTGTACGGCGTGCTGCCGCAGGTGATGCCGCTGTGGATTTCGTATGCGCTCTACCGCTTCGAGTCGAACGTGCGCTCGGCGTCGGTGGTGGGCATGGTGGGCGCGGGCGGCATCGGCGTGGTGCTGTGGGAGATCATCCGTGGCTTCCAGTACGCCGAGACCTGCGCGGTGATGATCATCATCGTGGTGAGCGTGAGCGTCATCGACCTGGTGTCGGCGCGCATCCGCAAAGTGCTGGTCTAGGGCCTGTTCGCACTATGCAAGGGGTCGCGAAGCTCGCCACAGCCCGCCCATCAAGGCGCATGACGCCGTGCGTGCGTCCGCACGCACAAGGAATGCAACGCCGAGGGGCGGGCTGTGGCGAGCTTCCCTCCGGGTTGCTTCGCCAAGGGGCCGTCTGCGGCGTTGCCTGCGCTTGCAAGGCTCCAGCCTTGCCGCGCCCGGGCGCCTTGCAGCCAGCCCCTTGGCGAAGCAACGCGACCCCTTGCATAGTGTGAACAGGCCCTTGGAAATTTCGCGATGGCATTGACCCTGGACGACATCGCCCGGTTGCTGGCCGACCGCGGCCGGCAGCAATACGGCCGCGAAGCCGTGAGCCAGCTGGACCACGCGCTGCAGTGCGCGGCGCTGGCCGAAGAAGCGGGAGAGAGCACCGAGACCGTGGTGGCGGCGTTGCTGCACGACCTCGGGCACCTGCTCGCGCCCGAAAACGCGCGGGACGACCGCAGCACCCCGCGGGAACGCGACGACCTGCACCAGTACATCGCGCTGCCCTTTCTGCACGGGCTCTTCCCACCGGGCGTGCTGGCGCCGATTCGCCTGCACGTGGACGCGAAGCGCTGCCTGTGCACGATCGATGCGGGCTACTGGGACAGCCTGTCGCCGGCTTCGAAGCACAGCCTGACGCTGCAGGGCGGGCGCTACACGCCGCAGGAGGCCGAGGCCTTCATGCGCGCACCGTTTGCCGAGGAAGCGCTGCGCGTTCGGCGCTATGACGATCTGGCCAAGGTGGAGGGCAGGGCAACGCCGCCGCTGGCGCGCTACCTGCAGAAGATGGCGCAGGTCGCGCTGTAGCGCGAGGTAACGCGAGGTTGGGCGAGTCCGGGCGGGCGTGGGCCGTAAATGCAACAAAATTGCATTGCTACCTATAATGCAATGCTGTTGCATATACAAAGAACGCCCACATGACCGATCGCCTCCCCGTTACCGTGCTGTCCGGTTTCCTCGGCGCGGGCAAGACCACCTTGCTCAACCACATCCTCAACAACCGCGAAGGGCGCCGCGTGGCGGTCATCGTCAACGACATGAGCGAGGTCAACATCGACGCGGCGCTCGTGCGCGACGGCGGCGCCAAGCTCTCGCGCACCGAAGAGAAGCTGGTCGAGATGAGCAACGGCTGCATCTGCTGCACGCTGCGCGAAGACCTGCTGATCGAGGTGAACCGCCTCGCGAAGGAAGGGCGCTTCGACCAGCTGGTGATCGAGTCCACCGGCATCTCCGAGCCCCTGCCCGTGGCCGAGACCTTCACCTTCGCGGGAGAGGACGGCAAGAGCCTGGCCGACGTGGCGCGGCTGGACACCATGGTGACGGTGGTCGATGCCTTCAACTTCCTGCGCGACTACGGCTCGCCCGACAGCCTGGGCCAGCGCGGCCAGTCGCTGGGCGACGAGGACACGCGCACGGTGGTCGACTTGCTGATCGAGCAGATCGAGTTCTGCGACGTGCTGGTGGTCAACAAGACCGACCTCGTCACGGCTGGGGAGCGCGGGCGGCTGATGGCGATCTTGCGCAGCCTGAACCCGCGTGCGCGCATCGAGGTGTCGGAGTTCGGTCGCGTCGCGCTCGACCGCGTGCTCGACACCGGTCTTTTCGATTTCGAGCAGGCCGAGCAGGCGCCGGGTTGGCTCGCCGAGTTGCGCGGCGAGCATGTGCCCGAGAGCGAGGAATACGGCATCCGCAGCTTCGTGTATCGCTCGCGCGTGCCGTTTCATCCCAAGCGCTTCTGGGACCTGGTGCAGAGCGAGTGGGAGGGCGTGGTGCGTTCCAAGGGATTCTTCTGGCTCGCGAGCCGCGCCACGCGCGCGGGCTCGTGGTCGCAGGCCGGTGGCGCCTGCCGCTACGGCGCGGCGGGCTTCTGGTGGGCGGCGGTGCCGCGCGAGCACTGGCCGACCGATCTCGAAGCACTGGAGCTGATCACCAACAACTGGGACCCGGCAACGGGCGATGCGCGGCAGGAGCTGGTGCTGATCGGCATCGGCATGGACGAGGCCGCGCTGCGTGCCCGGCTGGATGCCTGCCTGCTCACCGATAACGAGATGCGCTTTGGCCCCTCGTGGTGGCAGAACCTGCCCGATCCGTTCCCGTCCTGGAACGTCTGACCGCGCTCAGCGTGCGCAGTCGCCGCAGGTGCCGTGCAGCGTAAGCGCGGTGTGGCGGGTGTCGATGCCCTGCTTGCGCAGCGCCTTGCCGAGCCGGCCCATCACCTTGGGCAGCTCGGGGTCCGACGGCAGTGCCAATACCTTGTGGCACTGGTCGCATTCGAAGGTGTTGCCCGAGGCGGCTTCGACGTGCCGCGCGAAACGGTTGACCCGGTCGGCGCCCACGCGGCGGTCGCACAGGCCCGCTTCGACGAGGCGGTCGAGTACGCGGTAGATGGTCACGCGGTCGGGGGCTTCGCCGGTGGCGGTGGTGTAGGCGGCGGCCACTTCCTCGTGCGTCAGGGGTTGGGAGGTGTGCCGGAGCAGTTCCAGCACCGTCTGGGCGGCGCGTGTCACGCGGAGGCCGCTTTCGCGCAACAGGGTTTCGCTGTCGAATGCTGCGGCGGCCAGCGGGGGCTTCGGGTGTGGGGTGGGTGTCTTCATGCGAAACGCCATTGTGTTGCATCCCCGGGCCTCCTGTGTAAAGCAAAGCCGAATCGCCCGCCTGCCATGCCAGATAATCGCCGGCATTCCAGATCACCGGACGGCACGAACAGCATGGACACAGAGCGGGGCGGCGACGTACTCAGCCATGTGCTTGCGACGTACAAGTCCGAGCGGGCGGTCACCGCACGCTTCTCGCTCTCCGCACCCTGGGCCCTGCATTCGACCGGCGTGGCCGGCCCGCTGATCCGCATGTGCACCGGCGCGCCGTATTGGATCGCGGTCGACGGCGCCGAGCCGGTGGCCGTCGCGCCGCACGACATCGCGATGCTGCCGCAGGGCAGTCCGCACACCGTGTCGTCCGCGCCGGGGCTCGAGGCCGAGCCCTTTCGCGACCTGATCACCGCGCACTCGGTCGGTCGGCATGGCGACCATCCGATCGTGTTCTCGCACGGCGGTGGAGGCGCGGCGACCGAGCTGTTCTCGCTGCACCTGTGGATGCCCGCGGAGGGCCTGGGCTCCATCATGGCCAGCCTGCCGCCGCTGATCGTGCTGCGGCAGGGGCAGATTCCCACCACCGCGTCGCTTGCGCAGGCGATGGAATCGCTGGTCAACGAAACCATCGCGCAGCGGCCGGGCTGGCAGCTGTCGGCGGCGCGCATGGCCGACCTGTTGCTGGTGCACATCCTCTGCGAGCACCTGTATGCGCAGCCCCAGGCCGACCAGGCGCAGCAGGTGGGTCAGTTGCGCGGACTCGACGACGAGAGCATCGCCCGCGCGATGTCGCTGATGCACGAGCGGCCCGAGCATCCGTGGTCGGTGGCCACGCTGGCGCAGGCCAGTTATCTCTCGCGCACCATCTTCAGCGAGCGCTTTCGCGCGCTGGTGGGCGTGACGCCGATGCACTACCTCGGCTCCTACCGCATGACGCTGGCAGCCGAGAAGCTCAAGAACCGGCAACTGAGCCTGCACCAGGTGGCCGAGGCGGTGGGTTATGCATCGGAAAAAGCGTTCTCGCGCGCCTTTCAGCGCTGGACCGGCATGACGCCCAGCGCCTACGCCCGCCAGCACGGCAGGCCCGAATCCAGCTGATTCCGCCGCACCGGACGATCGGTGCCCAAATCCGGCGTGCCGGAGGTTGAGGCGGCGGCATGCGCGCCGAACAATCGGCGCATGCCCATCCAACGCCACAGAGTCATTCCCGAAGTCCGCAATCCGGCGCTCGAAAACTCCCTCGTGAAGTCGATCGCGGTCGGCGACAACCAGCAGCGCGAAGCCACGGTGAAGAACACCGACGGCGAGCCGCTGCTGCAGTTCGAAGGCGGCAGCAACCCGTACCTGGAGCACCAGCGCAACGACCTGCTGCTGAGCATCCAGCACCTGCGCAGCGAGGGCCACGACGAGATGGTCTTCATGTGCATCACGCACTGTAAGGAGCTGACCTTCAAGGCCATTCACTACGAGCTGGTCAACATGCAGGCGCGCATCCGCGCCGACGACGTGGCCGGCGCGCTCCAGCTGGTGCCGCGGGTGCGCGCGCTGCTCGAGTTCCTCGGCAAGACCTGGGACGTGCTCTCGACCATCACGCCGCACGAGTTCAACCAGTTCCGCAACACGCTGGGCATCGCCTCGGGGCAGCAGTCGTACATGTACCGGCATGTGGAGTTCATCCTCGGCAACAAGTCGGTGCCGCTCGCGCGTGCGCATGCGAACAACCCCGACGTGTGGCCCTACATGGAGCGCGCGCTGAATTCGCCGAGCCTCTACGACGACGTGCTCGCGCTGCTGTACCGCCGTGACATCGCGGTGCCGCCCGAGGCGCTGGCGCGCGACTGGTCGGCGCCCTATGTGGTGAACCCGGGCGTCGAAGCCGCGTGGCTCTGGGTGTACGGCGCCCCGACGCCGGAGAACGATCTCTACCGGCTCGGCGAGGCGCTGATGGACATCGCCGACGTGTTCTCGCAATACCGCTGGCGGCATTTCGTCTCGGTCGAGCGCATCCTCGGCTTCAAGCCGGGCACAGGCGGCTCGGCCGGCGTGGGGTGGCTGCGCAGCGTGGTCGATCACCGGTTCTTTCCCGAGCTGTGGTCCGTTCGCACCCAACTCTGAGCCGCTCGTTCATGACTGCCACACACAACAAGGTGCTGATCGTCGGCGCCGGCATCGCGGGCTGCTCGGCCGCCATCGCGCTGGCCGACAAGGGCATGCCGGTCACGCTGGTCGAGAAGCAGGCCGAATGGCGCTTCCAGAGCTCGGGCATCTTCATCTACAGCAACGGGCTGGAGGCGCTGCGCAGCGTCGGGGTGCTGCCGCAGATCCTCGATGCGGGCTTCGGCATCGCGGATGGGCGGAATGTCTATCTCGATCACCACGGCGTGCCGATCGTCGATGTGTTCTATCCGAGGTCGCACGGCGGCGCGGTGCCGATCCTGGGTATCAAGCGCGCGGAGATGCACCGCATCCTCGCGAGCCGGCTCGATGCGCTCGGCGTCGATATCCGGCTGGCGACGACGGTGGAAGAGATCCGTTCGCCAAGCGGCAGCGATCACGCGGAGGTCACGCTCTCCGATGGATCGACGCAGCGCTTCGATCTCGTCATCGGCGCCGACGGCATCCGCTCGCAGGTCCGCGAAGTCGTGAGCGGCCCTCTCACGCCGCGCTACACCGGCTTTGGCGTCTGGCGCAGCGTGCATGAGCGGCCGCGCGCGCTGGACGCGAAGATCATGATGATGGGCATCGGCAAGCGGCTCGGGATCATGCCGATCAGCGACGACAGGCTCTACATCTTCGGCACGGTGAGCGAACCTGCGGACCGTTGGTATCCGCGGGAACAATGGCCCGGGCTGATGCGCGAACGGTTCGCGGAATTCGGCGGGCCGGCGCGGCAGTTTCTCGACCAGCTCTCGGCGGATTCGGAAGTGCTCTACACCGCAGTCGAGGAAGTGCAGGCGCCGTTGCCGTGGCACGCGGGCCGCGTGCTGCTGATCGGCGATGCGGCGCATGCTTCGACGCCGTTCATGGGGCAGGGCGGCGCGATGGCGGTGGAAGACGCCGTGGTTCTCGCAGAAATGCTCGCGGCGGATGGTATCGGCGAGCAGACCCTGAGGGCCTTCGGCGAGCGCCGCTTTCCCATGTGCCGGTTCGTGCAGGACGCCTCGCGCAAGGTGGGCGAGGCCGGCGCGGTGGAAGACGCCGCGAGCTGCGCGCGCCGCAACACGGCCATGCAACAGACGGCCCAGCAGCAGGTCGATGCGTTCTATCGCCAGCTCGACGGATTGTGAACAGGCCCTAGCGGACGGCGCGGGACAGCGCCTTGGCGAAATCCGCGACATCGTCGTCGCGGCACACCTCGGCTGCCATCGGCGCCTGCCCGCCCGCCACGGCGACCAGCGCCATCGCCTTCTTCGGGCACAGGCCCAGGCAGGTCGACTGCACGACGCGAAGGCGCCCCGGCACATGCACCAGGTCGCGCTTGAGTTCCTTGCGGACCTGTCTGGCCTTGAGTTTCGTGGGGCCGTCGCTGCGCTCTTCGCAATCGCCGCAGACCAGCACCACGCCGGACAGCTTGATCTCGACCAGGGGAGGGGAATGGCTCACGCTCTTCTTTCCTTTCTTCTTTCCTTTTGTTTCAGCCCATCTTGGGTGCGAAGGCGAGCCGCGCAAGTCAGCCGACCGCCCGAATGCGCTAAGGTGAGGCCATCCGAATCCCTGAATACCTTTGCCCGACCATGTCCCGCCTTCCCATCGAAATCGAAACCGCTCCGAACCCCACCGCCTCCGTGATCCTGATGCACGGCCTGGGCGCCGACGGCAATGACTTCGTGCCGATCGCCGGCGAGCTCGACCTGTCCAGCGTCGGGCCAGTGCGCTTCGTGTTTCCCAATGCGCCGGTGATTCCGGTCACCCTGAACAACGGCTACCAGATGCCGGCCTGGTTCGACATCGCCGGCCCCGATTTCAATGTGCAGGAAGACGCCACGGGCCTGCGCCGCTCGCAGGCCGCCATCGAGGCACTGATCGCCAACGAAAAGGCCCGCGGCATCCCCGCGAACCGCATCGTGGTGGCCGGCTTCTCGCAGGGCTGCGCGATGGCGCTGCTGACCGGGCTGCGCCACACCGAACGCCTGGCCGGCATCGTCGGCCTCTCGGGCTGGCTGCCTCTGGCGGCGAGCACCGCGGCCGAGCGCCATGCGGCCAACCATGAGACGCCGGTGTTCCTCGGCCATGGCCGGCAAGACCCGATGGTGCCGCTGGCACGGGCCACGCAATCGCGCGATGCGCTCGTCGCCCTGGGCCATACCGTCGAGTGGCACGAGTACACGATGGCGCACTCGGTCTGCATGGAGGAAGTGGCCGACCTGAACGATTTCCTGTTGCGCGTGCTGGTGGGCTGAAGAAAAAACGAGCAGGCCGCTGCGGCAACCCACGAGACACACAGACGAAGAAGGAGACAGCCCATGATCCTCGTCATCGGACACGCCCTCGCCAAACCCGACACCTTGCAGGCGATGCTGGCCATCAGCGTGGAGCATGTGCTGCGCTCGCGCGCCGAGCCTGGCTGCATCTCGCACGAAGTCACGACCGACGTGCAGGACCCGCTGCGGCTGACTTTCGTGGAGCGCTGGAGCGACATGCCCGCGCTGCAGGCCCACTTTCGCGTCGATGCCTCGCGCGCCTTCGGCAAGGCGCTCGCGGCCATGGCCGACGGCACGCCGGAGATCCACGTCTACCAGTCGGACGAGATAGACCTGCGGGCCGGCCGCGCCTGACCCGCATTTTTCTCTACAGAAAAGGCCTTTGGCCCCCATGGTGCCTATGCAGGGAGCTATCAAAAAAGTAGCGGGCGAAAGCCTAGCTGGAAACGGGATTCCCTGCACGAGCGTTGCCCGCGCGCCCGTGCTACCTTCCAGCCCCTCAGAAGATTGATGGGTCATAACAATATGAGCAACAGATTGCAGGAGAGGCTGGGTGCCCTTTCAGCCGCACGACTGAATGGCATGCGACGTGGCATCGAGAAGGAAAGCCTGCGCGCGCTGCCCGACGGCAAGCTCGCGCTGACGCCGCATCCGCTGGCGCTGGGCTCGGCGCTCACGCATCCGCACATCACGACCGACTTCAGCGAATCGCAGCTCGAGCTCATCACGGGCGTGCACACCGGCGTCGAATCGGCGCTGGAGGAATTGACCCGCGTCCACCAGTTCACCTACCGCGTGCTCGACCAGCTGGGCGACGAACGCCTCTGGGTCTCCAGCATGCCCTGCGGCCTGCCGACCGACGAGACCATTCCCATCGGGCGCTACGGCTCCTCGAACGTGGGCCGTGCCAAGAGCGTCTACCGCATGGGCCTGAGCCACCGCTATGGCCGCCGCATGCAGACCATCTCGGGCATTCACTACAACTGGTCGCTGCCCGATGTGTCGAGCGAACAGTACTTCGCGCTGATCCGCAATTTCCGCCGCCACGCCTTCCTCTTGCTGTACCTGTTCGGCGCCTCGCCGGCCTTGTGTTCGAGCTTTGTCGCGGGCCGCCCGCACGAGCTGCAGCCGCTGGGCGACGGCAGCATGTTCATGCCGCACGGCACGTCGCTGCGCATGGGGCGCCTGGGCTACCAGAGCGATGCGCAGGCCTCGCTGGCCGTGAGCTACAACAGCCTCGACGGCTACGGCGCCTCGCTGCAGGACGCGCTCACGCGCCCATGGCCAGCTTACGAATCCATCGGCATCCGCAATCTCGGCGGCGACTACAACCAGCTGGGCACCAGCCTGCTGCAGATCGAGAACGAGTTCTACGGCACCATCCGCCCCAAGCGCGTGATCAACCCCGGCGAGCGTCCGCTGCATGCGCTGCGCGAGCGCGGCGTCGAATATGTCGAGGTGCGCCTGATGGACCTGGACCCCTTCGAGACCGTCGGCATCAACGCACAGACCATGCGCTTCATCGACGTGTTCCTGCTGCATTGCCTCTTGAGCGACAGCCCCGACGACACGCCTGAAGAAATCGCCGACCTGGCGCGCAACCAGCACCTGACCGCCGCGCGCGGTCGCGAGCCGGGCCTGCGCTTGTCGCGCAATGGCAGCGAAGTGACGCTGACCGACTGGGGCATCGAACTGGTCGACGAATGCCTGCCCATCGCCGCCGCGCTCGATGCGGCGCAGGGCGGCACGCAGCACACCGACGCAGTGAAGGCGGCCAGGGCCGCACTGCAGAACCCCGACAGCCTGCCCTCGGCCCGCGTGCTCGCGGCCGTCGAGCAGCAGCATGGCAACTCCTTCATCGGCTTCGTGCGCGCCCAGTCGGAGCAGACCCGCGCCACGCTGCTGGCCCTGCCGTTCTCGGCCGAACAGCAGGCCGGCTTCGAGCGCATGACCGCCGAGTCGATCCAGGAGCAAAAGCGCATCGAGGCGGCAGACACCATGCCCTTCGAGATCTACCGCGAGCAGTACGTCTCGCCCGCGCGGCTGGGCATCGCCCGCGGGCGCATGGCGGTCGCGGCCTGAGAGCGCCGGTTCTCCCGGCGCTTTCGATCCGTCTTATTTTTCCTTGCGGTCTGCCGGAACCGGCGCATCGGCCGCGATGAGCTTCTGCTCGCGCATCTCGTCCCAGAACGCCGCGGGAATCACCGCCGCCAGCGCTGCCTGATCTTCGGCGATGCGCTCGGGACGGCTGGCACCGGGAATCACGGCCGCCACCGCCGGGTTGGCCAGCGAGAACTGCAACGCGGCTGCCTTGATGCCGACGTGATGGCGCTCGGCCACGGCCTTGATGCGCTCGACCCTGGCGATGATTTCCGGCGATGCCTTCTGGTACTCGAAGTGCGTGCCGCCGGCCAGGATGCCCGAGCTGTACGGGCCGCCCACGACGATGTCCACGTTCTGCTTCGCGGCGGCGGGCATCAGGCGCTGCAGGGCGCGCTCGTGGTCCAGCAGCGTGTAGCGGCCGGCCAGCAGGAACCCGTCCGGCTTCGCTTCGCTCAGGTCCAGCGTCAGCTCGCACGGCTCCACGCGGTTGACCCCGAGGCCCCAGGCCTTGATCACGCCTTCCTCGCGCAGGCGGCTCAGCACGCGGAAGGCGCCCTTGCGGGCGATTTCGAACTGCGCGAGCCATTCGTCGCCGTAGAAGTCCTGGGCGATGTCGTGCACCCAGACGATGTCCAGCCGGTCGGTGTTCAGGCGCTTGAGGCTGTCCTCGATCGAGCGCAGGGTCGCGTCCGCCGAGTAGTCGTTGACCAGCTTGTTCGGCCGGCCGAACTCGAAGAGCCCGCCTTTCTCGCCGAGGTCGCGCGCGGTCGTCTCTTCGGTTTCGTCCAGCACGAGGCGGCCGACCTTGGTGCTCAGCACGTAGTCGTCGCGCCGGTGCTTCGCCAGCGCCGCGCCGAGGCGGATCTCGGCCAGCCCCGCGCCGTAGAACGGCGCCGTGTCGAAGTAACGGATGCCGTGATCCCAGGCGGCATCGACCGTGGCGAGGGCTTCCGCCTCGGGGATGTTGCGGAACATGTTGCCCAGCGGGGCGGTCCCGAAGCCCAGGAGGCTGGGCAGTTTGTCCTTGATGCGCATGAAAGAAGGTCCTTGGTGAGTGGTTGGATGACGTCACTGTAGGTTTCGGTGTTGAGTCTGTCCAAGACATAATTCGTCCAACTTGAGTCTCGATAGGTCTTAAATGCTGGACATCCGCCAACTTCACTACTTCGTCGCCGTCGCGGAAGACGAGCACGTCGGCCGTGCCGCCGAGCGGCTGCACATCTCCCAGTCGCCGCTGAGCCGGCAGATCGCGCAGCTGGAGGAGCGGCTGGGCCTCGTGCTGTTCGAGCGCAGCCAGCAGCGCATCCGCCTCACGGCCGACGGCCGCACCTTCCTCGCGGAGGCGCGCGCGCTGCTGACGCATGCCAACCGCCTGGAATCGCTGGCGCGGCGGCTCGGGCGCGGCGACGAGGGCGGCCTGTGCATCGGCTACATCGAGAACGCCATGCACTCCGGCGTGCTGTCCGATGCGCTGCGGACCCTGCGCGCCACGCGGCCCGCGGTGCACATCGCGCTCTACAACCAGCAGTCGGCGGACCAGCTCGAGGGGCTGCGGCAGCGCAGCCTGGACATCGCGCTGGTGTGCGAGCCGCCGCTGGCGAACGACCCCGACCTGCGGGGCGCGTTGCTGTCGAGCGATCCGATGCTGCTGGCCCTGCCCGAATCGCATCCGCTCGCATCGGCAACCAAGTTGACGCCGGCCGCCCTGGGAAAGCTGGAATGGATCGCGGTGCAGCAAAAGGAGAGCGCGCTCACGCACGACGGCTTCGTCGCCGCATGCGCCAAGGCCGGGTTCACGCCGAACATCTCGATGGAGGCGGCCGAGCCATTGACCGCGCTGGGGCTGGTGGCCGCGGGTCTTGGCGTGGCGATGGTGCAGAGCAGCCTGCGCCGCCATGCGCCCGCCGGCGTGGTGCTGCGCGAGCTGCCATGGTTCACCTACAGGACGCCGCTGTGGGCGGCCTGGCACAACGTCAACCTGCGGCCGCTGGTCGAGATCTTCCGCATGACCTTGCTGGACGGCATCCGGCAGGAGGGCGAGAGCCTATAGCGCTCGCCCGATCGCACGCAGCGCTCATTGCCGGGCAATCCCGGCCTGGGCGACGACCTCGCTCCAGCGCTTGATCTCCCGTTCGACCATCGACTTCATCTGTGCGGGCGAGGAGGGCGAGGCTTCGCTGCCGAGGGACGCCAGCGTCGTCTTGACGCCGGGGTTGTCGAGCGCCGCGCGCACGCTGCCATTGAGAGCATTGATCGCGTGTATCGGCGTACCGCTGGGCGCCGCAAGGCCCAGCCAGGAACGGATCTCGAAGCCCTTCAGCACGCTGGCCACGACAGGCACCTGCGGCATCGACGGCCAGGCCTCTGCGCTCGTGATCGCCAGCGCGCGCAGCCGGCCCGACTGGATGTGCGGCGTCGCCACCGTCAGCGTGTCCGCGAGGATGTCGACATCGCCCGCGATCACCGCCTGCACCGGTGCGCCGCCGCCGCGATAGGGCACATGCAGCAGGCCCGCGCCGGCGCTGATGCCCAGCAGCTCTCCCACCATGTGCTGCGTCGAGCCCACGCCCACCGAGGTGAAGGTGACGCGCCCGGGCGCCTGTCGCGCGGTCGCGAGGAGGTCGGCAAGCGTCCGGGCCGGATGGTCCGCACGCACGGCAACGACGAAGGGAAAGCTGGTCACGGTCGAGACGAACGCGAAGTCCTTCACCGGCTCGTAGGGCAGGGTCTTGCGCAGCGCCGCGGACACCGTGTGCGCGCCGGTGAGCATGACGAGGTTGTAGCCGTCGGGCCGGGCCTTGGCCACGAAGTCGGTGGCGATCAGGCCGCCCGCGCCGCTCTTGATCTCGACGATCACGGGCTGCTTGAGCGTCTCCTGCATCTTCTGCGCGAGCAGGCGCGAGACGATGTCGGCATTGCCGCCCGCGCCGAAGCCGTGGTTGAGCTGGATCGACCGGTCGGGGTAGCCGCCCTGTGCGCGCGCCGCAGGCACCAGCGCGAGCGCGGCGGCGGTGGCGACGAGGTCGCGTCGCCTGAAGGTCGTCATGGTCGTCGTCTCCTGTCGTCAGGCGTTGCCGGCCCTGAATCCGTGCCACACCGTGTCGTAGTCGGGCTGCAGGTTGGCGGCCGCAAGCGCCTGCGCCGTGGGCCGGAACACATGGCGGCTCTCGAACATGAAGGCCAGGGTGTCGGCCAGGCGGTGCGGCGCGAGTTCGGCGGTGCTGGCCCGCTCGAAGGTGGCGGCGTCGGGGCCGTGCGGCAGCATGCAGTTGTGCAGGCTCACGCCGCCGGGCACGAAGCCTTCGGCCTTTGCGTCGTAGACGCCGCGCACCAGGCCCATCAGCTCGCTCATCACGTTGCGGTGGAACCAGGGCGGGCGGAAGGTGTCTTCCGCCACGAGCCAGCGCGGCGGGAAGATCACGAAGTCGCAGTTGGCGACGCCGGGTGTGTCGCTGCCGGAGGTCAGCACCGTGTAGATCGACGGATCGGGGTGATCGAAGCTGATCGTGCCGATGGCCATGAACCGCGCCAGGTCGTACTTGCAGGGCACGAGGTTGCCGTGCCATGCGACCACGTCCAGCGGCGTGCTCGCCTGCCCGCCTTCCCAAAGGTGGCCCATGAACTTGTTGACGATGCGCACGGGCCCGGCGTCTTCCTCGAAGGCGGCGACGGGCGCGAGGAAATCGCGTGCGTTCGCGAGGCCGTTCGATCCGATCGGCCCCAGCTCCGGCAGGCGGAAGGGGGCGCCGTAGTTCTCGCAGACATAGCCGCGCGCCTCGCCCTCGGGCAGCGCGACGCGAAAGCGCATGCCACGCGGCACCAGCGCGATTTCGCCGGGCGCGATGTGCAGCCGGCCCAGTTCGGTGTGGAGCAGGAGCGCGCCGGACTGCGGCACGAGGAGCAGTTCGCCATCCGAGTTCACCAGGTAGCGCCCGTCCATCGAGCGGTTCGCGCGGTAGACGTGCACCGCCGCGCCGGTCTGCCCGTGCGCATCGCCGTTGCCGGCAACGGTCAGCATGCCGTCGACGAAGTCCGTGGCTTCGGCCGGCATCGGCCAGGGGTTCCAGCGCAGCCGGTTGGCCGGCGCTTCCGCTTCGTTGAACGGGCCGCTGCGCCAGCCGCCGTCGTCGATGCGCGCAAAGGCCTCGTGCATGGCGCTGGGGCGGCGCCGGTACATCCAGGTGCGCAGGTTGCGGTCGCGCGGCGCGGTGAAGGCCGTGCCGGACAGCAGCTCGGCATACAGGCCCAGCGGCGCCTGCTGCGGCGAATTGCGGCCAACGGGCAGGGCGCCGGGAAGCGCCTCGCTGGCGAACTGGTTGCCGAATCCGCTCTGGTACTCGGGCGCCGCATCGGCCTGGCCTGCATGTGCTGCCATGGCCGTCAGTCCTGCTGCCATTGCGGCGTGAAGAAGGCGGTCGGCAGCAGGATCTTCGATTCCTGGTTCTGCAGCAGCGGCAGCATCTCCACCACGTAGGCCTTCCATCCGGGGTCGGCCATCAGCAGTTCCCGTCGCTCGGCGCGCTCGTTCATGTCCACGTAGGCCCACATGTGGATCACCTGGTTGAGCGGGCCGGTCTCGGTGCGGTAGTAGCCGACCATGCGCCCGAGGATGCGGCGCTGGATGGCCAGGCCCTTGGCCTCGTACAGCGACAGGTAGGCGCGCCATTGGCCGGGGTGGGTGGTGTAGGTGCGTTGTTCGACAAGCATGGTTGCAGCGGCTGCGCCCTTCACAGGCTGTGCCCTCCGTCGATGACGATCCGCGTGCCCGTGGCCGTGCGCAGGTGCGTCACGCACCCGAGCACGGCGAGCGCCACGTCCTCGGGTGTGACGATGCGCCCGAGCGGCGTGGCGGCCGCCTTCTTCAACAGGTCGTCGCGGCTGCGGCCCTGCACGAAGTCGGTGTCGACCGCCGCGGGCGAGACGCTCACGAAGCGCACGGGGCCGAAGGCCCGGGCCATCGACACGGTCATCGTGTCGAGCGCCGCCTTGGCCGCGCAGTAGGCGATGTTGCTGCCCAGGCCTGTGAAGGCCGACACGGAAGACACGTTGATCACCGCCGCATCGGCGGATGCCTTCAGCAGCGGCATCAGCGCGCGCGTGATGGCGTAGGGGCCGCCGACGTTGGCGGCAAGGATCTCGTCGAACAGCGCCGGTGCGAGCGCATCGAGGTCGCCATGGGCGATGCGCCGCGTGAAGCCGGCCGAGTTCACGAGCACGTCGACGCGGCCGAAGCTGCGATGCAGCATGTCCGCCATGTCGGCATGCGCCGCGCTGTCGGTCAGCGGTATCCGCAGCGTGCGGTGGCCGTTGCCCGGCAATGCTTCGCCGAGTGCCCGTGCACGTTCGGCGCCTTCGTTGTAGCCGATGACGACCGTTGCGCCCGCATCTGCCAGCGCACGCACGCAGGCCGCGCCGATGCCACTGCTGCCGCCGGTGACGACGGCGATGCGGCCCGCCAGCGGGGCCGCGGCATCCTGCGCCGTGTTCATCGGCATCTCCCGCGAAGCGTTGTTTTCTTTTTCTTCATGAATGTCCTCGGTCGTTGCGTTCGATCGGCATGCGCCGGGAGTGGCGCAAGTGCTGTCCGATAGCCGGGGCGCCGCTAGGGCGCCAGCGGGAATTGTTTTCTAATGGGCCGCCTCGAACCAGCCGTTTGTCCACCAATCGAACATGAAAACGCCCTCCGATGCAGGCTCGCTGAAACGAGGCGTGGTGATCCTCAAGCTGCTGGCCACGGCGGGCCCGCGCGGGCTGGCGCTGACCGAGCTGTCCGAGAAATCGCAGATCCCGCATCCCTCGGTGCACCGCATCCTGGGCCAGCTCGCCGCGGAGCGGCTGGCGGTCTTCAACGACGAACTCCGGCGCTACAAGCTCGGTCCGCTGGCCTTCGAGCTGGGCGTGGCCAGTTCGACCATGCACGACATCCGCGACCTGTGCGAACCCGCGATGGACACGCTGGCCCGCGAGACCGGCGACACCGTCTACCTGGTGGTGCGCAGCAGCTTCGATGCGGTCTGCATGCATCGCCGGGAAGGGGCCTTTCCGATTCGCGCGCTGGTGCTCGAGGTCGGCAGCCGGCGCCCGCTGGGCGTGGGCGCGGGCGGGCTGGCGATCCTCTCGGCCATCGCTGACGAGGAGCGCGCCGACATCATCGAAAGGGTGGGGCCGAGTCTTGCGGCCTTCGGGAAACTGTCGGCCGAGGACCTGGCGCAAGCCTGCGTGGAGGCGCGCGCGTTGGGCGCCGCGGTGATCCAGAACCGCGTGAGCCTGGGAGTGAAGGCGGTCGGCGTGCCTTTTCGCGATTCGATGGGGCAGGCCGTGGGCGCGTTGAGCGTGGCCGCGTTGTCGCAGCGCCTGGGCCAGCGGCGCATTGCGCAGGTGGCCGACATGCTGCGCGAGGCGACGCAGTCGGTGGAGATCCTGCTGCGCAAGCGAAAGCCGTGAGGCCGTCGCGGCGGTGGCTTCTTCAGCCGCCGTGCTGCCGCAGGAATGCCTCGGCGCGCGTCACCAGGTACGCCGGCGTCTCCAGCATCGGGTAGTGGCCGGCATTGGGCAGCGTCTCGATCTGCGCGTGCGGGTACATGCGGGGAAAGGTGGCCTGCACGAAGTCAGACGACACGCCCGCGTCGTGCTCGCCCACCAGCACCAGCAGCGGTGCGCGCAGCGCGCCCGCCCGGTCGGAGAAATCGGTGGTCGAGAAGGCGTGAAAGTAATCCCCGAAGGCCACGGGCTCGGCCGTCGCGCGCTGGTGGGCCAGGATCGAGCGGGCCAATGCGGGCGTCAGGCGCGAGCCGAGCGAGGTTTCGATCACGCCGAGGGCCGCCTGCTCGTTGGAGGCCGCCGACGCGAACAGCGCCGCAACCTCGGGAGGCAGCGGCACGCCGGAGGCCGGCACCGGCGTCACGCACACCGCGGCCTCGATGCGGCCGGGCGCGTCGATCGCGACGCGCTGCGCCACCATGCCGCCCATGGAATGGCCGAGCAGGCTGAAGCGCTCCCAACCCAGCTGGTCGGCCAGCGCGAGGGCGTCGCCAGCGATCTCGGCGATCGTGTACGCACCCTCGATGGCCCGCGAGGCGCCGTAGCCGCGGTAGTCGGGAAAGGCATAGGTGAAGGCCTCCCCGTCCAGCAGCGGATAGGTCGGCGCCCAGATGCCGTGGTCGCCGAACCAGCCGTGCAGGACCATCACCCGGCGGGGGCCGTGGCCCAGGATCTCGTGGCCCAGAGTCGTCATGTGCGTTCTCCTGTGTCCTTGTGGATGCGCGGCGTCAATCGATCTTGATGCCCGCGGTGCCGATCACCTTCGACCACTTTGCCGATTCGCCCGCGATGGTGCTCGCGAACTGGGCCGGCGTGCTGGCCACGACGTCGACGGTCTGGTCACTCAACTGGCGGCGCACTTCCGGGTCGGCGAGCACCTTCTGCAGTTCGGAGGCCAGCCGCTCGATCACCGGGCCCGGCGTGCCCGCGGGCGCGTGCAGGCCGAACCAGAGGGCCGAGTCGAAATTGGCGATGCCCGCTTCCGCAAAGGTCGGCACCTGGGGCAGGGTGGCCATGCGATGCCGGCCGATGACCGCGAGCGCCTTGACCCGCCCGGCATTGATCTGCGCCAGCACCGGCGCGGCGGGCGTGAATGCCAGGTCCACCCGGCCGGCCATCACATCGGTCAGCGCCTGGGCGCCGCCCTTGTAGGGCACGTGCGTCAGGCGCACCTGGGCCGACTGGTTGAACGACTCGCCATAGAGATGCGTGAACGTGCCGTTGCCCGAGGAGCCGTAGCTGAACTTGCCGGGCGCTTCGGAAGCCGCCGCAATCAGCTCCTTGACCGTGCCGGCGGGAAGGTCGGTGCGTGCGATCAGCACCGCGGGCGCCTCGGCGAGCAGCGTCACCGGCGTCAGGTCCTTGGTGAAGCTGAAGCGCAGGTTCGGATACAGGCTCGGGTTGATGACGTTCGCGGTGGTGCTCAGCAGCAGGGTGTAGCCGTCGGGCGCGGCATGGGCCACGGCCTCGGCGGCGATGCTGCTGCCCGCGCCCGGCCGGTTCTCGACGATCACGGGCTGCCCGAGGCCCTGCGTCATGCGCGGGCCGAGGATGCGAACGATCAGGTCGCCGGTGCTGCCGGCGGGGAACCCGACCAGGATGCGGATCGGCTTGTCCGGGTAGGCGGCGGATGCGGCTGGCGCGCATGCGCCCGCCAGCGCGAAGGCGGCCAGCAGGGGCGCGAGAAATGGAAGTCGCATGTCGATGTCTCCTTCTTTGTTTTCCCTCACGTCGCGCCGGCTCTTCCTCGCCAGCGCCTTGCTTCAGCGCGAGCCCAGCACGTTGGCCAGCAAGCTCGCGCCGTAGAGCACCGCGTTGGGTTCGTGATGCCGCGGCGCGGTCGCCAGGAACTGCTTGACCGCCTGCACGGCCGGCGCGGGAAAGGACAGAAGGCGCTTCACCAGCGCATCGCTCTCCGTCTGAAGCCGGCGGCTCTCGACCACCCGGCCCACGATGCCCGCGGCCAGCGCCTCGCGGGCACCGATGGGTTCCGCGCCGAAGACCAGGTGCGCCAAGGCCTTGGCCGGCATCCGGTCCAGCAGCGGCGCCATCGCGATGCAGGGCGGAATGCCGCGCTCGAGTTCGCGCAGCGCGAAGCTGCTGTCCTCTTCGCACAGCGTGAGATCGCAGCGCGTGGCCAGCACCAGCCCGATGCCCCACGCCCGGCCCGTCACGATGCCGACGACCGGCGAACGGCAGCGGCCGAACGCGTCGTAGAGCGCCTGGATCGGCGCCGCATCGTCGCGCAGCACGTCCGCCGCGTTGACCCCGGCACCGGGCGGCGGTGGCGCCATGTCGCGGCCGAGGCAGAAGTCGGTGCCCTGGGCGCGCAGCACGATCACCCGGCTGTCGCGCGCCGCGTCCAGTGCAGCGGCCAGCGCGAGGGCCATGGCGTTGGTCAGGCGGTTGTTGGCCTCCGGTCGCTGCAGCCGGAGGGTGGCTACGTCGCCCTGCACATCGCAACCGATCCAGGAAGTTTTTTCAGGCGTTGTCATGGGGCGGTGTCTCCTGCAGGCGTTCGGCCATCCAGTCGCACACCATGCTCAGCGCGGGCTCGGGCCGGTCGAGGTTCACGTGGGCGGCGCCGCCTTCTTCCTCGGTGAACACGCGCAACTGTTTGTGGCGCGAACTCACCGCGTCCATCAGCCGCTGCGCTTCCGAGGGCGGGGCATGCCGGTCGTTGGCGCCGTGCACGATGAAGAGGTCGCAGTCGATGCGCGCGGCCACGCCTTCGAGGCGGAAGTCCTCCAGCTTGCGGAACGCGCTGTCCCAGTCCGGCACGCCCAGGATGCGCAGGATCTGCTTGCCGGTGGTGCCCAGCGGCGCGCTGTTGCCGAGCTGGGTGGCGCCTTGGCCCGGCACGTAGCCGACGCGCCGCACCATGCAGGCATGGGTGTCGAAGACGGCGCCCATCACCGCGCAGGCCTTGATGCGCTTCTCGAACGCGACGGCGCGTGGTGCGTAGTAGCCGCCCCAGCTGGCGGCCACCATGCCGATGCGCGTGGGGTCCACGTCCTTCCGCCGCACGAGCCAGTCCACGCAGGCCGTCACCGGCTTCTCGAAATCGTGGCGTGCGGTCAGGCCGTGCACGCGCAGCGCCGAGCCCTGGCCCGGGCCGTCGAAGGCGAGGGTGGCGATGCCGCGGCGCGCAAGGTTCTGCGCGACGTAGAACATCTCTTCCTTGTTCGCGTCGAGGCCGTCCGACAGCAGCGCCACCGGCCCCGGGCCGCTGCGGCCCACGGCGGGCACGAGGTAGGCCGGGATCACGCTGCCTTCGAACGGAATGTCCACCAGCTCGATGGCGGGGGCGCGGTGCTGCGCGAAGGTCTCGAAGCACGACAGGTGCTTGGCGTAGGCGCGCGCGGCGCGGGGATCGTCCGGGTCCAGCAGTCCTTCGGCCCACTGGTGGTAGACCGAGGCGCGCAAGGCGAAGTCGCTGGCGCTCACGCGATGCCCGCGCGCCAGGGCGTCGGCCGCCGATTGCTCCAGCTGGCGCCCGAGTTCGCTCCACGCGCGATGCCAGGCCTCCACGTCGCCGGCGGGCTGCACCTCGGCCGCGTCCTTCAGGCGGGAGCAGGCCCAGTCAATTTCACCGAACAGTCCACCCGCGGCAATGGCGCGAAGCACCGCGAGCGACCAGCGATAGTTTTGGGGGAAGTAGAAGAACATGGTCCCGCGTCAGGTCGAAGAATCGACTCATTGTTCGCGGACCCTTCTCCCGAAACCATGGCTTTGTCCGATAGATGAACACGAGATGGCCGGCGTCCGTTCTCTATGCCTTTTCGGACGCAAAGAGCGCCAGGTGGCCAGTGCGCAACTGGTACTTCTGCACCTTGCCCGTCGGCGTCATCGGCAGGCCGTCCACGAAGCGGATCGACTTGGGCACCTCGAAGCGGCCCAGGCGCTCCCTGCAGAACGCGAGCAGTTCGTCCTCGCCGCACGCACCGGCCGCCGCGGGGCGCAGGACCACGAAGGCCGCCACCGCCTCGCCCCAGTGCGGATGCGGCAGCCCCACCACGGCCGCGCCGGCAACCGCGGGATGGGCGAGCAGCACGGCTTCGAGCTTGATGCTGGAGACGTTCTCGCCGCCGGACTTGATCATGTCCTTCTTGCGGTCGAGGAACAGCATCTGCCCGTCGGCGTCGAACATGCCGATGTCGCCGGTGTGGTGCCAGCCGAAGCGGCGCGCCGCGGCGGTGGCCTCGGGGTCCTTGAGGTAGCCGAGAAAGACGTTGGGGCCGCGATGCACGATCTCGCCGACCTCGCCCGGCCCGAGCAGGCGGCCGTCGTCGTCCATCACGGCGGTTTCCACGCCCGCCACCGACACGCCCCAGCAGTTGCCGTCCTTGTCCGGATGCTCGCTTGCGCGGTAGACCATGGTCGGCGGGTACATCTCGGTCTGGCCGGTGCCCAGGCGCACGTCGGCGCACATCTCGCGCCGCACGTCCGCGAGCAGGTTCTTCGGCATCGGCGCGAGGCCGTACATGCACATGCGCAGGGACGAGAGATCGGTTCCCGGGCGGTCGGGGTGCTTCATGAGCGCGTCGAACATCATCGGCAGGCACGACAGCCAGCTGATGCGCTCGCGCGCGATCGCCGCCAGCAGGGCCGCGGGATCGAAGCCGTGGGCCAGCCAGATCGTGGCCCCGGCCATCAGCGCGCCCATGCTGATGGTGTGCTGCGCGCAGTGAAAAAGCGGCAGCACCGAAGCGACGACGTCGCGCTCGGTGGCCTCGAAGCTCTGGGCGCAGGTCAGCAGCGCACCGTGGATCGAGCGGTGCGAATGCATCACGCCTTTCTGCTTTCCCGTGGTGCCGCTGGTGTACATGACGAGCGCGAGTTCGTCGTCGCCGCCGGGCGCGGCCAGCGGTGCTGCAGGCGGGCGCGATGCCAGCGCGTCGAAGTGCAGCGTGCCCGTGTCCGTCGGGGTGGCCGGATGCGCGCCGCCGATCACGACCGCCAGCAGGTCCAGCCGCTCGACCAGCGCGCGCAGCGCCGGCACGGCGAACAGCGCGGCGTCGATGAAGACCCCGCTGACCTCGGCGTGGCTGAGCACATGCTCGATCGATGCCGCGTCCAGCTGGACATTGACCGGCACCCAGACATTGCCCGACTTGTGGATGGCCTGGATGGCCGTGAGGTGCTCGATCGAGTTGACGCACATCGTCGCGATGCGGCGCCCGGCGAGCGCGTGGTCGCGCAGGGCCTCGCCGACGCGCTCGCTGGTCGCATCGAGCACGGAAAACGTGATCCGCCGCTCGCCCTGGATGACCGCGGTCTTGTCGGGGTTGCGCCGGGCGCCGCGCCGGACGATGTCCGCGAGCGAGATGCGGGCGATGCCCGTGCGTTCGGGGTCGGCTGTCTGCATGCGATGGTCTCCTCCGGGCGGCATGGCGCCCCGGTCACGGTTCCACGAAGAAATCGATCAGCGGTTCGACGCCCGGCGTCACCAGGTAGGGTGCGAAGTCGGTCACGCCGGCATCGCGCAGCACCTGCTCGTCGATCAGCAACTGGCCGGTGAGCTCGCGGCTCGGCCGGGTCAGGATGTGCCAGGCGGCGTCGGCCATGATGGCCGCATGGCGCGCCTGCCCCGCCACCTCGGGCGCCGCGATGCGCAGGGCGCTGGTCGCGATCACGGTGCGCGGCCACAGCGAATTGCTCGCGATGCCGCGTTCGCGCAGCTCTTCGGCCAGGCCGCGGCTGAGCATGCTCATCGCGTATTTCGAGGTGGTGTAGGCCGCGTGGCGCGCGAACCACTTGGGGTTCAGGTCCAGCGGCGGCGACAGCGTCAGGATGTGCGGGTTGGCCGCCTTCTCCAGGTGCGGCAGGCAGGCCTGCGCGCACAGGTAACTGCCGCGCGCGTTGATCTCGAACATGAGGTCGTAGCGCTTCATCGGCGTGCGCTCGACCGTCTCCAGGTGGATTGCGCTGGCGTTGTTGACCAGGATGTCGATGCCGCCGAAGCGCGCCACCGCCGCATCGACGGCGGCGCGGACCTGGGCTTCGTCGCGCACGTCGACCACCACCGCGAGCGCCTGCCCGCCGGCGGCGACGATTTCTTCGGCCGCGCTGTGGATCGTGCCGGGCAGGCGCGGGTCGGCGACCGCCGTTTTCGCAGCGACCACGATGTTGGCGCCGTCGCGCGCGGCCCGCAGGGCAATGGCCTTGCCGATGCCGCGGCTCGCGCCGGTGATGAAGAGGGTTTTCGATTGCAGGGACGGCATGCAGGCTCCGGATTCGCGACGCTCGATCGCAGGAGAGCGCAGGCTATTCGGCGGGGCGGAAAAAAACTTGCGTCGATTGGCTGCGGACAGCGCAGCCAATCGACGCAAGGCGCCACGGCGGGGCGCATGCGACGATCCGCGCGGCAACTCCCGGCGCCCCGCCCTCCATCTGATGATCACGCTCTACCACTGCGCGAATGCACGCTCGTTCCGCGTTCTCTGGATGCTCGAGGAACTCGGCGTGGCCTACCGGCTGGAGATGCTGCCGTTTCCGCCGCGGGTGCTGCACCGCGAGTACCTCCAGATCAACCCGCAGGGCACGGTACCGCTGCTGGTCGATGGTGAAACCCGCATGACCGAATCGGTCGCGATCTGCCAGTACCTGGCCAGCCTCCATGCCCCGACCCCGCTGGACGTGGCGCCCTCGGAGGCCGGCTACGGCGCGTACCTGAACTGGCTTCACTTCGGCGAGGCCTCGCTGACCTTTCCGCTGACCCTGGTGCTTCGCTATGCCTTGCTGGAGCCGGAAGACCGTCGGCAGCCCCAGGCGGCCGAGGACTACGCGCAGTTCTTTTCCGGGCGCCTGCGGACGCTCGAAAAACTGCTGGAGGCACAGGACTTCGCCTGTGCCGGGCGCTTCACGGCGGCCGACATCTCGGTCGGCTACGCCTTGCTGCTGGCCAGCGTGCTGGGCCAGCAGGAGCGCCTGGGCCCGGCGGTGCGGCGCTACTGGCAGCGCCTGAGTTCGCGCGCGGGTTTCGCGCGTGCGATGGCGGTGCAGGAGGCAGCGGCCGCGCGACAGGGTCTTCCGATGCTACCGACGGCCGGCGTCGGCCTCGGGAAGCGGCCGCCGGCACAGGAATAAGGTTCGCGGTCCGACATCCATGGACGACAGGCGCGGTGGCGGATGGCCTACAGGCATTGGCCTGCATGGCCCACCGCATGCAGGCCGGGCGCTGCGAGGATGACTCCATGCACCGCGTAAATCCAGCTCCTCCAGCCCATCCGGCCTCGTCGGTTTCACCATGACTTTCAAGGCCTACCTCGTCGAGGACAGTCCCGTGATCCGCGAGAACCTCGCCGGATTCCTGGAGGACCTGGCCGATGCCGAGGTCGTGGCCTGTGCCAGCACCGAGGAAGAAGCCGTCGACTGGCTGGGCCGCCACCGCGACGGCTGGGATTTGACCATCGTCGACCTGTTCCTCAAGCGGGGCAACGGGCTGGGCGTGATCAACGCCTGCCGCAACCGCTCGCCGCACCAGAAGGTGATCGTGCTCAGCAACTACGCCACGGCCGACATGCGCGATCGCTCGACGCAGCTGGGTGCCGACGCCTTCTTCGACAAATCGGCCGAACTCGACCAGCTGGTGGCGTACTGCGCCACCGTGCGCCCACCGGAGCGGTGATGCACCGGTGACGCGTGGGTGACTGGGGCCGCGCGCCCCGGGCGGCGCCGCGAGGCTCTTCTGGGGTAAAACGCCACGCTGCCGCACAGCGGCAAGGCGCAAACAACTCCCCAACGAAAGCAGCAGAGAGCGACTCATGAGCAACAGCATCGACTTCAAGGGCCGCGTGGCCATCGTGACCGGCGCGGGCGGGGGCCTCGGCCGCCAGCATGCGCTGGCCCTGGCGGCGCGCGGCGCCAAGGTGGTGGTCAACGACCTGGGCGGCGCGCGCGACGGCTCCGGCGGCTCGGTGAGCGCGGCGCAGGCGGTGGTCGACGAGATCAAGGCGGCCGGCGGCGAGGCGATTGCCAACGGCGCATCGGTGACCGACTTCGAGGCCGTGCAGGCCATGGTGCAGCAGGCGGTGGACGCCTGGGGCCGCGTCGACATCCTGGTCAACAACGCCGGCATCCTGCGCGACAAGAGCTTCGCCAAGATGGAGATCGCCGATTTCAAGCTGGTGGTCGACGTGCACCTGATGGGCGCGGTGAACTGCACCAAGGCCGTCTGGGCGCTCATGAACGAACAGAAGTACGGCCGCATCGTGATGACCACTTCGTCCTCGGGCCTGTACGGCAACTTCGGCCAGAGCAACTACGGCGCCGCCAAGCTCGCGCTCGTGGGCCTGATGCAGACGCTGAGCATCGAGGGCGCGAAGAACGACATCCGCGTGAACTGCCTCGCGCCCACCGCCGCCACCCGCATGACCGAGGACCTGTTCCCCAAGGAGATGCTCGAGGCCTTCCAGCCCGACGCGGTGGTGCCCGCGATGCTGGTGCTGGCCGCGCAGGACGCGCCCAACCGCACGGTGCTGTGCGCGGGCGCCGGCGTCTTCGAGGCGGCGCACATCACGCTGACGCAGGGCGTGTGGCTGGGCGGCGGCCCCGATGCACCCGAACAGCTGGCTGCGCGGTTGGCCGAAGTGACTTCTCGCGAAGGCGAGACCGTGCCGCAGTCCGGCACCGCCCAGGGCAGCAACGAAGTCGCCAAGGCGATGGCGAACGCCAAGAGAGGCTGAACCGACGCACTCGTTCATGGCGCTTGACCTAGAGCGCACTCGAGCATTTCCAATGAATTCACCGGGACTTCCGGTTCATTCAATTGCCAAGGAAAAAGCCATGAACACGAGCTACAACAAGGCCCTGGTCCAGCACATCCACGCCGAGCTGGACAAGGGCAACGGCCAGGCCTTCATCGACAGCCTGGCCGACGACGCCAGCTGGACGCTGGAAGGCACAACGCCCTGGTCGCGCACCTACGCGGGCAAGGCGGCCATCCGAGAGGAGCTGATCAAGCCGTTGTTCGCGCAGTTCGCTGCGCCCTACGCGAGCAAGACCGAGCGCATCATTGCCGAGGGCGACCGGGTGGTGGTGCTGTTCAGCGGCGACGTGCCCACCAAGGCCGGCAAGCGCTACAACAACCGCTACTGCTACGTCTACCGACTCGAAGGAGGCAAGGTGAAAGAGCTGACCGAGTACTTCGACACTGCACTGGTCCAGCAGGCGCTCGAAGCGCCGCCGGTGGCCGCGCATGCCGGCTGACGCACCAACTGCACCGGCCGCACCGGTGGTGAAGGGCACGCCCTTCCACATCGGCGAACTGGCCACCCGCACCGGCCGCACGGTGCACGCGATCCGCTGGTACGAGACGCAGGGCCTCGTGCCCGGCGTGGCGCGCGACGACGGCGGCCGGCGCCTCTACGGCGAGCTGCACGTCGGCTGGCTGGACCTGATGGAGCGCCTGCGCCGCACCGGCATGTCGATTGCCGAGATGCGCGAATACACCGCGCTCGCGCTGCAGGGCAAGGCCACGCTGCAGCAGCGTCGCGACATGCTCGCCGCGCACCGCACGCGCGTGACCGAAACGATAGCCGACTGGAAGAGGGCGCTCACGCTGGTCGATCGCAAGATCGACTTCTACGACGCGTGGATGGCGAGCGGCCACCGCCCGCCGCTGATTCCTGCGGACACGCCGCGCGCCGCGCCGCCGAAACGGCGCAAGACGCCCTGAACGCTCGCTCGCTGCTATTCCGCGACGAAGCCGCTGTCCTTGCGGATCGAATCGCGGTCGCGGTGGTTGTTCAGGCGCCCCAGCGTGCTGTCGAGCAGCCGCTTGAGCTTGTCGGCCGCGCCGCGGAAGGCCTCGTCGAGCGTGTTGCCGTGCTGCGTGACGGCCAGCGGCTGGTGGTGGGCAAGGCGCGCTTCCATCACGCAGCGCTTGTCGCCGCCGCCGGCCTTGTCGTGGTTCTCGTCGCTCAGATGCACCTCGACGCGCGTCACGTCTTCGACGAAACGGGAGAGGTGCTGCTTGATCTCGGTGTCGGCCCAGCGTTCCAGCGTGTCCTTGTTCTCGATACCGTTGCTCGTGTTGACCTGAATCTGCATGCAATGTCCCTGCTGGATGGATGAACGAAAGCCCACTGTGCGCCCTTGGGCGCCGTGCCGTGCGTAGGTCTATTCCCTACCCACGCGCCGGGCAGGGTCCGCAATACAGGGAATGGCTCAGCTCTGGATGTAGCTGGTCAGCTGGTCGATCGTCTGCTCGTGCTCGCTGATGATGTCGTCCATCAGGTCCTGGATCGAGATCATGCCCACCACCTTGTCGCCGTCGACCACCGGCAGGTGGCGGAACTTGCGCTGGCTCATCAGCGCCATACAGGCGCGGGTGCGGGTTTGCGGGGTGACGGTCATCACGTCGGGCGTCATGATCTCCGAGACCTTCATCTCCTTGGAGTTCTTGCCCTGCAGCGCGACCTTGCGGGTGTAGTCGCGTTCGGAGAGAAAGCCCACGAGCTTTTCGCCGTCCATCACCATGAGCGCGCCGACCTCGAAATGGGCCAGCGTGGCCAGCGCATCGAACACGCTGGTGTCGGGCGCCGTGCGCCAGGCGGCGGAGTCGTGGCGCTTGAGCAGTTCGGAGACGGGTTTCATCGCGGTCACTCCATCAGAAAAGTTTCGATTCGACCGACGCCGCTGGCGCCGCACTCGGTCAAATCATAGGGGCGGAGCAGCCCCCCGCGATGCATAACCCTCTAGGGGATTGCGCGCGTGTGCCACGCACGCGCAATCCGGAGAGAACTTAAGGTGTCGCAGCCAGCACGCGGCTGAGCGCCACGGGGTCGCCCACCACGGCCTTCACGAGGCCCTTGTCGTCGAAGTTCACCTGGTACTCCGACCAGCTGTCGCGCCAGTAGCGCCAGACGGGTGCATCGAGGCTCGGGTTCTCGCTCGCCACGGGGTAGCCGATGGCCATGAGCACCTGCTCGCGCGTCATGCCGGGCATCACCTTGCCGGCGCGGATCGCGGCACTCACCGCGGGTGGGAAGGCCGCCATTTTCTGCTTCGGATCTTCGGTGACCACGTAACGCTTGGCGAAGTCGATCAGCGTGAGGTTGCGGCTGTAGTCGTTCTTGATGCGCTGCGGCTTGCCCGCGAGATCGAGGTTGAAAAAGCGGAAGTCGTAGGCCGTGATGCGCGCTGGCGTGCCCACGGCTACGATGCTCGTGCCCTGCTCGTCGTAGTTGATGTCGCTGATCGAGTCGCCGTAGGTGCGCATGTTGCAGCACAGGAAGCCGCTGGTCAGCGGGCCGGGCGGCGGGGAAGGGCGCTGGGCATGGACGACGGACACGGGCACGACGGTGACTGCCAGCAGGGCGGCAGCGGCAAGGCGCTTGAGCATGGATTTCCCTCGGGGTTTTGTTGGAATGGCTGCGGGGGCGCAGCGCGCGGATTCTAGGGGCGAAGCCTGGGCGGACGAAGGCAGAACAAGCCCTAATGGCTATAAAAAAGATAGCGTTCGGGAGCCGTTCAGGTTCCCGGTTCACAATGCGCGTCCGGCCTCCAGGCCAGGCCCCCGCAAAACCCCCTCCAGACAGCGCGACAGAAAGAGCATCCATCGATGGCGATCCAGTGGTTCCCCGGGCACATGTACACGACCCAGAAGGCCATCACCGAGCGGGTGAAGGACATCGACGTGGTCATCGAGCTGCTCGACGCGCGCCTGCCCGGCTCCAGCGCCAACCCGATGCTGGCCGAACTCACGGCCGGCCGGCCGACGCTCAAGGTGCTCAACAAGCAGGACCTGGCCGACCCCGCGCGCACCGCGCTCTGGCTCGCGCACTACAACGCGCTGCCCGCCACGCGCGCCATCGGGCTCGATGCGAGCCTGACCACGCCCGCGCAGCAGATCGTGAAGGCCTGCCACGAGCTCTCGCCCAACCGCGGCGGCATGGCCAAGCCGATGCGGGTGCTGATCTGCGGCATTCCGAACGTGGGCAAGTCCACCCTCATCAACACGCTGACCGGCGGTCGCAAGGCCAAGACCGGCGACGAGGCCGGCATCACCAAGCTGGAGCAGCGCATCACGCTGGCCGACGACTTCTACCTGTGGGACACGCCCGGCATGCTGTGGCCGCGCATCGTGGTGCCCAAGAGCGGCTACAACCTCGCGGCCAGCGGGGCGGTGGGGCGCAACGCCTTCGACGAGGAAGAAGTGGCGCTGGAGCTGCTCAACTACCTCAAGGGGCACTACGCCGAAGGCATTGCCGCGCGCTTCAAGCTGGTCGAACTCGATGCCGCGACCATCGCTGGCATGAAGGACGAGGACGTGCTCGACACCATCGGCCGCAAGCGCGGCGCGCTGCTGGGCAAGGGCAAGGTCAACCTGCAGAAGGCGGCCGAGATCGTGATGCACGAGTTCCGTGCGGGCAACCTCGGGCGCGTGACGCTCGAGACGCCTGAAGAGTTCGCACAGTGGCTGGCCGAAGGGCAGCGCATCGATGCCGAGCGCGCGGCTAAGAAGGCGGCGCGTGGGAAGAAGGGCAAGCAAAAGACCGAAACCGCTCCGGAGGAAAACACCTGATGCCGAGTTTCTTTTTCTTTCGCCAGGGCGGTCTCGATACCGATTCGGAAGACTTCCCGGGACTGGTGAGCGTTGCCGCGTACCTGAAGCAACTGAGCGCGCAGGAACACGAGCGCAAGCCCACCGATGCCGAAGAGTTCCTGCGCCAACTCGATGCCGTGCCGTGGAACGAGATCATGGCTGCCTGGCTGGTCCATCAGGAAGGTCCGTTGCCCGCGCTGGTCTTGTGCAGCGACGACATGAAGGTGCAGTTCGGCATCAGAGGTGTCTTCCATGAGCAGTTGCACTATTACCAGTGCAGCTTCAGCCGCGAAATGAAGAAGGGCTGGTTCTCCAAGGAAACACAGCAACTCAGCTTCGAGATTCACGAGCGCGCCGATGTAGCCGGCCTCGTGCGGCAGTTCGTGCAGGGCGACCACGACGCGCTGGCCACCGAGGCCCGGCGCATCGGCCAGAACGTCCTGGCGTAGCAACTGGCAGCGCATCGGACGGGCGCCTTGCCTTCGGCTTCGGATCACTCTTCAGGCGACAGCGCGGGCCGTGCCTGGATGCGCGCGCTCGCGCACCGCTTCCCTGAGCTGCCGTCCGATGCACTCGCCGCGTTGGCTGGCCAGGCGCACCGCGTGTCGCTGGACGCGAATGCCACGCTGCTCGCCGCGGGTGCGCCCTGGCAGTACGCCTTCTGGGTCGAGCAGGGGTTGCTGCGGCTCTTCTACATCGACAGCGAAGGTCGCGAGTCGAACAAGAATTTCCACGCCGAGGATGCGTTCATCTGGCCCGTGACCGAGGTGCTGCGGCGCGAGCCCGCGGCCTTCTTCATCGCGGCGCTGGGGCCGGCCACGGTCTGGTGTCTTCCGTATGCCGCGCTCGAATCTGCGGTTGCGCGCCTGCCGTCGTGGACCGCGCTGCAGTTGCACGCGCTGGCCGGATTGCTCGACGACAAGATGCGGCGCGAGCAGGTCTTTCTCCAGTGCACCGCGCGGGAGCGCTACGAAGCCTTGCTGCGCGAGCGGCCCGAATGGACGCAGCGCATTCCGCTGCGGCACCTGGCGTCGTACCTGGGCATGACCGACGTCTCGCTGTCGCGGTTGCGCGCCGGCATGAAACTTATCGACAGTTAAGGCGCGCCGTCGAAGACGCTGGGACAGTGGGGCTTTCCTCGAAGGGGGCGCCATGTTCCGTTTCTCGTCGACCGCGCTGCAACTCGGCCTGCACGGCCTCGCCATCTTCTGGCTGGGCCTGATGGCCGGCTTCTTCTGGACCTACAGCGCCAACGTCAACTTCGCGACCTTGCAGATGGACGGCAGCACCTACGCGATGGTGCAGTCCAGCCTGAACCGCAATGTGCGGCATGCGATGTTCTTCAGCTTCTTCTTCGGCCCGCCGCTGCTTTGCGCGCTGGCCATGCTGACGGCCTGGCCGCAATGGCGCGCGCGCTGGTGGTGGTGCCTGGGCGCGGCCGGCGTGCTCTATGCGCTGGGTATCGTGGTGTTCACCGCGCAGGTCAACCTGCCGCTCAACGCATACACCGAGTCGTGGGACCCGCGCGCGCTGCCGTCCGACTGGGCGCAGACGCGCGCGCGATGGAATGCCGCGAACCTGTGGCGTGCCGTGGCCAGCGCAGTGGCGTTCGCATTGGCGCTCTTCGCCCTCTGCGCGCGGACGATTGGCCCCCGGCGCTGACCGGAAAGGGCTCGCCCACTATCATCGAAACATGCAACGCCTCACGCGCCAGCGCAACGCCGTTTTCTCCGCCTTCAGCGACGCCGGTCGCGTATTGACCGCACCGGAAATCCTCGAGCACGCTCGCGAGATCGTCCCCGAGATCAGCCTCTCCACCGTGTACCGCCAGGTCTCCCTGCTGCTCGCCGACGGCGAGATCGCGAAGGTCGAGCTGCCGGGCGAACCGGCACGCTACGAGGTGGCCTGCAAGCCCGCCGCGCACCGTCATGCGCACCACGACGGCAAAGAGGCCGACCACCACCATCACTACTTTCATTGCTCCGGCTGCGGCCAGGTGTTCCTGCTGCATGCGTGTCCGGGGCCGATGGATGAGCTCGCGCCCAAGGGCTTCCAGGTGAAGAGCCACGAGGTGACGCTGCACGGGCTGTGCGCGGCTTGCGTGGATGCGGGCGGCAAGGCGAGCGGGCACAAGGCGCACTGACGCGACAGGTGGCGGTCAGCTTTTTGCTGTTATTGAGAATGAATTCTCAATAACGTATAGTCGCGGGTCCCAACTTTTCGGAACGACCCTATGCAAGTCCTGTCCTCGCTCAAGGAAGCAAAGAAGCGTCACCGCGATTGCCAGGTGGTGACCCGGCGCGGCCGCACCTACGTGATCTGCAAGTCCAACCCGCGCTTCAAGGCGCGCCAGGGCGGCGCGAAGAACAAGAACAAGCGCTGAACCTGCGCTGACGACAAGACGGGCGCCCCGATCCGCGCAGCCCGCCGACCCTCGCCCCACGACCCGACAGAATCGCATCGGCGCAACCGCGCTGCCGCAAGCCTGCGCGCGTCTTTTTCTCCAACCGGAAACCTGTCCATGCTCCGAGCCATCGGCCTCACCAAACAGTACGGCACGCACACCGCACTCGACCGTCTCGACCTCGACATCCGCGGCGGCGACATCTACTGCCTGCTGGGCGCGAACGGCGCGGGCAAGACGACGACCATCAACCTGTTCCTGAACTTCATCGCGCCGACGAGCGGCACGGTGGAGATCAACGGCGTCGACGTCACCCGCCATCCGGTGGCGACCAAGCAGGACGTGGCGTACATCCCCGAGCAGGTCACGCTGTACGGCACGCTCTCGGGCCTGGAGAACCTGCGCTTCTTCGCCGGTCTCGCGCTCGGCCGAGAGCTGCCGCGCACGCGCCTGCTCGAGCTGATGACCGAGGTGGGGCTCGACCACGCGGCCGCCGACAAGCGCGTTTCGGCCTATTCGAAAGGCATGCGGCAGAAGGTGTGGATCGCGGTGGCGATTGCCAAGGAGGCCAAGGCGCTGCTGCTCGACGAGCCCACCTCGGGGCTCGACCCGCACGCCGCCGCCGAGTTCTCCGACCTGCTGCGCCGCGCCGCCGACACCGGCGTGGCCGTGCTCACCACCACGCACGACCTGTTCCACGCGCAGCAGACCGCCACGCGCGTCGGCATCATGAAGCGCGGTCGCCTCGTCGAGAGCCTCGACGGGGAAGCGCAGATCGCGCACACCGATCTGCAGTCGCTCTACCTCCAGCACATGAGAGCCTGAACATGCTGCTGAACTGGATCGCACGACGCGAATTTCTCGAACGCCTGCGCGACGGCCGCCTGTACTGGGCCGGCGGACTCGTGGTGATGCTGCTCTTCACCGCGCTCGCCGTGGGCTGGGCGCACCAGCAGGGCGCCCACGCCGAGCAGGTTGCCGCGCAGGCCATGGACTACCGCGACTGGCTGCACCAGGACAAGCGCCATCCGCACGACGCGGCCCACCAGGGCATGCATGCCTTCAAGCCCGAGCCACCGCTGTCGATGGTCGACTCGGGCATCAATCCCTTCATCGGCAGCACCGTGTGGCTGCAGGCGCACCGGCAGAGCGAGGTGAAGTTCAATGCCGCGCAGGACGCGACCGGGCTGCAGCGCTTCGGCAACCTCTCGGTCGGCTGGATCCTGCAAGTGCTCGGGCCGCTGCTGGTGATCGTGCTCGGCTTCAACGCGTTTGCCGGCGAGCGCGAGCAGGGCATCTTGCGGCAGACGCTGAGCCTGGGCGTGTCGCCACTGCGGCTCCTGGCCGGCAAGGCGCTGGCGCTGTCGGCATCGCTCGCGGTGCTGCTCGTGCCGGCCGCCATCGTCGCGGCCATCGCGGTGGCCGCGGGCGCGGAGCAGGGCGAGCGCATCGACGCGTTGCTGCGCCTTGCCGCATGGGGATTCGGCTACGCCGTGTACCTCGGCATCTTCGTATTCCTCGTGCTGGGCGTGTCGGCGATGTCGGCCACCTCGCGCACGGCCATCACCGTGCTGCTCGCGCTGTGGATCGGGCAGGCCGTGATGGCGCCGCGCGTGCTCTCCGAGCTGTCGCGCACCTGGTTCCCGAGCCCGACGCGGCTGGAGTTCAACCAGCAACTCGGCGCCGAACTCAAGGCCGTGTCGAACAAGGTCTGGCAAGAGAACTTCGGCACCACCGAGCGCTGGGGCCGCGACGTGCCGCTCAGCAAATGGGGCATCGCGCTGCGTCTGGACGACCAGGCCTCGTACCCCGTGTACGACCGCCACTACGGCCGCCTCTGGGACACCTGGGAACAGCAGCAGACCGTGCAGGAATGGAGCGGCCTCGTGCTGCCGATCCTCGCGATCCGCAGCTTCTCGATGGGCATGGCGGGCACCGATTTCTCGCACCATCGCCGCTTCACGACCGCGGCCGAACTGCATCGCCGCAACATCCAGGACCTGATGAGCAAGGACCTCGTGGTGCATGCCGATCCGCTGGGCGACCGCCACTTCTCCTACCAGGCCACGCCCGACCTTTGGGCCACCGTGCCGCCGTTCGACTACCACTCGCCGGGCGTGGGGTGGGCGCTGTGGCATCAGGCGCGCAGCCTGGCCGTGCTGTGCGTCGGCCTGCTGATCGCCGCGGCGTTCGCGGCCTTCGCCACCGTGCGCCAGCGCGCGCTCTGAGAGGGGATGCAACCCATGTCCATCCATCCTCCCCAAGGCCGCCGTCTGCTGGCCGTGATGCGCCAGGAAATCCGCTTGATGCTCGCCGAGCGCGGCTTCTGGGTCGTTGGTGCGCTGTTCCTGCTGCTCGTGGCCTATGCGCTCGGCAACGGCCTGCTGCAGACCGCCAAACGCGACCGCGCACAGGCGGCCGTCGCACAGGCCGATCGCGACACGCGCGTGGCGCAGCGCGTGCAGCTCGAAGCCATCCTCGCCGGCACCGCGCAGCCCACGCCGTTCGAGAACCCGGCCGATCCCTCGCGCATGGCGAGCGGCTACGGCGGCCAGCACGCGTTGCTGCCGACCGCGCCGCTGGGCCCGGTCGCGCTGGGGCAGAGCGACCTGTTCCCGAGCCAGTACAAGGTCACGAACCAGAGCCGCGTCGTGTTCATGAACCCGAGCGACATCGAGAACCCGTGGCACCTGCTGAGCGGGCATTTCGACCTGGCCTTTGTCATCGTGTATTTGCTGCCGCTCCTGATCTTTGCGCTCAGCTACAACCTCCTGTCGGCGGAGCGCGAGAACGGCACCTTGCGCCTGCTGCTGTCGCAGCCCTTGCGCTTGCGCACGCTGCTCGCGGGCAAGCTCACGGTGCGTGCTGCGGTGCTGCTGGGTCCGGCCGTGTTGCTGCCCGTGGCGGTGCTGTGGATCGCGCGCCATGCAGGCTTCGCTGGTGGCGCAGGCAGCGCGACGCTCTGGTGGGCGCTGCTCGTGGGCGCCTATGCGCTGTTCTGGTTCGCGCTGGTCGTGGCGGTGAATGCCTTCGGCGCTTCGTCGGCGACCAATGCGATGGTGCTGGTCATCGCGTGGGTGATGCTGGTGCTGGTGGCGCCGGTGCTGCTCAACCTCGCCGTCACGCGGGCCGCGCCGGCGCCGTCACGCACCGAGCTCGCCACGCACCAGCGCGTGGTCACGGCCGAGGCGATGAAGCGCTACCAGGACCTGCTGGGCACCGAGTACCAGCACGTGGGCCATGGCGCGATCCTCGTGCCGCGCAACGGCAAGATCGAGATCGCCGGCCGCGCGCTGGCCAACTACAAGATCGAGCGCGAGGTCGATGACGCGATCCGTCCCGCGCTCGACCGCTTCGACGCGCAGCAGGCGCATCAGCAGCAGCTGCTCGGCCGCTTCGGCATGGTGTCGCCCGCCGCCGTCGCCTACGAAGGCATGACCGCGCTGGCCGGCAACGGCGTGCGGCGCCATGCGCGCTTCGAGGCGCAGACGGTGGCGCACCACGAGGCGTGGAAGGCCTTCTTCTTTCCGCGCATCGATGCGCGCGATGCGTTCACGCCCGCCGAGTTCGACCGCATCCCGGCCTTCGCCTGGCAAGAGGAGCCCGCAGGCCTCATGCGCGGCCAGGCCGCGTTGGCGGTGCTGCAGCTGCTCGTGCCGAGCCTGCTGCTGTTCGGCCTTGCGGCGTGGCGGCTGCGGCGCTTCTCCGTGGCCTAGCGCAGCGCATCGTTCCTTCCGGTTTTTCGTTTCGTTCCAACCAGACAGTCCAATGATCCAGTTCACCCGCACGGCCATGGCGGTCGCCGCCGTCACGGCCTTCCAGGCAGCGTACGCTCAAGGCAACACCAGCGGCGGCAGCAGTGCAGAGCTCGGCGCCATCACCGTCGAAGGCAGCCGCGATGCCAACAGCCTGCACCTCGAGGAGTCGAGCGGCACCGCTTCGCGCCTCGGCCTCTCGGTGCGCGAGACGCCGGCCTCCGTCGAGATCCTGTCGCAGGACGCGATCCAGCAGCGCGGCGCGCGCACCTTCAGCGAAGCGCTGCGCGGCATGGCGGGCCTGTCGGGCGGTGGCCCGCCGTCGTCGCCGACGACGCTCTCCACGCGCGGCTTCACCAGCCTCATGTACCTCTACGACGGCGTGCGCAGCTCCGGCGCGGGCGTCGTCAATCGCGTGCAGGACACCTGGAACTACGACCGCATCGAGGTGCTGAAGGGCCCGGCCTCGGTGCTCGACGGCGAGGGCGCCATCGGCGGCGTCGTCAACTTCGTGACCAAGCGGCCCGACCGCGACAACCCGCACAAGGAGGCGCTGCTCTCGTACGGCAGCTACGGCTCCACGCGCGCGGCCTTCGGCTTCGGCGGCGCGCTCGGCGATGCCAGCGCCTACCGCATCGACTACAGCCGCAACGACAGCAAGGTCGGCACCATCGACCGCAACGGCGAGCGCATCGACCACTTCACCAGCGGCCTGGCGCTCGACCTCGGCGGTTCGGTGAAGCTGGACCTTTCCTTCGACTACCTGCGCGACAACAACGACGCCTACTGGGGCACGCCGCTCGTGCCGCGCAGCTTCGCGACGCAGCCGACGAACGTGGTGAGCACGCCCGACGGCCGCGTGATCGACCGGCGAATGACGCGCACCAACTACAACGTGCTGGACGACGACAACTCCTCGGAAACCTACTGGCTGCGCGCGCGCCTCACGGGCCAGCTCGACGGCGGCTGGTCGTGGCGCAACGAGTTCTCGGCCAACAAGTCGAACCGCGTTTTCCGCAATTCCGAGAGCGCCACCTTCGTGGCGCCGTCCAGCATCGCGCGCGACCAGACGCTGATCACGCACGACCAGGACTTCTGGCTCGACCGCATCGACGCCACGCACAAGGGCACGATCGGCGGCATGGACAACCGCCTCGTCGTCGGCGGCGAATACAGCGAGACGCGCTTCGGCAGCCAGCGCCGCTTCTCGAACAGCAGCGCGGGCACGGCGAGCCTGCTGCGGGTGCCGGTGTTCGATCCCTACGTGGGCTTCTTCAACGACGACCCGGCGCTCAGCGTGGGCGGCGGCAACCGGACCGACATGAACACCAAGGTGCGGGTCAGTTCGGTCTTCGTCGAAGACGCGCTCAAGCCCGTCCGCAACCTCACCTTGGTTGGGGGGCTGCGCCACGACCGCACCGAGGTAGCCCGCGCCGTCACCGACCTGAACCTGGGGAGCAACACGCGCTTCGGCAGCAGCTACCGTTCGACCTCGGGCCGTCTCGGCGCGGTCTACGACATCACGCCGCAGTCGAGCATCTACGCGCAGTACACCAACGCCACGCTGCCGGTGAATTCGCTCTTCCTCCTGTCGGCATCGAACGCGGCATTTCCGATGTCGCGCGGCAAGCAGGCCGAGGTGGGCTTCAAGCAGAGCCTGCCCGAAGCGAACCTGGAGTGGACCGCGGCGGTCTACAAGATCGAGCTCGACAACGTGCTGTCGCGCGATCCGGCAAACGCCGCCAACACGGTGAACAACGGGCGCCAGTCGTCGCGGGGCCTCGAACTCTCCGCCGTGTGGAAGCCCACGCGCGAATGGACGCTGGCAGGCAACCTCGCCGCGCTCGATGCGCGCTTCGACACGCTGGTGGAGGCCGGCAACGTCTCGCGCGTGGGCAAGACGCCGCCCAACGTGCCCGAGCGCGTGGCCAACGTCTTTGCGACCTACCGGCCCGACAACTCGAAGCTCGAGTACTTCGTGTCGCTCAACCGCACCGGCCACATGTTCACCGACACCGCCAACCAGATCCGCATCAACGGCTACACCACCATGGATGCGGCAGTGAGCTACCGGCTGAAGAACGCGTTGCTCAGCTTCCGCGTGCGCAACCTGACCGACAAGCTCTACGCCACCTGGGTGGGGCGCGCCACCAGCCAGGTGCTGCTGGCGCCGCGCCGCACCTTCGAGGTGTCGGCCAAGTTCGACTTCTGAACGCACCCGCGTTCAGTGCTCAGCGCATCTGCAAGCGTGCGTCCTTCGGATAGCTGATCGTGTAGTCGGCCGCCACGCGCGCGGTCTTGCCTGCGTCGAGGTCGAAGCTCCACATCGCCAGGCCCGGCTGCTTGTTCCACGCCAGCTCGCCGGGCTGCGGCGAGAACTGCGAGGCGATGCGCACCTGCTCGTCGACCGAGACCGGCGCCGCTTCGAGCACCTGCACCGCGATCGGCGTGCGGTGGCGGTTCTCGACCACGTAGGCGCGCTGCACCTTGCGCTCGGCGCGCGTGCCTGCGAAGCCGCCCGTGCCCTGGTTGTCTTTTTCGGGCTCGGCCTGCACGCGCACCAGCTCGTCGCGGCCGAAGGAGAGCGTCAGGCGCGCATCGCTCGGTGCCGTCCACTGGCCATTGCCGACGAAGTTGCCGTCGCGGTAGAGCTGCATCGGGCCGGCCGGCCACACGCCCGTGGGCTGTGCGAGGTCGGCGACCAGGAAGGCGCTCGCATCCACGCGCGGACTGGTGCGCGAGGCGAGCTTCGCCGTGTCCTCGTACTGGCCGAGCGCCATCGTCACGCGCTGGCCGTTGGAGGGCACGTCGATGCTCTGCGGTACAGAGAATTCGGTGGCGAAGCTGTTGTCGAACACGCTCACGTCGAACAGCGGTGCGCGCCGCTCCATGGCCAATTCCCCTGAAGGCGGTGTGCCCGCCGCGACCGGCGCCGGGGCCATCATGTAGGCCATGTCGGCCCGCGCGCGCTGCGGCGGCGGCTCGATGCCGATGCGCCATGCGCCCGGCGTGCGGCCGGTGGTTTCGCGGCGTGGCTGGCCGGTGGAGAGCACCAGCTTCACGCCGCGCCAATCTTCGCCCGTCGCTTGCGCCACCAGCGCCTGGCGCTCGATGCGAACCTTGCGCATGGTGGTGTCGAGCAGCGCGCGGTAAGTGGGCGTCCAGCCGGGGCCGTTGACCTGGTAGCTGAGCTTCACCTCGGCATCGGCGCTGGCGGCCAGCGTGACCGTCACGGCCACCACCTGCGCGCCGTTGCCCTGGGAGCGCTTGCGCTCGGCGATCAGCGGGTTGAGCTGGCGGTCGATGTCGCTCTGCTTGCGCGCGAGCTGGTGCTGTTTCAGCAGCGAGTCCTGCCCGGTGCGGCGCATCGCGTCGGTCACCGCGGCGAGGTTGCGCGCGTCCATCGGCGCGCGGGCGCCTTGTGATGAATCTCCGCCCGAGAGGCCCTTGAGGTAGCCCGTCACCATGCCCAGCGCATCGCTCTCGGCCTGCAACGCGGCCTTCTGGTCTTCGAGTTCGCGGATGCGGCCGTCGAGCGCGCTGGTGGCGCAGCGCGCCGAAAGCTCGCGCTGCTCGTTGAGCACCGACGTCTCGCCCACGCGCACCGACGCATCGGCCGACACCTGCAGGCTCTGCACGTCCAGCCCCGCCGGCAGGCACGCGAAGGTGACCGAGCGGCTGCCGGCCGCCACGCGCGCCACGCGTTCCACCGTGGCGCTGCCGGGGTAGACCTTGACCTGGGTGATGCGCGAGTCGGACGGAGCCGGAGGCGGCACCTGGGCGCTCGCGCTCAGGACCAGCCAGGTGGCTGCGACGACGGTGGCGCGGAGCAGGAGGGCGGAGGAGGGTGCTTTCATGGAAGAGCCTTCGAGAGTGAGTGGGTTGACCTCCACTCATACGGCCGGGCTCGCTCAACGGGGTTAAGACGCCGCGAGAAATATTTCGCGCCGATGGCGGCTGTCGCCAATGCAACCGCAACGACGCTCCCGGTCACGCGCGCGACGACGCGCGCAGGCGCCGGTTCGTAGAGTGGATTCGTCCACACCACCAACCCATTCCGCTCCAAGGAGAACCGCCATGCTCGACACCATCCAGGCCCTCAACCGCACCGCTTCGTTCAACCGCTGGGCCGGCTTCGAAGTCCATCGGGCCGCCGACGGCGAAGCCGAGCTGCGCATGAACTGGCGCGAGGAAGACATGGGCCAGTACGCCGGCTTCCTGCACGCCGGCATGATCGCCGCGCTGCTGGACACCGTGAGCGGCTATGCGGCCGCCACGCAGGCGGGCCACGTGCTGGCCTCGCACTTCTCGGTCAACTGCATCTCGCCCGCCATCGGGCGCGCCTTCGTGGCGCGCGGGCGGGTGGTGAAGGCGGGGCGCAAGCAAGTGTTCGTCGTGGCGGAGCTCTATGCGCAACCAGAAGGCAAAGGCGAGGATGCGCTCAAGCTCGTGGCGACGGGGAACGCCATCCTGGTTCCGATTGCGGCGGAAGAGCTTCAGCCGAAGCCCGCCGCCTGAGCTTCAACCCGAACAACGGCCGCAGCCAGTTGACGCGGCGGATCAGCCCGTCGGTCAGCAGCCAGCAGCCGAGGATGGTCAGCGCCACCAGCAGCGCGGGCTCCAGCACCGGGCCGAGCGCGAGCGGCGCCAGCACGGTCACGCCGACGATGATCAGCGTCTGGTGCAGCACGTACCACGGGTAGACCGACTCGTTGGCCCAGCGCAGCCAGGGCAACGGGCGGTTCAGGTGGCGGTGGCCGTGGCCCAGGATGGTTGCGATGGCCAGCCACATATAGAGCGTGCGCAGCAGGTCCATGAGCAGGCCGGGGGCCGATCTCCCCGCGCCGACCCGCAGCGCGATGAACGTGCCGATCGCCACGACCGCCAGCACCAGCGACACCCGCCGCAGCCGCTCCAGCTCCTTCCAGATGCCTGTGTCCACGCCCATCCAGTAGCCGTAGAGGAACACGGTGAGGTAGATGGCGTGCAGGTAGAAATCGCGCACCAGGTTGTGCGTGGGCGGAAAGTGCGGGGCCAGCAGCACCGTCCATGCGAGCAGCGGGAGCACTGGCAGCAGCAGCAACTTCCAGCCGCGCAGCGCGTTGAACCGGCGGCGCACCCACTGGCCGGCGGGCGATTTCCACAGCGGCAGCGTCAGAGCGATCAGCGCGGTGTAAGCGAACAGGTAGGGCAGATACCAGAGGTGGTTCCAGGTCATGCCGAACTCCGCGCCGTCGAAAGCGCGCTTGGGCCACGGCTCGGCCATCGACAGGTAGCGCAGCAGGAAGGCGCCGAAACCCGGCGCGACCAGCCCGTTGGCCACGCCCTGCGCGTAGGCCTGGTAGGGCACGATCACCATCATTCCGAACACCAGCGGCAGCATCAGCCGGGCGCCTCGGCTGCGCAGCAGCGCCCCGGTGCCCTGGTGGCGGGCGAGGAAGCCGAGCGACACGCCGGAGATCAAAAACACCAGGTCCATGCGCCAGAGGTTCAGCACCCGCATCGGCCACTGCAGCCATTCGGCCGCGTGCGGGCTTTTGAGGTGCCAGGGCCAGTCGGCCACGTAGTACATCGCCACGTGATAGAGGATCACGAACAGGAAGGCCAGGGCGCGCAGCGCGTCGATGTCGTGGCGCCGGTGGCCGTCGGGGAGTGGCGGCTGGGAAGTCGGGAGGTTCATTTCAGGGTCCTCGAAACAGAAAGTGCGGCCATCGTGTGGCCCGGCACCGCCCGGCGGCGCACCCGCGGGACGGATGGCCCGGCCTTTGTGACGAGCGGTGGCCCCGCTGGGACGAAATTCGCCCCGCCATCGCGCAGATGGCGAGAATCCCGGGCATGAAAGCGTCCCACCGCAACCTGTACGAGCGCTACGAGCCGATCCGCCGCTACGTGGAAGTGGGTTTCTGGATCGTGCTGATGGCGCTGCAGGGCGTGTTCAGCACCATGGTCGCGGCGGTCGACGCCCGCGCCCGCGCCGTGCCGCGCGCGACCTGGGAAATCGTCACCTGGGAGGGATCGAGCCATCTGGTGCTGCTGATGTTGATCCCGGTGTTCGTGGCCATCGAGCGCCGGCTGGCGCCGCTGATGCCGGGCCGCTGGGTGCGTTTCGTGGCCGGACACGTGGCGGCCAGCGTGGCCATCAGCGTGGTGCATGTGGCGGGCATGTTCGCGGTGCGCTCGCTGGTCTATGCCCTGATGGGCAGCCGCTACGACTTCGGCGGCTGGACCGGCCAGTGGGGCTACGAGTACCTGAAGGACGTGCGGGTCTACATCTCCATCGTCTTCGGGATCTGGGCCTACCGGCTGTTCATGCTGCGGCTGCAGGGCGAGGCGAGGGTGCTCGATGCGCCGGAGGCGGGGGTGTCCGATCCGCCCGAAACAGCGCCGCTGCCGTCATCGCCCGCTCCCGACGACGCCCCTCCCGAACCGGAAGCAAGCCCGCCACCCCTGCCGCCTCCACCCACCCGGCCGGAGCGCTTTCTCGTGCGCAAGCTGCGCCGCGAATTCCTGATCGCCGCCACCGACATCGACTGGCTCCAGGCCGAGGGCAACTATGTCGGCCTGCACGTCAACGGCCACGACTACCTGCTGCGCGCCACGCTCACCGATTTCCTGACCCAGCTGGACCCGGCCAGGTTCGTCCGCGTGCACCGAAGCCATGCGGTGAACCTGGCGCGCATCAAGGAAATCGAGCCGCTGGACGGCGGCGATGCCCGTCTGCACATGCACGACGGCACGACCGTGCCCTGCAGCCGGCGGTACCGCGACGCGCTCCGGGCCGGCGCAGGCTAGACCGGCTGAAAAAGCAGCCTGTTCCGGTGCGCGGACGCGCCGTTATGGCCCGTTTCGCACCATCAAAGAGCCTTCAGGCACCATTTTTGCTTCCTTGCACCATCGCTCCGGGCAATCCGGGTGCGATGCACCAATTCAAACCAAAAACTGCAAGAAGCTCCCATGGACGCACTCAAACAGGGCGCAGATGCGCTGTTCATCCTTCTCGGCGCCATCATGGTGTTGGCCATGCATGCCGGTTTTGCCTTTCTGGAACTGGGCACCGTGCGCAAGAAGAACCAGGTCAATGCGCTGGTGAAGATACTGGTCGACTTCTCGGTCTCGACCATCGTGTACTTCCTGGTCGGCTACGGCGTGGCCTACGGCACCCACTTCTTCGTGGGCGCCACCGAGCTCGCGGCCAAGAGCGGCTACGAGCTGGTGAAGTTCTTCTTCTTGCTGACCTTTGCCGCGGCCATTCCGGCCATCATTTCGGGCGGCATCGCCGAGCGCGCCAAGTTCTGGCCGCAGCTCATCGCCACCGCGGTGATCGTCGGCGTGGTGTATCCGCTCTACGAGGGCATTGCATGGAACAAGGCCTTCGGCATCCAGGCCTGGATCGCCTCGGTCACCGGCCACGAGTTCCATGACTTCGCGGGCTCGATCGTGGTGCACGCCGTGGGCGGCTGGCTCGCATTGCCGGCGGTCATCCTGCTGGGGGCGCGCCGCAACCGCTACCGCGGCGACGGCTCGCTGAGCGCGCATCCGCCGTCGAACATTCCGTTCCTCGCGCTCGGTGCGTGGGTGCTGTGCGTGGGCTGGTTCGGCTTCAACGTGATGAGCGCGCAGAGCATCGACAAGATCTCGGGCCTGGTGGCCGTCAACTCGCTGATGGCGATGGTCGGCGGCACGCTGGTGGCGCTGGCCCTGGGCAAGAACGACCCCGGCTTCGTCTACAACGGCCCGCTCGCGGGTCTCGTGGCCGTTTGCGCCGGCTCCGACCTGATGCATCCGCTGGGCGCGCTGGTGGTGGGCGGCGTGGCGGGCGCGATCTTTGTCTTCATGTTCACGCTCACGCAGAACAAATGGAAGATCGACGACGTGCTCGGCGTGTGGCCGCTGCATGGCCTGTGCGGCACCTGGGGCGGCATCGCGGCCGGCATCTTCGGCACGCAGGCGCTGGGCGGCATCGGCGGCGTGAACCTCGGGGCGCAACTGATCGGCACGGTGATCGGCGTGGTCTGGGCACTGGTCGGCGGCGCAGTGGTGTACGGCGTGCTCAAGGCCACGATGGGCCTGCGGCTGTCGCAGGAAGAGGAATACGACGGCGCCGACCTGTCGATTCACCACATCTCGGCCACGCCGGAGCGCGAAGTCAACTGGTAAGCAAGGGGCAGGCAAGGGCGCGCGGCGGGCAGAGCCGGCCGAGCGGGCGACTGGGCTATTCTTCGCCCCTCTAAAGACAAGCCCGAAGAAGACCCATGACCCAATCCACCCACTGGCTGCGCCGCGGCCTCGCTGCGCTGGCAGGCAGCCTGCTGATGCTTTCATTCGCGGCGCACGCCGCCGCGCCCCAGATCAAGATCCAGGCGCCGGGCTTCTACCGCATGATGCTCGGCGACTTCGAGGTCACCGCATTGTTCGACGGCACCATCGACCTGGAGGTGAAGAAGCTGCTCACCAACACCACGCAGGCGCAGGTCGGCAGGCTCCTGGACCGCTCCTTCAAGAAGGACCTGGTGCCCACCTCGGTGAACAGCTACCTCATCAACACCGGCAGCAAGCTCGTGCTGATCGACACCGGCGCCGGCTCGCTCTTCGGCCCCACGCTGGGCAACCTGCGCAACAACCTCCTGGCCTCCGGCTACAAGCCCGAGCAGGTCGACGACGTGTTCATCACCCACATGCACGGCGACCACGTCGGCGGCCTCATCGTCGACGGCAAGCTGGCCTTTCCCAACGCCACCATCCACGCCGGCCAGGAAGACGCCGATTTCTGGCTCAGCAAGGCCAACCTGGAGAAGGCTTCGCCCGAGATGAAGAGCTTCTTCCAGGGCGCGCAGGCGTCGCTGAACCCGTACGTCGAAGCCGGCAAGTTCAAGCCCCTGAAGGGCGACGCCGACCTCGTGCCCGGCATCAAGGCCGTGGCTGCCCACGGCCATACGCCCGGCCACAACACCTACGTGGTCGAGTCCAAGGGCCAGAAGCTCGTGCTGTGGGGCGACCTGATGCACGTGGCCTCGGTGCAGTTCGTGCAGCCGCAGGTGACCATCTCGTTCGACACCGATTCCAAGGCCGCCGCAGCGGAGCGCAAGAAGGCGTATGCCGATGCGGCCAAGGGGCGCTATCTGGTGGCCGGCGCGCATCTGCCGTTCCCGGGCTTGGGACGGATCCGGGCTGAGGGCTCGGGGTACGCGTGGGTGCCTGTGGATTACCAGCAGGTGCGTTAATTCGGGTACCTGAAGCGTATTTGTCCTAAATACGCTTCATTTTTGAAGCGTATTTGCCTAAAATACGCTTCATGTGGATTTGGCAAGCCGAAAAATGGCCGTACTTCGAGGTCGATGCGCAGGCACTGCAGCCCGCGCTGTCGGCAGCGCGCCTTGCGCAAGGGCGAATGCTGGGCGTGGCCGGCAATCTTCAACTCGTAGATCTCGCCGAGCTCCAGCTTGGCGAGTGGACGCAGGAAGCCGTTGCCACCGCGCAGATCGAGGGCGAAGCGCTGCAGGTCAATTCGGTGCGGGCTTCTGCGGCACGCCGCCTTGGCCTTACGGCGGCGAACCGCCTTCCAAGGGACGACCGTACCGAGGCAACGCTCGACATCGTTGAAGCTGCCGTCGCCCGCTGGAACGAACCTCTGGCCGAAGCATCGCTCCTCGACTGGCACGCAGCGCTCTTCCCGAATGGACGCAGCGGCATCACGCGCATCGTCACCGGCGCCTATCGCGTTCATGAAGACCCGATGCAGATCGTCACGCCGCGTCTCGGAAAGCCCGACACGGTGCACTACGAGGCCCCGCCCTCGCGCGATGTTCCCGCGCAGATGAAGGCGCTGCTCGAATGGTTCGAGGAAGGGCGCGAACATCCCAAAATCGATGGCATCGTGCGCAGCGCCATCGCACACCTGTGGTTCGAAGTGGTCCATCCCTTCGAAGACGGCAACGGCCGCATCGGTCGAGCGCTGAGTGACCTCGCGTTGGCGCAGGACCTGCGCAGCAACCAGCGCCTGTTCAGCATGTCGCAGCAGCTGTGGCTCGACCGTGCCGGGTACTACGGCCAGTTGCAGGCCGCGAGTGCGCAAGGGCATATGGACGTCACATCCTGGGTGCGCTGGTTCATCGGTTGTGTCGAAAAGGCATGCCTCTCGACCTTGGCGCAGATCCAGGCCGCTGGCGCGAAGGCTGGGTTCTGGGCCGGGCTCGATGCGGCGCATCCGCAGCTCACGCCAAGCCAGCGCAAGGTGGTGAACAAGCTCTACGACGCCGGTCCTGACGGATTCCTGGGTGGCATGAGCACCGAGAAATACGTGGCCATTGCCGGCGTGTCGCGCGCCACGGCCTACCGCGAACTCACGGAGATGGTCGAACTGGGCGTGATGACACGAACGGGGCAGGGCAGAGGCACACGGTATGCGCTGATTGCCGGCCTGTAGCAAACTTGCTGGACCGCATCGCTCCCACGCCAACAGCCCCATGACCCAATCCCCCCCCGCCCTCGAAGTTCTCCCCCGCGACCTCTCCGCCTACCGCCAGGGCAACGTCGGCATCGACTACGTGCATCGATTCGAGTCCGGCAAGCCCGGCCCGCATGTGTTGATCAACGCGCTGACGCACGGCAACGAAATCTGCGGCATGACCGCCGCCACCCACCTGCTCGACAACAACGTGCGCCCCAAGATCGGCACGCTCACCGTGGCCTTCGCCAACATCGACGCCTACGAGTCGTTCAAGGAAGAGTCCCCCTACGACAGCCGCCAGATCGTGCACAACCTCAACCGCATCTGGTCGCCCGAATGGCTGGACGGCGGCGAAGACAGCCCCGAGCTGCGCCGCGCGCGCGTGCTTCGCCCGGTGGTGGATGCCGCCGACCACATCCTGGACATCCATTCGACCAGCCAACCCGTCGTGCCGTTCTGGGTCTACCCGGCGTTCGAGCGCAACGCCGAGGTGGCGCTGGCCATCGGCCGCCCGTCGGTGCACCTAGTGATGCCCGACGGCCTGGGCTCAGGCACGCCGCTGATCCAGTACGGCAGCCACGGCGGCCCCGACGGCAAGGGCGTGGCGATGGTGGTCGAGTGCGGCCAGCACTTCCTGCGCTCGGCGTCGGTGCTGGCCACTGCTGTCACGTATGACTTCCTCGCGTACTTCGGGCTCGTCGACAAGGACCCGGCCACGCCTGCGCCCGCGCCGCAGCGACGCTTTCAATTGCTGCAGACGCACGTCATCAAGTCGGCGGACTTCGCGTTCGTGCGGCCGCTGATCGGCTTCGAGACCTTTGCCAAGGACGAGCTGATCGCGACCAACGGCCCCGATGAAATCCGCGCGCCGTGCGACGACTGCACGATCTTCATGCCCGCGCAGCGCGTGATCGAGGGGCGCGAAGCGGTGTATCTGACCAAGCCGATCTGAAGCGCATGACGAACTCGCCCGTCATGAGCCGCTGGCGCGTGGCGGGCCTGGTGTTCGTCTTCCTGTGGTTCGCCATCGGCGGTGTCGCGCACTTCGTGGCGACCGAAGCGGAGATGCGCATCGTGCCGCCGTACATCCCCTGGCCGCGCGCGGCCGTGCTGGTGAGCGGCGTGTTCGAACTGCTGGGTGCGGCCGGGCTGCTGTGGCGGCCGACGCGGCGTGCTGCGGGCATCGGCCTCTTCCTTCTGACCCTGGCCGTGACGCCCGCGCATTTCTACATGCTGCAGCGGCCGGAGCTGTTTGCGAGCGTGCCGTATTGGGCGCTGGTGGTGCGGCTGCCGGTTCAGGTGGCGCTGCTGGCGCTCATTGCGTGGAGCACATCGGCGTGGCCGAAGAAGGCGGTCAGCAGATGAGCAGGTGCGTTGGCTTGGCCGTGGTGCTGTAGTCGGCGTGCCAGTAGTGCGGATCGTCGCAGAGGCTGAAGACGGCTTCGGCGTTCGCGTGGCGGTTGTCGAAGTGGTTGTGCAGGGTGACGTGCACCGAGCCTGCGTCGGGCCAGTCGATGCCGACGTCGACGACGCGGTTGCCTGAGGCGACTTCGGCGGCTAGGATTTTCTGCAGGGCGGGGTGCAGGCGGGTGTTGAGGATGTCGAGGGTTTCGCGGCGGGTGGCGCGGGCGAAGGATGCGTCCAGGCAGGCTTCGGTAAACAGCGGTTGATCGGTCATGGCGCGCCTCGTGGTCAGACTGTTGCAGATGCCTTCGACTTCGGAATCGTCCTGCCCCGGCACTTTGGATAGTTGGCGCAACCCCAGAAGCTGCCTTCATTTTTGGACGAATTTTTCTCGACCATCTTCGTGCCGCAGCTTGCACAGGTGGGCCGCCAGTAGTCGCCTTCGTAGGCCACGGTGAGCAATGCGGCCTGCTGCTCGGGTGTGCGCTGGCCGATCAGCTTGAGCAAGGCGGCGCCGTCCTGCGCGTGGATGCCGTTGGCCTTGGCGAACGCTGCGGCGTCGGCGGAAAACGTCGAGCTCGTCACATAGGTGCCGCTCTTCAACTGATGCGAAGCCATCACGCCAAGGAACTCCCGCATCTCCTTGACGCCCACCTTGCTTCGCCAGTGCTTGCATTGAACGATGCGCGGCACGTCGGTGTGCTTGGAGTGAAGCCAGATGTCGATGCCGCCGTCCGCGCCGTGCGACTGGCTGCGCGTGGTGAAACCCGCTTGCGCGTAGAGCGCTTCGCACAAGGCCTCGAAGCGGCGCCATTCGATGGCTGCGAGCACCGCGGGGCTCCATTGCTGCTGCTGTGCAGGTGCGGGTACTGAAGGCGAGGGCGTTGTTGGCTGGGAGAACTCGGAATCCAATACGGGTTCGCGTCGTGCGGCAGCAGGAGGGGTAACCGTTGGACGAGCGGCCTTGACCGCAGCAGCCGATGGCTCGGTACGCTCGATGGCCTGAGGCACAACCTTCTTGCGAGCGACGATGTAGTGCAGCCCCAGCAAGGCCACGCCAATCGCCAGCGCCGTCCAGCCCGCAGGGCGAAGCGCCGTGCCGAGCGTGCCGATGATCGGGCCGTGCATGAAAGCCGGAAGCACCACCAGGAGCAAGACGCCGACGACGATCGCCGTCCATCCGTTGCCCGCCAGTTTGCTGCGTGCGCGTTCGCGGCGCCGCTCGACTTTTGTCTGTTTGGTCATCGCCTCAACCCACCCCTCGTTGGAATGGCGCGAGTTTATGAGGCGAGGGGAATCCGGAACTCAGGGTGATTACTCAAGCCGCAACGAACAACGCCGGGTCCACCATCGCCCGATTCAACATCACAGACCAATGCAGATGCGGCCCCGTCACCCGCCCAGTCGCACCCACCGCCGCCAACGGCTCCCCCGTCTTCGCCACATCCCCCACCTTCACATCCACCCGGCTCAGATGGCAGTACATCGTCAGCAGCCCGCCGCCATGGTCGAGCCACACCGTGCCGCCGTTGAAGAAGTAGTCCCCCGTATCGATCACCCGCCCCGGCAGCGGCGCCAGCACCGGTGTGCCGGTGCTGGCCGCGATGTCCATCCCGCTGTGCGGATTGCGCGACTGCCCGTTGAACACGCGGCGCAGGCCGAACGAGCTGGAGCGGCGACCCGGCACGGGCACGCGCATCTGCAGCGAAGCATCGGGCCGCAGGTCGGTGAGCGTGGCCATCACGCCGGTCAGGTGATCGCGCTCGCGCACGTAGCGCGCTTCGTCCTCGGGCGAGAGGTCGACCGTGCGCGGCGCCACGGTCAGGCGCTGCTCGCGGTATTGCTTGTCGGTGACCGTGTAGGCGACCTGTCTTTCGCTGCTGCCGTTCTCGGCGCGCACCGTGATGCTCGCGTCGCCGGGCTTGGCTGCGAGCGGGATGCCGACCAGCGCCGTCCATTCGATGGCGTCACCCACAACGAGCAAGGGCACGTCGCCTGCAAAGGCCGCCGGGCGCTTGGCGCTCGGGCCGAGCGACAGGCGCGCGACGCCGCCCGGCACCTGGGATGCGTGCGGCCAGACGTCGGGGTGCTTCTGCGGTTGCGCCTGCTTCGACTTCGCGGGCGCAGCAGCGACGGCCTGCGTTGCGGGCAGCGCGAGCAGGCCCAGCGTGCCGAGCAATGCGCTGCGGCGATTCATCAGTGCGGGCGTGAGGAGGTCGGGCGAGGTGGTTCGGATGTGGTCGTGCATGAAGAAGAGATCGAATGAAACAGGTTCTGTCTGTGACGTCGCGCGGCCGCGTTGTTACTCGCGCCAGGTGCCGGGCGCCAATCCATCGAGCGTGTGCGGCCCGATGGCGGCGCGGATCAGGCGAAGCGTGGGCAGCCCGACAGCGGCGGTCATGCGCCGCACCTGGCGGTTGCGACCTTCGCTGATCGCCAGCTCCAGCCAAGCGGTCGGAATGCTCTTGCGCTCGCGAATGGGCGGTTGCCGCGGCCACACATCGGGCGGCGGATCGAGCAGGCGGGCGCGGGCAGGGCGCGTGAGGCCGTCGTTGAGTTGCACGCCCTGGCGCAGCGCGGCGAGCGCCTCTTCGGTCGGCACGCCCTCCACCTGCACCCAATAGGTCTTCTCCATCTTGAAGCGCGGATCGGCGATGCGCGCCTGGAGCTGGCCGTCATTGGTGAGGAGCAGCAGGCCCTCGCTATCGGCATCGAGGCGGCCGGCGACGTAGACGTCGGGGATGTCGATGAAGTCTTTCAGCCCGCGCCAGCGGCCCTCGGGGGTGAACTGGCTGAGGACGCCGTAGGGCTTGTTGAAGCGGATGAGGCGGGAAGGGCTCGGAAGGTTCATTGCCTTGCAGGATCGCTAGCTGCTTGCGGGAGCCTGCTGCAGACAGGCAAGCCCTTTCGGTTTTTGCGTTAGGTAATTTCGCCGAATTTGTTAAGAATTTTTCTTAACAAATCGCTTGTTGCTTCTGCGTCCCCGATCGCCGTGTGGCGATCTTTTTCTTTTATCTCTATCTCAAAGTAAGAAAAAGCACCATCAGATGTGACGGCTGAGCTGGGTATTTTGTTTTCAAGGGCCAGCACATAGAGCAGTGAATGCGTGTCAACGGCTCTGTGGGAAATTCCTGATATTTGATCATTCCCACTTTGGAATGCCAGTTTTTTCAAAAAAACCAAATCAAATCCAATGTTGTGACCTACGGGTGTAATTGTTTGATCCTGAAAGTTTTCGGAAATATATTTTTCAATCTCGATGTAAGCCAGCGTCGGGCTAACTGCCTTTTCGCGCCATTCGGTAGCATATGCCTGAAATATCTCGTGCGCGTAACTGCTCCATTCGATTGCCTCATGGCGAATGTAGATATTTTTTGGCGGAATGCTTCTGTTGATTGGAAATATTCCAATCGCTAAAACATCATGCTTAAATGGATTTGCACCACTGGTTTCAACATCAATTGCTACCAGATTTTTATGGTTTAGATTGATCATTGTCTGGCCCAAAAATCAAAGAATAGGTTTCCGTGACAATGGAATTTCCGAAAAGTCGCCAGTTATAAGCATAGCTGCCCGAGAAACCCCAAACTGAAACTAATGAAAAACCACCGAGAAAAAAGAGTATCCACCATCGGGGAGAAGCGTAGCCGTAGTGAATCGCTATAACTCCTGCCGCAATTCCAGCCAAGCACATCCAGAATAAACATGCGGATGCCAAGGCGACTGATCGGTGCAGCGTATATTTGTTTTGATAATTGGAAACCAGTGATTGGCTGAAATTTCGAGCGAGATAGCTTTTTGCAAGGGGAAAAAATTGACCCCAAGTTAGTGGAGTCTTGTCGTGAGAGAACTTTTCTTGAACCGCATTGAAGAGCGGTGTCAGATTGAGGTCATGGGAGTTTTCGTACTTCGGAATTCTGAAAATGAGAGATCTGATTGTTCTCTGAAACGCACTTTTGACATTCTTCTCGCTGGCGCCCCCCGATCTGGCCGTCCATTGTAAAATATGGCCGAGAAAATAGGTGATTATTAAGCTTGGAAGTGCAATTCCAATGCCTGTCTTTACGCTAATCGACTCTATGATCAAGGATGCATTGTTGGATGTGAGATGCGGGAAAAAGTTAGAGGACAAGACGGGTGCGAGTTGCCCCATAGAAACCCACCACATGACCAGAAAAACAAGAGCGATAATCCCGGGCAATATGATTCCAAAGAATTCGTACCCAAGATTTGTCAATTTGGCGAGTAGTTGTTCCATGGAATTGAGGGTTGGTTAATTAAATTTCGAAATCTTGATTTACTTGCCCCAGCTATCCCGCATCCCCGCAGCCCGATTGAACACCCGCTTCCCCACCGCATCCGTCTTCGTATCCACCACGAAGTACCCATGCCGCTCGAACTGAATCCCCACGCCAGCCTGGGCCGTCGCCAATGAAGGCTCCACAAACGCCGAGCAAATCTCCAGGCTCTGCTTGTTCAGTTCGTCCAGCAGCTCCCCGCTCCCCGGATTCGCCGCAGCAAACAGCCGCTCGTACAACCGCACCTCGGCCTGCACCGCATCCGCCGCAGCCACCCAGGTGATGTTTCCCTTCACCTTGATCGCGTCCGCGCCGGGCGTGCCGCTCTTGGTGTCCGGCACCAGCGTGGCCTGCACTTCGACGAGCTTGCCGTCGGCATCGCGCGTGGCGCCGGTGCATTCGATGACGTGGCCGTACTTCAGCCGCACCTTGTTGCCCGGGAACAGGCGGAAGAAGCCCTTGGGCTGCACGTCTTCGTAGTCGGTGCTTTCGATCCACACCTCACGGCCGAGCTTGAACTCGCGCTTGCCCATCTCGGGGTGGTGCGGGTGCACGGGGGCGGAGCAGTCGTCCAGCACATCGTCGCCGCCCATGAGTTCGCCCCAGTTCGTGATGACGAGCTTGACCGGGTCGAGCACGGCCATGGCGCGCGGGGCGATGGGGTCGAGGCTGTCGCGCAGCGCGGCTTCCAGGCTCGCGTAGTCGATCCAGCCGCCCGACTTGGTGGTGCCGCTGCGCTCGCAGAACAGGCGCAGCGCCTCGGGCGTGTAGCCGCGGCGGCGCAGGCCGGCGATGGTGGGCATGCGGGGGTCGTCCCAGCCGTCGACATGGCCTTCCTCGACCAGCTGGCGCAGCTTGCGCTTGCTGGTCATCACGTGGGTGACGTTCAGGCGCGCGAATTCGTACTGGCGCGGGTGCGGGCTCGCGATGAGGCCGCCTTCGGCGAGGCGGTCGAGCAGCCAGTCGTAGAAGGGGCGCTGGTCTTCGAATTCGAGCGTGCAGATCGAATGCGTGATCTGCTCCAGCGCGTCTTCGATCGGGTGCGCGTAGGTGTACATCGGGTAGATGCACCACTTGTCGCCGGTGTTGTGGTGCGTAGCCCGGCGGATGCGGTAGAGCGCCGGGTCGCGCATGTTGATGTTGGGGCTCGCCATGTCGATCTTGGCGCGCAGGATGGCAGCGCCGTCGTCGAGCTTGCCATCGCGCATCTCGCGAAAGCGCGCAAGGTTCTCTTCGGGCGTGCGGCTGCGGAAGGGGCTGTCTGTGCCGGGCGTGGTGAAGTCGCCGCGGTTGGCGCGCATTTCTTCGGGCGTTTGCTCGTCCACGTAGGCGAGGCCGGCACCGATCAGGTACTCGGCGGCTTCGTACATGAAGTCGAAGTAGTTGCTCGCGAAGTACTCGTGCGGCTGCAGGGTGCCGGGGGCGCTGGGGCGGTCGGCCAGGTAGGTTTCGTAGCCGAGCCACTTCACGGCATCACGGATGGAATCGACGTACTCCTGCTCTTCTTTTTCGGGGTTGGTGTCGTCAAAGCGCAGGTGGCTCACGCCACCGTACTCGCGGGCCAGTTCGAAGTTGAGCCAGATGCTCTTGGCGTGGCCGATGTGCAGGTAGCCGTTGGGTTCGGGCGGAAAGCGAAGGCGGACCTTGGCGGGGTCGGTCATGCCCTCTGCATGGTGGGCGGCGTTGCCGGGGGAGCCGCCCCATTTGCGGCCGGAATAGGCACCCTGTGCGAGGTCGTTCTCGATCACGTGGCGCAGGAAATTGCTCGGTGCGGCGGCCGTTTTGGCGCCGCTTTTGTCGGTCGGGGAGGTCATTGCTTCATTCTAGAGGCGACCCCCTGTGGGTTACCTTTGGCAACGTTCTTCACAATGGCCGGTGCACCCCGTTTGCAATTGCCGCGTTCAATACACACATGGGCGGTCCAGACCCGGACGCAGCCCCCGAAACAAGGAGTCAACATCATGAGCCTCACACGTTCCACCTTCTTCAAATGGGCTGCCGCGGGCGTCGTGGCAGCCGGTGCATTGTTTGCAGCCACCTCGGCCAGCGCGCGCAGCGACGTGAGCTGGTCGATCGGTGTCGGCGTGCCGGGCGTGGCGGTCGGCGTGGGCGGTCCCGCCTACTACCCGGCCCCGGTCTACGCGCCGCCGGCCCCGGTTTACTACGCACCGCCGCCGGTTTATTACCGTCCGCCGCCGCCCGTGTATTACCGTCCGGCCCCGGTGTATTACGGCCCGCCGGCCTACTACGGTCCCCGCTACTACGGCGGTGGGTACTACCGTGGTGGCTACGGTCACCGTCATGGTCACTGGCGCTAAACAGCCACACGATTCGTGACTGAATGAAAAAAGCCGGCCCCGCAAGGGCCGGCTTTTTCTTGGACGCCCGGACGCGCATCCAGCGGCCGTAAAAAATCAATCAGATCAACGGTTTGCCCGAGGGCGCCGGCCCCGCGCGAGCTACATTGCCGCCCATGAGCACACAGGGCGTCACTTCCTCCCCCGCATCGAACGACGTGCCCGCGAGCGCAGCCGCCCCGCACGGCCCCGGGGATTCCCACGCCCAGCTGGTGCGCGAGCGCCTGTTGCGCCGCATGTTCGTGATGGGCCCGCCCACGGTGTTGACGGCGCTGGCGTCCGCCATTGCGATGGCGGGCGTGTTCTTCTGGATGACGCGCGGCCCCGGCGCGTTGATGTGGGGTGCCGTGATCTGCACGCTGCTGTGCCTGCGGCTGGTGTTCATGCGCTGGAACGCGCGCCTCTACCCGGAGCCGGAATTCACGCTGCGCCAGCCCGACGGCGCGTGGCGTTTCATGGGGCCGCTGGCTGCCTACATGTCGATATGGACGCTGGCGCCCTGGGCGCTCATGCCGCCGGGCACGGAATCGCCCACGCGCATCCTGATCCTGCTCTTGGGCATGTTCGCCGTGCTGATGGGCTCGGTGCCGGTGATCGCCACCTGGCGCGCCATGGTTCCCGTGGTCACCATTCCGCTCACGCTGGGCGTGGTGACGCGCTTCGCCTGGATGGGCGGCACCGACGGCTGGTTCACCTGCGTGGTCGGCCTGCTGTTCGGCGGCTCGATGGCGCGCTTCGCGCTGTCGCAGCACCAGCTCATCCGGCGCAGCCTGTCCGACCAGATCGACAAGGAACTGCTGAGCGAGCAGCTGCTGCGCCAGTCGTTCGAGCTGCAGCGGCTCAACCGCGAGCGCAGCCGGTTTTTTGCCTCGGCCAGCCACGACCTGCGCCAGCCTGTGCATGCGCTGGCGCTGTTCTCGCGCTCGCTGGAGCGCGACCTGGCGGACCACCCGCTGGCCCCGGTGGCAAGCCGCGTGGTGCAGGCGACCGACGCGGTGAGCGGCCTGCTCAACGCGATGCTGGACATCTCCAAGATCGATGCGGGCACGGTGGTGCCCCAGCCCGTGGAGATGGCGGTGGACCCGCTGTTCCTGCGGCTGTCGCAGATCTTCGAGTCACGGACCCAGCAGGCGGGCCTGACGCTGCGTTTCCACACCGCGCCCGAATGGCTGCAGACCGATGGCGACCTGCTGCTGCGCGTGCTGACCAACTTTGTCGACAACGCCCTCAAGTACACGCCGCGCGGCGGCATCCTGGTGAGCGCGCGGCCACGCGGCGAGCGCCTGCGTCTGGCGGTGTGGGACACGGGCCTGGGCATCGCGCCCGAGCATCTGCCGCATGTGTTCGACGAGTTCTATCAGGTGGACAACCCGCAGCGCGATGTCGCGCGCGGCCTGGGCATCGGGCTGGCCATCGTCAAGCGCCTGGTGGACCTGCTGGGCGGAGAGATCGGCGTGCGTTCGCGGCTGGGCCGCGGCAGCGTGTTCTGGGTCGATCTGCCGCGTCGCCTTCACGCCCCCGCAGCCTTGGCCGTCGCACCCGCGGCCGTGCCCGATCCCGCCCATGCCGACATCACCGAATTGCCGCTGGTGCCGCCGCGCGTGCTGCTGCTCGACGACGAGCAGCCGGTGGGCGAGGCGGTGCGCATGTGGCTCGCGCCTTACTGCGAGCGCATCGAAATCACCTGCCGGCTGGCCGATGCCTCCGCGCAAGTGCGGGCGACGCCGGACGGCTTCGATGCCTTCATCGTCGACTTCCGGCTGGCGGATCCGCAGGACGGCATCGAGGCGACCGCGCAGCTGCGCCAGCTGGCCGGCCGTCGCGTGCCTACGGTGCTGGTCACGGGCGACACCGATCCCGAGCGTGTGCGCGCCGCCTACGCCAGCGGGTTGGTCGTGATGTTCAAGCCGGTCCAGCCGGAGGCGCTGCTGCGCACGCTGCACCAGATCATTCGCAGTGAGCAGGCAGATCTCACATCGCGCGAAACAGGTGTGCGTAGAGCCGGCTGACCGGGATCTTCTCGGCCCGGCCGCGCAGCGTGAGGTGCAGCTTGCCGGCTTCGTCGCGGTGTACCGACTCGATGGCCGCACTGCGCACAACCACCGCGCGGTGCACCTGCCAGAAGGTGTCGGTGTCGAGCTGGCTCAGCAACTGCTTGAGCGGTGTGCGGATCAGGTACTCGTGCGTGGCGGTGAGCACGCGAAGGTATTTGTCGGCGGCCTCGAAGTACAGCACTTCATCGATGGGCACCATGCGCACCGTGCTGCCGCCGGCGTCGCTCGCGGCAATCATCCGCAGCGGTGCTGCGGGTGCCGCTGCAGGCAGGGCCGCGCCGGTGCCGGCTGCGGTGAGCACCTGGCGCCATTGCGCGAGGGTTCGTTCGAGCGCTTCGTCATTCGCCACAGCGGGGGAGGCCGATGGCGAAGGCTGTTGCTGCTGTGCCGCCAGCGCCTGCTGCAGCCGCGCCACGGTTTTCTGCAGCCGCGCAGGCTGCACGGGCTTGAGCACGTAGTCGATGGCCTCTGCCTCGAAGGCGCGCGCGGCGTATTCGTCATAAGCGGTGACGAACACCAGTTGCGGCATCGGCGCCTCGTCGGTGGGCCAGCAGTCGGCCAGTTCGGCGGCGGCGCCGAGGCCGTCCAGGCCGGGCATGCGGATGTCGAAGAACAGCACCTGCGGCAACAGGCGCAGCGCCTCGCGCACCGCGCTGCGGCCGTCGCCGGCGGTGGCGACGATCTGCAGTCCGGGCCACGCGGCGGCCAGTTCGGCCTTGAGGGCTTGCGCGAGCAGGGGCTCGTCTTCGGCGATCAGTGCGGTGGGGTTCATGGTTGTCGTCGTGTTCATGAGGCAGCAGCAGTCGTCGGCAGCGGAAAGCTCAGCGTGGCGCAGGTTCCACCGGCCGGCGCGGCCGCGAGGTGCATTTCGCTTTGCGGGCCGAACACGGTGGCCAGGCGCTCGCGCACCTGTTCGAGCCCGAAGCCGCTGCTGCCGCCTTCCGAGGGCAACGCCGCATCGAGCCCGACGCCGGTGTCGTTCACTTCGATGACCAGCCGGTCTGCGTTCCGGCGTGCGCGCACGGCGATCTCGCCGCCTTCGACCTTGGGCTCCAGCCCATGGCGGATGCTGTTTTCCACCAGCGGCTGCAAGAGCAGCGGCGGCACGGGAACGTCGCGGAGGTCCTCGGGCAGATCGAGCGTGTAACGCAGGCGCTCGCCCATGCGCACCGACATCAGCTCGAGGTAGTCGCCCAGCCGGTCGAACTCGGCCGAGAGCGGATGCGCCAGCGCGCGCGAGCCGCTCAGCGTCATGCGCAGGTAGCTGTTGAGGCGGTCGAGCATCGCTACCGCACGCGGCGGGTCGACGGTGATCAGCACGCGCAGGTTCGCGAGCGTGTTGAACAGCATGTGCGGCTCGAGTTGCGTTTCCAGCAGCTTGAGCCGCGCCTCGGTGGCGTTGCGCTGCGCCAGGTCGATCTGCCTCTGCATGTATTTGCTCTTGCCGAGGCTGAAGAAGAAGTAGCTGATGGCGATGGCGGACGTGATGGTGATGACCACGGCGGTCGCCAGCTTGTGCCCCGCGTAGTCGAGAAAGTCGAAGGCCGGTGCGCCGCTCCACGCGTCACCGATCAGGTTGCCGACGACGAAGCCGACGGTCACCCCCACGATCACCAGCGCAACGCCTTTGAAGCCACGCGGCCATTTGGCGACTTCGCGATGGCCGCTCAGCATGAGCCGGCCCACGTCGATGCTCAGCCAGCTGACAGTTCCGATTGCAAGCGAGTACACGAGGTGCGCAGCCCAACTGCCGCCGAACATGAGGGTCAGCGCGCTGGCGATGAAGCAATTGAAGGCTGCGGTGATCAGGCCATGCTGCAGCAGGTCGCGCAGGTTTTCGGATCGGAACCTGGGGAGCGTTTCTGCGACCTCGCCTTCGCTCATCAACGCTCCCCGGCGCCCAGTGCACGGCGCTCGCGCTCCACCAGCCTGTCGTAGAAGCTGCCGCCCGGCGCGAGGAACCAGACCGCCGCGCCGTGGATGAGGAGGCCCAGGCCCCAGCCCATCAGCGGGTACATCGCCCAGGTGCGGCCGTTGGCAGCCGACAGGGCGACCAGCCCGAGGTTGACGAGTACGTAGAAGAAGGCGTGGGTGTACCAACCCATCTTGGCGCCGGCGCGGCGGCGGGCGAGCTTTTCGAGGTTGGGCTGCGAGGGGTTCGAAGGTGTGGGGTTCATGACAACTCCTTGATCTGGACGGGAATGAAATCGGGTGCCGTAGGCGGCGTTGAGGGCCGGACGGCCGCGCGCTGCCGCAGCTCCTCGGTGGTATCGCCGGGGCCATCCGGCCGCCAGCCCGGCGGCTTGACGAGGTAACCCACGAACGCCCGCACCGAGCGCGCCGAGCGCAGGTCGCGCAACAGCGCGCGCCAGTGGGTGAACTCGATCTCCAGGATGTTGTGCGAGGTGATCGGGTTCACCAGACCGTAGCGGCACGGCAGGTCGGCACGCTCGGGAATGTAGGTGCCGAAGAGCCGGTCGAACACGATCAGCACGCCGCCGTAGTTGCCGTCCAGGTATTCGAGGTTCGAGGCGTGGTGCACGCGGTGGGCCGAGGGCGTGTTGAGCACCCATTCGAGCGGCCCGAGGCGCGGAATCCAGGTCGCATGAATCCAGAACTGGTAGAGCAGGTTCAGCGCGAGCATCAGCAGGATCACCTTCGGCGGCATGCCCAGGAGCGGCGCCAGCATGAAGAACAGCAGCGAGCCGGTGAGGCGGCCGGTCCAGCCGAAGCGGTAGGCGGCCGACAGGTTCAGCTGGTTCGGCGAATGGTGGATGGCGTGGGTGCACCAGAACCAGCGCACCCGGTGGGCTGCGCGGTGGTACCAGTAGTAGCAGAACTCCTGGCCGATGAAGCAGGCGACCCAGCCGCTCCAGTGGTCCATCGGCAGGGTGAAGAGGCGGTGGTTCCAGAACCAGTCCATCGCGCCGGTCAGGAAGGCCACCGGCAGCAGCCAGCGCAGCGGGTATTCGCGCACCAGAAAGTCGAACACCGAGACGCCGGCCGCCTTCCAGTCGTAGCTCGCCCAGCCTTTGCGCCAGGACAGCACCAGCGCCTCGAGGATGGAGGCGACCAGCACCACCGTGACGGAGATCTTGAGGAGCAGAAAGAGCACGGTCATGGTGGTTCCTGGCTGGGCTGGAGACGCGAGGCTGGGGCTCGAATCTTAGGCCGGGCGAGCGCCGGTGGCGACAGCATCGGTGGCGATGGCCAGCCTCCACAGGCGCACCGCACGGGCCGCGAAGATGCCGCTGAAGGCGCCGTACAGCACAGGAAGGGCGATGGCAAAGCCGGCCTGATGGCGCAGCTCGGGGTGCATGGCCAGCGCCACGCCCACGACATACTTGGTGAAGAAGATGCCCATCATGAGCGCGAGCGGCACGGCGCTGCCGGCCACGTGGAACTGGCGGTTCGCCGCGTCGTAGCGGGTGGTGGCCGGCAGGGGGCGCTGCAGCACCAGTGCGATCAGCACCGCCGCTGCCGCCGCCCAGCCAAGGAGGGCGCCCAGCGAATCGCCAAAGGCCGAGATCACGCCGAAGAACGACAGCCCGCCCATGAGGATGGGCATCAGCGTGACCCGGGTGAGGCTCACGCTGTTCGACAGCAGTTGCTTGGCGCCGAGCCAGACGAGCAGCACGAAGACGGCGAACACCCACTTGGGTGTGTGAAGAATGATCTGCAGCAGCATGGTGGTTCTCCGGTGAAAGGTATGAGAGTTGTGGGCGGGGAATCGATGGGCGGACTGTGCCGACGCTCCCTCTCCCCAGCCACCGCCGTGCGACGAAATGCAGGAACACGGCGCGAACCGCATCCGGCCGGCGTGAATCGCAGGCGCCCGGCATCGATCGATGAGCTTTACCGTCGCTTTACGGCACAGCAAACTGCGGTACTACCATTTGGCGCTGTACTCTAGGCCGCACCTCTGCACCTCCCCACGCATCCCATGGACCCCAAAACTCCCCCCGAGCCCCTGCCGCCCATCGTGTCGCCGACACATCCACCGGCACGCAGGCGCCGGTGGCTGGGGTGGTTGCTGACCCTGGCGCTGCTCGTGGCCCTGGGAGGCGGGGCGTGGTACCTGATCCAGCGTTCGAAGGCGCCGGCTGCCGGACCCGGCGGCCCGGGTGGTCCAGGCGCCGGGCGGCAGGGCGGTGGCCCTGGTGGACGGGGCGGTGGTGGCGGCGCGGCCTCCAACACGGTCGGCGTCGCCACCGCGCGGCAGGCCGACATTCCGGTGCAGCTCGAGGCGCTGGGCACGGTCACCCCGCTGGCCAATGTCACGGTGCAGCCGCAGGTCTCGGGCGTGCTCACCGAGGTGCTCTTCAAGGAAGGGCAGATGGTCAAGAAGGGCGACGTGCTCGCCACCATCGATCCGGCGCCGTTCCAGAACGCGCTGGCGCAAGCTTCGGGCGCACGCCAGCGCGACGAGGCCCAGCTGGCCGCGGCGCGCGTCACGCTGCAGCGCTACCAGACGCTGCTCGGCCAGGACTCCATCGCCCGGCAGGACGTCGACACCCAGGCCGCGCTGGTCAAGCAGCTCGAAGGCACGGTCGCCATCGACCGCGCCAATGAAGGCACCGCGAAGCTCAACCTCACCTGGAGCCGCATCACCGCGCCGGTGAGCGGGCGCATCGGCCTCCGGCCGGTGGATGCGGGCAACTACATCTCGACCGGCACCACGGGCGGCGTGGCGGTCATCACGCAGATCGCGCCCATCGACGTCGAGTTCTCCGTGCCACAAGACCGCGTGCCCGAAGTGCAGGAGCGTCTCGCGCAGGGCGCGCAGCTCGAGGCCACTGCCTTCGACCGCACCCGCACGCGCCAGCTCGCCAAGGGCATGTTCTCCACGCTGGACAACCTGGTCGACACGCAGACCGGCACCGTCAAGTCGAAGGCGCGCTTCTCGAATGCCGACGGCGCGCTGTTCCCGAACCAGTTCGTCAACCTGCGGCTCCTGCTGCGCACCGTGAGCAGCGCGGTGGTGGTGCCGGTGACGGCGCTGCGCCACGGGCCCAACGGCGACTACGTGTATGTGGTGAACGAAGACAACACCGTCTCGCAGCGCCCCGTGACGCGCGGCGAATCGAGTGTGGACAACGTGGCGGTCATGTCGGGTCTGAAGGCCGGCGAGCAGGTCGTGACCGAAGGCGGGGACCGCCTGAAGGACGGCGCGCGCGTGCAGACCCAGGCCGACCGGCCGGCCACGCCGGCTTCGGGTGCGGCATCGGGCGCCCATCGGCGCCGGCAGGGCGGCGGCAGCGGCGCGAGGGCGGGAGGCCAGGCGCCTGCTGCCGCAGCGACCGCGCCTGCCACGGCCGCAGCGCCTGCCGGTGCAGCCGCAACGCCACCGGCCGCAGCAGCAACACCAGCGCCCGCAGCCGCAGCCGCAGCCGCAGCCAAGCTCCCCACCGCCGAGCAGCGCCAGCGCATGCTCGATTCGGTGAAGGACAACCCCGAACAGCTCGAACGCCGCAAGCGTTTCCTCGAAGCGCTCGACAAGGGCGATCCGGCGGCGCTGGAGCGCTGGCAGCGGACGTCGGAGCGCGGTGACCGGGGTGACGGCCGGCAGGGCCAATGAGCCGCCGGGCCGCTCCCGAGGTGCGGAGGCCTTTTAAATGAGTCCCTCACGCCCCTTCATCCTGCGACCGGTGGCGACCTCGCTGCTGATGGTCGCCATCGTGCTGGCCGGCATGGTTGGCTTCCGCTTCCTGCCGCTGTCGGCGCTGCCGCAGGTCGACTACCCGACCATCCAGGTGCAGACGCTCTACCCCGGGGCCAGCCCCGAGGTGATGAGCAACACCGTCACCGCGCCGCTGGAGCGCCAGTTCGGCCAGATGTCGGGCCTGGACCGCATGAGCTCGACCAGCGCGGCGGGCGTGTCCATCGTCACGCTGCAGTTCTCGCTCGGGCAGACGCTCGACGTGGCCGAGCAGGAAGTGCAGGCCGCCATCAACGCCGGCGGCTCGCTGCTGCCGGCCGACCTGCCCGCGCCGCCGGTGTATGCCAAGGTCAACCCGGCCGATGCGCCGGTGCTCACGCTGGCCATCACCTCCGACACGCTGCCGCTCACCGAGGTGCAGAACCTCGTGAACACCCGGCTCGCGCAGAAGATCAGCCAGGTCTCGGGCGTGGGGCTGGTGTCGCTCAGCGGCGGGCAGCGTCCGGCTGTGCGCATCCAGGCCAACACGCAGGCGCTCGCGGCCAACGGCATCGGGCTCGACACGCTGCGCACCGCCATCAGCGCGGCCAATTCGAATGGCGCCAAGGGCAGCTTCGACGGCCCCAAGCGCGCCTACACCATCAATTCCAACGACCAGCTGCTCACGGTCGAGGACTACAAGAACCTCATCGTCAGCTACAAGAACGGCGCGCCGATCCGCATGGTCGATGTGGCGCAGGTGGTCAACAGCGCAGAGAACACGCAGCTCGGCGCGTGGGCCGGCACCAAGACCGCCGAGGGTGGCGAAAGCGCCGAACCCAAGCTCACCCCCGCCATCATCCTGAACGTGCAGCGCCAGCCCGGCGCGAACGTGATCGCCACCGTCAACGCCATCAAGGCGCAACTGCCCGAGCTGCAGGCGGGCTTTCCGGCGGGCCTGAAGATCGAGGTGCTGAGCGACCGCACCGCGGGCATCCGCGCCTCGGTGCAGCACGTCGAGATGGAACTGGTGCTGGCCGTGGTGCTGGTGGTGCTGGTGATCTTCGCGTTCCTGGGCAGCCTGCGCGCCACGGTCATCGCGAGCATCGCGGTGCCCATCTCGCTCATCGGCACGCTGGGCTTGATGTACCTCTTGGGCTACAGCCTCAACAACCTGAGCCTGATGGCGCTGACCATCGCCACCGGCTTCGTGGTGGACGACGCGATCGTGATGATCGAGAACATCGCCCGCTATATCGAGGAAGGCGAAAAGCCGCTGCAGGCCGCGTTCAAGGGCGCGACGCAGATCGGCTTCACCATCATCTCTCTCACGGTGTCGCTCATCGCGGTGCTGATTCCGCTGCTCTTCATGGGCGATGTGGTCGGGCGGCTGTTCCGCGAGTTCGCGGTGACGCTGGCGATCACGATCCTGATCTCTGCGGTCGTGTCGCTCACGCTGGTGCCGATGATGTCGGCGCGCTGGCTCAAGCACGAACCCAAGAAGGAGCCAGGCGGCACAGGCTTCGGCGCACGCGCGCAGCGTTTCTTCGACGGCGTGATGGTGCGCTACGACCGCTCGCTGCACTGGGTGATCGACCACCAGCCGCTCACGTTGCTGGTCGCGCTGCTCACCATGGTGCTCACGGTGGTGCTGTACCTCACGATCCCCAAGGGCCTGTTTCCCACGCAGGACACCGGCCAGCTGCAGGGCCGCATCCAGGCGGCGCAGGACGTGTCCTTCGACCGCATGGCGCAGCTGCAGCAGCAGGCGGCGCGCGCGATCCTCGACGACCCGGACGTGGAGAACCTCAGCTCTTTCGTCGGCGTGGACGCCGCCAACAACACCATGCTGCACACGGGCAGCATGCTCATCAACCTGAAGGGCAGCCACGACAGCCAGCAGGAAGTGATGGACCGGTTGCGCGAGCGCGTACGGCAGGTGGCCGGCGTCACGCTCTACCTGCAGCCCACGCAGGACCTGACCATCGACGCCGAGACCGGTCCGACCGAATACCGCGTGTCGCTCGAAGGCGTGAACAGCGCGCTCATCACCGAGTGGATGAAGAAGCTGGTGGCGAAGCTGCAGGAGTCGGACAAGGTGCGCAACGTGAGCAGCGATGCTGGCGCGCAGGGCCTGGCCGCGTTCGTCAACGTGAACCGCGACACCGCGGCGCGGCTGTCGATCACCGCGAGCACGGTGGACGATGCGCTCTACAGCGCGTTCGGGCAACGCATCGTGTCGACGATCTTCACCGAGACGAATCAGTACCGTGTGATTCTCGAAGCGCGGCCGGGCATGGTGAACACGCCGCAGACGCTGGGGCAGCTGAACCTGATCGCCGGCTCGGGGACTGCCACGCCGCTGGCTGCGATTGCCGATATCTCGGAGCAGCAGGCGCCCTTGCAGATCACGCACGTGGCGCAGTACCCAGCGAGCACGCTGAACTTCGACACGGCGCCGGGTGTGTCGCTCGGGCAGTCGGTCGATGCGATTCGGGCGGCGGCCAAGGAGATCGGGATGCCGGGGAGCGTGACGATGACTTTCCTTGGGGCTTCGGGGGCGTACGAGCGGTCGCTGTCGAATCAGCTGTGGCTGATTCTGGCGGCTGTTGTCTGCGTGTACATCGTGCTGGGGGTGTTGTACGAGAGCTATGTGCATCCGCTGACGATTCTGTCGACGCTGCCTTCGGCTGGGGTTGGGGCGCTGCTTGCCCTGATGCTGACTGGCAATGATCTGGGGGTGATCGGGATCATCGGGATCATCTTGCTGATCGGCATCGTCAAGAAGAACGCGATCATGATGATCGACTTTGCGATCGATGCGGAGAGGACGGAAGGGAAGTCGGCTCGGGAGGCGATTCACCAGGCTGCACTGTTGCGGTTCAGGCCGATTCTGATGACGACACTTGCGGCTCTTTTTGCTGCCGTGCCGTTGATGCTGAGCTTTGGTGAAGGGGCCGAGTTGCGGCGGCCGCTTGGGCTTGCGATCTTTGGCGGGTTGATCGTTAGTCAGCTGCTGACCTTGTTCACTACGCCTGTTATCTATCTGGCGTTTGATCGGCTTGGTGGGGGGAGTACTCGGCAGGATGCTGTTGAGGAGGAAGCGGTTTGATCCGTTTTGCTTCCTGTTCTTCGTTTTTTTCCCGAGGCCGGGTCTCGCCCCGGCAGGCGACCTACTTTTCTTTGCTTCGCCAAAGAAAGGTAGGCAAAAGAAAGGCGACCCTACTGTCTGCGACCCTTCGCTGCGCTACGGGCAACCTGCGGTGCTCGCGTTTCGCGGGGTCTCGCAGAACTCGCTTCGCTCAAACAGCTGCGAGCCCTGATCCGCGAAACGCTGCGCTCCTCGGCGCAGCCAGAAGGGATGGGACGTCTTCGGGCCATCGCTGCGCTCGGCCATTGGTTTCGTTCGGGCCTTTGCTTCGCTCGGCGGCAGCCGGACTTGCTCCCTCTCCCCTTGGGGAGAGGGCGGGGGTGAGGGCATCGGCGTTCATGCGGGCGAGGCGGTGTTTCGGTGACGCCGACCCTCACCCCAACCCTCTCCCCAAGGGGAGAGGAAGCCCGAGCCGAGCGAAGCAAAGGCCCGATTGCAAGCCGAGCGAAGCGATGGCTCGTGTTGTCTCCACCCCCCTCTGGCTGCGCCGAGGAGCGGAGCGTTTCGCGGATCAGGGCTCGCCCTTGTTTGAGCGAAGCGAGTTTGGGCGAGACCCCGCGAAACGTGAGCACCGCAGGTTGCCCCGTAGCGAAGCGCAGGGGTCGCAGACAGTGGGGTCGCCTTTTCTTTGCTTACGTTCTTTTGGCGAAGCAAAAGAAAGTAAGTCGCCCGCCGGGGCGAGACCCGGCCTCCGCCCCCAGCAGGGGAAGCAGCGATGAACCTGTCGCTCCCCTTCGTCAGAAGACCCATCGGAACAGTCCTGCTGACCATCGGCATCGCTCTGGCCGGCATCGCAGCCTTCTTCGTGCTGCCCGTATCGCCACTGCCGCAGGTCGACTACCCAGTCATCTCAGTAAGAGCCTCGATCCCCGGAGCAAGCCCCGAAACGATGGCAACAAGCGTGGCGACGCCTTTAGAGCGCCACCTCGGAACGATCGCAGGCGTCAACGAAATGACGTCCACAAGCTCCGTAGGCTCGTCCCGCGTAACCCTCCAATTCGACCTGAGCCGCAACATCGACGGCGCCGCAAGAGAAGTGCAGGCCGCCATCAACGCAAGCCGCGTCGATCTGCCAGCGACCCTCAGAAGCAACCCAACCTACCGCAAGGCCAACCCCGCAGCCTCGCCAGTCATCATCCTGGCCCTCACCTCGAAGACGAAAACACCAGGCCAGATATACGACGCCGTCTCCAACATCGTGAGCCAACGCCTCTCGCAAGTAGACGGCGTAGGCGACGTAGAAATCGGCGGCGGCTCGCTCCCAGCCGTCCGCATCGAACTGCTCCCGTTCGCGCTCAACCGCTACGGCATCAGCACCGAGGACGTGCGCGCCGCCATCCAGGCCTCCAACGCCAACCGCCCCAAGGGCATGGTCCAGGGCGATGGCCGCAAGCTCCAGATCTACACGCAGACGCCGGCCCTGCGCGCCAGCGATTACGCCTCGATGGTCGTGGCCTGGCGCAACGGCGCGGCAGTGCGGCTGCAGGACGTGGCCGAGGTGATCGATGGCGTGGAAGACACGCGCACGCTCGGCCTCTTCAACGGCGAGCCGGCGATCATCATCCTCATCACGCGGCAGCCCTCGGCCAACATCATCGAGACCGTGGACAGCGTGCGCGCCTTGCTGCCCGAGTTGCAGGCGCAGTTGCCGCCCGACGTGACGCTGCAGGTCGCCTCGGACAGCACCAACTCCATCCGCAGTTCGCTGCACGAGGTCGAGGTGACGCTGGTCATCTCGGTGCTGCTGGTGGTGCTGGTGGTGAGCCTGTTCCTTCGCAGCGTGCGCGCGACCATCGTGCCGGCCGTGGCCACGATCGCCGCGCTCTTGGGCACCTTCGGGGTGATGTACCTGTTGGGCTTCAGCCTCAACAACCTGAGCCTGATGGCGCTCACGGTGGCGACCGGCTTCGTGGTGGACGACGCCATCGTGGTGCTGGAGAACACGAGCCGGCACATCGAGTCGGGCATGTCGCGCATGAAGGCGGCGCTGCTCGGGGCCAAGGAGGTGGGCTTCACCGTGCTGTCGATCAGCGTGTCGCTGGTGGCGGTGTTCATTCCGCTGCTCTTCATGGGCGGGCAGGTGGGGCGGCTCTTTCGCGAGTTCGCGATCACGCTGTCGGCGGCGGTGATGATCTCGCTGGTCATCTCGCTCACCACCACGCCGATGATGTGCGCGTGGCTGCTCAAGCGCGGCGGCGAGCATGACAAGAACAAGCCGCAAGGGCGCCTGGGGCGCATGGCCGCGCGCAGCTACGACTGGGTGCTCAAGCGCTACGAATACAGCCTCGACTGGGCGCTCGACAGCAAGGCGCTGGTCATGCTCATCCTGGTGGCGGTGGTGGGGCTCAACGTCTATCTCTTCAGTGCCGTGCCCAAGGGCTTCTTCCCGCAGCAGGACAGCGGCCAGCTCAACGGGGGCCTCCGCGCGGACCAGAGCATTTCCTCGCAGGCGCTGGCCGACAAGCTGCGGCAGGTGATCGACATCATCCGCAAGGACCCGGCGGTCGACACGGTGATCGGTTTCACCGGCGGCTCGCGCGCGGGCGGCGGCTTCATGTTCGTCAACCTGAAGCCGGCCAACCAGCGCACCGAGAGCGGCCTGGCCGTCATCGCGCGCCTGCGGCCCCAGCTCAACGAGGTGACGGGCCTGCGCGTATTTCTCGGCACGGTGCAGGACGTGCGCTCGGGCGGGCGTTCGAGCAACTCGACCTACCAGTACACGCTCAAGAGCGACAACCTGACCGATCTGCGCACCTGGGCCACGAAGCTCTCCGACGAACTGAAGCTGCAGCCGCTGCTCACTGACGTCGATACCGACCAGGACCAGAACGGCGTGGAGACGGTGGCCAAGGTCGACCCCGACAGCGCGCGCCGGCTGGGCCTGACGTCCACCGCCATCGACAACGCGCTCTACAACGCCTTCGGCCAGCGGCAGGTGGCGACCATCTACACCGAGCTCAACCAGTACCACGTGGTGATGGAATGGGCGCCGCGCTACACGCGCAGCCCCAATTCGCTGAGCGACGTGTACGTGCCGGCCACCCGCACCTCGGTGATCGGTGGGCAGACGGTGACCACGCAGGTCGCGGCGACAGCCACCACCACCTCGACCACCGGCGGGGCCGCATCGACCGCGACCGCCGCGAGCACCACCGTGCCGGTCTCGGCCAACGCGGGCCTGCGCGGCGCATCGACCGGCAATGTGCTGAGCAACACGCCCACCACGCTGGTGCCGCTGTCGGCAGTGGCGAAGTTCGAAGAGCAATCGGTCGCCACCTCGGTGAGCCACGACGACGGCGAACTCGCGACCACGATCTCGTTCAACCTCGCCGAGGGCGCGAACCTGGGCGATGCGCGCGAGGCCATCGCCAAGGCCGAGGCCAACATCGCGATGCCCACCAACGTGCGCGGCGCGTTCGCCGGCACCGCGGCCAGCGCGCAGCAGTCGCAAGGCCAGCAGTTCATGCTGATCCTGGCCGCGCTGGTCGTGATCTACATCGTGCTGGGCATCCTGTATGAAAGCCTGGTGCACCCGATCACCGTGCTGTCGACGCTGCCTTCGGCCGGCGTGGGCGCGGTGCTGGCACTGCTGATGTTCCGCATGGAGTTTTCGATCATTGCGCTGATCGGCGTGTTCCTTTTGATCGGCATCGTGAAGAAGAACGCCATCCTGATCATCGACTTCGCGCTGGAGGCCGAGCGCTCGCGCGGGCTCACGCCGCTGGAGGCGGTGCGCGAGGCCTGCCTGCTGCGCTTCCGGCCCATCCTGATGACGACGATGGCGGCCGCGCTGGGCGCGCTGCCGCTGGCCATCGGTTTCGGCGAGGGCGCGGAGTTGCGCCGGCCGCTGGGCGTGGCCATCATCGGCGGGCTGATCGCGAGCCAGTTGCTCACCTTGCTGACAACGCCGGTGGTCTATCTCCTGCTCGACAAGCTGCGCCGCCGTGGCAAGAACGAACACGAACTCAGCCGGATCACGCCCGCTTGAGAGAGAACAACACCATGAACGCACTGCTTTCTCCCCTCAGATCGAACCGCTTCGCGCTCACGTCGCTCGCGCTTGCTGCGCTGCTCACGGGTTGCGCGGTCGGGCCGGCTTACCAGGTGCCGACCTCCGCCGCGTCCGCTGGCTGGAAGGAGCAGCAGACCGCCGAAGGCTGGCTGCCCGCCGCGCCGGCCGATGCGCTGGACCGCGGCGAATGGTGGAAGCTCTTCGCCGACCCGACGCTCGACGAATTGGCTGGCCGGGTGCAGGTGTCGAACCAGAACATCGCCGCCGCCGTGGCCAACTACACGCAGGCCCAGGCCCTGGTGCGCGGCGAGCGCGCGGCGCTGTTCCCCTCGGTGTCGTTCAGCGGCAGCGGGCGGCGCAGCGGCAATGTGAACAGCAACAGCGACACAGCGAGCCCATCGAACAGTTTCTCCGCCTCGCTGAACGCGAGCTGGACGCCCGACGTCTGGGGGCGCCTGCGCGAAGCGGTGAGCAGCGCGCAGGCCAATGCGCAGGCGAGCGAGGCCGACCTCGCGGCGGCGCGGCTCTCGGCTATCGGTGACCTTGCGACCAACTACTTCTCGCTGCGCGAAGCCGATGCCGAGATCGTGCTGCTCGACGAAACCATCGCGGGCTACCAGCGCGCCTTCGAGATCACGAGCAACCGCTATGCGGCAGGCATCGCCGCGCAGACCGACGTGCTGCAGGCACAGACGCAGCTCGTCAACGCCAAGGCCGACCGCGTGGGCCTCACGCGCACGCGCGCCACGCTCGAACATGCCATCGCGATGCTGGTGGGCGTGGCGCCCGCCGACTTCACCCTGCCGGCCGCGAAATGGACACCCACGGTGCCCGGCGTGCCGACCGGCGTGCCCTCGACGCTGCTGCAGCGCCGCCCCGACATCGCGGCGGCGGAGCGCTCGGTCGCATCTGCCAACGCGCAGATCGGCATTGCGCGCGCCGCGTACTTCCCGGACATCCCGCTGACCGCATCGGTCGGCAGCAGCAACGCGAGCCGCGTGAAGGACCTGTTCAGCTCGGCCAACACGCTGTGGTCGCTCGGCTTCTCGGTGGCGCAGGTGGTGTTCGATGCGGGCGCGATCGGCGCGAGCGTCGATGCCGCCAAGGCCGGCCATGAATCTGCTGTGGCGCGCTACCGCCAGACGGTGCTCACCGCGTTCCAGGCGGTGGAAGACCAGCTGACGACGGGCGCTACGCTCGCGCAGCAGGAGGGCTTCCGCCGCGAAGCCACGCTCGCGGCCGACAAGACCGAGCAGCAGTTGCTCAACCGCTATCGCGCGGCGCAGGTGAGCTACACCGACGTGGTGACGGCGCAAGCGGCCGCACTGAACGCGCGGCGTGCGCTGGTGCAGTTGCAGGTCAATCGCCAGGCTTCGGCGATCGCGCTCATCCAGGCGATGGGCGGTGGCTGGCAGGCCGACTGGATGAGCAACAACCCGGACGGCACCGCGGCCACGGCGCAGCAACAACAACCTACCGTCCCTCGCGCGCAATAAGAAGAAAAGAAGGCGGAGAGGGCGGTTTCGCGGATGGGCGTCATGCCCATCCAGTCGGCCTCACCGCCCCTGCGGCGGGCCTCGTTTCACGGCGCGCTCGTTCAGTGCGCCGGACGGTCCATCATCCCGCCAAGGTAGTCCTTGTCGGTCACCAGCACCCAGAGGGCGAGCACCAGGATCACCGCGGCCACGAGCACCGCGTTGACCATCGCCGTTTCCATCGCGGCGAAACCGACCAGCCACGGCGATGCGGCAAGCCACACCGCGAGGGCCACTTCGGTCCACTCTTCCCACTGCTTCGGCACGAAGGTCGCGCCCAGTGCCACGGCGCCCAGCACGATGCCGGTTGCCACCATGGTCCACATGGCGGGCGAGATGCCCTGAAAGCCCAGAACCCAGGGCGAGACGATCAGCCAGGCGCCGGCGACGGCGTTGACGGGGTCTTGCCAATGCTTCACTTGCTTCATGGTCATTACCTCCTGTCGCGACAAGGCGCCGCGACAGGTGTTGGACACCCGCGTTCGGGCGTGGTTCCGTCGTCCGGCGCCTATCCGCGCGGCGCCGGCGCCATGAGGTACGCACCCGATTCGAAGAGCTGCGCCTCCGCCTGGTCGATGCGCTTGATGCCCGACTTGCCCGCGCGGCTCGCGAGCAGTTCGACCAGCGCCTCGGTCACCGCCACGCCGGCCGCGACCGAGGGAAAGAACGACGGGCTGTTGATCGTGAAGAGCAGCGTTTCGTCGGCCAGCAGCGAGAGCGGCGAGGTCACGCTGTCGGTGATCGCGACGATGCGGCAGCCGGCCGCCTTGGCGGCCTCGGTCACCTGCAGCGCTTCGCGCGAGTAGGGCGCGAAGCTCGCCACCACGAGCGCATCACCCTTGGCGAAGGCGCGCTGCTGCATCTCGAGCGATCCGCCCTGGCCATCGACCAGGTGGACGCTGGCGCGGAAGAGCCGATACACATAGACGAACGAGAACGCGATCGGAAAGCACGCGCGAAAGCCCGCGGCATGCACGGCCGGCGCCTTCTCGATCAGCGTGCAGGCCTTCTGCAGCGCCTGCTCGCTCTGCTGGTGCGTGGCTTCGAGGTTGCGGCGCTGCACCTCGAACATCTCGCCGGTGAGACCGCGGTCGTGCGAACGGCCGACGAGTTGCTTGGCGCGTCCGCCATAGGTTTCGGTGCCCAGGCCCATGTCGCCGGCGAAGGCTTCCTTGAGCTGCGGCCAGCCCGAATAGCCGAGGTTCTGCGCGAAACGCACCAGCGTGGCGGGCGTGCTCTGCGCGCGCGTGCCGACGTTGCGCATCGAGGCGGTGACCACTTCGTTGGGGTGGTCGAGCACGTAGCGCGCGACCTGCTGCAGGGCGGGGCTCAGCTCGTTGAAACGCTGGCGGATCTGGTCTCTGGCGCCCATGGCGGTGTCTCTCTTCTGGCTGCTGTTGGAACGAATGTACCGGACATGGAACGATGAAACAGTTGACGGAACAAATGTTCCAAACAATAATTCGACCGAAACGTTAGTTCCAAAGACTGTTCCAAGATTTCGCCGCCATGACGCACGTCTTCCACCGCCACCTTCGCCAGACCCCGCCTGTTGCCGCCGGCTCGCAGGGCATGTTCATCCGCGACGCCGAAGGGCGCGAATACCTCGATGCCTCGGGCGGCGCGGCCGTCTCGTCGCTCGGCCATGCGCACCCCGAGGTGCTGGCCGCCATGCACGCGCAGCTCGACAAACTGGCCTACGCCCACACCAGCTTCTTCACGAGCGAAGTGGCCGAGCAGCTGGCCGACGAGCTCATCACTTCCGCGCCCGAGGGCATGAGCCACGTGTATCTGGTGAGCGGCGGCTCGGAAGCGGTGGAGTCGGCGCTCAAGATGGCGCGGCAGTACTTCGTCGAGATCGGCCAGCCGCAGCGCACGCACTTCATCGCGCGCCGCCAGAGCTATCACGGCAACACGCTGGGCGCGCTCGCGGTGGGCGGCAACGCATGGCGCCGCGAGCCGTTCGCGCCGATCCTCGTGCCGGCCACGCATGTGTCGCCGTGCTATCCGTACCGCGAGCAGCGCGAGGGCGAGAGCGCCGAGCAGTACGGCCTGCGCCTCGCGGCCGAGCTCGACGCGGCCATCGTCGCGCAGGGCGCGGATCGCGTGATCGCCTTCGTCGCCGAAACGGTGGGCGGCGCCACGGCCGGCGTGCTCACGCCCGTGCCAGGCTACTTCAAGGCGGTGCGCGCCGTGTGCGACAAGTACGGCGTGCTGCTGATCCTCGACGAGGTGATGTGCGGCATGGGCCGCACCGGCTCGCTGCATGCGTGCGAGCAGGAGGGCATCGCACCCGACCTCATCACCATCGCCAAAGGCCTGGGCGGCGGCTACCAGCCCATCGGCGCGGTGCTCGCGCAGCAGAAGATCGTCGAGGCCATGTCCAAGGGCAGCGGCTTCTTCCAGCACGGCCACACCTACCTCGGCCACCCGATGGCCTGTGCGGCGGCGCTCGCGGTGCAGCAGGTGATCCGCCGCGACGGCCTCGTCGCCAAGGTGCGCGAAGACGGCGTAGCCTTCGGCGCGATGCTGGCCGAGGCGCTTGGCAGTCACGCGCACGTGGGCGACATCCGCGGCCGCGGCTTCTTCTGGGGCATCGAGCTGGTCGCCGACCGCGCGAGCAAGGCGCCCTTCGATCCTTCGCTCAAGGTCAATGCGCTCATCAAGAAGGACGCGATGTCGCGTGGCCTCTTGTGCTACCCCTTCGGCGGCACCGTCGATGGCCGCCAGGGCGACCACGTGCTGCTCGCGCCGCCCTTCATCGCGACGCGGCAGGACCTGCAGGAAATCGCCGCCCGTCTCGCGGCCTCCATCGATGCGGTGACGAGCGCCGCCGCGCGCTGACCGCGACCCCGTATTCCTTCGCTGTTCCCTTCGCCGTTTTCTTCAACCCGCCGTTCCGAGGAGCGCTCCCATGCCCAAGCTTCGTCTGCCGATTTCCTTCGGTGTTGCCGCTCTCGCGGCGGCCTGCACCCTGTTGCCGTTCGCTGCCGCGCATGCGCAGGAGAACGACACGCTCGCCAAGATCAAGGCGAGCGGCGCCATCACCTTCGGCTACCGCGAGTCGTCGTTCGGCTTCTCGTACCTGGACGGCAACCTGAAGCCGGTCGGCTACAGCATCGAGATCTGCAACCGCATCGTCGAGGCGGTGAAGACCGAACTCAAGCTGCCGGCCATCGAGATCAAGTACCAGGCCGTCACCTCGGCCAACCGCATTCCGCTGGTGCAGAACGGCACGGTGGACATCGAGTGCGGCTCCACCACCAACCTGGTCGAGCGGCAGAAGCAGGTGGCGTTCTCGCCCGACATCTTTCGCTACAACGTGCGCATGCTGGTGAAGGCCGATTCGGGCATCAAGGGCATTGCCGACCTGCAGGGCAAGACGGTCGCCACCACCAGCGGCACCACCTCGTTCCGCCTGCTGCGCGAGGCTGACCGCGGTCGAAGCCTCGAAGTGACCAACCTTGCGGGCAAGGACCACAGCGATTCGTTTCTGCTGGTGGAAAGCGGCCGTGCGCAGGCCTTCGTGCTCGACGACATCCTCCTGGCCGGCCAGATCGCGAATGCGCGCAGCCCGAAGGACTTCATCATCACCGGCGAGAGCCTGCGCACCGAGAACCAGTCGCTGATGTTCCGCAAGGACGACGCGGCCTTCAAGGCGCTGGTCGACCGCGTGGTGTCGGGCATGATGAAGTCGGGCGAGATGGAAAAGCTCTATGCCAAGTGGTTCATGTCGCCGATTCCGCCGAAGGGCATCAACATCAACTACCCGCTCAATGCCGAGACGAAAGAGGCGTTCGCGAACCCGTCTTCCAAGGGCATCTGAGCCTCTGAATTCATGACACGCATCGCCCTCATCCACGCGCTCTCGCATTCGGTCGCGCCCATCAACGAAGCCTTCGCGCGCGACTGGCCCGAGGCGGTGCGCATGAACCTGCTCGACGACAGCCTCTCGGCCGACCTCGCACGCAACGGGCGCGGGCTGGATGCGGCGATGCACGAACGGTTTCAGCGCCTCGCGCAGTACGCGGTCGACACAGGCGCCGAAGGCATCCTCTTCACCTGCTCGGCCTTCGGGCCGTGCATCGAGGCGGTGGCGCGGCGGCATGCGGGCATTCCGGTGCTCAAGCCCAACGAGGCCATGATCGCCGAGGCGATGCAGGTGGAAGGGCGGCTGGGGTTGATCGCAACGTTCGCGCCCACGCTCGCTTCGATGCCGCCCGAGTTTCCCGTCGGCGCCGCGCTGGAGCTGGCACTGGCCGACGGCGCGCTCGATGCACTGAACGCCGGCGACACGCAGCGGCACGACGCATTGATTGCCGCGCAGGCCGCGGTGCTGCGCGATCGCGGCTGCACCCGCATCGCGCTCGCGCAGTTCAGCATGGCGCGCGCTCGTGCCGCCTGCGAAGCGGCCAGCGGCCTGCCTGTGCTCACGACGGTCGACAGCGCCGTGCGCGCCCTGCGCGAGCGAACCGGGCAGCCGCGCTCAGTGTGAGCCGTCGTGGCCGATGGCGCTGACCAGCGTGGTCATCGCGATCTGCGCCGCATCGCTGCGGCCCAGCATGCGGTGCACGCCGGTCTCGCGGTCGGTTGCTTCCAGGCCTTCGGCAAGGCGCCGGTAGATGTCCGACGAAGGCATCGTGGCCGCGGTGCCGAGCGCATCGCAATAGGTGTCGGTGAGCAGGCCGGTGAGTTCTTCGCTCTGCTCGTTCGACAGCTTCATCGTGTCGCCGCTGAACACGGCCGCGATGCAGTGCATGAGGTACGCCTGCGTTTCGAGCGAGAAGGCCTGCTGCCGCACATAGTCTTCGACGGCCGACCAGAAGAGCGGGTCGGAGGTCCGGCGCCAGCTCTCCAGCACCTTGCGCGCCTTGGCCACGAGGTCGGCGTGCGCGTCTTCGGGCTCGCTCGGGCGCAGCGCCAGGCCCTGCAGCGTGAGCGAGGCCACCGGGCCGGCCGCGCCGAGGATGAAGCTCCAGAACTTCCAGCGCGCGTACCACTTCTTGTCGTGCGCGGGGTTCAGCGGCTCGAGCAGGCCGAAGTCGATGCGCTGGCAGGCATTGGCCTGCTGCCCGGCGATACAGCCGTCGCCCACGTCGAGCAACTGGACCTCGGCCTCCATCCGGTCGGCGGCGATGTTGCCCTGCGCGACGATGCCCGCGCTCTTGCCCGAGCGGTCGATGTCGACCAGCCGCTGCATCAGCAGCTGGAGCTCGTGGGTCGAGGCGCCGGTCGCACCGGTCACGCGGCGCATCGATTCGCACTGCTCCCGCTCGATCGCGAGAGGGGGCTTCAGCCGGTCCCGGCCGTGGTCTTGGGCGGTTGATTCGCGCTCGTCCGTGGAAGTCGACGTTCGCATGGCAGGACTCCTTGGGGGCACTTTGAATGTTCAGGTTGCAATATGTATCGGCGCCTGCAGGGTGAACATCCCCGAAATTAGGTATTCGGTACTCGTACTCGCCTCTCACCTGAACCGAAGCTGACCGATGCCCTCGCCATAATTGGCGCTCTTTGTTGAAGGAGCACGCGTGGATATTGTTTTGCTGGTCAAGGCCGCGATCATGGGCATCGTCGAGGGGCTGACCGAGTTCCTGCCGATCTCGTCGACGGGCCATCTGATTCTTGCGGGGTCGCTGCTCGGCGGCTTCGGCGACAACCGGGGCAAGGTCTTCGAGATCGCCATCCAGACCGGCGCGATCTTCGCGGTGATCCTGGTCTACTGGCAGAAGATCAAATCGACCGTCGTGGCGCTGCCGCGGCAACCCAAGGCGCAGCGCCTCGCGCTCAACATCCTCATCGGCTTCCTGCCCGCGGTGGTGCTGGGCCTCTTGTTCGGCAAGGTGATCAAGGCGCACCTGTTCATCCCGACCGTGGTGGCCAGCACCTTCATCATCGGCGGCTTCATCATCCTGTGGGCCGAGAAGCGGCCGCCGGGTTCGGTGCGCGTCGAACATGTTGATGACCTCACGGCGTGGGACGCGCTCAAGGTCGGCCTGGTGCAGTGCTTCGCGATGATCCCGGGCACGAGCCGCAGCGGCTCGACCATCATCGGCGGCATGCTGCTGGGCCTCTCGCGCCAGGCGGCGACCGATTTCTCTTTCTTCCTCGCGATCCCGACGCTGATCGGCGCTGGCGCGTACAGCGTCTACAAGGAGCGCGCGCTGCTGTCGGTGGCCGACATCCCGCTGTTCGCCGTGGGCCTCGTGTTCTCGTTCATCAGCGCGTGGCTGTGCGTGCGCTGGCTGCTGAAGTTCATCAGCACCCACAACTTCATTCCGTTCGCCTGGTATCGCATCGCCTTCGGCATCGTGGTGCTGGTGACGGCGTGGACCGGCACGGTGGTCTGGGCGGAGTAATTCCGCGAGTCGTTCAGGCTGCGGGTGCCAGCGGCATCCGCAGCGCCAGCTGGGTCTCGCCGGGCCGCGACTGCAGCTGAAGCTCGGCCCCGAGGCGACGCGTCCGGGCGCGCAGGCTGCGCAAGCCGGAACCTGCGGCCTTGTCGGCCTCATCGACCACGAAGCCGCGGCCGTTGTCGCGCACGCTGAGCTTCAGTTCCGCGCCGTCGCGGCTTACGGCCACATCCACGCGCCGGCTCGCGCTGTGCTTGAGCACATTGGTCAGCGCCTCCTGCAGAAAGCGCAGCAGGTCCAGGCTCTGCGAGGGCGGCAGTTCGAGCGTCTCGAGGTCCGACACCTGCCAGTGGCAGTCGATGCCGTTCGCATCGAGCAGTTGCGAGGTGCGGTGCCGCAGCGGCGCGAGCAGTTCGCCGAACGCGCGTGCGCCGTCGTGGCGGCCGGTGGCTTCGATGATCAGCCGCAGGTCGTCGCGCAGGCTCTTGAGCATCGCGAGCAGTTCGGGTGCCGAGAGGTTCTCGGGCGTGCGCTCCAGCGTCGCGATGCTGCCGACCAGCATGCCGCCCAGCCCGTCGTGCAGGTCGCTCGCGAGGTTCACCCGCTCGCCGATGCGCGCATGTGCCAGCTCCAGCGCGTGCTGCTGCGCGAGCGTGGCGGCCAGCTCGGCCTTGGCGGCGTTCACTTCCTCGATCAGCTCGGTGTTGAAGTTCTCGATGCGCTCGAGGCTCTTCACGAAGCGGCCGGCCTGGATCAGCGCCATGCCCAGCAGCAGCGCGTAGGACGACAGCGTCGTGTAGTAGATGTTGCTGTCGATCACCTGCGTGAACACCAGCAGGTCGTGCGTGCCGGTCACGGCGGACATCGCCATGAACGGCGCCAGGGCGAGTACCGGACCCTGGCGCACGCGCAGGGCGTGGAGCAGCGCCGCGCAGCACACGGCAATCGTCATCAGCCCGCCCACCAGCCCCCACACGGCCCGGTGCAGGGGCAGCGACGGCATGCCCGCGGTCCAGAGATCGGCCCAGCCCACGCTCACGAGCAGCAGCGCCGCGATTTCCAGGCGCGGCATGCGCCGTTCGCAAAAGCGCAGCGTGAAGACCAGAAAGGCCACGCTGAACGCGAGGAACGCCGAGGTGTTGAACGCCTGCCAGCTGTGGTTGTTCGTGAAGGGCCAGGGCGTCGTGGCGACGTGGTTGTAGCCGTACGTCAGCCAGAGCACCGACATCAGCGCGAACCAGCCGTAGGCCGTCTCGCTGCGGCGCAACACCCACAGGGCCGCGAAGAAGGCCGAGACCACCGCGCTCAGCGCGAGGCCCAGCATCGGCAGGTCGTGGCGAAAAAGGCGCTCGCGCTCGTACAGCGCCTGCATCGCGGCCGGCGCGCCCAGACGCACCGGCCCCAGCCCCGGCTGGTAGGGCGAGAGGCCCGAAACGCGCACCAGCAGCGTGTTGGTGGCGCCGGGGCGCAGCAGCGGCGACGCCAGCAGCCAGTAGTGCGGCGTGTTCCATGAGCGCGTGAGCGGCTCGACGAGGTTCGGGTCGCGAAGGATCGGCGTGCCGTTGAGGAACACCGCGCCGGCCATGTTGAAGTAGTTCAGCAGCAGCCCGGCCTCGTGCGCCTGCGCGGGCTGTGTCCAGGTCAGCCGGTACCAGACCACGCCGTCGAAACCGGGCCAGCGGTCGGGCCAGCTGTCGGGCAGGGTGACGGGCGTCCAGCCGTCGGCGGGTGGCGTGGTTTCGTCCCAACCGGTGCCGCGCACGGCTTCGACATGGAGTTCGGGAGAAGGAAGCTGCTGCGCCATTGCCGTCGACGGCGTCGCCACGAACAGCAGGAAAAGAAACGCCCCCAGCGACGCGGCAAGCCATGCCCGTGCTCTTGCCAATCGGCTTCGGCGCGCAAGTCGAGGGCCAACCGGCAGTCGATGTTCGGGGGAGGGCATTCCGTTTACCAGTTCTCGGGGATGGCCCCGTTGATAACAGAAAGACACACTTCGTCGCGTTTTTGTCCTGTCCGTTTTTCAAGAAAGAAGCAGTCCATGTCCATCCAGATCCACCCAGCCGGCGCCTGCGCAGGGTTGCGCAAGCGCTCTCTTCGGCATCTGCCCGTGATTGCGTTGCTGCTTGCGGGAGGCGCCCATGCAGCGGGATTCGCCGATGGCGTTGCGGGTGGCGTTGGCGTGGGGCAGTCCGCGGGAGCGGGCGGCGCTGGAGGCGGTGCGGCCATGGTCTCGGGCGACGGAGCCACGTCGTTGGGTGCGGGTGGCGACGGTGGCACCGGAACTTCGGGGGGAACCGGTGGCAGGGGCGGAGGCGGCGCTGCGGCATCCGTCAGCGGCGCCACGGCGATCGGCGGTGGCGGCACGGGCGGATTGGGCGAAGCAGGCGGCACCGGCGGCGCCGGAGGGGTCGGCGCCCAGGCCTCGGCCTCCGGCGCCATTGCCGTCGGGGCGGGCGGTGCGGGTGTGGCAGGCTGTTGCGGCAATTCCGCACCCTCCGGCGGCAGCGGCGCACAGGCCACGGGCGCCTCCGCCATCGCCATCGGCAGCGCCGCCGGCACCAACCAGGGCGCCGTGGCGTCCGGCAGCGGCAGCACGGCCATCGGCGGCGCGAGCAATGGCGCTTCGGGCGCCTCGGCGCTGGCAACGGGCGGTGTGGCCATCGGGTCGGGCAGCCAGGTGGCGAGCGGCGCGAACGGCAGCGTGGCGCTCGGCGCGAACTCCGTCGCCACGGCGGCCAACACGGTGTCCTTCGGTTCCGCAGGCCAGACGCGCACCCTGGTCAACGTGAGCGCCGGCGCGGTGAACGCCACCAGCACCGATGCCGTCAACGGCAGCCAGCTGAACACCGTGAAGCAGACTGCCGACACCGCACTGGGCGCGGCGCAGAACTCGGCGCAGTACGGCGCGGGCGGCACCTCGCTGCAGCTCAACGCCAATGGCGGTGCCGGCACCGTCATCAACAACGTGAGTGCGGGACAGGCCGCCACGGATGCTGCCAACGTCGGCCAGCTGAACACCGTGAAGCAGACCGCTGACACCGCACTCGGCGCAGCGCAGAACTCGGCGCAGTACGGCGCGGGCGGCACATCGCTGCAGCTCAATGCCAACGGCGGCGCCGGCACCACCATCAACAACGTGAGCGCGGGCCAGGCCACCACGGATGCTGCCAACGTCGGGCAGGTGCAGCAGGCGCAGCAGGCCGCCGTCACCACGGCGAACAACTTCACCGTCCAGCAGGTCACCGCACTGCAGACCCTGATGAACCAGGCCCTGCGCAGCGGCGTCTGCGCAGTGGGTGCGGGCGGTGCCGTGGCCTGCGGTCCAGGCGCCAGTGCGGGCGGCGCCGGCAGCACGTCGATGGGCACCAACGCGCAGGCCAACGGCGAGAACACCGTCGCCATCGGCAACGGGGCCAAAGCCGATCACGCGGGCTCGGTCGCCATCGGCGCAGGCGCCCGGGCGCTGGCCGACCCGACCACCGCCGTGGGCAACAACGCGGTGGCCGCCGGCAACAATGCGGTCGCGCTGGGGGCCAACACGCTGGCCACCGGCAGCAATTCGGTCGCGCTGGGGCAGGGCTCGGTGGCCGACCGCGACAACACCGTGTCGGTGGGCAATGCGGCAACCAGCCAGTTGCGCGGCATCACGAATGTGGCGCCCGGCGTGCTGGGCACCGATGCCGTCAACGTCAACCAGTTGCAGCAGGCGGTGAGCAACGCGACCAGCCAGGCGAACGCCTTCGCCGCGCAGGGCGTTGCCGCGGCACTGGCCATGCCGTCGATGCCGACGCTGCCGGTGGGCAAGAAGTGGATGGGCGCGGCCGTGGGCAACTACGCCGGCGCATCGGCCATCGGCTTTGCCTTCGGCTATCAGGTCAGCGACAACCTGAACCTGGGGCTGGGTGTTTCCACCGCGACCAGCAGCGGCAGCAACAACCGCGTCGCAGCGCGGGTGCAGGCGGGCTACGCCTGGTGAGGTGAGTGAGGTGAGATGAGCGGACGCGGGCCGGTCAGCTCAACAGGCCGTGCCTGCGGCCTTGGTACACCGCCTCGGTGCGCGAGGTGACGGCCAGCTTGCGGTAGATGTTTTTTGTGTGGCATTCCACCGTGAGGCGCGAGATCGACAGCGATTCGGCCATGTCGCGGTTGCTCAGCCCCTGCGCCACGAGTTCGAGGATTTTTCGTTCGCGCGGTGTCAGCGCCACCGGCAGCGGGGGTGGCGCATCGGTGGCCAGCACCGCCGACAGCGAAGTCTGCTGCGCCGCGAGCCAGCCGAGGATGCGGCGCGCGATCGCCGGATCGATGGGCGCGCCGCCTTGCTCGATGCTGCGCAGCGCGATGCTCAGTTCCAGATCGTCGCGTTCCTTCAGCAAGTAGCCGATGGCGCCGGCACGCAGCGCCGCGAAGATGATTTCCTCGGTCCGCCAGGCCGAGACCACCACCGCGGGCACCCTGGGGTGATGCGCCCGCATCCAGCCGATCAGCTCGACGCCGCTGCCGTCGGGCAGGCCGATATCGACCAGCGCAACGCCGAAATCGCGTTCGTCGAGCAGTTCCTTGGCCGCGGTCACGCTGTCGGCCCAGGCGATCTGCGGTTCGTCGCAGCCGAGCGTGGACAGCACGTAGGCGAGCCGCTCGCGCATTGCCGGATCGTCTTCGACCACCAGCGCGGGACTCAAGGAAACGATTTCGACGTCTTCCAGCTGCAAATTGGACATGTGGGCGGGATTCTGAACGGGGCCTGATCTGGTAGGACGTTTTTACTTATAAAGGGAGATTGTTGCAGAGTATTGCCAGTTGTATCTTGGAGTCACCCAACTGAAAACAGGGAGACCGCGAGCGAGCAGGAACTATCGCTCTAATCGGAATGTTTCGCTTGAGAAATGTGTAGCAGGGGAGTTGGCGTGATGGGCATGGCCGTCGCGCAGCCCCGAGGGCCGATCCGGCGTCATTCCGCCGCTCGGGTTACCCACCCCCGGCATCGGGTGCCAGCCTGCCTTACAACAGGTTGCGAAGCGCGGCTTCGACGGCAGCTGCGGTAGCCAGCGGTTTTTCCATCGGAAACAGGTGCGTCCCGTCGAGCATCGTGATGCGCCCCCTGGTCACCTGCTCGGTCATCGCCATGCCCACGCGCTTCATCTCGGCCGACTGCCGCCCGCCGATGAACGCCGCCTTGCACTTGAGTGGGTGCCTGCGCAGCAGCGCGCCCAGGTTGTGGGGCAGGGTGTTGTAGATCGCGGTTTCCACGTCGCGGTCGAAGCTGAGTTCGCGGCTGTCCTCGCCAGCGGCGATGCCGTCGAAGGTGCCGTGGTCGATGTAGTCGTGCAGCATCTGCTCGTCCCACTTCGCAAACGCCTTCTTGCTGCGGAAATGCTCGAACACCGCCTCGCGGTGCGCCCAGCTGTTCTTGCGTTTCTGGCTGATGGCGCCGGGCGAAATGCTCTTCATGAGCGGCGTGCGCTTGACCACATTGAGCGTGTTCGCGCGCCAGCCGCCGAGGATCGGCGAATCGATCAGCACCACGCCGCGCCCGAGCGCCGGATGCAGCGCCGCGCACATCAGGCTCAGGAAGCCGCCGAGCGAATGGCCGATGAGAAACACCGGCCCGCCCGCGCGGTCGGCGCGCACCTGGGCGAAATCGGCCAGCTGCTGCACCAGGTGCGGCCAGTTGTCGGTGACGGGGTACTTCGGGTCGTGCCCGAATTTCTCGATGGCATCGACCTCGAAGCCGCGGTTGCGCAGGCTGTCGAGGACGACGCGGTAAGTGCTCGCGGGGAAGCTGTTGCCGTGCGAGAAGACGACGGGCGGCATGGCCATGGCCGATGCCGCGCTCAGATGAGCTTTTCGTCCGGCGTGGAGATCTTGCGCAGCGGGCTGTGCCGTGTGGCCGGCATCTTCAGCGGATGGTCGGTGGCGGAGTCGTCCCACACCGGGTCCTCGATGCTGTCGAACACCTCGCGCAGCTTCTGGCCCCAGCTGTTGTGCATCATGCGGTAGTAGGGGTTGTCGGCGTCGATGCAGATCACCCGGTCGGTCTCGTACTTGTTGGCTTCGTACACCACCAGGTCGAGCGGCAGGCCCACCGAGAGGTTCGACTTCATGGTCGAGTCCATCGACACCAGCGCGCACTTGGCGGCCTCGTCGAGCGGTGTCTCGGGCGTGAGCACGCGGTCGAGCACGGGCTTGCCGTACTTCGACTCGCCGACCTGGAAGTAGGGCGTCTCGGTGGTCGCCTCGATGAAGTTGCCCGCGGCATAGACCAGGAAGAGGCGCATGCCTTCGCCCTTGACCTGCCCGCCGAAGATGAAGGACACGTTGAAGTCGAGTCCCGCGTGCTTGAGCGCCTCGGCATCGCGGTCGTACACATGGCGCACCGCCGAGCCGAGTACGCGCGCGGCGTCGAACATGCTCTTGGCGTTCCAGATGGTGATCGGCTCGCCCTGCGTGCCGTCTTCGCGCGTCTCGCGCAGTTCCTCGATCTGGAGGATTTCGCGCACCGACTGCGAGATGCTGAGGTTGCCCGAGGACAGCAGCACCATCACCCGGTCGCCCGGCTGCTCGTAGACGATCATCTTGCGGAAGGTGCTGATGTGATCCACGCCCGCGTTCGTGCGCGAATCGGAGAGAAACACCAGGCCGGCGTTGAGTTTGATGCCTACGCAATAAGTCATGAGTTCTTCTCGCATGAATCAGGCCCGCTCAGGCGGCACTGCGTTCACGCGTGTTCAGTTTCTGGAGGGCATAGAGCGCGTCGAGGGCCTCGCGCGGGCTCATGGTGTCGGGGTCTAGCGCGGCCAGCGCGGATTCTACGGCGCTGGCCAGAGGCGTTTCGGCCACGGGCGGGGGTGCGAACAGGTCGACCTGCGCACGCGTTTGCGCATGCTGCGATTCGAGTGCTTCCAGTGCCTGGCGCGCGTGGTTGACCACGGCCGCCGGCATGCCGGCAAGCCGCGCCACCTGGATGCCGTAGCTCTTGCTGGCCGGGCCGGGCTGCATTTCGTGCAGGAACACGATGTCGCGGCCTGCCTCGGTCGCGCTCACATGCATGTTCACCGCACCGTGGTGCGTGGCCGGGAACTCGGTCAGCTCGAAGTAGTGGGTCGCGAACAGCGTGAAGGCCTTGCTGCGGTCGTGCAGCTGCGCCGCGATGCCCGCGGCCAGCGCCAACCCGTCGAAGGTGCTCGTGCCGCGGCCGATTTCGTCCATCAGCACCAGCGACTGCGCCGTGGCGCTGTGCAGGATCTGCGCGGCCTCGGTCATCTCCAGCATGAAGGTCGACTGCGCATTGGCCAGGTCGTCCGCGGCGCCGATGCGTGTGTGGATCGCGTCGATCGGCCCGAGCCGGCAGGCTGCCGCCGGCACGTGCGAGCCGATGGAGGCGAGCAGCACGATGATCGCCACCTGCCGCATGTACGTCGATTTACCGCCCATGTTCGGCCCGGTGATGACCTGCATGCGCTGCTGCGGCCCGAGATGCGTGTCGTTGGCGATGAAGCCGCCCGACGACTTTTCGGCCAGCCGCGCTTCCACCACCGGATGGCGCCCTTGCTGGATTTCGATGCACGGGTGCGCCACGAAGGTCGGCGCGCGCCAGTGCAGCGTGTGCGAGCGCTCGGCCAGCGCGCACAGCGCATCGAGCGTCGCGATGCCGCCGGCCAGTTGCGTGAGGGCGTGCACCGAGGGTTGCAGCGCATCGAGCAGTTGCTCGTAGAGCCATTTCTCGCGGGCCAGCGCGCGGTCTTGCGCGCTCAGTGCCTTGTCCTCGAAGGCCTTCAGCTCGGGCGTGATGAAGCGCTCGGCGTTCTTCAGCGTCTGGCGGCGGCGGTAGTTGTCGGGCACCTTCGAGAGCGCGCTTTGCGTGATCTCGATGTAGAAGCCGTGCACGCGGTTGAACTGCACCCGCAAGTTGCTGATGCCGGTGCGCTCGCGTTCGCTGATTTCGAGCTTCAGCAAGAAGTCGTCGCAGTTGTCGCTGATGGCGCGCAGCTCGTCGAGTTCGGCATCGTGGCCGGTGGCGATCACGCCGCCGTCGCGCACCAGCGCCGACGGGTCGGGCTTGATCGCGCTCACCAGCAGGTCGGCGCAACCCGGGGGCGGCGCGAGCCGCTCGGTAATGCGCGCCAACAGCGGGGCGGAGGCGGGGAGGAGCGGCGCCAGTTGCTCGGCCTTGTCGAGCGCGAGGCGCAGCGCCAGCAGCTCGCGCGGACGCACCTGCCTGAGCGCGATGCGCGCCGCGATGCGTTCCACGTCGCTCGTGTTCTTCAGTTGTTCCCGCAGCGTGCGCCAGGGCGCGGCCGTGCCGCCCAGCACCGTGGACTGCAGCGCACCGATGGCTTCGAGCCGGGCTTGCGCCTCGGTGCGGTCGCGGCGCGGCGAGAGCAGCCAGCGCTTCACGAGCCGGCTGCCCATGCCCGTCATGCAGGTGTCGAGCAGTGAGAACATCGTGGGCGAGTCTTCGCCGCGCAGCGTCTGCACCAGCTCGAGGTTGCGCCGCGTGGTGGGCGGCAGCTCGATCAGGTCGCCGTCGCGCTCGACAGAAAGCCGTTGCACGTGCGAGAGCGCGCGGCCCTGTGTGTGCTCGGCATAGCCCAGCAGCGCGGCGGCCGCGGCATGTGCATTGGTAAGCGATTCGGCGTTCCACGCGGCGAGACTGTTGCTGCCCATCTGCTCGCTGAGCTTTCGCTCGCCAAGACCGCCGTCGAACTGCCACGCGGGGCGGATCGAGAGCGTGAAGGGCGTCGCCGCGCGAGCGGCCTTGAGCCGTTGCTCGAAAGCCGGCGTTACCTCCGCGCTGTACAGCAGTTCGCTCGGCGCGATGCGCGCGATCCACGCTTCGAGCGCATCGGCCGGGCACTCGGCCAGCCGCAGCTCGGCACCCGTCACGCTCAGCCACGCGAGCCCGCAGAAATTGCGCGTGCCCGCATGCACCGCGAGCAGCAGCGATTCGCTCTTGTCACTGAGCAGTTCCGAATCGGTCAGCGTGCCGGGCGTGACCACGCGCATCACCTTTCGCTCCACCGGCCCCTTGCTCGCGCCGACCTCGCCCACCTGTTCGCAGATGGCGACCGATTCGCCGAGCTTGATGAGCCGCGCGAGGTAGGTGTCGACCGCATGGAAAGGCACGCCGCACATCACCACAGGCTGGCCAGCCGACTGGCCGCGCTGGGTGAGGGTGATGTCGAGCAGGCGGGCGGCCTTTTCGGCATCGGCCCAGAACAGTTCGTAGAAGTCGCCCATCCGGTAGAACAACAGCGTGTCCGGATGGTTCGCCTTGAGGCCCAGGTACTGCGCCATCATGGGCGTGTGCCCGGAGAGGTCGCTGGTCGGGGAGGTGGGTTGAGCAGTCGTCGTTTTCACTGGGGCGATTATCGGGGACGGGAGGACGATGTTCAGCCGACGATCAGCTTCACCGGCTTGCCGATGCGGCTGAGCATTTCGACCAGCGTGTCGATGGTGAATTTGGCCGTCTTCCTGTTGACCACGTCGGAAACCCGAGGGCGGGAGACCATCAGGATTTCGGCCGCTTCAGCCTGCTTCAGGTGATGCGCTTCGATCCAGCTCGACAGCTCTTCCATGAGTTGCTGTTTCAACAGCCGTGTGTCGTTGATCTGCTTCTGCGATGCGGCCTTCAGGCGCTTGGCCTCTGCGGCCGGAAAGCCCAGCTCGAGAAAGATATTGGCGCCGGGTTTGGTGACGTGCTGGATGGCGGTGTCGGTCTTCATGGTCGATGCTTCCTTGTTTCGATCACCGCGCGGTAGCGCGCTTCGGCGATGGCCTTGTCCTGCTGGCTGGTTGCTTGTGTCTTCTTCTGGAAGCAATGCAGAACATAGATCGCCTCTTCAAACTTGGCTACGTACATCACGCGATAGATACCGCTTGAATCCCTGAGCCGGATCTCCCGCGTGCCGGCACCGATGTCGTTGAATGGCTTCCAGTCCGTCGGGTCCAGTCCGGCCTGGACCTTGCCCAATTCGAAACCTGCTGCTCGGCGCGGCTCCACGGGAAAGGTCAGCAGATCCACATAGGAAGAGCCAACCCACCGGATTTCCTTCTCATCCATCGATGCGCCTGTCTGTATAAGATTTTATACGCGAAAGCCAAGTGCGACCCGTGCGCGATGGCTTTCCTCCCTGATGGCGCATTGTCGATACGAGGCGGATGCTTTCGCCTCGCGTGGCGTCACCTCGATCCTGATTACCGTGAACTTTGCGGGATACCGATGAGCATCAACTACGTGACCCCACGAAACGACACCAAGCTCACCGACGTCCCGATCGATCGACCCCCATCCCCCGCCCTAAAATCCCCCCGCGCAAACCCCGCGTGAAGAACAAGGCGCCCATGGCCCCCCCGGAAGAATTCAAAGGCCCTGAAGCGGACGCGCTCCCCGACACCGCCACCTTGCCCGCCGACCTCGCGGCGTTGTATCTCTGCATGTCGCCGGCCCAGCTTGCGGATCTGCGCAAATCGAAACGGCCTGAGAAGAGCGCGAGCAATAGCCCGTCGACCATCAGGCCCGTTGAAGGTGGCCCGGCCGGGCCCAAGGATCCGGTGCTCTACCAGCTGGGCACCCTGCGCGAATATGCGAAGGCGCACGCCGGCCCATCCGACTTCGACACCGCGTTGAACAGCGGCATGCTCGGCTGGGTGTCCGCCAAGCTGCCTTTCTTCGCCGAGCGCGAACCCCGCATCAAGCGCGGCAAGCGCGTGCTTATCGGTGGTGCCTGGGACCGCGCGGACCCGCTGCGCGAAAAGCGCTTCATCGAGCTGGCGAAGGGCCGCATCCGCTTCACCTCGCTCACCTGCGCCGAGGCCGCGGCAAGCCTCTGGGCCGACATTGCAAGCCACGCCGCGTTCGCCGAAAAGGGCCTCGCCTTGCTCAGGGCGGAGACACAAGCCATCGAGGCATCGCTGGCCGCCACCCGCGACCTGGCCGCGGCTTCGAATCCCGACGCGGCGGCTTGACGGTCGCGCCTCAAGACTGAACCTGGACGAGCACCGATGCTGATCAACTGCGTGGCCTACGAAAACGGCGCCAAGCTCGCCGACATTCCTGTCGAGGACATCAGCGACTACATCACCCGACCCGGCTGCTTCGTCTGGGTGGCACTGAGCGACGCTACGCCCGAAGAGCTGGCCGAGATGCAGAAAGAGTTCAACCTGCATCCGCTCGCCGTCGAAGACGCCCACCACGGCCACCAGCGCCCCAAGGTCGAGGAGTACGGCGATTCGCTCTTCGTCGTCATGCACCTCGTGGAGCCCTCGGCCGAAGGCGAGCACTGCGTGAACGTGGGCGAGGTCGACGTGTTCGTCGGCAGCAACTACGTGCTCTCGGTGCGTAACCGCAGCCAGCAGGGGTTCCTCGGCGTGCGCGAGCGCTGCGAGCGCGAGCCCGAGCTGCTGCGCAACGGCGCGGGCTTCGTGCTCTATGCGCTGATGGACGCAGTGGTCGACCGTTACTTTCCCGTCATCGATGCGCTCGAGGTAGAGCTCGAATCCATCGAGCAGCAGATATTCACGCAGGGCGGCGCGGCGCGCGACAAGATCAAGCAGCTCTATGACCTGAAGCGTCGCAGCATGATCCTCAAGCGCGCGGTGGCGCCGCTGGTCGAGGCCGCGGGCAAGCTGCACGGCGGGCGCGTGCCGCAGATCTGCATGGGCTCGCAGGAATACTTTCGCGATGTCGGCGACCACCTGGGCCGCATCAACGGCTCCATCGACGCGATGCGCGACACCGTCGGCACGGCCATTTCGGTGAACCTCTCGATGGTCACCATCGAGGAGAGCGAAGTCACCAAGCGCCTGGCCGCCTGGGCCAGCATCTTCGCGGTGTGCACCGCGTTCGCCGGCATCTGGGGCATGAACTTCGAGAACATGCCCGAGCTGAAATTCAAGTACGGCTATGCGGTGGCGCTCGGCCTCATCGTCAGCACCTGCGGCTATCTCTACTACCGGTTCAGGCGCGCGGGCTGGCTCTGAAGGCCGTCTTGCTAATTCCCAACTAATAAGCATGTAGATAATCGAGTCCCTTATGAAAAGGGACTTCACCCAGCGCTTCGGCTTTCTCGTCAAGAACGTCGGCAAGCTCTACAGCGATGAGTTCGACCGCCTCGCGCGCGAACGCATCGGCCTCACCAGCGCGCAATGCCGGCTGCTCGGCGCCCTCGCCATGCACGGCGAAGACGAACCGCTCTCGCAAGCCGAACTCGCGCAGCGCCTCGATCTCACCCCCATGGCCGTGGCGGGCCTGTGCGACCGCATGGCGGCCGCCGGCTGGATCCGCCGCGAGCCCAGCGCCACCGACCGGCGCGTCAACAGGATCCACCTGGAGCCCAGCGCCGAAAAAGCGCTCGACGCCGCCCTCAGCATCAGCGACGGGCTCAACGCCCGCGTGATGTCGGTGCTCTCCCAACCCGAGCGCGCACAGCTTCTGAGCCTGCTCGGCAAAGTGCGCGACAGCCTCGTGGACATCACTTCGGGCGACGGAAAAAAGCCATGAGCGTCGCCCCCGGAACCACCGTGCCGCACCGCGGCATGATCACCATCTCGATCATGCTGGCGACCATCATGCAGGCGCTGGACACCACCATCGCCAACGTCGCCTTGCCCCACATGCAGGGCAGCCTGCAGGCCTCGCAGGACCAGATCACCTGGGTGCTCACCTCCTACATCGTGGCCTCGGCCATCGCGCTGCCGCTTACCGGGTGGCTGTGCGGTCACTGGGGCCGGCGGCGCGTGTTCATCATCTCGGTGATCGGCTTCACGGTCGCTTCGGCGCTGTGCGGCGTGGCGACGTCGCTCGTCGGCATCGTGGCCGCGCGGCTGTTGCAGGGCGTGTTCGGCGCTGCGCTGGTGCCGCTGTCGCAGGCGGTGCTGCTGGACATCAACCCGCGCGAGAAGGTCGGCCAGGCCATGGCCATCTGGGGCGCGGGCATCATGGTCGGGCCGATCCTCGGGCCGTTGCTGGGCGGCTGGCTCACCGAGAACTTCGACTGGCGCTGGGTGTTCTTCATCAACCTGCCGGTGGGCATCTTCGCGTTCTGGGGCATTGCGCGCTACCTGCCCGAGAGCCGGCCGCAGGGCGAGAAGCTCGACATCTTCGGCTTCGTCACGCTGAGCCTGGCCATCGGCATGCTGCAGCTTTTTCTGGACCGCGGCGAGCAGCTCGACTGGTTCGACTCGTGGGAGATCAAGCTCGAAGCAGCCGCCGCGCTCGTGGCCTTCGGCTTCTTCGTGGTTCATACGTGGACGGTGCAGGGCGTGTCGTTCTTCGACCGCGACTTGCTGAAAGACCGCAACTTCGTCACCGGCCTTTTGTTCGCCTTCATCGTCGGCATGATCCTGTTCGCGACGATGGCGCTGTTGCCCAATTTCCTGCAGGGGCTCATGGGTTATCCGGTGGTCTACACCGGCGAGGTGACCGCGCCGCGCGGCGTGGGCACCATGATCGCGATGATCATCGTTGGGCGTCTCGTGCAGCGCATCGACGTGCGCGCGATCATGGCCGTGGGCTTCGGCCTCACGGCCTTCTCGCTCTACCAGATGACGCGGCTCACGCTGCAGATGGACAGCAGCCTGATCATTCTCTCGGGCTTCATTCAAGGGCTGGGCATCGGCTTCACCTTCGTGCCGCTGTCGACTGCGACCTTCGCGACGCTCGCGCCGCGCCTTCGCAACCAGGGCACGCCCATCTTCAGCCTGCTGCGCAACATCGGCAGCAGCGTGGGCATCTCGATCGTGCAGGCGCTGCTGACCGAAGGCTCGAGCAAGGCGCATGCGGAGATCGCGGCGACCGTGGCGCCGGGCAACCCGGGGCTGCTCAACCTGCCGCCGATGATGTCGCCCGACACGATGACCGGGCTCGCGATGCTCAATGCCGAGGTCACGCGGCAGGGCGCGCTCATCGGCTATCTCGACGACTTCGCGATCATGATGGTGATTACGCTGCTGGCGATTCCGCTGCTGCTGTTGATTCGCAGCCCACGGCGCAGTGCGGCGGCTTCAGGTCCTGCCGAAGTGCCGCACTGACGACGAGCGTTTACTCGTCGTGCGAATCGTGCGTGGCCGCGGCGCCGCGCCGCCAGTAGCCCGAGGCCCGGGTCCACTTCGGGTTCGCGCCGCGCTCGCTCACGAGGTGCGCGCGCAGCGCCTTCGCAATGCCCGACTCGCACCCGACCCACGCGTGGAAGTCGCCGGCCGGCAGCTTCGCCGCCTTGAGCGCATCGACCAGCACCGTGCTCACGCCCGCCTCGGCGCCACGCCGATGCACCCACTGCAGCGTGAGCTCGGCCTCGGTCTCGAACGGAATCTCGTCGGCTTCGCTGTCGACTTCCGCCAGCACCACCACCCGCGCACCGGCCGGCAGCTCGACCAGGCGCCGCGAGATGGCGGGCAAGGCGGTGTCGTCGCCGATGAGCAGGTGCCAGTCGAATTCGGTCGGCACGATGAACGAGCCGCGCGGCCCGCCCACGCCCAGCGTGTCGCCGGGCTTGGCGTTTTCGGCCCATTGCGTGGCGGGGCCGGCGTCGTGCAGCGCGAAGTCGATTTCCAGCGTGTTGGCCTTTGCGTCGTGGCGGCGTGGCGTGTAGTCGCGCATCGTCGGGCGGCCGCTCGCGGGCCAGATCGGACCGTCAGGCCCGGCCGTCGGCAGCGTGAGCTTGCCCGTGGTCGCGTCGGGGAAAAAGATCTTCGCGTGGTCGTCGAACCCGAGGCTCGTGAAGCCCGCGAGGTCGTCGCCGGTCAGCACGATGCGGATCAGGTGCGGCGTCACGCGCTGCACCGTCTTCACCGTGAGCTGGCGAAAGCGAAGGTCGTGGCGCACGCGGCGCGGCGTGCGGTCGGGCGTGTTGGAAGAAGAAGTGGAAGAAGGGGTGGTGGTTGTGAAGTCGGTCATTTCAAAAGAAGAAGTTCAGATGCGCTCTAGCTGTTGAGCGGCGCTGTCGAGCACCGCGGCGAAATCGTGGGCTTGTTGTTCGGTGAGGGGTGTGCCCGACAGGCGCATGCGCATGGCGAGCTTCAGGTTCTCGATGGCCCGCATGACCTGCGGCGGGCGTCCGCCGCGCGGACCCGCGCCGTCCACGCCGCCCGTCATGCGGGCCATCATGGCGTCGGCCATCTCGCGGTTGGCGGCCAGGAACTCCTGGCCGCCCGGGGTGATGCTGTAGCGCTTGCGGCCGCCGGTGTCGGCCGTTTCCACGCTCAGGTAGCCCATTTCCTCGAGCAGCGTGAGGGTGGGGTAGACCACGCCGGGGCTCGGCGCGTAGCTGCCGCCCAGGCGGTCTTCGATGGCCTTGATGAGCTCGTAGCCGTGCGAGGGCTTGTCGGCGATCAGCTGCAGCAGCACGAAGCGCAGGCCGCCGTGGCCGAACACGCGCCCGCCGCCGCGTCCACCGCGGCCTCCGTGCATGCGCTCGTCGCCGGGGGCGCCGTGGCGGCCACGGCCGCCCGAGAAGCCGTCTTCGTGTTCGCCACGGGGGGCGTGGCAGTGGTGGTTGTGGCGGTGATGGCCGAAGTGGGGGTGTCTCATGTCGATGTCCTTCTTGACTGGTATCGAAATCATTTTAGATATATCTATATAAAAGTCAAACGGACATGCATCCGGCCACCCGGAAGGGGCGCTACGCGGCCGTCGCCACCTGCTCCCGCTCCTCCCGGTGCTGCTGAAACTGCTCCAGCATCAGCGCCTCGCCAATATGCGACAGCTGGGTGGCCGCCGCCTCGGCCGAGTCGCCCGCAATCTCGGCCACGCGCTCGAACATCTGCGTTTCGTAGGCCGCCACGGCCTTGCCCCAGTCTTGTTCCCCGGTCAGGTGAGCCGCCAGTTCGGCCGCGTCGCGCAGCGCGGCATTCACGCCTTCGCCGCCGAAGGGCGACATCACATGCGCCGCATCGCCCAGCAGCGTGAGCCCGCGCCGGTGGGCCCAGCAGTGCCCGACCGGCAGCGCATGGATGAGCCGCGTCGCGAAGTTGTCGTTGCTCGCGCGAAAGAGATCGGTGATCGCGTCGTCGAACCCCGCGAACTCCGCGAGCAGCGTGCTGCGCACCGCGGCGGGCGACGCGAAGTCGAAGCGCTTTGCGGCCCAGTCCGCCGGCACGCGGAAGATCGCGTAGCCCCGGATGTGCGCGTTGCCGTTGCGCTGCGCAATGAGCAACTTGCCATCGCCCTGCACATCGAGCTTGCCCCGCCCGACCAGCTGCGCGACGGCCGGGTGGCTGAGGTCCACGTCGTCGATGCCGAACTCGATGAAGGTCAGCCCGCTGTATTGCGGCTTGTAGGGCGACAGCAGCGGACGCACGCGCGACCATGCGCCGTCCGCGCCGATCACGAGATCGAAGGGCCCGGCCTCGCCATCCGCGAAGACCAGTTTCCAGCGCCCGTCGTCCTGCGGCAGCACGTCGCGCAACGCACGGCTCCACTGCACGCATTCGCCCGGCAGCGACGCGAGCAGCATGTCGCGCAGCGCGGTGCGATCGACCTCGGGCCGGTTGCCTGCGGATGCGTCCGCATCTTCGAAAAGAACGCGCCCCGACTTGTCGAGCAGCCGCGAGCCCTGGTCGTCGTAGCGCGCGATGCTGAGGAACTCAGCTTCGAGACCGGCGCGCCGCACGGCCATGAGGCCCGAGTCTTCATGCAGGTCGAGCGTGCCGCCCTGCGAACGCACGAGCGGGCTTTCTTCGCGCTCGAACACGGTGGCCTCAAGGCCGGAAAGGTGAAGCAGGCGCGCCAACGTGAGGCCGCCAGGACCGCCGCCGACGATGGCGATGCGGGGAGAAGAAGGGGAAGAGGAGGAATGCATGGGAGTAACTTCGATAAAAGGATAGGTTCCTATTTATATTAGCATAGGAGCCTATGTATAGAATAGGCCCCATGACCGAAGTCCCCGACCGCAACCCCCTCAAGCTCCTGGGCCGCATCGCCCGTGGATTCACCCGCATCGCGGACATCGACCTGCGCGAGGCCGGCCTCGCCGCGGGCCAACTGCCGGTGCTCGTGTCGCTCAAGAAAAGCAAGGCGCTCTCGCAGGCCGAGCTCGCGCGCATCGCGCAGGTCGAGCAGCCCAGCATGGCGCAGCTGCTCACCCGCATGGAGCGCGACGGCCTGGTCGAACGCGTGGACGACCCCGCCGACAAGCGCAGCCGCCTCATCTCGCTCACGCCGCTGGCCGCGCGACGCCTGCCGAAGGCGAGGGCGCTGATGGAGGCGCACACGCAGCAGGCGCTCGCCGGTTTCTCCGAGGCGGAGGTCGACCAACTGCTGGAACTGCTTCAGCGCATCAACGCGAACGTGGAGCGCATGGGCGGCGGCTGAAGCGCTGCCCGGACGAAAACACCGCTACCTGTTGCGCTGATCCGCGTCCGTCAGCGTGCGGAGGAACGCCGCCACGTCGCGGATCTCGGCCTCGGTCAGCGCCGGCCTGCCGCCGCGCTTCTGCCCGAACGGCGCGTCCGTGTTGATGTTCGCGTGGTACGGCGCGGGCAGGTCGTCGTATTTCTGCACGATGCCATTGGCCGCGCGGCCGTACCAGCGCTGCGGGGCCGTGTCGCGCTGCGCATAGAAACGGATCGCTTCCTCCAACGTGTGGAACGCGCCGTTGTGAAAGAGGCTCTGCCGCACCGCCACGTTGCGCAGCGTGGGCGTGCGAAAGAGGCCGCAGTACTCGGGCCGGTCCTTCAGGTCGGTGCGGATCGGGCCGCACAGCCCGAGGTCGAAATACGCCGGGTCTGCGTTCGCCTTCAGCTGCCGGTTGCGCGGCACGGCCAGCGCGATCATTCCGAAGTCGGTGAAGAGCGGAAAGGCCCCGTCCGGCGTGCGTTCGCTGATGTGGCACGAGGCGCAGTTGCCCTTGCCCTCGTCGTTGAAGAGCCTGAGGCCGCGCGCCTCGGCCGCGCCGAGCTTCGCCTGGCCGCGCAGCACCGCGTCGTACTTGCTGGTGAAGGGATAGAAGTCCTTCGGCGATTGCTGGAACACCTCCAGCGCCAGCCCGGCCGCCTTGAACGCCGCGTTCGGATCGCGGAAGACCTCGTCGCCGAAAGCCTTGCGCAATGCGCCGGCATAAACGGCGCGCTCCAGCTTTCCGGCCACCTCCTGCACCGAGGCATTGCCCATCTCCGCGGGCGAGAGCAGCGGCAGACCCGCCTGTTCGTGGGCCGAGCCGGCGCGACCGTCCCACATGTGGCCGCCGGTGGGGCCGGCGTCGATGCTGTCGTCGCCGTCGGTGTCGTGGTGGTGTTCGCTGAACGCTGCCAGCGTCTGCAGGTAGCGCAGCGATGGCACGGCGCGCGGCCCTTGCTGCCGGCCATCGGCCCCGCCGAGCTGCACCGACAGCGCATTGGGCGGCCCCCACGCGTGCTGCGGATCGTGGCAACTCGCGCACGAGGCCTTGCCCGAGGCCGACAGGCTGCTGTCGAAGAAGATGCGGCGCCCCAGCGCGGTGAGCTCGGCCGCGCCCGGCATCGGCCGGCCCGGCACGGGCGCGTAGGTGGCGCCGACGTAGGCGGGTTGTGCGGGCGTTGCGGCCGACGCCTGATGGTCACGCGCGGCGGGCAAGCCGCAGAACGCGGATGCCGCGGCCAGCAGGGCCAGGCGGCTGAGGGGGCGAATCGTCGGCAACACGTGGAACGGGTGGAGGGACAGCACAGTAGGTCGGGCGCATGTCAGCGGCGTGACGCGGAGCCCCGAAATCTCCTGCTTCCGAATGCAAAAGCTTGCACTGAAATGCGCCTGTCATGGAGGTCTTCGAGCATCCAGCGGCCGATTACGATTGTCTCGGCCCGGCTCATTCACACCTTATAACTCCACACATGATGCCCTCCACCACACGCAGCAGCGCGACCGCGCGCGGACTTCTCCTGGTCCGGCGCTTCTCCCCCTGGCCTGTTGCCATCGCCGCGGCGGCAATGGCGGTTGCCTGCGTGGGCCCCGCGCCGGTTTCCGACAACAGCGGGGCGGCATCGACCTCCGGCGTCGTCACTGGCGGCTACCGCAATGCCAAGGTCTGCATCGACGCCAACGACAACGGCCGCTGCGACAGCGGCGAGGCCAGCGCCACCACCGACGCCAACGGCGCCTTCAGGCTCGGTGGCCAGGGCGCGGTGGTGGCCGAGATCGGCCCCTCGAGCAGGCGCTTCGACCCCGCAACCAACACCGAAGTCGCCGTCGTCCAGCCGCTCGTTTTCCGTGCGCCTGCGGCAGCCAACGGCGTGGTCAGCGCCGTCAGCACCGAGCTGGTGGCGTTGATGGATGCCAACGGCGGCAACTTCGCCCAGGCACGCAGCGCGCTCGCCGCCCGCCTGGGCGTGAGCGAAAGCCAGGTGCTGGCCGACCACAACAAGATCGGCGACGCCAAGGCCCGGACCGCGCTGCAGACCGAGATCGACCAGTCGCTCGCGCGCATTGCCGAAGCCGTGGCCGAGGCCGGCACCGGCGGCGATGTGGTCGCCGCGCTGCGTAACCGCTTCGCGCTCGACCAGATCACCACCGTGGTCGTGATCTACGCCGAAAACCGCGGCTTCGACAATCTGTACGGTCTGTTCCCCGGTGCCAATGGCATTCCGGGCGTGAACCCCGCGGCGAGCACCGCGGAGCCGCAGAAGGACTTCGACGGCGCCACGCTGCCGGTGCTGCCGCCGGTCTGGGGCGGTGTCGCCGCGGGCGGCCAGACCGATGGCGTCGTCACGCAGGCGCAGACCGTGGGCCTGCCCAACAGGATGTTTCGCATCGACGACCGCGCGGGCTTCCCCGGCACCGGCGGCGTGCAGGTTCCGCAAACGGTCATCACGCGCGACCTCGTGCATCGCTTCTACAACAACCAGATGCAGATCAACGGCGGCAGGAACGACAAGTTCGCCGCCTACTCGGATGCCGGCGCCCTCAGCATGGGTTACTACGACGGCCAGAAGATGGCGCTGTGGCAAGTGGCCAAGGCGTACACCCTGGCCGACAACTTCTTCATGGGCGCATTCGGCGGCTCGTTCCTGAACCACCAGTACCTGGTGTGCGCGTGCGCGCCGCTCTACCCGAATGCCGATGCGGTCACCTCGCCCGCCAAGGGGTCGATCTCCGCCATCGACGTCGATGCCAACGGCAACTTCCTGCGCCTCACGCCCGCGAGCACCTCGCCCACTTCGGTGCTCAACGGCGCGCCGGTCTACCTGAACGACAACACCCTCACGCCGAAGGACGCTGCTGGCAACTTCTACGCGGTCAACACCATGCAGCCGGCGTACCAGCCCAGCAACAACGCACCGGCCGCGAGCGATGGCAGCAAGCTCTTCGCCGACCCCACCAAGGCCACCACCCTGCCGCCGCAGACCCAGACCACCATAGGCGACCTGCTCACCGCCAAGGGCCTGAGCTGGGCCTGGTACGGCGGCGCATGGAAAGACACCACGGCCACCGCCACGGGCGACCGCAAGTTCCCGGCAGCCGTGCCCCCGGCCGCGCAGGCGCCGAACTTCCAGTTCCACCACCAGCCCTTCAACTACTACGCCGCATTCGACCCCGCGGCCCACCCCGACGCGCGCGCCGCCCACCTGAAGGACTTCGACGCCGATTTCCTCAAGGACATGGCCGCCGGCACCCTGCCCGCGGTGAGCTTCTACAAGCCGCAGGGCAACCTGAACCAGCACGCCGGCTATGCCAGCGTGAGCGACGGCGACGCGCACATTGCCGACCTGCTCGCCAAGCTGCAGAAGAGCCCGCAGTGGAAGCACATGCTCGTGGTCGTCACCTACGACGAAAACGGCGGCTTCTACGACCACGCCACCGTGCCCAGGGCCGACCGCTGGGGCCCGGGCACGCGCATTCCCGCGCTCATCGTCTCGCCGTTCGCGAAGAAGGGCTTCGTCGACAAGACCCCCTACGACACCGGCTCGACGCTGCGCTTCATCACGCACCGCTGGTCGCTGACGCCGCTGCAGGGCTTGAACGAACGCGATGCCGCGCTCGTGAAGAACGGCTTCCGTCCGATGGGCGACCTGACCGGCGCGCTGGACTTCAAGGGCCAGTCCTGAAGACCGCTTGAACGAAAGTGAAAAGGGGAGGCGGGCTTTGTGCCTGCCTCCCCTTTTTCTTGTTGTCGTTGTTCAGCGTTTCGCTGCGGGCTTCTGCGGCGCCAGCACCTTGCACAGCGCGGCGATCTTGGCCTGCGGCGCGTCCTTCCGCCAGATCAGCCGCGTGTGCGCGTACCGGAACTTCGGGCTCAACCGATGCACTGCAAGCCTCGCGCGCTCCGAGTACGTATCGAGCACGCTCGCAGGCACCAGCGCCACGCCCATGCCGATGGCCACGCACCCGAGGATCGCGTGGTACGACCCCACCTCCACCATGCGCTGCTGCGGCGACACATGCGCGCGCGCAAACCAGTCTTCGAAACGCTTGCGGTGAGGGCATCCCGGGTGAAACACCAGCAGCGACTTCGCATCGTGCACGTCCTTCGGCGATGCGATCGGCGCGTGCTTCGCCTCTGAGATCAGCACCATCTCTTCTTCATACACAGCGACCGATGCGAGCCGCTTGTCCGACACCGCAATGGCCACGAGCGCCGCGTCCAGTTCGCCGCCGAGCACCTGCCGCGTGTGCTCCGTCGGGTCGCCGATGTAGAGCTCCAGCGCCACATCGGGATGCGCGTCGTGGAACCTGCCCAGCGGCTGCGGCAGCCGCACGGCCGCCGTGCTCTCCATCGCGCCGAGGCGCAGCGTGCCCGAGGGCTGGTCGAGCTTGACGGCTTCGCCCGCTTCCTTGGCCAGGTCGAGCAGCCGGTCGGCGTACTGCAGCAGCACGCGACCGGCCGGTGCCAGCTGCAGCCGCCGGCCCTCGCGGATGAAGAGTGGCGCCGCGAGCTTTTCTTCCAGCGCCTGGATGCGCGCCGTGACGCTCGACTGCGCCCGGTGCAGCGACTCGGCCGCGCGAAGGATGCCGCCCGTTTGCACCACCGTACGGAAAATCTGGAGATCGGAGAGTTCCATTTTTTCAAATCACCTAAATCGATATAACCGAATGATTCGTTCGGAATAATTCATTTTATGAGAACGGTCTATCCGCCTAGATTCGATCTTTCCTGAAAGAAAGCTGTTGATGATGAAACTGGGCGTGATCGGAATCGGCGTGATGGGCGACCCCATTGCGCGCAATCTCAAGAAGGCGGGCTTCGACGTCACGGTCTACAGCCGCCGCCCCGAAAGCTGCGCACCGCTGCGCGAGGCCGGCATTGCCGTGGGGCAGGGCGTGGCCGATGTCATCGCGGCCAGCGACGCCACCATCCTCATGCTCCCGGGCCACAAGGAGATCGATGCGGTGCTTCAGCGCGCGGCCGATGGCCGCATCGGCGTGCCCGTCGAAGGCAAGACCCTCGTGCTCATGGCCACCGTCGCGCCCGCGTACTCGCTCGCGCTCGAGCGCGCCGTGCTCGCTGCGGGCGGGCGCTATGTGGAGTCGCCCGTCTCGGGCTCCAAGACGCCCGCGCAGACCGGCCAGCTCGTCGTGCTGGCCGCCGCCGCCGACCCTGCGCAGCTCGACGCGCTGCAACCCGCCTTCGACGCCATCGGCAAGCGCACCGTGCGCTGCGGTGCCGTGCCCGGCGCGATGCGCATGAAGCTCGCGAACAACCTGCTGCTCATCGCGAGCTTCGAGGCCATCACCGAGGCGGTGCACTTCGCGGGCTCGGTCGGGCTCGACGTTCAGCAGTTCCTGGAGATGGCCCAGGCCGGCCCGCTCGCCAACGACGTGCTGCGCATGAAGGCACCCAAGCTGCTGGCCGACGACTTCGAGCGCCAGGCCGCGATCAGCCAAGCGTTCAAGGACATCGGCTTTGTGTGCGACGAGGCCGAGGCGCGTGGCCTCTGGCTGCCGGCTGCGCGCACCAATCGCACCGTGTTCGGCGAAGCGATGCGGCGCGGGCAGGGGGATGAGGATGTGATTGGGGTTATCAAGGTGCTGCGCGACGGGATGCCGTCGGCGATCGACGCGTAGCGCCGCCGCGTTTGTCGCTTGCATCGCGGCGGGTATCGATGGCCTCGTGCGATCGATGCGAATGTGAGGCGCAAAAAGGCGATGGCCAAGGCATGCGAACAACCTGACCGTCCAAGTCGGCCTGTTCGTTTCACGCCATCGGTTAGATTGCGGGACACCATGAACCCACCCCGGAAGGCGACCGTGACCAAAGCGCAGGCCGTGCCCATGCCCAGCAACAGCGCGCTTGCGCCGCTTTACGCGGGCGCGGACCTCCTGGACGCCTTTGCAATTCGATTGCCGGCGCACGCCAGCGATGACCTGGAGGTGCTGGCACGCGCCGCGTTGGAGCGGCAGGCGTGGTGGATTCGTGCGCTCACGCGGGTCCGCGATGTGGTGATGGCGACCGTCGGCGTCAAGTCGTCGCGCGCCGTCGGTCTTGCCGCCGCGGCGCGTGGGCCGGTGATCGGCTTCTTCCCGGTGCTGTCAAAGAGCGCGACGGAGTTGGTCGTGGGCGAGGACGACCGGCATCTCGACTTCCGCGTCACCTTCCAATTTCGCGCCGACGCGGCAAATGGACGAGAGCTGGTCGCGGGGACGGTGGTGCATTGCCACAACCGACTGGGGCGCATCTATCTTGCGACGATTGCACCGTTTCATCGCGTGATCGTGCGGGCGAGCCTGGAGCGGGCGGTGAGAGCAATGAATGTCTGAGCGCGATACCAGGCTCCACGGTTGCTGGCGGCTGGTTTCTTTCCATACCGAGCTTCAGGATTCGAAGGAGCGCACCCAACCGTGGGGCGCCGACCCCACCGGGCACCTCATCTTCGACGCCGACGGGCGAATGATGGTCTTGGTCACCGCAAAGGCGCGGGAACCAGGCAATACCGATGCGCAACAGGTGGCACTTTTCCGCACGATGATGGCCTATACGGGACGGTATCGGATCGATGGGAGCAGGTTCATTGCAACGATCGACTCATCCTGGAATGAAGCCTGGAACGGCACCGAGCAGGAACGATTCTTCAAGCTCGACGGAAACACGCTCGAAGTCAGCACGGCCTGGATGCCGAATCCGTTGGTACCGGGAAATCCCATCGGACGGGGGACTCTGAGTTTCAGGCGCGCGTAGTTTCGCTGCGTTGTCGGCCGCCCCGACGCCTCGCCGTTTCAGGGCTCGGTGCGCCGGCGGCCGTTCCTCTTCAGTCCCGCCACCCGTGATAAGTGCCGATGTTCGATTTCGTGATCAGCTTTGGCGCAATCAGCAGCCGCGGCGAAGCCGGCACCTTGCCCGCCTGAAGGGACACAGCCTCCACCACGGCCTGCCCCGCCATGCGGTCCGGAAACTGCGCCGCGGACGCCTCGATCAACGATGCCGGATCGCGCAGCCGCTCCTCGATGGCCGGCGCGCCGTCCACCGATCCGATGACGATGCCGGGGCGCCTGGCCTGGCGGATGGATTGCTCGGCGCCGATGGCGGTCGGGTCGTTGATGGCAAACAACGCATCCAGCTTCGGGTACTTCAGCAGCAGCTCCGTCATGCGCTCGGCCCCGCCTTCCTTGCTGGCCTTGCCGTCCGGCATGTCCGGCACCAGCAGCACCATCGGAAAGCGCGAGAGCGCGGCCTTGCAGCCCTGCACGCGGTCGGAGATGGCCGAGACCTGCGGGCCATCGATGATCGCGACGGTGCCCTTGCCGCCGATCCGCTCGGCGAGGAACTGGCAGACCTGTCTCCCGGCCTCCACGTTGTCGGTCGCGATGGTGAGATCGGCGCCGTCGACGGGCGCATCCATCGCGATCAGGCGCACGCCGCCGCCGCGCTTGGCGGACTTCACCGCCGCAACCACCAGCGGCGATGCCATGGGGGTGAGAAGAATGACGTCGGGCTTGCGCGCCGCGGCCTCGGCGATCTGCGTGGCCTGGCGCTGGGCGTCGAAGCCGCTGAAGGCGAGGTTGACCTTGGCTTGCTGGTTGGTCACAAGCCCGGCGTACTCGTTGGCGCTGCGACCGATCTTTGCGAAGAACGGGTTGTCCTTGTCGGTGACGACGACCTCGATCGCGCGAAGCCCGCCGGCATGCGCGGCTGCTCCGAAGAAGAAGCAGAAGCAGAGGCAAAGCGCCGGCAGCGCCGTCCGGTGCCGGATGCGCGGGGCAAGCGCAGGAGGGAATCTCATTGCGGCTCTCGTTGCGAACGGTGCAGGCCATTGCTCGCTGCCGCGCCCGCGCCACCGCTGGCCCTGTATTCCCCCGGCGGCATCCCCCGGATCGCGCGAAAGTGCCGGTTGAAGTTCGAGATGTTGTTGAACCCCACCTCATAGCAGATGCTGCCGACGTGCTTGCGCGTATTCAGCAGCAGTTGGCAGGCCTTGGCCACGCGCAGCGAAATCACGCACTCGGTGAAGGTGCTGCCGGTGACCTGGCGAAAGTAGCGCGAGAAGGCGCTGATGGTCGGTATGCCGGCCACCTCGCTCACGCGCGACAGCGAGAGCTCCTGCATGTAGTTCGCGTTGATGAAGTCGAGCACGCGATAGATCTGCTGCGTGCGCTCGTTCAACGACGCGGAATCGGCGTGCCTGCGGTGCTGCGTGGTGAGCCTGCGGCAAGCCTGCCAGCGGGAGAGCTCATGCAGCAGCGCCGCGAACTCGGCGAAGCGCTGGAGTCCCCGCAGGTTCCGCACGCGGTGAAAGCGTTCGACCACGGCCTCGTCGAGGCCGAAGAACTCGATGCCCTGGTGCGCCCGGTCGAGCATCGCCTCGGCCTCGCGCAGTTCCGGAAACAGCGCCATGCCTTTGCGAAAGGGCTCGTCGGCAAAGCGCAGCGTGAAGCTGCGGGCCTTGTTGCCGCCGTTGTCGTCGTCGCCCGGCAGGCCCACGTAGGCCAGGTTGTGCGGCAGGCGAGGGCCGATGAGCACGAGGCTGCCGGCCGCGAGCCGGTGGATTTCTCCGCCCACGTAGGCGCAGCGATGCGGCGCGGCGAGCAGATGCAGTTCGTAGCCGTGGTGGTAGTGGCAGCGCCCGGCCTGCCACGCCACGCCGTGGGCGAGGCTGCTCACCGAGGCGTCCAGGTCGATGAAGCCGAGCGGCGGCGCCGTCTCCGGCCCCGCCAGCGGGTCGAAGGTCTGCAACAACATCGGGAGCCGTTGGGTGCCCGCCGGCACGGGGTCGGGCAGTCGGGGGGAGGGGCCGCGCAAGGTGGTCATATCTCAAGTGACTCAGGAGGCCGGCTTGATCGTTTCCGGATTCATCGTCGTGCCGCGCCCGGAGCGGATGGCTTCGATGGCGGTGCCCGCCCGTGCCACGTCGGCGGTGTTGTCCAGCAGCGAGAAGTCCAGGCTGATGCGGCGCGTTTCGCCGGGCGCCAGCGTGGGCACGCGGCCGCCGGCCCGCTCCAGGCTGCGGTTGGCCGCGTACCCGGTCGCGGGCTCCAGGCCGGTCACGTAGGCATCTTCGGCGGCGCCGGTGTTCTTCCAGAGGTTGAGGTAGGGCAGCTCGTCCACCGAATAGCCCATGGTCATGGCCTTGTCGCCCGCCCGGTTGCGCAGCATCACCAGCGTGCGGTGGCGTTCGTCGCTCCACATCTGCACGCCGTACACCTGCTCCTTGAAGCCGGGGGCCGGCGCGCGGTAGGTGGCGTATTCGTCCATCGCCTTGGCGGCCTCTCCGTCGATGGGGCGCAGTTCCTTCACGGGTGCGACGAAGCGCGCGCCCTCTTCGAGCAACGGCGCGCCGTAGTTGCCGTGGTAGATGATCTGGAACTCCTGGGGCAGGGCGCCGGCATTGCGGATCTCGTCGGTGATGGTGAAGCGGTTCGTGCCCACCACGGTCGAGACCTCGGTCCACAGTTCCAGTGCGGCGCCGAACATGGATTTCTCGTCGACCTGGCCGCGGATGCGCAGGGTGGTCTGTGCACCGCGTTCGACGATCACTTCCACCTCGGAGGCCGGGATGTTGCCGATGCGGCCGTGCAGGGTGAGCATGCGGCCGTTGTCCATGCCCGGGTGCCCGGCCCATTCGATGCCGGCGCGCACCATCCATTCGTTGAAGCCGTCGAGCCATCCGAGGCCGCCGCGGCTCTCGAGGTTCATGTAGGCCGGGTTCACCGTTTCCTGCACGGGCGATTGCCAGCCGAGCTTCACGTCGCCGCGCTCGACACTGCGCACGCTCATGCCGCGCGTGGGCACGACCACGATCTTCAGCGCGCCGCTGCGCAGCTCGACGACGTCGACGCCTTCCTGCTTGCCGCCGTGCAGCGCGTACTTGCGGATCGACCAGTCGGCTGGGTCGTGCAGCTTGCGGCTGTCGAGCGACCATGCGGGCAGGTTCCTGTTTTCTGCGACGCTCGACAGCACGTAGCGGGTGGTCGTTGCAGATTGAGCGCTCGCCATGCCGCAGCAGAGCGCGGCGGCGGTGGCAATGGCCATGACGATCTTCTTCATGCAGCTTGTCTCCTTCGGTTTTTTCTTTGGGGTTTCGCTTTCGGAAAAAGCGAAGGAGGATGCTGGTGGCACCGGGTTGCACACCGATTAACTGGTTTTGCCGCCGCTGCAACAAATGAAACGCGGGAGAGGCTCCGGTCGCATAATTTCAATTGTTAACAGGGCGCCTTGTGCGTTCATCGCGCATTCACGCCGGGTTGCTGTACTCAAGAAAACAGGAGGTAGGAGACCTTGGACCGAGAACAACACCGCCAGGAGGCACTTGCACTGGGTGCCGTCGCCAGGCATGAAATCCTCGTCGTCGACGACGACGAGGCGCTGTGCGAGGTGCTGGTCGAAGTCCTGGAGGTGGCGGGGTTCGCCGCGCGTGCCGTTCCCGACGGGCGGGGCATGCTGTCCGCGCTGGCACATGGCGCGTACTCGCTCGTGCTGATCGACCTGCGCCTGCGGCAGGAAGACGGCATGGAACTGGCGCGCGCGCTGCGCCAGCGCTCGCGCATTCCCATCATCATGCTGACCGGCAAGGGCAACGACACCGACCGCGTGCTGGGCCTGGAGACGGCGGTCGACGACTTCGTGATGAAGCCCTTCGACAACCGCGAGCTGGTCGCCCGCATCCGGGCCTTGCTGCGCCGCAGTTCCGAGACCGGCAACGCGCGCTCGCTGCGAATGGACCCGGTGAGCCACGAGCGCTACCGGTTCGCCAACTGGATCTGCAACCTCACCGCCCGCAAGCTCACCCACGTCGACGGCACCGAGTGCGAGCTGACCTATGGGGAGTTCGCGCTGCTCGAAGTGCTGCTGTCGTCGCCGAACCGGGTCTTCTCGCGCGAGCAGCTGATGTCCAAGACCCGCCGCAGCGAGGCGGATTCGATCGACCGCACGATCGATGTGCTGATCCTCAGGCTGCGCCGAAAGATCGAGGTGAACCCCACCAAGCCGGAGATCATCCGCACGGAGCGCGGCTCCGGCTACCGTCTGGCCGCCGAAGTGGTGCGTTGCTAGGTCAAGCGTGAAGCGCGGCATGTTCTGGCCAGCCAGCATCCGCGCGCGGTGGATGCTCACCTTCGCGGTGCTGGCCGTCACCACCTGCGTGCTGGCCGCGGTCGGGATGCTGGCGCTGGTCAATACGCGCTCGGCGGTGCAGGGGTTCGACGAGGAAATCCTGCCCAGCGTGGCCAACTCGCTGGCCTTGGCGGAGCGGGTTGCGCACGTGGCGGCGGTGGCGCCCCACATCGCGGAGGTGGCCATCATTTCCAAGCTGACGCAGGAGAGCGCGGAGTTGCAGCTGCGGCAGCAGGAGGTCGAGCGCCTGGCGAAAGAACTCCCGCTGGCGCAGCAATCGGCCTCGGGGCTGCCCCGGCTCCTGACCTCGCTGCATGCGACGCTGGGCGAACTGATCGAAGACAAGCGGCAGAGTCTTTTTCTTCGCGAAGACACGCGTGCGAAGCTCTTTGCGCTGGGGCAGCTCCAGCGCGGCATTCCCACCACGGACGATCGCCGCGCGGCCGCGCTGCGGCGCGACCTGGACCTGCTGGTGCTGACCCTGCAGGTGGCGCTCTCGGCGTCTTCCGCCGAAGAGCTGGAGGAGGTCCGGGGCGACTACGCACGGCGCTACCACGAATTCGCACAGGTCGGGCACGCCGAGGATGCCGGGGGCGCCTCGGCGCTGGACACCCTGCCCGAACTCTCGCAGGGCATCTTCCAGCTGCGCCAGAAACAGCTCAAGAGCGACGAGCGCAAGGCCTACCTGCTGGCCTCGACGCGCCTTCTCTCGGACGAACTCACCAACGCGGTGAACCGGCATGTGGCGGCGGTGAGCGCCGATGTGTCGTCGCGCAGGAACCAGGTCACCGTCGCGGTGGGCTCGGGCCTCACGGCCGTGGCGGTCGCGTTCCTGGTCGCGGGGCTGGCGCTGCTGGTCGGCTTCTGGACGCTGCGCGAGGCGCTGAAGGGGTTGGCGAAGGTGACCTCGGCCATGACTTCGCTGGCCGAGGGCGGGAGCGACTTCAAGCCGGTGCGCCGGGGGCGCAACGCGGAGATTGATACGCTGGCCGACGCCTTCGAGGTCTTCCGCGAGAACACGCTCGCGATGCGCGCGATGGCCCAGGACATCGTCGAGAAGCAGACGCTGCTGCAGACCGTCTTCGACAACATCGACGACGGGCTCTCCGTCTTCGATGCCGAGGGCAAGCTCGTCGCCTGGAATCCGCGCTTTGCCGAGCTGATGGCGCAGCCGCCCGGTGCGCTGTACGTCGGCCTGATGATCGGCGACCTTCAGCGCGGAATACCGGCGCTGGAGGAGGCCGCGGCCGAGGCTGGTCTTTCCAAGGAGATGAACACGTCCCGGCAGCGCCAGCCTCTGAGCGTCGACGTGCCGCTGCTGGACGGGCGCGTGCTTTCCGTTCGCAGCCGGCCGATGCCCCAGGGCGGCTTCGTGACCCTCTACAACGACCTGAGCGAACGCCGCGCGCTCGAGCTGCAGGTGCGCCAGACCCAGAAGATGGACGTGCTGGGCCAGCTCACCGGCGGCGTGGCCCATGACTTCAACAACCTGCTGGCGGCCGTCGTCAGCAACCTGCAGTTGCTGCTGTCGCTGCCGGACATTTCCGACAACACGAAGCGAATCGCCCAGCGCGCGCTGAAGGCGTCGGAGCGGGGCGGAGTGCTCACCACCCGTCTGCTGGCCTTTGCGCGGAGGCAGCCGCTGCGCTACGAGCGCGTCGAGATCGACCGGTTGCTCTCGGGCATGGAGGACCTCATCGGGTACTCGTTGGGTCCGGGCATCCACATCGAGATGGCGCTGCAGGCCGGCGGACTGCACGTGTTCATCGACGGCGGGCAACTGGAGAACGCCGTGCTCAACCTGACCCTGAATGCGTCCGCGGCCATGCCCAAGGGCGGGCTGCTGAGGATCCAGACCCGGCTTTCGCCGCAGCGCGAGTTCGTCGAGCTCACCGTCTCGGACACGGGCCACGGCATGCCCAGGCATGTGCTCGAGCGCATCTTCGAGCCCTTCTTCTCGACCCGGAAGAGCGACGGCAGCGGACTGGGCCTGAGCATCGTGTATGGCTTCGTCAAGCAATCGGGCGGGGACATCCGGGCCAGCAGCATCGTGAACCGTGGCACGTCGTTCGTCATCACGCTGCCGGTGATCGATGCCTTGACGCCGGGACCGGAAAGCCCGCCCTCGCTGATGCCGCCGCGCCCGCTGCACGGGCTGAGGGTGCTGCTCGTCGAGGACGACGTCGACGTGCGGGAGTCGACGCAGGAACTGCTCGAACAGCAGGGTGCGCAAGTGGTCTCGGCCGGCTCCAGCGTGGCGGCGTTGCGGGCGCTGAAGAACGGCATCTTCGATCTGCTGCTGTCGGATGTAGGCCTCGGCACCGACGACGACGGCCTGAGGCTGATGCGCATTGCCCAGCGCCTGCGCCCGGCGCTTCGGGGGCTCCTGATGTCCGGCCTGCCGTCGGACCTTCTGGCGCGCCGCTATGGCGTGGCGCCGGCACAGCCGATTCTCAGGAAACCGTTTCTCGCCGACGAGCTTTCCGAGGCGGCTTCGGCGGCATTGAAGACGTCCTGAGCCTGCGGGGCTCCTGCGCTCTTGGTCTCTCGGGCGCGCGCAGCGTCCGCATTTCAATTGTTTCGTTCGCGTTCGCTGTCGTTCGCCGCCGGTTAACGGCCGGGCGGTTCAATCGATTCCACACAAGCGGACGATGCGGCAACGGCTCCCCGGGGGAGCAGGGCTGCGGGAGAAGGCGCCGCGAACAGAGAAGAGACAAGACCCATGGCACTGCCGGCCGTCCCACCATTGCTGAAGCTCAGAGGAATCTCGAAGAGTTTTTCGGGGGTTCCCGCGCTGCGCGATGTCAGCATCGAACTGCGCGCGGGCGAGGTCCTGGCGCTGATGGGCGAGAACGGCGCGGGCAAGTCGACGCTCATCAAGACGATGACGGGCGCCTACACGGCCGACCCCGGCGGCATCTTCGAGATCGACGGCAAGCCCGTGTCGGTGGACTCGCCGGAGAAGGCGCGCGCGCTCGGCATCGCGGTCATCTACCAGGAGCTGAGCCTGGCGCCGAACCTCAGCGTGGCCGAGAACGTGTTCCTCGGCCGCCCGCTGCTGCGGCGCGGCCAGGTCGACCGCAAGGGCATGGAGCGGGCCTGCGGGAGCCTGCTCGAACGGCTGGGCGCCGACTTCACGGCCGCCACCACGGTCGACGGACTCTCGATTGCGCAGCGGCAGCTCGTGGAGATTGCGCGCGCACTGCAGTTCGATGCGCGCGTGCTGATCATGGACGAGCCCACGACGCCGCTCTCGGAGCGCGAAACCGTGCGCCTGTTCGCGCTCATCCACAAGTTGCGCGCCGAGGGGCTGGCGATTCTGTACATCTCGCACCGCATGGCGGAGATCTACGAGCTGGCCGATCGCGTGTCGGTGCTGCGGGACGGCCGCTACATCGGCACGCTGGAGCGCGAGGACATCTCCCACGAGCAGCTGGTGCGCATGATGGTGGGACGCGACGCGTCGACTCTCTACCAGCGCGCCGCCCATCACGCGGTGCGCGGGCCGGTGGTGCTGGAAGTCAGCGACATGGCCGACGGGCGACGGGTGCGCGGCTGCTCGCTGCAGGCGCATGCGGGCGAGATCCTCGGCATCGCGGGGCTCGTGGGGTCGGGGCGCACCGAGCTCGCGCGCCTGGTCTTCGGCGCGGAGATCCCCGTGCGCGGCGAGGTGCGGATCGGCGGCGTGCGCCTGGCGGCAGGGTCGCCCGACAAGGCCATCCGCGCCGGTCTGGTCTACCTGACCGAGGACCGCAAGGGGCAGGGGCTTTTTCTCGATGCCAGCATCCTGGAGAACATCAACGTCATCGCCGCACGGCGAGACGCGTTCGGCCCGGGCATCCTGAACCGGGGGCAGGCGCGCTTTCGCGCCGGGCGCGCCGAGGTCACGCTGGGCATCCGCAGCGCGGGCATGCACGTCAACGTCGGGCGCCTGTCGGGCGGCAACCAGCAGAAGGTGCTGCTGGCGCGCCTGTTGGAGCTGTCGCCCCGCGTGCTGATCCTGGACGAGCCGACGCGCGGCGTGGACATCGGCGCCAAGGCCGAGATCTACCGGACGATCGATGCGCTCGCCGGGAACGGCGCGGCGGTCGTCGTCATCTCCAGCGACCTCCCGGAGATCACCGGCATCGCGGACCGCATCCTGGTGATGCGCGACGGGCGCATCGCCGGCGAGGTCGGCCGCGGCACCGCGACGCCGGCCACGCAGGAGACCGTCATCGCCCTGGCCACCGCGCAGGGCGAGGCGATGGCCGCGTAACTGCCGCTTCATTCACAGACAGAGACATCCGCAGCACCCCTTCGCGCCTGCCTATCCGGTACCCATCATGAAACCCACCGAGCTTGCCATTTCCGCATCTGCCGCATCCGCCGCTTCCGTTACAGCACCCGCCGACGCGCCCAGGAAGCGATGGCATGGCGGCCACCTGCGCCGCCTGGGCATGCTGCCGGTGCTGGTGGTTCTGTGCGTGCTGTTCGGGTTCGGGTCGGAGTCGTTCTTCACCTCGCAGAACGCATCGATCGTCGTGCAGCAGGCGGCCATCAACATCGTGCTCGCCACGGGCATGACCTTCGTGATCCTCACGGGCGGCATCGACCTGGGCGTGGGCTCGGTGCTCGCGGCCTCGGCAGTGGTGGCGATGATTTTGTCGCTCTCGCAGGAGTTCGCGATGCTCAGCATTCCCGCGGCGCTTTTGTGCGGCCTGCTGTTCGGGCTGCTCAACGGTGTGCTCATCGCCAAGCTCAAGCTGCCGCCGTTCATCGTCACGCTCGGCTCGCTGACGGCGGTGCGCGGGCTGGCCCGACTGCTGGCCGGCGACCAGACGGTGATGAACATCAAGCTGCCCTATGCGTTCATCGGCAACGGCACGCTCTTCGGCATTTCGTGGCTCGTGATCATCGCGCTCCTGGTGGTGGCCATCGCGTGGTACGTGCTGCGCCGCACGGTGCTGGGCCTGAACATCTATGCGGTGGGCGGCAACGCCGAGGCCGCGCGGCTCTCGGGCATCCACGTGGGCACGGTGCTGATCGTCGTCTACGGCATCTCGGGGCTGCTGTCGGGGCTGGGTGCCGTCATGTCGTCGGCGCGGCTGTATGCGGCCAACGGCCTGCAGCTGGGCCAGTCGTACGAGCTGGATGCGATTGCAGCGGTCATCCTCGGCGGCACCAGCTTCGTGGGCGGCACGGGCTCGATCATCGGCACGCTGATCGGCTGCCTGATCATCGCGGTGCTGACGAACGGGCTGATCCTCATGGGCGTCTCCGACATCTGGCAATACATCGTCAAGGGCATCGTGATCATCGGCGCCGTGGCGCTGGACCGCTATCGCCAGACGAGCAGCGCGCGCACCTGACGCACACACACAACGAGCCAACCACGCGGCAAGGTGGGCCTGGCGCCGCGCCGCGAACACTTTCACAGCCAGGCAGGAGACATGACGCAATGAACCGACTCTCGAAGATCTCCGCGGTGTTCGCCGCGGCCTGCATGCTCAGCGGCGTGGCCGCCGCCAAGGAACTGAACGCCGTGGGCATCACGCTCGGCACGCTGGGCAACCCGTTCTTCGTCGCCATCTCCAAGGGCGCCGAGGCCAAGGCGCGGCAGATCAACCCGAAGGTGCGCTTCACCTCGGCCTCCGCCGACTACGACCTGAACAAGCAGGTCTCGCAGATCGAGAACTTCGTCTCCGCGGGCGTCGACCTGATCCTGATCAACGCGGTCGACCCGAAGGCCATCGCGCCCGCGATCGAGCGCGCGAAGAAGGCCGGCATCGTGGTCGTGGCCGTCGACGCGGGCGCCGACGGCGCAGAGGCGGTGGTGAGCACGGACAACGTGCGCGCCGGCGAGCTGGCCTGCGAGTTCCTGGTGAAGGCACTGGATGGCAAGGGCAACGTGATCATCCAGAACGGCCCGCCTGTGACCGCGGTGACCGATCGCGTGGCCGGTTGCAAGAACGTGCTGGGCAAGTCCAAGGACATCAAGATCCTGTCGAGCGACCAGGACGGCAAAGGCACGCGAGAAGGCGGGCTGAACGTGATGCTCGCGCACCTGACGCGCTTTCCGAAAATCGATGGCGTCTTCGCCATCAACGACCCGCAGGCGGTCGGCTCCGACCTTGCGGCCAAGCAACTGGGCCGCAAGGGCATCACGATCGTCTCGGTGGACGGCGCGCCCGACATCGAGCAGGCGCTCCAGTCGGACACGCTGGTGCAGGCCTCCGCGAGCCAGGACCCGTGGGCCATGGCGCAGAAGGCTGTGGAAGTGGGCGCGGGCCTGCTCGACGGAAAGAAGCCGGCCAGCCCGACCGTGCTGCTCGACCCGAAGCTGGTCACGCGCGAGAACGTCAAGAGCTACCAGGGCTGGGGTGCCGGCCGGAAGTAGGGCGGCTGCGCCGACCGGGGGAAATCACCGCCAGGGGCCCACGGGTCGCGTGCTACGCTCCCGCCCGGTTCAGGGGCGAGGCGGCGTGCACGGCGCGGCCTGACGAGGTTCGGAGCGATTGGGTCACTACCGCATGGTCATCACGATTCGCAAGCTGCTCGCGTGGATGTTCCTGGTCGTTCTGTGCGGCGGGGCCGGCGCGGTTCGCGCCGATGACAGGAATGCACCGGCGTTGCATGTCGGGCTGATCGTGAGCGATCTGCGCAATCCGTTCTTCATGCGGATTGCGCGCACCGTGGAGTCGAGCCTCGCGGCCGCCGGATCGCCCCGGCCGCCGCGGCTCACGGTGGTGTCCAGCGGGTTTGACAACACCCGGCAGGCCGAACAGTTCGAGGCGCTGGTGCGGCAGCGCGTGAACCTGATCATCGTGACCCCCATCGATCCGGCCCGGCTGGGCGCGCAGGTTGCCGCGGCGCATGACGCGGGCATCAAGGTTGTCGCGCTCGACGCGGCGGCGCGCGGGGCCGACCTGATCATCACGACCAACAACTTCCTGGCCGGACAGATGGCTTGCGAGCACCTCGGCCGCGAACTCAAGGGTGCGGGAGAGATCGCCATCATCGACGGCCCATCGAACTCGGCCGTCGTCGAGCGCATGCTGGGATGCCGCGACGCGCTGGCCGGCTTCCCGGGCTTGCGCCTGGTGTCTGAAGCGCTCGATGGCGGCGCGAGCAAGGAGGGCGGGCTCGAGCAGATGACGCGCCTGCTCGCGCGCTTTCCCCGCCTGGCCGGCGTGTTCACGATCAACGACCCGACGGCCCTGGGCGCCGAACTGGCCGCGCAAACGGTGGGGAGGAACAACATCGTCATCACCGCAGTTGACGGCTCGCCCGAAGCGGTGCTGCGCCTGCGCGATCCCCGATCGCTGATCGCCGCCACCGCCGCGCAGGCGCCGGCCCAGATGGCGCGCCGCGCCGTCGCGCAGGGGCTGGCGATGGTGAGGGGCAATGCGCCGGCGGACAGTCTGGTGCAGCTGACGCCTGTGCTGGTGACGCGGGAGAACGTGGGGGGGTATCAGGGGTGGTAGCGGCTGGGGCCTTGCGTTTCTCGTCAAGCTGAACCCACCGTCAAGAGCCCGCTCGGCGTTTTGCTTTGTTCGCTTTGTCGTAGCTCAACTACGACAAGGCAATCAAATCAAAATCTTGCGCTAACTTGAATTTGTTTGAATAATCGTAGTATGACTGCGATAAGTCGTTCAAAACTAAATTCTCTGATGGCGCGCGTGCCCGGTGGAACGCCCATCACCAGTGAAGACCTGGCGCTGGAGGGCATCTCTGCCGATCTGGCCGTTCATTACGTGCGGGCAGGATGGCTCAAGCGTCTGGCGCGGGGTGTGTATTGCCGACCGGAAGCTCCGTTGCAACGCGACCCCAGCCTGCTGCTGCTCCAGCGCCAGATTCCGGGTCTCCATGTGGGCGGCAAATCCGCGCTGGACTGGCATGGCATACGCCACTACGTCTCCCAGACACCGAAGCTTTATCTCTATGGCCTCAAGTCGGCCAAGCTGCCGGAATGGTTCACCGAAGTCTTTCCCTCGGAGTACCGCCGCAAACAACTGTTCAGCAGCGACACGACCGGCATGCAGCACGCACGCCCCTTCGAGGGGCGTGCAGATGCGCCGAATGTTTCGGCCCCGGAACGCGCATTCCTGGAGATGCTGAGTGAAGTAGGTGTACGTCAGCCGCTCGCGGAGGCGCGCGAACTGGCGGAGGGCACGTACAGCTTGCGATCCTCCGTACTCGGCGAATTGCTGCGCGAATGCACCAACGTGAAAACGGTTCGCCTGTGTCTTCAGCTCGGGCGCGAGTTGTCTTTGCCATGGGCGAAGAAGCTGGATCCGGCACGCCTGCCAACCGGCGGCAATCGCCCGTGGGTCTCTCGAACCAACGAGGGTCTGCTGATCCTGAAATCGTGAACGACATCTATCTCAGGACCGCGCGCCTGTTGACCCAGGTGGCGCCCTTCGTCTTCGCCGACGAAACCTTCGCCCTCAAGGGCGGCACGGCCATCAACCTTTTCGTGCGGGACATGCCGCGGCTGTCGGTCGATCTGGATCTCGTGCTGCCGGATCACACGCTGACCCGCGATGCGGCGCTCAGGAAGATCAAGGATTCGCTTGGCAAAGCCGCCGACGCGCTCAAGGCCAAGGGGTTCCGGACGCATCTGTCCGGTGTGCCCGGCGCTGACGAAACCAAGCTTTTCGTGAAGCGCGATGACGCTGAGGTCAAGATCGAAGTCAACTACGTGATGCGCGGGACCGTGAAGCCCGTCTCGGTAGTCGGGCTCGCGCCCAAAGCTCAGGAGGTGCTCCAGGCGGAGTTGGATATCCCGGTGGTGTCGGTCGATGACGTCTATGGCGGAAAGCTCGTCGCGGCCATGGACCGGCAGCACCCACGGGATCTGTTCGACGTGATGCAGTTGCTGGAAAACGAAGGCATCACGAGCGGCATCCGACGCGCATTCGTGGTCTACCTCGCAAGCCACAAGAGGCCGATTCATGAGGTCTTGTTTCCACGGCTGCGTGATGTGAGCACCGAATTCCAGGCCAACTTCCAGGGCATGACCACCGAGCCTGTCGAACTGGACGTACTGCTCGCAGCGCGAGACCAGATGATTGCCACGCTCCACAAGGAACTTGATGCCGAGGAGCGCGCATTTCTCGTGACCCTTGCCAGCGCCGCGCCGGAATGGCACCGCATGGGCATCGCGCACCTTGGCGCGATGCCCGCGATTCAATGGAAGCTGCAGAACCTGGCGAAGCTGAAAGAGACGAACCCGGCCAAGTTCGAGGCGCAATCGCGCGAACTGGCCGAGAAGATTTCAGCGCTCGGACAGGCCATGTAGCCTCGGGTCGAGCGCCAAGGTCAACGCTGCGGCATGTCCTTCACCGAGTAGCCCAGGCTCACCGTCGCATCCTCCGGAATCGCCGGCATCGTCGCGTTCCACGCGAGCCAGTCTTCACGCATCGCAGCCAACCGCCCGGGCTCTTTCTTGCCGAGGTTCGCGCGCTCGCGCTCGTCCGCCGGAATGTTGAACAGGTACTCGTTGCCGTCGACCTTCAGGTACTTCCAGTCGCCGTCGCGCATCGCTTGCTGGCCGCGATGGTTCATGCGCCAGTGCAGCGGGCGGCGGAAGCTCTGCTTCGCGTCCTTCAGCACGGGCATCAGCGACACGCCATCGAGCGGATACGCCGCATCGGGCTTCACACCGGCCGCATCGAGCATGGTCGCGGACCAGTCCATCGTCATGCACAGCTGCGTGCTCTCGCCGCCCTTGGCGATCACCGCGGGCCAGTGCGCGATCCATGGCACGCGGATGCCGCCTTCGGTCAGGTCCATCTTGCCGCCCACCAGCGGCCAGTTGTCCGAGAAGCGTTCGCCGCCGTTGTCGCTGGTGAACACCACGAGCGTGTTGTCGGCCATGCCGTGCTTCTCGAGCGCGGCCATGATCCAGCCGATGCCTTCGTCCATGTGATGAATCATGCGTCGGTACACGTGGATGTTGCCGCCAGCCAGGTCGAAGAGGTTGTCCTTGATGGCGGGCGCCTTCTCGGCGTCGTCGCGGGTTTCCCAGGGCCAGTGCGGGGCGGTGTAGTGCAGGCTGAGGAAGAAGGGCGCTTCTTGCTTGGCCATGCGCTCCACGTAGTCCACGGCGCGCTTCGAGAGCATGTCGGTGAGGTAGCCGTCTTCCTTCTTGTCCTCTTCGCCGAACCACAGATCGTGCTGGCCGGCGGAGTCGCAGTGGGTGAAGTAGTCGACGCCGCCCGACATGGGACCGAAGAACTCGTCATACCCCGAGCGCAGCGGCCCGAAGTGCGGCGGATAGCCAAGGTGCCACTTGCCGATGAGCGCGGTCTGGTAGCCGCCGGCCTTGAGCAGCGAGGGCAGCGTGGGGTGGTCGGTCGGCAGGCCCAGCGTGGTGCTGCCGCGGCTGCTGCTGCGGATGGGCTCTTCGGCCGCGCCGCGCAGGCGGTACTGGTAGCGCGCGGTGATCATCGCGAAGCGCGTGGGCGAGCACACGGGCGAGTTCGCGTAGCCCTGCGTGAGCTTCAGCCCGTTGGCGGCCAGGCCATCAAGCACGGGCGACACGGGGCCGAAGGCGGCATCGCGGCCGCCGTAGCAGCCGAGGTCGGCATAGCCGAGGTCGTCGGCGACGATGAAGATGATGTTGGGTCTGGTCATGTCTCTTGTGAAGTTCAGGGCTGGTAGCCGGATTTCTGGACGACCGGCGCCCACTGCGTCTTGTAGGCCTTCAGCATCGCGGCAGTCTGGGCCTGCGTGCTCACCACCGGTGTCATGCCCGAGTCCTTGAACTTGCGTTGGGTGTCCGGGTCCTGCATGACTTCGCGGATGGCGTTGGACAGGCGCTCGATCTTTTCCTTGGGCATGGTGGCCGGCGCGAAGAAGGTGTTCCAGCCGGTGGCCGAGAGGTCGAGCCCGGCCTCCTTGAAGGTCGGGATGTTCGGCGCGAAGGGCGAACGCTTCTCGCCCGAAATCGCCAGGATGCGCAGCTTGCCCGCGTTGTGCTGCGGCAGCACCACGTCTTCGGTGTCGATGGCAATGGGCACCTGGCCGCCGATGAGGTCGTTGAGCAGGGGCGCGGAGCCGCGGTAGCCGATCACCTGCGTCTGCACCTTGGCCTTTTCGCCGACCATGAGGCCGAAGAAGTGCGGCAGGCTGCCGGTGGCGGGCACGCCCACGTTGGCCTGCAAGGGGTTGGCGCGCATCCAGGCGAGCAGGTGGTTGAGCTCGCGCACCGGCAGGTGGGGCGAGACCGAGAGCGCGAAGTCGTAGGCGTTGACGTGCGACACGGGCACGAAGTCGCGCTCGGCGTCGTAGTTGTTGTCCTTGAAGACCAGGGGCGCGACCACCATCACGGCGGGGTTGGCGAGCATCAGCACGTTCTGGTTGGCGGGCGTGAGCTTGACCTGCTGCGCAGCGAGGCGGCCGCCCGCGCCGGGCTTGTTGTCGACGATGACGGGCACGCCCAGCTTGGCGCCCAGCTTCTCGCCGACGATGCGCGCCACGCGGTCGGTAGCGCCGCCGGGGGCGTAGCCGACGACGATGTGCAGGGGGCTGTCGAGCGTCTGAGCGCTCACGCCGGTGGCGATGGACGCCATGAGGCCGGCTGCGGCCAGCAGGCCGGCAAGGCGGCGGGTAATGGGTGGGTTGGGGCTCAGCATGATGGGGTTTCCTCCTCGTTCAATCGTTCAAATCGTGTTCAGTCGTTCGCCTGGAAATTCACGGCCTTCATGATGCCGGCCCAGCGAGTTGTGTCTTCCCGCATGGTCTTCAGAAGTGCTTCGCTGCCATCGGCGATCGGGTACATGCCGTTCTGCAGCAGGAGCTGTCGCACCTCGCGCGCGTTGACGGCGCGGGTGAGTTCAACGCGCAGCTTGTCGACGGTGGCCTGCGGTGTCTTCAGCGGCGCGTAGTACGCGAACCATGCGGTCGCCACCACGTCCTTGTAGCCGGCCTCCACGAAGCACGGCAGGTTGGGCATGAGCGGTGAGCGCTTCTCGCCGCTGGTGGCCAGCACCTTCACGCGGCCTGAGGGCAGCATCTGCTGCGCGCCGCCGATGGTGTCGAAGTACACGGGAATGGTGCCGCCCATCAGGTCTTGCCGGGCCGGCGTGGAGCCGCGGTAGGCCACGTGCACCATCTGGAGGCCAGCCGCGCGGTTGAGCATTTCGCCGAGAAAGTGCGAGGGCGTGCCCGCGCCGTAGGAGCCGAAGCTCAGCCTGTCGCCCTCTGCCTTGGCCCAGGTGATGAATTCGGGGAGCGTATTGGCGGGCACGTCCTTGTGCACGGTCAGCGCGAGCTCGAAGCGGGCTGCGTTCAGCAGCGGAACGAAGTCCTTCACCGGGTCGTACGAGAGGTTGCGGTACGCGCTCGGGAACATCGTCATCATGCTGGCCGTGCCGAGCAGCAGCGTGTGGCCATCGGGCGGCGCGGTCTTCACCGCCTCGACCGCGATGCGGCCCGCCGCGCCCGAGCGGTTGTCGATGATGAGCGGGCCGAGCGAGTCGCGCACCTGCTGCGCGATGGCGCGCGTGAGCACATCCTGCGTGCCGCCGGCGGGCACGCCGATCAGCACCTTGATGGGCTGGCCGGGCACGAAGCCCTGCTGCGCCCGAGCCATCGGCGCGAGGGCCAAGCTGCCCAGGGCTGCGAGTGCATGGCGGCGGTCGAAGGCAAGGCGGCTGGGCATGGTCGGTTCTCCGGGTTCTCGGTCGGTGGCGAACGACTTTAGAGACGCTACATTCGATTGATCTAATCAACCATCCCCCGGACTAACCCCCACATGCCTGCCGCCGCCGCGCCCCGCCGTCCGCTGGACGACCTGCTGCTGTACCGGCTGTCGCGGCTGCTCTCCGTGGCGGGGAGCATGGTGATCCGCCTGTGCGAAGGGCGCTTCGGCATCACGCGGCGCGAATGGCGGTTGATTGCGGTGCTGGCGAGCAAGGGCGAACTGGGCTCGTCGCAACTGGCCGAGCATGCGCAGCTCGACAGGGCGCGCACCTCGAAGGCGGTGGGCTCGTTGGTCGCAAAGCAACTGATCTCGCGCGTGGCCAGGGCGGGGGACCGGCGGCAGGTGCAACTGGGGCTCACCGAAGCGGGGCAGTCGCTGTACGACGAGCTCTTTCCGCTGGTGACGAAGATCAATGGCGACCTGATGAAGGCGCTGGATGCGGACGATGCGGCGCGCTTCGATGCCTCGTTGAATCTGCTTCAGGCGAAGGCCGAGCGGATGGTGGAAGAGGCGGTGTTGCCGAAGGCGGACCGGGGGCGGCGCGGTGCGGGCGGCGTTAAGGCATAGATCCGAAATCCAGCACGCTCACAAGAGCGGGTAGCCGGAAGCGGCCGTTCCTCACAGCCACGCAGATTTTCTGCCCGCGTGTATCCCTTGTGACTTAATTTGGGCTGCGACGATCAAGGCTTCGAGTCACCTGAGAAATGCCAGACACCATGCAATGCCCCGTTTGCAATCACCTCGGCGCGGCGACAGACGTTCGCTGCATTCAATGCGGTTCCACATTGATCCATGAGGCCACGGGCCACTCAGAAGGCTATCGCAAGGCCACTGATTACATGGACGCTCGCCTGTATGGCGGCATCGGCGCCTTCTTTGGCTTTGCCATCGTCGCAACGCTCTTGAAATTCATCCTGGTCTCGCCGTGGTTGAGTGACCGCGAGATATACGCCGTCGCCGTTGGCGGTGCGATTGCAGGGGGCGTGGCTGGTCGTTTGCTGTTGCGCGCAAAGCGTCGCGGGTATTGAAGGTTGTCCGGGGCGGGCCTTGCGTTGTCGTTCCGCCCCCGCACGAACACTGCCGACTCGCCTACGCACAGCCCGATTGACGGGTCCTACAAGTTGCTGATCGATTCCATCATCACCAACAGGAGTACACCCTCAATGGCAGCCTCGAAGACCACCAAACCGACAGCCCGCTCGAAGCAGCAGCAGGAAGTCAAACCCGATCTCGACCAGAAAAGCCACGAGACGCAGCGCTACGGCGAAATCGTCAAGCTGCCCAACGGCCTCTCCGAGAAGGTCTGCAAGGAAAGCGTGGCGCTGCTCAATCAGTGCCTGGCCGACACGATCACCTTGCGCGACATGTACAAGAAGCACCACTGGCAGGTGGTCGGCCCGACCTTCAACCAGCTGCACCTGATGTACGACCAGCACTACGAAGGGCAGGTGCTCCTGGTGGACATCGTGGCCGAGCGCATCCAGCTCCTGGGCGGCATCGCGCTTGCGATGGCGGCCGACATCGCCGAGACCACGAAGATCGCCCGCCCGCCGCGCGGTCGCGAGCCGGCACCGGTGCAGTTGCGCCGTCTTGCCGAGGCGCATGAACACATCATCGTGAACGCGCGCGAGGCGGCCGAGAAGGTCGACAAATCAGGCGACGCGGGCAGCAACGACGTGTTCGTGAGCAACGTGTTGCGCACCAACGAACTGCAGGTGTGGTTCCTCACCGAGCACCTGGTCGCTGCCTCGCCCGTCACGGCCTGAGTGCGGTTGTTGCCAAGCGTGCGCGGTCAGCCGCGCTGCCTGGCTGCGTTCAGCCCCTTGGCGGTGACGCGCATGACCGTCGCCTGCCCCGAGTAGACGCTGCGCCCGCGTTCGTGGAGAACGGGCGGCAGGTCCGCCTCGATCAACTGCGCGGCGCGAAGCACGTCGCACTTCTGGATGTCGGACTGGTCGTGCAGTTGCAGGGGCAGCCGCGCGCAGCACAGCTGGCCGAGCAGTTTCATCGGCATCTATATCCCCTCGGCCGAGAGCGGCTCGCGCCCGGCATCGCGGTGCGCGGGCGGGCAGGGCGGTGACGTCGGCTGGACGGCCATGAGGAGGCGCGCCCGCGTGGCGACGGCGTGGTTGTCGATATCGTTCGTCAGTGTCTCGTCGAGCAGCGGCAGCTTGCCGGCTGAAATCCGCATTCCCACTGCCCACACGATGGCGTCGTACAGCACCGGAGGCATCGTTCGCCCGTGCAGGTAGGCGCGCACGGCGGCGTCGGCTGCAAGGCCGGAGGGGGTCTTCAGAGGGGGCATGGTGTTCTCCAGTCGATGGAGGCTCTGAAACCGACGCTACTCAACAAGCGTCCGGCGCACCGTTCGCCAGCGCACGTTGGCCGTCAAAAAAAGCTGCGCTTCTATGTGCGGCATCGCACAGACGCCAAGGCATCGGCCGCAGAATGATCGAAATTTTGGAATCCCATTCCGCCATGGCCCTGTCCCAGTCCTTGTCTTCTCCGCGCGCAGCCGTGGCGCGCAACAGCCTGCTGGAGGTCATGCCGCCAGAGGTGCGGACGGGCCTCATGCCGCTCCTGGAACTGGTGCCGCTCAAGCTGGGCGAGGTGCTCTACGAATCGGGCGTCGTCCAGCAATACGTTTACTTCCCGACCGACTGCATCGTTTCACTGCTCTACGTGCTGGAGAACGGGCAATCGGCCGAGATCGCCGTCGTCGGGTTCGAGGGGATGGTGGGTGTGTCGCTGCTGATGGGCGGGGGCAGCACGCCCAACCGCGCGGTGGTGCAGAGCGCGGGCCACGCATTCCGGCTGAGCGCGAGCCATATCAAGCAGCTCACGGACAACGGCGGGCCGCTCCTGCACCTGCTGCTGCGCTACACGCAGTCGCTCATCACGCAGATGTCGCAGACGGCGGTCTGCAACCGCCACCATTCGCTGGAGCAGCAGCTGTGCCGCTGGCTGCTGCTGAGCCTGGATCGCCTGCCCGGCAACGAGCTGGTGATGACCCAGGAGCTGATCGCCAACATGCTCGGCGTGCGCCGCGAAGGCGTGACCGAAGCGGCCGGCAAGCTGCAGCGCCTGAACCTCATCAAGTATTCGCGCGGCCACATCACGGTGCTGGACCGTCCAGGCCTGGAGACGCAGGTGTGCGAGTGCTATGAGGTGGTCAAGCGCGAGACGGATCGCCTGCTGCCCCGCCAGCCTGTGGCCTGAGCGGCGCCTGAGCGGTGCCTGAGCGCGGCGGCCGCGCCGCACTCGGTGCGCCTGCGCACAGACGCGCAGAGGGTGGTCGGCAACAATGCGCCCGGTTGCGCATTTCCGCGCTCGTTCTTCCCAACAGGCGGTTCCGTGACACCAGACCCGCTTCGCCCCGTTCTCAATCGCCTGCTCGAGGCGCTACCGCTCACGGACAAGGCGCATTTGCTCGAACGCTGCGACAGCGTGGAGCTGGCCGCGGCGCAGATCCTGTACGAGCCGGGCGACGTCATTCATCACATCCACTTTCCCACGAGCGCGTTCGTCTCGCTGGTGTCCACCGTGGACGGCCACGACGGCCTGCAGACGGGCATGGTGGGCAACGAGGGCGCGCTGGGCTACGAGCTTTCGCTGGACGTGCAGAGCGCGCCCTTGCGAGCACTGGTGCAGGGCCCGGGCATGGCCTGGCGCCTGACGGCGCAGTCGTTCGCGCAGGAGCTCGCGCAGAACACGATGCTCAAGCGCATCCTCAACCGCTACGTGTGCGTGCTCTTGATGGAGTTCGGCCGCTCGGGCCTGTGCAACCGCTTCCACCAGATCGAGGAGCGCCTGGCGCGCTGGCTGCTGACCACGCAGGACTGCGCGCACTCGGCGCACCTCGCACTCACCCATGAAGTGCTGGGCCGCATGCTGGGCGTGCGGCGGGTCGGCATCACCAATGCGGCAACGGCGCTGCACACACGCCGGCTGATCGACTATCGCCGCGGGGTCATCACCATCACGGACCGCGAAGGGCTGGAGAACGCGGCGTGCGATTGCTACCGGGCCAACCGCCGCGGCTACACGCATCTGATCGCATAACTGACGGTTGGTGGGCGCGTTGTTTACGCGGGAGCGCGCAGGTCGTTCTCGCGCAGCATGATGGGCGCCGTGGAGCCCCCTGCCAGCCGGCGCCGCACGGCCGCATCGAACTCCTCGATGTGCTGGCCGTAGGTCTCGAGCGGGTCGGCGTTCTCGGCGGTGCGGTAGTGGTAGCGCAGGACTTCCCTTCCGATGCTCGCGTTCACGTCCTGGCCCTCCACCGTCACCGAAAACCTGACCGTGCCCGAAGCGTCGTGAAAGAAGGGAGCGTCAGCCATGGCGTGGCTTCGTGTGTGTCAAGGAGGTTCCTTTGAACGGATGCGCAGGAAGAGGCCCGCGTCGGACCACTCTAGTCCTTTCGTTGGGTGGTGTCTGTCAGCTCTCACGCCTATGCTCTTGCCGGCGCAAATACACCGGCGCGCAGAGACACCGACCAGAAGGAGAAGCCGATGAGTTCCATGGAAGAAGTCTGGGCGTACCGCGAGGAGACGCTCTACCCGCAGTTGTTCGGCGAGAAGCGCAGCGGCATCTACGTGCTGGACTTCGATGTTTTCTCGTCGCTCGGCGCCGAGGACATCGACCCGGCCTGGCTGCACCTGGGCGTGTTCGAGTTCGAGCCGACGCCCGCGCGCAACTCGTGGCTCTACGTCACCTCGGGCGGATCGACGCCCTGGGAAACGGAGCCCGATGAATACGACCCCGAGGACTATTCATGGCTCGGCTCCGAGCTGGTCATCGAGGTGCATTCGCAGCCCGAGGACCAGTGGGCGATCAAGCTCCTGCGCCGGGTGCTGGCCTTCAACGTGTTGCTCGCACACGGGCGCTTCGGAGAAGACAAGCCGTTGCTCGACTACGGCGACCGGATCCCGATGGGCGATGTGATCCGCGAGAAGGGGGCCGTGGGCCTGCGCAACATCGTGCTGGCTGAGCCGAAGCACTATCCCGCCACGGCGCAACTGGCCTCGGGCAAGTTCGACTTCCTGCACGTGGTGGGCATCACCGATTCCGAAAAAGACTGGGCCAAGGCGCACAGCTCCGAGGCGCTGGTGCGCCTGCTCGAAGTGCATGGCGGCTTTCCGGTGACGGACCCGGGGCGCAAGGCCGTCGTCTGAACCTGCTCAGTTGCCCACGTACGCCGCGAGGTGCTTGCCCGTTAGCGTCGCGCACGCCTTCACCAGCTCGGCCGGCGTGCCTTCGAACACGATCTTCCCGCCGTCATGCCCCGCGCCGGGCCCCAGGTCGATGATCCAGTCCGCATGCGCCATCACCGCCTGGTGGTGCTCCACCACGATGACCGACTTGCCCGCATCGACCAGCCGGTCGAGCAGGCCGAGCAGTTGCTCTACATCGGCCAGGTGCAGGCCGGCGGTCGGCTCGTCGAGCACGTAGACGCCGCCCTTCTCGGCCATGTGCGTGGCGAGCTTGAGGCGCTGCCGCTCGCCGCCTGAAAGCGTGGTGAGCGGCTGGCCGAGGCTCAAGTAGCCCAGGCCGACATCGGCGAGCCGCTCGAGGATGGCGTGCGCGGCCGGGGTGCGCGCATCGCCCGTGCCGAAGAACCCGGTGGCTTCGGTGACGGACATCGCAAGCACTTCGCTGATGTCGCGCTTGCCGAGCTTGTGTTCCAGCACCGAGGCGTGGAAGCGCTTGCCTTCGCATTCCTCGCAGACCGTGGCCACGCCGGCCATCATCGCGAGGTCGGTGTAGATGACGCCCGCGCCGTTGCAGGCGGGGCAGGCGCCTTCGGAGTTGGCGCTGAAGAGCGCGGGCTTCACGCCGTTGGCCTTGGCGAAGGCGTTGCGGATCGGGTCGAGCAGCCCGGTGTAGGTCGCGGGGTTGCTGCGCCGCGAGCCGCGGATCGAGCCCTGGTCGACCGACACCACGCCCGCGCCTGCAGGAATGGACCCATGCACCAGCGAGCTCTTGCCCGAGCCCGCCACGCCGGTCACCACGACGAGCACGCCGAGCGGCACATCGACGCTGACATTGCGCAGGTTGTGCGCCTTCGCGCCACGGATCGGCAGCTTGCCGGTGGGCGTGCGCACCTTCTTCTTGAGTGCGGCGCGGTCGTCCAGGTGCCGGCCGGTGAGGGTGGTGCTGGCACGCAGTTCATCGACCGTGCCCTCGAAGCAGATGGTGCCGCCCGCCGAGCCCGCGCCGGGGCCGAGGTCCACCACGTGGTCGGCGATGGCGATGGCCTCGGGCTTGTGTTCCACCACGAGCACGGTGTTGCCTTTGTCGCGCAGCCGCAGCAGCAGCTTGTTCATGCGCTGGATGTCGTGCGGGTGCAGGCCGATGGTGGGCTCGTCGAACACGTAGGTCACATCGGTGAGCGAGGAGCCGAGGTGGCGGATCATCTTCGTGCGCTGCGCCTCGCCGCCCGAGAGCGTGCCCGAGGGGCGGTCGAGGCTGAGGTACCCGAGGCCGATTTCCACGAACGAGTCGAGCGTGTGCGCGAGCTTCTCGAGCAGCGGCGCGACCGAGGGTTCGTCGAGGCCGCGCACCCACACGGCGAGGTCGCTGATCTGCATGGCGCAGGCATCGGCGATGTTGATCTTCTTGATCTTGGAAGATCGCGCGCCTTCGCTCAGCCGCGTGCCGTTGCACTCGGGGCAGGTGCTGAAGGTGACCGCGCGTTCTACAAAAGCGCGGATGTGCGGCTGCATCGCATCGACGTCCTTCGCGAGAAAGGACTTCTGCACCTGCGGAATCAGCCCCTGGTAGGTGAGGTTGATGCCATCGACCTTGATCTTGGTCGGCTCCATGCGGAGCAGTGCATCGAGCTCTTTCTTGGTGAACTTGCGGATCGGCTTGTCGGGGTCGAAGAAGCCGCAGCCGTTGAAGATGCGGCCGTACCAGCCCTCCATGCTGAAGCCCGGAATGGTGAGCGCGCCTTCGTTGAGCGACTTGCTGTCGTCGTAGAACGCCGTCAGGTCGAAGTCGGTGACCGCGCCCCGGCCTTCGCAGCGCGGGCACATGCCGCCTGTGCGGTTGAAGGTCTGCTTCACGGTCTTGCTCGCGCCGCGCTCCACGGTGATGGCGCCGGTCGCCTTCACCGAAGGCACGTTGAAGGCGAAGGCACTCGGCGAGCCGATGTGCGGCTTGCCCAGGCGGCTGAAGAGAATGCGCAGCATCGCGTTGGCATCGGTCGCGGTGCCGACCGTGGAGCGCGGGTCGCCGCCCATGCGCTCCTGGTCCACGATGATCGCGGTCGTGAGGCCGTCGAGCACGTCGACCTCGGGCCGCGCGAGCGTGGGCATGAAGCCCTGCACGAAGGCGCTGTAGGTCTCGTTGATGAGCCGCTGCGACTCCGCGGCGATGGTGCCGAACACCAATGAGCTCTTGCCCGAGCCGGAGACGCCGGTGAACACGGTGAGCCGGCGCTTGGGCAGCTCGACGCTGATGTCCTTCAGGTTGTTCACGCGCGCGCCCTGCACACGGATCATGTCGTGGTGGTCGGCGGCGTGGGGCTTGGTCTCCGGCGTTTGCTTCGGCGTGTCCTTCTTCGGGGCTTTGCTGCTCATCAGGTCTCCGTCGTTTTCTTGTAGTGCGGGTCAGCGCAGTTGCTGGATGCGGATCATGTTGCCCGCCGGGTCGCGCACCGCGCAGTCGCGCACGCCGTAGGGCTGGTCGGTCGGCTCCTCGACGATCTCGGCCTTGCCGGCCTGCAGTTTCGCGAAGGCGGCAGCGAGGTCCTTGGTGGCCAGGAGGATCGTCGCGTAGGTGCCCTTGGCCATCATCTCGGCGACGGTGCGGCGCTCGTCGGCGGTGATGCCGGGCGTGGCGGTCGGCGGATACAACACGATGGAAATGGCGGGCTGGCCTGCTGGGCCGACCGTGATCCAGCGCATGCCTTCGTAGCCGACGTCGTTGCGGACTTCGAAGCCGAGGGTGTCGCGGTAGAAGGCGAGGGAGGTCTCCGGGTCGGTGTGCGGGAGGAAGCTCGAGTGGATGGTGATGTCCATGGCAGTGGTGCTAGGTAGTGGATTGAGGCGCCGATGCTAATTCCGGAGTTGGGTCCGGCGCTTCTCGATTCCTGATCGGTCGCGTCACCTGCCGGGCCACACACGACGGAATGCCCTCGGTCGTGTTCGCGTCCTGCCGCCGGTAGACACCGGGCGGCACGCCCACCAGCTCGGTGAAGCGGGTGGTGAAGGTGCCCAGCGATCCGCAGCCGACCGAGAAGCACACGTCGGTCACGCTCATGTCACCGCGGCGCAGCAGCGCCATCGCGCGCTCGACGCGCCGCGTCATGAGGTAGGCGTAGGGCGGCTCGCCGTAGGCGATGCGGAACTGGCGGCTCAGGTGGCCGGCCGACATGCCCGCGTCGCGCGCGAGCGTCTCGACATCCAGCGGCTGCGCGTAGTCGCGGTCGATGCGGTCGCGCACGCGGCGCAGCCTGGCAAGGTCGCGCAGGTGCTGCGCTTCGGTGGGTCTGCTGGTCATCCGCGGGATCGTGCCATGGCGCACCGAAGTGCTCAAGCCGGCCCCGCGTTGCGCGGGGTTGTTGTCAGGCCGCGGCCGGACCCTGGACGTGTGCCGCCGCGGTCATCGCCGGATCGGCCTCGACGCGCATCTTCGGCAGGTGCTGCGGGTACTCGCGCTGCATGAAGTCGATGAGGCCTTCGCGCACGCTGCAGCGCAGGTCGAAGGCCAGGCCCGAGGTGGCGGCGGTGCAGAGCACGCGGACCTGCATCGTGCGCTCGGTGGCGTCGGTCACGCGCAGGTTGAAGAAGCGGCCGTCCCATTCGGGCGCGGCCTTCACGATGCGCTCGGCCTCTTCGCGCAGCGGCGCGAGCGGCATGCCGTAATCGACATAGATGAACACCGAGCCGAGCAACTGCGCGGAGTGGCGCGTCCAGTTCTGGAACGGCTTCTCGATGAAATAGGTGAGCGGCAAGATCAGGCGCCGGTCGTCCCAGATGCGCACCACCACGAAGGTGCCGGTGATCTCTTCGACACGGCCCCATTCGCCCTCGACCACCAGCACGTCGTCGATGCGGATCGGCTGCGCCAGCGCGATCTGCAGGCCGGCGATGAGGTTGCTGAAGACCGGCTTGGCCGCCAAGCCAGCCACGATGCCGATCACGCCGGCCGAGGCCAAAAGGCTCGCGCCGACCTGGCGCGCGCCCGGAAAGGTCATGAGCATCATCGCGCCGCCGGCCACGATGACCACCGACATGGCAGTGCGCGCGAGCACGCGGGTTTGCGTGAGCACGCGGCGCGCCTGCAGGTTGTCGGCCACGTCGGAGGGGTGCTGCGCCAGCACGCCGTCGGCGAAACCGCTGATGGCGCGCACGATGAGCCAGGTGGTTGCGGCGATGAGCAGAAGGCCGTTCAGATGCCGCACGCCGGCGATGAAGCGCAGGTCGTCGGGCGCAGCCTGGAAGATCAGCAGCAGCGCCACCAGCGGCAGCGCGAGCCGCGCCGGCGCGTTGCAGTTGATCACCATCGCGTGCACCGCGGGCGCGGGCCGCGTGATGCGCTTGAGCACGAGGCCGCCGATGCGGTGGACCAGAAGAGCGAGCGGAACGGCGACGAGGACGGCAAGCCAGGTGCCGAACCAGGGGTGGGCAAGGATCTCTTGGGTCATCAGGCGGTGGTGCTCGTTGTGGCTTCTGTTGTCTCGTTCAGGGGTTGGAGAATGCGCGCCGCGTCGTCGCGCAGCTGCGTGGCCAGGGCCGTCGCCAGGTCGAGGCGGCGCAGCAGCCAGGGGCTGATGTCGTTGTCGAACGGGTCGGGCAGGGGAATCGGGCCGCCCACGGCGGTGGAGCCCGGGCTCTCGGGTTGAGAGGGGCCGGTGGTCGGTGTGGTTCCGATCGCGGCCTCGATGCGCTGCGCTGTGCGCGCGAGCGGGCCCTCGACCTCGCCCGGCGTGAGGCGGTCGCGCCGCAGCACCAGCATCGATTTCACGGCGCTCAGCTGCGCGAGCATCTGGTAGCTGTGGGCCTGCAGGTGTTCGAGCGGCTCCAGCGGCGGCTGCACCGCGCGCGGCTCGGACAAGGCGCGCTGCGTGGCCTGCACCAGGGCCGAGAGGCTGTCGAAAGCCTCGCGGCGCGCGAGCCGCCATTCGAGTTCGGGACTGCTGTCGATGGCCTGCAGTTGGCCAAGGCCGAGCGCAAGCCGCGCATGCCGCGCCTGCGCGGTGAGCACGCGCGCCACCAGCGCCGGGATCTGCGTGCGCTCCCACGAGGGCAGCACATAGCAGAAGCCCCAGGCGAGCGCGGCGCCGATGAGCGTGTCGGCGATGCGCTCGAACAGCGCGAAGATGGGCGCGGTGCCGGTGTTCAGCATGTGCGCCTGCACGAGGCCGAGCACGGTGGCCGCCACCGCGGTGATGAGGTAGCGCCGCACCGCGAAGCTGTGGGCAATGGCCTGCGAGACCGTCACGATCAGCAGCAGCATCAGCGCCGAGGGGTGCGCCGAAAGCAGCCCCACCGCGAGCACGCAACCGAGCAGCGTGCCGGCCACGCGGGCGTTGCGCCGCTCCAGCGTCTGCGAGAGGCTGCCGCGCAGCACGACCACGATGGTCAGCAATATCCAGTAGTCGTGCGAGCCCCAGGGCATCGACACCGCAATGCCGTAGCCGGCCGCGATGGCGAGCGCCGCGCGAATGGCATGGCGCAGCGGCGGCTGGTCCCAGCGCCACAGCGTGAAGAAGGGGCGCCACGTCCAGTCGGTCGGGCTCACGAAAAGCTGCCAGTTGGCGCGCACCACCGCGAGGTTGGGCTCGGCATCGCCGCGCGCCATGGCCGAGAGGCGCAGCACCTCGTCGTTGATGTGGCCGATGCGGCTGGCGAGGCCGCGCGCGAGCATCGCGGCCGTGGGGCCGGGGTGGCCGTGGTGGTGCTCGTCATCGGCCGAGACGTGGATGGCCGCGAGCCGCGGGCGACGGTCGGTCACCGGGTCGGGGTGGCGGCGCAGCAGGAGCGCGTCCGCGAGGGCGATGGTTTCGTCGGAAAGCTCTTCGAGCACGCGGCGCATTTCGATCAGCGCGTCGGCGTGAGCCGGGTGGGCCAGGAGCGCATCGAGGTCGAGCTCGCTCGCGAGCAGCTGGTCGCGCATCTCCAGCACGATCACCAGCATGGCGGCCAGGCGCTGGCGGCGCGGCGTCCGGGGCGATTCGAGCACGATGTCGCGCGTGGCCTGCAGCTGGTCGGCCAGCGCGGCCTGCTCACGCAGCAACTGGCCGAGCACCGGGGCGGGGGTGTCGCGGATGTCGCGGGTTTCGTCCTGCGGGGTGAACTGGCCGGCCTCGGTGCGCATGAGCGCGGCCAGCGAATAGAGCACGTCGGCCACCGACTGGGTGCGAAAACGCCCGTTCAGCGCGAGGTTGGCGAGCGTCGCCCAGATCACGTATAGGCCCGCGCCCAGCCCGAAGTGCCAGGTGCGCAGGATGGCCTCGGCCATGTCGACCGGCGCGGGCGTGGCCATCGAGAAGACCATCGAGAACATCACCGCGATGGCGATGGGAATGCCGCGCTTGCCCCAGGCCATGGCCAGGAAGGCCATGAAGGTGGCGGGCACCAGCAACAGCCCGAGGCGGATGGGCGCGGTGTGCAGCATCTGCACCGCGAAGAAGAGCGGCAGCCCGATGAGCGGCGCCGGCAGCATCTGGAAGAACTTGCCGCGGCGCGGGCCGGGCAGGTCGGGCGGCGCGGTGACGATCACGCCCGTGGCCGCGGCCGACGCGGCAATGGTGCCGAGCCAGAGATGCACGCCACCCGAGATGAACAAGAGGCCGAGCGCGACGGTGAGCCCGCTCGCGACATAGTGGCTTAGCGCAATGCGCAGCGCGGCGCGGAACCGGTCGGCGGCGCGGGGGCCGAACATCACTTGGCGGAAGCGTCGCCCTCGGAGGGGCTGGCAGGTGCTTCACGGCGGATGCGCGTGAGCTTGCGCTGCACGGGCTTGGCGGCCACGGCGGGTGCTTCGCCATTGGCCGATTCAGCCGATTCGTCGGCGAAATCGACCACCGTGCTGCGGGCGTAGAGATCGACCGAGGCGTCGTCGGCGTTCGACTTGGTCGAGGCCGACACGGCGCGCACGCGGTCGCTGGCGCGCAGCTTGTCGTCCACGTTGGCGAACTTCGAATACTTGGCGAGCAGCGGCACGATCTGGCCGTAGATGCGCGGGGCGCCGGCGAGGCACTCGCGCTGTTCGAGGAAATCGGGCTCGCCCGTGAAGTTGCCGATGAGGCCGCCGGCCTCGGTGACCAAGAGCGAACCCGCGGCCACGTCCCAGGGGTTGAGGCCGGTTTCGAAGAAGGCATCGGTGAAGCCGGCCGCCACGTAGGCGAGGTCGAGCGCCGCGGCGCCGGGGCGGCGCAGGCCGGCCATGCGGGGCATCATGTCCGCCATGATGGCCAGGTACTGCTTGAAGTTGTCGCCGCTGCGGAACGGAAAGCCGGTGGACACCAGGCACTCGCTCAACTTGGTGCGCTTGGAGACGCGGATGCGCCGGTCGTTCATGTAGGCGCCGCGGCCCTTGGTGGCGGTGAAGAGGTCGTTGCGGCTCGGGTCGTAGATGACCGCCTGCTCGATCTTGCCGCGCACCGACAAGGCGATCGACACGCAGTAGACCGGGAAGCCGTGGATGAAATTGGTGGTGCCGTCGAGCGGATCGATGATCCAGACGTAGTCGGAGTCTTTGGCGCCGTATTCGGTGCCCGATTCTTCGGCCAGGATGCCGTGCCCCGGGTATGCGCCAAGCAGCGTTTCGATGATGACCTTCTCGCTGGCGTGATCGACTTCGGTGACGAAGTCGTTGACTTGCTTTTGCGAGATGCGCACGGACTCGACGTCGAGGGCGGCGCGATTGATGATGGCGCCGGCGGCGCGTGCGGCCTTGACGGCCACATTGAGCATGGGATGCAGGTTGGGGGACGACATTCTGGATTGTGAGAAGAACGGTGGGAGTGGTCCCCAAAATGCAATCTTGGCGACCCTGCGACCCGGCGATGCGGGCGGCGAGAATCGGGCATTTTACCGGCTCCGCCCCGTTAGTGTCTCCAAACCCCCCATGCGCACCCGTTTCATCCTGATCCAGACCAGCCACGCAGGCAATGTGGGCGCCGCCGCCCGCGCCATGAAAACCATGGGTTTCGACGACCTGGTGCTGGTGGCGCCGCGCTGGGCCAACGTGCTGCGGCGGGAAGAAACCATCCAGCGCGCGAGCGGCGCGCTCGACGTGCTGACCAACGCCCGCATCGTCGAGACGCTGGACGAGGCGCTCGACGGCGTGACTCACCTGTGCGCCACCGCCATGATCCCGCGCGACTTCGGCCCGCCGACGCGTACGCCCCGGGAGCACCTGGAGCCCCTGGTGAAGCAGGGGGATGCGCAGCATGTGGCCTTCCTGTTCGGCTCGGAGCGTTTCGGCATGCGCAATGAAGACGTCTACCGCTGCAACGTTGCCCTGAGCATTCCGACGGACCCGAAATTCGGCTCGCTCAACCTGGGCGCGGCCATCCAGGTGGTGGCCTACGAATGGCGCCTGGCGCTCGGCGGGTATGAGGTGCGCGACGCCACGGCCCCCGTGCAGGCCGCCGATGCGCAAGCGGTGGCAGGCATGCTCGACCATTGGGAGCGTTCGCTGGTGGACATCGGCTTTCTCGACCCGGCCGCGCCCAAGAAGCTGATGCCGCGGCTGCAGCAGCTGTTCAACCGGGCCCAGCCGACGCCCGAGGAAATCCACATCCTGCGCGGCATCGCCAAGGCCATGACGGATGCGGCCAAGGCCCCCAAAGGTGGCTCGGGCGGCTAAAACCCCATCGAAAGTACGCGAAGACACCGGGCTTTAGACTGCCCGCCCACTATCGATATAACGACAACAAGGGCAGCGATGTTTTCTCGACTGCGCGCCGACATCCGGTGCATCCTCGAACGCGACCCGGCCGCCCGCAGCGCCTGGGAAGTGATGACGGTCTACCCGGGCTTTCACGCCGTGGTGCTGCATCGCTGGGCGCACGCCTGTTGGACGCATGGATTCAAGTGGCCCGCCCGCTTCATCGCGCACTGGGCGCGGTGGATGACCGGCATCGAGATCCATCCGGCCGCAAAGGTCGGCGAGCGGGTGTTCTTCGACCATGCCATGGGCGTGGTGGTCGGCGAGACGGCCGAGATCGGCGACGGCTGCACCATCTACCAGGGCGTGACGTTGGGCGGCACCTCGCTCTACAAGGGGGCCAAGCGGCATCCGACGCTCGGGCGCGACGTGGTGGTGAGCGCGGGGGCCAAGGTGCTGGGCGGCTTCATCGTCGGCGATGGCGCAAAGATCGGCAGCAACGCGGTGGTCATCAAGCCGGTGCCGGCCGGAGCGACCGCGGTGGGCATTCCCGCACGCATCATCCCGTCCAAGACCGGCGAAAGCGCCGACGTGTCCGCACCGCAGAAGTTCTCCGCCTACGGCATCACGCAGGACGACGACCCGCTGAGCCAGGCCCTGCGCGGCCTGATCGACAACGCATCGGGCCAGGAACACCAGATCGCGCTGCTGTGGCAGGCGATCGAGAAGCTGTCGGCCCATCCGGGCACCAAGGATTGCGTGCCCGGGGATGCGGCGCGTGACGAGAGCTTCGAGGCGGAGAAGTTGACGCAGCTGGTGGGGAAGTAGCGCGGCTTCGGCCTCCTGCGCGCAGGGAACGCCTTCAAAGATGCTCGATGTCCTCGTTTCACCTTGGTCGTGCATCGGTGCCGTGGCTGGCTTGCTCATCGCGATGTTGATCCACTGGGCAGCGCCAGACGCTGACGCCGTCCAGGCTGGCGCATGGCTGGTGGGCATTGGTTGGGTTGCTGGCCTGGCGTGGGACCTGCTGAGCAAAGAGAGCGCCAAGTAGGCGCATTCGCTGCGCCCGGCCATTCATCTCATCGATGGGCTCCCGGCGGTTGTGGCGGCTGGACCCGGAGCGGCCGCAAGGATGCCGGTGGTCGTCGGATATCGATGGCGCTGAGTTCCCGAGCGCCTGCAGAGGTCGGACATCGGCGAGACAATCGCGGCGCTTTTGCTTTGCCCACCCGGCGCGCGGTGGCAAGAAACCGACCTCTCTCCCCATGTCATCCCCGCCCGCCGTTTCGACTTCGACCCCCACGCCTGCGTTCTCCCTGTGGCGCATCGCCATACCGGCTTTTGCGCCCTCGCTGCTGTTCGGATTGGGCGAGGGCGCCATCCTGCCGATCGTGCCGCTGACGGCGCGCGACCTGGGCGCTTCCGTGCCCATCGCCGCGCTGGTGATCGCGATGATCGGGATCGGTTCGCTGTTCAACAACATCCCGGCTTCGATGATCACCATGCGCTGGGGCGAGCGCTGGGCCATCGTCGCGGCGGGTGTGTGGAGCGGCCTTGGCATGCTGCTGTGCGTGCTGACCTCGCACCTGGGCCTGTTCGCCACGGGCTGCTTCATGGTTGGCATGTCGCAGGCGGTCTACAACCTGGCGCGCCAGAGTTACATGACCGAGGCGGTGCCCATCGAATACCGTGCGCGGGCGCTGTCGACGCTGGGCGGCGTCATGCGCATCGGCATGTTCGTGGGGCCCTTTCTCGCGGCTGCGGCGGTGCATGCCTTCGGCCTGTGGGCCGCCTATGTGGTCGGCATCGTGGCCGTGATGGCGGCCGCGGCCATCGGCGCGCGCATCCCCGACCTGGAGGCGCCGCCGGTCCCCGCCGGGCAGGCAGCACCCGCCTCGACTTCCATCGTCTCGACGCTGCGGGATCACCGCCATGTGTTCCTCACGCTCGGTATCGGCGTGGTCCTGGTCAGCGCGGTGCGCGCTTCGCGCCAGGCCGTGATCCCGCTCTGGGCCGACCACCTGATGCTGGCGCCCTCGGTGGCTTCGCTGATCTACGGCCTGGCGGGTGGCATCGACATGCTGGTGTTCTATCCGGCCGGCAAGGTGATGGACAGGAAAGGCAGGCGCTGGGTCGCGGTGCCGTCGATGCTGATCATGGGACTGGCGATGCTGCTGATGCCTCTCACGACCGGCGTTGTGACGCTGCTGATCGCTTCACTGGCGATCGGTTTCGGCAACGGCATCGGCTCGGGGATGATCATGACCCTCGGCGCTGACCATTCGCCGCGCCATGGACGTGCGCACTTTCTGGGCATATGGCGTTTGATGTCCGACATCGGGTCTTCGTGCGGGCCGGCACTGCTGTCTTTGCTGGCGGGTGGCTTGTCGCTTGCTGCGGGGATCGCCGTGACCGGATTGATCGCCTTTGCTGCGGCGGGGACGTTGGCGTATTGGATTCCGCGGCATGCGAATGCGGGTGGCAAGGGAGCAGGTGTGACGAGGTAGTCCGCGAGCTGCTCGGCGCGAGATGGCTGAGACGTTGCTGTTTCGATTCGGTCTTGCGCGGATGGGTACTATCGAAATAGCGCACCGTCAATCACGCAGCGCAGTTAGAGCACGTGCACGTCATGCAAAGTGGCGACATACTCACTCCCGGAGAGATAGAACTCGAACTGCGCGGTGAGGTCGCTCAAGAGGCCATCTAGCGGAAGGGCGTAGTCGACGGCATAGCCAGTTCCGTCATCAAACGCAATCACCGAAACTCGTAGCCCCTGGTTCAGACATTGAGGTGCGATCACCTTCGGCTCGCGGCCGTGGCCGTACTCGACAAGGGTTTGGCGAAGATCCGCGCTGGACCAGCGAATGCCGTAGTGGTTTGGCGCCTCGACAAGAGACATTGCGCCGTCCCAGTCCCCGGCGGCGAGCTTTTCGACCCAAGACTCGACATAGCGAATGAGTAGAGGCTCGATGTCGGGCGAACGAGGTACGGGCATGGCTAGAGCGGTGTCGCGTTTGGAGCGTAGGGGGGAAGGTCATTCTGCCTTTCTCGTGAGAACGTCCGCTTTCGGGCGCTTGCAAGGTCCGCTTTAGTCCCAGAGCGCTCCACCCCAACACACACCCTATCGGCAGGAAAGCCATCGCGCAGACCAACCGACGACCACGTCGGTACACCTCCCCCCTCAACCCGATCGCTTCCCCGCCGCGTTGTGCAGCGACCCATGCACATGCCCCGCGTGCTGCCCGAAGCTCTCCGGTGCAAGGGCAGCGGTGTCCAGTTCCTGCAGGATGCCGCAGGCGCTCGCCGACTCCGGCCCGCAGCACTGCAGGCGCAGCGCCTTCAATTGCTTTTCCAGGGTCTTCAGTTCGGAGATGCGCGCGGCCACGTGGCCGATGTGGTCGTCCAGCAACTGGTTGACCTCGCCGCAATCGTCCTGCGGGGCATCGCGGAATTTCAGCAAACCGCGGATCTCGTCGAGTGTCATGTCCAGCGAGCGGCAGCGCCGGATGAAGCCCAGGCGCTGGGCGTGTTCGTCGTCGTAGATGCGGTAGTTGCCGTCGGTGCGCGCGGGCTCGGGCAGCAGCTGCTCGCGCTCGTAGTACCGGATGGTTTCGACCGGCGTGTTCGTGACCTTGGCCAGTTCTCCGATTTTCATGATGCGGCAAATCCAGAAGTGGAAATTCAGCGTTTGACTCTACACCTGCTTCAGGGTTTCCAATTGCCTTCATGACGAACCAGAACGCCCTGAAGCCCGTGACGCCGGCCCTGCATCACGACCACGACCATGGTCACGATCACTCGCATGGACCTGTGCATGCCCATGCCCATGCCGAAACGGCCTGCTGCGGCAACCCTGTCTGCGGTTCGTCGGCCACCGTGGACGCCACCGACATCCCCAAGGGCGCCTTGCTCTTTCGCATTCCCACGATGGACTGCGCGGTCGAAGAGTCCGAAATCCGCCGTGCGCTCGAGCCGGTGGCCGGCATCCAGGGGCTGCGTTTTCGCCTCGGCGAGCGCACGATGGCCATCACGGCCGACGCTGGCGCGCTGCCCCGGGCGCTCGATGCGATCCGCAAGGCAGGCTTCAAGCCCGAGCCTGTCGGCGACACGGCAACGCCGGCCGCCCCTGCGCGCATCGCTGGAATGAGCACAGGCCTCGCGCGCCTCGTCGCCGCTCTGGTGCTGGCCATCGCGGCCGAGTCGATCTCCTTCCTTGCCTTCGACGGCATGGGCTTCATGGCCGCCGAGATGGTGCTTGCGCTTGCAGCCATCGGGCTGGCCGGTCTCGATACCTACAAGAAGGGCTTCGGCGCGCTGGTGCGCGGCCGCCTGAACATCAACGCGCTGATGGCCGTCGCCGTGACCGGTGCCTTCGTCATCGGCCAGTGGCCTGAGGCCGCGATGGTGATGGCGCTCTATGCGATTGCCGAGCTGATCGAGGCCCGCGCCGTGGACCGTGCCCGCAATGCGATCCAGAGCCTGTTGGCGCTCGCGCCCGAACAGGCCGAAGTCAAGCAGCCCGACGGCAGCTGGCAGACCGTGATGGCCGACACCGTGGTGCTCGGCGCCGTCGCACGCATCCGCCCCGGCGAGCGCGTGCCGCTCGACGGCGTGGTGACCGCGGGCCTGAGCGCCATCGACCAGGCGCCGGTCACGGGCGAGAGCATTCCGGTCGACAAGACCGTGGGCGACCCGGTCTTCGCGGGCACCATCAACCAGACCGCCGCGCTGGAGTTCCGCGTCACGGCGGTGGCGGCCAACACCACGCTTGCGCGCATCATCCACGCGGTCGAAGAGGCGCAGGGAACGCGCGCACCCACGCAGCGTTTCGTCGACAGGTTCGCCGCCATCTACACGCCCGCGGTCTTCGTGCTGGCGCTGGCGATCGCGCTGTTCACGCCGCTCTTCATGGACTGGACCTGGCTGCAGGCCATCTACAAAGCGCTGGTGCTGCTGGTCATCGCCTGCCCGTGCGCGCTGGTGATCTCGACGCCCGTCACGGTCGTGAGCGCGCTCGCATCGGCCGCGCGGCGCGGCATCCTGATCAAGGGCGGCACCTACCTTGAAGAGGCGCGCAAGCTGAAGGCGGTGGCGCTCGACAAGACCGGCACCATCACCGAAGGCAAGCCGAAGCTCGTGGAATCGACGCTGCTCGATGCATCGGGCAACGAGGCGGCGGTGTTCGCGATTGCGGCAAGCATCGCGGGCCGCTCGGACCATCCGGTGTCGAAGGCCATCGCCGAGGGCCTGAAGGGCGAGCGCGAAGAGGTCGGCGATTTCACCGCGCTGCCGGGGCGCGGCGTGCAGGCCGTGCTTTCGGGCCAGACCTACATGCTCGGCAACCACCGGCTGATCGAGGAGAAGGGCCTGTGCACACCGACGCTCGAAGCTGAGCTCAAGCGCCATGAAGAGGCGGGCCGCACTGTGACCCTGCTTGCATCGAGCCAGGCCGTGCTCGCGCTGTTCGCCGTCGCCGACACGATCAAGGAATCGTCGCAAGCCGCAGTGGCCGAGCTGCGCGCCCTGGGTGTCGTGCCGGTGATGCTCACCGGCGACAACGCCGCCACGGCAAAGACCATCGGCGCCCACGCCGGCATCGAGGACGTGCGCGGCAACCTGCTGCCCGAGGAAAAGCTCGGCGCCATCAAGGCCATGCAGGAGCGCTACGGCGCGGTCGCGATGACCGGCGACGGCATCAACGATGCACCGGCGCTCGCGCAGGCCGACATCGGCTTCGCCATGGGCGGCGCGGGCACCGACACCGCGATGGAAGCGGCCGACGTGGTCATCATGAACGACGACCTGCGCCGCATTCCCGAGACCATCCGCCTCTCGCGCCGCGCGCATGCGGTGCTGTGGCAGAACATCTCGCTCGCGCTCGGCATCAAGGGCATCTTCTTCGTGCTCGCGGTGTTCGGCAGCGCGACGATGTGGATGGCGGTGTTTGCCGATATGGGCGCGAGCCTCCTGGTGGTGGCGAACGGGCTGCGGTTGATGCGGGCCGAGAAGTAGGCGCGCTACGCGTCGCTCTTGGGCAAAGGACTGGTGGCGGGCGTACCACGCGTTTCGAGCGCGGCGGCGATGCGTTCGAGATTGGCGTTCATGCGCCGCGTCTCGGCGATGTGGTCCGACAGATAGTTGCGCACCTCCTCGAAGTATTGGCCTTGCTTGAGGCCGCCGCTGCGGCGTATGAAGAAGATCCAGACGCCGATGAGGAGCAGCATGGGCCCCCAGCTGATCACGAGTTGTACAAATGTTTGCATGTTCTTTCCGGGGCGTGAGACGTGATGAAGGGGGCTCGGCGAATGCCGCAGGCAGTCAGCCGCGATGCAGGTTATCGCATCGCGGCTGGCGGCTGGCCTTCACCAACGCGCCGCCCACTTCTCCAGCGGCACGCGCGCCGCATTGCACACGTAGCTCACCGCGTGGTACCAGCCCGCGATCATCATCAGCTCGATCAGTTGCGCGTGGTTCCAATGTTCGACGAGCGATTGCCAGAGCGCGTCGTCGATGTCGCTGCGGTCGTGCAGCTGGTCGACCAACTGCACCAGCAGCCGGTCGCGCGGCGCGAGTTGCGCCACGTCCTCATCCGCGGCCGCCATCACGCGCCGGTCGACCTCGTTGAACCCGGCTGCATCGGCGAAGGCCGCAACGTGCACGCCCCATTCGTACTCAGCGCCGCAGCGGGCGCACGCGCGCGTGATCACCACCTCGCGATCGCGCAGGCTGACGGCCGCCTTGCGACCCAGCAGGTAACGGCCCAGCCCCAGTGTTCGCTCGGCGAGCTCCGGGTTGATGGCCAGCACGCGGAAGAGCGCGAGGATCTCGGGCCTTCCGGGCGGGTTCATTCGCGTGAGCAAGTCGGCAATCGGTTCGGGGAAGGGTGCTTCGAGCGGTGGAATGCGAGGTGTGCGAGCGCTTGGCCAGGCGGCAGTCGTCATGGTCGGAATCCTTCGTAGAATGCGTTGAAATCGCTACGGAAATCGTAGCGATTTGGCGCAGTCTATCGCTACGAAATCCGTAGCGCAAGAGAAGCTATTCGATCACCGAAAGCACGACATGGACAACGAAGAAGCAGCCGCCTCGCAGCCCACGCCCACCGTGGCGCGGCGGCCCATCATGCGGCTCCTGGAGCAGCTGGGCCGCAAGGGCACGCTGCGCATCCTGTGGGAGCTGCGCGATGGCTCGCCGCAGAGCTTCAGGGCGCTGCGCACGAGCACGGAGGACATGTCGCCCTCGGTGCTGAACGACCGGCTCAAGGAGTTGCGCGCGGCCGGCATCGTCGAGCTCTCGGGCACGGGCTACGTGCTCACCGAGTCGGGCGGCGAACTCGTCAAGCGGCTGACGCCGCTCAACCAATGGGCCAACCGCTGGTTCGAATAACCCGAACGGGCCAGGGAAGACGGCCCCTGTATTTCATCTGCAATCGTTCCCGCTTCATCTGAATCGGCCGCGGCGCGCGCGCAATCCGTGCGCAACGCGCGCTTCTCAAAGTAGAGCCCGAGACAAGCACCACTCCCCGGTGCCTAGATCACCCAGTGTTGGCTCGGGGCCTGCCGGACGCGTATCTGCCGGCGCACCCCTTCTACTTTTTCAGATGCGCATCTAGAAGGAAACGATCATGAAGAAACTCAATGCCGCCATGGCTGCCCTTGCCGCCACCCTGATGCTCACCGCCGCCGGCGCCGCCTCGGCCCAGAGCCTGACCCGCGCCGAAGTTATCGCGCAACTGAAGGCGGCCCAGGCCAGCGGCCAACTGGCTGCACTGACGGGCGAAGACAGCGGCTCGGCCTACCTGTCGCGCCATTTCCAGTCCAGCGAACCGCGCGCCGAAGTGAAGGCCGAGCTGGCACAGGCCAAGGCCGATGGAACCCTCGGCGTGCTGGTCGCCAGCGACAGCGGCTCGGCTTATCTCTCGCGCAACTTCAAGTCGACCGAGCCGCGCGCAGAGGTCAAGGCCGAGCTGGCCGCGGCCGAGAAGAGCGGTCATCTCGACGCGCTCTACGGCGAAGACAGCGGCTCGTTCTTCCTCGCGCATGGCGGCAACGCCGTGGCGACGAACAGCGCCGTCGCGATGGCCGCGCCGCAGAACGCAGGCCAGTGAGCCCCACATCCCTGCGCCGGAAGCGCGGCATCGCGCTGGCGGCCGTGGCGGTCGCAGCGCTGGTCGCTGCTGCGGGCGTGCTGCCCGCGGCGGCCGACTCGCTCGCCGCCGCCTTCGCGGCCGAGAACGACGCTGCCATGAACCGGATGATGGCCGCGATGGAGATCAAGCCCTCCGGCGACGTCGACCGCGATTTCGCCGCGATGATGATCCCGCACCACCAGGGCGCGATCGAGATGGCGCAGGCCGAGTTGCGCTATGGCCGCAACGAGCAGCTCCGCCGCATCGCGCAGGAAATCATCGTCGAGCAGCAGCAGGAGATCGCGGCGATGCATCTCGCGCTCGGCCAGCCGCTGCCGCCCTCTGTCGCAGCGCCGACCCAGGGGCTTCCCGCCACCCACACAACAACATCCATGCCGCATCAGCACCCGATGCCCGGCATGCGCATGGACCGCTGAGACACCCATGACCCCTATTCGCCACGCGGCCGCGCTGCTCTGCGCATCGCTCGCCCTCGCCACATCGTTGGCCCATGCGGGCCAGGCCCCCGGCGCCGCCGCGTCCGCCGATATTCCGGTGAGCCACCGCGACCGCATCTACGCCGCCGAACAGTTCTCCAACACCGTCTCGGTGACCGATCCGGCCGACCACAGGCTGCTGGGCGTGATCCGCCTGGGCGATCCGTCGCCCGGCAACTTCAGCCCGCTCTACAAGGGCCAGGTGCTGGTGCACGGCATGGGCTTCTCGCCCGACCACCGCACGCTGGCCATCGTGTCGATCGGTTCGAACTCGGTGACTTTCATCGACACCGCGACCAACGCCGTCAAGCACACCACCTACGTCGGCCGTTCGCCGCACGAGGCCTTCTTCACGCCCGACGGCAAGGAGGTGTGGGTCACGGTACGCGGCGAGAACTACGTGTCGGTGATCGATGCGAGCACTTTCGAGGAGAAGACCCGCATCGTCACGCCCGGCGGGCCCGGCATGCAGATCTTCTCGCCCGACGGCAAGTACGGCTACGTGTGTTCGTCGTTCAACCCCGAGACCGTGGTGATCGACACCGCGACGAAACAGATCGTCGGGCGCGTGAAGCAGGAGAGCCCGTTCTGCCCCAACATCGCGGCCACGCCCGATGGCAAGCAGGTGTGGTTCACCCTCAAGGACGTGGGCCGCACGATGGTGTTCGATGCGAAGCCGCCGTTCGCGGTCATCAAGTCGTTCGACACCGGGCCGATCACCAACCACGTCAACTTCGCTGCCACGAAGAAGGGCACGTTCGCCTACGTGACCATCGGCGGGCTCAACCAGGTGAAGGTGTTCCGCACCGACGATTTCTCGCAGGTCGCGACCATCCCGGTCGGGAAGCTGCCGCACGGCATCTGGCCTTCGGGCGACGGCTCGCGCATCTACGTGGGGCTGGAGAACGCCGATGCGCTCGCCGCCATCGACACCGCGACGAACAAGGTCGTGGGCGAAGTGCCCATCGGCCAGGCGCCGCAGGCGATTGCCTATGTGCCGAACGCGGTGCCGGAAGGCGACGGCATGCAGGGCTTGCAGCCGCTCGGCGTGGCGGGGCAGGCCGCGCACCTGACGCTCATGGCCGTGCAGGGCGACAAGGCGGGCGCGCCGACCAGCGTGACGCTGTTCGACCAGGGGCTCACGCAGGTGCTGCAGGCTTCCGCGACGGGGCTCGAACCGAAGTCGCCCTATGTGCTGGCGCTTGCAGAGCAGCCCGATGGCGGCGGCACGCTGCAGCCGCTGGCCAACTTCATGACCAACCCGGCGGGCTCGGCCATCGTGAACGCGATCGGGCCGATCCGGCAGATCGTGCAGTCGGATGCGGAGGCCTCGCGCCGCTACCTCGTGATCGCGCCGCAGGTGGCAGGCCAATTCGGCAAGCCGGTGCAAGTGCAGACGCAGGGCCTTTGAGGCCTCTTCAGTTCAGCGCGTCGACCTGCGTGTCGAACACGTAACCCGCACCGCGCTCGGTGCGGATGAACTGCGGCGTCGAGGCATCGACCTCGATCTTTCGCCGCAGGCGCAGGATCTGCACGTCGATCGACCGGTCGTACACCTCCGCGCCGTGCAGGCGCGAGAGTTCGAGCAGCTGGTCGCGCGAGAGCACGCGCTGCGGCGCCTCGCACAGCGCCAGCAGCAGGTTGAACTCGCCGTTGCTCAGCTCCACCCGCCGGCCGTCCGGCGCGGTAAGGCGGCGCACCAGCACGTTGAGCTCCCAGCCCGCGAAGCGATAGGCCCGGCGTTCGGTGCCGCCCTTGGCCGGCGCCGCGGCGGTGGCGTCGCGCTGCACCTGGTAGCGCCGCAGCACCGCGCGGATGCGCGCGAGCAGCTCGCGGTTGCTGAAGGGCTTGGTGATGTAGTCGTCGGCCGCGATTTCCAGGCCCATCACGCGGTCGGCCTCGTCGCGCTTGCCGGTCACGATGATGACGGGAATGGCGCTGGTCTCGCGCAGGTGGCGCGCCAGGTGCATGCCGTCTTCGCCGCCCAGGCGCAGGTCGAGCACCACCAGGTCGATGACCGATTCCGCGAGCGCCTTCTTCATCTCGGCACCCGAGACGGCGGTGGTCACGCGCAGCTCGTTCTCGGTGAGGTACTCGGCCATCAGTTCCCGGATGGCCGGATCGTCGTCGACGACAAGGATGTGGTGGCTGGCGCTCATGGAGGCGAAGGGTAATGCAACTTCGCTGCGCGCGGCGTACGGGCGGATTACAGATGAAATCCCCGCGCAGCCGCCGACATGAGGGCGGCATGTGCAGGAGCGCCAATGGAGCCCTGGCGGCAACCGACGCCGCCCGCACCGAACAGAGAGACCATGCCGACCGTCGTAGTGATCGAGGAAGATAGCGCCATGCGAACACTGATTTGCGAATGGCTGCTGGGCGAGGGCTACGCCGTGCAGGCGCTGCCCGCGCAAGGCACGTTCCACGACGGCGATGCGGACCTGGTGATCGTCGATGTGCCCGATCTGCGGGGCGGCGGCGTCGACACCGTGCGCGCCGTGCGGGCCGGCTACCCGCAGGCAGCGCTGATCGGCCTCTCGACCCGCCTGGGCCGCAGCCTGCACAGCGACTCGAACCCCGCCCGCGCCCTCGGCCTGCGCCGCCTCGTCGCCAAGCCCTGTGCGCGCGGCGAGCTGCTCCAGGCCGTGGCCGACACCATCGGCGCGGCCCACTGATTTCCTCCATGAAATCCGCCGACCGCCTTCGCCGCCGCATCGTTGCCGCCGGCGTGCTGCTGATCGCCGCGTGTATCGGCTCGGCGGGGTACGACGGCTGGCGGCTGCACCAGCAGATCATGCTGGCCAACGAGCGCGAGCTCGGCAATCTTGCCAAGGCGCTGGCCGAGCAGTCGCTGCGCAGCATGCAGGCGGTCGACGTGGTGCTGCGCGATACCGCGAGCTGGTATGGGGCTGCTCGTGGCGACTTCGGTCCCGGCGAGGTGTCGCCGGGCCTGACCTCCCGCACGGTCGGCGTGCCGCAAGTGAGCGTGCTGACCATCGTCGATGCCCACGGCATGCAGCGCCACCGCTCGCGCGACACGGGCGGGCCGCTGTCCGATGTGTCCGACCGGCCGTACTTCACCGCGCAGCGCGATTCGCGCGACACGGGGCTTTTCATCAGCGAGCCGATGAACACCCGCACCGAAGGCATGCCGGGGCTGGTGGTGTCGCGCCGCATCGACGGGCCGAACGGCGCATTCGCGGGTGTGGTCACCGCCATCGTCACGCTGCAGCACCTGGAGGGCATGTACTCGGCCATCCAGCTGGGCAAAGGCAGCTCGCTGCTGCTCACGCTGAGCGACGGCACGCTGGTGGTGCGCCAGCCGGGGCCCACCGATCCCGAGAAGAAGCTGAGTTTTCCCGAGCTCGCGGCGCTGAAGGAAGGCGGCAAGGTGGCGCGCGCCATCAACCCGATGGACGGCCGGCCCAAGCTGATCGCCGCGGTGGGCGTGGGCAAGCGGCCGCTGATCCTGGCCATCATGCGCGACGAGGAAGAGGCGCTGCGGCCCTGGTACGACGAGATGTGGAGCTCGGGCATCCGCACGGTGTTGCTGATCTTGCTGGTGGTGCTCACCATCGTCGGCCTGCTGCGCCAGTTGCGCCGGCAGGAGCGCGGCGAACTTGCGCTGCGCCAGAGCGAGGAGCGCTACGCCATGGCCATGGAGGCCGCGAACGAAGGCCATGCCGAATGGAACGTCGCAGAGGACACGGTGTTCGTCTCCGACAAATGGCGGGCGCTGCACGGCGTCGATGCGTCGGTGCCGCTGGGCACCTCGGCCGATGTGCTGCGCCATGTGCACCTGCATCCCGACGACGCGCCACACGCCAAGGCCGCCATCGACGACCACCTCGCCGGCCGCACGCACGCGGTCGAGCTCGAATACCGCGTGCGCCACGCCGGCGGCGACTGGCGCTGGATCCACGCGCGCGGCCGCTGCGTGCGCGACGAGGCCGGCGTGGCGCTGCGCCTCTTCGGCGCCGCCACCGACGTGAGCGACCGCAAGCTTGCCGAGGCCGACAAGGCCCGGCTCGAGGCGCGCCTGCAGCAGACGCAGCGGCTCGAGGCGCTGGGCACCTTGTCGGGTGGCATCGCGCACGACTTCAACAACATCCTGGGCGCCATCCTCGGTTTCGGCGAAATGGCGCAGCAGCAGGCCGAGGCCGGCAGCGCCATGCGCCGCCACATCGACCGCGTGATGCAGGCCGGCGCCCGTGCGCGCCTCCTGGTGCGGCGCATTCTCGATTTCAGCCGCAGCGGCATCGCCGAGCGCGTGCCGGTCAACATGCAGGCGCTGGTGGAAGAGGTGATCGCTATGCTCGTGCCCACGCTGCCGCCGGGCCTGCGCGTGGACGCGCGGCTGCAGTCCGGCAGCGCGGCCGTGGTGGGCGATGGCACCCAGCTCTACCAGGTGGTGATGAACCTCTGCACGAACGCCGTGCAGGCCATGGGGGAAGAAGGTGTGGTGAGTCTCAGGCTCGACCGCGTGGACATCACCGAGAAGCGCGCGCTACTGCACGGCGACATCGCCGCCGGTTCGTACGTGCGCCTCGATGTGGGCGACACCGGCCCGGGCATCCCGCCCGAGGTGCTGCAACGCATGTTCGACCCGTTCTTCACCACCAAGAAGGTGGGCGAAGGCACGGGGCTCGGTCTTTCGGTGGTGCATGGCATCGTGGCCGACATCGGCGGTGCGATCGACGTGGCAACCGGGAACGGCCAGCCGACCGTGGTCTCGGTGTGGCTGCCGGTGCTGCAAGGGCAGGCGGCGGAGGGCGGGCCGGAGCAGGCGCCGCTGGACACCGTGCCCGGCTGCCCGCGCGGCAACGGCGAGGTCGTGATGATCGTGGACGACGAGCAGCCGCTGCTCGAACTGGCCGAGGAACTGCTCGCGAGCCTGGGCTACGAGCCGGTGGGCTTCGGCACCAGCGAGCGCGCGCTGGCCGCCTTCGAGGCCGATCCGCAGCGCTTCGATGCGGTGCTCACCGACGAGATGCTGCCCGGCATGCCCGGCAGCGAGCTGGCCCGGTTGCTGCGGTCCAGGCGGCCGGCGCTGCCGGTGGCGCTGGTGAGCGGCAACGTCAATGTGGCGCTGGAACAGCGGGCACGCGATGCGGGCGTGGCGGCCGTGCTGCACAAGCCGCTGGGGCTGCAGGAGCTGGCCGAGTGCCTTGCGCGCATCCTGGCGGCGAGGCGCCCGGATTGAACCGGGCCCCGTGCGGCACTAACATCGGCGGCCACGCCCGGCTTACGCGCTCCGAACCCATCCCCCATGTCCGTCACCACCCTGCTGCTGCAACTCGTCGTCATCCTCACCACCGCGCGCATCTGCGGCTGGCTGCTGCGCTACCTGGGCCAGCCCAGCGTGGTGGGCGAAATGGCCGCGGGCCTGATGCTCGGGCCGGCCGTGATGGGCGCGCTCTTTCCTTCGCTGCATGCGCAGCTCTTCGCCAAGGACCTGCTGCAGGGTCTGTCTTCGCTGTCGACGGTGGGGCTGGTGCTGTTCATGTTCGTCGTCGGGCTGGAGCTGCGGTCCTCGCAGAACATGCGCTCGCAGATCAAGGCGGCCGGCGCCGTGGGCGTGCTCAGCGTGATCGTGCCGCTGGCGTTGGGCCTGGCGATCTCGCCGGCGCTGTATCCCACGCTCGCGCCGGCCGGCGTCGCGTTCTGGCCGTTTGCGCTCTTCATGGCGGCGGCGCTTTCCATCACCGCCTTCCCCGTCATGGCGCGCATCCTCAAGGACCGCGGCATGACGCGCACCTCCTTCGGCCAGCTGTCGCTCAGCGCCGCGGCGGTGGTCGACGTGTTCGCCTGGATCCTGCTGGCCTTCGTGGTGGCGCTGGTGGGTGCGGGCGAGGGCTATGCGGGCCTGGTCAAGATCACGGTCGGCGTGGTGGTGATGCTGGCCTTCCTGTTCTTCGGCCTGAAGCCGGCCTTTGCCTGGCTGCTGCGCGTGAAGGCGCCCGACGGCGAGCCCTCGACCACGGTGATGGCCTCGCTGATGATCGGCCTCCTGGTCACCGCGCTGCTCACCGAATGGCTGCACCTGCATGCGGTGTTCGGTGCCTTCCTGTTCGGCGCCTGCCTTCCGCGTGACGACCGCCTCCTGCGCTCGTTGAGCGAGCGCATCGAGCCCATTTCCATCGTCGTGCTGATGCCGCTCTTTTTCGCGCTCGCCGGGCTGGGCACCACCGCCAGCGCCTTCACCGGCGCGAGCCTGGGCGCGATGCTGCTGATCATCGGTGTCGCCACCGTCGGCAAGATCGCCGGTGGCGCGGCCGGCGCGCGCATGGCGGGCTACAGCTGGCGCGACAGCATGGCCACCGGCTCGCTGATGAATGCGCGTGGGTTGATGGAGCTGATCGTCATCAAGATCGGTTTCGACGTGGGCCTGATCGGCCCCGAGCTGTTCACGATGCTGCTGGTGATGGCGCTCGCCACCACCGCGATGACCGGGCCGCTGATGACGCTGTGCGTCGGCCGCAAGCCGAAGTCCGTCGCCGACGCGGCGGCCCCGGTCGAAGCCGAGGCGCACGCCAAGCCCTGAGCCGGGCTTGCTTCAGCCGTTGCGGCGCACCGTGAAGCCGATGCGCGTTTCGCCACCCTCGCTCGACGCGAACACGCGCCCGCCATGCATGCGCGCGATGGCCTCGACGATGGACAGGCCCAGCCCGTGGTGCCGCGTCGATCCGTCGCGGGCCTGCGCGGCGCGATAGAAGCGTTCGAACAGGCGGGGAAGGGCGGCCGGGTCGACCGGCTCCCCGCGGTTCACGACCGAGAGGACGAATTCGTCGCGGTCCTCTTTCAGCTCGATGCGGATGGCCGACGCCGGTGCGGCGAAGCGGATCGCATTGCCCAGGAGGTTGGAGAGCGCACGACGAACGAGCGAGGCGTCCACATCGGCCATCGCGTCGCCGGCCACTTCGGCCTTCAGCCCCGCCTCGTCGAGCATCGCGTCGTAGAAGTCGATCACGTCGCGCGCCTGCGCCGCGAGGCTCACGACGGCGCGCGAGCGCGTCGAGGTGCCGCGGTCGGCCTTCGAGAGAAACAGCATGTCGGTGACGATGCCCGAGAGCCGGCCGATCTCCTCGAGGTTGGAGGTCAGCACGCCCTGCAGTTCCTCGTTGGAGCGTTGCCGCGTGAGCGCGAGTTCGGTGGAGCCGATGAGGTTGGCGAGCGGCGTGCGCAGCTCGTGCGCCACGTCGGCGTTGAAGGATTCGAGCTGCACGTAGGCGCGCTGCACGCGCAGCAGCAGTGCGTTGAATTGCGTGATCCACGGCCGAAGCTCCTCTGCGAAAGCCAGTGCATCGATCGGCTGGTTGGCCTTGTCGGGCGCCATGGCCGCGGTGAGGTCGGCCAGCGCCTTCAGCGGACGCAGGCCACGCCGCACCAGCCACATGCCGGTGAGCGACACCAGCGCGGTGCCCAGCACCACGGCGCCGAGCAGCGTCCATGCGAGCCGTTCGAGCAGCCGCGCCTCCTGCGCCACGTTCACGCCGAGTTGCACCTGCAGGTTGGTGGTCAGGCCACCTTGCTGCCAGGGCACAGTCAGGTCGCGGCGCAGCCAGCGGCCACCGGCGGTCGGCCGCGACTCGAAGAGGCCTTTGCCCGCATGCGAGATCGACAGGCTCACGTCGTCCTGCATCGAGAAGAAGTCGTCGAGCTTGTGCCTGAGAAAGACGAGGTCGCCGCCTTTCTCGGCCTCCTTCAGCAGGTGCTCCACCAGCACCGCCTTCTGGCTGAGTTCATCCTCCTGCTTCTCGCCGAAGTTCCAGGCCGTCACGAGGTAGATGGCCAGGCAGATCACGCTGAGCCCGAACAGCGTCTGCGCGGCGAACCAGAGCGACAGGCGGCTCTGTATCGATTGCGGGCGGGGGCTCATGCCCAGGAGCGGTCTTCCAGCACGTAGCCCATGCCGCGAACGGTGTGCAGCAGCTTCACTTCGAACGGATCGTCGATCTTGCTGCGCAGGCGCCGGATGGCCACTTCCACCACGTTGGTGTCGCTGTCGAAGTTCATGTCCCACACCTGCTCGGCAAGCGTGGTGCGCGAGAGGATCTGGCCGCGCCGGCGCAGCAGCACCACGAGCAGGGTGAACTCCTTGGCCGTGAGGTCGAGCCGCACGCGGTTGCGAAACACCTTGCGGCTCGCCATGTCGAGTTCCAGGTCGGCAAGGCGCAACACGGTCGAGTCTTGCGCCTTGCCGCGCCGCAGGAGCGCCTGCACGCGGGCCAGCAGCTCGGAGAAGGAGAAGGGCTTGACGAGGTAGTCGTCAGCGCCTTGCTGCAGACCCTGCACGCGGTCTTCGACCTTGTCGCGCGCGGTGAGTACCAGCACGGGCACATTCTTCGTGCGGCGTATCGCCTGGAGCACCGCGAAGCCGTCGATGCCGGGCAGCATCACGTCGAGCAGGACCAGTGCGTACTCTCCCTCGGTGGCGAGGTATCGGCCTTCGATGCCATCGCGGGCGATGTCGACGACGTACCCGTTTTCCTCCAGCCCTTTTTTGAGGTAATCGCCCAGTTTGGGCTCGTCTTCGATGACAAGAATGCGCATCGCGAGATCGTACCCAATACCTCTCAAAACACTGGTTACCATTTAGTAATCCTATTGACAGACAAAGCCGCACCCCGGCGTCATACATTGCGCCGGGCCCTCGAACCGCAGGGCTTTTCGGAGCGGGGTGTCACACCCCCCTCGATATACTTTTTGGCTCATGCGTCGCTGGCTCCTCATCTTTCTGCTGTTCCTGCTTCCGTTCCAGCTCAGCTGGGCGGCGTCGGCGGCGTATTGCCAGCACGAGCGCGACACGCAGCCCGAGCACTGGGGCCACCACCAGGACGAGCCCAACAGCACCGACCGCACGCACAACACCGACGGCGCGAAGCAGGACACCGGCACGCAGCCGAACGGCGCGGTCGGCCACTGCATCGTCAGCCACTTCGGCGCTGCGCAGCACGTGGACATGGCGACCGGCGATGCCGTCGGCGCGCTGCAACTGCTTCAAGTGCTGCACGCTCGAACGGAAGAGCGTTTCGTTTCCCATGTCTCCGAAGTCCCCGTGCGCCCCGCACGGACTCTCGCCCTCTGATTCGGCGAGAGAACACCACCCACCACTGATCCCTTTCATCAGCTGAGCTCTCGCCGAATTCGTCCGTCCGTTGTTTCGCAACCCAGGAGAATTCGATGCGCACGCTCTTCGTGCCGCTGGCCGTGTTGGCCTTGGCGGTACCCCCGGCTTATTCACAGCAGTCACAAACACCGCAGTCAGAGGCGGTTGCCGGCTCCCAGTCTTCCTCGTCCCGCCTGGCCGCCAGAACGCTGGAGCCCGCGGGTCCGCTGACCCTTCGCAGCGCCGTCGCGATGGTGCTGCAGTCCAACCCCAGCCTGTCCGCAGCCTCGCGCGAGCAGGAGGCCACCGAGGGCGCCATCGTCCAGGCCGGCGCCTGGCCCAACCCCGTGCTCGGTGCACAGCTGGAAGACCTGCGGCGCGACAACCGCACCACCACGCTGCAACTGAGCCAGCCCATCGAGCTGGGCGGCAAGCGCGCGGCCCGCGTGACGGCCGCCGAACGCGCGCGTGACCAGGCCGCCTCGGCGCTGGTGGCGCGCCGCTCGGATTTGCGGGCCTCGACCGTCACCCTGTTCTTCGAGGTGCTGACCGCACAGGAGCGCCTGCGGCTCGCGCAGGATTCCGTCGGCCTCGCGCAGATCGCGACGAAGGCGGCCGCCAACCGCGTCACGGCCGGCAAGGTTTCGCCGCTGGAGGAAACCCGCTCGCGCGTGGCCGAGGCGGGCGTGCGCGTCGAGCTGCTGCAGGCCGAGGGCACGCTGCGCTCCGCCCGCCAGCAGTTGGCCGCGCTCTGGGGCAACCCGGCGCCGCGCTTCACGCAGGTGGAGGGCGCAGTCGATCAGTTGCCGACGCTCGCCTCGGCACAGGACGTCGAAGGCCGGTTCTTCGCAGCGCCCGTGCTGCGGCAGGCACGGCTCGAAGTCGAACGGCGCGAGGCGCTCTCCAGCCTGGAGCGGGCCAAGCGCATTCCCGACATCACCGTGTCGCTCGGCGCCAAGCGCGTGCCCGCGTCCACCGACGCCGAAGGGGCGAGCAGCCGCCGCAACCAGGTCGTCGTCGGCCTCTCGGTGCCGCTGCCGATCTTCGACACCAACCGCGGCAACCTTGCCGAAGCCCTGAGCCGCGAAGAAAAAGCGCGCGACGACCTCGCCGCTGCCGAGCTGCAACTGGGCGCCGACGTGGCGCAGGCCACCGAGCGCCTGCGCTCCGCACGCGCCACCGCCGAGACGCTGCAGCGCGATGCGCTCCCGGGCGCCGAGACCGCCTACAAGGCCGCGACCAAGGGCTTCGAGCTGGGCAAGTTCAGCTTTCTCGAAGCGCTCGATGCACAGCGCACGCTGTTCCAGGTGCGCAACCAGTACCTCGTTGCGCTGGCCGATGCGCACCGCGCGGCCGGCGAACTCGACCGCCTGCTCGGCACCGACGGCGAAGAAACCCTGCACGCGACGCCCGTCGCACGCTGACACGGACACCCAAGATCATGAACACCCAAGAAGAACGCAAGACTTTCACCGAGCGCACCAGCAAGAAGCAGTGGATGGCCGTCGTGGCCATCCTGGTCCTGGGCTTCGCGGCGGGGGCGCTGATCCTGCGCACCGACCCGGCCAAGCCCCAGGCGGCGGGCCATTCCGAGGCCGGCGGGCATGCCGACGGCGAGCACCACGAGGAAGGAAAAGCCGAGGGCAAGGACCACGACCACGGTCATGAAGAGGCCAAGGGCCATGGCGACAAGGAGCACCACGGCGAGGAGGCGGCCAAGGAGAAGGTGGCTTCCGCCGAAGCAACGGCCGGGTCGAAAGCGCCCGAATCGAAAGCGACCGAATCGGCGGCGCACAAGGAAGACGAGGAAACGATCCCCTTCACCGACGAGCAGGTCAAGGCCGCCGGCATGGCGATCGAAAGCGCCGGCCCCGCGCGCATCAAGACATCGCTGCAACTGCCCGGCGAGATCAAGTTCAACGAAGACCGCACGGCCCATGTGGTGCCGCGCGTGGCGGGCGTGGTCGACAGCGTGTCGGCCAACCTCGGCCAGGAAGTCAAGCGCGGCCAGGTGCTCGCGGTGCTGTCGAGCCCGGGGCTTTCGGAGCAGCGCAGCGCGCTGCAATCGGCGCAGCGCCGGCTGGAACTGGCCCGCACCACCTATGAGCGCGAGAAGAAACTGTGGGAAGAAAAGATCTCGCCCCAGCAGGACTACCTGCAGGCCCAGCAGGCGATGCAGGAGGCACAGATCGCCGTGGCCAACGCCAACCAGAAGCTGCTGGCGCTGGGCGCCACGCCGGGTTCGGCCGCACTCGGCCGCTACGAGCTGCGCGCGCCCTTCGACGGCATGGTGGTCGAGAAGCACATCTCGCTCGGCGAATCGGTGGGAGAAGCCGTCAACGTCTTCACCATCTCCGACCTCTCGACCGTGTGGGCCGAGATCAGCGTGGCGGCCAACAACCTGAACCTGGTGCGCATCGGCGAGCCGGTGACCATCCGCTCCAGCGCCTTCGACCAGACTGCCAGCGGCACCGTGTCGTACGTGGGCTCGCTCATTGGCGCGCAGACGCGCACGGCCACGGCGCGCGTCACGCTGACCAATCCGCAGCGCGTGTGGCGCCCGGGCCTGTTCGTGAACGTGGAGCTGGTGTCGTCCGAGGCGGACGCGCCCGTCACCGTGGCGGCCGAGGCAGTGCAGACGGTGGAAGAAAAACCCACCGTCTTCCTCAAGGTGCCCGGCGGTTTCATGCCGCAGCACGTGCAGACCGGCCGCAGCGACGGCAAGCGCATCGAGATCGTGGGCGGCCTGAAGCCCGGCGCGGCCTATGCCGCGAGCGGCAGCTTCGTCATCAAGTCGCAGCAGGGCAAGAGCTCTGCCACGCACACCCACTGAGGACGCCGCATGTTCGAACGCATCATCGGCTTCTCCATCGCGCAGCGCTGGCTCGTCCTGCTCGCCGTGCTCGGCATGGCCGCGCTCGGCGTCTTCAGCTACCAGAAGCTGCCCATCGACGCGGTGCCCGACATCACCAACGTGCAGGTGCAGATCAACACCTCCGCGCCCGGCTACTCGCCGCTCGAAGCCGAGCAGCGCGTGACCTACCCCATCGAGACGGTGATGGCGGGCCTGCCGGGCCTGCAGCAGACCCGCTCGCTCTCGCGCTACGGGCTCTCGCAGGTGACGGTGATCTTCGAGGACGGCACCGACATCTACTTCGCGCGGCAGCTCGTGAACGAGCGCATCCAGTCGGCGCGCGAGAGCATGCCCAGCGGCATCTCGCCGGTGATCGGGCCGATCTCCACGGGCCTCGGCGAGATCTATCTCTGGACCGTGGAGGCGGAAGAGGGCGCGAAGAAGCCCGACGGCAAGCCCTACACGCCCACGGACCTGCGCGAGATCCAGGACTGGATCATCAAGCCGCAACTGCGCAACGTGAAGGGCGTGACCGAGATCAACTCCATCGGCGGCTACGACAAGGAATACCAGATCGCGCCCGACCCCGCGAAGCTCCTGGCGCACGGCCTCACGATGACCGACCTGGTCACCGCGCTGGAGCGCAACAACGCCAACGTGGGCGCGGGCTACATCGAGAAGCGCGGCGAGCAGTACCTCATTCGCGCGCCGGGGCAGGTGAAGTCGGTGGAAGACATCGGCAACGTGATCCTCGGCAACGCAGGCGGCATTCCGCTGCGCGTGCAGGACGTGGCCGAGGTCGGCATCGGCCAGGAGCTGCGCACGGGCGCGGCCACCGACAACGGCCGCGAGGTGGTGCTGGGCACCGTCTTCATGCTGATCGGCGAGAACAGCCGCACCGTCTCGCAAGCGGTCGACAAGAAGATGCAGGAGGTCAACCGCACGCTGCCCGCGGGCGTGAAGGCGGTGACGGTGTACGACCGCACGGTGCTGGTCGACAAGGCCATCGCGACGGTGAAGAAGAACCTGTTCGAGGGCGCGGTGCTGGTCATCGCGATCCTGTTTCTCTTCTTGGGCAACATCCGCGCGGCGCTCATCACCGCGCTGGTGATTCCGCTGTCGATGCTCTTCACCTTCACCGGCATGGTGAACCAGAAGGTCAGCGCCAACCTCATGAGCCTGGGCGCGCTGGACTTCGGGATCATCATCGACGGGGCGGTGGTGATCGTGGAGAACTGCGTGCGAAGGCTCGCGCATGCGCAAGCAAAGCACGGCCGGCCGCTCACGCGCAGCGAGCGCTTTCACGAAGTGTTCGCCGCCTCGCAGGAGGCGCGGCGCCCGCTGCTGTTCGGCCAGCTGATCATCATGATCGTGTACCTGCCGATCTTTGCGCTCACGGGCGTGGAGGGGAAGCTCTTCCACCCGATGGCCTTCACCGTGGTGATTGCGCTGGTGGGCGCGATGATCCTGTCGATCACCTTCATCCCCGCGGCCGTGGCGCTGTTCATCGGCAACAAGGTCAGCGAGAAGGAAAACCGCTTGATGGTCTGGGCCAAGCGCGGCTACGAGCCGCTGCTCGCACGCGTGATGATGGCCAAGCCGGTGGTCATCACCACGGCCGTGGTGGCGGTGCTGCTCTCGGGCCTGCTGGCGACGCGGCTGGGCACCGAGTTCGTGCCCAGCCTGAGCGAGGGCGACTTCGCGATCCAGGCGCTGCGCATCCCGGGCACGAGCCTCACGCAATCGGTCGAGATGCAAAAGCAGCTCGAACGCACGCTGAAGGCGAAATTCCCGGAGATCGAGCGCGTGTTCGCACGCACCGGCACGGCCGAGATCGCATCGGACCCGATGCCGCCGAACATCTCCGACGGCTACATCATGTTGAAGCCCGAGAGCGAGTGGCCCACGCCGAGGCGCACGCGCGCCGAGTTGCTGACGGCGGTGCAGGAAGAGGTCGAGAAGCTGCCGGGCAACAACTACGAGTTCTCGCAGCCGATCCAGTTGCGCTTCAACGAGCTGATCTCCGGCGTGCGCAGCGACGTGGCGGTGAAGATCTTCGGCGACGACATGGCGGTACTCGACAAGACGGCGGCTGAAGTGTCGAAGGTGCTCACCGGCATCGCCGGCGCGGCCGAGGTGAAGGTCGAGCAGACCACGGGCCTGCCGATGCTCACGGTGAACATCGACCGCCAGAAGACCGCACGCTACGGCCTCAACGTCGGCGACGTGCAGGACGCGATTTCCATCGCGGTCGGCGGCCGCGAGGCGGGCACGCTGTTCGACGGCGACCGGCGTTTCGACATCCTCGTGCGCCTGCCCGAGAACCTGCGCACCGACCTGGAGGCGATCAAGCGGCTGCCGGTCGCGCTGCCGAAGGGCGCCGGCGCCGAGGGATTGCGCACCAGCTTCATCCCGCTCGGCGAAGTCGCCACGCTGGAGCTCGCGCCCGGCCCGAACCAGGTGAGCCGCGAGAACGGCAAGCGCCGCATCGTGGTGAGCGCCAACGTGCGCGGCCGCGACCTCGGCTCCTTCGTGGCCGAAGCCGAAGAGGCGATGCGCCAGGTGACCATTCCCACCGGCTACTGGACCGTGTGGGGCGGCCAGTACGAGAACCTCGCCTCGGCCACGCAGCGGCTGCAGGTGGTGGTGCCGGTGTCGCTGCTCCTGGTGTTCACGCTGCTGTTCGCGATGTTCGGCAACCTGAAGGACGGTTTGCTGGTGTTCACCGGCATCCCGTTCGCGCTCACCGGCGGCATCGTGGCGCTGTGGCTGCGCGGCATTCCGCTGTCGATCTCGGCGGCGGTGGGCTTCATCGCGCTCTCGGGCGTGGCGGTGCTCAACGGGCTGGTGATGATCTCGTTCATCCGCAACCTGCGGGAAGGCGGGCTGCCGCTGGACGCGGCGATCCGCGAAGGCGCGCTCACCCGCCTGCGGCCGGTGCTGATGACGGCGCTGGTGGCGTCGCTGGGCTTCGTGCCGATGGCGATTGCCACCGGCACCGGCGCCGAGGTGCAGCGGCCGCTGGCGACGGTGGTGATCGGCGGTATCCTGTCCTCGACCGCGCTGACGCTGCTGGTGCTTCCGCTGCTCTATCGCATCGCCCACCGGCGCGACGAAGACGAGGAACTGCAAGACGCCCGAGAGCGGCGCCACGGCGCACCGCTCGATCCTTCTCCAGGTTCTCAAGGAGTGATGCCCCATGGCACATGAACATGCCCACGCGGTGGGCGGCAACGAGAAGGCGCTGCGCTGGGCCTTGCTGCTGACCTCGCTCTACCTCGTGGCCGAGGTGGTGGGCGGGCTGGTGTCGGGCAGTCTCGCGCTGCTTTCCGATGCAGCCCACATGTTCACCGACACGGTGGCGCTGGCGATCTCGCTGGCCGCCATCTGGATCGGCAAGCGGCCGGCCGACAAGCGGCGCACCTTCGGCTACTACCGCTTCGAGATCCTCGCGGCCGTGCTCAACGCGGTGCTGCTGTTCTTCGTGGCGATCTATGTGCTGTACGAGGCTTACAGGCGCATCTCGGCGCCGGCGGAGATCCAGTCGACCATGATGCTGCTGGTGGCCGTGGGCGGGCTGGTCGTCAACCTCATCGGCATGCGCTTGCTGGCGAGCGGCAAGGACAAGAGCCTGAACGTGAAGGGCGCGTACCTGGAGGTGTGGGCCGACATGCTGGGCTCGGTCGGCGTGATCGTCGGTGCGCTGGTGATCCGCTTCACCGGGTGGGCGTGGGTCGATTCGGTGATTGCGGTGGCCATCGGGCTGTGGGTCTTGCCGCGCACCTGGCGGTTGCTGCGCGAGAGCCTGAATGTGCTGCTCGAAGGGGTGCCTGACGAAGTGGATCTGCCTTCTGTCGAAAGTGCGCTGCTGGGCAGCGAGGGCGTCGCCAGCCTGCACGACCTGCATGTGTGGGCGCTCTCCAGCGGCAAGGTGAGCCTGAGCGTGCATGTGGTGTGTACGCCTGAAGTGGGCGACATGGCGCCGCTGATGCTGCAACTGCGCACGCTGCTGGCGGAGAAATTCGACATCCATCATTCGACCGTGCAGGTCGAGCGTGTGCCGTGTCAGCAGGCGGCGGAGAGCCATGGGTTCGGGCCATCGCGCTGAACTTTGATTTAAGTAAATTTCTCTTGAAATGTGAAATATTCCATGTGATTTATAAAAACTTGGTTGTGAAGTTGAAGGTGTTGGTTCAATGAAAGTTTTAGAAAATATTTGAATTGTTAACTATCTTTGTTTTGTTGGATATTTTTGACTTTCATGAAACCATTGTTAATTCTTCGTTGAAAATCTAAATTTCCTCTGTATCCAAATGAATTAAACTCTGTTACGGCATCATTAAAATTAATGCGGAACAGGGAAAGATGAACTTTCGTGCGGAAGAGAAGTTGGCCGCCGCTGGGAAGGTGGTTTCGGTCCGCCTCCCATCGGCAAATTCGGTCGTAACTCCCCAGGGGGGCCAGATTCGCGAGGCGGTTCTCCATCGGGAAATCGCCTATTTGCTTCAAGAGCGTGCGACGTTTCATGCGCAATTGAGCGCGCTGCGCGAAGAGGTTGAATCGTCCCGGTTGCAGCAGGCACATCTGCAAACGGCAAAGTCGGTTGAGGTCGAACACCTGTGGCGCGAATTGAAGTATCGCGAGCACGTGATCTCTGTTATCTATGCGTCCAGGTCATGGCGCATCGCCGGGATGGGCCGGGGTATTGCAAATCTGGCCCGACGAATACTTGGCAAAAAGGTGGGCGTACCTCCTGTGTTTGCTTCGCAATCTCCCTCTTTGGGTGCATTCGAAGTGCAGCCCATCGTCGAGGTCGCACCGCCTGTGCAAACACCAGCGCTGGAGCGTCGCCCCAAGCTGGGTAGACAGATGTTGGTCGTTTCGGATTTCCTTCCTCTCTACGACCAGCAGGCTGGTGGTTTGCGCCTCAAGACACTGATCGGCCTGATGGGCGAGGCGGGCTGGTCCATCGTTTTCGCCTCAGTAACGGAGCGCGCGCATTTGCCGGGGGTTCTGGCGACGCCGGAGGGGAAGAAGCGCTACGAGGATGTGCTCGGTGGCATCGGCGTGAATCGCTTTCTTTATGGCCTCCCAGAACTCGATGCCTACCTGGTGGGCATGGGGCGAGACCTTGACTGGGCCTTTTTGTCGTTTCCCTCGATCGTGGATCTTGTGATGCCAATGGTTCGCACGCGCTGCCCAGTTGCGCGCATCGCCTACGACATGGTGGACTTCCATGGGGTGCGCATGGCACGCGAGGCCACTCTGTTTGGCGATGCCGGACTGATGGAAAAGGCTGATCGCCAAAGGGATATCGAAGTGGCGTGCGCCAAAGCCGCGGACGTCACATTGGCCATCAACGAAGACGAAAAGCAGGTGCTGCTGTCGTTGGCGCCCGAGGCCGTTGTCGATGTCATCCCTCTCGTTTTCGAGGTGCCTGAGAACGCGCCGCCAGACCTCAGTAGCCGTGAGGGCCTGCTCTTCGTAGGCGGTTTCTGGCACAGGCCGAATGGAGATGCCATCTGCTGGTTCGTTGAACGCGTGTGGCCGCTCGTACGCCGCGCGGAGCCGCATGCGGTTCTCCGCATTGCAGGCAGTAACCCGACCGATGAAGTTCTTGCTCTGGGGGCGCAGCCGGGCGTCGAAGTTCTCGGTTTCGTTTCGGACATTGCTGCCGAACTGGACCGGCATCGCATCTCCATTGCGCCGCTGCGCTGGGGCGCAGGGGCCAAGGGCAAGGTGGGCCAGGCGTTGATGCACGGGTTGCCGGTTGTCGCCACAACGGTCGGGGCGGAAGGCATGTCGCTGCAGGATGGCACGCACATATTGGTTGCGGACGACGAAGAGGCGTTCGCAGCCTGCGTGATCCAGCTCCTGCGCGACGATGCCTTGTGGTCGAGGCTTTCGGCCAATGCCCGCAAGCACATGGAGAATTCGTTCTCGACGGCGGTGATCAAGAAGCTGCTGATGGAGGCGCTGGATGGCTAACGTCTTGGTTGCCGGGGTCTACATGGCGGACAAGCCAAACACCGCTGCGCATCTTGTGCATCAGCTGGCCGGCAGTGCGCAGCACAACGTTTGCCAGCGCTGGATTGCCTTGGCCCCGGGAGGTGCTGGTCGGTTCGATCTGCCCTGTACCTACAAGGTGGTGACGGCCCCTGCGCCGAAATTCTCTCTGCTTGATCAGCTGACCGAAGATGCGCTCGATTTTGATTGGGTGCTGCTCTGCGATGACGACGTCGAGGTGGGGCCGGGCTTTCTCGATGCGCTGATCCGTCTGTCGGACAAGCATGACTTCGCACTGTCTCAGCCGGCGCGGACTTCGGACAGCTTTACCGATCACCCCATCGTTCAAGTGATTCCCGGGGTAGCTGCCCGGCGGACACGGTTCGTTGAAATCGGGCCTGTGGTCTGCATCCGCAGGGATGCTTGCAAGCTGTTGCTGCCATTTGGGCCTGAGGTCGGGATGGGATGGGGGCTCGATTTCGTCTGGCCCGTCAAGCTGGAGCACCGAGGGCTGCGCATGGGCATCCTGGACGCTACCCCTATCGCCCATCGAATTCGCCGTCCCGCCGGTGGCTACGACACTCGCACGGCGCATCTGAGCATGTCGGATTTGCTTGCAAGGCACCCCCACCTGGACAAGAACGAGGCATTCACCGTGTTGGAGGTTCACACGTGACGCTGGAAATATCCGCACTGTTGACTACACGCAATCGCGCTCATTTGCTGCCGATGGTTCTGGCCGCGCTCGCGCGGCAGACGCTTGATCAAAACCGCTTCGAGGTGATTGCCATCGACGACGGATCCACGGACACGACCCCGCAGGTGCTGGACGCGTGGAAGGACAGGCTGCCTCTGCGGATTGTTCGCCCCAATCACGCAGGGCTCGCAGCCGCGAAGAACCTCGGGGTGTTCATGGCGCGGGCACCACTCGTGGTCTTCCTGGACGACGACGACGTCGCGGATCCCGATCTCCTGACAGCGCACCTGGCCGCGCACATCGCGAATCCCGACCTGGCGGTTGCGATACTGGGCCGCACGCGTCTTGCCCCCGAGGTGGCGGCATCCCCTCTGATGCACCACGTGACGGAGGTTGGCTGCCAGCTGTTTTCCTATGGCTGGATGAAACCAGGGCAGCAACTCAGTCATACCGAGTTCTGGGGAGGACGCAGCTCCTGCAAGCGGGAGTTGTTGGTCCAGCACGGCGTGTTTCGCCCGGAGTTTCACTTTGGATGCGAGGACATCGAGTTGGGCTGGCGACTTGCCGCACGGGGATTGCGCGTGATCTACGAGCCTCGTGCACTCACGACGATGATCCGCTCACTGAGTCTGGAACAATTTTGCGACCGCTCCTATCGCCAAGGGCTTTCGCAACGGGTGTTCGCGAGTTTCTACGATGATCCGAAAGTCCATGCCTATTGCGAGATCGATGCGGCAAAGGACGGATGGGCACAAGGACGAACTCGGTACGCCGCTCACCTTCGTTGGACCCGCCAGCTCGAACACCTGGTGGTGACTCGAAAAGCGGCCGGGATGTCTATCGCGCCCTTGTTGCGAGAAACGCTCGATCAGGCATATCGCGAGGCCTTCTTTCTGTCGCGCGCCAAAGGCATCGTCGACATGAGCAAGCGTATGGCGAGCAGTCTGCCGCTTCCGGCAGTCGCAAGCTATCGATCCATTTTCGAGTTCGGGTTGCCCAGCGTGCCGGTATCTGCCTGACGCCCTTGCTTTTCCGGCTGCTCTGTTGCGGCACACAGCGGAAACTTCCTTTGAAAAAAAGTCAAGAAAATCCCAATGCTCTCAGGGCACTTCGGTACGAGCTTCAAGAGTATCTGGAGGCATACCGAGGCTCTCGAATCTTGTTTTTTCCGAACCCAGGCAACGGCGGAGACTCACTTATCGCCGCCGCAACACTTCAGGCGTTCGCGCGGGCAGGTATCGCCTATAGCGTGATTGGCCTTGATGCCGATGTGGCAGGGGAGGTCGTCTTTCTGGGCGGCGGCGGCAACCTGATCCCGCTGTACGACAACATACAGACTGCCTACGAGACCTTTCTGGGTCATGCACGTCGGATCGTGCTGCTGCCGCATACCGTGCGTGGCAACGAAGAACTCCTCGGCAGGCTGGATGACAGCTGTACGCTGTTTGTTCGCGATGTATCGAGCCATGCGCACATCCGGAGGGTAAATCCCTCTCTCGATGTTCGGTTGACTCACGACATGGCATTTCACCTGGACGCAAATGAGTTCCTCGACACCGAGACGCTGAGGGGGCCGGGCCTTGAGCTGCTGAAGTCCAAGATGACAGGCGTCGGTATTTCGGTCGAAGCGCTGAAGACGTGGCCCAGCGTCGACATGCTGCGACTGGACCGGGAATCCACAGTGGGTGTCCCGGTGTCCGACGTTGATATTTCGGACCTGTTCATGCTCGGGGTTGGGCCGCGCGATGCGCCTCTTGCGGCATGGTGCTTCCTGAAGGCTATTGCTCAGGCCCGTCACATCAACACCGACCGTCTTCATGTCGCGATCGGTTCCGCGCTATTGGATGTTCCGTGCACGTTGCGCGACAACTCCTACGGCAAGAATTCTGCAGTCTTTCAGCACAGCCTCAAGGCGTTTGCCAATGTGCGGCTTGCGGCAAGTTCTCCGAAAGGAGATTCGAATACGGCGTCTTTCTCGACGATGCAACGACTGCGCGATGAGCTCGAGGAAGTGCAGGCAGTGGTCTCGGACTTTGCCGAATCGGCGTCTCGCAGCGGACAGGACAGTGCTCTCTTGCGCACAAGGCTCCTGGAGGCCGATAAGAATGCGGTCGAACTGCGGACCGCGCTCAGCGTCCTGGAAGCGAAAATCGAAGCCCTCGAAGGAAGCCTTCACGATGCGTCGATACAAGGCATCGATGTGCAGGAGAAGCTGACGGCCATGGTGATCCAACATTCGGAGCTTCTTGCCCGATACGACACCTTGGCGGCAGCCAACGTGACGTTGCGCTCCATGCTGGCACGCAGCGAATCTGCACAACACGAGGTCGCCCGATTGAGCGCAGTCCACCTCGGACTTGCGGCAGAGCACGCCGAACAGGGCGAAATGCTCAACATGGCGAGAGCGGAACTCGAGCTTCTTCGGCCTCAGGCGGCCGCAGCGCAGATGCATGTCGAGGCGCTGCTGGCCTCCACTTCGTGGCGCATCACCAAGCCATTGCGCTGGCTCCAACGGATGCGGTAATTGGATCGCAGAGCCTCTCCGAGGCCGGCAATTCCAGTCTCGGCGCTACGGGCGGGCCGCTGACCTGAACCAACTGCTCGGCATGGTGGGCTGATGTGGATCATCTGCTTGCCTGGCCTGGCGTTCCCTTGCAGTACTGGTTTCGGGGACATCTGCCGTCGGACGAGCGCTGCTCGTGGTCAACGCACCAAGCATGCGGCCCGATTTCGGGATTCTTCGACCCGGTGTCACAAACGCCCCCCGCTGGACGTCTTCCTCGCATGGACGCCCACGGGGGGCGTTCCTTTTGACTCCATCTACCGAGGAATCGACCATGAAGATCGTCATCATCGGAGGCTCCGGCCTCATCGGCTCCAAGCTCGCGGCCCTGTTGCGCCACGCCGGCCACGAGGTCAACCCAGCCTCGCCCTCCACGGGCGTCAACACGTTGACCGGCGAAGGTTTGAAAGAGGCGCTGGCGGGCGCCCAGGTCGTCATCGACGTGGCGAATTCGCCTTCGTTCGCGGACGAGCCGGCGCTCCATTTCTTCGACACCGCGGGGCGCAACCTGCTCGCGGCCGAGGCGGAGGCCGGCGTCGCGCACCATATCGCGCTGTCGGTGGTCGGCACCGATCGCCTGCTGGCCAGCGGCTATTTCCGCGCCAAGCAGCGCCAGGAGGAGCTGATCGAGGCCTCGTCCGTGCCCTGGACCATCGTGCAGGCCACGCAGTTCTTCGAGTTCGTGGCCGGCATCGCCGACGGGGGCGTGCGGGGCGGCGAGGTGCGGCTCTCGAATGCGCTGATCCAGCCGATGGCGGCGGACGATGTTGCCGCTGCACTGGCCGCGGTGGTGGCCGAGCCGCCCGCGCGGGGCCGGATCGAGATCGCGGGCCCCGAGGCGCTGCCGCTCGACACCCTGGTGCGCCGCCTGTTCGCGGCAACCGGCGACAAGCGTCCGGTCGTCACCGACGCAGAGGCCAGCTACTTCGGCGTGCAGCTCGACGACCGCTCACTGACACCCGGCACCGCTCCGCGTCTCGGGACGACCCGCTTCGCAGATTGGCTCGCACAGCGTGCGCGTGCCTGAGCCGCTGGCGACCTGCTCATCAACTCATTCGTTCAAGGCCTGCCACACGGGCCGGAAAGACAACCCATGACCCGCTTTCAAAAGACCTGCATCTCCCTCGGCCTCGCGCTCGGCGTGTTCGCCACGGCGCCCGCCCTGGCGGCACCCGAAGCCGCCGTGACCGCGCTCATGACGAAGGACCTGGCGGACATGCCCGGCAAGGAGGCGATCTCGTTCATCGTCGACTTCCCGCCGGGCTCCGTCGATCCGGTCCACCGCCACGATGCCCACGCCTTCATCTACGTGCTCGAAGGATCGATCGTGATGGGCGTGAAGGGCGGCAAGGAGGTCACGCTGACCCCGGGTCAGACCTTCTACGAAGGCCCGAACGACATCCACACCGTCGGCCGCAATGCCAGCACCACCAAGCCCGCGAAGTTCCTGGTGACGATGGTCAAGGACAAGGGGGCGCCGTTGCTGACGCTGGTCAAGTAACAGCGCTCAGCGCGTGGGGCGGATCGCGGACTTGGGCCGGAATGCCTTGCAGACCGCGTCGTCGGTTTCCAGGTACGGCCCGCCGATCAGGTCGATGCAGTAGGGCACCGCCGCGAAGATGCCGGGCACGACCTGCGCGCCATCCGCATCCTTCAGGCCTTCGAGCGTCTCGGCGATCGACTTGGGCTGCCCGGGCAGGTTGACGATCAGGCTCTTGTCGCGGATCACCGCCACTTGGCGCGACAGGATCGCGGTCGGCACGAAGCGCAGGCTGATCTGGCGCATCTGCTCGCCGAAGCCGGGCATTTCCTTGTGGGCGACGGCCAGGGTGGCTTCGGGGGTCACGTCCCGCAGGGCGGGGCCGGTGCCGCCGGTGGTCAGCACCAGCGAGCAGCCGGCGTCGACCAGCTCGATCAGCGTGGCGCTGATCAGGGCCGTTTCGTCGGGAATCAGCCGGGGCTCGAATTCGATGGGGTTCTTCAGCGCCCGACCGAGCCATTCCTTCAGCGCGGGCAGGCCCTTGTCTTCATAGGTGCCGCTGGAGGCGCGGTCGCTGACAGAGACGATGCCGATGCGGACCGGGTCGAACGCCGAACTCATGCGTCCTCTTCGCGGTCTTGCGCTGCGGCGGCCGCGGCGTGGTCGTCGCCGCCATGCACGGCCAGTTGCTCCCGCACCAGCTGGAAGATCTCGCGGTAGGCCTTGCCCTGGCGGGGCGCCTCGCCGGCCGGGCCGGTCTTCATGTCCTTGCGGGCCTGGCGCACCAGGGCGCGCAGCTGCTGGGAGTCTGTGGCGGGGTGGGTCTCGATCCAGCCGCCGAGGGCGTCGTCGTCGGCAATCAGCCGGTCGCGCCAGCGTTCGGCCTCGTGCAGGGCGGCGGTTTCGGCGGCGGGCGTGCTGTTCTGCTCGGTCAGGGCGAGCTTGACGGCTTCCAGCGTGGGCTCGTCGAGCTTGCGCATCAGCTTGCCGATGAACTGCATCTGGCGGCGCTTGCCCTCGAAGTTGGTGATGCGCTTGGCCTCGATGACGGCATCGACGAGCTTTTCGCCCAGCGGGAGCGCGTCGAACAGCGCCGCGCGCAGGCCGAGCAGTTCTTCGCCGAGTTTTTGCAGCTCGTCGCTTTCGCGCTTGAGATCGGTGCGGCTGGCCTCGTCGGTGCCCTTGAGCTCGCGCTTGAGCTCCAGGTCGAGTTCGCTGCCTTCGGCAACGAACTGGCCACGGACGAAATAGCCTTTTTTGGGTTTGCGGGACATGGGGTTGGATTCTGGGCCGCACCGTGCGGCGTTGCAATGTATGCAACAGAGACAGTGGGGAAACGGGAAAAGGGGTGCGCAAGTATCATAGCCACCACATGACGACATCCTCCTCGCGCGCCGATTCCGGCTTCGCCTACAGCCGCTCCTTCTTCGAAAACCTGGTCGATACGGCCCTGGCCCACGCCAAAAAGCTCGGTGCGACCGATGCGGGCGCCGAGGCCTCCGAGGGCTGCGGCCTCAGCGTCTCGGTCCGCAAGGGCGAACTCGAGAACGTCGAGCGCAACCGCGACAAGTCGCTCGGCATCACGGTCTACGTGGGCCACCGCCGCGGCAACGCGAGCACCTCCGATTTCTCCGAGGGCGCCATCAAGCAGACCGTGCAGGCCGCCTACGACATCGCCCGCTTCACCGCCGAAGACCCGGTCAGCGGCCTTCCCGACGAAGAAGACATCGCCAAGGAACACCCCGAACTCGACCTGTTCCACCCCTGGGACGTGACGAGCGAGCAAGCCGCAAAGCTGGCGCTGGAATGCGAAGCGGCAGCCCTCTCGACCGACAAGCGCATCACCAACAGCGAGGGGGCGGGCGTCTCGGCGCAGCAGAGCCACTTCTTCAGCGCCCACACGCACGGATTCCGCGGCGGTTACGCCAGCTCGCGGCACTCGATCTCGGTGGCACCCATCGCCGGCAAGGGCGACAACATGCAGCGCGACGCCTGGTACAGCTCCATGCGCGCGGCCGACGAGCTTGCGAGCCCGCAGGCCGTGGGCCGCTACGCCGCCGAACGGGCGCTCAGCCGCCTGAAGTCGCGCAAGATCAAGACCACCGAATGCCCGGTGCTGTTCGAGTCGCCGCTGGCCGTGGGCCTGTTGGGCGGGCTGGTGCAGGCCGTGAGCGGCGGGGCGCTGTACCGCAAGAGCACGTTCCTGCTCGATTCGCTCGGCAAGCCGGTGCTGCCCAAGCACATCGACATCGCCGAAGACCCGCATGTGATGCGCGGCAAGGGCAGCTCGCCTTTCGACGATGAAGGCGTGACCACCCGGGCACGCAAGGTGGTCGATGCGGGCCGGCTCGAGGGCTACTTTCTCTCCACCTACTCGGCCCGCAAGCTCGGCATGAAGACCACCGGCAACGCCGGCGGCTCGCACAACCTGACGCTGAGCTCGCGCATCACCAAGCACGGCGACGACCTGGACGCCATGCTCGCCAAGCTGGGCACCGGCCTTTTCGTGATCGAGCTGATGGGGCAGGGCGTGAACTACGTGACCGGTGACTATTCGCGCGGCGCCAGCGGCTTCTGGGTCGAGAAGGGCCGAATCGCCTTCCCGGTGGAGGAGATCACCATCGCCGGCAACCTGAAGGACATGCTGATGGGCATTGAAGCCATCGGGGCGGACGCCTACACTTTCGGCGCCAAGACCACGGGGTCGATTCTGGTCAACCGCATGAAGGTGGCCGGCGCCTGACGGGCGACCACGCCCGCCACTGGCAACGCCGCATGCTCAGAAGCAACCCGTGGTCACACCCAGGGAGACGCCATGAGCAAATACAACAACGCGAGAAAGCCGGAACTCGAGCATGAACTGATGCGCGACCCCCGGCTCGGTTTCGAGCCGGCGGGCGGCAGTTCGGTGCGCTGCCTGCAGCACGGCGTGCCCTGGCCGTTCGACTGCTGGCACTACCACGACGAGTACGAGCTGCAGATCATCAACCGCAGCAGCGGCGACGCCTATGTCGGCAACCACATCGGCCGCTTCGAGCCGGGCTACGTGGCCCTCGTCGGCGGGCGATTGCCGCACACCTGGATTTCCCACGACGTGCCGCCCGAGGGCATTGCCGACCGCAGCATGGTCATTCATTTCCGCGACGAGCCGCTGCGCAAGGCCTCGGGCCTGTTCCAGGAATTGGAGGCGGTGCTGCCGATGCTCGACCGCGCAAGGCTCGGCATCGAGTTCTTCGGCATCCACGAGCGGATGCGCGAGCGCTTCGTGCGCGTGCAGGGCCAGGAGGGCATGGCCCGGCTCTCGGAATTCATCGGGCTGCTGCACGAGCTGGCGAACTGGGAAGACTGGCGCCAGATCTCCAGCGCGGCCGGCCCGCTGGACGACGACCCGAGCGCCAACACCCGCATGCGCCGCGTGCTCGACTACCTCGATGCGCACCTGACCGAAGAGCTCTCGCTGCCGGCCGTGTGCGCGGTGGCCAACATGGCCGAGAGCAGCTTCTCGCGCTACTTCCACAAGCACATGGGCAGCACCTTCACCGACTTCGTGACGCGGCTGCGCATCACGAAGGCCTGCGAGATGCTGCAGACCTCCGACCGGCTGGTGAGCGACATCTGCTACGAGGTGGGCTTTGCGAACCTCGCGAATTTCAACCGACGCTTCCTGCAGCTCAAGGGCATGACGCCCTCGGCCTACCGTCAGCAGGCACAAGACCGCTTCGGCCTGCGCACCGCGCACAACACGCCGCTTGCGACCATGGCCTGAGAAGGTGTGAACGAACCCGCCATGCCCGCTCATCCCGCCCAGACGCACCCGCTCGGCGTTGCAAATGCTCGCCATAGCCCGAGCTATGGCTGCGCTTTGCGCCTTGATCGGGCGCGCCTGGACGGGCTGCTCAGGCACGCCGGATTCATTCACACCTTCTGAGTCTTCAGGGGTTCGAATCCGGCGGCGTCAGGTGCCGGGTCGCGGCCCAGAACGCCAGCGCGATGCCGCTGGTGACGGCGCCCGCGATGCAGACTCCGTTCCATCCGGCATGGGCGTACAGCATCGTCGAGGCGATCGATCCTGCGGCGGAGCCGATCGAATAGAAGATCATGTAGCCGGCAGTCAGCCGGCTCTGCGCTTCCGGGCGCACGCGGTAGATCAGGCTCTGGTTCGAGACGTGCACCGACTGCAGGCCGAAGTCGATCAGGACGACGCCGACCACCATGGCCCAGATCGACCACGGCAGCAGCGCGATGAGCCCCCACGACAGCAGCATGGCCACGAGCCCGATGCCGGTGGTGCGCTGCGCCCGGCCGCGGTCCGCCTGACGGCCCGCGCGCGCCGCGCCCAGCGCGCCGGCCGCGCCCGCCAGGCCGAACAGCCCCACCTGCGTGTGCGAGAGCGAGAACGGCGGCGCCGTCAGCGGCAACACCATCGGCGTCAGCAGCATGGTGATGGCCATGAAGATCAGCATCGCGAGCACCGCGCGGATGCGCAGCACGGGCTCTTCGGCGAAGAGGGTGAACACCGAGCGGATCAACTGCAGGTACGGGATGCGCACCGCCGGCCGCACGTTGCGCGGGAGCGCCTTCCACAGCAGGCCCGAGACGACCAGCGTGGCCGCGGCCGACACCAGGTACACCGAGCGCCAGCCGAAAAGATCCGACAGCGTGCCCGACACGGCCCGCGCGAGCAGGATGCCGACGATGATCCCGCTGGTGACGATGCCCACCACGCGGCCCCGCTCGCCCGGCGGCGCCATGATCGCGGCGTAGGCGACCAGCACCTGCGTCACGACGGCCAGCAGGCCGACGGCAGCCATCGCCGGCAGCAGGATCGCAGCACTGGGCGCCAGCGCAACGCAGAGCAGCGCGATCACCGACAACAGCGATTGCCCGACGATCAACCGTCGCCGGTCGATCAGGTCGCCCAGCGGCACGACCAGCAGCAGCCCGAGGCCGTAGCCGACCTGGGTGATGGTGATGACGATGCCGACCGTCGCAGGGCGGATGCCGAAGGTGACCGCGAGCGTGTCCAGCAGCGGCTGGGCGTAGTAGACGTTGGCAACCGCCAGCCCGCAGGCGACTGCGAACAGCAGCGCCATCGCGCCGGATATGGACGGCGCGGCAGGCCGTGCTTCTGCGTGCCGCGCCGCGGCCGCATCGAGGTTCAATTCCACGGCGGACCTCAGGCCTTCAGGGCGTCATGGAAGCGCTCGATATGGGCGGAGATCACCTCTCCCAGTTCTTCGAGCGCGAAGTGGCCGGTGTCGAGCAGCTTGAAGTCGATCTGCCGCAGATCGCGCTGGTACGGGTACGCACCCGACGGCGGAAAGATCACGTCGTTGGCGCCCCAGACGACCAGCGTAGGCGGCTGGTGCTGGCGGAAGTACGCCTGCCAGGCCGGGTAGCGCGCGAGGTTGCTGCCGTAGTCGTGCAGCAGCGCCGCCATCGCGTCCTTGTTGCCGGGGCGGGCGAGCAGGGCGCGCTGCAGCAGCCAGTTGTCCGGGTCGATGCGCGACGGGTCCTTCACGCCGTGCGTGTAGTTCCACTCCAGCGCCGCATCGGACATCGCGGCTTCGCGGATCTTTGCGTAGTTGGCGGGCGACGGGTCTTTCCACAGCGCGCGTGCGAGGCCCCAGAAATCGTCGGGCAGGCCTTCCTCGTAGGCGTTGGCGTTCTGCACCACGAGGAAGCTGACCCTCTCTGGATGGCGGGTGGCGAGGCGAAATCCCACCGGGCCGCCGAAGTCCTGCATGTAGAGGCCGTAGCGCTCGAGGCCCAGTTGCTCGGTGAACTTTTCGACGACGTCGGCGAGGCCGTCGAAGGTGTAGCTGAACTCGACCACCGAAGGCGCATCGCTGTGCCCGAAGCCCGGGTAGTCCGGCGCGATCACGTGGAAGCGATGGGCCAGCCGCTCGATCAGCCCGCGGTACATGAAGGACGAGGCCGGAAAGCCGTGCAGCAGGAGCAGCACCGGCAGCGCGGGGTCGCCCGCCTCGCGATAGAAGATCTTCAGGCCGTCGACGGTGGCGGTGCGGTAGTGGGTCATGGCGAATCCGGGAAGAGGTTGAGGGGGCGGATGGCGGCTTCTGGTTTCAAAAGAAGACTGATCGAATTCTATCGATCAAGTTTTATATTGCAACCAATGAGGCCGAGCCGCCACCAGGGCGATGGTTTCTCCAGCACCCGGCTTCAGTCGGAATCGGTTATTCGCTCCCGCGCCCGCGGGATCGCTTGATCACTTGCAGAAGGACTTGACGTCGTTCTGTGCCACATCGCGGTCGTACTGATCAATGGGCTTGCCGTTGCTGTGCTGCAGCAGACCGGCGAGAACATCGCGCGCAAGGGCGCAGCGCGATGCGTCGGTGCCGTTTTCCCTTCCCCCCGAGACCGACCTGGGCCTTGCCGCGGGCGGCCCGTAGGGCGGCGCTCCCGCCGCTGTCTGCGTCGGCGGCGTGGCCCTGCTCCAGGCGCGCCAGTCTTCCTTCGGTGCGGAGGCTTGCGGCGCCGCCGGTGCGGGTTTCACTTCCACGGTCTTCGCGTTGCCCGCGTCGGCCTTTCGCTCCGAGTAATGCGTCTGGCCCTTGGCATCGACCCATTTGTAGATTTCCGCATGGCCGGCGGACGGAAGAAGCAGCGCCGCGAGAGCGGCGACCAGCACAACATGCCAGGCGGGATTCGGACTTTGCATCTTGGGGCGCAGATGGATGAATCGGTGGGCACCGATTCTGGCCCGGATGATGCCCGACCGGCGGCCGTTTCAGCCGGCCGGCCGGGGCCTTTCACCGCCGACTGGTCATTCCACCAGGACCGCGCTCCAGGCGCGCGCCACGGCCGCCTTCTCGACCGAGTTGGCGCCATAGAGATCCGACGCCGCGCGGATCGACGCGACGCGGGCATTCGGATAGGTCGAGTTGCCGTTCAGGTACAGCGTGAGCGTGCGATACCAGATCTTGCCGGCCTTGTCGCGCCCGATGCCCGCCACCCCGGTGTCGCCGTTGCACACCAACTGGTTCTTCGTCAGGCTGGTGTCGGTCGACGGCACCACGGCGCCTTCGGCCAGCAGGTAGAAGAAGCGATTGCCGACACCGGAGGTGAGGTGAGGGTCGTGCCGGGGATTCACGAGCACGCTCTTGAAGCCGCCCTGCGGGTAGCAGACGTATGAGCGCCCGTCGATGTCCTGCTTGTACATCTTGCGCAGGCCTGCGGCCAGTATTCGGGCGCCGATGACGTAGTTGCCCGGATCGTTCGCGTTGCTCGCATAGAACTTGACGAGGGTGCCGAAGATGTCCGAATTCGCTTCGTTCAGGCCCCCCGCGTCACGCGAGTACGCAAGGTTCGCGGTGGCCTGGTTCACGCCGTGGCTCATCTCGTGTCCGGCAACGTCGATGGACACCACCGGCCTCGGCAGGGAAGTGCCTGCCTGCCCGTCGCCGTAGACCATCATCCGGTACTCGCCGATCCATGCGGCATTGGCGCCTGTGATGCTGCCGTCCTGGTTGGTGAACAGCACGTGCGCGTAGCTTTGCACGCCCTGGCCGTCGTTGAAGATGCCGTTGCGGCCATGCGTGTTCTTGTAATAGTCCCAGGTCTTGGCCAGCCCGTAGTTGATGTCGACTGCGACGGTCTTGCGGTCCGTGACGGCGCCGTTGCCCCACTTGTTGTCGGGGCTGGTGAACGGGGTCAGATCCGGTGCATCGAACAGGTCGGTGTACACCGAGTCGCGGCCATCGATCACCTCGCCGCTGCCGCGTGTCGGATCGACCATGCGGTAGGCGTTGTTGCCGGTCTGGTCGGTGGTGATCTGGAGTTCGCCGTAGTACAGCGACTTCCCCGTGCCCGTGGCGGCCGCGGTGTGCGCGAGGTCTTCGGCGTCCAGCAGCTTGCCGTCCGCCGCGTTGACGTAGTACGCAACCGCGCTCCCGTGCGCCGCGGTGGCCCTGCCGTAGATGCGCACCTCGTAGGCCAGCACCGGCTTTTCATCACGCGCGAAGACCACCAGTTCGGGTGTGGCGTACCGCGTCACCGCGCTGGCGAATCGCTCGCCCGCAATCTGCTTGGCGCGCTCGGCGCCGATGTCGGGCGCGTTCTGGATGACGGTGCGCCCATCGACCTTGGCCAGCGTTTGGGGCAGTTGGATCGGGCTGCCCTGCGTCAGGCTGGACTGGGTCAGTTGCCCCCGCACCGAATGCACGACCACGTCGCCGCCGATCACGCGCAACCCGTTGTGAAAGCGGTCGAAGCGCACGTGTTCGGTGCCGTCCTTGTCCACGATCACGTCGCGCGGCTTGAACTGGTCGCCCTCGGGGAGCGCCGCCGCACTGCCTGCCGCGCCCTGGAAGTCGAGCGATCGGCGTGTGCGGCTGGGCGCGGGCGTCGCGACGCTGAAGCTCGACGGGTTGCTCTGGATCAGCCCCAGCGCGCGATCGATCGCCGCCTGCTTGCCCGGGTCCGCATCCGCGGCAAAGGCGCCATGCCCCGCCAACGTCAACACTGCGAGAACGACAACTTTGAGTCTGGTTTTCATAGGCATTCCACAAAAGGTGATGTAAGGGATAGACACATACCGGCCGGCCGACGCTTGTGACGTCGGTGAATGGCCGCGTGGATTACAGCGGGGATCGCATGCAGCGTCGATACGGGGGAAGTAGTCGATTCCGCGCTATTTCTTCTCGTGCGCTTTCGGCCTGCAAACCTTCGGATTGCAATGAACGAAAACTGATTAGCACCCTGCACCCCCGGCAAAACCCCAAGTCCGCTGGTCATTGAAATACCAGTCCCCCGGCGCGCGTGTACGCGGGGTGGGGCCTTCGCTGCATACGCTTCGTCACCCTCACAAAGAAGTCAAGGAGACGAACAAATGATCCACCGAAACACCCACCGCATCGCCGCTGGCGCACTGCTGCTGGCGGCATTGGCCGCCGCGGGCCACGCCCAGGCGCAGCAGGCCTGCAAGGACGATGTGCGCGTGCTGTCACAACCCCGCGACGGCCTCACCCTGCTCGAAAAGTACAAGGACGAGTTCAAGGCCCTGAGCGGTGCCTCGTTCACCATCGACAACCTCAACGAGAACGATCGCCGCACCAAGACGCGCGCCGATGCATCGACGGTCGGCAAGTACAACGTGTACTACGTCGACGAGGCCAACGTGCCCTTGTTCGCGCAGTCCAAGTGGATCGTGCCGCTCGCCAAGTACTACCCGGCCGACTACGACTACGCCGACTTCGACCCCGGCCGCCAGAAGGTTGCGACTTTCGGGGGTGAAACATGGTTCGCGCCGGTCACCGGCGGTGGCGACCTCTTGGTCTACCGCAAAGACCTGCTCGAGAAGGCCGGCGTCAAGCCGCCCACCACGCTGGACGAATTCGTTGCTGCCGCGAAGAAGCTCAACGACCCGGCCAACGGCATTTACGGCGTGGCGCTGCGCGGCCAGCGCGGCTCGGGCGCCAACGTGTGGCGCTGGATGCCGTTCTTCCGCGGCTATGGCGGCCAGTGGTTCGACGGCGACAAGCCGGTCTTCAATTCGCCCGCCGCGCTGAAGGCCACGCAGACCTACCTGGAGCTCTTCAAGTACTCGGCACCCGGCACCAAGACCGGCAGCTGGGACGAATCCACCGGCGCCTTCCTCGCAGGCAAGGTCGCGATGCTGGTCGAGTCGACGCCGCTCGCCGGCAATGCGCTCGATCCCAAGACCTCGACCGTGATCGGCAAGGTGGCCTACCTGCCGCCGCCCACGCCGCTGACCGGTGGCGGCTACGGCCACGGCCTGGCCATCGGCACCAAGGCCAACAAGACCGAAGAGGCGAAGAAGTGCGCGGGCCTCTTTGTCGCCTGGGCCACCTCGAAGAAGCAGGAGCAGCGTCGTCTGGCCGAAGGCCAGTTCAGCGAACTCAACCGCACCAGCGTGCTGGGCAGCCCCGAGTTCGCCAAGCGCTACGGCGCCGATCTCGGCAAGGCCCTGGCCGACACCGGCAAGGTGACCGCGGTGAACTTCTGGCAGGACCCAGCATGGCCTGATCTCGGCGATCGCTGGGGGATCATCCTCGAGGAACTGGTCACCGGTTCGCGCACCGACATCCAGGGCGGGCTCGATGAACTCGATGCCTACGCGAAGCAGTTGATCGCACGGCGCAAGAAGTGAAGACGACACGAAGCAACAACAAGACGAGGCTGCCGGTCGTCTTCATCGGACCGGGCCTCCTGGTGCTGGCGGTCCTGGCGCTGGTGCCGACGATCTTCGCGATCGTCATCTCGCTGCAGGACCGGGAGCTGGGCCAGGCCGATATCGGCTGGGTCTGGTTCTCGAACTATGTGCAGCTCTTCTCCGACCGGCGCTTCCTGAACTCGGTGAGCGTCTCGCTCATCTGGGAAGTGCTGACGGTCACTTCGACCATGGCCGTCGCGGTGCTGCTGGGCGTGTTGCTGTTCCAGAACACGTCGCCGCGCTGGCGCAATGCGCTGTGCATGCTGTTCATCGTGCCGGTGCTGCTGCCGCGCGTGTCGGCCGCCTTCGTCTGGAAGTTCGCGTTCCATCCGCTGTTCGGCCTGCTCACGTATCCGTACAAGGCGATCACGGGTGAACCGCTGGACCTGCTGGCCAATCCGCTCACGGCGCTGCTCACCGTGGCCTTTGTGGACGTGTGGCAGTGGGGCCTGTTCTTCGCCGTCATCGTGCTCAAGCTGCTCGAGACCCTGCCGCCCCAGCCCTTCGAGGCCGCGCGCATGGACCACGCCAAGACCTGGGAGGTCTACACCTACGTCGCGCTGCCGATGCTCAAGGCGCCGCTCATCAGCCTCACCTTCGTGAAGATGGTCGAGTCGCTGCGGGCCTTCGACCTCATCTACGTGATGACGCGCGGCGGCCCCGGCATCTCGACCGAGACGCTGGACATGTACGCCTTCTCGCAGGGCTTCATCGAGTCGGGGCGCATCTCGTACGCATCGAGCATGGCGGTGCTGATGATGGTCGCCTCGACCGTGGCCTTCACCTACATCTGGAAATGGACGAGGCCCTCGTCATGAAAAAGAAATCGTCTCTGTCCGTGGGTACGCTGCTCGCGCGGCTGGTGCTCGTCGTCGCGGGTCTCTCGGCCCTGGTGCCGGTGCTCTGGACCTTCCTCAACTCGTTCAAGAACCGGGTCGACATCGTCTCGGCCGTGCCGAAGTTCATCTTCACGCCCACGCTGGAGAACTACGCCTACGTGCTGGGCCGCGAGGCCGTGGCGCAGGGGCTCATCAACTCGATCCTGGTGGTCGGCGCGGCCGTCATCATCGGCGCGGTGCTCGGGTTGCCGGCCGCCTACGCGCTCGCGCGCTATCCGCTGCGCTGGGCCGACGACATCCAGTTCTTCGTGCTGTCGATGCGCTTCCTGCCACCGGTGGCGGTAGCCATTCCGCTTATGGTCATCTGGCTGCAGCTGGAGCTGTACGACACGCGCTTCGCGCTCATCGTCACCTACACGCTGCTCACGCTGTCGACGGTGATCTGGCTCGCGATTCCGGCTTTCAAGGCGGTTCCCAAAGAGGTGGAGGAGGCCGGCAGGGTCGATGGCTACGGGCCCTACGCGATCTTCTTTCGCGTCTCGCTGCCGATTGCCGCGCGCTCCCTGGTCGGCGCCATCGCCTTCGGCTTCGTGCTGGTGTGGAACGAGTTCCTCATCGCGCTGATGCTCACCACCTCCGACGCGAAGACGCTGCCCATCGTCGCCTCCGAACTCAGCCAGCTCGGGCGCGACGTGCCGTGGGGCATCTTGAACGCCTCGGTCATCCTGCTGTCGGTGCCGCCGCTCCTGATGGTCGGCGTGCTCAGCGGCTTTCTCAATGCCGCGTTCAAGCGCAAACGGGAGACGACATGAGCGCCGCGCCGGGCCGCCCCAAGCAAGCTCGCTCCCGCTTGCCGGGAAGGCGCGTAGCGCCAAGGGAGCACCAATGACTCGCATCACCTTCTTTTCTCCAGAACAAAAAATGTCCGCAATCAGCTGTCACAAAATCATCAAGAGTTACGGGGACACGCAGGTCGTCCACGAGTTCGACCTCGACGTGGCCGACAACGAGTTCGTCGTGTTCCTCGGCCCTTCGGGCTGCGGCAAGTCGACCATCCTGCGCATGCTCGCGGGCCTGGAAGACATCAGCGGCGGCGACCTGCGCATCGGTGGCCGGCGGGTCAACGACCTGCCGCCGCAGGAGCGCGGCATTGCCATGGTGTTCCAGAACTACGCGCTCTATCCGCACATGACCGTGCGCGACAACATCGCTTTCGGCCTCAAGCGGCTGAAGGTGCCCAAGGCCGAGATCGACAGCCGCATCAAGGAGGTGTCGGACACTCTGGGCCTGGAGCGCTACCTGCAGCGCAAGCCCACCGAGCTTTCGGGCGGCCAGCAGCAGCGCGTGGCGATCGCCCGCGCGATGATCAAGACGCCCAAGGTGTTCCTGTTCGACGAGCCGCTGTCGAACCTCGACGCCAAGCTGCGCAACCACATGCGCATCGAGATCGCGAAGCTGCACCAGACGCTCAAGACCACAACGGTCTACGTCACGCACGACCAGCACGAGGCGATGACGCTGGCCGACCGCATCGTGCTGCTGCGCGACGGGCGCATCGAGCAGGTCGGCTCGCCCAAGGAAATCTTCGAGCGCCCGCGCTCCGCCTTCGTGGCCGGCTTCATCGGAACGCCGCCGATGAATCTGGTGGAAATGTCGGTGAAAGACGAGGGCAGCCATTTCGAACTGAGCGGCCGAAGCGGTGTCGTGCATGTGAACGCCCGCCGCTTCGCGCTCGAAGGCCGCGAGCGCGTGACGCTGGGCATCCGTCCCGCGCACCTGCGGGTGGACACGAACAGCGGCCGCGATGGCGGCTTCTGTGGCGAGGTGCAGCTCATCGAATACCTCGGCAACGAAGTGCTGGTGAGCTTTGGCGGAGACGGCAACGAAATCTCCGCACTCATGCCCTCGTCACAGAGCCCGCACCTGCACGGGTGCGTGAGCTTCGTGGCCGATCCCGAGCAGGTGCATCTGTTCGACATCGACACCGGCGCATCGCTGCGCGTGGACAGCACCCCTTTGCATTGAACACAGACAACCCCAACACACTCTCGAGCGAAAGATGGAAATGAAAGCACTGGTCCTGGAAAAGGCACACGAACTCACGCTGCGCGACGTCGACGTCCCCCTGCACATGGGACCGCGCGACGTGAAGATCCGCATGCACACCGTGGGCGTCTGCGGCAGCGACGTCCACTACTACCAGCATGGCGGCATCGGCCCCTACATCGTCAACGAGCCGATGATCCTCGGCCACGAAGCCTCCGGCGTGGTCGCCGAGGTGGGCGCCGAAGTCACGCACCTGAAGCCCGGCGACCGCGTCTGCATGGAGCCCGGCATTCCCGAGATGGATTCGCGCGCCACCCGCGAAGGCATCTACAACCTCGACCCCGCCGTGCGCTTCTGGGCCACGCCGCCGATCCACGGTTGCCTCACGCCCTTCGTGGTGCACCCGGCGGCCTTCACCTTCCGCATGCCCGACAACGTGAGCTTCGGCGAAGGCGCCATCGTCGAGCCGCTGGCCATCGGCCTGCAGGCCGCGAAGAAGGCCGCGCTGAAGCCGGGCGACGTGGCGGTGGTCATCGGCGCCGGCACCATCGGCGCGATGACCGCGCTGGCGGCACTGGCCGGTGGTGCGGCGCGCGTGATCCTCGCGGACCTCGTGCCTGAGAAGCTGGCCCTCTTTGCCGACAACCCGGCCGTGACGACGGTGAACGTGCGCGACACCAACCTCGCGGAAACCGTGAAGACCCTGACCGACGGCTGGGGCGCGAATGTCGTCTTCGAAGCCAGCGGCAGCACCCGCGCCTACGAGGGCATCTTCGATCTGCCGTGCCCCGGCGGCTGCATCGTGATCGTGGGCTGTCCGCCCGCCAAGGTCGCGTTCGACATCGTCGGTATCCAGGCGAAGGAACTGCGCATCGAATCGGTGTTCCGCTACGCCAACATCTTCCCGCGCGCGCTGGCGCTGATCGCATCGGGGCAGGTGAACGTCAAGCCCTTCATCTCGCGCACCTTCGCGTTCGAGAACGGCATCCAGGCTTTCGAGGAAGCAGCGGCGGGGCGGGCGAGCGACGTGAAGATCCAGATCGAGTTTCCGGAAGACTTGACGGTCTGACCCCGTTTCATTTCTTCACGGGCATCGCCTTGCGGATGAACTGTCCGCCGCTGAAGATCCACACGAAGCTCGGATCGGCCAGCGCGATGGTCCGTCCGCTGAGCCCCGATACCGCCTTGAAGAACGGGAAGCAGTCGACCGGGCACACCTCCCGCGTCACGCCGATGCTCGCCACGGCCTTCTTGGTGGCCCCGTCGATATCCTTCTCCAGCCGGCCCAGCGCCGCGATGAAGGCCTGCTTCTCCGCGTGCGACTTGTAGTAGGCGCCCGGCGCGTACTTGGGATCGAAGGGGAAGGCCTTGGTCGAGTAGCCGTATCTCGCGAGACCCGCCTGGTACTGCATCACGTACTGGTGCACCTCGGCGGTCTGCTGCGACACCGACATGCCCCGGCCCTTGGCCAGCGCCGCCAGCGAGCCGTCGAGCGTGCCCCAGCCGCTGATCGTCACATCGTCGGCCAGTGCCAGGGTCTTGCCCGGCCTGACCACGCCGCCCGCGGTGGCCACGTCGTAGATCTGCTGGATCGCCCTCTGCTTGTCGATCGCCGACCTGACGGCGGTGCGTACGTCCGTTTTCGCGCCGGCCGGAATCCCCGAGAGCAGCTCGTCGAGGTTCTTCGCCGTGAAGCCGTCGCCATTCTCGATCGGGTTGATCTCGCCGACCAGGTGGTGCTTGGGTCCGCCGTCGTCGGCGATCTCGAGCTTGACCAGCTTGTACTTGTTCCTGATCGCGCCGAGCTTGGAGCGGATCGCGCCCACGTCGTCGCTGTGGGTCTTGGCGATCGCCGTGCCCTCTCTCACGGCGGCCTTCAGGTCGCGCTTCTTCTGGTCGTCGGTGCGCGCATCGGGCTTGCCATCCTTGCCCTTCTTGTTCTTCCCCAGCAGCGCATCGAGGAATTTCTTGGCCATCTTGCGGACCCACGCCACCATCGAATCGAGCGCCTTGTCCACCGGCGCGCGGATCTTCTGCAGGATGCCGTTGATCTTCGAAGCGATCTTGCCCAACCCCGCAAAACCCGCGAGGAAGTTGATGGCCAGCGACAGCCCGCCCGCGAGCACCGACTCCACCTTGCCCGCCGCCGCGCCGATGTTGCCGCCCGCAATGGCCGTGATGGAGCCCACGAAGGCGCTCACCACCGCGGCGATCTCGGAGATCTTGTTCACGAACACCATCACCATGTCGTAGATCGACACGATGGCCGAGATGAAGCCCGCGCCCGGGATGAACATCGCGACCAGCTTCGGAATCGCCTTGGTCACCACCGCCTCGATGATCATTCCCTTGATGCCTTCGATCACCTGGTCCTTGAGCGCGGCGAGCTCGGCCTTGACCTGCACCCAGGCGGCTGCCGGGCCTTCTTTGGCCAGCGTCTTGACGATGCCGAAGCCTTTCTCCAGCGCGACCACCGCGGTCTCGCCGATGCCCTTGACCAGCTTGCCGCGCAGGTTCCCCCAGCTCAGCCCCAGCACCGAGAACGCGAACTTCACGATCTCGGGCAGCGACAGTGCGGTGGGGATGTAGACGCCCGAGAGCGAGCCGGTGAGCCACTTGATCAGCCCGTTCTGCAAGTGCGTGAGGAAGTTGCCCGCGAAATTCTGAAAGCCCAGCTTGGCCGCCTTGCCCAGGTTGCTCACGAAGGGCAGCGGGTCCTTGATGATGTTCTTGAGCGCGCTGCCGGTCTTCTGGATCGTGCCCCAGGCGCCGGGGCTCACCACCTCGAAGACGATTTCCGCGAGCTTCAGCGCGGAGTCCACGCCCCAGCCGATGAAACTCCCGACGAAGTTGCCGAACACGGCGGCCACTTTCGCGAGCCCGCGCGGGAGCACCACGATGTCCATCAGCTCCAGCGAGGTGAAGGCCGCCATCGCCAGCGCCGGCACCTGCTTGACGAAGCCCAGCAGCGCTTTTTTCGCATCGTTGAACCAGGCCACCACGCGGCCGATGGCGCCGGTCGACTGCACCCGGCCCCACACCTCGCCCTGGCCGGCCAGCGTCATGATGCCGCCGAGGATCGCCTGCGCGTCGCCGGGCGATTCGTCGCCCGTCACCGGGTCCCTGCCGAGCACCGCCTTCAGCAGCGGATAGGCCGGCGTGGTCGCGGCCAGCGCGGCCAGCGGCTTCAACACCGCATCCTTGATGAGGGTCAGGATGTCGCTCGCCAGGCCTCCGACGAAGCTCTTCACCTGCTCCCACGGCGTCGTGAAGATGCGCACCGCGCGGTCCCATGCGCCACCCAGGTCGAGCAGGGCGCCCGGGCCGAGCGAGTCCGCGTAGTCGAACACCGCCTGCTTGAAGCTGGAGCCCACCATGCCCAGGCTGTCGACCTGCTGCGAGAACCAGTTGGCGATCTTGTCGAACACGCTGTAGGTGTCCAGCGCCCTCACGATCAGGTCGCCGCCGGGCACGAAACGCACCAGCGCGCGGAACACGTTGGCCGGCGAGCGGTCCACCGCACGGCCGTTGATCGGGTTCATACCCAGCACCAGCGCGAACATGCTGAAGCCGGGAATGCTGTCGGCCTTGCCGGCGAAGTAGTCCAGCGCGTCCTGCACGCCCAGGCGCTGCACCTGCGGCTCGCTGCGCACATGCACGGTGGTGTCGACGCTGCGGTGCGCCGTGCCGGGTTGCGCCGCGCCGCCCTGCTGGATGGTGTGCGTGAGCTCATGCGCGATGAGGCCGCGGCCTGCGGCGCTGCCCGGCGCGAAGCGATCACGCCCGAAGAACACCTCGTGCCCGACCGTGAACGCCGCCGCGTTCAGGCGCCGGCTCGCGCGCGCGGCCGCGTCGCCGGTGTGCACGCGCACGGCGGAGAAGTCGGCGCCGAAGCGCGGCTCCATGTCGTGCTTGAGATGGCGCGGCAGCGGCTGGCCCACCGACGAGCCCACGCCCAGCGACGAGGGCAGCAGGCTGCGTGCAGATCCGCGTGCGGGCACGGTCTTGGCGAAGCGGCGCGCTTGTGGTGTTGCAGCAGCGGGTGCCATGGCGAGCACGCGCTGCGAGACGCGCACCGCCTCGCGCTCGGCCGGGTCCGAAGGCTGCGATACGCGCACCGGCGCGACGGGGGCCGCGGGCTTCGAGGTGGCCGGCGGCACGCGCCGGGGCGGCGGCCTGCGCGTATCCGGCACACGCAGCGCGGCGCGCGTGGGCGAGACCTGGGTGGCGGTGTCGGCCATAGGCGTCCCCGCTACAGCGCGCGGCCCTCCTTCAGCAGCTCGCGCCGCACGCCTTCGTCCACATCCTCGGCGCGCAGCACGCCGTCGCCGCGCGCCAGCGAGCGCAGGCACGCATAGCGCAGCACATTGACGATGGTGCCGCCCGAGAGTTCGTGCTGCTGCGCGAGGCGCGTCAGATCGAGGGCCGGATCGGGCCGCACCGCATCGGGAATGCCTTCGCGCCACAGCCGCAGGCGCTCGGGCGGGCGCGGCAGCGGGAACTGCACCACCGACTGGAAGCGGCGCAGGAACGCGTCGTCGATGTTGTGGCGCAGGTTGCTCGCCAGGATCACCACGCCATCGAAGCCCTCGATGCGCTGCAGCAGGTAGCTCACCTCCTGGTTCGCATAGCGGTCGTGCGCGTCGCTCACGCTGGTGCGCTTGCCGAAGAGCGCGTCGGCCTCGTCGAAGAAAAGAATCCAGCCATCGCGCTCGGCCGCGTCGAACAGGCGCGAGAGGTTCTTTTCGGTTTCGCCGATGTACTTGGAGACCACCAGCGACAGATCGACGCGGTGCACCTCGCGCCCGCAGCGCTCGCCGATGAGGCAGGCCGACAGCGTCTTGCCGGTGCCCGAGGGGCCGTGGAACAGGCTCACATGGCCGCGCCCCGTGCGCCGCCCGAAGCCCCAGTCGTGCAGCAGGCGCTGGCCGTGGGTGAGCCAGAGGTGGATGTCTTCGAGCTGCCCGAGCGTGGTGGCGGGCAGCACGAGGTCTTCCCAGCGGAGGCCCGTCTGCACGCGGGTGGCGAGCGCGGTGCGATCGGGCGGCGCCGGCAGCGCGGGTCCGGGCAGGGCCTCGGCGAGGAAGGCGGGCGAGGGCACGAGCAGCGACTGCAGCAGGCCGCCGGCCTCGGGCGACGCCGGCGTTTCGGTGTGCAGAAGATCGTCACGCGCCAGGCGTTGCTGCGGCGACAGGCGCTGCAAGGCCTCGAAGCGCCGCGCGAGGTCGTCGCCCGCGAGCAGGAAGCAGCCCGTCTCCACCGTCGGCAGCATCGCGCCGCCCGGCCCCGCGTGCGCGCCGAACTCGGTGTAGGGGCGCTGCGTGGTGGCGTTCTGCGTGGCCAGCACGTCGAGCAACTGCGGGCGTAACTGGGGCGCGAGCGCGAGGATCATCAGCAGCCGCTCGGTGGCATCGAAGCCGTGGCGCTGCAGCGCGGCCGCGTACGGACCCGCCTTGGGGCGCAGTGGCGGTGGTGGCGCGAGCGTGTCGGGCAGCGGCGGCGAGGCCGGTGCCTTGTCGTGGAAGTAGTGGTGCAGGCGCAGCTCGATCAGGTGCGCGAGCCATTCGAGTTCGGCTTCGAGCGTGTCCGCATCGACCCGGGCGTTGACGGGCGGCATGTCGGTGGGCTTCATGGCGTGGGCCACTCCACGATCAGCAGCTTCGGCATCCAGGGCAGGCGCACCTGTTCGATGCGCCAGGGCAGCATCGCCATCAGCATGTCGAAGGCTTCGGACTGCATGCGCAGGTGCCAGGTGCCGTCGCCGCGCGAGAGCAGGCCGCGGCGCTGCAGGAAGCTCAGGCGCAGGCCCTCGATGCCGGTGCCGCGCAGCGCGCTCCAGTGGTCGCGCACGGCGGTGAGCAGCGCGTCGACCTCTTCGCAGTCGGCCAGTGAGAGCGCGGGCAGCGCGGCGGTCAGCGGTTCGTCGGGCGGGCGGCCGAGCAGCAGCTTGATGAAAGGCAACTGGTGTTCGGCGATGGGCGCGTTGTCGCAGGCAAGGGCGTGCAGCAGGACGCAGGCGCGGGGCAGTTCGTCGGGGAGGATCTGCTTGCCGCCCTCGTCGAGCACGCCGCAGCCGGCGAGCATGCGGGGCAGCCAGGGATGCAGCAGGACCAGGCCGGCGAGCGGGACCAGCAGGGGCTCGGCGGTTGTCGCGGCGTCGCTTTCCAGCGGATGCTTCTGTTCCGGGCGATGCGGTTGCTTCGTCGTTGGCGCGCGGGAGGTCTTGCCGCCTTCGGTCCTGGAGGACGGGTGAGCGGTTCTCTGCGCGCGCGGCTTTTCAACGAGCGCTTCCTGCAGCGACGCAAGAAACGGCGGTGCGCCGGCGACGGCGCGCTGCTGCGCAACGAGTTCGCGCAGCGCAGCAGCGCCGAGCGGCGCTGCGAGCCAGACAGCCTGCCACTCGATGCGGTCGATGGCGTCGCTATCGATCCATGCGCGCCAGCTCTCCAGCGTCGCAGGGCTCAGCGGCAGCGGCGGCCAATGCACCGCAAGCAGGCGGCGGCGCAGGGCGGCGGGCAGCAGAGGCAACCAGCGCAGCAGTGCGCCGAAAGCCGCGCGCGTGTCGGCCGCATCGGGCAGCACCGAGCGCAGCGGCTCTGCGCCGCTGGCCACCGATTCCGCAGTCCGCACCGCTGCTTCGGCCAGTACGCGTTGTGCCTCTTCGGGTGCAAGGCCGGCGAGGGTCCAGGGCAACAGGCCTCTCGCCATGTAGTGCTTCAGGGCCTGGCGCGCCTCGATGGCGGTCGAGCGCCGCGACGAAGCGATGTCCGCCTCGGGGAAGGGCGACGTGGCAGGCGCCGTGCCCGACCGGCTCCCATGTCCGACCTCTGCTGCAGGCGCATCGCGCTTCACCGGCCGCTCCGCCGCAGCCAGCGCCGCGCGCACCGCGGCCTCGATGCGCTCCGACAGCTCACCCGCCGACAGACCCCGCAGGTCCGCCAGCCGAACTTCCAGCGCCAGCCTCGGCAGATGCCACACCTCGTCCCGCGGCACCGCCTTGTCGAACGCCCGGTCCAGCGCCGCCTCGCACGCCTCGCCCTGCGCGCGCAGCAGCGTGCGCAGCGCAAAGGCTTCGGCCGGACTCGGGGCCGAGGCCCGCCAGCGCAGGCGCCGCACGCGGTGGGTGTTCATGTTCAGCGCCCGATGTTGCGCAGGTTGCCGATCACGGCCGCCTGGTTGCCCGCGGCGCGGCCCTGCGCGGTGGCGAGCCGCGTGTCCGCCTGCGCCTTCGCAGCGGGGCTCTGGATCGTCGCCATGCTGCTCGTCATCGATTGCGTCAGCTGCTTGCCGGCCGCGCTGCCCACGTCGACACCGGCCGTCACCATCTGCGCCGCCACGCCGCCCAGCGTCTCGGCCAGGTCGAGCTGCGCGCGGTCGAGGTCGCGCGCCACCTGCGTACGCACGTCGTTCGAGAGGCCGGGCTGCGTCAGCATGTCCTGCAGGCCCTTCACGCGCTCGCGCTGGTGCGCCATCTCGCCGGCCTGGTAGTCGAGGTACGAGTCGCCGGTGAGGTCCAGCACGCCGCGCGTCTTCGGGTCCACCGCGTTGCTCGGAACGAAGGCACCCTTCACCAGCCCTTCGATGCCGGCGCGCTGCAGGTCCAGGTCTTTCTGGAAGCCTTCGCGCTCGAAGGTGAAGCGGTCCTTCACCACCAGGTCGATGGGCCGCACCGCGCGGATGCCGTTGCCCGCCACCAGCGGCGGCCGGTAGGGAGGGCGGGTGAGCGGCGGGTCGTCGGTCTCGGGCGCCTCGGCCTCGGCGGCCGGATAGGGCAGCGTGAAGTCGCCCACCACGCGGCCCTGGTCGTCGTACACCAGCACGAAGGTGCCGCCGCGCCACACGCCGCCCAGGTGGTCCAGGCCCGGGTGGTCCTGCACGAAGCGCGACAGCAAGAGCTTGTCGTCGGCCTTGTTGCCCTGGTCGAGGATCAGGTCGTCGAGCCAGTCGATCCAGTGCGGCTGGTTGGTGTTGAGGAGGCCATCGAAGGGCGAGACGAAATCCGTGCGCGACAGGTCGCTCAGGTTCGCCCGCGCCTCCCGCACCGACACCAGCGAGGCGGTGTAGCTCGTCTTGAAAGCCGGCCCCTGGTCGCTCGTCACCGCGGCGCGGTAGCCGCTGTAGCTGGCCTTGGCGAGCACGGGCGATGCGGCCTTGCTGGCGCTGCTGACCGCTTCGCCGGCCAATCGGGCACTCGCGACCACCGAGGTGCCGCCGCTCGTGGTGGCGGGAATCAGCTGCGCCTTCACCGCCTCGGTCATGTCGGCGAGGTGGCGCTGGCCGAATTGCTCGCTCTCGTCGAGCCGGAAGGCCACGTCCTGCCGCACCAGGTAGTGCAGGCTGTGCAGCGGCGTGTAGCGGAACGGCGGGCGCACGCGCAGGCGGTCGCGGCTGGTGTGCACCAGCACCGCCTGCACCTGGAACGGCAGGTTGCGCTCGGCGACCTGCTGGCGCAGCTCGGCCGTCACCGTCTCGGCCGGGCGGCCCAGGTGGCCCTCGATGCGAAAGAAATCGTGGCCGCCGATGGCGAAGGCGAGTGGGTCGCGCGCACGCGCCGTGCTGGCCCAGGCCGTGGCGCGGTAGCCGAGGTTCTGGCCCTCGTGGTGGCGCGAGGAGAGGCGAAAGTTCCACGCGGCATGGATCGGCGTGGTCTCCAGCACGCGGTAGTACCAGGGGATGGCGCGTGCTTCGAGCGGGTGCACGTCCGACAGGCTGGGCGTGACGCGCACCGTGGTGTCGGTCGGCATCTGGAAGCTCGCGATCAGCGCATCGAACTTCCATGCATGGAAGCGCGCATGCGCCGAGCGCTCGCGTGCCGTGGCGTCCAGCGGCGACGGGTAGAGGCCCGTGCGCTGCTCGCGCGGTGCGGCCGTGGCGCCGAGCAGCAGATGCTTCGGAAAGGCCGCCACGTTCGGCAGCGGCACCGCATCGTCGGCGAGCAGCGCTTCGCGCAGCGCGTTCCACTGTTCGATGAGGTCCTTGACGAAGCCATAGCAGTTCTGCAACCCGCTCGTCGCGTTGGCGAACTGCGTGGACAGCGAGGCCAGTGTGCCGAGCCAGCGCGCGGTCGGGTCGGCGCCGAACATGTCGGCCAGCACCTCGGGGCAGTTGGCGTTCAGCGTCGGCAGGGCGCGTTGCAGGTCTTCGAGCGACGAGCGTGCGCTGTCGCGAAAGCGCGTGGCCAGCAGCGCGGTGTTGACGATGTTGCTGCCGAGCACCGGCCGGCGCATCGCGACCGATGGCAGCGCCTGCGCGGCCTCGCTCGCGGGGCGCAGCGGCAGGCGGTCGAGCAGCGTCTGCGCATCGCTGCGGCGGATCAGCAGCAGGCGCACCCGGTGCAGCGCATCGCGCCCGAGGTTGTCGCAGTCGGTGCCGCTGCACATGTCGGGGTCGTTGACCACGCTCTCCATCAGCATCAGCACCGCACGGTCGGTGAGCGGGCCGGGCAGCGCCGCGAGCGGTTGCGCGAGCACGTCGCTCTCGCCCACGGGCACCAGTTCCTGCAGCACGATCATGTCGGTGGGCGAGCCGTCCGCCGCGGTGCCGCGGTAGAACGGCCGGTACACCGGCGCGGTGGTGTCGTAGGGGCGGAAGCGGTCGTACAGCGTGTCGGCCGCGAGCGTCATCAGGTCGCCGTCGGTGCTGACGCCGAAGCCGCGCGTCACGCGCACGCCGGTGCCTTCGCGCGATACGTGCAGCCCCGTCACCAGCCCGACGCCCGAGAGCGCCACGCGCGAGAGTCGCACCTGGTCGCCCCAGAAGTCGGACACGCTGTTGAGCTGCCCGTGCGTGAGCACCTGGTCGGGCTCGAAGACGGTGTAGTGGTCGGCCAGCGTCTCGAGGCTGCTGAGCACTTGCAGTGGATCGGCCATGGTGGTGACTCCTTGTGTTCTCTTCAGTTGCCGCCCGACGGCTGGGTGCCGAGCGAGGTTCGGCCCAGGATGAAGGGCGGCTTGGTCTCGTCGCTCGTGCAGTCGAAGAGCGCACGGCTCGGGTAGATGTTCTTGGCGCGTTGCAGAACGTCGATGAGCGCATCGAGTCGCGCCTGACGGGTGGCCTCGGTGGTGCTGCCGAAGCCGGCATGCACCATCAGCCAGTTGCGCCACGCGCCCTCGAACTCAGCCATGTCGTTGCTGCCCACCCAGCACACCGTCGGCAGGATGTGCGCCGGCATCTCGGCGCGGATCACCTCTTCGGCGAAGCGGCGGAAGCCCTCGTCCTGGAAGCGCCCGGCATAGGCGGGCAACAGCACATGCACACGGTACGAATACGGATCGAGGTCGCCGCAGTCGTCGCAGCCCGCGTCGGTGCAGATGTCGAACATCCGGTCGGTCGCGGCGCGCGGGCGAAGCAGGATGTGCTCGACGAGGTACATGCCCTCGCCGCCGTAGCGGCCCGCGAGGTAGGTGATGAGGTCGGCGATGGCGGTCTCCATCGCCGTAGCGCTCTCGAAGTACTGGATGCGGCGCGCGATCACTTCGCTCGCCGCATCGACGATGTTGAAGTAGGGCTTGGGCTCGGCACCCGCGGTCATCAGCCGCTGGTAGCCGGCGGGCAGCTGGGCGCGCTCGATCGCGAGGATCATCGCGGCGCGCGCGGCCTCGGGCGTCGGGTAGCGCGTGCTCGACGAGAGCAGGATCGCATTCGTCACCGCGTGCCGCACGCGAAAGCGGAACTCGTTGACGCTGTCGGGCACCGCGTCGATCTCGTTGTAGGTGTCGTAGCTCTGCAGGCCGAGATTGCGGCGCGTGAAGTCGGCAATGCCGAGCAGGCGCGCCACGCGGCGCTCCAGGCCCGAGACGTTGGGCGTGTTCCACACCTCGGCTGCAGTCGCGGGGCGTTGCGCGAAGGCGCCTGCGCGGTCGCGCGAGAGCGCGGCCACCTCCTGCAGGAAGCGGCAGCGGTCGCCGATCAGGCGGTCGCTGTCGTAGCCGAAGGCCGAGGCCATGGCGCCGGCGTAGTCGGCGAAGTCTTCGGCCACGCGCGACAGCAGGTGGTCGAGCAGCCGCTGCTGGCGTGCCGCCGCTTCGGCGCCGGATTCGATGGCGTCCGCCAGCATGCGCGGCGTTGCACCAGCGGGGTAGAGCAGTGCGTCGTCGGCGATGCTCGTCACGATCTGCGCCGAGAGCGTGTGGCGGTTGTTGCCTGCGCCGCTGAAGCGTTGCGCCACGTCCTGCAGATCGGACGGCGCCACCGAGAGCTGGCGGCGCGCGCCCGCGAGCATCGACAGCTGCCCGGCCATCGCATGGTCGAAGAACAGCAGCCAGCCCTGGAGTTGCAGCGCCTGCACGCGCCGCTCGGCGGTGGCACGAAGGCCCAGGCCCTGCGGGCCGATGCCGTAGACGGCGGGAAAGTCCTGCTGGAAAGAGGTCCACGCGTCGAGCACGCGGGCGCGGCCCGATGCGGGCAGCGGCACGTCGGTGCCGGCCTGCTGCTCGACGCGCACGCGCGCCGCCTCGCGCAGTTCGGCAAGGCGCGCGGCCACCGACGCGGGCATGTCGGCGATGTTCCAGCCCTGCACCGGCAGCCCGCGCTTGGCGAAGACCAGCCGCCCCTGGTTGAGCGACAGCCGCGGCAGCCGGCCCGCGCGCACCGGGATGCGCCAGGCGTTGGCGAGCGGCGCGGGGTCGCCCTGCACGTCGGTGGGGTCGGCGTCGGGTGCGTCCTCGTCGTTCTCGTCGGTGCGCACGAGCGGGTTCAGCAGCATGTTGCGCACCGAGCGGATGCCGGGCACGTCCATCGCCACGCCGATCAGGTCCGACAGGCGCAGCTCCGCGGGCAGGGCGGTGGCCAGCAGTTCGGTGTCGTCGATGAAGCCGTGTTCGAGCAACGGGCCATCGAGGATCTCGGGCAGCGTCAGGCCGCGCGCGAGCAGCGTGGCGAGGTCGTGGTTGAGCACCGGTGGCGCGATGGCCTGGCCGATGTCGAACAGCAGGCGGGCCGCAGCCTCGACGGGGTCGGCATCGCCTTCGAGGTCGATCTCGGCGCAGAGCGCGAAGTATTCGGCGCGCACGGGGCGCACGTCGATGAAGTCTTCGCAGAGGTTGCGCGATTGCTCCAGCGTGCTGCGCACCGCATCGAGCACGGCGGCGCGCTCGACCTGCGTGTTGACCGAGTCCATGAACTCGATGCGCACACGATAGAGCCCCGCAAGCGGCACGGGCTCGAAGGCCGGATGCGCGGGCGGCGTGGTGCGCAGTTCCCGGCGGCGCAGGTCCGCGTAGAGCAGTGAATCCGTCACAGGCTCGATCCACGCGTTCTTCACATCGGGCAGGTCGATCAGCAGCTTGCGCCAGTCGAGCTCGGTAAGTGCGCGGTTCGGCAATACGGTGCGCGGCTGGTGCAGGCGCGCCATCGTCTGCGCATTGCTTTCGCCCGGTGCGGTCAGCAAGTCTTCGATGGGCAGCGAGTGACGGTACGACAGCTCGGTGAGCGCGTAGCAGGCCACCTCCAGCATCGTGATGCCGGGGTCGTGCGTGTTGTGGTCGGTCCAGAGGCCCCGCGACAGGCGACGCACGGTAGCAAGCCCTTCGTCGAACAGCGCGCGCGGGTCGAAGGCCGCGTCGGCCTCGGGCGCTGTGGAGATCGGCGGCAGCGCGGTGATGGTGTCGGGGGTGTCGAACATTGTTCAAAGCTCCACGATGCGGTGGGTGGGCGCGGAGACCAGGATCGCGTCGGGCGTGTCCGGCACGATCTCGTCGCGGTCGCGCGTGTCGCCTTCGAGCGTCAGGCGGAAGTCGGTGACGAAGTCCACCCATGGCAGCGCCTCGACGAAATCCAGCAGCTCCGAGCGCACCACGCGGCCGCCGAAGCCCAGCTCGGTCGCGCTGTCGAACGCCCACGGCGACAGTGCCTGCACGATGGCCTTGTCGATTTGCGGCCCGTAGAAATTGAAACCGAAGCCCGGCCGCAACCGCACCTTGAAGTCCAGCTGCACCGGCCGGTAGCCGGGGTTGCGCACATGCACCCGCGTCTGTGGTCCGCAGCGTGCGGCAAGGTGCTCGTGAATGCGCGCGAGCGTGTCGAGGTCGACGCGCGGCTGCAGCACGTTGCCGGTCGTCCGGTTGCGCAGGTCGGGCACCACCACCATCGTCAGGTGCCCGGCCGCAAGCCACGAACTCTCGCTCGCATGCGGAATGCACTTGGCGCGGTGCACCGAGGGAAAGGCCTGCAGCACCAGCCGCTCGCAATCCCAGCGGTTCACGGCGCGGTTGCGGTGGCGCAGCCGCTCGGCGGCGCGGCGCGAGAGCGAGGCGTCGTCTTCCTGCAGCGCACCGCCGAACGAAGCGTAGGGCTGGGCGATGGATTTCACCGCGGCCAGCGGCGTGCGCGCCTTCGCGATGCTGCCGGGCGGGAGTGCGCGTGCGAGGCGCGCAGGGTCGTTGCCCTGGTCGGCGAACACCACCTCGACCGCATTGGCATGCACGCCGACGATGTCGCAGGCCGCCTGCGGCGCGCCCGCCGTGGTGGCACGCAGCCACACCGGGCCGGCGGGCAGGCGGGTGTTGGCGGTGGTGGTCTCGCGCGGCAGCACCAAGCCGACGAGGCCACTGGCGCGCAGGCCCCGCGTGTCGTCCTGCACCAGCTCGCCGGTGCCCAGCGTGCGCCAGGCGTTGTCAGCGAGCACCGACCATTGCACCCCTGCTGCTTCGGCCAACGGATCGGCCGTGCCTTCGGCGACCTGGATCAACAGGCTCTGCGAATCGCCGGCCTGCGCGCCGTCGAGCGCGATCAGGAACTCGGCCGACGCCGCATGCGCCGGCAGCAGCCCAATGCCGCCCTGCGGCGCCCACGGCCGGCGCGCGTTGAGCCAGGCGTGCTCGCGCGCGAGGCCCAGCGCATCGATCTGGAAGAACTGCACGTCGGTGTCGGTGAACGCGGCCTGCGACGGATCGGCCAGTCGGCTCTCGTCGCTCTCGGCCGTGTAGTCGAGCGTGATCTCCTGCACCTTCGGCGTGTAGGGTGGGTTCAACACCTTGGGCGGCACGGCGGTCGCAGCGGCCGTGGCGTCGCGCATGAAGTCGCGGCGCAGCAGGTCATCGATCAGCGAGACGGTGACGAAGCCCGCGCGCGGTGCGGTGGGCGCGGCGGCGGCCAGCGCCGAGTTTGAAAGGCTGCCGAAGAGGCCGGGGATGAGCGTGATGCCGGTGGTACCGGTGATGTTGGCGATCGCGCCGATGCCGGTGAACCCGGCGATTGGGCCCGACATGAGCGACATCGACCGCGCGACCGGCTGCGCGAGCTGCATCGACACCGCCGCATGCGCCGCCATCGCGCTGCCGCCCTGGAGCAGCGACTGCATCTGCATCGCCGGTGCATAGGCCTGGATGCCGCTCGCCGCGCCGGCGATCACGTTCAGCGTGGTGGGCGCCGGGGCGCGCGCGATCAGCGTCACGTTGGCGGCCTGGTGCTCGGTGCCCGATGCGTCGCGCCAGCTGGTGGCGGCGCTCACGCCATTGCTCATGGTGCCGCGCCGCCCATAGCCTTCGTACCAGTCGTACAGATCGGCCGGCGCGCCTTGCCAGGCGAGATGGATCTTCAGCGAGGTGACCGGCTTGGCCAGCGCCTCGGCGCACCCCACATGAAAGCGAGAGCCGACCGTGGGTTGCGCGCCGAAGGGCAGGAAGGCCTTCTTCGGGTCGAGTGGCGCGTCGTCGTTCTCCAGCGTGAGGGCGCGCATGTCCTTGGCGTTCACCGTCACCTTCGCGCTGCGCACGGCCACCTCGTCGAGCGCGCCGTAGGCGAGTTCGGCGCCCGGCTTCAGCAGGCACTGGATGACGGGCAGCGCGGCAGGAAATGCGTGCAGATGAATCGCAGGGTTGTGGTCGACCACCGCCGGCTGCGCGGGGCCGACTGCCACTTCGAGCGTGAGCAGGTCGCCGCTCAGGCTGCCGCTCATCGGCAGCGGGCCGATCCAGCCGACCGGGCCCGTGAGGTGGGCGTCGAAAGCGGCGGCGAGCGTCGCAGCATTCACGCCCGCAGGGAGGCCCGAGAGCCGCAGCTTGAGCCGCACCGTGCGCGCGCCCTCGGCCAGCCGCAACAGCGGCGAGGCGACGGCGAAGCCCACCGGCGCGGCGGGCAGTCCCGCACGGCCAAAGGGCGGCCAGTGCGGCGCGGCGGGAGACAGCGGCGTGCCGAGCCCATCGGCCGAATTGGCCACGGGCGCGAACAACAGCCGTTGCCCATTGCGCACGATGCTCGCGAGCCGCGCCACCCGCGCGCGGCCTACCACGGTGGGATGTACCGGTGCAAACAACTGCTCGACCTTGGTCGCATCCTTGCCTGCCGAGAACAGCTGCGGCGCCGCGATCTCCACCGGTGCCGCGCCCTTCTTGAGTTCGAAGACGAGGTGCGCCCGGTCCGGCTGCGGCCCCCGGGGTGCGAAACCCAGCACGCGCTGCATCTGGTAGTTCAGGTGCTGCGCGGTGAAGTCGTTCAGCCGCGCCTGCGGCCGGGCCAGCAACTGGAGGAACGCGATCAGCAGGCCGTGGTGCGGCGGCTGCTTGCCATCGGTGCTCTGCACCAGCGCTTCGAGCGTGGCGATGTCGCCGGAGGGAAGGTAGGGCTGCCAATTGCCCGGCGTCGCCGACACCGGCCACTGCTCGTGATGCTGGACCAGCCCCGCCAACGCATGCAGCGATTGCAGCAATTGCGCCGTGCTGCGGTCGTCGATGGGCGTGGACGCGGGCGCGAGGCGTGGGTCGTCGCGCTCGGCCTGCGCCGTGCCGGGCGCGGCGGCAAAGGCGTCGAGGAGGTCTTGTGCGGCCATCTCAGCTCCTCGCCGGCAGCGTGGGCACCACGCGTTCACGCAACTCGTTCGCATCGCCCAGGTAGTAGGGGAACACGAGGTTGAAGCGGGTGTTGGTGCTGCGCACCGTGTAGTCGAGCCGGATCTGCAGCACCCCCTCGAACGCGCGCGAATCGTCCACTGCCAGCGCGAGCACCCGGATGCGCGGCTCGTGGATCAGGAGCGTGGTCGTGATGCGGTCTTCGAGCAGCGTGCGCAGCGTGGTGCCCAGCGGCTCGAAGAGCAGCGGCGCCATGTCCAGCCCGAATTTGGCGTTCAGCACGCGTTCGCCCGGCGCCGTGCCGAACAGGATGCTCAGGCTCTCCTGGATGTCCACCTCGTCCTCGACCATGCGCACCTGGCCGTTCGAGAACGAGGGCGGAAAGCCGAAGCCGCGACCTAGGAAGAGCGGGGTGTCGTCCATGGCCTTGTCCCTCAGCCCAATTGCAGCGCGGAGCCCGCGACCTTGACCACGCCGATGCTTTTCACGTCGGTGCTGACGATGCTCTCGAACTTCATCTCGGTGTTCGCCTTCACCGAGAAGGCCTTGGCGCTTTCGATGGCGATGCCGTCGCGCGACATCACGATCTTGTTGCCGTTGCTGTCGCTGATCGTGATGCCGCCGCTCTGGTCGTCCAGCACCAGCGTGTTGCCTGCGGGCGTGGCGAGCGTGAGCGATTTCTTCTCGTCGTCGAAGGCGAGCGTGATGCCGCTGCGGCTCGTGTAACCCTTGACGTGGTTGTCGTTGCCCGGCGCGAGCGGCGCAGCCTTGGCGCTGCTGTGGAGCATGCCCAGCACCACGGGGTGGCGCGGGTCGTCGTCCAGGAAACCGACGAGCACTTCGTCGCCGATCTCGGGGCGGAAGAAGAGACCCCGGTTGCTGCCCGCATCGGCCGCCGCCACACGGGCCCAGACGCCGTCGTCGCCACCGTTCACCAGCGGCATCCGCACCCGCACGCGGAACTCGCCCTGCGGGTCTTCGTTGTCGGTGACCACGCCAAGCTGCAGGCCGGCAGCAGGCGCCAGCAGGTCGGCCGTGCGCTGGCGCTGCAGGCGCTCCCGCAGCGCAGGGTCGGGCTCGGCGCTGCCGAACTGCAGGTGCGTCTTCCAGCCCTTCTGCGTGTCGAACACTTGCCGCACGCCGGTCACGAGCACATCGCCGCTGAAGCGGTCGCCCACGCCGCCGAGCTTGACGGTGTCGCCGGGCTGGATGGTCGCGATGCCAACGCACATCGCGCGGCCGCTTGCAAGATCGACCGCCGCGCGCTGCCGTACCGCGCTCGCGAGCGCCACGCCTTCGGGGGCGTCGAGGGTGGTGTGGGGCAGCAGCACGGTGTCCGATCCCGCATCGGTGGCCAATGCGTCGGCCTGGAAGTTGCCGGTGGATTTGAAGGCGGGTGCTTCGCCTTCCTGCTCCTCGACCGCCTGGTCGGCCGCGTTCCAGCTCACGGTCTTGACGGCCTGCGCCTGAATGCGCGCGTCGATGCCGCCATCGAACTCGAGCAGCGTCGCACCGAACTGCAGCTGAACCGCCGCAGCGCCGATCTTCGGTTCGCTCACCGCGAGCTTGTCGCCGCGCGTGAAGACCATGCGCCCGTTGGCCGAAGCCCGGGTGACGATGAAATCCCAGTCGGTGCAGTCGTGCTGAACGAGTTGCTTGTGCGTGACCGTGGTGGCATCGACCTCCACATCGACACCGGCCGTGCCCAGCAGCGACTCGATGACATCGCCATCGGTCTGGTCGAAGAAGTTCGCGCTGCGGCGCACCTGCGCGAGCTTCATCGCCGCGTGGCGGCAGTCGATGACCAGCATCGACGACGAGGCTTCGCGGATGCGCAGCCGCTGGCCGACGATCACGCCCTTGAACACCAGCGTTGGATCGGCCCCGCTGCCGGCCAGGATCTCGATCGTGCCGCCCGGCTTCACCAGGTCGAGCTTGCCGAGCGGAAAGTCGCCGGAACCTGCCGCGCCATCGACATATGCGAGCTGCGCCGAAGCGATGCGGTTGGCCGTGGCCACCACGCTCACCGAATGCAGCGCGTGCTCGCGTGGCACCGGTTGGCCGTTCACCTTGACGGTGAACTCGCGATGCTCGGCCTTGATGGGCAGCGTGCGCTCCGCGGGCTTGGCGGGCGCGGGAGGAGGGGCGGCGACGGCGTTGGGCATGGTGGTGTTCGTCCTCCGCCTACTTGCGCAGCGGCGGAAAGCGCACGCGCGTGCCGGCCGGAAGATGCCGCACGCCGTCGAGGTTGTTGGCGCGCGCCACCTTCAGGTAGAGCGCGGGGTCGCCGTAGATCTGCGCGCACAGGGCCGCCAGCGTGTCGCCGGCGCGCAGCACGCGCACATGGGTAAGGTCGGGCGACGAATCCTGCGAGAGCGCGACGCGCGTCTGGTCTTCCACCGCATCGACAAAGGTGGCGGCGATGGTTGCGCGCAGCGGCGTGCCGTCGGCCTTGAAGAGCTTGTACGCAATCGATGCGCTCTTGAGCACACAGCGCTTCACCTGGATCGTGCCCCACGCCACCAGCAGGTAGTTGGGCCGGTGGATGTCGCCGTTGTAGCCGGTGACGGTCTGGAACTTCTCGACCTGCTGCTGCACATCGATCTTCACGCCGTTGGCGCCGGTGCCGTCCAGAAAGAAGTTCAGGGACATGTCGCCCGGCTTGACCTTCTTGAAGTCCATGCGGCTGCCGGTGGTGCCCGAGCCTTGCGCGGCGTCGTACTCCATCTCGTAGGCGAGCGTGATCTCGTTCGGGTTCACGTACGACTCGAAGGTGTCGATCTGGCTGCCGGTGGCGCAGTCCGGCGTGGTGAACGCCTGGACCAGCAGTTTCTCGAGATGTCCGGAGGGCATGTCAGTGGCTCCATCTCGGGGCATGTGCGTGGTGCTGGCCGATCAACGACTGCTCTGGATAACGAGCACGCCGATGGGGTGCCTTGCGCAGCGAAATCAAGGAGGAGGCCGCAGGCCGGGGGACATTCGCGGAGCAAGGTACCCCGTCGGCGTGATCGCGCCCTGAATGCTCCCTGCTGCGATGAACAAGAAATCGGGGCGTCATTTCAAGGCTCCTCCCGATCGCGAAGAATCTCGAGCACCCGCTCGACACACTCCGCCACCAACGCCTGCCGGTCGTCCGCCGGCGCAGGCGGTGTCGCGGTCCCGCCGCCGGCCGCATTGCCGACCTCGACCGTGATCACCACTTCATCGACGACGATGGGCATGGCGTGCTCCTCTTTCAGCTCTTGTCGAGCCGGAAATACTTGTAGGTCAGCGTCAGCGTCTCGACGACGAAGGTGTTGGCCGATGCATTGAGATCGGCAATCGACCATTTCGTCGGAAAGGCGCCCACCACATGCCACGTCATGAGCGGCTCGTGCTCCGGGTTCAGGAGCGTCACATCCACGTCGTGCGGCGTGATGTCCAGCTCCTCGATGCACTGGCGCGCCCAGTTCCACACCTCGCTGTCTTTCAGCAGACCGCGCTTGAGCACCAGGTCGCCGTACTTCGCCACGCCGGGGTAGCGCTGCACGTAGCGGTTCTCGCCACCTTCGGGCATGTCCTCGGTGGCGATCTCGAGTGCGAGACCGCCGACCTCGATGAACCGAAGGTCGTCCGCAGCGGGCGTGATGCCAAGCACTTCCACCTTGAAGTGGAAGCCGAGAGGAGGCGTGAACATGACGGGGACGTGCGTGCGTGCGTCAGTCGTTCTGCAGCTCGAGCCCTTCGTGCGCGATCTCGATCGACTCGATCGCGACCTCGTTGCCCGCGGCTTTCAGGCCCGGCCCTTCCACCTTCACCGGGAAGGCGTTGTGGATCTTCCAGGTCATCACCGGCGCATGCTCTTCATTGAGCAGCGAGATCACCACGTCGCGCCGCTCCACCTGGTTGAGCTTGACGGTCGAGAGCCACTTGAAGAAGTCGTTGTCGGCCTTGATGATCCCGCGCTTGAGCGTCACGTTGCTGAACTTGCGAAGGCCCGGCATCTTGATCGACGAGTACTCGGGGAACGAGCCGTCGCGGTATTCGATGGCCTGGTTCTCCTGCGTGAGCCCGCTCACTTCGGAGAAGCCCAGGCGGGTGCCACCCCACTGGACGGTGAAGTGGAAGACGGGAAGAGGGTATTGCTGCGGCATGGCGTCGGCTCCTTGAGGGTTCGTTCAATCGATCGCGATCAACTGGTCTGCAGCTTGTGCGAGAACTTGAGGACGATGAATTCGGCGGGCCGCACCGCGGCCATGCCGATCTCGACGTTCATGCGGCCTTCCAGGATGTCCTGCGCGTTCATCGTGGTGCCCAGGCTGCAGCGCACAAAAAAAGCGTCCTTGATGGTGGCGCCCGCGAGCGCGCCCTCGCGCCATTTCTGCGTCAGGTAGTTCTCGATCATTCCGCGCACCTTGACCCAGGTGTTGGCGTCGTTGGTTTCGAACACGGCCCAGTAGGTGCTCTTCTTGACCGACTCCTCGACCATGTTGAAGAAGCGCCGCACCGGCACGTAGCGCCATTCGTTGTCGTTGCCGGCCAGCGTGCGCGCACCCCACACCAGCGTGCCCTTGCCGGCGAATGCGCGGATCGCGTTGATCGACTTGCCGGTGGTGGCGTCGACGTTGAGCTCGTCCTGGCGCGCGTTGTCCAGGCGCACGGTCGGCTCCACCACATCGGCCAGGCCGACGTTGGCGGGGGCCTTCCAGACACCGCGGGCCGTGTCCGTGGCGGCATACACGCCGGCCACTGCGCCACTGGGCGGCAGCACGATGTAGTGGTCGAGCAGCGCGGCCTTGGCGGCGTTGAAGGCGGCGGTGGCGGTGGTCTGCAGGGTGTCGAGCGTCGCCGCGGCACCGCCGCCGATCGTGACGTTGACGTTGGTGCCCAGCCCCATCACCGCATGGTTGAAGCTGGAGCGCAGGAACGGGTAGTACAGCGCGCCGTACTTCAGGTTGTTGTTGCCGATGCGCGCGCGGTTGGCGGTCAGCGCCGCGTTGTCCTGCGGCGCGTCGCCCCCGAACAGGTCGAGGATCGCGAAGCGGTCCTTCAGCGTGCCGCACTGGATCAGCATGTTCTGCGACATCGTGTCGTAGCCCGTGCCGCCGAGTTGAATGGCCTCGGGGCACACGAGCAGCGTGGGCTCGTCCTCCAGCGCGACGGCATCCAGGCCGTCGGTGAAGTCCGCAAGCTCGATGGCATCGGCATAGCCGCCCACCGACACGATGTAGCACTTGCCGCCACCGTTGTCGAAGAACATCTTGACCGCGTAGTACATGAGGTACGTGAGGTCGGGCGGGGTCACCGTGGCGATGAAGCCGGGACCATCGGCCACCAGTGCCACGCCGATGTCGGGCGTGTCGGGTCCGCCGAAGTACTGCTCGTACTCGGCGAAGTTGTAGATCTTGGTCGGCCGGTTGGCCAGGTCGCCAGCGCTCACCTTGCGGGCTTGCCCGGTGTAGCCGATGAAGGCCGGGATCGCGGTCTCGACCTCGGCCACCGAAGGTGGAAAGACCGAGATTTCTTCGATGTAGACGTCGGGCGTGCGGTAGGTCGGCATGGCGAAGGCTCCTTTGCTGTGTGTGCTGCGGAAGTGGTTCAGGATTGCGAGAGATGAACGACGAATTGCGCGTCGGGGCGGTCGGCGCCGGGCTGGGGCAGGTTGCCGATCAGCAGGTCGCCGTTGCGGTGCAGTTCCAGCCCCGACGGCCCGCGCACGCGGCGTGCGACGCTGGCCTGGGCCTCGAACAGGGCAATGCGCGCGCTGCCCGAGGGGTCGAGCAAACCGGGCGCCAGGTGACCGGCACCAAAGGCGGCGGGCAATACGCGGTTGAACTGGATCGCGGGGCGCGACTCGGCGGCGAAGCCGTTGTCGAGCACCTGGACCTGGTTGAACTCGGCCTCGCCGAAGCGGTTGGCCACGACGTAGTAGCGCAGCGTGTCGCTGCGCGCGGCGAAGGAGAGCGTGAAGGCGTGGCCGTCGGCGATGTGGCCGGCATCCACCGTCAGTTCCAGCAGTCCCCAAGCGCCGATGAGTTCGGGCTCGACCTGCAGGCGCCAGCTCTGGGGCGGCGTGTTGCCGTCGTCTTCCTCGATGCGCCAGGTGCCGCGGGTGAACAGGCCCAACGGAGTCCAGGCTTCGTCGCCGATGTTGAGCACGACCTGCGCGCACTGGGTGTCGGAGGCATCGAAGAGCCGCACGGTCAGCGGGCGTTGCAACGAGCGCGGTTCGATGCGCAACTGCTCGCCGCTCATTCGCACTGCCGCGGGACCGGTGAGTGCGTCGGCATCGGGAGAATTGCGCCAGAGTGCGGTGTCACCGGATGGCAGGCCCTGGGGCACGGTGATGAGTTCGAACGACGGCTCGCGCGGTTGCAGGCCGAAGAGAAAACTGCGGCCCGCGAGCGGCGAGAGCGGCAGCGCGTTTTCGTTGGCTTCGTAGAGGATGTGCAGGTGGCCTTCGCGTTGTCTTGCGATGGCATGTGCGCCTGCGAGTGCGCGCTGCGTGGACGGCGGCACGAGGAATTCGATGGCATCGCATGCGCCGCCGAAGAAGGCGTGCTGCACCTCGACGGTCCAGAGAGGGTGGAAGTCGATGCGGGCCATGGACTTCAGCGTCCGTGCAAGGTCGTTTGAATCGACGTCACGGGCATGCCCGTGCCGATCGGCTCCATGTCCTGCAGCGCCACCAGCCGGAGGCGATACACGACCGACGGCAAATGCTTCGCACCGAGGCAGGTCCACATCTGGTTCAACTGCTCGGGTCCATAGCTCAGCAGATCGAGCGCAACACGCTCCAGCCCCACCGGCAATGCAGGACTGTCCGCCGGCGTGAACAGCGGCCTTGCCTGGAAGAAACCCATGATGTGCGAGAGCGTGCGCAGCGCCTGTGCGTACTGCTGGAAGCGCCCCGAGAACAGCAGCACGAGGTTGAGCTTGAGCGGAGGCGGCAACATCACTTCGCGGCCGGCGACGATGGCACGCTCGGGCATTTGCTCCCGCAGCACGCGCTCTTCGTCGATCTGGAACAGCGTGAGGCGCGTGGTGTCGACCACGCCGACCCAGTTGCCGCGGTCGTCGACCAGCGGGCCGATGTCCACGGCACCGAGTTCGCTGCCGGTGCGCTTGCGCAGGTGGGCATTGACCTCGTCGGCGATGAAATCAAGCGCTGTGTCGATCACCTTGCACCCTTCGAAAAGCATCCCCTCGGTATCGGGGAGCGCAACCATATTCCCGGGGTTGGGTGCGCGCAATCGAGCCAACGGCCGTAGACCTCAGGAGGTACGACGAACCTCCATCGGCCGTGTAGCCGAGCGCGAATCGGCCGGTTGGCGCTTGAACTCCACGGGGGTGTCGCTAAGCTGGAACCGGTGCAAATCGTCCGAGGACGAAGGAGCGTGCGAATGCCCAAGCAGGTGTGCAGCGGTGCCCAGGTCTCGTGCTCGATGGGGCTTGCGCCTTCGGCGTTCAACGCGACGCCGAAGACGGCCGCGATGCCCGCGGGGCCGCCGGGCAACGTGCAGGACAGCGTGCCCTTTCTGAACATCACGCCTTTCGGCATGTGCCGCAGTCCCGCCAATCCATCGGTGGCATCGGCCACGGCGGCTGCGGCTGGTGTGTTGACGCCGATGCCCTGCGTGCCGGTGACGCCCGCGCCGTGGATGCCCGGGGCCGCGATGGTGCAGTTCGGTGGAATGCCTGCATTGCACGATGGCTGCACGCTGCAGTGCGTGTGGGGCGGCGTGATCAGCGTCGTGACGCCGGGGCAGGTGGTGGTGGACGTCAGCTGAAGCGTCTCGCGCCGCGCAAGGGAAAACGCCGGGGAGTGCGGTGGGGGTGCGCGGCTAAAGTGGCTGCGTTTTTGCCACTCGCTGCTTCATCCATTGCCCATGACTCTTCCGTTTCACAACGTCGTCCTCACCGGAGCCTGTGGTGGCCTGGGCCAGGCACTGGCGCACGAGCTGATCGAGGGTGGCGCGCAAGTGGCGCTGGTCGGGCTCGATGTGGCGAGGCTCGATGCACTCACCGCGCTGGCTCCTGGGCGATGCGCGGTCTACACGCCCGACGTATCGAACAGCGCTGCGATGCAATCCATGGCCATCGACTGGATGGCCAGGGCCGGCGTGCCCGACCTCGTGATCGCCAATGCGGGCGTGGCGGGCGGCTTCGACACGGCCGAGGCCGATGACCTCGCGGTGCTGCGCCGCATGCTGGAGATCAACCTGCTCGGCGCGGCCACCACCTTCCAGCCTTTCGTGAAGCCGATGCGTGCGCAGCAACGTGGCGCATTGGTCGGCGTGGCCAGCATCGCGGGCTGGCGCGGCATGCCGGGCAATGGCGCTTACTGCGCGAGCAAGGCGGGGCTGATCCGCTATCTCGAAAGCCTGCGTGCCGAGTTGCGCGAGACGGGTCTCACCGTGCACACGATCAGCCCGGGCTACATCCGCACGGCGCTCACTGCGGGAAATCGTTTCGCGATGCCGGGCCTGCTCGAAGCTGATGCGGCCGCGCACCAACTGCTTGCCGGCGTGAGTGCAGGGCGCGAACAGATCGTGCTGCCGCGGCGCATCGGCTGGCTCTCGAAGCTGCTGAACCTCTTGCCCGAGAAACTGCACGACCAAGTGCTGCGCGGACAACCGCGCAAGCCGCGCGTGGGCGAAACCGGTGCCACCGCCATTCCCGGTCTTTCCGACAAACATCCACCCACCTGATGGCAGACGACGCACCCACCCACGAGAAGATCGCCCTCATCGGCGCCGGCCCTTCCGGCCTCGCCGGGGCGCGCAACCTGCAGAAGCACGGTGTTTCCTTTCAGGGCTTCGAGGCGCACAGCGACGTGGGCGGGCTGTGGGACATCGACAACCCGCGCTCCACGGTCTATCACTCGGCGCACCTGATCTCCAGCAAGCGCACGACCGAGTTCGCCGAGTTCCCGATGGCCGACACGGTGGCCGACTATCCGAGCCACCGCGAGCTGCGCCGCTACTTCAGCGACTTCGCCGACCGCTTCGGGCTGCGGGAACACTTTCGCTTCGACACACGCGTGCTGCGCGTGGAGCCGGTGAGCGATGCGCCGGACACACGCTGGCGGGTGAGCGTCGATGCGGGAGACGGCCGCGTCGAGACGGCCGAATTCAGGGGCGTGGTCATCGCTAACGGCACGCTCGCCGAACCCAAGCGCCCGCAGTTCGAAGGCCGCTTCGATGGCGAGCTGCTGCACACCAGCGACTACAAGCACGCCGAACTCTTCAAGGACAAGCGCGTGCTGATCGTCGGCGCGGGCAACTCGGGCTGCGACATTGCGGTCGATGCGGTGCACTACGCGAAGAGCGTCGACATTTCGGTGCGGCGCGGCTACTACTTCGTGCCGAAGTACGTGTTCGGCAAGCCGGCCGACACGCTGGGCGGCAAGCGGCCGCTGCCGCCGTGGCTCAAGCAGCGGGTCGATGCGACGGTGCTCAAGTGGTTTACTGGCGACCCGGTGCGCTTCGGGTTTCCGAAGCCCGACTACAGGATGTACGAGTCGCACCCCATCGTGAATTCGCTGGTGCTGCACCACGTGGGGCATGGCGACATCGGCGTGCGCGGCGACATCGCGCGGCTCGATGGGCGCACGGTGCACTTCAAGGACGGCAGCGCGCGCGACTACGACCTTATCCTGGCCGCCACCGGCTATGCGCTGCACTACCCGTTCATCGACCGTGCGCTGCTCAACTGGCAGGGCATGGCGCCGCGCCTGTACCTCAACATCTTCTCGCCGCGCTTCGAGAGCATCGGCGTGCTCGGGATGATCGAGGCGAGCGGCATCGGCTGGCAGGGGCGCTACGAGCAGGCCGAATTGCTGGCGCGCTACTTCCGCGCAAAAGCGGCCGGATCGCCCAAGGCCGCGGCGTTGCGCGCGGCGGTGCAGGGGCCGCCACCCGACCTGTCGGGCGGCTACAAATACCTGCAGCTCGAACGCATGGCGTACTACGTGCACAAGGACACCTACCGCGCGGCGGTACGCAGCGCCTCGGCGGCGCTGGCCGACTCACCCTGAACGAGGCTTTCACATCCATGCTGCCCGTCGACGAAATCCGCCTGCACTTCAACCCGGCCTCGCTGGTGCTGCTCAACGTGGTGCTGGGCTTTTTGATGTTCGGCATTGCGCTGGACACGCGCATCGACGACTTCAAGCGCGTGGCGCGCATGCCGGGCGCGATGGCGGTGGGCATCGGTGCGCAGTTCATCGTGCTGCCGGCCGTGACCTTTGCGCTCACGCTCATCCTGAAGCCGGGGCCGAGCATTGCGCTGGGCATGATCCTGGTGGCCTGTTGCCCGCCGGGGAACATCTCGCAGATCCTCACGCACCGCGCGGGCGGCAACGTGGCGCTGTCGGTGTCGATGACGGCGATCTCGAATGCGCTTTCCATCGTCGTCATGCCGCTCAACTTCGCGTTCTGGGGCGGGCTGCATCCGACGGCCTCGGCGCTGCTCAAGACGATTGCGCTCGACCCGCTCGACATGCTGGGTCACATCGTGATGATCATCGGCATTCCGTTCGTGCTGGGCGTGGCCTGCGCGCACCAGCTGCCGCGGCTCACGGCGCGCATCAAGAAGCCGGCGCGCATCTTGAGTTTTCTCGCGCTGATCGCTTTCATCGTCGGCGCCATCGCGGGCAACTGGCGCTTTTTTCTCGACTACGTGGGGCTGGTGCTGCTGGCGGTGGTGATCCACGATGCGCTCGCATTCGGCACGGGGTATCTGTGCGCGCGGCTCTCGGGGCTGGGCGACTACGACCGGCGCGCGGTGTCGATCGAGGTGGGCATCCGCAACGCAGGGCTCGGGCTGGTGCTGATCTTCAGCTTCTTCGGCGGGCTCGGCGGCATGGCGGTGGTGGCCGGCGTGTGGGGTTTTTGGGACATCATCGCGGGCCTTGCGCTGGCGAGCTGGTGGGGGCGCAAGCCCGCGACGCCATGAGTGCGCGCCGTGTGCTCGTGACGGGAGGTGATGGGTTCCTGGGGCGTGGCGTGCTGGCTGCGCTGGTGGAGGCGTCGCTCGAGGTCCTGGTGGCGCTCGATGTCCGCGAGGTGCCTGCCGAGCGACAACTGCCGGGCGTGGTCTATCGCCAGCAGGATGTGCGCGATGCGGGCATCGGCGACACGCTTGCCGAATACGCCATCGACACCGTCGTGCACCTGGCCTCCATCGTCACGCCGGGCAAGGATTCGAACCGTGCCTTCGAGCATTCGGTCGATGTGGGTGGTACGCGCAACGTGCTCGAGGCCTGCGTGGCGCAGGGCGTGCGGCACATCGTGGTGTCGTCCAGCGGCGCGGCCTACGGGTATCACGCGGACAACCCGGCGTGGATCACCGAATCGCAGCCGCTGCGCGGCAACCCGGTGTTCGCGTACGCCGACCACAAGCGGCAGGTGGAAGAGATGCTCGCGGACTGTCGCGCGGCGCACCCCGCGCTCGCGCAGACGGTGCTGCGCATCGGCACCATCCTCGGCGAGCGGGTCGACAACCAGATCACCGCGCTGTTCGAGAAGAAGCGGTTGATCGCCATTCGCGGCAGCGCGAGCCCGTTCGTGTTCGTGTGGGACGAGGACGTGACGGGCGCCATCGCGCATGCGCTCGGTGACGCGCCGGCCGGTTGCTACAACCTCGCGGGCGATGGCGCGCTCACCATCCACGAAATCGCGTCGCGCCTCGGCAAGCAAGCGGCCGACTGGCCGGCCGGGGTGCTCAAGGCGGCGCTCGCGGTGGGATCTGCATTGGGTGTCAGCCGCTACGGCCCGGAGCAGCTGGACTTCCTGCGCTACCGGCCGGTGCTGCTCAACACCGCGCTGAAGGAGCGTTTCGGCTACGTGCCGCAGAAGACCAGCAGCGAGGCCTTCGATGCCTTCGTGGCGGCGCGGGCGCGGCAGGGGCGGCCGGTGTCATGCCCTAGGGGCAGCGGCGCTTCGCATTGACTGCCTGATCGGCTCGACGGACCGAAATTCACTTGCCTTCAGCGGAGGCTCCGTTCGATAGAGGTCAGATTGCTCCGGCGGGTTTCGCGGGTATTTCCGTCACTCGCTCGTGTCGCTCGTCTTCGAACATGATCGCCTTGCCGCCACTCTCCACCATGTAGTGCTGCCCCTTGTCGGTAAGGAAGTGCCAGGCCATGCACCGTCGCCCCTCATGCTCGTGGCGCGGGTCGCCCATCGTGATGCGATCCAGCTTGTGTCCGGCTTCTTCGCACAGTGCATGGATGAGCTTCGTGATGCGCGGGGCTTTGGCAAGCGCTTCTGCCTGCCTTGCGGGCCGATCCGCAATGGCCGACGCCCTTCGTTGAATCTCTTGCCTTATGTTTTCCATCGGGACGACGCATGAGCCAGGACGAGACTTGAGCCATGCCGCGTTCAGCTTCGTGAGGTTTTCCCTCTTGTTCAAGGCGTAGAACTGATTTGTGATTGCATCGAACCGATCGCGTTCAGGGTTGACGCCGAAGAACTCGCCAGAGAGAAATCTTCTGAGCTTGGATGGCTCGTTCGAGACGAGCCACTCGCCCTTCTCGAAGAGCGCCAGGTGCCGCTTTGCACGCATTGCGGCTAGGCCTTCCTTCACAAGCATGACGATTCGCGCATTCCAGTTCGTGTTGTAGACAAATTGAGCGAATCCGCCGTTCTCCACTTGCGCGAGGTAGTAGTCAACGTAGTAGCTTGTGAGCGCGTCGTGAGAAATCTCGGACATTCTCAGCAATTGGCGAAGTAGTTCGTTGACGAAGGAAACATTGAACTGGACAACGTCGTCGTCATCCTTGCTCTGCACGCTCTCGGCAGAGAGAACAACAACATCGCTGGCACTGAGTATTGCTGCAGACATATGACTCTCCCGGGGGTCATGAAAATAGGTGGGCAAGCAGTAAGAGACGTTTCGCTCTTCCTGTCTCGATGGTCTGCGGCATTTCGATCAATCCTTCGCGATCAGGTGCTCCAGCATGCGCCGTGCGTTGATCGGCAGGTCTTCCGACGAACGCACGCAGGCCATCAGCGTGCGTTCGGCCCAGGCATCGGCAAGCGAGGCGCGCGCGATCTTCATCGAGCGGGCGCAGCGCTCGGCCGCGGTCTGCGGCACGATGCCCACGCCGATGCCGTACTCGACCATGCGGCACACCGCCTCGAAGTTGCGCACGCGCACGCGGTAGGCGAGGTGCTTGCCGAGGGCTCGGACGTGGCCGGTCAGCAGCTGCTGCAGCGCGGTGTCCGCGGGCAGCCCCACGAATTCGTTGTCGACCACCTCGGCCAGCTTCACGCGCCGGCGCCCGGCCAGCGCATGGCCGCGCGGCATCACGAGCACGAGGTCGTCGCGACGGAAGGGATGGCATTCGAGGCCTTCGCTGTCGATGGCATCCGAGACGATGCCGATGTCGCACAAGCCCGCGCGCAGCGCATCGACGGTGTCGGGGCTCGGGCGCTCCTCGAGGTCGACCGAGATGCGCGGGTGCTCCGCGAGAAAGCGACTCAGCACCTCGGGCAGGTGCTCGGTCAGCGCCGAGGTGCCGCACATGAAGCGCACGTGGCCCTTCAAACCCTGGCCGTATTCGCCGAGTTCGCCGCGCAGCCGCTCCATCTGCTGCAGCACGACGCGCGCATGGTGCAGCAGCGTGCGGCCGGCCTCGGTGGGGCGCACGCCCTGCGCGTGGCGGGTGAGCAGGGGGCTGCCGAGCGCGTCTTCCATGCCGCGCACGCGCTGGCTGGCCGAGGCGAGCGTCATGTGCGAGCGCTCCGCGCCGGCCGTGAGGCTGCCGGCCTCGACGACGTGGATGAACAGGCGCAGGTCGGTGAGATCGAATCGCATGGTGGGCCGCAAGGTAGCACGCCGGCCTCAGCCTGTGCCTGAGGCTGGGTGCGCGAATGCCGCATTTTCAGTGGCGCGTCCGGTCTGCAGACTCGGCGGCAATGACGATTTTTTCCAACGAACTGACGGCGGGCCATTGGGCCGCGGCTGCCGCCGTATTTCTTCTGGCCGGGGTGATCAAGGGCGTGATCGGGCTCGGGCTGCCGACGGTGTCGATGGCGCTGCTCGCGCTGTGGATGGCGCCGGTGCGGGCGGCCGCGCTGCTGATCGTGCCCTCGCTCGTCACCAACATCTGGCAGACCGGGCCGCGCGCAAGCTTCGGATCGGTGCTGCGGCGCATCGGCGGCATGCAGGCGGGGATCGTGGTGGGCACGCTGGGCGGGGCGCTGTGGCTCGGTGCGCCGGGGGGCGCGTGGGCGTCGGTGGCGCTCGGCGTGGCGCTGGTGGCCTATGCGCTCTGGGGGCTCACGGGGCGGCAGCTGCATGCGCCCGAAGCGCATGAATGGTGGTTGGGGCCGCTGGTGGGCGCAGCCACGGGGCTGGTGACGGCGGTGACCGGCGTGTTCACGTTGCCGGCCGTGCCTTACCTGCAGGCGCTGGGCTTCCAGCGCGATTCGCTGATCCAGGCGATGGGGATTTCGTTCACCACCTCGACCATCGTGCTGGGCATCGGGCTGGCGGGGAACGGGGGCTATCCGATGGCGGCGGTGGGCAGTTCGGTCGCGATGCTGGTGCCGGCCATCGGCGGCATGGTCATCGGGACGTGGCTGCGGCAGAAGCTGCCGGTGGCGGTGTTCAAGCGCTGCTTCCTGATCGGGCTGGCGCTGCTGGGCGGGTACATGACGGTTCGCGCCGTAGCCTGACCGGCGACCGGCCGACCAATCAATCAGGCGACGGGCAGCAGGGCGGCGCGCACGCGCTCGATGGTCTGGCGGTAGGGCAGCGCGAAGTCGTCGAGCGCGTCGTCGGCATCAAGCCAGCGGAAGGAAAACACCAGGCCCTCTTCTTCGGGGCTGCCGGTGGCCATGTGCTCGAAGGTCTCGGGCAGCGGCGCGTCGGCGCGCATCAGGAACAGGTGCCACAGCTGCGGATGGCGGTGCGTGTTGCCCTCGACGCCGGCCTCGCATTCGCGATCCAGCGTGCCGAGCGGCTGCAGCTCGCCCGTGAAGTCGATGCCCGACTCCTCGAGCAGCTCGCGCCGCACCGCCACCTCGGGCGATTCACCGGGCTCGATGGTGCCCTTGGGCAACTGCATGTTGCCGTCTTCGGGGTGGCGGAAGACCAGCAGCCGACCCCTTGCGTCGACCAGGCAGGCGCAGGCCTTGGGGATCGTGGCGGAGGGGTTGCTGCTGTCGCTCATCAGGCGCCCGTCAAGGCGGCCTTGACCGCTGCGCTCACCTGGCCCATGTCGGCCTTGCCGGCCAGGCGGGTCTTGACCACGCCCATCACCTTGCCCATGTCGCCGGGGCCGCTGGCGCCCAGCTCGGCCACGATGGCTTTGACTGCGGCGGTGGTTTCCTCGGCGCTCATGCGCTGGGGCAGGTAGCCCTCGATCACCTTGATCTCGGCGGCTTCCTTGTCGGCGAGGTCGGTGCGGCCGCCGGTGGTGAACGCGGCGATCGAGTCCTTGCGCTGCTTGACCATCTTGTCGACGATGGCCACGACCATGGCGTCGTCGAGCTCCACGCGCTCGTCGACTTCCTTTTGCTTCAGGGCGGCGAGCAGGAGGCGGATGGTGCCCAGGCGCTCGGAGTCCTTGGCGCGCATCGCCGTCTTCATGTCTTCGGTGATCTGTTCTTTGAGTGTCATGTCAGCCTTTCGGAAAAACAAAAGCCGCGGCAGGTTTCCCTGGCGCGGCTGAGGCAACGGGGCGCTGGCGGTGACTTTCGTCGAGGGCCGGCTGCCCGCAGGTGTTGCTTAGTACAGCTTCTTGGGCAGCTGCATGCTGCGCACGCGCTTGTAGTGGCGCTTGACGGCGGCTGCCTTCTTGCGCTTGCGCTCGGCGGTCGGCTTTTCGTAGAACTCGCGGGCGCGCAGGTCGGTCAGCAGGCCGAGCTTTTCGATGGTGCGCTTGAAGCGACGCAGAGCGACGTCGAAGGGCTCGTTTTCTTTAACGCGGATGGTGGTCATTGATGAATCGTTGAACTGAAGTTGGCTCGGGGAGATCGAGGCCCAAAGCCGGGGTTCCTCAACTGAAATCTTTGGTGGCCGTTGAGGGAAGGCCAAAAGTTAGCCCGCGAGTATAGCACTCCCCAAGGCTGCGCGCACTTCGTGTCGCTCCTCCTTCCCCCTCGCCGGGGGCAACACTGGCGGCCCGGCAAAGCCGGTTCCGCGGTGTTCTGGAAAAGACCCTTTACCTTCTCGCTTCAGAGGGTTGTGGCGCACGCATGAGCGCTCGCCCAGGCCCATTGGAAGTTGTATCCGCCCAACCAACCCGTCACATCGACCACTTCGCCGATGAAATACAGGCCCGGTTGCTTCGATTCCATCGTTTGGGACGACAAATCGCGGGTGTCGACGCCCCCGGCGGTGACTTCGGCCTTCTTGTAGCCCTCAGTACCGCTCGGGGTGATCTGCCAGCGGGCGATGCGCTCGGACAGCGCCGCGAGCGCCTTGTCGGCCGCTTCGTTGACGGGGCGCTGCAGGGCTGGGTCCTGCCCGACCCATGCGTCCGCCAGCCGGGAGGGCACGAGCGCAGCCAGTTCATTGGCGATGCGTTTCTTCGAGCGGAGCTTGGCCTCGCCCAGCGCCTCGGCCACGTCCGTGCCGGGTGCGAAATCGATGGTGAGCGGGGCGCCTGGCTTCCAGTAGCTCGAAATCTGCAGCACCGCCGGGCCCGAAAGGCCGCGGTGGGTGAACAGCAGGTCTTCGAGGAAAGCCATCTTTTCCTTCTTGGCCCCGGTTTCGATCCGCACCGGCAGCGCCAGCCCTGCCAGTTCGGCATACGGCGCCCAGCCTTCACCGCCGAAAGTCAGCGGCACGAGGGCCGGGCGGGGCGTGACCACGCGCAGGCCGAACTGCTCTGCAAGGCGGTAGCCGAAGTCGCTGGCGCCGATCTGGGGAATCGACAGGCCGCCGGTCGCGATCACCAGCTTGGGTGTCTCGATCACGCCGCGATCGCTATCAATTCGATAGCTGCCAGCGCCCGCTGCATCAGCAGTTACCGGAGAAAAAGCAATGGCCCCCAGCTTGCACGGCTGCCACCGGGTGACCATGCCGGCTGTGCATTCGGCCAGCAGCATGTCCACGATCTGCTGCGAGGAGCCGTCGCAAAACAACTGTCCCTTGTGCTTCTCGTGAAAGGCGATCCCGTGCTTCTGCACCAGCTCGATGAACTGCTGCGGCGCATAGCGCGACAGCGCCGAGCGGCAGAAATTCGGGTTGTCGCCGATGAAGTGGCGCTGCGGGGCGCGCACGTCGAGGTCGCGGTTGGTGAAATTGGCCCGCCCGCCGCCCGAGATGCGGATCTTCTCGCCGACTTTTTCGCTGTGGTCGACCAGCAGCACCTTGAGCCCGCGCTGGCCCGCCACCCCGGCGCAGAACAGCCCGGCCGCACCGGCGCCGACCACGACGACATCGAACTGGAAAGCAGCAGTCGTCAAAGCGGTCAGGGCCCATCCGCCGCCAGGATCGGCGGCGCGTTGTACTTCAGGTGCCCGATGTAGCGCAGCGGCTGCGTCGCGGCGATGGAGGGCACGTCGCCCTCGCGCATGTGCAGCAGGTCGGCCGGGCTCACCCAGCGCGGATCGGCCGCGGTGATCGGCACGCCCGCCTGCCGGTAGGCCTCGAGCACGAACTGCGAGCAGAAGAACTGGTCGTCGCGGCTCGCGCCCAGCTGCACCATGGCCATGCCGCTGATGCAGAAGTTGCTCACCGAGGACGGGATCAGCGGCAGCTCGCAGAGGCGCCGGTTCAGCACGAAGGGCGCGTTCAGCAGCACGCCGGTGGTGTTGTAGCGTGTGCCGACCTGCGAGTTGGCCCAGGTGCGCAGCTTCGCGACGCCCGCGTCGTCGAGGCCCGGCACGCGAAAGGCCACCACCATCTGTTCTTCGGCCACCACGTCGGCCAGCGGCCGTGCGCGCACGCCGGTGCCCACGGCCTCGGCGATCAGCCCGTCGCCCAGATACAGCAGCGCATGGCTCACCGGCGAGAAGGTGCCCAGCCGGATACCGAAGGAATTGACCGTGGCAATCGAGCTCAGCAGGATGTCGCCGGGCTCCAGCGCGCTGGCTGTGATGAGCTCGCCGCCGTTGCCCGGCGCGATGACCGAGCTTTGCACCCGCAGGCGCAGCCCGTTGTCCTTGGAGGGCATGTCGACCCGGGTGGCGCAGGCCGAAAGCAGCAGCGCGGCACCCGCCACGGCCACGAGCGCGGCGGCGCGAAGAGTGGCCCGCATCATCCTTTCCAGACGAACGGGAACTTCAACTGCTTGAAGAAGCCGTTGGGCACGTAGTCGCCCAGCACGCCGTATTTTTCGGGCCAGAGCTTGGTGCTCTTCACCGCGGTGCCGAAGATGTAGTCGAGAAAGGCGTAGTGCGCCGAATAGTTCTTGTCGAGCGCCTCGATGTCCTGGCTGTGGTGCCAGTGGTGGAAGTTGGGCGTGACGATGATGTAGCGCAGCGGGCCGAGCCGCACGCTCACGTTGCAATGATTGAACACCGCCTGGAAGCCGACCACCACGATGTAGGCGTCGATCACTTCCTTGCTGAAGCCCAGCACGTAGATCGGCGCGAGCACCAGCGTGCGCGTGATCAGCAACTCCAGGATGTGCTGGCGCGAACCCGCCATCCAGTCCATGCTTTTGACGCTGTGGTGCACCGCGTGCAGGCGCCAGAGCACGGGCACCTCGTGGTACGCGCGGTGCGTCCAGTACTGCACAAGGTCGGCCACCAGAATGATCAGCAGGATGCCCGCCCAGAACGGCAGGTTCCCCACCCAGCCGCGGATGCCGTCGTTGGCCGCCCAGCCGAAGAGCTTGTGCACCATGAGGTTGGTGGCCAGCAGCACGAAGCCCACGATCATGTGGTTCACCACGAAGTGATGAAAGTCGGTCTGCCACTCGGCGCGGAACACGGGCTGGTCTTTCCGCAGCGCGAACAGCTTCTCGATGAAGATGAAGATCAGCGACGAGCCCAGCAGGTCGAGGATGAACCAGTCCAGCCCGATGTACGGCGTGTTGTCCGCGAAGTCGTGCACCGGCACCTTGTGTCCGCCGAGCAGCGCGGAGGCTGCCACCAGCAGGAACGCGGCCGACGAGAGCCAGCGCGAGCGGTTGAAGATGATGTTGACCAGCGAGAGCCCGCCCGAGATGACCAGCGCCGTGAGCAGGATGTAGCGCATCACGTCGACGTTGTAGCTCTTGCGCAGCTCGGGCGTGGTGAGGTACTGCGGAAAGTGGAAGGCCAGCACGCCGAGGAAGCACAGGATGCCCAGGCTCAGGGCGATGGTTCCGGTGACGAGGCCTCGGCCGCGCTGCAGCTCGCCGTGGCTCCCCGTGAAATCGTTCAGTTTGTCGAGCATGTCCGCCTCTCTCTCGCTTGCGCTTTGTTGGAGCGCGATTTTAGGCGGCTGTAGGAAAACACTCACATAGGCCGAATGGCGCGCCGCCGCAGCAGCGAAGCCGCGCCCAGCGCCACCGCCATGACCAGCAGCGAGACGACGGTGGTCACCGTTCCCAGCGCATAGATCGACGGCGTGGTGACCGTCGAGGTCAGCCCCTGCAGCTCGAGCGGCAGCGTGTTGACGTCGCCGATGGCTTGCGAGGTGCGGGCAATCTCGTCCCACGAGAGCGTGAAACCGAACATGCCGATGCCCACGATCGAGGGGCCGATCAGCGGCAGCACCACGAAGCGGAAGGTCTGCCACGGCGTGGCGCCGAGGTCGCGCGCGGCTTCTTCATACGCCGGGTTGAAGCGGTTGAACACGGCGAACATGATCAGCAGGCCGAAGGGCAGGGTCCACGTCAGGTGCGCGCCGAGGGCGGAGCTGAAAAGGCCGAGCGCTGTGCCATAGCCTTCGAGCAGCGTGGTCGCGTCCATGGCCGTGAGCACGCCCTTGATGCCGGTATCGAGCAGCCGGAACTGCAGGCCGATGCCGAGCGAAATGATGATCGACGGCATGATCAGGCTCGCCACCGTGACGAAGAACAGCGCGTTGCCGCCCTTGAGCTTCTTGCGGAACGCGAGCCCGGCCAGCACCGACAGCACCACGGTGAAGGCCATCACCACCGCGCCCAGCGCCAGCGAACGCCTGAAGGCCGCGCCGATGTCGACGGTGCCCAAGCCCTCGGCCAGCTTGTAGAACCAGTGCAGCGAGACGCCGCGCAGCGGAAAGGTCAGGCCGCCCTCGGGGCCCTGGAAGCTCAACACGAAGATCGTGATCATCGGGCCGTAGAGGAACAGCACGAACAAGGCAAACACGAACGCCAGGGGCCAGAAGCCGGGGGCGCGCTGCGCGCTGATGGGCGTCTGCATGGTCAGAGTTCCTTGCGAATATCAACGAGCCGCGTGAGCCCCCAGATGATCATCAGCACCACCGCCAGCAGGATCATCGCGTTGGCCGCGGCCAGCGGAAACTGCAGGTACGAGGTCTGCACCTGGATGATCTTGCCGATCGAGGCGATCTGCTGTCCGCCCATCACGCCGATGGTCACGAAGTCGCCCATCACGATGGTGATGACGAAGATCGAGCCGATCAGGATGCCGGTGCGCGACAGCGGCACCACCACGTTCCAGAGCGTCTGCCAGCCCGAGGCGCCCGCGTCGCTGGCCGCTTCGAGCAGCGAGCGGTCGATGCGCATCATGCTGTTGAAGATCGGCACGATCATGAACATCGTGTAGAGGTGCACGAAGGCCAGCACCACCGAGAAATCGGAGAACAGCAGCCACTCGACCGGCTGGTTCACGAGGCCCGCGCCCATCAGCGCCTGGTTGACCAGTCCGTTGCGCCCCAGCAGCGGCACCCACGAGATCATGCGGATCACGTTCGATGTCCAGAAGGGCACGGTGCACAGCACGAACAGCACCGTCTGCACGGTCGAGGAGCGCACATGGAACGCGAGAAAGTACGCGACCGAAAAACCGATGAGCAGCGTGATGCCCCACACCAGCAGGCAGAACTTGAAGGTGCTCAGGTACGTGTTGAGCGTGACGCACAGGTCGCCGTTGTCGGTGAGGTGCGAGCAGCCTTCGAACAGGCTCAGGTAGTTGCGCAGCGTGACCGCCGGGATCAACTCGTACTCGTTGAAATTCCACAGGCTGACCATCGCGACCAGCGCCAGCGGAATCAAAAAGAACAGAAGAAACACCAGCGCGAACGGCGCCGCCTGCCACCACGCCTTGACAGTCAAAGCTCGCCCCCAGTCTTCGCGCACTTCGTGTCGCTACGCCAACCCCCTACCGGGGGCAACACCTGCGGCCCGGTAAAGCCGGTTCCGCGGTGTTTCGCGAACGGGCCCAGCCCCCTCACGCGGCGACGAACTCGTTCCACTTCCTCACCATGTACTCGTTCTCGTCCATCACAGCGTTCCAGCACGCGATGCCGCCCATGCGCTGCTCGTAGCTGCCGCCGTCGCGCACCGCGCCGGCCTTGGCGATCACGTCGCCCTGCGGGCTCTTGATGTCCTGCGCGGCGGGCTTGCCTTCCATCCAGTAGGCCCACTCGTAGGCTTCCATCTTCGTCTTGGCGGTGTCGAGCACGGCGCTGTAGTAGCCCTGGCGATTGAGGTACGCGCCGGCCCAGCCGTCGAGGAACCAGTTGATGAATTCATACGCACCATCGAGCTTCTTGCCCGAGAGCGTGGCCGGCAGGCCGAAGCCCGAGGCCCAGGCGCGATAGCCTTCCTTGAGCGGCTGGAACGTGCAGGCTATGCCCTTGCCGCGCACCGCAGTGACGGCAGGCGACCACATCGACTGGATCACCACTTCGCCCGAGGCCATGAGGTTGACGGACTCGTTGAAGTCCTTCCACAGCGCGCGGAACTGACCGGCCTTCTTGGCCTCGATCAGGGTCTTGATCGTCAGGTCGATCTCGGCCTTGGTCATGTTGCCCTTGTCGGCGTACTTGTGGATGCCCTTGGCCTCCACCACCATCGCGGCGTCCATGATGCCGATAGACGGAATGTTCAGGATCGCGGCCTTGCCCTTGAATTCGGGGTTCAGCAGTTCGGCCCACGAACCGATCGGGCGCTTGATGAGGTCGGGGCGGATGCCCAGCGTGTCGGCGTTGTAGGTGGTCGGAATCAGCGACATGAACTGCGTCGGCGACTTCGCAAAAACCTTGCTCTTCTCGCCTTCGAGGTAAATCACCTTGATGGGTGCCGTGCCCTGGTCGCCGACCTTCTTGCCGTCCACTTCGCCCTTGGTGAACAGCGAGGTGATCTTGGCAGCGTTCTTCACGCGCTTGGTGTCGATGCCCTTCAGGTTGCCGGTGGGCACGATCTTCTTGAGCGAGAAGAACTCGGTGTCGATCAGGTCGAAGCTGTTGGGCGCGGTCACGGCGCGCTTGGTCACGTCGTCGGTGGTCACGGCCACGTACTGGATCTCGATGCCGGTGTCGGCCTTGAACTTCTCGGCGATGGCCTTGTCCTGGTTCACCGCGGTGCCCAGGTAGCGCAGCACGATCTTTTCCTGTGCGTGCACGAAGGGCGCGATGCCCGTGGCCAGGATGCCGGCGGTGCCTTGCAGCAGGGCGCGGCGCTTGACGCCGGTGGACGAGTCGATGGGATCGGTCATGGCAGTGTCTCCGTAGAAAAAAGTGGCGGACGAAAGGAAAAGGAAAGGATCAGGGGGCCGCGGTGAGCGCGCGCGCGTCGGCCTCGGCCCACGACAGACGAACCGTCTCGCCCTGCGCATAGGGGCTCGCGAGAAAGGCGGCTTCGCCCAGCAGCACCGACACGTTCCGGCGCTCCGGCGCGGCGGCTTCCAGCGCCAGGCCGAGCAGCACGTAGGTGCCCTGGTACTCGACGTCGGTGACTGCTGCGGCAAGGCCATCGGCGCGCGAGCCCGCGGCGATCCGCATGTGGTCGTTGCGCACCGCGATCGGCCCGGCGGGTGTGTCGATCACGTTGTGGCCGCCCATGAAGCGCGCCACGAACTCGTTGACGGGGTGGTTGTAGATCTCGTGCGGCGAGCCGACCTGTTCGATCACGCCGTGGTTCATCACCACCATCGTGTCGGCCAGCGCCATGGCTTCTTCCTGTGAGTGCGTCACGTGCACGAAGGTCAGGCCCAGCTCCTTCTGCCAGCGTCGCAGCTCGGCGCGCATCTGGATGCGCAGGAACGGGTCGAGCGCCGAGAGCGGCTCGTCCAGCAGCAGCACGCGCGGTTCGGTGATGAGCGCGCGCGCCAGCGCCACGCGCTGCTGCTGGCCGCCGGAGAGTTCGCCGGGCTTGCGCTCGGCCAGGTGGCCCATTGCCACGCGCGCCAGCAGATCGCGCGCACGCTTCTGGCGCTCGGCCTTGCCGACGCCTTTCATCTTGAGGCTGAAGGCCACGTTGTCCGTGGCCGACAGGTGCGGGAACAGCGCGAAGCTCTGGAACATCATCGCCGTGCCGCGCATGGCCGCGGGCAGGTTGGTGATGTTGCGGTTGTCCAGAAGGATGTCGCCGCTGGTGACCGACTCGTGGCCCGCGATCATGCGCAGCGTGGTGCTCTTGCCGCAGCCCGAGGGGCCCAGCAGGCAGCAATAACTGCCGCTGGCGATGCGCAGATCAATGGCGTCGACGGCGGCCGGTGTGCCGGGGGCGTAGCGCTTGCTGAGCGCAACGATCTCGACTGCGGCGGGCGGAAGCGGAGCGACGGCGTTCATTGCCGGGCGGAAAACGGGCTGGAGACGGGCATGCACGGTCTAAGCACGCTCCATGCCACATGCGCCCCGGAACGGGGCAGCCTTCAGGGCACCGCGTCAGGGCGCTGCGTTGGTGCGTCCGATCATCTTCGGCGTGATGAACACCAGCATCTCCACCTTGTTCACCACCCGCTCGCGCGACCGGAACAGCGCACCCAGGTAGGGCACCTCGCCGAGCACCGGCACGCGCGATTCGTCGTTGGTCTCGGTCAGCTCGAAGATGCCGCCGATCACCACCGTGCCGCCGTTGTCGATCAGCACCTCGGTCTGCACATGCTTGGTGTTGATGGCCGGGCCGGCCGAGGTGTTGACGCCGCGTGCGTCCTTGCTCACATCGAGTGTGAGGATGATGTTGCCCTCCGGCGTGATCTGCGGCGTCACTTCGAGCTTGAGCACGGCCTTGCGGAACGAGATGGACGTCGCGCCGCTGGAAGTGGCCTGCTGGTACGGGATCTCTTCGCCCTGTTCGATCAGCGCCTTGGTCTGGTCTGCCGTCACCACTCGCGGGCTCGACACCAGCCGGCCCTTGCCTTCGGCCTCCAGCGCCGAGATTTCCAGGTTCAGCATGCGCGTGAAGCTCGAGTTGAACAGCGACAGCGAGAAGGCTCCCGCGCTGTTGCCCGTGCCGCCCGCATCGCCGGCCGGCAGGTTCACGAAGTTGCTGCTGGTGAACGAGGTGAAGGCGTTGTCTGTGCCCGTGGGGCTGGTGCCGAAGGAGGCGTTCTTGCCGGTGGCCCCGCCGCCCAGCTTCACGCCGAGTGACTTGCCGAAGGTGTCCGAGGCCTCGACGATGCGCGCCTCGATCAGCACCTGCCGCACCGGCACGTCGAGCTTGCGGATGAGTTCGCTCACTTCGGCCAGGCGCGCGGGCGTGTCGGTGACGAAGAGCTGGTTCGTGCGCACCTCGGCGATCGCGCTGCCGCGCGTGCTCAGGAGGCGGGTGGTCGAGGTGCCGCCGCTTCCACCCGAGCTTGCACCCGTCCCCGTCAGGCTCTGAACCACCGTGGCCGCCTTGGCGTAGTTGAGCTGGAACGACTGCGTGCGCAGCGCCACCAGGTTCTCCACGGTCGCCTGCGCTTCCAGCTCGATCTTTTCCTTGGCGTTGATCTCGTCCTTCGGCGCGATCCAGAGGATGCTGCCGTTCTTGCGCAGCCCCAGGTTCTTCGCCTGCAGGATGACTTCGAGCGCCTGGTCCCACGGCACTTCCTTGAGCCGCAGCGTCAGGGCGCCCGAGACCGAGTCGGAAGTCACCACATTGAAGCCGGTGAAGTCCGCGATCACCTGCAGCAGCGCGCGCACATCGACGTTCTGGAAATTGAGCGTGAGCTTCTCGCCGGTGTAGCCGGTGCCCTGCGTCAGCTTGCCCGGATCGGTCTTGCGCGCGCGCACCTCGATGACGAACTGGTCATCGGCCTGGTAGGCGCTCTGTTCCCAGTCGCCATGCGCGGTGATCGACAGGCGCACCCGGTCGCCCAGCTGCTGCGCGCTCACCGTGTCGACCGCGGTGCCGAAGTCGGTCACGTCCAGCCGCCGGCGCAGTCCCTCCGGCAGCGACGCCCGCATGAATTCGGCCACCAGCGTCGCGCCTTGGCGCCGCACGTCCACGCCGAGCTGGCTGCTGCCCATGGCGATGAGCACGCGGCCGGCGCCGTCGCCGCCGCGGCGGAAATCGATGTCCTGCAGCGGTGTCACCTGGCGCTCCCTGCCTTCGGCGAACTCGGCGTTGGCCGGCGTCTTCGGCGGCTGGCCCGTGCCGGACTGCAGCGAGACCAGCAGCGAGCGGCCCTGGATTTCGGCCTGGTAGGTCGCTGCGCGCTGCAGGTTCAGCACCACGCGTGAGCGTTCGCCGGCCTGCACGACGTTGGCGGTGCGCAGGTTGCCGGTGTTGAATTCGATGGCCGAGCGGCCGACCGCGTTGGTCACGCCCGGGAAGTCCAGCGCGATGCGTGCCGGCTCCTGCACGACGAAGCCGGTGGGCAGCGCGGCGAGTGGCTGCGTGAAATCGATGCGCACCAGCTCCGTGCCGCCCCTCGCGGTGCTCGTGACGGCTTCGATGGCGTTCTGCGCGTGCGCGGCGATCGCGGCCAGCGAAAGAAGAACCGCAGCACCGATCCATCGTCGCGTTCGCGTCCGCAAAGCGCTCGGCGAGCGCGGGCAAGTCTTCATGGGTTCTCTCCGTGTGAGGCGAGGCGCGAACGACACGCGCGCCTTGCCTGTGACGGATGGATGGTTTCGCTCAATCTGGGAGGAATCTTGCCGAACCGCGACGGATCGCAACTTGTGTTGCACGGATGCAATGGACTGCGACGACATCTCTTCGTCGCCTCTCCGATTTCTCCGAATTTGCGAGGAACCATCGCGGTTTTCGGATTCCCGTGGAGCGTGCGAATGATGGCGAGTCGGTCGATGGTTGCAATGCTGGTCGGTGCACTGGGCATCGCCTGCGCCGGTTCCGGCGTGAGCGCGAGCTACGCCATGGCGCAACGGGAGGCGATGCCCGTGGCGGCGCCCGCATTGCGCGCCGGTGCGCGTCCCTGGTGGTCGGCTTTCGAGAGCGAGACGCTGAACACGTTGATCGCCGACGCGGGCCACGGCGCGGCTGCCAGCAGCGATCTCGATACGCCCGCCGCGGAGATCGGCGTCTCGGCGGCTTATGTCGCGCTGGTTGTCCAGACGTTGCGCATGACCTACGTCGAGAGCGTGCTCACCGCGGTGCGTCGGCAGTCGCAGCTCATTGCGGCCAGCCCGGCGTTGCACGACGACTTCGCCAGGGAGCTGAAGCGCCGCGAAGCTGGCGCAGCGGCGGCGATGAAGAAGATCGACGCACAGCGCGAAGCGCACTTCGCTTTTCTCGTGGCGCACTGCGGCGTGTCGGAAGAAGCGTTGAACGAGGCGATCGCCGACGAGGTCGCGCAGCGCAGGTTGCCCCGTTTCGCGGCCTCGCTGCCGCAGGCCGTGCCCACGGTGCTGCTCGCGAACCGCGACGACATCCAGCTCGCGGCCTCGCTGTACGGCATCGAGCCGCGTGCCTTGCTCGGCGGCACCATCGATGCCGCCGAAGAGGCCGGCGAGAGCGATCCGTCAGCCGATGCGGACCTGCCGGGCTCTCCGCTCTTTCTTCAGGCGGTGGCGCAAGGCCGCGCGGAGGTCGCCGAGGCCTTGCGCAGGCTGCAGGCATCGAACGACGTGGCGGCCGACGCGACCCGGCGCACGCACGAGGCGAAAGACGAATTCGAGCGTTCGAAGCTGCGGATGAGTCGCGGGGAGATGTCGGAAGTCCAGATGCTGGAAGACTTCCAGGGCCTGATGCTCGACCAGCAACGCCTGGCCGCGGCCAACGGCGAGCTGGCCATCGCCTGGATTGCACTTGTCGCGAGCCTCGGGAGCCGGACGCCGGTGCTGCTGCGCGGGAGCCCAGCGCCGGACGCTGCGGCCCTGCGTGCGCGGTCCGGGCTTGTCGGGAGTTTCTGAGGGCTAGGTGCCGAAGCGGTCCGCGCTCACCGGCAGCGCTGCCGCGGCCAGTCCGCGCAGCACGTCGCCCACCACGATCACCGCGGGGCTCGCGAGCCCGGCTTCGGCGATGCGTGCCTGCAGCCCTTCGAGCGTGGTCGCGATGTGGCGCTGGTGCGGCAGGCTCGCATGCTGGACCACGGCGACCGGCGTGTCGCCGGGCAAACCGTGCAGCAGTTCGCGCTCGATGTGCCGGGCACCCGCCACGCCCATGTAGATCACCAGCGTGAGGCGCGCGTTGTGCGCCATGGCGGCGAGCGCGCGCCAGTCGGTCGGGTCTTCCTGCGCACCGGCGCCGGTCTTGGCGTGGCCGGTGACGAACACCACGCCCTGTGCGTGGTCGCGATGGGTGAGCGGCACGCCCAGCGAGGTCACGGCGGCGAGGCCGGCCGTGATGCCGTTGACCACCGCGCATTCGATACCGGCTTCGCGCAGGTGCTCCACCTCTTCGCCGCCGCGGCCGAAGATGAACGGGTCGCCGCCCTTCAGGCGCACCACGGTTTCGCCTTCGCGCACCGCGGTGATCATGAGCCGCTCGATGAAGGCCTGCGGCGTGCTCTTGCAGCCGCCGCGCTTGCCCACGTGCACGATGCGCGCGCCGGGGCGGGCATAGGCCAGGATCTCGTCGCTCACGAGGTCGTCGACCAGCAGCACGGTGGCCGCCTGGATCGCCTTCACGGCCTTGATGGTCAGCAGTTCCGGGTCGCCGGGGCCGGCGCCCACCAGCGTGCAGCGGCCGGTGATGAGGTTCGAGGAAGTAGTCATGCGTGGGATGCCAGTTGCTTGATGTGCCCTACCTGTGCGGCGATGGCTTCGGGCACGGGAAGCTCGCCGTTCAATACGCGTCGCGTGTAGTCGACCGTGGTGGCGACGTCGATTTCCTTGGGCAGCCCGGGCACCTCGGTCGCGGTGCCGCTGGCCTGCGCCTGCAGTTCGGTGCGCGCGCCGCGCACGAAGCCGTCGATCTGCGCGGTGCGGCGCGGGTCGGAGACCACCTCGCCCTCGAGGCCGCGCGAGAGCAGCGCGGTGGTGCCCATCAGTTCGAAGGTCTCGGCCATGACGCGTGCGTATTCGGGGTGCGTGTAGCTGGCCACCACCACCGAGGGGCCGACCGTGGGCTGCATCAGCTTGACCACGCTGTGGCCGGGGTTGCGCAGGCCGACGACGCGGCGCACGTCGAGCAGGCGCTTGAGCGCGGGGTTCAGCAGCTCGGTCGCGGCGAAGCCCACGGTGCCGTTGGCGATCGGGCCGATGGTGGTCATGGGCGGCACGTCGAGCGCGGCGAGCACGTTCGAGGCGAGCACGCGTGCCGTTTCGGTGGCGCTGCCATGCACCAGCACCGGCAGGCCTTCGCGGGCCAGCAGCATCGCGAGGAGCGGGGTGAGCACCGGGAGCTTGCGCGCGCCGTTGTAGCTGGGCAGCACGACCAGCGCACGGTCCCCGGCGGGAATGTGGTGCAGCCGCGCATGCGTGGCATCGAGGAAACCGGCCATCTCCTCGGGCGTCTCGCCCTTGATGCGCATCGCCAGGCAGAAGCCGCCGATTTCGAGGTCGGTGACGGTGCCGTCCAGCACCTGGCCGAACAGGTCGGTGGCCTGTTCGCGCGTGAGCGGCTTGGCGCCTCGCGCGCCGCGGCCGATTTCCTTGATGTATTGGCTGATTCCCATGGGTAGGCGGATTGTCCTGCAACGCTTATGCCGGAATGTGAGTCGGCTTATGCACTGGTTTTGCCCCTTCCCCCTCTGGGGGAAGGTTGGGATGGGGGCGGGCAGAGCGCTCCATAGGTACGCCGCTTGCCCCCACCCCGGCCCTCCCCCGGGAGGGGAGGGAGCAAGACACGCAGCTCATGGGGTCTCCGCCACGGCTTCGGACGGCACCATCCGCACCATGCGTTTGAGCTCCGGAATGCACGACCCGCAGTTCGTGCCGCATTTCAGCGCCCCCTGCAGCGCCGCCAGCCGCTCGTCGGGCGTGCCGCCGCAGCGACCCAGTTCGGTCTGGATCGCCAGATCGGTCACGTTGAAGCAGGTGCAGACAGGCTTTCCGCGCGACTGCACCGCCAGCGGCGCACGGGCGCCGGGCGAAAGCAGCAGGCGGCCGTAGCTCTGCGCGGGCAGTTCCTCCCGCAGCAGCGTGGCGATCCAGGCCTCGGCGCTGGTGTCGCCTGCGAGCAGGAAGGCTTCGAGGCCGGCGCTCTGGTCGGCGCGGCGCACCAGCCGAGCCGCGCGACGCTGGCCGCGCCGGCGGTCGGCGTAGCGCAGGGTGTCGGCGCTTTGCAGGCCGAGCAGTGCTTCGATCTGCTCAAGCAGTGCATCGGCCGGCGCATCGTGCGCGGCCGCACGGAACAGGAGGCCGCTGCGTTCCGCGCCCTGCGCGTCCCTGGTGCTGCCCGAGAACGGCACGCAGGTGGCGAACGGAAACATCGCCATCAGCGGCTGCAGCGCGCGGTGCGCCGCCAGCACCTCGTCGGGCGGCAGCCAACCCATCGCGAGCAGCGACCACGGCAGTTCGGCCTTGAGGATCTTCACCGCCGTGTGTTTGAGCTCGGGCTGCTTCGAGGTGGGGCAGTAGGCGGGCGTGGTGAGCGCGTTGATACCGGCCAACCGCGCGCCGGCCGACGAGCAACCGCTCAGGTACTCCTCGCCCCAGTGCATCGCGACGAAGGCCTGGCTCATGCCGATCTCGGCGCTGGCGCGGGCGGGCAACATGATCGAGCCGCGCTTCGACGTCAGGTGCACCAGGTCGCCTTCGCCGATCTGGCGCCGCGCCATGTCCTGCGGGTTCATCTGCACCATGGGCTCGGCCACATGGCCGAACAGGCGGGGGGCGGTGCCGGTGCGGCTCATGCCGTGCCACTGGTCGCGCAGGCGCCCGGTGTTGAGCGAGAAGGGGTAGCGCGCTTCGCGGGCTTCGGCCACGGGTTTGTAGGGCGTGTCGGCGAAGCGGGCGCGGCCATCGGGCGTGGGGAACACGCCGTCTTCGTACAGGCGCACGCGGCCGGTGCTTTCGCCTTCCTTCAGCGGCCATTGCTGCGGGCCGAGGTCGTCGAGCATCGCGTAGCTCAGGCCGGTGATGTCGAGGTCGCGCCCCCGCGTGGTTTCGCGGTGCTCGTTCCAGACCGATTCGGCGCTGTCGTACGGAAAGAGCGTGCCCGCACGACCGAGCCGTTGCTCGAGCCGGCGCGCGAAGTCAGTGGCAATCGACCAGTCGTGCCGCGTCTCGCCCGGCGCGGCGATGGCGGGGCGCACGCGCGAGATGCGGCGCTCGCTGTTGGTCACGCTGCCGTCCTTCTCTCCCCAGGTGGTGGCGGGCAGCAGCAGGTCGGCGAAGGCGCAGGTGGCGGTGGTGGAGAAGGCCTCCTGCACCACCACGAACTCGGCGCGCTCCAGCGCGCGGCGCACCATGGCCTGGTCGGGCATCGACTGGGCAGGGTTGGTGCAGGCGATCCACAGTGCGCGGATCTCGCCATCGGCGGCGGCCTGGAACATCTCGACTGCGGTCTTGCCCGGTTTCTCCGGCACTGAAGGCACGCCCCAGAGTGCAGCCACCTCGGCGCGGTGCGCGGGGTTGGCCAGGTCGCGGTGCGCGCTCAGCAGGTTGGCGAGGCCGCCCACTTCGCGCCCGCCCATCGCATTGGGCTGGCCGGTGAGCGAGAACGGGCCGGCGCCGGGCTTGCCGATCTGGCCGGTGGCCAGGTGCAGGTTGATCAGCGCAGCATTCTTCGCCGTGCCGCTCGAAGACTGGTTCAGGCCCTGGCAATAGAGGCTCAGCGTCGCAGGCGAGGTGGCGAAGAGCCGCGCGGCCGCCATCAGGTCGTCCGTCGAAATGCCGCAGACCTGCGCCACCTTGTCGGGCGTGCATTCGCGCACCGTGGCCTTCAGCGCGTCGAGGCCGCTGGTGTGGGCCGCGATGTACTTCGCATCGGTCCAGCCCTCCCACAGCATCAGGTGCAGCATGCCGTTGAACAGCATCACATCGGTGCCGGGCTGGATCGGCAGGAACAGGTCGGCGATCTCGACCGTGTCGGTGCGGCGCGGATCGGCCACCACGATCTTCAGCGCCGGGTTCGCCGCCTTCGCGTCCTCGATGCGGCGGAAAAGAATCGGGTGCGCCCACGCTGTGTTGCTGCCCACGATGAAGAGGCAGTCGGCATGCTTCAGGTCGTCGTAGCAGGCCGGTGGCGCGTCGGCGCCCAGCGTCTGCTTGTAGCCGGCGACCGCGCTGCTCATGCACAGGCGCGAGTTGGTGTCGACGTTGTTGGTGCCGACGAGGCCCTTGGCGAGCTTGTTGAAGACGTAGTAGTCCTCGGTCAGCAACTGGCCCGAGATGTAGAAGCCGACCGCATCGGGGCCGTGGTCCTGGATCACTTGCGCGAACTTGCCTACGGCGTTGTCGAGCGCCGTGTCCCACGACACGGCCATGGGCGCTTCTTCCCGCACGATGCGTTGCATGGGCTGCAGGAGCCGCGCCTGCCGCGTGACTGGCGCGCTGGCCGTGAGGTGCAGCGTCGAGCCCTTGGTGCAGAGGCGCCCGAAGTTGGCCGGGTGGTCGGGGTCGCCGCGCACGCCGGTGATCTGGGCGCCGTCGGATTCGATGATCACGCCGCAGCCGACGCCGCAATAGGGGCAGGTGGAGCGGGTCTCTTGCACCATGAAGCGACTCAGCTTTCTTCCGTGGACAGGAGGGCCATCGTGGGGAAGGGCTTCGGTCCGGCGACCGGGCGCTCCAGGTCGATGGCGTGCGTTGCCAGTTCGCCCGCGTCGAGATGCACCACGCCGCCCTCCACCTTCACCGCGAACTTCGGGGTGCAGCCTTCGTCGGGCGCCTTCGCGCAGCCGTCGTCCAGCCCGATGGTCCAGTTGTGCAGAGGGCACGCCACGCTGGTGCCGAACACGATGCCCTGGCTCAGCGGACCGCCCTTGTGCGGGCAGCGGTCGAGTAGCGCGAAGACCTGGTCCTCGGCATTGCGGAACACGGCGACGTCCACGCCCGCGGGCCGCGACACGCGGCGGGCGCCAAGCAGGGGGATGTCGTCGATGTGGCAGATGGCTTTCCATTCGCTCATGGTGGCTCTCCAGATGGTTCAGAGGCTGAGAGGCAATTCGGCGTGACCGAGCAGCTCCCGCAAATGCCCCCAATCAAGGCGCAAAGCACAGCCATAGCTCGGGCTATGGCGAGCATTTGCAACGCAGAGTGGGGGCATTTGCGGGGGATGAGCGGTCATGTCGGATTGCCTCTCAGCCTCTCAGGTCTTCAGGTCGGAATACAGGCCCGTCACGCGGTCCATGATCGCGAGCAGGTTCTCGCTGGTCACGAACACGTCGGACATCAGGGCGGGCGAGGCGCCGGCGCCTTCGAGACGCTGCAGGCCGCGGTTGAAGAACATCCACTGCGCATCGGCCAGCACCAGCTCCTGGCGGATCTGCGTGGTGGCTTCGGGTGCGCTGCGCAGCACTTCGAGTGCCGCGAGGAATTCGGTGCGCGACTTCGCGATCTCGGCCGCACTGCCGGTGGCGTCGATCTGCATCGCGCCGGCCAGGTAGAACTTGGCCATGCGCTGCGACAGCATGCGCTGGCGTCCCGCGATGTTGACCAGCCGGCCCACGGGCCTGCCCGACGCCGTCTCATACTGCGTGGTGCCCTGGTTCGCAAGCGCGAGCACGGTGGCGTCGAGCTTCACGACCTTGGCGGCTTCTTCCTTGCTGGGCACGACGCCGGTCAGCTCGCGCTTGAATTCGTTCCAGGCTCCGTCGAGCGCGTCGTAAGTGCCGCGGATCGCGGGGCTCGGCGCAAAGGCCTTGAGCTCGCTCAGCTGCTTTTCGAACAGCACGATCGACCTGTCGAGCACTTGCTGCGCATTGCGTGTTTCCACTTTCTGCAGCAGCGCGAGGTAGGCCTTGCTCGCGCGCTGCGACAGCATGCGCTGGCGGCCGGCCTTGTTGATCGCGTCGTTGAGGTCGGCCACCTGCGCATGCACGCCCAGGGCGGCAAGTGCGGAGGACGCGACGAAGAGTCTTCTTTTCAAAATCTTTTTCTCCCTTTTATTTCCGATCAGACCGACAGCGGCGTGAACTGACGCACGTCCACCGAGGCCTGCGCCGACTCGAACCACGGATCGGGCTCGCCGTCGAGCGCGAACTGCAGCCGCTCCCACAGCGCCTTGCGGCCTTCCGCGTCGTCGAGGATCTTTTTCTTCACGTAGTCGAGGCCCACGCGCCCGATGTAGTGCACCGTGCGCTCCAGGTACCAGCCTTCCTCGCGATAGAGCTCCAAGAAGGCGCCCGAATACTCCATCACCTCGGCAGCCGTCTTTACCTTCACGAGGAACTGCGCCACCTCGGTCTTGATGCCGCCGTTGCCGCCCACGTAGAGCTCCCAGCCGGAGTCGACGCCGATCACGCCCACGTCCTTGATGCCGGCCTCGGCGCAGTTGCGGGGGCACCCCGAGACCGCGAGCTTGACCTTGTGCGGCGAGTACATGGCCCAGAGCGCGCGCTCCAGGTCCTTGCCCATCTGCGTGCTGTCCTGCGTGCCGAAGCGGCACCACTCGCTGCCCACGCAGGTCTTCACCGTGCGCAGCGACTTGGCGTACGCAAAGCCCGAGGGCATGCCGATGTCCTTCCATACGCCTTCCAGGTCTTCCTTCTTCACGCCCAGGAGGTCGATGCGCTGGCCGCCCGTGACCTTGACGGTCGGGATCTTGTACTTGTCGGCCGCGTCCGCAATGCGGCGCAGCTCGTCGGGCGTGGTGTGGCCGCCCCACATCCGCGGAATGACGGAGTAGGTGCCGTCTTTCTGGATGTTCGCGTGGCTGCGCTCGTTGATGAAGCGGCTTTGCGGATCGTCCTTCGCCTCTTTCGGCCAGGTGCTGATCAAGTAGTAGTTGATGGCCGGGCGGCAGGTGGCGCAGCCGTTGGGGGTGCGCCAGCCCATGCCGCGGTACACGTCGTCGTGCGTGAGCCAGTGTTCCTTGCGGATCGCGTCGCGCGCATCCTGGTGGCTCACGTCGGTGCAGCCGCAGATCGCCTTCTTCTTCGGCGTGGCCGAGTAGTCACCGCCCGCGGTGAACATCAAAATCTGCTCGACCAGCCCGGTGCACGAGCCGCAACTCGCGCTGGCCTTGGTGTGCTTCTTCACCTCGTCGAGCGTGAAGAGGCCCTTGTCCTTGATCGCCTTGCAGATGGTGCCCTTGCTCACGCCGTTGCAGCCGCACACCTCGGCATCGTCGGGCATGCTCGCGGCCTTGCTGTGGCCCTCGTGGCCGGTGTCGCCGATGTTCGATTCGCCGAACATCAGCCTGTCGCGGATGTCGTGCACGCTGCGGCCGTCGCGCAGCAGCTTGAAGTACCAGCTGCCGTCCACGGTGTCGCCGTAGAGGCAGGCGCCCACGAGCTTGTCGTCCTTGAGCACCAGCTTCTTGTAGACGCCGCCGAAGGGGTCGCTCATCACGATCTCCTCGGTGCCTTCGCCGCCCATGAACTCGCCGGCGCTGAAGAGATCGATGCCCGTCACCTTCAGCTTGGTGGAGGTGAGCGAGCCCAGGTAGCGGCCGATGCCGAACTGCGCCAGATGGTTGGCCGCGACCTTGGCCTGCTCGAACAGCGGCGCCACGAGGCCGTAGGCGATGCCGCGGTGCGCCGCGCATTCGCCGACCGAGTAGATGCGTGCATCGGTCACGGTCTGCAGGGTGTCGGTGACGACGATGCCGCGGTTGCAGTGCAGGCGCATCTTCTCGGCCAGCTCGACGTTGGGGCGAATGCCCACGGCCATGACCACGAGGTCGGCCGCGACCTCGGTGCCGTCCTTGAAGCGGATGGCTTTGACGCGGCCGTCTTCACCGCCCACCAGGTCTTGTGTCTGCGCGCCGATGCGGAACGAGAGCCCACGATCTTCGAGCGACTTCTGCAGCAGCTTGCCCGCCACGTCGTCCAGCTGGCGCTCCATGAGCCAGGGCATCACGTGCACCACGGTCACGCTCATGCCGCGCAGCATCAGGCCGTTGGCCGCTTCGAGGCCGAGCAGGCCGCCGCCGATGACCACCGCGTTCTTGTGCGTGCGCGCGGTCTCGATCATGTAGTCGGTGTCGGCGATGTCGCGGTAGGCGATCACGCCTTTCAGGTCCTTGCCGGGCACGGGCAGCATGAAGGGGTTGGAGCCGGTGCACATCAGCAGGCGGTCGTAAGGCGCCTCGGTGCCATCCTCGGCACGCACGATGCGCTTGACGCGGTCGACCTCGACCACCTTCTTGCCGGCGTGCAGCGTGATGTGGTTGTCGCTGTACCACTCCCAGCTGTTGAGCACGATCTCGTCGACCGTCTGTTCGCCCGCGAGCACCGGCGACAGCAGGATGCGGTTGTAGTTGGGGTGCGGCTCGGCGCCGAAGACGGTGATGTCGTACAGGTCGGGCGCGATCTTCAGCAGCTCTTCGAGCGTGCGCACGCCGGCCATGCCATTGCCGACCATCACGAGTTTCATTTTTTTCTTCATGGGGCTGGACCTTTCCTCGAAATCAAGCGGACAACAAAGAAGCTCGGTGCCCATGGAGAATCGCGCCATGAGCTTTGAAGTGGACATCGGCTACAGCAGCCTGCGCGGACCCCGCGAGGTGAACGAAGACTTCGCCGGCGCCGTGCATGCGCCGCGCGGCGACGAGGCGCGCGGGCTCATCGCGGCGATTGCCGATGGCGTGTCCACCGGCGGTCGCGGCCTGGAGGCGGCGCAGACCACGGTGATGGGCCTTTTGGCCGACTACTTCGCCACGCCCGACACCTGGGAGCCGACCGCCGCGCTCGACCGCCTGATCGGCGCGCAGAACGCCTGGCTGGCCGATCACAACCGCCGCCGCGCGGGCGACTCGACCGCGCTCACCACGCTGACCGCGCTGGTGCTGCATGGCCAAAGCTACACGCTGGCGCATGTGGGCGACACGCGCGCCTGGCGCGTGCGCGCCGACAGCGACGCGGCCGTGCCGCTCACGCAGGACCATGCCTTCGAACACCCCGACATGCGCAGCCGGCTCACGCGCGCCATCGGCCTGGACGACCAGGTGCGCGTCGACTATGCGCAGGGCGATGTGCGCGTGGGCGACTGCTTCGTGCTGACGTCCGACGGTGTGCACGGCGTGCTCAAACCGCAGCAGGTGGCCGCGCTCGCGCTGCAGGGCGACGCCGAGGCCGCCAGCGAGGCGCTGGTGAACGCGGCGCTCGATGCCGGCACGCGCGACAACGCGACCGCGCTGGTGATCCGCGTGGTCGGTCTCGACGCGCGACAGCTCGACGACGAACTCGGCGACGGCCGCCGGCTCGCGCCGCCGCCGTTGCTCAAGGTGGGCGACGTGCTCGACGGCTACGTCGTCACCGCGCTGGTGGCCGACACCGGCGTGCATCTGCTGTACCAGGCGCGCCATCCGGAAACCCGCGCACTGGTGGCGCTCAAGACGCTGCATCCCTCGCGCGCCAGCGACCCGCAGGAGCGCGCGATGCTGGCGCACGAAGCCTGGCTGGGCCAGCGCGTCGGCGAGGGCGGTGGCTTCGTTCGCGTGCACGAGCGCGCGGAGAGCGCGAGCGCGCTCTACATCGTGTTCGACTGGCACGGCGGCCGCACGCTGGAGCAGATGCGCAAGTCCGGTGCGCGCGGCACCGTGGCCGAGGTGGTCGCCGCAGCCATCGAGGTGAGCAAGGCGCTCGGTCGGCTGCACCGCCACGGCGTGGTGCACCGGGACATCAAGCCCGGCAACCTGCACCTGGGCGACGACGGGCGCTGGCGCATCCTCGATCTGGGCGTGGCGTTGTCCGGCCGCGAGGGTGCGGCGCAGCGCGAACTGCATGCGGGCACGCCGAGCTACATCAATCCCGAGCAGTGGGAGGAGGGCGGTGTGGCCGACGCGGCCAGCGACCTGTTCGCGCTCGGCGCCACGCTGTACCAGTGGCTCGGCGGGCACCTGCCCTACGGCGAGATCGAGCCCTACCAGGTGGCGCGCTACCGGCGCGATCCGGTCGCGCTCTCGCGGCTGCGGCCCGATGTGCCGGTGTGGCTCGATCATCTGGTGCGCAAGGCCGTCGCCCGCGATCCGAGGGAGCGTTTCGAGACCGCCGAGGAAATGCTGCTCGCGCTGGAGCGCGGCGCCTCGCGCCCCGTCGGTGCGCCCATGGCCACGCCGCTCGCGCGCCGCGACCCGCTCATGCTCTACAAGATCGCCCTCGGCGTGTCGTTGCTGTTCAACGCACTGCTCGTGGTGTGGCTGCTGTTCTTGCCACGCTGAGGACGAACGGAAGAAGCTCATGGCCGGGCGGCCTTTCGCGGGGCGGCGTACTTGGCGGCCTGGGCGGGTGATGTGCGTGCGCGGCCACCCTTTTCGGCCCAGGTGCGCGTCCAGCGGATCTGCATGACGCGCATCACGCCCAGCATCGCCAGCGAGAGCGCACCGAAGAAGACGAAGCCCCAGGTGTAGCTGCCCAGGTACTGCTTCGACAGGCCCATGGCGTTGGGCACGAGGCCGCCGCCGAGGGCGCCGATCTCGCCGATCATCGAGCCGGCCACCGCGGTGCTCAGCGGCCAGCGCAGCGGCACCAGCTGGAACAGCGCGCCGTTGCCCGCGCCCAGCGCGGCGAAGCAGACGATCAGCAGCAGCGTGGTGAGCGCCAGCGAGCCTGCGGAAAAGCCGACGAGCACGAGGCCCACGGCCACCACCAGCAGCACCACGGTCAGTGTGTTCACGCCGCCCCAGCGGTCGGACAGCCACCCGCCGACGATGCGCACCGCCGCGCCCATGAAGGCCGCCAGCATCGTGAGCTGACCCGCCTGCACCTTGCTCACGCCGAACTGGTCGTAGTAGTAGGAGGGCAGGAAGGTGATGAGGCCGATGAAGCCGCCGAAGGTCACGCCGTAGATCAGGCTGAAGACCCAGCCGTCTTTCTCGAACAGGCAGGCGATGTGTTCGCGGAAGCTGGCATGGCTGTCCACGTCGGGCGGCTCCTTGGCGAAGATCACCATCACCACCATCGGAATCAGGATCGCGACCGCCGCCACGCCGTACACCGCCTGCCAGCCCAGCCACTGCGCGAGCGGCGGCGCCACCAGCACCGACACCGCCGTGCCCACGTTGCCCGCGCCCACGAGGCCCATCGCCAGGCCCTTGTGCTGCGGCGGGAACCAGCCCGAGCCCAGCGACAGCGCCACGCCGAAGCTCGCGCCGGCAATGCCCAGCAGCACGCCCATAGCGAGCAGGTCGTTGAAGCTTTTCACGAAAAAGAAGCCGAACAGCATCGCCACCGCGATCAGCGCCATCTCGACCAGCGTGGCCTTCTTGCGGCCGATGTACTGCGAGAGGATGCCGAGCGGAAAGCGCATCAGCGCGCCCGCGATGATCGGCACCGACAGCATCAGGCCCTTCTGCGCGGGCGAGAGGTCGAAGGTCTCGCCGATAAAGGGCGCCATGGCGCCGTTGAGCACCCAGATGCAGCAGGAGAACGAGAAGTACAGGAACGCCGCGAACAGCGTGGGACTGTGGCCTGACTGCAAGAAATTCCTGAAACCGGACATGGTGTTCAAAGGTGCAAAAAGCCGCGGCGCGACCTTGGAAGGGTCGTGTCGACGGACGGGGTTGGGGTGGTGTGTCGGCAGCGGACGCTGTCGACGTAGGGGTGGTGCCCGGCGATGAACATGCCGGACCGGATGCAGGAACCTGCAGCCTCACCAAAGCGGTGCTTCGTTACACCGCATCCCCTTTGCTGCAAGAGGCGTGCCCGCGAGATTTCGCGGGCGTGGCCTATGCTTGCCCCGCCTTCCGACACCCCACCATGATTTCCCTTCTTCTCGTCCTGCCCAATGAATTCGATGCCTCCGCGCCCCTGCCGGAGCCACTGCGGCAGGGCCTCGCGGATGCGGGCGCCACGGTGCTCGGGCGCGCCACCTGCCGCACGCTGGTGCAGCAGGCTGGCGCGCTTGCACCGCAACAGGTGCTGATCTGGTTGCCCGAGGTGGCACATCTGCAGGCAGTGCGCGATGCGCTGCGGGATTGGAACGGCGTGCCACCGTGTGCGGTGTCCTTGGTCGGTGTGCCGCTGGACGCCGAGCAGCACGAGGCGTTGGTCGCACTCGGCTTGCACGCATGGGGGCCGCTCGACGCGTTGTCGTTGCCGGCATCGCTGGCTCGTGCGCAGGCCCGGTGGATGCGCGAAGCCGCGCTGCGCGCCGAGCTCGACAACCTGCGCACACGCATGGACGAGCGCAAATGGGTCGATCGCGCCAAGGGCTTGCTGATGTCCGCGCGTGGCATCGGCGAGGACGAGGCCTTCGGCCTGCTGCGCGGCGCGGCGATGCATGCCAACCTGCGGCTGGGCGAGGTGTCGCGCTCGGTCATCGAGGCCGCGCAGTGGGCCGAGGCGATCAACCGCGCGGGTCAGTTGCGCATGCTGTCGCAGCGGCTGGTGCGGGTGGCGGCGCAATTGCTCGCCGGCATCGACGTGCAACGTGCGCGGGTCTTGCGCACGCAATCGACCGAGCGGGTGCAGCAGAACCTGGATCACCTGTCGGCCCTCGACCTGGGCACTGCCGGCGTGCGTGCGCTTGCCGAGGTGCAGGCGGCATGGAACGGGTTGAGCACGGCGCTGCCCGTGAAGCCCACGCCGCAGGGGCTCGCCGAGATCGATGCACGCGGCGAGGCCTTGCTGCTCGCGGCCGAAGCGATGACGGAGGCGTTGGAGGCCTCGGGCGCACGGCGCGCGCTGCGCATCGTCAACATCTGCGGGCGGCAGCGCATGCGGGCGCAGCGCCTGGCAAAAGATGCGTTGCTGGCCTCGACGCTTGCGGCAAGCGCATCGCGCGACCGGCTGTTGCCGACCATGAACGAGTTCGAGGCCGCGCTGCTGGAGCTGGAGCGCGCGCCGCTCAGTTCACCCGAGATTCGCGCCGGGTTGGTGACTGCGCGGGACGAATGGCTGCGCTTGGTCGGTGGCGTGCAGGCATTGGACAGCGCAGAGGGCCGCGCCACGCTGGTTCGTTCCAGCGAAGCGCTCGTAGACACCTTCGAGCGCCTCACCGGTTGGTACGAACACAGCCTGCAGGTCATCATGTCCTGACGCCGGTCGTGCGGCACCTGCTGGATCAGGCCGCAACCTTCTCCACATGCGCCTGGCGCGTGTAGAGGAAATCGATCACCGCCTTGCGCGCATGCACATAGGCCGGGTCTTCGGCCAGTTCGACGCGGTTGCGCGGGCGCGCGATGTCCACCGCCAGCACGTCGCCGATGGTGGCGGCCGGACCGTTGGTGAGCATCACGATGCGGTCGCTCAGCAGCACGGCCTCGTCGACGTCGTGCGTGACCATGACGACAGTGCTCTGCGTCTTCTGCACGATGGCGAGCAGTTCGTCCTGCAGCTTGGCGCGGGTGAGGGCGTCGAGCGCGCCGAAGGGCTCGTCCATCAGCAGCACCTTGGGTTCCATCGACAGCGCGCGTGCGATGCCCACACGCTGCTTCATGCCGCCGGAGATTTCGCCGGGGCGCTTCTGCGCGGCGGCCGTGAGGCCCACCAGCGCGAGCGCCGCATCGGTGCGCTGGCGCAGTTGCGCCTTGCCCTCGGTGGCCGAGAACACGCGCTCGACCGCGAGGTACACATTCTCGAAGCAGGTGAGCCAGGGCAGCAGCGAGTGGTTCTGGAACACGACGGCGCGTTCGGGGCCCGGTCCCTTGATCTCGCGGTTCGCGCACAGCAGCACGCCTTGCGTCGGCGTCGTCAGCCCGGCGATCAGGTTCAAGAGCGTCGACTTGCCGCAGCCTGAATGTCCAATCAGCGTGATGAACTCGCCCTTGGCGACGTTCAGGTTGATGTCGCGCAGCGCGAGGAAGCTGCCCTTGGCCGTCTTGAAGCGCTGCTCGACGTCGCGGATTTCGATGTACTTGCTGTCGTCGTTCATGACTTCACCTCTTCGAACGTGAATGCAGTAGCCAGCTTGATGAGCGCGAACTCCAGCACCAGCCCCACGATGCCGATCACGAAGATCGCGATGATGATGTTGGCGACGTTGAGGTTGTTCCACTCGTCCCACACCCAGAAGCCGATGCCGACGCCGCCGGTCAGCATTTCGGCCGCGACGATCACCAGCCACGCGGTGCCGACCGCGAGCCGCACGCCGGTGAGCATGTAGGGCAGCACGGCGGGGAACAGGATCTTGGTGAGGATCTTCCATTCGGAAAGATTGAGCACCTTCGCCACGTTCATGTAGTCGCTCGGCACGCGCTGCACGCCCACGGCGGTGTTGATGACCATCGGCCAGATCGAGCAGATGAAGATGGTCCAGATCGCGGCCGGGTTCGCACCCTTGAACACCAGGAGGCCGATGGGCAGCCACGCGAGCGGCGACACCGGGCGCATCAGGCTGATCAGCGGATTGAACATGCGCGCGAGGAACTCGAAGCGCCCGATCGCGAAGCCCGCCGGAATGCCCACCAGCGCCGCGAGCCCGAAGCCCAGCGCAACGCGCTGCAGCGACGAGAGCACGTTCCAGCCCACGCCCTGGTCGTTCGGCCCCTTGCTGTAGAACGGGTCGCTGAACACGGTGAGCGCCTGCTGCCAGGTCGCGAGCGGTGTGGGAAAGCCGGTGGTGCTCTTCATGGCGACCAGCTCCCAGATCAAGAGCAGCAGGCCGAAGCCCGCGAGCGGTGGGAGTACGCGCATCCAGAAGGCGCGCAGGTCGATGGGTGTGCGTTGTTTTTGCTCCTTCTCCACCTTGGGGATCGGTGCAGGTTGAGGGACGGCTTCGGTGCGGGCCACCCCTTCACCCCGGCCCTCTCCCGCACGCGGGAGAGGGAGAGATGCGTCGAGCGGCGAATGAAATACAGCGCTGACCATGGTGCGTTTCTCCTCAGACATGCAGCTTGAAAGACTCGGCGTACTTCTTCGGGTCCTTGCCGTCCCAGACGGAGCCGTCGAAGAGCTTGCTGGTGCGCAGCACTTCCTTGGGCACGGGCGTCTGCGTGGCGGCGGCGGCCTGCTTGTAGATGTCGATGCGGTTGATCTCGGTGGCCACCTTCAGGTAATCCGGATGCTCCTTCAGCAGGCCCCAGCGCTTGTGCTGCGTGAGGAACCACATGCCGTCCGAGAGGTACGGGAAGTTCACCGCACCGCCGTTGTAGAACTTCATGTGGTTCGGGTCGTCCCAGCTCTTGCCCAGGCCATTGGTGTAGCGACCCAGGATGCGCTGGTTGATCGCGTCCACGCTGGTGTTGACGTAGCTCTTGTCGGCGATGGTCTCGGCCATCTTGTTCTTGTTCTGCAGGCCCGTGTCGATCCACTTGCTCGCTTCGAGGATCGCAGCGGTCACGGCGCGCGCCGTGTTGGGGTACTTCTTCGTGAACTCGGCAGTGCAGCCGAGCACCTTCTCGGGATGGTCTTTCCAGATGTCCTGGGTGGTGATGGCGGTGATGCCGATGCCGTCCATGATCGCGCGCTGGCCCCAGGGCTCGCCCACGCAGTAGCCGTCCATGTTGCCCACGCGCATGTTGGCCACCATCTGCGGGGGCGGCACGGTGATGTTCTTCACGTCCTTGAAGGGATCGATGCCGGCCGAGGCGAGCCAGTAGTAGAGCCACATGGCGTGCGTGCCGGTGGGGAAGGTCTGCGCGAAGGTGTATTCGCGCTTCTCGGTGGCGATGAGCTTGGCGAGCGACGCGGCATCGACCGCGCCCTTGTCGGCCAGCTTCTTCGAGAGCGTGATGGCCTGGCCGTTGTTGTTGAGGGTCATGAGCACGGCCATGTCCTTCTTCGGGCCGCTCAGGCCCAGGTGCATGCCGTAGACCAGGCCGTAGAGCACGTGCGCCATGTCCAGGTCGCCGTTGGAGAGCTTGTCGCGGACGCCCGCCCAGCTGGCTTCCTTGCTGGGGACGATCTTCACGCCGTATTTCTTGTCGATGCCGAGCACCGAGGCCATCACCACGCTCGCGCAGTCGGTCAGCGGGATGAAGCCGATCTTCACTTCTTCTTTTTCGGGCTTGTCGGAGCCCTGGGCCCAGACGGCGGCGCGCAGCGCTGGGTCGATGCCCACGGCGCCGATGGCGGCGGCTTGCAGTACGCGGCGGCGGCTGAGGCGGGTTTTCAGCAGGTCGGTCATGGGGACGGGCTCCGGTTGAAGAACGAACAATCAAAAATGCAGAAGCGAAAAACAAAAAAGGCGTCCCGACCACGCAGGGGCTGCTCGCGAACGAGCCCTTGCGGGATGGGGACGCCTTTGTCCGGTTCGGTGGGTGACACCCGCCGTTGGGTGCCGCCTGCCTGAAGACCACGAAGGTCTTATGTACTCACTTACGCAAACTGTGTGCCAGTGGTTGCGGGGTGTGCGGTGCTATCGAAAAAGTAGCTAGAGCGCATGGTGTGTGCAGGGAGAAGTGCCGCCGGGTTTCACGGGCCATCGAAAGCACGTTTTTGTGCGCTGCACCAACTTGAAACACTTTCAGCGCGGCGCGCGTGCATCGGGCATCGGCAGGTAGTCGGCCATGGCGAGCATCGACTCGGCCACGTCGACCAGCCGGCGCTTCTGGTTCATGGCGGTCTGGCGCAGCATCTTGTGGGCCTCGTCCTCGCTCAGGCGCCGGTGCGCCATCAGGAGGCCCTTGGCGCGCTCGACCACCTTGCGCTCGTTGAGCGAGGCGCGCACGGTCTGGAGCTCGTCGCTCATGGCCTGCAGGCGCTGCGACTGCTCTTGCACCATGTCGAGCACCGAGCGTTCCAGTACGCGGCCGTATGAAGCGGGGGCCACGGCCTGCGTGCCGGCGTCGTCGAAGAACAGGGCGCCGCCGGACTGCGGCGCCAGCGTGCCGAGCAGTTGCTGGTAGGCCTCCAGGTCGGTGCGCGCCTGCGCGGTCTTGCGGTTGCAGAGGGCGCGCAGGTCGGCGGCGAGGCGATCTTCGACCGTGCGCATGGCGTCGATGCGGCGGGTGCAGCAGTCGAACCAGTTCTGGCTCAGCTGGCTGTACTGCGCGTCGGGTGATGCAGCCGGGGCGGCCAGCGTGGTTCCGACACGGCGCAGCCTTTCGAGCTCGGCCATGGTGGCATCGGCCTCGCTCTCGCGCCACAGCGCCAGCACCTCGTCGCTCGAAAAATCGGTGAAGACGTGAAAGCACCGCTCCTGCGATTCGATCAGGTGCAGCCATTGCACCCGCTGCGCCTCGTTGCTGCGGCCCAGCGCCAGCGTGGCGGCGCCGAAGGCGCGCTCCTGGCCTGCGAACTCCTTGCCCTGCATGAAGTTGAACATCGCGACCAGGAGGCGCGAGATCTCGGGGTCGGTGGCACCGTCGGCCGCCTCGAACACCACGGCCAGCAGGCCGGCGACGAGCTTGGCGAAGGCTGCGGTGGCCTCCGCCGGCGCCAGTTCGAGCGCGCCGATGCGGCCGCGCAGCGCGGGCAGGGCGTCCAGCCCCGGCAGTACCCAGGCGATGCGACTGAAGAGGCGCGCGCTGTTGCCGGCGCTGGCGCGCTGGCGGGCCTCGGTCTCCAGCTGGTCGAAGCCGTTGCGCACCGCCTGCTCGAGCGCCTGGCATTCGGCGATCTGCGGATCGCGCTGGTCGGCGAAGCGGCGGCCGCGCGAGGCGAGGAACACGTTCGACATGCCGCGCTCCCGTTGCAGCGCATGCACCAGCCGGCCGATCAGGCCGACCAGCTCGCTGGTGCGGGCGAGCTGGTCGAGCTCGTCGATTTCGCACTGGCGGGCGGCGATGAGGAAATGCAGGCCGGATTTCATGGTGGGTGGGGAAAGGGACGCACACCGTCGCTGCAACATCCGTGCCTTGCCCCTTTGCGGGCGTCGCTTGCAGGCGCCACCTACACTCGCCGCATGCTCTTGTTGGGAATCGAATCATCCTGCGACGAGACCGGCGTGGCGCTGGTCGAATCGCACGGCGACGCGCTGCCGGTGCTGCTTTCGCACGCGCTGCACAGCCAGATCGCCATGCACCAGGCCTACGGAGGCGTGGTGCCCGAACTGGCCAGCCGCGACCACATCCGCCGCGTGCTACCGCTCACTGAAACCGTGATGGCCGAGGCCGGGCGCTCGCTGAAAGAAATCGACGTGGTGGCCTACACGCGCGGGCCGGGCCTTGCGGGCGCACTGCTGGTGGGCGCTGGCGTGGCTTGCGCGCTGGGCGTGGCGCTCGGCAAGCCGGTGCTGGGCGTGCATCACCTCGAAGGGCATCTGCTGTCGCCGTTCCTGAGCGCCGATCCGCCGGAATTTCCGTTCGTTGCGCTGCTGGTGTCGGGTGGCCACACCCAGCTGATGCGGGTCGACGGCGTGGGTCGCTACGAACTGCTCGGCGAAACCATCGACGATGCGGCCGGCGAGGCCTTCGACAAGAGCGCCAAGCTCATGGGCCTGCCGTACCCCGGCGGCCCCTGGCTCGCGAAGCTGGCCGAAGGCGGCAGCGCGACGGCGTTCAAGCTGCCGCGGCCGCTCTTGCACAGCGGCGATCTCGATTTTTCCTTTGCAGGCCTGAAGACCGCGGTGCTCACGCAGGCCAAGAAGCTGGGCGACCAGCTCGAGGCGAACAAGGCCGATCTGGCGGCATCCACGCAGGCGGCCATCGTCGAGGTGCTGCTGAAGAAGTCGCTCGCCGCGCTCGATCAGACCGGGCTCAAGCGCCTGGTGGTGGCCGGTGGCGTGGGTGCGAACAAGAACCTGCGGGAGCAACTGAATGCCGCGTGCGCCAAGCGCAAGGTGCGGGTTCACTACCCCGAGCTTCACCTGTGCACCGACAACGGCGCCATGATCGCCATGGCCGCCGCCATGCGGCTGCAATCGGGCCTGTCGCAGGCCACCGAGCGCTATGCCTTCGACGTCAAGCCGCGCTGGCCCATGGCTTCGCTGATGACCGAGGCCGCGCCCGTCGCCGCCTAGTCTCTCCCGGCTTCTGGCAGACACGCGTGCCGAAGCCCACCGGGAAACGCATTCCTCGATGGGCTTCTTCTTCGATCTACGCGGACCGGGATCAGTTGATCTGCAGTTCCGACGCCTTGCTGACCTGCACCAGCTTGCCGAGCTTCAGCGTCAGCACGCCGTTCTCGAGCTTGGCGGTACTGGCGGCCACGTCGATGTCCTGCGGCAGCTCGTAGGCGGCCTTGAACTGGCGCTTGGCTTCGGCCTTGCTGTCGATGCGGACCACGGCGCCTTCGATGCCGATGGCGAGGTCTTCACGCGAGAGGCCTGGCACGTCGAGCGAGAGGGTCCAGCTCGTGTCGTCCTGCTCCACCAGCGGCGAGCGGCGGGGCGCTGCGAAGGCCTCGTTCACGAAGCGCTCGAAGGCGCGGTCTTGCGAGCGGGGAACGAAGCGGGTGGTGCGGATCGTGGGTGCGAAAAACATGATGGAAAACTCCTGAATGAACACAATGAGGACAAGGAATGTGTGTCCCTTACACTGCGCGGCCATTCAATCCTGAGTGCCGCTTGACACCTCATCTAGGCGCAGCCGCACGCGTTTCAAGACGATGACTCCCCCCTTTATTTGGCGCCGCCAGGCCTTGAAATTCGCGGCGCTGGCGCTATGCGCGAGCCCCTTGGCCGGGCTTGCGCAAGCGCCGGTCGCGCCGCCCGCGCCCATCCGTCTGGCCTTGATCGAGAGCATGAGCGGGCCCTTCGCGAACACGGGCGAGGCGGTGTTCCGCAACCTGCTGTGGGCGGTGGAGCGCGTCAATGCCCGCGGCGGCGTGAAGCTGCCGGGTGGCGCACGCCCGCTGCAACTGGACCGCTACGACAGCAAGGGCCAGAACGAGGAAGCGCTCTCCGCATTGCGCGCGGCCATGGACGACGGTGCGCGCATCGTGCTGCAGGGCAACTCGTCGGCCACCGCGGCGGCGCTGGTCGATGCCATCGACAAGAACAACGAGCGCGACCCCGCGCGGCGCGTGATCTTCCTGAATTACGCGGCAGTCGATCCGGTGCTGACCAACGAGCGCTGCAGCTTCTGGCACTTTCGCTTCGACGCCCACGCCGACATGCGCGTGGCCGCGCTGATGGACGTGGTGAAGGACGATGCCGCACTCAAGCGCGCCTACCTGATTGGGCAGGACTACAGCTTCGGCCAGTCGGTGCTGCGCGAAGTGCGCCGGCAGCTCGGCGTGCAGCGGCCCGATGTGGAGATCGTCGGCGACGAGCTGCACCCGATGGGCAAGGTGAAGGACTTCGCGCCCTACGCCACCAAGATCCTCGCGAGCGGCGCGCAGGCGGTGTTCACCGGCAACTGGGGCAACGACCTCACGCTGCTCGTGAAGGCGGCGCGCGAGGCGGGTTTCAACGGCAGCTTCTATACCTTCTACGGCAACGCGCTCGGCGCGCCTGCCGCCATCGGCGATGCGGGCATCGGCCGCGTGGTGGCGGTGGCGGACTGGCTGCCGAACGTGCAGACCGCGCAGTCGGAGGCGTTCTATCGCGCGTTCCGTGCGCGCTTTCCGAAACCCGCGGACGACTACGTGCACATGCGGATGCAACTGCTCGTCGAGTCGCTCGCGCAGGCCGTCGAGCGTGCGGGCAGCGTCGATGCGGTGGCGTTGGCGCGCGCGCTGGAGCAGGCCGACGTGAGCCTGTACGGCCAGCGTGGCCGCATGCGCGCGGCGGACCACCAGTTCCAGCAGCAGCTCGTGGTCGGCGTGATGGACAGGCAGGGCAAGCCCGGTGTGCAGTTCGATGTCGAGGGTTCGGGCTACGGCTTTCGCGTGATCAAGACGATCGCCCCGGAGCGCGCCGAACTGCCGACTTCGTGCAAGATGAAACGCCCCCAATGACAACGACGAACAGGACGAAAGCCGATGCGTGAAGCCATCCACAACCTCGAAGCCTCCAAGATCCGCGAGGTCGCCAATGCCGGCCTCGGCCGCGACGACGTGCTGGCCTTCTGGTTCGGCGAAAGCGACGAGGTCACGCCCGAGGTGATCCGCCAGGCGGCCATCGAATCGCTGCAGCGCGGCGAGACTTTTTATGCGCACAACCTCGGACTGCCCGAGCTGCGAGAAGCCATTGCGCGCTACACCAGCGCACTGCATCCGGCGGTCGATGCCTCGCGCATCGCGGTCACCTCGGGCGGCGTGAGCGCGCTGATGCTGGCGGTGCAGGCGCTGGTCGATGCCGGCGACGACGTGGTCGCGGTGACACCGGTGTGGCCCAACCTCACGGCGCAGCCCGCGATCATGGGCGCGCATATGCGCTCGGTGCCGCTGGTGCCGGTCGAAGGGCAGTGGACGCTCGACTTGCCTGCGCTGCGTGCGGCGGTCACGCCGAAGACGAAGCTCCTGATCGTCAACGCGCCGAACAATCCCACGGGCTGGACGATGACGCGCGACGAGCAACAGGCCGTGCTCGACCATTGCCGCCAGACCGGGACCTGGATCCTGGCCGACGAGGTGTACGAGCGGCTGTACTTCGAGCCTTCGCCGAACGGCTGCGCGCCGAGCTTTCTCGACATCTCGAAGCCCGATGACCGGCTCGTCGTGACGCACAGTTTTTCGAAGAGCTTCCTGATGACCGGATGGCGCCTCGGCTGGCTGGTGCTGCCGCCCGCGATGGTCGAGGGCATCGGCAAGCTGATCGAGTTCAACACCTCCTGCGCGAGCGTGTTCACGCAGCGCGCAGCTGTCGCAGCGATCGAGCACACGGCGGAGATCACGCCGCGCGTGGTCGCGCACCTGAAGCTGTGCCGCGACACGCTGGTGCCGCTGCTGGCCGCAGTGCCCGGCGTGCAGGTGGCGCCGGCCAAGGGCGGCATGTACGCGTTCTTCCGGCTCGAAGGTTTCGGCGATTCGCTCGACGTGGCCAAGCGGCTGGTGGTCGAAGCGGGTCTGGGGCTTGCACCGGGCAATGCCTTTGCGCCGGAGGCCCAGGGCTGGCTGCGCTGGTGCTTTGCGTCGAAAGACCCGCAGCGGCTGGTGCAGGGCGTGGATCGCCTGCGCAACTGGCTGGCGAAACAGCCGCAGCGCAAGGGCTGATCCGGCCCGTCTGCAATTTCGTTCAATACGCGCGGCTTGCGGCCCGCGAAGCTCGGCCTTTCTTCGAGAGCGAAAGGTCATGCATGTCGGAACGAATCAAGGGAATGGTGCTGTGCGCGCTGGCGATGGTCACCGTGGGCAGCACGGTGGTCGCCAGCAAGGTGATCGCGGGCGGCCTGCCCCCGTTCACCGCGACGGCGCTGCGGTTTGCGATGGCGCTGCCGGGGTTTCTTTTGCTGTTGCGGGTGACGCGCACGCCGTGGCCTCGTCCTGATCGGCGTGACCTCGCGCTGCTCTTGTGCCAGGCCGGGCTGGGCAGCGTCGGCTACACGGTGCTGCTGATCCTGGGCGTGCGCTGGGCGCCGGCTGCCAGTGCGGGCGTGGTGGCCGGGACGCTGCCGGCCGTTGCGGCGCTGGTGGCGGTGCTGGCGCTGCGCGAGCGACCGGGACGCTACCTGATCGGCAGCATCGTGCTGGCGACGGCGGGGGTGCTGGCGATCAGCTGGCCGGGGGAGGGCTCCACAGGGGACTCCAAATCTCCTGCGGCGATGGCTGGCAACCTGCTGGTGCTGGGCGCGGTCGTCTGCGAGGCGATGTTCATCCTGCTCAACAAACGCCTGCGGGTGCCGGTGCGTCCGCTGGCGCTGTCGACGGTGATGACGGCCTTCGGGCTTCTGCTGTCGATGGTGCCTGCGCTGTTCGAGCGGGCTTGGGAGCACCCATTGCCCGGTGATGCCCTGGCTGGCGTCGCCTACTACGCGCTGGTGCCGACGGTGCTGGGTTTCGTCCTCTGGTTTGCCGGATCGGCTCGGCTGAAGGGGGCGGAAGCGGCGCTCTTCACGGCGCTGTTGCCGGTTTCGGCATTGATACTGGCGGCGCTCTGGCTGGGGGAAAGTATCAGTCTGGCGCAGATCGGCGGGGCTGCTTGCGTGCTGGGTGCCGTGGGGCTGGCGTCCTTGGCTGGGCGGCCTGCCATGCGGCCCGACGAAGTGGGGGCCCCTTCGTGAAACACCGCGGAACCGGCTTTGCCGGGCCGCAGGTGTTGCCCCCGGTAGGGGGTGGGAGAAGCGACACGAAGTGCGCGTAGCCTGGGGGCGAGCCTCGTGCAGGCTATAATCCCGAGGCTTTGCATGCCGCAAGGCGCACGGTGAGGGCAGTTCCAGCGCTCACCGCAAGTCAAACATCCCGGAACAAGGAAATTCAACATGATCGCAGCCTCCATCAAGGCCGAAGTCGTCAAAGACAACGCCCGCGCCGCCAACGACACTGGCAGCCCAGAAGTGCAAGTCGCACTGCTGACCGCCCGTATCAACGAGCTCACCCCCCACTTCAAGACCCACGCCAAGGACCACCACGGTCGTCGCGGTCTGCTGCGCATGGTGAGCCGCCGCCGCAAGCTCCTGGACTACCTCAAGTCCAAGGATGCCGACCGTTACACCGCGCTGATCGCCAAGCTGGGTCTGCGCAAGTAAACCGAATCGCATGAAAAAACGCCTGGGTTAGTCCGCTAGCTCAGGCGTTTTTTACTTCGCGATCCACTTTCGGAGTGCCAAAACAGAGCGAAGCTGTGTCATTCCAATGAAGTTCTCCCCGAGCTTCGCTGGAATGGCATCGTGTTCTGAGACAGCCTCCGCCCTCTGCGAACCCTGTGTGGTTCGCTACTAAAACAGGAGCAAACATGAGCCTCTTCAACAAAGTCACCAAGTCCTTCCAATGGGGCGACAAGACTGTCGTCATGGAAACGGGCGAAGTCGCGCGTCAGGCCAATGGCGCCGTGCTGGTCGACATCGACGGCACCGTGATCCTCGCGACCGTGGTCGCCTCCAAGTCCGCCAAGCCGGGCCAGGACTTCTTCCCGCTGACCGTCGACTACATCGAGAAGACCTACGCCGCGGGCAAGATCCCCGGCAGCTTCTTCAAGCGCGAAGCCAAGCCCAGCGAACACGAAACGCTGACCAGCCGCCTGATCGACCGTCCGATCCGCCCGCTGTTCCCCGAAGGCTTCCTGAACGAAGTGCACGTGGTCATCCACACCGTGTCGCTCAACCCCGAAGTCGACGCCGACATCGCCGCCATGATCGGCGTGAGCGCCGCTCTGTCGATCTCCGGCATCCCGTTCAGCGGCCCGATCGGCGCCGCCCGCGTGGGCTACATCAACGGCCAGTACGTGCTGAATCCGGGCCAGGCGGCTCGGAAGGACTCGCAGATGGACCTCGTCGTCGCCGGCACGCAAGCCGCCGTGCTGATGGTCGAGTCCGAAGCCCAGCAACTGAGCGAAGAAATCATGCTCGGCGGCGTGGTGTTCGGCCACGAACAGGCCGGCATCGCGATCAACGCGATCCATGACCTCGTGCGCGACGCCGGCAAGCCGGTGTGGGACTGGCAGGCGCCCGCTGAAGACGAAGCCTTCGTCGCCAAGGTCAAGGGCCTGGCCGAAGAAAAGCTGCGCGCTGTGTACCAGATCCGCAGCAAGCAAGCCCGTACGCAAGCCCTGCGCGAAGCCAACGCCAGCGTGATGAGCGCGCTGAAGGAAAGCGGCGAGCCTTTCGATGCCGGCAAGGTCAACGACCTGCTGTTCTCGATCGAATCGAAGATCGTGCGCAGCCAGATCCTGTCGGGCGAACCCCGCATCGACGGCCGCGACACGCGCACCGTGCGCCCCATCGAGATCCGCAATTCGGTGCTGCCGCGCACCCACGGCTCGGCCCTGTTCACGCGCGGTGAAACCCAGGCGTTGGTCATCACCACGCTCGGCACCGAACGCGACGCACAGCGCATCGACGCGCTGGCCGGCGAGTACGAAGACCGCTTCCTGTTCCACTACAACATGCCTCCCTTTGCCACCGGCGAAGTGGGCCGCATGGGCTCGACCAAGCGCCGCGAAATCGGCCACGGCCGCCTGGCCAAGCGCGCACTCGTCGCCGTGCTGCCGACCAAGGAAGAATTCCCGTACACCGTGCGCGTGGTCTCGGAAATCACCGAGTCGAACGGCTCTTCGTCGATGGCTTCGGTCTGCGGCGGCTGCCTCTCGATGATGGACGCGGGCGTGCCGATGAAGGCGCACGTGGCCGGTATCGCCATGGGCCTGATCAAGGAAGACAACCGCTTCGCGGTGCTGACCGACATCCTGGGCGACGAAGATCACCTGGGTGACATGGACTTCAAGGTGGCCGGCACGACCAATGGCATCACCGCGCTGCAGATGGACATCAAGATCCAGGGCATCACCAAGGAAATCATGCAAGTCGCACTGGCGCAAGCCAAGGAAGCGCGCATGCACATCCTGGGCAAGATGCAGGAAGCCATGGGCGAGGCCAAGGCCGAAGTCTCCAGCTTCGCACCGCGCCTGACCACGCTGAAGATCAACCCCGAGAAGATCCGCGACGTGATCGGCAAGGGCGGTTCGGTCATCCGTGGCCTGCAGGAAGAAACCGGCACGACGATCAACATCGACGAAGACGGCACCATCACCATCGCCTCGACCGATCCGGAAAAGGCCGAGTTCGCCAAGCGTCGCATCGAGCAGATCACGGCCGAAGTCGAAATCGGCAAGGTCTACGAAGGCCCGGTCACCAAGATCCTGGACTTCGGCGCGCTCATCAACCTGCTGCCCGGCAAGGACGGCCTGCTGCACATCAGCCAGATCGCCCACGAGCGCGTCGAGAAGGTGACCGACTATCTGAGCGAAGGCCAGATCGTGAAGGTCAAGGTTCTCGAAACGGACGAAAAGGGCCGCGTCAAGCTGTCCATGAAGGCCCTGACCGAGCGTCCGGCCGGCATGGAATACAGCGAGCGCCCGCCGCGCGAAGACCGTGGCGATCGCGGCGACCGTGGCGGCGACCGCCGCGAGCGTTCGGACCGTGGCGATCGCGGCGGCGACCGTGGTGGTGATCGTGGCGAGCGCGCACCGCGCTTCAACGACCAGCAACAGCAACCGCGCAACGACCAGCAGCAGGCTCCGGCCGGCGAGCAACAGTCGCAAGCGCCGCGCGAGCCTCAGGAGTAAGAAGGGCGCAGCGGCAGTTTGCGCTGCCGTTGCTATCTTTTGAACAGCTAGCTGCGCCCCACCTGCGGGCGTTGGAGGCCGAAAGACCATGAAAGCCATTGAAATCACTTCGTACGGCGCCCCTGAGGTGCTGCGCGTGGCCGATCGTCCCGATCCGGTGGCGGGTGCGGGCGAGCTGCTGATTCGCGTCGCGGCCAGTGGCGTCAACCGGCCCGATGTGCTGCAGCGGATGGGTCACTATCCGGTGCCGCCGGGCGCGTCCGACCTGCCGGGCCTCGAGGTGGCCGGCGAGATCGTGTCGGGCGACGCCGCGGCGTTGGCCGAAGCGGGCTTCAAGGTCGGTGATCGTGTCTGCGCGCTGATTGCGGGTGGCGGCTATGCCGAGCTGTGCGTGGCGCCCGTGGCGCAATGCCTGCCGGTGCCCAAGGGCTGGAGCGATATCGATGCGGCTTCGCTGCCCGAGACCTTCTTCACCGTCTGGAGCAATGTGTTCGAGCGCGGACGCCTGCAGAAGGGCGAGACGCTGCTGATCCAGGGCGGCTCGAGCGGCATTGGCGTCACGGCGATCCAGATTGCCAAGGCGCTGGGCGCAACGGTGATCGTTACGGCCGGCAGCGACGACAAGTGCGAAGCCTGCAAGAAGCTCGGTGCCGACCACGCGATCAACTACCGCACGAGCGACTTCGTCGAAAAGGCGAAGGAGCTCACGGGCGGCAAGGGCGTGGACGTGATCCTCGACATGGTGGCTGGCGACTACGTGGCGCGCGAGATCGAGTGTCTGGCCGAAGACGGCCGGCTCGTGATCATCGCGGTGCAGGGCGGCGTGAAGGCGCAGATCAATGCGGGCCTCGTGCTGCGCAGGCGTCTGACGATCACCGGCTCGACGCTGCGGCCCCGGCCGGTGGCGTTCAAGGGCGCGATTGCCAAGGCATTGCGCGAGAAGGTCTGGCCACTGCTCGAAAGCGGCGCGATCAAGCCCGTGATTCACAGCACTTTTGCGGCAGCAGGTGAACCGAGCGGCGCGGCCCAGGCTCACACGCTGATGGAATCGAACCAGCACATCGGCAAGATCGTGCTGACATGGTGACAACGAACAACGCGATGACAACCAAGAAGAAACTGATCGCCGGCAACTGGAAGATGAATGGCGGCCTGGCCGCCAACGAGGCGCTGGTGAAGGCTCTGCAGCAAGGCCTGGCCGCAAGCCCGGCCGCCTGCGATGTCGCGCTGTGCGTGCCGGCCCCTTACTTCGCCCAGCTGCAATCGCTGCTGGCGGGTTCGCCTTCGCTGGCGCTCGGTGCGCAGGATGTTTCTGCGCATCCGCAGGGTGCGTTCACCGGCGAGCAATCGGCGATGATGCTGAAGGATTTTGGTGTGCGCTATGCCATCGTCGGGCACTCCGAGCGTCGGCAATACCACGGCGAAACCGACGAGACGGTGGCTGCGAAGGCGGCTGCCGCGCTGGCGAACGGCATCACGCCGATCGTCTGCGTCGGCGAAACGCTGGCCGAGCGCGAAGCAGGGCAGACCGAAGAAGTCGTCAAGCGCCAGCTGGCCGCGGTGATCCATGTGAATGGCCACTGCATCAGCGAAATCGTCGTCGCGTATGAGCCTGTCTGGGCCATCGGCACCGGCAAGACGGCGACGCCCGAGCAAGCGCAGGCGGTGCATGCCGTGTTGCGTGCCCAACTGCACCATGCAGCAAGCGAACACGCTGCCGGCATCAGCATCCTTTACGGCGGCAGCATGAACGCGGCCAATGCCGCCGAACTGCTGTCGCAGGCCGACATCGACGGCGGCCTCATCGGCGGCGCGTCGCTCAAGGCCCCCGACTTTCTGCAGATCATTTCTGCCGCTGCGCGCTGAACGCGCAACGGCTGTTATCAATTAGGAGTAAGAACGAATGAACGTGGTCCTCAACCTTCTGGTCGGCGTGCAAATGCTGACGGCCCTGGCGATGATCGGCCTGATCCTGGTCCAGCACGGCAAGGGTGCCGACATGGGCGCCGCCTTCGGCAGCGGCAGCGCCGGCAGCCTGTTCGGTGCCAGCGGCAGCGCGAACTTTCTCTCGCGCACCACGGCCGTGCTGGCCGCGGTGTTCTTCGCCAGCACGCTGCTGCTTGCGTACTTCAGCCATGCGCGCCCTGCGGGCGGCGGCAGTCTTCTGGAGCGTGCAGCGGTGGGTGCGCCGGCCACGCCGGCCTCCGGCGCAGCAGGCGAGATTCCTGGTGCAGCAGCCCCGAGCGCACCGGCTTCGGCACCTGCCGCACCCGTTTCGGGCGCTGGTCAGATCCCGAACAAGTAATCCAGTCGTTTTCATGCAGTCGTCATCGAGAAACGGCTGCATTTCAGGGTAAACTCTAAAGCTGTTCAGAAAGCCAAATGCCTTAACCGGTACCTCATGCCATCTGAACAGAAAAACCGCGGTCGTGGTGAAATTGGTAGACACGCTATCTTGAGGGGGTAGTGGCGAAAGCTGTGCGAGTTCGAGTCTCGCCGACCGCACCAAATCTCATCGGCAGAAAGCCTCATCCAGGGGTTCTTCTTGCCGGTGGCAAGCGGTGAAAAATTCTCGATGAACCTCGATTCCTACCTTCCCGTCCTTTTGTTCATTTTGGTCGGAGTCGGCGTAGGCGTCGCCCCCCAAGTCATCGGATACATCCTCGGCCCCAATCGGCCTGACGCTGCGAAGAACGCTCCCTACGAGTGCGGCTTCGAAGCCTTTGAGGATGCGCGCATGAAGTTCGACGTGCGCTATTACCTCGTTGCCATTCTCTTCATCCTGTTCGATCTCGAAATTGCCTTTCTCTTTCCGTGGGCCATTGCGCTCAAGGAGATCGGTGCTGTCGGCTTCTGGGCCATGATGATCTTTCTCGCCATCCTCGTCGTAGGTTTCATCTACGAGTGGAAAAAAGGCGCGCTCGACTGGGAATGACAAGGAATCACGATGGCCATTGAAGGCGTTCTCAAAGAAGGTTTCGTCACCACCACCTACGACTCGGTGGTGAACTGGGCGAAGACCGGATCTCTCTGGCCGATGACCTTCGGCCTCGCATGCTGTGCGGTCGAAATGATGCACGCGGGCGCCGCTCGCTACGACATCGACCGTTTCGGGATGCTGTTCCGTCCCAGCCCGCGCCAGTCCGATCTGATGATCGTGGCCGGCACGCTGTGCAACAAGATGGCGCCGGCGCTGCGCAAGGTCTATGACCAGATGCCCGAGCCGCGCTGGGTGCTCTCGATGGGCTCGTGCGCGAACGGCGGTGGCTACTACCACTACAGCTATTCGGTCGTGCGCGGCTGCGACCGCATCGTGCCGGTCGACGTCTATGTTCCGGGCTGCCCGCCCACCGCCGAAGCGCTGCTCTATGGCGTGATCCAGCTGCAGCAGAAGATCCGCCGCACCAACACCATTGCCCGCGCCTGAGGGATTGCCGACGATGACTGACTTTGCAATTTCGCCGGAGGTGCTGCGCGCCACCATCACCGAGACGCTTGGCGCCAAGGCCAAGAGCGTGACGCTCGCATTGGGCGAGGTGACTGTCGTGGTGAGCGCGGCTGACTACATCGAAGTCGCCACGCTGCTGCGCGATGCGCCCGGCTGCCGCTTCGAGCAGCTGATCGACCTTTGCGGCATGGACTATTCCGACTACCGCGAAGGCGAGTGGCAGGGCGAGCGCTTCTGCGTCGTCTCGCACCTGCTGTCGGTCACGCTCAACCAGCGCGTGCGCCTGAAGGTGTTCGCGCCCCATGAAGACCTGCCCGTGGTCGATTCGCTTCAGCCCGTCTGGAGCGCCGCCACCTGGTTCGAGCGCGAAGCGTTCGACCTCTACGGCATCGTGTTCGACGGCCACGACGACCTGCGCCGCATCCTGACCGACTACGGCTTCATCGGCCACCCGTTCCGCAAGGACTTCCCGGTGTCGGGTCATGTCGAAATGCGTTACGACGAAGAACAGAAGCGTGTCGTGTACCAGCCGGTATCGATCGAGCCGCGAGAAATCACGCCACGCGTGATCCGCGAAGACAACTACGGCGGCGGTTTGCACTGATATGGCCGAAATCAAGAACTACACCCTCAACTTCGGCCCCCAGCATCCGGCCGCGCACGGCGTGCTGCGCCTGGTGCTCGAGCTCGACGGCGAAGTGATCCAGCGCGCCGACCCGCACATCGGCCTCCTGCACCGCGCGACCGAGAAGCTCGCCGAATCGCGCACCTTCATCCAGTCGCTGCCCTACATGGACCGCCTCGACTACGTGTCGATGATGTCCAACGAGCACGCGTACTGCCTGGCCATCGAACGGATGATGGGCCTGGACGTGCCGATCCGTGCGCAGTACATCCGCGTGATGTTCGCCGAGATCACCCGCCTGCTGAACCACCTGCTGTGGCTCGGTGCGCACGGTCTGGATTGCGGCGCGATGAACATGCTCATCTACTGCTTCCGCGAGCGTGAAGACCTGTTCGACATGTACGAGGCCGTCTCCGGCGCGCGCATGCACGCGGCGTACTTCCGTCCGGGTGGCGTCTACCGCGACCTGCCGGACGCGATGCCGCAGTACAAGGTCAGCAAGATCAAGAACGCGAAGGCCATCGAGCGCCTGAACGAAAACCGCCAGGGTTCGCTGCTCGACTTTGTCGATGACTTCTGCAAACGCTTTCCGAAGATGGTCGACGAGTACGAGACGCTGCTCACCGACAACCGCATCTGGAAGCAGCGCACTGTGGGCATCGGCGTCGTGACGCCGGAGCGCGCGCTGAACCTGGGCTTTACCGGCCCCATGCTGCGCGGCTCGGGCATCGAGTGGGATCTGCGCAAGAAGCAGCCCTACGACGTCTACGACCAGATGCAGTTCGACGTGCCCGTGGGCAAGACCGGCGACTGCTACGACCGCTATCTCGTGCGCGTCGAAGAAATGCGCCAGGCCAACAAGATCATCCAGCAGTGCTCGGCATGGCTGCGCGTGAATCCCGGCCCGGTGATCACCAGCAACCACAAGGTCGCCGCGCCCGCGCGCGAATCGATGAAGGCGAACATGGAGGAGCTGATCCACCATTTCAAGCTCTTCACCGAAGGCTTCCACGTGCCCGAAGGCGAGGCCTATGCCGCCGTCGAGCATCCGAAGGGTGAGTTCGGCATCTATCTCGTGAGCGACGGCGCCAACAAGCCCTACCGCCTGAAGATCCGCGCCCCGGGTTTCCCGCACCTCGCCGCCCTCGACGAAATGTCGCGCGGTCACATGATCGCCGACGCTGTCGCGGTGATCGGCACGATGGACATCGTGTTCGGCGAAATCGACAGGTGAGAAAGAGCGAATGACGACTTCCTCAACCCATCACCACGACGCGGCTCCCTCGGCCCCGTTGAAGGCCGCAATCATCGAGCGCTTTGCGCGAGAGGTCGCCAAGTACCCAGAAGCCGGCAAGCAGTCCGCCGTGATGGCGTGCCTGGCCATCGTCCAGCAGGACGAGGGCTACATCAGCATGCAGCGCGAGCGCGAGATCGCCGATTACCTCGGCATGGCGCCCATCGCCGTGCACGAGGTGACGACCTTCTACAACATGTACAACCAGCATCCGGTGGGCAAGTTCAAGCTCAACGTGTGCACCAACCTGCCGTGCCAGCTGCGTGACGGCGTCACCGCGCTCGTTCACCTCGAGAAAAAGCTCGGCATCAAGATGGGCGAGACCACGGCCGACGGCGTGTTCACGCTGCAGCAGAGCGAATGCCTGGGCGCCTGCGCCGATTCGCCCGTGATGCTGGTCAACGACCGCACCATGTGCAGCTTCATGAGCAACGAGAAGCTCGACCAGCTCATCGAAGGCCTGCGCGCATCCACCAAAGGGGAGGCTGCCTGATGTCACCCGAGCAAGTTCTCCAGCAGTTCCAGGCAACGGGCGTCCAGACCTGTTTCCATGACCGCCACATCGAGCCGCAGATCTATGCGGGCCTGAACGGCACCAACTGGCGCCTGGCTGACTACGAAGCGCGCGGCGGCTACAAGGCGCTGCGCAAGATCCTCACCGAGGGCCTCACGCCCGACCAGGTGATCGCCGAAGTCAAGGCCTCGGGCCTGCGCGGCCGCGGCGGCGCCGGTTTCCCGACGGGCCTGAAGTGGAGCTTCATGCCCCGCCAGTTCCCGGGCCAGAAGTACCTCGTCTGCAACTCCGACGAAGGCGAACCGGGCACGTGCAAGGACCGCGACATCCTGCAGTTCAACCCGCACATCGTGATCGAAGGCATGGCCATCGCTGCGTATGCGATGGGCATCAGCGTGGGCTACAACTACATCCACGGCGAGATCTTCCAGAGCTACGACCGCTTCGAGGAAGCCCTCGAGGAAGCGCGCGCCGCCGGCTACCTCGGCGACAAGATCATGGGCAGCACGTACAACTTCCAGTTGCACGCGGCCCACGGCTTCGGCGCCTACATCTGCGGCGAAGAAACCGCGCTGCTCGAATCGCTCGAAGGCAAGAAGGGCCAGCCGCGCTTCAAGCCGCCGTTCCCGGCGAGCTTCGGCCTCTACGGCAAGCCCACCACGATCAACAACACCGAGACCTTCGCGGCGGTGCCCTGGATCATCAACAACGGTGGTCCGGCGTATCTCGAATGCGGCAAGCCGAACAACGGCGGCACCAAGATCTACTCGGTGAGCGGTGACGTCGAGTTGCCCGGCAACTACGAAGTGCCGATGGGTACGCCGTTCTCCAAGCTGCTGGAACTGTGCGGCGGTGTCCGCAAGGGCCGCACGCTCAAGGCGGTGATTCCCGGTGGATCGTCCTCGCCGGTGCTGCCCGCCGACATCATGATGGCCTGCACCATGGACTACGACTCCATCGCCAAGGCCGGCTCCATGCTGGGCTCGGGCGCGGTGATCGTCATGGACGACAGCCGCTCGATGGTCGAATCGCTCAAGCGCCTGTCGTACTTCTACATGCACGAATCCTGCGGCCAGTGCACGCCCTGCCGCGAAGGCACGGGCTGGCTCTACCGCGTGGTGGACCGCATCCACAACGGGCAGGGCAGGGCGACCGACATGGACCTGCTCAACTCCGTGGCAGACAACATCCAGGGCCGCACCATCTGCGCCCTCGGCGATGCAGCGGCAATGCCGGTGCGCGCCATGATCAAGCACTTCCGTCACGAGTTCGAGGCCTTGATTCCGGGTTACGTCCCGAAAGCGCCCGTTCAGGCCTGAGCCCCGAGAAATACATATATGGTTGAAATCGAACTCGACGGCAAGAAGGTCGACGTGACCGAAGGCAGCATGATCATGCATGCGGCCGACAAGGCAGGCACGTACATCCCGCACTTCTGCTATCACAAGAAACTCAGCATCGCGGCCAACTGCCGCATGTGCCTGGTCGACGTGGAAAAGGCGCCCAAGCCGATGCCGGCCTGCGCCACGCCCGTCACACAGGGCATGATCGTTCGCACCAAGAGCGAGAAGGCCATCAAGGCGCAGCAGTCGGTCATGGAGTTCCTCCTGATCAACCACCCGCTGGATTGCCCCATCTGCGACCAGGGCGGCGAATGCCAGCTGCAAGATCTGGCCGTCGGCTATGGCGGTTCTTCTTCGCGTTACGAAGAAGAAAAGCGCGTCGTCTTCCACAAGGACGTCGGCCCGCTGATCAGCATGGAAGAGATGAGCCGCTGCATCCATTGCACGCGCTGCGTTCGCTTTGGCCAGGAAGTGGCCGGCGTGATGGAGCTCGGCATGACCCAGCGCGGCGAGCATTCCGAAATCGAAACCTTCCTCGGAGACTCGGTGGATTCCGAGCTGTCGGGCAACATGATCGACATCTGCCCGGTCGGCGCGCTCACGAGCAAGCCGTTCCGCTACAGCGCCCGCACCTGGGAGCTGTCGCGGCGCAAGTCGGTGAGTCCGCACGATTCGACCGGTGCCAACCTGATCGTCCAGGTCAAGAACAACCGCGTGATGCGCGTGGTGCCGCTGGAGAACGAAGACGTCAACGAATGCTGGATCGCCGACCGCGACCGCTTCTCGTACGAAGCCCTCAACGGCCCGGAACGCCTGACGCAGCCCATGCTCAAGCAGGGCGGCCAATGGCAGCAGGTCGATTGGCAGACCGCGCTCGAATACGTGGCCAATGGCTTGAAGCAGATCAAGATCGACCACGGTGCGCAAAGCATCGGCACGCTGGTCAGCCCGCACAGCACGCTCGAAGAGTTGCAACTCGCCGCGATGCTCACGCGTGAACTGGGCAGCGACAACATCGACTATCGCCTCCGCAACGCCGAGTTCACGGCGTTCGAAGGCGTGCGTTGGCTCGGCACCTCGATCGCATCGCTCACGCAGGTGCAGCGCGCTTTGGTCATCGGTTCGAACCTTCGCAAGGAGCACCCGCTGTTCGCGCAGCGCATCCGCCAGGCCGTGCGCAAGGGCGCCGCGCTGTCGGTGATCACCTCGGCCGACCTGATGGCCGACCGCGATGCGTGGGCCATCACCGTTGCGCAATCGACGATCGTCGACGCTGGCCAATGGGTCGAAGCGCTGGCCGCAGTTGCTGCCGCCATCGGCAAGACCAATGGCGCCGCCGCACCACTCGCACCGAAGAACGAGCCCGATGCCGCCGTACAAGCCATCGCAGCGTCGCTGCTGAGCGGCGAGCGCAAGGCCATCCTGCTCGGCAACGCCGCCGCCCACCACGCGCAAGCCAGCAGCCTGCTGGCCCTCGCGAACTGGATCGGCGCACAGACCGGCGCGACCGTCGGTTACCTGACCGAAGCCGCCAACACGGTGGGCGCACAACTCGTCGGCGCCTATCCGAAGAACGGCGGCCTTGATGCCGGCCGCATGCTCGCCGCAGGCTCCGGCCTCAAGGCCGTGCTGCTGCTGAACACCGAACCGGTGTTCGACTCGGCTGCCGGTGCTGCCGCCACCAATGTCATCGGCAATGCGCAGATGGTCGTCACGCTGAGCCCCTTCAAGGCCAACCTCGAATTCAGCGACGTGCTGCTGCCCATCGCCCCGTTCACCGAAACCCCCGGCACCTTCGTCAACGCCGAAGGCCGCCTGCAAGGTTTCCATGCCGTCGTGAAGCCGCAAGGCGAAGCGCGTCCGGCGTGGAAGGTGCTGCGCGTGCTGGCCAATCTGCTCGGCCTGCCCGGCTTCGCATTCGAATCGACCGCCGACGTGCTCAAGACAGTAGGCGAGGGCGGCACCGTGCCGGCCAACGCACTGAACAACGCAACTGCCGCCAACGCCGTGGCATCCAACGGCGCCGCGCCACCACCTGTGGTCGCGAGCATCTACCAGCTCGACTCCATCGTGCGCCGCGCACCGTCGCTGCAACTGACCGCCGATGCGCGCAACGCATCGACCGCACCGGTCGCATCGGGTCAGGCCGAGGAGGCATTGGCATGATCGACGCGATTCATGGCTTCGGCCAGGGACTGATCGCCGCAGGCTGGTGGACGGCCGTGGCATGGCCCGTGATCTGGACGCTGATCAAGATCATCGTGGTCGTGATCCCGCTGATGGGCGCCGTGGCGTACCTCACGCTGTGGGAACGCAAGGCCATCGGCTTCACGCAGATCCGCATCGGCCCGAACCGCATCGGACCGATGGGCCTGCTCCAGCCGATCGCCGACGCGCTCAAGCTGATGACCAAGGAAATCATCATTCCGACGGTCGCCAACAAGGGCCTGTTCCTGCTCGGCCCGATCATGACGATCATGCCGGCGCTCGCCGCATGGGCCGTGATTCCCTTCGGCCCCGACGTGGCGCTGGCCAACATCAACGCCGGCCTCCTGTTCGTGATGGCCATCACTTCGCTCGAGGTGTATGGCGTGATCATCGCCGGCTGGGCATCGAACTCGAAGTACGCGTTCCTCGGTGCGCTGCGCGCCTCGGCGCAAATGGTGAGCTACGAAATCGCGATGGGCTTCTGCTTCGTCGTGGTGCTGATGGTCACCGGCAGCCTGAACATGAGCGACATCGTCACGGTGCAGGGCAAGGGCATGTTCCATGACTGGGGGCTGGGCTTCCTGTCGTGGAACTGGCTGCCGCTGCTGCCGATCTTCGTCGTCTACTTCATCTCTGGCCTGGCCGAAACCAACCGTCACCCGTTCGACGTGGTGGAAGGCGAATCGGAAATCGTTGCGGGCCACATGATCGAGTACTCGGGCATGAGCTTCGCGATGTTCTTCCTGGCCGAGTACGCCAACATGTGGCTGGTCTCGATCCTGACCGTGGTGCTGTTCCTCGGCGGCTGGCTGCCACCGTTCGGCCCCGAGCTACCAATCCTTGGGCTGTTGAGCTATATCCCCGGCTGGATCTGGCTGGGCCTCAAGACCTTCTGCGTGGTCACCATGTTCCTGTGGGTGCGCTCGACGTTCCCACGCTTCCGCTATGACCAGATCATGCGTCTGGGCTGGAAGATCTTCATTCCCGTCACCCTCGTGTGGCTGGTCGTTGTGGGCGGCTGGATGCAGACGCCGTTCAACATCTGGAAATAACTGGAAGCGCCGACATCATGACTGCTTCACATACCGCCAGCGCGCTCGCGCGCCCTTCCAAGCTGGCTTCCGCACCGTTCTCGCTCAAGGATTTTCTGGGCAGCTTCATGCTGTTCGAATTGTTCAAGGGCCTGGCGATCACGGGCAAGTACGCCTTCGCCCGCAAGATCACGGTGCAGTTCCCCGAAGAGAAGACGCCGCTGTCGCCGCGCTTCCGCGGCCTGCACGCGCTGCGCCGCTATGACAACGGCGAAGAGCGCTGCATCGCCTGCAAGCTCTGCGAAGCCGTCTGCCCGGCACTGGCGATCACCATCGAATCCGAAGTGCGCGACGACGGCTCGCGCCGCACCACGCGCTACGACATCGACCTGACCAAGTGCATCTTCTGCGGCTTCTGCGAAGAAAGCTGCCCGGTCGACTCGATCGTGGAGACCCACATCTTCGAATATCACGGCGAAAAGCGCGGCGACCTGTACTTCACCAAGGACATGCTGCTGGCCGTGGGCGACCGCTACGAAAAAGAAATTGCAGCGAACAAGGCGGCCGACGCCAAGTACCGCTGATCCGTCCAGCCCGAAACCCGTACCCACTCGAATTCCAATGGACGTCAAGACCGGTCTGTTCTATCTGTTTGCCGTGGTGCTGCTGTTCGCGGCCTTCCGCGTCATCACCGCCCGCAATCCCGTGTACGCCGCGCTGTACCTGGTGCTGGCTTTCTTCCAGGCTTCGGCCATCTGGTTGCTGCTGCGCGCCGAGTTCCTCGCGATCTCGCTCGTGCTGGTGTACGTCGGTGCCGTGATGGTGCTGTTCCTCTTCGTCGTGATGATGCTGGACATCAACGTCGACGGGTTGCGACAGGGCTTCTGGAAGCACTTCCCGCTCGCTGCCGGCGTGGGCGCGCTGATCGCGCTCGAAATGGCGGCCGTGCTCATGGGCGGCTTCCGCCTCGGCGAGGCACCGCGCGCCATGGCGGTCACCTCTCCCAACACCTCGAACACGATGGAACTGGGCAAGCTGCTCTATTCCGAGTACCTCTACCCGCTGGAAATTGCCGCGGTCATCCTGCTCGTGGCCATCGTGGCCGCCATTGCACTGACGCTGCGCACCCGCAAGGACAGCAAGTACACCAACCCGTCGGACCAGGTGCGCGTGAAGGCGCGCGACCGCGTGCGCATCGTGCAGATGGAGGTCACGCGCGCGGCTGAACCTGTGGTGCAAACGCCCCCGGCGGAAGCGGCAAAGGAAAACAAGGCATGACGCTCACGCTCGGACACTTTCTCTCGCTCGGCGCGATGCTCTTCGCGCTGTCGGTGATCGGCATCTTCCTGAATCGCAAGAACCTGATCGTGCTGCTGATGGCCATCGAGCTGATGCTGCTGGCGGTCAACATGAACTTCGTGGCCTTCTCGCACTACCTGGGCGACATGCACGGCCAGATCTTCGTGTTCTTCATCCTGACGGTGGCCGCGGCCGAGTCGGCCATCGGTCTTGCGTTGCTGGTGCTGTTGTTCCGCAACAAGTCCAACATCAACGTCGACGAGCTCAACTCGCTCAAGGGTTGAAACCAGTATGAGCGCAACCCTTTCCGCATCCACCCTGCTGGCCGTGCCGCTGGCACCCCTGGTCGGCGCCGCCGTCGCAGGCCTCTTCGGCACCAAGTTCGGTGGCAATCACATCGGCCGCAAGGTCACGCATTCGCTGACGATCCTCGGCGTGCTCGTCGCCTTCATCATCTCGGCCATGACGCTCAAGAGCGTTGTGGTCGACGGTGCCCGCTTCAACGCCACGCTCTACGAATGGATGATCGTCGGCGGCCTGAAGATGGAAGTCGGCTTCCTGGTCGACGGCCTCACGGCCATGATGATGTGCGTGGTGACCTTCGTGTCGCTGATGGTGCACATCTACACCATCGGATACATGGAAGAAGACGACGGCTACAACCGCTTCTTCTCGTACATCTCGCTGTTCACCTTCTCGATGCTGATGCTCGTCATGAGCAACAACATGCTCCAGCTGTTCTTCGGCTGGGAAGCGGTGGGCCTGGTGTCGTACCTGCTGATCGGTTTCTGGTTCAACAAGCCGACCGCGATTTTCGCGAACATGAAGGCCTTCCTGGTCAACCGCGTGGGCGACTTCGGCTTCATCCTGGGCATCGGCCTGATCGCCGCCTATGCCGGCACGCTGAACTACGGCGAAGCCTTCGCCAAGGCCAACACGCTGGCCGGCATCACCTTCCCGGGGACCGAGTGGATGCTGATCACCGTGATCTGCATTTGCCTCTTCATCGGCGCGATGGGCAAGAGCGCGCAGTTCCCGTTGCACGTGTGGCTGCCCGATTCGATGGAAGGCCCGACGCCCATCTCCGCGCTGATCCACGCGGCCACGATGGTGACCGCCGGCATCTTCATGGTGGCGCGCATGTCGCCGCTGTTCGAGCTGAGCGACACGGCCCTGAGCTTCATCCTCGTGATCGGCGCCATCACTGCGCTCTTCATGGGGTTCCTGGGCATCATCCAGAACGACATCAAGCGCGTGGTCGCGTATTCCACGCTCTCGCAGCTGGGCTACATGACGGTGGCGCTCGGTGCCTCGGCCTACTCGGTCGCGGTGTTCCACCTGATGACGCACGCGTTCTTCAAGGCGCTGCTGTTCCTCGGCGCAGGCTCGGTGATCATCGGCATGCACCATAACCAGGACATCCGCTGGATGGGTGGTGTGCGCAAGTACATGCCGATCACCTGGATCACCTCGCTGCTGGGTTCGCTCGCGCTGATCGGCACGCCGTTCTTCGCCGGCTTCTACTCGAAGGACAGCATCATCGAAGCGGTGCACGAGAGCCACCTGTGGGGCGCGAACTTCGCGTACTACGCAGTGCTGGCCGGCGTGTTCATCACGGCCTTCTATTCGTTCCGCATGTACTTCCTGGTCTTCCACGGCAAGGAACGCTACGACCAGAATCCGGACGCGCACCATGACGACCATGCGCACGATGCGCATGGCCACGACGATCACGGCCATGGTCACGACGCCCACAAGCCGCACGAATCGCCCTGGGTGGTCTGGCTGCCGCTGGTGCTGCTGGCCATTCCTTCGGTGGTGATCGGCTTCATGACGATCGATCCGATGCTGTTCGGTGAGTTCTTCAAGGGCGCGATCGTTGTGGACGGTGCCAAGCACCACGCCATGAAGGAACTGGAAGAAGCCTTCCACGGCCCCGTCGCCATGGCGATCCACGGCCTGCAGACCGCGCCGTTCTGGCTGGCGCTGGCTGGCGTGGTGCTGTCGTACTACATGTACATGATCAACCCGGCGTTGCCGGCCGCGATCAAGCGCGCCTTCGGTCCGGTCTATCGTCTGCTCGAGAACAAGTACTACCTCGACTGGATCAACGAGAACATTCTCGCCCGCGGTGCACGCGCGCTCGGTACCGGCCTGTGGAAGGGCGGCGACCAGGCCCTGATCGACGGTGCCGTGGTCAATGGTTCGTGGAAAGTGATTGGCCGTGTCTCCAGCGTGGTGCGCTGGGTGCAGTCGGGTTACATCTATCACTATGCCTTCGCGATGCTGCTCGGCATCTTCATCCTGATGACGTACTTCGTCTGGTTCAAACGCTGAGCCCGAACGCTGGAGAAAAAGAAAAATGGGTTTGTTGAGCCTTGCCATCTGGGTGCCGATCGCATTCGGCGCCGTGCTGCTGGCGTTTGGCCGCGAAGAGCATGCCAAGGGCGTGCGCTGGGTCGCGCTCGTCGGTGCCATCGTGAGCTTCCTGGTCACGGTGCCGCTGTTCACGCGCTTCCAGAACGGAACCGCCGCCATGCAGTTCGTCGAGAAGACGAGCTGGATCTCCCGCTTCAACGTCAACTACCACATCGGTCTTGACGGCCTGTCGCTGTGGATGGTGCTGCTGACCTCGTTCATCACGGTCGTCGTCATCATCTCGGCCTGGGAAGTGATCACCGAGCGCGTGAACCAGTACATGGGCGCGTTCCTGATCCTGTCGGGCTTCATGATCGGCGTGTTCTCCGCGCTCGACGGCATACTGTTCTACGTGTTCTTCGAAGCCACGCTGATCCCGATGTACCTGATCATCGGCATCTGGGGCGGCCCGAACAAGATCTACGCGGCGTTCAAGTTCTTCCTCTACACCTTGCTCGGCTCGCTGCTGATGCTGGTGGCGCTGATCTTCCTGTACAACAAGTCGGGCGGCAGCTTCGACATCCTGGCCTGGCACAAGCTGCCGCTGGGTGCGACCGCGCAGACCTTCCTGTTCTTCGCCTTCTTCGCGGCCTTCGCCGTCAAGGTGCCGATGTGGCCGGTCCACACGTGGCTGCCGGACGTGCACGTCGAGGCGCCCACCGGCGGCTCGGCCGTGCTGGCCGCAATCATGCTGAAGCTGGGCGCCTACGGTTTCCTGCGCTTCTCGATGCCCATCGCTCCCGACGCGTCGCATGAATGGGCCTGGCTCATGATCGCGCTGTCGCTGATCGCGGTGATCTACGTGGGCCTGGTGGCGCTGGTGCAGCAGGACATGAAGAAGCTGGTGGCGTACTCGTCGGTCGCCCACATGGGCTTCGTGACGCTCGGCTTCTTCATCTTCAACGAGCTCGGCGTCTCCGGCGGCATCGTGCAGATGATTGCGCACGGCTTCGTGTCGGGCGCCATGTTCCTGGGCATCGGCGTGTTGTACGACCGCGTGCACTCGCGCCAGATCGCCGACTACGGCGGCGTGGTCAACACCATGCCCAAGTTCGCCGCGTTCGCGCTGCTGTTCGCCATGGCCAATTGCGGCCTGCCGGGCACCGCCGGTTTCGTCGGCGAGTGGATGGTGATCCTGGGCGCCGTGAAGGCCAATTTCTGGATCGGCGCGGGCGCCGCCACCGCGCTGATCTTCGGTGCCGCCTACACCCTCTGGATGTACAAGCGCGTGTACCTCGGCCCGGTCGGCAACGACCACGTCAAGGAACTCACCGACATCAATGCCCGCGAGTTCCTGATGCTGTCGCTGCTGGCGATCGCCGTGTTGTGGATGGGCCTGTATCCAAAGCCCTTCACCGATGCGATGGATGCCTCGGTGACCGAGCTCCTGCGCCACGTGGCAGTTTCGAAGCTGCCCTCCTGATGCCACGCTGAAGACAAGAGAACGAGATGATTGACAAACTCAGCTGGGTCACGATCTACCCCGAAATCGTGTTGCTGGTCATGGCCTGCATCATTGCGCTGGTCGACCTGTCGGACATGAGCCCGCGCCGCACCCGCACCTACGTGTTGACGCTGCTCACGCTGCTGGTGGTGGCCGTGCTCACCGGCATGGCCGCGCTGGACGGCAAGACCTCGTACGGCTTCGGCGGCATGGTCGTGAGCGACTCGATGGGCAACTGGCTCAAGTGCTTCTCCACCATCGCCTTGATGGTCACGTTGATCTACGGCCGTCCTTACGCGGCAGACCGCGACATGCTGCGCGGCGGCGAACTGTTCACCGTGAGCATGTTCGCGTTGCTGGGCATGTTCGTGATGATCTCGGGCAGCAATTTCCTGTTGATCTACCTGGGCCTGGAACTGCTCACGCTCTCGAGCTACGCGCTCGTGGCGCTGCGCCGCGACAACGCGGTGGCCAGCGAAGCGGCCATGAAGTACTTCGTGCTCGGCGCGATGGCCAGCGGCTTCCTGCTGTACGGCCTGTCGATGATGTACGGCGCGACCGGCTCGCTCGACCTCAACGAAGTGTTCAAGGCCATCTCGACCGGCAAGGTCAACCACCAGGTGCTGGTGTTCGGCCTCGTGTTCATCGTGGCCGGCCTGGCGTTCAAGGTGGGGGCAGCGCCTTTCCACATGTGGGTGCCCGACGTCTACCAGGGCGCGCCCACGGCCGTCACGCTGCTGATCGGCGCGGCGCCCGAGCTGGCCGCCTTCGGCATCATCATCCGCCTGCTCGTGGACGGCCTGCAGCCGCTTGCGATCGACTGGCAGCAGATGCTGGCCGTGCTGGCCATTGCCTCGTTGCTGATCGGTAACCTCGCGGCTATCGCGCAGAGCAACCTCAAGCGGATGCTGGCCTACTCGACCATCTCGCAGATGGGCTTCATGCTGCTGGGCCTGGTTGCCGGTTCGGACCTGCAGGGCACGCAGAACGCACAGGCTGCCTACAGCGCCTCGATGTTCTACATCGTGACCTACGTGCTGACCACGCTGGCGAGCTTCGGCATCATCCTGCTGCTGGCGCGCGAAGGCTTCGAGAGCGAAGAGATCACCGACCTCGCAGGCCTCAACCAGCGCAGCCCGCTGTATGCCGGCGTGATGCTGATTGCAATGCTCTCGCTGGCCGGGCTGCCGCCACTGGTCGGCTTTTACGCCAAACTGGCTGTGTTGCAGGCGCTGATCGCCTCTGGTCAGGCCATCTACATCGGCCTCGCGGTGTTCGCCGTGATGATGTCGCTGGTCGGCGCCTTCTACTACATACGCGTGGTCAAGGTCATGTACTTCGACGCACCGGTCACGGCCACCACCGTGTCGGCATCGTTCGACGTGCGCACTGTGCTCGCCATCAACGGCGCACTGATCCTGATTCTTGGCGTGCTGCCCGGCGGTCTGATGACGCTGTGCTACGACGCCATCGCGGCCACGCTGGCCCACTGACGCGGCCGGCCCACGGTGTCGCAAACCGCGTCGGTCTGGGTCGTGCTGCTGGTGGCCTTGCTGGCCGCCAACCTGCCGTTCTTCAACGAGCGCCTGTTCGGCGCGGTGCCGCTGCCGGCAAAGCGCAAGTCTCTGGCGATCCGCTTTGCCGAGCTGGTGGTGTTGTACTTCATTGCCGGCGGCATCGGCCTCTTGTTCGAACGCAGGGCAGGGCAGATCTCGTCGCAGGGCTGGGAGTTCTACGCGGTGACCGGCGCGCTCTTCATCGTGCTGGCCTTCCCAGGTTTTACCTGGCGCTACCTGATGAAGCATAGGCACTGACCCCATGACATCACCCATCGCCGATTCGCACCTGAAGGAAGAGCTCGTCAGCAGCGAAGAGCTCTTCAAGGGCAAGTTCCTGCAGGCCAAGCGCGACACCATCCGCCTGCCCGACGGCCACAACGCCACGCGCGAGTACGTGGTGCATCCCGGCGCGGTGGTGGTGATTCCGCTGCTCGACGACGGCCGCGTGGTGCTGGAGCGGCAGTTTCGCTATCCGGTCGGCCATGTGATGGTCGAGTTTCCGGCCGGCAAACTCGATCCGGGCGAGGACCCGCTGGTCTGCGGCCAGCGCGAGCTGCTCGAGGAAACCGGCTACACCGCACGCGAATGGGCGCATGCCGGTGCGATGCACCTGGCCGTGGCGTACTCGACCGAGATCATCCACATCTACTTCGCACGGGGCCTCTCGCTCGGTGAGCGGCAGCTCGACCATGGCGAATTTCTCGACGTGTTCACGGCCACGCCGCAGGAGTTGGCCGGCTGGTGCGGCGACGGCACGGTGACCGACGCCAAGACGCTGACCTGCACCCTCTGGCTGCAGAACGTCCTTTCCGACGCATGGGCACTCGACTGGAAAGCGGCCGCGTCGCAAGGCGGCGCGGGATAATCCGCGCATGAAGGTCCTCGATCTCCGCTGCACGCATGGCCATGGCTTCGAGGGCTGGTTCGCGTCCAACGAGGCCTTCGAGACGCAACTTGCCGGCGGGCTGGTCGAATGCCCGGTCTGCGGCGACACCGCCATCGTCAAGCTGCTGAGCGCACCGCGCCTCAATCTTGGCAATGCCAAGGCGCCGGCGGCAGAAGCGGCACCCGCCGCGCCTTCGCAGGTGCCGGCTCCTCTCTCCCCTGAAGCTCGCTGGATGCGCGCCGTGCGCGAGGTCATCGCCAAGACCGAAGACGTCGGCGAGCGCTTTGCCGAGGAAGCCCGAAAGATGCATTACGGCGAAGCCGAAGAGCGCGGTATCCGTGGTCAGGCAACGCCCGAGCAGACCGAGGCGCTGCTCGACGAAGGCATCGCGGTGATGCCGCTGCCGATGCCCGCAGCGCTCAAAGAGACACTGCAGTAATTGCCCAACGGCTCAGGCCGTGAACTGAAGCGCGGCCAGGCGGGCGTAGACCCCGCCCTGCGCCACCAGCGCCGCGTGCGTTCCCTGTTCGACGATGCCGCCGTGGTCCAGCACGATGATGCGGTCGGCTTTCTGCACGGTCGCAAGGCGGTGCGCGATGACCAGCGTCGTGCGGCCTTCCATCGCCGATTCGAGCGCGGCCTGCACCATGCGTTCGCTTTCCGCGTCTAGAGCGCTGGTGGCCTCGTCGAGCAGCAGCAGCGGCGGGTTCTTGAGGATGGCGCGTGCGATCGCGATGCGCTGGCGCTGGCCGCCGGAGAGGCGCACGCCGCGCTCGCCGAGGAAGGTGTCGTACCCCTCGGGCAGCGCTGTCAGAAAGTCGTGCGCGAACGCGGCGCGGGCGGCTGCATGCACCTCGTCGACCGTCGCTTCGGGCCGGCCGTAGCGGATGTTCTCGAACGCGCTGGCCGAGAAGATCACCGCATCCTGCGGCACGAGGCCGATGCGGGTGCGCAGGTCGGGCAGGGCGAGCGACGCCAGCGGTGCGCCGTCGAGCAGCAACTGGCCCGATTGCGGGTCGTAGTAGCGCAGCAGCAACTGGAACACCGTGCTCTTGCCCGCGCCGCTGGAGCCGACCAGCGCCACCGTTTCGCCGGGCGCGATGTCGAGACTGAAGTCGCGCAACGCCGGCGTATTGGGTCGCGATGGGTAGTGAAAGGTCACCGCGTCGAGCTTGATCGTGCTGCCTGCAGCCGGAATCGGCGTGACCGCGGGATTCGGCGGCGAAGTGATGACGGCCGGCGCATGCAGCAGTTCCATCAGCCGCTCGGTGGCCCCGGCCGCGCGCAGCAGGTCGCCGTACACCTCGCCGAGCACCGCCGTCGCGCTCGCGAGGATGGCCACGTAGACCACGGTCTGGCCGAGGTGGCTCGCCGTGATGTCGCCGCGCAGCACGGCTTGCGTGCCTTGGTACAGGCCCCAGAGCAGCGCCGCCGAGGTCGCGATGATGATGAAGGCCACCAGCACCGAGCGCGCCTTGGTGCGGCGCACCGCGGTGCGGAAGGCGTTCTCGGTCGAGGCGTCGAAGCGCGAGGCCTCGCGGGATTCGGCCGTGTAGCTTTGCACCACCGGAATCGCATTCAGCACCTCGGCCGCGATGGCGCTCGAATCGGCCACGCGGTCCTGGCTGGCGCGCGAGAGCTTGCGCACCCGCCGGCCGAACCACATGCTCGGCAGCACCACCAGCACCAGGATGCCCAGCACCTGCACCATCACGTAAGGATTGGTCCAGACCAGCACGGCCAGCGCGCCCACGCCCATCACCGCGTTGCGCAGGCCCATGCTCAGGGACGAGCCGACGACCGTCTGCACCAGCGTCGTGTCGGCGGTCAGGCGCGAGAGCACTTCGCCCGTCTGCGTGGTTTCGAAGAAGGCCGGACTCTGGTGCAGCACGTGGCCGTAGACCGCGTTGCGCAGGTCCGCCGTAACCCGTTCGCCGAGCCAGCTCACCGTATAGAAGCGCGCCGCCGAAAAAAGCCCCAGCGCGACGGCCACCGCGAAGAGGGCGCCGAAGTGCTCACGCAGCGCCATGGTTTGGGCGCCCTTGTCGGGGGTGATCAGCCCGCCGTCGATCAGGCTGCGTAGCGCAAGCGGAAAGGCCAACGTCGTGACGGCTGCCATTACCAGGAAAACGGCCGCCAGCACGATCTGCACGCGGTAGGGGCGAAGGAAGGGGCTCAGCCCCGACAGCGACCGGGGCGAGCCCTTGGCCATGGAAGACGGTGGGGAGGAAGCCATGGGCGCGGATTCTACCGAAACCTTGCCCCTGCAAAGGCAGCCTTGACAATAACTGCCATGGCAGCTAATATTTTGACCCATGAGCGATGCAACCAACCCCCAAGCCTCGTCGGACCCCGATGACGCTGTGCGTCGTCCGCCTGTCTTCTACCGGGCGGAGAGTTACCAGACCGAGGAAAGCATCGGTTATCTGATGCGCCGCATCGTTACGGCGGTAGGCCAATCAGTAGAAACCCGTATGTGCGAGCCTGGCAGCCCGACCTATCCGCAATGGGTGCCGCTGTACAAGCTGCACATCGGTGCGGCCACCACGGTGGCCGAACTGGCCCGCGCCTGCGAGCTCGACACCGGTGCCATGACGCGGCTCCTCGACCGCCTCGAAGCCAAGGGCCTGTGCCGTCGCGTGCGTTCGCTCGAAGACCGCCGCGTGGTCAACATCGAGCTCACCGACGAAGGCCGTGCCGCCGCCAAGGAAGTGCCTTACGTGCTCAGCCGCGTGCAGAACGAGCACCTGGCAGGTTTCACCACCGAGGAATGGGAGCAGCTCAAGGGCTACCTGCGCCGCATCCTCGACAACGCGCAGGCCCTCGCGGCCCGTGGAGATAAAAATGAATGATTCCCTCGCCGTGCGCGCTGTGCGTCGCACTCCCGCCGTGCGCGCCATGCGCCGCGCTCCGGTCGTCGCAGCCGCGTTGCTGCTGGTGGCGCTGGCCGGCTGTGCCGACATGGCCGGCATCGGCTCGCAGGCCAAATTGCGCGATGCGTCGTCGCTGGGCATCGCGCCCGACAGCGCCGCGGCGCCGGTTTCGCGGCTCGACACCCAGTGGTGGCTCGCCTTCGGCGACACGCAGCTCAACACGCTGATCGACCAGGCCGTGGCCGGCAACCCGAACCTGCAGGTCGCGCAGGCCCGTCTCGCGCGTGCGCAGGCCTCGGCGGACATCGCCGGCGCGGCGCTCAAGCCCCAGGTCAGCGGCGAGCTCGACCTGAACCGCCAGAAGTTCAACACCAACTACATCTACCCGGCGCCGCTCGGTGGCTCGGTCCAGAACGTCGGCCTGCTGCAGCTCGGCGCGAGCTGGGAGCTCGACTTCTTCGGCAAGAACCGCACCGCGCTTGATACGGCCATCGGCGCCGCCAACGCCGCCACGGCCGATGCCGATGCCGCCCGCGTGCTGCTCGCCAGCAATGTGGCGCGCAGCTACTTCCAGTGGGCGCGCCTGAACGACCAGCTCACGGTGGCGCAACGCACGCTCGCCCAGCGCGACGAAACCCTGAAGCTCGTGCGCGACCGCGTCTCCGCCGGCCTCGACACCCGCCTCGAACTGCGCCAGAGCGAAGGCGGCCTGCCCGAAGCACGCCAGCAGATCGAAGCGCTCAACGAGCAGATCGCACTGCAGCAGCACGCGCTCGACGCACTCGTGGGCCAGCCCAACGTGTCTGCATCCCTCAAGCCGCCGGTGCTCGCCGGTGTCAAGCCGATGGCGTTGCAGGCCAACATTCCGGCCGACCTGCTGGGCCGCCGCGCCGACATCGCCGCTGCGCGTTGGCGTGTCGAGGCCGCGACGAGCGATGTGGCCAATGCCAAGACCCAGTTCTATCCCAACGTGAACCTCACGGCCTTCGTCGGCTTCCAGAGCCTGGGCTTCGGCAAGCTGCTCAAGTCGGGCAGCGAGCAGTGGGGCGTGGGCCCGGCCATCAGCCTGCCGATCTTCGAAGGCGGCAAGCTGCGCGCCAACCTGCGCGGCAAGTCCGCCGACCTGGACGTGGCGGTCGAAAGCTACAACGCCACGGTGCTCGACGCCGTGCGCGATGCAGCCGACCAAGTCTCCAGCGCCCAGTCGATCACCCGCCAGCAGACCGAACAGCGCGCTGCGCAAACGGCCGCCGAAGGCGCTTATGACATCGCCGTGCAGCGCTACCGCGCCGGTCTCGGCAACTACCTCAACGTGCTGACGGCGGAAACCTCCGTGCTGTCGCAGCGCCGGCTGGCCGTCGATCTGGCAGCGCGCGCTCTCGACACCCAGGTGGGCCTGGCGCGAGCCCTCGGCGGCGGCTGGCAGCCTCCGACCACCGCCACCGCATCGGCCCCGACGGCCGCAGTGAACTGAACTGACTCGACTCCCTCGTCTTCGGAAAGAAATTCATCATGAGCGACAACAACACTCCGACGTCCGCTGCCACCGCAGCTCCTGTTGCACCCGAAGCGCCCGCCGGTAACGGCAAGCGCCGCCGCGCGCTGACCGCATTGGCGGCCGTGGTGATCGTCGCCGGCGGCGGCTGGGGCCTCTACGAATGGCTGGTCGCCAGCCACTACGAGGACACCGACAACGCCTACGTGCAGGGCAACGTCATCCAGATCACGCCGCAGATCGGCGGCACCGTCATGGCCATCAACGCCGACGACACCGACTTCGTGAAGGCCGGCCAGCCGCTGGTGCAACTCGACCCGGCGGATGCCAAGGTCTCGCTCGAACAGGCCGAAGCCGCGCTGGCCCAGACCGTGCGCCAGACGCGCACGCTCTACGCCAACAACGGTTCGCTGGCTGCACAGATCACGCTGCGGCAGTCGGACATCGTCAAGGCCCAGAGCGACATCGCCAAGGCTCAGGACGACCTGCAACGCCGCCGTGCGCTCTCGGGCAACGGGGCCGTGTCGAAGGAAGAACTCAACCACGCCGAAACGCAGCTCGACACCGCCAAGAGCCAACTCGCCGCCGCACAGGCCGGCGTGGTCGCCGCGAAGGAAGCGCTGGTGAGCAACCAGTCGCTGACCGAAGGCACCAGCGTCGCGCAGCACCCGAGCGTGCTGGCCGCCGCCGCCAAGGTGCGCGAGGCCTACCTCGCCACCCAGCGCGTCGCGATGCCTGCGCCGGTCGACGGCTACGTTGCCAAGCGCACCGTGCAGCTCGGCCAGCGCGTCGCGGCCGGCACGCCGATGATGTCGATCGTGCCGCTCAACCAGCTGTGGGTCGATGCCAACTTCAAGGAAGTGCAGCTGCGCAACATCCGCATCGGCCAGCCCGTAAAGCTCACGGCCGACGTCTACGGCAAGAAGGTCGAGTACGACGGCAAGGTCGCCGGCCTGGGCGTCGGCACCGGCAGCGCGTTTGCACTGCTGCCCGCGCAGAACGCCACCGGCAACTGGATCAAGGTGGTGCAGCGCGTGCCCGTGCGCATCGCGCTCGACGCCGAACAACTCAAGGCCAACCCGCTGCGCATCGGCCTGTCGATGGACGCCGAGATCGACATCTCCTCCAAGAGCGGCAAGATGCTCGCCGACGCGCCGCGCGGCAGCGCGCTCACGCAGACGCAGGTCTACAGCCAGCTCGACCGCGGCGCCGATGCCGAAGTGGACCGCATCGTCGCAGCCAACCTCGGCCGCGCCGCATCGGCCACCGCCACGACCGCACCGGCCAAGAGCCCGGCCGCGGCGCCGGCAGCCAACGGCGCGCAGGTAGCCACGCAGGGCCAGCCCGGTTGATCGTTGCCCGCTTCGCTTGAACTGAAAAAGCACGCGCAATGGCCACCGCCGCTCCCGCTTACATAGCGCACGCACCGCTCGAGGGCTCCGCCCGCGTGTGGGGCACGATCGCGCTGTCTGCGGCAACCTTCATGAACGTGCTCGACTCGTCGATCGCGAACGTGTCGTTGCCCGCCATCTCGGGTGACCTGGGCGTGAGCACCACGCAGGGCACCTGGGTCATCACCAGCTTCGCGGTGGCCAACGCCATCGCGGTGCCGCTCACGGGTTTCATGACCCAGCGCTTCGGCCAGGTGCGCCTGTTCATGGCGAGCGTGATCCTGTTCATGATGGCCTCGCTGCTGTGCGGCCTGGCGCCGAACATGACCACGCTGATCCTGTTCCGCGCGCTGCAGGGCTTTGTCGCCGGTCCGATGATTCCGCTGTCGCAGACGCTGTTGCTGTCGAGCTATCCGAAGGCCAAAGCGGGCCTCGCGATGGCGATGTGGTCGATGACCACGCTGGTCGCGCCGGTGATGGGGCCGCTGCTCGGCGGCTGGATCACCGACAACATCTCGTGGCCGTGGATTTTCTACATCAACATCCCCGTGGGCATCGTTGCAGCCGCCATCACCTGGACGCTCTATCGCAAGCGCGAGAGCACCACGCACAAGGTGCCGATCGACGCCATCGGCCTGGCGCTGCTGGTGCTGTGGGTGGGCTCGATGCAGCTGATGCTCGACAAGGGCAAGGAACTCGACTGGTTCCACTCGCCGCAGATCGTCACGATGGCGGTGGTGGCCGTGGTCGGCTTCGCGTTCTTCCTCATCTGGGAGCTGACCGACAAGCACCCGGTGGTCGACCTGTCGCTCTTCAAGCGCCGCAACTTCTGGTCGGGCGCCGTGGCAACGGCCGTGGCCTATGGTCTCTTCTTCGGCAACGTGGTGCTGCTGCCGCTGTGGCTGCAGCAGTGGATGGGCTACACCGCGACGCAGGCGGGGATGATCATGGCGCCCGTGGGGCTGCTGGCGATCTTCTTCTCGCCCATCGTCGGGCTTACGGTGGCCAAGATCGATCCGCGCCGCTATGCGACCTTCTCGTTCCTGGTGTTCGCGCTGATCCTGTGGATGCGGTCGAACTTCAACACGCAGGCCGACTTCGTGACGATCATCATCCCGACGATCATCCAGGGCATCGCGATGGCGTTCTTCTTCATCCCGCTGGTGACGATCACGCTGTCGGGCTTGACGCCCGACCGCATTCCGGCCGCCTCGGGGTTGTCGAATTTCCTGCGGATCACGGCCGGCGCGATGGGCACCTCGCTCACCACCACGCTGTGGGACAACCGCGCGACGCTGCACCACGCGCAGCTCGCGGAAACCATCAACCAGGGCAACAACGCCGCCACCAGCGCGATGGCTGGCCTGTCCGGCAGCGGCTTCAGCACCGACCAGGTGATGGGGCAGATCAACCGCCTGGTCGACCAGCAGGCCTACATGCTCGCGACGAACGACATCTTCTACGCGTCGGCGATCCTGTTCCTGCTGCTGATTCCGCTGGTGTGGCTGGCCAAGCCGCAGAAGGGCGGTGCCGGCGGCGACGCTGCAGCCGGCGCGCACTGACAACACACGCCGTGGTCACCATCACCCCCAGGCTCCTTCCGGACCCTGGGGGTTTTTATTTGCCCAGCGCCTTCAGCACGTCGTAGCACGCGCCCATCGTGTGGTAATCGGTCTTGCCGGCCGGGCTTTTTTCGTCGCTGATCTTCTGGTTCTGCGGCGTGAGGATGCGGTACCACGCGCCATGCTTGTGGTCCACGAAGTGCGCCCACGAGTACGCCCAGATGCTGTCGTACCAGTCCCAGTAGCTCGCCTCGCCGGTGCGCACCGCGAGCAGGGCGGCGGCGGCAAAGCTCTCGGCCTGCACCCAGAAATACTTGTCGCCGTCGTACACCGAGCCGTCGGGCGCGAAGCCGTAGACCAGCCCGCCGTTGTCCGCATCCCAGCCGCGGAACATCGCGGTGTCGAAGAAATGGCGGGCGCGCGGCACGATCCAGTCGGCTTCGCGGCCTTGTGCATTCAAGAGGCGTTCCAGCTGCAGCAGCAGCTTGGCCCACTCGGTCAGGTGGCCGGTCTGGAAACCCCAGGGCCGAAAGATGTCGCTGCGGTCGCCGCGGTTGAAGTCCCAGTCGACCGACCAGTCCGCGCGGTAGTGCTCCCACACCAGCCCGTCGGCCAGCGCGGCCTGCCGGCCCGTCACGGCCTCGGCGAGTGCGAGCGCGCGGTCGAGGTAGCGCGTGTCGCGCGTCGCCTCGAAGGCCGCCACCATCGCTTCGCAGGCGTGCATGTTGGCGTTCTGGCCGCGGTAGGGCGACACGCGCCAGTCGGCCGTGGCTTCGTCGGCGTACAGGTCGTGGCGCGGCTCCCAGAAGTGCTGCTCCATCAGGTCCCACGCATGTTCAAGTCCCTCGCGCGCCTCGCTCACGCCGGCCATCAGCGCGTGCGCATGCGCGAGCAGCACGAAGGCCAGGCCGTAGCAGTGCTGAGTACCGTCCAGCACCGTGGCGCGGCCTTCGTGCCAGTCGATCTGCCATGCGTAGCCGCCACCGGGCAGCGCATGCGCGTGTTGCAGGAAGGCCAGACCGTGCCGCACCGCGTCCAGGTCCGCCGCCTTGCCGAAGCGGCGGTACGCGTTCGCGTGGTTGAACACGAAGCGCGTGCTGCTCACCAGGTGGCGCGTGCGGTGGTCGTAGACCGTGCCGTCGTCCTTGAAGAAATGAAAGAAGCCGCCCGAAGGATCGGTGTCGCGCGGTTCGTAGAAGGCCAGCGTGTGCCGGATGTGGTCGATCAGGAAATCGGGTGAGCGGAAGTCGGGCATGAAAAAAAAAGGAAATGGGGTTCGTCAATCCCAGGCGCGCAAGCCCATCTGCCGCAGCCCGAGGGGCGTCAGGTCGTCGGGTGTGGCGCGGCCTTTGAAATCGACCTCGTAGTCTTCGGGTGCGAAATCGGGGCTGCTGCGTCCGGCCAGGAAGGCCGGCGCCTGCCGCTCCATGAAAACGCGGTTCTTCTCGCACCAGGGCGCTGCAGAGATGTAGATCACGCTGCTGTGCTGGCTGCCGCGGTGCTCGTCCTCAACGGCATGGATCACGTCGGAGTGCCACCACACGGTGTCGCCGGGCTCCACCAGCGGAATCGGGATCAGCCCGTCGCGCAACTCGGCATGCCACTCGGCGGTGGCGCCGAGCGCGCGGCCCGGCTGCGCGCCGCAGAGGTCGCCTTCGGGCACGTCGGGCTGCAGTGCGCGCAGCAGCATCCAGGGCGCGGTGCGCGCGATCGGCACCAGCCGAAGCGTGCCGTCGCCCGGGCCCTGGCGCGAGAGTGCTGTCCAGCCCTGGAAGGTGCGAAAGGCCGAGCAGACCGCAGGGGAGGGAATCTCGCGCGTCTCGGTGCGGCCCTCGGCATCGAAGGGGTCGAAGCGCGCGAGGTCGCCTTCGAACACCTCGCGGTACACGTGCCGGAAGGTCGGCTCGCACCAGCGCTCGACCGAGCCGCCATCGGAGTGTGGCGACAGGCCCAGTGTCGAATCGCCGGGCTCGCGGCGGCGGATGCGGTCAGCGTAGTTGGCCTGGCGGTCGGGGTCGAAGAAGCGGGTGCCGTTCTTCTCGAAGGTCCAGAGGCGGTTGAGGAAAGCGCGCGTCGCGTGCATGCGCTCGTCCTGCCGCGCCTGCATCTGCGGGCGCGACCAGTAGAGGCCGAAGATCTGCGGCCGGCCCGAGGCCAGCGCGCTGAAGTACTTGTCGAGGCCCGCCTTGGCGCGTGCGTGTGCGTAGTAGTCGTTGCCGTCGATGTAGCGATGGATTTCTTCGTTCCACGCCTGTACCTGCGCCGCGTCGAACACGCCGCGCACCACCACGCAGCCGCGCCGGTGGATGCGCGCGATCTGTTCGGGCGACACGCGCCCGTGCGCAATGTCGGCATAGGCCAGTTCGGGCACCGCGCCACCGCTGGCCTGCTCGGCACGCACCATGGCCACTTCGTCCTCGAGGAACTCGGTTTCGAGCGCGAAGCGACGGGCGAGATCGGGCACGCTGGTGCGCAGGGCGCGCTGGGCCTGCACCACCGCGTGGGGAATGTCGTTCATCCAGTCGGTCATGGGCGTCCTCTCCTTGCCATGCTGTGCCGTCAGGCGATCAGCGTTTCCGTCTCGGTGTCGAAGAAGACGATCTTCGACAGGTCGATCGCGAAATGCGCCGTGGCTCCGGGCTGCAGCGTCACGTCGGGCGGCAGGCGCGCGGTGAAATCATGCCCGCCAAGGTCGAGCAGCACCAGCGTATCTGCACCGGTCGGCTCCACCACCTGCACGCGCGCGCTCACCAGCCGCTGCGAACCCTGCGCCGCGGCGTCGGCACCTGCCAGCCCGACCGCCTCGGCGCGCAGCCCCACGATCACTTCCTGGCCCGCATAGGCATGCAGTTGCGCGGGCGTCAGCGACAGCGGCAGGTCGATGCGCACCGCACCGCCGCCGCCGGCGGTCAGCAGCTCCAGCCCGCCGGCAGGCGACATCGCCACCCGCATGCGCAGCAGGTTCATGCGCGGCGAGCCCATGAAGCTCGCGACGAAGGTGTTGGCCGGCCGGTTGTACACCTCGTGCGGCGTGCCCAGTTGCTGCAGCACGCCGCCCTTCATCACCGCGATGCGCGTGGCCAGCGTCATTGCCTCGATCTGGTCGTGCGTGACGTAGACGATGGTGGCGTTGAGCCGCTGGTGCAGCTTCTTGATCTCGGTGCGCATGTCCAGCCGCAGCTGCGCATCGAGGTTGGAGAGCGGCTCGTCGAACAGGTAGAGCTGCGGCTCGCGCGCCAGCGCCCGGCCGATGGCCACGCGCTGGCGCTGGCCGCCCGAGAGCTGGCGCGGCTTGCGGTCCATCAGGTGGCCGATCTGCAGCAGCTCACCCACCTTCTTCACGCGCTCGGCGCGCGCGGCCTTGTCGACCTTGCGCATCTCCAGCGGGAATTCGATGTTCTTGGCCACCGTCATGTTGGGGTAGAGCGCGTACGACTGGAACACCATCGAGATGTTGCGCTCGGCGGGCGCGGTCTTCGTGATGTCCGCGCCATTGAGGCGCAGCTCGCCCCCGGTGGGCTCCTCCAGCCCCGCGATGATGTTCATCAGCGTGCTCTTGCCGCAGCCCGAAGGGCCGACCAGCACGAGGAACTCGCCGTCCTTCAGCGTGATGGAGATGTCGTGAAGTATCTGGACGGGGCCGAAGCTCTTGCGAATACCAATCAGGTCCAACGAAGCCATTCACTAACCTTTGACCGAGCCGGCCATCAGGCCGCGCACGAAATATTTTCCGGACACCAGATACACCACCAGCGTGGGCAGCGCCGCAATGAACGCCCCCGCGAAATGCACGTTGTATTCCTTGACCCCGGTGGAACTGTTCACAAGGTTGTTGAGCGCCACCGTGATCGGGAATGAGCTGTAGTCGCTGAACGAAGCGCCGAACAGGAATTCGTTCCAGATATTGGTGAACTGCCAGATCACCGTCACCACGATGATCGGCGTGCTGTTGGGGAGCAAGATGCGCAGCAGCACCCCGAAGAAGCCCGCCCCGTCCATGCGCGCCGAATGCACCAGTTCCTGCGGAAAGGCCGCGTAGTAGTTGCGGAAAAAGAGTGTGGTGAAGCCGATGCCGTACACCACGTTCACGAAGATCAGCCCCGTCACCGTGCCCGCGATGCCGAGGAACCCCAGCGTGCGCGCCATCGGGATCAGCACGATCTGGAACGGAATGAACACCGAGAACAGCATCGCCGCGAACAGCAGGTGCGCGCCGCGGATGCGGTACTGCGTGAGGATGTAGCCGTTCAGCGCGCCGATGAGCGTGGAGATGGCTACCGCCGGCACCACCAGCAGGAACGAGTTGATGAAGTAGGGCTTCAACCCCGTGGGCTGCACGCCGATCTGTGCCGTGCTCCAGGCCGCGCGCCAGGGCTCGAGGGTCCAATCGATGGGCAGCGTCATCAGGTTGCCGCTGCGGATTTCTTCCAGCGGTTTCAGCGAATTGATGACCATCACGTAGACCGGCATCAGGAACACGAAGGCCAGCACCAGCAGCACGGCGTAGAGAACGAAGCGCATCGCGCGTTCAGCCATGTTTCGCCCCTCGCATCTCGCGCAGCAGGTAAGGCACCACCACGACGCCGATGGCCGCGAGCATCAAGACCGAACTCGCCGCACCCACCGCCATCTCGTTGCGCGTGAAGGTGTACTGGTACATGAACACCGAGGGCAGCCAGGTCGAGCGCCCCGGCCCGCCGTTGGTGAGCGCGATCACCAGGTCGTACGACTTGATCGCCATGTGCGCCAGGATCACGAAGGCCGAGACGAACACCGGACCGAGCTGCGGGATCACGATGCGCGTGTAGATCTGCCAGGGCCGCGCGCCATCGACCCGTGCCGCGCTGATCTGCTCGCCGTCGACGCCGCGCAGCCCCGCGAGGAACATCGCCATCACGAAGCCGGTGGTCTGCCAAACGGCGGCGATGACCACGCAGTAGATCGCCATGTCGCCGTCCTTGATCCAGCCGAACGAGAAGCCGCTCCAGCCCAGGCTCTGCAGCGTGTGCTCGATGCCCACGCCGGGGTCGAGCAGCCACTTCCACGCCGTGCCGGTCACGATCAGCGAGAGCGCCATCGGGTACAGGTAGATCGAGCGCAGCACGCCCTCGGCGCGCACCTTCTGGTCGATGAGGATCGCCAGCGCAAGGCCCAGCGCCATCGCCACGACGATGTAGAGGCTCGCGAAGATCGCCAGGTTGCGCAGCGACACCTCCCAGTTCTCCAGCCCCAGCAGCCGTTCGTAGGCGGCCGTGCCAGCCCACTCGGTGGTGGGCAGCATGGTCGATGTCGTGAACGACAGGTAGACCGTGAACATGATGTAGCCGTACACGCACACCAGCACGAGCAGGGCGCTCGGGGTCAGCAGCAGCTTGGGCAGCAGTCCGGCCTTCATGAACGCGCAGGCACGCCGGACACCCTGGGCACTCTGGAGCGGCAGCGCATCAGTTCTTCGCGGCCGAGACCATGGCAGCGACTGCCTTCTTGTCGTCCAGTTGGCCGTTGAAGTGGCGCGTGATCACGTCGTAGAACGCGTTCTTGATCGAGGCCGGCTCCGCATGGCCGTGGCCGATGGAGCCCACCAGCGTGTTGGCCTTGCTGGCTTCGGCCAGGTCCTTGATGGCCTTCTTGCCGCAGGCGTCGAAGGCGGTGTCGGGCACGTCGGTGCGCGCGGGGGCCGAGCCCTTGGCCACGTTGAAGGTCGACTGGAAGCCCGGGTCCATGATCGCGGCGGCGAGCTTCTGCTGCGCGGCGGTCTTGCCGGCGTCCTTGAGCGTGAACATCACGAACTGGTCGGCGTTGAAGGTGACCGTGCCCTGCGTACCCGGGAAGCGGAAGCAGGCGAAGTCCTTGCCCGGCACCAGCTTGGCGTTGACGAACTCGCCCTTGGCCCAGTCGCCCATGATCTGGAAACCGGCCTTGCCGCCGATCACCATGCCCGAGGCCACGTTCCAGTCGCGGCCCGAGAAGTCCTTGTCCACCAGCTTGCGCAACTGCGCCATGCGCTGGAACACCTTCTCGGTGGTGGGCGAATTGATGGTCTTGGTGTCGAGATCGATGAAGGCCTTGCGGTAGTAGTCGACGCCGCCGGTGGCCATGGCCACGCTGTCGAACAGCGTCGCGTCCTGCCACGGCTGGCCGCCGTGGGCGAGGGCGATGAAGCCGGCCTTCTGCACTTTCTCTGCGGCGGCGATGAATTCATCCCAGGTCTTCGGCTCGGCCGTCACGCCGGCCTTCGCGAGCACGGCCTGGTTGGCCCAGACCCAGTTGGTCGAGTGCACGTTCACCGGCGCGGCGATCCACTTGCCGTTGTACTTCGAGAATTTCTGCAGGGCGGGGGGCACCACCTTGTCCCAGCCGTCCTTCTGCGCGAGCGCGTTGAGGTCGGCGACCACGCCCTGCTTGCCCCAGTCGAGGATGTCGAAGCCCAGCATCTGCGAGGCGGTGGGCGGGTTGCCCGAGGTCACGCGGGCGCGCAGCGCGGTCATCGCGGCCTCGCCACCGCCGCCGGCCACGGGCATGTCGTTCCACTTCACGCCCTGCTTCTCGAGGTTGGCCTTGAGCACGTTGAGCGCGCCGGCCTCGCTGCCCGAGGTCCACCAGTGCAGGACCTCCACGCTTTGCTGCTGGGCCATGGCGGCGGTGCCGGCAAGACCGATGGTGAGACCAACGGCAAGGCTTGTTGCGAGTGCGACGGCGTTCTTCTTCATGTGTTTCTCCGGTTGCAGGGTGCGCGGCAGTTTAGGCAGCGCTGTCTGCCTTCCCGCCTTGTGCTTTCCCGGACGAAACACGGCGTTGGCAGCGCAACAAAGGCCGCCTTGCCGGAGAGAAAAACGCGAGGAAGAGGGGGCTTCAGCCCACAGTGCTCTGCCGCACGATGAGCTCGACCGGCAGCGTGTTCAGGCGCGGCAGCGAGCTGCCCTGCATTGCCAGTTCGACGCCCATGCGGCCCAGCGCCTGGCGGTCCACGCGCACCGTGGTGAGCGGCGGCTTGGCCGATGCCGCGGTCAGCACATCGTCGAAGCCCACGATCGCGACGTCCTCGGGCACGCGCAGGCCGGCTGCGAGGCAGGCATCGAGTGCCGCGAGCGCGGCCATGTCGTTGCAGGCGAACACGGCATCTGGCGGTTTGCGCAGGCGCAGCAGCTGCTGCATTGCAGCGAAGGCGCCACGGTCGTGCGGCAGGCCCAGCGGCGCGACCACCTCCAGCTCCGGATCGGCGAGGACGCCCGCCTCGAACAGTGCCCGTCGGTAGCCCTGGGCCCGCTCCAGGATGCTCACATGCGCGAGCGATCCCGCGATGTAGGCGATGCGCTGGCGGCCGATGTCCAGCAGGTGGCGCGTGGCCAGGAAGCCGCCGGTCGCGTTGTCGGGGTTCACCGCGAGCATGTCGCGCAACGAGAAGTCGATCAGCGCGAAGGGCAGTTCGAGCCCGGCCACCATGTCGAGCACCTCGGTCTCGAAGAAGCCCGCCGCCAGGATCATGTCGGGCTCGTGCAGACGCAGCTGTTCGCGGATCGGGTCGGTCGGGCCGCAGGTGAGCAGCGTGGGCACGATGCCGAACTCGCGGCAGGCGTCCTCCACCCCGTGCAGCACGTCGGAGAAGAAGGGGTTGACCGAGAAGTGGCTGTGCTGGCGATGCACCATGAAGACCAGCCGCTTGGCCTTTGCGCTGCGCAGGCGCCCGGCGTTGTAGCCGACGTCGCTGGCGATCTTGCGGATCATGCGGCGGGTGTCGTCCGAGAGGCCGCGCTGGTTCTTCAGTGCGCGCGACACGGTGCTGATCGACACACCGGCGGCCTCGGCCACATCGCGGATCGTTACGGTCATGGATTGCATGGAGGGTTGTCGGGCGGGAAGCCGCATTGTCACTGCGATGACAGTTGGTGATCGTGCATAACTTCCCTGCTGTGCGCAGGTTGCAGTGCAGCATAGGCATTTGCCCCAGTATGCAAGTGCGGGTCGCCCACCAACAATCGGTCCGCGCTCCATGGTGGCGCGCGCCGAGATGGACTGCATGACCGACTTCTTTTTTCCGAACCCGGGCGACCTCGCGAGATGAGCGACGTCATCCTCGAAACACGCCAGCTCACCAAGGAATTCAAGGGGTTCACCGCGGTCAGCAAGGTCAACCTCTCGGTGGTGCGCGGCTCGATCCACGCGCTCATCGGCCCCAATGGCGCCGGCAAGACCACTTGCTTCAACCTGCTCACGAAATTCCTCGAGCCGACCACGGGCACGATCCTGTTCAACGGGCAGGACATCACCGGCGAGCGCCCCGCGCAGATCGCGCGGCGCGGCATCATCCGCTCGTTCCAGATCTCGGCCGTGTTCCCGCACCTGACGCTGCTGGAAAACGTGCGCCTCGGGCTGCAGCGGCGCCTGGGCACCTCGTACCACTTCTGGAAAAGCGAGAAGTCGCTCAAGCCACTGGATGCCAGAGCCCGCGAGCTGCTGGCTGAAGTCGGCCTGGAAGAACTCGCCGACGAGCAGACGGTGAACCTGCCCTACGGCCGCAAGCGCGCGCTCGAGATCGCCACCACGCTGGCGATGGAGCCCGAACTGATGCTGCTGGACGAACCCACGCAGGGCATGGGCCATGAAGACGTGCACCGGGTGGCCGAACTCATCAAGCGCGTGTCGGCCGGACGCACCATCCTGATGGTCGAACACAACATGAGCGTGGTCTCCACCATCGCCGACACCATCACCGTGCTGCAGCGCGGCGCCGTGCTGGCCGAAGGGCCCTACGCCGAAGTCTCGAAGAACCCGCAGGTCATGGAGGCCTACATGGGCACCACTGACGGCGAAATGCAGGGCGCGCACTGATGACCGCCGCACTCGAAATCAAGGGCCTCCAGGCCTGGTACGGCGAGTCGCACGTGCTGCATGGCGTGGACATGGTCGTGCAGCCCGGCGAAGTCGTCACGCTGCTGGGCCGCAACGGCGCAGGCCGCACCACCACCTTGCGCGCGATCATGGGTTTGACCGGCGCCCGCAAGGGCAGCATCGAAGTCAACGGCAAAGAGACCATTGCGATGCCGACGCACCGCATCGCGCACCTCGGCATCGGCTACTGCCCCGAGGAACGCGGCATCTTCGCGAGCCTGTCGTGCGAAGAGAACCTGATGCTGCCCCCCGAACTCAAGGGCGCCGGGCCGGGCATGTCGGTCGAAGAGATCTATGCGATGTTCCCCAACCTGGCCGAGCGCCGCCACAGCCAGGGCACGCGCCTTTCGGGCGGCGAGCAGCAGATGCTGGCCGTCGCGCGCATCCTGCGCACGGGCGCCAAGCTGCTCCTGCTTGACGAGATTTCCGAAGGTCTCGCACCGGTCATCGTGCAGGCGCTGGCCCGCATGATCACCATGCTGCGCGCCAAGGGCTACACCATCGTGATGGTCGAGCAGAACTTCCGCTTCGCCGCGCCGCTGGCCGACCGCTTCTACGTGATGGAGCACGGCCGCATCGTGGAGAAGTTCGGCGCGGCCGAGCTCGAAGCCAAGATGCCTGTGCTCACCGAGTTGCTCGGCGTCTAGGTTCATTCACCCGTTGCTTCTGCTGGAGACAAACATGAAAAACAGGCTCACCGCATTCGCCCTGGCTTTCAGCGCACTGGCGCTGGCCACGGCCGCCCAGGCGCAGGCCCAGGACAAGATCAGGATCGGCTTCGTCACCGACATGTCGAGCCTGTATGCCGACCTCGAAGGCAAGAACGGCGCGCTGGCGATCCAGATGGCGATCGACGACTTCGGCGGCAAGGCGGCCGGCAAGCCGGTCGAGCTGCTGACGGTGGACCACCAGAACAAGCCCGACATCGCCGCCTCCAAGGCGCGCGAGTGGATCGACACGCAGGGCCTGACGATGCTGTTCGGCGGCACCAACTCCGGCGTCGGCCTGGCGCTGGCCAAGGTGGCGGCCGAAAAGAAGCGGGTGTACTTCAACAACGGCGCCGCATCGTCGGTGCTGACCAACGAACAGTGCTCGCCCTACACCGTGCATTACGCCTACGACACCGTGGCGCTGGCCAAGGGCACCGGTGCGGCCGTGGTCGACGGCGGTGGCAAGACCTGGTTCTTCCTGACTGCCGACTACGCCTTCGGCCATGCGCTGGAAGCCGACACCTCCACCGTCGTCAAGGCCAAGGGCGGCACGATCGTCGGCGCGGTGCGCCACCCGCTCAACGCGTCCGACTTCTCGTCGTTCCTGCTGCAGGCGCAGAACTCCAAGGCCCAGATCCTCGGCCTGGCCAATGCGGGCGGCGACACCGTCAACAGCATCAAGGCCGCCAAGGAATTCGGCATCGGCAAGACCATGAAGCTGGCCGGCCTGCTGATCTTCCTGAGCGACGTGCACAGCCTGGGCCTGAAGAACACCGAAGGCCTGCAGTTCACCACCAGCTGGTACTGGGACCTGAACGACGACACGCGCAAGTTCGCCAAGCGCTTCTTCGACAAGGCCAAGCGCATGCCCACCGAGATCCAGGCTGCCGACTATTCGGCCACCATGACCTACCTCAAGGCCGTGGATGCCGCGAAGTCGGACGATGCCGACAAGGTCATGGCAGAGCTCAAGAAGATGAAGCTCCACGACTTCTTCGGTTCGGGCCAGATCCGCGCGGACGGTCGCTACGTGCACGACATGTACCTCATGCAGGTCAAGTCGCCCGCCGAATCGAAGACCCCGTGGGACTACTACAAGCTCGTGAAGAAGCTGCCCGGCGACACGGTGTTCACCACCAAGGCCGAGTCCAAGTGCGCCCTCTGGAAATAACCCACCGATACCCCTCTCAGGACCTCCCATGAAAAAAGCATTCGCCTTCACCGCCGTTTTCGCTGCTGCAGCACTGGCCGCCGGCGCCGCCCAGGCCCAGGACAAGGTCAAGATCGGTTTCATCACCGACATGTCGAGCCTCTACGCGGACGTGGAGGGCAAGAACGGCGCCCTCGCGATCCAGATGGCCATCGACGACTTCGGCGGCAAGGTCAACGGCATGCCTATCGAGCTCCTGTCGGCCGACCACCAGAACAAGGCCGACATCGCCGCCTCCAAGGCGCGCGAGTGGATCGACACGCAGGGCCTGACGATGCTGTTCGGCGGCACCAGCTCGGGCACCGCCCTGGCCATGGCCAAGGTGGCGCAGGAGAAGAAGCGCGTCTTCATCGTCAACGGCGCGGGCAGCTCGGCGCTCACCAACGACCAGTGCACTCCCTACACCGTGCACTACGCCTACGACACCGTGGCGCTGGCCAAGGGCACCGGCGGCGCGGTGATCGCGCGCGGCGACAAGAGCTGGTATTTCCTGACGGCTGACTACGCCTTCGGCCAGGCCCTCGAAGCCGACGCCACCAAGGTGGTGAAGGAGAAGGGCGGCACCGTGCTCGGGAGCGTGAAGCACCCGCTCAACACGTCGGACTTCTCTTCGTTCCTGCTGCAGGCGCAGAACTCCAAGGCACAGGTGCTCGCGCTCGCCAATGCCGGCGGCGACACCATCAACTCGATCAAGGCGGCCAAGGAATTCGGCATCACCAAGTCGATGAAGATGGTGGGCCTCCTGGTGTTCGTGACCGACGTGCACAGCCTGGGCCTGAAGAACACCGAGGGCCTGCTGCTCACCACCAGCTGGGACTGGAACCTGGACGACAAGACGCGCGCCTTCGGCAAGCGCTTCTTCGAGAAGACCAAGCGCATGCCCACCGACATCCAGGCCGCCGACTACTCGGCCACCATGACCTACCTGAAGGCCGTGCAGGCCGCCAAGACGGTCGATGCCGACAAGGTGATGGAGACCATCAAGGCCACGCCCATCGACGACTTCTACGCCAAGGGCACCGTGCGCGCCGACGGCCGCTTCGTGCACGACATGTACCTGGTGCAGGTCAAGTCGCCGGCCGAATCGAAGCAGCCGTGGGACTACTACAAGGTGATCCAGAAGCTCAAGGGCGAAGAGGTCTTCACGACCAAGGCCGAGAGCAAGTGCGCCCTCTGGAAGTGATCTCCCGCGGGCGCCGCCGCGGCGCCCGGGTTCGTTGAAACGCTTATGAACATTTCCCTTCCTGCCTTGTTGAGCCAGCTCCTCCTGGGGCTGGTCAACGGCTCGTTCTACGCCATCCTGAGCCTCGGGCTGGCGGTGATCTTCGGTTTGCTCAACGTCATCAACTTCGCGCACGGCGCGCTGTTCATGCTGGGGGCCGTCCTGACCTGGATGGCCATGGAGTATTTCGGCATCAACTACTGGGTGATGCTGGTCGCGGCGCCTATCGTCATCGGTCTGTTCGGCGTGGTGATCGAACGGCTCTTGCTGCGCTGGATCTACAAGCTTGACCACCTCTACGGTTTGCTTCTCACGCTCGGCCTCACGTTGCTGATCGAGGGCGTGTTCCGCTCGGTCTACGGCGTCTCGGGCCTGCCCTACGACGCGCCCGATGCGCTCTCCAGCGCCACCGACCTCGGCTTCATGGTGTTGCCCAACTACCGCGCCTGGGTGGTCGTCGCCTCGCTGGTGATCTGCTTTGCCACCTGGTACGTGATCGAGAAGACGCGCCTGGGTGCGTACCTGCGCGCCGGCACCGAGAACCCGCGCCTGGTGGAGGCCTTCGGCGTCAACGTGCCGCTGATGATCACGCTGACCTACGCCTTCGGCTGCGCGCTCGCGGCCTTCGCGGGCGTGCTGGCTGCGCCGGTGATGCAGGTGTCGCCGTTGATGGGGCAGAACCTCATCATCGTGGTGTTCGCCGTGGTCGTGATCGGTGGCATGGGCTCGATCATGGGCGCGATCCTCACGGGCCTGGGGCTCGGGGTGATCGAGGGCCTCACCAAGGTTTTCTACCCGGAGGCTTCCTCCACTGTCGTTTTCGTGATCATGGTCATCGTGCTTTTGATTCGCCCCGCCGGCCTGTTCGGCAAAGAGAAATAAGGCGGACGGCATGAACATGAAAAAGATATCCACCGTCGTCTACGCGCTGCTGCTGGTTGCGCTGGTGCTCGCGCCGTTCTTCGGCGCCTACCCGGTGTTCGTGATGAAGCTCATGTGCTTCGCGCTGTTCGCTGCGGCCTTCAATCTGCTGCTGGGCTTCACCGGCCTGCTGTCCTTCGGCCATGCGGCCTTCCTGGGCGGCTCCGCGTACGTGGCAGGCCATGCGATGAAGGTCTGGGGCCTCACGCCCGAACTGGGCCTGATTGCAGGCACCCTGAGCGGCGCCTTCCTCGGCTGGATCTTCGGCATCGTGGCCATCCGCCGCCAGGGCATCTACTTCGCGATGATCACGCTCGCACTCGCGCAGATGATGTTCTTCGTCGCGCTGCAGGCCCGGTTCACCGGCGGCGAAGACGGCCTGCAGGGCGTGCCGCGCGGCAAGCTCTTCGGCGTCATCGACCTGTCGAACGACCTCACGATGTACTACGTCGCGCTGGTGGTCGTGGTGGCCGCGTTCCTCTTGATCGTGCGCACCATCCACTCGCCGTTCGGGCAGGTGTTGAAGGGCATCAAGGAGAACGAGCCGCGTGCGCTCTCGCTGGGCTACGACGTGAGCCGCTTCAAGCTGCTGGCCTTCGTGATCTCGGCGGCGCTTTCGGGCCTGGCCGGCTCGCTCAAGACGCTGGTGCTGGGTTTCGCCACGCTGTCGGACGTGCACTGGACCGCCTCGGGCCAGGTCATCCTGATGACGCTGGTGGGTGGCCTGGGCACGCTCTCGGGTCCGCTGGTCGGCTCTGCGGTGGTGGTGCTGCTGGAGAACAAGATCGGCGAACTCGGCAACTTCCTCGCGCGCATCACGACCATCGACTGGTTCAACACGCTGGGCGAGTCGGTGACCATGGTCACGGGCCTCATCTTCGTGATCTGCGTGCTCGCGTTCCGTAAAGGGATCATGGGCGAGATCATTGCGTTCATCGACCGGCGACGCGCCAAGCAGGCAAAGGAATAAGCAAGAAAGGGAGCACAGGCTCCCTTTTTTGTTGGCGTCAGCAGTTGCCTTTTTTCGCCTGGCCGGGCGGGCAGAAATCGCGGCCATGGTCGCGGTCATGCCCGCGGTGGCCATGGCGGCGGTCATCGCGGTCGTGCCGCCGGTGGCCGTCGTCCCAGTCGCGGTTGCGGCGGGCTTCACGGCGGCGCCAGTCGCCTTCGGTCCAGCGCCAACCGCCACGGTCTTCGACCCAGCGGCCCGGCGCATAGGCATAGCCCGACCGCGCGGGCCGCCAGCCGCCGCGTTGCCACGCATACGCGCGGCCGTCCCAGGCCCAGCGGCCCGGCACCCAGACATAGCCGCCGCGCGGTGGCGGTGGTGCCTCGTAACGTGGCGGCGGCGGCGCCACCATGACCAGCCCGGGAACGTTGATGTTCACCGAGACCTGTGCGTTCGCGCCAAGGGGCGTGGCCAGCAATGCCAAAGCGCTGGCCAGGCCGAGCGCGGCGAGTCGAATCTTCATGGATCCTCCGTTTTTTCCAGATCGTGGGTATGCGAACTGCCAACGCACGGAAGTCGTCGCCGGTTGTCAGGCTTTGCGCGCGAGTGTGCTGTCCCACAAATAGCTGCGCACGAAATCGCGCCTTTCACGCCAAGGCGGCGTTGCAAATCCTCGCGATACCTACGGGTATCGCTGCGGTTTGCGCCTTGCCCTGACGCGAAACGCATCGATTTCGTCTGCGCAGCTATTTGCGGGACAGCACACTAGTTGGCCTTCGGAAGCACCGTGATCTCGATCTCCCGGCTGGTCACGTAGTACGGCACATGCTGGTGGTTGGCGAACAGCAGCCGCAGCTTGTGCTTGCCGGGCGGCAGGTCGAGCACCGCTTCGGTTTCGCCGTTGCCGTAGTGCTTGTAGTGCTGGTGCAGGTATTCGCCCGGCTTGTCGAAAGGAATCGGCGCCTTGATGTCCACCGGCAGTGGCATGTCGATCAGGATGTGGTGATGCCCGGTGTTCTTGATGTCGCCCGCGACCACGGGCGAAACCCCCATCCCCGAAGCCACGAACGCGACGCGAAACGGCGACCTCACCTGGTCTCCGTTCTTGATGTTCGTGAAGTACAGCAGTTTTTCTCCAGGCAGGAACGGCCGGGTGCGATCACTCGCGCTGATGTCGCTGATCACGGAGTCGGTGGCTTCCAGCGGCTTGAGCGCGACGTCGGGTGGCGCCGCAACGGCGAAGGTGGCGCTGATCGACAACAGCAGGGCACCGGCAACGACCAGCGTTTTCAGGGGGTGATGGATGTTCATGCCGGGACTTACGACGCAGCCCGTGAAACGGATGCATGCTGCCCCGTTTTTTCGATGGGGGCACACGGTGGCCTGCGCACGCACCCCGAGCAGAAACTACAGCCGCAGCGGCGCAGCGTAGCCCGTCATTTCCAGATAGCCCCGGCCCACGCGCTTTCCCTGCGCATCGAGCAGGTCGCTGAGGCCTTCCCAGTACACGCCGCCAGTCGAACCCCGGCTGTCCAGTTCCTGGTCGTCCAGCAGGGCGCGCACCTCGAAGTTGCCGGACGGCGTCTGCACACGCCACTGCGTCGGGTACTTCGCCTGCGTGCGCGGACTGTTCCACGCGTTGAGGCTCTCGAAACGCACCTCGTCGTTCTTGAAGACCCGCAGGACACCGTCGCGCGTGCGGAACGAGCCGCCACCCCACAAAGCGCTGCCGTCCTTTCGACGCAAATGAAAGGCGGTGAGCGCGCCACCGTCGTCAAGGTTCATGCCGATCCAGTCCCAGCCCACAGCCTCGGGGTGCATCAGCGCTTCGCTCCATTCGTGGTCGAGCCATGCGGTGCCAGCGACCTCGAAGGACTGGCCCTTGAGCGTGAGCTTGCCCTGCGTCTTGAGCTGGGGCTCGCTGTAGTAGTAGCTCGCCTGTGCTTCGTCGGGCCCCTTGCGCGAGAGGCCGGCGTTGCCTTGCAGCAGCACCGGCTGTGTCGGCGTGAAGCGCAGGTCGAGCGCGAACTCTCCGGCCGGAATGCGCGCCGCATAGCTGCCGTCCTTGCGCACCAGCGACCAGTCGCGCAGCCGCACATCGGTGTCGGCTTCGCTGGCCGATGCGACGCCGAAGCCCGCGCGCGCGATGCGCTGGTCGTGCAGCAACATGCGGCCTTCGAGGTCGGTAACGGCCGCATGCGCGAACACGAGGTTCTTCGCGGCGAAGGCCGAGCGCATGTTCTGGGTCGCGTCGATGCGGGAGCGGAAGAAGGTCACCTGGAAGCCGAACTCGCGCCCCGCCGCGCTCTTCGCGTGGCCGGTGATGTACCACCACTCGGTCTGCAGGTCGGGGTGGCTGCCGAAGTCGCGAGGGAACTGCAACGTGCGCAAAGGCAATGCCCAGCTCGCAGGCGCCGCGGCCAGGGCGGCGAGCAGCAGGCTGCGCCGCGAGAGGCCGAAAGGACCGAAGGACGAGAGTGGCATCACCCCGCCACCAGCGCATCGACGCGCTGCTGCGCCGGCCCGATGTCGCCGAACGCGTTCTGCACCCACGACGCATCGTGGTAGCTCGGCAGGTAGCGCTCGCCCGAATCGCACAGCAGCGACAGGATCGAGCCCTGCCGTCCGGCTGCGCGCATCTCCTGTGCCACCGCCAGCATGCCGATGAAGTTGGTGCCCGTCGACGGCCCCACCTTGCGTCCCAGCAGCGCCGAGAGTGCATGCATCGCCGCCACCGAATCGAGATTCGGCACCTCGATCATGCGATCGACCAGCGTGCGGATGAAGCTCGGCTCCACGCGCGGCCGCCCGATGCCTTCGATGCGCGAGCCGACTGCCGTCAGCTTGGCGTCGCCCGTGCGGTGGTAGGCCGAGAACACCGAGCCCTCAGGGTCGGGCACGCACACCTGCGTGTCGTGGCAGCGGTAGCGCAGGTACCGGCCGATGGTCGCGCTGGTGCCGCCGGTGCCAGCACCCACCACGATCCATTCCGGTATCGGATGGCGTTCCCGCGCCATCTGCTGGAACATGCTCTCGGCGATGTTGTTGTTGCCGCGCCAGTCGGTCGCGCGCTCGGCATACGTGAACTGGTCCATGTAGTGGCCGCCGGTGCGCTCGGCCAGCGCGCGGGCTTCCTCGTACACCTCTGCCGCGTGGTCGACGAAGTGGCAGCTCGCGCCGTAGAAGGCGATCTGCGCGACCTTCTCGGGCGAGGTGCTGCGCGGCATCACCGCGATGAAGGGCAGACCCAGCAGCCGCGCGAAGTAGGCCTCGCTCACCGCCGTCGAACCGCTCGAAGCCTCGACGATGGTCGTGCCCTCGCGCACCCAGCCGTTGCACAGCGCGTAGAGAAAGAGCGAACGCGCGAGCCGGTGCTTGAGGCTGCCGGTCGGGTGGGTGGATTCGTCCTTCAGGTACAGGTCGATGCCCGCTGCCGCGAGCGCGGGCAGGGGGAGCGGGATCAGGTGCGTGTCGGCGCTGCGCTGGTAGTCGGCTTCGATGCGTCGGATGGCGCCGCCGAGCCAGCCGCTGCAGGAGGGAGAGGAGGGTGTGGGCTGCATAGCGCGCCAGTCTACAAGTCATGCCTTGTAACCCGGCAGCCGGTGGAAATCGGGATACTGTGCGCTGCCATCAACAAGGCAGGAGACGAGACACATGAAAAGAACGAGCCCGCGCCTCGCAGCGCGACGCATGCCGAGCCATCGGCTTTCCATCCTCGGCGCACTTGCCGCCATCGCACTCGCCGGGTGCGCGTCCAGTCCTCCGGGCAGCGACACCCCCACGCGCCCCGCTTCATCCTTCACCGTCCCCGGCCTCGAGAAACCCGCCGAGGTGCTGGTCGACCGCTGGGGCGTGCCGCACCTGTACGCGGGCACGCTCTACGACGCCTTCGTGGCGCAGGGCTTCATCGCCGCGCGCGACCGGCTCTGGCAGATGGACCTGTGGCGCAAGCGCGGCCTCGGCGAAATGGCCAAGGACTTCGGCCCCGCCTGGGTCGAGAGCGACCGCGCCGCGCGCGCCGTGCTCTACCGCGGCGACATGTACCGCGAGTGGCTGGCCTACGGGTCGGACGCCAAGCGCGTGGCCGAAGCCTTCACCGCCGGCGTCAACGCCTACGTCGCGCAGGTTCGCGCGCAGCCCGCGCTGCTGCCCACCGAGTTCGCATTGCTGGGCTACCAGCCGGCGACGTGGTCGCCCGAGGACGTGGTGCGCATCCGCCACCACGGGCTCACGCTCAATTTCACTTCCGAGGTCGACCGCGCACGCGCTTTCTGCGCCGGCGGCCCGGGCGTCAAGGCCGACTGGCTGCGCCGCGAACTCGATCCGCCGGTCACGCCCAAGGTGCCCGTGGGGTTCGATCCCTGCACGATCCCTGCGGCAGAACTGCGCGCGGCCTACCTGCGGGCGACCGATGCGCCGCGCTTCACCAAAGAGAACACGCGGGTCGGCTTGAACACGAGCACGGCAGCTGCGCCGGTGGCGCTGCTGCCCGGCAGCGCCGAATCCATCGCCGCAAAGGCCGAGCAGGACGAAGCGCAGCAGCAAGCCCTGCAAGGTGACCCGACGGGCGGCTACGGCAGCAACAACTGGGTCATCTCGCCGAAGCTCACCTCCACGGGCCGGCCCATCCTGGCCAACGATCCGCACCGCTCGCACGGCGCGCCGAGCCTGCGCTACATGACGCACCTGAGCGCGCCCGGCATGGACGCCATCGGCGCGGGCGAGCCTTTCCTGCCTGGCCTGTCGATCGGCCACAACGGCACCATCGCCTTCGGCCTCACGCGCTTCTACATGGACCAGGAAGACCTGTACGTGTACCAGCTCAACCCGAAGAACCCCAACGAGTACCGCTACCAGGGCCGCTGGGAGCCGATGACGCGCGTCACCGAGCGCATCGCGGTGCGCGGCGAGAGCGCTCCGCGGGAGGTGGTCAACACCTTCACGCGCCACGGCCCCGTGCTGCTTTCCGAGCCCGGAAAGCGGCGCGCGTATGCACTGCGCGCCGCCTGGCTGGAGCCCGGCATGGCGCCGTACTTCGGTTCGATGGACTACATGCGCGCACGCAACTGGGACCAGTTCCGCGCCGCGATGAACCGCTGGGGCGCGCCGGGTGAGAACCAGGTGTATGCCGACAGCAGCGGCAATGTGGGCTGGATTCCGGGCGGGCTCACGCCGATCCGGCCCAACTGGGATGGCCTCATGCCCGTGCCGGGCGACGGCCGCTACGAGTGGTCGGGCTTTCGCAATGGCGACGAACTGCCGTCGGAATTCAACCCCGCGCGCGGCTATGTGGTGACCGCGAACGAGAACAACATCCCGCCCGATCATCCGGCCGCGAAGAAGGGCGTCGGCTACGAGTGGAGCGATGCGGCTCGTGCGCGGCGCTTGAAGGAACTCTTCGCCGCGAAGGTGGCGGCCGGGTCGCGCTTCACCATCGAAGACTCCGAGCGCATGCAGAACGACATCGTCGCGACGCCTGCACAGCGGATCTTGAAGCTGCTGGCGAACCTGCGCAGCGACGACGCGCAAACGGCCGCCGGCCTGCGCATGCTGCAAGGCTGGGACGGCACGATGGACCGCGACAGCGCCGCGGCCGCGCTCTACGAGGTGTGGAGCAGCAAGCCGCTGCGCGCGGCCGTGCTCAAGGCCGGCGCGGGCGATGTGGGCGCGCCTTTGGCAGCGCCGGGCGACAACACGCGCATGGTGCTGCTGCTTGAGAACCCGTTCGGCTGGATCACCGACGCGCAGCGCGATGCCCTGCTGCTGCAGACGCTGCCGCCCGCGATGCAGGAACTCACCGCCAAGCTCGGGCCCGACATGACGGCCTGGAAGTGGGGCACCCTGCACCGTGCGGAGTTCCTGCATCCGCTCGCCGGCGTGGTCGATGCGGCCACGCGCAAGAAGCTCAATGTGGGCGACTGGCCGATGTCCGGCTCCAGCTTCACGCCGATGGCGGCGACCTACCGCGCGAGCGACTACAAACTGACCTCGGGTGCGTCGTTCCGCATGGTGCTCGACGTGGGCAACTGGGACGCCTCGCGCGTGATCAACACCCCGGGCCAGTCGGGCAACCCCGACAGCCCGAACTACCGCGACCTCGCGCCGCTGTGGGTCGAGGGCAAATACGTGCCGCTGGTCTACAGCCGCGGGGCGGTCGAAAAGGAGACGGTGGAGCGTATCCAGCTGACGCCCGCAAAATAGGCGGCATGACCCTCGACGAACTCAACCGGAAATTTGCCGAAGTCCCCGCACGCCACAAGGAGGTCTCGATCATCGCGAGCATGGATGACGAGCCCGCCCGGCCCAGCCGGCGCCTGATGGACATCGCCCTCCAGGCGTGTTCGGCGGCGATGGACGTGGCGCTGCCCATCTACGAAGGTCGCGCGTCGAAGGAACCGCACTGGTTCGACACCTGGCCCGGCGAGCACTACCGGTTGCTGGCCGCGCTGGTGCGCACGCTGAACCCGAAGACGGTGATCGAGATCGGCACCTTCACCGGCATGGGCACGCTGGCGCTCGCGCAGGACCTGCAGCCATCGGGCACCCTGACCACCTTTGACCTGCTGGCGTGGGACAGTTTTGCCGACACCTGGCTTGCGCCTGCCGATTTCACCGGAGGCCGCGTGCGTCAGGTGCTCCACGACATCTCCACGCCGGGCGGCATCGAGCCGCATCGCGCGTTGTTCGAGTCGGCGGACCTGATCTTTGTCGACGGGCCCAAGGACGGTCGCACCGAAGCGGACATCCTCGCCAACCTGACCACGCTGAAGCTGTCGCGCGATGTGGTGATCGTGTTCGACGACATCCGCGTCGTGAACATGATCGACATCTGGCGCCGCGTCGCACAGCCCAAGATGGACCTGACCTCCTTCGGCCACTGGAGCGGCACCGGCCTGATCGACTGGAACGGAACGTCGGATCTCTGAGCGTTGAAAGAGGAGGGGCTACCAGTCCTCTTTCACCGCCAGCACCACATCCTTGCCCGCAGCAGCCCGTCCCGCCAGCCATGCGGTGACGGTGCCCGCCACCACCACCGCGCCGCACAGAGCGATGAGGCGCACCCACGGCACCAGCAAGTCCATCGTCCAGTGAAAGCTCTGCGGGTTGACCACCTTCACGAGCACCACCGACACCGCCAGCCCAAGCACCAGCCCGGCCACCGCGCCGATGGCCGTCCATGCCGCGCCTTCGCCCGCCACCACCGCCAGCACCTGCCGCCGCGTGAACCCCAGGTGCGCGAGCAGGCCGAATTCCTTCCGCCGCGCGAGCACCTGCGCGCTGAAGCTCGCGGCGATGCCGAAGAGACCAATGGCGATGGCCACGGCCTGCAGCCAGTAGGTCACGGCGAAGCTGCGGTCGAAGATGCGCAGCGACGTCGCGCGGATCTGCCCGACCGAGGCGATCTCGACCGAATCGGGTGATCCGTCACCCTGGCGCGCCGCGAGCGAGCGCACCGCGGCCTGCACGGCGCCTTCGGATGCGCCCGGCGCGAGCCACAGCGAGATGTCGCTCACGTCGCGCTGGCCGGTGATGCGCTCGTAGTCGCGCGCATCCATCGTGATCGCGCCGAACTGCCGCGCGTAGTCGCGCCACACGCCCGCCACGAAGTAGGTGTGCGCGGCTTTCGTGGGGAGCGCGGTGGCCGACAGCGCGGCCGCCAGCGGCGCGAAGGCGGTGCCCGGCTTCGCGCCGTAGAGCTCCATCATCGGCTCGCTCACGTAGATGCCGATCTGCCCCGAGGGCACGGGCAAGGCCGATCCCACCAGCGGCAGCGATTGCGACGCGCTGCCTTCCAGGCTGCGCGCGATCAGCGTCACGGCCGGCTGCGAGGCATCCAGCTGCAGCGACTGCGTGCGCAGCGTGCCCGTGCGCGCCACGCCGGGCAGTTGGGCCAGCACCTGCACGAAGGCGGGCGGAAAGGTGGCGGTGTCGGTACTGCTCGTGCCGCCGCTGTTGCTGCCGCGGCCACCCGAGGTGGCGCGCACATACAGGTCGGCCGGCAGCACCACGTCGAGCCAGTGCGTCACCGAATCGCGGAAGCTCGCGACCATCACCGTGAGCGCCACCGCAAGGCTCAGGCTCGCGACCACACCGCTCACTGCCACGGCCGCGGTGCCGCGCATGCGCCGCGCGCGTTCGATGGCGAGCATCGGCAACACGCGCTCGGCGAAGGCGGGCGCGATGCGGTCGTACAGCAGTGCGATCAGCCAGGGCAGGGCGGTGATGCCGCCCACCAGCAGGCACGCCACCGAGAGGTACGCCGCCACCGGAATGCCGCCGATGGCCGGAATGTTCGCCAGTGCCGCGCTGAGTGCGATCAGCCCGAGCGCGAGCCAGTGGCTGCGGCTCTGCGTGGGCGCGGCGCCCAGGCCCTTGAGCGTCTGCGCCTCGGGCAGCGCCTGCGCGGCGCGTGCGGGCCACCAGCCGCCCACCAGTGCGGCCACCACGCCGAGCCCGCCGTACAGCAACGCCGCGCCGCCGCTCCAATGCAGCTTGGGCGCGACGCCTTCAAAGTACCCACCGCCGAGGTCGCCGCCCAGCACCCGCAGCGCGAAGGCCGCGAGCGCGGTGCCGAGCGCAAGGCCGGCGGCGCTGCCGATCACGCCCAGCACCAGCGATTCGGCCAGCACCAGCCGCAGCCGTTCGCGCGGCGTGAGGCCGAGCACGCCGAGCAGCGCGAACTGCTGCGCCCGCTTGGCGACGCTGAGCGCGAGCACTGAGAACACCAGGAACGCCCCTGTGAACAGCGCCACCAGCGCCAGCACCGTGAGGTTGACGCGGTAGGCGCGCGACAGGTTGCTCACGCGCTCGGCTGCATCGCCGGGCTCCGCGAATTGCACGCCCGCGGGCCAGCCGGGGGATTTCTGAAGCGCATCGATGAAGGCCGCGCGGTCGGTGCCGGGCGCGAGCCGCAGGTCGATGCGGCTGAGGCGGCCGACCTGGTCGAACAGGTCTTGCGCAGCCGCGATGTCCATCACTGCGAGCGCTGTGCCAGTGGCGGCGACGTGGCCTGCCACGCCGAGCCGGTGCCACGTGGCGCCGCTGCGCAGTTGCACAGTCTCAGTGGTGTCGCCGCTGGCTTGCGCAGGCAGGCCGAGCACGGTGCGCGCGGCGGCGTTGAGGAAGACATGGCCCGGCGCGAAGAGCGCGAAGCGGTCAGCACCCGCTTCGGGTTGCGGCATCAGCGCGGGTGCGATGGTGGGCAGCACCAGTGCATCGACGCCGATCACGCGCATCGGCACCTGCCGTTCGCCGCCGGCCAAAGCAAGGCCCTGGAACTCGAGCACCGGGCTCGCGAGCGTCACCTGCGGATGCCGCGCCAGTTGCGCGAACACGGCCTCGTCGAAGCCGCCCTGCACGGCGCGCACTTCGAGATCCGGCTGGCCGTTGACCGAGCGCACCGCGCTGGAGAACTCGTCGAGCGCCGAGGCGTTGATGAGCTGCACCGAGAACGCGAGCGCCACGCCCAGCATCACGGCCAGCACGGCCGCTGCGTTGCGCCAGGGGTGGTGGCGCAGTTCCTGCCAGGAGAAGGTGGTGAGCAATGCACGCATGCGCCGATTGTGGCCGTGGGACGCCTTTGTTACATCGGCGTGGCACGATGGCGCCTCTTTCGATGACGCCCCGAGGAATTCGACGATGCGGCTCCTGCCCCCAGCCTTGTCCACACCCATGTTCCCGGTGATGCGCCGCCGCTGGTTCGCGGCCTGGCTTCTTGCCCCGCTGCTGGCCGGCAGCGCCGCCGCCCAGCTCCAGCCGCCGCAGCAGCAACAGCAACAACCCCTTTCCCTCGCGAGCGACCCGGCTGTGCTGGCCAAGGCGGCACTCGGGGCAGAACGCGGAACGCTGGTCATCGGCCTCTTGCGCAACGGCAAGGCCTCGTACGGCGCCGCCTACAACCCCGAGCCGCTTTCGCCCCCGCGCCCCATCGAGCCCAACAGCGCCGAGCAGCCGATGTTCGAGATCGGCTCGGTCACCAAGGTCTTCACCGGCCTCCTGCTCGCGCAGGCGGTGGAGCGCGGCGATCTCAAGCTCGACGACACCGTGGGCAAGGTGCTCGCGGGCAAGGTCCAGGGCGTGCCGTCTGCGGCGGCCGCGGTCACGCTCAAGCAACTCGTCACCCACACGGGCTGCATGCCCGTGATGGCCGACGGCGTGACGGGTGGTGCGCCGCTGGCCGAGCAGCTGCGCAGCTTCGACAAGCCGATGTTCTGGGCCGCGCTCTCGCGCATCAAGCTCACTGCGCTGGCGGCGCCATGCGAAGCCGCGTACAGCAACTTCGGCATGGCGCTGCTCGGGCAGCTGCTGGCCGAGCGCTACAACACCTCGTGGGGCGAACTGGTGCGCGCGCGCATCACTGAGCCGCTGGGCATGAACGACACCGTGATCCCGCTCGGCGACAAGGCCTCGCGCATGGCCCCGGCCTTCGCTGGCGACCGCCGTCAGCCGCTGCTGGACATGATCGCCTACGCGCCGGCCAGCGCGCTGCGCTCGACGGCCGCCGACATGATGACCTTCAGCCGCGCCGTCCTCGCCGGTGCCAGCGGCCCGCTGGGCCCGGCCGCCGCGCGCATGCTCACGCCGCTGGCGCGCTACGACGGCGCCGAGATCGGCTATGCGGTGATGGTGCGCGGCCCCGAGGGCGGGCGCCGCACCTACTGGCACGCGGGCCTCACCGAGGGCTACCGGACGCTGTGGCTGATCGCGCCGGACACCGGCGAGGCGCTGATCGTGCTCAGCAGCAACGCGCGCGCGCCGTTGCAGCCGGTGATGCTGGCCATCGGCAAGAACCGCTATCCGGTGTCGACGACCGAAGTGCCGGTCGATCCGAAGCGGCTGGAGGACTACAAGGGCGAGTACCGCATCAGCAAGACCAAGGCCCTGGGCTTCACCGTGCGCAACGGGCGGCTGCTGGTGCGGGAGACGGGGCGCGGCTACAACGCGCTCACGCCGACGGGGACCGACCGCTTTGCGGTGGCGACCATCGGGGCGCAGATCGTGTTCCAGCGGGGCGCTGGCAATGCGGTGGTGGGGGTGACGTTGGCGCAGGGGGGTAGTCAGCTTGAGGGGCGGCGGGTGGGCGATGCGGTCGCTGTGCCACAGGAATAAGAAGAGACGCGTCGCTCAGAGCCGCTGCGACATCGCATTGAGATACGCCCGCACCGCCGCATTCGCACTCAACCCGATCGCGCGGTCATAAGCCTGCCGCGCCGCGGCACGCGCACCGCCAGCCGCGAGCAGGTGTGCCCGTGCCGCCCAGAACGGCTGGTAGCTCGCCACTTCGTCCGAAGGAATAGCCTCCAGCGCCCGCAGTCCGACTTCGGGCCCGCGCGCATTCGCAAGCGCACAAGCGCGGCTGACCTGCGCGCCGATGCTGGGGCGCAAGGCCAGCAGGCCTTCGTACAACGACACCAACACCTCGGGCGCCACCGGTGCGCCCACGCGGCGCTCGCAATGGGCCGACTGGATGGCGGCTTCCAGCTGGTAGGCACCCAGGGATTTCATTTCCGATGCCAGCCGCAGGCACCGCTCAGCCTCCGCGAGCAGGTCGGGGTCCCAGCGCAAGGTGTCCTGCTGGTCGAGCGGTACATACGCGCCGGTCTCGCTGCGCCGGGCGGCGGCGCGGCTTTCGCAGAAGAGCATCAGCGCGAGCAGGCCCAGCGGCTCGGGTTCGTTCGGCATCAGGTGGCAGAGGATGCGGCCGAGGTCGATGGCTTCGGACGTGAGGCCGCGCGGCAGCGCATCGGCGCCGTCGACGTCGTCCCAGCCGGTGCCGTAGGCGGCGTAGATGCCGTCGAGCACGTCCTGCAGCCGCTGCGGCAGGTCGCGCGCCTGCGGATATTCGAAGGGAATGCCCGCCGCACGGATGCGCGCCTTGGCGCGCACCAGCCGCTGACCGAGCGTGGAGGGCGCGGTGAGAAAGGCGCTGGCCATGCGCACTGCGTCCAGGCCGAGCACGGTCTGCAGCATCAGCGGTGCGCGGGCCGCCGCATCGATGGCCGGGTGCGCGCAGACGAAGAGCAGGCGCAGCCGCTCGTCGGGGACGGCGGTGCCCTCGGCGCTGGCCTCGTCCATCTCGCCGGCCAGCAGCAGCAGGGTCTGGGTGGCCTGGTCCTGCACGCGGGTGTGGCGCCAGGCGTCGAGCTTGCGGTGCCGCGCCACGCTCAGGAGCCACGCATCGGGCTGCGCCGGAATGCCATCGGCCGGCCAGCGTTCGAGCGCGCGCGCGAAGGCGTCGGCAAGCGCGTCTTCGGAGGCGGCGATGTCGTGCGTGCGCGCCGACAAAATCGCCAGCAGCCGGCCGTACGACTCGCGCGCCGCCTTTTCGGCGGCCTGATGAGCCGCCGGATCGTTCACGACGATGTTGCCGCTGTGGCTGTGAAGACCGGCCGCACCTCCACGCCGCCGCTGGTGGCGCAGGGCGCGCGCGCGGCCCATTCGAGTGCAGCGTCGAGGTCGGGCACGTCGACCACGAAGTAGCCGCCGAGCTGCTCCTTGGTGTCGGCGAAGGGGCCGTCCTGCACCTGGCGCTTGTCGCCGCGCACGCGCAGCGTGGTGCCGGTCATGGGCGGAAAGAGGCCGTGGCCGCCGAGCGCGACGCCCGACTGGCGCACCGCATCGGCATACGCGACCCAGCTGGACCGATAGGCCTCTGAGGACGCGTCTTCGCGCTGTTCGAATTCGGCCGCGGGCTGATAGAACATCAACATGTACTGCATGGTGTCTCTCCGTGAAGGAAAAGCTTGCTGAGCAAGAGCGCTCACCACAATGACGGCCCGCAGCCGGTCATTTCGACACGGGAGGTCCGTGTCGCGCAGATTATTTTTTACGCGATTGCCGTTTGGCGCAACGGTTGCGCTACCTACTCCTTTCGGCTGGTACCGCTTTAGGCTGCCTTGGTTTGAACAGAGGCCGAGAACATGTTTTCCATCTCGCTGCGCAGCTTGTAGGCAGCGGTCGAGGTGTCGATCGCCACGTCGGCCCAGCTCAGGCTCTGGCCCTTCTTCACGGGGCGCACGAGCTTGACGTTGTGCGCCAAACCCAGCGGCAGGCCGCCCAATCGCAGTGAGCGCTCGGCCGGCAGCAGCTTGCCCCACACGGTGTAGCCGCCTTCGCCGTCGAGCATCTCGCCCGCCGCGAGGTCGCGCTTGGCGGTGGCGACCACGTCGGCGTTCCAGCAGGTGGCCACGCCGGTCGCTTCGCCGCGCAGCGCCACGCTCGCGACCGACATGCCGACCTCCAGGCCGATCAGGTGCCAGCGCTTGTAGAGCGTGAAGTAGCGCCCGCTCGGGTCGGTGTGGGCGTTGTATTCCTCGAAGCAGTTCTTGATGTAGTCGGTCTCGGCCTCGACCGTGACCCACACGCCCATGCGGATGTCGTAGGGAATTTTTCTGCCATCGGCTTCGAGCGAGGAGATCACCTCGACCATGCCCTTGCGCTCCAGCACGCCGCCTTCGCTCTTCGGGCGGGTGACGAAGGGAATGTCTTCCACGCTCGCGGGCGGGTAGAGCAAACCGTCCGATGGCACGGTGAGGCCGGTGGCGTTGGCCACTGCCGAGCTTTCTATGGAGGGCTTGGAGCCATCGAGAAAGCTGTTGAACATCTTCGGGTTGAGCCCGCCGCGCAGCGCCTGCTCGGGCGTGAGGCCATAGTTGCCCCACACGGTCTCGGGCGTGGATTCGGTGAAGTGCGGCAGCCACTTGTGGCCGCGCCCGGCCGCCACCACCGGGAAGCCGCAGGTGCGCGCCCAGTCGACCAGGTCGCAGATGAGCGCCGGCTGGTCGCCGAAGGCCAGCGAATAGATCACGCCCGCCTGCTGCGCCTTGTGTGCGAGCAGCGGGCCGCAGAACGCATCGGCTTCCACCGTCACGTTGACCACGTGCTTGCCGTGCGCGAAGGCGTCGAGGCAGTGGTCGACGGCCGCCACCGGATTGCCGGTGCACTCGACCACGATGTCGATGGAGGGCTCGCGCGTCACGGCCTGCCAGTCGTCGGTGATCCAGGTGGTGCCGGTTTTCAGCGCTTCCTGCACCGAGCCTGCGGCGGCGCGGCCCGGCGCCCAGCCCACGCGTTCGAGGTTGATGCGCGCCGCATCGGGCGACAGGTCGGCAATCGCGACGAGCTGCACGCCGGGCGTGCGCGGAATCTGCGCGAGGTACATCGAGCCGAACTTGCCGGCGCCGATCAGGCCGATGCGGATGGGGCGGCCTTCGGCGGCGCGCTGCTGCAGGCGGGTGTAAAGGCTCATGGGGTCAGGCCTCCGCGGTGTCGAGCACTTCGAGCGAGGTCTTGAGCGCACTTTCGGGCAGGCCGTTCTTCCACGGCACATCGACGGGGTAGGGCTTCCGCAGGCAGTCGTCGGGCAGCATCTCGATGGGCGTGAAGTCGCGATGCGCGATGTACTCGGGCCGCTTGTGGCGGCGGATGTGGTTGCTGACGGCGCACAGGCTCAGGTACACCGCCACGCGGTTGAAGGGCGAGAGGTTGCTGCCCGAGGCGTGCACGAGGCAGCTGTGGAAGAGGATCATCGAACCGGCCGGGCCCTTGGGCGAGGCGATGCCGCCCTCCTTGCCGCCGGCGCGATCCACGAGTTGCGCGATCAGGTCGTTGTCGACGGTCCACAGCGGGTAGCTCGTGGTCGTGAGGTCATGCTTCGCATCGACCACGCCCTTGCGGTGGCTGCCCGGAATGAACATCAGCGGGCCGTTGTGCTCGTTCACGTCGTCCAGAAAAATCGCGACGTTCATCGCGCGCTCGGTGGGCATCAGGTCGTCGTTGAGCCAGGTGCCGTAGTCCTGGTGCCACTGCCACACCTGGCCTTCGAAGGCCATCTTTCCGTTGATCTTGAACTGGTGCATGTAGACCTCTTCCTCGAAGAGGTCCATCACCGGGCCGACCATGCGCGGATGGCGCGCGAGCCTGGCGAAGGGTTCGCTGATGAGGTGCGCGGCGAAGTTCGTGCGCACGGCGTCGGAGCCTTTCTCGCGCACGTTGAAGGCCTCGCGCTTGCTGTACAGGTCGGGCACCGCATCGGTCAGCGCCTTCGTCTCTTCGGGCGAGAAATGACTGGGGAAGAACAGGTAGCCGTCGCGCTCGAACTGCGCGCGTTGCTCGGGGGTCAGCTTCATGCCTTGTCTCCTTTGTGGGTAGGGGTGTGGGTGGGGGCGTTGCGGGCCTGCTGTTCGGTCAGGCGCCGGGCCAGTGCCTCGCTGGCCTGTGCGACGTGTTCTTCGCTCAGGCGCGCGGCGCGGTCTGCGTTGCCTGCGGCAATGGCGTTGGCGATGGCCTCGTGTTCGTCCCAGAGCGATTCGCGCTGCGGCTCGGCCTGCAGCACCGCGCCCATCGCGCGGCGCAGGTGGCGCCAGTGCGGGTCGGCGCTCTGGCCGATCAACGGGTTGCCCGAGGCGTCGTAGATCGCGCGGTGAAAGGCCACGTCGGCATCGATCATGGCTTCGACATTGCGCCCGCGTGCCGCGCGCCGGCCGCGTTCGATGAGCTTGCGATCGATGCGAAAACGTTGCTGCGCCGCGAGCCGTGCAGCGAGCACGTCGAGCACGCCGCGCACCTGGTAGATGTGGCGCATGCCCTCGGCATCGAGCGGTGCCACCAGCACGCCGCGGCCGGGCGCGTCGTGCACGAAGCCGTCTTTCTTCAGGAGGCGCAGCGCCTGCAGCACCGGCTGTCGCGACACCGAGAGGCGCTGCGCGATGTCTTCCTGCGTGATGCGCTCGCCCGGCGCCAGCGAGCCACTGCTGATGGCGCCGAGCAGGGCGCGGTAGACCTGGTCGACGAGGTCGGGGGCGACTTCGATGCTGACGAGCTGGGCGGGCATGGGCGGCTTTCTTTTGAACTCTGTATACAGAGTACGAACTTCGGCGCCGTCGCATCAACCGGGTTTTTACCCATGGGGACTGCAAAAGAACGTAAGCCTTCGCTAAGCTCGACCCATGCAACTCCCTACCTACGACGACGTCACCGCCGCGGCCGCGCGGCTCGAAGGCCATGCCCACCGCACGCCGGTGCTGCAATCGACCACCGCCAACGCGCGCTGGGGCGCGCAGTTCTTCTTCAAGTGCGAGAACTTCCAGCGGATGGGCGCGTTCAAGTTCCGCGGTGCGTTCAACGCACTCTCCAAGTTCGATGCGGCGCAGCGCAAGGGCGGTGTGATCGCTTTCTCGTCGGGCAACCACGCGCAGGCCATCGCGCTGTCGGCGCGGCTCCTGTCGATGCCCGCCGTGATCGTCATGCCGAAGGACGCGCCGGCCGCCAAGGTCGCGGCCACGCGGGGCTACGGCGCCGAAGTGGTGCTGTACGACCGCTTCACCGAAGACCGCGAGGCACTCACGAAGCGGCTCGCGCAAGAACGCGGCATGACGATGATTCCTCCCTACGACCACCCGGATGTGCTGTCGGGGCAGGGCACGGCGGTGAAGGAACTGATCGAGGAGACGGGGCCGCTCGATCACCTGTTCGTGTGTCTTGGCGGCGGCGGGCTGCTGTCGGGCTCGGCACTGTCAGCGCGTGCGCTGTCGCCCGATTGCAAGATCCATGGCGTGGAGCCCGAGGCGGGCAACGACGGGCAGCAGTCGTTTCGCACAGGGAAGATCGTGCACATCGAAACGCCCAAGACCATCGCCGACGGGGCGCAGACGCAGCACCTGGGCCAGTACACCTTCGGCATCATCCAGCGCGATGTGAACGACATCTTCACGGTGACCGACGACCAGCTCGTCGATGCGATGCGCTTCTTTGCCGAGCGCATGAAGATGGTGGTGGAGCCGACGGGTTGCCTTGCCTTTGCGGGCGCCATTGCGGCAGGCAAGGCGATCGCGGGCCAGCGCGTGGGCATCGTGATCAGCGGCGGCAACGTTGACCTGTCGCGCTACGCCGCGCTGCTCGCGTAAATCGCTTCAGGCGCGGATGCCTGCTGCCGTCAGGTGCAGCAGGCGGTCTGCACGGGCGGCCGCGCTCTCGGAGTGCGTCACCAGCACCAGCGACGCGCCGTGCTCGCGCGTCTGGCCAATCAGGAGCGCCATCACTTTTGCCGCGGTGGTCGGATCGAGATTGCCCGTGGGTTCGTCGGCGAGCAGCAGGGCGGGCCGATGCACCAGGGCTCGCGCAATCGCCACGCGCTGCAACTGGCCACCCGAGAGCGTCTGCGGCAGCCGCGCGCCCATGCCGGGCAGGCCGACCGCATCGAGCATGTGCGCGACGCGGCCATCGTCTTTTTTCTTCTCGCCCAGCAGCATCAGCGGCAGCGACACGTTCTGCGCCACATCGAGATGCGGCAGCACGTGGAAGGCCTGGAACACGAAGCCGACGTGCTTGCGCCGCCAGAGCGCGCAGGCTTCGCCGTCGAGCGCGCCGATGTCGGTGCCGTCGTGCGTCACCGTGCCCTGGTCCCAACTGTCGAGGCCGGCCATGCAGTTGAGCAACGTTGATTTGCCCACGCCCGATTCGCCCACGATGGCGACGAACTCGCCGGGCTGAACCTCCAGGGTCACGTTCTCGAAGACCGGCGATTCACCGTAGTGCTTGCCGAGGTTGGAAATGCGCAGCGTCATCCGGGTTGGGTGGTCTTGGCGATCAGTTGAACGGCGGTCTGCACCGCGTCGGGCGCATCGCAGGCGATCACGGTGCGCTGCGGCATGCTGCGCAGCCAGGTGATCTGCCGCTTGGCGAGCTGGCGCGTGGCGGCGATGCCGCGTTCGCGCAGATCATCCATGGCCTTGGCGTCAGGCGCGGAAGTGCCGCAGGCATCGAGCATCTCCCACGCCTGCCGGTAGCCGACGCAGCGCATCGAGGGCAGGTCGGTCGAGAGATCGCCGCGTGCGCGCAAAGCCTTCACCTCGTCGATAAAGCCGGCGGCGAGCATCGCGTCGAAGCGGTCGGCGATGCGCGAGTGCAGCCAGGCGCGGTCGGTGGGTTCGAGCGAGAAGAGCACGCCACCGTCCACGGCCTTCGCGGTCTTGTTGTCGCTTGCGTGAAAGCTCGCGAGCGGCTGGCCGCTGCTCTCCCACACTTCGAGGGCGCGCTGGATGCGCTGGCTGTCTTGCGGTGCGAGGCGCGCGGCCGTCACGGGGTCGACCTCGGCAAGCCGTGCGTGCATCGCGGGCCAGCCCCGCTCGGCGGCTTGTGCGTCGATGCGCGCGCGCACCGTGGCATCGGCTGCGGGCATCGCGTCGATGCCGTCGAACAGCGCCTTGAAATACAGCATCGTGCCGCCCACCAGCAGCGGCAATGCGCCGCGCGCGCGGATCTCGTCGATGAGTCGCGTCGCATCGGCCACGAAGGCGGCGGCACTGTAGCTCTCGCGCGCATCGAGGATGTCGATCAGGTGATGTGGCACGGCGGCCTGTTCGGCCGCGGTGGGCTTGGCGGTGCCGATGTCCATGCCGCGGTAGACCAGCGCGGAATCGACCGAGATGATTTCGACCGGCTGCAGTTGTGCGAGCGCGAGCGCGGCGGCCGTCTTGCCCGAAGCGGTGGGGCCGGCGAGCGCCACGTAGCGTGGCAAGCCGGAAGGCGCAGCGGCAAGCGAGGCCGAAGGAGCGGCCTCGGCGGCCGGTGCGGAACGGGAAAACATGGTGCGCCGAGGGTAGCAAATGGCGCGCGCCGGTCGGCGGGAGGGGCGCGGATGACCCTAGGTCGCTTCGCGCATCCGCCGTATATCGCGCAGCGGCGGCGCGCCGAACAGCCGCGCGTATTCGCGGCTGAACTGCGAGGCGCTCTCGTAGCCCACGCGCACGCCCGCGGTGCCGGCGTCGATGCCCTGGTTCAGCATCAGCTGCCGCGCTTCCTGCAGGCGCAGTTGCTTCAGGTACTGCATCGGGCTCATGCCCGCCACGGCGCGGAAATGCTGGCGAAAGGTCGAAGGACTCATGTGCACGGACGCGGCCAGGTCGTCCGCCAGCACGGGCTGCGTGAAGTTCACCTTGAGCCAGGCCATGCTCTGCACCACCTGCTGGCTCGGCGAGCCGACCGCCACGAGGCGCTGCAGTTGCGGGCCATGGCGCCCGGCGAGCAGCCGCACGAGAATTTCGCGCTGCAAGAGCGGCGCGAGCTGCGGCAGCAACCGGGGCTCGTCGATCAGTTCGACGAGCCGCGTCACCGCGCCGAGCAGGGTCGTATCGAGGGCGCCGAGCGACATGGCGCGGTAGCTGGAATCCTTGCCCGGCTGGGGCAGGGCCATCTCGGCGGCTGCCTGCACCACGGTGCGCGGATCGAGCCGGAGCATGAGGCCCATGAAGGGTTGCGCGGCGCTCGCGTGGGTGATGTGCGTCACGACGGGCAGATCGGCGGTCGTCAGCAGCGATTGGCCCGCCGAATAGTCGAACACCTCCTCGCCGAGCGCGACCCGTTTCTGTCCGCTCACGGTGATGCCGACGCCGAAGCCGTAGAGGCAATGCATCGGATCGGTCGTGGCGCTTCGGCGGTGCAGCGAGAGCTCGGGAATCGCGGTCAGGTAGTCGCCGTCGCTCTGCGCAATGCGCGCGACCGCCCGGGTCAGGTCGCCCAGGACGCCCGATCCCTCTTCCTGCTTCGCCGGCTGTGCCGCTTCCATCTGAATCCTTTCGAATGACGCGAGTGAAAAAGTCTAGCTGGCGCACTTCGTGTGCCACGCGTTTACGGCGCAGTCTCGTTGTTTCAGGCAAGAACACGCGCGGATTGGGCAAACGGCGAGTGGGTCTTCGCTCGACACTGATCCGCGATGTGCCGGCCTGCATGCGGTGTCATGCGCCGAGAGCCATCCGTCGATTCAGACAACTCTCTTTCCCACGAAACCACGATGAAAACAGAAACGACCGACTCCCCGCGAAACCAGCCGCGCGCTCTCGTCGCCTCCCTGGCCATGGTCCTGGGCCTTGGCGCTGGTGCCATGTGGCCCCTGCACGCCAGCGCGAGCCTGGCACTGGCGCAGAAGTATTCGTGCGTCGCATGCCACCAGCCCGCCACCAAGGTGGTGGGCCCGTCGTGGAAGGACATCGGCGCGAAGTATGGCGACGGCAAGGGCACTGCAGCGCAACTCGCCGCCAGCATCAAGGCCGGCAGCTCTGGCAAATGGGGCCCGATGCCGATGCCGCCGCAGGCCCAGGTCCCCGATGCCGACCTGCAGGCGCTCGCGCAGTGGCTGCTCGACGGCGCCAAGTAAACAGATTCCACCCAACCACCACCCACGGAGAAAAAGAACATGACTGCGCTCCACGTCAATGGCCGTGACCACACGGTCGATGCCGATCCCGGCACCCCCATCCTCTGGGCCCTGCGCGACACGCTGGGCATGACCGGCACCAAGTTCGGCTGCGGCGCCGCGCTGTGCGGCGCCTGCACCGTGCACCTCGATGGCCAGGCGATCCGTTCGTGCATCACGCCGATCTCCGCCGCAGAGGGCAAGAAGATCACCACGATCGAAGCCACCACCGATGGCAGCGACCCCGTCGGCGCATCCGTGCACGCCGCGTGGGTCAAGCACGACGTCGCGCAGTGCGGCTACTGCCAGAGCGGCCAGATCATGAGCGCGACCGCGTTCCTGAAGTCGCTGCCCAAGGGCAAGCAGCCCAGCGTGGACGAGATCGATTCGGCCATGGCCGGCAACATCTGCCGATGTGGCACCTATGTGCGCATTCGCGCCGCCGTGGCCGATGCGGCCCGCAACCTTGCCTGAGGAGCCGCCACCATGCTGCCCAACATCGACTACAACGACCTGCCGCGTGCGCTGCAGCGTCTGATGACCCAACCCTCCACTGACGAAGCCGCCACGCTGCCCCGCCGCAGCTTCCTGAAGATGGCCGGCGCCGGTGGCCTCGTGCTCGGCGCCTTTCCTCATCTGGCCATGGCGCAGGCCGACGGCGCGAAGCAGGCGGCCGGCGGCTTGAAGCCGACGCAGCAGCCTTCGGCCTTCGTGCAGATCGCGCCCAACGGCGAAGTCATGGTGACCATCAACCGCCTCGAGTTCGGCCAGGGCGTGCAGACCGGCCTGCCGATGATCCTGGCCGAGGAGCTGGACGCCGACTGGGCTCTGGTGCGCAGCCGCAGCGGCACCAACGATGCCGCGTATGCCGACCCGCTCTTCGGCATTCACCTGACCGGCGGCTCCAACACGATCAAGAACAGCTTCACGCAGTACCGCGAACTGGGCGCGCGCGCACGGGCGATGTTGCTGTCTGCCGCGGCGGCGCGCTGGAAGGTCGACGTGACTACGCTGCGCACACAGGCCGGCACGGTGATCGGCCCCGGTGGCCGCAAGCTGAGCTACGGCGAGCTGGCCGAAGCGGCCATGGCCCTGCCGGTGCCCGAGAAGGTCGTGCTGAAAGACCCGAAGAACTTCCGCATCATCGGCCGCGCGACCACGCGCCTGGACGCGCGTGCGAAGAGCAGCGGACGCCAGGACTTCGGCATCGACGTGAAGCAACCCGGCCAGTTGACGGCCGTGGTCGCGCACCCACCGGTGTTCGGCGCACGCCTGTCCTCGGTCGACGACAGCGCGGCGCGCGCCGTCAAGGGCGTGAAGGCCGTGGTGCGCATTCCGCTGGACCGCGGCGCCGAAGGCGTGGCGGTGGTGGCCGACGGCTACTGGCCGGCCAAGCTGGGGCGCGACGCGCTGAAGCTGGAGTGGAACACGTCCGCCGTGGAAAAGGTCGACAGCGACAAGCAACTGGCCCAGTACCGCGAGCTGGCCGGCCGCCCCGGCAACCGCAAGTTCGACGCCGACATGGCACCGCTGACCAATGCGCCGCGCAAGCTCGAGGCCGAGTTCGTGTTCCCGTACCTCGCGCATGCGCCGATGGAGCCGCTGAACTGCACCGTGAAGCTGTCGGACGGACGCGCCGAGCTGTGGGTCGGCACCCAGTCCGCCGACCTCGACGGCCAGGCCGCGGCGCGCACGCTGAAGCTCAAGCCCGAGCAAGTGAAGGTGAACGTGCAGATGGCGGGCGGCGGCTTCGGTCGGCGCTTCGTCGGCTCGAGCGACTTCGTGGTCGAGGCCTGCGAAATCGCCAAGGCCGCGCGCGCCGCCGGGCTCGATGCGCCCGTGCGCCTCTTGTGGAGCCGCGAGGACGACATGAAGGGCGGCTACTACCGCCCGATGCACCTGCACCGCGCAAGCATCGGCTTCGACGAGCGCGGCAAGATCCTCGCGTGGGACCACGTCATCGTGGGCCAGTCGATCACCGCGGGCACGGTGTTCGCCGGCATGATGGTGAAGGACGGCATCGATGCCACGGCGGTGGAGGGCATGCGCGATCCGTACCCCGTGCCGATGCGCCTCACGGTGCACCACCCGCAGGTCAACGTGCCGGTGCTGTGGTGGCGCAGCGTGGGCTCCACCCACACCGCCTTCGTGATGGAGACGCTGATCGACGAGATCGCCCGCAGCACGAAGCAGGACCCGGTGGCCTACCGCATGCAGCTCTTCGGCGACAAGCACCCGCGCCATCGCGCCGCGTTGCAGCTGGCCGTGGACAAGAGCGGCTACGGCAAGAAGAAGCTGGCGGACGGCCGCGCCTGGGGCGTGGCCGTGCACGAGTCCTTCGAGTCGGTGGTGGCCTATGTGGTGGAGGCCTCGGTGAAGGATGGCCAGCCGGTCTTGCACCGTGTGACCAGCGGCGTGCATTGCAACCTGGCCGTCAACCCGCGCAGCGTGGAAGCGCAGGTGCAGGGTGCGGCGGTGATGGGGCTGTCGACCTGCCTGCAAGGCAGCGCGATCACGTTGAAGGACGGCGTGGTGCAGCAGGGCAACTTCGGCGATTTCACGGTGGCCCGCATCACGCAGGTGCCGGAGTTCGATATCCACATCGTGCCCAGCGCCGATGCGCCCAAGGGGATGGGGGAGCCGGGGCTGCCGCCGCTGGCGCCTGCGTTCGCCAATGCGGTGGCGCAGATCACGGGCAAGCCCTTGCGGCAGTTGCCGTTCAACCTGGCTTGATGCGTTGATGCGTGTGGACGAGGTCCGCGGCCATGGCCGCGGGCCCGAAATGCCGGAAGCCACTTGCGTACACTGATTCGGCGTGAATCAGGTGGTGCCTTCCGGCACTTTTCTCAAAGCCTCAACGTCGCCGACATTCCATCCATGGGCATTCGAAAATATCCAGCAGGACCCCGCGTCTATATCGATCTCGATGGCACGCTTGCCGACTTCGAGGCCAGTTACAGGCGCCATGGGCACGAACCGGCGATCTACAAGAAGCTGGCGGGGGCGTACTACCAGCTCGATCCCATCGAGGGCGCGATCGAAGCGGTGGACTCGCTCTCGCGGGTGGGGCTGCACACCTGGGTCCTGAGCAAGCTGCCATCGGGCAACCCTTACTCCGCGACCGAAAAGCTCCTGTGGGTCAGGCGCCATCTCCCGAGCCTCGCAGACAGGGTGATCCTGTCTCCCGACAAGGGCTGCGTCGGGGCCGCCGGGGATTTTCTGATCGACGATCGCCCGGACTGGGCCAACGCCGATGCGTTCCGCGGCACCGTCATCCCTTTCAAGGGGGATTGGCGCCAGACGCTCGAAGAGATCACGCAGGCCCTGTCTGCGGACAAGGGCCCCATTGAACCCGGCGTGGTTCTGCGCGGCTGACGCGCAGGACCGGGGCTCGCCGAGGCTTTGGAAAACCGTCTCTAGATCGCTGCGGGCACGCTGCTCGCGCGCGCCTCGCCGCGCACGTCCTGCGGCGCCACCGCGGGCGGCGACAGCTTCGGCTGGCTGCGCGCCATCATGCTGTCGGGCTTCATGCGGAACAGCTGCGTCAGCGCCGCGCGGTACTGCGTCTCGCCGACTGAGTTGGTGTTGTGGTGCGAGCCGCCCTCGACCAGCACGAACAGCTTGGGCACCGTGGCCGCGTCATAGAGCTTGCGGCCCAGCGTGGGGTTGATCAGGCTGTCGGCAGTGCCATGCACCACGAGCAGCGGCGCGCCGATGTCCTTGACGGTATTGATGGCCTCGAAGCGCTGCGTGATGAAGGGGCCGAAAGGCAGCCAGCCCCACTTGAAGCTGCTCACCACGTCGGCGATGGAGGTGAAGGTGCTCTCGACGATGGTGCCGCTCTCGTCGTTCACATGGGCCGCCAGGTCGATGCCGATGGCGCCGCCCAGCGAGTGTCCGAAGATGTAGCGATGCTGTTTCGGATGGCGCGCGGCCAGCCAGGTCCAGGCGGCGCGGGCGTCCTCGCGCGCCGATTCCTCCGAAGGCAGGCCCTTGGAGCTCTTGCCGAAGCCGCGGTAGTCGATGGCCAGCACCGAGAAGCCCAGCTCGTGCATGCGCTGGATGCGCGGCGCCGATCCGGCCACGTTGTAGCGGGCGCCGTGCAGGTACAGCAGCACGGGCGTGTCGGTGGTCTCGGGCGCGCCGCCCAGCCACAGGCCGTGCAGGCGCGCGGGCTCGCCGCTGATGGAGGACTGGAAATCGATCCAGACGTCCTGCATCCCTTCGGTCATGGTGGCGGTGTTGCCCCAGCTGCGGTCGCTGGGTTGGAAGATCCATTCGCGCTGTTGTTCGTCGAGCGTGGAGCAACCGGCGGCGAGCAGGGCGCACAGCGAGAGGACAGACGCGAGGAGGGTCCAGCGTTTCATCATGGGGTTGAGGGACAGTGAAGTCGGCCGAAAGTTTCATGCGCTTGCTTTCTGAAACGCATCGGCATCGCGTATCAGCCTCCCCCTGTGCGGCGCTCACCGGCGCTTTGCACGAGACCATGCAACGTGCGTGCCCGCTCTGTGGATGACCCCGCGGAATCCTCGAAAACCCTCAAAAGGGCGCTGCCGGCGCCTCTCTGCCCCTGTCCGCCCGGCGATATTCAGCCGGCGGCGGCCGGTTCCGCGAAATACACCACCATCCGGAGATGCCGGTGTTCGTCCACCACCAGCGTCTCGTGGCGGAAATCCAGCCGCCCGCGCCCGGGCCCGGTTTCGGCCGCGAGCACGGATCCGATGCCGCGCCGGGCCTCCGCGCTGTCCCGGGTCTCCCACCAGCGCCGGAAGTCGGCCGACAGGCCCTTCAGGTCCGCGACCAAGCCCAGCATGGGCGGATCGTCCGGCGCCACGGCGAAGTCGTAGCGGAACTGCGCGAGCAGCCGGGGCGCATCGTCATGCCAGGCGGGCAGGCGCCGTCGCAGTTCGGGGTCGGCAAACACCATCCGCAGGATGTTGCGCAGCTCCCTTTCCCGTGCGCCGAAGCCGAACAGCGCATCGGCGGCCGCGTTCCAGGCCACGACGTCCCAGCGCAGGTTGCACACGTAGGCGGGCCGGTTCGCCAGGTCGTCCATCAGCTGCTGCACGAGCGGCGTGACCGACACCCATTGGTGCGCTTCCGGTGGCGGCGGACGCTTGTGGGCCAGGAGAAACAGGTGGCTGCAATCGGCATCGTCCAGCTTGAGGGCGTGCGCCACGCCCAGCAGGAATTTCTCCGACACCTGGATGTCCCGTCCCTGCTCGAACCAGGTGTACCAGGTGAGCCCCACGCCAGCCATTGCCGCGACTTCTTCCCTGCGCAGGCCCGGCGTGCGGCGCCGCCCGCGAGAGGGCAGGCCGACATCGGCGGGCGTCAGTTTCGTGCGGCGCCGGGTCAGGAACTCCGACAGGTCGTTCTTGGTGCGGTCGAGGCTTCTTTCGATCAAGGCTGTTGTCTCCAGTAATAGGATAAACACTTAAATTGTAATTGGATGATGTTGTCCTGAAGATGGGGCTTCCGCCACCACCCGAGCGAAGCCGGAGGCCACTTTTGACATCACTTTGCGATTCATCTCCCATGCCCGAAAGGCGCCAGCCGCGCCCCAGCCATCGGGCCGATGCACGCGCAGGCGCCCGCGAGTGGACCGGCCTGGCCCTGCTGGCGCTGCCGACCATCCTGCTCGGGCTCGACCTGACGCTGCTGCATCTGGCCTTGCCCGCGCTGGCGATGGACCTGCGCCCGACCAGTGCAGAGGCGCTCTGGATCGTCGATGCCTACGGTTTCATGATTGCCGGCTTCCTCGTCACGATGGGAACGCTGGGGGACCGCATCGGCCGACGCAAGCTGCTCATGCTGGGCGCCACCGCTTTCGGGGTGGCGTCGGTGATGGCGGCCTGTGCGAGCAGCGCTTCCCAGTTGATCGCCGCGCGCGCCGTGCTGGGCGTGGCGGGCGCGACGCTGATGCCCTCGACCCTGGCGCTGATCAGCAACATGTTTCTCCATCCCCACCAGCGCGCGCTGGCCATCGGGGTGTGGGCGACCATGTTCGCGCTGGGCATGGCGGCCGGGCCCGTGGTGGGCGGCGTCCTGCTGGCGCATCACGGCTGGGGCTCGGCGTTTCTCGTTGCGCTGCCGGTGGTCGGGCTCCTGCTGATGGCCGCGCCGTTCCTCCTGCCGGAGTACCGCGCGCCGCAGCAGGGCCGGCTGGATCTGGCCAGCGTCGCGCTGTCGCTGCTGGCGTTGCTGCCGATCGTCTACGGCATCAAGCAGATCGCCAAGGACGGCATCGGCGTTGGCGCCGCGTTGGCTGTCGCGGGCGGGGTTGTCTTCATGCTGTTGTTCGTTCGGCGACAACGCCGGTTGAGCAACCCGCTGATCGACCTCGGCCTGTTCTCGCACCGGGCATTCAGCGTCGCGCTGGTGGTGCTCCTGGTGGGCCTGGTCGGCGTCGGCGGAACGATGCTGCTGGTGACCCAGTACCTGCAATTGGTGGCGGGGTTGTCGCCGCTGGCGGCCGGGCTGTGGATGGGGCCACCGGCACTCGCCATGCTCGCGGCCGGCATCACGGCGCCCCTGCTTGCGAGGCGAATCCGGCCGGGCCATGTGATGGCGGGTGCGCTGGGGCTGTCGGCCGTGGGCTACCTGATGCTGGCGCGGCTTGACCAAGCACCGCACGAGCATGGCATTGCCCTGGTGACCGCATCGTTCTCGCTGGTGTACCTCGGCCTGGGCACCATCGCCGCGCTCGGGACGGACCTGGTGGTGGGTGCGGCACCTGCCGAGAAGGCGGGATCGGCTTCGGCCCTGTCCGAAACGGTGCAGGAACTCGGCCTCGCCGTGGGCATCGCCACGCTGGGCAGCCTGACGACCGCCGTCTATCGCACCCGGATGGTCGATGCAGCCGGCGGCCTGGGAGCTCCGGAGATTCAACGCGCGGTATCGGACAGCCTCGCCGGTGCCCGGTCGGTCTCGCTGAATCTGCCCGCTGGCGTGCTGGAGCAGGCGCAAGCCGCTTTCATGGCGGGACTCCAGGTGGCTGCAGCCACGAGCGCCGTCGGCATCGCGATCCTGGCTGTATTGGCCGCGGTCATGTTGCGGCACATCGGCGTGGCCGGCGGTGGCGCCGACGAGGGGAAATCCTGACGGAAGAAGCTCGGCGTCTATCGGCCGCGCATGAACAACGTGTCGAGCTCGCGGATCGACAGTTGCCGCCAGGTCGGCCGGCCGTGGTTGCACTGGTCCGAACGCTCGGTCGCTTCCATCTGGCGCAACAGCGCGTTCATCTCGTCGATGGTGAGCTTGCGGTTGGCCCGCACGGCGCCGTGGCAGGCCATGGTGGAGAGCAATTCGTTCTGGGCGCGCTGCACCACGGTGCTGGCGTCGTGCTGGCCCAGTTCGGCCAGCACGCTGCGCGCCAGCTCGACCGGGTCGCCATCGGCCAGCGTGCCGGGCACGGCGCGCACCGCGAGCGTGCGTGCCGAGAAGGCGGTGATCTCCAGCCCCAGCGTGGGCAGCACCTCGGCGCAGGCTTCGGCCGTGGCCACCTCCTGCGGCGTGGCCGCGAAGGTGGCCGGAATCAGCAGCGGCTGGCTGGTGATGGCGGCGCCGTCGAGCTGCGTCTTGAGCCGCTCGTAGACGATGCGCTCGTGCGCCGCATGCATGTCGACCACCACCAGGCCCTGGGTGTTCTCGGCCAGGATGTAGATGCCCTGCAGCTGGGCCAGCGCGCGGCCGAGGGGCCAGGCTTCCTCGTTGGTTGCAGCGGCGGTGGGATCTTCTTCGGGGCTCGCAGGCAGCCCCACGGGCGCCCGGAACGTCATCGGCGCCGTGCCCGTCAGGGGCCAGTGCGAGGGCGTGGAATCGGGCGCGTGCCCGAGCTCGTCAGTGCGGCGCGGCCACATCGCCTCGAAATCGCCGGCGCCGCGCTCCCGTGCCACGAAGTTCATGGCCGGCTGCGACCAGCTCGCGCTCTCGGGCAGCGCGGTTTCCTTGAAGAAGGGCTGCGGCGGACCGGAGGGCGCCTCGGCGTCCCCGGCGCGCGGCGCGGCCAGTGCGTCTTCGATGGCGTGGCGCACCGCCTGGTGCACTTCGCGGCCATCGCGAAAGCGCACCTCGATCTTGGTCGGATGCACGTTCACGTCGACACGCGACGGATCGATTTCCAGGTACAGCGCATAGATCGGCTGGCGCTGGCCGTGCAGCACGTCTTCATAGGCGCTGCGCACCGCGTGCGAGAGCACCTTGTCGCGCACGAAGCGGCCGTTGACGTAGAAGAACTGCTGGTCGCCGCGCGAGCGCGCCGCATCGGGAATGCCGGCACGGCCGACCACGCGCACCACGCCGCCGACATGCTCAACGGCCACGCTCTTCGCCACGAAGTCGTCGCTGAGCGCATCGGCCAGCCGCTGCTCGCGTGCTTCGGCGGCGCGCCATTGCTCGACCAGTTTGCCGTCGTGCCACACCGAGAAGCCGACCTCGGGCCGCGCCAGCGCATGACGGCGCACGGCCTCGATGCAATGGGCCAGCTCGGTGGCGTCCGTCTTCAGGAATTTGCGGCGCGCGGGGGTCGCGAAGAACAGCTCGCGCACTTCGACCGTGGTGCCGACAGAGCGGGCCACCGGCCGCAGTTCGCCCGTGCGGCCATCGAGCGCAAAGGCACTGTCGGCGCCGGTGAAGCGCGAAAGAATGCTGAGCTCGGCAATCGCGTTGATGGCCGCGAGCGCTTCGCCGCGAAAGCCCATGGTGCCGACCGTCTCCAGGTCGTCCAGGCTCGCGATCTTGCTGGTGGCATGGCGGCGCAGCGCCACCGTGAGTTCTTCGCGCGGAATGCCGAGACCGTCGTCTTCCACCGAGATCAGCCGCACGCCGCCCGAGGCGAGCCGCACCGTGACCTGGCTGGCACCCGCATCGAGTGCGTTGTCCAGCAGTTCGCGCACCACCGAGGCCGGCCGCTCGACCACTTCGCCGGCGGCGATCTGGCTGATCAGCTCGTCGGGGAGCTCGCGGATCGGGCGGCGTGGGGAGGGGGAAATGGAAGAGGGTAGTGCGCTCACCGGGGCATTTTAGAAGTGCAAACAATCCTGGCTCGGTTTGGCCGGAAGAACCCTTTCAGCGCGGGACCCACGTGGTCGACGGTTTGGTTTTTATTGCAACCGCTTGTACATGACGAAGGCATCCACGAAGCCGTGCTGCGGATGCTTGAACGCGCCGGGCAGGGTGCCGACGATGCCGAAGCCCATCTTCTGCCAGAGCCGCACCGCGCGCTCGTTGGTGGACACCACGAAGTTGAACTGCATCGCCAGAAAGCCCATGCGCAGGGCCTGCTGCTGCGAGTGTTCGCACAGCGCCGACGCCACGCCCAGGCCGCGCGCGGCCTCGGACACCACGTAGCCGCAGTTGCTCACATGCGCGCCCTGGCCGGGCTGGTTGGGCTTGATGACGTAGGTGCCGAGCACCGTGCCCTGCTCGTCGCACGCAATGAAGGTGGCAGTGGGAACTTTCGTCCACGCATGGCGCGCCTCGTCTTCTGTCACGTCGGTGGCGAAGGTGTAGGTATCGCCGCAGCGAAAGGTCGGCTCGAGCACGGCCCAGATGGCGGGCCAGTCCGCATCGAGGGCTTCACGTATGTGGATCATGGGGTGATTCGAAAAGGATGCGGGACGCCAACAAGGATAATCCGCGGCCATGGAAATCATCAGCTTTCTCGTCGACTTCATCCTTCACGTCGACAAACACCTCGAAGCCTTCGTCATCGCCTACGGGCCCTGGGTCTATGCGCTGCTCTTCCTGATCGTCTTCGTGGAAACCGGCGCGGTGGTGATGCCGTTCCTGCCGGGCGATTCGCTGCTCTTCATCGTCGGCGCGCTGTGCGGCGCGGGGCTCATGAACTTCCCGCTGGCCTGCGGCATCCTGATCGCCGCGGCCATCCTGGGGGACCAGACCAACTATTCGATCGGCCGGTACTTCGGGCCGAAGGTCTTCCAGTGGGAGAACTCGCGCTTCTTCAATCGCAAGGCCTTCGACCAGGCCCATGGCTTCTACGAGCGCTATGGCGGCATCACCATCATCCTCGCGCGCTTCATGCCCTTCATCCGCACCTTCGCACCGTTCGTGGCGGGCGTCGCGGAAATGAGCCGCGCGAAGTTCACCATGTACAACGTGGTGGGCGCGCTGATCTGGGTGCTGGGCATCGCGACGGCCGGCTACTTCTTCGGCAACCTGCCGTTCGTGCGGCAACACCTGGACAAGATCATCTGGGCGTTGATCTTCGTGCCGGGGCTGCTGGCGATCTTCGGTGCGTGGCGCGCGTCGAAGGCCGAGAAAGCGCGGGCCGCCGCGCAGGCCTGAGCCGTTCTCCGTTCACTCAAAGAAAAAGCGCGTCGATGACGCGCTTTTTTATGCGAACGGTCGATCAGTAGCTCGGGCCGTTGCTGGGGTAGTAGCCGCTACCTTGCGGATAGCGCTGGCGGTTGTAGTTCCGCTCGTCGGCACTGCGGCCGACCTGATTCCCGATGAGGCCACCGATGGCCGCACCGCCCACCGTGCTGGCCGTATTGCCACCGATGGCATTGCCCACCAGTGCCCCGCCGACCGCACCGACACCAGTACCGAGGTTCTGGTTGGGGCCGCTCGCGCAGCCTGCAATCGTCATGACCGAAGCGGCTGCGGTTGCAGCGATCCAGAGACGTGTGTTCATGATGTCCACCTTTCGAGGAGTGATGGTTCATCATCGACAAAAGGCCCACCCGCCCGGTGTAGGAGCCTGCCGCGCCTGCCTGTGCGGTGTGATGGGCCGGCCTGCGTGGGACAGAAGGGCGTGCTTTAGCTTTACAAAACTCCGCGTGCGCGATCAGAGCTGGCGGCTGCGTGCGAGCGGTGGGTTCTGGGCGAAGTAGCGTTGGATGCCGCGCATCAGCGCATCGGCCAGGTTCTCCTGGTAGTCGACGCGGCGCAGGTTGGCTTCTTCCTCGGGGTTACTGATGAAGGCCGTCTCCACCAGCACGCTCGGAATGTCCGGCGCCTTCAGCACCGCGAAGCCGGCCTGCTCGACCTGGCCCTTGTGCAGCCGCGCACCGATGCCCTTGATCTCGCCGAGCATCGCGCCACCGAGCTTCAGGCTGTCGTTGATCTGCGCGGTGGTGCTCATGTCGAGCAGCGCGCGCTGCACCTGCGCCTCATGGTTGCCGACGTTCACGCCGCCGACCTTGTCGGCGTCGTTCTCCTTGTTGGCGAGCCAGCGCGCTGCGCTGCTCGATGCGCCGCTCTGGCTCAGCGCGAACACGCTGGCGCCGCGCGCGGCGGGCGTGGTGAACGCGTCGGCGTGGATGCTCACGAACAGGTCGGCCTGCACGCGCCGCGCCTTCTGAACGCGCACGCCCAGCGGCACGAAGAAGTCGGCATCGCGCGTGAGAAAGGCGCGCATCGGGTTGCCGTTGACGCTGCCCGCGTTGATGCGGTCGCGCAGGCGAAAGGCGATCTGCAGCACGATGTCTTTCTCGCGCGTGCCGCTCGGGCCGGTGGCGCCGGGGTCCTCGCCGCCGTGGCCGGGGTCGAGCGCCACGATGATGATGCGGTCGGTGCGGCTCGCCGTGGCGCCGCCGCGTGCGGCCGCGACGGGCGGCGACGCGGGCTTCACCGGCGCGGTGCCCACCACGGGCGGCAGCGGGGCCGGCGCCACGAGCACGGGCGGTGCGGAAGGCCGGTCAGCGCCCGCCACGACGGGCGGCGCAGGTGCGGCGGGGCCTGGGCGCATCGACTGCTGCGCCATGAGATCGCCCAGCGGATCGCCCGCGGGCATCGCGGGGCGCACTGGTGCTGCGGGCGGGGAAGGCGCAATGCCCGCCACCGCCGAGCCATTGTTGCTGCCGGTGCCTGGCTTGGGCGCATCGCGCAGCCGCTCGGCAATCAGCGCCTCCATCGGATCGATGGCCTGCTCGGGATACAGGTCGAGCACCAGCCGGTGCTTGTAGGCGGCCACGGGCGCGAGGGAGAACACCTGCGGGCGCACCGTCTGCTTCAGGTCGAACACGATGCGCACGACGGTCGGTGCGTTCTGCCCGACGCGCAGGCCGTTGATGTACGGATCGCCCGGCTTGATCTTGCCGACCAGTTCGCGCAGTTCGCTGTTGAGCTCGATGCCTTCGATGTCCACGGCCAGCCGCGGCGGGCTGCCCACCACGAGTTGCTGCGAGGTGAGCCGTGCATCGGACTCGATGGTCACGCGGGTGTAGTCGGCCGCGGGCCAGACGCGAACCGCGAGGATGGTGGCGCCGCGCGCGATCTGGTGCACGCCGAGCATCAGCGCGATGCTGCCGCCCTGCAGCAGCACGCGCCGTTTCAGTCCACCCGCCTTCATGCGGCGATGCGCGCCAGCAGATCGCTGCCGCGAGGGGTGTTCGCGAGGAGGGTCACGCTGCGTGTGTCGTCGGTCATTGCTTCTATTTTAATAGCGAGGTCCGCAACAGGTGTGCGGCCCGCGGCGTTTTCCGGCCATTCGGCCAGCTTGAGGCCCGACCCCGCGAAGATGTCACGGAAGCCGGCGTCGTCCCATTCGCGCGGATCGGCGAAGCGGTAGAAGTCGAAGTGGAAGATGGCCAGGCCGTCGGGTGCCTCGTGCGGCTCGACCACCGCATAGGTGGGGCTCTTGATGCGGCCCTCGATGCCCAAGGCGCGCAGCAGGTGGCGAACGAAGGTGGTCTTGCCGGCGCCCAGGTCGCCTTCGAGCGCGATGAAGGCATCGCGCAATGCGGGCGAGGCGGCGAGCGATTGCGCGAAGGCGTCGGTGTCGGCTTCGCTGCCCCAGCGCAGGACGCGGGTGCTTGAGGTGCCCTTGGGCGTTTCTACAATCGGCAAGTGATCGTCAGCCATCCACTCGTTGTTCGTATTCAGGCTTTGGCCCGGGAACTCGGATTCTCCCAAATCGGAATCGCGGGCGTCGATTTATCGAGCGCCGAGGACGGTCTGATGCAATGGCTGGCCCATGGGTTCCATGGCGAGATGCAATACATGGAAACGCACGGCACCCGCCGCGCACGTCCCGCCGAGCTGGTGCCGGGCACCGTGAGCGTGATCACCGCGCGCATGGACTACCTGCCGCGCGACACCCCGCCCGAGTGGCAGGCCATCGAGTTCGACCGCCTCGCGCGCCCCGGCGAAGCCATCGTGTCGGTCTATGCGCGGGGCCGCGACTATCACAAGGTGCTGCGCAATCGCCTCGCGAAACTGGCCGAGAAGATCGCCGAAGAGGTCGGCCCCTTCGGCCACCGCGCCTTCACCGATTCGGCGCCCGTGCTCGAAGCCGAGCTCGCCTCGCGCAGCGGCCAGGGCTGGCGCGGCAAGCACACGCTGGTGCTCGACCGCGACGCGGGCTCGATGTTCTTCCTCGGCGAGATCTACATCGACATGGCGCTGCCCGAGAGCGAACCCGTCACCGCGCACTGCGGCAGCTGCAGCGCCTGCATCGACGTGTGCCCGACGCAGGCCATCGTCGCGCCGCGGCGGCTCGACGCGCGGCGCTGCATCTCGTACCTCACCATCGAGCACGGCGGGCCGATCCCGGAGGAACTGCGGCCCTTGATGGCCAACCGCATCTACGGCTGCGACGACTGCCAGCTGATCTGCCCCTGGAACAAGTTCGCGAAGAAGAGCGCGCTGCCCGATTTCGATGCGCGCGAAGGGCTCACGGGCCGCACGCTGGCCGAACTCTTCGCATGGACCGAAGACGAGTTCCTTCGCCGCACCGAGGGCAGCCCGATACGGCGCATCGGACACGAGCGGTGGCTGCGCAACATCGCGGTGGCGTTGGGCAATGCGGTGAGGACGGGCGAGGGCGGTGCGAAGGAAGCGCTGGCGACGCGCGCCGAGCACGCGAGCGAACTCGTGCGCGAGCACGTCGCATGGGGGCTTGCGCAACAAGCGGTGACGCAGCCGTGATGTTCCGGCAGGCTGCCGCGAACCCCGACATCAAGACCGATGTGCGCGATGGTGACTTCACCAGGAACGCGCGCATGCGCCATCGCACCAGGCCTTGAATGCGTGCCCGTATGCATCTGTGCATCGGTTGAGTTGGCTATATGCAACTGACGTTTGATTCGTTCTGAATCCGTGGTGCGCAAATCAAAATGCGGCTTCATCGCAATGCATCACGAACTTCAATTCACGCGCTTGTCTTTCCGCCTGCAACTGGCAGCGGATTCGGCGCGTCGATGTCTGGCTGACGACAGCGCGCCTTGAATGCGGCGGCGCAGTTTGCCCGCCCGCGACAACCCATCGCTGCTCGCCCAAAACCCGGGAGATGCACGCCCTCCAATTGTTCCCAAAGCACCATGGCCGTACCTTCTGCCGAACTTCCTCTGGTCAAGCTTGCAACTGGCAATGCACCGCGTGCCCTTTCGCTGGCGCAATGGCTGCGCGCATCGGCACGGCATGTCGCCTCATCGCGCTGGATCGCCTGGCCCTTTCCGCTGCTGGTGTTGCTGCTGTGGCAGCTCGGCGCGCACTATGAATGGATCGCGCCACAGGTGCTGCCGGCACCCGCCGTGGTCTGGAACACGCTGGTCGATCTGTTCAGCACCGGCGAAATCTGGTGGCACCTGCAGATCAGCCTGACGCGCGTGCTCGCGGGCTTCGCTTTGGGGCTGTGCGCAGGTTTTGCGCTGGGCGTGGCCATGGGGCTGTCTCCGATCTTCAAGGACTACGCCTATCCGTTGTTCAAGGCGTTCAGCCAGGTGCCGGTGCTGGGTTGGCTGCCGCTGTTGATGCTGCTGGTCGGCATCGACGAATCGCTCAAGGTCCTTCTCATCGCCAAGGCCGCACTGGTGCCGGTGGTGCTCAATACCTACAAGGGCATCCAGGGCGTGCCCACGCGTTACATCGAGGTGGCGCGCGTGCTCCGGTTCTCGCGCTGGCAACTGCTGCGCAAGGTGGTGTTGCCTTCGGCCTTTGCGCCGATCTGGAACGGTGTGCGCTATGGCTTCACGCATGCCTGGCTCGCGCTGGTCGTGGTCGAGCTGCTGGCCTCCAGCGAGGGCATCGGTTTCCTGATCGTCTATGGCCGGCAGTTGTTCCAGCTCGATGTGGTGCTGGCCGCCGTCGTGGTGGTCGGTGCCGTCGGCTTCGCGCTCGACAAGATCTTCGCGCTGATCGAGAAGCGCCTCACGCGCTGGCAACGCCCCGGATTCTGAGGAAGAGCGCATGAGTGAACACATCGCACCGACGGCACCTGCGGTGCAGGTCCGCCGCGCACACCCCGTGCCCAAGGCCTTGCGCGGGTGGGTCGTGCCACTGCTGCTTGTCGCGCTCTGGTGGACTGCCGCGCGCTTCGGCTGGGGCAATTCGGCCTTCCTGGTATCGCCCGAAGCGGTGTGGCAGCGCGCGGTGAGCTACACGGCGAGCGGCGAGCTTTGGGTGGCGCTGGGTTCGAGCCTGTGGCGCGACCTTGCCGGCTTCGCCATTGGCGTGACGGCAGGCTTGGTGGGCGGTGGTTTGCTCGGCCTGTCGCGGCTGGCGGAGCGGGCGCTCGGGCCGAGCTTTCACACGCTCAAGCAGATATCGCTGTTCGCGTGGATCCCGCTGATCTCGGTCTGGTTCGGCCTGGGCGATGCCGCCAAGGTGGCCTTTCTCTCGCTGGCCGCTTTCTTCCCGGTGGTGCTCAACACCCACGAAGGCATTCGCAGCGTGCCGCGCGAGCTGATCGAGGTTGCACGGGCGCTGAAGTTCAGCCGTTGGCAGATGCTCACGCGCGTGGTCCTGCCGAGCGCTTCGCCCTCGATCTTCGCGGGCATCCACCTGGCGCTGATCTACGCCTGGCTTGCAACGCTGGGTGCCGAGTACCTGCTGGTCTCGGGCAAGGGCATCGGCAACACCATGATCGACGGGCGCGAGCATTTCCAGATGGACCTGGTGATCTTCGGCGTGGTCGTGGTCGGCCTCACCGGCTTCACGCTCAACTGGATCGCCACCCGCATCGAGACCCGGCTGCTCGCCTGGCGCGGACGGCTGGTCGCCCAATTCTGACAACGCAAGGAACACGACCGTGGCTCACGCAGGAACGCTGGACATCCGGCATCTCCACAAGCAGTACGAGGTAGAGGGCACGCCGCTGCCCGTGCTCAGCGACATCTCGCTGAGCATCGCGCCGGGCGAATTCGTCAGCATCGTCGGCACCAGCGGATGCGGCAAGTCGACGCTGCTGCGGCTGCTGGTCGGCCTGGAGGGCGATTACCAGGGCGAGCTGCTGCTCGACGGCGATCGCATCGTCGGCACCAGCCTGGAGCGCGGCATCGTGTTCCAGGAGCACAGGCTGTTTCCGTGGCTCAACGTCGAGGACAACATCGCGCTGAGCCTGCTCAACGCGCCGCTGACCGAAGCGCAGAAGCGCGTGCAGGTGCAGGAGCACATCGAGCTGGTCGGGCTGCAGGGCTTCGAGAAGGCGTTTCCGCATCAGCTCTCGGGCGGGATGTCCCAGCGCGTGGCGATTGCGCGGGCCCTGGTCAACCGGCCCGAGGTGCTGCTGCTCGACGAGCCCTTCGGCGCGCTCGATGCGATGACGCGCGCTCACCTGCAGCAGGAGCTGCTGCGCATCTGGCAGGCCGAAGGCATCACCACCATCCTGGTCACGCACGACGTGGAGGAGGCCGTGTTCCTGGGCGACAAGGTGGTCGTGATGGAGCCTCGCCCGGGGCGCATCCGCCGCATCGTTCCGGTGCCGCTCGCGCATCCGCGCAACCGGGCGAGCCAGGCTTTCGCCGAGATCAAGGAGCGCGTGCTCGCCGAATTCTCGGGACAGCCGACCGAGGCGCCGGCGCTCGTGCCTGCATCGCGCAGCGCGGAGTCCGTGCTGTTCGCCATCTGATCTTTTCCAAAGGGAGCATCCATGCGCACTTCATTTCCTTCCCGCGGCCGCAGGTCGTTCATTGCCGCCGCCGTGCTCGCCGGCGTGCTTGGCACCAGCCTGGCATCAGCGGCCGACCTGCCCAAGGTGATCCGGCTGGCCGCCCCTGAGCAGGGCAGCCAGGGCAGGTCCTTCGCCGGCGCCGGGCCGGTGTCGCTGGTCTATGCCCAGAAGGCGCTGGAGGCCGAGTTCGAGAAGGACGGCGTGAAGGTCGAATGGAAGTTCTTCAAGGGCGCGGGCCCGGCCATCAACGAAGCCCTCGCCACGGGTCAGCTCGACGTCGTGTTCCTGGGCGACCTGGCCGGCGTGATCGGTCGCGCCAATGGCCTGAAGACACGGCTGGTCGCCTCGGGCGGACGCAACAGCAACAGCTATCTGGCAACCGCGCTGGGCAGCAACATCCGAAGCTTCAAGGACCTGAAGGGCAAGCGCGTCGCGGTGCTGCGCGGCACGGCCTACCAGTTGTCCTTCAACCGCCTGCTCGAAGATGCCGGCCTGACCGAGAAGGATGTGCGCTTCACCAACCTCGACTGGCCGACCTCGAAGGCGGCGCTGGTCAGCAAGGACATCGATGCGACCTTCGGCGGCTCCGACCTCCAGTTGCTCAAGATCGCGGGCACGGCCGAGATCCCGGTCAGTACCCGCGGCAGGGGGCCGATCTACGGCATCAACTCGGGCGTGATCGCAACCGACGCATTCGCCAAGCAACATCCCGAAGCTCTCACACGGTTGATCAAGGTGATCGTGAAGCAGGCGCAGTCGGCTTCCGACAACAGCAAGCGCGATGCGCTGTTCGCCCGCTTTGGCGAGATCAGCGGCCATCCTGTGGCGCTGTTCAGCAGCGACTTCGAGGGCGCCTCGCTCAAGGAGCGCTACTCGCCGTTGCTGGACGACGGCTTCGTCTCGCATTACGCCGACGTGATCGATGGCGCGAAGAAGGTCGGCATCATCCGCCAGACCTTCGACGCCCGGGCCTGGGCCGATCCGAGCTTCCTCGCGCGTGCGCTCAAGGAGCTTCAGCTCGAGAATTTCTGGGCGTCCACCAACGCGGCAGGCCTGGCCGCGAAACAGTGAGGTCGGTCGAGATGAGCAGCAAGACCCCCAACATCGTCTTCATCCTGGCGGACGACCTCGGCTACGCGGACCTCGGCGTCTACGGCCAGACCGGCTTCGCGACCCCGCATCTGGACGGCCTGGCCGCGGAGGGCGTGCGCTTCACCCAGGCCTACGCGAACTCGGCCGTTTGCTCGGCGACACGCTTTGCACTGATCACCGGGCGCTACCAATACCGGCTGCGAGGAGGGCTGGAGGAGCCGATCGCCACCAGCGGCAAGGGCCTCGGCCTGCCGCCCGAGCACCCGACGCTGCCTTCGCTGCTCAAGGCGGCGGGCTACGACACCGCCCTGATCGGCAAATGGCATCTGGGCCGGCCACCCGAATACGGCCCGCAGCGCAGTGGCTACGACCGCTTCTTCGGCAACCTCGGCGGTGCCGTCGACTACTTCACGCACAAGTCGGGTGTCGGCGACCACCTGCCGCGCGATCTGTACGAAGGCGAGGTGCCGGTCGAACGCACCGGCTACTACACCCAGATCCTGGCCGACGAGGCCGCGGCCTACGTGCGCGAGCGCGCCGAAACGCCCGACAGGCCCTTCTTTCTTTCGCTGCATTTCACGGCGCCGCATTGGCCCTGGGAGGGGCCGGAGGATGAGCAGGTCTCGCGCGGGCTCAAGGACCTGTTTCACTACGACGGCGGCAACCTGGAGACCTACGGAAAGATCGTGAGCGCCCTCGATGCGGCGGTCGGACAGGTGCTGGCGGCGCTCGACCAGAACGGCCTGGGCGACAACACCATCGTCGTCTTCACCAGCGACAACGGCGGCGAGCGCTTTTCCAAGAACTGGCCCTTCACCGGTCAGAAGACCGAACTGCTCGAAGGCGGCCTGCGCGTGCCGACGCTGCTGCGCTGGCGCAAGCGCCTCGAGCCGCAGGTCCAGCCGCAGGTGACCATCTCGATGGATTGGTTGCCGACCCTGCTCGCGGCTGCCGGCGTGGCGACGCATCCTGACTATCCCAGCGACGGCGAGAACATCCTGCCGGTGCTGGAGGGCAGCGCACCCGTGCATTCGAGGCAACTCTACTGGCGCTACAAATCGCAGTCGCAGCGCGCGGTGCGCGACGGCGACTGGAAGTACCTCAAGATCAACGACAACGAGTTCCTGTTCGACGTGGCCGTCGACCAGCGCGAGCGCGCGAACCTGCGTGAGCGCGAGCCGGAGGTTTTCGAGCGGCTGCGCCGGCAATGGGCAGCGTGGGATCAGGATTTTCTGCCGATCACCGACGAGGTGTTCACGCATGGCGTGACGCCCGACATACAGGCGGATCGCTACGTGCCTGAGCGCTTGCAGCGTGCGGTGCTCGGTGCGCTGCAAGGCGTGGGCCCCGACGAAGACTGAGTAGAGCCCGAAGGCCGGGCTTTCAGGCCGGCAGGATTTCGCGCACGCGCTCCCACGGCCGGCACATCAACGTGCCACGCGGCGAGACGACGATCGGGCGCTGCAGCAGGATCGGGTTCTCCACGATCGCATCGAACAACTGGTCGTCGGTCCACTTCGCGTCGGCCAGCCTGAGTTCTTCGTAAGGCGCTTCCTTCGTGCGCAGCAGGTCGCGAGCCGTCATGCCCATGGCCTTGGCGAGTTCGCGCAGCTTCTTCTTCGAAGGCGGCATTTCCAGGTACAGAACGATCGTCGGCTCCACGCCGCTTTCGCGGATCAAGCCCAGCACGTTGCGCGACGTGCTGCAGTTGGGCTTGTGATAGATCGTCATCGGGTAATCGGTGGTGGGGGTGCGTGCGGTCATGGCGTCGATTATCGGAAGAGCGGGCGTCAGTTCTTCTTGGCTTCCTCGTCCATCGAGAACGGAAATCGCGCGGCCCAGAACTCGGCCAGCCTTGGGTCGGCATCCACGCGCCGCACCACGCGCGCCATGCGCGGCGCCACGCGGTAGAAGCGTCGGCGCTGCGGCGTCCAGCGCGACATCACGGTCACGTACAGGTCGAGCATGCTGATCTTCTCGCCGAGCAGGTAGGGCGCGGGCTCGTCGATCTGCGTGTCCATCAGGTGCCAGCAGTGCGCGATGCGCTCGGCCGTGCGTTCGAGCATCACGGCCTGCGCCGCGGGATCGGGCGTGAGGCGCGTGGGATCGTCGCGCACCCAGAAGAGCGAATAGATCGAGGCCGGCAGGTAGACCATCCATCGCAGGTAACGCGCGCGCAATGGGTCGCCGGGCGCGGGGCAGAGCCCGGCTTCGGGGTAGTGGTCGCCGAGCCAGATCAGGATGGCCGCGCTCTCGGTCATCACTTCGCCCGAAGGCAGCACGAGCGCGGGCACCTGCCGCATCGGGTTGACCTTCGACATGCGCTCGCGCTCGGACTCGCCCTCCCAGGTGGCGACGTCGATCGTCTCGACCTGTGCGCCGATCAGCGTCAGCGCCGCATGGACCGGCGTGGCGCCCGAGCCGGGCGCGCCATAGAGGATGTAGCGGTCTTCGGAGGCGGGTGAAGAAGCCATCCGCACAGATTACTGCGGACGGCCCCTCGCTGTCACGCAGCCAGCGCCGCGTCCACCTTCTTTAGCGCTTCGAGCGTCTTGAAGCAGGCCTCGGCCACTTCGGTGCCCTTGATCGCGAAATGGCGATGGAAATACTTGCGATGCTCCACATGCTCGTGGAAATGGTGCGGCGTGAGCACGGCCGAGAAGATCGGCACGTCGGTCTCGAGCTGAAGCGACATCAGCGTGCTGACCACCGTGTTCGCGACGAACTCGTGGCGGTAGATGCCGCCGTCGACCACCAGCGCGCAGCCGATGATGGCCGCGTACTTGCCGGAGTTGGCCAGTCGCTTGGCATGCAGCGGAATCTCGAAGGCGCCGGGCACATCGAAGATGTCGATGAGCTCGCGCGCCACGCCCAGGCGCGCCATCTCTTCGAGAAAAGCGTCGCGTGCCTGGTGAACGATGTCGGAATGCCATTGCGCCTCGACGAAAGCGATGCGCTCGCCGCGCGACGAATTCGACGCGGTGATGGCGGAGAGGGGAAGGTCGTTGATCTGACTCATGGTGTGCCTCTGAAAAGCAGGTTTCCTGAATCAGGGCGCACGAAACCGCAAGACTCGCCGCGCGCTCGTGCATGGCAGAGCGCGCGGGCGTGCCCGCATTTCGCGCTCTCTTTCATCCGGACTGTGACCGTCGGCTTCGGAATCGCACCGAAATCTGCTGACCCCTCGGCCTGCTTGCGCAGGCTTCGGGCGCTCGCGGGCTTGTGCAACTTTTCAGCTGCCATCACCGCCGGTGGGGAATTGCACCCCGCCCTGAGAACGCTTGCCGCCCGGCGAACCGGGCGACGGCCGCGATTCTAGAAGCCCCCTGTGGCAGAGGGTTGTCGCCCGCGCGCCAGACCTTGGCACGCGCGGGGATTTTCTTCAGAAGCGATACGAGGCGGTCGCGGTCAAGGTACGGCGCTGGCCATAGAAGCAGTCGCCGCGTGCGATGCAGGTGGTGATCTGCACCTTGTCCGTCAGGTTCGATGCATTGAGCGCGATGCGCCACGGGCCGCCGTCCCAGGCCAGCATGGCATCGACCAGCGTGACCGAGGGCACGCGGTTGTTGTCCATGCCGTCGTACGACGGGCCGAGGTAGCGCAAGCCGCCGCCCACCGAGAAGCCCGACACGCCGCCGATGGAGAAGCGATGCGTCACCCACGCCGATGCCGTGTGCTTCGGCACGCCCGAGATGCGCTTGCCCAGGTCCGAGCCGTTGCTGCGCGAGACGCGCGCGTCGGTGTAGGCGTAGGAGGCAATCCAGTCCCAGTCGCGCGCGATGCTGCCCTTGTATTCGAGCTCCAGTCCCTTCACGTGCACTTCGCCCAGCTGCACGCTGTTGAGCGGGTTGGCCGGATCGGTGGTCTTGCGGTTGGTGTCGCGCAGGTCATACACAGCCGCCATGAACGATGTGCGCTGGCCCACGGGCTCCCACTTCACGCCGGCTTCCCACTGCTTGCCGCGCTGCGGCTTGAAGGCCGTGTTGTTCAGGTCGACGCCGCCCAGCGGCAGGAACGACTCGGCGTAGCTCAGGTACGGCGCCCATCCGCCGTCGGCCAGGTAGACGAGGCCGGCGCGCTTGGTGTTGGCCTTGTCGTCGGCTGCCGCGGCGGGACGGCCTTCGGTGTCGGTGGTCGCCTTGTCATGGCGCAGACCCAGCAGGCCGACCCAGCGGCCGTACTTGACCTGGTCCTGCACGTAGATGCCGGCCTGCTTTTGCAGCACGCCCGGCTGGCGCGCAATGACGGTGGGCGGCGTGTAGTTGCCATAGACCGGTGCATAGACATCCAGCGCACCCGCCGTGCCGTTGCCTCTGGCCTGGGTCGTTTCGTTGCGCTGGAAGTCGGCACCGATCAGCACGGTGTGCTCGAATTCGCCGGTCCTGAACTTCGCCTCGGCCTGGTTGTCGAGCAGCACCATCCGGGCGGTGTTGATCGTGGCGCTGAGGTCGCGTTCGATGGTGCGCGCATCCGCGTTGAACACCGGGCGCGCCGGCCGCCCGGTGCGGCGGTTCGCGGCAAAGCTGGTGTACGACGTGTTGTAGATGACCTTGCTTTCGGTCGAGCGCAGGTTCTGCCGCACCGTCCAGGTGTCGTTGAAGCGGTGGCTGAACAGGTAGCCCAGCGAGGTCTGCTGCGTGTCGAAGCGGTCGAAGCCGGGCTCGCCCGTGAAGGTCGAGGTCGGGATGCGGCCGTAGCGCGAGGGGTACAGCGTGCCCTGCCACGGGAAGAAGCCGATCAGCGAGCCGCTCTTGTCCTTCTGCGACAGCAGTTGCAGCGTGAGCGAGGTGTCCGCACTCGGGCGCCAGGTCAACGAGGGCGCGATCAGTTGGCGGTCGTCGCGCACATGGTCGACCTGCGTGCCGCTGTCGCGGCCCACGGCCACCAGGCGGTAGAGCCATTTGCTCTCGGGGTCCAGCGAGCCAGTGAAGTCGGCCGCGATCTGCTTGCGGCTGTGGTTGTCCAACTGCAGTTGCACTTCGCGCTGGGTCTCGGCCTGCGGGCGCTTGGACACGAGGTTCAGCACACCGCCGACGCCGCCCTGGCCGTAGAGCACTGACGAGGGGCCGCGCAGCAGCTCGACGCGTTCTAGCGTGTACGGATCGGGCTTGGTGGTGTTGTAGAAGCCGTAGGTGCGCTGCAGGCCGTCGAGGTACTGCACCGCATCGCCGCCACGCACCTTGAACGAATCGCCACGGCTGTCGAAGTAGCTCGACACCACGCCGGCCGTGTAGTTGGTGACTTCGCGCAGCGTGAGCGCGCCCTGGGCCTCGATCTGGTCGCGCGTGATGACCGAGATGGCTTGCGGCGTCTCGATCAGCGGCGTGTCGGTCTTGGTGGCGGTGGCGCCGCGTTTGGCGACGAAGCCGGTCACCGGGCCGGTCGCGCTTTCCTCGGCGCCGCTGGTGACTGTCACGGTGGGCAAGGCCTTGCCGTGCTCTATGGATTCGTCCTTCTCTTCCGCGTATACGGGGGCTGTTGCGCCCAATGCCATGGCGGCAGCGGCGAGAGCGATGCGGCGGCGGTGGTGCGCGTGGCTCGGCTTCTGGCGGGTCTTCGAATGGGTCATGTGCAGCTTCTCCTGGTGTCCAGCGATTGGGGGAGTGGCTGCGGCACGCGACGGGGGCGTGCCTGGCTTCTCGGGTCAGTGTGTGGAATACGAACGCAACCGGCCGTGCGCCCAGGGCAGGGCGACCGGCTGATGTTGTCTGTGGGTCTTCTGGCGTCGTAGGGGTGGCAACCGACGGTCCCGACGGCGAGGCGTCGGTCCGCAGCGGCTGCCGTCTCCGTTCCTTCGGAGACAGCTGGCAGGCCCTTGTCGGGCGGCTGGCTGAGGAGCGAAATTATAGAAGCGGCTTTTTGGAGAAGCCGAAGCGGATCATCGGCCCGAGAGGAAGAGCGTCATGCGGTGCAGCTCTTCGTCGAGCGCCGCGCGAAATGCCGCATCGCGCGGCTTCCTGTCCGCGTAGCCGAAGGTAGGTTTCAGCCGGCCTTCGGGCGCAGTCACATTGGCCCAGCCGATCACCCGGTCATGCCACAGCATCGGCAGCGCGTAGTAGCCGAACTGGCGCTTCGGCGCGGGCGTGTAGGCCTCGAACTTGTACGTCCAGCCCCACAGCAGTTCGAAGCGGCGGCGGTCCCACACGACCGGATCGAAGGGCGCGAGCAGGCGCACCGCATCGTCGGGCGCATGGCGGCGGGAGGCCGGGTTCTCGTCCCCGGGCCAGTACCAGGTGGTGCCGTCGATGCGGCAGTTCGCGAGCTCTTCGCGTGCGAGGCGCAGCGCCGCCTGCGTCTGTGCCGCGAGATGCGGCGCGCCGTAGCCGAGCAGGCGCACGAGGTAGGTGAGGCTGGCCGCCGGCAGCGGCGCGTACTTGCGCACGATCAGCTCGATGAGCGCGGCGGCGCGTTGCGCGCGGCTGGCGGGGCTGTCGTCGGCGGGCACGTGCGTCACGGCTTCGTAGACGCGCGTGCCGCTGTCGCGCCGCACCACGCGCAGCATGCCGCGGTAGTGCATGCCGTCGAGCAGGTGCGTGGTCGCGTTGCTCGAGCCGCCCCAGTAGTTCTTGATGCGGCCGTGCGCGAAATGCTGCTCGACCTGGCGCGGATGCACCGGGCCGTGTTCGCGCACATAGGCCAGCACGTCGGCGGCTTTGCGTCGGGTGTCGGCGTCCCAGGCTGCCTTGGCTTCGCGCGGATGCATCAGCGCGAGGTGCTCGCGCGGGAGGAACCCATAGTTGACGAGACAGTCTTCCTCGATCGCGAGGCGCGTGTAGCGGCTTTCGAGATCGCCCGCGCGGTAGTCCTTCACGCGGTGGCGCAGCGTCAGGTCTTGCGCGCGCGCCGGGGCGCGGATCGGGTCGGCCTGCACGAAGCCGAGCTGGCGGATCGCGCCGGGCAAGGTGGTCGGTTTGAAGAGGGTGCGTGCCACCGCGTAGCGGCGCAGGTCGTCGAGGGTCGGGTCAGCCATGCGGCGAATTGCAGCACAAGCGGCCGCGCTTCGCTTCGGCGCAATGCGTCAGACCACGCTGCGGTGACGCTCGATGCAAACGTCGAGTGTTTCGGCCCCCGGCCGTTGCCACCAGTCGAGGTTCGAGAAGATCTCGACCTCGCTGAAGCCCACAAAGCCCGCGTCTTCGACCCAGCCTCGGATCTTCTTGAGCTCGACCACGCCGTCGCCCATCATCCCGCGGTCGGAGAGCAGGTCGCGCGTGGGCGTGAGCCAGTCGCAGACGTGGTGCGCCAGCAGGCGCTCGCGGCCGGCGCGGGCGATCTGCTGCTGCAGCTTCGGGTCCCACCAGACGTGATAGATGTCGAGCGCCACGCCGAGCATGCCGCTCTTGCCTGCGTCGAGTTCGTCGCAGAGGTCGAGTGCGTGTTCGAGCGTGTTGATGCAGGCGCGGTCGGCCGCCTGCATCGGATGCAAGGGCTCGATGGCGAGCGGCATGCCGACTTCGCGGGCGTGTTCCAGCGATGCGGCGATGCCGTCGCGCACCTCGCCGCGTGCGCGGGCGATGTCCTTGTATGCGGGCTTGCTTTCGAGCGCACCGGGAAGGGCGCCGACCACGAGAACGAGACAGGGTGCATCGAGCGTTCTTGCCTCGTCGATGGCGCGGCGGTTGTCGTCGAGCGCGGCCTTCAGGCCTGCCGCATCGGGCGCGGGAAAGAAGCCGCCGCGACAGTAGCCCGAGAGGCCGATGCCGTGCGCCTTCAACTGCTTCGCCACCTTGTCGAGCCCGACGGCAGCGACCTGATCGCGCCATGGGCTGATCGCACGGATACCGCGCTCGGCGCACTGGTCGATGATGCGGTCCAGCGACACCTCGGCGCCCGACTGCTTGCGCACGGTCGCGGTGTTGATCGAGAGCCAGTCGTGGTTCTGCGAGAAATCGCGCATGGGCTCGCTCAACCTTCCACGCCGTGCAGTGCGAGCAGCGTCTTCATGCGTCGAACCGCCAGTTCAGGTTGTTCCAGCAGGTTCGCCGCGTCCGCGAGGCGGAACAGTTCGGCGAAGTGCGGCAACGAGCGCGTGCTCTGCTGGCCGCCCACCATCGTGAAGTGCTTCTGGTGGCCGTTGAGCCAGGCCATGAACACCACGCCCGTCTTGTAGAAGCGCGTGGGCGCCGCGAAGATGTGGCGCGACAGCGGTACCGTGGGGCCGAGGATGGCGTGGAACTTCTCGGTGTTGCCTTGGGCCAGTGCACCTAGTGCGGCGCTGGCCGCTGGTGCGATGGCGTCGAAGATGCCGAGCAGCGCATCGCTCTTGCCGTGCGTGGGCTCGTCACCGAAGCCGTCGCCGGCAATCAGCTCGGCGTAGTTGAAGTCGTCGCCCGTGTACATGCGCACGCCCTTGGGCAGGCGGCGGCGCATCGCGATTTCCTTGTCCTTGTCGAGCAGCGAGATCTTGATGCCGTCGACCTTGTCCGGATGCGCCGCGATGATGCCGACGGCGGTGTCCATTGCCGCATCGACATTCTTCGTGCCCCAGTAGCCCGCGAGCGCCGGGTCGAACATGTCGCCGAGCCAGTGCAGCACCACGGGATGCTTCGCCTGACTGAGGATGCGGTCGTACACGCGCTCGTAGTCGGCGGGGCTCTTCGCCACGCGGGCGAGCGCGCGGCTCGCCATCACGATGAGCTTGCCGCCCAGCGCCTCGATGGCGGCCATCTGCTCCTCGTAGCCGCGGATCACGTCATCGACGCTCTTCACGTCGTCGATGTTCAGGTGGTCGGTGCCGCAGCCCGAGGCGACGAGCGCGCCAGGCACATCTTTCGCCGCATCGAGCGAGCGGCGGATCAGTTCGAGCGACGTGGGCCAATCGAGGCCCATGCCGCGCTGCGCGGTGTCCATCGCCTCGGCCACGCCCAGGCCCAGCGAGAACAGGTGGCGGCGGTAGGCGATGGTGGTGTCCCAATCGACCGCCGCTTGCAGCCACGGGTCGACGGCCGCGAGCGGATCAGCCACGACGTGCGCGGCCGAATAGGCGATGCGGTTGAACTTGACGTCCGCATCAGGCTTGATGGGCGCGGTGCCGCGAAGGGCGTAGGGCGCGAGCGCGCCGTTCGCGGTGGGGAGGGTCAACGACAGTGCCATGGCAGCTTCTTCCTCAGACCTTCAGCGCGGGCACGTCGACCCAGCGGCGGTCCTTCCACGATTCGAGTGCGGCCTCGACCAGCTGCACGCCCTTGGCGCCTTCGGGCAGCGTCCACTTGTAGGGCTCGTTCTCGACCACGTGGCGGATGAAGTGCTCCCACTGGATCTTGAAGCCGTTGTCGTAGACCTGCGAGTCCGGAATCTCCTGCCACTGGTCGAAGAAATTCATCATCTGCTTCTCGTCGGGGTTCCACACCGGGCGCGGCGTGGCCACGCGCGACTGGGCGCGGCAGCTCGACAAGCCCGCGACGGCCGAGCCGTCGGTGCCATCGACATGGAAGGTCACGAGGTCGTCGCGGCGCACGCGCGTGACCCAGCTCATGTTGATCTGCGCGATCACCGGCTCGCCGTTGTGGCCGGTCAGTTCGCAGGTGGCGTAGGCCGCGTCGTCGGCGGTGGCCTCATACGGCTTGCCGGCCTCGTCCCAGCGCTTGGGGATGTGCGTCGCGCCGATGCACGACACCGACTTCACCTCGCCGAACAGGTTGTCCAGCACGTAGCGCCAGTGGCACATCATGTCCAGGATCATCCCGCCGCCGTCTTCCTTGCGGTAGTTCCAGCTCGGGCGCTGAATGGGCTGCAGGTCGCCCTCGAACACCCAGTAGCCGAACTCCAGGCGCACGCTGAGCATGCGGCCGAAGAAGCCGGCGCGGCGCAGCATGTCCAGCTTGCGCAGGCCCGGCAGGAAGAGCTTGTCTTGCACCGCACCGTGCTTGAGGCCCGAGCCTTCGGCGAGGCGCGCGATTTCCACCGCTTCGTTCAGGTTGGTCGCGATCGGCTTCTCGCAGTAGACGTGCTTGCCGGCGCGGATGGCCTTGGCCAGCAGGGTGGGGCGCATCTGCGTGGTGCCGGCGTCGAAGAAGATGGTGTCGTCCTTGTTCTCCAATGCCTTGTCGAGGTCGGTGCCCCAGCGCGCGATGTTGTGGGCCTTGGCGAGCGCTTCCATCTTCTCGGCGTTGCGGCCGATGAGGATGGGGTCGGGCATCACCTTGTCGCCGTTCGACAGCGTGACGCCGCCTTGCGCGCGGATCGCGCAGATCGAGCGGATCAGGTGCTGGTTCATGCCCATGCGGCCGGTGACGCCGTGCATGATGATTCCTAGACGTTGGGTGGCCATCGTTTTCTTCCTTGGGATGCGAGAGGGTGCTTCAGTAGACGGAACGCATGGCGTCCCACGAGATGCCGGCGCCGGGAATGCCAGTGGTAAAACCGGGCGCGGTGGCGAGCGGCGACAGGGGGAGCTGTCCGCCGCGGATGGCGAGGCGCACGGCGCCGTCGCTGGTTTCGTAGAGGCCCGGGTGAAGCTTCAGCAGCGCTTGCTGCTCCACCTCGGGCACGGCCGCGAGGCCGTTGACGTAGTGGTGTCCGTTGCGCTCGACGTGCGAGAGGCCGAGCCAGCCGACGAGCGCGAGGTCTTGCTGCACGCCGATGCCGGCCTGCATGGTGAGGTCTTCGCCGGACAGGAAATAGCGCGGCTCGTCTTCCGCCGCATTCCAGTGCGCGCAGCGCGCCGCATTGACGACCGATTTGTAGAAGCCCTTGCAGCTCTTGCTCGACACGCCCGTGTAGCCGAGCGCGCGGGCCTGCACGAAGGCATCGAGCGTGGCGTCGGATTCGTCGATCAGCAGCGGAATGCGCTTGCCCAGAGCCGAGACGTCGCGCTCCAGGGCTGCATCGCGGCGGATCGGTTGCTCGACGAAAACGGTCTTCTGCGCGAGCTTCCACAGCACGGGCGTGGACAGCATGCGGTCGAGGAAGACGGCGAAGTCATCGGCGTCGGCGTATTGCTCGTTGCCGTCGAGCGTCACGAGCTGCGCGTGGCCGTCGATCACGCGGGCGATGCGTTGGAGCCGGTCGATGTCTTGCGCGGTATTGCCGCAGAGCTTGAGCTTGAAATGCGTGAGGCCGTAGCGTTGCACCGCCGCGGCGAGCGTGGTGGGCAGGCCGTCGGCGGGAGCGTCGGGCAGTGCGTCGCTGTCGTCGATGGCATCGGCGAGGCCGACGGTGTGGCGTGCCGCAATGCTTGGGCGCGGCGATTGGCTGGCCAGGAAGGCGGGCATGTCGAAGCCCGCGAGGTCATCGGCGAGCCCGCTGCCTGCGATGTCGATTCCGCAGAGGTTGGCGCTCATCGCCTCTGCGAAGCTCGTGCCGGTGTGCAGGCACAGCGCGTCCATGACGGCGCGGTCGATCAGCGCCGGGCCGTAGCTCGCCACCAGCGCCTGCAGGCCCTTGGCCTTCGCGCGGGCTTGCAGCGCAGCGTAGTTCGAGGCGAAGTGCGTCCACGCGGTTTGCGCATCGTCTTCGGCGACGTAGGCGTCACGTGCATCGCGCAGCGCGAAACGCAACTGCTCGAAGTTCTGCTCGTTGTTGAGGGCTGGGTTCTTGTCGAACCACTTGGGCACCATCATCTCGGCCGCGCAGCCCTCGGCCGTGCCGCCGTTCTCGAAGCGAATGCGGGCCCGCACGTACACCTGCGGACACGCGGTGACGGTGGCGGCGCCGAAGCGAAACGGTAGCCTGAGCGCCACGTCGCGCTCGGCGAAGCGAATCTCTTCGATGTGGAAACGGGGCGCGTCCATGGCTGGCGTTCAGTGGTCCAGGATGCCCTGCGAGAAGAAATGTGCGCGCACCAGCTTCGTGTACTGGCCGAACTCGGGCGAGGCCATCATGTCGAGCGTGCGGGGGCGCGGCAGGTCGATGTCGTACACGGCCGCGATCGAGCCGGGGCGCTCGCTCATCACGATCACGCGGTCCGACAGGAAGATCGCCTCGGGAATGCTGTGGGTGATGAGCATCACGGTCTTCTTCGAGGCCATCCAGATGCGCTGCAACTCCAGGTTCATCTTCTCGCGCGTCATCGCGTCGAGCGCGCCGAAGGGCTCGTCCATCAGCAGCACCGAGGGGTCGTGCAGCAGCGCGCGGCAGATCGAGGCGCGTTGCTGCATGCCGCCCGAGAGCTGCCACGGGTACTTGCCCTCGAAGCCCTTGAGGCCGGCCATCTCCATCAGCTCGCGCGCCCGGGCCTGCGAGGCCGCCTTGGGCAGGTGGCGCATCTCGGCCTGCAGAAGGATGTTGTCTTCCACGCTGCGCCAGGGCAGCAGCACGGCGCTCTGGAACACGATGCCCACGTCCTTCTGCGGCCCGTTGATCGGCTTGCCGGCCAGCGTGAGCTCACCGCCGCTGATGGGCAGCAGGCCCGCCACCATTTTCAGCAGCGTGCTCTTGCCACAGCCCGACGGGCCGACGACGGAGACGAACTCGCCTTCCTGGATAGCGAAGTCCAGAGGCTTGAGCGATTCGACCGGGCCGTCCTTGCTTTGATACGTTTTCGAGACGCCGCGCGCTTCGATCAGGTTGACTTGGGACATGGGGTGCGTGAGAGGTGGCAAACAGCGAGCGCGCAGAGGGATCAGTTCGGCAGGAAGTCGAGCGTCACGTAGTCCTCGGGCTTGCCGCGCGTGGACGGGTCCATGCCGCCGTACTGCACCAGCAGGTCGAGCGAGTCGTTCACGTTCTTCATCGCCACGCGGAACGGGCGCTGGTTCGCCGTTTCCTTCGTGTGATAGAGCGCCACGCTCTGCTTCATGCCCACGATCAGCGTGTCGCGCACGCCGGCCTTCGGGTTGGCCTTGAGCATGGCGTCGACCGCAGACTCGGGGCTCTTCTCGGCGGCTTCGGCGGCCTTGGTGGAGGCGCGCATGAAGCGCTTCACGAGTTCGGGGTTCTCGGTCAGCAGGTTCTTGTTGGTGATGATCCCGGAGCTGATCTGGTTCACGCCGGAGTCGGCGAAACGGATCGGCGTTACCGGCTTGCCGGTGGCGTCCTGCAGCTTGATGGCCTGGTCCATCACGTAGCCGAGCAGCAGGTCGGCCTGGCCGTTGGTCACCGCATTGAGCTTGGTCTGGCCGTCGCCCGAGACGATCTTCACCTGGTCGGGCTTGATGTCGTTCACCTTGAGGAAGAGCGGCCACATCTGCGACATCGAATCGCCCGGCGTCACGGCCACGGTCTTGCCGATGATGTCCTTGGGCGTCTTGATGTTCTTCTCGCTGAAGCCCATGACCGACATCGGGCTCACCTGGAACAGCACGCCGGTCGACTTGAGCGGCGCGCCCTTGGCGGCGGCCTTGATCATCGTGGTGACGTCGATGTAGCCGAAGGTCGCCGACTTGGCGGCCACGGCCTGCGCGGTGACGGCGGAGCCGCGGCCCTCCTGGATGTCCAGGTCGATGCCTTCCTCGGCGTAGAAGCCTTTCTCCTTGCCGAGGAAGAAGGGCGCGTGCTCGCTGTAGAGGTACCAGTTGAGCATCAACGTGACCTTGTCCTTGGGCTTTTCAGCCTGGGCATGGGCCGGTGCGATGGCAAAGGTTGCAAGGGCCGCGACGGCGACGGCAAGCATCGAGGGAAGCAGTTTCTTCATGGCGTTTGTCTCCGGGAGTTTTTTGGATATGACGAGAGAGCTCAGTGCGCGGGGCGCTGCGATGCGTGCCACGGAATCATCAAGCGCTCGACCAGGTCGACCGCGACGAAAAGGATCACGCCGATGCTCGACAGCACGACCAGCGCGGCGAACATCAGGGGCAGGTCGAAGTTGCCGTTGGCCACTTGCAGCACGTACCCGATGCCCGAGTTGGAGCCGACGAATTCGCCGACCACCGCACCGACAACGGCCAGCGTGACCGACACCTTGAGGCCGCTGAAGATCGCGGGCAGAGCCTGCGGCAGGCTGATCTTGAAGAAGGTCTGCAGGCGGCTCGCGCCCATCGAGCGGGCCAGGTCGAGCATGTCGGGCTCTACCGACTTGAAGCCCATCACCGTGGACACCACCACCGGGAAGAAGCCCAGCAGGAAGGCGCTGATCACCTTGGGCAGGATGCCGAAGCCGAACCACACCACGAAGAGCGGCGCGATCGCGACCTTGGGGATGCTCTGCGAGAACACCAGCAGCGGGTACACATACGACTCGACCAGCCGCGAGTAGGCGATGACCATCGCGATTGGAATGCCGATGAGGATCGTGAGGCCGAAGCCGCCGAGCGTGGCGAGCGTGGTCTTCCAGGCTTCGCCGAGCAGGCGAGGCCATTCGGCGACGAGTTGCTTGACCACCTCCCACGGCGGCGGAATCAGGTAGGCCGGGATCTTGAAGAGCCGGATCACGAGGTCCCACAGCACCAGCAGCAACAGGATCAGCAGGAACGGGCGCAGGGCCGGGAAGAGCAGGAGCTTGCGGAGCATGAGGACGCGAGGAGGCTGGCTTGCTCTTACTGTTGGACCTGCAGGCCCGCGGCCTTCACGAGCTGCGCGTTGCTCGCGATCTCTTCCTTGATGTAGGCGTCGAACTGCTCTGGCTTGAGCGTCCAGGCATCGGCGCCGAGCTTCGCGAAGCGCTCCTTCACCTCGGGCGAGGCGAGAGCCTTGGCCACTTCGTCGTGCAGGCGGTTGACGATGTCGCGCGGCGTCTTGGCGGGCGCCATCATCCCGATCCAGAAGTTGAACTCGGAGCCGGGGACGCCGGCCTCGGTGGTGGTGGGCACGTCGGGCAGGGCGGCCGCGCGCTTGGGCGAGCCGACGGCGAGCGCGAGCAGCTGGCCTTCCTTGATCTGGCCGATCACCGGGGCGATGGGCGAGAAGTAGTAGTCGACGCGACCCGAGAGCACCTCGGTCACGGCCTCGCCCGATCCCTTGAAGGGGATGTTGGTCGCGTCGATCTTTGCGGCCATCTTGAATTTCTCGGCGTTCAGGTGCGTGGCGCTGCCCTGGCCGGCCGAGGCGAAGTTCATGCTGCCGGGCTTGGCGCGTGCGGCGGCCAGCAACTGCTGCAGCGTCTTGATGTTCATCGAGGGCGAGATGACGAGCGCGTTGGGCAGCGACGAGATCGGCGTGACGCCGGCGAAATCGCCCACCGTGTCGAATGGCAGCTTGGCGAAGGTCGAGGGGCTCACCGTGTGCGACGACGAATGGATCATGACCGTGTAGCCGTCCGGTGCGGCCGTGGCCACCGCCTGCTGGCCGATGGTGCCGCTTGCGCCGCCGCGGTTGTCGATGACCAGCGCCTGGCCCATGCTGGCGCCCATCTTGTCGGCGATGGCACGCGCAATGATGTCGGTGGTGCTGCCGGCCGCAAAGGGAACGATCACGCGGATCGGCTTGGTGGGGTAGCCGTTCTGTGCGAAGGCCCGGCCCGGCATCAGCGCGGCCAGGCCGATGAGTGCAACGAATGCGGTGGTGGCGGTGGTGCGTGCGAGTTGCTTCATGGTTGTCTGTCTCCGCGCGGTCAGGCCGCTGTCTTGAGTCGATCAATTCACCAATAAGTGAATTAACGATTTTAGGAACGGCTGCGCCGCAGCGTCAACCGACGCCGCCTAGTGAATACCCGCAGGGGTTCTGTAAACGCCCGCGCGCTCAGCGCAGGACGTAGCCCAGGACCAGATCGGTCATGTGCGAGAGGCGTTGCGCCATCGCCTTGGGCGCACGCAGGTCACGCCCGAAGATGGCCGAGAGCGTGTGGTTGTTCGAGAGGTAGAAGTAGCACAGAGACGCGATCGAGATGTACAGCTGCACCGGGTCCACGCCCGCGTGAAACAGGTTCTCGCGGCGGCCGCGCTCCAGCACAGTGTCGAGCAGTTGCACCAGCGGCGAGTTCATCTCCTGGATGCGCTCGGAGCGCTTCAGGTGCGCCGCGCGGTGCAGGTTCTCGCTGTTGAGCAGCGTGATGAACTCCGGGTGTTCGAGGTAGTAGTGCCAGGTGAACGACACGAGCTGGCGGATCGCCTCGACTGGCTCGATCTCGTCCAGGTGCAGCCGCTGCTCGGCTTCGCGGATGTCGGCGTAGGTGCGCTCGAGCACCGCGAGGAACAGGTCGTCCTTGCTGCCGAAGTAGTAGTAGATGAGGCGCTTGTTCAGGCCCGCGCGCGTCGCGATGCTGTCCATGCGGGCGCCGGCGAGGCCCAGTTGCGAGAACTCCTCGCGCGCCGCGGCGAGGATGGCGAGCTGCGAGCGGTCGGCATCGCGCGAGCGCGGTTCGATCGTTTCGGTCGGGGAATCCTTCAGGGCCTTCATGGCGCGAATTTAACCATTTGGGGAATTAACGCAAGGCATGAGGAGCAGACGCACATAATTGCCGGAGACATTGCAGCTGAGGTTCGACTTCTCATGAGTACATCACAACCCGCAGGCCACCTGATCGTCGAGTGCCTGATCGCGCAAGGCATGGAGATCGCGTTCGGCGTGCCGGGAGAAAGCTTCCTCGCGGTGCTCGACGGCTTTCATGCGTATGGCGACCGCGCGCGCTTCATCGTGAACCGGCAGGAGGGCGGTGCAGCCTTCATGGCCGAGGCGCACGGCAAGCTCACCGGGCGGCCGGGCGTGTGCTTCGTCACCCGCGGGCCGGGCGCCACCAACGCATCGATCGGCGTGCACAACGCGTTCCAGGACTCGACGCCGATGGTGCTGTTCGTGGGCGACGTCGGCAGCGATTTCCGCGACCGCGAGGCCTTCCAGGAGGTGGACTACGGCAGCTTCTTCGGGCCGAGCACGAAGGGATTCGCCAAGCGCGTGGAGCGCATCGACGATGCGGACCGCATTCCGGAATATGTGGCGCGTGCCTTTGCCACTGCGATGAACGGGCGGCCGGGGCCGGTGGTGCTGGTGTTGCCCGAGGACATGCTGCGTTCGGAGACTTCAGCGCGACCGCTACCGCGTGTTGAGGCGGTGCAGCCGTGGAGCGATCCGGGTGCGCTGCGCACTTTGCGCGAGTTGCTGTTGAAGTCGCGGCAGCCGCTGGTGATCGCGGGCGGTGGTGGCTGGACGACACAGGCTGCGCAGGCGCTGCAGCGCTTTGCCGAGAACTGGCGCTTGCCGGTGACCAACGCCTTTCGCTACCAGGACACGTTCGACAACCACCATCCGCTGTACGCGGGCGACGTCGGCATTGCGATCAACCCCAAGCTCGCGCAGCGCGTGAAGGATGCAGACCTGATCCTCGCGATCGGCCCGCGCCTCGGCGAGATGACGACCGGTGGCTACACGCTGCTCGAAGCGCCGAAGGCGAAGCAGACACTGGTGCACATCCATTCGAGTGCGGAAGAACTCAACCGCGTCTACCAGGCCGATCTGGCGATCAATGCCGGCATGAGCGCCGCGGCGCGCAGCCTCGAGGTGCTGAGCGCGCCGCCCACCTTGCCCTGGGAAGAATGGACCGAGCAGGCGCATGCGGACTACGACGCTAACCTCGTGCCGCAGGCGCTGGCCGGCATGCCGGCGGAGACCCCGCGTGGCCCGGTCGACATGGCTGCGGTCGTCGCGCTGCTGCAGAAGCACCTGCCGCCGGATGCGGCCATTACCAACGGCGCCGGCAACTTCGCGAGCTGGGTGCATCGCTACTTCCGCTATCACGGGCTCGCCAAGGGGCACAAGACGCAGCTGGCGCCGACCAGCGGCGCGATGGGGTACGGCGTGCCGGCCGGCATCGCAGCGAACCTGGCGACTGGGCGCGTGGCCTTCACGATCGCGGGCGATGGCGATTTCCTGATGACGGGGCAGGAACTGGCGACGGCCTCGCAGCATGGCGGCAAGAGCATCGTCGTGCTGCTCAACAACGGCATGTTCGGCACGATCCGCATGCACCAGGAGCGCGAGTACCCGGAGCGCACCAGCGGGACCGCGCTGCGCAACCCGGATTTCTGCGGGCTCGCTCGCGCGTACGGCTATGCGGCCGAGCGGGTGACGGAGACGGGGCAGTTCGAAGCCGCGCTGCTGCGTGCGCTGGCAGCCGACACGGGGACGCTGATCGAGATTCCGCTGGACCCCGAGTTGATCACCACGCGCGGGACGCTGGCGTCGATCACGCGCGCGGCGAAGCAGGCGCGGAGCTGAGCGCCGCGCGATGACGGGCCACCTCGTCGCGCAACGTGGGCGAGCGCAACTCGAACACGTCGAACAGGCCCAGTGCCTCGAGGGCGGGCAGCAGGTCGATCAGGTCGCGCTCGGCGGCCTGCTTTGCTTCGGCGGTTGCGCTTGGGTCCTGAAGCAGCTGCGCGTTGACGAGGAAGGCGCCGACCGATCCCTTGCGCAACTGGAGTCCGTTCCTGATGACGAAGTCCTGGCCGTCGGGCAATACATCCTGGGCTTGCATGAGCGTTCCTTTGAAGGCGTTGTGAAGATGGACTCGATGCTAGGCAGCAGGGCGCTCTGTGGCTTGCGGCGCGGGGCCAATCGATACCTCCGGCGGGCCAGGCATGGCGGCTGAGGCACCGGTCAGGCTCTGGATCACCGCTTACGAGGCGCCGCGGGTCACGGGCTACCACGCGCACGAGACGGGGCAGTTGTTCGCTTTGCGCGAGGGGCTGCAGGTCATCGAGACGCTATCGGGGCGTTGGGTGCAGCCGCCGGGCTGGATCGGGTGGATTGCGCCGCGCTGCGCGCATGCGGCGCAGAGCTTTGGCGCCACGGCAGGCTGGAGCCTGCACATCGATCCGACGATGGCGGCTGGCTTGCCTGGCGGGCCGCATGTGTTTGCGACGACGCCGCTGATGCAGGCGGTGGTGGATCGGCTGACATCGCTCGACGCATCGTCGAGCGCCTTCGAGGAACGCCGCGCGCGTCTTGTGGCTGTGTTGCTCGACGAGCTCGCCGCGAGCGCCAGGCCGTCGCTGCATCTGCCGATGCCGCAGGACAAGCGCTTGGCCGCAATGGCCACTGCGTTGGCGAACGATCCCGCGATGCCCGACACCATCGACCAGTGGGCCGGTCGCATCGGTATGGCGCGCAGGACGCTCACACGTCGCTTTGCGGTCGAGACCGGATTGAGCTTCGCGCAATGGCGGCAGCAGTCGCGCCTGCTGAAGGCCGTCGAACTGCTGAGCCTTGGCGAGGCGGTGACGACGGTGGCGCTGACGATTGGCTACAGCTCGGTGAGCGCATTCATCGAGACCTTCCGCAAGAACTTCGGCTGCACGCCAGCGCGTTTCTTCGAGGAGGGCATGGCCTTGCCGCAGGCGAAAAAAAAGCCGGCGTGAGCCGGCTTTTCGATTCAGGAGCGCAAGGCCCCTGAGCGCTTACTTGACGTGCTTGCCGATCAGCGCGGCCAGTTCGAACATCGACACTTGCGCCTTGCCGAAGATTTCCTTCAGCTTTGCGTCGGCGTTGATGTTGCGCTTGTTGGCCTTGTCTTGAAGGTTGTTCTTCTTGATGTAGTCCCACAGCTTGCTCACGACAGCGGTGCGCGGCAGAGGCGTCGAGCCGACCACGGCAGCGAGTGCCGGGCTGGGGGTCAGGGCCTTCATGAACGCAGCGTTGGGGGTGCGCTTCTTGGCGGGAGCTGCCTTCTTTGCAGGAGCAGCCTTCTTCGCCGGTGCGGCCTTCTTCGCGGGAGCAGCAGCCTTCTTTGCAGGAGCAGCCTTCTTCGCCGGTGCAGCCTTCTTTGCAGGAGCCGCAGCCTTCTTTGCGGGAGCGGCCTTCTTTGCCGGAGCTTTCTTGGCCGGAGCCTTCTTTGCAGTTGCCATGGTTGATTTCCTTTTTTGGTTGAACATTCACCAATGAAAAACTTGCGTCTCCAGTGGCAATGCGGATGCTAAAGGAGAAAAAACGCGTTTCCAAGGGAAAAAACGGTTTTTTCATTGGGAGTTGTTGTTTTTTCAGAGGAGAGAAGCCTCGTTTTTCACGTTCGACGCCCAGGCCAGGTCGCGAGCACCACGCCTGCGAGTGCAAGCGCGAATGCAATCAGCTGTGGCTCGGAGAGGTTTTCACCGAGTACGAGGACGCCCACGAGGGCCGCGCTGACGGGCAACATCACCGCGAAAACACCGGCCTGCGCTGCGGGAACGTGGCGAAGGCCCGTCATCCAGAGCCACACCGTCCAGATGCTCGCCGCGAGCGCGTAGGCCACCAGAAGGGCCCACATGCCGCCGTGCACCGCGCCAAAGTCGAACGACAACGCGAACCAGATGCCCAAGGGTGTCGAGAGCACGAAGCCCCAGAGGTTGATGAGCGACGCGATGCGCTTCGGTCCGACCCGGCCGGTGAGCGACTTGCCGATCACCACATACGCGGCCTCGCAGAGCTCCGCGCAGAACACCAGCAGGTTGCCGAGCCACGGCATCGACGACTTTGCTGCACCGGATGAAGCCGGTGCATGCGCGGGGCTGAGTGCCAGCAAGCTGATGCCGAATGCAGCGCAGGCGATGGCCAGGCCGATGCGTACCGTGATGCGCTCGCGCAGAAAGAGCCAACTCGCCACCGCGACCATCGCGGGGATCGACGCCATGATCACGCCCGCCGACACCGCGCTCGTCATGCTCACGCCGAAGAGCATGCAGATCGAGAACAGGAAGTTGCCGAGGAACGATTCGAGGAAGACGAGCCAGCGCGTGTGCGTCGTCATCGGTGGTTCGTCGGCGCCACGCTTGAGCCAGTGGGGCATGGCGAGTGCTGCGATGCCGAAGCGCAGCCATGCGAGCAGCAGCACCGGGAAGGCCGCGACAAGGGGCTTGGAGAGGGCGACGTAGGCGCCGACGAGCGACATGCTCAGGGCGAGGCAGCCATAGGCCACGAGGCGGCCGGAAGCGGGGGCAGCGGAGTTCAATAGACTGAAGTTCTTGTTGTTGCGGAAGAAGGCGGATTCGATGATGCCCCACGTTTTTGTCTACGGCACGCTGCGCCGGCTTGGCCGCAACGACATCGCGCGCTATCGGCCAGCGCCCGTGTTCGTCGAAGAGGCAAGCATTGCCGGGACGTTGTACGACCTTGGTGCCTATCCAGGCATCGCGCTCGGCGGGGTGGGGCGCGTGAAGGGCGAGATCTATCGCGTCGAGCCCGCGGTCGAGGCGGCGCTCGATCTGCTGGAAGAAGTGGCCGAGGACGATTCGGGCGAGTACATCAAGCGCGAGGTTCGCGTGGCGGTTGGTGCGCAGTGGCTCGATTGCCTGGTCTACGAGATCCATCCTTCGCGGATTGCGGGCCGTCCGGTGATCAGTGGCGGCGATTGGATCGCCCATGCCGCGCAGAAATCGCTGACGTTTTCACCACCGAGAGATTGATTGCACATCGTGGAAGGCGTGACTGTTGCGGCGCAATATTTTTTCTCAATATGAGAAAAATAATTTCGCATTGAGAGATATATCCATAAGTTGTTGATTTTATTGATTGAAAAATATGTCTTCTATAAGACATAAGAGTCTCGGATCGAATTACAGTTGATCCCAAGGCCGCAGCGCCCAACCGCTTTCAACCCTTCAATCAACCTCACGGAGTGACCATGCCCCAGACCCTCACCGAACAACTGAGCCGCGAACAGCAGATTGCCGCCCTCGAAAAAGACTGGGCCACCAATCCGCGCTGGAAGGGCATCAAGCGCGGCTACAGCGCTGCCGACGTCGTGCGCCTTCGCGGCTCCTTCCCCATCGAGCACACGCTGGCTCGCCGCGGCGCCGAGAAGCTCTGGGACCTGGTGAACAACGAGCCCTACGTCAACTGCCTCGGCGCGCTCACCGGCGGCCAGGCGATGCAGCAGGTCAAGGCCGGCGTGAAGGCCATCTACCTGTCGGGCTGGCAAGTTGCCGCCGACAACAACAGCTACGCCTCGATGTACCCCGACCAGTCGCTGTACCCAGTGGACTCGGTGCCGACCGTGGTCGAGCGCATCAACAACACCTTCCGCCGCGCCGACGAGATCCAGTGGTCCAAGAACGTGAACCCCGGCGACAAGGGCTACGTCGACTACTTCGCGCCCATCGTGGCCGATGCCGAAGCCGGTTTCGGTGGCGTGCTGAACGGCTTCGAACTGATGAAGGCCATGATCAAGGCCGGCGCCGGCGGCGTGCACTTCGAAGACCAGCTCGCTTCGGTCAAGAAGTGCGGCCACATGGGTGGCAAGGTGCTCGTGCCCACCACCGAGGCGGTGCAGAAGCTCATCGCGGCCCGCATGGCGGCCGACGTCTGCGGCACCCCGACGCTCGTGATCGCCCGCACCGATGCGGAAGCGGCCGACCTCATCACCAGCGATTACGACGAGAACGACAAGCCCTTCCTGACCGGTGAGCGCACCGCCGAAGGCTTCTACAAGACCAAGAAGGGCATGGACCAGGCCATCAGCCGCGCCGTCGCCTACGCCTACTACGCCGACCTAGTGTGGTGCGAAACCGGCACGCCCGACCTCGAGTTCGCCCGCAAGTTCGCCGAAGCCGTGCACAAGGTGCACCCCGGCAAGATGCTGGCCTACAACTGCTCGCCGTCGTTCAACTGGAAGAAGAACCTCGACGACGCCACCATTGCCAAGTTCCAGAAGGAACTGGGCGCCATGGGCTACAAGTACCAGTTCATCACGCTGGCCGGCATCCACTCGATGTGGTTCAACATGTTCGACCTGGCACAGGACTACGTGGCGCGTGGCATGTCGGCCTATGTCGAGAAGGTGCAGGAGCCTGAATTCGCGGCGCGCGACCGTGGCTACACCTTCGTGTCGCACCAGCAGGAAGTGGGCACGGGTTACTTCGACGAAGTGACCACCGTGATCCAGGGCGGCAAGTCCAGCGTCACAGCGCTGACCGGCTCGACCGAAGAAGAGCAGTTCCACTGATCTGCCGACCCAGATCTTTCGCTGTCACTTTCAAGCCCGGCCATGCGCCGGGCTTTTTTGCGCGCGGCCCGGCGAGGCGCAGGGGCTCGAGAACGTGGGCGCCACGGCCCGGGCGGGCAGAAGTTAGAATCGTCGTCTCTGCACTCAACAAGAGCGAGAAAGGCACCTTGGTTATGACACCGCGAACTACTCCGCAAGGATTCAGCGGCTTTTTCTTCTTCGACGCGATCGAAGGAAAGAGCCGGTAGCCCGCGCTCGCTGGTTTCTTCCAGCTCCCAACCAAGCAAAGCGCGGCATCCACCGCGCTTTTTTGTTTTCTCCCGAGGTTTCACATGATCCAGATCACGCTCCCCGACAACTCGCGCCGCGAGTTCCCTGGCCCGGTTTCGGTGGCCGAAGTGGCTCAGTCCATCGGTCCCGGCCTCGCCAAGATGACGGTGGCCGGCAAGGTCGACGGCCGGCTCGTCGACGCCAGCGACGTCATCGACCACGACGCCAAGCTCCAGATCATCACGCCCAAGGACGACGAAGGCCTCGAGATCATTCGCCACTCGACGGCCCACCTGGTCGGCCATGCGGTCAAGCAGCTCTACCCGACGGCCAAGATGGTGATCGGTCCGGTGATCGACGAGGGCTTCTACTACGACATCTCCTACGAACGCCCCTTCACGCCCGAGGACATGGCCGCGATCGAGGCGCGCATGCGCGAGTTGATTGCGCAGGACTACGACGTCGTCAAGAAGATGACGCCGCGTGCCGAGGTGATCGAGGTCTTCAAGTCGCGTGGCGAGGACTACAAGCTGCGCCTCGTCGAAGACATGCCCGACGAGCAGGCGATGGGCCTCTACTACCACCAGGAATACGTCGACATGTGCCGCGGCCCGCACGTGCCGAACACGCGCTTCCTGAAGGTCTTCAAACTCACGAAGCTGGCCGGTGCCTACTGGCGCGGCGACGCCAAGAACGAGCAGCTGCAACGCATCTACGGCACGGCATGGGCCGACAAGAAGCAGCTCGACCAGTACATCCAGCGCATCGAGGAAGCCGAAAAGCGCGACCACCGCAAGCTCGGCAAGGAGCTCGACCTGTTCCACATTGATGAAGTGGCGCCGGGTGTGGTGTTTTGGCACCCGAAGGGCTGGGCGTTGTGGCAGGCGGTGGAGCAGTACATGCGCGGCATCTACCGCGACACGGGTTACTGGGAAGTGAAGGGCCCGCAGATCCTCGACAAGAGCCTGTGGGAGAAAACGGGCCATTGGCAGAACTACCGCGACAACATGTTCACGACGGAGTCGGAGAAGCGCGAATACGCGTTGAAGCCGATGAACTGTCCGGGCCACGTGCTGATCTTCAAGAGCGATCTGCGCAGCTATCGTGATCTGCCTCTGCGCTACGGCGAGTTCGGCCAGTGCCACCGCAACGAACCCAGCGGCGCGCTGCACGGGATCATGCGTGTGCGCGGCTTCACGCAGGACGACGGGCACATCTTCTGCACGGAAGACCAGATCCTCGACGAATGCATCGCCTACACGGAGCAGTTGCAGAAGGTCTACGCCGACTTCGGCTTCACGGACATCCTCTACAAGGTTGCCACGCGGCCCGAGAACCGCGTCGGTTCCGACGAGCTGTGGGACAAGGCCGAGCATGCGGTGATGGAGTCGCTGCGCCGCTCGGGCGTCGACTTCATCATCTCGCCCGGCGATGGCGCTTTCTACGGCCCCAAGATCGAATACACGCTGCGCGACGCGATCGGCCGCCAGTGGCAGTGCGGCACGATGCAGGTCGACTTCAACACGGCCGAGCGCTTGGGCGGTGAGTACGTGACCGAATCGAGCGGCCGCGCGCACCCCGTGATGTTGCATCGAGCCATCGTGGGCAGCCTGGAGCGCTTCATCGGCATGCTGATCGAACACCACTCCGGCGCGATGCCTGCATGGCTCGCTCCGGTACAGGTGGCGGTGCTCAATATCAGCGAAGGGCAGGCCGATTACGCTGCGCAAGTTGCGAAAACGCTGCAAAATCAAGGGCTTAGGGTTCAGCTGGACCTGCACAACGAGAAGATTACGTATAAAATACGGAAGCATTCGTTGCAAAAGCTCCCTTACATCCTCGTCGTGGGCGACAAGGAAAAGGAAGCAGGTGCCGTCGCAGTGCGCGCCCGGGGCAATCAAGACCTCGGAGCAATGTCCCTCGAATCGTTCGTGCAACGGCTCGTCCAGGATATTGCCGACAAGCGTTGATTTGTCTCTGAAACACCCCATATGTTTCCCAGCCAAATCGTGCCGCTTGTCCGCGAGGACTGACCGGCGTTCGCTACAGATTTTGTAGCAAATTTTGAAGGATTCTGACCATCGCTACTGCATTTCGCGACCGCCGCCACCGCGAGGAACGCCAACACCGCCTGAACCGGGAAATCATGGCCCCGGAAGTCCGCCTTGTAGGCCCGGAAAACGAGCCAATGGGTGTTATGAGTCTCTCGGAGGCCTTGCGCCTTGCTGGCGAGGCCGATGTGGATCTGGTGGAGGTCGTCGCGGCGGCCAATCCGCCGGTATGTCGCCTGATCGAGTACGGCAAGTTCAAGTACCACGAGCAGAAAAAAGCGGCCGAGGCGAAGTCAAAGCAGAAGGTCATCGAGGTCAAGGAAATCAAGTTCCGGCCCGGTACCGACGATGGTGACTACAACATCAAGATGCGCAACATCAGGCGCTTTCTTGAAGACGGCGACAAATGCAAGATCACGCTGCGCTTTCGCGGTCGCGAGATCACGCACCAGGAGCTCGGTCTGGCACTCTTGCAGCGCATTCGTGATGAGCTGGGCGACCTGATCATGGTCGAGCAGTTCCCGAAGCTGGAAGGCCGGCAGATGATCATGATGATCGCGCCGGGCCGCAAGAAGGCCGGCGGCGGTGCTCCCAAACCGGCAGCAGACGCTGCGCCGGCAACGGCGCCCGCGGCAACCGCCTGAGGCGTTTGCAGCAGACGAGGTTTTGAAGGGATTTCGCTGTTGCCGGCACTTTGAAAGAAGTGCAGGCAGCGGCGGGATAAAGAAGTGTCTCGGGGCCAACAAGTTCATGGAGCATCCATGGCGCCTCACGAGCACAAACTAAAGGAGCATTCACATGCCCAAAATGAAGACCAAGAGCAGCGCGAAAAAACGTTTCCGCGTTCGTCCCGGTGGCACCGTCAAGCGCGGTCAAGCCTTCAAGCGTCACATCTTGACGAAGAAGACCACCAAGAACAAGCGTCACCTCCGTGGTGCAGTCGCAGTGCATGAGACCAACATGGTTTCTGTCGCCGCCATGCTGCCCGGCCGTGGCATTTAACTCAGACGAACAAGGAGTACACACATGCCTCGCGTCAAACGTGGTGTAACGGCTCGCGCCCGCCACAAGAAAGTTCTCGCACTCGCCAAGGGTTTCCGCGGTCGCCGCGGCAATGTCTTCCGCGTCGCCAAACAGGCGGTGATGAAGGCAGGCCAATACGCCTACCGTGACCGCCGTACCAAGAAGCGCGTGTTCCGTCAGCTGTGGATCGCGCGTATCAACGCCGCCTCGCGTGAACTGGGCCTGACCTACAGCCAGTTCGCCAACGGCATCCGCAAGGCCGGTATCGAGATCGACCGCAAGATGCTTGCGGACATCGCCGTGCACGACAAGGCCGCTTTTGCCGGCATCGTGGAGCAGGTCAAGGCCAAGCTGGCTGCTTGATTCTGCACAGCAGGGGTGCTGCCTCCGGGCAGCTTCCTGCGCCCACGGCTCAAGGGCTGGCGCTTGAAAAGGCTCCAGCTCTTTTTTATTTCCCCTCGAAGATTTTTGTTGCCATGAACGAGTTGGACTCCCTCGCAGCCACCGCCCGCGCCGCCTTCGCCGAAGCGAGAACGCCCGCCGAGCTCGAAAACGCCAAGGCCCAGTTCCTCGGCAAGTCGGGCCGCATCACCGAGTTGATGAAGGGCATGGCCGCGCTGAGTGTCGAAGAGAAGAAGTCCCGCGGCGCCGCGATCAACGTCGCCAAGCAGGCCATCGAGTCCGCACTGACCGATCGCCGCCAGCAACTGGCCGACGAGGAACTCTCCCAGCAACTGCGTGCCGAAGCGCTCGATGTGAGCCTGCCCGGCCGTCGCCGCATCCCCGGTGGCCTGCACCCCGTGAGCCGCACCCTGGAGCGCATCGAGGAGATCTTCTCGAGCATGGGCTTCGACGTGGCCGACGGTCCGGAGATCGAGAGCGACTGGCACAGCTTCACCTCGCTCAACAACCCGCCGAACCATCCTGCGCGATCGATGCAGGACACCTTCTACGTCGACCTCAACGGCGACGACGGCATCCCCTACAACCTGCGTCCGCACACCAGCCCGATGCAGGTGCGCTACGCGCATCAGCACATCAAGAAGTACGCGGCCGAATTCGCCGCGGCCGCAGCCGACACCACCGGCACCGTGAAAGCGCCCGAGATCCGCGTGATCGCCCCCGGCCGCACCTATCGCGTCGACAGCGACGCCACCCACTCGCCCATGTTCCACCAGTGCGAAGGTCTCTGGCTCGGCGAGAACGTGAGCTTCAAGGACCTGAAGGTTGTCTTCACCGACTTCTGCCGCACCTTCTTCGAGCGCGACGACCTCGTGCTGCGCTTCCGCCCGAGCTTCTTTCCGTTCACCGAGCCGAGCGCCGAGATCGACATCCAGTTCGCGAGCGGACCGCTGGCCGGCCGCTGGCTCGAGGTGTCGGGTTCGGGCCAGGTGCATCCGAACGTGGTGCGCAACATGGGGCTCGACCCCGAGCGCTACATCGGCTTCGCCTTCGGCATGGGCCCCGACCGGCTCACGATGCTGCGCTACGGCGTGAACGACCTGCGCCTCTTCTTCGACGGCGACCTGCGTTTTCTCTCGCAGTTCCAGTAAGCACCCATCCCCAGAAAAACCAGATCGAGATCGAAGAGATGCAATTCCCGGAATCCTGGCTGCGCGAGTTCTGCAACCCGCCCCTCGACAGCGCCACATTGGCCGAAACGCTCACCATGGGCGGCTTCGAGGTCGAAGAGCGCCGACCGGTGGCGCCGCCTTTCACGCGCATCGTGGTCGGCGAAATCAAGGAAGCCGAGCAGCACCCGAATGCCGATCGCCTGCGCGTGTGCCAGGTCGATGTGGGGCAGGGCGCCTTGCTCAACATCGTGTGCGGCGCGCCCAATGCGCGCGTCGGCATCAAGGTGCCTTGCGCGCTCGTTGGCGCCGAACTGCCGCCGGGTGAAGACGGCCAGCCGTTCCTCATCAAGCTGGGCAAGCTGCGCGGCGTCGAGAGCCAGGGCATGCTGTGCTCGGCGCGCGAACTGAAGCTGAGCGAAGACCACGGCGGCTTGTTGGAGCTCGATGCCGATGCGCCCATCGGCGTGGACGTGCGCGACGTGCTCAAGCTCGACGACGCGCTGCTGACCCTCAAGCTCACGCCCAATCTGGCGCACGGCCTCAGCGTCTACGGTGTCGCGCGCGAACTCGCGGCACTCACCGGCGCGCCGCTCAAGACGCCGACGATCGCGCCCGTGGCCACTTCGTTCAACGACGTGCTTCCGGTCAAGGTCGAAGCGCCCGAACTCTGCGGTCGTTTCTCCGGCCGCATCGTGCGCGGTGTGAACACCAAGGTCACCACGCCCGCCTGGATGGTCGAGCGCCTCGCGCGCTGCGGCCAGCGCAGCGTGACGCCGCTGGTCGACATCTCGAACTACGTGATGTTCGAGTACGGCCAGCCCAGCCACATCTTCGACCTCGACAAGATCCACGGCGGCCTCACGGTGCGCTGGGGCAAGGCGGGCGAACAACTCAAGCTGCTGAACGGCACCACGATCACCGTCGACGACAAGGTCGGCGTGATCGCCGACGACCGCGAAGTCGAGTCGCTGGCCGGCATCATGGGCGGCGATGCGACCTCGGTGTCCGACGACACCCGCAACATCTACGTCGAGGCCGCGTTCTGGTGGCCCGAGGCTGTGCAGGGCCGTTCGCGCCGTTTCAACTTCTCGACCGATGCGGGCCACCGCTACGAGCGCGGTGTCGATCCGAGCCGGAGCGTCGAGATCATCGAGCGCATCACGCAACTGATCATCGAGATCTGCGGCGGCGAAGCCGGCAAGATGGACGATCAGACGCTGAACGTGCCGGCCGCCGTGCCCGTCACGCTGCGCGTGGCGCGCGCAGCGCGTGTGATCGGCATGCCATTGACGCAGGCGCAATGCGCCGATGCGCTCAACCGCCTCGGCTTCGCCATCACCGAAGGCGAAGACACGTTGACTGTGACCCCGCCGCCGCATCGCTTCGACCTGCTGATCGAGGAAGATCTGATCGAAGAAGTCGCACGCCTGATCGGCTTCAACAACCTGCCGACCACCGCACCGCTCGCGCCCATCACCGCTCGCGTGCGGCCCGAGGCGCAGCGCAGCCGCTTCGCGGTGCGTCGCAGCATCGCGGCGCTCGGCTACCAGGAAACCATCAACTTCAGCTTTGTCGAAGCGCATTGGGAGCAGGACCTCGCCGGCAATGCCAATCCCGTCAAGCTGCTGAACCCCATTGCCAGCCAGATGAGCGTGATGCGCTCCTCGCTGCTCGGCTCGCTGCTGCAGGTGCTGAAGTTCAACCTTGACCGCAAGGCGCCGCGTGTGCGCGTGTTCGAACTGGGCCGCGTGTTCATGCGCGACGACAGTGTGGTCACGACCGACAGCACCGTGCGTGGTGTGAATCAGCCGATGCGCGTGGCAGGTCTCGCCTGGGGCGACGCTGATGAAGCGCGCTGGGACGGCAAGGCGCATCGCGTCGATTTCTACGACGTCAAGGGCGACGTCGAAGCGCTGCTCGCACCGCTGGTGCCGAGCTTCGAGCCGGCCGAGCATCCCGCCTTGCACCCTGGTCGCTCGGCCCGCGTGTCGATCGACGGCAAGGCCATCGGCTTCGTCGGCGAGTTGCATCCGCGCTGGCGCCAGAAGTGGGACTTCGCGCAGGCGCCCGTGCTGTTCGAGCTCGACCTCGATGCCGTCACCGCGCGCCTCGTGCCCGTGGCGCAGCCTGTGCCCAAGCACCAGGCCGTCGAGCGCGACATCGCGGTCGTGGTCGCCGAGGCAGTCACGCACGATGCGCTGATGCAAGCCATCCGCGCCACCGCGGCCGCACAGGGCCTGCTGCGCGATGCGACGTTGTTCGACATCTACCGTCCGCAGCCGCTGCAGGGCGGTGCGGTCGCAGCACCCGGCGCGCTGGCGCAGGGCGAGAAGAGCATGGCGGTGCGCCTGAGCTTCCAGAGCGACAGCGCCACCTTGACGGACGAGCAGGTCGAGCCTGCGGTCCGTGCAATCGTCGAACAACTGGGCGCCAAGGTCGGCGGCCGCTTGAGAGGATGAAGATGAACGCTGCCGAATTCACGCTCGAGGCGCTCGAAACGCCGGCGCTCACCAAGGCGCATTTGGCCGATCTGCTGTTCGAGCAGATCGGCCTCAACAAGCGCGAGTCCAAGGACATGGTCGAGGCGTTCTTCGAGCTCGTGGCCAGCAGCCTGATCGAAGGCACGGACGTGAAGATTTCGGGCTTCGGCAACTTCCAGATTCGCGTGAAGGCGCCGCGGCCCGGTCGCAATCCGCGCACCGGCGAAGCCATTCCGATCGGCGAACGTCGCGTTGCCACGTTCCATGCGAGCGCCAAGCTCAAGGAACAGATTCACGGAAGCATCGAGCAGGGCGGCTCATCCGAAGTCGAGTGGAGCCTGGGCACCGAATAGTGCTTGGTGCTCGGCGGTTGCGTAGAGTAATCTCTCCGGTTTCCCGCGCACCGTCTTGATTTCAATGGAAATAATGGAGAAAGCGCTCCCGCCGATTCCTGTCAAACGCTACTTCACCATCGGTGAAGTCGGCGAACTCTGCGGCGTCAAGCCCCACGTGCTGCGCTACTGGGAGCAAGAGTTCACGCAGCTGCGGCCCATGAAGCGCCGCGGCAACCGTCGCTACTACCAGCACCACGAGGTGCTCATGATCCGCCGCATCCGCGACCTGCTCTACGACCAGGGCTTCACGATCAGCGGCGCGCGCAACAAGCTGCAAGAACTCGTGCAAGGCGAGCGCGATCGCCGCAAGGCCGGCGAAGTGCCGCTCGAAGGCATGGAAGCGATCGAGATCGACCAGGAAGAATTCGATGCCGCCGTTGTGCAGGACAGCCCCGATTCGGCTGCGCCGCGCACGGTCGACCTGTCGCAGTTGTTGCACCTTCGCCGCGAGCTTTTTGAAATTCGTGAGCTCCTGACCGTCGGACGCTGATTTCAGCCGGCTATAATTGCAGGCTTCGGTGTGTGGCGCAGCCTGGTAGCGCACTTGCATGGGGTGCAAGGGGTCGAAGGTTCGAATCCTTTCACACCGACCAAAACGTCAGTCAGATCAACGGGTCAGAGCCACAAGCTCTGACCCGTTTTTCTTTGCGCGAAGGAATGGAACCAGTCCTGGAACCACCTGCTCCCCGCTGGGGCGCGATCCGCGACGCCGATGGCCACGTGACCGGGGCCGTGGGCATCAGCGGCGACATGCCCGATCAGGACGAGGCCTGCGCGGTCTTCGCCATCGGCGCGATTGGGTTGCGGTTGCGCGCCGACGGCGGCTGATCCGACGCCGTGACCGGCGCGCCGGTGTTCTCCACCCAGCCACCGCCCAGCGTCTTATAGAAGGTGACGAGGTTGGTCAGGCGCGACAGGCGCGTGGTGATGAGGTTCTGCTGCGCGGTGTAGAGCGAGCGCTGCGAATCCAGCACGCTCAGGTAGCTGTCGACGCCGCGCCGGAAGCGCGCGTCCGAGAGCCGGTAGCTCTCTGCCGTTGCATTCACCAGCGACTGCTGCGCATCGAGCTGGCGGCCCAGCGTGCTGCGTTGCGCCAGTGCGTCCGACACTTCGCGGAATGCCGTCTGGATCGCCTTCTCGTACTGCGCCACCGAGATGTCGCGGCTCACGGTCGCGATCTTCAGGTTCGCGCGGTTGGCGCCGCCATCGAAGATCGGCAGCGTGATCTGCGGCGCGAAGCTCCAACTGCCCGAGCCGCCCTTGAACAGACCCGAGAGCTGGCTGCTCGACGTGCCGGCCGACGCCGTGAGGCTGATGCTCGGATAGAAGGCCGCGCGCGCCGCACCGATGTACGCGTTGGCGGCTTTCAGGCCGCGCTCGGCCTGCAGGATGTCGGGCCGGCGCTGCAGCAGCTCCGAGGGCAGTCCCGGCGGAATGGTGGCCAGCGGGCTTGCGGCCGCCGCCGCGCCATCGGGCAGCGACTGCGGCAGCAGATCGTCCGGCACTTCGGCACCGACGAGCAGCACGAGCGCATTGCGGTCCTGCGCCACCTGCGAGGTGTAGCGCTCGACGTCGACGCGCGCGGTGTCGACGCTGGTCTGCGCCTGGCTCAGCGTGAGCGCCGACGCCACGCCCAGTTCGAAGCTGCGCTGGTTGAGGCCGTAGGAGTCGCTCTGGCTGCGCAGGGTGTCGCGCGCGAGCTTCAACTGGTCCTGGTCGGCGGCGAGCGTGAGGTAGCTGGTCGCCACCTCGGCGACGAGAGTGATCTGCGTGCTGCGGCGCGCCTCGGCCGTGGAGAAGAACTGCTCCAGCGCCTGCGCGCTCAGGCTTCGCACGCGGCCGAACAGGTCGATCTCGTACGAGCTGAACCCTAGCGACGCGCTGTACTGCCGCGCTGTGAGCGCTTCGCCCGTTGACGACAGATCGGCCGGCGTGCGGCTGCCGCTGCCGCCGGCACTGGCGTTGACGGTGGGGAACAGCGCCGCGTCCTGCACCCGGTACTGGGCGCGGGCCTTCTCGATGTTGAGCACCGCCACGCGCAGGTCGCGGTTGTTGGCAAGGCTCATCTCGATCACGCGCTGCAGCGACGGATCGGTGAAGACGTCGTGCCAGCCGAGGTCGGCCACCGGCGTGGAGGCCGGGGCATTGCCCGTGTCGCCGGCGAATCTGCCGGCCACGGGCGCCGCGGGCTGCTGGTAGGCGGGCATCAGGCTGCAGCCGGCCATCAAGGCGGCGAGTGCGAGGGGGGCGAATCGGAACGTGTTCATGGAAGGCTCCTCAGGAAGCGGCCGCAGCCGGTTGCGCGTGCGAGGTCGGCGAGGGCGATGCGGTGGACCGCCCCTTGAAGAGGCCGCGCACCAGCACGAAGAAAAGAGGCACGAAGAAGATGGCGAGCAGCGTGCCCGACAGCATGCCGCCGATCACGGCCGTGCCCAGCGCATGCTGCGCGCCGGCCCCGGCACCGGTGCCCAGCACCATCGGCAGCACGCCGAGCACGAAGGCCAGCGATGTCATGAGGATGGGCCGAAGCCGCATGCGCGCCGCCTCCAGCGCCGACTCGACCAGGCTCTTGCCCTGCGCATGCAGGTCCTTCGCGAACTCGACGATCAGGATGGCGTTCTTCGACGCGAGGCCAATGGTCGTGAGCAGGCCGACCTGGAAGTACACGTCGTTCATCTTCCACGTCAAGATCGCGCCGATCAGCGCGCCTAGCACGCCGAGCGGCACCACCAGGATCACCGAGAACGGAATCGCCCAGCTCTCGTACAGCGCCGCGAGGCAGAGGAACACGATCAGGATCGACAACGCATAGAGCAGGCCGGTCTGGCCGCTCGATGCCTTCTCCTGGCGCGACAGGCCGGTCCATTCGTAGCCGATGCCCGCAGGCAACTTCGCGACCGCCTCCTCGACGATGGCCAGCGCCTCGCCGCTGGAGGCGCTGCCCGGCTTGGCCATGCCCAGGATTTCCACCGAGGGCACGCCGTTGTAGCGCTCCAGCCGCGGCGAGCCCGACATCCAGCTCGCTTTCGAGAACGAGGTGAAGGGCACCATGGTGCCGGCGCTGTTGCGCACGTACCAGCGGTCGATGTCCTCCGGCAGCATGCGGAACGGCGCGTCGGCCTGCAGCAGCACCTTCTTCACGCGGCCCTGGTCGATGAAGTCGTTGACGTAGCTGCTGCCCCAGGCGGTGGAGAAGGTGTCGTTGATGTCGGCCATGGAGAGGCCCTGCGCCTGTGCCCTGTGTGGATCGATGTCGAGTCTGAACTCGGGCGTGTCCTCCTGGCCGTTGGGTCGCACGGCCACCAGCCGCGGGTCCTTGGCGAGCGTGCCGAGCAGCTGGTTGCGCGCCTGCATCAGCGCCTCGTGGCCGAGGTTGGCGCGGTCCTGCAGCATCAGGTCGAAGCCGGTCGCGTTGCCGAGTTCCGACACGGCCGGTGGCGCGAAGGCGAACACCTTGGCGTCGCGCAGCGTCGCGAAGAACGCGGCGGCCTTGCCCCCCACGCCGGTCACGCTCAATGCTTCGCCCTTGCGCTCGTCCCAGGGCTTGAGCTTGATGAAGGCGAAGCCGGTGTTCTGCCCGCCGCCAGCGAAGCTGAAGCCCGCCACCGTGAAGAGGCCCGAGACCGCGTCCTTCTGGTCGACCAGGAAGTGGTGCTCGACCTGGCGGATCACCTCGTCCGTGCGCGCATTGGTGGCGCCCGGCGGCAGCTGGATCAGCGCGAACATGGTGCCCTGGTCTTCGTCCGGCAGGAAGCCGACCGGCAGCTTCATGAAGCCGACCACCACCACGGCCAGCAGCACCGCGTACAGGGCCATGTAGCGCCAGCCCTTGCCCACCATGTGCCGCACGATGCCCTGGTAGCGGTGGTTGCCGCGGTCGAAGTTGCGGTTGAACCAGCCGAAGAAGCCGGTGGTGGCCATCGCGTGGTCCTTGTCGACCGGCTTGAGCAGCGTGGCGCAGAGCGCGGGCGTGAGCACCAGCGCCACCAGCACCGACAGCGTCATCGCCGAGACGATGGTGATGGAGAACTGCCGGTAGATCACGCCGGTGGAGCCGCTGAAGAAGGCCATCGGCACGAACACCGCCGCGAGCACCAGCGCCACGCCAACCAGCGCCCCCGTGATCTGGTCCATCGACTTGCGCGTGGCTTCCTTGGGCGAGAGTCCTTCGTCGGCCATCACGCGCTCGACGTTCTCGACCACCACGATCGCATCGTCGACCAGGAGGCCGATGGCCAGCACCATCGCGAACATCGTCAGCGTATTGATCGTGAAGCCGAAGGCCGCGAGCACACCGAAGGTGCCCAGCAGCACCACCGGCACCGCGATGGTCGGGATCAGCGTGGCGCGGAAGTTCTGCAGGAAGAGGTACATCACCAGGAACACCAGGACGACGGCTTCGATCAGCGTCTTGACAACCTCCTCGATCGAAATGCGCACGAAGGGCGTGGTGTCGTAGGGCTTCTGCACCTTCATGCCCGGCGGGAAGAACTTCGCGAGTTCCGCGACGCGGGCGTCGATGCCCTTGACCGTGTCGAGCGCGTTGGCACCCGTGGCCAGCTTGATGGCCAGGCCCGCGGCCGGCTTGCCGTTGTAGCGCCCGACCGTGTTGTACGACTCGCTGCCGCGCTCGATGCGGGCCACGTCGCGCAGGCGAACCTGCGAGCCATCGGTCTGCGTGCGCAGCAGGATGTCTTCGAACTCCTGTGCGGTCTTCAGGCGTGTCTGCGTGGTGATGGTGGCGTTGAGCTGCTGATTGTTTGCAGCAGGCATGCCGCCGAGCTGGCCGGCGGAAACCTGCGCGTTCTGCGCCGTGATCGCGTTCTTCACGTCCAGCGGCGTGAGGCTGAAGTTGGAGAGCTTGTTCGGGTCGATCCACACGCGCATGGCGTACTGCGAACCGAAGAGCGTGGTGTCGCCCACGCCCTCGACGCGGCTGATCGGGTCCTGCACGTTGGCCGCCACGTAGTCGGACAGGTCGGCACCGTTCATGCTGCCGTCTTCGGAGGTGAAGGCCAGCACGTTCAGGTAGTTGGAGGCCGACTTCGTGACGGTGACACCCTGCTGCTGCACCTCTTGCGGCAGCAGCGGCGTGGCGAGCGAGAGCTTGTTCTGCACCTGCACCTGCGCGGTGTCGGGGTCGGTGCCGTTCTCGAAGGTGAGCGTGATGGTGACCGAGCCCGACGACTCGCTGGTCGAGGCCATGTAGCTCAGCCGGTCCAGCCCCTTCATCTTCTGCTCGATGACCTGGGTGACGGTGTCTTCGAGCGTCTTGGCGGAAGCGCCGGGGTAGTTGGCGGTGATGGCGACGGCGGGCGGCGCGATGCTCGGGTACTGCGCGATCGGCAGCGTGGCGATGGACATGACGCCGCCCAGCATCACGATGATGGCGAGGACCCACGCGAAGATGGGGCGGTCGATGAAGAAGCGTGCCATGGTGGTCTTCCTGGATCAGTCCGCCGTGGTGCCGGGCGAGGGGAGGGCGGCCTTGGCCGGCGTTTCGGTGCCGGCCTTGGGCTTGGGGTTCCACTGCACCGTTTTCACCTCGACGCCTGGCGCCGCGCGCTGCATGCCATCCACCACCAACTGGTCGCCGGCCTGCAGGCCGCTGCGCACCAGCCATTGGTCGCCGACGGTGCGTTCCGTTTCGAGCACGCGCCGCTGCAGCTTGTGCTGGGCGTCCACGATGTAGGCCGTGGGCTTGCCGGTGCTGTCGCGCGACACCGCCTGCTGCGGCACCATGAGTGCCTGCTCTTTCACGCCTTCCTGCAGCACGGCGCGCACGTACATGCCGGGCAGCAGGTACGCATTGGGGTTGGGGAACACCGCGCGCAGCGTGATGGCGCCGGTGTTCTGGTCGACGGTGACGTCCGAGAACTCGAGCTTGCCTTCGAGCGGATAGGCGCTCCCGTCTTCCAGCAGCAGCCGCACCTTCGCGGCGTTGGCGCCGCTCTTTTGCAGATCGCCGCGCGCCATGGCCTGCTTCAGCTGAAGCATCGCCGCGCTGGATTGCGTCACGTCGACATAGATCGGATCGAGCTGCTGGATGGTGGCCAGCGCGGTTGTCTGGCTGGCCGTGACCAGCGCACCGGGCGTGACCGTCGACTTGCCGATGCGCCCCGAGATCGGCGCATCGATGCGCGCATAGGCGAGGTTGATGCGGCTTGTCTCCACGTTGGCCCGCGCCGATGCGACGTCGGCTTCGCCTTGTCCGAGCGAGGCGGCGGCGTCGTCGTAGTCCTGCTGACTCACGGCCTTGATGGCGACCAGTTCCTTGTAGCGCTCGGCCTTCAGCCGCGTGGTCGTGAGGCTGGCCTGCGCCTTGGCGAGCGCGGCGACGTTGCTGTCGTAGGTTGCCTTGTAGGTGGCGGGATCGATCTGGTAGAGCGTTTCGCCGGCCTTCACGTCGCTGCCTTCGCGGAACTGGCGGGCCTTCACGATGCCGCCGACCTGGGGCCGCACATCGGCGATGAGGAAGGGTGTTGTGCGCCCGGGCAGCTCGGTCGTGATGGCCACGCGTTGCGGCTGCACCGACACCACGCCCACTTCGGGCATGCCCTGCGCGGCGGGCGGACCGCCCGGCGGCTTGCCGCAGGCGACGAGCATGAAGGTGGACGCAAGGGCTGCCGTAAAGGTCAGGCCATAGGTGAGAGGTGGACGCATGGCGAATCTCCTGAGGAACGACGAGTGGGTGTGCAGTTTGTCTTGATTAAATAAACCGTACGGTACGGTAATGTATTTTGACTTCCGGAGGTTTGTCAATCAATAATGAACACTCTGGTACAGAAATAAGGAGACACTTAGATGCGAGTAAAAACCGAGGCCAAGCGCGATGCCATCGTCCAGGCGGCGGCGGAAGTCTTCAGGGAACTGGGGTTCGAAGGGGCCTCCATGTCGGAGATCGCCGCGCGTGTGGGCGGATCGAAGGCCACGCTCTACAGCTACTTCGCGTCGAAGGAAGAGTTGTTCATTGCCGTGACGCACGGCACGGCCAAGGTGCACTTCGCGCCGATCTTCGCGGCGCTGGGGCAGGAGAGCGATGACGACATCGAACAGGTGCTGCAACGTTTCGGCGAAAAGATCCTGGCGGTGGTGTGCACGCAGGAGGCCATCCAGGCGCGCAGGGCCGTGATCGCGGAATCCGGCCGCAGCGACATCGGACGGCTGTTCTTCGAGGGCGGGCCCAGGAAGGGCCTGACCGAACTGGCGGCATTCCTGGAGCGGCAGATGCACAAGGGCCGGCTGCGCAAGGCCGATCCGATGGTGGCGGCGCGCCACCTCATGGCATTGGTGGAGTCAGAGACGGTCGCGCCGTGCCTGCTGGGCGTCGAAGGGCTGTTGCCCCGAAAGGAATTGCGCGAGGCGATGCGCCGTGCGCTGCAGACTTTTCTCGGCGGCTATGCGGCCGAAGGCAAGAAGGCCAAGTGAGCTGCTCAAACTCGAAGTGTTGACCTGTATCTCTCGGATACCCTTCCGGCAGATCTGAGTGGAACGGCGGGACGTTCCTTGCAAAAATGGCCATTCAGTGGTGTCGCCCGCGGCGTGCGGAGGCGGCATGGTCTCGGCCAAGCCATCCAGTTCCTTCTGCAGGCGCTGTTCAGCGTGGTCATCCAGCTCTAGCCAATGCGGGTTTTTGGCACTACCGCTGCAGCACTGCCACCGCATCCGTGACGCGCGCATAGCGCTTCACGGCCGCCAGATAGGCCTTGAAACTCGCGATCACGCGGGCACTCATTTCGTCGCGACGCGCGTCTTCCTCGAGCAGTTCCGCGGTCACGCGCTGCAGCGCCTTGGTCACCGCAGGCGGAAAGGTGCGCACCACCGTGCCGGCGCGTTCCAACTCCGCCAGCGCCATTGCGTTGCGGTACTGGGCCTTGGCAATGGATCGCATCGATACCGCCGCCGACGCCTGTCGCACGATCTGCTGCAGGTCGGGCGGCAGGGCCTCGAAGCGCTGCTTGTTCACGAACAGGTGCATCGACACATCGGGTTCGTGCCAGGGTCCGTAGTAGAAGGGCGCGTACTTGCCCACGCCCAGCGGCTGATCGACCCAGGGGCCGATGATGTCTGCGGCATTGATGGTGCCGTTCTGGAACGCGGCGGTGATCTGCCCGAAGCCCACCTCCAGCGACTTCGCGCCGAACCGCCCCAGCACGCGCGCGGGCAGACCCGCCATGCGGATGCGGAGGTTGCGAAAGTCGTTCACCGACTTGATCTCGTGCGCATACCAGCCGCCCATCTGCACGTTGGTGTTGCCGCAGATCATGGGAACCACCCCCAGCGGCTCGAGGATGGCCTCGAACAGTGCGGCGCCGCCGCCTTCGTTCATCCAGCCATGGTTCTCGACGGCGGTGAGGCCGAAGGGCACGGCGGTGAAGTAGTCGATGGCGGGAATGTCGCCCGCGTAGTAGTGCGCCGTGGCGTGCGCCGCGTCGTAGCGGCCCTCGCGTACCAGCTTCATGAGGCCCGCGGGGCCGCCGTTCTTCGAGGGGTCGTCGATCTCGAAGCCGAGCCGGCCGTTCGACATGGCACCGACGGTGCGCGCAAAGTCCTGCACGGCATCGCCGACCAATGGAAAGCCGAGCGGCGTGACGGTGGCGAGCCGCCAGACGATCCTGTCGGTTCCCTGCGCAAGGGAGGGGGCTGCGGCCGTGCCGAGCGCACCGGCCGTGACCATGAGCGTGCGGCGCGTGAATCGTTGGGTGTCGTGGGCCATGTCTCGCTGTCTTTCTTGAGGTGCCTCTGCGGGCAGCGCGTGGCGCGGTGCCGATGCGCACCGCAGCTTAAGTAGACCGGCGCCATCGACCTATCGATGGCGTGCGCGTTACACATAGATCGCGCCGATAGTGGTCCGACAGGGGCTTGGCCTTCGCGTGGGGAGCGCGCCAATGACTTCGATCGACTTCAGGTGATAGGCCTCCGCGGCCGCGCGCGCAGCCTTCGGGTCTCGCGCGCGAATGGCATCGACCAGCGCCTGGCGCTGCCCTGCCATTGGCTGTGCCGTCTTTTTCCAACCGGCCAGCGTTGCGCCCGAAAGCTCGGTCGTGAGGTCGACCTGCGCCTTGGTGAGGAACCGGCAGAGGACCGCAAGGAGACGGTCGCGCCCTGTGGACTTTCCTCGGCGGCTATGCGGCCGAAGGCAAGAAGGCGAAGTGATCCGCTCAGGCCACGGTGGGCGGCTCCACCAGGTCGTGTCGGGCGCCGATCATCACCGCCAGGACCTGGCATTGCTCGTCGAATGGATTGCTCCAGGCGTGGATCGCGCCGCACTGGATCAGCGTGTCACCCGCGTTCAGCCGCACGCTCGCGCCGTCGTCGAGCTCGCACACGCAGCTTCCCTTGACGACGTAGACCGTGTCGATCGTGGCGGTGCGGTGCAGTTCGCCTTTTCCCGGTGCGGCATGTTCGGCCCGGGTCTGGGGTTCCATCAGCGTATGCAAATAGCGCAAGCCGCCGATCGGGGGAAAGAACCAGTCGACATCCGGGCGCTCGCCGGCATCGGGGAAGTGCGGGTTTTCTGCCGCCCACACGTCATGGATGGACCAGTCGGCCCTGCCCGGCACCGGCTGGGCCTGCAGCTCTACGTCGCTGACGACGACCGCGCGGCCGTCCTTGTTGTGTGCCGTCACTACGCGTCTCATGGCCATAATCATTTCTCCAGTGGGTTGATCGAAAGTTGATGCCCGGAGTTTGGCCAGCCCTGCATCATTCGAGAAATTCAGTCTCGACATACGACGTATCCAAACAATGAATCCCAAACGGATCGACTTGAACCTGCTGGTGTCGCTGGAGGCGCTGATCCGCGAGGCCAACGTGAGCCATGCGGCCGCCCGGCTGAACCTGAGCCAACCCGCGCTGTCGGCACAGCTCAAGAAGTTGCGCGAGATGTTCGATGACCCGCTGCTCGTGCCCGCCGATTCCGGGCGCGGCATGGTGGCCACCGCGCGGGCGATCGCGTTGACCGCACCTCTGCACGATGCGCTCCACACGTTGCGCACGCTGGTCGAAAGCCGAACGCTCTTCGATCCGGGCACGGCGCAACGCGTCTTTCGCATTGCCGCGAACGACAACGCCGTGGTCGTGGTCGGGTTGCCGCTGATGCAGCGCGTGGCCACCTGGACGAATCCGAACCTGCAGGTGGCTTTCGTGCGGCCCGATGCAGGGCTGATCGCAGACCAGCTCGAACAAGGAACGATCGATCTCGTCATCGGCTCGGAACGCATGGTTCCGTCGATTGCAAAAGCGCGCAAGCTTTTTGACGAGCGCTTCGTGATGGTTCAGCGCCGGGGTCATCCCCGCGGCCACGGACCGCTCGACCTCGATGCCTACTGCGCGCTGCGGCACGTGCTCGTCTCTTCGAGCGGCGGCAGTTTTCAGGGCTTGGTGGATGAGCATCTGCAGCAACTGGGTCGGCGCCGCGACGTGGTGACCTCGGTCGAGCAATTCCTTCTCGTTCCCGCGTTGCTGGAATCCAGCGATCACGTCTGCACCTTGCCCAGCCGCGTCGCGGCCCGTTTCGCTCCGGCGTTGGACAGCTTCGAACTGCCATTCGAGATGGCCGGCTCTTCGCTGTACGCCGCCTGGCACCCGAGCCGCCATGCCGATGCCGGCGTGGTCTGGCTGCGAGGGTTGCTTGCCGAAGTGCAGGGCGCCGATTGATTTGAGCGACTGAAGCGGCACCGCTGTCTTGCGCGACGTGTCCCAAACCGATAGCAGGGCGTCCCGGAATGACAATCGACTTTCCCCTTGATCCCTAGAGTCGGATGACCCGTTCGAAGGAGACAAGCCATGGAAATCAAGCTGCCGCCCGGCGTCCGCACCGAGCTTCTGCCCCACTACATCAACGGCGCCTGGGTGGAGGCCGACGCGGCGACCGCAGTGGCCATCATCGATCCCGCGACCGAGGACGCACTGGGGCGCGTCGGCATGGCCGATGCACAGACCGTCGAGCGCGCCGTCGATGCCGCGCGCCGGGCCTTCGACGGGGCGAAGACCCCCCCGGCCGCCGAGCGCGCGGCCTGGCTGCAGCGGGTGATTGCGGCCTACCAGCCCAGGCTGGCCGAATTCGCCGCCACGATCTCGCGCGAGATGGGTGCGCCCATCGGCCTGTGCGAAGCCGCGCAGGCACCCGTCGCATTGGGTCACCTGGCGCAGATGCTGTCGGTGCTCGAGACCTTTCCATTCGAGAAAACGGTTGGAAGCACCCGCGTATTGCGCGAGCCCGTGGGTGTGTGCGGCTTGATCACGCCTTGGAACTGGCCGATCCACCAGGTGATCTGCAAGGTTCTCCCGGCCCTCGCGGCCGGCTGCACCGTGGTCCTGAAGCCGAGCGAGTATTCGCCGATGTCCGCGAATCTGCTGGCCGAAGTGCTGCACGCGGCCGGCACGCCACCCGGTGTTTTCAACCTCGTCCACGGCGCGGCCCAGGTCGGGCAGTTGCTGGCCGAACATCCCGCCGTCGACATGGTGTCCTTCACGGGGTCGACGCCTGCCGGCATCGACGTCGCGCGACGTGCGGCCGCCACCGTGAAGCGGGTGCACCAGGAGTTGGGCGGGAAGTCCGCCTTCATCGTGTTGCCGGATTCGAACCTGGAACGCGCCGTCGAAAACTGCGTGCGTGCCTGCTACGTCAACTCAGGCCAGTCGTGCAACGCGCCCACGCGGCTGCTGGTGCCGGCGGCGGTTGCCGAGCGCGCGGCCGCCATTGCAGGACGCATCGCCAGCGGCATGGTCGTCGGCCACCCGGCCGATCCGGCCACGGAGATCGGGCCGCTGGTGAATGCCCGCCAGTTCCAGCGTGTGCAGGGCCTGATCCAGTCCGGCATCGACGAAGGCGCGAAGCTGGTCTGCGGCGGCGTCGGAAGGCCGGCAGAACGGTCCACGGGTTATTTCGTCCGGCCGACCGTGTTCGCCGACGTCACGGAAGCCATGAGGATTGCACGCGAGGAGATCTTCGGGCCGGTCCTGAGCATCATTGCCTACGGCTGCGAGGAGGATGCGGTGCGCATCGCCAATGCCACCGACACCGGGTTGGCCGGCTATGTGTGGAGCGACGACGTTGCGCATGCGCAGCGCATCGGTGTGCGGCTGCGCGTCGGCAATGTCCACATCAACGATGCCGGGCCCGACCTCGCCGCGCCTTTCGGTGGCTACAAGCGCTCGGGCAACGGCCGTGAGTTCGGCGAATTCGGCCTCGACGCCTTCCTCGAGCACAAGGCGATGCTCGGCATTGCCATCGAGACAGCCGCACCGCAGCGCGCGCCCGAGGCGGCCGAGACGCTCGCGCCGATGGAGGCGCGCGACACGCGGGCGCCGGCGCGGTCTCTGGAACGCTCTTCTTCGGCCGGACTGCGGCTCGCGCCGCGCATGCCCGCGCCGGCGCGCCTGTGCAACCTCGACCGACTGATCGCGCGCATGAAGCAGGCCGGACTCGACGGCATCGTCGCGATGTACGCGACCAACCAGTACTACCTGAGCAGCTACGGCCGCCACCACACGATTCCCGAGGAAATCGGCATGTTCCCGGTGGTGATCGCACGCCATGCGCCGGAGCATCCGATCCTCTTGATGCCGGACATCGACGTGATGCGGCTCTCGCTGCAGCCCACGTGGATCCAGGACGTCCGGCCCTACGCCACGGTGCTGCCGCTCGACGTGGCGCCGCGCGCACGCGAGCTCCGGCGCTTCGTTCCGCATCACCTGCTCGAGGGCAACGAGCTCAAGGGCGCCGTCGCGGGGCGCTATGCCGGGGGAATGGCAGAGGCGCTGACCGGCGCTCTGCGGGACCTCGGGCTGTCGGGCGGCAAGGTGGGCTTCGACAACCTGGGCGTGGGCATGGGCCTCGTGAGCGCACTGCCCTCGCTGCAGCCGCTGCCGGCCGAGAACCACTTGCGCTACGTCCGGCAGCAGAAGACCGGCGCCGAGCTCGACCTGCTGCGGCAAGCCACCCGCATCAATCAGACGGCGCAGTTGCGCGCGATCCGCCAGTGGGCGCCGGGCATGACCTTTCGCGAGCTGGTGTTCGCCTTCCAGGTCGAGGCGCTGGCGCTGGGCGGCAATCCGAACCTGCCCGACACGATGGCGTTGTCCAACACGCCCGGTGCGGACTGGGCGACCTACAGCGACCCGGAGCTGACCGACCACGAACTGGTGCGCGGCCAGCATGTGATCTTCGACTGCCACGGCAACTACAACGGCTACTGCTGGGACGGCGGCAAGACCTGGGTGATCGACGCCGATCCCTCACCCACGGCGCGCCGCAACTGGGCGGCGACGGTCGCCAGCCTGGCGGAAATCAACCGCGCGGCGCGGCCTGGTGCGCGCACCGGCGAGCTCGCCGAGATCGGCCACCGCATCTTCCGCAAGCACGGCCTCAACGACGACGGGGTGCTGATCTACTTCCACGGGCTCGGCCTGGACCACGTGGACATGGACCTCTCCGCACATCCGCGCGGCGACTGGCCGCTGGAACGCGACTCGATGCTGACGACCCATATCTACTGTCCCGGCGCCTCGGACGAGCGGGTCTTCATCGAGGACATCGTCCACGTGCGGGACAACGGCATCGAGCGCCTGTTCACGTGGGACGACGAGTTGCTCTAGGCCGGACCATCCTGCACGCGAGCGCGCCAGCGTGAAGGCGCCACGCCCTGCTGCGTCACGAACCAGCGCGAGAAGTTGTTCACCGAGCCGAAGCCGAGCAGGCCGCCGATGTCGGTCACGCTCAGGGCGCCGGCGCTCAGGTACTGCTTGGCGAGTTCCAGCCGCGTCTCGTGCAGCAGCTCGGTATAGCTCTTGCCGCTGCGTGCCAGATGGCGGTGCAGCGTGCGCCGGTCCATCGCCAGCGTCTGCGCAACCACGTCGGCCCGGCAGCGTCCGAGCGGGAGCAGCCGCAGCATGGTCTGCTTGACCCGGTCCGAACTCACGAAGCCCCGGTCCGGCAACGCGAGCGAGCCCATGTCGACGGTCGCATAGACCCGCAGGCCACTGTCGGCCGCCGGCAGCGGCAGGTCGAGGTCGGTGGCCGGCAGCACGAAGGCATTGCCTTCGGCGGAGAAATGCACCGGGCAGCCGAACACCAGGCGATGTGGCTGGTCGCTGCCGGCGCAGCGGTGCATGAACTGGATCGAGGTCGGCGACCAGGCGGCGCCGATGAGCTGGCGCATCGTCAGGTGCAGGACGCTCAGCGAGTACTCGGTGGACTGGCGCACCGTCGGCTCCCCTTCGGCAAGCACGGTCACGTGGATGACTGCCACGCCGCGCGCCTCGGCGATCTCGAGCGCCATGCAGGTGTTGTGCAGGTGCGTGTCGTGGGCGAAGCGCAGGAGGGCGTCGCGCAGCGTCGGCTCGTCGCGCGCCAGGGCACCCAGCGCACCGAGGTAGGAGAGGCTGCCGCCTTCCCGGCCCAGGCGCAGGCCGAAGTCCTGCAGGCCGGTCAGGTTGGCCGACAGCTCGAGCAGGCGATAGACCTTGAAGGCGGCGACGGTGAGATCGGGCGAGGCCAGGGTCGCCGGATCGATCTCGACGGCCTGCAGCATGGCCAGCGGATCGAGGCCCACGCGACGCGCGAAGTTCGCGTAGCGGACCAGAACGGCGCTTCGGACGACAGCTTGGTGCATGACCCAAAAGGATAAGAGGATGTCCCGAAATCATCAACCTTCAAGGCGCGACGGTCCACACTTGCCAACGCGACACCCGGCACGCTGCGAGGGTCGCAACGGTGGCAAATCAGCCAGGCCGGACAGATGGGCGAACTCGCATCGCAAGCGGGGGCGCCGATCGTCACGACGCCAAGAATTGGAGACAAACCAATGGACATCGAATCGTCTGTCGTGCGCAAGATCAACCGGCGCATCATCCCGTGGCTGATCGTCGGGGGCTTCCTTGCCTATCTGGACCGGGTCAACCTGTCCTTCGCGGCAATCAGCATGAACGAGCACCTCGGTTTCTCGCCCACCGTCTACGGCTGGGGCGCGGGCATCTTCTTCATCGGCTTCTTCATCTTCGAGGTGCCGAGCAACCTGGCCCTTGAACGCTTCGGCGGCAGGGTATGGCTGGCTCGCATCATGTTCACTTGGGGCCTGGTGTCCTGCGCGATGGCCTTTGTCTGGAGCAAGGAGAGCTTCTACGTGCTGCGCTTCCTGCTGGGAGCGGCCGAGGCCGGCTTCTTCCCCGGGCTTGTGCTGTACATGACGTGGTGGGTCCCGGCTGCCCATCGGGCGCGGCTGAGTTCCTATTTCATGGTCACGATTCCACTGGCCGGCCTGATCGGCGCGCCGATCTCCGGCTGGCTGCTGTCCATCGGCAGCGTGGCCGGGCTGCACAACTGGCAACTGCTCTTCATCCTCGAAGGCTTGCCGTCGGTGATCCTGGCCCTGGTTTTCCTGAAGGTCCTGCGCGACAAGCCGGCGGATGCGGAGTGGCTGGAGCCCGAGGAGAAGCGCTGGCTCGAAAGCAGCCTGAAGGCCGAGCGCGGCCTGAACGAAAAGCCGCGGATGGGCACGCTGGCCGCACTCACCAACCCCGACCTGCTGCTCTTCAGCGTGGCCTTCTTCGGCCTGGTCGCCTGCAACTACGGTGTTGCCTTCTGGCTGCCGCAGATCGTGAGGGAACTGGGTTTCGGCACCTTGGCCACCGGGCTGCTGGTGGCGATCCCGTTCGCGGTCGGCGCCGTCGCCATGGTCTGGAACGCGCGCCGCTCGGATGCGAAGCGCGAGCGCCGATGGCATTCGGCGATCCCTCCCTTGATCGCCGCTGCCGGGCTCGCCGGATCGACCCTCTTCACCGATCCGGTCGGCAAGATGCTGCTGCTGAGTCTTGCCGCCTTCGGCATCTTCGCGGTGCTGGCGCCGTTCTGGGCGCTGGTCTCGGAGCAGTTCCCGGCGAGTGCTGCGGCGGCGTCCATCGCCTTCATCAACGCGGTGGGCAATCTTGCCGGCTTCGCGGGCCCGTTCGCCATGGGCTACTTCAAGGAGACTTCGGGCAGCTTCACGGCGGGGTTGATCCTTGTTTCGCTGTTGGGCGTGGTCTCTTTCGTGATCATTCTTGCCGTGGGGCGGCCGAAGATATCTTCGAGCGCAGCCGCCACGACCCGCGTCAAACACGGTTAGATCCCTGGAGGATCCATTCCCATCCAGTCGGGGTTCCGGCCCATCGCGCGCTTCAGGCCTGGTCGTGGCAGAGCGTTCGCGCGAGCATCTCGTGCAGCACCAGCTTCGCGTCGGGCACACCACCCGCGACGCGCCAGGCCACATGGCCATCGGGCCGTACGAGCACGGCACCGTCGGCGCCGATGCCGTAGAGCGCGCAGAAGTCCACCGCTTCGGGCACCAGGTCGCCATCGGGTGCAACGCGCCAGGGCTTGATCGCCGGCAACGCGCCCGCAGCGTCCAGTGCGCCGACAGCCTCGACCCACGCCTGGCCTTGCGGGCCAGCCAGCAGCGTGAAGCCGCCATCGAACAGCATCACGCTGGAGACGCGGATGCGCTCCTGCGCGGTGCGCCCCCAGAAATGCGGCGCGCGCCATCCGGGCTTGGCATGCGGCACGTAGTCGATCACCGGGTTCTCCACTGCGGGCGCTGCGATGTTGTCGGACACGAAGGCGCCGCGGCCGGCGCTGCCGTCGTAGTGGATGCCCAGGTCCAGGCCGCTCCAGTTGCCGTATTGCCGCGAGCCTTCGACGATGCGACGGCGCTCCTCGGGTCCGCTGGATTCGCGCAGCGCACGCATCAGCTTTTCTGTGTGGCCGGCGTTCACCTCGGCGAATTCGCAGTTGCGCCGCGCCGCCTCGCGCCGCTCGGCATCGTAGGTGTCCAGCAGTGCAACCGGTGCCTTGCCGCCCAGCACGGCGGCCAGCTTCCAGGCCAGGTTGTGCGCGGACTGGATGCCGGTGTTCAGGCCCCAACCACCGTGCGGCAACGTGCAGTGCGCGGCGTCTCCGGCCAGCAGCAGGCGGCCCTGGCGAAAGCGCTCGGCCACCGATGCGGTCAGCGTGAAGGTGTAGTGCTTGTGCAGATCGATCTCGGGCGCTTCGCCTTCTGGCGCACCGATCATGGCCTGCAGGCGGCGCACCACGTCCGCGTCGCTCCAGGTGTGGGGCTGTTCCCGCGTGGGGTCGTACTGGATCTGTCCCGCCCAGGCCGTCTTGCCGTCCAGCGGATGGAACAGGCCAACGACGCCGGGCGCCAGCGTCCAGATCAGCGCGCCCTCGCGGCCCTTCGTGAAGCGGGACAGGTCCGCGTGGAAATGCGTGGCAACGAACGAGCGATAGGTGGCATGGTGCGCATGGCCGATGTCGGCCGCTTCGCGCAGGCGGCTCGCGCCGCCGTCGGCCGCGACCAGCCATTGCGCCCGCACCTCGCGCGTGCCGCCGCCTTCCGTCGCCACGGTCGCGACAACATCGCTGCCCTCGTCGCGGAACGCCGTGACTTCGTGGCGGAGGCGAATGTCGCAGCCCTGCGCGAGGGCTTTGCGGTACAGCATCGGGTCCAGCTTGTCCTGCGCCGCGATGCGGTATTCGCAGGGCGAAAACGCAGCAGACGAGCCCGGCGCCATGTTGCCCGGCATGATGCCGACCAGCTCGCCGGCCATGCGCTCGGTGTAGACGAAGGAGCGCGACCACAGCGCCGGCAGCGCGTCGGCCCGCAGCTCCTCGCCCAGGTCGAGCTGGGTCATGATTTCCACGCTGCGCACATTGATGCCGCGGGCCCGCGGCAGCACGTTGATGCGCTCGCGCTTTTCCAGCACGAGGCTGCGCACGCCTTGGCGCGCCAGCAGGATCGCCAGCACCATGCCCACCGGGCCGGCACCGGCGATGAGCACCGGGACTTCATCCGGAAGAGCTGTCTTTTCATTCATCGCGTTCATCTTTGTCTCCTTGTTATTCGTCGTCGTTGATCGACGCTCAGCGACCTTCAGTGAGGTTCAGTGAGGTTCAGTGAGGTTCATCGTCGCGTGTGCGCGGTCAGAAACTCAGCCAGCACGCCGGACCATTTCGCCGCGTCGCTGCCCGATGCGCAGTGCCCGTGGTCGCTGTCGATTTCGGCATAGCGCGCATCGACGCCGGCCGCCGCGAGCTGCGCCAGAAGCTCCGGAGCGCGCGAAGCCGGCACCAGTCGGTCGCTGCGTGACAGCACCAGCAGCAGCGGCGCGCGAATCTCGTGCAGCCGCTCGCGCACGTCGAAGGCGGCCATGGCCTTGTACAGGATCAGCAGGGAATTGGCGTCGAAGCCGCGAGCCCACTCGCTCGCAAGGCGCCGCAGTTCGCGCGCGCGTTGCTCCGGGGCCGGCCACTGGTCGGCCAGCACGGCGTCGGCGCCGAAGGCCATCAACCCGCCTGTGCGCTTGCGCACCAGGTAGTCGTAGAGATCGGCGCGGCCGTAGTAGTTGCCGCCGTGCCATTCAGGCAGGGCGGCCAGCTCGGCCTGCAGCGCAGCGACGTCCGCACCGGGCATGGCGGGCGTGGCGATCACGGGCACCAGCGCATCCATGAAATGCGGATGGTCCACGCCCCATTGATAGACCTGCGCGCCGCCGAAGGAATGGCCGACCACGGCCGCCAGATGCTTGACGCCCAGGTGGTCGAGCAAGGCCTTCTGCACCGCCACGATGTCGGCGATGCGGATCTCCGGAAAGGCCGAACCCCAGGGCCGGCCGGTCGCCGGGTTCGTGCTCGCGGCATTGGTCGAGCCGTACGACGAGCCCGGTGCGTTGGCGCAGACCACGAACCAGCGGTCGGTGTCGATGGCGCGGCCAGGGCCGATCAGGTCCGCCCACGATCCGTCCACCACATGGCAGTGGTCGGTGATCATGTCGTGCCCGCCGGTATAGCCGTGCGCCACCAGGATGGCGTTGCGTCCGTCGGCCGCGAGAGTGCCGCGCGTGAGGTAGGCGGTGCGCACCTCGGGCAGGAAGCCGCCTTGCTGTAGCCGCAGGTCGCGCAGGGTGAAGGTTCCCGCCGCGGCGGCGTCGGATTCGATGAGGGTGGTGGTGGCGGTGTCAGGCATGCGGCCAGCTTAGGACGCGGTCCGCATGGGCTCCATCGATGGCCGGCTTGTTACTTATCGATGAGGTGAATCCGTGCCCAGCGCGGTGGTCACCTGTTCCACCAGCCACTTGTGGGCCCGGCTCGATTCGTTGCGCACGTGCCAGTACACGCGGACTTCGAATTCGGGCACCGCAACGGGCAGCGGCAATGCCTTGACGCGGCCCTCGCGCACGTAGGTCTGCGCCACCCGGTCGGGCATCTGCACCAGCAGGTCGGTGTGGTCCAGCAGGTCCGGCAGATTCATGAAGTGCGGCACCCGGGCCACCACCTTGCGCGCCAGCTTGCGCTGGGCCAGCGCCTCGTCGATCAGCTGGTTGCCACGCGTGGGCGTCATCACCATGATGTGGCGCGCGGCCACGAACTTCTCGAGCGTGAGCTTCTCCCCGATCGTGGGGTGGTCGACCGACATCACGCACACATAGCGCTCATGGAACAGCGGCAGGCTGGAGGTGGTGGCCAGCAGCCCGGGCTGGTTGCCGATGACGGCGTCGATGCGGCCCAGCGCGAGGTCTTCGACGACCTGCTCGCCGATCTTCTCGATGTCGATCTCGACCTTTGGCGCGTGCGACTGGATCTGCCGCAGCAGCGCCGCGGTGAAGAACAGCGTGCCGACGTCCGACATGGCGATGCGAAAGCGCCGCGCCGACTGTGCGGGATTGAAGCGCTGGCGCGACTCCAGCGTGCTGTCGATGCCGGCCAGCGCCTGGCTGAAGCGCTGGTACAGCTGCTCGCCCATGCCGGTGGGCACGAGGCCTGTGGCCTTGCGGCGGAAGAGGGGGTCGCCGTAGACCTCGCGAAGCCGGGCCAGTGCGTGGCTCAGGGTCGGCTGGGTGAGGGCCAGGCGTTCCGCCGCGCGCGTGACGCTGCGCGCTTCATAGATGGTGACGAAGACACGGACGAGGTTGAGATCCAGGCGAGGTGCGGTCATCGATGCAGCCCATGTGTAACAGGCATTCTATCGATCCGGTGGATGTGGAGGCGGGTCTACGCTGGCCGGGCCGAGCGAGTCGGACCCCGACAACGACAGGAGACATTCATGAGAAATATCGTCACGCAAGCGCTGTGGGGCGTCATCGCCTGCACCGTGCTGTGTACCGCATCCGCCGCGCAGGCCCAGACACCGGCGCCGACATTTCCGACCAGGCCGGTGCACATCACCACGCCCTTCTCGGCCGGTGCCGTGCCCGAAGTGATGCTGCGCGCCGTGGCCGACCGGCTGCAGCGCAAGTGGGGCCAGCCGGTCATCATCGACAACCGCCCCGGTGGCCACGGCTTCATCGCCATCAGCGCCTTCAAGCGCGGCGCGCCGGACGGCCACGACCTGATCCAGCTCGACAGCCTGCACCTGACGGGCTACCAGCACATGTTCAGGAAGCTGCCCTACGACCCGGCGAAGGACTTCGAACCGCTCGCACCCCTCATGCGCACCAGCTTCTTCGTGCTCACCTCGAGCAATGGCAAGTACAAGTCGCTGGGCGACATCCTGGCCGCCGCCAGGGCAAAGCCGGGCCAGCTGAACTATGGCTCCTGGGGCGTGGGCAACCCTGTGCACCTGGGCACGGCCGTGCTCACCACGCTGACGAACACCGACATGCAGCATGTGGTCTACAAGGACGCCAACGTGCTCTATACCGACGTCAGCACGGGCCAGGTCGACTTCGCGCTCGGCACGCTGGCGGCGGTGCGGGCCTTCTCGGGCCGGCTGGTGCCGCTCGCGGTGGCCGCATCTCAACGCCATGCGGATGCGCCCAGCGTGCCCACCGTGGCCGAAGCCGGCGGGCCCGCCGGGTATGAAGCCTCGGGCTGGTTGCTGCTGGCTGCGCCCAAGGGCGTGTCGCCGGCGGTGGCGGCGCAGATCCGGCGAGACGTGCAGGAGGCGCTGGCGCATCCGGACGTGACGGCGATCTTCGCTTCGGCGGGGTACGAGCCGTTCACGCTCACGCCGGCAGCGCTGCGCGCCTACATGGCGGCCGAGACGGCGCGCTATGCAGAGCTGATCGGCAAGACGAAGATCGAGATGGATTGACCGTAGCCCCTTTGGAGAAGAACCTTGAAAGTCTCATCCTTGCCACGTCGCGCCGCCATGAGAAACGAGGCGCGCGCATCGGTCAACATCCAGCAGCTGCGTTGCTTCGAGGCCATCTTCAGGCTGCGCAACCTGACACGCGCGGCGCTCGAACTGGAGCTCACCCAGCCCGCGCTGTCGAAGTCGCTGGCCCTGCTGCGCGACGAGTATCAAGACCCGCTTTTCGTGCGCACGCCCAAGGGCATGGCGCCGACGCCCAAGGCACATGCCATGGCGGAACTGGTGCGCGCGGCGCTGCACATTGTGGACGTCGATCTGCGCACCGGCACCCGCTTCCTGCCCGAGGGCGCCAGCCGGAGTTTCACGCTGTGCTGCTCCGACCTCGGCGCGCTGCACTTCTTGCCCAGGCTGCTGGCACACGTGCGCGTCCATGCACCCGGGGTGCGGTTGCGATTCGTGCAACCGGTACAGCAGGACATGGCGCTCGGCCTGGCGAGCGGAGAGATCGACCTGGTGCTGGGCGCATACCCCGACCTGGGCGCGGGCATCTATCAGCAGCGGCTCTTCACGGACAGCCATGCGTGTCTTTTCAGTGCGGGGCATCCGCGCATCGGGCATGCGCTGTCGCTGGCGCAGTTTCTCGCTGAAAGTCATCTGATCGCGACGATGCCGGGCTCCGGCCATCACTACAACATCGTGGGCCGCTGCATCGGCGATGCCTGCGGCACCGAGCGCGTCGCGGCCCAGGTGCCGACACTGCTGGCCTCGCCGTTCATCCTCGAAGGCAGCGACATGGTGCTCACGCTGCCCACGGTGAGTGCGCGGCGTCTTGCGCAGGCCAACCAGGGCCTGCGCATGCTGCCTTGTCCGCTTGCGCTGCCGCCGCTGGAGGTCCGGCAACACTGGCACGAGCGGGTGCATCACGACGCCGCCAATGCGTGGATACGCCAGATGGTGTTCGATCTCTTCGCGGACGCAGGCAGCGCCATGACGCGATCGACCGCGCGCACAGAGCGCACCGTGCTCCCGCTCAAGCGCAACGCGCAGGCCATGGTCGAAGGCGCCGGTCACCTCAGGGCCGCACGAGAGGCGTGAGCGCCTCTTCCAGCTCTTCGCCCGCGCGCAGGTAGCGCGCCAACCCGGCTTCGCGGTCCACCGGCACCACCTGCGCGAGGGTCGTGCCGCCTGCAGGCTGCAACTCTGGCGGGAACATCGCGAGCTTCTGCGCCTTCGCCAGTTTCTCGCCGCGGTCCAGGCTCAGGTCGCGCTGGTTCGTTCCGCTGACCGGATGGATGGCGATGCCGCCCACGACCTCGAGGTCGAACCACCATTTCTTGATCGGGTTGCGTGCGCCGTTGCCCACATGGTCGTCGAGTTCGGCGATGCTCGTCGCGAGTTCGGGGTGCTCGATCGACAGCCACGTCATGCGCTCGGCCTCGACGGTGTCTTCGCGGTTCCATGGACACATCTTCATGCAGCGCCCGCACGCCGAGCCCTTCTGCTGCGTGACCCTGTACTTCGTGCATTTCTCGACATCGGCCTTCCATATCTCGTAGCCGTTGAACAGCACCTTGGGGCCGTAGGGAATCGCGTTGCACGGGCATTCGCGTGCGCACTTCCTGCACCCCGCACAGAAGTTCTGCAGCCCGAAATCGATGGGCAGGTCGATGGCCATGGGAAGGTCGGTCGTGAAGACGACCGACTTCGAGCGCGGGCCGATGAAGGGGTTGAGGATGGTCTCGCCGATCCGGCTGACCTCGCCCAGCCCCGACATCAGGATGACGGGGTTGTGGATCACTTCCGAATGAGCATTCGAATGGCTGCGCGCCGAATAGCCCAGGCGGCGGCAGTGCGCCGCCATCACGCCGGCGATCTCGGCGCCGCGCATGTAGGCACGCATCGACTGCGAGGCCGAGATCCAGTCGTCGCCCGATGCACCTTCCATCGTCTCGTAGCCCTGGTCCAGGAGCATGCACACGGCATAGCGGTGATAGGCCTCGATGGGCTTGCCTTCGACCTCGTCGTGCGAGTAGTACATCCAGGGCTCCGCCTCGCAGATGCCAACGAAGTCGGCGCCCAGGAAATAGCCCAGAGCCTTGATCGCGTCCGCCGCGCGCTGCAGGTTCGAAAGGTCGCCGCCGATGCCGGTGGGCGCGAGCGGCTCGCGCGTGCCCTGCAGGGGAACCATGTGGCGAATCAGCGGGGCCATGCCGAGGGCGTAGGGATGCTTCATCGCGAAGCGATCCTTCTCCTCCTGGGCCTTGGCGCCCATGTCGCCGGCTTCCGCCCGCTTGAAAAAATCACCGCGCTTGGGCACGCGCTGGATGCGTTCGCGCAGCACCAGGGTCGTGGGCTCTGCGACGCGTTTTATTTTTTCCATTGGATAGCGACCCAGATGAAGAGGACGCTTGTCCTGCTCGTCGCTCCACCACTCGGGCAGCGTGCCATCCAGTCCCATCCGGACCGCGGCATTGCCCACTGTGCGAGGGTATGTTGGATCCAGCGCTAGATCGGTCGCCATTGCATAGCTGGTGGTGACAACGCCGATGCGAAAGCCGCGCTTCAGATACGGCACTTCGAGCGCGCCGTCGCGCACGAGCGCGAGGCCGGCCTTGATGGCCAGCCGCTCCAGGTGCACGGCCGAAGCCTCGGGCGCATGGCCCATGGCATCGAACCCAAGCCCTCGCACATAGCCGGCGAGCACCACGGCGACTTCGGTGGCGCGCATGTCGGTGCGGCTCGCGTTGCAGCCACGAATCCATGATTCGCCCGGATCGCCTAGCCGCGGCTCGCGGCCGAACTCCACCAGGAACACCAGCGCGTGGGTGTGGTCGGGCACGGGGTCGCCGCACCAGTCATCCGCATCGAGCGCGCAGATGCCGGCCATGCAGGCATCGAGGAAATAGGACGAAGCCTTCAGGTTCTGTGCGCGCGCCTCCTTGTCGTCGGGAATGGGCGCGAGCGCGGGTGCGACACGGCCGCGCAGGTGTTCGCGAAACAGGGCGGTGTATTCGCGGGTGGCGTGGGCAACGCCGTCCACCTCGGGCCCGGTGGCATCGCAAGGCATCTTTCCGGTGTCGCCGAGAACCGGCCTGTCTTCTTCACGCAGGCGAGGCAGGTGCTCCAGCGCATAGGCGCTCAGGTGATAGGGGCGGTTGCGGTGGCTGTGCATGCGCATGCTGGCGGCTCCTGAACTCTCGTTCGATGTGAGGCAAATTTTTCGGCGTGCACCGGTTCCACGCAATCGCTTGCACGGCATGCCGCCAATGAATCCGTTTCATGGACTGCATGCCGTGCAAGAGATTGCGGCGACCGGGACCGCATTGAAGAATTGCCGCGGGCAATGCCAGAGGCGACGGAATGCTGAATCCGTCGCCCGACCCAAAAAATCAATCAGCCGATGGAGACAACGATGAAAACGAAAGCGAGCCTGATCGGCGCCGCATTGATGGCGATCGAGGGCGGTGCTCATGCGCAGTCCAGCGTGGCAGTGTTCGGCCAGGTCGACACGTTTGTGGGCCGCGTCGCCAATCTCGCGGGCGCCAATGCACTGGAGAAGCCGACATCGGGCTTGACCGGTGGCGGCATGACCACCAGCAACTTCGGTTTTCGCGGACGCGAAGACCTGGGCGACGGGCTCTATGCGGCGTTCGAGCTTTCGTCATTCGTTCGCACGGATACGGGGGCACTGGGCCGCAGCGATGCAATAGGCCCGCCGGTCAACGTGACGGCCGACCCGTACTTCAGCCGTTCTTCGTGGGTGGGCGTGGGCCATGCACGCTACGGCTCGCTCAGGCTTGGCAACCTGACCACCTTCATGCGCATCAACGCGCTGACGACCAATGCGTTCGGCGCGTCGACCACCTTCTCGCCGATCAACCTGGTCACCTTCGTCGGAGGGCCGCTGTCGGGTGGAACGACGTGGACCAACCAGGTCGTGTACGACAGCCCCGTGCTCGGCGGCTTCTCGTTCAGCGTGGCCGCCGCCGCGGCGGAAGGGCAGGGCAAGCGCAACGTGGGTGCGCAGCTGTCGTACAGGCGGGACGACCTCAGCCTTGGCTTCGCCTGGCAGGACGTGAAGAAGACGCCGCTCACTTTTGCAGATGGCACATCCCGCGCGCAGACCCGGTCGTGGCTCCTGTCCGGCGCCTACGATTTCAAATGGGCCAAGCTCTTCGCCAATCTGGGCGCCATCCACGACGGCGGAACCCCGGCGGCGCCCGCAGACCAGGACCACAGGCTATGGAGCCTGAGCAGCGCGATCCCCGTGGGCGTGGGCCAGGTGCTGATCGGATTCGCATCACGGCGAACCAACGATCTCGTCGCACCGGTTCCTGCCAGTTCCCCGGGCGGCAACATCAGCCGCCGCGTGGCCAGCGTCGGCTACGACCACTTCCTGTCGAAACGCACCGACGTCTACGTCATGGTGATGAACGACCGGACCGCGACCCGGACGCTTCCTGCGCCGCCGCGGCGGGTCGAGGCCAGCGCCACGAGCTTCGGCGTGGGCATCCGGCATTCGTTCTGACAAGAAAGTCCGCAGCTACAGCGGCGCAAGCGCCGTCACGATCTGGTCGCGGAACCACCGCACCGGCGGGCTGTTTTCATGCCGCGTGTGCCAATGCACCTTGACCTCGAAGTCGGGCAGCGTCACCGGGAGCTCCACGCTCGTCAGTCCGCCGAAGCCTTCGAACACGCGCGCCACGCGCGACGGCAGGGTGACCAGCAGATCGCTCTGTGCCACCAGGCCCGGCAGCACCGTGAAATGAGGAATCGTCACCGCGATGCGCCGCGAGACGCCGTGTGCGCGCAATGCTTCTTCCACCAGTTGGTGCCCTGAGAAAGGCGATGCCACCAGCACATGGCGCGAGGCCAGGAAGCGCTTGAGCGTCATCGGGCCGCGGCGGGGATGGTGCTTGGTGCCGACGAGGCAGACATAGCGTTCGCGGAACAGCAGCGCGCTGCGCGTATGGCCCGCCGCGATCGGCAGGTTGCCCACCGCGGCATCGATGGCGCCGCTGGCCAGCCCATCCACCACCTGGTCGAGCGTGACCTGCTTGACTTCCAGTTCGGCGAACGGCGCGGTCTGCTGCAGCTGCATCAAGAGGGGCGGCACGAAGTACAGCCCGCCGATGTCCGACATGGCGACCCTGAAGCGCCGGTGCGTGTCCGAAGGCTCGAAGTGTTCGGCCGATTCGACCGCGCGATCGATCTGCCCCAGCGCCTGCGCGAATTCGCGGGCCAGCTGCTCGCCGAGCGGCGTGGGCAGCATGCCTTGGGGTCCGCGCAGGAACAGCCGGTCGTTGAAGCGCTTGCGCAGCTTGGCGAGGCCGTAGCTCAGCGTGGGCTGCGTCACGCCCAGCCTTTCCGCTGCGAGCGTGACGTTGCGCGTCTCCAGCAGCGTGGTGCAAAGGCGCAGCAGATTGAGATCGATCCGCGAGATGTCGACGTTGGAAGGAGTGCGCGTCATCTGTATAGATGGGATCGATGTGTAACGCGAATTCTATCGATTGGATAACAAGAGCGCGACCCATAAAGTTCGCATCGATCCTCGGGCGAACGCGTTTCCCCGGGGCCGAAACCCACGAGAAAAAGCGCAGCCCTCCAGGGGCCGCGCAGGAGACAGACAACATGGAGCGTTCATTCGCCGAAGAGGTCAAACGCCTGTCGCTGGGCAATGGCGAGGTGTTCCATGGCGAGGGCATCCTCGCGGTGACCAAGGCGCTGCTGCAGTCCGGCGTGAGCTACATCGGCGGCTACCAGGGCGCGCCGATCTCCCACCTGATCGACGTGCTCGGCGATTCGCGCGAGTTGCTCGACGAACTGGGCATCTACTTCGAGAACAGCGCCTCCGAAGCCGGCGCGGCCGCCATGCTCGGCGCCTCCATCAACTACCCGGTGCGCGGCGCGGTCACCTGGAAATCCACGGTCGGCACCAACGTCGCCTCGGACGCGCTCTCCAACCTGGCCTCGGCCGGCGTGAAGGGCGGCGCGCTCGTGATCCTGGGCGAGGACTACGGCGAAGGCTCCAGCATCATCCAGGAGCGCACCCACGCCTTCGCGATGAAGTCGCAGATGTGGCTGATGGACCCGCGCCCCAATCTCGGTTCCATCGTCGATGCGGTCGAGCGCAGCTTCGAGCTGTCGGAGGCGAGCCAGACGCCGGTGATGCTGCAGTTGCGCATTCGCGCCTGCCATGTGCACGGCAGCTTCACCTGCAAGGACAACCGGGCGCCGGCCGTGTCGACGCGCGCGCTGATCCAGCAGCCGAAGTTCGACTTCAGCCACATCAACCTGCCGCCCTCGATCTACGAGCACGAGCGGCTGAAGATCAGCTCGCGCTGGCCGGCCGCGCTCGACTTCATCCGGCGCGAGCAATTGAACGAGCACTTCGAAGGCGACTGCGGCGACGTGGGCCTCATCGTGCCGGGCGGCCTCTACAACGGCGTGATCCGGGCGCTGCAGCAACTCGGCCTGGCCGACGCCTTCGGGGGCTGCCGCATCCCGATGCTGGTGCTCAACGTGGTCTACCCGATGGTGCCCGACGAGCTGGTCGCGTTCTGCGACGGCAAGCGCGCGGTGCTGATGGTGGAGGAGGGCCAGCCCAACTACATGGAAGACGCGCTGCACGCCATCCTGCGGCGCGCGGGCAGCGCGACATCGCTCTACGGCAAGGACATCTTCCCGATGGCCGGCGAATACACCGGCGAAGTGATGGTGCGCGCGCTGGCCGAGTTCGTTCGCCTGACTGCGCCGGCCGGCCTGGCGTCGGCCGGCGCGGCCGACGTGGCCGCCGCCGCCGCGCCGCTCGCCGTGCTGAAGCCGCAGGCCGTCGAGGCGCTCGGTGCGCCGGTGCCCACGCGGCCGCCGGGCTTTTGCATCGGCTGTCCCGAGCGCCCAGTGTTCGCCGCCATCAAGCTGATGCAGAAAGAACTCGGCCCGGTCCACGTGAGCGCGGACATCGGCTGCCACACCTTCGGCACGCTGCCGCCGTTCAATGTCGGCAGCACCGTGCTGGGCTATGGCCTGGGCCTGGCGAGTTCGTCGGGCCTGGCGCCGCTCATGCGCAACCGGCTGCTCAGCATCATGGGCGACGGCGGCTTCTGGCACAACGGCTTCACCAGCGGCGTGGTGAACGCGGTCTACAACAACCAGGACTCGGTGCTGGTGATCCTGAAGAACGGCTACACCTCGGCCACCGGCACGCAGGCGATTCCTTCTTCGCCCACGCAGTCCGCGGCGCGCCCGCTCACGCTCGACATCGAGGCCGCGCTCAAGGGCGTCGGCGTAGCCTGGGTGCGCAAGGTCACCAGCTACAACGTCGCCGAGATGCGCGACACCCTGCAGGAGGCCATGACCACCGAAGAGGGCGGGCTGAAGGTGATCATTGCCGACGGCGAATGCCAGCTCGAGCGGCAGCGCCGCATCAAGCCGGTGAATGCCGCGAAGCTGCAGCGCGGCGAGCGCGTGGTGCGCACGCGCTTCGGCATCGACGACGACGTGTGCACCGGCGACCACTCGTGCATCCGCCTGTCGGGCTGCCCCTCGCTCACCGTCAAGCCCAACCCCAGCGCGCTGCGCACCGACCCGGTGGCCACCGTGAACCAGGGTTGCGTCGGCTGCGGCCTGTGCGGCGAGAACGCGCACGCGGCCGTGCTGTGCCCCTCGTTCTACAAGGCCGAGATCGTGCAGAACGCAGGCGCCTGGGAGCGCTTCATGTTCCGCGTGCGCAGCGGCGTCATCGGGCTCATGGCAGGCAGGGCGCGCAGCCCCGCCGCCGAGAAGGTTGCGCTGGCATGAACGTGTCTGAAGCAAAGCCCGCCTTGTCCGGCAAGGAACCCCGCGTCGTGACCGTGCTTGTGGCCGCCATGGGCGGCGAGGGCGGCGGCGTGCTGGCCGACTGGCTGATCGCCGCCGCATCCGCGCACGACTTCCCGGTGCAGAGCACGTCGGTGCCCGGCGTGGCGCAGCGCACTGGCGCCACCAACTACTACATCGAGATTTATCCGGTGGCGCGCAGCCTCCTGAACGGCGCGCAGCCGGTGCTGTCGCTCACGCCGAACGCGGGCGACGTCGACATCGTCGCCGCGTCCGAGCTGGTCGAAGCCGGCCGCGTGCTGCAGGGCGGCTTCGTGCATCCGCAGCGCACCACGCTGGTGGCCTCGCTGCACCGCGAGTACGCCGTGTCCGAGAAGTCGGCCATGGGCGACGGCCGCTACGAGGGCGAGCGGGTCGTCGATGCCGCGCACAAGCTCGCGCAGCGCACCTTTCTCTTCGACATGCGCGCACTGGCGTGGCAGCACGGCACCGTCATCAACACGGTGATGTTCGGCGCGATGGCGGGCAGCGGCACCTTGCCGTTTTCCCGTGCCGCGTGCGAAGAAGCCATTCGCCAGTCGGGCAAGGCGGTGGCCGCGAGCCTGAAGGGATTCGCCGCGGGCTACGAGCATGTGACCGGCGGCGCGGCGAAGGCTGCTGCTGTCTCCGATGTGCTGCCGCCCGAACCCGCCATCGGGCGCGTGCGCGCGATGCCCGCGCCGCTCCATGCCATCGTGCAGGCCGGTGTCGAGCAGGTCACCGACTACCAGGGCGCGCGCTACGCCGACCTCTATCTCGACCGCGTCGAATCGGTGCTGGCGGCAGAGCGCCCGTGGGCCGGCGAGTTCCCCGTCACGCGCGAAACCGCGCGCTACCTCGCGCTGTGGATGAGCTACGAAGACGTCATCCGCATCGCCGATCTCAAGACGCGGCGCGACCGCATCCAGCGCGTGCGCCAGGAGGTGGGCGCGCGCGAGGGCGAGCCGCTGCGCCTCACCGAGTACCTCAAGCCGGGCCTCGACGAAATCTGCTCGATGCTGCCCCCACGGCCAGCCCACTGGCTGCGCCGCAAACTTGCGCACAAGGCCCACAGCCTCAACGTGGGCCTGCACATGCGCACCGACACCGTCGGCGGCTTCGCGATGCTGTGCGTGCTGCGCTCGCTGCGCGCGTGGCGCCCGCGCACCTCGCGCTATGCCATCGAGCAAGCGCTGATCGAACGGTGGCTGGAGGCCGTGCGGGGCGCGCTCGCTTCCAGCCCGCAACTGGCTTACGAACTGGCGCTGTGCGGCAACCTCGTCAAGGGCTACGGCGAAACCAGCGAGCGCGGCCACCGCAACCTCTCGGCCGTGCTCGACGACATGGGCGCGGGCTCGAACGAATCGGCCATCGCGCGCGTGCGCAAGGCCCGCGAGGCCGCATTGGCCGACCCCGAGGGCAGAGCCCTCGCCGGGGTTCTCGGGCTCAAGCCGCCCGAGCCCAAGGTCCACCCCATTCGCATCGTGCGGCGAACGCCCGCGCGCTGAAGCTGAAGGTTCCCGGCAAGACGTTCGTAAACAAAGAAGGAGACAAAGACATGAGCCACTTCAACCCGCACCAGCATCTCACGCGCCGCATCTTCGGCGGCCTGCTCGCCGCACTGGCGGTGGGCACGGCCGCCACCGCCGCGCAGGCCGCTGAGCCGCCCATCAAGATCGGCGCCGTGGTTTCGGCCACAGGCGCCGCGTCGTTCCTCGGCGATCCCCAGCAGAAGACGCTGGAGATGTACGTCAAGAAGATCAATGCCGCCGGCGGCGTGCTCGGCCGCAAGCTCGAACTGGTGCTCTACGACGACGCCAGCGATGCCAACAAGGCCAACGCCTTCACGCGTCGGCTCATCATGCAGGACGAGGTCGACGCCATCCTCGGTGCCTCGAGCACCGGCTCCACCATGGCCATGCTGCCGCAGGCCGAAGCCGCGAAGATGCCGATGATCTCGCTGGCCGCCGCGTCGGTCATCGTCGAGCCCGTGCGGCCCTATGTGTTCAAGGTGCCGCATTCCGACCGCATGGCCGCGCAGAAGGTGCTGGGCGAAATGAAGCAGCGTGGCTTCACGCAGGTGGCGCTGCTGTCCGACACCGGTGGCTTCGGCAAGTCGGGCCGCGTCGAAAGCATCAAGGTCGCCGAGTCGATGGGCCTCAAGGTGGCGGAAGACCAGATCTACGGCGAGAAGGACACCGACGTCACGCCGCAGCTCACCAAGATCAAGTCGTCGCCGGCCCAGGCCATCCTGGTGTTCGGCACCGGCCAGGCGCCCGCCATCATCGCGCGCAACTACCAGCAGCTGGCGATGAAGCAGCCGCTCTACACCAGCCACGGGCAGGCGTCGGTCGAGTTCATCCGCATCGCGGGCAAGGCCTCCGAAGGCATCCGCATGCCGTCTCCGGCGTTGCTGATCGCGCAGGCGCTGCCCGCCAGCGATCCGCAGAAGAACGTGAGCGTGAGCTACGCCAGGGACTACGAGGCGCAGGCAAAGATCGACGTGTCCACCTTCGGCGGCTATGCGCACGATGCGTTGCTGATGCTGGTGGATGCCATCAAGCGCGCCGGCGGCACCGACAAGGCCAAGGTGCGCGACGCCATCGAGGCCACGCGCAATTTCGTGGGCGTGAGCGGCGTCTACAACATGTCGGCCACCGATCACATGGGACTGGACACGTCGGCCTTCCGCATGATCGAGGTGCAGGGCGGCGCGTTCAAGGAAGTGCGCTGATGCGCGCCGAACAGGGCCATCGGGGCCGCCAGGGCCGGGCGGCATGAAGCTCAATGTCCACGACCACCGGCGGCATGCGCGCCGGCGGCTGCCGCGTTTCGTCTTCGACTACGTCGATGGCGGTGCGGAAGACGAAGCGTGCCTGCGCCGCAACGTCGATGACCTGAACGCGGTGCGCCTGCTGCCGACCTGCCTGCGCGATACGAGCCATGCCGACCCCGGCATCGAGGTGTTCGGCCAGCACTGGGCCATGCCGGCGGGCGTGGCGCCCATCGGCTTCTCGGGCCTCGTGCGGCCAGAGGGCGATCTGCTGCTGGCGCGCGCCGCCGCCGCTGCGGGCGTGCCCTTCGTGCTGTCGACCGCCTCCAACGCGCGGCTCGAGGCGGTGCGCGACGCCGGCCTCGAACGCAACCCCGCGGCCGTGCAGTGGATGCAGCTCTACGTGATGACCGACAGGTCCATCGCCGAGCAGCTCGTGCGCCGCGCCCGCCATGCGGGCTACGGCGCGCTGGTGCTCACGGTCGATGTCGCGGTGAGCGGCCTGCGCGAGCGCGACGTGCGCAACGGGTTCCGGCTTCCGTTCCGCTTCACGCCCTCGATGCTGCTGGATCTGGCCCTGCATCCGGCCTGGTCGCTGGACATGGCGCGCCGGGGCCGATCGCCCGCGTTCGTCAATCTTGCGGAGCACGAGGAGGCCGGCGCCTCCGCCCAGCTGCAGGCGGCCTTGCTGGCGCGCGCGATGGACCGCACGCTGGTCTGGGACCAGCTGGACTGGCTCCGGCGCCTCTGGGACGGCCCGCTCATCCTCAAGGGGCTGCTGCACCCCGACGATGCACGGCGCGCCGTGCGCCATGGCGTGGACGGCATCGTCGTCTCCAACCACGGCGGGCGGCAACTGGACGCCGCACCCTCGACCATCTCGGTGCTGCCGCGCATCGTCGATGCGGTGAAGGGCGCCTTGCCCGTGTTCGTCGACAGCGGCTTCAGGCGCGGCAGCGACGTGGTGAAGGCCCTGGCGGCCGGCGCCACCGCCGCCTTCGTCGGGCGCGCCGCCGTCTGGGGCATGGCCGCGGGCGGCGAAGCCGGCGCACGTGCCGTGCTGCAGACGCTCTGCGACGAAACGCAGCGAACCATGGCGCTGATCGGCGCCGACACCGTGGCCGACATCGCGCCGCATCACCTCACTGCATCCCTCCAACCAGGAGACAGCCATGGCTGACTTCATGCAATTCGTGTTCTCGGGGCTCACCACCGGCGCCATCTATGCGCTCGCGGCCCTGGGCTTCTCGCTGATCTACAACGCCAGCGGCGTCATCAACTTCGCGCAGGGCGACTTCCTGATGCTGGGCGCCATGGTGGCGGCGGCGCTGGTCGGCGCCAGCGTGCCCTATGGCCTTGCCATGGTCGGCGGCGTTGTCGCCACGGTGATCGTCGGGCTCTTGCTGTACCGGCTGGCGATCAAGCCCGCGGGGGAAGCGAGCGTGGTGTCGCTGATCATCATCACCATCGGCGCCTCGATCTTCATCCAGGGCGTGGTGCAGATCGTGCTCGGCAAGAACCAGCAGACGCTGCCGTCCTTCAGCGGCGACACCTCGCTGCAGATCCTGGGCGCCTACGTGCTGCCGCAAAGCCTGTGGGTGCTGGGCACGGCAGCGGTGCTGGTGGGCGCGATCTTCGTGTTCTTCCGCTGGACGATGGTCGGCAAGGCCATGCTCGCGGTGGCCGCCAACAGGCTGGCTGCACAGGCGGTGGGCATTCCGAGTTCGCGCGTGCTGCAGCTCTCGTTCGGGCTCAGTGCGTTGCTCGGCGCACTGGCCGGCGTGGTGGCCGCCCCTATCACCACCACGGTGTACGACATCGGCCTGCTGCTGGGCATGAAGGGCTTCGTGGCCGCCACGCTCGGCGGCCTGGGCCACGGGCTCGGCGCGGTCGTGGGCGGGCTCATCGTCGGCCTGCTCGAAGCACTGGTGGCCGGCTACATCTCGTCGGCCTACAAGGACGCGGTGCCCTTCGTGATGATCGTCGTGATCCTGCTGGTCATGCCAAACGGCCTCTTCGGCGCCAAGACATCGGACCGCGTATGAAATTTCCGATACGTCCTTCGCTGATCGTCACGGCGCTCGTTCTTGCGCTGCTGCCGCTGGCCATGCCGAACAACTACATCGTCGACGTGGCGGTGCGCATCGCGCTCGCGGCGGTGGCGGCCATCGGCCTCAACCTGCTGATGGGCTTCGCCGGCCAGATCAGCATCGGCCACGCCGCGTTCGTGGCCATCGGCGCCTACGGCAGCGGCATCGTCACCGCGCGCTTCGGCTGGCCGCCGGTGGTGGCCATCGCGGCGGCCGCGGTGGGCGCGGCGCTCATCGGGTGGCTCATCGCCAAGCCGATCCTGCGGCTGCAGGGGCATTCGCTCACCATGGCGACGCTGGGCCTGGGCATCATCGTCAACATCGTGCTGGTGAACGAAGTGGCATGGACCGGCGGCCCCGACGGCATGCCGGTGCCGCCGCTGCAGGTCGGCAGCTTCGTCTTCGCCAAGGTGCTGCACTGGTATGCGCTGGCCTGCGTGGTGCTGTTCGGTGCGATCGTGCTCTCGCTCAACCTGTACGCCTCGCCCGCGGGCCGCGCACTGCGCGGGCTGCACGGCTCGGAGGTCGCGGCGCGGATGATGGGCGTGGACGTCGCGCGCTTCAAGGTGCGCGTGTTCGTGGTGTCGGCCGTGTTCGCGGCGGTGTCGGGCAGCCTGTCGGCACATTACCTCGGCTTCATCAGCCCGTCGCTGGCGGCCTTCGCGCATTCGGTGGAGCTCGCGACCATGGTGGTGCTCGGCGGCATGGCGTCGACCTTCGGTGCCGTGCTCGGCGCTGCCCTCCTTACCGCATTGCCGCAGCTGCTGGGCGGGCTGCACGGCTACGAGATGGTGTTCTTCGGGCTCGTGCTGATGCTGACGATGATCTTCCTGCCCAAGGGGCTGGTGCCGTCGATCGCGCTCAAGCTGGCAAGGAGGCGCTGAGATGCTGCAGGTCAACCATCTCTCGAAGTCCTTCGGCGGCGTGCATGCCATCCAGGACGTGAGCTTCAGCGTGCGCGGCGGTGCGGTGCATTCGGTGATCGGCCCCAACGGCGCGGGCAAGACCACGCTCTTCAACCTGCTGAGCGGCATCTACGTGCCCAGCGGCGGCGAGATCCTGCTGGACGGCCAGAACGTTGCCGGGCACTCGCCCGACACGCTGGCGCGGCGCGGCATGAGCCGCACCTTCCAGAACCTGCAGGTGTGCATGAACATGACGGCCTGCGAGAACGTGATGCTCGGCGCGCACCTGCGCACGCGCAGTTCGCTCGTCGGCGGCATGCTGGGCACCACCCGCCGCGCCGATGCGGCACTGCGCGACGAGGCGCTGCGCCTGATCGACTACGTGGGCGTGGGCGCGCATGCGGGGGCGCATGCATCGCAGCTGTCCTTCGGCATGCTCAAGCGGCTGGAGATCGCGCGTGCGCTGGCCGGCAAGCCGCGCCTGCTTCTGCTCGACGAGCCGGCGGCCGGCCTCAACGACACCGAGACGCACGAGATCACCGAGCTGATCCGCCAGATCGCGGCATCGGGCGTCACCGTGCTGCTGGTGGAGCACGACATGAAGATGGTGATGAACATCTCCGACCACATCCTCGTGCTCGACTACGGGCGCAAGCTCGCGGAGGGCACGGCCGACGAGGTGCGCGCGAACCCGCAGGTGATTGCCGCCTACCTGGGGGCGGAAGTCGAAGAGGAGGGCGCAGCATGAGCGCGAGCAATACGGCGATGGGCACAGAGAACGCGGCTGCCGCCCTCGAGGTACGCGGCCTGTTCGCGGGCTACGGCCGCATCGAAGCGCTGCACGGCATCGACCTGCGGTTGGGCGCCGGGCAGCTTGTTGCGCTGGTCGGCGCCAACGGTGCGGGCAAGACCACGCTGCTGCGCGCCATCTCGGGGCTCATCGAATCGCGCGCGGGCAGCGTGTCGCTGTTCGGCCGCGACATCAGCCGGGACAGCCCCGACAGGCGCGTGCGCGCCGGGCTGTCGCAGGTGCTCGAAGGGCGCCAGGTGTTCGGCCCGTTGTCGGTGCAGGACAACCTGCTGCTCGGCGGCTACACGCGGCCCGACGGGCGCGAGGAGCGGCTCGGGAAGATGTATGCATTGTTCCCGGTGCTCGAGGAAAAACGCCACCTCGCGGCCGGCACGCTTTCGGGCGGACAGCAGCAGATGCTGGCGATCGCGCGCGCGCTCATGAGCGAGCCCAAGGTGCTGCTGCTCGACGAGCCCTCGATGGGCCTGGCCCCCTTGCTCGTGCGCGAGATCTTCGCGGTCATCGCGCGGCTGAAGGCCCAGGGCATTCCGATCCTGCTGGTGGAGCAGAACGCGCGCGCCGCGCTGTCCGTGGCCGACCTGGGCTATGTGCTGGAGACCGGAAGCATCGCCCTGTGGGGCCCGGCCGGCGAACTGCTGCGCGACGAGCGCGTGGCCGGCGCCTATCTGGGCGTCTGACGCAACCCTCGAAGTCAAGGTGAACAATCATGCAAGACCTCTTCATCCGATCCCTGCGCGCCAGGGCCGTCAACGTGCCGCTGGAGTTCCCGGTTCGCACCTCCGTCGGCGTGGTCGACACCTCGCCGCTGGTGCTGCTCGATATCGAGACGAACCAGGGCATCACGGGTCGCTCGTATGTTTTCACCTACACGCCGCTCGGCCTGGCGCCGGTGCGGGCGCTGCTCGATTCGCTGGAGCGCCTGCTCGAAGGCCAGCTCGTGGCGCCGCACGAAATCGAGAAGCTGCTGCAGGCCCGCTTCAGGCTGCTGGGCAACACCGGCATCGTGAAGATCGCTTCGGCGGCCGTCGACATGGCCGCGTGGGACGCGCTCGCGCAGCACCGCGGCCTGCCGCTGGCGGAACTGCTGGGCGGCCGCGTGAAGAGCATTCCGGCCTACGACAGCCACAGCATGGACGGCCCGCAGATCGGCCCTGAGCGCGCCAGGCGCGCGGTGGCGCAGGGCCTGAAGGCGATCAAGATCAAGATCGGCCACAAGACGCTGAAGGAAGATGTGCAGAGCGTCGCGCTCATTCGCGAAACCATCGGCGACGACGTGCACCTGATGGTCGACGTGAACCAGGGCCTGTCGGTGCCCGAGGCCATTCGACGCGGCCGCGCGCTGGAGCCCTTCGGCCTCGCGTGGATCGAGGAGCCCACGCTGCAGGAAGACTACAGCGGCCACGCGCTGATACGCGATACGCTGAAGACGCCGGTGCAGATGGGCGAGAACTGGTTCAGCGTGGACGAGATGCACAAGGCCATCGTGGTCGGAGCGGCCGATTTCGTGATGCCCGACGCCATGAAGATCGGCGGAGTGAGCGGCTGGCTGCGCGCGAGTGCGCTGGCGGCGACCTATCAGATCCCGATGTCCAGCCACATCTTCGACGAGATCAGCGCGCACCTGCTCGCGGTGACGCCGACCGCGCACTGGCTCGAGAAGATGGGGCTGGCCGATCCGATCCTTGCCCGGCCGCTGGTGTACGAGAACGGCGCGGCTTTGGTACCTGACGTGCCCGGCGTGGGGATCGAGTGGAACGAAGAGGCGGTGGAGCGCTTCGCGGTCTGACGGGGCCCAAGTGGCCAGGCGGCGCGCTCCGCCTCGAACGTCGGCCTGCTCGACTTCGCGATGGCCAACCTTGATCTGATCAGCGCGCCCCGCCCGACGCAAGGATGTGGTTGCCCGTCACCCACCCGCCTTCATCGGAGGCGAGAAAAACGACCACGGGCGCAACGTCCTCGGTCTGGCCCATGCGCCCCATGGGCGTGGTCGAGACAACGTAGTCGACGATGGCCGACCCCACGCCCAGCTTTCGCAGCCCGTCGGTGTCCGTGGGACCCGGGGCGACGGAGTTGACGCGGATCTTTCGTGGCCCCAGTTCGGCTGCAAGCACCCGCGTGATCGCCGCGACCGCGGTCTTGGATGCGACGGGGAGCACGCTGTTCGGTCCGGGGTTCTCGACGCTCGACGAGGTGATGTTGATGACGCTTGCGCCATTGCCGTCGCTCTGTTCGGCAAAGGCCTGCGTGGCCAGCAGCGTCCCCAGGACATTGATGTCGAAGTGCCGATGAAAGTCGGCTTCTGTCATCGCTTCCAACGGGCCGGGTGCAAAGACGCCGGCGTTGTTCACCAGGACGTTGACGACGCCGAAGGCCTCGCTGGCTTCCTTGAACAGCCGCTGGACTTCTTCTTTCTTCGACACATCGGCCTGGACCGCGCGTGCCTTGCCGCCGCTGGCGGCAATCTCGGCAACGACCCGATCGGCGCCCGCGCGATCGCCTCCGTAATTGACCACGACGGCCGCGCCGTTCGAGGCCAGCCCCTTCGCGATGGCCGCGCCGATGCCTTTCGATGCGCCGGTGACGACAGCGACTTTGTTCGCCAGATTTTCCATGTGTGTTTCCTTTCAGTGAGGTTCAGGCGGCAACAGCTGACGCCGATACGATGGTTTTTGCTTCGAGAAAAGCTTCCAGGCCAAAGACGCCGTATTCCCGGCCCAGGCCGGACTGCTTGAATCCGCCGAACGGTGCCGTGAGTGCGGGCCTGATCGCGTTGATCAGGACGCCGCCCGCTTCCAGCCTTGCCGCCACGCGCTGCGCTCGTTTCAGGTCGGAAGAAAAAACATAGGCCTGCAATCCGTAGGCCGAGTCGTTGGCGATACGCACCGCCTCTTCTTCGTCCTCGTAGGCCATCAGGCACAGCACCGGCCCGAAGATTTCTTCGCGGGCGATCTGCATGTCATTCCGCACGTTGATGAAGACGGTCGGCTTGACGAAATATCCCCGCACCAATTTCTCCGGTCGCCCCTCGCTGCCGACGACGAGGGTGGCGCCTTCTTTCAGACCGGCGCGGATGAAATGCTGGATGCGGTCGTACTGGGCCTGGTTGACCAGGGGCCCGATGACCGTCGCCGGATCGCGAGGGTCTCCCACCTTCAGGCCCCCCACCGTGGTCTTGACGAGTTCGACGACCTCGGCGAGCCGCGCGCGCGGCACAAGAATGCGCGTGCCGGCGATGCAGGCCTGGCCGTTGTTGAGAAAGCCCGCGCTCAACGCGAGCGGTATGGCTTTGGCAAGGTCCGCATCTTCCAGAACGATCGTGGCGGACTTCCCCGTGAGCGCCAGGCTCACGCGCTTCATCGTTTCGGCACCCGCACGCAGGATTGCCTTGCCTGTGGGCGTGGAACCGGTGAAGGAGATCTTGGCGATCGCGGGATGGATGCTGATCTCGTTGCCGACATCGGCACCACGGCCGATGACGATGTTGACCACACCCGGCGGCAAGCCGGCGTCATGGATGGCTTGCGCGATCACCTGCGTCTGGATCGGACTCAGCTCGCTGGGCTTGACCACGCAGGCGCAGCCGGCGGCGATGGCGCTCGCGAGCTTGCTGCAGATCGAACCTGCCGTGCTGTTCCAGGGCGTCATCAGCGCGGCAACACCCACCGGTTCCATGACCACGGTGGCTTCGCCCACCTGGCGGGTGAAGTCGTAGGCTTCGAGCGTCTTCACCGCATTGGCAAAACACTGCGAGGCGTACTCGCTGACCCATTGGGAGCGCGACAACGGTCCGCCGTACTCCTCGATGGTCGCTTCGCGGATCTCGTCCGTGCGTGCCAGGACGGCCGCCTGCAGATGCCGGAGCATGTCGATGCGCTCCTGCTTCGTGGTGCGCGCAAAGGCGGGTTGGGCGCGCTCGGCCGCATCGATGGCCCGCCGCACGTCGTCGCGGTTGCCCAGCGTGACGGTGCCGATGAGGCCTTCGGTGGCCGGATTGATGATGTCGACGACTTCGCTGCCCTGCACGGGCACGAAGGCGCCGTCGATGTAGGCCTGAGAGAGGTGGCGCATGGAGACTGCTCCGTTTTCACCCGGAAATTCCCGGGTCATGAGCAATCTATGGCCGCTCGATCATCTTGATAAGGTGGAAAATCAAGAATGAGTCATCCCGAAATTCAGGACAATGTACAAAACCGGACTGATCGAATTCGAGTCGGTGCTGGCCGTCGCGCGGCGCCATAGCTTCCGGGCCGCGGCCGTGGAGCTGGGCATGTCCACCTCCGCGCTCAGCAGCGCGGTGGCCGGACTGGAAGCGCGGCTGGGTGTTCGCCTGTTCCACCGGACGACCCGCAGCGTGTCGCTGACCGAGGCCGGGCACGAGTTCCTGGCCCAGGTCGAACCGGCGATTGCGCGGATTCAGGGCGCGATGAGCGCCATCACCGATCACCGCGCCACGCCCAGCGGCACCATCCGGATCAACAGCTCGCTGGGCGCGGCCCGCATGATCTTCCAGCCGATCGTGCTTGAGTTCCTCCGCCGCTATCCGACGATGACGGTCGATATCGTCACCGAAGGTCGCATGGTCGATATCGTCGGAGAGGGTTTCGACGTGGGCATCCGTCCCGGCGAACTCGTGCCGCGCGACATGGTCCGTGTGCCGATCGGCTCGCATCTGCGCATGGCAGTGGTCGGATCGCCCGACTACTTCGCCAAGCGCCCGCCACCGCGCTCACTCGGCGATCTGGCCGCGCACCAATGCGTTCGCGCCCGCCTGCCCAGCGGCGCGCCCTCGCCGTGGGAGTTCCTGGCAGAAGGCCAGGTCCAGGCCGTCGAGGTGCCGGGCAATTTGATCCTCGATGCGCCGATCCTGATGCTGGACGCGGCGCGGCAAGGGCTGGGCCTGGCACAGATTGCCGAGTGGTACCTCCGGGAGGATGTCGCGAGCGGGCATCTGGTGCGTGTTCTCGACGACTGGATGGCGCCCTTTGCCGGGCTGTCTCTCTACTATTCCGGGCGCCGCCACATCCCTGCCGGATTGCGCGCCTTCATCGATCTCATCCACGAGGTGAATGAAGCGCGGACCATGGCGGGGTAGCTTCCCGCCGTTGTCCAGGCTCAGGCATGCCCCCGGCCTACTGAAGCTGAAGTGGCACGGTCTCTTGCGCCGAAGAAAACTGGGGCACGGGCGATTGGGGCGGACTGCTGGAGCCCACAAGATGCAGATCCCGCGGGTCGCAGGGCGCGGAGATCGACCTGCCGTCGAACCTCACCCGTATGTGCGAGTAGTTTGCGCTGGCAACGGTGCCGAACCGACCTTCGCAAATGACGCGGTCGCCTCGTTGGAACGAGGCGCCGAACCGATCCCTGATGTCTTTGAAGCTCATACCTGGCCCGTGGAAATGGAAGCGCCATGGTCGGGGTGACCCGCGAATTTTTCTGTAAGGCCTTGGTGTTACGAACTGTAGGACAGGCCAGTCGCCGCGCGAGAGACAGCACCGATCGGGCAAGAAAAAGCCCGCACGAGGCGGGCAAGGGTAGCCCCGAGAAGGGGAAGAGGGAGAAGACGAGGGCTACCGAAGTGAAGTCTAACGTACTAATTAAAACTGTGGTGCACCGTGTTCGGGCGGGATTGAAAAGCGGCCTTCAATTCCAGGCAGTGGAATAGGCGGGATGCGGCCGGACCACCTCCGGCCTAAGCTGGCGCACTGAGCCAAAAGATGGTCGCACGCAGCGATACATCCTCCAGGAGACCCGCATGCCCCCAACCTTCGCCCCTTCCCGGCGCCATTTCAACGCCATGGGAGGCGCACTCGCGCTCATGGCATTGGCCCCGCGCGCCTGGGCCGACACCACCTTCCCGTCGAAGCAGATCCGCATCGTCGTGCCGTTCTCGCCCGGCGGTCCCACCGACCTCATGGCGCGCGCGATCGGCAAGATCATGTCGACCCACCTGGGTCAGCCTGTGATCATCGACAACAAGCCCGGCGGTGGCGGCGTCATCGGCATGAGCGAGGTGAAGCACCAGCCGGCCGACGGCTACACGCTGGTCTTCCCGTCGATCCTGGCGGTCACCAATCCGGCGCTGATGCCCGGTTATCCGTTCGATACCCTGCGCGACTTTTCACCGCTGACCGTGGTGGGTTTCGTGCCCCATGCCGTGGTGGTGCGCACCGATTTCCCCGCGCCTGATCTGCAGGCGCTCGTCGCGAGCGCGAAGGCCAGGCCGGAGGGCCTGTCGTACGGATCGTCCGGCAACGGCACCTCGGCGCACCTGGGGGCGGCGCTGTTCGCGCAGCGCGCCGGCATGCGCGCGACGCACGTGCCTTACCGGGGTGCCGGTCCCGCGGTGCAGGACCTGCTGGGCGGGCAGATCCAGTTCATGTTCCTCGACATGAGCAGCGCCCTGCCGTTCATCCAGGCCGGCAAGCTGCGCGCACTGGCCGTTGCAACGGCCACGCGCTTCGAGGGGCTGCCCGCCGTGCGTACCGTCGCCGAGCAGGGCTACCCCGGCTTCGAGGTGCATGGCTGGTACGGCTTGCTGCTCAAGGCCGGCACGCCGGCGGCTGTGACGCAGCGCCTCTACGCCGAAGTCAAGCGCGCCCTCGACACGAAGGAAGTGCGCGATCTTTTCAAGGCCCAGGGCATCGCCCCCGGCGACATGCCGCCCGAGCAGTTCACGGCGCTCGTGCGCAGCGACCTGGCGATGTGGAAGCGCACGGTCGAAGAACTTCACATCACGCTGCAATGAAAGCAAAGGAGCCCCTGCGCATGCGCATCGCCATCCCCGACGACTACCAGGACTGCGTTCGCGGCCTCGACTGCTTCTCGAAGCTCGATGCCCACGAGACGCGCATCTTCAACGACACGGCCAAGGGCACCGACGCACTGGCCGAGCGCTTCGCCGATGCCGACGCCATCGTGCTGACGCGCGAGCGCACGCGCATCGATGCGGCGCTGCTCGACCGCCTGCCCAGGCTCCGGCTGATCAGCCAGACAGGCAAGCTCGCGGGCCATGTCGACCTGGCGGCCTGCACGGCGCGCGGCGTGCTCGTGGCCGAAGGCAGCGGGGCGGGGTCCGCCACCGCGGAGCTGAGCTGGGCGCTCGCGCTCGCGAGCCGCCGGCACCTGGTCGACGAGGCCAACCGCATGCGCCAGGGGCTCTGGCAAGGACACCTCGGCCAGCAACTGGGCGGACAGCGCCTCGGCGTCTGGAGCTACGGCCGCATCGGCCGGCAGGTGGCCGCCTATGGCCGCATCTTCGGCATGAAGGTCTGGGTCTGGGGCCGCGAGGCATCGACCGCCGCGGCGCGTGCCGACGGGTTCGAGGTGGCGCCGTCGCGCGAAGCCTTCTTCGCCGAGAGCGATGTGGTCAGCCTTCATGTGCGGCTCACGGCGGACACGCACGGGCTGGTCACGGCCGACGACCTCGCGCGCATGAAGCGCACCGCACTGCTGGTCAACACCAGCCGCGCCGAGCTGGTCGCCGAGGGCGCACTCGAGCAGGCGCTGCGTGCGGGCCGTCCCGGGTTCGCAGCGGTCGACGTGTACGAGCAGGAGCCCGTCATGGCGCAGGACCATCCGCTGCTCGCGCTGCCCAACGTGCTGTGCACGCCGCACATCGGCTATGTCGAGAAGGACAACTACGAACGCTATTTCGGCATCGCCTTCGACAACATCAACGCGTTCGCCGAAGGGCGGCTTGCTGATGTCGTGAACCCCGAGGCGCTGGAGGCCGCGCGCCGCAGGGCCTGAGCCGGCGGCGCGCTCAGGTCACCCGCGTGCGAGCACCGCCACCCCATCCGCCGCCCGCACGCCTTCTCCCTTCGGCAGCACGAACACCGGATTGATCTCCGCCTCGACGAGCCGCTCGCCGAGCGCGTCGATCATTCGCGAGAACGCGACGATCGCCGACACCAGCGCATCGACATCGGCCAGCTTGCACCCCCGGAAGCCGTCGAGCAGCGGCCAGGTGCGCAGCTCGCGCACCAGCGACAGCGCCTCGTCGCGGCTCAATCCACCGGACGGCACCATGCGCAACGCCGTGTCCTTGAGCAGTTCGGCCGTGACGCCGCCCATGCCGAGCAGCACCGCGGAGCCGAGCGGATCGCGATGGCAGCCGAGGATCAGTTCCACACCGCCTTCGACCATCTCCTGCACCAGGAACTGCCGAGGCCGCACGCCGGCGCGTTCGCTCACCTCGGTGGCCATGCGCTCGAGCCGTTCGCCGACGCGGTCCGCGGCGATGCCGACCGCCACGCCGCCGACGTCGCTCTTGTGCGTGATCTCGGACGACAGGATCTTGAGCACGACCTTGCCTGCGCCCAGTTCGCGAGCCGCTGCTGTCGCCTCTTCGGCGTTGCCGACGATGCGCTCACGCACGCAAGGCACGCCGAAGCGCGCGAACAGGTTCTTCGCTTCTGATTCGTTCAACGGTCCATCGGGCAGGTCGTCGATGCGGGCGGTGACGGTCGCATCGACGCCTTGCGCCGCAGGCTCTTTCCACTGCGCCGTTTCCAGCATCGCCGCGAGCGCGCTCGTGCAGCTTTCGGGCGCCATGAAGGCGGGCACACCGCGTTGGTTCAACAGGCTCGCGATGCCGGGCGCATGCGGGCTCACGAAAACGACCAGCGGCTTGTCGCTGCCCGGCAGGCTGTCGTGGATGGCGCTGGCCATCAGGTCGGGCATGGCCAATCCTGAGGAGCCGACGATCACCACCACTGCGTCGTAACTGGGGCTCGCCAGCAGCGAGGTGATCGCACCCCGCAGCAGGGCAGGCTGCAGGCCCGCCAGCGTGACGTCGATGGGGTTGCGGTCCAGCACCGCGTGGTCGCCGGACTGCAGCGCCCGCAGCGCAGCGGCCGTTGCTTCGTCGGGCGCAGGTGTCTCGAAGCCCGCGGTGCCGAGGCTGTCGGCCACCAGCGTGCCTGCGCCGCCGGTCGATGTGAGCACCGCGACCCGGCGGCCCGCAAGACGCCGGCCGGTGACCAGCGCGGCGGGCAGGTCGAGCAGGTCGGAAAACGTCTGCGCGCGGACGACGCCGACTTCGCGGAACAGCGCGTCGTACATGCGGTCCGCACCCGCGAGCGCGCCGGTGTGCGACACGGCGGCCGCCGCGCCCGATTCGGAGCGCCCGACCTTGAACACCACGACCGGCTTGCCCTTGCGCGCGGCCTTGAGCGCCGCGGCCTTGAACTTCGCCGGGTTGCGCACGCCTTCCATGTAGAGCGCGATCACCGAGGTCGCCTCGTCGTCCGCCAGGTGGTCGATGAAGTCGGCCATGTCCAGGTCGGCCTCGTTGCTCGTGGAGATCAGCTTCGACAACCCGATGCCGCGCGCCGCCGCGCGCGACAGCAATGCGCCGAGGATGCCGCCGCTCTGCGACACGACGCCGATGCTGCCGGCCTCGAAGTCCTGCATCTCCAGCGCGCCCGTGGCCGACAGCGTGATGCGGTCCGTGAGATTGACCAGCCCGATGGTGTTGGGCCCCAGGATGCGCATGCTGCCCGCGGCTTCCAGCAACTGCTGCTGGCGCCGCGCGCCTTCCGCGCCCACCTCGGTGTAGCCGCTGGCCAGCACGATGGCCGCCGCCGTGCCGCGCGCGGCGAGATCGCGCACCGCCTCGTGCGCGCGCTCGGCGCCCAGCAGCACGATGCCGACATCGGGCGCCTCGGGCAGCGATTGCACGTCGGGGTAGCTCTTGAGTCCGCCGATCACGTCGGCGCGCGGGTTCACCGGATAGATCGCGCCGGCGAAGCCGTGTTTCGTGAGGTAGGCGACCGGCCGGCCCGCGGTCTTCGTCGGGTCGGCCGAGGCGCCGATCACCGCCACGCTGCGCGGCTTCATCAACCGTGCGATCGCGTTGTCGGGCAGGGGAGCGCTCATGCCGCCTTCTCCTTGCCCGCATTCAGGAACGCCAGCACCGCATCGCGATGCTGCTGCGTCGTGTAGCAGATGCCCTGCGCCTGGCTGCCCTTGGCGAACACCTGTTCGGCCGGCGATTCGAAGCTCTGGTTGAGGATCGACTTGCTCAGCGCGATCGCGGCCGCCGAGCCTTGCGACAGCTCGGTCGCCCACGCATGCGCGTCGGCGAGCAGGTTCTGCGCGCTGGTCACGCGGTCGGCGATGCCGAGTCGCAACGCTTCGTCGGGCTCGACCTTGCGGCCGGTGAAGATCAGTTCCTTGGCGCGCGAGAGGCCCACGCGCCGCGGCAGGAAGTACATGCCGCCGCCGTCCGGAATCAGCCCGCGCTTGATGTAGCTCCACGCGAAGCTGGCCGCGTCGGAGGCCAGCACGAAATCGCAGGCCATCGCCATGTCGGCGCCCAGCCCGTTGGCGCCGCCGTTGACGGCCGCGACGACCGGCTTGGGCATCGTGTGCAGCAGCGACACCGAGTGGTGCACGCGCTGCTGCCGGCTCCAGCCGTTGAAGCCGACCTCGCCCGCGGGCGCGTCCATGCGCCGCTGCATGCCGGCCACGTCGCCGCCGGCGCAGAAGCCCTTGCCGGCGCCGGTCAGCACCAGCGCGCGCACGGCGTTGTCGGCGCCGATCTTTTCGAGCGCGGTGATGAAGTCGCTGCGCATGCCGTCGGTGATGGCGTTGCGCTTTTCGGGGCGGTTCAGCGTCAGGGTCGCGATGCCGGCGCGGATCTTCAGTTCGATCAGCGACGATGCCGTATCTGGTGTGGTGCTCATGGGGAATGTTCCTCAGTCTGTGGTGATGTGGTTGTCCTTGACGACCTTGCGCCAGCGCACTTCCTCGGCGCGCACGTAGGTGTCGAGTTGCCCGGGCGTGCCGACGTCGACGGCGAGGCCTTCCGACTCGGTCTGCTTGATGAAGGCGGGCGTCTTGACGGCCTTCTTGACTGCGGCGTTGAGTTGGTCGATCACGTCCTTGGGCGTCTTTGCCGCCACGTAGAGGCCGTACCAGCTCTCGGCCGCATAGCCGGGCACGCCGGCTTCCGCGAGCGTCGGCACGCTGGCGTAGGCGGGAGAGCGGCGCGCGGTGGTCACGCCGAGCGCGCGCATCTTGCCGCTGTCGACGAAGGGGCGCACCGCCGACGCGGTGGCGAACATCATGTCGACCTGGCCGCCCAGGAGATCGGTCATGGCGGGGCCTGCGCCGCGGTAGGGAATGTGGGTTAATTCGACCTTGGCGAGGTTCTTGAAGAGTTCGCCCGCCAAGTGCGCCGAGGTGCCGTTGCCCTGCGACGCGAAGGTCAGTTTGCCCGGCTTCGCCTTGGCCGCGGCGATGAGGTCCGCGACCGTCTTGTACGGGCTGTCGGCGCGCACCACCAGCACGTTGGGCGAGACGCCGATCAGCGCCACAGGCGCGAAGGCCTTGTCGGTGTCGTAGGGCAGCTTGGGCTGCAGCCCCGGATTCACCGCATGGGCGAACGTCGCCATCACGAGCGTGTAGCCGTCGGGCGCGCTCTTGGCGACGAACTCGCTGCCGATGATCGTGCCGGCGCCCGGTTTGTTGTCGACGATGACGGGCTGGCCCAGCGCCTCCGACATGCCGATGCCGAGCATGCGCGTGATCGCGTCGGTGCCGCCGCCGGGTGCGAAGGGCACCACGATGCGCAGCGGCTTGTCGGGAAAGGCGGCCCAGGTGGCGAGTGGCGCAAATGCAATCAGCGATAACGCGAGCGCACGAAACGGTGTGAATGTCGGCATGCCTGTGTCTCTCTTTGTAGGGGTTTGAAGCGAGCCTTCAGCTTAGGTCGCATACTCCCGCCGCGCACCGGCTCAATTCCACGCAGTGGAAATCGAAGAAGGTCAGCGCCAATGAGAATTCAAGGAGACACCATGGCAAGCACGCTCAATCGTTCGCTCGAACGGGGCATGGAAATCCTTCGCGCCTTCCGGCCCGGCCCCGCTTTGCTGGGCAACAGCGAGATCGCCGAGCGCACCGGTCTTTCGCCCGCGACCGTGAGCCGCCTCACGCAGACGCTGGTAGTGGCCGGCATGCTGGCGCACGACCGGAGCGCGCGCGCGTACCGATTGGCCGCACCGGTGCTGAGCCTGGCGCATGCCATGCGCACCGGCTCGGTCGTGCTGCAGGTCGCCGCGCCGCTGATGCGGACGTTGGCCGAAAAGCTGCGCATCAACGTCGGACTGGCGGTGGCCGACCGGTCGGAGATGGTCTATCTGGAATCGATCCGCTACAACCGCCGGGCGTCGCTGCGTAATGTGGTGAGCGGGCAGCGTGTGCCGATCGAGCTGACATCGCTGGGACGCGCCTGGCTGGCCGTTGCGCCGGCCGATGTGCGCGAGGCGCTGTTCGCGGATTTCGCCGTGCGAAGAACCGACTGGCCCCGGCTGCGCAAGGACATTGGCAAGTCCATCGAGAGCGTCGAGCAGCGGGGTTGGTGCGTCGCGTCGTGGCAGCCGGAAGTGGTGGCGCTGGCCGCGCCGCTGAAGCTGGAATCTGCGTGGGGCTACGTGCTGAACGTGAGCGTCTCCTCCACGGAGTCTTCAAGCGACGTGGCCGCGGAACTGAGCGCGCCGCTGCTGGCCCTGGGCCAGAAAATCACCCGCGCGGTGGACACGCGGGAGCCCGCCGGCGCGATGCGCTAGCGGGCCTTCGTCGATGTCAGCGGCGGACCTTGCCGTCTTCCGTGAGCATCGACAGCTCGACGTAGTTCGACGCCTTGTGGTCGCGCGCGCTGAAGTCGACATGGAAGCCGCCGAAGTCGGTGTTCTGCATCGACTCGAGCCCGGTGATGAGCGAGTCGCGCGTGGCCGGCTTGCCGGCGCGCTTCAGGCCTTCGGTGAACACCTTGGCCGCCACGTAGCCTTCCATGCTCGAGTAGTTCGGCTTGGCGTCGCCGCCGGCCTTGCGCACGGCCTCGACGTACTCGCGTGAGATCGCCGTGCTGGTCGAGAACGGGGAGGGCATGACCTGGCTGATCACGACGCCGCGGGCTTCCTTGCCGAGCTCGTCGGCCAGTGCCTGCGTGCCGACGAACGACACGTTGAAGAAGGTGCCGCCGTAGCCGGCCTTGCGCGCTTCGCGGATGAACGCGGCGCACGCCTTGTAGGCGCCGACCTGGATCACGGCGGCGGGCTGGGCGGCCATGATGTCCTTCACCGCCTTGCTCACGTTGACCGAGTTGCGCTCGACGGTGCCGATGGCGACGGGCGCCAGGCCGATGGGCTTCAGCGCACCGAGGACGCCCGAGAGTCCGGCCTGTCCGTACGCGTCGTTCTGGTGGAACACCGCGATCTTCTGGATGCCGAGCGAGGTGAGCTGCTTGACGATCAGCGCGGTCTCGTCGTCGTACGAGGCGCGGACATGGAACACGTTCTTGCGGAACGGATCGCGCAGGGCTTCCGCGCCGGTGAACGGGCCGAAGAACGGAATCTTCGCGGCGTCGACCAGCGGCATCGCCGCCATGCAGGTGGGCGTGCCGACGTAGCCGAAGAGGGCGAAGACGTCGTCCTTGATGAGCTTGTCGGTGTTGGCCTTGCAGCGTTCGGGTTCGTAGCCGTCGTCGAGCGTGCGCAGCTCGATGGTGCGGCCGTTGACGCCGCCCGTGGCATTGAGCGCATCGAAGTAGATGCGGGCGCCCTGGTTCATCTGCAGGCCCAACTGCTCTGCGGGGCCGCTGAACGCGGCGGATTGTCCGAGCACGATGCGCGCGGGTTGGGCGAGGGCGGGAAGCGCGAGCGCGGCGCCTGCGGCGGCAACGTACTTGATCGCGTCTCTGCGGTGAAGGGAGGTTTTCAGGGAGGGCATTGGACAGGTGTCGAGCATTCGAAAGCCTCTGCAGAACCTGACAGGACCCTCACTGCTCATGTAAGAAGGTGTCGCGCAGTGTAACCGCGAGTTCGGGTAAACCCTTGGTGTAGGGCCTATTCACCCTACGGGCTATCGCACCCCGAACAACCCCGCCGCATTCCCCCACGCCACACGCTGCGCCACGGCCGGTGGCAGGTCGCCGAGCCAGCCGCGGTAGCCCTGCATGATCTCGTCGTAGGAACTCCAGCGCTGGTTGATCCAGGTGTCCGAGCCGACGACGAACCGGTCGGGAAACGCGAGGATCAGCTCGCGCCACGGCGCGCACAGCTTGCCGCCCTCGCAGGTGAGCCCGGGGCGGTACGACAGCTCGCCCATCAGCCGCGGATAGCGCTCCAGCATCTGCCGCACCCGCGCGACGGGCGCGCCGCCGATGCCGGTGTGCGCCCAGATCAGCCGCAGCTCGCGGCCCTGCGTGGGCGAGTGCGCCATCAGCAGGTCGACCGCCTCGTCGTCCACGTGCGCGAGCACGGCGAGCTGGCGCTCTTCGGCCAGCACCATCAGCTTCTTCGCGACCGGGCCGTTGGCGTTGGCGCTCTCGTACAGGTGGAATTCGCCGATGCCGCGATAGGGGCCGCTCGCGGTGCCGCGCGCGAGTTCGACCTGCACCATCTCGTGGATGGTCTCGTCGCGGAACCAGTTGGTGTAGTCGGCGCGGTTGCGGTAGAGGCGCACGAAGGGCACGACCGTGACGCCGGCTTCGCGCGTCTCGCGCAGGGCCGCGAGCGTGCGTGTGCCTTCGTTGGGCCGTGAGTTGCCGACGATGGCGCGCACGCCGTTGCGCTGCATGCGCGCGAGCGCATCGGCCGGCGGAAACGGACCGCTGCTGCCGTTCCATGCCTCCTCGTTGTAGTGGAGGTGGGCATCGAAGATCGGGCCGGTGTAGTCGGCCGCGTACGTGGCGGCGGCGAAGACGGCGCTGCAGGCTAGGAGCGCAGCGCGCAAGACGGTGAAGGTAGCCATAGGTGTTCCTTGCGAGAGTGCCCGATCGTCGATGCAGAATCGGTTTCGATCAACGGAGCCTTCCCCGATGCCTGCTGAACAGAACTCTCAGTACCGCACGCCGTACGAAACCGGCAACCACAACCAGACCACCACCTGGCTCGAATGCATCGCCTTCTACGAACGGCTGGCGAAAGATTTCCCCTCGGTGCTGCGATGGCAGCAGATCGGCATCTCGGACAACGGCATTCCGATGCACGCGGGCATCGTCACCGCCGATGCGCAGTTCGACCGCGAGACCCTGCAGCGGCAACGCCGCCCGGTCTTCTTCAACAACAACGGCATCCACCCGGGCGAGCCCGAGGGCATCGACGTCTGCATGGCACTGGTGCGCGATTTCTGCACCGAGCCCGCGCGGCTTGCTGCGCTGGGCGACACGGTCTTTCTGTTCATCCCGGTCTACAACGTCGACGGTTGCCTCAACCGACAAAGCACCTCTCGCGTGAACCAGCTGGGCCCGGAGTCATTCGGCTTCCGCGGCAACGCGCGGCACCTGGACCTGAACCGCGACTTCATCAAGTGCGACAGCCTCGCCGCGCAGGTGTTCAACCGCTTCTTCACCGCGTGGGACCCGGACGTGATGGTCGACACCCACACCTCCAACGGCGCCGACTACGCCTACACGATGACGCTGATCCCGACCCAGCCCGACAAGCTCGGCGGCGGCCTCGGCCAGTTCCTGCGCAGCCGCATGCTGCCGGCGATCTACGGCGACATGGACGCGCGCGGATGGCCCACCTGCCCCTACGTGAACTGCGTGGCCGAGACGCCCGACGACGGCATCGCCGACTTCCTCGATTCGCCGCGCTTCTCGACCGGCTACGCGGCCCTGCACCACACCATCGGCTTCATGCCCGAGACGCACATGCTCAAGCCCTACGCCGACCGTGTCGCGGCAATGCGGACGCTGGTCGAGGTGGTGCTGGATTTCACCATCGCGCATGCAGCGGAGATCCAGGCGCTGCGTCGCGAGGCCAAAGCCGGCGCCGCGCAGCAGCAGAGTTGGCCGCTCTCGTGGCGTTCGGACCAGAGCCGGCCGAACAGCTTTCGCTTCAAGGGGTACGAGGCGGTCTACTCGCCGAGCAGCCTGGGCAACTACCAGCGGCTTGCTTATGACCGCAGCCAGCCTTGGGAAAAAGACATTCCATACTTCGACCGCTTCGTGGAAGAGGTGGCCGTCGCTGCGCCCAAGGCTTATCTCGTCCCGCAGGCCTGGCGTGAAGTGATCGAGCGGCTGGAATGGAACGGCGTGGCGATGCGACGGCTGGAGGAAGACCAGGTCTTCGAGAGTGCCCGCGTGTACCGCGTCCAGCACGTGGCCTCGCGCCCCGGGCCCTACGAAGGGCACATGTTCCACGACGAGGTGCAGCTCGTTCCGCACGTCGAGCCCGTGCATGCACGCGCTGGCGACGTGTGGATTTCGCTCGACCAGCCGAAGGCCCGCTACATCGTCGAGACGCTCGAACCCGAGGCCCACGACAGTTTCTTCCGCTGGGGTTTCTTCAACAGCGTGCTCGAAAAGAAGGAAGCCTTCTCGGCCTACGTGTTCGAAGACACGGCGCACCGGATGCTGGAAGAAGAGCCGGCGCTGAAGGCCGGCTTCGAGGCATGGAAGAAGAACAACCCCGACAAGCTCTCCGATCCGCGGGAAGTCCTCGGCTTCATCTTTGCGCACGGCCAGCGCCACGCGGAGTCCGGGTGGCGGCGCTACCCGGTGGTGGGGTTGAACTAAAGAGGCGCCGTTTTACTTCGCGGGGTGATCCCGCCGGTACAGCTCCCACTCCTCGATCTCTTTGCCATCGGGCAACTGGCAGATGCCGTACTGACCCTTGTCGTTCGACTTCATGAGCGTCTTGCCGCCGAGCTTCTGGCAGTAGACCGACGCCGGGTTCGCCATGCCGACCCGGGGTGGCTCAGGCTGGGGTTGGGATTGCGCGCAGGCCGTGAGAACGAGTGCGCAGAAGGGGGGCAGCAGGTACTTGGTCATCGGCCCAGTGTAGGTGTCGCCGTCTTCGGCCTCGACGACGGCTCCCACGAATCGGGCGTGGTCGCGACCAGCCCCTTGAAGTCCTTCCACGACCGCGCACCCGGCACGGTGCGCCCGCCGATCACCACCACCTTTGCATACGCCACCATGCGCTCGCGCAGGTAGCGCCGATCGGACTCAGGCCAGGTCTCGATCGAATGCGGCCCACGCGCCAGCACGATCTCCTTCACGCCGCGGATGCGGTTGTAGGCCGCGACGGTGCCCTCCAGCGTTTCCGCGCGGTCCCACAGCCCCTTGCCGAAGAAGGCCGCGGGCCAGCGGTCCATGCCCGCGAGCGGGGCCGAGTTCGGATAGAAGCTGATGTGGTGGTCCGCCGCCATGCCGCCCAGAAACAGGTTGCGGTCCGCGAGATCGGGCGCATCGCCCACATAGCCCGCGCCGCTCGCGAACGACGACAGCAAGATCGCGCCGCGGATGTTCTTCAGCCCCCGGGGCTTGGCGCAGGTCACCTCCGGCAGGTCGAAACTGCAGGAGGCGACGTAGTTGGTGGTCATGGCCCAGGCGGTCGACATCGAGCCGCGCGAGTAGCCGCCCAGCACCAGCGGAATCTCGTTGGCCTTCATGCCTGCCAGCAGCCGGCCGCGCGCGGCGGTGCCTTCGAGCCCTTCGCCAGAAGGCGTGAGCATGCGCAAGCCCCGGCCGTCTTCCAGCTGGCCGAGCGTGCGGAACACGTCTTCGCCTTGCTCCAGCGTGTTGGTGTCGCTGAAGCCGCCCGAGAGCCCTTCGCCGCGCCGGTCGTAGGCCAGCACGTCGAAACCGGCCTGGTTCAGCGCATGCAGGTTCTCGCGCCACCAGCGTTGGCCCATGGTCTCGGTGGTGGCGTTGGGGAACTGCACCGGCGTGGTCTTGCCCGTCTTCTCGTCGGTGCGGTAAGACACTTCATCCGGATGCTGGATCGCCGTGAGCTGCCCGCCGCCGCCCGGCGCCATGATCGCGAGCGCGCGCACCTTGTTGCCCTTGCCGTCGTCCACGCCGGCGCCTTCGATGTACCAGCCGCGCAGCTTGATGTCGGCAGTCTTCTTCAGGTCGATGCGTTCGAAGGCATCGGGCGGCACGGTGAATTCGACTGTGTACGTGCGGCCCTCTGCTTCGGCGATGCCCTCGCGATAGGGCGCCTTCGCGAAGAAGGCGGGCCGGCGGATCTGCTTCAGGTCGACCTGCCCCTCGGGATCGATCTTTCCGGACGGATCGACCACGCCCGTGGAACGCGTGGCGCGCTCTTTGTTCGGCGGCAGCCAGCGCTGCATTTGCGCGTCGATGCGTTTGAAGCAGGCCGCATCTTCCTTGCAGGCGCGCCAGCGGGCCTTGAGCTTGTCGTCGGTGAATTCGCTGATGTGATAGTCGCCGCCCGCGTAGCTGGCCGGCGTGGGGTTGGCCGTGAGCAGCAGCGGCACGCACACCGTGTTGCCCGTGCCCTTGGGGCCCTGGTGCAGCAGGTAGCCGGGCAGCATCGCGTTGCGGTCGGTGCCGACCCAGGCGGTGCAGTCGGTGGGCGGGGGCGTGCTGTTGTCCGCCTGGCGCTTGGCCTCGGTGGTGCCCGTGCAGGCCGAGAGCGTGAGCAGTGCGCCGACGATGCCCAGCGTGCAGAAACTTCGTTCGAGGCGAGGCGACAGGTCGTTGGGGGTCATGCGGGCGAGGGCTCGTGCAGTGAGGCGTGCCATTGTGTGGGCCGTCCGTGACGAACGCGGCGGGGCCAATGGCGCTTTGTCATGCGGGAGGGCTCCTACCGCGGGTAGTGTGCGCGCGCGATGTCCAGCAGCGCATCGACCAGCGGTGCTCGCACGGTCGAGCGTTGCCAGAGCACGCCCACGGTCCGGGTGGGGCAGGGCGATGGAAGTGGCCATTTCTTCACCTCCCGGTTGAGCGCGCCGACCACGGCCCAGTCGGGCAGCACCGAAACGCCCAGCCCTTCGGCGACCAGCTTCGCGATGTACTCGATGCCATCGAGCTCGACGCGCACGTTGGGGCGAATGCCGCGCTGGCGCAGGTAGTCGTCGGCCATCTTGCCGCCGACCACCTGGCGGTCGTAGCGGATGAACGGCTCCCTGGCGATGGTGGCCAGCGTATCCACGACCTTCATGCGTGCCGGCGTCAGCAGCACCAGCGGCTCCTCGCGCAGGGTGTGCCAGTTGTTCGTCTTGGGCAGCTCGAACACGGGGTGCACGAGGATGGCCGCATCGAGCTCGCCCGCCATCACGCGGCTGTACAGCGCCGTGGTCGTGCCGAGCTCGATGTAGATGCGGATGTGCGGATGCCGCCGCACCCAGTCTTTCAGCAGCAGCGGCACGATGCCCATGAGCCCCGTGGGAATCGCGCCGAGCCGCAGCGGCCCGGCGGGAAGCTCGGTGTCCGAGGCTTCGGACTGCAGGTCGCGCAGCTCCCGCAGCACATTGCGCGCCCGCGCCAGGATGCGTGCGCCGGAGACCGTCGGCCGCACGGTGCGCCCCGAGCGCACGATGAGCTGGCTGCCGATGTCCGCCTCCAGCGCGCGCACGCGCTGCGCGATCGTGGCGGGCGTCATGTCGAGATGGCGCGCGGCCTCGGCGATCGAGCCGAGTTCGACGACCGAGACAAAGCTCTGCAGAAAACGTGAATCCATGGTGCGGCGGCGCGGAGTGGAAGAAATAATTTACTTCTTCAGAAGATATGGAACAACCATTTTTCTTTGCTTTGAAGAATTCCAGAATTCGCTCCGATTCGTGCCCCGAGGCCCGATCGCACAACCATCCTGGAGACCTCCTTGCCAAAGATTCAATCGATCCACTTCTGCGCCGCCGCCGTTCCGCTCGACCGCGTGACGTCGTTCTCCAACCGCACCGTGAGCGTTCGCCACTACGGGCTCGTCAAGGTCCGCTCCGACGAAGGCGTGGAAGGCATCGGCTTCTGCTATGTGGGCAGCGCGGGCGGCGCGCTCTTTGCCGCCGCGGTCGAAGAGCTGCTCGCGCCGGTGCTGATCGGCAAGGATTCGTATGCCGTCGAAGGCCTGTGGTCCGCCATGTACCAGGAGTCGTTGCTGCAAGGCCGTTCGGGCACGGTGATGCGCGCCCTCAGCGCGCTCGACACGGCGCTGTGGGACCTCAACGCGAGAACGCATGGCCTGCCGCTGCACAAGTACCTGGGCGCGGTCGAACTCGACTCGGTGCCGGCCTATGCGAGCGGCGGCTACTACCTCGAAGGCAAGACGCCCGCGATGCTGGGCCAGGAGATGGCGAGCTACGTTGACAAGGGCTTCAAGGCCGTGAAGATGAAGACAGGTCGCCTCTCGCCCAAGGAGGAAGAAGAACGCCTGAAAGCCGCGCGCGATGCCGTCGGCCCCGACGTCGAATTGATGATGGACTGCAACAACGGCTGGGTCGACACCACGCAAGCGATGCAGTACATCCGCCGCTTCGAGGCCTACGATCCGTACTTCATCGAGGAGCCCTTCGGCCCCGACGACATCGACAGCCACGCCAGGCTCGCACGGCTCACCCGCATTCCGGTGGCGACCGCCGAAATCGGCTATGGCCGCTGGTATCACAAGGAGCTGCTGGACAAGGGCGCCGCCTCGATCCTGCAGACCGATGCGCTCGTGTGCGGCGGCATCACCGAGTGGCGGCGCATTGCCGCAACGGCATCGAGCCACGGCGTAGTGATGTGCCCGCACTGGTTCCACGACGTGCACGCGCCGCTCGTCGCGGCCACACCCAACGCGCGCTACGTGGAGTTCTTCTGGGACGACCAGGTGCTGAACTTCCGGCGCCTCATCGACCGCCAGCTCGACCACAAGAACGGCCGTGTCGTGCTGCATCAGACGCCGGGGCTGGGCTTCGGCTTCGACGAGAAGGCGGTGCAGAAATACGGCAAGTGGGGCTCGGTGCAATGAGTGCCCCCCGACTGCGCGGCGTGCTGTCGCCGGTGCTCACACCGTTCGACGCGGACCTCTCGCCATCGGTGCCGCGCTTCGTCAGGCACTGCCGCTGGCTGCTCGACCAGGGCGTGGGCCTCTCGGTGTTCGGCACGAACTCCGAGGCCAACTCGCTGACGGTTCAGGAGAAGCGCGGCCTGCTCGATGCGTTGCTGGACGACGGCGTCTCGCCCGATCGCCTGATGCCCGGCACCGGCACCTGTGCGCCGGGCGACACCATCGAGCTCACGCGGCACGCCGTGGCGGCCGGTTGCGCGGGAGTGCTCATGCTGCCGCCGTTCTTCTACAAGGGCGTGTCCGACGAAGGCCTCTTTCGCAGCTTCGCCCGTGTGATCGATGCGGTGGCCGACGAGCGGCTGCGCATCTACCTGTATCACATCCCGCCGGTGTCGCAGGTCGGCATCAGCCTTGCGTTGATCGAACGATTGTTGAAGGCGTATCCCCGCGTCGTGGCCGGCATCAAGGACAGTTCGGGCGACTGGAACAACACCGCGGCCTTGTTGCGCGAGTTCCAGCCGCAGGGCTTCGATGTGTTCGCCGGCACCGAGACGGTGCTGTTGCCCACGCTGCGCGGCGGCGGCGCGGGCTGTATCACGGCGACGGGCAATGTGAACCCCGCGGCCATCGTCGACTTGTACGCGCACTGGACCGAAGCCGACGCGGACGACAAGCAGCAAGCCCTCAACGCAACGCGCGCCGCCTTCCAGAAGCTGCCGATGATCGCTGCGATGAAAGCGACCATCGCGCGGCAGACCGGCGACGCCGGCTGGGCGACGGTGCGCCCGCCGCTGGTGGAGATCGAGGCCGCGCAACGCACGATGCTTGCGGCCGATCTGGATGCCTGCGGCTTCCGCATGCCGGATGCGTCGGCGCTCGCCGCCTGACATCGAGAAAAAGAAAACAGGAGACAAGACAAATGAAACGAAGACTCTTCACCGGCGGTGTCGTTGCAGCCGCGCTGAGCGCCACCGGCGCGTTCGCCCAGACCCTGCCCAAGGGCGTGACGCGCATCGTCGTCGGCTTCCCGCCCGGTGGCGGCACCGATGTGCTCGCGAGACTGCTCGCGCAAAAGCTCGGCGTGATGTGGGGCATACCCGTGGTCGTCGAGAACAAGGCGGGCGCGGCCGGGATCATCGCGGCCGGCGATGTGGCCAAGTCGCAGCCCGATGGCAGCACCTTGCTGATGGCGCACATCAACAGCCACGGCATCGCGCCCGGGCTGCAGCCGGGTTTGAGCTATTCAGTGGAACGCGATTTCACTCCGATCGCACTGGTCGGTGCCACGCCGCAGATGCTGATCTGCGCGAGCAACCAGCCAGTGAAAACGCTCCAGGGACTGGTCGAGCTGTGCCGCAGCCGGCCGGGAGAAATCATCTTCGGCTCGGCGGGCAACGGATCGGCGCAGCACCTGGCGCTGGAGCTCTTCAAGGCGCGCGCCAACATCGACGTGCTGCACGTGCCGTACAAGGGCTCCGCGCCGCTGGTCACCGACATGCTGGGCGGCCACGTGCAATACAGCTTCGAGGGCATGACCACGGCCACGCAGTACCTGGCCGGCGGAAAGATGACGGCCATTGCACAGACGCGCACCAAGCGGTCGAAGAGCTTTCCCGCCGTGCCCACGCTCGCCGAGTCGGGCTTCGAGGGCTACGAGGCGAGCATCTGGTTCGGGCTGGTCGGGCCGGCGCGGATGAACCCGGCACTTGTCGCACGCATGAACCAGGACGTGAACACCGTGCTCGCGATGCCGGACGTGATCGCACGGCTCGACCAGTTCGGCGCGGAAGACGGTGGCGGCAGCCCGCAGCGCTTCGGCGACTTCATGCATGCCGAGCGCGAGAAGTGGGCCCGCATCATCAAGACCGCGAACATCACCGTGGATAAATAAGAACAGGCCAGACGGAATTTATTGCCGCTCTGGTAATAGTTCCTTGGGGCTGCAAGGGGCGAGCCACTACGCTCGACCCCCTCATGGATTCAACGCCCTTCGCCATCGACCTGCCGGAGCACTGGACCGGCTCCCTCAGGCTCGCACAGACATCCTCCGGCAGCTATGTCGGCATGGCCAGCCTGAGCCTCGGTGGCATTCCCCGGTGGGCGCTGGTGATCACACCGCAACTCACCCTGGACGCCGCCATGGAGCGCGTCAGGCTCCGGATCGGCCACTTCGTCCGCGAGCAGGAGTTGAGGCCCAGCGCCTGACGCCGAATCCCCGGGACTGTGCAACGCGGCCCGGAAGTTTTGTAGCCCACTGTATCTACCCGCCCGCGCCGTACACGGGCATTCAAATCCCCCGGTTCAAGGACACATCGCGGATACACCGCGCGGGTCCACTGACTCCATCGCAAACGCAATGGAGAAACCGATGTCCGAAGAAATCAACCGCCACCGCCGCATCTTTTTCGGCGCGGCGGCCGCAACGATCACCGCCGCGCAGTTTGGTGTCGTGGGAAGCGCCAGCGCGCAAACCGTCGCCTCGAAGCCGGCGCCGCTGCTGGGCAGGACCGGAGGCAACACCTCGTTCGCCGCCATCAAGCAGATCGATGCGGGGCTCCTGAACATCGGCTATGCCGAAGCCGGCCCCGCCGATGGCCCGGTCGCCATTCTTCTGCACGGCTGGCCCTATGACATCCACAGCTTCGTCGATGTCGCACCGATCCTGGCTGCGGCCGGGTATCGCGTGATCGTTCCGCACCTGCGCGGTCATGGCTCCACGCGCTTTCTCTCGGATGGCACCGTCCGCAATGCCCAGCAGTCGGCCGTGGCGCTCGACATCATCGCCCTGATGGACGCGCTCAAGATCCAGAAGGCCAGCATCGCCGGCTTCGACTGGGGCGCGCGCACCGCCTGCATCCTGGCGGTGCTGTGGCCGGAGCGCTGCAAGTCGCTGGTCTCGGTGAGCGGCTACCTCATGACCAACCTGGAGGCCGGCAAGAAGCCGCTGCCGCCGAAGGCCGAGTTCGACTGGTGGTACCAGTACTACTTCACGACCGAACGCGGCCAGGCGGGCTACGCCCAATACCGGCGCGAGTTCGCCAGGCTCATCTGGGAGACGGCATCGCCGAAGTGGAAGTTCGATGCCGCCACCTTCGAGCGCAGCGCCGCGTCGTTCGACAACCCCGACCACGTCGCCATCGTGATGCACAACTACCGCTGGCGCCTGAGCCTTGCCCCAGGCGAGGCGCGATACGACGAACTGGAGCAGCGGCTCGCAACGGCTCCGTCCATCGGTGTGCCCACGATCACGCTCGAAGGCGATGCCAACGGCGCGCCGTTTCTCGATCCCTCGAAGTACCGCAACAAGTTCACCGGCAAGTACGCGCACCGCACGCTGCAGGGCGGCATCGGCCACAACCTGCCGCAGGAGGCGCCTGAAGCTTTCGCGCAGGCGGTGATCGACGTGGACCGGTTCTGAGCGGCGGTATCAGCCGCCAGGCGACACCGTCAGGTAGAGCGGCGTGAGCGTCCCCGCCACCGGCCGCAAGAGCTTCAGCAGCAGCGGCCGCCCGTAGCCTTCGCCCGCCAGCCGCTTGAGCAGGTCTGACAGCTGTGCGAGCGGCGTGCCGTCGCAGCCGACCAGGATGTCGCCGCTACGCAGGCCGTCGCGCGCCGCGGCCGATCCAGCGACCACCTCGACGACCCGCACGCCGGTCGCGACCGGCCACTCGTTCTCGCGCACCCAGCGCCGCGGCAGCGCGACAGCCGCGCACTGCACGCCCAGCTTGCCGCGCCGCACCGCGCCGTGTCGCATCAGTTCGCCGGCCACCCAGCGCGCCGTGTCGATCGCCACCGCGAAGCTCAGGCCCTGCGCCGACGGAATGACCGCCGTGTTCACGCCGATGACCTGCGAGCTGCTGTCCAGCAGCGGGCCGCCCGAGTTGCCGGGGTTCAGCGCCACGTCGGTCTGGATCACGTCCTCGATCATCCGGCCGCCGCGCGAGGGGAGGCTGCGGCCCAGCGCGCTCACGATGCCGGCGGTCACGGTGAAGTCGAAGCCCAGCGGGTTGCCGACCGCCACCGCCAGCTGGCCGGGCTGCAGGCCCGCCGAACTCCCGAGCGGCAGGAAGGCGCTCGGGTGCGACTCGAAGCGCAGCACCGCGATGTCGGTCGATGCGTCCATGCCGACGAGCCGGGCGGCGCTCTCGGTGCCGTCGACGAAGGCCGCGCGTAATTCGCTCGCGCCCTCGACCACATGCGCATTCGTGATCGCGAAACCATCGGGCGTGAAGAGAAAGCCGGAGCCGCTGCCCTGGCCGCCGGCATTGCCGCGCTGCGGCGGTTTTCGGACCTTGATGTGCGCGACGGCCGCGCTGGCGGTGTGGGCCACCTGGGTGACGGTGGCCGAGTAGGAGTCGAGAAGGAATTCGTCGCGTGAGCCCATGAGGCGCCTCTTTCAGTCCGGCAGGTCCGAATGAAATGGCGGCGCCCCTGGGCGTTTTCAAGCTACCCGCGCGCTACGAGGAGGGCGCAGGCGCCGCCGCAGCAGCAGCGGTCGGCGAATGCTGCAGCGCGGCGGGCAGCCGGTGGTCCAGCCAGTCCATGCGCCAGGCCAGCACAACGAGCGCCAGTGCCAGCACCACCGCTGCGGCGACCCCGGTTGTTCCGTGCCGCTCGCGGTACGGGTCGCGCGCCACCCGCCGCGCGCCCGGAGGCACATGCGCGGTCTGCGAGAGCATGCCGCCCAGCCGCACATTGACCTTCATGCGTCCGTTGATGGCCCAGCCACTGGCATCGAGGATCGGACCCAGGCTGCGCTGCCGCAGTTTGAGCCAGGCGATCAGCATGCTCGGCCCCGAGATCGCCGCCACGATGCCGATCAGCGCCACCGGTATCCACTGCCCGAGGTCGACGAACTTGCCGAAGATCGCGACCAGCACCGCGCTGATGCTCCCGAGCGCGACGCCGATGGCGGCCACGGTGCCGACGTCCACGCGACCAGCGGTGCGCGGCGCTGCGGCGGGCGTCTTGGCATCGCCCGCAGCCTGGTCGGCGGTCGTGAGCTTGGTGGCAAGGCCCGTCAGCGTGCCCTGGCCCGCCGCCTCGCTGGCGGCCGCGCGCTTGGCGACCTGCTCCTCGATCACCCGCACGAACTTCTTGTAGGGCGCGAAGAAGGCCTGCGCCACGCTGGTCGGGTTCTCGATCAGCTTGGTGATGGTGGCGTCCCAGTCGCGGCCCTGGCGGTCGTAGAAGACGCCGTTGCGGCCGACGAACAGGAAGTCGATGTCGCCCGCGGTGAACGCCGCGACGATGCTCATCTTCTGGCCCTGGCGCGTGCAGTCGCAGTACGCGAGGCAGGTCTTCGCGAGGCCCGCCAGCACGGCGTGCCTGGCCGTGTCCTGCACCTGCACCGTGAGCTCGCAGCTGCGGCCGTCCAGGTAGAGCGTGCCGGCCTGGAAGATCGCGCCTTCGCGCCGGTAGAAGGCCTTGAACGACACGAAGTTGTTGAGCAGCACCACCAGGTCGCGCTGCAGCCGGATCAGCTTTTCCAGGTCGACGAGCAGGTTGTTGTGCGTCTCGGCGGCTTCGTCGTCGTGAAGGAGCGCGAGCAGGGCGTGCCGGGTCTGCAGGAAGGCGTCGAGTTGCGCGAGCGGAAGCGCGGCCGCGGCGTTGTCGGGCCGCTCGGCCATCAGCGATTGCAGCGGCGCGAGTTGTTGCTTGATGGCCTGCCATTCCGTTTCCGCGAGCTCGTCGCGCGCGCCCAGCAGCGGCGTGACGGCGCGGTCGGCGAACGCGGCGATGTCTTCGGTCCACGCGGGGTTGATGCGGTTGCCGTGCAGCGGCAGCACACAGCGCGGCGTGACGGGCGCGAGCGGCAGGTCGGCAATCGGGTCGGCGCTCAGGTCGAGCCTGTTCGCACCCAGCGCGTCATAGGCTTCGGGCGAGGGGTTCAGTGCCGTCATGGCCTGCGCGTCGAAGGCGGCGACGCGGCAGCGCGCGAAGTAGTCGTCGAGCTTGGCCTGCACCTTGCGCGTGGCATCGGCGGCGGCCAGCGTGGGCTCGCCGAGCGGCATCAGCGTTGTGTCGTTCGCGTCCGCCTTGGCATGCCAGTCGCGCGCGGCTTGCACTTCGGCGAAGAAGGCTTCGATGCGGGCCCGGTCGACGCCCGGTGTTTCCTTGTGCCGGTCGGGCACGCTGCCGTGGGTGCGCATGATCTCGGAGACCGTCGCGCGCAGGGCATCGTCGTGCGCCGTTTCGGGTGTGATCACGCCGTCGCCGTTGAAGCGCATCGCGGACAGCAACTCGCCGCGATCGGCGATGTCCGCCAGCGTGAGCGTGGCCGCATCGGGCTTGCCCTGGATCTGCAGCAGGCGGCGTGCCTCATCGATCAGGCGCGCGCCATCGGCATTGCCGGCATCGAGGTCGTCCAGCGCCAGCACGTCGCTGCCCTGCAGCAGCACGTCGGGGTTGCGCAGCCGCGCGCACACCCATTCGCACGCCGCGACCACTTCGGGCGGACGCACGCGGCCGTCGCCATCGGCATCGATCAGGTCCAGCGTTCGCGCATCGAAGTCGATGCCGCGCGTCGGGCAGGCGAGGGCGACCCACAGCTTCTGGTCCAGTTCGCCGAGGCGGGCGATGTCTTCGCCCGTGCGGAAGATGACTTGGTCAGCGCCCCCGACACGGATGAATTGCCAGCGGTGCGGCGCCGGCACCGTCGTCGTTGTTGGCGGCACTGCACGCATCAGGAAACGGCGACCTTCTTGTGTTCGCCCGGTTCGGACGTCTTGTCGGTGATGGTCATGGGCGGCTCTCCATGGGTTGTCGATTTCAGATGGAAAAGAACCCACCGTAGAGGATCGCGCGGCGCCGTCTTGAGGACACACCGCGCACACCCGTGTCGTCCTGCGCCGACAGTCGGATGCCGGACGTCTCTCGATCTCTGGAAAGAACCTCCGGGTTTCGCGACCGCACCAGCGATGAACCGGGGCAGATGCAGGGGGCGCTTGTCAGGCCGGCGTGGTCATGCGCTGCAGCAGCGGCTGACGTGCCAGCACTTCGTCGCGCGGGCCATGGTCGAGCACGCGGCCGGCTTCCATCAGCAGCACGGTATCGAAGCGGTCCAGCAGGCTCAGGCGGTGGATCGACGCGATCACGCAGGCGTTGGGGAATGCATTGGCGATGCGCTCGAGCACACGCGCTTCAGTGCTGGCGTCGAGCGCGCTGGTCGGCTCGTCGAGCAGCAGCAGCGAGCTCCCTTCCGCCGCGAGCACGCCGCGCGCGAGGCAGAGGCGCTGGCGCTGTCCGCCCGAGAGATTGAATCCGCGCTCCGACACGGCCGTGTCGAGGTCGCCATGGTTCGCCTTCAGCACTTCGTCGAAGGTGCTGGTGTGCAACGCAGCGAGCAGGCGCGCATCGTCCGCGGGCTGGCCAAAGGCGAGGTTCTCGCGCACGCTGGCTTCGAAGAGCTCGGTCTCTTGCGGAATCAGCGTGGCGAGGCGGCGCAGTTGCGGCCAGTCGACCGGCTGGCCGTCGAGCGTGAGTGTGCCGGCGTGCGGCGCGTAGAGGCCGGCGAGCACGCGCAGCAGCGTGCTCTTGCCACCGCCGCTCGGGCCGACGAGGGCCACGCGCTGGCCGCGGCGCAGGGTCAGCGCAACGTCGTGCAGTCCGCTGCGCGGTGGCTCGGTTGCATCCGTGATGGGTTCGCCGCGCGGCGCGTACTTCCACTGCAGCGCATCGACGCCGAGCTGCACCCACGTCGCCCCGGCATCGATGCGCTCGCGCTCGGGCACCTGCTCCGGCGCGGTGGCGAACACATCACCCGAGGGCGCCTGCCAGATCGGCTCGGCGCTCGTGTAGTCGGTGTGCATGCGCGCGAAGAAGCTGAAGTTGGCCGCCACCGAAGTCACCACGCCGGCGGCCTGCTGCGCGTACTGGTAGATCATGAACACCGCGCCCAGCATCACCGCCTGCCCCGGCGTGCGTGCCTGCCACACGTAGATGACGACCAGCCCCCAGGTCAGCGCCAGCCCCATCAAATCGACCGCGAACCACTTGCCCTCGTTCAGCACCACGGTGCGCTTGAGCGGCAGCGAAATGGCCGCCATGCGACGGCGCAGCAACAGGCGCGATGCACCCTGCAGCCGCAGGCCGATCACCGTCGATGCATTGCCGAGAAAGTCGAGCAGCGCGGACACGTAGCGCCGGTCGGCATCGTTCTCGGCGCGCGCGAGCTTCATCAGCGCACGGTCGATGCGAACGATCACGAGGCCGATCAGCACATAGCCCGCAAGGGCCGTCACGCCGCTGGTGCGCGACAGCAGCGCGAGCGCCACCAGCGGGCCGACGAAGTTGACCGCGTTGGTGAGCCAGATGAACTGGTTCTGCGCGAAGTCCGCCAGTGCGCGGCTGGCCTGGTGCACACGGTGCTGCAGTTCGCCCGAGTGATGGCCGTCGTGCCAGGCCAGCGGTGCGGCGGCGATGCGCGCGTAGAGCTCGTCGGCCAGCCGCTCGCGCACCTTCAGGCCGACGTTGCGCTCGAGGATGCGGCCCGGCCCGTGCAGTGCCCAGGCGCCGACATACACCGCGGCCAGCATGCCGATCCAGCGGCCCGCGCCGCTGAAGTCGCTGCGCTGCAGCGCGTTGATGGCTTGGCCGGCGAGGTAGGGAAGCGTCAGGCGGATCAGTTGCGAGGAGGCCAGCAAGGCAGTGGCGCTGAGCAATTGCCCGCGCGCGCCGGCCGCGAAGTGCCACAGCGCGGCATAGAGCGCGCGGATCGCGTTGCCGGGGTCGTTCGTCTCGGTCGTCTTCTGCATGCGTGGTCAGCCCGCCTTGCGGAACGTGAGGTTGATGCGCAGGCTGCCCAGCGCCGGATGCGGCTGGTCTTTCAGCGGCAGCACGCCGTGGTAGCGCAGCCGGTCTTCGCCGCCCCAGACCACGACGTCGCCGTGCTTCAGAGCCATGCGCGCGGCCTTGTCGCCGCGCTCGTGCCCGCCGAACAGGAACACCGCGGGCATGCCAAGCGAGACCGAGACGATGGGCGCGCCGTAGTCATGCTCGTCCTTGTCCTGGTGCAGCGAGAGGCGCGCGCCGGGTTCGTAGCGGTTGACGAGGCAGGCATCGGGCGCGAAACCGTCAAAACCGGCAGCCGATGCGGCCTCGCGGGCCAGGCGCGCGAACGGTTCGGGCATGGCGGGCCACGGCTTGCCGGTGTCGGGGTCGGTGGGGCTGTAGCGGTAGCCGCGGCGGTCGCTGGTCCAGCCCAGCGCGCCGCAGTTGGTGAGCGCGACGGACATGGTGAACCCGCCGGGGGTGACGAGATGGCGGAAGGGCGCGTCTTGCGCAACCGCCTTGACCGCCGAGAGCAATACGTCGGCAAAGGGCAGGGCGAAACCGGGGAGGACGAAGGCGCCAGGACCTATGGGCTCGCGCGCTTCGCGGGGTGGATCGTCGAACAGATCGAGCGTCATGCGGCAGGCCGGCCCGCGCGAGCCGGCGAGAAAACGCCTAGCGAACCGTCGACATCACCGTGGCACGGCAGCGCGGCTGGTCGCGGGGCGCCAGCAGGTTGCAGTTGTCCAGCGCGCGCTGCTGCATGTCGCTGAGCTTCGGGCGTTCCTGCTGGTACTGGGGCTGCCGCTGGTACTCGGGCACGTAGACAGGTGCGGGCTCCTGCCAGCGCTGGCGGCGCTCGTATTCGCGGCGCTGCTCGTATTCACGTCGCTCGTAGTCGCGGCGGTCTTCGCGCTCGCGGTCGTTCCGAAGGCGCCACATGCAGGAGTTGAAGTCCATGCCCGAACGGCCGCTGGCGCAGTAGCGGCGGTCGTTTTCATAGACGTAGTCGCCCTGGGCAAAGGCGGGGGCGGCGTTCATGAGGCCGAGGAGGGCCATGAGAGCGAGTTTTTTCATGAGGAGTGGCCTGTTCTGTGATTGCCGTGTGTCTGTGCAGTGTGAGAGGTCTGCCTTGAACTGAATGTAGCCGGTCGCCCCGCGCGCACGTCAGGTCGAAGCTGCCGGCGTTTGCGCGAATGCCTCCTCAACGCTCGGGCATCGCAATCAGTCGACGCGGCCCCGCGCCTGCACGCGCCTTTACATGGCCGCATCCCATGAAGAGGTGAATGAGTACCAAGGGTTTCACTTATTGAAGCCCTAGGGCAAACGCCTAAGGTCGAACCCCATCAATGGACACCGTACGCCTCGACATCCGCGTGCCTGAAGGCTGGGCATGCTGGATGGAACTCGCCCGCACGCCGCGCGGCACCTATGCCGGACTCGCGGAACTGAGCCACCAGGGCATTGCGCGGTGCGCGCTGGTGATCACCCAGCAGCTGTCGTGGGAGGCGGCCGTGCAACGTGCGACGCTGCGGGCGGATCACTTCGTGCGGCAATGGGTGCCGCAGCGCAGCCAGGGGTCCGACGTCTCCGGCACCACCGTTCCCGGCGATGCCTGAGCAACGAACGCGAAGGGCGCGACGGCTCCGCGCTCATGGTAGAAACCGCGAGCCGCGGATGTCCTGCATTCCGCTTCGTGCGCTTACCCCACCTCTCTCGCTTCCATGTCCCACATCCCTGATCGGGCTGAAGAAAAACCGTGCGCCCGGTGGTTGGCGTGGCTGATCGTTGGCGTCGCCGCACTCTGCATGGCCGGTTGTGCGGGCCTGCCCACCGATGTGCAGCGCAAGCCCTCGTCGGCCATCGCCGACGGCGCGGACACCGTGCTCGGCCGCCTCGTTGAAGCGGCCACTCCGCCCGGCGAGCCGCTGAGCGGATTCCGCCTGCTGCCGATGCCGCAGTTCTCGCTGCATGCGCGCATCGAACTCGCGCGCCGCGCGCAGCGCTCCATCGACGTGCAGTACTACCTCGTGCAGAACGACGAGACCGGCCGCTACCTGCTGCGCGCCCTGCGCGATGCGGCGGACCGCGGCGTGCGCGTGCGTCTCTTGGTGGACGACCTCTACACCGCGGGCGCCGACCCGCTCTTCACCAGCTTCGCCTCGCATCCGAACGTCGAGGTACGCCTCTTCAATCCGTTCCCGGCGGGGCGCGACCGCTTCGGCACGCGCTGGGCCGCATCGCTGTTCGACTTCGACCGCGTGCACCGCCGCATGCACAACAAGCTCTACGTGGTGGACGACACGATGGCGGTCATGGGCGGGCGCAACATCGCCAACGAGTATTTCCTGCGCGACGGGGGCTCGAACTTCATCGACATCGACACGCTGGTGGCCGGCGCGGTGGTGCCCCGGCTGTCGTCGCTGTTCGACATGTACTGGAACAGTCCCTACGTGTACCCCATCGAATCGCTGGTGCCCAGGGGCAGCGAATCGCCGAAGGAACTGCGCGCGCTTTTCGACCGGCTCACCAGCGGGCCCGAGACGCTGCATCCCGAGGAGCCCGACTCCACCGACCTGCTGGGCAACAACCCGCTGGCCAAGGACCTGGACGCGGGCACGCTGAAGCTGGTGTGGGCCCGCGCCGAGGCGTATGCCGATCCGCCGGCCAAGGCCCTCGCGCCCACGCCCGAGGCGCGCGGCCTGCCGGCCGACGAGGCGAGCGAGAGCGTGCTCTACAACGTGCGGCGGTATCTGCGCGGCGCGCAGAGCGAGATCATGCAGACCACGCCCTACCTGATTCCCGGGCGCGGTGGCATGGAGTCGATCCGCATCATCCGCGGCAACGGCGTGAGCTACAGCATCGTGACCAACTCGCTGGCGGCCACCGACGAATCGCTGGTGCACATCGGCTACCGGCGCTACCGCGCCCAGATGCTGCGGCTGGGCGTGGAGCTCTACGAGCTCAGCCCCAAGCGGGTGGAGGAGACCAGGCGCTTCGGCATGTACGGCTCGGCGAGCGGGCGGCTGCACGGCAAGTCGGCGGTGATCGATCGCAAGACGGTGTTCATCGGCTCGATGAATTTCGATCCGCGCTCGGAGCTGCACAACACGGAGATCGGCATCTTCATCTTCAGCCCGCAGATCGCGCAGCAGCTCACCAGCCTGATCGGGTTCATCCGGCTCGATGGTGCTTACCAACTGCAACTGGGACCGAAGGGCGGCATCGAGTGGGTGAGCCCGGCGTCGGGGGATGCGGCCGACACCATCCTGCACACGGAGCCCGAAACGCATTTCTGGTCGCGCTGGAAGCTGGAGCTGCTGGCACCGCTGGTGCCCGAGAGCCTGCTTTAGCGGACGGTCGACATGACCGTCGCGCGGCAGCGGGCGCGGTCGTGGCGGGTGGGCAGCACGATGCAGTTGTCCAGGGCACGCTTTTGCATGTCGCTCAGCCTCGGACTCTCGCGCGGCTCTTCGGGCTCGTAGTAGTAGGGTTGCGGCGGCGGACGGCCGTAGTAGTCGTAGTCGCGATCGCGGCTGTGGCGGGTCGTTTCACAACCCGCGAGGCACAAGGCCAGAAGACCGCCCCAAAGAATCAGGCTCAGGCGCAAGTTTGTTCTCCATGTCGAGGGGACGGACGGCAAGACGCGCCCTGTCCCGGTGGCGAGGAGCTTAGTCCCGTACCGGACGGGCAACCTGAAGAGATGATGAACGCCGGGGCGTTACTGCTGCAGGCGGCCGTTGAGGTAGGGCTCGGGGTCGACGGCGGTGCCGTTCTTGCGGATCTCGAAATGCAGCTTCACGCGATCGGCGTCGCTGCGGCCCATCTCGGCGATCTTCTCGCCCTGGCGCACGACCGCGTTTTCCTTCACGAGGATGGTCTGTGCGTGCGCGTAGGCGGTGAGGAAGGTCTCGTTGTGCTTGACGATGACCATGTTGCCGTAGGAGCGCAGTTCGCTGCCCACGTACACCACGCGGCCATCGGCCGACGCGACGATCGGGTCGCCGAGGTTGCCCGCGATGTCCAGCCCCTTGTTGCGCACGCCGTCGAAGCGGGCGATGGTGGTGCCGCTCGCGGGACGGATGAAGAGCGCCTGTTTCGCCGGGGGCGGCGTGACGGTTTGGCCGGGCCGTGCCGGCGTCAGGGGCGTGGTGTCGCAGGCGGCGAGGGCGGCGGCAATCAGTGCTGCGGCACCGGTGCGGAAAAGAAAAGTCTGGATTTGCATGGCGCTGTTGGAACGGGTTCGTTGCGGAGGGTTCCTGCGGTCTGGCACGCCGGGCGCGCCATGCGGACGATGCTAGCAAACTCGTGCGCACCTTCCGGAAGAGCGGAATGCGCGAAGGGCTATCGTTACTTCAGCGGGATCGGCGTGCCGCGATCGATGGGCACCGCGGTCACGCTGTTCTTCGGCGAGCCGTCGATCAGCAAGTCCGAGTAGGTGAGGTAGACCAGCGTGTTGCGCTTGGCATCGACCATGCGCACCACGCGCAGGCGCTTGAAGAGCACCGAGAGCCGCTCGCTGTACACCTCCTCGCGCTTGGGCAGCGGCTGCGTGATGCTGACCGGCCCGACCTGGCGGCAGGCGATGGAGGCTTCGGCCTTGTCCTCGGCCACGCCGAAGGCGCCGGCAATGCCGCCGGTCTTGGCGCGCGAGACATAGCAGGTCACGCCGTTGACCTTGGGGTCGTCGTAGGCCTCGATCACGATCTTGTGGTCGGGGCCGATGAGCTTGAAGGCGGTGTCGACTTCGCCCACTGTCTCCGCCTTGGCCGCAGAAGCCGCCAGCGCAAAACCGAGGCTGGCGCTGCAGAGAAGGGTGGCGCGGAGTGTCTTGTTCATGAGGTTCGTCAAACGATGCTGAGTTCGTGCACGCGGTCGAAGCTGCCGCGGCGGCGGTCTTCGAAGAAGTGCTCCAGGGTTTCGCGCACGGTGCGAAAGGCGATCTCGTCCCAGGGAATCTCTTCCTCGGTGAAGAGCTTCGCTTCGATGGTCTCGTGGCCGGGATCGAACTTGTCGTCCAGCAGCCGGGCGCGATAGAACAGGTGCACCTGCCCCACGCGTACCACGCTGATCACCGAGAACAGGCCCTGCATCTCGAAGTTCGCACCGGCCTCTTCGTCGGTCTCGCGGGCTGCCCCTTGGGCGGTCGTTTCCTCGAGTTCCATGAAGCCCGCGGGCAGCGTCCACTTGCCCCAGCGCGGCTCGATGTTGCGCTTGCACAGCAGCACCTTGTCGCCCAGGACCGGGATGGTGCCCACCACGTTCAGCGGGTTCTCGTAGTGGATCGTGTGGCAGGCCGGGCAGACGGCGCGCGGCTTGGTGTCGCCGTCGTCCGGGATGCGGTAGACCACCGCGGTGCCGCAGTTCTTGCAGTGCTTGATGGGGACGCGCAGGAGCATGGGCGGTGCCGTCTTCAGGCGATCTTGACAGTTAGGGTCGGCAGGCCGGCGACCTTGCCCACGAGCGTGTCGCCCGAGACCACGGCCGCCACGCCTTCGGGCGTGCCGCTGTAGATCAGGTCGCCGGGTTGCAACTCCCAGGCAGCCGACAGGTGCTCGATGGTTTCGGCCACGTTCCAGATCAGCTTGCTCACGGTGCTGCGCTGGCGGTCGGTGCCGTTCACCTGCAGCGAGATCTCGGCGTTCTCGGCATCGCCGGCCGCAGCCACCGGCACGATCGGGCCGATGGGCGCGCTCTGCTCGAAGCCCTTGCCGATGTCCCAGGGGCGGCCCTGCTTCTTCATCTCGCCCTGCAGGTCGCGGCGCGTCATGTCCAGGCCGACCGCGTAGCCGTAGATGTGCTTGTGCGCATCGGCGGCCAAGATGTTCTTTCCGCCCGTGCCGATGGCGACGACGAGTTCGATCTCGTGGTGCAGGTTCTTGGTGAGCGAGGGGTAGGCCATGGTGCCGGTCTGGCCTTCGTCGACCACCACCAGCGCGTCGGTGGGCTTCATGAAGAAGAAGGGCGGTTCGCGGCCGGTGAACCCCATTTCCTTGGCGTGATCTTCGTAGTTGCGGCCCACGCAGTAGATGCGGTGCACCGGAAAGCGGGCGGGCTGTCCGGCCACCGGAACCGAAACGGTGGCGGGCGGGGCGAAAACAAACTCGGAAGCCATTGCGAGGTGTCCTTTTTCAGCGAAACGGGAGGGGAGACCGGCAGTGTGCCAGAGGCAGGGCGCGGTTGCCGGAGCGCCGGACCGGGGATTTTCGGGCGGCTCACAATAGGCGCCCTGCGTTTCCCTTGCGCTGTTTCCCCGATTTTCTCCGCCACACCATGCCCATCCGAATCGGCAAAGCCGGCAAAGCCACTGCCTTCAACGAACTCGGCCGCCGGCGCAACGAGGAGGGCGACCAGGACGGCGCCCTGGAGGCCTACGCCCAGGCGAGCGCCATCCATCCCGGCTGGTCGGTGCCCTGGTACAACACCGGCCTCATCCACAAGTACCGCGGCGAATGGGCCGCATCGCTGCAGGCGAACGCGCGGGCCGTGCAATGCAAGTCGGACAACCAGGGCGCGCTGTGGAACCTGGGCATCGCCGCCACCGCGCTCGGCGACTGGGCGACGGCGCGACGCGCCTGGCAGCAGTACGGCATCCGGGTCCCCGATGGCGACGGGCCGGTCGATTTCTTCATCGGCCTCACGCCGATCCGCGTGCATGGCGACGAGGCCAGCGACATCGTCTGGTCGGACCGCATCGACCCGGCGCGCGCCATCCTGCGCAACGTGCCCACGCCCGCCTGTGGCCACCGCTACGGCGACCTGGTGCTGCACGACGGCGCGGCCAACGGCTATCGCAAGCGTGGCGAGCGAGATGTGCCGGTGTTCGATGCGCTGGAACTCATCGCACCCTCGGACTATTCGACCTACGAGGTCTCGATCGACGATGCGAAAGAAGAGGACATCGGCGCGCTCATCCAGCGCTTCGAAGCCGCCGGTTCCGCCGCCGAGAACTGGACCACCAGCATCCAGGTGCTCTGCAAGGCCTGCTCCGAAGGCCGGCCCGACGGCCAGCACAACCATGCGCCCGGCGAGCCGCCCGAGGCCTTCGGGCCGTGGCACGTCGGCATTGCCGCGCGCGAGGAGGCGGACGTGCGCCGCATCCTGGACGAATGGCACCAACTCACACCGAAGGCCGGGCTGCGCGACTTGCGTTGCGTGCTGCAGGCCACCCCGCGTTCATAGCGTCCCGGTGAGCGCTATCCTTGGAAAATCATGAAGCTGCATAACTATTTCCGCTCCTCCTCCTCGTTCCGCGTGCGCATTGCCCTCAGCCTGAAGGGCCTCGACTACGAGTACGTTCCCGTGCACATCGCGCGCGGCGATCACCGCACCGGTCCGTACGCCACCATCTCGGCCGACAAGCTCGTGCCGTTGCTCGAAGACGAAGGCGAGCGCTTCTCGCAATCGATGGCCATCATCGAATACCTCGACGAGACGCACCCCGAGCCGCCGCTGCTGCCGAGCGACCCGGTAGGCCGTGCCCACGTGCGCGCGCTGGCGCAATCGATCGCCTGCGAGATCCATCCGCTCAACAACCTGCGCGTGCTCAAGTACCTCGTGAAGAACCTGAAGCTCGACGACGAAGCCAAGAACGCCTGGTACCGCCACTGGGTGCGCGACGGCATGGAGGCCTTCGAGCGCCAGCTCGCGCTGCATCCGGGCAGCACTTTCTGCTACGGCAACACACCGACGCTGGCCGATTGCTGCCTGGTGCCGCAGGTCTTCAACGGCCGCCGCTTCGACTGCGACTTCAGCGGCCTGCCGCGCAGCATGGCCGCCTTCGACGCCTGCATGCAGCTGGAGGCCTTCCAGCGCGCGCAGCCTTCGCAAGCACCCGACGCGGAAGCCTGAGATTGAACGCCGCCGTCATCGATCCGCGCTGGCTCGTGCCGGACTGGCCCGCACCGTCGAACGTGCGGGCCGTGTGCACCACGCGCGATGGCGGCGTTTCGCACGGCCGCTACGAGAGCCTGAACCTCGGCGATCACGTGGGTGACCTGGCGGCCGATGTCGCAGAGAACCGCCGTCGTCTCGGGCAAGCGATTGCCGCGCGGCCGGTCTTCCTGCAGCAGGTGCACGGCACGGGCGTCGTGACGCTCGATGCCGAATCGGCGCTCGTGCGCGATGCCGTGGTGGCCGATGCCTGCAATGCCACGGCGGTCGGGCTGGCCTGCACCATCATGGTTGCGGACTGCTTGCCCGTGCTCTTCACCGACGAATCGGGCCAAAGGGTGGCTGCCGCGCACGCGGGCTGGCGCGGTCTTGCCGGCGGCGTGCTCGAGGAGGCGGCCCGCTGCTTCGCGTCCGAGCCGCAGGCGGGACCCGCGCATGGCGCCAGCACGGTCATCGCATGGCTCGGCCCGTGTATCGGTCCGAAGGCCTTCGAAGTCGGTGCAGAGGTGAAAGCGGCTTTCGAGGCACATGCGCCCGAAGCTGCAAACTGTTTCAAGCCTGCGGGCGCACCCGGCAAATGGCTGGCGGACCTGCCCGCCCTTGCGCGTCAGCGGCTGCGGGCCGCGGGTGTCGATGCGGTGTATGGCAATGACGGTGGCGATGAGTGGTGCACTGTCAGCAATCCGTCACGTTTCTTTTCGCACCGGCGGGACGGCGTCAGCGGGCGCTTCGCCGCGCTGGTCTGGAAGGCCTGAGTCTTCCGGTTCTTTTGTCGCTGCTTCCGCGGCGGCGCGGCGTGCCGCTTCCTGCGCTTCGGCCTCGCGCTGCTTGATCGCGCGGCGCCGCCCCGGCGTTCCCATCAGGTAAACCACCAGTGCCACGGGCGCCAATCCGTACAAAAGAAATGTGAAGATGGCACCCAGCACGGTACCCGTGGTGTTGGTGGCCTCGGCCACCGCCATCATCACGACGACGTAGAGCCAGCCGATCACGACCAGATGAATGAACACGAGAGGTTTCAGTCGGTAAGAGGAAAGAGCGGCGTTGTCGGTGCCGTGCGAATGCAGGATACTCAAAACACGCACCCATCCGGATTCGACTCAGGCGAGGACCAGGAGACATGATGAAGCAACAAGCGACGGGGGCGGATGCATTCGCGCCCTTTCAGCAGGCACTTTCAGAGGGATGGACCCAGGCGCTGGCATCGTTCCAGCAGTCCGCCGCGAAGGGGGCCTCGGCCTTCGATGTCGGCGGCAGTCCCCTGTGGCAGATGCCGCAAATGCCGCAGATGCCGGGGGGTGCAAAGATGCCCGATCTGCCGAAGATCGCCATCGACCCCCAGAAGCTCCAGTCCATCCAGCAGCAGTACGTCGCGGAAGCCACCGCGCTCTGGGGCCAGGGTTTCCAGGCGAAGCCCGAAGGCGACAAGCGCTTCGCCTCCGATGCATGGGGCAGCAACCCGCTCGCAGCCTTCTCGGCGGCCGTGTACCTGCTCAACGGCCGTACGATGCTGAACATGGCCGAGGCCATCGATGCCGACGAAAAGACCAAGGCGCGCCTGCGCTTCGCGGTCGAGCAATGGATGGCCGCTTCTTCTCCCAGCAACTCGCTGGCCTTCAATGCCGAGGCCCAGAAGAAGGCCATCGACTCGCAGGGCGAGAGCATCGCCAAGGGCATCCAGAACCTGCTCAACGACGTGAAGCAAGGGCACCTGAGCATGACCGACGAGAGCGCCTTCGAAGTGGGGCGCAACGTGGCGACCACCGAGGGCGCGGTGGTGTTCGAGAACGAGTTCTTCCAGCTGCTCGAATACAAGCCGCTCACCGCCAAGGTGTACGAGCGGCCCTTCCTGCTGGTGCCGCCGTGCATCAACAAGTTCTACATCCTCGACCTGCAGCCCGAGAACTCGCTGATCCGCTATGCGAACGAGCAGGGCCATCGCGTGTTCGTGGTGAGCTGGCGCAACCCCGATGAATCACTTGCCAAGGCCACCTGGGACGACTACATCGAGAACGCCGCGATCCAGGCGATCCACACGGTGCAGGACATCAGCGGGAGCAAGCAGATCAATGCGCTCGGCTTCTGCGTGGGCGGCACCATCCTGAGCACCGCGCTGGCCGTGCTCGCGGGGCGCGGCGAAAAGCCGGCCGCCTCGGTCACGCTGCTCACCACGTTTCTCGACTTCAGCGACACCGGCATCCTCGACATCTTCGTGGACGAGACGATGGTCGCGTACCGCGAAATGCAGCTGGGCAAGGGCGGCCTGCTGCCCGGCGGCGACCTGGCTTCCACCTTCAGCTTCCTGCGCCCCAACGACCTCGTGTGGAACTACGTGGTCGGCAATTACCTCAAGGGCGAAACACCGCCGCCCTTCGACCTGCTTTACTGGAACAGCGACGCCACCAACCTGCCGGGTCCGTTCTACGCCTGGTACCTGCGCAACACTTATCACGAGAACAAGCTCGCCAAGCCCAATGCGCTCACGGTGTGCGGCCAGAAGATCGACCTCGGCAAGATCGACATCCCGGCCTACATCTACGGCTCGCGCGAAGACCACATCGTGCCCATCGGCGGCGCGTATGCGTCGACGCAACTGCTGCCGGGCAAGAAGCGCTTCGTCATGGGTGCCTCGGGCCACATCGCCGGCGTGATCAATCCGCCCGCCAAGAAAAAGCGCAGCCACTGGATCCGCGACGACGGCAAGTTTCCGAAGACACAGGCCGAATGGCTGACGGGGGCCGAGGAGCATCCCGGCAGCTGGTGGACCGACTGGGCACAATGGCTCAAGGGCCACGCGGGCAAGCAGGTTGCCGCCCCCAAGACCTACGGCAACGGCAAGGCTTACAAGGCCATCGAGCCGGCACCGGGGCGCTACGTCAAGGCACGAGCTTGAACCGACCTGACAACCACGACTTCAACATCACTTCAACGGAGAACCTCATGGAAGACATCGTCATCGTTTCGGCTGCACGCACTGCGGTCGGCAAGTTCGGCGGCTCGCTCGCCGGCATTGCTGCCACCGAGCTGGGGGCCCTGGTCATCAAGGAAGTGATCGCGCGCGCCAACCTCACGGCCGAGCAGGTCGGCGAGGCCATCATGGGCCAGGTGCTGGCGGCCGGTGCCGGCCAGAACCCCGCGCGCCAAGCGTGGCTCAAGAGCGGCGGCGCCAAGGAAACCCCGGCGCTCACCATCAACGCCGTGTGCGGCTCGGGCCTGAAGGCCGTGATGCTGGCCGCGCAGGCCGTGGCCACGGGCGACAGCGAGATCGTCATCGCCGGCGGCCAGGAGAACATGAGCGCCGCACCGCACGTGCTGCCCAACTCGCGCAACGGCCAGCGCATGGGCGACTGGAAGCTGGTCGACACCATGATCGTGGACGGCCTGTGGGACGTCTACAACCAGTACCACATGGGCATCACCGCCGAGAACGTCGCCAAGAAGTACGGCATCGACCGCGCCGCGCAGGACGAACTGGCGCTCGCCAGCCAGACCAAGGCGGCCGCCGCGCAGGATGCCGGCAAGTTCAAGGACGAGATCGTCGGCGTGAGCATTCCGCAGAAGAAGGGCGATCCGATCGTCTTCAGCCAGGACGAATTCATCAACCGCAAGACCAACGCCGAAGGTCTGGCCGGTCTCCGCCCCGCCTTCGACAAGGCCGGCGGCGTGACCGCGGGCAATGCCTCGGGCCTGAACGACGGCGCTGCCGCCGTGATGGTGATGACGGCCAAGAAGGCCGCCGCGCTCGGCCTGAAGCCGCTCGGCCGCATCGCCAGCTACGCCACCGCCGGCCTCGATCCGGCCATCATGGGCATGGGCCCGGTGCCCGCATCGACCAAGGCGCTGCAGCGCGCCGGCTGGAAGGCGGCCGACCTCGACCTGCTCGAGATCAACGAAGCCTTCGCCGCACAGGCCTGCGCGGTGAACCGCGAAATGGGCTGGGACGTGAACAAGGTCAACGTGAACGGCGGCGCGATCGCCATCGGCCACCCGATCGGCGCGTCGGGCTGCCGCATCCTGGTGACGCTGCTGCACGAAATGCAGCGCCAGAACGCCAAGAAGGGCATTGCCTCGCTGTGCATCGGCGGCGGCATGGGCGTCGCGCTCACCATCGAGCGTTGATCGCCAAGGGCGCCGTCGTTGCCGCTCAGCGCGACATCGATGGCCGCCCGGCCATCGCCGCGCGCCAGCGCACGATCTCGGGGTGCTGTTCGCCGGGCTTGACCCGTACGACGCGCGCGAAGTCCACCGCCACCACGGCAGTGACGTCGGCCTGACTGAACCTGTCGGTGGCGACGAATTCGCGGCCGGCCAGCCGGTCGTTCAGCGTCTGGAAAAAGTGCTGCACCCGCGTCAGCCCGCGCTGCGCGAGTTCGGGAATCTGGGCGTAGTTCATTGGGCCGGGCAGGGCCCGGTCGGCCATGGCGGGCGAGCTGTTGCGCAGCGCCTCGGCAATCGGCAGCAAACCCTCGAACTCGATGCGCCAGTTCCAGCTGGCGATCTCCGCCTTTTCGATGGGCGTGCGGCCCAGCAGCGGCGGCTCGGGGTAGCGCGCTTCCAGCCAGGCCGCGATGGCGGCGTTGTCGGTCAGCAGGCCGTCTTCCTCGGTGTGCAGCGCCGGCACCGTGCACTGCGGATTGATCGCGCGGTAGGCGTCGCCCAATTGCTCACCACGAACCAGATCGACCTGCACCGTCTCGTGGGCAATGCCCTTCTCTGCAAGCAGGATGCGCGCGCGGCGCGGACTCGGCGCGGTGGCGCAGTCATAGAGAATGATCATCGTCTGTCCAACTCCCGGGATTCATTGCATGAATGGCACGACCGCCTACACGCCGCCCACCGTCTGGTCCTGGAACAAGGAAAGCGGCGGCCGCTTCGCGAACATCAACCGCCCCATCGCAGGCGCCACCCATGAGAAGGACCTGCCGGTGGGCAAGCACCCGCTGCAACTCTATTCGCTGGCGACGCCCAATGGCGTGAAAGTGACGGTGATGCTCGAAGAACTGCTGGCGCTGGGCCATGCGGGCGCCGAATACGACGCCTGGCTGATCCGCATCAGCGAGGGCGACCAGTTCGGCAGCGGCTTCGTGGCGGTGAACCCGAATTCCAAGATACCCGCGCTCATGGACCGCAGCGGCGCCACGCCGATCCGGGTGTTCGAGTCGGGCGCGATCCTGCAGTACCTGGCCGAGAAGTTCGGCAACGCGTTCTTTCCGACCGAGCGGGCGGCGCGCGCCGAATGCCTGTCGTGGCTGTTCTGGCAGATGGGCAGCGCGCCGTACCTGGGCGGCGGGTTCGGGCACTTCTATGCCTACGCGCCGACGAAGATCGAATACGCCATCGACCGTTTCGCGATGGAAGTGAAGCGCCAGCTCGACGTGCTCGACCGCCGGCTGTCCGAAAGCCGATACCTGGCCGGCGACGACTACACGATTGCCGACATCGCCGTCTGGCCCTGGTACGGCGCGCTCGCCAAGGGGCAGCTCTACGAATCGGGCGAGTTCCTGCAGGTGAGCGAATACAGGAACGTGCTGCGCTGGAACGAGGAGATCGCGCAACGCCCCGCGGCGCAGCGCGGCCGCATGGTCAATCGCGCCTGGGGCCAGCCCGAGAGCCAGCTGCACGAGCGCCACGACGCCGGCGATTTCGACACCCGGACGCAGGACAAGCTCGGCGCGGCGGGCTGAGCACCGCAGCCCGACTTGTTCACCGCCTGATTTTTAAGCAAAGTGTGGAATCCCTTTGTAAAACAACGAGTTAAATTCGTTTTACAAGGCTCCACATGAGTTGTCCCCAAAGTTGTGCACAGAAAATGGGGATGAGATCGCAGGCCTGAGATGCCGCCTGCAAGTTGGCGCAATACCACAAGAAAAAGGCTTTTCAGGCGTTCGCCGAAGCCGTTTCGCCCGCCGCGTAATGCCGGCACAGCGTGTCCACCAGCGCCTGTGCGTAGACCGGCAGCGCCGCCCGGTTGCGCACCAGCAGATACCGCTCCCGCACGCACCACGCATCGGCGAGGTCGATCAGCGCGAGCTGCATGCTCTCCCGGTTGCGCCGCGCCGCCGACTCGGGCACCACGCCGATGCCCACGCCGCTGCCGATCATCCGGCACATCGCATCGAAGCTGCCGAGTTGGATGCGCAGCTTCTGGCGCTTGCCGAGGTTGTCGGTGATCTGCGCGAGAAAGGTCTGCAGCGTGCTGCCCTGCTGCATGCCGATCGCGTCTTCGTCCAGCGTCTCGGCGAATGAAATCTTCCGGCGCTTGGCGAAGCGGTGCTTGCGCGAGGTGACCAGCACCAGCCGGTCAGTGCTGAAGTGGATCGCCTCCAGCCCCAGCGTGTCGACGCGGCCCGCGACGATGCCGATGTCGGCGCGGCCGTCGAGCACGCCGCGCGGGATCTGAGCATTCGGTTTTTCCTGAAGGTCGACGTTGATGCGCGGGTTCTGCGCGAGAAAGCCCGGCAGGATTTCGGGCAGGAAATCAGTCACCGCGGTGGTGTTGGCGAACACGCGCAGATGGCCGCGCAGGCCGCCGCCGTATTCGAGCAGGTCGTCGCGCAGCTGTTCGGTCTGGTGCAGCACCAGGCGTGCGTGGTGAAGAAAGGCTTCTCCCGGTGGAAGGAGGCGCACGCCGCGTGCCTCGCGCTGCAGCAGTTGCAGCCCGGCCTGCGTCTCGAGCGCCTTGATGCGCGCGCTGGCCGCGGCGAGCGACAGGTGCTGCCGCTCCGCCGCCCGCGTGAGGTTGCCGAGTTCGGCGGTGGCGACAAAAAGGCGCAGGTCGGTCAGGTCGAAAAGCATGGCGCATCGTAGCCAAGCCTTCGGAAATCCAGAAGCCTGGGTTCCGAAATCGCAGATTGCGCGCGGTGCCATGGCGAAGGACCATGCGGCCATGGAGACAAAGACAATGACATTCCGCGCCCTCGCGCTTCTTTCGCTCGCCGCCGCAGCCACGCTGATTGCCGCGAGCCCCGCCACCGCACAGCCGTATCCCTCGCGCCCCATCACGCTCGTCGTGCCGCAGGCCGCGGGCGGCACCAACGACATCGTCGGCCGCCTCGTCGGCCAGAAGCTCGGCGAGGTGATGAACAACGCCAGCGTGGTCGTCGACAACCGGCCCGGCGCGGGCGGCAACATCGGCACGCAGCTGGTCGCCAAGGGCCCGAAGGACGGCTACACGCTGCTCATGACCATCAGCAGCAGCCAGGCCATCAACCCGGCGCTCTACAAGAACCCGGGCTTCGATCCGGTGAAGGACTTCAAGCCCGTCGGCCTGATCGGCGCGGTGCCCAACGTGCTGCTCGTGAACCCCACGTTCCCAGCGAAGAACTTCGCCGAGTTCCTGAAGCTCGCGCGGGAGAAGGGCGCGAACTACCAATACGCCTCGGCCGGCAACGGCACGCTCAACCACCTGCTGGGCGAAATGCTCAACAGCATGGCGGGCATCTCGATGCAGCACGTGCCCTACAAGGGCGTGGCGCCGGCGCTCAACGACGTGCTGGGCGGGCAGTTGCCCATCGTGTTCGCGAGCCTGCCTTCGGCGCTCTCGCACATCAAGGCCGGCAAGCTGCGCGCATTGGCCGTGAGTGGCGACAGGCGCTCGTCGGTGCTGCCCGACGTGCCCACCATCGCCGAGGCGGTGCCGGGCTACAACGGCACGCTGTGGATCGGCCTCTTCGCGCCCGCGGGCGTGCCGGCCGACGTGCTGGCCACGCTGCAGGACGCGACGCGCAAGGCGCTGGCCGCCAAGGACCTGCGCGACAAGCTCGACCAGCAGGGCGTCGAGATCGCGGCGCCCACCACGCCCGAGCAATTTTCGAAACTGCTGCAGGACGACCTCGCCAAGTGGGCGCGGATCGTCAAGGCCTCAGGCGCTGCGGTCGATTGAAGAAGCATGAACTCTGTAAACCTCATCCCATCGATCGACGCCGACGCGCTCGCGAAGCTCCAGGCCTGGCAAGGCCGCAGCGAGACGCTGGCCGACGACATCACGGCCGCGCCCGTGCGCGCACTCTCCGCCACGCTCGACCGCGACGATGCGCCGTCGGCAGCCGGCACGCACCTGCCCGCGCTCTGGCACTGGCTCTACTTCCTGCCGCATCACCGCCAATCGGAGATCGGCGAGGACGGCCATGCCAGGCGCGGCGGGTTCCTGCCGCCCGTGCCGCTGCCGCGCCGCATGTGGGCGGGTGGACGATTGAATTGGGAAGCGGGCAACCCGCTGCAGGTCGGCGACAGGATCGAGCGCACCTCGACCATCGCCTCGGTCACCCACAAGGCCGGCCGCAGCGGCGAGCTGGTGTTCGTGCTCGTGCGCCACGAGGTGCGCAACGAACGCGGCCTTGCGCTGACCGAGGAGCACGACATCGTCTACCGCGCCGCCGCCGCACCCGGCGAGAAGGCGCCACCGCCCACGCCCGCCCCGAAGGACGCCGCCTTTAGCCGCGAGATCGTTCCTGACGACGTGCTGCTGTTCCGCTACTCGGCGCTCACCTTCAACGGCCACCGCATCCACTACGACCGGCGCTATGTGACCGAGGTCGAGGGCTATCCGGGCCTGATCGTGCACGGCCCGCTGATCGCGACGCTGCTGGTCGACCTGCTGCGCCGCAACGTGCCGGGGGCGCAGCTCGCGCGCTTCGAGTTCCGCGCCGTGCGGCCGACCTTCGACATCGCGCCGTTCCGCGTCCATGGCAAGCCGGCTGCGGACAACAAGACCTTCAGCCTCTGGGGCGAAGACGCCGACGGCTGGCTCACGATGCAGGCCACGGCCGTGCTGGCTTGAGGAAAGACACATACATGACAAGACCTCTGGACGGCGTCACCGTCATCTCGCTCGAACACGCGATCGCCGCGCCGTTCTGCACCCGGCAGTTGGCCGATCTCGGCGCCCGCGTCATCAAGGTGGAGCGCCCCGAGGTGGGCGACTTCGCGCGCGCCTACGACGGACGCGTGGGCGGCGAGGCCTCGCACTTCGTCTGGGTGAACCGCTCGAAGGAAAGCCTCACGCTCGATCTGAAGCAACCCGCCGCGCTCGCGGTGCTGCAGGAGCTGGTCGCCGATGCCGATGTGCTGGTGCAGAACCTTGCGCCCGGCGCGGCCGCACGCATGGGGCTCGGCGCCGACGTGCTGCAGGCGAAGCATCCGCGTCTGATCGTCTGCGACATCTCGGGCTATGGCGAAGACGGCCCATACCGCGACAAGAAGGCCTACGACCTGCTGATCCAGAGCGAGGCGGGTTTCCTGTCGGTCACCGGCACGCCGGACGATCCATGCAAGTCGGGTAACTCCATCGCCGACATCGCGGCCGGCATGTATGCCTACACCGGCATCCTCGCGGCGCTGCTCCAGCGCGGCAAGACCGGCAAGGGCTCGCACATCGACGTGTCGATGCTCGAATCGCTCGCCGAGTGGATGGGCTACCCGATGTACTACGCCTACGAAGGCGCGCCGCCGCCGCCGCGCAGCGCCGCCTCGCACGCGACCATCTATCCCTATGGCCCGTTTCCCGCGGGCGACGGCGGCACGGTGATGCTGGGCCTGCAGAACGAGCGCGAGTGGCGCACCTTCTGCGAGAAGGTGCTGCTGCAGGCGGGACTCGCGAGCGATGCGCGCTTCGACAGCAACGCACGGCGCAACGAACACCGCGAAGCGCTGCGCGCGATCATCGTGGAGACCTTCGGCGCACTGAGCACGGCGCAGGTGCTCGAGCGGCTCGACGCGGCGCAGATCGCCAATGCGCGCATGAACGACATGGCGGGGCTCTGGGCGCATCCGCAACTGCAGGCGCGCGACCGCTGGCGGCAGGTGGGTTCGCCCGCCGGCGACATTCCGGCGCTGCTGCCGGCAGGGCGGCAGAGTGCGTTCGACTACCGCATGGATGCGATCCCGGCGGTCGGGGAACACACCGAGGCGATCCTGCGCAGCCTGGGCCGCGGCGAGGCGGAGATCGCGGCGTTGCGCGAGGCGAGGGCGGTTTGAACTCGACGCTCGCGCTGGCGCGCACCTTTCTGTTCGTGCCCGCCGACCGGCCCGAGCGTCATGCGCGGGCGCTGGCCACCGGCACGGGCGGCGTGATCGTCGATCTGGAGGACGCGGTGGCGCCCGAGCGCAAGGTGTCGGCGCGCGGAGGCCTCGCGGCCTCGTTCGCCGCGTTGCCTGAAGCTGGCCGCCAACGCTTGCTGGTGCGCATCAATGCGAGCGGCACGCCATGGCACGACGACGACCGCACGGCAGTGGCCGCGCTGGTTGCGCAAGGCCTGATCGCAGGCGTGGTGCTGCCCAAGGCCGAGCATGCCGACGATCTGCGGCGGCTGGCCGAAGCCATCGGCCCGAAAGGCCTGCTCGTACCCCTGATCGAATCGGCGACGGGCCTCGCAGCGGTCGATGAACTCGCCGCAGCGCCGCAGGTGCTCCGGCTCGCGTTCGGCAATCTCGATTTCCAGGCCGACATCGGCCTGGCCTGCGATGCCGACGAAGCCGAACTGGTGCCGGTGCGCCTCGCATTGCTGCTGGCCACGCGCCGCGCCGGCCTGCCCGCACCCATCGATGGCGTGACCGCCGACTGGCGCGACACGCAACGCCTCGCCGCCGACACGGCGCGCGCGCGCCGCGGCGGCTTTGGCGCCAAGCTCTGCATCCATCCCGACCAAGTCGCCTCGGTGCATGCCGCACTCGGCCCGAGCGCCGATGAACTCGCATGGGCGCGCCGCGTGATCGACGCGATCCGGTCCGTGGGCGGCGGCGTGGTCAGCCTCGACGGCCGCATGGTCGATGCGCCGGTGGTGCGCCTCGCCGAACGCCTGCTCGCGCTCGATGCGCAGCCGCCGCCCTGAACGACGCTGAACGAACGAAGAAGACAGATCCAACAACCTAGGAGACAAAAAGTGAACCTGAAGAAGAACTGGAAAACACGAACCCTGCTGGCCGCATCGCTGGGCGCATGCCTCATGGCCGCGCAATCGCCCGCGACCGCGCAGGCGCACTGGCCCGACAAGCCCATCACCATGGTCGTGCCGTACTCGGCCGGCGGCCCCACCGACGTGGTGGCGCGCATGCTGGCCATTCCCATGGGCAAGTCGCTGGGACAGACGGTGATCGTCGAGAACACCGTGGGCGCGGGCGGCACCATCGCGCCGACGCGCGTGGCCAAGGCGGCGCCCAATGGCTACACCATCCTCATCCACCACATGGGCATGGCTACCGCGCCCGCGCTCTACAAGAAGCTCAACTACGACCCGCTGAAGGACTTCGAGTACATCGGCCAGGTGCTCGATGTGCCGATGACGCTGCTCTCGCGCAAGGACTTTCCCGCCAGCACCTACCCCGAGCTGCTGGCCTACGTGAAGGCCAACAAGGACAAGGTCACGCTGGCGAATGCGGGCGTGGGCGCGGTGTCGCAACTGTGCGGGCTGCTTTTCATGAACCAGATCGGCGTGCAGCTGACCACGGTTCCGTACAAGGGCGCGGGCCCGGCGCTCAACGACCTGATGGGCGGGCAGGTCGACCTCTTGTGCGACCAGACCACGCAGACCGCGCCGGTCATCAAGGACGGCAACCGCGTGAAGGTGTTCGGCGTGACCACGCCCAAGCGGCTGTCGAGCATGCCCAACATCCCGACGCTCGACGAGCAGGGCTTGAAGGGCTTCGACGTGCGGGTATGGCACGGCGTGTACGCGCCCAAGGGCACGCCGCCGGCCGTGGTCGAGAAGCTGAACGTGGCCTTGCGCGCTGCGCTGCAGGACGACATGGTCAAGCACCGCCTGGCGGAACTCAGCTCGGAGATCGTGCCGCTGGACAAGCAGACCCCCGAGAGCCTGCGCACGCACCTCGCGGCGGAGGTGGAGAAGTGGGGCAAGGTGATCCGCGCTGCGGGCGTGCAGGCGGACTGAAGCCTCGCCTCGCCGATCGAAAAGGCGGGCCTACTTCTTCCGGCTCCTCTCCGGTTTCAGCGGTCGCTGCCATCCCCGCATGTAGGCGATCAGCGATTGCGAGAAGTGATTGGCGGCCAGGGACAGCCGCCGGGAGTAGCTCGCGACCAGCGTCGCGCGCGCCGATCGCAGCGATGCATCCGTGAGTGGAATCGCCACCACCTTGCCGGCCTCGATCAGCGGAGCGACGACGTCGCTGGGCTGGAAGGTGATTAGCTCGGACTCCGCCACCAGCCGGCTCGCAAAGGACAGCGAATTCGTCTCGATGGCGATGTTCAGCTTGAACCTGCCCTTGGAGCTGACGCGGTCGACCAGCTGGCGCAGGCCGAATGACCGATCGGGCAGTGCGAGGGGAATGTCGGCCACTTGCGCGAGCGTGCAACTGCGATGTTGGGCGACGCGATGCTCGGGCGAAGCGATCACGCACAGGGGCTGGTCGATCTTTTGAAGCTCGATGAGGTCGGGGCGCGGCGAGGCACCGAACAGGATGCCCAGGTCGTACTTGTGCTCCGCCACGGACTCTCCCACCGCATGCGACCCCATGAGGTCGAGCGAGAACGTGATGCCCGGATGCGTGGCGATGAAGCTCGGCATGAAGTTGGAGAGCAAGCCATGCAGGATGCCTTCGACGCAGCCGACCCGTACATGGCCCTTGGCCAGCGTCTCGTACTCGTGAATCTGGCCCTTCAGGTCGGCCAGTTGTGTCTTGTTGTCCTGTGCATAGCGAAGCAGAAGCTCGCCGGCCGCGGTCAGGGTCATGCCCCGTGCATGGCGTTCGAAGACGGGCACGCCCAGTTCATCTTCCAGCAACGCGATCTGCCGGCTCACGGCGCTCTGGGCCACGAAGAGCTTTTCCGCCGCGACGCGCACCGAGCCGAAGGCCGCGACTTCGTGAAAGTACCGGAGGGTTGTGGATTCGATCATGGGCGGACTCTACGGGAAGGCTGGGCCTGGGCTCGACGCTCAGATCGCGGCCCGCGCGGGCCGTGTCAGCATCCGCCCGGCGCGCGCGAGCACCTTCGCTTCGCCCTGGCCGCCGCGATAGGCCAGCACGCCATTCACGAACACGCGCTCCACACCTTCGCTCACGCCGTGCGGCTTGTCGTAGGTCGCGGTGTCGGCGATGGTCTCCGGGTCGAACACCACCACGTCGGCCATCGTGCCGACGCGCAGCAGGCCGCGATCGGCGATGCGCAGGTTGCGCGCGGTCATGCCGGTCATCTTGTGCACGGCCTGCTCCAGCGTGAAGAGGCGGCGCTGGCGCCAGTAGCGCGCGAACACGCGCGGGAACGCACCCCACAGGCGTGGATGCGGATGCTTGTCATGCGGCAGACCGTCGCTGCCGATCATCGTGAGCGGGTGTGCGATGACGCGCTCCACGTCTTCCTCCTGCATCAGGAAATAGCAGGCGCCGCCGGGCTTCAGCCGAACAGCGGCTTCCTGCTGCGTCACTTCCCATTCGCGTGCGATGTCGGAGATCAAGCGGCCGGTCATCTCGGGGTACGGTTCGGACCAGGTCAGCAGCACGTCGATCACGCCGTCGACCATGTCTTCGCGCAGCACGGTGGAGCCGGCCACATAGGGGTACACGTCCATGGCGATCTGTTGGCGCTTTGCCAGGGATTCGATGAGCGGCAGCGTCTCCTTGGTGCGACCCCAGTTGGCGGGGCTTGCGCATTTGTGATGCGAGATGACCAGCGGCACGCCCGCGTTGAAGGCCGAGTCGCCGGCCTCGTGCAGCGCTTCGATGATCTGCTGCATCTCGCTGCGCAGGTGCGTGGCATACACGCCGCCATGGCGCGCCACGACGCGGGCGAGGGCGGTCACTTCCTCTGCGGGTGCGGCGAAGGCCTCTTCGTAGAACAGACCGGACGACAGGCCATGCGCGCCATCGGCCATGCAACTGTCGAGCAGCGCTTCCATGCGCGCAAGCTCGTCCGCGCTAGCGGGCCGGTCGAGCGCCTGCATCGTCGCGAAGCGCAGCGTGGTGTGGCCGACGAGCGCCGCCACGTTGAGCGCAGGCTGCGTTGCATCGACCGCGGCGCGGTACTCGGCCATCGTCGCGTGCTGGAACGAATCGGCGCCCAGCAGCGTGAGCGGCGGCTTCGACTGCGGCGTGCGGTACGGCGCGAGCGAGATGCCGCAGTTGCCGGTAACGACCGTGGTGATGCCCTGCGACACCTTCGGCAGGCACAGCGGGTCGCGCAGCACGATCGCATCGTCGTGCGTGTGCGCGTCGATGAAGCCGGGCGCGATGACCTTCGCGCGGCAATCGACGATGTCGAGGTCGGCCAGCACCAGGCCCTCGGGCAGCCGCCCGCGCAGGCCTTCGCCGAGCGCGAGGATGCGGTCGCCTTGCAGCAGCACGTCACCGGGCCACGAGGGACCGCCGGAGCCGTCGACGACCAGGCCGCCTTCGAGCAATGTGGCGCCGTTCTTCTGTGTGTTCATGGCGGGGTTCGCTGTCTTGCTCAGAAATGGATGACCACGGCATCGCTCACGCGGTAGTCGTTCTCGACGACGGGCATCCAGTGCCACTTGTCGAAGGTGGTGCAGGGATGCGAGATGCCAAGGCCTACACGTTCGCCGACCACGGGCGCCAGCGCTTCGTCGGCCACGTCCCAGCGCAGATAGGCGTGCTGGTCGTTGAGCGCGGTGACTCTCCAGCTCGCAGGCACGGCTTGCGGCTGCAAGGCGCCGCGTGCCGCGCGCGCGATGGGAACGGGCATCGACATGTCGAAAGAAATGTCGCGCTTGCCGACCGAGAGAATCGCCAGGCCCGGCTCGGGCCGCGACTGCACGTTGGCCCAGACCTCCATCGCCGGCGTCAGGCCTTCTCCGCACCCGCAGCCCATGCGCTCGTCCACTGCGTTGACCAGGCGCTTGTAGAAGCCGTGGTCGTGCGTGACGTAGCAGCCCGAGCGCAGCAGGCCCCGCACGGGCGAACCCAGCACAGGCTTCAGGCGCCCGGCCACGAGATCGAAGATGGCCGAGCCGCCGGCCGAGACCAGCACCTCGTCGGTCTCGAAGAGCTTCTGCGTATCGCAGTGGCGTGCGATGGCTTCGATCCGGTCCATCAGGGCCTTGGCGAAGGCTGTGTCCACCTCGGTGGACCCGGTGGCATTCAAGCCTTCGTAGCTCTCGATGCCCACCAGCTTCGCGGCGTTGCTGGAACGCAGTGCGCTGGCAACGGCAATCGCTTCTTCGTGCGTGCGGCAACCGGTGCGTCCTCCGTCGATACCGATCTCGAGCATCACTTCGAACGGTACGCTCGCCGGGTGGCGCTTGGCCCAGTCTTCGATGAGGCCGAGCTGCGCCAGCGAATCAACGAGGAACACGATGCGCAGACCTGCATTCGCACTCAACAGCATCTGGATGCCCGCCAGGTCTTCATCGCTCACCACCTGGTTGGCAATGAGCGTGCGCCGCGCCCCGGCCGCCACGCCCACGGCCAGCTGCGTGACAGTCGCGAAGGTCAGGCCCCAGGCGCCCGCATCCAATTGCCTCTGGAAGAGCTGCGGCGACATCGTGGTCTTGCCGTGCGGCGCAAGGT
>NZ_JANLNM010000030.1 GCF_024701975.1 Variovorax sp. ZS18.2.2
GATGTCGGTGCTGGCTTCGGCAGTGGCGTTGCCTTGGGCGTCGCGGGCGTAGGTGGTGGCGATGCCCTTGAAATCCTTGGCTTCGGTGACGGCGTCGAGGGCGTTGTACTTCAGCGTGGCGGTTGCGTTGGCCGCATCGGTCACGGCCTTGACGCGGCGCAGGCCGTCGAGGCCGTAGTTGGTGCTCTGGTTCAGGCCGTTGGTGGTGCGGGTCAGCTCGCCGTTGGCGTCGTAGCCGAAGGAGCTGGCCTGGTTCGGGCCTTCGGTCTTGGCGCTGAGGCGGTTGATGTTGTTGATGGTGCGCGCCGTGTTCCATGCGATGTTGCCGGCGCTGTCCTTGATCTGCTCGGCGGTGCGGTTGCCCATGCCGTCGAGGGTGTAGGTGCCGGACTCGCCGCGGTTGTTGCTCCAGCCTGTGAGGCGGTGGGCGGCGTCGTAGGTGTAGGTAAGGACGAGGCCGGTGGGCAGCGTGATGGTCTCGACGGTGCCGTAGGGCTTGTAGGT
>NZ_JANLNM010000003.1 GCF_024701975.1 Variovorax sp. ZS18.2.2
CGCAACCGCCACGCTGAAGTACAACGCCCTCGACGCCGTCACCGAAGCCAAGGATTTCAAGGGCATCGCCACCACCTACGCCCGCGACGCCCAAGGCAACGCCACTGCCGAAGCCAGCACCGACATCGGCACCGCCAGCACCCAGTACGACAACCTCGGCCTCCCCAGCCAGATCACCGATGCGCTCGGCCAGGCGACGACGATCACGCGCGATGCATTGGGCCGCCCCACCAGCCTCGTCTTCGCCGACGGCAAGACCACCACGCTGCGCTACGACCTCACGGCCAACAGCAAGGGGTATCTGTCGGAGATCATCGACCGCAGCGGCACCACCGAGTACACCCGCGATGCCTTCGGCCGCGTGACCTTGAAGAAGCAGACCCTGGCGACAGGCGCAAGTACAGGCAGCGTGCAGCAGGTCAAGTACGAGTACAACGCCAGCGGCACGCTGGCGGCGATCATCTATCCCGCCGGCCCGACGCTCACGCACCTGTACGACAGCACCGGCCGCCTCACGGGCCTGAGCCTGAACGGCACGCCGCTCGTCACCAACGTCGCCTGGAACCCGCTGGGCCAACCCATCGCCTGGACCTGGGCCTTCACCCCGAGCCCGGGCCTTGCGGCTTACCGCGTCTACGACACCGCGGGCCGCCTGACCACCACCGAGTTCAGCAGCTACGTCTACGACGCCGCCGGCCGCATCACCAGCCTCACGCAGAACCTCTACCAGCCCGGCGACGCCGATCCCACGCACAACACCATCGGCAGCGGCAATGTCACCTGGACCGTCGGCTACAACGCGGTGGGCCGCATCACCGGCTTCAACGCCACCGGCAACACCGCCGGCTTCGGCTACGACGCCAACGGCAACCGCTCGAGCAGCACGCGCATGCTCGGCAGCCTGAGCACCAGCCGCACCTACACGGTGGGCGCCACGAGCAATCGCCTCTCGGGATTCACTCAGAGCATCAACGGCGCGAGCAACACCAGCGTCACCTACGGCTACAACGCCAACGGCGACCTGCTCGGCGATGGCCTGCGCAGCTACACCTACGACGCCGAAGGGCGCCTCGCGGCCTCCACCACCGGCGCCACCGACACCAGCCCGACCACGCGCTACGCGCACAACGCACTGGGCCAGCGCGTCTTCAAGACCGAGCCGCTGTACCCGCCCAGCCAGGGCGACGAGGCCGACCCGGGCTTCATGCAGAGCCTGATCGCGTTCTTCACCAAGCTGTGGAGCCCCTCGACCACGCAGGCCGAGCAGTTGGGCTATGCGTATGTCTACGACGAGCAAGGCACGCTCATCGCGGAGGTGGGCAGCGGCGGCACGCAGAGCGCGGGCCAGGCGCAGTACATCTACCTGCCCACGGCCAACGGGCCGATGCCGATTGCGGCAGTGATCGACGGCGCCACGTATGCGGTGCACAGCGATCACCTGAACACGCCGCGCAAGCTCACGAACTCGGATGGACAAGCGGTCTGGCAGTGGAGCTACAGCGCGTTCGGGGAAGACAAGCCGACGCTGGCGAAGAACCGGTTTGCGAATCTGGAGGTGACGCCGAATCCGGGCACGACGGGGGTCTCGGAGGTGAAGTTCAACCTGAGGTATCCAGGGCAGTATGCGGATGAGGAATCGGGACTGTTCTACAACGGGTTCAGGACCTACATTCCGACCATTGGGCGATACACACAGAGTGACCCTATTGGGCTCGACGGTGGGTGGAATCGATTTGGCTATGTAGATGGAAACCCGCTGAGCTACGTTGATCCTGATGGGCTAGCTCCAAGAATCGGCCGCAAGCCGACTGACCTTGAGCCACTTGATGGAGGCGGTGGCTCTGGGGTTGGAGGCGGGGGCGGCGGAAGAGCCACCACACCAAATTGTCCGCCAGTCACGTCGAGAATCAAAGAATCTCCTCGACTGGTGAGAGAAGCTGAGAAGGCCGGAAAATCCAATCAAGATGGTATTGATCGACTTCTAGAGCAGATTCGACAAGGCAATACCAATCCTGGAATGGGTAGCAAGCCCATTGGTGATGGTCTATCGGAAGCTCGTGGAATAGACGGAAGCCGTGTCTATTTTCGGGAAACACCGAACGGAACTGAGATTCTGGGAAAGTCAAATAAAGACAACCAGCAGTCCGTTATCAACGAAGTGCTCAAAGCCTTCGGAAGAAAGTAAATGATGGATTTCTCTCTGCACTTCCCCACCGGTCTTAATGAGCCGACCACAGATGACAACGTTGACGTACGCATCGAGCTTGCAGATGGCCGCGCTTACAGCGTGACCTTCTTCACTGTCTCTAACCTAGTGACGCTTATGGCTCGTTGGGGGAAGACCGGGGAATGCGCAAACGGACTGTACGTCTGGGCGAAGAACATGATCGTGGTGCAGGAGATCTCGCAGGCAGTGATAAGAAAGGTCGTCCACGATCTTGTTGTAACTGGTGATATTGAATCGGTTGGCTGGCCAATCCGTTCGTCTGATTAGATTGGCGACCCAGCCTCCCCGCTGGGCCTTGTTCATCACCGGCCAAACAGCTTCCGGATGATCGACGGGCCAAGTAGCCCCGTCAGGAACGGATGGCGCTCGACCAGCTTCTTGCCTCGTGCGAAAGCACTGGATTCCTCGACCGTCTGCGCAACGTTGTCGATGCTGTCGATCAACTGCCGGTGACGGTCGTCCTCGCGTTCCATCTGCAATGTCTGGAGCTTTGTGGTCGCATCGATGCTCTGCCTGATCGACCACTCGGTTTCCATCTCGACCTTGGTCTGCTTCTCGACCATCGCTGCAAACTCGGGATGGCCTCGACCGTACGCGCGTGAAACGAAGTCCTCTGCCTTCTGCTTGGCATCGTCTTCGGAAAAAATCAGGGTCAGACTCTCGTTCCTCTAGAAGCCAACCATGAACCTGAAGCCAGATCTTTCGAAGACTTTCGAGTGGAACAAGTACTTCGCAAATGCCGGTGCTTTTGACCTTGACGCCCAATCCATCAAAGCACTTCACCAAGAAGCTCGGGCGTTCTTGACATCCTTCGTCTGGTGCGATTCGATCATCGAAGATCGCATTGGTTTTGCTTACCCGGGCATCGTTGGCGTCTTCCTGTTCAAGTTCGTTGTGACGCAAAAAGCGAGAGAAGACTGGGTCTGGGTACTAACTGGAGATATTCCGCCTGCTTACATCACAGGTGAAGACTGCCCGAATCCAGCAACGGCACTCGACGCCTATATAGGGGCGATGCAAGAGTGGGTTGAGGCAGCTGAGCGTGGAGCAGCTACAGACCATCTGATTCCGGTGAACGTAGAGCCGACGTCAGAAAACGCGGCCCGCCTCAAGGTGCGGCTTGACTTCCTGGACGAGAAAATTCTGTCGGGGTATGCCGAGGACTTGAAAGCATCTTGAGTCAGGGGCCAGAAGTCGGGCCCAATTCTCATGCTGGCTCTCGGCGAACACATGGCGCCATGCGCCGGCAGCTGCTGTCGGACTTTGAGGTCACAGTCCGTGACCTCAAAGCCGCTCACTCCTCGGGCGAGAGTTGATGCGTGATCGCGCTCAAGAGGCAGTCTTCGCACCGCCTCCAATCAGGACAACGCGCAGTACCTGCATCGTGGCATCGGCAATCTCGATCCGCCGCCGCAACTCCTCATTGACCAGCCCAACCAACGCGCTGAGTTCGGTCCGACTCGGACAGACCTCTTCCATATCGCTCGTGTGCTGCGGCCCGATGAGCTTTTCGAGACACGCATATGCGCGCTGCACAACGTGAAGACTTTCAATGTCATCGCAAGCCCGCAGCGCGAGCAATCCGGCGCTGAGGGTTTCAGAAGATTCGGGGAACGAGGGAGCGTGAGCCATGTATGGCCTCCAAGAGGTGCGGTTTGCTGAAACCGCCGCTTCCGAGTCCAAACGGAGGCGGCAGCTCGACGGGTTGGACTACCGGGCACCTCTTGCGAGAACCGGCCGGGCTTGCGCCCGCCCGTCGAGCCGCCAAAACTTGGAGGCACGAACGACAAAGCCGCAGACCCTGCGGGGTGACTGCGGCTTTCGTCGCAGAGATGCTTCGGGAGTCCAATCCCGGTCACGCCTTTTTAGACGCGACGGCGGCAGTATAGCCACGCGAACATTCGCACCGCCCCAGACCTACGCCTTCAACGACAACCCCTGATTCTTCAACGGCAACCCCCGAATCCTCTTCCCCGTAGCCGCAAAGATCGCATTGCAAACCGCCGGCACGATCGACGCCTGCCCGGGCTCGCCCACCCCACCCCAAAACCCACCCGTCGGCGCAAGCACCACTTCCACCTTGGGCATTTGCGACAACCGCAGCATCGGATAGTCGTGAAAGTTCGACTGCTCCACGCGCCCGTCTTTCAGCGTCACTTCGCCCATGAACATCGCCGTCAGCGCAAACACCGCGCTGCCTTGCATCTGCGCCGAGATGTTGTCGGGGTTCACCGCGTGCCCGCAGTCGATGCCCAGCACCAGCCGCTGGATCGCGACCTCGCCCTGCGGGCTGACCGACAGCTCCGCCACCACCGCGGTGTAGCTGCCGTAGCCCTCGGTCTCGGCCACGCCGCGGAACACGCCCTGGGGCAGCGGCTTGCCCCAGTCGGCCGCCTTCGCCACCGCTTCGAGAATGGCCAGGTCCTTCGGCGCGCCGGCCAGCAGCGTGCGGCGGTAGGCCACGGGGTCGGCGCCGGCCGCGTGCGCGAGTTCGTCGATGAAGCACTCGCGCACGAACGGGTTCTGCGAATGCCCCACGGTGCGCCAGAAGCCGACGGGCACGTTCAGGTCGCGTTTCGAGTACTCGATCTGCAGGTTGGGAATCCTGTGCGGCATGTCGACGATCGCGGCCAGCGCCTGTGGGTCGACGCCGTTGCGCAGCGGCATCTTCAACAGGGTCGCCATGATCGAAGGCGCCGACACGCGAGCCTGCAGCGCCACCGGCTGCCCCGACGTGGCATCGAGCGCGGCCTTGAGCTTGATGAGGCTGATGGGGCGGTAGAAGTCGTGCTGCGTGTCTTCTTCGCGCGTCCACAGCGTCTTGACCGGCGTGCCCTCCATCGCCTTGGCCACCTGCACGCCGAAGCGCACGAAATCCTGCGAAGCGCCGCGCCGGCCGAAGCCGCCGCCGACCTGCATCGCATGCAGCTCGACGTTCTCGGGCGCGATGCCGGCGGCCGCGGCGGCGGCGGTGAGCGAGCTGTCGGCGCTCTGGGTCGAGGTCCAGACTTCGAGCTTGCCGTTCTTCAGCAACGCGGTGCAGACCTGGGGTTCGAGCGTGGCATGCGCGAGGTAGGGGGTGAAGTATTCGGCCTCGATGAGCTTGGCCTTGGCGGCCTTTGCGAACGCCTGGTCGCCATCGCCCTCGCGCCGCGCCACCACCGCATCGGTCGCGGCGATGCCAGCGCGCAGGTTGTCCAGAATCGATGCGCTCGACATGCCCGCATTCGCGCCGAAGTCCCATTCGATGGGCAGCTCCTTCAGCGCCTCTTTCGCGCGCCACCAGTTGTCGGCGATGACGGCCACGAACTCGTCGAAGGCCTGCACCTTCACGATGCCGCGCCGGCCCTGGATGCGTGCGGCGTCGAAGCTCTTTACCTTGCCGCCGAACACGGGGCACTGCGCGATGGCGGCGTAGCGCATGCCGGGCAGTTGCACGTCGATGCCGTAGCGCTGCGCGCCCATGGCGGTGGCGGGAATGTCCACCCGGCGCACCGAGGTGCCGACGAGCTTCCAGTCCTTCGGGTCCTTGAGATTGGGCTCCTTCGGCGCTTCGAGCTTCGATGCGGCGGTGGCCACCTTGCCGTAGCTGATGCTGCGGCCGCTGGGCGCATGCGTGACGGTGCCGAGCGATGTGGTGCATTCGGCCGCGGGCACTTTCCACTGCTGCGCCGCGGCGGCCACGAGCATCTCGCGCGCGCCGGCGCCGGCCTTGCGCAGGTAGTCCTGCGACTGGCGGATGGTGCGGCTGCCGACGGTGGCCATGTCGCCCCAGACGCGGTTGCGCCGCAGGTTCTGGTTGGCGGTGGCGTACTCGACCTTCACGCGGCGCCAGTCGCAGTCGAGTTCCTCGGCCACGAGCATGGGCGCGGAGGTCATGCTGCCCTGCCCCATCTCGGAACGCGCGTAGCGGATGACGATGGTCTCGTCGGGCCGCACGACGACCCATGCGTTGACCTCGTGGCCGGCCAGTGCGGTAGCCACAAAAGCTGCAGTGCCTTGTGCCTGCGCGAGTCCGGTGGGCAGGAAGAAGCCGAAGGTCAGGCCCCCACCCACGCCGGCCACGGCGGCCGATGTCTTGATGAACTCGCGGCGCGATGTGCGAAGGAATGCAGTCATGGCCTTATCCCTTCGCCGGTGTGGCGGACGATTCGGCCGTTCGCATCGACGCGGCGGCCGCATGGATCGCGGGCCGTATGCGCGCGTAGGTGCCGCATCGGCAGATGTTGGTCATCGCCTCGTCGATGTCGGCATCGGTGGGGTTGGGCTTCTGCTTGAGCAGCGCGACGGCGGCCATCATCTGCCCGCTTTGACAGTAGCCGCACTGGGGCACCTGGTGTTCGATCCACGCGGCCTGCACCGGGTGCGGCTGGCCGCGCACCGCGAGGCCTTCGATGGTGGTGACGCTCTTGCCATCGGCCGCCGAGGCCGGGAATGAACACGAACGTACCAATTCGCCATTCACGTGCACCGAGCAGGCCCCGCACAGGCCGATGCCGCAGCCGTATTTCGGGCCCTTGACGTCGAGCACGTCGCGCAGCACCCAGAGCAATGGCATCTTGGGCTCGACGTCGGCCTCGCGGGCCTGGCCGTTGACGCTGATCCTGATCCTGATCCTGATCCTGATCATCGTGAGTCTCCTCGAAGGGACTGGCGGGCCGCGGGGGACGGCCACGCCGCGCGGATTATCTGCCTGCCGCAGAAAGCCTGCTGGATGCCCCTACGGCTGACAGCCCCAACCCCGATGCTGGAACAATGGGCGCATCCATGGACGGTCTCGATCTCATCAAAACATTTCGCGAGGTTGCGTTTCGTCGCAGCTTCTCCCGCGCTGCCGACTCGCTCGGCATGTCCAAGGCCACGGTCAGCCGCTATGTGGCCGAACTCGAAACGCGCAGCGGCGTGCGGCTGCTCAACCGCTCCACGCGCGCGCTGAGCCTCACCGATGCCGGGCAGGTGCTGCTGGACCGCAGCACCGAGCTGGTGGCGATGGCCGAGAACACGCTCAACGACCTGCAGGGCCACGGCTCGCATCCGCGCGGGCGGCTGCGCATGAGCGCCCCCAGCGGCATGATCGCGGGCTGGATGTCGGATGTGATCGCCGAGTTCATCAACCTCTACCCCGATGTGTATGTGAGCCTGGTGTTCACCAACCGCGCCATCGACCTGATCGAGGAAGGCATCGACATTCATCTGACGGGCGGGCGCATCGACGACATGAACCTCATCGTGCGCCGGCTGGTGCAGTACGACATGGTGGTGTGCGCATCGCCCGCCTACTGGGCGAGGCGCGGCATTCCGCAGGTGCCCGAGGACATGGGCCGGCACGACGTGCTGAGCTATGCGCTGATGCAGACCACGCACCTGCCCTTCGTGACCGACGGCCGCGCGCACGAAGTGGCGGTGCACAGCCGCATGGAAGCGAACGATGCGATCGCGCTCATCGAGCTTGCGCTGCGCGGCGTGGGCGTGGCCTATGTGCCGGAGCCGCTGGCGCAATCGCACCTGGAGCGCGGCGCGCTGGTGCCGGTGCTGCGCGAGCACATGCCGCGCGACCACTGGCTGTATGCCGCGTACTCGCAGCGCCGCCACAACAGCGCGGCGATGCGCGCGATGCTCGACTTCCTGGAGAAGTCGATGATGCCGCTGGGCGACCCGCCCACGATGCCGGCGCTGCCGCCCGCGTCGCCGGTATCGCCGGCTACATGCGCCCTTTCCATGGCACGAGACGTCGCTCGAGCCACCGCATCAGCAGGTCGAACAGATAAGCCACCACGCCAATGACGATGATGCCCATGATGACGATGTCGGTGCGCAGGAAGTTCGACGCGTTCAGCACCATCTGACCGAGCCCCATGCTGGCCGCGACCATCTCGGCGGCCACCAGCGTGGTCCAGCCGAAGCCGATGGCGATGCGCATGCCCACGAGGATGTCGGGCAGCGCCGAGGGCAATATGACGTGGCGGATCACCTGCATGTAGCTCGCGCCCATCGAGTACGCGGCGTTGATCTGCTCCTGTGACGCGCTGCGCATGCCCGAGCGCGCGGCCAGTGCCAGCGGCGCGAAGCAGCTCAAGAAGATCAGCAACACCTTCGGCAGCTCGTCAATGCCGAACCAGATGATGATGAGCGGCAGGTACGCGAGCGGCGGCAGCGGCCGGTAGAACTCCAGCGGCGGATCGAAGATGCCGCGCCAGAAGCGGCTCATGCCCATCGCGATGCCGACCGGAATGGCAGTGGCGCACGCAAGGAAGAAGGCCGAGAACACGCGGAACATGCTCGCCAGGAAGTGCTGCCACAGCGGCTTGTCGTTGGCCTGGCCCGTGAGGTATTCGTAGAACTGCTGGAACACGGCCTGCGGCGTCGGCAGGAAGAGCGGCTTGACCCAACCCATGTTGGTCACGAGGAACCACAGCGCGAACAGCGACATCACGGTGACCACGCTGATGACCACGCTGGAGCCCTCGCCCGGCACCTTGAAGGCGCTGGTCTTGAGCTTGGCGCCGGGCGCGGGTGGCGGCGGTGCGGCGGGTTTCGAAGGCGGCGTCATGGCAACAACAGCAGCAACGGGCGATGCGATGGTGACCTCAGGCATGGGCAGCCTCGCGATGATGAATGATCGACAGGACCTCCTCGCGCATGCGGATGAATTCGGGCTCGGACTTCACCTTGCGCGAATCGCCGTGCGAGAGGTACTGGCGCGAGAACGGCACGTTGTCGTAGACGTGCGAGATGCGCCCCGGGCTCGGGCTCATCACGATCAGCCTCGTCGCGAGGAACAGCGCCTCTTCCACCGAGTGCGTGATGAAGAACACCATCTTGTTCGACTTGGACCAGGCCTTGAGCAGGATCTCCTGCACCTGTTCACGCGTGAACGCATCGAGCGCCCCCATGGGCTCGTCCATCAGCAGCACGGCCGGGTCGCTGGCCAGCGCGCGCGCAATGCCCACGCGCTGCTGCATGCCGCCCGAGAGTTCGTAGACCGCGCGGTCTGCGTACTGCTGCAGGCCAACGAGCGCGAGCTTGTCTTCGGCGATGCGGTCGCGCTCGGTCTTGCCCATGCCGGCCAGGCGCAGGCCGAGTGCCACGTTGTCGCGCACGTTGAGCCAGGGCATGAGCGCGTGCTTCTGGAACACCACGCCGCGGTCGGCACCGGGGCCGACGACGGGTTTGCCGTCCAGAAGAATCTCGCCGGTCGATGGCGGAAGGAAGCCCGCGATGCTGTTGAGCAGCGTCGTCTTGCCGCAGCCCGAAGCACCGAGCGCGACGACGAAATCGCCGTCGTGCATCGTGAGGTTGACGGGCGCCAGCGCCTGCAGCGTGCCGCCCTTGACGGCGTAGTTGACCGTGAGGTCGCGGATGTCGAGCGTGGGCATCTGGTTACTGCTGGCTTACTTGCCCATCGCCTTGTCGACGTACACGGTGGTCACGAACGCGCCGTAGTCGGGCTTCACTTCCTGCACGCGGCCCTGCTCTTTGAGGAAAGCCGCCGTGCCCGCCATCGCCTTGGCCGCGCCGCCGCCCAGCCACGCGGGCGAGACCTGCTCGGCCATGGTCGGGAAGGTGTAGAGCGCCATGGCCGCGCCCACGTCCTTCGGGTCGGCTTTGGTCCACTTGGCCATCGCTTTGGTCTGTGGCGAATCGGGCGTCCAGCTCTTGCCGGTGGCCTTGTATTCCTCGTTGGCGCGGTTCAGGGCTTTGACGAACGCGATCATGAAAGGCTCGTTGGCCGCGGCCCACTTGGCGTTGACAACGATGCCCTCGAAGGTCGGCGCGCCGCGCTTGCCGATGCTGCCCGAGGTGGCGATGGTCTTGCCCGTGCCCTTGATCTTGGAGAGCACCGGGTCCCAGATGAAGGTGGCGTCGATGTCGCCGCGCTCCCAGGCGGCGGCGATCTCGGGCGGGCGCATGTTCATCACGTTGACGCTCTTGGGGTCCACGCCGTCCATCTTCATGCCGGCCATGAGCTGGTAGTGCGCGGTCGACACGAAAGGCGTCGCCACCTTCTTGCCGGCCAGGTCCTTCATGCTGTTGATGCCCGACGCGTTGCGGGCGATGAGCGCCTCGGCGTTGGCGATGTCGGCCGAGATCCAGAAGAGCTTGATGTCCTGGCCCTGGCTGGCTGCCGCGGTGAGCGGGCTGGAGCCGGTCTCGCCCATCTGCACGTCGCCTGAAGCCATCGCGCGGATGACGTCGCCGCCGCCGGAGAACATGCGCCAGTTGATCTTGTAGCCGGTGGCTTTCTCGACCTCGCCGGATTCCATGATCAGGCGCAGGGGGACCAGCATGTCCTGGTGGGCGAAGGTGAGTTCCTTGGTTTGCTGTGCGAAGGAGGTGCCGCACAGCGTGAGGACGGAGGCCAGGATGGCGAGTTGGAGGGGGAGACGGCGGGACGGGGTCATCGGGTTTCTCCGTTGGATGAATCGGAGCAACTTTGCACTTAACGACTGCAGCCAGGAAGTACCAGCGACGCGGTGGGGATAGAGCCAGCTTGTCCGTGAATACCCTTGTTCTGGTGCATATGGCACTCAGACGGGGCGTGTCGGCCTCCCCGTCGCCCTCGCCGCGGGGCCTGGGGTTTGATTGGGGATGTGCTTTCTTTTTCTTTCCGAGGCCGGGTCTCGGCCCGGCGGCCGACTTACTTTCTTTTGCTTCGCCAAAAGAACGTAAGCAAAGAAAAGGCGACCCTGCTGTCTGCGACCCTCCGCTTCGCTACGGGCAACCTGCGGTGCTCACGTTCCGCGGGGTCTCGCCCAAACTCGCTTCGCTCAAACAAGGGCGAGCCCTGATCCGCGAAACGCTCCGCTCCTCGGCGCATACAGAAGGGCTTTGGGGACCAACACGCCTTCGCTGCGCTCGGCCAGTTCACGGGCCTTCGCTTCGCTCGGCTTGGATTGCTCCCTCTCCCCTTGGGGAGAGGGTTGGGGTGGGGGCACGCGGCGCTCGTTGAGGCGCTGCCATGTAGCGAGCGCCGTCGTGCCCCCATCCCAGCCTTCCCCCGGAAGGGGAAGGAGCAATGCATCAGGCCCGGTGTCGCACGTCTTGTCTTTCTCCCTCCCCTCCCGGGGGAGGGCTGGGGTGGGGGCACGGTGGCCGAGCGAAGCAAAGGCCCGACTGCAAGCCGAGCAAAGCGATGGCCCGTTCGGTTCCCAAGCCCCTCTGGCTGCGCCGAGGAGCGCAGCGTTTCGCGGATCAGGGCTCGCAGCTGTTTGAGCGAAGCGAGTTCTGCGAGACCCCGCGAAACGCGAGCACCGCAGGTTGCCCGCAGCGAAGCGGAGGGTCGCAGACAGTGGGGTCGCCTTTCTTTTGCCTACCTTTCTTTGGCGAAGCAAAGAAAAGTAGGTCGCCTGCCGGGGCGAGACCCGGCCTCGGAAAACAAATCAGATCAATGCGTACGAAGCCCAGCCGCTCTCTTCTCGCCCCGCGCCAAAGCCAACTCTTCCACAGCCATCCCAAGAGCCCGGATACCAGCCGGAATCTGCGAGGCCGCAATGGAAGACAACCGCAGCCGAAAGAAAGGACACGGATACGGCGGCCGTGCAAAGAACACGTCCCCTGCTTCGATCAGCACCCCATGGCTCCGAGCCATGAGAGACAACTCCGTCGCATCCACCCAGGTAGGCGCCTGAACCCAGATCGAAGCCCCCCCCGAAGGCAGCCGAAACTCAAAATCCGGCAAATGATCCCGCAGCGCCTGCGCCGCAATCGCCAGCCGCTCCTGCATCGCATGGTTCACCCGCCTCGCATGCGACTCGTGATGCCCCAGCGAAAGAAACAAGGCATACGCATGCTGCAGAAACGCACTCGGATGCCGCACCATCGCATGCCGGATCACCCGCAGTTCCTTGATCAACGCCCGAGGCGCCACGATGAACCCCAACCGCAGCACCGGCGACAAACTCTTCGACACCGACCCCACGTAGATCACCCGCCCCGTCTTGTCGAGACTCTTCAAGGCAGGCATCGGCGTACCTTCGTACAGGTTCTCCGCCTCGTAGTCGTCCTCGATGATCACGAAGTCCTGCAGCTCGGCCTTGCGCAGCAGCCACTGCCGACGCTCCAGGCTCAGCGTGGCGGTGGTCGGACTCTGGTGCGAGGGCGTGACGAACATGTAGTCGGCGGCGGGCAGCGCATCGACCACGAGGCCGTCTTCATCGACATCGACCTCCACCCATTTCGGCTGCCGCAGCGAGAAGCTGTTGCGCGCATGCGGATGGCCGGGTTCTTCGAGTCCCACGCGCGTCTGCTCATCGAACAGCGCCTCGGCCAGCAGGTAGTACGCGTGCTGCGCGCCCATGGTGACGAGGATCTCTTCCTTCAGCGCGAACACGCCACGCCTGGGCAGCAGGCGGGTGCGGATCTGCTCGATGAGGTCGGGCACATCGTCGGTCTCGAAGTCGGGCGTCCAGTGCGGCAGCTGCGAGCGGGCCAGGCTGCGCGCACAGCACTCGCGAAAGTCTTCGGTCGGAAACAGTTGCGGGTCGTAGTTGCCGTAGACAAAAGGGTACGGGTAGTCACGCCACCGGTCCGGCTTCGACAGCGTGGGCTTGTCGACCAGCGAGCGCAGCACGCGGCCCGACCAGTCGGGCGGCTGGCTCGCCTGGCCGCTGCGGCCGACCAGCGGCTCGGCATGCACGGCGGAGAGCGGGCGCGCGTTGTGCGCCACGAACACGCCGCTGCGCGGGCGCGCCTCCAGGAAGCCTTCGTCGATCAGTTGCAGGTACGCCGAGGTCACGGTGTTGCGGCTCAGCCCGAGCAGGGCTGCCAGTTCGCGCGACGAGGGCAGCGGCGCACCGGGCGCGAGGTGCTCTTCGAGGATCGCCTGCACCACCGCGGTTCGCAGGCGCGCCTGCAATGGCAACGCAGGTTGGTCGGGCAGCGCAAAAAGCTGCGCCCACTGGGTGGATCGCGGGTTCGGGGGCATGGTGCGCCGCAGTTTAGGACAGGCACCCCCTTCGTGGTGCCCTGGTGGTGCTGCAGTGGCGCTCTGGCTCGGTCGAATCCCCCCATCTGGACCTATCGCGCCGCCACCCGGCTGCCTAGGCTTGCGCCATTCACTTACTTCCGTCCGGAGTTCCCCGCGTGACCGCCCAGCCTTCTTCCTCTTCAGTGACCACTGACACCCTCGCCGCCTTCAGCGACGCCTGGAACCGCCACGACATCGATGCGCTGATGGGCTTCATGACGCCGGACTGCATCTTCCAGACCGCTGCAGGCCCCGATGCCTGCGGCACCCGCCACGTGGGCACGGAGGCCGTGCGCAAGGCTTTCGCGGGTGCCTGGCAGGCGGTGCCCGATGCGCACTGGATCAATGGCCGGCACTTCGTGCACGGCGATTTCGGCACCTCGCAATGGACCTTCACCGGCACCGCCGCCGACGGCAGCCGCATCGAGACCGACGGCATCGACGTCTTCACCTTCAGGGACGGAAAGATCCACCTGAAGAACGTGTTCCGCAAGGCCCGGCCGAACCTGCCGGCGGCGACGTAGCGCAACAAGCAACCGAGCAAGCACGAAGGCGGGCAACGGCCCACCTTCCTCACCTGGAGCCCTCTCATGACCATCGCAGCAGGGACCACCCGATTCACCAGTGACGCCAGCGCCGCGACCATCGACGGCGCCGCCCCCATGCAACCACCGCAAGACCCGTTCCGCCCCTACGACCCGCAATACGACCCGCTGCTCGCGGCCGACCCCGGCGCCGGCCGCGCCTACGCGCCCACCTGGTGGGTGGCCAGCGCCGGCACGCCGCCCGAAGACGACGGGCCCTTGCTGAACGACATCGACGTGGACGTGGCCATCATCGGCTCGGGCGCCACGGGCATGGCGACCGCGCTCTACCTCGCAGAGGAGCACGGCATCCGCGCCACGGTGCTCGAAGCCAACCAGGCGGCGTGGGGATGCTCCAGCCGCAGCGGCGGACAGGGCCAGAACGCGAGCGGGCGACTCAAACGCTCGCAGTGGATCGAACGCTGGGGCCTGGACACCGCGAAGAAGCTCGATGCCGAGATCCGCAGAGGCTTCGAGAATTTCCGCCACCTCACGACGCAGATCGATTGCGATGCCTTCGACGGCGGCCATCTCTACCTGGCGCACCGGCCCGAGAAGCTGGTTGGCCTCGAAGCCGAGGCTCGCCTGATGCGCGAGACCTTCGGCTACGCCACCCGCATGATGGGCACCGAGGAACTGCGGCGCGACTACTGCGACGAGCGCGAGGCCAAGGGCGCGATGTTCGAGGCCGAGGGCGTGGGCATCCATCCGCTGAAGTTCACCTTCGGGCTGATGCGCCGGGCGCGCGCGCTGGGCGTGACGGTGCACACCTCGAGCCCGGTACAGGGCTGGCACACCATCGACGGCGTGCACCACCTGCGCACCCCCGCCGGCACGGTGCGCGCTCGCCGCGTGGCGGTGTGCACCGGCGGCTACACGGGGCAGGCGCTGAGCCCGATGCTGAAGAACCGGATCATGCCGATCCTCTCGAACTCGGTGGTGACGCGGCCGCTGAGCGATGCGGAGCTGGCCGCGACCAACTTCAAGTCGCACACCTTCCTGACGGACACGCGCACGCTGCGCTTCTATTACCGGCTGCTCAAGGGCAACCGGCTGCAGATCGGCAGCCGCAGCGCGGTGAGTGGCGCGGATGCCGAAGACCCGGTGCACCTGAAGCTGCTGACCGACGCGATCGCCCGCAAGTTTCCGCCGCTCACCGACATCCGCATCGACTACTCGTGGTGGGGCTGGGTCGACATGAGCCACGACATGATGCCGCGCATCACGCAGCCCGATGCGGGCAAGAAGATCTGGTACGCGGTGGGCTACGGCGGCAACGGCGTGTCGTTCTCGACATGGGCGGGCAAGCGGCTGGCCGAACGCGTGGCGGGCAAGGACGCGGGGCAGGACGTGTTCGAGCTGCCGATCTATCACTCGCCGCTGCCGTTCCCGAACGTGATGGGGCTGGTGGAGTCGCGCGCGTTCGCGCCGTTTCGGCGCATCGGGCAGCGCGCGCTCTACAAGTGGTACTGGCTGCGCGACGAGAAGTAGCAAGCCGATTGAAGGCAGGGGCCGGGTCGTGTTGCAATCCGGTGCATGACGACGACCTCTTCTTCCTCTCTCCTCATCCGCCCACCGGTGCCCGGCGACTACGCGGGCTGGAAGCCGCTCTGGGACGGCTACAACGCCTTCTATGGCCGCGAGGGCCCGACTGCGCTGCCCGACGAGATCACGCAGGTCACGTGGCAGCGCTTCTTCGATGCGTATGAGCCTGTGCATGCGCTTGTCGCGGAGCGCGACGGCCGGCTGGTGGGGCTCACGCACTACCTCTTTCACCGCAGCATGACGCGCATCGAGCCGAACTGCTACCTGTCGGACCTGTTCACGCTGTCATCGGAACGCGGCCAGGGCGTGGGCAGGCAATTGATCGAAGGTGTGTACGCGCATGTGCAGCGCGTGGGCGCTCACCGCGTGTACTGGCAGACGCATGTGACCAACACGGCCGGGCGCACGCTCTACGACAAGGTGGCCACGCACGACGGGTTCATTGTGTACGGCACGATGGTCTGAAGAAGGCTAGGACAGGGACGACGCGGCCTGCAGCATCGCGCCCATCTTCTCGTGGATCAGGTTCACGGCCTTCAGGGGCCGCAGCATCACCTTGAACTCGGTGATTTGCCCTGCGTCGTTCCACTTGATCATGTCGACGCCGTTGACGGAGATGCCGTCGATCTCGACCTCGAATTCGAGCACCGCATCGCGCTCGCCCTTGAGCTCGCGCACGTAGCGGAAGGTTTCGTTGAAGAAGACATGGAAGGCCGCGCCCAGGTACTTCGCGGTGATGGCCTTGCCCAGCTGCGGCTTGTGCACCACGGGCGAGAGGAAGACGGCGTCGTCGTCCAGCAGGGCATCGAGCCCTTTCACGTCACGCTCTTTCACGAGCCGGTGCCAGGTGGCGAGGGTGTCGATCGACATCAAGGGTCTCCTCATGCAATGGTGCGAGGGAGTCTATCCGCCGGACCGGATCGCTCAGTACTTGATGGTGACGCCGGCCTTCACCCCGTTGTTGGCCTTGCCGTCGGAGGTCACGCCGCCGTTGAACGACATGCTTCCGCCCGTGCTCCCGCCGAGCGAGTAGGTGGGCCGCGGCATGGAAGTGTCGGTGCCGATGTACGTGCCGCTGCCGTCGGGCCGCTGCACGCCGACGGTTGCGCCCTTGGTGTAGGCCGAGGTTTCGGTCGAGTTGACGTTGGGCGCCACGTAGACGGTGCCCTTCTCGCTGTTGTCGATGGGCACCTTCACCTCTTCCGCGGCGGCGAACGAACACCACGCGGCCACGCTCGCACCCACAAGGATCAGTTTGTTCATGCGCCGATCCTGGGGACCGTGCCGCGCGGCGCGTGTAGGACGGGAGGAAGCCTGTCCGCCGGACACCGGGGCCAGACCTGTCGATCGACGGCGACCGCCGGCGGTGTAGCCTCGGCGCCATGGACTCGCTGATCGCCGCCTCCGCACGCGCCCTCGCCGCCGGGGACGCGCTCGGCGCGCTCAAGCGCATCGCGCTGCGCGACGATCCGCCCGCACTGGCCCTGCGCGGCATCGCGATGGCGCAGCTTGGCGAACATCCGCGCGCACGCGAACTGCTGCGCCGCGCCGCGCGTGCCTTCGGCGCGCACGAAGAGCTGGCGCGTGCGCGCTGCGTCGTCGCCGAGGCCGAAGTGGCGATGGCGATGCGCGACCTCGGGGGCACGCCACGCGCACTTGCGGCGGCCGCGGCCACGCTGGAAGCGCATGACGATTTCGCCAACGCGCGGCAGGCGCGGCTCATCGCGGCGCGCCGGCTGCTGCTGCTCGGCCGCCTCGACGAGGCTGCCGCTGCGCTGGCGCTGCTCGATGGGCAGGCGCTGCCGCCGCCGCTGACGGCAGTGGCCGAACTCACCGCGGCCGAGCTGGCGTTGCGCTCGCTGCGCGTCGGCCCCGCGCGTGCCTCGCTCGCCCGTGCCCACGAAGCGGCCGGGCGCGCCCGCGTGCCCGCGCTCGCCGCCGAGGTGGCGGAAGCACTGGCCGCGCTCGACCGCCCCGCCGCACGCCGGCTCTTTCCCGGTGGCGAGCAGGCGCTGCGCCTGGACGAGGTCGCGGCGCTGCTGGCCTCGGACGCGCTGGTGGTGGACGCCTGCCGTCGCGGCGTGGGCGCCGGCGATGCATGGCGGCCACTCTCGCGCCGGCCGGTGCTGTTCGCGCTGGCGCGCGCGCTCGCGGAGGCCTGGCCCGGCGATGTCGAGCGCGAAGCGCTGATCGCCTACGCCTTCAACACCCGCCACCCCGACGAAACGCTGCGCGCGCGTTTGCGCGTCGAGATCGGTCGCCTGCGCGCGCTCGTCGCATCGCAGGCCGCCATCGAGGCCACCGTGCGCGGCTTCGCCCTCAAGCCGCACGACGGGCGCGAGGTGGTGCTGCTGGTGCCGCCCATCGATGGTGAACAGGCCTCGCTGGTGGCGCTGCTGTCCGACGGTGCGGCGTGGTCGACATCGGCCCTCGCGCTCGCCCTGGACGCCAGCCAGCGCACCGTGCAGCGCGCGCTCGCCGAACTGGAGGCCGAGGGGCGCGTGCGCGCCATCGGACGGGCGCGGGCGCAGCGCTGGCTCGCGCCGCCGCTCGCGGGATTCACGACGATCTTGTTACTCCCCTCTTCGCTGCCGATTGCATAAAGTTGTCTCCAAGGCGCCGATCCGCGGTGCCTCCCCACAAGGAGTCAACGATGAGCAGCAAGAAAGACAGCCCCCAGCCCACCCCGCGCGTGGCCGAGGTCGTGCGCGAGTACGGTCCCTTCGAAGGCGTCGACAAGGTCGGCGGCGTGACGCACGACGGCCAGCGCGTCTGGGCCGCCACCGGTGCCCGCCTGATCGCCTTCGACCCCGAGAGCGGCGAACAGACCCGCACACTGGACCGCGCCGCCGACGCCGGCACCGCCTTCGACGGCAAGCACCTCTACCAGATCGCCGAGGAGCGCATCGACAAGATCGACCCCGCCACCGGCGACGTGCTGAAGTCGATTCCCGCGCCCGGCCACGGCGCCGACTCGGGCCTCACCTGGGCCGAGGGCAGCCTCTGGGTGGGCCAGTACCGCGACCGCAAGATCCACCAGATCGACCCCGCCACCGGCGCGGTGCTGCGCACCATCGAATCGAACCGCTTCGTGACCGGCGTGACCTGGGTCGACGGCGAGCTGTGGCACGCCACCTGGGAAGCCGACGAGAGCGAACTGCGCCACATCGACCCCGTGAGCGGCGCCGTGCTCGAGCGGCTGGAAATGCCGCGCGGCGTGAACATCAGCGGGCTCGAATCCGATGGGGCCGATCTCTTCTATTGCGGTGGCGGCGGCACCGGAAAAGTCCGCGCCGTGCGCCGTCCGAGATCCGCCAGGGCCTGAACACAGGCCTGAGCGGTCCACCGACGCAAGGAGAACACACCATGAACACCGCCGTTGCAGAAACGAACAGCCTGAAGAACCATCCCGTCGTGTCGAAGGACCGATGGCTGGCCCGGCGCAAGGCGCTGCTGGCGCGCGAGAAGGAACTGACGCACCTGCGCGACCAGATCGCCCGCGAGCGCCGCGCCTTGCCGTGGACACGCGTCGAGAAGAACTACACCTTCGACACGCCCGAGGGCCCACGCAAGCTCGCCGACCTCTTCGAAGGTCGCCGCCAACTGATGGTGCAGCACTTCATGCTCGGCCCGGAATGGGAGCAAGGCTGCCCGAGCTGCTCGTACATGGCCGACCACATCGCGGGCATGAAGGTGCACCTGGAACACCGCGACGTGACGATGCTGGTCGTCTCGCGCGCGCCGCTGGCCGAGATCGAGCGCTTTCGCGAACGCATGGGCTGGCAGTTCAAGTGGGTGTCGGCGCACGACAGCGACTTCAACTACGACTTCGGCGTGAGCTTCAAGCCGCAGGAGTGGGCCGAGGGCAAGGGCGAGGTCTACTACAACTACAGCGTGCGGCCCTTCCCCGCGCAGGAGGCGCCCGGCGTCAGCGTGTTCTACAGGGACGATGCGGGCGAGGTGTTCCACACCTACTCGACCTACGAGCGCGGCGTCGAAGTGATGATGGGCACATACAACCTGCTCGACCTCACGCCCAAGGGGCGCGACGAGCACAACCCGGTGTATGCGATGGACTGGGTGCGGCATCACGACCGGTACGAGCCGCAGCCGGTTGCGGCAAAGCCGGCGGCGGGTTCGTGCTGCCACGGTGACGACCACGGCAACCACTGAACGCGTGGAGATGATGTCGTGGCAGCCGCAGACCTCTGGCCATGGCTCGCCGTCGCGGGGGTCGGCGCCCTTCACGGGCTGAACCCCGCCACCGGCTGGATGCTGGCCGCCGCTTGGGGCGTGCGCTCAGGGGATCGGGCAGAGGCGCTGCGGGCGTTGATGCCGATCGCGGTCGGGCATGCGGCATCGATTGCACTGGTGGCTGGCGCGGTGGCGTTCGGCCTGGCGATGGATCGCACGGCGATGCAGGTGCTGGCGGGTGGACTGTTCGTTGCGGTCGCGGTGCTTCACCTGTGGGGCCGTACGCCCAAGGCTGCGCGTGCGCCGGCAGGGCATGCCGGGCTCGCGCTCTGGTCTTTCATGATGTCCACCGCGCATGGAGCGGGGTTGATGCTGGTGCCGGCGTTGATTCCGCTGTGCATGGGAGACGGAGCCGGCAAGCAGATCGCCGCATCCAATTCATTGATGCTGGCGTTCGCGGCGGTGGGTGTTCACACGGCTGCGATGCTCGCCGTTACGGGCTTGATCGCCAGCGGGGTTTGCCGTGGCTCCGATGCGTGCGCCGATCTGCTCCGAAGCCTCGGGGGCAAGACACGGGGCTGCCGCTAACCGTACACGGCCATCCGCAAGATCTGCCGCGTGCCCTCCACGACCAAGGACAGCAGCGCCCCCGACAGCCCACCCCAGAAGAACCATCGCTCCCTCCGGCCGGAGACACCGAACGCCGCGATCAGCACACCGAGGGAAATGAAGAAAAGACCCGCGAGGTGGGAGTCGGGTGGCAGGAGCGTGACGGTCGAACTGGTCCGCCCCGGGCGGTAGGTGTATGCGCCGGACAAGAGGATCCACACGCCAACGGCCGCAAAACCCAGCGGCACCAATGGCCCCAGATATCTGATGACGAAGGACTTCTTTCCTTCGCTCGTGGTGGTGCTGGTCATGACGCGACGTGCACCTGTTTACGCCGCCTTCGGCTCCGGCAATATCGCCGTCAACGCAAAGTCGATCAGCCGCAGCCACGTCTCTTCGAGACCCATGATGTTGTAGTGGTCCGACCCGGGAACGGTCGCCACCGACACCGGCGTCGGCCATGCCGCGATGAGTTTTTCGGAGCGCTCCGGCAGCACCACATCGTCGCGCTCTGCCAGCAGCACCTGGGTCTTCGCGGCCACCTCCGCACAGTGCGTGAGCGAGTCGAAGCGGTTGCGCAGCAGCAGCGACAGCGGCACGAGCGGGAAGCGCTTCTTCGCGACCTCCAGCATCGAGTCGTAGGGCGTCACCAGCTGCAGGCTTTCGAACGGCTGCCGCGCGACGAGCTGGATCGCCACGCCCGTGCCTAGGCTGCGGCCGACGACATGCAGGCGCGCGTTCGGAAAGGCTCGACGCAGATGCTTTGCGAACTGCGCGCCGTCTTCGACGGAGGCGATTTCCGAAGGGTGCCCTTGCGAGTCGGCCACGCCGCGGTAATTGATCGCCGCGAAGCCGAAACCTTCCGGCAGCCAGTGCAGCGTCTGCGCGGTGGCGCGAACGTCTTCGCTGCGACCCGCGAAATAGATGAACAGGTCCTGCACCGCCGCCTCGCCCTGCGGGTGGTACACATACCCGCGGACCATGCCGCCCGGCACCGTGTGCGAGTAGGTGGAAAAGTCGTCCGACAGCTGGACGACGGGGTGCTTGCGGGCGTTGAAGAGGATGTGTCCCTGCCGCGTGGCAAGGAGGGTCCAGTAGGCGGCGAGGCTGCCGATGGCGGCGGCCGAAGCGGAGAGAGCGATGCGGGCGACTTTGGCTTTGGAGAGCAAGATTTTTTTCCTGAGCGACGAGGCAGGGGCGCGGGGCCTTGTTTGTGTACTTGAGTAGCGCCCTAGTTTCGCCTCGTTCCCGGGTACGGTTGTGTCAGGAATTAATTACCCGGCGGGTGAGGCGTTTTCCTCTTCCTTCGCCCGCCGATGGCACCCGAGCCGGCCGCCTTCAGGATGCGGCGAAACGTGGGGCACTCCATGTGGCTCGGCGCGGGGCACACAGCCGCGTGGCGCAGGCCATCGCGCATGGCGCTCAGCTTGTGGATGGTGCGGTCGAGCTCATCGGCCTTGGCGGAGAGCATCTGCCGGTCGATGCGTGGCGAGCCTTCCGGTGCGAACATGCGGGCGATTTCATCGAGCGAAAAACCGGCGGAGCAGCCTACAGTGATGAGCGCCAGCCGCTCCAGCACGCCGGGGTCGAACAGGCGGCGCAGCCCGCGCCGGCCGGTCGAGACGATCAGCCCCTTCTCGTCGTAGAACCGCAGCGTCGAGGCCGGAATGCCCGATTGCTGCGCCACCTCGGCAATGTCCAGATGTCGCACTGCTTGACCTCAAGTCGACTTGAAGTTGCACAGTCTAGTCTTCGCCTCTTTTCCCCGGGGCATGCAAAGGAACAGACACCATGAATGCCATACAAGCGAATCCCACCGAACAGAGCGCACTCTGGAACGGGCGCGCAGGCCGCGCCTGGATCGACGGACAGGCGACGCTCGACCTGATGTTCAGTTCGTTCGAAGACCTGCTCGTCGACGCAGTGCGCGCCACGTCCGCGCGGCGGGTGCTCGACGTCGGCTGCGGCACGGGCAGCACCACGTTGGCCGCTGCACGGGCAGCCGGCGCGCAGGGCAACTGCCTCGGCGTCGACATCTCGGAGCCGATGGTCGCGGTCGCTCGCGAACGCGCCGAACGGGAAGGCTCGACGGCCCGCTTCATCGGCGCCGATGTGCAGACCCACGCCTTCGAGCCCGCGAGTTTCGATCTCGTGATTTCGCGCTTCGGCGTCATGTTCTTCGACGACCCCGTGGCCGCCTTCGCGAACCTGCGCCGTGCATCGAGCGCCAATGCACGGCTGCAGGTCATCGCATGGCGAAGCGCCGCGGAGAACCCCTACATGACCACCGCCGAGCGCGCCGCGGCGCCGCTGCTGCCCAACATGCCGGTGCGCCAGCCGGGCGCGCCGGGGCAGTTCGCCTTTGCGGACCAGCACCGGGTCGCTTCCATCCTGCAGGAGAGCGGATGGGGCGAGATCGACATCCAGCCGATCGATGTGAGCTGCACCTATCCCGAGAAGAATCTCGTCGGCTATTTCACGCGGCTCGGCGCTGTCGGCCAGGTTCTCGAGGACATGGACGAAGCGACGCGCCGGCAGGTCATCGGCACCGTGCGTGCCGCCTTCGATCCGTTCGTGCATGGCGACGAAGTGCGCTTCACGGCCGCCTGCTGGATGATCGGTGCGAAGGCGCCTGACCAGGCCTGAGGCGACCGCCTACACAACGCACGCGCGGCTACTCCGCCGCCCTGCCCTGCATCTGCGCCTTGAAGCCGCGGTTGTTCTCGAAGGCCACGTTCACCCGCTGTCCGTCGAAGCGCAAGGTGTACATCGCCACCATGTCTTCGCCCAGCTCGCGCGAGACGATGCGAAAGCTCTGCGCATCGAGCCAGTTGCCCTTGACTGCGACGGGCGCGTTGGCGGCCTTGTCGTTGATGCGGAAAAGTCCGTCGATCCCGATCGGCCCCGCGAGCGGCTGTGCGGTCGCATCGGGGTACTTGCTGTCGAACACGATCTCGTAGCCCGGCGTCGCGGCCTTCAGGTCGAGCATCAGGCTCTTGATGCCCAGCAGGTTGCGATCGAACTGCCAGACCTTGCCGGAGACTGCTGCCGCGAGCTCGGGTGCGGGCGTGACCGCGCTCGGCTTCTCGACGGCTGCATCGCGGATGCGATCGGCCAGTTGCGCCTGTGCCGCGCTGTCCGCAGGCAACGGCGTGGCCGAACGTGCGGCGGCGGTGATCATGTCGATGAGCGGCTCCATCCGGAAGTTGCTTCGGCTCGTGGTCACGGCGACCACATCGACCTCGGGCAGCACGATGATCAGTTGCCGGTTGTAGCCCGTCGCGATGTAGGCGCGCTTCTCCGGAATGGTCCACCAGCCGTTGGCGTAGCTGTAGGCCGGCTTCGCGCCGAAGCCCATGTCGACGGAAGCCTTGAACACCTGCTCCACCCATTCGGCGGGCAGCAGCTGCCGGCCCGCCCACTGGCCCTTGCGCAGGTAGAGGTAGCCGATCTTCGCCATGTCGCGCGGCTGCAGGTAGAGGCCGAAGCCACCCGCTTCGATGCCCTGCGGGTCCTTGATCCAGCGCACGTCGCCGATGCCCAGCGGCTCGAACAGGCGCTTCTGCGCATAGGCCAGTGTGCTGCCGCCGGTTTTCTTCGCGACGATGGCCGACAGCAGGTGCGAGTTGCCGCTGTTGTAGTTGAAGCCGCTGCCGGGCGCCTGCGCCATCGGGCGGTCGAGCACGAAGCCCTGCCAGTCGCGGCTTCGGCGCATCTGGATCATGCTTTCGGGCACGCTGGCGTCGAGCTTCTCTTTCCAGTCAAGGCCCGAGGTCTGGTCGAGCAAGTGGCCGAGGGTGATCGACTTCTTGGCAGCATCGGCGTTGGCCACCGTGCGATCGGAAAAGAACTCGAACATGAGCTGGTCGCGCGAGGCCAGCAAACCATCCTGGATGGCCATGCCGGTGAGCGTGCCGACGACGGCCTTGGTGACGGAGTTGACCGTGTGCTTGAGGCCCGCGCGGTACGGCGCGTAGTAGGCCTCGGCGACCAGCCGGCCGTGGCGCGTGATGAGAATGCTGTCCAGGCTGTTCGCCTCGCCGCGTTCGATCAGCCTGGCGAGCGCTGCCGAGTCCATGCCCTGTGCTTCCGGAGTGCTCGTAGCCCAATCTGCGGTGGGCCATGCGGTGGGCTCATCGGCCAGCGCGGCCTTGAGCGGCAGGGCTGCGAGCAGCAAGGCGGTTGCGAGGTGAGCCAGTGAAGAAACTGTCTTTCCGTGTGCGCGCATTGCCTGGTCTCCGCGGTTGCTTGCGCCGATCATATCGACGCCTCCGCACTACTTGCCCGGCCTTGGGCCCTGGCCGCTCGGAACCTTCTAGAGCTCCTGCTCGGGAATGAACGGCGCCAAGAGGCGCAGCCGCAGGCGTTGCCAGGCCGTGGTTTCCGGCGGCACGTCGTACACCGTCTGCTTGCCGTCATCGTCTTGCTCCACCCACTCGACGCTCTGCCCATCGGCACCCAGGCGCAGCGTGTAGGCGCTGCCCGCATCCGCAAAACTCTCCAGCTGCCGCGCCATTTCCTCGCTCTGGATGATGATGCCCAGCTCGGTGTTGAGCCTCGCGGAGCGCGGGTCGAGGTTCATCGAGCCGAGGAACACCTCCTTGTGGTCGAGGATCGCGTTCTTCATGTGCAGCGCGCCGGTGCGGTGCCCGAAGACGCCGAGCTTGCGCCGCTTCACGCTCAGCGAGGGGCTGATCTCGTAGATGGCGACGCCCGCGGCCAGCAGCTCCTTGATGTGCGGCCAGTAGCCCACGTAGACCCAGGGCTCGTCGGTCGATGCGAGCGAGTTGGTCACCAGCTCCACGCCGAGGCCGGCCTTGCGCGCCCGCACGAGGTTCGCCACGGCCTCGTCGCTCGGCACGAAGTACGGCGACACCATCTTGATGTTCTTGTCGGCCGTCATGAGCCACCGGATGACGCCTTCGGTGACGGTGCCCTTGATCGAGCCTTCGCGCTCGTTGAGCCCCTGTGTCTTCGTCAGCGGATCGAACAGCACCCGCGCGTTGGCCCACAGCAGCGGACTCAGTTGGCCGTTCGCCAGCTCGAACGGAAGATTGAGCATGGGCACGAGTTCGAGCGGCACCAGGGGCGGATCGCCCGGGCTCGGATGGAGCGGCTTGCCATCCAGCGGAATCTCGGCCGCCTCAGGCGGCTTCGCCGCCGCGGTCCGGCGCTCGAAGTGGTCCTGCAGCTGCGCGCGGTTCAGCGTGCTGCGCGCGATGCGCTCCAGCGGGTACACGACCTCGCTGTTCCAGTAGTGGTCGAACTCGGCGGACAGGTCGCGCACCACCGGCCCGGCCACGAAAGTGTCCATGTCGATGAAGTTGCTGCCTTCGGCATTCATCACGTACTCGTCGGCCATGTTGCGGCCACCGGCCACGGCCGCGACGTTGTCGGCCACGAAGAGCTTGTTGTGCATGCGCCGGTTGACGCGGCGGAACTCGAAGCCCGAACTGATGAAGCGGGTGGCCAGGCTGCTGCGTCCACCGGGGAACGGATTGAACAGGCGAACCTCGACGTTGGGGTAGCTGGCCAAGCCAAGCAGCAGGTCGTCCTCGCCGGAGGTGTAGAGATCGTCGACCAGGAGGCGCACGCGAACGCCGCGTGCGGCGGCATCTCGCAGCGCGCGCATCAGCGCGCGGCCGGTGTTGTCGCCTTGCAGCAGGTAGTACTGCACGTCGAGGCTGCGGGTGGCGAGTTTCGTCAGCGCAATGCGGGTGGCGAACGAATTGGGGCCGTAGGGCTGCAGGCGAAAGCCCGAGCGGCCGTCGGTGGGCAGCACTTTCTGCGTGATGGCGCCGAGAGGCGTCTGCGCGTAGTCGCCGATGGCGGTGGTCGGCGGTGTGGCGATCTGCGGAGGCAGGCTGGAACAGGCCGCGAGCGCGACGGCGAGGCCCAGCGCCAGGACCGGTCGAAGCACCGATCGCGCGGAGATTCGCGGCACAGCTGTCCTGCCGGCAGATGCGAGAAGCCCCGGAAGCATTCGGATCCCCATACTTTTGTTTCCTGCGGCGCGGTCAAGGCGTTCTGCCCGTTCTCAGAACGGGAGCGAGCCGACAGTGTCGTCCAGAAAACTTCCGGAACGCTGACCACCCGGTCTGCCCGGGCGGCCGGCGTTGCGTCCCGCAGCGCGTCACCGGCATGCGTAGCTGGCAGCCGCGAAAGCATCACCCGATTGGTATGTCGCCTTGAGTGGATAGACACAGAACGGCTGGCCTTTGCCGGGTGCGGTGCTCGTCGCTGCGCTCGTCACATCGACGCGCCCGGGCTCGATGCCCTTTTCCACCCAGTCGGTCAGCATCGCGTACTTGAGCGCCTCGCTCGGGACCGGCGGATTCGCGTCGGCGTTGACGGTCCCGTTCGTTCCGTAGTGGCCCATTCCGGGAACGAGATAGAGCTTGTAGAAAGAATTCGCCGCCGCGAATACGTCGGCAGGCGGAGACTTCAACGACGCATTGAGCTGATTCGCCACGGCCGTGTAGTACTGAAGCAGCCCCTGATGGGGAATCAGATCGTCCGACTGTCCGACAAAGGTGATGAGCTTCCCGCCACGCGCCTGGAACGCTGTCAGATCCGGGTTGTCCGTGTTGATGTTGCCGAACTCGGATTGAAGCGCGATGCCGCGATCGAAGATGCTGCCGAGGTCGGCATAGCTGAGGTTCTTCCAGCCATCAACGCCGTTTCCCGTGGCATTGAGAAAACTCGGGGTCGCGAGCGTGGGGTCCTGCCGGATGAGCGCAATCGTGTCCGTGGCCAGGGTCTGTGGACTCACCGGCCCCAGGATTGCACCGCCGCCGAATGGTGAAGTCGCCAGCGGCGCACCGCGCGGATAGCCGTACCACAGGCGCGCCCCCGCGAGACCGACCGCGTATCCCGTGTCCGCCGCCGGCGCGGGCACCGAGCCATCGCGCGTGGGTCCGTACCAGACCTTGACGATGCTCTGTGCCTGCGCGCTCGAAACGCAGGTCGCCGGGTCTGTATTGCTGCCCCCGCTGCCGGTGCAAAGCACCTGCGGATCCTGCTGCGGGTCGTAGGCGCACTGAGAAGGATCGATCAGGTAGCCCAGATGTTTTCCGCCAACCAGATCGCATGCACCGAGCGCCGCGGCAGATACCGCATTGACTTGCGCGATGCTCATGGCGACACCGCCAAGATCGCGCTGCGTGATCAATTGGCCATAGAGCGTGGCGGTGTTGAACCTCGTCCAGTTTATGGCTGGCGAGCTGGCAATGATTCCGTCGAAATCCCCTGGGTACGCCTGCGCCTGCTTGAGCCCCTGGCGTCCTCCGGTCGAACTGCCGTGCCAGTAGGTGTATTTCGCGTCCGCGCCGTAGTACGCCCGGGCCAGCGCCTTGGCCTTGAGCGTCATTTCATGGATGCCGCGTTCCGAGAAATCGGACCATCCCGCCGTGTTCACGGTGCCATCGGGATTCATCAGGAAGTCCCCGTTCGACAAGGTGTGCCCCGTATCGGTGGTCGCGGATACAGCGCCTTCCACGCCAGCCACATCCCAGGGGCTGGCGAGCGGACTGAACGAGATCGCGCTCGTGGAGGTCTGGGTTCCACCCGCCCAACCGGTGCCGCCGATCAAATGGATCTTCCTGTTCCAGGCGACCTTGGCAGGCAGCCATATTTCGATCCCGATCCCGGCTGTGGTGGAAGGTGCGTCCGAAGGTCCAGCGTGCCCCGGCCCCACGATCAGCTTCACCAGGCACAAGTCGCTTTGCGCGATGGGCGTTGCCGGCGTTGCGGCGCCGGAGAGCAGGAGCGCATCACCCTTCTTGAAGGACCTCGCCAGCAAGACAGAAGTGTTCGCGTCCGGCGCGAAGCCGGTCTTCATCGCGTCGTCGCATGCGAGGCCTTGCGCGCCGGATGTGTCGGTCGGCGGCGGCACGGGAGGCAAGACCAGGCCGGGTGCCGAACCGCCATCCCCACTTCCTCCACACGCCGTCAACCCTGCAAGCAGGAGTCCGGCCGCCAGGAAATGCCATCGATTGCAACGACGATACCGCTCACGGGTCATTGTGTTTTCTCCGAGTTGTTTTTCGGCGGGCAGACATTGCGCGGCCGCTCGGCGCGATCTGGCGCCGCGGGTCGATTTCAATGGGCAAGCGGAATCCGGTCTTGCCGTTTCGACTCACTTTTGAACAAACGACCCTCATCGAAAACACTAAAGTGGCGCAGTTGCCGTGTCGGCTCGCCGACGTTCTGGAGGAGATATGGTCTTCAAGCTGAGCCGGACTGCACTGGACGATGCAGCGCGCAATCGCGAGAACGCGAGTCTTCTTGCGCCGTCGTTGACCGCTGCCTGGAACGGCCTGCCCTTCGCATGGGTCGGCACTCCGGAGGGCGCCTGGACAAGCAGCTTCACCACGATCGCGCCAACGCTGTCGATGATCGAATCCGGCGCCGTCACATCGCGCATGACCGTGGGCGGTCGCGGGCACGACCTCAATGCGGGCGCCGGCGCCCTCACGCTGTTCAACGCGGAAACGCGCGTCCAGGTGAACCAGGTCGACTGCCGTGATGCCCACCGGCTGCTGCTCCCGCTCGATCTGACCGCACTCGAACATCAGGGCTTGGCGCAGGAAGACCTGCTCATGAATCTCCGGCAGGCCGTCGAGTTCCACGATCCTTCCCTGGCCGCCGTGCTGCGGGCGATGCTGCGGGAGGTCCGGCTCGGCTGCCCCAACGGACCGCTCTACGCCGAGTCGCTGAGCTGTGGCGTGCTGGCCCACCTGATCCGAAGCCGCGGGCAGGCGCCGGTGCGGGAACGCGGGACATTGACGGAATGGCAATGGTCGCGGCTGAACGAACTCATCGCGGAAAAGCCGATGAGCGAGCTGACGCTCACGGCGCTATCGACAAGCGTGGGCATGAGCAAGTCGCAGTTCGTCCGCATCTTCCGAAAGTCCACGGGGACCTCGCCGCACCAGTTCATCGTTCACAGGCAACTCGAGGTCGCACGCGGGCTGATGCGTTCGTCGAACGCCGCGTTGGTGGACGTGGTGGCGCAAGCGGGGTTTGCGAGCCAGAGCCACTTCACGCGTCTGTTCCGGGACACCTACGGCATCACGCCGGGAGAGTTCCGGCGCAAGGCTGGCGGTGCTCTGCCCCGTTGATTCGCCCTGGCCGACACTGCCCGCGAATTGCCGATCAGCGCAAGACCCGTTTCGAGGCCCCGACGATCGTCAGTTCGACATGATTCGATCCGTTGTGGTTGCGCTCGGAGAAACGCACCACGTAGCCGCCGAGGTCGAGTTCGCGAAGCCCTTCGAGACCTCGCACGAGGCTCTCGCGCGTCGGGGATGGGCCGGCCTGCTGCAATCCTTCGACGAGCACCTTGGCGGACACGAAACCCTCCATGTGGTTGTAGCCAACTTCCACGCCCTTGCGGCTCGCCAGCTCGGACAACTCGCGCGCAAGCTTCGTACCGCTGCCCCACGGATAGGGCATCACCTGGGCGATGGCGACGCCCTTGCTGCGATCGCCGAGCGCCTGGATCAGTTGCTGCGAGCTGACCACGGACAAGGCATAGAACTGCGCGCTGGCGCCGGACGACTGATAGGCCGCGATGAAGTCGCTCGTGAGCTTGCCTGCTGTGGCCAGGATGATCACCGGCGGCCTGGCACGCGCGAGGTCTTGCGCCGCCACTCGCAGCCCGCTGCCGTCGATTTCCAACGGCGCCGTCGCCGCCAGCACCACGTCGCGCCTGGCGGCAGCGCTCTTGACGGCATCGAGCCCTCCCTTGCCGAACGAGTTGTTCATGTAGGCCACGCCCACGCGATCGATGCCCAGGACGGCGAGGTGCTGCACGATCTTCTCGATCTCGTCCGCATAGCCCGCGCGCACGTTGAAGACATATCTGTCGAAACCGCTGCGCAGGGCGTCGGTTCCCGTGAAGGGCGCGATCAGCGGCACCTTGCGCTCCCGCAATACCGGGAGCGCAGCCAGCGTGGTCGGCGTGCCCGCGAGATTGAAGAGCGCGAAGACACCCTGCTTCTCGATCAGCTGCCGCACGTTGTCTGCCGTGCGCTGGGGGTCGTAGGCATCGTCCAGCGCGACGACCCGGACCTGCCGCCCGTGCACGCCGCCCCTGGCATTGACCTGCTCGAAGCACCACGCCGCGCCTTCCTGGAGCTCGCGCGTCAGCGGGGCGAGCGGGCCGCTCAGCTGGCACGACTGGCCGATCAGGATCTCCGCGTCCGCCTCGGCGCGTGGCGCCGGCGACGCCCACGGCGCCGCAACCAGCGCCGCCGCACCCGCGCCCAAGATCCGCAAGGCGCGACGCCGCGTCGCCGTAGCGCCAGTCCTCACGGTGTGCAGGTGAAGCTGGCCGCGGCGTTGACGTCGCCCGTCCCGTTGTAGCGCGGGTACCTCGGCGCCTCGCAGACCGGCATCGTCCGGGCCGTGGCACCGGCCATGAAGTTGTAGGTCAGCTGGTCCGGCGCCTTGCTGCTCTCCACCCAGTCGACGACGGCGCTGAGCCAGTCGACCTCGTTCAGGTTGCCGCCCGCCCCGTGGGTCGGGGCGGGAACGATGAACATGCGGGCGTTGGTTCGCGGATCGGCCAGGCCGAAGGCCTTGGCGGCGGCGGACATGGTGGTGAAGTTGCGAACGTGGTCGTTCGCCGACATCAGTGGATCCCCTGCGTCGTGCCAGGAGAGGAGCTTGCGGCCCGACGCCACGTAGGCCGCGATGGCGTTCCTGTCGTGGTCGGCGCCCAGTCGCTGAAGGCCGCTGCTGAAGATGTAGTAGTGGCGGTTGACGTCGAAGCTTGCCAGGTTGGGAGCGGGCGCCGTGCCCGGGGGCGGTGCACCGAACCACAGTGGATCGTTCGTCGCCAGGAACGCGAAGCCGCCACCCAGGCCGCCATAGCTCGTGACGCCCAGCGCGGGCACGCCGGGAATGGGTGACGAAGGCGCGAAGTTGGTCCAGTTGTACTTGCTGTACGCGGTGGCGCCGGTGGCCAGCGTCAGGTCGCTGAGCAGGCCCGCGAGCGTGGGAACCTGCGCGGCCGACAGGCACAGGGCAGGGTCGGCATTCGCGCCGGGCTGGCCGCATTGCAGCGAGGCGGCAGGGAGGGTGCATGCGCCGGGGTTGGCGAGGTAGCCGTCGGTCGCGCCGTCGCTGGCGTCGCAGGCTGCCACTGCGGCCGCGTAGGCGGCGGTGTACTGCGGCGGGCTGATCTCGGCCGGCGTGGCCGCCTTGGCGGCTGTGTTCATCAGGCCTGTGACGGCCCCGCCCATGTCCATGGTCTCGCAGCCGGCGACGATGCCGTCGAACTCCTGGGGCCAGCGCTGCGCGGCGATGTAGGCGTTGCGTCCGCCGTTGGAGCAGCCGCTGAAGTAACTGTGGCTCGGCGCCTTGCCGAAGAAGGCCTTGGCGACGGCCTTGCCGAAACGCACCGTGGTGCCGCCGGCGGCGTAGGCGTAGTCGATGGCCGACTGCTGGCCTTCGGGCGTACCGCTCACCCACACGCCCGGCGCGGCCTGTGCGGGAACGCTCGCCCGGTTGCCGCCGTTGGATGCCGCGTACACCGCGCCCTTCACGGCGAGCACGGGGCTCACCGCAGTCACCGCGCCGCCCGCATCGGTGGTCACCACCGAGGCGATGCGCCCGTCGAAACCGCCGCCGCCCTGTTGCCAGTAGCGGCCGGTCCAGTTGTCGGGCACGTCGATCTCGATGTCGAGGAAGGGTGCGCGTGTGCCCAGCACCTGGCAGAAGCCCGACGGGTAGATCGGCGCCTTGGCCTCGAAGCGCACGGTGCCCGTGACGGTCACGCCTTCGATGACCTGTCCCTTGAGCGTGTTGCAGGTGCTCTTGAGCTGTTCGGCCGTGGGCCCGGAAGGCGGCGGTGCGGGGGGCGCCGGGGCAGGTGCGGGCGCAGGAACGATAGGCAGAAAGCCACTGCCTCCCCCGCCGCCGCCTCCGCAGGCCTGCAGGGCCAGGCCCGCAGCCAGCAGCAAGCCCTTTGACAGCAGGGCTCGGGGAACACGTTTTTCGTCGCGCATGCTTTTTTCCAGTGTTTGAGTCGTGCGCCGGGTGTCCGGCAAATCTCGCTTGGTTGCTTCATCGCTCGGATGATCGACCGACCGACCGGTCGGTTTAAAGCAGCGCGAGACTAACGCAGGAGCGCGAACGCAGGCAAGCGGCGAAGGCTCGGGACTAACCCCTAAGGTTTACATTCGCACCGGCTGGCGCATGACGGTGTCTTGGGGTCTGGGGACTGGAAGTCGAGGGATCCGGGGAGCGCCTGTAGCCGCGCTCCCCGGTGGCTTCACACGGCACTGCGCGGTGCCGTACCCGATCACTGGGCTGCGACGGCCACCTTCTCCGCGGCCTTCTTGATCAAGGCGGCAACCGCCTTGGTATTCGAAACGTAGACGGCGTGGCTGCCCGGCGTTTCGGTGACGACGGCACCTGCGCGCTTGGACATGTTGCGCTGCGCGGGCGGCGGGATCATCTTGTCGTCGGTGGCCACGAGGTACCAGCTCGGCTTCGACTTCCATGCGGGTTCGCTCACCGCGCCACCCAGGGCGGCAACGCCCCACGGCACCTGCGAGTTCGCCATGAAGGCGGCCGTTTCGGGCTTCACATCGGCGGCGAAGGATGCGGCGAACTTCGTCTTGTCGAGCATCAGGAAGCCATCCTGCGGCGGAAGGATCGGGGGCACCGGCGCGCCGGGCGGCGGGTTCTTGATCAGCGAATCGACCGACTCGCCCTTGTCGGGTGCGAACGCGGCGATGTAGACGAGGCCTGCCACCTTGTCGTCGTTGCCCGCCTCGGTGACCACCACGCCGCCATAGGAGTGGCCGACCAGGACGACCGGCTTCTTCTGCGCGGCGATTGCGCGCTTCGTGACCGCGACATCGTCGGCCAGCGAGATGGTGGGGTTCTGGACGATGGTGACGTCGTACCCGTCCTTCGACAGGATCTTGTAGACGCCTTCCCAGCCGGAGCCGTCGACGAAACCACCGTGCACGAGAACGATGCCGGGCTTGGCCGGCGCGGCGGCGGCAGCGCTGGCTGCACCGGTTGCGACGACTGCGGCACCGAAGATGGCGGTGAAGAGCTTTGCGATCTTGAGCATGGACATTTGCGACTCCTGAATGCGCCCTTGGGCGCGTTGATTGAACGAGTGCTTGGAAGGGATGCCACTGAAAGCCGCACACAGAACTTTCGCGGTGATGTGAATTTAAAACTCAATTGTTTAAGTGTCAACTATTTATTTTTAAAGCTGTTTTTTGAGACCCTGCGCTTGACGGATGCGTGGGCCCTCGATCACGCAAGACGGGACGGCGGATGACGGCGATACCAGCGATAACATCCGCTCCTGAGACCACAGGGCCCGAAGACTTTTCCACCCAGGAGATCGTCGATGCGCAACGCTGCCGGATGCTGGATCGCGGGCTTTCTGATCGCGCTGGTTTCGCAAGTCCAGGCGCAGATCACGCAGAAGGTGGTCGACATTCCCACCCGTCCCGGAGTGACGCAACGCATGCTCGTGCTGTCGCCGCCGACGACCAAGGCCGCGGTGATCCTGATCGCGGGCGGGCACGGAGGGCTGCAGATCTTTCCCAATGGGTCGTTCAAGTGGGGCGCCGGAAACTTCCTCGTGCGCACGCGGCAGTTGTTTGCGGACCAGGGCTTGATGGTCGCGGTGATCGACGCGCCGTCCGACCGGCAGAGCCCACCCTTTCTCACCGGGTTTCGCCAGAAGCCCGAGCATGCGGCCGACATGAAAGCGGTCATCGCGTGGATGCGCGAACAAGCCAAGGTGCCGGTGTGGCTCGCGGGCACCAGCCGCGGGACGCAGTCGTCGGCCTACGTCGCCACCGAGCTTTCCGGCCTCGAAGGCCCGGACGGCATCGTGCTGAGTTCGACCATCCTCACCGACGATGCCGGCCGGCCTGTTCCGGCCATGCCGCTAGGAAAGATCCGGGTCCCGGTGCTCGTCGTGCATCACGAGCAGCACGGTTGTGCACATTGCGCATTTGCCAACGTGCCCGCGCTCATGGAGAAGCTCGACAACTCGCCGAGGAAAGAACTGTTGAGCTTCAAGGGCGGGGAGAACAAGGGCGACCCGTGCGAGGCCATGGCGTATCACGGCTTCAATGGGCTGGATCGCGAAGTCGTTCCGCGGATCGCAGGTTGGATTCTTGCCAAGTAGGCGCGAGCTCAGGAACTCGTCCCGCTCTTCGCACTTTCTATGGAGAAGATGGCGATTGCGGCAAGGAACGACAACACCGAGGACGCCAGCATCACGCCCAGCACCGCAAAGTGCGCGTTCGAAGCATCGACAACCAGCCCCGAGAGAAAAGCGATGATCCCGGCGCCGATCACGGTCAACGCAGCCGCCAGACCCGACGCCGTGCCCGCAAGTCCTGGGCGTATGGACAGGACTCGTGCGTTGGCCGCGGGCATGGTCAATCCGTTGCCCAGCCCCACGCACACGCAGGGGCCAAAAAACGCGAACGGGTGCGTCATGCCGCACATGGCCAGAACCAGTCCGGTCACCAATCCCAGGCAAGTCAGAACCCGTCCCGCAAGGATGAAGCTGATCGGCGTGTGGCGGGAACTTGCGTGTCCGACCACATAGCTCCCGACGATGAAGCCCGCGGGGACCATCCCCATGTAGAAGCCAAGCGCCGTGCTCGATGTCCCGCCCGACCGCGCGACCACCAGGGGCGCACCGCCGAGAAACGCATACAGCGTCCCGATGGCGAATGCCATGCAGAGCGCATACGCCCAGAACCGCGCCGAACGGATCAATTCACCGTAACCCCTGAGCTGGAGTGCGACCGACTTCGTGCGATGGATGTTCGTCTCCTTCATGCAGAAGGTCACCAGGCACAGGCCCACAACCCCAAGGACTGCAAACGCAATGAAGTTTGCGCGCCACCCGAAAGATGAATCGAGTATTCCGCCGATGGCCGGCCCCACCATCGGCGCGACGGCCCATGCCGAAGACACGTAGCCGATCCGGCTTGCCGCCATGCGCTCGTCGCTGGTGTCTCGAATTGCCGCAAGAGAAACCGCGTATCCGGCGATGACGGGGCCTTGGAACAGCCGGCACAGCAAGAACATGCCGATGTCGTTCGCCAGGCTGCAGCCGATGGATGCCACCGTGAAGACGGCGAGAGCGATCAGCGCGATCGGCTTGCGCCCGAACCTGTCCGACAGCGCACCCGCGATCAGGTGCGTGAAGGCTGTGGCGATGGCATATCCGGCGATGGCGACGTTGACGAGCGCAAAGTCCGCACCGAGGTCCTTGGCGATGCCCGGCAGCGAAGGCACGAACATGTTGACCGGAAGAACCGCGATGGCGGAAAGGGCGATCAGGACTGGAAGACGTGGATTGGCCTGCGAATGCATTGCTGTTGAACTCCTTGACACGGCGCTGTCGAAATCGCTTCGATGGCGCCCAGAGAGAAAGATCGAATCACCGGGGCGTGCTGTTGCACGGCCTCTGATCTACTCGTGTCGGGTCCAACAGGAGTCAATGCGTCGCCAGTCCTTATGAAGCCGGGCGACATGAATGCGAGCAGGCTGGATGCTGCTCCAACGAGCGGGTGTGCGCTCTGGCTCAAATTCTGCCTCATCCACGCGCAGCCCCGAATTCACCGAACGCTGCCCGCTCCCGACCAGGCTCCGCGTTCTGCACGCGCTCATTCCCCGAGCACAGGGCGCTTGGCGATGAACGCCTGCTTCTCGTGCCGATCGAAGCCGGCTGCCTCGTAGAACTGGAAGGTCGCTTCATCCTTCCTGCCGGTCAACAGCATGACCTTGTAGCAGCCCTGCGACCAGGCGATTGAAAGCGCGGCGGCAAGGACGGCCTTGCCGTGGCCCTGCCCCCGGTGGTCGGCGTGGGTCACGACGTTTTCGATCACGCCATAGGGCTTGCAGCCGCGCGTGAGATTGGGGATGACGGTGAGCGTGCAGCTGGAGACGAGCTTGTCCTGCACATAGACACCGAGGCATCTGCAACGCCGATTGCCCGACAGTTCCTGCCAGACCGCATCGACGGTGGCCGGGTCCGGGAGCGGGTCGTCGACCTCGTGAAGATGTCGATAGAGAGCCAGAAGCTCTTCGAGTTCTGATGGGGCAATCTGACGAATTTTCATGGCTCACCCAGGTCGAACCGCACAGCCCAGAGCTCTTGCTTGAGCCTGGCGACGCGTTCGAATTCCTCGGGCAGGCGGCCCGGCAGCAGAGGCACGGACACGCCAAGCCCCTGCAACGCCGCCATCCGCAGATCCTCCGCAATCACCGCCATGCTGAATCCTCCTTCGTCACCTGACCGTGGCTATTCTGACGCCAGGCTTCGCGCGCTTGCACAGGCGCGGGCCGGAGTCCGGCGAGGCTGGAGACATGGCTGGACCGCGCGGCGACAATCCCGCCATGGCTCAAGGCAAACGCATCTCGGCAGACATCGACAGCGACGCCCTCCAGGCGATCAGGCACATGGGGGCGCAGGCCAAGCTGGCGCGCACACGTGCCGGTGAAGGCCAGGCCACGGCCGCCACGCGACTGGGCGTGCACGTCCAGACAATCGCGCGAATCGAATCGGGTGAGCCTGGCGTTGCCATCGGGCATGTGCTGGGCATGCTCGCGCTCTACGGCATCGCGACGAAGACGATCGAACCAGGGAGCACCGAATGACGACCATCGAGAGACGTGTCGGCTCGCGGCAGCAAGGGCGGACAGTGCAGACGATGTTGCGCACCATGACAGCTGCAGCAACGCTGTCGCTCCTTGCCGGCTGCCCCGCGGACACCCCGGCGCAATCGCCGGCCGCGCTTGCCAGCCTGCGGCAGCAGATCGATGCCGTCCGGGTCTGCGCGCCGCTTCTCTCGGGAACCTGGCCGATCGAGTTCAGCGCGGACAGCCTCGCGACACCGCCCGTCGACGCGCTGGTAAGCGCAGGCATCGTGCGCCGCGTGCCGCTGCCGAATCCGGGTGGCGAACGCCCTCGCGTGCGGATCGATCTCGTCCAGGAGACCGGCGGCGATGCGCGCCTGTATCGCTTGCGGCCCGAAGCCCCGCCGAACCCGCAGCTGTGTTTCGGCCGCAGGCAGGTCACGACGATGCAGCATGAAGCGATGGGCAAACGCAGCGGGTTGCTGCACTACGCCTACCGCGTCGCCGATGCCCCCGCATGGACCGCCCGGCCCGACATCCGCGCAGCCTTTCCCTTCATGGTGGCGATGCTGGACGGCGAACATCGGACGATCGGCGCGACGGGCCTTCAGGCCGATGGCTCGTGGCGCGTGACGGGCGACCCGCAGGCGCAGGGCGCCGATCCGATGGAGAACAAGGGCTTCCTGCCCTGAGGCCAGTCCATCGCCGATGAAGGTCACCCCGCAGGGCGACCGATTGCGCGAACTAGCGCTTGAACAGCTTGTAGGCCCCGAACGCCAGCAACACGGCGGCGAAGACCAGCATGCCTGCGGATTTTCCGGCCGAGTAGCCGGCCTCAGCGCCCGCTGCGGCCTGCGGGAGATTCATCCAGCGGGTCATCGCCCATCCACCCCACACGACGGCGATCACGCCCTGAACCTTGTTCCCCATGCATGCGCTCCCTTGATTTGGAGCGCGATGATACCCATCGGGAACCTCGTCGAGATCGCATGCCGCTCGCACGGTCCCACTCCGCGCGATTCGCGACGATCTTGTTACTCCCTCGCCGTGCGTCCGCTCGAATAGATTGGTCATCACGCCACGCGGCACGCGTGCGTTTTTCTCGAACCAACTGAACGGAGCGCTCCATGACCGACATCGTCGAAAGAACAGCAGAGATCGACCAGCCTTACACCGGCGGTTGCGCATGCGGCGCGATCCGCTTCGAAATCTCTGGCGAACCGGTCTTCCAGAACGACTGCCAATGCCGCGACTGCCAGCGCAAGAGCGGCACCGGCCACGGTTCGTACCTCACCTTCCCCCGCGGCGGCGTGAAGTACAGCGGCGAAGCGACGCTGTGGGACATGGTCGGCGACAGCGGCAACGTGAAGACCCGCGCGTTCTGTCCGCACTGCGGATCGCCCGTGTACCTGACCTTCGCCGCGATGCCCGACGTGTTCACCGTGCATGCCGCGAGCCTCGACGACCCTGGCCGTTATCGACCGCAGGCGGTCACGTACGGCGTGCGCGGACACGCATGGGATTTCCTGGACCCGGCATTGCTGAAGTTCGACAGGATGCCGCCGATGTGAGGTCGCCCGGGCCTACCGCATGTGCGCCAGGTCGCGCAGGTCCGACCGGATCGCCGCGCGGTCGGCACCTTGAAGCGGCAGGCTCACGAACAGCTCCAGGCGCCGGCGCAGCACGAACATCATCTGGATGGCTGCGCGCACGGCGTCTTCGGGATTCTCGATCTCCGCAATATCCGGAAAGGCCCACAGCGCCGCATCGGGCTGACCCGGCCAGCGTGGTTGGGCGAGCGACGTTGACTCGTCCAGGGTGATGACGAACTCCGCGCGGGGTGCGCCCGATGCGGTCAGGTCGTTCCAACTGCGCGGCGGCGCGTCCAGCTGCGGAATGCCTGCGTTGTCGAGCGCGGCGACGGCCGCGGGATGGATGCCGCCAGCGATCTTTCCGGGCTGGCCGCACGAGAGCACCGTGAACCGGCTCCCGCCCAGGTGTGCGAGGCTGGCGTGCGCCAATCTGCTGCGAAGGGAATTGCGTCGCGAGACGAAGGTAACCACGATGCCTCTTGCCATGAGTTCCAGTCTAAAACGAAGATGTGTCGATCGCACGGGACGATGCCCGTCGGCCCGATGCCGTCAACCGCCCTTCCCTGAGGCTGACAGCACCTCGAAGGGCTCATCTCCGGCGCCTTTGATGTCCTGGTCGTACCGGAATCCGACCGCGGCCTGGGCGAGTTCCACCGGCACTTCGAACATGTAGTCGACCTCGCCGTCCGCATCGGCTTCGTGCTGCGCGAGGGCCCGCGCCCGGATGGACGGGAGTTCCTCCGGCAGCGTTCCCGTCTCCTCGAGGTCCAGCAGGCCGCGCTCGGCATCGTGCACCGCCGACCAGGCCAATGATCCGTTTCGCCAGCAGCTGACGGCGCTGACCATCACGTGCTCCTCGATCTCGCACGCGAAGACTTCACCACGCAAGGAAAGCTTGCGCAGGCTCGCATCCGAATGCAGGGCGGAGTCCGCCGAGTTGATGAACACCAGGAACCAGCCCGAGGGAAGGTCCACGCCGCAGAAGTCGGACTCGGGCAACTCTTCGCGAACGCCGGTGGCGCGCAGCCCGCAGTGAGCCAGCGCTTCTTGGCGCCGGTCGGCCTTCACGGCCAGCCATGAAATGGCAAATCCCATGTTTCTTCCTTCGTGTGTTCAGGCCGTTGGCTTGGCCGTGGGGTCGCCAAGCAGGCGATTGAGTTCAACAGCCTCCGTCGCGAGACGCGAGACAGTCGCTTGAAGCAGCGGCGTGTCCTGCCGAAGCGCGAGTGTCGCCATCTCGTACTGGCCGCCGGGCTTCAGGCGCGGCTCGATGTGCCGCATCCGCTGGCCGCGCCAGAACCCGAAGAGCACGCGCTCGGGTTCCGCCCGTATCAGGAGCACCGGTCCGGTGTGGAAGCCGACGATGTGCCCCCATTTGAGGCGCTCTTCCAGTTCGGGCACGGCCTCGCGGACGGCGCGTCGCAGGGCGGCGGCGTAGTCTCGCTGCCAGCCGCCCAGGCATGCGATGTATTCGTCCGGCGTGGCTGCGGAGGTCAGGACCATCTTCATGGGAATCGCTTCGCTTGTTCCGGTGCCGCACCTTTGCTGTCGTTCATGAGCTGAGCTTCGATGGCCGCCTTGTCGATGACAGACCAGACGTTCGCAATTCTTTCATCCAGGAATTCGTAGAACACGTTCTCGCTGAAAGAGATTCTTCGGCCATTCACGGGCAGCCCGAGAAAGACGCCCTTCGGCGAGCAGTCGAACTGCAGCCGGCTGGCGATATGCGGCGGCTCGGCAATGAGCAGCCGGATGTCGAAGTGCAGATCGGGGATCTCGTCGCAGTCTTTCTCCAGCATCTCGCGGTAGCCGGACAGGCCGATGCGTCGGCCGTTGTAGCGAGCCTCGGTGTGAACGAACCTGCCAAGACCCGGCCAGTCCCGCGCATTCAGGCAGGCGATGTAGCTTCGATAGATGCTGGGGAGATCCGTCCCTGTCATGCCGATTCCTTTCTTCGAACGAGTGTGCGATGCAGGGCTGGCTCCGCACAGCGCAAGAATGGCCGATCGCGGCGCCCCCGACAAGTGCGGCGGCCGGCGTGCGGCACCCGATGCGGCATACTCCCACCCCCCAAACACGCCACAAAACCACCCGCATGGACAAGGAAGTCGACCCCCACGTACTCACCGTCATCGATGAGATGCGACTCTCAGGACCCCGGCTCACGCCGGTCGAGATCGTCGCCAAGATGGGGGTGTTCGACGCGCGGGAAAAGCCGTTCGACCAGGCCTGGCTGGCGACCGGCGACAACGTCATCGCGACCATCTGGGCGGAGTATGTGAGCGTGGGCACCGGCAACCGCTGGTTCTGCCTCGAGTCGCTGGATACGCAGCTTCGCGCCGGCGGCGGCACACGCAGCCCCTTCCAGGTCCAGCGCGCGAAAGACCGCCTGGCCTTGCTCAAGCGCACCTTCGACGCCGGCCAGGGCTTCCGGGCCGTGCTGCAGACCAACCGGGTCGCCATCGCCGAGCTGGAGAGCAACAAGGCCGCGAAGGTCTCCACGCGCGTGCGCGACGATGCCGAATGGCACGTCGCCAGCTGGGAGCCCGAGGAGCAGATCGCGGTGCTGGTTCGCGGCCCGCGCGGCTGGACGCCCGACGAGGCGGAAGTGAAGGCCGCCGCGGCACGGGGCAGCGTGCCGGTCGTGGCCGAGGCCGAGCCGGAGGCCGACGCCCCACCCGCCCCCGTTTCGCGCGAAGAGGTCCAGGCCGCTGCCATGGACTACGTCATGCGCCACTTCAAGGGCTACGGCTACAACGCCGAGGACCTCACCAGCAAGAACATCGGCTACAGCATCGAGGCGTCGAACGCGAAGGGCGCGACGCTTCTGCGCGTCGTGGTGAAGGGCACCTCCACCGGATCGCCCAAGTTCCAGCTCACGAGCGAGGAGCAGGCCTGCTCGGTGCGCGAGCCGCTCTGGCGGCTGCTGGTGGTTTCCGACGCAGGCAGCGCGATTGCGCAGCACAAGATCTACAAGCCTTCGGAGATGAGCCAGACGCCTGGGTTCGAAGCACAAGGCTGACGCGATCGTGTCGTTCCTTCTCTCGCTGGTGCTGCCGTTCGCCGTGTGCGTGCTGCTGGTCGGCATCACCTCTGCATTCTGGTGGGGCAAGTTGCAGAAGCCCTGGGCCTATGTGACCTTCGCCTTCCTTGCCGTGCTCGGTCTGCATCGCGTGCTTCAGGCGGGTGCGGATTTCATCGGGCTCATCGCCTCCGCCTCCACGCCAGGCGGTTACTTTCTCGAATACCAGCAGAGTCAACCGGACCTGGTGCAGATGGTAGAGCGCTCTCTCACCACCGAAGCACTGCTGGTCTCGACTGTCCTGGTCGTTGCCGGCTGGCCGCTTCTGCGCTGGCTGCGGGCGCTGCTGTCGCGTTGACCCGTCGGCGCCTCGTTCAGAGCGTCTCCCAGACCTGAACGAGCCCGACCAGATGGACAAGGCCGAACACAAAGCAGATGGCCGAGCTCCACACCCAGAAGGCGCTCAGCCGCTGCCGGTCGAACACGAACAGCACCACGGCAACAAGCCCCCGCAGCAGGTAGACAGCAGTGATGGCGGGCAGCACGAATGCCAGCAACGGCAGCGGTTGCAGCACTCCCGCACCGGAGAGTGCGTATGCGGCCCAGACGCCCAGCACGCCGGCGATCAGCAACGTGACGATCGGCGGATACCAATGCCCGGCCGCCGCGCCCACGGCCATGCGCTCGCCTGCGCCGAAGAAGCGATACCACGCGGGCCCACCGAAGATGACGCAGATGTGCAGCAGCGCGGCAATGGCGCTGAGTGCTGCGCCGACGATCAGGAAGATGTTGGGCGTCACACGGTCTTTCAGATGTGCTCTCGCGCACGCACGGTGTCGCGCGTCGGACCGAAGGCGCCGAAGCGTACCGGCAGGCCGGTGAAGGTTTCGACGCGCTCCGCCCACGCTCGCGCGGTGCCGATGGGGTGCGGTTCGTAGAGGGGCTGTGCGCCTTGCAGCAGCTGGGTCAATGCGTGCTGATGCCCGAGGTCCGGTTCGTCGCTGAACGGCAGTGATCCAACTTCGGCACCATCGGCCGTGCGGTAGCCCGTGCACCAGCGAAGGCCCGCGCCCTCGACGGCATCGAGGTGACTCGCCACCAACCCGTCGAGCGGCCCGACCGCCGCGAGCGCATAGCGCAGCAGCAACGCATCGGGATGGCCGCGACGGAACGCGCCCTGCCAGCCTTCGTCGGCGTTGTGCGGTTCGGCGAATCGCGCGTCGAGTGCGGGATCGTGCGTGGGCAATGGGCCCGGGCCATGACGCGTGAGGTAGCTGCGCAACACGCCGAAGTGCTGCACATGCGCATCGACGCCCGCGTCGTGCAGCACGGCCTCGACTGCGGCCGTTGAGATGGTGCTCCACGTCGTGTGCGGATGAAAGCCGTGCCACTCATCGAGCAGCACGCCCTGCGCGCCTTCGAACAGCACGGTGCCGGGACGCGCGAGCCTTGCACCGATGGCGTCGGCGCGTGCAGGGGGCGACAGGCGGACACATGGCGCCGCAGCGTCGAACCAGCGCTGGGCGAGCGAGGCGTCGGCTAGCAATGCCAGCTCCTGCGCGGCCTCGGGGTGCAATGGCGCCATGTCCGCGAACTCGCGGCGCAGTGCCACGCGCGAAGCCTCCAGCTTTTCGAGCGTGCGCGCACGATGCATGAGGTCGCCGTAGCGCAATGCATCGACGGGCGCAGCCAGCGCCTGCCGCACCGTCTCGCCGACGCCCACACCGCAGCTGCCGTGTGCCGCTGTTCCCCTCGCCCATTCACGCAGCCGGCCCGCGGCCTGATGGAACGGCGTCGTCACGCGGCAGCGCGCATCGATCTGCAAGCGCGCGAAGGCATCGGACACGCCCACGCGGCGCAGCGCCTCTTCCTCGACACGCAGCGCCGTCGGATGCACCACCACCGGGCTCGCGAGCACCGTCGCCACGCCCGCATGAAAACTGCCGGCGCCGAACTGCGAGAAGGTGTGATGCCGCCCATCGGCCAGCACCACGTTGTGGCCGGCCTGTGCGCCGCCGTTGAAACGCACCACCGTGTGCGCCTGCAACGCGCCGCACAGGTGGTCGGTGAAGAGGCCCTTGCCGCAGTCCCCGAAGCCCAGGCCCAGCAGCGAGACGTAGCGCGTGGCCGCGGCGGTCGTCACACGGTGTTCAGCCGTTCAGCCGAAGAGCCGCTTCCACCACGACGACCGCGGTCCGCTGGGAGACGGCGGTGCGCGGCGCGGCGCGGTCGGGTCGAGCAGCGCGGCGTACGCATCGAGCGCGTGCAGCACGCCGCCCACGCGCTCCTTGGCCATGCCGGTCGCGCCCATCACCCTGGCGAGGCCGTCGAGGTTGGGCACGGCCTTCTCGGTGAGCGCGACGATGCCGGCAGCCACGGCGCAGGCATCGTCGGGCGAGTCCATGCAGATGACGTGATCGCCCAGCAGTTCCCGCCAGCGCGGCTCGCAGCGGCGGCGACGCTGGGCGTCGGGGATCAGGAAGAACAGGTTCGTGGTCTCGGCCGCGGCGGCGATGACTTCCTCGATGGGAATGTCCTCGTCGAGCTTCTCGCCGATGAGGCCTTCGATCTGGTGGCGCGAGACGGCGGGGTACGGCAGCTCGTCGCCGGTCACGAACAGGTAGCCGCGCTTTTTGCGCTTTACCCAGCAGTCCATGTCGGTGTGCTGCGCCATCACGTAGAAGGCCAGCTCGTAGCTCTCTTCACCGCTGCCACCACCGCCGCCTTCGAGATAACTCCAGGTAAGCCACTGATCCATGAGGTTGGCGGTCGATTCGAACTGGCCGACCTGCAGCGGTGCGCGGTCGGAGGTGGCGTCGCCGATGGCCATGAACATGAGCTGGGGGTCGGCCACGCCGCAGTCGGTCAGCAACTTCATGAAGGTGGGCAGCTCGCGGCGCGCGAGGGTCTGCGGGATATCGCCCATCGAGCCGGTGACGTCGAGCGCGAACACGATGCCCAGCGAGTTGGGGTGGTCGGCGTTGTCGCGCGACTCACGCACCTTGAGGCCGTGCGGGTTCATGAGCGCGTGCGTCGCGGTCTGCGTGAACACCTCGGCGCCTGGCTTGGCGGCGCGGTCGGCGATCAGCGCCGTGTGGGCGGCGTGCGAGTAGTTTCCGTAACCCATGGGGTGCTCCTTGGAATGTCTGTCAGTCAGCCGCCGAGGCGCGGCGCGGGATCGAAGTGAACGAACTGCGGCGCGCCGAAGGATTCGCGCGATGCGGCCGAGAGCGCCTGTTCGATGCCCTGCGCGCCGAGGCGTTCGCAGAAGGCGGTGTCTTCGCTGCACTGGCGCAGCAGCGTGACCAGTGGCGCGGGTGTGTGCGCACCGAAGCCAGGGTCGCCCGCAGCGCCGCCGTGCAGCACTGCGCGCACGGTCCACGCGGCCTGCGCGAGATCGCGCGCCGCAGCGGCGGCGTGCGCGGAACCCGAGGCCTGCCGCGCCTGCGACCAGCCGATGAGCAGCACGCCGTGGTCGCGCGGATGCACCAGCGCATGCGCGGGCGAAAGATCGCGGTGCGCCCAGCCGGCGCCATGCACGAAGGCCAGCACCTCGAGCATTCGGCGCCAGATCCACACGGCGTGGCGCGCATCGATGCCTTGCGGGTTGGCCTGCTGCACGTCCTGCAGGCTGCCCCAGAAACCGGTCGGGTGGCGCAGCACCAGCACCTGGCGCTTGCCGTCAGCCAGGCCTTCGGCGACGCCCGTGCCCAGTGGCTGCGGCAGCCGGCGCGTGAAGTAGACAGCGCCCGGAACAGACAGGTCTTGCAGCGCCTGCAGCACCGCGCCCTCGCGCAGCAGCACATCGTTGTCCGACGCCTCGCGCGCCAGCTTCAAGGTGACGCGTTCGGGTACCGCACCGAGCCGTTCGGCGAACAGCACCTCGCTGTGCTCGCCGACACCCAGCGGCGCCAACACGCGGTAGCGCGCGCCGCGCCATTGCACGATGCGCCCGCCTGCAACGTCCGCATTGGCACGCCGCAAGGCCGCACGGAAGCTCTCGCGCTCCACCGTTTCCTCGCCGCGCGTGATGGTCGCGCCGCAGTAGCTGCAGTTGACGGTGCGCCAGCGTGCGGCGCGTGGCAACGGCGCGGAGCATTGCGGGCAGCTCAGTGCGAGCAGCGACAGCATGCCCGTTCCTGCTTATTCTTCGCGCGGCGCCGCGGGGTCGGGCGAGGCCAGCACGCGATCGATGCGCCGGCCTTCGAGCGCCACGATCTCGAAGATCCATCCCGCGCACTCGATGCGCTCGCTCACCGCGGGCAGGCGGCCCGACACCGACATCAGGAGGCCGGCCACCGTGTTGTAGCGGCCGCGCTCTTCATCGGGCAGTTCGCGGATGCCCAGGCGCGCACGCAGCTCCGACACGGGCATCAGGCCATCGAGCTCCCACACGCCATCGGGCCGCTCGCGCGCCCAGGCGTCGGTCTGCATGCCGGGCTGCAGTTCGCCGGTGATGGCTTCGAGCAGGTCGCGCGGTGTCATGAGGCCCTGCACCACGCCGTATTCGTCGACCACGAACACCAGCCGGCCGGCGCGGGCGCGGAACTGCTCGAGCAGTTCCATGCCGGTGAGGGTCTCGGGCACGAACACGGCGGGCGTGGCCTCCTGGCCGAGCACACCCTTGTGGGCGGAACCCAGGCGCAGCAGATGCGCCACGCTGATCACGCCGACCACGTCGTCCAGCGAGTTGCGGCAGACCGGATACCACGAGTGCACGAGGTTGAGCGCTGCCGCGTCCGCCACCTTCTGCAAGGCTTGCGACACGGTGTTGGAGGCGTCGAGCCATTCGATGTCGGCGCGCGGGATCATCAGCGACGAGAGGCGCCTGTCATCGAGGTGAAACACGTTGCGCACCATCTGGTGCTCGTGCTGCTCGATCACGCCGGCGTCCACGCCTTCTTCGAGGCTGGCCGAGATTTCTTCTTCGGTCACCGAACGTGCGGCATTGGCATCGATGCGCAGCACCTTGAGCATGGTGGCCGTGGCGCCGGCCAGCAGCCACACGAAGGGCTTGGCGCCCTTGGCGAGACCCCGCATCGGACGCGACACCCAGCGCGCCACCGGCTCGGGGTAGAGCTGGCCGATGCGCTTGGGCACCAGTTCGCCGAAGATGATCGTGAAGAAGGTGATGCAGGTCACCACCACCGCGGTAGAGGCGATGCTGGCGGGGCCTGCGCCCATGCCCATGTGCTCCATCCACACCGCGAGCGGCGCGGCGAAGGCGGCCTCGCCGACGATGCCGCTCAGCATGCCGATGGAGGTGATGCCGATCTGCACGGTCGAGAGGAATTGCGTTGGCGATTCCATCAACTTGAGCGCGGCGGCCGCGCCGGTGTCCCCCGTTTCGGCCAGGGCTGCGAGGCGTGCGCGCCGGCTGGTTGAAAGGGCCATTTCGGACATTGCGAACACCGCATTGAGGGTGGTCAGCAAGGCCAGCAGCAAGACATCCATGAACAGGGGGAGAGAATGAGGGAATGGCACTTTACTGTATCGGCGACGTTCAGGGCTGCGACCCTGCCCTCGGGCGGCTGCTCCGCGAGATCGATTTCTCCCCCAGCCGCGACACCCTCGTGCTGCTCGGCGACCTGGTCAACCGGGGGCCGGATTCAGCGGCCGTGCTGCGCCGCGTGCAGGGCTACGGCGCCTCGGCGCGGAGCCTTCTGGGCAACCACGACCTGCACCTCCTGGGCGTGGCGCACGGCGCGCGCAAGGCCGGCCGCAAGGACACGCTGGCCGACCTTTTGGCTGCGCCCGATAGCGAAGCGATGCTCGACTGGGTGCGCAACCAGCACATGGCGCTGCATATGCAGATCGGTGGCGGCGACCTGCTGATGGTCCACGCCGGCGTGCTGCCGCAGTGGACGGTCGGCGACACGCTCGCGCTGGCGTCGGAGGTCGAATCGGTGCTGCGCGGCCCGGCGCTCGGCGACTTCCTGCTCACCATGTACGGCGACGAGCCGACGCAATGGAGCGACACGCTCACCGGCAGCGCGCGCCTGCGCGTCATCGTCAACGCGCTCACGCGCCTTCGCTACTGCACGCCCGAGAGCGTGATGGACTTCGAGACCAAGGACGGCGCGATCCCCGCGCCCGAAGGCCTCTTGCCGTGGTTCGACATGCCGGGCCGCAAGACCGCCGCGGCCACCGTCGCTTTTGGCCACTGGTCCACGCTCGGCTGGCTCTCGCGGCCCGACCTGCTCTCGACCGACACGGGCTGCGTCTGGGGCGGGTGCCTGAGCGCAGTGCGCATCGGTGCGACGCTGGGCGAGCGAGAGTTGATCCAGGTGAAGTGCGAAGCGGCGCAGAAGCCCGGCAAGTCGGCCTGACGGGCGCGCCGTCCGCTCAGAACCCGTGCGTCATCAGCGCGTACACCGTCTGCACGCCCGTCACGTAGTTGCCCATGCGCAGGTTCTCGTTCGCCGCATGCTGGTTGTTGTCGGCATTGACCAGCGGAATGATCGCGAAGGGCACCTGCAACACACGCACGATCTCCGCCGTCGGCACGGTGCCGCCCATCATGCGGATGCGCACCGGCGCGGGCGTGGTGCCGAAGGTGTCGGTCAGAGCCTTGTAGGCCCATTGCCCGATGGGTGAGTTGATCGGCGAGCCCGCCGCGTCGGCGCCCTCGCTGCGGTAGGTGAAGCTCGCGATCTTGTCGTAGCGGGCACGCTCCTCGTCCGTTGGCGCGCCCTTCACGAGGTGGTAGCCCTGCTTGGCAATGTGCGCCTCGATCAGTTTGCCGAGGTACGGTGCATCGGAGTCGGGCGTGGTGCGCAGGTCCATCTCGGCCTCGGCCTTGTCGGGGACGATGTTCGCCACCTTGTCGCCCACGGCTGCCGAAGCCATGCCGCGCACGTTCAGCGAGGGGTACTGCATCGCCTCCTGGTAGTTGGCTCCGACCTTGTCGGTTTGCGCGATGCCCAGCCGGCGCTTGAGCGCGGCCTCGTCGTCCGGCACGGCGGCCATGATCTTGCGGTCGGCCTCGCCGATCTTCACGCGGTCGTAGTAGCCGGGAACGGTCACCCGCCCCGTGTCGTCCTTCATCGAGGCCAGCAGGTTGGCCAGCCGCTGGGCCGGGTTGGGGGCGTAGTTGCCGTAGTGTCCGCTGTGCAGCGGCACCTTGGCGCCGTACACGGTGAGCCGCGCATCGGCCGCGCCGCGGTTGCCGAACACCAGCGTGGGCCGGTTGGTCGCATGCATCGGGCCGTCGTGGATCACGATGGCGTCGCTGCGCAGCAACTCGCGGTGCGCCTGCATGACCTTGCTGATCGATGGCGAGCCTTTTTCTTCCTCGCTGTCCAGGATCACCTTGACGTTGACCGCCGGCTGGCCGCCGCCGGCCTTGAGCGCATCGATGGCCGCCAGCAACATCATGATCGGACCCTTGTCGTCCGCCGAGGCCCGGCCGAACACGCGCCACTCGGGGTCGAGCGGGCCGCTGAAGAGCGGGGCGGAATCGATCTCTTCCCAGTCGCCCTTGTCCGTCCTGCGCTTGAGCACGGGCGTCCACGGGCTCTTTTGCGCCCACTGCGCGGGAATCACCGGCTGGCCGTCCAGGTGCATATAGAAAAGCACCGTCTTTCGCGAGGGATCGCTCCCCGGGAACTCGGCGTAGAGCATCGGCTTGCCGTTGTTGGGCAACTGCTGCGTCGTGAAGCCGCGCTTGCGGAAAGCCTGCTCCAGCCAGTCGACGTTCTTGCGGATGTCTTCCGCCACGGTGGCGTCGTTGGGCAGGGACAGCAGCTCGAAGTATTCGCGGTAGGTGGCCTGGGCATGGCGCTCTGCGAGGGCTGGCGAGAGTTCGGCGGCTGGCGCAAGGCCGTGGCCCAGGAGGAGGAAGGCTGCGGGCAGCAGCGCCATCAGGTGGCGATGGGAGTGAGTGGTTGAGGTGGAAATAGGCATGGGTGGACAGCGAAAGAGAGCGGGTGTCCATCCAGCATAGAAAGCTGCCGGGCTTTCAACAATCGTTATTTTCCGGAACTACCTGGCCTTCCCGCCTCCCCCGGATTCGTTCACACCTTCTCAGTCCGCGCGCGGCAGCCGGAACTTGTCCAGCGCCATGCGCTGCCTGCCCTGCGCATCGAAGTTCTCCGGCGCGAGCCAGCGCTCGAACGCCGTTCGCAGCACGGGCCACTCGCTGTCGATGATGGAGAACCACGCCGCGTCGCGGCTGCGGCCCTTGTAGATGCTGTACTGCCGGAACACGCCCTCGGCCTGGAAGCCCAGGCGGGCTGCCGCGCGCTTCGAGGGCTCGTTGAAGCTGTCGCACTTCCATTCGTAGCGCCGGTAGCCCAGCACGTCGAAGGCCAGCTTCATCAGCAGGTACTGGGCTTCGGTGGACATGGGCGTGTGTTTCAGCAGCGGCGAGAAATTGACATGGCCGACCTCGACCACGCCGTTGGCGGCGTCGATGCGCATCAGCGACAGCGTGCCGATGGCCCGGCCGCTCTGCCTGTCGATGACGGCGAAGTGCAGCGGGTCGGTGGTTTGCGCAAGGCGCTCGATGTGGGTGCGCATGGCATTCAGGTCGGCGGGTCGCTCGGCGCCCAGGTAGGTCCAGTCGCGAGTATCGGGGGCCTGCGCGTAGGCGGCGTGCAAGTCGTCGGCGTGCTTCGCGGCGTTCGCCGGCTCGAGCGTGCAGTAGCGGCCTTCGACGGGCGCGCGCGGCGGCAGCGGGCGGGCGCTCCATTCGGGCATGAGGGAGCCGAGGGATTGACCGAATTCGTTGTGGCGGGCTGGCATGGGATGAAGAGTCTTTCAGGAGCAAAGAAGCGGCGGTACCGGAGAACGGTAAAGTACGCCCGCCGTGGCGCCATGAAAAGTACCACGAGGTATTCATTTCGTAGTGCCACGACCGCCACGACCTCTTTCATGCCCAACCCGCCAGATCTCGCCGCATTGATCGAGTCCCCGCTCGCCAGGGACCGCGAGGCCGGCTCGATGCAGCGCCAGCTGCACGAGCGCCTGAAGCGCGCCATCCTCGACGGCGGCCTCGCTCCAGGCAGCCGGCTGCCCGGCTCGCGCGCGCTGGCCGAGGCGCTCGCGATCTCGCGCAACACCGTCACCGCCGCCTACGAGCACCTGGCCGCCGAAGGCTACGTGCAGCCCGACCGCCAGGGCACACGGGTGACCGAGCTGTCGTCTCCGGCAGCGACGACAACCAAGCGCTCCCGCAAGACCACGGGCTCGCCGGCCACCGCGCACCGCCTCGCCGACATCCAGCCACGCACCGCCTTCACCGAGCCGGACGCCACCTTTCGCCCCGGCGTGCCCGCGCTGTCGCACTTTCCCATGGCCGCCTGGCGCCGCGCACTCGATCGCGCCATCCGCACCGCGAGCCCGGCCACGCTCGGCTACGGCGATCCGCTGGGCGAGCCCCGGCTTCGTGCGGCCATCGCGCGGCACCTGGCCATTGCGCGCGGCGTGCGCTGCGAGCCACGGCAGGTCGTCATTGCCGAGGGTGCGCAGGAAGCCATTTCGCTGTGCGTGCGGCTGCTCTCGAACCCCGGCGAAACGGGCTGGATCGAAGACCCGGGCTACCGCGGCGCAAAGTCGGCCATGCGCGCGGGCGACATGCACATGGTGCCGATCCGCGTCGATGCGGAAGGCCTCCACGCGAGCGCGGAAGACTGGCAGAAGCACCCGCCCCGCCTCATCTACACGACGCCCTCGCACCAGTACCCGGCTGGCGCGGTGCTGAGCATCGCGCGCCGGCTCGCGCTGATCGCCGAGGCCCGCCGGCACGGCGCATGGATCATCGAAGACGACTACGACAGCGAGTTCCGCCACACGGGCGAGCCCATCGGCGCGATGCAGGGGCTGGTGCCCGACGCGCCCGTGCTCTACATCGGCACCTTCAGCAAGACGATGTTCCCGTCGCTGCGGCTGGGTTTCCTGGTGCTGCCCGAAGCGCTTCTGGCCGGCGTGCAGGCCCCGCTCGAGGAAATGCTGCGCGGCGGGCATCGCCACGAGCAGCTGGCGATGGCCGACTTCATCGAGAGCGGGCAATTCGGCCGGCATCTGGGCCGGATGCGGCGGCTGTATCGCGACCGGCAGCAGGCGTTGCGGCTGGCGCTGACCCGGCACCTGAAAGTGCCGCACGCGATCGATGGCGGCTACTGCGGGCTGCACCTCACCGTGCGCCTGCCGCCCCGCTTCGACGACCGCCGGATCGCCGCCGAGGCACTGCGCCACCACCTGGCGCCCGTGGCCCTGTCGAGCTTCGCGCTGCAGCCGCTGCCGGCGGACAACGGGCTGGTGCTGGGCTACGGCAACACGTCGGCGGAGCTCTTCGAGCCGCTGGTCAAGCGCCTGTCGCAGCTGGCGCGCGCTGCGGAACGCCAAGGCCCCTGAAGCCTTCGTGACGAGCTACTGCGGGCGGCTGGCATCCCAGCTCAGCAGCCCCGCTTCCATCGCCTTGCGGACCGCCTGGGTTCGCGAGTTGACGTCCAGCTTGCGATAGATGCTCTTGATCTGCGTGTCGATGGTGTTGGCCGACCGGCTGAGCGCCTCGGCGATCCGGCGGTTGGTCCACCCCTGCGACACCATCTGCAGCACCTGCAATTCGCGCGGCGACAGCGCCCCGCCCGATGCCGCCTGGCCGGCGGATGGCGCGGCGCCGGTGCGCGGCTTCGTCGCGATGGCCGATGGCGGCCGGGCTTTCGCGGCCGCGGCGATCAGCGCCAGCATGTGGCGCGCGATGCGCGTGGCGCCGGGCGACTCGCTGCGCTCCATGGAGAACATCAGGACGGCCAGCTCGTCCTCGTTCGCCTCGTTGAAGAGATGACCGACGGCACCGGCGGTTGCGGCGGCGGGATCGGCTTTTCCTGTGGACATGGGTCTGCTCGCTCAAGAAATCGGGTTCGTTCGGCCATGCGGCCGGGCGAAGACAAGCGTGGTGGCACCGGTCCGCCCGGCTTGACCGTCCGTCTCAGTTATTGAGAGAATTCCTCCGGTTGTGTACTTTTTTTCACGTTTTCGTCCATTCGTTGGCGCGGCGACCTTGCGGATTTCCCCTCTCCAATGAACCTTCGCGCCCTCCAGGGGGCCCCCCAGGCCCCGGTTCCCCCAGCGCAAGGCGGCGTGGCACGCAGCCACTTCAGCGTGCATGGCGAGCCGCAACACCGGCAGTTGCTGGCCTGGCGCGAGCGCGTCGGCCACGTGATCGACGTGCTGCCCTCGAAGGCTGATGTCGAACAGCCTTTCCGGGCAGAGATCGATCGCTACAAGGTCGACGGCCTCCTCTTTACCGACTGCCGCTCCGACGCAATGCTGCTCGAGCGCTCGTTGGCCCGCATCTCGACGGACAGCGTGCGCGACTACGTGTTCCACGTGTTCGCCGAGGGCGGCGTCGATGACATCGCGCTGCGCGCCTCGCCGCGTCGCGCAGCCCCTTCCACCAACGCCACCACGAAGATCCTCGCGCTGGACATGAACCAGCCGGTGCGCATGCGGCGCAGCAGCTGCCGGGTGCTCACCTTCTTCGTGCCGGCCGCGCTGGTGCAGGAGGTCTTTCCCGACCCCGAAGCCATCCACGGCCGCACGATCCAGGACGCGACGCCGCTCACGCGGCTGGCGCTCGAACATGTGGCGGCGCTGGGCGCCAACATCCCCAGCATGACCCCCGCCGCGGCCGACAGCGCCGTGCGCAACGCCGCGCATCTGGTCGTCGCCGCCTTCGGCAAGCAGGCCGGGTTGAGCGGCAATGCGCGCTCGGCGGCGCGGGCCGCGCTCTTCGGCCGGGTGCGGCGCCACATCCAGGCCAACCTGCACCGCGCCGAACTGACGCCCGAGGGCGTGCTCAACGCCCTGCACCTGTCGCGCCCGACCATCTACCGCATGTTCCAGCACGAAGGCGGCCTCGGCGCCTACATCCGCCACCTGCGGCTGCGCCAGGCGGCCGACGAGCTTGCCCGCTACCCGCACATGATGGTGACGGACGTGGCCTATGCGGTCGGCTTCAAGAGCGCGTCGGACTTCACCCGCGCCTTCCGCCGCGCCTACGGCATGGCGCCGCAGGAGTTCCGCGCGCAGTCGCAGACGTACCGGGCCGAGCGCCCAGCCTCCTGGCAGGTGTTGCCGACCTGACCCTGTTCAGCCAGCGGTGCCGAAGCCGGTGTCGAACGTCGCCTTCACATCGAGCGGCTGCTTGATGAGCCCCACCTGCCGGTAGAAATCCGCCGTGCCCTGCTGGTCGGCGATGACCTTCGCATCGATGGCCACCCACTTCTGCTGGCGGCGCTCGAACTGCAGCTTCGCCGCTTCGGGCGGGATGCCGATGATGCGGGCCAGCGCGGCCGAGTAGGCATCGACATTGCGGTACGACCAGAGCTGCGCCTTCACCACGCGCTGCAGGAAGTCCTGCAGCACCGGCCGCTTGGCGGCGATGGCCGCATCGGTCGCCGCGAGGTAGCTCAGCCCCGGCAGCAGCCCGCGTCCGCTCACCAGCACGCGCGCGTGATTGCTCACCTCGGCCAGCGCGGTGTAGGGCTCCCAAGTGGCCCACGCATCGACCGAGCCCTGTGTGAGCGCGAGCTTGGCATCGGCCGGCGCGAGGAAACGGATGTTCACGTCTTCCGGCTTCAGGCCCGCCGCGGTGATCGCCTTGAGCGTCACGTAGTGGCCGATGGAGCCGCGGTTGGTGGCGATGCTCTTGCCCTTGAGGTCGGCCGCGGTCTTGAGCGTGGAATCGGGCCGCACCAGCACTGCCGTGCCGTAGGAGTCGGAGCGGTTCGCGCCGATGGCCTTGACGCGCGTGCCCGCGGCCAGCGCGAAGATCAGCGGCGCATCGCCGATGGGGCCCGAATCGACCGCTGCCGCGTTCAGCGCCTCGGCCAGCGGCGCGGCGGCGGGGAATTCGGACCACTGGATGTCGTAGCTCAATCCTTCGAGCCCGTTGGCCGCTTCGAGCAGCGCGCGCAGCCCACCTTTCTGGTCGCCGGCCTTGAGCACCGGACGACCCTGTGCGCGGGCCGGCAATGAGAAGGCGGGTAGAGCAGCAGCCGTGGCGGCAGCGAGGCCTTGGGTGAGGAGCTTGCGGCGGGATGGGTCGAGGTGTGAGGTCATGGGTTCTCCGTGTTCGGTCGAGGTCAAGAAAAATCAGTGAATGAAGCCGCCCTTGACGAAGCGCACCGGCTCCGCGTCCATGCGGGCGATGAGTGCACCCAGTCCATCGGCGGGCAGCGCGGCGTTCTTCGCCAATGCAGCGGGCGCACGCTCGCTGCGGCACAGCAGGTCGTCGTCGGACCAGCCCGCCTTGCCGGGCTCGCCGCGCGCACGCAGCCAGCCGTCGCGGTCGGCGATGAGTTGCGTGCCGGCGAGGCGATCGGTACCGGTGATGAGGGCCAGCGCTTCCCAGGCGGCAGGCGAGTCGGCCACGCAGTCGGCGGCGGCCAGTGCTGCCTCCGAAGGCGCTACCAGCTGGACGGTCACGAGCCGCGGGTCTTCCGCCGGCGTGACGTTGCCCGTCACGATGCGCACGCGCTGGCCGCGCCAGCTCGCGAGCAACCGTGGCGGCTGCGCGCCGCAACGCACCGCCATGTCGGGCAGGCCGATGGGCTGTGGCCAGTTGCCGAGCGCGCGCAGGCTCTGGCCCGCGCCCTGCGCCTTCATGTAGTCGATCAGCGCCCAGGCATCGGCCTCATCGAGCTTGCCGCCGAAACCGGGCATCGTGGGCTTGCCGCCCTGCTGCGCATCGCGCGTGCCGTGCAGGATGCGCCAGAGCAAGTCACCATCTGCGCGGCGCCACAGCAAGGGGCCGCTCAGGTTGGGCGGCCACACTGCCAGCGATGCCGCGAGCGGGCCTTCGCCCTTGCCGTCCGCACCGTGGCACGCGACGCAGTTCTGCGCGTAGAGCGCGCGGCCCTTGGCGATGGAGGCGGCGGTGAAGCCTGTCGGCGAAGACTGGAAACTCGTCGGCGTGGCGGGCACCAGCACCACATGCGCCTCGGGCCATGGCGCCGCGATCAGCAGCATCGGCACCAGCGCGAGCGCGTAGAAGCGCCGACGTCGCCAGAGCAGTGCGACAAGCAATGCAAGGACCGCCAAGGCCACGCACACCAGCGTCCATGCGAGATTGCGCGCCTGCCCCAGATCGATCAGCAGGTTCTCGCCCGACAACCGCCGCGCCCACGGCCACGCCGGCTGGCCATGCACCTGCCCCGCGAGCCCGAGCGCATCGAGCGCCCGCAAGAGTTGCAGTTGCGCGCCATGGAGCAGGCCGATCAGCAGGTTGAGCCAATCGGCCTCGGGCGTGCTGTTCATCTCACCAGGTGGCGTCGAGCCCCAGGTGCCGCAGCGCTTCGTGACGCAGCTCTGCCAGTCGCGCGTGCCCGCGATGACGCGGGTACGGCAGGTCGACCACGATCTCGGCCGCAATGCGCGCCGGCCGGTCGCTCAGCACGATCACACGGTTGGCGAGGAACAGCGCCTCTTCCACGTCGTGCGTCACCAGGAGCGCCGAGAAGCCCGCGCGCTGCCACAGGTTGACCAGCTCGCTCTGCATCGCGATGCGCGTGAGCGAGTCGAGCTTGCCGAGCGGTTCGTCGAGCACCAGCAGTTGCGGGTCGTTGACCAGCGCACGCGCCAATGCCACGCGCTGCGCCATGCCGCCCGAGAGCTGGTGGGGAAAGGCTTTCGCGAAGTCGGTCAGGCCCACGAGCTTGAGTGCCTCGTCCACCCGCCCGCGCTGCGCCTTGAGCACGCCGCGCGCCTGCAGGCCGAGCGCCACGTTGTCCCACACGCTGCGCCACGGGTAGAGCGTCGGGTCCTGGAAGACAACGATGCGCGACGGGTCGGGCCGGGTGATCGGCACGTCGTCCTGCGTGATGCGGCCGGCGGTGGCGGGCTCCAGGCCCGCGACCAGCCGCAGTAGCGTCGACTTGCCGCAGCCGCTCGGGCCGAGCAGCGCGACGAATTCGCCAGGCTTCACCGTGAGATCGATGTCGTCGAGCACCTGCAGCGGCCCCGCGGGCACGTCGAACCAGTGGCTCACGCCGCGGATGTCGATGTGCGCGCCAGCCTGTCGCACGCCTGTTTCAGCCATCGCTACCACTTCACGGTCCCCTTCTGCCACGACAGCACGCGGTCGCGGACCTTGAAGAGCAGCGTGATGAGGCCCGAGCACAGCACGGCCATCACGATCAGCGCGGCGTACATGTTCGAGTACGAAGCCCAGCCCTGCGCCCACGACAGGTAGAAGCCGAGGCCGGCCTTCACGCCCATCATCTCGGCGGTCACGAGTACCGAGAACGCGGCGCCCAGCCCCATGAAGAGCCCGACGAACACCTGCGGCAGCGCGGCGGGGATCGCCACGCGCAGCACCAGGAAGCGCTCGCTCGCGCCCATGGTGCGCGCCACGTCGTAGTAGTTGCGGTTGACGCCGGCCACGCCCGACCAGGTGAGCACCGCCACCGGAAAGCCCGTGGCCAGCGCGATCAGGAACACGGCCGCCGCATAGCTCGACGGAAAGAAGAAGAATGCGAGCGGCAGCAGCGCCGACGCCGGCACCGGCCCCACGAAGCGCAGCACCGGATGCACCCAGTAGCCCGCGATGCGCGACCAGCCGATGGTCACGCCTGTGAGAAATCCCGCGAGCGCGCCGAGCACGAAGCCGTGGGCGAGCAGGCGGGCCGAATGCAGCAGGCTTTCGCCGAGGCGGCGCCAGTCGTCGATGTAGGTTTCGACCAGGCTCTGCGGCGGCGCGAAGAAAGGCGTGGGGAGCAGCGCGAGCTTGGCGGTCACGATCTCCCAGATCGCGAAGAGCACCGGCAGCGCGACGAGCCACGGACCCGCGGGCCGCAGCACGCGCGCCACGCGACCGGCGCGCGGCCCGAGCAATGCGACGGCCAGCAGCAGCGCACCCACGGCGATGGCGGCGATGCCGAACTCGTCCGTGTACGCCCAGTCGCTGAAGCCCACCGCCTTGTTCGGCCAGTAGATAGTGAGCAGGCCCAGGGCGAGCCATGCGGCGGTCGCGAGCACGCCGGTCAGCCAGAAGCCCTCCGCGGCGCGCACGGGAAACGAAGCCGGCGCGACCTTTTCAGTGCCAGCACGTCGCCAGTTTCCCGGCGCGGGCGGCGCCTCCAGCACCCGATCAATGACCGCGCTCATGCCAGCGGATCGAAAGACACGTGATCGGCGAACTTCACCGGGTCGGTCGTCTTCTTGAGCACGCCGACGCTGCGGAAATCGCGCGCGTAGAACTCCACCTCGTCGCGCAGGTTCTTGCCCAGCGGATGGTGGTTGTGCGTGAGCGTGCCCAGCAGCGCGCGCAGGTCTTCGATCGGCACCTTGGGCGAGTACTTGGCAAAGAGCTTGGCCGATTCATTCGGGTTCTCGGCCACGTAGGCCGACGCCTGCGCGATGGAACGCACCAGCGCCGCGACGGTCGGCTTGTCCTTGCGCACCAGCTCGCCGCGCGCACCGACGATGCAGCAGACCTTGTCCTTGTATTCGCCCGAGAGGTTGCTCGCCACTTCGACGAAGGCGCCCTTGTTGCGCTTCTCGATCAGATAGACGTTCGGGTCGCCGTCGGCAATGGCGTGGATCTCGCCCTTCTGCACCGCGATGTCGAGCAGGTCGGCCGGGTACTGGCGCCAGGTGACGTCGCGGTCGGCGTCGATGCCGTTCTTCGCCAGCAGGATCGAGAAGAAGTTCTTGCCCGGGCTCGCGATGTCCGACACGCCGATGATCTTGCCCTTCAGGCTCGCGAGGTTGGTCACGCCCGCCGCCTTGGCGCCCACCAGGCGCACGCAGCCGCCGTGCGAGCTGCCGACGATCTTCACGTCGAAGCCCGACTCCAGCGGCTTGAGCCAGCGGTGGATCATGCCCACGGCCGCATCGGCCTTCGCGGTGGCGAGCGATTCGAGCAACTGGTCGGTGGAGCCGGTGTAGTTGATCAGCTCCACCTGCAGCCCGTTGCGCTCGAAGTAGCCGCGCTCCTGCGCCACCACCACCGGCGAGAGGCAGAACGCGGCGGCGTTCCATGCGAAGGTGAGCTTGCGCGCCTGCTGCGAAAACGCCTGCGAGGCGATCAGGCCGCCCGAGGCGACCACGGCGGCAGCGGCGCCTGTGCGCAGAACGCTGCGGCGTGAAAGGGATGCGGTCATGGGCGGATTCCGGAAGGTGTCATGCGATAGGAACCGTTCGGGCTGAGCTTGTCGAAGCCTCGCGCGGCGCTTCGACAAGCTCAGCGTGAACGGTTTTGTTGAACGGGTCCTGGCGTCAAAGCAGCAGTTCGGGCTCGGCCTCGACCAAGCCCTCGTAGAGGCTGTCGAAGGAATGGATGGCCCCCTCCGGGCCGCCGATCTGGCTGTGGGTGTGGCGCGCGGTTTCCTCGTCGATGGGCTGTGGCTTGCCGGCGGCTTCGGCGAGGAGTTGCGTGTGGCAGGCGTTGTCCAGCGCGATGTACCACCACGCGGCGGCCTCCACCGTCGGGCCCGCGGTCAGGATGCCGTGGTTCTTGAGGATCGCGCCCTTCTTGTCGCCCAGCGCCTCGGCGATGCGGTCGCCCTCGCTGGTGTCGACCACCATGCCGGTGAAGTCGTCGAAGAGGGCCACGTCTTCGTGGAACACGCAGCTGTCCTGCGTGATCGTGTCGAGCTTGCGGCCGAGCGTGGACCAGGCCTTGCCGTAGGTCGAGTGCGTGTGGGCGGCGGCAACGATCTTCGGGTTGTGCTCGTGGATCGCCGCGTGGATCGCGAAGGCGGCCTTGTTGAGCGGCTTGTCGCCGATCACGGTTTCGCCCTTCGCGTTGACAAGCAGCAGGTCGGACACCTTGATGCGCGAGAAGTGGATGCCCAGCGGGTTGACCCAGAAGTGGTCGGTGAGCTCGGGATCGCGCGCGGTGATGTGGCCGGCCAGTCCTTGCGCGAAGCCGAAGCGCGCGAACAGGCGGAAGGCGCCCGCCAGGCGCTCCTGCCGATGGCGGCGCTCGGCCTGCACGCTGGTGCGCGGCGGGACCGGGTCGAACCAGTACTTCTGCTGCGGGTTCGGGTTGAGCTTGAGCGGCTGGGCCGCGCTGCGGTCGATGGAAAGAACGGCACTCATGGGGATTCCTCGTATTCGGTTTTTGCTCCTTCCCCCTCTGGGGGAAGGTTGGGATGGGGGCAAGCGGCGCTCGAAAGGCCGCGGCGTCGTGAAGGCCGCTTGCCCCCACCCCTGCCCTCCCCCAGAGGGGGAGGGAGAAAGTCAAGTCATGCCGCTTTGCGAACCGAAGCCGCGCGCTGCGCCACCAGCTCGCGCGTGCGCGGAATCAGCTCGCGGCCGTAGTCGGTCGCGTCTTCCAGCGGATCGAAACCGCGGATCAGGAAGGTGGTCACGCCCAGGTCGTAGTAGTCGAGCAGCGCATCGGCCACCTGCTCGGGCGTGCCGACCAGCGCGGTGCTGTTGGAGCGTCCGCCGATCTCCTGCGCGACTGCCGTCCACAGGCGCTTGTCCACGCGCGGGCCCTTGTCGGCCGCGGCCAGCAGGCGCTTGGCACCTTCGCTCTGCTGCGGGCCGCCGCGGTTGTAGCCCTGCACCACGCGCAGGCGCTTGGTCTCAGCCAGGATGTTCTCGGCCCGCGCCCAGGCGGCCTCTTCGGTCTCCGCGAGGATCGGGCGGAACGACACCGAAAAGCGCACGCTGCGCCCGTGCTTTGCGGCCTCGGCGCGCACGCGCGTCGTGAGTTCGCGCGCCTGGTCGAGCGATTCGCCCCACAGCGCATAGACGTCGGCGTACTTGCCGGCGACCGGGATCGCCGCCTCCGACGCGCCGCCGAAGTACACCGGCACGTGCGGCTTGCCGTTGCGCGTCTGCAGCGGCTTCACTTCGGAGAAAGCGTTCTGGTAGTGGTAGTGCGCGCCTTCGTGGTCGAAGGGCTTGTCGGCGGTCCACACCTTGTGCAGCACGTCGAGGTATTCGTCGGTACGGGCGTAGCGCTGGTCGTGGTCGAGCCAGTCGCCATCACGGCGCTGCTCTTCGTCGGAGCCGCCCGAGATGTAGTGCACGCCGAGCCGGCCGCCGCTGAACTGGTCGAGCGAGGCGAACTGCCGCGCCGCGAGCGTGGGCGCCACGAAGCCGGGGCGGTGCGCGAGCATGAAGTGGATGCGCTCGGCGACCGAGGCCGCATACGCCACGGTGAGCGTGGCGTCGGGGCCGGTCGAGTGGTGCGGCACCAGCACACGGTCGAAGCCGGCGTTCTCGTGCGCCTGCGCGAAGGCACGCACGTAGTCGCGGTCGATGGCCGGGCCCTTGGCGGCATGGATCTCCGAAACCTTCTGGCCCTGGATCATGCCGATGAATTCAACTTCGTTCTGGGTGTTCTGGGTGTTCTGGCTCACGGGAGTCCTTGTGTTGTTGTCGAGGTGTTGGGGTGATCAGGCGGCGGGCAGGCGCAGCACGCTCTCGAAGCTGCGGTCCCACAGGGGCTTCACGTCGGCGGGGCCGTCGAGCACGCCGATCTTCAAAAAGGTGTCGGCCACATCCTGGTGGCTGCGCACCACTGCGTCGCTGACAGGACCGAGGCTGTAGTCGCCGCTGCGGCCGTTGAAGAGTTCGACGAGGTCGCCGACCGGCACACGCGTCTCGGCCGATTGCGCGCGCGCATAGGCCAGGAAATTGCCGTTGATCCACGCGAACGAACGCTGCAGGCGCTGCAGCAGATCGCTCAGCGCCGCGCGACGCAGCGTGTCGTCGAGCGCACGCGGGTTGGCGTAGATCGGGAAGTTGCCCGAGAGATAACCCACGCCGGTCTTGATGACCCGCGCGCCGTACTGGGTGCGCGCGATCTGCCCGTTGTAGCCATAGATGGCCCAGGCATCGAGGTCGCCGCGCGCGAAGGCCGAGAGGCCGTCCGAGGGCGTGAGGCTCACGGCCTGGATGTCGCTGAACGAGAGCCCCGCCTCGGCCAGTTGCTTGGCCAGGTAGTAGTGCGAGGTGGTGGCGCGCACGTAGCCCACGCGCTTGCCCTTGAAGTCGGCAATGCTGCGGATCGGCGAATCCTTGCGCGCCAGCGTGGCCTGGTTGTTCAGATCTTCGTGAGTCACGGCAACGAGGCGCACGCTGGACTTCTGGCGCGCCGCGAACACCGGCGGGATCTCGCTGCCCGAGCCCAGGTCGAGCGCATCGCCGTTGATGGCCTCGATGTGCAGCACGCCGTTGTTGAGCTCGCGCCAGTCGACCTTGTAAGGCGTGTTGGCCTGGCCCGAAGCCTGCAGCAGCGGGCGCCAGAGGCCCTTGTAGGTGCCGACGCGCAAGGTCACGCCCGAGAGGTCGCGCGACGGTGTTGCGGCCTGGGCCACCTGCGCCCCCAGGCCAGCGGCGGCTGCACCCCATGCGGCGGCGGCCTGCAGCAGGCTGCGGCGATCGAGGGGGAAATCGGGTGTCATGCGTTGCGGTCTTTCTTCTTCCCTGCCCACGGGAGCCGCAGGAGAGAGAAGCGAGACCGTACCGAGGCGCCCCGAAAAAGCGAACGCAGAAAAACGAGTTTGCATATGCAGGATGCGTCGTTTTCGGGTCGCCAGCGGGCCATTACCGTGCGGGAACCATGAGTGCACTCCCCTTGCGCCGCCCGTCGGCCACGCCTGAAGAAGAATCCCCCTCCGCCACCGTCGATGCCGCAGTGCTGGCCCGGCTGTCGGCCCAGTTCGCAGCCAGCGCGGCCGACTACGACCGCAGCGGCGCCTTTCCGCAGGAGAACTTCGAGGCGCTGCAGGCGAGCGGCCTTGTCGGCCTGGTGGCACCCGCTGCACACGGTGGCGGCAGCGCCACGCTGGCGACGGCCCGGCGCGTGATCGCAGCCGTGGCGCGCGGCGAGCCGGCCACCGCGCTCATCCTCACGATGACCTATCTGCAGCATCACGCGCTCACACGCGGCGACAACCGCTGGCCGCCGCAGCTGCGCGAACGCGTGGCGCGCGATGCGGCGGAGCGCGGTGCGCTCATCAACGCGCTGCGCGTGGAGCCCGCGCTGGGCTCGCCTTCGCGCGGCGGCCTGCCATCGACCGTCGCACGGCGCAGCGACAACGGCTGGGCCATCGACGGCCACAAGCTCTACACCACCGGCATCGAAGGCCTGACATGGCTCGCCGTGTGGGCGCGCACCGACGAAGCGACGCCGCGCACCGGCGTGTTCCTGGTGCCGCGCCACGCCCCCGGCGTGCGCGTGATCGCCAGCTGGGACCACCTGGGCCTGCGCGCCTCGGGCAGCCACGAAGTGATCTTCGAGAACGTCGCGATCGACCTCGACCACGCGGTCGACCTGCGCGCACCGGCCGACTGGGCGCCCGACGCCGGCAGCCAGACCGACATCGACGCGCACGCCACCCAGCAGGCCTGGATGGTCGTGCTGCTTGGCAGCCTCTACGACGCGGTGGCACAGGCCGCGCGCGACTGGCTGGTGGGCTTCTTGAACCAGCGCGCGCCCGGCAGCCTGGGCGCGCCGCTCGCGAGCCTGCCGCGCGTGCAGGAGCATGTCGGCGAGATCGAGGCGCTGCTGCGCACCAACCGCGTGCTGCTCGACGACGCAGCAGGCGCCGTCGACAACGGCCACGCGCAGCCGGCCACCGACAGCGGCTTGCTCAAGTACACGGTGACGAACAACGCGGTGCGCGTGGTCGAGCTCGCGCTGCAGCTGAGCGGCAACCACGGTCTCACGCGGCAGAACCCACTGGAGCGCCATTACCGCGACGTGCTGTGCAGCCGCATCCACACGCCGCAGAACGATGCGATCCTGGTCGGTGCAGGGAAGCGTGCGCTGCTGACTGCGGGAGCAGCCGCATGACCGACCTGCTTTTCTCCAAGGCCTCGCGCCGCAACTGGCTCAAGCAAGGTGCCGCGCTCTCGTTCGCGGCAGCGGGTTCGCTGCGTGCGTGGGCGCAGCCGCAAACCACGCTGATCCTCGGCGACCAAGCCGGTGGCCTGCGTTCGCTGTTCGAAGCCTCGAAGGCGCTCGAAGGCGCACCGTTCGCTTACCGCTGGGCCAACTTCCAGGGCGCCGCGCCGCTGTTCGAGGCGCAACGCAGCGCCGCGGTCGACACCGCGATGGCCGGCGACCTGCCGGTGCTCGCTGCGGCCGTCGGCAAGACGCCGCTCAAGATCGTCGCCACGCGCGTCGGCAAGGCCGATTCGCTGGGCATCGTGGTGCAGGCCGATTCGCCGCTGCGCAGCGTGAGCGACCTGCGCGGCAAGACGGTGATCGTCTCGTCGGCGCGCGGCAGCATCTCGCAGTACCAGCTCTACGGCGCGCTCGAAGAAGCCGGTGTGCCGCGCAGCGAGGTGACGGTGAAGTTCGTGCTGCCGACCGATGCGGCGGCCGCGTTCGCATCGAAGCAGATCGACGCATGGGCCGTCTTCGATCCGTACTACACGATCGCGGTGCAGCAGGGCGGGCGCATCCTGCGCGACGGGCGCGGCATCAACACGGCCCTGGGCTTCATCACTGCGAGCGAGCATTCGCTGGCCGATCCGGCCCGGCGCGCGGCCATCGTGCAATTCCTCGACCGGCTGGGCCGCGCGGGCGACTGGGCGCTGGCCAACCCCGAGGCCTATGCGCAGGCCTACAGCCAGCTCACGCGGCTGCCGATCGAGTCGGCACGCATCATCACTTCGCGTGCGTCTGTTGCAGGCCGCCCGGTGAGCGAAGCCGACATCATTGCGCTGCAGGCCGTGGCCGACCGCTCGGCGCGCGACGGCATCCTGCCGGTGCGCGTGGACGTGCGCGCCATCACCGACACCCAGCTCTGGAAGCGCCCCGCGTGATCGCGCCGCTGCGCGACTTCGTCGGCGCCTTCGGCCGACTGCTCGACAGCGCGCCCGACGAGCGCCGCATCCTCTCCGAAGGCGGTGCGCTGCTGCGCACGCTGGTCGCACGCGACGACTGGCTGCCCGATGCCTTCGCGCGGCCCGACCCGGCGCGCTACCAGCAGTTTTTGCTGCATGCCGACAGCACCGAGCGCTTCTCGGTGGTGAGCTTCGTCTGGGGGCCGGGGCAGGCCACACCGATCCATGACCACACGGTGTGGGGCCTCATCGGCATGCTGCGCGGCGCAGAGTACAGCCAGGGCTACGTGTTCGACGGCGATGGCCGCGCGCAGCCGCAGGGCGAGGCGGTGCGGCTCGATACCGGCGACGTGGAGGCCGTGTCGCCCACCGTCGGCGACCTGCACCGCGTGCACAACGCGCATGCGGACCGCGTGTCGATCAGCATCCATGTCTACGGCGCCAACATCGGCGCGGTACGGCGGCATACTTACCCGGCCGAGGGCGGGCGCAAGCCCTTCGTCTCGGGTTACTCCAACACGCTGCTTCCCAACCTCTGGGATCGCTCCGAAGAACTCAAATCGACATTCGCATGACGACCGCTGCTTTTTTCCCCCTCGTGTCTTTTTCTGCCGTGCGCGAACGGCTCATTGCGCGCGAAGAGACGGCGCTGCTCGACGTGCGCGAGGAAGATCCGTTCGCGCAGGAACACCCGCTGTGGGCCGCGAACCTGCCGCTCTCGAAGATCGAGATCGAGGCTTGGCGACGCATTCCGCGACTGGACACTTTCATCGTGCTGTATGGCGCGCATGACAGCGTCGATCTCGCACCGCTCGCCGCACGCACTTTCGCGGCGCTCGGCTACACGAACGTACACCTGCTCGAAGGCGGCCTCGAAGGCTGGCGCGCGGCAGGCGGCGAGCTGTTCCGCGACGTGAACGTGCCGAGCAAGTCTTTCGGCGAACTGGTCGAGCACGAGCGGCACACGCCCTCGCTCTCCGCGCCCGAGGTAAAGGCGCTGGTCGAAGGCAAGGCCAACGTGGTGGTGCTCGATGCGCGCCGCTTCGACGAGTACCAGACGATGAGCATTCCCTCGGCCACCAGCGTGCCCGGTGCGGAGCTGGTGCTGCGCGTGCGCGAACTCGCACCCGATCCGTCGACGCAGGTGATCGTCAATTGCGCGGGGCGCACGCGCAGCATCATCGGCACGCAGTCGCTGGTGAATGCGGGCATTCCGAACCCGGTGGCTGCCCTGCGCAACGGCACGATCGGATGGAAGCTCGCGGGGCAGGTGCTGGACCATGGGGCGGAGCGGCAGGCGCCGGCCGTGGTGTCCGATGCGCATCGCGCGCAGGCACAGGCCGATGCACGGCGCGTGGCCGACAAGGCCGGCGTGCGGCGCATCGCGCTCGATGCGTTGCAGACGCTGGAGGCACCGCACCGCACCGTCTATCGCTTCGACGTGCGCACGCCCGAGGAATATGCGGCGGGCCATTTGCCCGGCTTTGCGAGCGCGCCCGGCGGACAGCTGGTGCAGGAAACCGATCACCAGGTGCCGGTGCGCGGCGCGCGCATCGTGCTGGCGGACGACGATGGCGTGCGCGCCTCGATGAGCGCGTCGTGGCTCGCGCAGATGGGGTGGGAGGTCTATGTGCCCGACACGGCACCTTCTGCCTCCGCGTTCATCGAGAAGGCTGCGCCCTCGCCCGCCTATCCGCCGGTTGCAGCGGCCGTCGGAGAGATCGCTCCCAAGGCCCTGGCGGAGTTGCTGAAGCAGCCCGGCACCGCCGTGCTCGACGTGACCACCAGCGCCAACTACGTGAGGCGCCACATCCCGGGCGCCTGGTACGTGATTCGCGCGCAGCTCGCGGGTGCGATCGATGCGGTCATTCCTGCATCGCAGCGCTATGTGCTGACGTGCGGCAGCAGCCTGCTCGCGCGCTATGCCGCAGCCGACCTGCGCGCGCTGCTCGATGCGCGCGGACAGCGCGATGTCGAAGTGCTGGTGCTCGCCGGTGGCAATGCGGCATGGTTCGCCGCAGGGCTCGAAGTGGAAACCGGCGAGACGCGCCTTGCGACAGCGCGCACCGATCGCTATCGCCGTCCCTACGAAGGCACCGATGCACCGACGGAAGCCATGCAGGCGTATCTCGATTGGGAGTACGGGCTGGTCGCGCAACTGGGGCGCGATGGAACGCATCACTTCAAAGTGATCTGACCGTTCAGGCCTGCGCCAAAGAAAAAGGCCGGGGATCACCCGGCCTTTGTTTTTGCTCCGCTCCGGAACCGATCAGCTCGGCTCGGCCGACTTGAACAGAGCCGCGACCTTGCGCTTGCTCTTGATGTTGCTCGAGATGCCGCGCGCAGGCGCTGCCTTGGCGGCGGCTTCCCATGCCGGCGTGGCGTCGGCTTCGCCCGGCTCGTAGGGCTTGTCGAAGAACGGATCGCGCGGCGCCGAAGGCGCGCGGTGCGGGCGTCCGCCGCCGCTGTTGCTGCGACGGGGAGCGTCGGCGCCAAAGCCGCTGCTGCTGCGTTCGCGCGGCTGGTCGAGCACGTCGCGTGCATCGCCGGCTTCGCCTTCTTCGCGCCAATGGCGACGTCCGTCGTTGATGCGGCCGCGCGGGCGGTCTTCCTCGAACTCGACGGGCTCGAGCTCGATCTTCTTCTTGATCAGCTTCTCGATGTCGGCCACCAGGCGTGCATCGTTGCCGCCGCTGGCGAAGCTCACGGCCAGGCCCGAGGCGCCGGCGCGGCCGGTGCGGCCGATGCGGTGCACGTAGTCTTCGGCGTTGAACGGAATGTCGAAGTTGAAGACGGCGGGCACGTCCTTGATGTCCAAGCCGCGGGCCGCGACGTCGGTGCACACCAGCAGGTCGACTTCACCGGCCTTGAACGAGGCGAGCGCCTTCAGCCGTTCGTCCTGGCTCTTGTCGCCGTGCAATGCGGTGGTACGCAGACCGTCGCGCTCCAGCGAGCGTGCGAGGCGCGCGCAGCCGAGCTTGCTGTTGACGAACACGAAGGCCTGCGTGATGCCGCGCTGCGTGACGATCTGCTTGAGCGCACGGCGCTTGTCGTCGTCGGAGACGCTGTAGAAATGCTGCTCGACGGTGGAGGCCGTTTCGTTCGGCCGCGCCACTTCGATAGTGACCGGGTTCTGCAGGTAGCTGCCAGCCAGCCGCTTGATTTCAGGCGAGAACGTGGCCGAGAACAGGAGCGTGGTGCGCTGCTTGGGCAGGTAGCTCAGGATGCGCTGCAGGTCGGGCAGGAAGCCGATGTCCAGCATGCGGTCGGCTTCGTCGAGCACCACATATTCGACCTGGTTGAGCACCGCGTTCTTGGCTTCGATGTGATCGAGCAGACGACCCGGCGTGGCCACCAGCACTTCGACGCCCTTCTTCAGTTCCAGCGTCTGCGGCTTCATGTCGATGCCGCCGAACACCACCGTGCTGCGCAGGTTCGTGTACTTGGCGTACAGCTTGACCTGTTGCGCGACCTGGTCGGCCAGTTCACGCGTGGGCAGCAGCACCAGCGCGCGCACCGGATGCCGGGCGGGCGAGGTGGAGGCGTTTTCGTGCTTGAGCATGCGCTGCAGCAAGGGGAGCGAGAACGCCGCCGTCTTGCCGGTGCCGGTCTGCGCGGCGCCCATCACATCCTGGCCCGAAAGCACGACCGGAATGGCCTGCTCCTGGATCGGTGTCATGGTCTCGTAGCCCATTTCGGCTACGGCGCGGGCCAGCGGTTCTGCCAGCGATAGATTGGAGAAGGAGCTTGTCATTGAGCCCGCTATTGTCGCATTGCCGCAAAAAACGGCAGTGACGGCGTCGTGACAACGCCCGCGCCGCCGGCATTGCTATTTATTCAATAGCAACAAAGCCAACAATCACGGGCGTCCTGCGCCCATGAAGCTCAAAGATTGCGTGCGTTGAAGGTGTCGCACGACTTCATGTCGCCGCTTTGATAACCCGCGCCGAACCACTTCTGGCGCTGCGCGCTGGAGCCGTGGGTGAAGCTGTCGGGCACCACCGCGCGGCCCGCGGAACGCTGCAACGCGTCGTCGCCGATCTTCTGTGCGGCATTCATGGCGGCCTCGATGTCGCCCGGGTCGAGCCATTTCTTCGATTCCTGCGAATGGTGCGCCCACACGCCAGCGAAGCAGTCGGCCTGCAGCTCGACGCGCACGCTCACCGCGTTGTTCTGCGACTGGCTCAGGCGCCCGCGCATGCCGTCGACCTTGGCGGTGATGCCCAGCTCGTCCTGCACGTGATGGCCTACCTCGTGCGCGATGACGTAGGCCTGCGCAAACTCGCCCGGCGCGCCGAGCTGGTTCTTGAGCGTCTCGTAGAAGCCCAGGTCGATGTAGACCTTCTTGTCGCCGGGACAGTAGAACGGGCCCATGGCCGATTGCCCGGTGCCGCAGGCCGTGGGCGTGGCGCCGCGGAACAGCACGAGCCGGGGCGCCTGGTAGCTGCCGCCATTCTTCCGGAAGATGTCGGTCCACACCACTTCGGTGTTCTTGAGCACGGTCGAGACGAAGGCCGCTTCGCGGTCGCCCGAAGGCGGCTTGGGTGCCGGGCCCTGCGGCGCCTGTTGCACCTGCTCAGTACCGCCGCCACCGCTGAGCAGGCTCAGCACGGTGAGCGGGTTGATGCCGAAGACCCAGCCGGCGATCAGCGCGACCGCGATGGTGCCGATGCCGATGCCGCGGCCGCCGATGAAGCCGCCTCTGCCGCCGCCCCCGCCACCTTCGCCGCGGCGATCCTCGACGTTGTCCGATTGTTCGTTGCCTTCCCATCTCATCGCAGTCTCCTTCCCGGCGTTGCAGAAGTGTTGCCGGACCGTTGCAGGATGGTACTTGCCCCGGGTGCCGGTGACGTAACCGGCGGTCAGGACACGCGAATCAGGTCTTTGGCAGCGTCACGCCGCGCTGGCCCTGGTACTTCCCGCCGCGGTCCTTGTAGCTGGTCTCGCAGACTTCGTCGCTCTCGAAGAACAGCACCTGCGCGCAGCCTTCGCCCGCGTAGATCTTGGCGGGCAGCGGCGTGGTGTTGCTGAATTCCAGCGTCACGTAGCCTTCCCACTCGGGCTCGAACGGGGTCACGTTGACGATGATCCCGCAGCGCGCGTACGTGCTCTTGCCGAGGCAAATCGTCAGCACGTTGCGCGGGATGCGGAAGTACTCGACGGTGCGCGCCAGCGCGAAGCTGTTGGGCGGAATGATGCAGTAGTCGCCGTGCATGTCGACGAAGCTCTTCTCGTCGAAGTTCTTCGGGTCGACCACGGTGCTGTGGATGTTGGTGAAGACCTTGAATTCGGGCGCGCAACGGATGTCGTAGCCGTAGCTCGAGGTGCCGTAGCTGATGATCTTGTGGCCGGAGGCTTCGCGGACCTGGCCGGGCTCGAAGGGCTCGATCATGCCGGTCTGCTCGGCCATCCGCCGGATCCATTTGTCGCTCTTGATGCTCATATGCGCTCGCTGCTGCTGCGGGGGGAATCGGGGCCGAATTGTGGCATGGGCGCCCTGTGCGCCCTCCCCCGGGCGCGGTTCAGCCCGCCTGCGAGATCACCGTGCGCTCGACCAGCCGGTCGTCTCCCAGCACGATCATCGCGAAGAGCATTTCTTCCAGCGTGTTCGCCAGCTTCGTCTTGCGCGCCAGCAGCGGCGTGGCCGAGGGGTTGAGCACCAGGAAGTCGGCCTCGCAGCCCGGCTGCAGGTTGCCGACCACCCCATCGAGCCCCAGCGAGCGCGCCGCGCCGCCGGTGTGGTGCCACCAAAGCCGTGAGGGCGGAATGCTCAGGCCGGTCTTGGTCTGGCCCTCGCGGCCCACGTAGTAGGCGGCCAGCATCGTGTGAAAGGGGCTGAAGCTGGTGCCGCCGCCCACGTCGCTCGCAAGGCCGTAGGGCGATTCGATGCGGTCGGCCGCGCCGAAGTCGAAGAAGCCGCTGCCCAGGAACAGGTTGCTCGTCGGGCTCACGGCCGCAGCCGTTTTCGTCTCGCGCATCAGGCGGCGGTCTTCATCGTCGATGTAGATGCAGTGCGCGTACACGGCGCGCTCGCGCATCAGGCCGAAGCCGGCGTACACATCGAGGTAGGAACGCGACTTCGGGTAGAGCTCCCGCGCCCATTGCACCTCGTCGCGGTTCTCGGCCACATGCGACTGGATCCAGGTGTCGCCGTACTTGGCGGCCAGTTCGCCGGCGCCACGCATCTGCGCATCGGTGCTGGTGGGCGCGAAACGCGGCGTGATGGCGTAACCCAGGCGGTCGACGTTGTGCCACTTGCGGATCAGCGACTCGGTATCGATGAGGCTCTGCTCGGTTTCGTCGCGCACGCCGTCGGGCGAGTTGCGGTCCTGCAGCACCTTGCCGGTGATCATGCGCAGCTGACGGCGCTGCGCGCTCTCGAAGAAGGCATCGACCGAGGCGACATGCGAGGTCGCGAAGGTCAGCGAGGTGGTCACGCCATTGCGCAGCAGCTCGTCGAAGAACACATCGGCCACTTCGCGCGAATGCGCCGGATCGACGAATTTGCTCTCGGCGGGGAAGGTGTAGTTCTCGAGCCAGGGCAAGAGGCCCGGCGAAGGTGCGCCGATGATGTCGGTCTGCGGAAAGTGGATGTGCATGTCCACGAAGCCCGGCGCGAGGATGCGGCCCGGCAGGTGCATCACATCGGCATCGGAATGGCGCGGCGACACGGCGGCGTGGCTGCCGGCATCGACGACGCGCTGGCGGCCGGCGGCGTCGGGGGCGACGACCAGCAGGCCGTCTTCATCGAAAACGGGCAGGCCCGCGTTGTCGAATCGCAGGAGGGAGGCGCGGTAGGCTTTTTTCATCGTGGCTGCGGAGGGTAATCCAGCCTCGCGCCGCTGCAATTTCCATGCGCATATGAGTGCTATATGCGGAATGCACTCCCCGGTGGCCTCTCGGCCTCTTAGTCCCGCGGCAATGCGTGCGACTGGATATCGAAGGGCACGCCGCGCGGCACGGGCCCGTCACCGTCCTTGCGCTTGGTCAACAGCGCGTACTTCGACTCGATGAAATAGACGCGGTCGCCCAGCACCGCACCCGACGACGGATCGTTGAGCCCCGCCACCACCGTTTGCAGGCCAAGCTTCGCGCCATCGACACGCGCCACCGTGACCTGGCCGCCGTACGGGCCGTCGCCGAAGGCATTGCTCTCGAACAGCACCAGCCGCCCGGGCTTCCAGGCGCGGATCGCGTCGACGTTCTTCATCACGCGTGGCGCCTCGATGCGCGTGACTTCGCCCGCCCGGCCGTCCGCGCCCAACCCGATGCGCAGCAGATGCGACGACGCCGCCACGAGGCTCACATAAACGTCGCGCCCGCCATCGATGGCGATGCCGTTCAGTCCCTTGTAGGGACCTTCGCCGGCAAGCGCCGGGTCTTCTTTCCAGACCGTGAGCGCGGCCGCGCCCGGTGCGAGCCGCAGCACGCGCGGATGGAAGGAGTCGGTCACGTAGACGTTGCCGTGCGCGTCCTGCGCCAGGTCGTTGCAATAGCCCGCATCGGGCATCGCGTAGCTCGCGCGCGGCGCACCGGTGGCGAGGTCGTAGCGCTTGAGCGCGCTCGGCGTCTGCGGGACGGTGGTGAAGCCGCTGTTGCCCGAGCAGACCCAGAGGGCCTGGCTTTTCGCATCGACCAGCACGCCCTGCCCGTTCGCCAGGCCGTTGGCACCGGGCTTCACCAGCACCTCGGCTTTCGGCGCGACGCCCGGCCTCAATCGCGCGACCGCGCCCTGGCGCCAGCTGCCGACATAGAACGCGCCGTCCGGTCCGATGGCGACGCTTTCCGGGTACCAGTCCTCGGGCAGCGCCTGCACGACGGGCGGTGCGGCGGTGGCCGCCGTCGCGGCGAGCGCGAGCAACGCGCCGGCCAGCCGTGCGCGCCTGCTCATTGCCATACGCGCAACACGCGCCCCGTCAGCGGACCTTCGATGCTGCGCACATAGGCCAAGGCCACGCGCGCGGCCGGCACGGTCTCGACGCCCGGAAAGAGCGCGCCATACGCAGCCAACGATTCGGTCAGCAGCGTCGGGCTCACCGCATTGATGCGCAGGCCCCGCGGCAACTCGATTGCCGCGCCTTTCACGAAACCTTCGACCCCGGCATTCACCGCCGCCGCATTGCTCCCGCCGCGAACCGGGTCTTCGGCCGCGACGCCCGTGGTCAGCGTGATCGATCCGCCATCGGCCAGAACGTGCTGGCCCAGCAGCGCGAGCCGCACCTGGCCGAGCAGCTTGTCCTGCAGACCGACGTTGAAATCGGCCGGCCGCATCTGGGCAATCGGCCCGAAGAACAAGCCTCCGGCCGCCGAGACGATCGCATCGACACGCCCCACCGCCGCATACAGCGCCTGGACGCTCGCATCGCTCGTGATGTCGACCTGCACGTCGCCCCGCGTGCGCCCCGCCCGAACCACCTCGTGCCCGCGTTCGGCCAGCACCCCGGCCACCGCACTGCCTATGGCACCCGTGGCGCCCACAACAAGAATCTTCATGAAAAACCTCGCCGAATGAATCAAGAAGCGCCCATTGTTTTGCGAATGGATAGTTTGATAAATTGCCATCCGGTTCGGCAATTCGAAACTCTGGGTTCTCAATATGGACAAGCTGCGCGCCATGGAAGTCTTCGTCGCGACGGTGGATGCGGGCAGCTTCGCCGCGGCCGCCGACGCGCTCGATCTCTCGGCCGTGATGGTCGGCAAGCACATCCGCGCGCTGGAGGCACAACTGGGCGCGCGCCTGCTCGAACGCACCACACGGCGCCATGCGCTCACGGAAATCGGTGCCGCCTACCTGGAGCGCTGCCGCGACGTGCTCGCGAGCGTGCACACGGCCGACGGCGTGGCCGAGTCGCTGCGCGCCATGCCGCAGGGCGTGCTGCGCGTCACGGCGCCGGTGGCCTATGGCGCGCACCGGCTCACCCCGGTGATCGGCGACTACATCGCCGCCCATCCGCAAGTGAAGGTGGACCTGGTGCTCAACGACCGCGTGGTCGACCTGGCCGAAGAAGGCTTCGACTGCGGCATCCGCTCGGGGGCGGCGGTCGATGAACGCCTCATCGCGCGGCCGCTCGCCCTGGCGCGCATGTTCGCGGTCGCGAGCCCCGCATGGGTCGCGCGCCACGGCCAGCCGAAGCACCCGTCGGACCTCGAAGCCTTTCCGCTGCTGGGCTTCGCCACCTGGGGTCCGGACCATTCATGGCGTTTCACGCGCGACGGCCAGACGGTGCATGTGCCGGTGCGCGGCCCGCTCACCACCAACAACGGGCAAGCGCTGCTCGCAGCCGCGATGGCCGGCGTGGGGGTGATCGTGCAGGCCGATGCGCTGCTCGGCCCTGCCCTGGCGTCGGGGCAGGTGGTTCAGCTGCTGCCCGAATGGCAGTTGCCGACGCGCCCCGTGCACATCATGCGATTGCCCGAAGCGCGGCCGAGCGCCAAGCTGCGGACCTTCGTCGACTTCGTGGTCGAGCGATTGAGCTAACGCGTCACGCGGCCCTGCACGCCGTCGACCAGCCAGTTCATCTTCAGGATCTGCTCGTCGCTCAACTGCGCGCCCTTGGCGATGACGACGTGGCCCTCGTTGTCGCGCACATCGCCCACCACCGCGCGAAACGGCTGCAGCTTGCCGGCCGCGATGTCCTGCTGCCGCGCCAGCACCTCCTGCTGCACCGCCTTGGGCACCTTGGTGCCGAAGTCGCCGACGCGGATCATTCCTTCCTTCACGCCGCCCCAGAGATTGCCGCTCTTCCAGCTGCCGTCGAGCACGGCTTTCGCGCGCTGCGTGTAGTAGCCGCCCCACTGGTGCGTGACCGCGACGATCTGCGCATCGGGCGCAATCTTGCGCATGTCGGAGTGGTACGCGATAGCCATCTTGCCGCGCTCCTGCGCCGCGGCCATCACGGCGGTGGAGCCGGTGTGGAAGGCGACGACGTCGGCGTTCTGGTTGAAGAGCGCCATGGCCGCATCGCGCTCCTTCGGCGGATCGAACCATTCGTTGAGCCACACCACGACGACCTTCGCATTCGGGTTCACCGAGCGCATGCCGAGCGTGAACGCGTTGATGCCCTGCAGCACCTCGGGAATCGGAAAGCCCGCCACGTAGCCCGCCACGTTCGTCTTCGTCATGCGACCGGCCGCGATCCCCGCGAGATAGCGGCCCTCGTAGTAGCGCGCATTGGCCGTTGCGACATTGGCCGCGGGCTTGTAGCCGGTGATCGACTCGAACTTCACATCCGGAAAATCGCGCGCCACCTTCAGCGTCGGCTCCATGTAGCCGAAGCTGGGCGTGAAGATGAGCTTGTTGCCCTGCTGCGCCAAGTCGCGGATCACGCGTTCGGCATCGGCGCCTTCGGCCACGTTCTCGACGAAGGTGGTCTTGACCTTCGCGCCGAGCGCCGCATCGACGGCCTTGCGGCCCTCTTCATGCTGGCGCACCCAGCCGGCATCGGTGACCGGCGTGACGTAGACGAAGCCGATCTTCAGCGGTTCTTTCGAAGCCTGCGGTTGAGAAAAGGCGGGAGATAAAAAACAGGCGGTCACCCACGCCAGAACGGCGCGGCCCGCGAGGTTTTTGTACATGGTGGTCCTCTACATGGCCCCGGAAAAGCAAAAACCCGCAGTCGGCCGGGACGCCCAACTGCGGGATGCGGATTTTAGTGCGACCGTTTTCAGGCCGTAGCTGCAGCCTCCGCGCTTGCGCCTTTCACGCCATAACGAGCCGCTGGCACCGAACTGGAAATCCGGCCCGACATGGCGCGCCGCGCCGCATCGAAAGCGTCCCACTCGTCCTGGCTCGGCAGCGACGGGATCGTGACCTTCTCGCCCTGGTCGAGACCCGCGAGCGCCGCATCGACCAGGTCTTCCGCGGTCATGACGATCGCGCTCGGCAGGTGCTGCACCGGCAGGCCGGCAATGCCCCAGAACTCGGTGGCCGTGGCACCGGGCAGCACGGCCTGCACGCGCACGCCCTTGTCGCCCACTTCATGCTGCAGTGACTGGCTGAACGCGAGCACGAAGGCCTTGTTGCCGCCGTACACGCCATTGAGCGTTTCGGGCGAAACCGCCACGATGGACGCGATGTTCACGAGGGTTCCCGCGCCCCGCGCCACGAAGCCCGGCACGGCCGCATACGTGAGGCGCGTGAGCGCATTCACGTTGATCGCGATCATCTCTTCCATCTTCTCGATGTCCGAGGCGAGCAGCGGCGCGGTGGCGCCGACGCCAGCGTTGTTCACCAGCAGCGTGAGCTCGCGGTTCGTGCGGATGGCGGCCTCGACGCGCGCGATGTCTTTCTTGTCCGTGAGATCGGCGGCGATCGTCTCGATCTTGCGGCCCGTCTCGGCGGTGAGCCTGGCAGCCAGCGCCTGCAGCCGGTCGTTGTTCCGCGCGACCAGCACGAGGTCGAAGCCACGGCGGGCGAGCCGGTCGGCATAGATGGCGCCGATGCCCGAAGAAGCGCCGGTGATGAGAGCAGTGCCCTTGGATGTCGCAGTCATTGGAGGTTCCTTTGGAAGCCGCGTCATTGCGGCGTGAAGGGAAGTTTCCTCCGTCAGTGCGATGGCGTAAATGTCATATAAACCTCTTTTTAAGCCACTTCCGCGACCTGCCTCGCCACCCGGCGAACGGCCTGTGGCGGCTGGCCCAGCGTGCGCAGGAACGCGCGGCGCATGCGCTCGGGATCGCCGAAGCCCGTTTCATCGGCCACGACGTTGAGCGCCAGCCCGCCTGCATCGATCAGCGCCTTCGCCGCTTCCACGCGCAGGTGCTCGACGGCCTGCGCGGGCGACTGGCCGGTTTCCGACTTGAAGGCGCGGCTGAACTGGCGCGGGCTCAGGTGCGCCACCTCGGCGAGGTCTTCGACCGAGAGCGCGTCGCGCAGGTTGGCGCGCGCATGCACCAGTGCCTGCTGGATACGGTCGGACTTGGGTTCGAGCTCAAGCAGCGCCGAGTACTGCGATTGCCCGCCCGCCCGGCGGTGGTACACGACCAGCTTCTTGGCGATCAGCCGCGCCACGTCGACGCCCAGGTCCTGCTCCACCAGCGCCAACATCAGGTCGATGCCCGCCGTCATGCCGGCCGATGTCCAGAGCGAACCGTCGTTGATGAAGATGCGGTCGGGCTGCACCTTGGCGAGCGGGTGGCGCTTCTGCAGTTCCTGCGCAAAGGCCCAGTGCGTGGTGACGCGCCGGCCATCGAGCAGCCCCGCATCGGCCAGCCCGAAGGCGCCGGTGCAGATGCTCGCGAGCCGGCGCGAGGTGCGCCCGCCCGCGCGCAGCATCTTGCACAGGGTGTCGGAGGTGGGCTCGATGGTGAGCGCGCCGGTCATCACCAGCGTGTCGAACTTCGACGCGGTGAACCGCTTGGTCTCGACATTGATGCCGATCGAGCTGGACACCGCTCCCCCGGTTTCGGACAGCAGCTCCACCCGGTAGACCGGTTTGCCCAGTTGCTGGTTCGCCAGCTCGAAGGTGGCGAGGGCCGCGAGATCGAGGATCTGGAAGCCCGGAAAAACGACGACGGCGATGCGCTTCTGCATGATGTCCTGAAAAGAGGTAATTTCGACATTCCGGCCGAAAGGCTACGTGACATCCTCCGACCGGTCAATCAGCCGTCCCACGCGGCATACCACCAGAAAGAAGCGCTATGAAAGTCAATGGAATCGAACGACCGGTCGACGTCGACGGCGACACGCCCGTGCTCTGGGTGCTGCGCGACGTGCTCGGCATGACGGGCACCAAGTTCGGCTGCGGCCTGGGCATGTGCGGGGCCTGCACGGTACACATCGACGGCGTGGCCACGCGCTCGTGCATCACGCCGGTCGAATCGGTGGCCAATGCCAGCGTGAGCACCATCGAATCGCTCGCGGGCACGCGCGTCGGGCGCGCATTGCAGAAGGCCTGGCTCGACCTCGATGTCGTGCAATGCGGCTACTGTCAATCGGGCCAGCTGATGTCGGCCACGGCCCTCCTCGGCAAGAACACATCTCCCACCGACGAAGAGATCGATGGCGCCATGAGCGGCAACATCTGCCGATGTGGCACCTATGTGCGCATCCGCGCCGGCATCAAGGAGGCGGCGCGCGCCCTTTCCGGCAAGACAGCAGCACCAGCAAAGAAGGCGGCCTGACATGATCCTCGATCGATTGACAACCCCTGAAGTCGACACCGCGCTGTCGCGCCGCAACTTTCTCTCGGTGGGTGCCGCGCTGGGCGGCGGCCTGCTCATCGGCGTCGGCTTCGGCGCCGCGCCTTCCACGGCCGATGCGGCCGGCGCGACCAGTGCAGTCGCCGCGCCCTGGGCACCCAATGCCTTCGTGCGCATCGCCCCCGATGGCCAGGTGACCGTGGTCATGGGCTTCATCGAAATGGGCCAGGGTACGTACACGAGCATCCCGATGCTGATTGCCGAGGAACTCGAGATCGACCTCGCCGGCGTGCGCCTCGAACATGCGCCGCCCAGCGACAAGCTCTACGGCAACCCGCTGCTCGGCTTCCAGGTGACGGGCGGCTCCACCACCATTCGCGGCGCCTACGAGCCGATGCGGCGCGCCGGCGCCACGGCCCGCACGGTGCTCGTGCAGGCGGCGGCGCAGCGCTGGCGTGTCGAGCCGGCCTCGTGCCGCGCCGTGCGTGGCGAGGTGGTCCACACCGCGAGCGGACGCCGTCTCAAATACGGCGCGCTGGTTGCCGATGCCGCCAAGCTCCCCGTGCCCGAAAAGGTCGAACTCAAGCCGCAAGCCGACTTCAAGCTGATCGGCACCTCCGCCCGGCGCCTCGACACACCCGCCAAGGTGAACGGCACCGCGATGTACGGCATCGACGCGCGTGTGCCCGGCATGAAGGTCGCCACGCTGAAGCAGTCGCCGGTGTTCGGCGGCCGCGTGCGCAGCGTCGACGACGTCGCGGCGCTGAAGGTGCGCGGCGTGCGCCAGGTCGTACGGCTCGATGACTGCGTGGCAGTGGTCGCCGACCACATGGGCGCGGCGAAGAAAGGCCTGGCCGCACTCGTCGTCGAATGGGACGACGGTGCCAACGCCAAGGTGAGCACCGAAAGCATCGTGCAGTCGATGGCCCAGGCCTCGCAGAAGCAAGGCGCGGTCGTGCGCAAGGAAGGCGACAACGCCAAGGCCATGGCCGGCGCGGCGCAGCGCCTGGAGGCCGTCTACGAAGTGCCCTTCCTGATCCACGCGGCGATGGAGCCGCTCAACTGCACCGTGCACGTGCGCAAGGACAGCTGCGAGGTGTGGGTCGGCACGCAAGTGCTCACGCGCGCGCAGGCCGCGGCCGCCGCGGTCACGGGCCTGCCGGTGGAGAAGGTGACGGTGCACAACCACCTGCTCGGCGGCGGCTTCGGCCGGCGGCTGGAGGTCGACAGCGTCACGCGCGCCGTGCAGATCGCGCAGAAGGTCGACGGCCCCGTCAAGGTGATCTGGACGCGGGAAGAAGACACGCAGCACGACATGTACCGCCCCTACTTCTACGACCGCGTGAGCGCCGGCCTCGACGCACAGGGCAAGCCCGTCGCGTGGAGCCACCGCATCACCGGCTCCTCGATCCTCAAGCGCTGGCTGCCACCGGCCTACAACAACAACTTCGACCCCGAGACCATCGACGGCGCCGAGAAACCGCCCTACGCGCTGCCGAACATCCTGGTCGACTACGTGAACCACGAGCCGCCGGTGCCGACCGCGTTCTGGCGCGGCGTCGGGCCGACGCACAACGTCTTCGTGGTCGAGAGCTTCATCGACGAGCTCGCGGCCGCCGCGAAGACCGACCCCGTCGCCTTCCGCACCGCGCTGCTCGCGCAGAACCCGCGCGCGCTGGGCGTGCTCAAGCTCGCCGCCGAGAAAGCCGGCTGGGGCCAGCCGCTACCCGCGGGCCAGGGGCGCGGCGTGTCGCTGCAGTTCGCCTTCGGCACCTTCATGGCGCTGGTGGTGGATGCGGAGGTCACCAAGTCGGGCGACGTGAACGTCAAGCGCGTGGTCTGCGCGCTCGATTCGGGCGTGATCGTCAACCCCGACACCGTGCAGGCCCAGGTGCAGAGCGGCGTGATCTTCGGCATCTCGGGCGCGCTCTGGGGCAAGGCGACGGTGAAGGACGGGCGCATCGAGCAATCGAACTTCCACGACGTGCGCGTGGTGCGGATGAACGAGACGCCGCTGATCGAGACCCACATCGTCGCAAGCAAGGAAGCCCCCGGCGGCATGGGCGAGCCCGGTACCTCGGGGCTGGCGCCGGCGCTCACGAATGCCATCTTCGCGGCGACGGGCAAGCGGGTGCGCAAGCTGCCGATCGACCCCGAGTTGCTCAAGACGGCCTGACCGGCGGCGACCGGCCGCGAACGGCGCACACGGCGCGCGCGGCGCGCACCCATGCGACACCACGATGGGTACCGCCGCGAATCGGCAGGCGCGGGCACGGCCACGCGGCGGGACAATGGTTCGCCCCATGACGAACCCGACAACTTCCGCCAGCAGCGCTGTGGCCCACGCGCATTGGCAGCGCAACCTCGCCGTCTGCATGTTCGGCTCCTTCACCACCATCGTGGCGATGACGCTGCTGCTGCCTTTCCTGCCGCTGTACGTCGAGCAACTGGGCGTGAAGGACCATGCGGCCATCGTGCAGTGGTCCGGCGTGGCCTATGGCGCCACCTTCTTCAGCGCCGCGCTGGTGGCGCCGCTGTGGGGGCGCCTGGCCGACCGCTATGGCCGCAAGCCCATGCTGATCCGCGCGAGCCTGGGCATGGCAGTGGCGATGGCGCTCATCGGCATGGCGGGCAACGTGTGGCAACTGGTCGGCCTGCGTTTGCTCGCGGGTCTCCTGGGCGGCTACGCCTCGGGCTCGATGGTGCTGGTCGCCACGCAAACGCCGAAAGACCGCACCGGCTGGGCGCTCGGCACCATGTCCTCGGCCATCATGGCCGGCAACCTCGTGGGTCCGCTGGTCGGCGGCGCGCTGCCGCCGCTCATCGGCATCCGCGCGACCTTCTTCGCGGCGGGCGCGATGATCTTCGTGGCCTTTCTCGCCACCGCCTTCATGATTCGCGAGGAGAAGAAGGCACCCTCGGCCTCGAAGCAAGGCGACGCCCCCGACACCGGCTGGGCCGCCGTTCCCGACAAGCGCCCGCTCATCGCGATGCTCTTCACCGGCATGCTGCTGATGCTGGCCAACATGTCGATCGAGCCGATCATCACTGTCTATGTCGCCACGCTGGTCGAAGACCCGAACCGCGTGACGATGATGGCCGGCCTCGTGATGTCGGCCGCCGCGCTCGGCAGCATCCTCTCGGCCTCGCGGCTGGGCAAGCTGGCCGACCGCGTCGGGCACTGGAACGTGATCGTCGGGTGCCTGGCGGTGTCGGCGCTGCTCTTGATTCCGCAGGCCTTCGTCACCTCGGGCTGGCAGCTGGTGGTGCTGCGCTTCCTGATGGGGCTCTCGCTCGGCGGGCTGCTGCCCTGCATCGCGAGCGTGATCCGCCACAACGTGCCCGAGCGCGTGGCCGGCAACATGCTCGGGTACTCGACCTCGGCCCAGTACACGGGGCAGGTCGCCGGGCCGCTGCTCGGCGGCTTCGTGGGCGGGCACATCGGCATGCGGGCGGTGTTCCTCGGCACCTGCGTGCTCATGGCCGCAGGCGCCGGGTGGAACTGGCTGGCGAAGCGGCGGTAGCACGAGCTTTGCTCAGCTCGTGCCTGGCTGCACGTGCCGCCGCACCGCCTCCAGCAGCAGCGTGGCGAGCCGGCCGACCGGCGCCTCGGCATTGGCCTGCGCGCGGTAGAGCGCCATCGACATCTGCGGCAGCGCCGGCAGGCCGACCACCGTGCGGTCGATCGCGCGCACATGCGAGGGCAGCCCGAAAGGCGTGCGCACCGTGAGGCCGAGGCCCGCCGAGCTCGCGGCCCACAAGGCCGCCAGGCTGGCGCTGGTGAACGCATGGCGCCACGGCACGCCGGCGCGGTCGAGCGTCTGGGTGACGATGTCGCGCAGCGGGCACGGCGCATCGAGCAGCACCAGCGGCAGCGGCTCCTTCGACTTGCGCGCGCCGCGACCTCCGCCTTCGCGGCGCTCGCGTTCCTTCCACCAGGCCGCATCGAGCACGTCGCCGGACGCGGGGCCGATCCATTGCAGCGGCAGGCGCGCCACGCGCTCGGCATGCAGCGACGGCGGGTGGTCGCCCGCATCCCACGCCAGCGCGAGGTCGAGCTTTCCGAGTTCGAGACGCTCGCGCAACTCGGCGCTGCGCGCTACGCAGGCCTCGATGCGCACCTTGGGATGCGCACGCGCAAAGCGGCCGAGCACCGCGGGCAGCAGCGTCTCGCCGAAGTCTTCCTGCAGGCCCAGGCGCACCCAGCCCTCCAGGTCGGCGCCGCGCATGGCGGCGCTCGCCTCTTCGTTGAGTTCGAGCATGCGGTGGGCGTAGGCCAGCAGGGTTTCGCCGGCGTCGGTGAGTTCCAGCCCGCGGCCGGCCTTGCGGAACAGCACGGTACCGGCTTGCGCCTCCAGCTTCTTCAATTGCGCACTCACCGCGGAGGTCGAGCGGCCCAGCCGGTCGGCCGCGCGGGCATAGCTGCCGAGCGCGATGCCGGTGGAAAAGCTGCGCAGCACATCGAGATCGAACATCACCTGGGACATGGGTTCATCCTTTTCTGATCATCCTGTTTTTCTGGACGATTTACTCATTATTTTCTGATTTTCAAAACCTTGGCGACGGCAGAAACTTCGCCACAACATGAATCCATCTGCCCTCTCCTCCTCGCAATCGCCCCGCCACCGCTGGAAGGTGCTGGCCGCAGGCGTGGCCGCCAACGCGGCGTTCTCCGTGGCCTTCAGCGGCATCCCGATGACCGCGGTGCTGATGCGCACCGGCTACCAGTTCGACAACGCAACGCTCGGCCTCGTGCTCGGCCTCATGGGCCTGGGCATCGCGGTGAGCGAGTTGCCATGGGGCCTTCTGACCGACCGGTGGGGCGACAGGCCAGTGCTGCTGACCGGGCTCGGCAGTACCGCGATCGCGCTCGTGGCGATGGCGCTCTGGGCCGCGCCGAGCGCGCAGCACATTCCCGGTCTCGGATGGCTCGCCGCTGGCCTGCTGCTGGTCGGCCTGCTGGGCGGCAGCGTCAACGGCGCGAGCGGCCGCGCGGTGATGACGTGGTTCGACGCCAGCGAACGCGGGCTCGCGATGAGCATCCGCCAGACCGCCGTGCCGCTGGGCGGCGGCATCGGCGCACTGGTGCTGCCGTTCGTCGCGCTGCACTTCGGCTTCGCCGCGCTCTACGGCCTGCTGGCACTGCTGTGCGCACTGAGTGCGGTGATGAGCTGGGCGTGGGTGCACGAGCCACCGATTGCGCGGGATGCGCCGCGCACCCCGACGGCCACGGCCGAAACCCCGAAGACCGGCCCGCTGCACGACGCACGCGTCTGGCGCATCGTGCTGGGCATCGGCATCCTCTGCGCGCCGCAGTTCGCGGTGCTGTCCTTCGGCACGGTGTTCCTGCACGACTTCGGCCACGCGGGCCTCGCGACGATCACGGCCACCATGGTCTTCACGCAGGTCGGGGCAATGGTGATGCGCGTATGGAGCGGCCGCTGGACCGACCGCCGCCGCAACCGCCCCGCCTACCTGCGCGCCTGCAGCGCACTCAGCGTGGCGCTGTTCGCCGCGCTCGCGGTGCTGGTGATGGCCGCGGGCACGCACACCGCCGATTCACTAGCGCTCCGCATCGCGCTGGTCGTGCTTCTGGGGGTGAGCGGTGTCTGCGTGTCGGCCTGGCACGGCGTGGCCTACACCGAGCTCGCCACGCTGGCCGGCGCGGCGCGCGCCGGCACCGCGCTGGGCATGGCGAACACCAGCGTGTTCCTGGTGTGCTTCGTCACGCCCTTCTCGATTCCGCACCTGCTCGCGCTGCAGGGCTGGCCGATGGTGTGGCTTGCGGCCAGCGCCTGTGCGCTGGTGGCGATGCCGCTGCTGGTGCCGCGGCCGGTCGCGTCTTCGGATCAGAAGCTCGCGAAGACGGCGTTGAGCCGGTCCACGTAGGCGCGCTTGGCGGCCGCATCGATGAAGCTGCCTTCGAAGCTGTTGGCCGCGAGCTGCCAGGCGTGCTGCACCTTGAGCCCGGTGGCTTCGAAGGTCTGCGTGAAGTTCTGGTTCATGTAGCCGCCGAAGTAGGCGGGGTCGTCCGAGTTGACGGTGGCGACGAGCCCCGCATCGAGCAGTTCGCCGAGGTTGTGCTTCGACAGGTCCGGGAACACGCAGAGCTTGAGGTTCGACAGCGGGCACACGGTGAGCGGAATGCGGTCCTGCGCGAGCCGCTTCATCAGCGCCGGGTCTTTCGCGCTCTGCACGCCGTGGTCGACGCGCTCGACCTTCAGCACATCGAGCGCGCTCCACACGTATTCGGGCGGGCCTTCTTCACCCGCATGCGCGACGAGGCGCAGTCCCAGCTCGCGGCAGCGTGCGAACACGCGCGCGAACTTCTCGGGCGGATGGCCGACCTCACTCGAATCGAGGCCCACGCCGATGAACAAGTCGCGGAACGGCAGCGCCTGCTCCAGCGTCTCGAAGGCTTCTTCTTCGCTCAGGTGGCGCAGGAAGCAGAGGATGAGCGATGCGCTCACGCCGAGCTTCGGCCCCGCATCGAGGCACGCGCGGTGCAGGCCGCTGACCACCGTTTCCATCGACACGCCGCGCGCCGTGTGCGTCTGCGGGTCGAAGAACATCTCGGTGTGCACCACGTTGTCGGCCGCGGCGCGTTCCAGATAAGCCCAGGCCATGTCGTAGAAGTCCTGCTCCTTCAGCAACACGCTCGCGCCGGCGTAATAGATGTCCAGAAAGCTCTGCAGGTTGGTGAAGGCATAAGCCTTTCGCAGGTCTTCGACGCTGGCATACGGAATGGCCACGCCGTTGCGCTGCGCGAGCGCGAAGATCAACTCGGGTTCGAGCGAGCCTTCGATGTGCATGTGCAGCTCGGCCTTGGGCATGGCGCGCAGCAACTCGGGGAGGCGGTCGGCGGGGATGTTGTCGAAGCGCTTGTCGTAGACAGGGCGGAAGTCGGTCATGGCGTGGGAATCGGCGTTGTGATCCCGCACAGCATAAGCGCAGCCACGGCCTGCGCCATCACCGCCAACGTATAGCCGTCAGTCGATGCTGCGGGCCGAGTTCAAGTGCGGCCCTCCATTGCCGAAACTCATTGCAACGAGAAACGATGACCTCGTGCCGGTGGAAATGAGTTTTTCTGCCCAGGCTCGCGGCTGCATGTCGACAACGCTACGCTTCGATCTCCCGATGTAAAGGACACCCATGACTCCCACCATGCGCGCCGTCGTGCTCGACGCCCCGGGGCCGCCCGAGGCCCTGAAGATTCGCGTTCTGCCTATCCCCGTGCCCCGGCCCGGGGAGGTGCTGATCAAGGTCCGCGCCTTCGGGCTCAACCGCTCGGAGCTGCACACCCGCATCGACCTGGCCGAAGGCGTGACCTTTCCGCGCGTGCTGGGCATCGAGGCGTGCGGCGAAGTCGCCGCGTGCCCGGGCAACGAGTTCGCGGTCGGGCAGCAGGTCGTCGCGATGATGGGGAACATGGGCCGCACCTACGACGGCGGCTACGCCGAATACACCTGCGTGCCCGCGTCGAACGTGATCGCATTCAAGAGTGCGTTGCCATGGAATGTTCTGGGCGCGGTGCCCGAGATGCTGCAGACCGCGTATGGGTCGCTCGTGTCGGCGCTCGATGCAGAGGCGGGCCAATCGATCCTGATACGCGGCGGAACGTCGTCGGTCGGGCTGGCCACGGCGAGCCTTGCAAAGCAACGCGGCCTGACGGTTCTCGCGACCACGCGAAGCGCCGCCAAGCAATCGGCGCTGGTCGCGGCCGGTGTCGATCACGTGCTGATCGATGACGGCGCCGTGGCGCCGCAGGTCCGCAGGCTTTTTCCGGAAGGCGTCGATCTCGCGCTCGAGCTGGTCGGAACGCCCACGCTGCCCGACACCCTGCGCGCATTGCGCCGGCGTGGTGTCGCGTGCTTCACGGGCATGTTGTCGAACGAGTGGACCGTCAAGGACTTCTATCCGATCGGCTATCTGCCGGATACGGTGAGGCTGTGCGCTTATTCAGGCGAGGCGGCCGACCTGCCGTCATCCGTCCTGCAGAGTTATCTCGATGACGTGGCATCGGGCAAGCTCTCCGTTCCCATCGACAAGACCTATGCGTTCGACGACATCGCCGAAGCGCACAGGGCGATGGAGCAGAACGAGGCGAAGGGCAAGCTGGTCGTTGTGATCTAGCCAAGAGTCGCGCTGCCCCGGACGTGAAAAAGCCAGCAATTCAAAGAACTGTTGGCCTCGGCGATCAGCTTCGCCAATGCGTGTGTGACTGGCTGTGGGCGTCCTTGAGAATTCCGCCGAAATGGCAGCATTCCCCTTGGGCATCTGTAGAGCAAACAAAGCCAGCCGCGTTTCTGATGATTTCGTCCTGCGTGGCGTTCACCCAAGTGACTGCCCAAGGGATTCGAACCATCACATTGACGTTTGCCTGGGTAGCTCCGATAGCGCCGATCGCAACCTGGAGAGGGTTCGCTTGAGCGGGCGAGAGAAACATCACGGTGTTCGCTGCCCCGTGGTTCAAGACCATCGTGCGAGCCGCCCAAGTCACGCCGGCCTGATGCAGAACCGCCGCACGCGAATCATCGGTGCCACCCGGTCCGAGAAGACGAATGTGTTTGATCCGGAAGGCCTCAGTGCAATTGAACATGGGACGCGCTCCAAAGATAGGGGCCACATTGTCATGGTCTCGACCTCGTCTGTCGATGGACTGCAAAAGTCTGCCCGTGGCGGGCTTCGAAGGTCCTCCTGATGCGGCTGGCTGCCAGCCATGAACCTTGCAGTGCTGCGCGTTCACCGGGGACAGCCGATCTCGGCCATGTCATCAGCGAGCGACGCCAAGGCGTGAATCGCGGCGGCCTACCAGATCTTTCGACGGCCGAGGCGTCGGCGCTTCCAGTCGATGTTCATGACGAGAATGCGGCTGTTGCAGCTGCCGTCCCATTGGACTGCCAGCCCGGCACGAGCAAGCTCGGCAACCACTGCCTCGCCAATTCGCGGCCCGTCGGACTCTTCCTTCTCAGGATCGATGGGGCCGAATGCAAGGAACAGCGCGCCGTCGCGGACCACACGATCGAGGTCTTGCCCGTGATAGAAGCAATAGCCAACGATGCTGCTCTTCGCCTCACTCTCGGCATAAGCGGCCTGCACGTCTTCATACCCGTCGCTCTGTGTGTGGCCCGCGTTCTGGAGCGCGATGATTCCGAGTTGTTCGAGCGCTGAGAACACCTGATCGAGCTTGTCGCAGTCGGTGATCGTCGGCCAGACGGCCTGCTCTTTTTCCAGCACGGTGAACGCCTCGTCGATCGCGGATTCGACCTCGGCGTCGTCCAGCTCGCCGGGCTCGTACAGCTCTTCGCAAACGATCTCGACGATGCGAGCGCGCTTCTCGAATCCACCGCGGACCAGTTGGTGGATCTCGTCCAGGACTTCAGCATTCAGCGGCATGGTGTTCCTCGTTGTTGATCATTCAGTTCGATCTGCACGTGTATCTCCTGGATCACCGCCGCTTTCTCCCGGTTGTAGACCTCCGGGTTGACGGGATCGATCGCGTGGGCGCGGTCCTTGGCCTCTTCGTACTTCCTCTGCAGGTCGGGACGCCGGTCGAGGATGTCCATGAAGGCCAGCGAATCCTTGTGCACCGGGTCGCCCCGATGGCAGATGTGGATGTTGACGTTGAACCTGCGCCCCTCGTGCTCGATGCTCCCGCAGACATACGGCTTCTCATCTTTATCGACCCATACGGCACGCCGATGAAACCCGAGCGTCTCGAACGCCTGTTGCGCGGCGCGGAGATTCTCTGTGTGCGTGATGGCGGCAACATCCACCATCGGCTTGCCCCGCAAGCCGCGGATGGCGGTGCTCCCGATGTGGACGAGTTCCACGCCCTCGAGGCGCTCGTGAACGTGGCGTTGCACCTGCGCGAACACATCAGCGTATGCGGGGTCGTAGGGCAGGATGTTGCGGTGGTCCGGGCTCTCGTCGAACGCATCGATCTTCATGGCTTCTCCATGTGGACTGTTCATTGCGGATGGCCGCGCCGGGTCGAATGGTAGTTCGCTATCTGGATGCGTGGCGCTGGTAGCCGTTGCCATCGCGATAGCGCTGTGGCTGCGTGCACCGCCTCGCCAGCGGTTGATCCGGGGGTTCGTCGACAGCGCGGAAATCGTGGTCGCAGGCATACGCGCCAGCAAGCTGTAGACACCAAAGTTTGCGTGACCTATGGCACTGGTGAACATGGGTGCTCCCGCGCCATAGTTCGGCGCGCCCTGAGGTGAATCCAAACCTCCGGGCTTCTTTTTTAGAACAAAGAGGGAAGCTCATGAACACACGATTTTTATTGGCGGCCGTGGCTGCTGCGACGCTGGCTGCCTGTGGTGGAGGCGGCGATAGCAGCCCAAGCCCATTTCAGATCGTTCCGCTCGTACCGATAGGCCCACCAGCCCCGGCGCCCGCTCCGGCACCTTCGCCGGCACCGGCCCCCAACCCCGACAACACATCCTCCGCGGCCTGCTTCAACGAAGCCGACCTGCACGAGGGCACCACATCGGTGGTGGAACTGGACATCACCTCCAAGGGCCAGACCTTCAAGCAGCGCGTGACCACGGTCACCCGCACCCGCGAGTCCTTCGCGGACGCGAACCCGGTGCGGCTGCTGCGCACCAGCTTCAACTACTTCAACAACTCGGAAGCGACGGACAGGCAGTACATCGACTTCGTGGACGGAAAGATCCTGCGATATGGCTCCCGCAACGGCGGCGAAGGCGCTGACCCTGCGCTCGGCACCAACACCAACGTGCCGACGTTCGCGATGCCCGTCATGTCGCCGGGCCAGACGCTGGAGCTGAACTACGTGGTCAAGTCCGTGAGCGGCGCGAACGGCGAGATCAGGAACGAGCAACCCATCTCGGGAACGGACACCTACGTCGGGCGCGAGACCCTCGTGACGCCCATGGGCTCCTTCGGAGCCTGCAAGTTCTCGGGCATCACCCGCGTGCGGCAAGTGGACGGATCGGACCTCATCCAGAACCAGGACAACTGGATCGCCGCCGACGGCCCCTACCGCGGCCAGATGCTCAAGCTGGTGACGCGCATCGGCGAGGACGTCGGCACGATCGTCGCCACGCAGATCACCTACACGCCGAAGTAAGGCAAGGCGCCACCGTCTGCCCCCGGCTCAGGGGCAGACGAGTTCCGTCTTCGACACCGCGCACAACCTGGCCACTTCGGCCTTCGACAGGAACTCCGTCGCGAGGCTGTTGAGCATCAGCACGGCCGGATAGAGGCGCGCGTCCTGCGGGTTCGCGCGCCAGGCCTTCTTCAGCAACTGCTGGCCCGCCTTGTTGCAGTTCTTGCGCTGCATGCGGTTGATTTCCTTGTCGCGCGCAGAGCCGTCGCCGTTGAACTCGCCCGCGAAGTGAAAGCACATCTCGGTGTCGGAGACGGCCTTCTGAAGCGGCTGCTCCTCCTTCGAGAACTTCGCGGGTCCGGCAGCGAACGACAGCGAGGCCGACAGCAGTGCGGTGCCTGCGGCGAGGAACATCAGCTTCATGGTGCGAATCCTTCCTTGAATGAAAAAGGGCCGCCCTGGGCGACCCTCTCTGCATGCATCGCCGAAGCGATTACTTCTTGTCGCCGCCCGGCACCTTGCCTTCCACGCCCTTGACGTAGAAGTTGATGCCCGTCAGGAACTTGTCGTCGGCCGCTGCATCCTTGGCGACCACTTCCTTGCCATCCTGGCCAAGGATCGGACCCTTCCAGATCACGAAGCTGCCGTCCTTCAGGCCCTTCTTCACTTCCTCGACCTTGGCCTTGGTTTCGGCGGGCACGTCTTCGGCGATCGAGACGAGGTCGATGGCGCCCTCCTTCACACCCCACCAGGCCTGGCCGGTCGCCCACTTGCCGTCGAGCGCGTCCTGCGTGGCCTTGATGTAGTACGGCGCCCAGTTGATGGTGGCCGAGCCCAGGTGGGCCTTGGGGCCGTAGGCGGTCATGTCCGAATCCCAGCCGAAGGCGCGCTTGCCTTTTTCCTGTGCGGTCTTGAGCACGGCGGGCGAGTCGGTGTTCTGGAACAGCACGTCGGCACCGCCGTTGATGAGCGCGGTGGCCGCTTCGGTTTCCTTGGGCGGGCTGAACCATTCGTTGACCCACACGACCTTGGTGGTGATCTTCGGGTTGACCGACTGCGCACCCAGCGTGAAGCTGTTGATGTTGCGCAGCACTTCGGGAATCGGCACCGAGCCGACGACGCCGAGCGTGTTGCTCTTGGTCATGGCGCCGGCAATGATGCCGGCCATGTACGCGCCTTCGTAGGTGCGGCTGTCGTAGGTGCGCATGTTGTCGGCGGTCTTGTAGCCGGTGGCATGCTCGAACTTCACATCCTTGCTGTCGGTGGCGACCTTGAGCATGGGCTCCATGTAGCCGAAGGTGGTGCCGAAGATCAGCTTGTTGCCCTGGCCGACCATGTCGCGGAACACGCGCTCGGCGTCGGCGCCTTCGGGCACGCTCTCGACGAAGGTGGTCTTGATCTTGTCGCCGAATTCCTTCTCGAGGGCCTTGCGGCCGTTGTCGTGCGCGAAGGTCCAGCCGCCGTCGCCCACCGGGCCGATGTATGCGAATGCGATGTTGAGCGGCGCGGCCGGGGCCGGCGCGGCTGCAGCGGGTGCCGGGGCAGGCGCGGGGGCCGCGGCCGGTGCTGCCGCTTCTTCTTTCTTGCCGCAGCCGATCAGGGCCGCCGAAGCGACCGCCGTGAGGGCGGCCAGCTTGAGCAGGGAGCGCTTGTTCAGATCATTCATTGTCGGAAATCCTCAAAAAGGATGGGTTGGCGGGAAAACGAAAAACGCGATTATGAGCCGGGGTAGAACGGTTTCCCTATGGAAGCCGGCATGTTGATACGGATGAAGGCCGGGTTGCGCGAGATCAGCGCCAGCACCACGATCGGCGCGATGTACTGCAGCATGCTGAGGAACTGGCTCGGCACGTCGACACCGCTGCTCTGCAGGTGAAAGCCCAGCATCGAGACGCCGCCGAAGAGGTAGGCGCCCAGCAGCACGCGAATCGGCCGCCAGGTGGCGAAGGTGGTGAGCGCCAGCGCGATCCAGCCGCGGCCCGCGACCATGCCTTCGACCCAGAGGGGCGTGTAGACGGTCGAGAGGTAGGCCCCTGCCAGCCCGCAGAGCGCCCCGCCCGCGATCACCGCCATGAAGCGGATGCGCCGCACCGGGTAGCCGAGCGCATGCGCCGACTCGGGCGATTCGCCGACCGAGCGCAGCACGAGGCCGGCGCGTGTGCGGTACAGGAACCAGATGAGCCCGAAGGTCAGCACTACCGCGAAATACACCATCGGGTGATGGCGGAACAGCGCGGGGCCGACGAGCGGAATGTCGGCCAGCACCGGAATCGCATAGCTCGCGCTCTCGGGCAGCTTGGCCTGCACGAAGTTGATGCCGGCGAAGGCCGAGAAGCCGACGCCGAAGAGACTGAGCGCGAGCCCCGTCGCGTACTGGTTGGTGTTGAGCCAGATCACCAGCACGCCGAAGAACGCGGCGAGCAATGCGCCTGCCGCCATGCCTGCGAGAAAACCGAGCCAGGGGTTGTGCGTGATGACCACCGTCGCGAAACCGGCGATGGCGGCGCAGAGCATCATGCCCTCGGCGCCGAGGTTGACGATGCCGGCTTTCTCGTTGATCAGGAGGCCCAGTGCCGCGATCGCGAGCACGGTGCCGGCGCTCAATGTCGAGCCAAGGAGGAGTGCGTAGCTGTCCATGTCAGAGGGCTCCCTCGGTCGGCCGCGCGACCGGCGCGGTCAGCGGCGTGCTGACTTGCAGCGAACTCGTCGTGAGAATGGCCTTGGCAGCCGCCTTGCGGCGGATGCGGTAGGCGATGAGCGTGTCGCAGGCCAGCAGCGTGAAGAGCAGCAGCCCCTGGAACACACCGGTCAACGACTTGGGCAACCCGAGGCGCGATTGCGCCAGTTCGCCACCGATGTAGAACATGCTCATGAGAATGGCCGAGAACACCATGCCCACCGGATGCAGCCGCCCGACGAAGGCCACGATGATGGCCGCGAAGCCGTAGCCGGCCGGCACATACGGCGTGAGCTGGCCGAGCGGCCCGGCGACTTCGAGCGCACCGGCGAGCCCCGCCGCGCCGCCCGAGGTAAGCAGCGCGATCCACACCGCGCGCCGCGCCGAGAAGCCGGCGTAGCGCGCCGCCGCCGGGGCCAGCCCGCCGACCTGCTGCGCGAAGCCCGCACGCGTGCGGAACAGGAACACCCACAGCGCCCCCACGCCCACCAGCGCGATGATCAACCCGATGCTCACGCGCGAGCCCTTGAAGAGCCGTGGAATCTGCGTGACCGCCTCGAAGGTCTTCGACTGCGGGAAGTTGTAGCCCTGCGGGTCCTTCCACGGGCCGAACACCATGTAGCTCAGCAGCAGCGTGGCCACGTACACCAGCATCAGGCTCACCAGGATTTCGTTGGCGTTGAACCTGTCGCGCAGGAACGCCACGATGCCCGCCCACACCATGCCGCCGAGCGTGCCCGCGATGAGGATGGCGACGACGATCCACGAACCGGTGTTCTTGTCGGCCAGCAGCGCCACGCCGCCCGCGACGATGGCGCCGAACACGAACTGCCCCTCGGCGCCGATGTTCCACACGTTGGAGCGGAAGCACACCGCGAGGCCCAGCGCGATGATGAGCAGCGGGGTCGCCTTGATCATCAACTCGCCGAGCGCATAGCCGTTCTTGATGGGCTCGTAGAAGAACACCATGAGGCCCTTGACCGGGTCCTTGCCGAGCGCGGCGAAGAGGGCCACGCCGATCAGCACCGTGATGAGCAGCGCCAGGATCGGCGAGGCGAAAGTCCAGAAGCGCGAAAGCTCCGGGCGGGGTTCGAGCTTAAGCATGCGCGGCCTCCTTGTTCCAGAGTCCGCTCATCCATTCGCCGATCTGCGGCAGCGTGGCCGCGGCGCGGTCGATGGAGGGCGACAGCCGCCCCTTGGCGATGACGTGCAGGCGGTCGCTGATGTCGAACAGCTCGTCGAGCTCCTCGCTCACCACCAGCACCGCACAGCCTGCATCGCGCAGCGCGAGGATTTCGCCGCGAATGAGCGCGGCCGCGCCCACGTCCACGCCCCAGGTGGGCTGCGAGACGATGAAGAGCTTGGGATTGGCGTCGATCTCGCGGCCGACGATGAACTTCTGCAGGTTGCCGCCCGAGAGCGAACGCGCCGCCGCGTTCGGGCCGCCGGCCTTGACGTTGAAGCGCTCGATGATTCCCTTGGCGTGTTTCTCGAGTGCGGCGGTGCGAATCCAGCCGCCCTTGCCCACCGCATTGCTGCGCGTGAGGAGCAGGTTGTGCGCGAGGCCCAGTGTGGGCACCGCGCCGCGGCCCAGCCGCTCCTCGGGCACGAAATGCAGGCCCAGTGCGCGGCGTGCGCGCGGGCGCAGCCGACCGGCAGGCTTGTCGAACACCTGCACCATCGAAGCGTCGGCGCGCACGTCCTCGCCCGAGAGCGTGTAGAGCAGTTCCTTCTGGCCGTTGCCCGAGACGCCCGCAATGCCGACCACTTCGCCGGCACGCACCTCGAACGAGATGCCATCGAGGTCAACGCCGAACTGGTCTTCGCGCGCCAGCGTCAGCCCCTTCACGCGCAGCGCCACCGCGCCCGCATGCACCGGGCGGTGCTGCAGCGGCGGCGGCTCGCTGCCGATCATCAGCCGCGAGAGCGATTCATTGCTCTCGTTCTGCGGATTGCACACGCCCGTGACCTTGCCGCCGCGCAGCACCGTGCAGGCGGTGCAGAGCTCCCGGATCTCGTGCAGCTTGTGGCTGATGTAGAGGATGCTGCAGCCCTCGGAGGCCAGCTTGTTGAGCACCGTGAAGAGCTTGATGACCGCCTGCGGCGTGAGCACCGAGGTTGGCTCGTCCAGGATCAGGAGCTTCGGGTTGGTGAGCAGCGCACGGATGATTTCCACCCGCTGCATCTCGCCCACCGAGAGTGTGTGCACCGGGCGCGAGGGGTCGATGTCCAGGCCGTACTCGCTGGCCTTGGCCGTGATGCTGCGGGCCACTTCGGCGAGCTGCAGCGATTTGTCCAGGCCCAGCCACACGTTCTCGGCCACGGTGAGCGTGTCGAACAGGCTGAAGTGCTGGAACACCATGCTGATGCCCAGCGCCCTCGCCTGCTGCGGGTTGCGCAGGGTGACGGCGTGGCCGTCGAAGGTGACGGTGCCTTCGTCGGGCTTGACCGAGCCGTAGATGATCTTCATCAGCGTCGATTTGCCCGCGCCGTTCTCGCCGAGAACGGCATGGATCTCGCCGGGGGCAACGGCCAGCGAGATGTCGCTGTTGGCCACCACCGCGGGATACCGCTTGGTGATGTGCGCGAGCTGGAGTCGGGGGGTTGTCATGCCGGGTTTCGTGGGTTTGTCTCGTTCAACAGCAACAAAGCGGGAACAGTTGTCAGTTTATTAGCACTGACGACTGCTCCCGCGACCAGCGGCGCCCGACGGCGCTCAGCTTCAGTGCCCGCCGACGTAGGCGAACTTGAACAGGAAGATCGCCGCGATCACCCACACCATCGCATGCACTTCCCGTGCCCGCCCGGTGCAGAGCTTGAGCACCGCGTAGGTGATGAAGCCGAAGGCCAGGCCGTTGGCGATCGAGTAGGTGAAGGGCATGGCCAGCGCGGTCACGGCGGCGGGAATGACCTCGGTGGTGTCTTCCCAGTCGAGCTCGACCAGGTCGCGCAGCATGAGGCAGCCCACGAAGAGCAATGCCGGGGCGGTGGCGTAGGCCGGCACCGAGCCCGCGAGCGGCGAGATCATCAGGCAGGCGAGAAACAGCAGCGCCACCACCACGGCCGTGAGGCCGGTGCGACCGCCGGCTTGCACGCCGGCCGCGCTTTCCACATACGCCGTGGTGCTCGAAGTGCCGAGCAGCGAGCCCGCGAAGATCGCGCCGCTGTCGGCCAAGAGCGCCTTGTTCATGCGCTCCATCTTGCCGGGCACCAGGAGGCCCGCGCGCTTGGCCACGCCCATCAGCGTGCCGGTGGCGTCGAACATCTCGACCAGGAAGAACACCAGCACCACATTCAGGATGCCGCCCTTGAGCGCACCGAGGATGTCCAGCTGCATGAAGGTGGGCGCGATCGACGGCGGTGCATCGAACACGCCATGGAACTTGTTGCCGCCGAAGAAGAACGACAGCACCGTCACCAGCATGATCCCGATCAGGATCGCCCCTCGCACCTTGAGCCGGTCGAGCGTCACGATGACCAGGAAGCCCAGCGTGGCCAGCACCACCGGCGGCGAGTGCAGGTCGCCCAGCGTGACGAAGGTGGCCGGCGAGGCGGCGACGATGCCCGCGCTCTTGAGCGCGATGAGCGCGAGGAACATGCCGATGCCCACCGTGATCGCCGTTCGAAGCGACTGCGGTATGCCCGCGATGAACAGCTCCCGCAACCCGGTGACCGTGACGATGAGGAACAGGCACCCCGAGATGAACACCGCGCCCAGCGCGACCTGCCACGTGTAGCCCATGCCCAGCACCACCACGTAGGCGAAGTAGGCGTTCAGGCCCATGCCCGGCGCCATGGCGATCGGGTAGTTGGCATAGAGGCCCATGATCAACGTGCCCAGCGCCGCGATCAGGCAGGTGGCCACGAAGACCGCCCCCTTGGGCATGCCCGCGTCCCCGAGGATCGAGGGGTTCACGAAGATGATGTAGGCCATCGTGAGGAAGGTGGTGAGCCCCGCGATGACCTCGGTGCGCACCGTGGTGTTGTGCGCACTGAGCTTGAACACGCGTTCAAGCAGACCCGAGCCGCTTGCGCTGCCCACAGCCGCACGCGGACGCGCGGACTCGACATGCCCCGGAACGGGGGGCTCGGCGCCTTTGGGCGCCTGTTCAAACGTACTCATTTTTCGCTTGTCTCCAGCTGTTGTAGTGGCGGTTTCATCGTTGCCCCGCTCACGACGCCGGCGCGAACGGGGGTTTCTCAGGGGTCCGGGTTTTCAGGGGCGGCAGACGGGCGCGCCGCGGCGCCTGGTATCGCGGAAGCAGGAGGCCGCAGCGACGCCGCCACGTCCTTGATGCATTCGCGCAGCCAGCGCGCCGAGCTCGACGAATGCGTGCGCTCGTGCCAGAGCTGGTAGTACATGAGGCGCGGCAGCGCCACCGGGCAATCGAGGATCTTCACCGGCAGCCGCGCGGCGAAGCGCTCGCAGTACTGGCGGCCGGTGGTGAGCACCAGCAGGCTCGAGGCGACCATGTCGGGAATCAGGCTGAAGTGCGCGCAGCGCGCGGTGATATTGCGCTGCCGCCCCAGCTCGTCGAGCATCTGGTCGATGATGCCGCGCCCCCCCGGGTGCATGGGCGTGGGCGCGATGTGCTCGGCCGCGAGCCAGGTCTCCAGGTCCCAGCCGCGGCGCACCGCCGGATGGTCCTGGTTGACCAGCGACACCACCTCGTCGCCGAAGAGCCGCGCCATGTGCAGGTCTTCCGGAGGCTTCAACCAGTTGCCGATGACCAGGTCGACCTGCCCGAGCGCCAGGTGCCCGTGGTAGTCCGAATCGGGCGAGAGCGCGTGGATCTCGATCTGGCAGAGCGGTGCCTCGCGCTTGACGTGCGCCACCAGCATCGGCAGGAAGAGCGGGTCCATGTAGTCGCTCGCTGCAATGCGGAAGGTGGTGGCCGCCGATTGCGGCTCGAAGCCGCGCGCATCGGAGAACAGCATCTCGGCAGCACGCAGGATGTTGGCCGCGGGCTCGATCATCCGCAGCCCCGCATCCGTGGGCACCATGCCCGAGCCCGAGCGCACCAGCAGCGGATCGCCCGACAACTCGCGCAGGCGCTTGAGCGCAGCCGAGACGGCCGGCTGGTACATCCCGAGGCGTATGGCGGCGCGCGAGACACTGCGGTCGGTCAGCACGGTGTGAAGCACCCGGATCAGGTGTAAATCGATCTTGTCGAAAAGCGCTTGGTCTCTCATGGCTGTTCACACCTTTCTTGTCTGTGCGAACAGTTATACAGCGCAGCATTTGGCGAAACCGGGTGTGGGAGTGAAGCTCGGACCGTGCGAGCACGGCCCGTTTTCATTCGACCGATGCAGCCGGCCCCGCCTGCACGGCGGTGACGGCACGAAGAATCGACTCACTCGTGGCCGGCGCCTTCAGCGGCGGATCGGTCCGGTGGCCACCGGCCGCCGACACCGCATCGCGGATCGCGAAGAACACCGAGAACGGCAGCAGCAACGGCGGCTCGCCGACAGCCTTGCTGCGGTGGATCGAATCCTCGAAGTTCTGGCCTTCGAACAGGCGCACGTTGAAGACCGGCGGGCAGTCGTTGGCCGTCGGAATCTTGTAGGTGCTCGGCGCATGCGTGGTGAGCTTGCCGCTTTGCGGGTGCCACACCAGCTCCTCGGTCGTGAGCCAGCCCATGCCCTGGATGAAGGCGCCTTCGACCTGGCCGATGTCCACGGCCGGGTTCAGCGACTTGCCCGCGTCGTGCAGGATGTCGGCGCGCAAGAGCTTCCATTCGCCGGTGAGCGTGTCGACGACGACCTCGCTCACCGCCGCGCCGTAGGCGTAGTAGAAGAACGGGCGGCCTTGCATCTTGTCCTTGTCCCAGCTCAGGCCGGGCGTGGCGTAGAAGCCGTCGGACCAGAGTTGCTTCCGGTCGAGGTAGGCCTCGCCGACCACGGTGCTGAAGGTCAGCGACTTGCCGTTGACCTCGACCTTGTCGTTCGCGAAACGCACCTCGCCGGCCTTGCCGCCGTGGCGCTGCGCCGCGCTGTCGGCCAGGCGCTCGCGAATCTGCCGTGCCGCATCCTGCGCGGCCTTGCCGTTCAGGTCGGCGCCGGTCGATGCGGCGGTGGCCGAGGTGTTCGCCACCTTGGTGGTGTCGGTCGCGGTGACGCGCACGCGCTCGAAGCTCACGCCCAGCTCGTGCGCCACCACCTGCGCCACCTTGGTGTTGAGGCCCTGCCCCATCTCGGTTCCGCCGTGGTTCACGAGGATCGAGCCGTCGGTGTACACGTGCACCAGCGCACCGGCCTGGTTGAAGTGCTTCACGTTGAACGAGATGCCGAACTTGAGCGGCGCCAACGCAAGCCCGCGCTTGAGCACCGTGCTCTTCCGGTTGAACGCCGCGATCTCTTCGCGCCGCGCGCGGTAGTCGCTGCTGGCCTCCAGCTCGGCCACGAGTTCGTGGACGATGTTGTCGGTCACGATCTGCCGGTACGGCGTGACGTTGTTCTCCGCCTTGCCGTAGAAGTTGACGCGCCGCACATCGAGCGGGTCGCGCTTCAGCTCGCGCGCCACCGAATCCATGATGTTCTCGATGGCGATGGCGCCTTGCGGGCCGCCGAAGCCGCGGAATGCGGTGTTGCTCTGCGTGTTGGTCTTGCCCGAGAAGCCGTGCATCGCCACGTTGGGGAGCCAGTAGGCGTTGTCGAAGTGGCAGAGCGCGCGCGTCATCACCGGGCCCGAGAGATCGGCCGAGTGGCCAGCGCGCGAGACCATGGTGATCTCCGCGCCGAGGATGCGGCCTTCGTCGTCGTAGCCCACGTCGTACTCGTACCAGAAGCAGTGGCGCCGGCCGGTGATCATGAAGTCGTCGTCGCGGTCCAGCCGCAGCTTCACGGGGCGCTGCAGCTGGCGCGCCGCGATGGCCGCCACGCACGCAAAGATCGCCGACTGCGATTCCTTGCCGCCGAAGCCGCCGCCCATGCGCCGGCATTCCACATGCACTTCGTTCGATTGCAGGTGCAGCGCATGCGCCACCAGGTGCTGCATCTCGCTCGGGTGCTGCGTCGAGCAGTGGATGTGCAGCGCGCCGCCCTCCTTCGGAATGGCGTAGCTGATCTGGCCTTCCAGGTAGAACTGCTCCTGCCCGCCCACGTCGAGCGTGGATTTATGACGATGCGGCGCCTTGGCGATGGCGGCGCGCACGGCCGCCTCGTCGCCTTCGTTGGCGCTGCCGCCGCTGCGCACGATGTGCATCGGCGGCACGACGTACTGGCCGCGCGCATGCGCGTCCTGCGGCGTGATGACGGGTGGTTGCGCCTCGATGGTCAGCGCGTCCTTGGCCTTGGCGGCGGCGCGGCGCGCGGCCTCGCGCGTCTCGGCGATCACCGCGAACACGGGCTGGCCGAGGTAGCGGATTTCGCCGCCGTCTGCCACCGGCAGCAGGATCGGGTCGTCGTGAATGATCGAGCCGCAGTCGTTGGTGCCGGGAATGTCGTCGGCGGTGATGACCGCCACCACGCCGGGCATGGCGCGAATCGCGTCGAGCGACAGCGCCGTCACGCGACCATTGGCCACAGGCGAGAGGCCCAGTGCGCAATGCAGCGTGCCGGTGAGTTCGGGAATGTCGTCGATGTAGGTCGCTTCACCGGCCACATGCAGGTGCGCCGACTCGTGCGGCCGGCTGATGCCGACGCGCGCGCCCAGGTCGTGCGCCACCGCTTCGGCCGCGGGGTCGATGCGCGCGGCGGTGTTCTTCAGGTAATCGGCAAAGGCCTCGGCGGGCTGCAGCAGGCGGGCGTCGATGGGTTTGTTCATGGTCAGACTCCTTCCGCCGCTGTCTTGACAGCGGCATGGGGCATCACGCTCCAGACGCTGGTTTCCTCGAGGGAGAGCGCGTCTTCGGTGCGGGTTTCGAGCCACAGGCGCTGGATCAGGTTCTGCGCCACCTGCAGCCGGTAGTCGGCCGAGGCGCGCATGTCCGACAGGGGCTTGAAGTCCTGCGCCAGTGCGAGCTTGGCGGTGGCGACGCTGGATTGCGTCCAGGGTTTGCCGACGAGCGCAGCTTCCGCGTTCGCGGCGCGCTTGACGGTGGCGGCCATGCCGCCGAAGGCCAGGCGCACGGCCTTCACCGTGTCGCGGCCCTCGTCCAGCTCGATCGCGAAGCCCGCGCACAGCGCCGAGATGTCGCAGTCGAAGCGCTTGCTGATCTTGTAGGCGCGCACCTGGCGGCGCATGGCGACCAGCGGAATCGCCAGCCCCTGCACGAACTCGCCGGGCTGCAGCTGGTTCTTCATGTAGTCGATGTAGAAGTCGGGCAGCGGCATGCGGCGCACCACATCGCCGCGGCGCAGTTCGATCTGGGCGTCGAGCGACATCAGCACCGGCGGCGAATCGCCGATGGGCGAGCCGTTGGCCACGTTGCCGCCCATGGTGCCGGCATGGCGGATGGGCGGCGAGGCAAAGCGCAGCCACACGTCCTGCAGGCTGGGCACGCGCTGCACGAGGGCCTCGAAGGCGGATTCGAGCGAGGCGCCAGCGCCGATGTAGAGCTCATCGGCTCCGTCGTTCTGACGTGTTTCGATGGTCTTCATTTCGGCCACGTCGCCCACATAGATGATGTCGCCCAGGTCGCGGAACTGTTTGTTGACCCAGAGGCCGACGTCGGTGGAGCCGGCCAGCAGCTGGGCGCGGGGCTTCTGTTCGCGCAGCGCGGCGAGCTGGGCGATGGTCCTGGGGGCGTGGAAGTGGTCCAGGCGGGCGCCGAGCGGCGCGGCGTAGTTCAGGTCTTGCCCGTCGTTCTGCAGTGCGGTGAGCGCGGCCACCACGGGCTTCGTGTCGAGCCGCACGCTCGGCAGGTCGAACATGCGCTGGCCCGCATCGAGGATCGGCCGGTAGCCGGTGCAGCGGCACAGGTTGCCCGAAAGGTCGTCGGCCAGTTGCTGGCGCGTGGGCTGCGTGCCCTCGGCCTGGTGGTGTTCGTAGGTGGACCACAGCGACATCACGAAGCCCGGCGTGCAGAAGCCGCACTGGGAGCCGTGGCAGTCGACCATCGCCTGCTGCACGGGGTGCAGCGTGTGGACCGGGTGCTTCTTGTCTTGCAATTTTTGCGATTGCGGGGTGGCGCACTGCGCCTTCAGGTCTTCGACCGTGAAGAGCGCCTTGCCGTGCAGCGTGGGCAAGAACTGGATGCAGGCGTTGACCGTCTGCAGTTGCAGGCCGCCGATGGCGCCCGGTGCATTGGCGTCGGTCGCCAGCTCGCCGATCACCACCGTGCAGGCGCCGCAGTCACCCTCGTTGCAGCCTTCCTTGGTGCCGGTGCAGTGCGCGTCTTCGCGCAGCCAGTCGAGCACCGAGCGGGTCGGGTGCACGCCGCTGACGTCGACGATCTTGCCGCGGTGGAAAAAGCGGACGGGTTGGATGGTGTTGCGCTCTGTACTCATGCTCTTCTGGCTCGTGGGCGGCTCGGTGTTTCCGGCCAAGCCTGGACGTTAGTCGCTTGGGCCGCAACCCACATACCGCGGGAGCCATATTGCGTATGTGGGCGCGGGTATGCGACCTAGGGGGAAACCCTGGAGAAAGCGAGCAATTCCCGGGCCATGGGCGCATGGGTGCGCCCGGAGCGCCGTTTCAGGTCGGCTCGGGCACCGCTGCCGCCGCCGCCTTCGGCTGTGCGTAGCGCCACGCGATCAGCGCGCCGATGCAGAGGAACATCGCGGCGATGAAGAACGGCGCGCCCGGCAGGTGCACCGGTGCATCCGCGCCGATGAAATAGCCGAAGCTGCCGGCGAACATCGCCGGCCCGACGATGCCCGCCACCGAAACGAGGCTCGTCAGCGCGCCCTGGATGCGGCCTTGCTCGGCGATGCCAACCTGCCGGGTGACCAGCGCCTGTGCCGCCGGCCCGGCGAACGCCAGCAAGGTGCCGAACGGCAACGCGGCCAGGAGAATCCAGCCGGCATCTGCGAAGCCAATGACGACGAAGCCGAGCACACCGAAGCCCATGCCGAACAACAGGGCACGGCGCTCGCCGAAGCGCTTCACGCCCGGCCCGATCAGCAGTGCGTTGACCAGCACGCTGAGCACGCCCACCGCGCCGAGCACCCAACCCACGGCGTCTTCCTTCCAGTGGTAGCGGTAGTCGGCGAACAGCACGAACACGCTCGGGTAGACGTACTGGGCCAGGTTGACGAGAAAGATCACCGCCGCCAGCCCGAACACCTGCGGATAGCGCTTGAGCAGCAGCAGCGATCCGAGCGGATTGGCATGCGACCAGTCGAACTTGCGGGCACGCCGCTCCGGCGGCAGCGACTCGGGCAGCACGAACCATCCGTAGCAGAAGCTGAGCAGCGTCAAGCCGGCCGCGAACCAGAACGGCAGGCGCGGATCGATGTGGCTCAGCTGCCCGCCGAGCACCGGCCCGAATACGAGGCCCATGCCGAAGGCCGCGCCCACGATGCCGTAGCTCCTGGCGCGCTCCTCGGGCGGCGTCACATCGGCGATGTAGGCATTGGCGATGGTGAAGCTGGCCGAGAACACGCCGGACACCACCCGGCCGACGAACAGCCACGGCAGGCTGTCGGCCAGGGCCATGAACACGAAGTCCACGCCGAGCCCGAGGCACGACAGCAGGATCACCGGCCGCCGCCCAAAGCGATCGGACAGCGCGCCCTGGATCGGCGAGCTCACGAACTGGATCGCCGCGAACGCCGTGCCGAACACCGCGATCCAGTACGCCGCCGTTGCGGTGCTGCCGCCGGCCAGGCGCTCCACCAGGTGCGGCAGGCCGGGCAGGATCAGGCCGAACGCCAGGAAGTCGATCAGCACCGTCACGAAGATGAAGGCGAGCGCGGCACGGCGCACGCGCGGCGCAGGAAGGGTGGCGGTCACTCGCTGCGGCTCAGGTATTTGCCCATCCGGGGATGTGCCTCGATGAGACCCCCGAGCCGTCCGAACAGGCCATCGAAGCAGCCGAGCATCAGCGCGATGGTCTTCTTCAGCCGATCGCGCTCGAACATCAGCATGGGCAGGATCTGCTTGAGCGTGTAGACGTTGATGAACAGGATCGCGGGAAAAGCGCGCACATGCGCCCGCGAAAGGTCCAGCGCATTGCGCGCGATGTAGTAGCGCCGCGCGGCCGGATAGTTGATGAAGTGGATCTTCCAGCCGAACAGCGACCGGGCCTGGATGTCGCCGATCTGGTGCCGCAGAACGACGTGCGGGTTCAGGTACAGGGGCACCTCGCGGCCGAGGGCGCGCATGCAGTAATCGGTGTCCACATGGTCGATCACGTAGCGCTCGTCGAAGCGGCCGACCTTGGCCCAGGCGCCGCGCGAAATCAGCGAGCCCGAGGAGATCATGAAAGCGCAGCGCACCAGCGGCTCGGTGAAAGGCTGCTGCAGGTCGAACTGGTAGACGCGCTTGCCCTCGAGGCCGAATTGCGGGATCAGCGCGCCCAGGTTCGTGTCGTGCACGAGCGGGCCGATGAGGAAGGCCGCGTCTTCCTCGCGCTCGCCCTCGCCCGCCCTGCCCCGGGCCACCATCGCGGCCTCGCACATGGCATCGAAGTAACCGGGCGGCAGCTTCGAATCCTGGTCGAGCAGGAAGAAGAGTTCGGCGCCCCGCGCTTCGAGTTCGGCGATGCCGCGGTTGAAGGCGCCCGCGATGCCGCCGCGGTTGCCGTTGTGCAGCACCGAGACGCCCGCCTCGACGAGCGCCGGATGCCAGCCGTCCACCTGCGGCGTGTTGTCGACCACGCAGAGGTGCGCGTGCGAGGTGGCCAGCGAATGCAGGTTCGCGACTTGCTCGTCGGTCGGGAAATAGGTGACGACGACGGCACCGAACGGGACGGACATCCTCGGCGTCAGCTGGCAGCAGTGGCGTTCACCAGCGAGCGCGGCCGCATGTCCTGCCAGTTCGCCTCGATGTAGGCGCTGCAGGCGTCGCGGTCGGTCGGCGCCAGCGCCACCTGCCAGCCGGCGGGCACGGCGATGAAGGCGGGCCACAGCGAATGCTGGCCCTCGTCGTTCACCAGCACCTGGAAGCTGGCGTTCTTGTCGTCGAACGGGTTGCTCATCTGAGATTTCCTTGTCGTATGGGGTTCAGGTTCAAGCCATTTCCGCGGGTGCGGCGGTTTGCAGCAATGCCTCGAGGGCGTCCGCGATGCCGGTCAGCGCGCGATGGCATGCGAAGTCCTCGCGCAGCACCGCCGCGCGCTGGCGGTAGCTGGAGTTGCCCAGCACCTTGCGCACCGCATCGCCGACCTGGCGCGCGGTCGGCTGGCCGGTGGCGAGGTTGACGCCCGCGCCCGACCAGGCCACGCGCGCGGCGATCTCGGGCTTTTCTTCGGAGGTGCCGGCCACCACCAGCGGCACACCGAGGCTCAGCGCATGGTTGACCGAGCCGTAGCCGCCGTTGGTGACCATCGCGTGCAGCTTGGGCAGCAGCCGGTCGTAGGGCAGAAAGGGCAGCACGCGCGCGTTGGCGGGCAGGTTCGCCGCAAGGGCCGGCGGCACCGGGCCGCCCGTGGTGGCGATGACGAGGATGCTCTTGTCGCCGGCCAGCGCCTGCAGCGTCGGGCCGATCAGTTGCGACGGGTTCTGGTTGGCCAGCGTGCCCTGCGTGACCAGCACGACCGAGCGGCCGTCGTCGAGCTCGTGCCACCACTCGGGCGGCGTGAAGTCGCGGCTCGCGGGCGAGAGCAGCGGGCCGACGAAGTGCACCGAGGCCGGCAAGTCGCTGCGCGGGTATTCGAACGAAGGCGCCGTGAGCTGCAGGTAGAGGTCGGGCAGCTTCACCATCGCATCGACGAAGAAGTCCGGCAGCGCGGGCAGGCCCGAGCGCGCGAGCAGCGTGTCGAAGTAGCGCTGCACCTCGCCGAACATCGCCTGCTTGAGGTTGGCGTTCATCGCCTTGTTGCGCACCCGCCCTTCCGGCGTGGCCGAAGGGGGCAACGCGGTGCCGAAGAAGGCGGTGTCGCAGCTGGAGAGCGGCAGCGCCGAGATGCCGATGCCGACGATGGCCGGACGGTCTTCGCGCGCCTTGCCCAAGAGCAGCGGGAAGGTGCCGCAGAACATCGTGTCGACCAGGATGGCGTCGGCCTCGAAGTCTTCGAGGATCGAACAGAGGCCCGCGTGCTGCGCGGCCATGGCGTCGGCAAAGAAGTGCTTCAGGCCGAAGCACATCTGCGCATGCGCCGAGGCGATGCGCTGGCGCTCGGGAAAGCGCTTGTCGAGGTCGCGGTAGTCGAAGTCGATCGCGCGCTCGAAGGGCGTGAAGCTCGCGCCGGTCGCCTCGGCCTGCGCCCTGAACTGGCTCGCGGTGTGGACCCGCACCTCTTGCCCCTGGTTCACCAGATGCTGCGCGATGGCCAGCATCGGCAGGACGTGTCCCGGCAAGGCGGTTGCGGCGATGAGATAGCGTGCCATGGGGTTGCTCCTTTGCTTCAAGAGGTGGTGGTTTCCAAAGCGCGGCGCGCCTTGGTATCGATGCCCAGGTCGACGAAGTAGCGCTGCAGCAGGTCGCGGTCCACCGGCCGGATCGGCGCACCGATGGCTTCGAGCTGCGCATGCGTGGCCGCCCCGCTCACCTGCGGCGGCGTGGCCGTGGTGTCGTAGCGGTCGAGGATGGCGAGCACGGCGGCCAGGTCGCGGTCCTGCGCGACGGCCAGCCGCGCATGTGCGCGCTGCAGCCAGGGCTCCAGGCCGACTGGCTCGAGGCGCATGCCCATGCGCTCGAAGACGTGCGGAATGTCGCGCACCCGCAGCGCCGCCTGGCTCATCAGGTGGAACACCTGGCCCCACGAGGCCTCCTGCGCCGCAAGGCCGAGGATGGCGCGCGCCACGTCGTCCACCGGCGTGAGGTTCAGCGGCAGGTCCATGTCGGGAATCGCTTCCAGGTCGGCATAGAGATGCGCCACGCGCCAGATCAGGTCGTCGGCATTGCAGATCGCGTGCGTGTGATCGCCGGTGACGGCCCCGAGCCGGTAGATCGCGACCGGCATGCCGCGCGCCTGCGCCTCGCGGGCCAGCGCATCGCCGACCCACTTGCTCTGGCTGTAGCCGTCGACCAGCCCGCTCCACGAGGCCAGCGCCGATTGCTCGGTGATGGTGTCTTCCTTGTTGTTCTGGTCGATCACCGCGAGCGTGGAGACGTAGTGCATGCTCTTCGCGCGGCCCTGCGACGTCCATTCGAGCAGCGTGACCACGCTGTCGACGTTCGCGGGCTTCAGGCTCGCGTAGGGATGCAGGAAGTCGACCTGCGCGGCGCAGTGGTAGATGGCGTCGCAGCCATCGCGCACCAGTTGCACGGCCGCGTCATCCAGGCCCAGGCGCGGCTTGCCGAGGTCGCCGGTCACGACCTTGATGCGCGCGTCGTCCCAGATCGCGCCGAGTTGGCGCTGGGCCAGCGTGCGCTTCAGGCGCTCCTCGCCGGCCTGCTCGTCGGGCGCACGCACATGGCAGACCACGCAGGCTGCGGTGTCGCGCAGCAACGCTGCAAGCAGGTGGCTGCCGACGAAGCCGCTGGCACCGGTGAGGAACACGCGGCGCAGTGCGAGCTTCGGTGGGTTGGCCTGTGGGCGGATGTGCGCGGGCAGATCGAGTTCGCGCGACAGGTCCAGCGCTTCCGTCGTGCCGCCTTCGTTGTCGAGCCACGCGGCCAGGTCGGCGATGGTCGGGCGGTTGTAGACCTCGGCGTGCGGGAAGTCCGCGCGCACCTGCTGGCGGATGCGCATGCCCAGTTGGATGGCCATGAGCGAATGCCCGCCGATCTCGAAGAAGTTGTCGTGGATGCCGACGCGCTCCAGGTGCAGCGTCTCGGACCACAGGTCCGCGAGCAGCTTCTCGGTCGGTGTGCGGGGCTCCACATACAGTGCGACCGGCTGCTGGTCAGGCAGCGGCAACGCCTTTTTGTCGAGCTTGCCGCTCTGCGTGAGCGGCAGCGACGGCAGGCGCACGAAGGCCGAGGGCACCATGTAGTCGGGCAAGCCCTGCGCCATGTGGGCGCGCAACTCGGTCGGCTGCGGTTCGGAGCCGGCGACGAAGTAGGCGACAAGGCGCTTCTCGCCGGGCGTGTCCTCGCGGGCGATGACTGCGGCCTGCGTGATCAGCGGGTGCTTGAGCAGCACCGATTCGATCTCGCCCGGCTCGATGCGGAAGCCGCGGATCTTCACCTGCTGGTCGGCGCGGCCGAGGAAATCGAGCGTGCCGTCGGCGCGCCAGCGTGCGAGGTCGCCGCTGCGGTACATGCGGCTGCCGGGTGCGCCGTGCGGGTCGGCGATGAAGCGTTCCGCGCTCAACGCAGGGCGGTTGAGGTAACCGCGCGCCACGCCGCTGCCGGCGATATAGAGCTCGCCCGCGACACCCGGTGGCACCGGTTGCAGGGCACTGTCGAGCACGTACATCCGCGTGTTCCAGATCGGCTGGCCGATGGAGGGCAGCTCCTCGGCCGTCATCGGCGCGCTCATGCTCGCGCAGATGGTGATCTCGGTCGGGCCGTAGGCATTGATCATGCGACGGCCCTGCGACCACTTCGCCGCCAGCGCGGCGGAGCAGGCATCGCCGCCGACCACCAGTGTCTGCAGTTGCGGGAACTCGCCATGCGGCAAGGTCGCGAGTGCGGCGGGCGGAATCAGCGCGTGGCTCACGGCCTGCTTCTCGAGCAGGTCGGCCAGCTCCGTGCCGAGCAGTTGCTCCGGCCCCGGCACCACCAGCGCGGCGCCGGCGCGGAAGGCCATCAGCTGGTCCATCACGGAGGCGTCGAAACCGCTGGACGAGAACTGCAGCACGCGCGAGTCGTGGCCGATGACGAGCCGCTCCGCCATCGCGGTGCCAAGGCTGCTCAGGCCCGCATGCGGCACCACCACGCCTTTGGGCACACCGGTGGAGCCGGAGGTGTAGATGATGTAGGCGGCATCGCCGGGCGCGGCCGTTTGCGCGAGCGGCTTGTCCGACTGGATGGCGAGCGCAGCGACCATGCTGTCGCTGTCCAGCGCGATGCAGCGGGGAACGCCGGCCAGTTCGGGCAGCAGCGCATCGTGCGTCAGCACGGCGGCGGGCGCGGCCTCCTCGAACACGAAGGCGCTGCGCGCGGCCATGTGATTGGGGTCGATGGGCAGGTAGGCCGCGCCGGCCTTCACGATGGCCAGGTGCGCCACGATGAGGTCGAGCGAACGCGGCAGCACCGTCGCGACGATGGCGCCGGCCGCGATGCCCTGCGCGCGCAGCAGGTGCGAGAGCCGGTTGGCACGTGCGTCGAGTTCGGCATAGCTGATGGTCGCGTCGTCCAGCACCACCGCGTCCGCCTGCGGGCGCTCGGCGGCGTGCGCGGCCACCATGGCGGCGAACGAGAGCGGCGCGAGATCGCGCGTGCGACCGCTCCAGTCGGACAGCAGGCGGTCGGTTTCTTCGGCGCTCAGGATGGCGATACCGCTCACCGCGTCGTCGGGCGCATCGCAGGCCTCTTCGAGCAAACGCACCAGCCGCGCGCCCATGGCTTCGATGGTGCTGCGCTCGAACAGGTCGGTGCTGTACTGGATGCCGCCGGAGATGCCGCCCGGCAGCCCATCGGCGCCGCGCTGCTCGCCGAGGATGAACGAGAGATCGAACTTCGCGGTGTCGATGGCCACCGGCTGCGGCGTGATCGACAGGCCCGGCAGGCTGAACGACAGCCGGCTCGTGCTCTGGAAGCCCAGCATGACCTGGAACAGCGGCAGGTTGGCGCGCGAGCGGCCCGGGCGCAGCAGCTCCACGAGGCGGTCGTACGGGAACTCCTGGTTCGCATACGCCGCGAGGTTGGTGGCGCGCACGCGCGAGACCAGCTCGCGCAGGCTCGGCTGGCCCGAGGTGTCGGTGCGCAGCACCAGCGTGTTGACGAAGCAGCCGATGAGTTCGTCCAGTGCGTGGTCGCTGCGGCCGGCGACCGGGCTGCCGATGACGATGTCGTCGCCCGCGCCGAGCCGGCTCAGGAGACCCGCGAGCGCGGCCTGCAGCACCATGAAGACGCTGGCCTGCCCGTCACGCGCCAGTTGCAGGATGCGTTCGTGCACATGCGACGGAATCTGCAGCGGCACCACGTCGCCGCGGTAGGTGGGCACGAGCGGGCGCGCATGGTCGACGGGCAAGGCCAGTTGCTCGGGCAGTTCGCTCAACGAGGAACGCCAGAACTCGCGCTGGCGGCCGGCCATGCTGTCGGCATCGTCTTCGCTGCCCAGCAGCTCCTGCTGCCACAGCGCGTAGTCGGCGTATTGCAGCGGCAGCGGCTCCCAGCCCGGCGCCTTGCCTTCGCAGCGTGCGGCGTAGGCGACGCTGAGGTCGCGCGCCAGCGGCAGCAGCGAAGAGCCGTCGCCCGCGATGTGATGCGTGAGCAGCAGCAGCACATGCTCGTCGGCCACGAGCTTGAACAGGTAGACGCGCAGCGGCGCCGCGCTGCCGAGGTCGAAGGCGTGGCCCGCCGCGGCGTGGAGCTGCGCAGCGATTTCTTCTTCGCTGCTGTCGGCCTCGATCACCGCTGGACGCGCATCCGCGCCGTCGAGGATGTGCTGGTACGGCAGCCCGTCTTCGTTCGGGTAGACCGTGCGCAGGCTTTCATGGCGCTGCACCAGGTCGCCGAGCGCCGCATGCAGCGCGGTGCGATCGAGCGTGCCGGAGAGGCGCAACGCGAGCGGCATGTTGTAGGCCGGATTCGCGCCTTCGAGCTGGTTCATCAGCCACAGGCGGCGCTGCGCGAAGGACAGCGGAATGCGCGCGGGGCGCGGCATCGGCGTAAGGCTCGGGCGCGCGACCGATTCCTGGTCGAGCAGCTCGGCGAGGCCGGCGATGGTGGAGACCTGGAACAACGTGTCGACCGGCAGGTCGATCATGAATTGCTGTCGGATCATCGACATCAGCTGCACGATCATCAGCGAGTGACCGCCGAGTTCGAAGAAGTTGTCGTTCACGCCGACGCGCGGCAGGTGCAGCGTCTCGGCCCAGAGACCGGCCAGGATCTTTTCGGTCGGCGTGCGCGGTGCGGCGTAGGGCGTGGCGGCCTGCACTTCGGGCGGCGGCAGTGCCTTGCGGTCGAGCTTGCCGCTCGGACCGAGCGGCAGCGACGGGAGGCTCACGAAGGCCGACGGAACCATGTACTCGGGCAGCGATTGCGCGAGGTGCGTGCGCAGCTCGGCCGCTTGCGGATCGGTGGCATCGGCTGCGACAACATAGGCCACGAGGCGCTTCTCGCCCGGCACGTCTTCGCGCGCCACCACTGCGGCCTGCGCGACCTGCGGATGCTGCAGCAGCGCCGATTCGATCTCGCCCGGCTCGATGCGCAGGCCCCGGATCTTCACCTGCTGGTCGGCGCGGCCGAGGAAGTCGAGACTGCCGTCCTTGCGCCAGCGCGCGAGGTCGCCGGTGCGGTACATGCGGCTGCCGGGTGCGCCGTAGGGGTTGGCGATGAAACGCTCGGCGCTCAGCAGCGGGCGCTTGAGATAGCCGCGCGCGAGGCCGACACCCGCGATGTAGAGCTCGCCGGTCACGCCCGCCGGCACGGGCTGCATGCCGCTGTCGAGCACATGCATCTGCGTGTTCCAGATCGGGCGACCGATGGGGACGCTCGTGGCTTCCGCGTCGTCCGTGCGCTCGCACTCCCACGAGGTGACATCGACCGCAGCCTCGGTCGGACCGTAGAGGTTGTGCAACTCGCACGAGAGTCGCTGCTGGAACTGCGATTGCAGCGCGGGCGACAGCGCCTCGCCGCTGCAGATCACGCGCCGCAGCGTGGTGCACGCGGCGGCCGTGGGTTCGAGCAGGAAGACTTCGAGCATCGATGGCACGAAGTGGATCGTCGTGATGCCTTCGTCGGCGATGAGGCCGGCAAGGTACGCCGCATCCTTGTGGCCGCCCGGCTTCGCGAGCACCAGCGTGGCGCCGTCGATCAGCGGCCAGAAGAATTCCCACACCGACACGTCGAAGCTCGACGGCGTCTTCTGCAGCACGCGGTCGTCGGCCTGGAGGCCGTAGCGGTCCTGCATCCAGCGCAGGCGGTTGACGATGGCGCGGTGCGACACGACCGCGCCCTTGGGCATGCCGGTCGAGCCCGAGGTGTAGATCACATAGGCCGGATGCGAAGGGTCGATCGCGATGCCGGGGTTGGCGTCGTCGCAACTCGCCAGATCCGCAATCGTTTGCGCTCCATCGATCAGCAATGCGGGGGCGGCTGCCGGCAGCGACTCTGCAAGGGCTTCGGTCGTGACGAGGCACACCGGTTGCGCGTCACTGAGCATGAAGGCGATGCGGTCCTGGGGGAAATCCGGATCGACCGGCAGGTACGCCGCGCCGGTCTTCAGCGTGGCGAGCAAGGCGATCACCAAATCCATCGAACGCGGAATCGCGAGCGCCACGGTGCGCTCGGGGCCTGCGCCGCGTGCGCGCAGCAGGTGCGCGAGACGGTTGGCGCGGCGGTTCAGTTCTTCATTGCTCATCGCCTCACCGTCGAAGCGCAACGCGATGGCTTGCGGGTTTGCGGCAAGCTGCGCCTCGATGAGTGCGGTGAGATGCGTGTCGGGCACCGCGTGGGCCGTGTCGTTCCACTCGACCAGCAATTGCTTGCGCTCGTCGGCGCCGAGCAGATCGATCTGGCCGACAGCCTGCAACGGCAGCCGGATCACGGCGTCGATGAAGGCCAGCAGGCGGCGCTGGTGGTCGGCCAGTTCCTGTGCGGTGTGCACCGCGGGGTTGGCGTCGAAGTCGATCTGCAGGTCCTGCCCGTTGCCGCGCTCGTACAGGAAGATGCCGAGGTCTTCGGCAGTGCCGTTCGAAAGGTTGCGCGGCTTGGCAGCATGGCCCGCAAAGCGGAAGTCGTAGTCGAAGGGCTCGACGTTGACCACGGTGGTGAAGAGCTGCCGGTTGTTCACCAGCATGTTGAGGTCGCTGCGCAGGTGCTCGTAGCGGTACGACTGGTGCCGCAGGATCTGCCGCATCTGCCGGCCGACCTCGCGGATCAGTTCCGGAATCGGCAGGTCCGCACGCATCGCAAGGCGCAGCGGCAGCGCGTTGGCCACCATCGCCGGCACGCGGCGCATGCGGTCGTTGTGGCGCGCGGTGACGGGGATGCCGATCGCCATGTCCTCGATGCCGGTCGCGCGGTACAGGTAGGCGGCCGTGGTGGCGATCAATATCTGCGGCAGCGTGGTGCCCAGTTCCTGCGCAATGGTTTGCAGGGCCTGCACGCTGGCCGCGGGCAGGTGCACCGTCTGGCGCAAGAGGCCACCGACGTTGACCGAGCGGCGCGAGGCAAGGCTCAGCGGATCGGGTGCGTCGGCGAAGCGCTCGGCCCAGTACTGGCGGTCGCGCGGGAAGCGGCCGGACTCGCGGTAGGCATGTTCTTCTTCGGCCAGCTGCGAGATCGGTGCGAGGCGCGACTCCTCGGGCACCGCTGCGTTGTTGTCGACCATCGCGGTGTAGATGTCGGCGAAGCGGCGTGCGATGAGGCCGCCGCCGAAACCGTCGAGCACGATGTGGTGGCTGCGGTGGTACCAGATGTGGCGATCGGGCGAGAGGCGGATCAACGCAGACAGCCACAACTGCCCGTGCGCGAGGTCGATGTTGCGGGTGTAGTCGGCCTGCATCCAGCGCTCGGCCTCGGCCTGCGGATCGCTCTCGCCGCTGAGGTCGAGGTAGGGGATCTCGCCGGCGAAAACCGGCACGACGACTTGTCGCGGCCCCTGCGGGGTATCGACGAAGCTCAGGCGGGTGGCTTCGGTTTCATCGGCCACCTGGCGCATGCCGGCGATGAAGATGTCGGGGTCGATCTCGCCGGCGATGTCGATGGCTTCGGCGAGATTGAAATTGGTGTCGGGCGACGCGAACTTTGCGCCGAGCCACATCGCCATCTGCCCCGAGGTGAGGGGGGCCGTGCGGCCCAGCTGATCGACGGTACTCATGCACTTCTCCAGGTCTTGAGTGAAATTGGCAACGATGCATGTGCGCGAAATCGACGCGTCGTGCACCGGCCGCTCAAGGAGAAATGCCGGTGCTCCGCGGTAACAATCCGTTCACATTGCCAATCCACTGTACAAGTGGTTGCAACAATTTCGGTGACGGTTTTTGGGGAAAAACATTTCGTAAACGCTTTTGAGCCCGAAAGATTTCTTCCACGCGTTGCGATCTGAATCGTGGTTTTCAGAATCGAAGTCTTTCCTCGTATTTCGCGCGCCAAACACCCAAAAGGAATGTTGCGATGCAGCAACTGGGCGAGATGGCTGTAGGGGAATCCCTTGGTGTGCTACCCGCGGAGTGCCACGCCCACGCACCACGCGGCGCGTACTTTGGTTATCGAGCGGCGTCGCTTCAGGCGCTTCAGGCGCGCTCGGAGAACAGCGCCGTGATCACCTGCCGCAGCCAGCGATTGGCCGGGTCGCCCTCGAAGCGTTTGCTCCAGTGCAGCGACACGCTGAAGTCGCGCAGCGGAAACGGCGGCTCGACGATCGCGTAGCCGCCCTCTTCCGCAAAGCCGCGCGCGATGTTGCGCGGCATCACCACCGCGAGGTCGGTAGCGCGCACGATGGCCGGCAGCACCATGAAGTGCTCGGTCGTGAGCCGCAGGCGGTCTTCGAGGTTCAGCAGTTGCAGGATGCGCAGCGTGTCGGCGTGCGTGCGCACCGCCACGTAGTCGAGCTCCTGCAGCGCCTCGAGCAGCGCCTGCCCCTTGCGCCTGCGCTTCACGAAGGGATGGCCCTTGCGCAGCAGCACGATGTAGCGGTCTTTCAGGAGATGGATGCGCTGCGTGTCGCGCACGCTCGACAGGAAGCCGAAGGCGAAATCGATGCGGCCGCTGTCGAGCGCGGGCGCAACCTCCGCCGGCTGCAGCGGCAGGGTCTCCAGCCGCACACCGGGCGCCAGCTCGCCCAGCCGGGCCATCAGCGCGGGCAGGAAGCGCCCCTCGCCGATGTCGCTCATGTGAATACGAAAGCTCTTGCGCGACACCTGCGGCTCGAAGCGGTCGGGCTCGTGCAGCGCCGCTTCGATCGTGCCGAGCGCTGCCTGCACCGCGACCGCGAGCCGGTCGGCGCGCGGCGTCGGCGCCACGCCGCCGGGGGCGCGCGTGAAGAGCGCGTCCTTCAGCAACAGCCGAAGCCGCCCCAGCCCATGGCTCGCCGCGGGCTGCGTGAGGCTCAGCGACTCCGCGGCGCGGCTCACGCTGCGCTCGCGGTAGACCGCATCGAACAGACGCAGCAGGTTGAGGTCGACGGAGTCGATATGCATGCCATTCATATTGCTTAGCTTGATTATTTTATTGAACGCAGACCCCATGGCACGCACACTGGCGAGCGGTATTCAGTCGGCCTCCAGGTCGACCTGTTCGAACACCCCACGACAAGAAGGAGACACGACATGGCCCTACGCCGTTCGCACGCGGTACTCGCCGCCCTGCTCTTCACAGCCACCGCCGCATGGGCCCAGCAGCCCCCGGCCGAGGAACCGGGGTGGGCCAAGGGCCGCCCCAAGAACGAAGCCGCCACGCGCCTGGCACCCGTGCCTTCCTTCCCGATTCCCACCGCGCCCGACCAGCTGCCCACCGCGAAGTTCAAGCTCCCGCCGGGCTTCAAGGTGGAGACCTGGGCCTCGGGCGTGCTCGATGCGCGCGAACTGCGTCAAGGCGCCAAGGGCACCGTCTTCGTGAGCACGCTCTTCGTGGGCAACAAGGTCTATGCGATCGCAGAGAAGGGCGACCGCAAGCCCAAGACCATCATCGACAAGACCGAGTTCGCCACCGGCATCGAGTTCTACAAGGGCGCGCTCTTCCTCGCGACCCACAAGCAGATCGTGCGCTACGACGGCATCGAGGACAAGCTGGACAACCCCGGCACGCCCGTGGTGCTCAACGACAAGCTGCCCGGCGGCCAGGACCACAGCTGGCGATACCTGCGCATGCACAAGGACAAGCTCTACTACGCGGTCGGCGCGCCCTGCAACCTGTGCGAGCCCGACGACGCGCATGCCCGCATCTTCCGCATGAACCCCGACGGCAGCGGCATCGAGACGGTGGCGCGCGGCGTGCGCAACACGGTGGGCTTCGACTTCGATCCGAAGACCGGCAACCTCTGGTTCACCGACAACGGCCGCGACTGGCTCAGCGAAGACCTGCCCAACGACGAGCTCAACGTGGTGACCAAGCCCGACCAGCACTTCGGCTACCCGTACTGCCACCAGGGCAACCTCCTCGATTCGGAATTCGGCTGGGGCAAGAACTGCAACGACTACCAGAAGCCCGCGGCCCTGCTCGGCCCGCACGCCGCCGCGCTGGGCCTCACGTTCTACAACGGCAAGAGCTTCCCGGCCAAGTACCGTGGCGCGATGTTCATCGCGCGCCATGGCCCGTGGAACCGCACCACCAAGTACGCCGACATCGCAGTCGCATGGCCCGACGGCAAGGGCGGTGCGAAGGTCGAACCCTTCATGACGGGCTTCGTCGAGAACAACACCTACCTCGGCAGGCCCGTGGACTTCCTCGTGCTGAAGGACGGCTCGATGCTCGTGAGCGACGACCACGCCGGAGCGATCTACCGCATCAGCTACGGCGGCCGATGAAGAAGGTCAGCCTTCTTCTTGCGCAAGCGGTCGCGGCAATCAGCATGGTCATCGCGCTCTCGTCGGCCGCGGCGCAAGGCACGCCATCGGCGCAATCGGTACCGGGCACCTACGCCCAGCGCTACGCGGCGCTGTGTGCCTCGTGCCACGGCGCGAACGGCCGCAGCGACATGGCGGGCACGCCGGTGCTCGCGGGCCAGCATTCGTTCTATGCGATCACGCAGCTCTTTCTCTTTCGCGAAGGCCGGCGCGACAACCCGGCGATGACCGCAGTGGCCAAGACCATGAACGATGCGGACCTGCGCGGCTTCTCGGACTACATCGCCACGCTGCCCGCGGTGCCTGCACCGCCGGCCGCTACACCACCCGACGCTGCGCGCATGACGCGCGGTCAGGCACTGGCGCAAGAGCATCGCTGCGTGATCTGCCACGGCGCCGACCTGAGCGGCGGCCAGCAGGTGCCGCGCATCGGTCAGCAGCATGAAGACTACCTGCAGCTCACGCTGCACGGTTTCCGCACCGGCAAGCGCCCGGGCTACACGCAGGCGATGGGCGAAGCGGTGGGCCGCATTTCGCCTGAAGACCTGGACACGCTCGCCTACTACGTCGCGCGCTTTCCAAGCGCCCCCGCGAAGCCTCCACCGAAGTAACACCGCCGTACGACATCTGCGGATGCGCGATGCGGAGCGCAGCGCGCCGCGTACCCGTCATACCCCCCAACACTCAACATCGGAGCCGAATCTCTTGGAAGTCTCATTCAGCAAGGAAGTGGAAATGCTGCGCCTGGGCGCAGGCGACACCTTCCACGGCGAGGGCATCCTCGCCATCACCAAGGGCCTCCTGCAGTCGGGCGTGGCCTACGTGGGCGGCTACCAGGGCGCGCCCGTTTCGCACCTGCTCGACGTGATGGTCCAGGGCAAGACCTACATGGACGAACTCGGCGTGCACGTCGAGGCCTGTTCGAACGAAGCCTCGGCCGCGGCGATGCTCGGCGCCTCCATCCACTATCCGCTGCGCGGTGCGGTCACCTGGAAGTCCATCGTCGGCACCAACGTCGCAGCCGATGCACTGTCGAACCTCTCCTCACCGGGCGTGACCGGCGGCGTGTTGATCGTCGTAGGCGAGGACTACGGCGAAGGCGCCAGCGTGATCCAGGAGCGCACGCACGCCTACGCGCTCAAGTCGAGCATGTGCCTGCTCGATCCGCGGCCCGACCTCGGCGTGATGGTGCGCATGGTCGAAGAAGGCTTTCGCCTCTCCGAAACCTCGAACATGCCCTGCCTGATGGAGTTGCGCATTCGCACCTGCCACGTGCGCGGCAGCTTCGAGTGCAAGGACAACATCGCGCCCGCGGTCTCCACGCGCGCGCTGATGACCGAGCCCGCGGGCTTCGACTACATGCGCCTCGCGCACCCGCCCGTCACCTTCCGCCACGAGAAGCTCAAGGGCGACCAACGCATCCCGGCGGCGCGGCGCTACATCGTCGAACACGGCCTCAACGAGCTGATACCCGGCCATCGCCATGAGGACCTCGGCATCGTGGTGCAGGGCGGGCTCTACAACGCGCTGATCCGCAGCCTGCAGCAACAGGGCCTGGCCGATGCGTTCGGCGAGACGGACATCCCGATCCTCGTGCTCAACGTGACCTACCCGCTGGTGCCCGAGCAGGTCGCCGACTTCTGCGTGGGCAAGCGCGCGGTGCTGGTGGTGGAAGAAGGCCAGCCCGAGTACATCGAGCAGGACATCGCGACCTTGCTGCGCCGGCGCGACATCCAGACACCGCTGCACGGCAAGGACATGCTGCCCGCCGCCGGCGAGTACGGCGTCGAGGTGCTGTCGGGCGGCATCGGCACGTTCGCTGCGAAATACATCGAAGCCGGCGAGGCGTTGTCATCGGCACAGGCCTGGCTCGCGGGCAACCGCGAACGCCGCGAGGCCGTTGCGCGCCAGCTCACGGCACCGCTGCCCAACCGCCCGCCGAGCTTCTGCATCGGCTGCCCCGAACGCCCGGTGTTCTCCGCGCTCAAGCTTGCGCAGCAGGAGACGGGGCCGGTGCACATCGCGGCCGACATCGGCTGCCACGCCTTCGGCACCTTCGAGCCGTTCTCCATGGGCCACTCGATCCTCGGCTACGGCATGAGCCTCGCGAGCCGCGCGGGCGTGGCGCCGATGATGAACCGCCGCACGCTGTCGATCATGGGCGACGGCGGCTTCTGGCACAACGGCCTGCTCACCGGCGTGCAGAGCGCGCTCTTCAACGACGACGATGCGGTGCTGCTGATCTTCAAGAACGGCTACACCTCGGCCACTGGCACGCAGGACATCATCTCCACGCCCGACGACGAGATGAAGGAGCGCGCGGTCGACAAGCAGCAGAGCCTGGTCGACAAGAACCAGACCATCGAGGCCACGCTCACGGGCCTGGGCGTGAAGTGGATGCGCACCGTGACCACCTACGACGTGGAACGCATGCGCAAGACGCTGACCGAGGCGCTCACCAGCGACTTCAACGGCCTCAAGGTGGTGATCGCCGAGGGCGAGTGCCAGCTGGAACGGCAGCGGCGCATCAAGCCGTGGATCGCCGGTCTGCTCAAGAAAGGCGAGCGCGTGGTACGCGTGAAGTACGGCGTCGATGAAGACGTGTGCAACGGCGACCACGCCTGCATCCGCCTCTCGGGCTGCCCCACGCTCACGCTCAAGGACAACCCTGATCCGCTGAAGGTCGACCCGGTCGCCACCGTGATCGACGGCTGCGTGGGCTGCGGCCTGTGCGGCGCGAACGCGCACGCGGCCACGCTGTGCCCGAGCTTCTATCGCGCCGAGGTGGTGCAGAACCCGAAGTGGCACGAACGCCTGCTGCACGGCCTGCGCGGCGCCATGGTGCGCGCCCTCCAATCCGCATGAGCCACGCCATGGAACAGAACCGCCCCACGACCCTGCTCGTCTGCGCCCTCGGTGGCGAAGGCGGCGGCGTGCTCACCGAATGGCTGGTGGACATCGCCCGCCATGCCGGCTACGCCGCGCAGAGCACCTCGATCCCCGGCGTCGCGCAGCGCACCGGCGCCACCACGTATTACATCGAGGTGTTCCCCGTGCCGCTCGCGCAGCTCGGCGGCAGGCGCCCGGTGTTCAGCCTGAGTCCGGTGCCGGGTGCGCTCGACGCGATCGTTTCTTCGGAGCTGCTCGAAACCGCGCGGCAGATCGGCAATGGCATGAGCGCACCGCTGCGCACGCTGGTCATCAGTTCGTCGGCGCGCATCCTCACCACCGCGGAGCGCATGGAGCCCGGCGATGGACGCGCCGATGCGCAGCGCTTCGTCGATGTGGTCAAAGCCTTCAGCCGCGAGCACCATGTGTTCGACATGAACGCGATCGCGCGCGACACCGGCACCGTGGTCAGCGCGGTGATGCTCGGCGCCATCGCAGGCAGCGGCCTGTTCCCGTTTCCGCGCGAAGCGTATGAGCACGTGGTGCGCGGCGGCGACACGAGCGCACCCGAGAAGCTCGACAAGATGGCCGCCGCCAGCCTGCGCGGCTTTGCGGCCGCCTTCGACGCGGTGAGCGCGCCGCGCACGCAAGCCGCCTTCGTGAACAGCGTGATGGCCGGCGATTCCGCCGATGCGCCGCCACCGGCACGCGCCCTGCCCGATGAACTGGCATGCCGCTTTCCGCCTGCGGTGCACGACATGCTCACGCTCGGCCATGCGCGCGTGCTCGACTACCAGGACGCCGCCTATACGACGCTGTATGCCGAGCGCCTGGGCAAGGTGCTCGATGCCGAGCGTGCCGCCGATCCGGCCGGCGCCCAGGGCTTCGCCGTCACCCGCGAAGCCGCGCGCTGGCTTGCGCTGTGGATGGCCTTCGACGACATCGTGCGCGTGGCCGCGCTCAAGGGCCGCGCCAGCCGTGCGCAGCGTGTGCGCCAGGAGGTGCGCGCCACCGACGAAGACATCGTGAAGGTCTACGACCACTTCAAGCCCGGCGCCGCCGAGTTCGCCGCGCTGCTGCCGCCCGCGCTGTCGCGTCGCGTGACCGCATGGGACCGCGGCCGGCAGGCGCGCGGCCGGGAGCCCTGGGCACTGCCGCTGAAGGTGGGCAGCCACTCGGTCTTCGGCATGGCGTCGCTGCGGCTCCTGTCATCGCTGAAGTGGCTGCGCCGCCGTGGCAGCCGCTTCGCCGAAGAGCAGGCGCTCATCGAGCGCTGGCTCGCGGCCGTTGAAACCGGCACGCGCGAGACCTGGGCGCTGGGCCACGAGCTCGCGCTGTGCGGCCGGCTCATCAAAGGCTATGGCAGCACCAACGAACGCGGCAAGCACAACCTGCTGCATGTGATCGACGCACTCGCCGCGAACCCGGCCCTGCCCGCGCCGGCTCGCGCGGAAGCGATTGCCGCGGCGCGCGAAGCGGCGCTGACCGACGAAGGCGGCAAGGCGCTCGACGCAGCGCTGGTGCGCCATGGTGCCGCGCCACGGCCGGTGCAGGCGCAGCCGATTCGCTGGATGAAGCGGCCGCCTTCCAAGGCCGCGTGAACTTCCGGCCGAACGAATTCATAACGACATCAGAGACAACCCGCCATGACACTCCATCCATTTCCCATCAGGCGCAAGCTGGCGCTCGCCACCACCGCCGTGGCGCTGTTGGCGTTCGCGCACGCGCAGGCCAACACGGGCCCCAACGCCTGGCCCACCAAGCCGATCAAGGTCATCGTCAACTTCCCACCCGGCGGTGCGGCCGACCAGATCGCGCGTGCCATCTCGCAGCCGCTGCAGGAGGCGCTGAAGCAGCCGGTGGTGATCGAGAACCGCGCGGGCGCCAACGGCAATGTCGGCGGCGAGGCAGTGGCGCGCGCGCCGGCGGACGGCTACACGCTGCTGATGAGCTCGGGCGGCATGGTGTCGGTCAACCCGCACCTCTACGCACGCATGAGCTTCGACCCGGCCAAGGACCTCGTGCCGGTGGCTGCCGCCGCGCGCGTGCTGGTGTTCCTGGTGACCAAGCCTTCGCTGCCGCCCGCGAACGTGCAGGAGTTCATCACTTACGTCAAGGCCAACCCCGGCAAGCTGTCGTACGGCTCGCCGGGCAACGGCAGCTCGCCGCACCTGGCGGGCGAAATGTTCAAGAGCCAGGCCAGCCTCTTCGCGCTGCACGTGCCGTACCGCGGCGCGGCCCCCGCGCTGCAGGACCTGCTCGCAGGCCAGCTCGACTACGCCTTCGATCCCGGCATCGCGCTGCAGCAGGTGCGCGCGGGCAAGCTGCGGCTGCTCGCGGTCGGCAGCCCGCGGCGCTCGCCGCTTTTCCCGGACGTGCCCACGCTCGACGAGGCGGGCCTGCGCGGTTTCGATGCCGACACGATGTTCGGCTTCTATGCACCCGCCGGCACGCCGCCGGAGGTGGTGGCGCAACTCAATGCGCAGATCAACCGCGCGCTCGCGCTGCCGGCGGTGAAGGAGCGCATCGCGTCGCTCGGCGGCGAGGCGGTGCCTGGCTCGCCCGCGGACTTCCAGCAGCGCGCCGCCGCCGACTCGCAGCGCTTCGGCGCACTGATTCGCGAAAGGAAGATCGCGGCCGACTGACACCGCCGTCGCATTCCCAGGCTGCTCCCTCGTTGCCGGCATCGGCGCTCCAGAAGATTCACAACACAGAAAGAGAGACAAGACATGCAGACCCCTTCCGCCACGCGCTTTCGCTCCCAGGCGCTCGCGCTCACTGTTGCAGGCTTTTGCACAGCGCTTGGTGCACCGGTCCTCGCGCAGGACAAACCCGTGCAGCTCAAGCTCTCGAGCTGGGTGCCCGCGCAGCACCCGCTCAACCCTGCCCTGCAAGCCTGGGCCGACGACATCAAGAAGGCATCGAACGGCACCCTCACCGCGATCCTGTTTCCGTCGGAGCAGCTCGGCAAGGCCTTCGACCACTACGACATGGCGCGCGACGGCATCGCCGACTTCTCGTACGTGAACCCGGGCTACCAGCCGGGCCGCTTCCCGGTGATGGCGGGCGCGTCGCTGCCCTTCCTGTTCGCCAACGGCAAGGAAGGCTCGGCCGCCATCGACGCCTGGTATCGCAACTACGCGGCCAAGGAGATGAAGGACGTGAAGTACTGCTTCGCGTTCGTGCACGACCCCGGCACCTTCCATTCGCGCAAGAAGATCGTGCTGCCGACCGATGTGAAAGGCCTGAAGGTGCGCCCGGCCACGAGCACAGTGGGCCAGCTGATCACCTCGCTGGGCGGCACCAACGTGCAGGCCTCGGCGCCCGAGTCGCGCGACATGCTCGAGCGCGGCGTGGCCGATGCCATCACCTTCCCATGGGGATCGATCGGCCTCTTCGGCATCGACAAGGTGGTGAAGTACCACATGGATGCGCCGCTCTATGTCACGCCCTTCGTCTGGGTGATGAACAAGGGCAAGTACGACGCGATGTCCGCGGGCCAGAAGAAGGTGATCGACGACCACTGCACCAGCGAATGGGCGCAGAAGGTGGCGGGGCCGTGGGCCGACTTCGAATTCGGCGGGCGCGCGAAAATCGCGGCGCAATCGGGCCACGAGGTCTACAAGCTCACGCCGGAGCAGCTCGATGCATGGCGCAAGGCCGCCGCGCCGTCTGAAGCGCAATGGGCCGAGAGCGTGAAGAAGGCAGGCGAAGACCCGAAGGCGGTGATGGATGCCTTGAAAGGCAGCCTCACGAAATACAAGTCGGCGCTCTGAGCGATGGCAGCCCGGTCCGCCAGCTACATGGACCGCGCGATCAACACGATCGAATGGCTCGCCGCCATCTTCGTGGGGATCGTTGCGCTCAACATCTTCGTGGCCGTGGTGCTGCGCAAGTTCTTCGACACCTCGATTCCCGACGCCTACGACTTCGGTCGCATGCTGCTGGGCATCCTGATCTTCTGGGGCATCGCGGCCACCAGCTACCGGGGCGGCCACATCACGGTCGACCTGGTGTGGACGGCGGCGGGGCCGCGCATGAAGCGCGTGATCGACGTGTTCGCCACGCTCGTTCTCCTGTTCGTGGTGGCGGTGCAGACCGCGATGCTGTTCGACAAGGTGCGCGGCACCTACGTGGACAACGTGCTGACCTTCGACATGAACATCCCGACCTGGCCGTTCTACGCGGTCGCCTGGGCGGGCGACGTGTGCGCCGTGCTGCTGATCGCGATCCGCACGTACCGGCTGATCTTCCATCCCGAGCAGCTTGAAGAAATCCACGCTGAACAGAAGGCCGACGAATGAGCCCCGATGCAGTTGCCATCCTGGGCTTCGTCGCCCTCTTCGTCTTGATGCTGTTGCGCGTGCCGGTGGGCATGGCGATGGGCCTTGTCGGCGTTGTCGGCTACAGCTACCTCGTGGGTCCCGGGCCCGCGCTGAAGCTGGTCGGCCAGACCTCCATGCGCACCGTGACCGACTACACCTTCGGCGTGATCCCGATGTTCATGCTGATGGGTGCGCTGGTGTCGGTGTCGGGCGTGAGCCGCGAGCTCTTCAAGGCCGCCAATTCGATGATCGGCCACCTGCGCGGCGGCCTGGGCGTCGCCACCGTGGTGGCCTGCGGCGGGTTCGCCGCGATCTGCGGCTCGTCGGTGGCCACGGCCGCCACGTTCTCGGCGGTGGCGTATCCGGAGATGCGGCGCTTCAACTACCCGCAGTCGTTCTCCACCGGCGTGATCGCGGCGGGCGGCACGCTCGGCGCGATATTGCCGCCGTCGACCGTGCTCGCGGTCTACGCCATTCTCACGCAGCAGGACATCGGCAAGCTCTTCATGGCGGGCATCGTGCCGGGCATCCTGGCGATGGCGATGTACGTGATGACCATCGCGATCATCGTGAAGCTCCGGCCCGACTGGCTGCCCGGCGGCGAGATCAAACCGTGGTCGGAGCGCTTCAAGGACCTGCGCAATGTGTGGGCGCCGCTGGTGCTGTTCGTGTTCGTGATCGGCGGGCTCTACGGCGGCTTCTTCACGCCGACCGAGGCGGGCGGCGTAGGCGCAAGCGGCGCGTTCATCCTCGGGCTCGTCAGGCGCAAGCTCGACGGCCCGAAGATCCGCGAGGCGCTGCTCTCGGCCACGCGCACAGCGGCGGCGGTGTTCACGGTGCTGATCGGCGCGCTGCTGTTCGGCTACTTCCTCACCATCACGCAGAGCCCGCAGAAGCTCACCGAATTTCTGACGGGCCTGGGCATCGGTCGCTACGGCGTGCTCGCGCTCATCATGCTGATGTACCTGGTGCTCGGCTGCCTGATGGACGCAATGGCGATGATCATCCTCACGGTGCCCATCATCTTTCCGGTGATCGTTCATCTGGGCTTTGACCCCATCTGGTTCGGCGTGATCATCGTGATGACGGTGGAGCTGGGGCTCATCCATCCACCGGTGGGGATGAACGTCTTCGTCATCAAGAGCGTGGTGAAGGATGTGAGCTTCACCACCATCTTCAAGGGCGTGCTGCCGTTCATCGTGACGGACATCGTGCGCCTGGTGATCCTGATCGCGTTCCCGGTCATCGCGCTGTGGCTGCCAACGAGAATGGGCTGATGAGCACACACAAGGAAATCGTCTACACCGCACACGTCGAATTCGGCGACTGCGACCCGGCCGGCATCGTCTGGTTTCCCAACTTCTTTCGCTGGATCGATGCAGCCTCGCGGCATTTCTTCGCCGGCTGCGGCGTGCCGCGCTGGGAAGAAACCACGAAAACGATCGGCGTGATCGGCACGCCGCTGGTCGACACGCACACGCGCTTCGTGAAGGCCGCGAGCTACGGCGACACGCTCGAGATCGCGGTGCGCATCACCGAGTGGCGCGACAAGAGCTTCGTGCAGACCTACCGCGTGGCGCGCGGCGAAGACCTGATCCTCGAATGTGAAGAGGTACGGATCTTTGCTGCGAAGCGCGAAGGCGGCGGCATCCGTGCGGTGCCGATTCCGGCGGACATTCGCGCGCTCTGCGAATAGCCAGTCAGCAGGCCCTGGCCCGGAGCTTCGCGAGCAGGCCGTCGACGCCGCGATCGATCAGGTCGAAGGCTTCGACGAAGGCCTGCTGGCCGCCATACCAGGGGTCGGGCACATCGCCTTCGTCATCCTCGGAAAATTCGGTGAGCAGGTGCACCTTGTGGGCAGTGCCCGCGGGTGCGAGACGGCGCAGCGCCGCGCAATGCTGCGCGGTCATGCCGACGATCCAGTCGAAGCGCTCGAAGTCGCCGGCACGAACCTGCCGTGCGCGGTGCGCAGGCATCTCGATGCCGCGCCGGCGCGCCTCGGCGATCGAACGTGGATCGGGCGGGTTGCCGCGCTCCTCGTCGGAGATGGCGGCGCTGTCGACATCGACGGAAATGCCTGCGAGGCGGGCCTTGTGCAGCAGGAGCGCGTGGGCAGTGGGGGACCGGCAGATATTCCCGGTGCAGACGAACAGGACGGCAATTTCTTTCATGCGTACTCAGCGGGGTCTAGCAGGCCCGAAGCATAGGCTGCAAATGCGCGATCCCGGCCGATGTCTACATGGGACGCCATGACCTGCAGATCACGCCAATGACGCTGAATCGGATTCGCCCTGGATGCGCCGGAGGCCCCCAGTTGTCGAATCAATCGCCCCACCGCTTGCAAGCAGAGCTGCGCCAGGTACGCCCGATCACGCTTGACGATGGCCAGCTCCCAAGGCTCGATCGCCCGCCGTGCAACGCCTGCCCCATGCAGCCTGGCGCACAGCGCTTCATACAAGCGGGCGGCGCAGGCAAGCTCCGCGGCGCTCTCGGCCAACCGATCGCCGGCTGCGGCGCTCCGGAGATTCGGGGACTGCAGGCGCGCGGCGCCGATGTATTCGTTCAATGCGCCCTCGGCGGCACCGAGGATCGGCCCAACGATCCAACTCGTGCAGTAGGGCAGGAGTGGCACGTGGCAGAGGTAGGCGTCCGCATTGACCTTCGCGCCGGCCGGATCGGCAGCGAAGCATTCCGCTTTGGAAACGGTCCATTTTTCGACCACGAACACGTCGTCGAAGCGGATGTCGTTCGATCCCGTTGCCAGCATGCCAACGGCATCCCAGGTGTCCACGATCTGTGCGTGCGACGCGGGGACGACCACCTTGAGGACCGTCGGCAAACCGTCATCGCCGCCTCCGCACGGGCCCGCCACGATGATCCAGTTGGCATGGTCGATTGCCGACGCGAATCGCCAGGTGCCGTTCAAACGAACGCCGCCCGGCACCCGTGCAATGGTCCCAGTGGTGGGGGCAGATGCCGTTGCGACCAGCTGGTGCGGACCGTCTGCAAATACCTCGGTCTGGCATTCCAGGGAAAGCCGGCCCATCGTTGCGATGTGTCCGCCCACAAGACTGATCGCCCATCCGGTAGAAGCGCATGCACGGGCGGCAATGCGCGAGGCTTCCACGATGCTCGGCCATCCCAGCTCGAGCCCGCCGAATTTTCTTGGCGCAAGGATTCGAAGCAGCCCGGCTGCGTGCAATTGCGCGATCGCTTCCCGGGACAAGCATCGCGCCGCCTCGCTTGCTGCGGCGTGCTCCCTCCAGACGGGCACAAGCGCCTCGGCGCGCTGGCACAAGGCCCGGTGCTCGGCGCCGTAGTCCGCAGCGCCAGGAATCGACTCCGCCTCAGGCAAGCTTGCGGGGAAGATCGGCTTCAAAACAAAACTCCGCTGGAATGGCAGGAAGGCCCAGGATGGAAACAAACCGCGCGATCCGGTCTGCATCGTTCGACGCAACGAACTCGTAGAAATTCGTGCTGTTCCACAACAGATAGACGTGCGCGAACTGCGATCGGATGGCCCGCAGCAACACGTCGAACTCCACCTGCCCGTTGTGCATCTGGGTGAGCATCTGATTGCGCTTCCATGCCACCTCCTCGGGCGTGAAGTAGTGAAGCTTGTGCAGATCGTCTTTCGCCCGTTCGCGAAGTTCGTAGACCGCCTGATCCGGATGATTCAGCTTCTCCAGAAAGAAGATCAGCCCATCCGGCTTCAGAAGCTTCGACACATGCCCGATCTGCTGTTCACGGTCCTGCCCGTAGAACTGGAATGCCGCGGTCTCGTAGATGAAATCGAATCCCTCGCGAAATTCGGGAAACGAAGTTTCTTCGCGCAGAACGCCCGCATCGATTCGCAAGAACGACTGGGGACAGAATTGCGATCTCTCGGGGTCGGCGAACCGATCGAAATGCTGCTGATTGGCCTGGTTGGGCGAACTCGTCAGCGTCTTGATCTTTCCTTGCGAGTAGGTCGCCAACGCGCGTCCGTTCGTGCCGTCGAAGGCGTCGACTTCGTAGAAGCCGAACACCCTCTTCGGGGCGTCGTGCGACGACTGCACGAGCCTCTCGAGCGCGACGCCCACGCGGCTCATTTCCTCGAGGATGCAAGGCACGCTGGCAAGAAAGTGCGTAAAGAGAGGTCCTGCCCGCTCGACCACGAGGTCGTGGTACTTCAAGACCTCGGAATCGGCAATTCGATCGGGTATGCGCGTTCGGACCGATTGGCGCGGCACCTGGGTTTTTCCGGTCGCCAGGTCATCGAAGTAACCGGCCATGCGCACCATCGCCGATTCGTTCAGGTACTCGTCGGCCCCGAAGGGCGTTGTCGTTTTCATATCTTCTTCGCTCCCAAAATACCACTCGCACACAGATGTTCCGCCATCTCTCGCCTGGAGGCCTTTCCGCCAAAAGTGCGTGGCAGGACCTCCATGAACAAGAAAAGCTCCGGGATTTCTCGCTGCTTCAGGTTGCTTGCGCAATGCGCTTTCAGTTCCTCTTCGGAGACATTGCATCCGATGCGCAGCACGAGGCACGCACACAGAAAGCCCGACGGGTCGTTGCCACGAACCGGAAGCACCATCGCTTCGGAAACTGCGGGATGACACAGCAGTTCGCGCTCGACATCGCGCGGGTTGAGCATCACGCCGTCCCTGAAGAGCATGTCGTCCTTGCGGCCAACGAAATACAGATAGCCGTCCTCGTCCATCCGAAACAGGTCACCGGTCAGGAACAGGCTTCTTCCATCCACGAAGTTGCGCTTCAACACCTTCGCCGTCAATTCCGGCTGGTTCCAGTAGCCCTGCATGACAAGGTCGCCCATCACGCCGAGCTCTCCGATCCGATGGCTCGCCTCGATGACAGCGCCCTCTTGATCGAAGAGAAGCGTTTGCACACCGGGAATCGCTTTTCCAACCGAGCCGGGACGCCGTTCGAGTTGCTCCGGGGCGAGGTACGCGATCCGCTTGCACTCGGTCATTCCGTAGTTCGAGAAGATCCGGACTTCGGGATAGGTTTCGCGAATCCTTTCGATATGCCGGACCGGCAGCACATCGCCACTGCTGGAGATGTATCGCAGCGCGGGCAGCGGTGGCAGCACCTCGGCCTCGAGCATGTGAAGGAGCGCAGGTGGAAAGACCTGCAATGCCGTGATCTCTTCGTCGCGAAGAATGGCCCCGACCTCCTCGCTCCGTGCGGGCAACACGCTTTTCACGACAGCCGTTGCGCCCAGCAACAGCGGCATCGTGACGTTGTAGAAGCCGTAGTCCGAACTCAGTCCGGCAGTGAAACTCAACACCCTGTCTGCACGATGGGTGCCCAGGTAGCCGGTGACCGAATGAAATGCGGCCGTCATGTTGCGGTGACTGACCAGGACGCCTTTCGGCTTTCCCGTCGACCCCGACGAATAGAAGATCGCAGCCGGTCGATCCAGCCCTTGCGGCCGCGCCGCATCGACGTAATCGGTGCACCGTGAACGAGCTTGGGGATCGGCCGATCTCCACGCCTCCAACAATGCTCCCGCCCCTCCGTGAAACCATCGCCGGACGGCCGTTTGCCTCGACAGCGCAGATGTGTCGACGCTGCGATCCGTGACCAGCACGGTCGCACCGCAGTCGGCCACGAGGTCGATGAACTGCCCCTCTTCGCACAGGTGGCTGATCGTCGCAAGAATGCAGCCCTCCCGCATGACAGCGAAAGCCGATGCGACGGCCGCCGGGGAAATTGCACAGCTCAGGCCGACACGATCGCCGGGCAATACGCCCGCGTGCTTCAGCATGCGGGACACCTGCAGCTCGGTGCGCGCCAGCTCCGCGAAGGTGGCGGTTATTCCGTCAACTTCGATCGCAGTCTTGCCGGGATCGAGAAGCGCCGCCGCCTCGAACAATTCATGGAAGAAGCCCACCATCATTCGGCGCGCTCGGCCATTGCGGGTCGGCCGCCGGCCAGCACCGAGAGGCAACCCAGCAACGCCATGCCCAAGGTGAGGACGAGGATGACCCTGCCCGCGGTCCATTCGGTCGCGAAGGCGCCGATGGCCAGGCCGGCCAGGGGCTGCGTCAGGTTGTTGAGCAGCGTCATCACGCCCGTCGTCTTTCCATAGTCCGCCGTGGGAATCACGCGCTGGCGACTGCTGCGCAGGTAGATGTTGAACATCTTGTCGAAGCCGATCACCAGCAGGTATCCCGCCGCGTATCCCCAGGCGCCGGGACTGAGCGCCGTCAGGAGCCCGCCCACCACCATCAACGAGAACCCGGCAAGGCCCAGCCTCTGCACGGGGATGGAAATGTGGGCAATGCCCATGAGAACGAGCACCGTGACGATGGCGCCGGCGGTCTGCAGCGCACCGTAGTACCCGGCCGTTTGTGCGTGAACACCCGTGACGAGTGCCGCCGACGATGCAAGCGTGACGCCCACCACCAGGTTGACGCCCGCCGCCTGGATGACGAGCCTTCGCAGGCCGGGCAGGCCGATCACGTGGGCGAGTGCCGTCTTCATGGCGGCGACCATGTTGCCCTGCGCCGTTTCGCGCGGCCTCAACCGGACCCTGGTGGTGCGCCGCCAATAGGTCATGGCGCCATCGGCGAGCACGAAGATGATGGCGGTGATCCCCACGGCAGCCTGCCAATGGACCTGCATCAGCAGAACCGCGGCAACCACCGGTCCCAGAACCGCCCCCAGTTGATCGGCGGTCTGGGAATACGCCAGCACTTTCTCGAACCTGTGCTTCTTGAAGACCTGCGGCAATATCACTTCGCGCGCCATCGCGCCCTGGGTGGTCAGCACCCCGCAAAGGGCAGAGACGGCGATCAACCAGCCCACGCCGCCGAAGACCGAAGCGCAGATGGCGCCCGAGGCGCAGATGACGGCACGCAAGACCTGACTCCACCGCATCAGGCGCACCGGGGAAATGCGATCGCACAGGGCCCCGCAGATCGGGAATGATAGAAAGCGGGGGAACGCCTCCACCGCAAACGCCAGCCCCGACCACCCGACATCCTGCGTGGTCTGGAACACCACGAGCGGCACCAGGAACAGCAGCACCTGGTCGGCAATCTTCGACAGGAACAGCGACGCGAGGAAGGCCAGGAAGTTGGCCCGCGGCGAGCTCGATTCCGCCGGTTCAGTAGGCGGAGCCATCTGCATTCTTCAGGTCATGGCGCTCGTGCCCCTTGAGGGGTGGATTGAAGATGCTCAGCAGCACCAGGTCTTTCGATCCGCCGCGCAGAAAGTGCCTGTCGTGCTTGTTCAACACGTAGAGATCACCGGGGCGGATCGCATGGACATTGCCATCCATGTCCTGGACTTCGCCTTCACCGGCAATGCAGTAGCACGCTTCCAGGTGATTGCGGTATTGGAGCAATGACTCCGTTCCGGCTCGGACCACCGTGTGGCATACGGTGAACCCCATCTCGTCTTTTTCTGTCAGCAGCCGATGGCTCGTTCCACTACCCCATTCCACCAGCAGACCCGACTTCTCCACATCGCGAAGATTTCGTACGAACACTTTTGCTCCCTGCAAATTGTTTGCGATCGTTCTTGCTCATCGCAGCGAGACTTCTCGCGATGGCGCATGAATTCTCCGAGTAACGATTGCAAAGTTCGATACTTTTCCAGTCGGCGATTGATGCACAGATGACCGAACGGCGGCCGACGACAAAGGAGCACATGCTGTCTTGCGTCGAATTGAAAGCCGGTTGAAAGGTTGCGGCGCGGCACGAGGCGAAATCGCAACAGCGAGGCGATAACGACCCTGCTGGCATTGCAGGACAAGCGCTAAAAGGTTGACGCTCATTGTGACGCGGTGCAACAATCCTGCATCTTTACTTCGGAGCCCCGTGCGTGGACAGTGCCAGTTGGATCAGTGACAAGAAGACGCGTGCCTCGGCAGGCGTGACACATCCGGCCCTCTAGCGCAGGCTCTCTCGCGCTGTGGCCGCCGTGCACGCAGCGTGACCCGTTCGCCATTCAGGCCAGCGGTTCTCCCCTTCCGAAATCCGTCGTTCTCCGTCACTGACTTATTCAGTCAGCTTGCGTGTCCGTGCGCGAGGCCCTTCACTGCGAAGGAGCCTTGTCATGCGTCAAATTCAAACTCGTCAGCAGCAGCAACAGCAGCCGATGCAGGAACCCGTTCGCCCGTCGGCGCACGTGCCCGCGCACGCAGCGACGGCGCAGGACGTCGAGAACGAAACGCTCGACCGGGCCGCCGCGCTCTGGACCACGCGGCGCATCCGCAGCTTCTTCCTGCTGCTCGAGCAACCGCCCCGCACAGTGCAGCGCTGACGCACTCGCACACCGGACCGCACCGCAGACCGCAAGGAGGCCACCATGGACCCCGCCCCTCTCTGGCGCCGTAGCGCGCCCCATCCATCGATGCCCACCACAACGCAGCGCGCCATGCTGCGGAGGATGCCTGCCGGCTGATTGAAGCGGGAGGTTCTTCCTTCGCGGGCGCCGCACCCGAAGGAGAACCTCACCATGACCCGCGAACGCCTGCGGCGTGTCGTGCGGCGAACGGCCACGGCCGCCCGCCTCACCACACCCCGCCACTACCCTCACCGTCCTTTGCCTCGCCTGTGGGCGGCATACCTCTGCGGCCTCGCGGCAACGCAGACGCATGCCGCCGGTGGACACCATTCGGTGGACGACGCCGCGATCCTCGATGCGGGCCAATGCCAGGTCGAGACCTGGACCGACCGGCACGCGAACAACGCGCAAGGGCTGATCCACATCGGCCCGACCTGCCGCGTCGGCGCGGTCGAGCTCGGGCTGAACCTCGAGCGCGAACGCGGCGGCGAAGGCCGCACCGTACGCGCCGGTCCGCAGATCAAGTGGGCCTTTGCGATCAACGACAGCCTGAGCGCCGGCGTGCTCGCCACGGCCGCCTGGCAAGGCGACACGCGCGCCACCGCATTGCGTTTCGCCAGCAGCAGCGTCGTGATTCCCGTGACCTGGCAGATCGACGACAGCTGGCGCGCGCACATCAACCTGGGTCGCGACTTCCATCGCGCGCAACCCAGCACCAGCCATTCGGGCGCGGCCATCGAATGGAGCGCCCTGCCCTCCGTCTCGTTCGTCGCCGAGCGCTTTCGCGAAGGCGGCGGCAACGCATGGCGCACCGGTGTGCGCTGGACGCCGGTGCAGGCGCTGAGCGTCGACCTGAGCCGTGCACGCGGCCTGCGCGCCGACGCCCCCGCGTGGTGGACGCTGGGCCTCACCTGGGCCTTCGCTCGCTGACCCCCATCGCTTCCTTCATCAAGGAGAAAACAAAATGAAAAAAAACGTCCTGAAGTCCCTCTTCGAGAGCTTCCTGCGCAGCCGCCACATGCTGCATCACTTCGAGCGCTGGCAGACGCTGCTGGGCTCCAAGCCCGTCGGCGTGAGCTCGGTCGCGATGCCGCCCGACATCGCGAAGGCGCTGGCCACCGCATCGCGCACCGACGCCGGCGAGATGCTCGTCAAGCTCAACAGCTCGCCGCAAGGTTTGAGCGAAGGCCACGCGCAGGTGCTGCGCAAGCGCCTGGGCAGCAACGAGGTGCGCCACGAGCAGCCGCTGCCGTGGTGGACGCACCTGTGGCAGTGCTACCGCAACCCCTTCAACCTGCTGCTGACGGTGCTGGCGCTGATCTCCTACGTGACCGAGGACATGAAGGCCACGCTCGTGATCGGCAGCATGGTGGTGCTGTCGACGGTGCTGCGCTTCCTGCAGGAGTCGCGCTCCAACAAGGCGGCCGAGCGCCTCAAGGCGATGGTGAGCAACACGGCCACGGTGCTGCGGCCAGCGCCGGGCCGCAAGGCAGGCGCCGCAGGCGACGAGGGCTTCGATGCCACGCACGCGGGCACGGTGCGCGTCGAGGTGCCGATGCGCGACCTCGTGCCGGGCGACGTGATCGCGCTCTCGGCCGGCGACATGATCCCGGCCGACTGCCGGCTGCTCACCGCCAAGGACCTCTTCATCAGCCAGTCCGCGCTGACGGGCGAGGCGATGCCGGTCGAGAAGTTTTCCATCGACCGCGGCGACCACGAGGCCGGCGTGCTCGAGCGCGAGAACCTGCTCTTCATGGGCACCAACGTGATCAGCGGCACCGCCACCGCACTCATCGTGCACACCGGCGACCGCACCTTCTTCGGCGCCCTTGCGCAGCGCGTGACCGCCACCGACCGCGGCACCAGCGCCTTCCAGGCGGGCATCAACCGCGTGAGCTGGGTGCTGATCCGCTTCATGCTGGTGATGGCGCCGCTGGTGCTGGTGATCAATGGCGTGGCCAAGGGCGACTGGTGGGAAGCGGCGCTGTTCGCGCTGTCGATCGCGGTCGGTCTCACGCCCGAGATGCTGCCGATGATCGTGACCGCCACGCTCGCCAAGGGCGCGGTCGTGATGTCGCGCCAGAAGGTGATCGTCAAGCGCCTCGAGGCGATTCACAACTTCGGCGCGATGGACGTGCTGTGCACCGACAAGACCGGCACGCTGACGCAGGACCGCATCGTGCTGGAGCGCCACACCAACGCATGGGGCGAGGGCTCCAACCATGTGCTGCAGCTCGCCTACCTGAACAGCTTTCACCAGACGGGTTTGAAGAACCTGCTCGACAAGGCGGTGCTGAACCACGCCGAGATGCAACCCGAGACACGGCTGCAGACGGCCTACCGCAAGATCGACGAAGTGCCCTTCGACTTCTCGCGCCGCCGCATGTCGGTGGTGGTGGAGAACGGCGGCAGCGAGCACCTGCTGATCTGCAAGGGTGCGCTCGAAGAGATCCTGTCGGTGTGCACGTCGGTCGAGCGCGGCGCCGAGGTGCTGGCGCTCGATGCGGAGCTGCTCGCTCGCATCCACAGCGTGGCCTCGGAGTTGAACCAGCACGGCCTGCGCGTGGTGGCCGTCGCCAGCCGCACGCTGGCCACCGAGGCACGCAAGCCCGCCTACAGCGTGGCCGATGAATCGGGCCTCACGCTGCTGGGCTACGTGGCCTTTCTCGATCCGCCGAAGGAATCGACCGCGCCCGCATTGCGCGCGCTGGCCGAGCACGGCGTGGCGGTGAAGGTGCTGACGGGCGACAACGAACTCGTCACGCGCAAGGTCTGCGGCGACGTGGGCATCGAGGCCGGCCACATCGTGCTCGGCCGCGAGATCGAGGACCTGCGCGACGACGAACTGCGCGTGCTGGTCGAAAAGCACCAAGTGTTCGCCAAGCTCACGCCCGCGCACAAGGAGCGCATCGTTCACGCGCTGCATGCCAACGGACACGTGGTGGGCTTCATGGGCGACGGCATCAACGACGCACCGGCGCTGCGCGCGGCGGACATCGGCATCTCGGTGGACGGCGCAGTGGACGTGGCCAAGGAGTCGGCCGACATCATCCTGCTGGAAAAGAGCCTGATGGTGCTGGAGCAAGGCGTGGTCGAGGGTCGCCGCACGTTCGCCAACATGCTCAAGTACATCAAGCTCACCGCGAGCTCGAACTTCGGCAATGTGTTCTCGGTGCTGGTGGCGAGCGCATTCCTGCCCTTCCTGCCGATGCTGCCGCTCCACTTGCTGGTGCAGAACCTGCTGTACGACGTGTCGCAGATCGCGATTCCGTTCGACAACGTGGACGAGGAATTCCTCAAGTCGCCGCAACAATGGAACCCGGCGGACCTCGGGCGCTTCATGGTGTTCTTCGGGCCGCTGAGCTCGGTGTTCGACATCCTGACCTACACGGTGATGTGGTACGTGTTCGCGGCCAACACGGTGGAACACCAGACGCTGTTCCAGTCGGGCTGGTTCATCGAGGGGCTGCTGTCGCAGACGCTCATCGTCCACCTGATCCGCACCCGCAAGATCCCGTTCCTGCAAAGCCGCGCGGCCTGGCCGCTGCTGGCGATGGGTGCTGCGATTGCGGCCGTAGGCATCTGGCTGCCGATGGGGCCGCTCGCGCACTACTTCAAGCTGCAGGCGCTGCCGCTGGCTTACTTCCCGTGGCTGGTGGCGATGCTGGTGGGATATGCGGTGCTGACGCAGACCGTCAAAGGCTGGTATGCGCGGCGGTATGGGTGGCAGTGAGGGTTTTGTTCAGGGCGGGTGATCAACGACCGCCCTGAAAAGCTACACGCAGATGACACCCAAACCCCGCACACTGGCGCAAAACATCGGAGGATGCATCGGATGCAAGCCATTCAAAACTTCAACCTTCCTTCGCTGCTCGACACCTTCGTCAGCGTGGCGATCGCCTTCACCCTCGGCTCGCTGATCGGCCTGGAGCGCCAGATACGCCAACGCGCCGCGGGCCTGCGCACCAACACGCTCGTAGCGGTGGGCGCTGCGGTGTTCGTGGACATGGCGAATCGCCTGCACGGCCACGACGGAGCCGTGCATGTGGCGGCCTACGTGGTCTCGGGCATCGGCTTCCTGGGAGCGGGCGCGATCATGAAGGAAGGCACCAACATCACGGGCCTGAACACGGCGGCCACGCTGTGGGGGTCGGCGGCGGTGGGCGCCTGCGCGGGCGCGGACCTGATCGGTGAGGCGATGATCGCCGCGCTGTTCGTGCTGGCCAGCAACACGCTTCTGCTGCCGGTGGTCAACCGCATCAACCGCCGTCCGATCAAGGAAGAATCGAGCGAAGCGACCTACACGGTGCGGGTGATCTGCTCGCGCGCAGCGCGGCCCGAGGTGATGGACCAGCTGCTGCTCCTGCTCGAAGCCGCGAACTACCCGGTGCGCGATGTCGACCAGCACGCCTTCGGGCCGGCCGACACGGAAATCGAAGCGACGCTGTATGCCACCGCGGTCGAGCCGTTGGAGCTCGACCAGGTGATCACGGAACTCGAAGCGCTCGATGGCGTCCAGCAGGCCTTCTGGAACGCCAGCGCAGACGACTGATTAAACGCCGAGGATCGACACGGCCTTGGTGTTGAGGTAAGCCTCGAGCGCCTCGGGGCCGCCCTCCGAACCGTAGCCCGAATCCTTCACGCCGCCGAACGGCATTTCCGGCGACGGGGTGGCGGGCTGGTTGATCCACAGCATGCCGAGTTCGAGCTTCTGGCTCAGCAGGTGCGCGCTCTTGATCGACTTGGTGAAGGCGTAGCCGGCCAGGCCGAAGGGCAGGCGGTTGGCTTCGGCGATGGCTTCTTCGAGCGTATCGAAACCGCGGATCGCGGCGATGGGGCCGAAGGGTTCGTTGTTGAACACGTCGGCGTCCAGCGGCACGTCGGTCAGCACGGTGGGGGCGAAGAAGTTGCCCGAATCGCCGATGCGTTCGCCGCCGGCCGCCACGGTGGCGCCCTTCTTGCGCGCATCTTCCAGCACGTAGGCCATCGCGGTGAGGCGGCGTGCGTTGGCCAGCGGGCCGATGGTCGTGCCTTCGGCGAGGCCGTCGCCGAGCTTCAGGCCCTCGGTGTACTTGACCAGCGTGCGAGCGAACTCTTCGCGCAGGCTGTTGTGCACCAGGAAGCGGGTGGGCGAAATGCAGACCTGGCCCGCATTGCGGAACTTGGCGGCGCCGGCGGCCTTGACGGCCAGGGCGACGTCGGCGTCTTCAGCCACGATCACCGGGGCGTGGCCGCCCAACTCCATCGTCACGCGCTTCATGTGCGAACCGGCCAGGGCGGCCAGTTGCTTGCCGACCGGGGTCGAGCCGGTGAAGGTGACCTTGCGGATGATCGGGTGGGCGATCAGGTAGTTCGAGATTTCAGCGGGGTTGCCGAACACCAGGCCCACGACGCCGGGCGGAATGCCGGCATCGACGAAGGCCTGCAGCAGCGCGGCGGGCGATGCCGGGGTTTCTTCGGGCGCCTTCACCAGGAACGAGCAGCCGGTGGCCAGTGCGGCGCCGAGCTTGCGAACGATCTGGTTGATCGGGAAGTTCCAGGGCGTGAAGGCGGCGACGGGGCCGAGCGGCTCCTTCAGCACGAGCTGCTGCGCGGCCAGGTTGCGCGAGGGCACGATGCGGCCGTAGACGCGGCGGCCTTCGTCGGCGAACCATTCGATGATGTCGGCGGCGGCCAGGGTCTCGCCCTTGGCTTCGGCGAGCGGCTTGCCTTGCTCTTGCGTGAGCAGCTTGGCGATGTCGCCGGCGCGTTCGCGGATGAGGCCGGCGGCGCGGCGCATGACGGCGGCGCGCTCGTTGGCGGGGGTGTTGCGCCATTTGTCGAAACCGCGTTGGGCGGCGGCCAGGGCGCGGTCCAGGTCGGCAATGCTGGCGTGCGCCACCTTGCCGATGGCCTTGCCGGTGGCGGGGTTCACGACGTCCAGCGTCTTGCCGCCGATGGCGTCGACCCATTCGTTGTCGATCAGCAGGCGGGTGTCGGTGTAGGTGGCGGTCATGACGAGCTTTTCCTTCGAGGACTGGATGATGAAAAGGGGAAATCTGGGTGCGCGGCGCGGCACCTGGGGGAGGTGCGCATGCGACAACGGCGGCAAATTGCCGCCGGGTGCGTAGATTAACCCGAGTTAACAGTCTTCGCCGGGGCCCGGAAATCGCCCTTTTTGCCCCGTTACAGGATCAAAAGCGCGCGGAAATCGTTGACGTTGGTGTTCGTCGGCCCGGTCACGAACAGGTCGCCGATGGCGTCGAAATAGCCGTAGGCGTCGTTGCGGTCGAGGTGGTCCGACAGCTTTTTGCCCAGCGCCGTGGCGCGCGCCAGGGTGTCGGGTGTGACGAAGGCGCCGGCGTTGTCTTCCACGCCGTCGATGCCGTCGGTGTCGGCGGCCAACGCCCACACGTTCGGCACGCCCATGAGCGCACCGGCCAGACCCATGCAGAACTCGCCGGCCCGGCCGCCGCGGCCCTTGGCCTGGCCCGGTTGGCGCGGGCGGATCGTGACCGTGGTCTCGCCGCCCGAAAGAATGACGCAGGGCCGGGCGAACGGCTGGCCGCGGTGGGCGGCGGCGCGGGCCAGGGCGGCATGCACCTTGCCGACTTCGCGCGATTCGCCTTCGATCTCGTCGCTGAGGATGTGCGCCTCGATGCCCGCCTCGCGCGCCGCTTTGGCTGCCGCTTCGAGCGACTGCTGGGGCGTGGCGATCATGTGGGTCTCGTGGCCGGTGAAGGCCTTGTCGTCGGGCTTGGGCGTTTCGAGTTCGCCGCTCTGGAGCTGAGCGCGCACGGGCGCGGGCACCTCGATGCCGTAGCGGTCGAGGATGGCGAGCGCATCGGCACACGTCGTCGCATCGGGCACCGTGGGGCCGCTCGCGATGACGGCCGCATCGTCGCCCGGCACGTCGCTGATGGTGAGCGTCACCACGCGGGCCGGTGCACAGGCTGCCGCGAGCCGGCCGCCCTTGATGCGCGAGAGGTGCTTGCGCACACAGTTCATCTCGCCGATGCCGGCGCCGCTGTCGAGCAGTTGCTTGTTGATGCGCTGCTTGTCGGCCAGCGTGAGGCCTTCGGCGGGCAGCACCAGCAGCGACGAGCCGCCGCCCGAGATCAGGCACAGCACGAGGTCGTCTGCCGTGAGCCCTTGCGTGAGCGCGAGGATGCGCTCGGCGGCCTGCTGCCCCGCCGCATCGGGCACCGGGTGCGCGGCCTCGACGATCTCGATGCGCTGCGGCACGCCTTCGGGGCGCGGCGGAATGTGGTCGTAGCGCGTGACGACGAGGCCCGAGAGCGGCGCATCGGCCGGCCACAGGGCTTCGAGCGCCTGCACCATCGAGCCGCCGGCCTTGCCGGCGCCGAGCACCAGCGTGCGGCCTTTCTTCGGGTCCGGCGGCTTGGGCAGGTGGGCGCCCAGCGTGGACAGCGGCAGCGCGCGGTCCACCGCCACGCGGTAGAGGTGTTCGAGGAAGGCGCGGGGGGTTTCGCGCGGATCGGGCGCGGGCCCGAAGGACGAAGTCGATGCGGTCATGGCTTGCTTTGTCTCCATCCGGCAATTGTGCGGGGAGCGGTGGCCCGCCCTCTTGACCGCGGTCTAGTTTGCGAGCGAGCTAGTTCGTCTTTGCGCCGGCCTGGAACCAGCGGCTGATCAATGCGCGCTCTTCGTCGGTGATGTTGGTCGCGTTGTTCATCGGCATGATCTTGGTGACCACGACCTGCTGGTAGATCGCCTGCGCATGCGCCGTGACCTGCTCCGGCGAATCCAGGCGCACGTTCTTCATCTGCACGGCCGCGCCGTGGCACATGAAGCAGCGTTGCTCCAGCACCTTCTGCACGTCGGCATACGCGACTGCGGGCGCCGCTGCTGCAGCCACGGGAGCGGCGGCGGGCTCGGGCTTCATCCAGACGATGGTCAGGCCCAGCACCGCGATGCCGACCATCGCATACGGCAGCGGGTTGCCCGCGTTGCCGAGCTTGAAGCGATGGCGCACCACGAAGAACTGCCGAATGGCCGCGCCGCCGAGCATGATCAGCAGCAGCACCACCCAGTTGTACTTGTGCGTGTAGGTAAAGCTGTAGTGGTTGCTCAGCATCGCGAACAGCACGGGCAGCGTGAAGTAGGTGTTGTGCACGCTGCGCTGCTTGCCGCGCTGGCCATGCACCGGATCGACCGGCCTGCCTTCGCGCAGCGCCGCCACGTTCTTGCGCTGGCCGGGGATGATCCAGAAGAACACGTTGCCGCTCATCGTGGTGGCCATCATGGCGCCCACCAGGAGGAAGGCCGCGCGGCCCGCGAACCACTGGCAGGCCAGCCAGGTCGCGAAGACGATGAAGATCGCGATCAGCACGCCGACGATGGTGTCGCCGTTCTTGCGGCGGCCGAAGACCTGGCAGATGCCGTCGTAGACCATCCAGAACACCACGAAGAAGGCCAGCGCCACGGCGATAGCGGCGCCGGGCTGCCAGTCCATCTTCGACTTGTCGATGAGGTACGTGCTCGCGTTCCACAGGTACGACATGGTGAAGAGCGCAAACCCGGTGATCCAGGTGGAGTAGCTCTCCCAGTACGACCAGTGCAGGTGGTCCGGCAGCTTCTTGGGCGCCAGCGCGTACTTCTGCATGTTGTAGAAGCCGCCGCCGTGCACGGCCCATTGCTCGCCGCCCACGCCCTTGTCGAGCGACTCGGGGTCCTGCGGCTTCTCGAGGCTGTTGTCCAGCATCACGAAGTAGAAGGAGGCGCCGATCCAGGCGATGGCGGTGATGACGTGGACCCAGCGCAGCAGCAGGTTGGCCCAGTCGAGGTAATAGCTTTCCATGTGCTCTCTCGCAACCCTCTAGACGCGTGGGGCGTCGAAGAGGGATTTCAGCCTGCTCACCACTGCGGGCGCTGTAAGCAGAGAAAGTGCCGCGAACGCAGGCTCCATGAAATGGGCCTCGCTCCGCTGCGGCTTATTGTGGACCGAAAGTGTATACAGTTTTGGCAAGGGTCGGGTTGGTTTTTTGCAGCGTCGCCGCCAGGAAAACCCTGTTCAGCCCAGCGATTGCAACAACTGTGCCGCCACCGCGACGGCGATCACCTCGGGTTCCTTGCCGGTGATGCCGGGCACGCCGATCGGGCAGGTGATGCGGGCCAGTTCGTCGGCCGTGAAGCCGCGCGCTTCGAGCCGGTGGCTGAAGGTGGCCCACTTGGTCTTGCTGCCGATGAGGCCGATGTAGGGCAGGTCGTTGCGTGTGCGCAGGCGCTTGAGGCAGGCGATGACGATGTCGAGGTCCTCGGCGTGGCTGAAGCTCATGATGAGCACACGACTGCCCGGCGCGAGCGCGGCCACGGCGTCCTGCACGGGCTCGGAATGCTCGGTGTCGATCTGCGCGGGGAGTTCGTCGGGAAAGACGCCGTCGCGGCTGTCGATCCAGCGCACCGAGAACGGCAGCGCGGCGAGCAATCGCGCGAGCGCGGCGCCCACATGGCCGCCGCCGAACAGCGCCACGGGCTTGAGTTGCGCAACCAGCTCGCGCTGCAACGCGGGTGCATCGGCTGCTGTGATCCGCTCGTACGACAGGTACATCACGCCGCCGCAGCACTGCCCCAAGCTGGGGCCGAGCGGATAGCGCTGGATGCCGTCGATGGCGCGCTTCCCCGCAAGCAGTTCGCGCGCCTCCTGCGTGGCCTGGAATTCGAGCTGCCCGCCGCCAATCGTGGCCGTGAGCGCGTCAGCCCACACCGCCATCCATGTGCCGGCCTCGCGCGGCGCCGAGCCCTGCGTGGACTCGACACGCACCAGCACCGCGTCTTCGGTGCGAAGACGCGCCAGCAGTTGGTCGACCGCACCGCTCATGCCCGATACCTTCGGTTGCCGGGCCCGCGAGGACTCACGGTATAAACCCGGCGATGAATGCCCAGCTTACGCCGCGCCGCCTTGCACTGGCGGCATCCGTTCTTTCGTGCGCCCTCTGGCTCGCCGGCTGCGGAAGCCCAGGGGCAGTGCCCGGCCAGTTGAGCGGCGCCAAGGCCGGCGCATCCGGCGCCGTGCCGCGCGCATCGAATGCGGCCACCGCACGCGACTACCGCCGCGATGCAGCGCGCCACGTCTACGACCTCAACCGGTCGCGCATCTACAGCGGGCAGCTGCCGCCCATGCTCTACGCGGTCGGCACGCTGCAGGTGAACCTCGATACGGGCGGCAAGGTCGTCTCGATGCACTGGTTGCGCGCACCGCAGCATGCGCCCGAGGTTATTGCCGAGATCGAACGCGCCGTGCTGCAGGCTGCGCCCTTCCCGGCCGCCACGCGGCTCGGCGCGGTGACGTGGACGGACACCTGGCTCTGGGACAAGAGCGGCCGGTTCCAACTCGACACGCTCACCGAAGGTCAGCAACAAGGCGACTGACCTCAGGAGCCGCGGTACGTGGAATAGCTCCACGGGCTGACCAGCAGCGGCACGTGGTAGTGCTGGTCGGTGTGCGCCACGCCGAAGTCCAGCGACACCTTGTTGAGGAAATTGGGCTCGGGCAGCTTCACGCTGAGCGCCTTGAAGTAACCCGCCACGTCGAACACCAGCCGGTAGGTGCCGACCTTGATCGAATTGTTGTCGTAGAGCGGACCGTCGCTGCGGCCGTCCGAATTCAGCGTGAAGCGCTTCACCAGCGTCGCGGCATCGCCGTCGGTGGTGTACAGCGCCACTTCCATGCCGGCCGCGGGGCCACCGTGCATCGTGTCCAGTACGTGAGTGCTCAAGCCCATGGGGCGCTCCTTCGAATGTCGAGTCGGGTGCGGGAAATTCCGGTGGACAAAAGTGTATACAGTTACCGGCTTTGGGTCTATCATGAAAAACATGGAGTCCTCCACCACCCGTTCGATCGTCGATGCCCTCACGAAAGCCATCGTCGAGCATCGCCTGCAGCCCGGCACCAAGCTCGCCGAGCAGAAGCTGGCCGATCATTTCGGTGTCTCGCGCACGCTGGTGCGGCAGGCGCTGTTCCAGCTCTCGCAGAACAAGCTGATCCGCCTGGAGCCCGCACGCGGTGCCTTCGTCGCGGCCCCGGCAGTCGACGAGGCCAGGCAGGTGTTCAAGGTGCGCCGCATGCTCGAGGCCGAGATGACGCGCGAGTTCGTGCGCACCGTCACGCCCGCGAAGATCAAGGCGCTGAAGGAACACGTCGCTCTCGAGAAATCCGCCGTTTCGGGTGAAGACATCTCCGGCCGCACCGAACTGCTCGGCGACTTCCATGTGCGCATGGCCGAGCTCATGGGCAACCAGGTGCTGGCGCAGATCCTCGGCGAGCTCATCTCGCGCTGCGCCCTCATCACGCTCATGTACCAGAGCACGAGCGCCGCCGAGCACTCCAACGACGAGCACGCCGACATCGTGAAGGCGCTGGCCGCCCGAGACGAAGAGCGCGCCGTTCGCCTCATGACCGAACACCTGGAACACGTCGAGGCCAACCTGACCTTCGACCGCAAGGTTCCGACCAACGACATCTCTCTCGCGCTGTCCTGATCCACACCATGACCGTCTACGACACCACCCTGCCCTACCCGCGCGACCTCGTCGGCTACGGCCGCAACCCGCCGCATGCCCAGTGGCCGGGCGGCGCGCGCATCGCGGTGCAGTTCGTCCTCAACTACGAAGAGGGCGGCGAGAACGCCACACTGCACGGCGACGCGGGCTCCGAGCAGTTCCTCTCCGAGATGTTCAATCCGGCCAGCTTTCCGGACCGCCACATCAGCATGGAAGGCATCTACGAATACGGCTCGCGCGCAGGCGTCTGGCGCATCCTGCGCGAGTTCGAAAAACGCGGCCTGCCGCTCACGGTGTTCGGCGTGGGCATGGCGCTGGAGCGCTACCCTGAACTGACCGCCGCCTTCAAGGAACTGGGCCACGAAATCGCCTGCCACGGCTGGCGCTGGATCCACTATCAGAACCTCGATGAAGCCACCGAGCGCGAGCACATGCGCCTGGGCATGGAAGCCATCGAGAAGCTCACCGGCGAGCGCGCGCTCGGCTGGTACACCGGCCGCGACAGTCCGCGCACCCGGCGCCTGGTGGCCGACTACGGCGGCTTCGAGTACGACAGCGACTACTACGGCGACGACCTACCCTTCTGGATGAAGGTGCAGAAGACCGACGGCACGGTGGTGCCGCAGCTCATCGTTCCTTACACGCTCGACGTGAACGACATGCGCTTCGCGCTGCCGCAGGGCTACTCGCACGCCGACCCGTTCTTCCAGTACATGAAGGACACCTTCGACGCCCTCTATGCCGAAGGCGACGCGAACGGCGACAACAGCCCCAAGATGATGAGCATCGGCATGCACTGCCGCCTGCTCGGGCGGCCTGGCCGCATCACCGCGCTGCAGCGCTTTCTCGATCACATCGCGCAGCACGACCGCGTGTGGGTCTGCCGGCGCGTGGACATTGCGCGGCACTGGAAGCAGGCGCATCCCTTCACATCGGCCGTCACAGGAAGCTGACCATGAGCCTCACCATCTCCCAACTCAATGCGGCCGTGCCGGCCGAAGCTGTCGCGTTGCTCGACGGCATCTATGAACACTCGCCCTGGATCGCGCAGCGCGCGCTGCCCGCCCGCCCCTTCCGTTCGCTCGCGCACCTGAAGCATGCGCTGGTGCAGGCGCTGGCCGCATCGTCTGCCGACGAACAGATCGGCCTGATCCGCGCTCACCCCGAGCTTGCAGGCAAGGCCATGGTGAGCAAGACGCTCACCGCCGAATCGACCAACGAGCAGAGCAAGGCCGGCCTTACCGACTGCACGCCCGAAGAGTTCGCGAAGATCCAGAAGCTCAACGCCGACTACAACGCGAAGTTCGGCTTTCCCTTCATCCTCGCGGTGCGCGGCCCGCGCGGCACCGGCCTCGCCAAGCGCGAGATCATCGACACCTTCGAGCGCCGACTCTTCAATCATCCGGACTTCGAACTCGGCGAAGCGCTGCGCAACATCCACCGCATCGCCGAGATCCGCCTGAACGACAAGTTCGCGGCCGACATCACGCTCGGCAACGACGTGTGGGACTGGCAGGAACAGCTCGCGGTGCACACCGACCCCGGCTATGCCGAGAAGGGCCAGCTCACCGTCACCTACCTGACCGATGCGCACCGCGCCTGCGCCGCGCAGATCAGCGCGCTGATGCGCGATGTGGGCTTCGACTCGGTGCACATCGATGCGGTCGGCAATGTCGTCGGCCGTTATGAAGGCGCAACGCCCGACGCGAAGACCCTGCTCACCGGCTCGCACTACGACACCGTGCGCAACGGCGGCAAGTACGACGGGCGCCTGGGCATCTTCGTGCCGATCGCCTGCGTGCGCGAACTCGCGCGCCAGGGCAAGCGCCTGCCCTTCGCCTTCGAAGTCGTCGGCTTCGCGGAAGAAGAAGGCCAGCGCTACAAGGCGACCTTCCTCGGCTCGGGCGCGCTCATCGGCCATTTCAACCAGCGCTGGCTCGACCAGAAGGATGCCGACGGCATCACCATGCGCGAGGCCATGCAGCACGCGGGCCTGAAGCAGGAAGACATTCCGAAGATCCAGCGCGATCCGGCACGCTACCTCGGCTTTGTGGAAGTGCACATCGAACAGGGCCCGGTGCTCACCGAACTCGACCTGCCGCTGGGCATCGTCACCGCCATCAACGGCGGCGTGCGCTTCGTGGGCGAAGTGATCGGCACAGCCAGCCATGCCGGCACCACGCCGATGGACCGCCGCCGCGACGCCGCCGCCGCGGTGGCCGAACTCATCCTCTACACCGAGCAGCGCGCCGCGAAAGACGGCGACTCGGTCGGCACCGTCGGCATGCTCGAAGTGCCCAGCGGCTCCATCAACGTGGTGCCGGGCCGCTGCAAGTTCAGCCTGGACATGCGCGCGCCGAACAACGCGCAGCGCGATGCGCTGACCGACGACGTGCTCGCCGAACTCAAGGCCATCTGCGAACGCCGCGGCGTGCGCTACGAGATCGAGGAAAGCATGCGCGCCTCGGCCGCGCCGAGCGCGCCCGCCTGGCAGCAGCGCTGGGAGAAAGCGGTCGACGCGCTGGGCATCCCGCTCTTCCGCATGCCCAGCGGCGCTGGCCACGACGCGATGAAGCTGCACGAGGTGATGCCGCAGGCCATGCTCTTCGTGCGCGGCATCAACTCGGGCATCAGCCACAACCCGCTCGAATCGAGCACCAACGACGACATTCAGCTCGCGGTGCAGGCCTTCCAGAACCTGCTGAACGACCTCGCAGCTGAACAAGCACATTGACTCTCAGAAGAACACCCATGACCGACTACGCCAAGCTCGACGCCTGGATCGACGCCCACTTCGACGAGGAAGTGAAGTTCCTGCAGGAACTCGTGCGCGTGCCCACCGACACCCCGCCCGGCAACAACGCGCCGCACGCCGAGCGCACCGCCGAGCTGCTGAAGGACTTCGGCCTCGACGCCGAGAAGCACGCCGTGCCCGCGCAAGAGGTGAAGGACTACGGGCTCGAATCGATCACCAACCTGATCGTGCGCCGCACCTACGGCAACGGCGGCCTGACGGTCGCGCTCAATGCCCACGGCGACGTGGTGCCCCCGGGCGAAGGCTGGACGCACAATCCCTACGGCGGCGAGATCGCCGACGGCAGCCTCTACGGCCGCGCCGCCGCGGTGAGCAAGAGCGACTTTGCGAGCTTCACCTTCGCGCTGCGTGCGCTCGAAGCGGTCGCCAAGCCGGCCAAGGGCAGCGTCGAACTGCACTTCACCTACGACGAGGAATTCGGCGGCATCCTCGGCCCGGGCTGGCTGCTCGAGAAGGGCCTGACCAAGCCCGACCTGATGATCGCGGCCGGCTTCAGCTACGAAGTCGTCACGGCCCACAACGGCTGCCTCCAGATGGAGGTGACGGTGCACGGCAAGATGGCGCACGCCGCCATTCCGACCACCGGCGTCGATGCGCTGCAAGGCGCGGTGAAGATCCTGAACGCGCTCTACGCGCAGAACACGCTCTACCAGCAGGTGACATCGAAGGTCGAAGGCATCACGCACCCCTACCTCAACGTCGGCCGCATCGAAGGCGGCACCAACACCAACGTCGTGCCCGGCAAGGTCGTGTTCAAGCTCGACCGCCGCATGATCCCCGAGGAGAACCCGGTCGAGGTCGAGGCGACGATCCGCAAGGTGATCGCCGATGCGGCCGCAGAGAGCGCCGGCATCACGGTGGACATCAAGCGCCTGCTGCTGGCCAATTCGATGAAGCCGCTCGCGGGCAACAAGCCGCTGGTCGATGCGATCCAGAAGCACGGCGGCGAGCTGTTCGGCGAGCCGATCAGGGCCATGGGAACGCCGCTCTACACCGACGTGCGCCTGTACGGCGAGGCCGGCATTCCCGGCGTGATCTACGGCGCCGGTCCGCGCACCGTGCTCGAATCGCACGCCAAGCGCAGCGACGAGCGCGTGGTGCTCGAAGACCTGCGCCGCGCCACCAAGGTGGTGGCACGCACGCTGAGCGACCTGCTGGCCTGATCCTCCGCGCCGACGGTCAGTGGGTGGCCTTCAGCCGCTCGAGCTCGGTTTCTTCCTCGCGCAGCTTGCTCTCGCGCTGCGCGATCTTGTCGGCGCGGCCCTTGTGCTTCGCCTCCGCCAGCTCGCGCTGCCGCTCGGCCACCTTGCGCTCCTGCGCCTGGACGCGCTTGCGGTGCTCGGCCTGCAGCCGCTCCTGGCTGCAGTTGCGCTGGTTGGCGCTCAGCGCACGCTCCAACCCACGCACCCGCTGCGCCTGGCCCTTGGCCTTGGCCGCGTCGATGTCGCGCTCGATGGCCTCGCGCTTGGCGTTGCAGCTTTCGCTGGTGATCGGCTGCGCGGCCGCGTTCATGGAGATCGTGGAGAGGGTCGCGACGATGGCCGCGGCAAGAACCGATGGAAGAAGATGTCGCACGTGTCGTCCTTGTGCCCGGCGGGTGACGTGTGCCGGTGGTTCACTGTAGCGAGCGTTCCCGCCGCCCGGACTGCGGCCTTTCCCGCTCAAGCCTTTCACTTCACTTTCATCGCCGCGTCACGACAGGATTCCAGCTTGGCAGCGGCGTCTTCGCCAACGTGAAGCCGGTGGTCGATCACGTCGACCTGATCGCTGGCGACGTGACCGGCCGCGAAACCCCGGGCACGCCCGGCTACGCGCGCGACACGAATCCGTCGACCCGCGTCGTCAAGCGCTTCATGCGCAGACGACCGGTGCGGACAACGTGGCGCGCTTCAACGCCATCAATGCACGCAACTACAGCGACCTGTGGTTCTACTCGAACCCGGTGTTCGTGAAGGTCGCGGCGCAGTAGGCCGTGCGCCTCGCTCGCTGCATAGACATTCTTTCGACGCACCCAAAAGAAGAATGCATGCATGCGGCGGCGCGCCTGCGCCTAATCAAATCCTAAAACCCCTAAAGAGTTATTAAAGGCTGCGGATCAGCATCCGGTTCTGCCAGCGAAAGACATGTCGTCCTAGCTCGCACCGAACTGGAGCTTCCGTGCCGAACCGTCTCAAATCCCCCTTCCTCGCGCTCATTGCGGTGCTGCTTGTCTCGGCATGCACCAGCATTCCGATGAGCGCCACCCCCGAGTCGCGCTTCTCGCAGATGACCTGCCGCGAACTCGACGCCGAAACCGCCATGGCCGGCGAGAGCAGGCGCGTCGCGACGCAGGCGCGCAGCGATTCCTGGCACGTGGTGCTGCCGATCCTCGTGGCCGCGAGGTACGTCAATGCGAACTCCGCGCTGTCGCAAGCCGAGGAACGCGAACTCAAGCTCGCCGAGGTGCAGACACGCCAGGGCTGCAGCAAGACGCCGGGGTGAGCAGCGCCCGCAGCCTGCAGCGCCGGCAAAACCTCCTGTACGGCGGCAATGGCGGCAGGCCGGGGCTAGGCGGCCCGGTCCGATGCCGGGAACAGGATCCGCACACTGAAGCCACGGCCGTCGAGCCCCTCGCCGGTGCGGACGGTGGCGCGGTGCAGATTCGCAATGCCAGCCACCAGCGAGAGCCCGATCCCGCTGCCGCGCGAGCCCGTGCCGGCCACCCGGTGAAAGCGCTCGAAGATGGCCTCGCGCTCGGCCTCGGGCACGCCCGGCCCGTCGTCCGCCACCTCCAGGAACACCTGCGTCACGCCGCCTTCCAGCACGACGCCGCAAGCGATGCGGATGCGCGCTCCTGCCGGCGTGTGGCGCAGGCTGTTGTCCACGAGGTTGCGCAGCAGGATGCCGATCTCGTCGATGTCGCATGCGATCCAGCCGGACTCGATCGCCAGGAAGATCGAGCGGCCCTGCTGTTTGGCGTGCACCTCGAATTCGCGCGCCACGTACAGCACCAGCTCGCTCAGGTCGACGGGCACGTGGCGGCTCACGATCGCGCCGGCGTTGAGCCGGGCGAGGTCGAGCATCTGCTCCGACAGCCGAACGCTGCGCTCCACCACGAGCAGCAGCTTGGCCAGTGCCACGTTCTTCTCGGCCACCGTGGTCGCCTGCATCGCAACCTGCGCCTGCGCCTGCAGGGCCGACAGGGGCGTGCGCAGTTCGTGCGCCGCATCGCCGATGAAACGCCGCTCTCCCTCGACCGCCTTGTCTAGCTGGTCGAGCAGATGGTTGAACGATGCGACCAGCGGCCGCAGTTCCGAGGGCAGGTCCGCCATCGGCACGGGCGTGAGGTCGAAGGTCTGGCGCTCGCGCAAGGTGGCCTGCATCGCGGTCACGGGCTTGAGCGAATGCCGCACGGCAACCCACATCAGCCCGCCCACGAGCGCCAGCAACACGGTGTTGATGGCCAGCGCGATGAACGCCTTGGCCCGCAGATCGCTATCGACCACGCGCTGCAGGTTGCCCACCTGGACATAGATGCGTCCCATGCTGTCCGAGACGGAATAGACGCGCCAGCGCTCGCCGTCGATGACGGTGGTGGCAATGCCTTCGGCAAAGTCCGGCCTGAGGGGCGTGGCCGGTGCACCCGGTGTGCGAACCGAGAGTCGGGTGCGGTCGACCCAGACCTGAAACGCCAGTTGGTCGTTCTTCGGCAAGGCATCCGGGCGCAGTTGCAGGCTTTCGCGCCGTGCGTCCGGAAGGTTGGTCTTGGCGGGGATGGCCAGCAGCACGCGGGTGGCCATCGATTCGAGCTTGTTGTCCCAGATGCTGGCCTGGTTCTGCCGCACGTAGACGAACAGCACCGCGAGCGCAACCGCCCAGCACAGCAAGATCGTCGCGCCGAGCACGACGAGCATTCGCCCCTGGAGCGACTTCATGGCTGCGCCTGCCCGATCACGTAGCCATGACCGTGAACCGTGCGGATGAGGTCGTCGCCGAGCTTGCGGCGCAGCTGGTGAATGAAGACCGCGATGGTGTTGCTCTCGATGGTGCTGGCCGTGCCGTAGACCACATCCTGCAGATGGTCGCGCGTGACGACATGGCCGGGGCGCTCGAGCAGCGCCAGCAGCGTGCGGTATTCGTGCGCGCTCAACGGAACCTCGACGCCGCCCCGCGTGACCACGCGCCGGCTGCGGTCGAGCTGGATGTCGCCATGCCTGAAGACGGGAATCACGCGCCCCTGGCTGCGGCGGATGACGGCCCTCACGCGCGCCCACAGCTCGTCGAACTGGAAGGGCTTGACCAGGTAGTCGTCGGCGCCGGCATCGAGCCCGAGGATGCGCTCGCTCAATTGGCCGCGCGCGGTGAGCATGAGTACAGGCGTCGGGTCGTAGCGGCTGCGCAGAGAACGCAGCACGCTCAGGCCCGACTCGCCGGGCAGTCCGATGTCGAGCAGCACCGCCGCATAGGCATGGTCGACCAGCGCGAGCCGCGCGCCGGCGGCGTCGCCCACGTGATCGATCGTCCAGGCGGTCTGGCGCGCGCCGTCGCAGATCGCCTCGGCGAGCATGCTGTCGTCTTCAACCAGGAGGAGGTGCATCGGGGGCGGTTGCGGTTGGCGGCATGGAATGGCGGTGGTCGATCTTGCCGGGAAGCGATTAATTTCCCGTTAAGAACGCACCGGCCATTCGACCTGGCGATTTTCGGATTCACGCCACCCCGGCGGCAGCGACATGTGCAGGGTACGCGCGGAACCACCCCGCCACAACGCACCGTGGCGTCCCGACGACCGGGTGCATGGAAGCGTTGCTCCATGACCGGGTCGGCTTTCAGCGGTGTTCGACGCCCTCGGCGGCCACGAAGCGGCGCTCACGCATCCATTTCGTCATGACCCATTTGTCGCCCCGCGTCACCGGCGCGCTCGCGTGCAGGGAGCGCGTATCGACCCGGCCGTTGCCATCGCAGTACTCGAAGTAGCAGGCATTGCCGCGAATCGGCGAAACCGCCAGGCCGAGTTGCGGGAAGACGGTCTGGCCGCCTTCGGGCGCGTCGTTCAGGTAGGTCACCAGGGTGCTCACACGCTGGCCGCTTCGCGCGATGGATTCGCGGTTGGCGGCGTTGGTGGGCGCCAGGTAGTCGTAGTGCGGCTCGCTGCCTGCGCCGGTGGGGTAGTACAGCAGTTGCAGCCCCTCGCCGTTTTCCAGCGGGAGGTTCATCAGCGCGGAAAGGCGTCGATCGAGGCGGGCGACCAGGTCGTTCTCGCTCAATCGGAAAAACATGCCCCAGCTCGCGCGCTTGTCGCTCACCACATCGCGGCCGCTCATCGGGTCGACCAGCGTGGAAGGTTTCAGGCGCGGCCTCGCCATCTCGATGAGGGCCTTGCATTCGTCGGCATCCACGACGTTGCCGAGCGCGGCAAAGACCGGGTCTTCGCCGCGCGAGTGCACGACGATCTCGCGGTCGGCCGCGAGGATTCGCGTGCCCGGCGCGAGCCGTGCCACGGGCCTGGATGGCGCCTCGTCCGGCAGTTCGATGGCGTCGGCCGGCATCGCAGCACCCCGCTGGCGCGCATCGATGTAGGCCGCGACGATGGCTTGTGCGGCCCGCTCGTTCATGCCCTGCTTCAGCATCGTGGCCACCAGCGCCTGCGGCATCTGGCCGGCATTGAGGTTGTGCGTGAGCCAGCGGCCCAGGTCGGGCGAGAAGCGGACGACGGTGCTCATGGGCGAGTCAGCCTCTCCGACTCAGACCGGCCCCGTCTGGGCAACCCAGCCCTTGTCGCCGCGCGTGAAGCCCTGGCGCAGCTGCAGCTTCCCGCCCGCGCCGTTGGCGATGCGCGCGATCATCGGGAACACGCGCTGCGCGTCGGCCTCCTGCATCCACGGCGCGGTGTCGATCCGGTAGGTATAGCTCACCACCGCCATCGGATGCTGCGCGCTGGAGGCGTCGACCTTGACGTCGACGATCTGCTCGCGCTTGAGATGCGCCACGCAGAAATCGTTGGCATGTTGTTGTTCGGCGCCGCGGACTGCGGACGCATGCGGCTTGTAGAACTTGCGGCCGGCGTCGGTCAGCTCGAAGCGCTTGATCGCGCCGTCCGGGTTCTCGCTGCTCTTCGGCACGGCGACGATGGTGCTGTGCACCAGGCCCAGTTGCTCCATCACTGGAAACTGGATGGCGTGGCGGGTGCCGGAACCGGCCTCGGCTTCGGTCAGGTCGATCGGCCAGTCGAACATCGCGAGGCAGATGTCGCCGCGCTGGGCCAGGTAGTCGTCCAGCGGCGCCGCGAGGTTCTCGGCAGTGGGTGCGTTGGCATCGTGGCTGGTGCTGCATGCGGCCAGCGCGCAGACCAGGGCGATGCCCGCCAGGGTCTTGATCGTCGATGCCGGGGAGCGACGGCTCGGGCGGGTGAAGCGGAAATTCATGCGGAGTCTTGTTGTTGATTGACGGATAGCGTGGCGGTCGTGGATTCGGTCAGTGCGCATCGAGCTCGTCCGCAACCCAGCCGCGCTGCGTCAGGTGGACGCCCAGGCGCATCTGCATCGTTCCTTCGCGCTGGATGGCACGCGCCAGCAACGGAAAGGCCTGCTGCGCCTCGGGCGTTGCCGCCCAGGGTTCGGGCGCGATGCGATAGGTGAAGAGCAACGAGGTCGCGGTGCGGCCATCGCGCGTTTGCGGCGGGTCCCAGCCGATCAGGCGGTCCAGGCTCAGCGTGGCCGCGCAGAAGTCGGCCGGGTGCGTGATGTTCTCGGTCGTGGTGCGGATCACCACGGGCACCTGCAGGTAGGACTTGCGGCCCGCATCGGTCAGCGCGTATTCGCGGGCCGGCGCGGCCGCGGCCGTGTCCTTGGGGGTGGCGACGACATCCTTGCCGGTCACCAGCCCCAGCTTCTCGAGCACCGGCATCTGCTGCGCATCGGGTTCGCGCGATCCGGCCACCACCGTGATCGGCCAGTCGTACTTGGCCAGGCACACATGCCCGCGCTGCGCGAGGTAGTCGTTCGTCGTCGCGGTGAAGTTCTCCTGGTTCGGAAGGCGCGCCTGTTCGTTGTCGCAACCGGTGAGCGAGAACAGCAGCACCAGCAGGGACACCGCACCGCCGACGCATCGAAGGACTGAGCTTGTATTGGTCTTCACTTCACGCACCTGCCGCTGGTCGATGGCGCGGAGGAAGACTGGTAGCCATCGCTCAGCGTGCCCAGGAAGCAGACCAGGTCTGCGATCTGCTGCGGCGTCATGACCGGGGTGGAACCGGGCGCGCGCGGCTTCGTGCCGCTGGCAAGCGTCTTGTCGCCGCCCTCGCCGGTTCCGAGCGGCACTTCCTCGTCGACGTTGCCTTGCTGCGCTTGCGGCAGGTCGTTGTACTTGTCGACCGTTGCGCCCGGCACGGAGGTGGGCTGCAGCGCCCAGACCGGGTTGGCCTGCGGCTTGCCGGTGCTGTCGCTGTCGTGGTTGTCGTGGTTCTGGGCGGGATACCAGTACTCCGGATTGGTGTCCCGCGTGTTGTAGAAGTTGACGACCTGGTCCAGCGAATGGAGCACGCCGTTGTGGAAGAAGGCCCCGCGCGTCGCCACGTTGCGCAGCACCGGCACCTTGAACATGCCGCAGTACCGGTGGGCCGTGCCCGGCGTGGCGGGCATGTAGTCGGTACGGAAGGGGCCGCAGAGGCCCATGTCGAAGTACGTCGGGTCGTCGTTCGCCGGAATCGGGTCCGGGTTGTTCGGAATCGACCTGTCGTTGCGCGGCGCCCCCAGGGCCTGGTAGGTGAAGTCCGTCATCAGGCCGCTGTTGCCGTTGAAGTTGGCGCCCGTGTAGTGGCAGCCCGAGCAATTGGTAACGCCGGTGCTGTGGAACAGCACCTCGCCGCGCCGTTCGGCCGGCGTCAGCGCGCCGCCGATCTTGTTGAAGACATAGAGGTCGTACTTGCTGCTGTACGGATGAAAGCTCAGGTCTTCCGTCTCCAGCGCCTGGATCGCGGTGCCGAGGGCGTCGAAGGCGACATCGGTGTTGTCGAACACGTCGGCACCGAAGGCCTGCTTGAACAGATCGGCATAGGCGCCGTTCTGCACCGCCTTCACGACCGCTTCCTTCGAGCGGTTGTTCATCTCGACCGGGTTGAGCAGCGGCAGTGCGGCCTGCGCCGCCATCGTCGTCCCGCGGCCGTCCCACATGAAGCCGCCACCCGGCGAGTTGGAGGTCACGCCATCGGGGTTCGGCGCGTCTTCGCTGAAGGCCGGCGTCGATTCCCTGTAGCGCAACGAGGGCACGGCGCGCGCGCCGGTCTGCGTGATGTCGGAGCCCAGTTGCACCGAGATGCTGTTCGGCGGACCGTAGGCGTATTGCGGATCGTGGCAGTTCGCACACGACATGTTCCTGCCACCCGAGAGGTTCTTGTCGAAGAAGGCCAGCTGCCCGACCTGGGCCTGCGTGCTCAGGACCGGCTTGCGCGGGCCGGCGGTGCTGCTGCCCGCCGCCGCCGCGCTGCCATTGCTGTTCCCGTTGCAAGCCGTCAAAGTCAATAGCGCTACCGAGAGCGCCATGACGAGCGGGACCATCTTGTCCGTTACCAGATTCATCAAAAGGAAAATCGCTTCAAGCTTGCGCCGCGGGGGCCCGCAGGCAAGGCGCCTCGCGTCCAGCCTCCGAACCCTCCGCGGCTTTTCTGTCGTCTGTCTGTCCGGTCGGTCTTCGGTTTACTTCGTCGCCCAGACGTTCGTCTGGCTTGCGTCAGGACCCACCTGCGGAGTGATCTTGCCTTCGAGCAGGCCCGTGGCGCTGTCGACCTGACCGTCGATGTCGGCCGCGTACAGCTTCTGCGTGTAGTTGCCCGGGATCACGTAGGCATGGTTGATCGGCCGCACCGAGTCGAAGTGCGTGTCCGCGCTGTTCTGGTATTCCGGCAGCGCCAGGATGTTGGCCGTGATGAACGCTTCCGAGTACTTGGCGCGGTTCAGGTACGTCGCATCGACGGCCGGGTCGGCGATCTGGAACATGTCCTGCAGTGTGCGCACGAACGAGAAGTGGCTATAGGCATCGCTGTCCGCGACCTTCTTCTTCGCCGTGCCCACGTCCTGCTGGTTGGAGATGATGCCGAAGATCGAATTGCCGTGGCCGAAGTTGCCCGCGGCGTAGTTGGTCGGCGGGGTGGTGGCCGTCGCCTTGCCGCTCGCGTCCACGGTCACCGGTGCGGCGCCCGAAGTCTTGCCGCCCGCGTTCCAGCCGCAGCAGGAGCCGTTGCTGCCGCCTTCGCCTTCGTCGTACATCACGACGATCGCCACGCGCTTGTGCGGGTTCTTCCACAGCGCCGAGTTCTGGATCGCCTTGACCGTCATGCCCAGGTAGATGTCGGCACGCTTGATGTTCACGCCCTGGCCGTCGTTGCCGCCCTGGCAGCTCGTGTCGCTGCCCACGCCGTGCATGTCGTCGCACTGGTCCGGAACGATGAAGTTGATGTTGCCCACATCGCCCGTGGCCAGGTCCTTGCTGAACTGGTCGTAGACCCAGCCGCTCGGAACCTTGTAGGCCGCGGTCTTGAGCCAGTCCGCTTCCTGGTACTGCGTGCCGAAGATGGTGCGGTTGGTGGCCGCGAACTCGGGCAGGTTGCGTGCGTCCTGGAAGGCGATCGACGGGCCGTGCTTGACCTTGTAGAGGCCGTTCACCACCGCGAAGTTGGGCGTGCCGACGAGGGCGGGCACGGCGGAGCCGTCGAGGTTGGTGACACCCTTCAGGCGGCTCGTGTCGTACGTGGCGACCACGGATGCGTCCGCAATGCTGTCGGAGCGCGTGTCCTGACCGGGGTTCATCGACTCGCTGTAGGTGCGGATGGTGCGGCCCGTCCTGGACATCAACGTGAACAGGTTGCTGCCGGGAACGTTGTGCACGGTGCCGGTGCTCGGGGCGTCGCCGCAGGTCGTGCTGGCCGCGCTGTAGCCGGCGCGGGAGGCGCTGGTCGCCGGCGGGAGCTTGTCCTGGGCGGGCAGGGGCTGGCCGTCGGAGGCCGTGCCGCCGGCGAACGCGACGTCGGTGAGCGCGTAGGGGCCGTTGGGGATGACACCGCAACCGAACCAGTTGTCGTCGGTGATGCCGAAGTCGTCGCCGCCGCCCAGCGCGGTGTAGTTCGGCTCGGACGGGTTGCCGGTCGAGTAGTACGTGCTCAGCTGGTTGTAGTTGTTCAGGATGTGGTTGATGTTCACAGCCCGCGAGTTGCCGACGATCACGTCGGTCGACTTGTTCTCCTCGATGATCACGAAGATGTTGTCGTAGGCCGGCACGCCTTCCACATTGAAGGCCGCCTGCTGCGCCTGCGCGAAGGTGATGGCCGCCTGCTTCTGCGTCGGCACCGAGGGGGTGGCCTGGGTGCCGTCGGTGTTGGTGAGGGTCACGCCCGCGAGGCCCGCCAGGCGCGGGTCACCGCCCGCGACGGCCAGGTTGTCGGGGAACATGTCCTTGCGGTCGAGCTTGGCCGTCGCGTAGGTGTAGCGGTTGGTCAGCTCGTTGTCCTGGTACAGCGCCGCGTACTGGGTGGCGCCGCTCAGGGTGTTCACGTCCGCCAGCGGATCGCTGAACTTGGCATCGCCGAGGTTGAAGGCCGGGCCATTCAGGCGTGCAACGAGGTTGGCCTTTTCGGCCGCGTAGGTGCTGCTGTTGGCTTCCACCAGGCGTTGCGCTTCGCTCGACAGCGGGCTGATGACGATCTTGCCCGCGCCCTGGTCGGCGATCTGGGCGGTCGAAGCGCGCAGGACCAGGTGGCTGGCCACGGTGGCGCCGGTGGCGGTGTTGGTCGCGGAGGTGCCGATGTCGGCCACCAGCTGTCCGGTTGCGCTGGTCGTCAGCGTGAACTTGCCGCTGGCGTCGGTGACGGCCGACGTCTCGCCGCTGTCGAGCACGCCATTGCCGTTGGCGTCGACGAAGACGGTTGCCTTCTGGTAGTAGCCGGGCTTCAGGGTCGGGTTGCCCGTGGTGCTGCCCGGCACGTAGCCGCTGGCGGCCACCACGCCGCTGTAAGTCGTGCTGCTCGTGTTGTTCGGCGGAATGCTCGGGAAGAAGTTGCTCCCCCCGTCGCTTCCGCCTCCGCAAGCGGCCAGCACGCAGGCCGCAACCGTCGTCAATGACGAGAGCAAAACTCTTTTCTGGAAAATCATCATATATATGGGGCAGTTGGTTATCGATGGTTTTGACCGGCCTGCATGGGGCATGCGGGCATCGTGCGTTTGAGTACGAAACGCCACATCGAGGAGAAATGTAGAAATAGCGAGTGACATCTATGTGTCAAATTGGCGCCTGGCTTTTTGCTAATTCTTTGCTAATTCAATGGATACATTTGCGGCGCGCCAATTCGCAGCCACAGTCAGCCTGACCATGGGCTGACCTGTTAATTAGTAGAGAATTAGGACGCCGATTGAGCTTGACCGGGAGGTGATTTTCAGGGTCATGGCGAAGAAGCTGACGCGTCGAAGATGGCCGCTCTCCTCCAGCCGTACAGAGGGCCGCCGAGGGCCTTGCGTTCGTTTCTTCGGTATTGAGGACCCGCTCGATAAATTCGACTGGGAGATTACCTGCGGAAATTGACACACACAATTAATTCGCGCAATTCAATTACCCCCAACAGCGGGACGTGTCACCCGAGGGCCGGTTGACCTGCGGCACGCCAGCCGAAGGAGACCGGCCCTGCCCCCGCATCAAGTAATTGGCAATTAATCTCGGCCAGGAGCCTTGCGAAAAGGAATTTCTTCGTCTAATTTATCCATTGGCAATTTCGAAGAAATTAAATCCGATTTACGGCATCGCTTTGCTTGCCGCTGCCGACCGGCACCCGCTGCGATGGGTCGCGACGTCCCCCGCAGTCGTGCCGACCACCGGCAGCCGCATCAGGGAATCTACGGATATATGATTCCCCGAATGGTCTTGATTGCGTGCATTTTTTGTATACAAATAACGCACTCGATATGTGGCGCGATATTTGCGTCAAAAACTGGCTTCATCTCCCCAACACCTGAACGAGGAAAAGACCATGAGCACAGTCGTCAGCCACGCCCCCGCCGGGGCCAGCGAAGCGGGCCTTGCGCCGCACGCGGAATCGAACGCCCTCATCAAGCCCGGCTACGACCCGCGCCTGACCAACGAGGACCTTGCGCCCCTCAAGAAACAGACCTGGGGCCAATACAACATCTTCGCGTTCTGGATGTCCGACGTGCACAGCGTGGGCGGCTACATCACGGCCGGCAGCCTGTTCGCGCTCGGCCTCTCGAGCTGGCAGGTGCTGGTGTCGCTGCTCGTGGGCATCGTGATCGTGCAGTTCTTCTGCAACCTCGTGGCCAAGCCCAGCCAGGTGACGGGCGTGCCCTACCCGGTGGTGTGCCGCGCGTCCTTCGGCGTGCTGGGCGCGAACATCCCGGCCATCATCCGCGGGCTGATCGCGGTGGCCTGGTACGGCGTACAGACCTACCTTGCGTCGGCCGCCTTCATGGTGCTGGCGCTGCACATGTTCCCGAACCTCGCGCCGTACGCCGATGTCGCGCAGCACGGCTTCGTCGGCCTCTCCGCCCTCGGCTGGGTCGCCTTCATGGTCATGTGGGTGCTGCAGGCCTTCGTGTTCTGGCACGGCATGGAAGCCATCCGCAAGTTCATCGACTGGGCCGGCCCGGCGGTGTACGTGGTGATGGCCGTGCTGTGCGGCTGGCTGGTGTGGAAGGCGGGCTGGAGCAGGGTCGACCTGAACCTGGGCGGCATCAAGTTCCAGGGCTGGGACGCGCTGCCGGTGATGCTCTCGGCCATTGCGCTGGTGGTGAGCTACTTCAGCGGCCCGATGCTCAACTTCGGCGACTTCTCCCGCTACGGCAAGAGCTTCGACGCGGTGAAGAAGGGCAACTTCTGGGGCCTGCCGGTGAACTTCGTGTTCTTCTCGCTGCTGACGGTGATCACCACGGCCGCGACGCTGCCCGTGTTCGGTGAACTGATCACCGATCCGGTGCATACCGTGGGCAAGATCGACAGCACGACGGCCGTGGTGCTGGGCGCGCTGACCTTCATGATCGCCACCATCGGCATCAACATCGTCGCCAACTTCGTCTCGCCGGCCTTCGACTTCTCGAACGTGGCGCCGCAGCACATCAGCTGGCGCACGGGCGGCATGATCGCAGCGGTGGGCTCGGTGTTCCTGACACCCTGGAACCTGTACAACAGCCCCGAGGTCATTCACTACACGCTCGACGTGCTGGGCTCGTTCATCGGCCCGCTGTTCGGCATCCTGATTGCCGACTACTACATCGTGCGCAAGCAACAGATCGACGTGGACGCGCTCTACACCATGAGCAAGCAGGGCAAGTACTGGTACAGCAACGGCTACAACCCGAAGGCGATCCAGGCGCTGGTGCCGTCGGCCCTCGTGCCGATCCTGTGCGTGATGGTGCCGGCGCTGCGCGGTGGCGCGAACTATGCGTGGTTCATCGGCATGGGGCTGGGCTTCGTGCTCTACGTGCTTTTGAACCGCAACAACAAGACTTGAAATACCGAAGAGAAAGAAAGGGCCGCCCCGTGCGCATCAAGATCATCAACCCCAACACCACCTGGAGCATGACCGAGAAGATCGGCGCCTGCGCCCGCGCGGTGGCGCACGCCGGCACGGAAATCGTCGCGGTCAGCCCGGCCATGGGGCCGGTCTCCATCGAGAGCCACTACGACGAGGCGCTGGCCGTGCCCGGCCTGTTGCAGGAGATTGCAGCGGGCGAACGCGACGGCATCGATGGCTACGTGATCGCCTGCTTCGGCGACCCGGGCCTGAAGGCTGCACGCGAGCTGGCGCGCGGCCCGGTGGTGGGCATCGCCGAAGCGGCGATGCACCTGGCCAGCATGATCGGCAGCCGCTTCAGCGTGGTCACCACGCTGGGCCGCACGATGGGCCAGGCCTGGCACCTGGCCGAGATCTACGGCATGGAGCGCTTTTGCGCCAATGTGCGCGCCTGCGAACTGCCGGTGCTCGAACTGGAAGAACCCGGCTCGCATGCGCGCGAACGCATCGTCGACGAATGCCGGCGCGCGCTCGAAGAAGACGGCTCCGACTGCATCGTGCTCGGCTGCGCCGGCATGACCGACCTGTGCGAACACATCAGCGACCTGCTCGGCGTGCCGGTGATCGACGGCGTCGCCGCTGGCACCAAGCTCATCGAATCGCTCGTCACGCTGAAGCTCAAGACCAGCAAGCGCGGCGAGCTGGCGCGGCCGCTGCCCAAGACCATGACGGGGGCGCTTGAAGGCTTCACGCTGCGCGGGTGATGCCAGGCGGCGCGGGCAAGGCCATCGAACGCTGAGCCACAATCTCCGCATGCCCCGCGCCAGCACCAAAACCCCCGCTCTTCCCGAAACATCCACCGCGCCGACCGAGAACGGCGCGGCTGCCGCCGACAAGGGCAGCTCCATCGAGAGCATCGCCCAGGACATCGCCACCGCCATCGTCGAGAAGCGCCTGCCGCCCGGCACGTGGCTGCGCGAAGAGGCGCTGGGCCGCGTCTATTCGGTGAGCCGCACGAAGGTGCGCGCGGCGCTCCTGATGCTGTCGAAGGACAAGCTCATCGAGATGATTCCCGACAAGGGCGCCTTCGTCTCGCAACCCACGGTGCAGGAGGCGCGCGAGGTGTTCGCGGTGCGCCGCATCCTCGAGAGCGAAGTGGTGCGCCTCTTCATCGCGAATGCGCGGCCGCGCGACTACCAGGTGCTGGAGCAGCACATCAAGTTCGAGCGCACGGCGCTGCGCCAGAGCCCCGCGATGGGCACGGTGCGCGAGAAGGTGCTGGGCGACTTTCACGTGGCGCTGGCCGAGTTCACGGGCAACCACACGCTGGCCGCGCTGGTGCGCGACCTGGTGGCGCGCAGCTCGCTGATCGCGATGCTGTATCACTCGTCGAACGATCCGCACTGCTCGTCGGATGAGCACTCGGATTTCTTACGCATCTGCCGCAAAGGCGATGTGGAAGGCGCGGTGGTCTGCATGACCGAGCACCTCGAACGCATCGAGGCCAGCCTCGAGCTGGGCACCGACAAGCCCGACCGGCAACTGGACCTGGTCAAGGCGCTGCTCGCCTGAAATAGCGGCAAATAGCCACAAACAGCGGTCTGCGGTGCGGGTTTTCCTGCATCCGGATTGCGGCATAAATTGTATACAGTTTCGCGTACACACTTTGTGGACGCCGCGGAACGACGCGCCGTCCGCGCCTTCTCTCCCCTTGCTGCGCCAGGAGATTCACGATGACGGCCGAGACCTCTTCAACTGCTTCCACAGTCCACCCCGTGGACCAGCACCTGCCCTCCGGCAAGCTCGCGGCCCTCGGCCTGCAGCACGTGCTGGTGATGTACGCCGGCGCCGTCGCGGTGCCGCTCATCGTCGGGCGCGCGCTCAAGCTCTCGCCCGATGAAGTTGCACTGCTGATCTCGGCCGACCTCTTTTGCTGCGGCATCGCCACGCTGATCCAGGCGCTGGGCGCCACGCAGTGGTTCGGCATCAAGCTGCCGGTGATGATGGGCGTGACCTTCGCATCGGTCGCGCCGATGGTGGCGATTGCCAACGCCAACCCCGGGCAGAACGGCGCGCAGTTGCTCTTCGGCGCGATCATCGGCGCGGGCGTGGTGTCGATCCTGATCGCGCCGCTCGTGAGCCGCATGCTGCGGTTCTTTCCGCCGGTGGTCACGGGCACGATCATCGCGGTCATCGGCATCAGCCTGATGCGCGTGGGCATCAACTGGATCTTCGGCAACCCCGTGGGGCCGACGGCACCCGCGCTGGTCGACCCGGTGTACGCGAAGTGGCTCGCCGAAGTCACCTCGCCGGGCAGCTCGATTCCCGCAGTGCCCAAGGGCTTCGCGATCATGCCCACCGTGCCCAACCCCAAGTACGCGGACCTCTCGGGCTTCGGCGTGGCCGCGCTGGTGCTCGTGTCGATCCTCTTGATCGTCAAGTACGCCAAGGGATTCGTCGCCAACATCTCGGTGCTGCTGGGCATCGTGATCGGCGCGGTCGTGGCCTCGGTGACCGGGCTCATGACGTACGAGAAGGTCGGCAAGGCCGCGTGGGTCGACATCGTGCTGCCCTTTCACTTCGGCATGCCGCAGTTCGACCCGATCCTGATCTTGACGATGACGCTGATCATGATCGTGGTGATGATCGAATCGACCGGCATGTTCCTCGCGCTCGGCGAGATGACCGACCGCAAGATCACGCAGAAGGACCTGGCCAAGGGCTTGCGCACCGACGGCCTGGGCACGCTGATCGGCGGCATCTTCAACACCTTTCCGTACACCAGCTTCTCGCAGAACGTGGGCCTCGTGGCCGTCACAGGCATCAAGAGCCGCTATGTGTGCGTGGCGGGCGGCGTGATCCTCATCGTGCTGGGCCTGCTGCCGAAGATGGCGGCGCTGGTCGAGTCGCTGCCCACCGTCGTGCTCGGCGGCGCGGGCCTCGTGATGTTCGGCATGGTGGCCGCCACCGGCATCCGCATTCTCTCGGGCGTGGACTTCAAGACGAACCGCCACAACGCGATGATCGTCGCGGTCTCGATCGGCGTCGGGATGATTCCGCTGATCGCGCCGAACTTCAAGCAGTGGATGCCGCATGCGATCCACTCGCTGATCGAGTCGGGGATTCTGCTGGCGTCGATTGCGGCGGTGCTGTTGAACTTGTTCCTCAACGGCGCGAAGCACGACGAGCAGGCGGTGATCGCTGCGGCCAAGCAGGCCGAGGCGCACTAGGAAATCAGATCATCGCCAGCGGCGTCTTGCGCCGCGGCGGTGGGTGCAGGTGGTCCAGCTCGGCGAGGGTCGCGGCATCGAGCTTCAGTTCGACGGCTGCGAGATTTTCCTGAAGATGCGCGCTGCGCACCGCCTTCGGAATCGCGACGACACCGGGCCGCGCGATCACCGCGGCCAGTGCGAGCTGCGCGGCGGTCACGCCAAGGCGCTGCGCCAGTTCTCCGAGCGCATCGTCGCCAGCCAGTGCGCCCTGGTCGATCGGGCTATAGGCCATCAGCGGCATGCCGCGCTCACGCAGCCAGGGCAGCAGGCTGAACTCGGGGCCGCGTTCGCCGAGCGACAGGTACACCTGGTTCGCCGCACAAGCCGGACCGCTGCCGACAACACCAGCCAGCTCGTCCATGTCATCGGTGTCGAAGTTGCTCACGCCCCAGTGATCGATGCGCCCACCCGCCACGAGCGCATGCATCGCCTCGACCGTCTCGCTCAACGGATGACTGCCGCGCCAGTGCAGCAGGTAGAGGTCGATGGCATCGAGCCCCAATCGCTTCAGGCTGCGCTCGCAGGCCTCGCGCGTGCCGCGGCGGCTCGCGTTGTGCGGATAGACCTTGCTCACGATGAAGAGCTCGTCACGCCGCACGTCGCCCGCACGCAGCGCCTCGCCGACGGCCTGCCCGAGCACGGTCTCGGCGCCGCCTTCGCCGTACATCTCGGCGGTATCGATGAGCCGGTAGCCCAGCACGATGGCTTCGCGCACCGCGGCGACCTCTGCCGCGCGGCGAGAGGCCACCTCGCCCATGCGCCAGGTGCCGAGGCCGAGGACCGGCATCTCGCCGCCGGTGGGGAGTGGAAGTGTTCGCATGCGGGTAATGGTACGAGAGTGATGCGAGAGAGCGGCATGCATGCCCGCGGCCCAGAAGGGGTGACTTTCGACACTGGCGAACCCGCCATCGGCCTCCTAGAGTCCCCGCGAAACCTTCACTCCACGCCGAATGAATCACGCCGTGCCGGAACCTCTAGTCACCGCCTTCGACGTGGTCGAACTCTTCGTGGGCGACGACGACGGCATGCTGTGGCTCACGCTCGGCTTTGCCTCGCTGGGCGAGCCGCTGGACGTGCTGCACATCGTCTGCGGAAAGATCCCCACCGGCATCCTCGAAGAAGACGCGCTGTACCTGGAGCGCACGAGCCAGGACCTGGCCTGCAGTGGGGAAGTCCTGGCGCTCGCGGTGCGGGGCGAAGGCCTCGCGCTCACCCTCACGCCCGAAGGCGCCGGCGCGCTCGAGCTGCCGGAACACGTGCGCTTCACCTTCAAGGCGCAGCCGGCGCTCTTCGCGCAGGCGGTCGAAAAGCTCGCGCAGATGGCGGCACTCGGACACGCCTGCATCGCGACGAACCGCTGCCCGTGAGCAGCAGGCAGCCGCTGCATCCTTCAGCTATAAGCCGTTCTGGCCTCGCGCACGAAAGGACGGAAACCGCCATGCCCAGCTTCGACCAGATCCGCCCGCTGCTGGCCCCATGGGGCGCCCTGAAACCCCAGCCGGCCAGTGACTGGAACGGCCCTTTCGCCCTGCCCGAAGCCATCGCCGAGTTCTATCGCGAGGTCGGGCCGTGGGGCGATCTTCATGACGCATCCGACAGCCCCGACGGGCTGAGCATCAACACGGGCGGCAACCCGGTGAGCGTGCCGCCGCTGCACAAGCTCTGGGCGCGGCAGGATGGCTACGCGTGGTCGCGCAATCCCGCGAACCGGCTCGACGGCTGGCCGGAACACTGGCTCGTGATCGCGCAGGAGGGCGGGCTTCCCTTCGTCTTCGATCGCAACGACGGTAGCGTGCTGTTCCACTTCACCGGCATGCGCCACTGGAACGCGCCGCGCCGCTTCGCACCCGACCTGGCGACGGCACTGGGCGCGATCGCCACGGTGGCCAATGCGCTGGCCAAACTCGGGGACGATGCGCTGGACGAGACCTTCGAGCTCAAGGCCAGCAGCAAGGTCTACGTCGCCGAGCAACTGGCCGCGTTCACCGGCAGCGCGGAGCAAGCGCGCGAGATGCTGGCGGCGTGGGAGTGGTACGAGTAGCGGGCTGACCAACGCTGCGCGAAGCGCACGTCACTGCTTCACGGCCGCCCCGATATCGGCCGCCACCTGGCGCGAATTCATGATGAGGGTGTGGATGGTCGGCAGCAGTTGCACCGGCGTCGCTCCCAGCCGGACCTCCTTCACTGAAACGACGCCGTCGTTCAACTCGTCGCCGAACGGCATCCACCTGCCGCGCGGGCCCTTGGTGCCGGCGTACACGCGCAAGGGAATGTCGGGCACCGGCAAGGCGTCCATGAAGTCCCGGCTGGCCAGCAACTGGCCCATCTCGCCGGTCAGCACGCGGAACAGCCACCGCCTCGACAGCTTGATCGCCAGACTGGATGCCGTGCTCGGTGGCGCCAGGAAGACGCCGAGTTCCGGCGCATGCGCGAGGGTCGGCAGAACGGCCCGGGTCAATACGCATCCCAGCGAGTGTCCGACCACGATGAAGCGCTCGCCATGCGTGCGTGCGGCGATGAATCCGCGAAGCCGCCCGACGCACGCATCCCAGCCTTCGAACGCGGCGGAGTAGCCGAACAGATGGGTCGTGAATCCCTTGGCACGCAGGCGCCTGGCGAGCAGCAGCATCGAGACGGGCGTTCGGCCGAGGCCGTGGATGAGGATGGCGTGCATGTCGGGCGGGATGACGTGGAAGTCCGATGCACCAAGCGTACTGGGCGGTCGGCCCGCCGGGCCTGACGGATCGCAAAAGCATCGGTCTCCGATACCGCCGGGCCACTGGCTCGCCCAGTCGGCTAGGGAAAATCGCTAGGCCCAAAAGCACCAAAGTACCGATGAAGGCAGGCCGGCGCGTTACCGGAATCGCCCGATCTTCGCGATCCTTGGGGGTCGGATTCGCCGATTCCCCCCTTCGATTGGAGACATGATGAATTACACAAAGCTGCTCGTGGGCTTGGCCGGGTCGGCGTTCGCCTTTTCCGTCTCGGCAACGGAGCTGGTCATTGCGACCGTGAACAACGGCCACATGATCGAGATGCAGAAGCTCACGCCCTTCTTCGAGAAAGCCAACCCCGACATCAAGCTCAAGTGGGTGACGCTGGAAGAAGGCACGCTGCGCCAGCGCGTGACCACCGACATCGCCACCAAGGGCGGCCAGTTCGACGTGATGACCATCGGCCTGTACGAAGCACCCATCTGGTCGAAGAAGGGCTGGCTGCAGCCCATCGCCACCGACGCCGCCTATGACGCTGACGACCTGCTGCCCGCGATTCGCGCCGGCCTCTCGTACGAAGGCAAGCTCTACGCGGCGCCCTTCTACGGCGAGAGCTCGATGCTCATGTACCGCAAGGACCTGGCCGACAAGGTCGGTTTCAAGATGCCCGAGCAGCCCACCTGGGCACAGGTGAAGGAACTGGCCGGCAAGATCCACGACCCGAAGGCCGGTGTGTACGGCATGTGCCTGCGCGGCAAGCCGGGCTGGGGCGACAACATGGGCCCGATCACCACCCTCGTGAACACGTATGGTGGCCAGTGGTTCGACATGCAGTGGAAGCCGCAGATCGACACCAAGCCCTGGAAGGATGCGATCACCTTCTATGTCGACCTGATGAAGGCCTACGGCCCGCCGGGTGCCTCGGCCAACAGCTTCAACGAGAACCTGGCGCTGTTCAACGAAGGCAAGTGCGGCATGTGGGTGGACGCGACCATCGCGGCATCTTTCATCAGCGATCCGAAGCAGTCGAAGGTGGCCGACAAGGTCGCGTTCGCACAGGCTCCTGTGGCCGTGACGCCCAAGGGCGCCAACTGGCTGTGGACCTGGAACCTGGCGATTCCCTCCAGCTCGACCAAGGGTGCCGCCGCGCAGACCTTCGTGAAGTGGGCGACGTCCAAGGAGTACATCAACCTCGTGGCCAAGGAAAACGGCTGGGCCTCGGTGCCTACCGGCACGCGCAAGTCGACCTATGCGAACCCCGAGTTCCAGAAGGTGGCCAAGTTCGCCGCGGCCGAGAAGAAGGCCATCGACAGTGCCAACCTGAGCGACAGCACGTTGCCCAAGTCGCCTTATGTCGGCGTGCAGTACGCAGCGATTCCCGAGTTCCAGGCCATCGGCACCGGCGTGGGCCAGCAGATGAGCGCGGCGCTGTCGGGCAAGGTCACGGTCGACCAGGCACTGAAGACCTCGCAGAGCATCGCCGAGCGCGAGATGAAGAAGGCTGGCTACTACAAGTAGCCGGTTCATAGAGGCAGAAAGCCAACGCAAAGAGCGATCGGAAAGCGCATGGGAAAGTCTCCCCCCTCCAGAGAAGATCCGCTGTGCCGGAACGCCGAGCTCGGGTACAGCCCGTCATCCGATCTCGACAGGCTCGTGCGCTGCGTGAGCCACGGCACGCCCTCGCCGCTCATCCGGTGGCACTACCACGACGACTACGAGATCCACCTGGTCGTGGCCACCCGCGGAAAGATGTTCGTGGGGGACTACATCGGCACCTTCGAGCCCGGCAATCTCGTGATCACGGGCCCGAGGCTCCCTCACAACTGGATCTCGACGGATGCGCCCGCCGATGGCGTGGCGCTGCGCGATCACTGCATCATCTTCGACCGGCAGCCGATCGATCGGGCCTCGAAATCGATCTCGGAACTGAAAGAGGTGCTGCCGCTCCTGGACCGGTCTGCGCGAGGCATCGAGTTCTTCGACATGTCGGCGCTCGCCAACGACTACTTCAGCCGCATCCGCGCCAGCCAAGGCGTATCGAGGCTTTCGGTCTTTCTGGAGTTTCTCGGCGTGCTCGGGGAATGGAAGGACTATCGGCTGCTGTCCAACCCCTGGGTCGATGCGGCAGAAGATGCAGCCTCGATGGCGCAGATCGACGCGATCATCGGCTTCATGAACGACCACTATGCCGAAGACCTCTCGATGCCGCGGGTGGCCCGGCACTTCGACATCAGCAAGAGCCACTTCTCGCGCCTCTTTCATCGCCGCACGGGCAACACGTTCACGGATTTCCTGATCCAGCTGCGTGTGTCCAGGGCGTGCCAGTTGCTGGTGCAGGCGCGTGAACCGATTGCAGCGATCTGTCACGACGTCGGGTTCAGCAACGTCGCCAACTTCAACCGCCGCTTCCTTGCCGTGAAGGGGATGACGCCTTCTGCATTTCGCAAGAAGTTTGCGGACGCTCCCTGAGGGCCGCAGGGCTCAAGACCATGTGAACACGTGATGGGCTCGCGCCTTCGTGGCGGCGATCAGCCGCGCGTTGGGCGCATCGGTGCCGGCCACCCAGTCGCGCGCGGCCTCGGCGCTGCGGCCGAACTGCTGGTGGCGCGCGACCAGTCGCTCTTCGCGCAGCGCATCGTCGATGTCCACGTACCAGACCTCATCGAGCATCGCCGCCGCGCCGGCCCACGGTCCACCGTCATGCAGGAGGTAATTGCCTTCGGTGATGACGAGCTGCGTCGATGGCAGTACCGCGATGGCGCCGGCGATCGGCTCCTCGATCTCGCGGCGGAATTCGGGGGCGTAGACGATGTCGCCGTCGGGCTGCTGGTTGCGCAGCCGCTGAAGCAAGGCCACGTAGCCGGCGCTGTCGAAGGTGTCGGGCGCGCCCTTGCGGCCGGCGCGGCCAAGGCGCTGGAGCTCGACGTTGGCGAGATGGAAGCCGTCCATCGGCACAACCTGCGCGCGGTCGGCGCCCACGGCTTCGAGCAGCGCCATCGCGAGCGTGGACTTGCCCGCGCCGGGCGCACCGACCAGCCCTAGCAGCTTGCGCTGCCCGCCGGTCATCAGGGACTGCAGGCGCGCGAGGGAATTCGATGGAAGAGAGAAGGGTTGCGGCGTGGCGTTCATGGCGTCAGCGTATCGCCTGTGTTCGCTCGGACTTTGCAGAAAACGCCTTCGTTCTTTGCGCGTAATGTCTGAAAGCTGACTTCCACTGCGCCCGCAGCCGGCCGCTTTACTTCCCAGTCCACCCAAAGGCCCGGGAATACCCTCTGCCACCCCTGAAGTCTTCTTGCCTACATTTCTTGTATGCAAGAAAAAGCGATCCTTGCATGCAAACCTCGACAAGACATAAGACAGGAGACTTCCATGCCTCGCTTCGCCAAATCGCTCTTCGGTCAGGTGGTCATCGCGCTGGTGCTCGGCGTGCTCGCCGGCCTCTTCTGGCCCGAGTTCGCCGTCAAGCTCAAGCCGCTGGGTGACGGCTTCATCAAGCTGATCAAGATGATCATCCCGGTGCTGGTGTTCTGCGTCGTCGTGCACGGCATCGCGGGCGCGGGGGACTTGAAGCGCGTGGGGCGCGTGGGCGTCAAGGCGCTGATCTACTTCGAAGTGCTCACCACCATCGCGCTCGCCATGGGCCTGGTGCTGGCCTTCGTGTTCCAGCCGGGCGTGGGCATGAATGTCGACCCGGCCAAGCTCGACCCGGCGGCCATGAGCGCCTACGCCTCGAACGCCGACAAGCTCACGAGCGGCGGCACGGTCGAGTTCCTGATGAAGCTGATCCCCACCACGGTGGTCAACGCCTTCGCCACGGGCGACGTGCTGCAGGTGCTGCTGTTCGCGGTGCTGTTCGGCTGCGCGCTGTCGCTGCTGGGCGAGCGCGGCAAGCCGGTGTCGGTGGTGGTGGACGCGCTCTCGCTGGTGCTCTTCAAGATCATGGGGATCATCATCAAGCTGGCGCCGCTGGGCGTGCTGGGCGCCATCGCCTTCACGGTGGGGCAATACGGCATCGGCTCGCTCAAGCAGCTGGGCATGCTGGTCGCGCTCTTCTACGGCGCGGTGCTGGTCTTCGTGTTCGTGGTGCTGGGGCTGGTGATGCGCTTCTCGGGCTTCAGCCTCTGGAAGCTGCTGCGGTACCTGCGCGAAGAGCTCACCATCGTGTTCGCCACCACTTCGTCGGACAGCGTGCTGCCGCAGATCATGGCCAAGCTGCGCCGCATGGGCATCCGCGATTCGACGGTGGGGCTGGTGATCCCGACCGGCTATTCGTTCAACCTCGATGCGTTCTCGATCTACATCACCCTCGCGGCGGTGTTCATCGCGCAGGCCACCAACACGCCGATCTCGATGGCGGACCTGCTCACGATCCTGGCGATTGCGCTGGTCACCTCCAAGGGCGCGCACGGCGTGCCGGGCTCGGCCATCGTGGTGCTGGCCGCCACGCTGCACGCGATTCCGGCGATTCCCGCCATCGGCCTCGTGCTGGTGCTGTCGGTGGACTGGTTCATGGGCATCGCCCGCGCGCTCGGCAACCTGATCGGCAATTGCGTGGCCACGGTGGCGATCGCGGCGTGGGAAGGCGACATCGACCGCGAGCGCGCGCATGCGGTGCTCGACGGCACCTACTCGCCGGACGACGAGCCGCTGAGCGAAGCGCCCGTGGTAAACACCGGCTCCGCCACCACTGCCCACTGAGAACCCCATGGCCACCGACGTCAGCCCCACCGCCATCGCCGAGCGCGTCGTCGAGGCCATCCTCGCGCAGAAGCTCGCGCCGGGCGAGCGATTGGGCGAGCAGGCCCTGGCCGAGAACTTCGCGGTAAGCCGCACGATGGTGCGCGAGGCGCTCATGCAGTTGCAGGCGCGCGGTTTCGTCGAAGTGCAGTCGCGCCGCGGCTGGTACGTGGTGGAACCCTCGGCCGAAGAAGCGCGCGATGCCTTCTCGGCGCGCCGCATCGTCGAGGCCGGCATCCTGGCCGAGAGCGAGGGCCGGCCGCTGGGCAAGGTAATCCGCAAGCTGCGCGACCACATCGCCGACGAGCAACGCGCCATCGAAGGCGCCGATGCGGCCACGCGGGCCTTCCTGCTCGCCGACTTCCATGTCTGCCTCGCCGAACAGATGGGGCACCAGCTGCTGGTCGATGTGCTGCGTGACCTCACGGCGCGCACCACGCTGGCGGCCACGCTCTACCAGTCGAAGCACGAGGCCGGCCAGTCGTGCGCGGAGCACGGCGCCATCGTCGCGGCGCTCGAAGAAGGCGACACCAACAAGGCGCGCCGGCTGATGCTGGAGCACATCGGCAACGTCGAGCGCGCGCTCGAGGTGGAGGCCACCGCCGAGCCAGACGCGCCGACCCGCCTGCGCGCCACGCTGGCGCCGGTCGCGCTGCCGCGTGCCAAACGCTGACGCCGTGCGTTAGTACCGTGGTGCGCTATCGATGAGATAGCACGCTGCGAAGGGCCTGCAAAGGCTGCGGCCGAATTCGCCCGCCCACGGCGCGGCCACGCACAAGAGCGTGCCCGCTGACAGAATGGCGCCGCCGCGCTCGGCTACAGTCCGAGACACTTATGAATTCACCCCAACTCCAGCGCGGCGTGTTCCTCGCCCTGCTCGCCATCGTCACCGCCGCCTTCGTCTGGGTGCTGCTGCCGTTCTTCGGCGCGGTGCTGTGGGGCGTGGCGCTGGCGATCCTGTTCACGCCGCTCTACAAGTGGCTGCTGAAAAAGATGCGCGGCAGGCCCAATGCCGCCGCGCTCTCGACGCTGGCGATCTGCCTGTTCATCGTGATCCTGCCACTGGCAATGGTGGGCGTGTCGCTGGTGCAGGAAATCGCGCTGGTCACGCAGAGCATCCGCTCGGGCCAGATCAACTTCGCGGCCTACTTCCAGCAGATCCTCGATGCCTCGCCGCAGTGGCTGCTGAACCTGGTCGAGCGCTTCAACCTCGGCGACATGGCGGCCTGGCAGGCGCGCATCTCGACGGCCGCCGGGCAGGCCAGCCAGATCATCGCGAGCCAGGCGCTGGCCATCGGCCAGAACACCTTCGACTTCATCGTCAGCTTCTTCGTGATGCTGTACCTCCTCTACTTCCTGGTGCGCGACGGCGCGACGCTCTCCAAGACCATGCGCGACGCCGTGCCGCTCGCCAAGCCGCACACGCACTACCTGCTGAACAAGTTCACCACCGTGATCCGCGCCACCGTGAAGGGCAACGTGGCCGTGGCCATCGCGCAGGGCACCATCGGCGGGCTCGCGTTCTGGTTCCTCGGCGTGCAGGGCGCGCTGCTGTGGGCGGTGCTGATGGCCTTCCTGTCGCTCTTGCCCGCCGTGGGCGCGGCGCTCATCTGGGGGCCGGTGGCGATCTACTTCCTGGCCACGGGGCACTTCTGGCAGGGCGGCGTGCTGATCTTCGTGGGCGTGTTCGTGATCGGCCTGGTCGACAACATCCTGCGCCCGGTGCTGGTGGGCAAGGACACGCAGATGCCCGACTACATCGTGCTGATGTCCACCATCGGCGGCATGGCGATCTTCGGCATCAACGGCTTCGTGATCGGACCGGTGATCGCGGCGCTGTTCATGGCGGCGTGGAGCCTGTTCGCGGACTCGGGGCACGTGGGCACCGGCCACCAGACGATCGAGCCGCCGCAGACGCCGGAAGCCGCCGACCCGGCCGACCTGCCCGAGAACCGCAAGAAGGGCTGAACCCCGCCACAAGCCGGCGCTTCTCGCGCCGGTCGCGCGCACTCGCTGCATTTGGCGCGCGCATTTGTGCATTTCGTCGCATGCCGCTGGGCACCGCCCGGTGCCTGCGGGATCGTCGGGGCCTCTTCACTGCAACGAGGCCCGCCATGCGTCCTTTCGCTCTCCCTTCCCGCCCGGCCGTGCGCGCGATGTGCGCCGCCGCCCTCCTCGCGCCGCTGGGCGCGCTCGCCGCCGACCTCAGCCTGAGCGTGGCCGATGGGCCCGTTGCCGACGCCACGCTGTACGTCGCGCTCTACGGCAGCGCCGCCGGCTTCACGGGCACCGCGCTGGCCTCGCAGATGGTGCCGATGCGCGCCGGCGCGGCGCAGCTCGTGTTCCCGGGCCTGGCGCCGGGGCGCTATGCGGTGCGCGTGTTCGCGGACGAGAACGGCAACGGCAAGCTGGACACCAACCTCTTCGGCATGCCGACCGAGCGCTACGGCTTCTCGAACGATGCCAAGGGCAACCTCGGCCCGCCTGAATTCGACGCCGCCGCGATCGGCATCGACACCGACCTGCAGACCGTCATCCACCTGCGCTGAGGCCGCCATGCAAAGACGCGAACTCATGCGCCTGCTGGCTTCGGCCGGCGCACTCCCCCTTCTTGCATCACTTGCACCTCTGGCGCGCGCCGCCGGCACGGACAACTGGCAGGCCGACTTCGAAGCCGCCGATGCGCCCTGGAAGACCGGCTTCGCCACGCCGCCCGGCGACCTTCCGCTGACCCGCGCCACAGTGCGCGGACGCTTCCCCGACGCCGTCGCCGGCACGCTGTTCCGCATCGGCCCGGCGGGCCACGACCTGGGCGGCGAGCGCTACCACCACTGGTTCGACGGCGACGGCATGGTGCATCGCTTCGTGATCGATGGCGCCGACGTGCGCCACCAGGGCCGCTACGTCGCCACGCCCAAGCGTGTGGCCGAGGTGCGGGCCGGACGCCGTCTGTTCGAGGCGTTCGGCACCATCCCGCCGGGCGTCGAGCCGCCGACCTCGGCCGACAGCATCAACGTCGCCAACACCAGCGTGCTGCCGTTGCAAGGCGAGGTGCTGGCGCTGTGGGAAGGCGGCTCGGCCACGCGCGTCGATGCGCGCACGCTCGAGACGCTGGGCGTGAAGACCTGGCGCCCCGACCTCGCAGGCATGCCCTTCTCGGCCCATCCCAAGGTGGACCCGGACGGCACGGTCTGGAACTTCGGCGTCAGCAGCAGCCAGGGGCTGATGGCGCTGTACGAGATCGGCGCCGATGGGGCCCTCCGCCGCGCGGCCGCGGTGCCGGTGTCCGACATCGGGATGGTCCACGACTTCGCCGTCACCGAGCGGCACCTGGTGTTCCTGATGCCACCGCTGGTCTACGACGGCAAGCGCAAGGAAGCGGGCGCGAGCTTTCTGGATGCGCATGTCTGGCGGCCCGAGTTGGGCATGCGCGCGCTGGTGGTCGACAAGCAGAACTGGGACAAGCGCCAGATGCTCACGCTGCCAGCCGGCTTCCTGTTCCACGTGGGCAACGCCTGGGAAGAAGACACGCCGCGCGGCACGCAGATCCACATCGACTACGTACGCTCGGACAACGCCGACTCGGTGTTCACGACCAACCGCGAACTGATGCGGGCGCGCATTGCAAGAAGCACCCGCCCGCACCTGACCGTCGCCACGCTGAATCTGGCCACTGGAGAGGCCACGCAGAAGACGCTGCCGCTGGAGGCGGAGTTTCCGCGCATCGACCCACGGCGCGTCGGCCTGCGCCACCGCCAGGTGGTGCACGCGACGCAGCTGCGGCCCGACCTGCCGGGCTTCGGTGCCGTCGCGCGCACCGATGTCGAAACCGGTCGCAGCCAGCGCTTCAGCTACGGGCCGCGATCCATCGTGGAAGAGCATGTCTTCGTGCCGGACGGCTCGAAGCCGGGCTGGGTGCTGGGCACGGTGCTCGACTTCGGCCGGCAGAAGACGGTGCTGTCGTGTTTCGCGGCCGACCACCTGGCGGCCGGCCCGATAGCACAGGCCACGCTGCCCTACGCGCTGCCGCTGGGCCTGCACGGAGCCTTCGTGCCGGCCTGAAGGGAAAAGCTCAGGCCGACCACCAGCCTTCGTCGAAACGCCCCTGCAGGAACGCCACGAAGCCCGACACCTTGCCCGGCACCAGCTTCGGCGACGGGAACACGGCGTGGATCTCCTGCTCGGGCAGCGCATGGTCGCCGAGCACCGCGATCACCTTGCCTGCCGCCATCGACTCACTCGCCACGTAGCGCGGCATGAGCGCAATGCCCAGCCCGTCGCGCGCGGCTGCCAGTACGGCGGAGAGGTTGTTCGAGCGAAAGCGCCCCGAGACTGGCACCGTCACCGGCTCGCCCTTGGGCGTGTGCATGCGCCAGAACTCGTCGCCCACCACGCTGCTGTAGATCAGCGCCACGTGGGCGCTCAGGTCCTGCGCGCGCTTCGGCGTGCCGTGCTTTTTCAGATAGCCGGGCGCCGCCACCATGACCCACGGGTTCGCGCCGAGGTAGCGCGCGCCCAGCGACGAATCGGCCAGCTTGCCCATGCGGATCGCCACGTCGATGCCCTGTGCGATGAGGTCGACATAACGGTCCTCGAAGCTCAGGTCCAGCTGCACCTGCGGATGCCGGCGCATGTACTCGAGCGCCAGCGGCACCACCACGCGCCGCCCGAACGCCACCGAGGTGCCGACCCGCAGCAGCCCCTGCGCCTGGTTCTGCCGCAGCTGCACGATGCTGTCGGCCTCCTCGGCGTCGCGCACGATGGTCTTGCACTTCTCGTAGTACAGCGCGCCCGGTTCGGTGAGGCTCACGCCGCGCGTGTTGCGGTTGAGCAGCCGCACCTTCAGCCGCGTTTCCGTCGCCGCGATCTGCTTGGTCACGGTGGGTTGCGTGGTGTTGAACTCGCGCGCTGCTTTCGAGAAGCTGCCGGTCTCGACGACCCGCACGAACATTTCCATTGCCAAGAGTCTGTCCATAGGCGGATGGTAGTCACTTATTCCAATGCGGAATAGGTTTTATGGTCCCCAGCCGTCTTCTTGAAATCCCACCGTGTTCCTAGAGTCGGCTCACCGATCCACGAACACCGAGGAACCGGCTCTGCCGGGCCTCTGGTGTTGCCCCCTGCAAGGGGGTTGGCGAAGCGACACGAAGTGCGCGAAGCCTGGGGGTTTACTTAATTTCTGGAGACAGTCCCATGGCAAAAATGAAAGCAGTCCAAGCCGCCGTGCTTGTGATGGAAAAAGAAGGCGTGACACAGGCCTTCGGCGTGCCCGGTGCCGCCATCAATCCGATGTATTCGGCGCTGCGCCAGCGCGGCAGCATCTCGCACATCCTTGCGCGCCACGTCGAGGGCGCCTCGCACATGGCCGAGGGCTACACGCGTGCGGTGGCCGGCAACATCGGCGTGTGCATCGGCACCTCGGGCCCGGCGGGCACGGACATGATCACGGGCCTGTACTCGGCCTGGGCCGATTCGATTCCGATCCTCTGCATCACGGGCCAGGCGCCACGTGCGCGCCTCTACAAGGAAGACTTCCAGGCGGTCGACATCGAATCGATCTCCAAGCCCGTCACCAAGTGGTCGGTCACCGTGCGCGAGCCGGGCCAGGTGCCGCAGGTGTTCCAGCAGGCCTTCCACCTGATGCGCTCGGGCCGCCCCGGCCCCGTGCTCATCGACCTGCCCTTCGACGTGCAGATGGCCGAGATCGAATTCGACATCGACAGCTACGAGCCCCTCATCCCCTACAAGCCGGCCGCCACGCGCGCCCAGATCGAGAAGGCCATCGGCATGCTGCAAGCGGCCGAGCGCCCGCTGATCGTGGCCGGCGGCGGCGTCATCAACGCCGATGCGTCCGACCTGCTCGTGCGTTTTGCCGAAGCCACCGGCGTGCCGGTGATTCCGACGCTCATGGGGTGGGGCTCGATCCCCGACGACCATCCGCTGATGGCCGGCATGTGCGGCCTGCAGACCAGCCACCGCTATGGCAACGCGACGATGCTCGCATCGGACTTCGTGCTCGGCATCGGCAACCGCTGGGCCAACCGCCACACGGGCTCGGTCGACGTCTACACCAAGGGCCGCAAGTTCGTGCACGTGGACATCGAGCCCACGCAGATCGGCCGCGTGTTCACGCCCGACTTCGGCATCGTCTCGGACGCCAAGGCCGCGCTGGAGCAGTTCGTCGCCGTCGCCGAAGAGATGAAGGCTGCCGGCAAGCTCACCGACCGCCGCGAGTGGGCCAAGTCGTGCATCGAGCGCAAGAAGACCATGCTGCGCAAGACCAACTTCGACGAAGTGCCGATGAAGCCGCAGCGCGTGTACCAGTGCATGAACAACAACTTCAGCAATGACACCTGCTACGTGAGCACCATCGGGCTCTCGCAGATCGCGGCTGCGCAGTTCCTGCACGTGTACAACCCGCGCCACTGGATCAACTGCGGCCAGGCCGGCCCGCTGGGCTGGACCATTCCCGCCGCGCTGGGCGTGCGTGCCGCGGACCCGACGCGCAAGATCGTCGCGCTCTCGGGCGACTACGACTTCCAGTTCATGATCGAAGAGCTGGCCGTGGGCGCGCAGTTCAAGCTGCCGTACATCCACATCGTGGTGAACAACTCCTACCTCGGCCTCATCCGCCAGGCGCAGCGCGGCTTCGAGATGGACTACTGCGTGCAGCTCGCGTTCGACAACATCAATGCAGGCCCTGACGCCGGCATCGAGAGCAGCTACGGCGTCGATCACCTGAAGGTCGTCGAAGGCCTGGGCTGCAAGGCCATTCGCGTGAACAAGCAGGAAGAGATCGCACCGGCCATCCAGCGCGCCGAGGCGCTCATGGCCGAGTTCAGCGTGCCGGTCGTCATCGAGGTGATGCTCGAGCGCGTGACCAACATCGCGATGGGCACCGAGATCGACAACATCACCGAGTTCGAGCCGCTGGCCGAGCATCCCGCCGATGCGCCCACCGCGGTCGCGGCCGAGATGCTGGACTGAGCAAGCGAACAAGCAAGGAGACACACATGCCCAAGTTCGCAGCCAACCTCACGATGCTCTTCACCGAGCTGCCGTTCATGCAACGCTTCGAAGCCGCCGCCAAGGCAGGCTTCAAGGGGGTCGAGTACCTCTTTCCCTACCCCTTCGAGAAGAAGGAACTCGCCGCGGCGCTCCGCACCAATGGCCTGCAGCAAGTGCTTCACAACCTGCCCGCCGGTGACTGGGACAAGGGCGAGCGCGGCATCGCCTGCCTGGCCGACCGCACCGGCGAATTCGCCGAAGGCATCGGCATGGCGATCGACTACGCGACCGCGCTCGGCTGCCCGCAGGTCAACTGCCTGATCGGCAAGGTGCCCGAGGGTGCCGACATCAATGCGGTCAACCGCACGGTGATCGACAACCTGCGCCTGGCCGCGCGGGAGCTCGAAGCAGCCGGCATCCGCATGCTGATCGAGCCGATCAACACCTTCGACATTCCGGGCTTCTACCTGAACCGCACCGACAAGGCGCTGGCGCTGATCGAGGCGGTGGGTTCGCCCAACCTGAAGGTGCAGTACGACATCTATCACGCGCAGCGCATGGAAGGCGAGCTCGGCAACACGCTCACGAAGCACCTCGCGCAGATCGGCCACATCCAGCTGGCCGACAACCCCGGCCGCGGCGAGCCTGGCACGGGCGAGATCAACTACCCGTGGCTCTTCAAGCACATCGATTCGCTGGGCTACGACGGCTGGATCGGCTGCGAATACAAGCCGCGCAGCGACACGGTCAATGGCCTCGGCTGGCGCGAAGCACTGACCCAATAACAACGCCCTCAGCGAACCTCACATCGGAAACAGAGACATGACTGCAACGCAAAAAATCGGATTCATCGGCCTCGGCATCATGGGCGCCCCCATGGCGGGCCACTTGCTCGACGCGGGCCACCAGCTCTTCGTGAACACGCAGGGCAACACGCCCGAGCCCTTCATCTCGAAGGCGAAGATCTGCGCCTCGGCCGCCGAAGTCGCGCGCCAGGCCGACATCATCTTCATGATGGTGCCGGACACGCCCGATGTGGAGAAGGTGCTGTTCGGCGAGCCCGGCACGCACGGCGTGGCCGAGGGCCTGAAGGACTCGCGCGGCAAGATCGTGGTGGACTGCAGCTCCATCGACCCGATCGCCACGAAGGCGTTTGCCAAGCGCATCGTGGCGCTGGGCTGCGGCTACATCGACGCGCCGGTCTCCGGCGGCGAAGTGGGCGCCAAGGCCGCGAGTCTCACGATCATGTGCGGCGGCGACGAAGGCACCTTCGAGCGCGTGAAGCCGCTGCTCGACAAGATGGGCAAGAACGTCACGCTGGTGGGTGCCGTGGGCGACGGCCAGGTCTGCAAGGTGGCCAACCAGATCATCGTGGCGCTGAACATCGCTGCGGTGGGCGAGGCGCTGCTGTTCGCATCGAAGGCCGGCGCCGATCCGGCCAAGGTGCGCCAGGCGCTGATGGGCGGCTTTGCGAGTTCGCGCATTCTCGAAGTGCACGGCGAACGGATGATCAAGCGCACCTTCGCGCCGGGCTTCCGCATCGCGCTGCACCAGAAGGACCTGAACCTCGCGCTGCAGAGCGCGCGTTCGCTGGGCGTGGCACTGCCGCAGACGGCGGGTGCGGCGCAGCTGATGAACGCCTGCGCGGCGCTCGGCCATGGGCAGTCGGATCACTCGGCGCTGGTCAAGGCGCTCGAAGCGCTCGCCCAGCACACCGTCACGCCAGACTGAGCCTGCGGCTCAGGTCTTTGCAGCCTCTAGCGATTCCTTGAGGTTCCGCCGGCGCCATGCCCAGGTCTTGATGGCCTGCGGCAGGATGCCGACGCACGAGACGTAGTACGTCACCTTGAAGCCCCAGAAGCGCGGGCCGATGGGCGTGTCGCGGAACAGGTCGCCGGCCAGGATGGACAGCAGCGCCTCCTGCATCCGCCAGATGTTGCGCGGCGCCATGAAGAGCCGGCGGATCGCCGGCGAGGTGATGCGGTAGATGAACCACGAGAACATCTTCGGCCCGCGCTTCATGACCTTCTCGTAGTGGCGGAAAGCCTTCTCGGCCTCCTTCGCCTCGCCCTTGAGCCACAGGTCGGCAGCGGTCGCGGCCTCGAAGCCGCTGTTCATCGCCAGGTACACGCCCGAGGAGAACATCGGGTCGACGAAGGCGTAGGCATCGCCCACCATCATGAAACGGTCGCCGCGGCAGAACTTGGAGTCGTAGGCGTAGTTGCCGGTGGCGGTGGCGCCTTCCATCAGCGTGGCGTTCGCAAGGCGCGCGGCCAGCTTGGGCGCGAGCGCGATGGTCTCCATCAGGAATTCTTCGAGCGACGCACCCTGGCGGCGCTTGAAGTACGCGGGCGAAGCCACGGCGCCGACGCTCACGGTGCCGTCCTTCAGCGGGATGTACCAGAACCAGCCATGGTCGAACCAGAACAGCGAGATGTTGCCCTCGAAGCGGCCCGGCCGGCGCTCGGCGTTGGCGAAGTGGCCGTAGAGCGCCGCGCTCGCGTGCTTGCGGTTGCGCTGCTTGGCGTCGAACTGGTTCGACAGCAGCGTGTCTCGTCCGCTCGCGTCGATCACGAAGCGCGGGCGCCACTGGGTCTCGGTGCCGTCGTCGGCCTTGATCTTCACCAGCGGGCGGTTGTCGGGGGTTCCCTTGCCGGCATCCATGTCCACCCCGGTGACACGCTGGCCTTCGAAGGTGCGCGCGCCGCGATTGCCGGCATGGCGGAACAGCAGCTCGTCGAACTCCGAGCGGCGCACATGCACCGCGTACGGAAAACTCTTGTCCATCGCCTGGCCGAAATCGAAGTGGCTCGTGTGGTCGTGCCAGGGCGAGACGAACTCGGCGCCATGCTTCTTGATGCCGATGGCCTCGACCTCGGTGCGCACGCCCAGCCGGTCAAAGAGCGGCATGTTCATCGGCAGCAGCGACTCGCCGATGTGAAAGCGCGGGTGCTGCGCCTTCTCGATCAGCACCACGTCGTGGCCCTTGTCCGCCAGCAGCGCGGCCACGGTGGAGCCCGAAGGGCCGCCGCCGATGACCACGACGTCGGGGTCGGTGGTGGTGAAAGGTCCGGGTGTCATGCGCTGCCCCTCCGTTGTCTTTGTATGTGGGTTGACGATGCCCGCCGCCCCCGGCGGCAAGGCTCGGCCGTACCTATGGTTAACCTTAATTCACCATGGTTACCAGCGCCGGAGTTTAGCGAACCGGCCACCCCCTTTTGCCCGGGCTATGGGCTCAGGCGTTTTCGGCATTCCCCCTCCGGGAACTGGTCATGCTTTTGCGGTAGCCTCATTGCCCGACAGAAACAAGGAGACATTTCATGGCTGCACCCCTCTCCCCCGCAGAAGAAGCACTTCGCGAGGCAGCGCGCGAATACCACCGCTCGCCCGTCAAGGGCAAGATTTCGATCACCCCCACCAAGCCCCTGCTGAACCAGCGCGACCTGTCGCTGGCCTATTCGCCGGGCGTGGCCTATCCCTGCCTCGACATCGCCGCCGACCCGTCGCTGGCCACCGAATACACGGCGCGCGGCAACCTGGTCGGCGTCATCACCAACGGCACCGCGGTGCTGGGCCTGGGCAACATCGGCCCGCTGGCCGCCAAGCCGGTGATGGAAGGCAAGGGCTGCCTGTTCAAAAAATTCGCCGGCATCGACGTGTTCGATATCGAGCTGGCCGAGAACGACCCCGACAAGCTGGTCGACATCATCGCGGCGCTGGAGCCCACGCTGGGCGGCATCAACCTGGAAGACATCAAGGCGCCCGAGTGCTTCTACATCGAGAAGAAGCTGCGCGAGCGCATGAACATCCCGGTGTTCCATGACGACCAGCACGGCACGGCGATCATCTCGGCCGCAGCCCTCCTCAACGGCCTGGAGCTCGTCGGCAAGAAGATCGAGGACGTGAAGATCGCCGTCTCGGGCGCCGGCGCGGCCGCCATCGCCTGCCTCGACGTGATGGTGGGCCTGGGCGCCAAGCCCGCCAACATCCATGCCTGCGACTCCAAGGGGCTGATCTACGTGGGCCGCGCAGGCGGCTTCGACGAATCCAAGACCCGCTACGCCCAGAAAGACACCGGCGCCCGCACCCTGGCCGACGTGGTGAAGGACGCCGATGTGTTTCTCGGCTGCTCGGCCCCCGGCGTGATGACGGCCGAGATGGTCAAGACCATGGGCACGCAGCCCATCATCCTGGCGCTGGCCAACCCCGAGCCCGAGATCCGGCCCGAGCTGGCCAAGGCCGTGCGGCCGGACTGCATCATCGCCACGGGCCGCTCGGACTATCCGAACCAGGTCAACAACGTGCTGTGCTTCCCGTACATCTTCCGCGGCGCGCTCGATTGCGGCGCCACCAAGATCACGGAAGAAATGAAGCTGGCCTGCGTGCGCGAGATCGCCGACCTCACCAAGGCCGACATCAGCGAAGAAGTGGCGACCGCCTACGCGGGGCAGGAGCTGGCCTTCGGTCCCGACTACATCATTCCCAAGCCCTTCGACTCGCGGCTGATACTGCGCATCGCCCCCGCCGTGGCCAAGGCCGCCGCCGCCTCCGGCGTGGCCACCCGCCCCATCGAGGACATGGAGGCCTACCGCCAGCACCTCACGCGCTTCGTCTACCAGACCGGCATGTTCATGCGCCCGGTGTTCACCGCCGCCAAGCTGGCCACCGCCAAGCGCGTGGCGTACGCCGAAGGCGAGGACGAGCGCGTGCTGCGCGCCGCGCAACTGGCCGTGGACGAAGGCCTGGCGCACCCGATCCTGGTGGGCCGCCCCGCCGTGATCGAGGCGCGCATCAAGAAGGCGGGCCTGCACATCCGCGTCGGCACCGATGTGGAAATCGTCAACCCCGAAGACGACCCGCGCTTCCGCGTGTACTGGGAGGCCTTCCACAAGCTCATGGGCCGCCGCGGCGTGACGCCCGAGGCCGCCAAGACCATGGTGCGCCGCTCCAACACCACCATCGCCGCGCTGATGCTGCACCTGGGCGATGCCGACGCAATGATCTGCGGCCTGGTCGGGCGCTTCGACGTGCACCTGGAGCACATCCGCAACCTGATTGGCCTGAAGCGCGGCGCGCCGGGCTTCGCGACGCTGAACGCGCTCACGCTGGAGAAGCGCACGGTGTTCATCACCGACACCAACGTCAATGAAGACCCGAGTGCCGAGATGCTCGCGAGCATCGCGCTGATGGCGGCCGAAGAGGTGCGCCGCTTCGGCCTGCCGCCGAAGGTGGCCTTCCTCTCACATTCGAACTACGGCACCTCGAGCCGCGGGTCGGCCCGCAAGATGCGTCTGGCGCGCGACCTGTTCGCGCAGATGGCACCCGACATCGAGTGCGACGGCGAAATGCACGGCGACGCCGCGCTCTCCGAAGAAGTGCGCCGCACCGCCCTGCCCGAGACCACGCTCACCGGCGAAGCCAACCTGCTGGTGTGCCCGAACCTCGACTCGGCGCACATCCTCTACAACGTGCTGAAGATGACCGGCGCCAACGGCATCACGGTCGGCCCGATCCTCCTGGGCGGCGCGGGCTCGGCGCATGTGCTGACGCCTTCGTCGACCGTGCGGCGGATCGTGAACATGACGGCGCTGGCTGTGGCGAATGCGACGACGGCGCTGAAGTAGCCTGCAGCCTGCCTGATACCGACGCCCCGCTGCGGTGAACGCAGCGGGGCTTTTTTTCGTCTGCCGCGCCCACGGCGTCCGGGGTGCGCCACGACAGTGCCATTGCGGCCATCGGGCAGCCCGTTTCCGGCACCTCAACCATCATTTCGGCTGGCATGCAATCTGCTAATACCCTGATTGGATATTTCAAATATCTTACTAATATATTTAAACAGATCCTCCTCACCGCAGAACCACACACAACACATGGAAGAACACGCCTTGAAACGTGGCGGCATTTCCCGCCGGATGCTCGACACATCGGACTTCGTCCTGCGCTGCGAGCGCCATCTGCTCTCCGGCCTGATGGGCCTGCTCATCGCACTGGTCCTGCTGAACGTGGTCACCCGCTACGGCGGCTTCCCGCTCTACTGGGTGGACGAAGCCTCGGTGTACTGCGTGGTCTGGCTCACCTTCATCGGCGCCTCGGCGATGACGCGGCTGCGGCTCGACTTTGCGGTCACGCTGCTCACCGACAAGCTCGGCGCAAAAGCCGCGCGCATCGCCAAGGCCGGCGCCTCCGGCGGCGTGCTGCTGCTCGGCCTGGCCCTGCTGGCGATGTGCTGGCTGTGGATGGACCCGGTCGGCATCGTGCGCCACGGCTTCGATGCGAAAGAGTTCGCTGCGGAAAGCTTCAACTTCCTCTACACCGAGAAAACCCAGACGCTCGACTGGCCGACATGGCTCGTCCAGATCATCCTGCCGGTCTTCTCGCTCACCCTCAGCGTGCATGCGCTGTCCAACCTCATCGAGGACCTCGGCCTGCAGCCCAAGCGCGTGCACGACGAGTTCCACGTCGTCAACGCCGATGCAGTGAACTGAAATGACAAGAGCCCACCTCCAGTCTGTGCGCACTTCGTGCCGCTTCGCCAACCACCTTGCAGGGAGCAAAGCGCGTTCCGCGGCGTTCCTGGAACAACCCCTCCCGGAGCCGGTGACATGCTGACCTCCGCATTCTTTCTGCTGATCATGCTGGTCGGCGTGCCGATCGGCGCCTGCCTCTGCCTCTCGGGCATCGTCTACATCCTCAATTCGGGCGACACGGTGCTGTTCCAGTCGTTCCCGGTGCAGATGTTCGGCGGCGTCGACAGCTACAGCCTGATCGCCATTCCGCTCTTCATCCTGATCGGCGAGATCATGAACGGCGGCGGCATCACCAGGCGGCTGGTCGACCTGGCGCTGGCCTTCATCGGCTCGGTCAAGGGCGGCCTCGCCTACGTGAACATCCTGGCCAACATGCTGGTGTCGTCGATCATCGGCTCGGCCACCGCGCAGGTGGCGATCATGAGCCAGATCATGGTGCCGGAGATGGAGAAGCAGGGCTATGACAAGACCTTCGCCGCCGGCATCACGGTGTACGGCGGCATGCTCGGGCCGATCATTCCGCCGTCGGTGATGTTCGTGGTGTACAGCGTGCTGGCGCAGGTGGCGGTGGGCGACATGCTGATCGCCGGCATCATTCCCGGCGTCATCCTCACGGTGCTGTTCTTCATCGTCATCGCGTGCATGGGCCTGATCTACAACTACCCGCGCACCGAGAAGCGCACGATCAAACAGCGCCTGCACACGATGCTCACGGCCTGCCCGACGCTCTTGATTCCCATCGTCATCGTCGGCTCGATCCTCGGCGGCGTCGCCAACCCGACCGAATCGGCGGCGGTGGGCGCAGTGGCCGCAGTGCTGGTCGGGCGCTACGTCACGAAGGAATTCCGCTTCGCGATGATTCCGCAGATCCTGCTGAAGTCGGCGATCTACTCGGCGGTGGTGCTGTTCCTGGTTGCGGCCGCTGCCGTGTTCTCGTGGCTGCTGATCTACGGCAAGGTGCCGCAGGCCACGGCCGCATGGATCCAGACCGTCGCGAAGGATCCGATCACCTTCCTGCTGCTGGTCAACCTCATCCTGCTGGTGATCGGCACCGTGATAGACGGCATTCCCGGCCTGATCATGACCGTGCCGATCCTGCTGCCCATCGCCACCGAGATCTACGGCATCGACCCGCGCCACTTCGGCGTGGTGGTGGTGATCAACCTCGTGCTCGGGCTGATGACGCCGCCCGTGGGCCTGAGCTTCTTCGTGGCTTCTGCGGTGACCGGCGCGAAGCCCGGAAAGATGTTCATCGTCACGCTGCCGTTCTTCCTGATCTGCTGCGTGGCACTGGTGCTGCTGTCGCTGTACCCAAGCCTGTCGCTCGCACTCATCAAGTAGCGCCCTCTTGCTTTTCTCTTCACTCAACCGGAGCCTCGCATGTCCCTCTCCCGCCGCCAGTTCGTCCAGGCCGCAGCCGGCACCGCCGCCGCGTCGACCGCCTTCTTCGGCACCGTGTCGCGTGCCGCAACCACCAAGGAATTCCGCCTCGGCCTCATCACGCCTGCGGGCCACTCGTGGAACCGCGCCGCGGTGGGCTTCGGTGAAGCACTCAAGAAGGCCACCGACGGCCGGCTGAGCGCCACGGTGTTCCATTCGGGCCAGCTGGGCAACGAGTCGGCCATGATGCAGCAGCTGCAGTCCGGCGCGCTGGACATGGGTTGGATCCAGGCGGCCGAACTGGGTTCGCGCGTGGCGAGCGTGGCGGCCATCAACGCGCCGTATCTCGTGCGCTCGACCACCAACGTCGCCTCCTTGGTGCGCACGCCCGCCGCGCTGAAGCTGCTCGACGTGCTGCCGCGTGAAACGGGCACCATCGGCCTGGGCTGGGGCATCACCGGCATGCGCGTGGTGTTCGCAACCAAGGACATCTCGACGCCTACCGACCTCAAGGGCATGAAGCTGCGCATCAACCCCACGCCGGTGTACCGCGACTTCTACCAGCTGCTGGGCGCCGCGCCCACGCCCATCCCCACGCCGGGCGTGTTCGACGCCATGGCCAATGGCCAGGTCGACGGGCTCGAGGCGGATATCGAGTTCTCCTGGAACCAGCGCTTCGACCGCGTCTCGAAAACCATGCTGCCGATGAACGCGCTGTTCATGCCCTTCGCCCCGCTGGTGTCGGGCCGCATCTGGCAGACGCTCGACGCCAGGGACAAGACGCTGATCACCGACCTGGTCAAGCAATCGCTCGACGCGCAGATCAAGGACATCGTGACCACCGAGCTCGGCCTGATCGACAAGTTCAAGGCCAGCGGCATTGCCATCAAGAGCGGCGCCGGCTACAACCCCGCGCCGGTCATTGCCGAGTTCGACAAGGTCTGGCTGCCCAAGGCGCCGCAGATTGCCGAACTGCGCAAGATCGGCGCCGCGCTCTGACCAGGCGCCCTGGCCGCCGGAAGGGTTCGCACCAATCGCGTGCGGGCACCGTTTTTGCTTGAATGCCGAAGCATTCACCTTCACGGATCCCGTATGAACAAGCGCTTACTGCTCCAGTCCTTCCTCGCCGCCTCGGCCCTCAGCTTCGGCCTCACACCAGCCTTTGCCCAAGCCCCGACGCCGATCAAGTTCCAGCTCGACTGGCGCTTCGAAGGACCGGCGGCGCTCTTCCTGCACCCCGCCGCCAAGGGCTACTTCAAGGCGGCCGGCCTGGACGTGACGATCGACGCGGGCAATGGCTCGGGCGGCACGGTCACGCGCGTGGCTTCGGGTGCCTACGAGATGGGCTTTGCCGACCTCGCGGCGCTGATGGAATTCCACGCCAACAACCCCGACAGCCCGAACAAGCCGGTCGCGGTGATGATGGTCTACAACAACACGCCGGCCTCGGTCATGGCGCTCAAGAAGAGCGGCATCACGAAGCCTTCGGACCTGGCCGGCAAAAAACTCGGCGCGCCGGTGTTCGACGCGGGCCGCCGCGCCTTCCCGATCTTCGCCAAGGCCAACAACATCGGCGCGGTCAACTGGACCGCCATGGACCCGACGCTGCGCGAGACCATGCTGATGCGCGGCGACATCGACGCCATCACCGGCTTCACCTTCACGTCGCTGCTGAACCTCGAGGCGCGCGGCGCCAAGGCGGCAGACGTAGTGATCCTCCCCTACCCCGACTACGGCGTGAAGCTCTACGGCAACGTGATCATCGCGTCGCCCAAGCTCATCAAGGAAAACCCGACGGCGGTGAAGAAATTCCTCTCGGCCTTCGCCAAGGGCGCCAAGGAAGTCATCGCCAACCCCGCGATGGGCATCGAATCGGTGAAGGCGCGCGACGGCATCATCGACAGCAAGCTCGAAACCCGCCGCCTGCAGCTGGCCATCGACACGGTGATCAACAGCGCCGATGCGCGCGCCGAGGGCTTCGGCGGCGTCAACGCGGGCCGCATGTCGCTCATGGCCTCGCAGGTGTCCGACGCCTTCAACACCAAGACCCGCGTGAGCCCCGATGCCGTGTGGACGGCCGCCATGCTGCCACCGGCCGCCGAACTCAGCGGAATCCTGCGCAAGTGATGGCAGGCGCACCGAGCAACGCCGCCCCCTTCGTCGACTTCCAGGACGTCTGGCTCGCCTACAACGAGGAGTTGCTGCGCGAGAACCACTTCGCGGTCGAGGCCATCGACCTGAAGGTCAAGCGCGGCGAATTCATCGCCATCGTCGGCCCCTCGGGCTGCGGCAAGTCGACCTTCATGAAGCTCACCACGGGGCTCAAGATGCCGTCGATGGGCAAGATCCGCATCGACGGCGCACCTGTGACCGGGCCGCTCAAGATCTCGGGCATGGCCTTCCAGGCGCCCTCGCTGCTGCCGTGGCGCACCACGGTCGACAACGTGCTGCTGCCGCTGGAGATCGTCGAGCCCTACCGCTCGAACTTCAAGGCCAAGCGCAAGGAATACGTCGAGCGCGCACGCAAGCTGCTGCAGAAGGTGGGCCTCGCGGGCTACGAAGACAAGTTTCCGTGGCAGCTCTCGGGCGGCATGCAGCAGCGCGCGAGCATCTGCCGTGCGCTGATCCACGAGCCCAAGATGCTGCTGCTCGACGAGCCCTTCGGCGCGCTCGACGCGTTCACGCGCGAGGAGCTCTGGTGCATCCTGCGCGACCTCTGGACCGAGCAGCAGTTCAACGTGATCCTGGTGACGCACGACCTGCGCGAGTCGGTGTTCCTGGCCGACACGGTCTACGTGATGAGCAAGAGCCCGGGCCGTTTCGTGGTGAAGCGCGAGATCGAGTTGCCGCGTCCGCGCGAACTCGAGCTCACCTACACGAAGGAGTTCACCGACATCGTGCTGGAACTGCGCGGGCACATCGGCGCGATCCGGAACACCGGCATCAGCGCGGCGCAGACGGCCGCCGCGGTCTCTCATTGAGCGGCGCCATGAAGAACACCAAGCAAATCGAACGCTGGTCGCCCTGGCTGCTGCTGGTCGCGGTGCTCCTGCTGTGGCAGATCATCTGCGCGGGCTTCGAGGTCTCGGACTTCATCTTCCCGAGCCCCTGGCGCATCTGGACGCAGTTCTGGGAGTTCAAGGAAATCATCGCGGGCCACGCGTGGCGCACCTTCTGGGTCACGATGGCGGGCTTCGGCCTCGCGATCGTGGTGGGGGTGCTGATGGGCTTCGTCATCGGCAGTTCGCGCATCGCGTATGCGGCGATCTATCCGCTCATGACGGCCTTCAACGCGCTGCCCAAGGCGGCGTTCGTGCCCATCCTCGTGGTGTGGTTCGGCATCGGCGCGGGGCCGGCGATTCTCACGGCCTTCTTGATCAGCTTCTTCCCGATCATGGTCAACATCGCGACCGGCCTTGCCACGCTCGAGCCCGAGCTCGAAGACGTGCTGCGCGTGCTCGGCGCCAAGCGCTGGGACGTGCTCATGAAGATCGGCCTGCCGCGCTCCATGCCCTACTTCTTCGGCTCGCTGAAGGTGGCGATCACGCTGGCCTTCGTCGGCACCACGGTGAGCGAGATGACTGCCGCCAACGAGGGCATCGGCTACCTGCTGATCTCCGCCGGCTCGGCCATGCAGATGGGCCTGGCCTTCGCGGGCCTGATGGTGGTGGGCGCGATGGCGATGCTGATGTACGAACTCTTCAGCGTGATCGAGAAGCACACAACCGGTTGGGCGCACCGCGGTTCACAGAACCAATAATCGAGGCATGACCCACGACCAGATCCTTCGCGCGCTGCGGCGCGCCGACGAAGTGGCCCGCCGCGCGATGGCGATGGGCCGCCATCCCTTCGGCGCGGTGCTCGTCGCGCCCGACGGCGAGACCATCCTCGCCGAGCAGGGCAACATCGACACGGTGAATCACGCCGAGGCCACGCTGGCGCGCCACGCCGCACAGAACTGGCCGGCCGACTACCTGTGGCAATGCACGCTGGTGACCACCTTCGAGCCCTGCGCGATGTGCGCGGGCACGAGCTACTGGGCGAACATCGGGCGCGTGGTCTACGGCGCGGAAGAATCCGCGCTGCTCGCGCTCACGGGCGACCACCCCGAGAACCCGACGCTGAGCCTGCCTTGCCGCGAAGTGTTCGCGCGCGGGCAGAAAGAGGTCGAGGTGATCGGGCCGGTGCCAGAGGTGGCCGAGGAAATGATCGCCACGCACCGCGGGTTCTGGGAAGCGCGCTAGGCCAGCGCTAGGCCAGCAGCAGCGAAGCCTCGTCGCGCCAGTAGTTCACCGCGGCGAGCCAGCCCTCCCACACGCAGCCGTTGCAGCCGCGTCCGCAGCAGGTGGTGGGCTCGGGCGGCGGTGCCCGCATGGCGAGCCCCTGGGCATCGAGCACCGCCTGCACGCGCGCGATCAACGCTTGCGCGCTCGCAAGGTTCGTGGGGTCGGGCAGCCGGTCGATGGCGTTCATGGCGACGGGGTTTTCACGCGTCGAGGTTCAGCTCCAGCCGCATCTTCGCGCCGCCCGATTCGCTCGACCCGATGGTCAGTTGCCCGCGATGCAAACGCGCGACTTCGGCCACGAGATGAAGCCCCAGCCCCGCACCCCGCCCACGCGGCACGAGCCGGTGAAACGGCGCCACCACGCGCTCGCGGTCCGCCTCGGGAATCCCGGGCCCCGAGTCCAGCACCTCGATGCATGAGGGCTCGCACAGCCGGACCTCGATGTCGCAGCCCTGCCCGCCATGCTCGATGGCGTTCTGGATCAGGTTGGTGAGCGCGCGCTCGAGCGACGGCGCATCGCCGCGCACCGTCAGCGCCTGCGGTGCATCGACCGAGAGCGTGCAGCGGTTCTGGATCGCCAGCGGCGCGATGTCGGCCGCCACGCGCTCGCACAACGCCTTCAGGTCCACCTGCTGCTCCTGCGGCACGAGGTGGTCGAGCCGCTGCAGGTCGAGCAACTGCTCGGCCAGCGTGGCCAGCCGCGCCGATGCCTGCATCAGCTTCACCTTGAGCGGATCGTTCGGCAGGCCCTCGAGGTGGATCTGCAACGTGGTGATCGGCGTGCGCAGTTCGTGCGCGGCATCGGCCAAAAAGCGCTCCTGCCGGTCGTAACCTTCGTTGAGCCGGTCGAAGGCGCGGTTGACGGCATTGACCAGCGGGCGGATCTCGCTCGCCACGTTGACCAGCGGCAGCCGCGTGGTGCGCTCGTGCACGTCGATGCCCTCGGCATGCTCCGCGGTGGCGATCACGCCCCTCAGCCCGCGCTTCACCACGAAGGGTGTGGCCAGGATCACGCCCAGGCTGGTCAGCAGCGCCATCGGCGCCACCAGCCACAGGAACGCGATGCCAGTTCCCTTGAGCGTGTTCTTCATCGTCAGCGGGCCGCCGGTCTGCGCCATCACGGCGATTGGGCCCGCGCGAGTCTCGACGCGCTCGAAGCGGGCCTTGGGCCGGGTGTTGTCGTTCTCCGGATCGATGGCCATGCGCTCCACATCGCCGAACGCATTCATGAGCGCTGCGTAGACGGGCGGCACCTCGCCGCCGCGCACCTCCGAGCCGCGACCGTCGCGCGCAATGAACCAGAGCGGCGGGTCGGCTTGCTGCAGGCCGCGCAACTCCCGTGTCGGCTCGATGGCCAGCCGGCCATCGGCACCGCGCACCATCGCACGCCCGATCACCGCCACCGTCTCCTGGCCGTTTTCATCGCTCACGCGCCCGAGCGCCCAGGCCAGCCCGATGAAGCCGCTCAACACCAGCGAGCCGACCACCACCTGCAGCAGGATCAGGCTCCAGATCAGGCGCCAGCGCAGCGAGAACAAGCTCATGCCGTCGACACCGCGCAGATGAGGTAGCCCACGCCGCGAATCGCATGGATCTCGACCCGCGCGCCGGCCTTGTCGAGCTTGGAGCGCAGGCGCGAGACATGCGTGTCGAGCGCGTTGGACTGGATGTCGTCCTTGTGGCCGTAAACGCGGTCCTGCAGTGCTTCGCGCTGCACCGTGCGGCCGCGGTGCTCGAGCAGGGCTTCGAGCACCAGCAGTTCGCGCCGCGGGAGCGTGAGGCAGACCTCGCCCACATGGACCTGTCGCGTGTGGTGCTCGAAGCGCAGTTGCCCGAGCGCCATGACGAGGCTCGCGCGCACTGCGGGGCGGCGCGCCAGTGCGCGTATGCGCGCCATGAGCTCGTCCATCGAGAAGGGCTTGGCGAGGTAGTCGTCGGCGCCGCCATCGAGGCTTAGCACGCGCTCGGCCACATCGGACATGGCGGTGAGCACAAGCACGGCGGCGGCGATGTCGTTCTGCCGCAGGAACGCCACGAGCGAGAGGCCGTCGCCGTCGGGCAGGCCGCGGTCGAGCACGATCACGTCGTGCTGCGCGCCGAGCGCGGCCTCTTCGGCTTCGCGCAAGGAGCTCGCCACATCGACCACCGCCTGGTTCTGACGCAGGGCCGACGCAAGCGCCTGCGCCAGATCGGTTTCGTCTTCGACGAGCAGGATTCTCATGAGGGATGGGCGGTGCGAACGGGTGGGCGGGACATTCTAGGAGAGGCCCCATGCGGGGCAGCGCAATGTTCGCGCAATGCAGTTGCATAAGCTGTGGCGCTCCCCCTCCCGAAAGCCGCATCGGTGATGACATCCCGCCCGAGCCCCGCATCCCTTCCTTCCGTGCCCTGGTATCTGGCGCTGGGACAGCGGTTCGCGACGCTCTGGATCGTGAAGATGATCGGCACCACGCTCGGCATCTCGGGGTTCTTCTTCCTGTACTTCTGGGTGATGCACAACCCGCCGTCGACGCCGACGGTGATGCCGCTCACACCGGTCGACCATTGGGTGGGCGTGAGCGACGACGCGATGCTGCTGTACGGCTCGCTGTGGTTCTACATCTCGCTGGCGCCGGCCTTCGCGAAGGACAAGGCCGAGCTGTGGGCCTGCGCGCGGGGCGCCGCGGCCATGGCGGCCATCGGCCTCGCGGTGTTCTGGTTCTTTCCGACCACGGTGCCGGTGTTCGCGGTCGACTGGTCGCAGTACCCGGCGCTGCAGTTCCTCAAGGCGACCGACGTGGGCGGCAACGCCTTTCCTTCGCTGCATGTGGCCTTTGCGGTGTTCACGGCCGTGCTGTTGGGTCGTCAGCTGCGCAGCGTGGGCGCGCCCTGGTGGACGCAATGGGTGAACCTGTTGTGGGCCTTCGGCATCGTCTACTCGACGCTGGCGACGCGGCAGCACGTGCTGCTCGATGTGATCGGCGGCACGCTGCTCGCGGTGCTCGTCAGCTGGGCACGCACAAAGCGCGAACGGCTGGTGCTGGCCGAAGCCTGAGCCGCACGGTCAGGCGGCCCGGCCCTTCAAAGAATGCGGCTTGGCTACCAGAAGATCCAGAGGGCCAGGCCGCCGAAGATGGACCACTTCACGAGGTAGTAAGCCCGCTTGTCCCAGGCCTTCAGGCGCTTGCCGATCACGCGGATCTGGTAGATGTACTTGAACGCGCGGTTGATGCCGCCGGTCTTGTCGCCCGCATCGTTGGGCGAGCTCGCAGCAGCCAGCAGGTTCTTCGCGAACCAGCGGTTCACCGCGCTGGCCCAGCGGTACTTCAGCGGGCGCTCGATGTCGCAGAACAGGATCACGCGGTCGTGATCAGTCGTGTTCTCGGCATAGTGGATGAAGGTCTCGTCGAACACCACGGCCTCGCCGTCGCGCCAGTGGTAGCGCTGGCCGTCCACGTCGATGTAGCAGCCTTCGACACCCGGCGTCCACAGGCCCAGGTGGTAGCGCAGCGAACCGGCGAAGGGGTCGCGGTGGCGCACGAGGCGGCTGCCGGGTGGCAACTCGGCGAACATGGCCGCCTTGATGGTGCCGATGCCTTTGAGCAGTTCGGTCGTGCGCGGGCACAGGACGGCGGCCGAGGGATGTGCCTCGTCGTACCACTTGAGGTAGAAGCGCTTCCAGCCGCTCTTGAAGAAGGAGTTGAAGCCCACGTCGTTGAACTGGCTCGAGGCCTTGATGCTGCCGCCGTTGCGCATGGCCAGCGCCTCTTCGCGGATGACTTCCCAGTTCTCCTCGAGCACGCGCATCTCGGGGAACTGCGCGGGCGACAGGTACGGCGTACCGGGCACCTTCGAGAAAAGGTACATGAAGACGTTCAGCGGCGCGAGGAAGGTCGAGTGATCAGAGAGCTGTCTGAAGAAACGATGCCGGACCTGCCCGCGGAAGTGAACGTAGAGCGCGCTGAGCGCGAAGATTGCAAGAATGACCCACTTCATTGTTGAAAGTGTCCTGTAGACGGCGCCGGGGGTAGCCGGGCATTGTAAATCTCCGCCCCAAAATGGACCTGACCAGGCCCTTTGGCCGTGTCCGGAGGGAGGTTTCAGAGGCTGAGCATGGGCTGGGGCGCCTCGGCCGCTGCCAGCGGCAGCCGCACCGTGGCCAGCAGCCCGCCGCCCTCGGCCTCCGCGAGCACCACTTCGCCGCTGTGCCGGTCCACCACCGACTTGACGATGGCCAGGCCCAGCCCGCTGCCGCTTTGCGTCTGGTCGGGGTTGCGGAAGAACCGGTCGAACACCCGCTCGCGCAACGCGGGCGGAATGCCGGGGCCCTGGTCGGCCACGGTCAGCACCGCCCGGTCACCCTCACTGGCCACCTTCACCAGGACCGTTCCGTTCGCCGGGCTGTACTTGATGGCGTTGTTGATCAGGTTGTCGATCATCGAGACCAGGCTTTCGCGCTCGCCCAGCACCGGCACGCTGCCCGCGCATTCGAGTTCCAGCTCCACGCCCCGGGCACTGGCAAGGCCTTCGATCATGGCCAGCCGGTCCTGCACCAGTGCATCGAGCGACAGCATGACCGGCAGGTCGCCATGCAGCACCGCATCGCTGCGCATGAGCTGCAGCAGTTGCCCCACCAGCCGCGCGGCACGGTCGTTGCTGCGCAAGAGGTTGCCCATGAGTTCGCGCTGGCCTTCGTCGGTGCTCTGCTCCTTCAACGCTTCGACGTTCACGCGCATGGCCGCGAGCGGCGTTCGCAGCTCGTGGGCCGCATCGGCGATCAGGCTGCGCTCGCGCGAGGTGCTGTCGCGCACGCGCTGCAAGAGGCTGTTGATGCTCTGCACCAGCGGCTGCAATTCCTTGTGCGGCGGCGTGTACGACAGCGGCGTCATGTCGGCCGGTCCGCGCTCGGAGGTTTCCTTGGTCACCTGCCGCCAGGGGCGCAGCGCGACGCGCATCGAGAGCCACGCCGGGAAGATCAGGAACGGCAGGCTGATGACCAGCGGCAGCAGGTAGTAGCCCCGGTACGCCATGGTGACAGTGAGCCGCCAGACGCTCGGCTCGGCCAACATCACGCGCGTGTCGGAATTGGCAGAGACGTGCGTGCGCGCACGCCATGCACGGCCTCCCGCCTCCACGGTCTCGATGCGGTTGAGCACCGTGTTGAGGATGACGGGCACGCCAGCGGTGGAGCGGTAGATCAGCCGGTCCTTCTGCCAGACCTGCAGCACGGCAGCCGTGTCCGAGGCGGCATCGCCATCGCCCGAGGCTTCGACCAGCACCTGGTCGAAGGCGGCCAGCGTCTCCTGCTGGCGGTCGGGCCGGTCGGCCAGGTTCTCCGCAATCGTCGTGATGGCGTGGAAGATCTTCTGGTACTTCAACAGCTCGGGGTCTTCGTAGGAGTCGTAGAGCAGGAGCGCGATGGCCATGGTCCACAACAGCGCCACCACGACCATCTGCGCGAGCAGCAGGCGCCGCATCAGGGAGGGCTGCTTCCATTTCTTCCAGCGCAGCGCCAGGGCCTGCATCATTTGGTCGTGCTCCGCACCAGCGACTGCACGTCGATCACGTAGCCGATGCCGCGCACCGTGCGGATGTAGCCCTGCCCGATCTTCTTGCGCAGGTTGGAGATGTGCACCTCGAGCGAGTTGCTGCCGTTGGCCTGACCGCCGGGCAGCACCTGCTCTTCCATCACGCGGCGCGTGACCACGCGGCCGGTGCGCTTGAGCAGCAGCGCGAGCAGGTCGAACTCGCAGCGCGACAACTCGACCGGCTCGCCGTCGACGATCACGCCGCGCGTCGGCTCGTGCAGCGCGAGGCCGCGCATGCGGATGGTCTCGTCGTTGAAGCCGTAACTGCGGCGCGCCAGTGCCCGCACGCGCGACAGCAGCTCGGCCAGCGCGAAGGGCTTGACGAGGTAATCGTCCGCGCCGTCGTCGAGGCTCCGCAGACGGTCGTTGAGCGCATCGCGCGCGCTCAGCACCAGCACTGGCAGGATCTGCCGGTCTCGGCGCAGGCGGAACAGCAGATCGAGCCCGTCGCCATCGGGCAGGCCCAGGTCGAGCAGCACCATGTCGAAGGTGCCGCCGTCGAGGGTGCGCAGGGCGTCGTCGAGGCGGCGGACCCACACCACGTCCATGCCTTGATTGACCAACGCGATGCGCACGCCGTTGCCGAGATCGAGGTCGTCCTCAACAAGCAGAAGGTTCATGGGATGTGCAGGGCGGAGTCGCCCATTGGTCGGAATGGGCGAAGTATCTGCCACGCCCCGCGTGGGGACTTCAGGAAATCTTCATGAAGGGCGAAGGGACTCTTCAGGTGCGAAAACCACACTGGAGCGCTCCCATCCAGAAAGCACATCGACGTGAACAGCCCTCCTTCCTCGCTGACCCGCCCCGTTTGGTTTCAACCCCGGCGAAGGCACGTGCTTCGTGCCATGGCCGCCCTGCCACCGGCGCTGGCTCTTGCGGCCTGCGGAGGTGGCGGCAACTCACCCAGCGGGATCGGCGTGGGTCCTCCCGTTGCCTCTGCCGCCGAGCGCCGCGTGAAGGTCTCGACAGGGCCCGACGTGTCGCTGCAGGTGCGCGACTGGCAGAAGCCCGGCACTGCGGGCCCCGTCATCGTGCTGCTGGCCGGACTCGGCGGCAACGCGCGCTACTTCGACAGCCTCGCACCTGCATTGACGAATGATTTTTCGCGCGTGGTGGCGATCAGCCGGCGCGGCTACGGCCTCTCCGGCAAGCCGTTGCCCGTGAAGAGCGCCACGCAGCATTACGAGGTGGACGATCTCACTGCCGACCTGAAAGCGGTGCTCGACGACCTGGGGTTGCAGCGCGTGGTGCTGGCCGGTCACTCGATCGCCGGCAACGAGCTCACGCGCTTTGCGGGCCGGTTTCCGGAACGGGTACAAGGGCTGGTCTACTTGGACACCTCGTTCGACTACACGGTGGACGGCGATACCGGCGGCGAGGAACTGCCCACGAACAAGGCGTTGGCCGAACCTGTCGTGACGCCCGCGGACAACCAGTCGATGCAGACGGCCATCGCATTCCAGCGGCGGAAATTCAAGGGCTGGTGGCCACCGCTCGAAGCGAACCTGCGCGACGCGCTCGACGTGCAGTCCGATGGCAGCGTGCGTCCCAACACGCCGGAGAGCCTCGAGACCGCCATGGACACTGCAGCCCACAAGTTCTCGCCCGACTACACGCAGGTGCGCACGCCCTCGCTGGTGATCACCGCGCTGTTCGCCGACAACCGCGACCTGATGCCATGGCTCGAGATGCCGCTCGATGCGAAAACCGGCAAGGATGCCGCCGACTTCCTTCGCATCTATCGCCGCGCACGCATCACCGACGCGAATCGGCTCGTGGCAGCGCTGAAGACCCCGCACCACGTGACGCTCGACAACTGCTCCCACGGCGACTTCCTCATGGAGCGCGAAGCCGATGTGCTGCGCGCCATCCGCTTCATGACGTGGGCATGAAGTGCGGCACGCCGGGTCAGCGCAACAGCTTGATCAGCGCCGCAACCTCTTCCCCGCCGAGCCCCGCCGCGTCCGCGCGCTTGAAGAGGCCCGCGGCGAAGGCCGGGAACTCGGTGTTGATGCCGGCCTCCTGCGCCGTCTGCAGGATGCGCTGCGTCGCCTCGACCGAGATGCGCATCGGGCTCTGCGAGATCTTGAAATCGCCCGACTGGATCACGGTGCCTTCGTGCTGAAGGAAACCGGCAAAGGTCGGCATGATCCCCGCGACGATGCGGCCGTACTCGGCCACGTCGAAGCCTTCGTGTTCGGCGATGCGCGCGCCATGCATGAATCCGAGCAGCGTGCCGTAGATGGTGGAGAGCGTCGCAAGGTCCATCGCCGCCGCGGCGCTGGCCTTCTCGCCCAGGTACACGGTGCCGCCGCCCAGCACCTTCAACAGCGGTTCGGCCTCGCGGAACACGGCTTGCGCGCCCGACATGAGGATCGGCGTGTCGGGCTGGCCCATCTGGTCCGGTGCGGCCTGGATGGCGCCCTCGAGGTAGGTGGCGCCGTGCCGGTGTGCCCACTGTTCGGCATCGCGTGCGTCGCTGGGGCTGCCGGTTGTGAGTTGAACCAGCAGGCGGCCGTCCATCGCGGCCGCAACGCCCTCCATCGCGAGGATGGCTTCGGCGGCGCGGTAGTCGTAGACGCACATCACCGCGACCTTGGCGGCACGCATCGCCTCGGCCGCGCTGCGCGCGAGCACCGCGCCCTGCGCGACCAGCGCGTCGGCCTTGTTCACCGTGCGGTTCCACACCGTGACCTTGTAGCCCTGCTCGAGATAAAGCCGCGCGATGGTGATGCCCATCGAACCCAGGCCGAGAACCGAAACTTCCTTGTTGCTCATGGCGATTCCAATGCAGATGTTGCAAGTTTGTGATGACGGGTGCATCGTAGGAATTTCACTTGCAAACGGTCAAGTACCTACCATAAAGTCAGGTACTTACCAAAACGTAGGTATTGGATCGGCACATGAAGGCAAAGAAGCCCTACAACTGCGGCATCGGGCCCGCATTCGAAGTCATCGGCGGCAAATGGAAGGCCGTCATCCTGTGGGAACTGCATGTGCAGCCGCGCCGCTTTGGCGAGCTGAAGCGATTGCTGCCCGACATCAGCGAGAAGATGCTGATCCAGCAACTGCGCGAGCTGGAAACCGACGGCCTCGTCAACCGCGAGGCCTTCCACGAAGTTCCGCCGCGCGTCGAATACTCCGAGACAAAACTGGGCGCCACGCTCAATGCGGCGCTCGGGCCGCTGGCCGATTGGGGCGACCGTTATGCGAAGCGCGTGGAGGCGGCGCGCAAGCAGGCGGAAGGATCGAAGTAGCGGTGCGAACGGAAAGGATCGAATGTCTTTGCTGAAGATCTCGGCGGCCGCCCTGCTCGCGGCATCACTCTCAGCACTCCCTCTTGGCATCGCGCATGCCCAGTCGGCGTGCACGGCCTCGCCCATCTATGCGGGTCCGCCGATGCGTTCGGCACCCGAGGCCGTGTGGCAGAAAGACTTCCATCGCCCCATCGATGGCGAGTTGCCGGCCGACCTCCGGGCCGCGCTCGATGGCGCGCTCGACAAGATGCTCTCGCACGTGCCCGCCGCGAGCGTCGCGGTCGCCATTCCCGCCGAGGGCTTCTGGTCCGCCACGCGCGGACTGGCGCGCAAGGAGCCGCCCACGCCGGTCTTCGCGGACCAACCCTTCCAGGTGGCCAGCACCAGCAAGACCTTCACCGCCGTGGTGGTCCTTCAACTCATCGAAGAAAAGCGCCTGAGACTCGAAGACACCATCGACAAGTGGTTTCCCGATGCGCCGAATGCGCGACTCATCACCATCGAGCAGTTGCTGCGGCACACCAACGGCCTCGTGAGCTTCAATGCATTGCAGTCGCTCGGCACGGCGTACCGCGCGCCGGCCGACATCATCGCGCTCGGCACCTCGCAGCCGCCGCAGTTCTGCCCCGGCACAAGCTGGAGCTACACCAACACCGGCTACGCGATGCTGGGCGTGATCGTCGAGAAGACCGAAGGCATGCCGCTGGCCGACGTGCTGGCCAAGCGCCTGTTGCGGCCGCTGTCGCTCACGCACACCGTCATGCGCAAGCCCGGCGTCGAACTGCCGGTGGCAACAGGCCACGCGGCGGGCCGGCCGGTGGAGGCGCCGGACCAGTACGCCACGCCCTACGCGGCCGGTGCGCTGGCGTCGACCGCGGGCGATCTCGTGCGCTTCTGGCAAGCCCTCCTCTCGGGCAAGGTGCTGCCAGACGACACGGTGCATCGCATGTTCACCCGCATGCCCGCGATGCTCGGTCCGTACGCCGGCGGCAATTCTTCCTATGGCATGGGCGTACAGCTCTATGACGTGCCCGACGGGCCGGGCCTGATGCTCGGGCACAGCGGCGGCATCGAGGGCTTCACCACGGTGGTGGCCTACGTGCCGGCCGACGACCTGTACATCGCCGTGTCGTTCAACGAGAAGAACGTGCCGGCAGAAGCGGGGCTGTGGGCGCTGGTTCGCGCGGTGCGCGCGTACCGGGTGGTGCGCTGAAGAGGACGCCGATCAGGCGTCTTCCCCTGGCCCCATTGCGGCGAACGCGGCGATGCGGCCCGCACCTTCCGCGCGCGCATCAGCGTCCGGCCCTGGCGCTTCCACAGCACCAACTGTTCCACCAGCGCCCCCGGGTCCACGAGAAAGCCGACGTCTAGCCGCCGTTCATTGCCGACCGCGCGGCACCAGCGTCAGGAACTCGACACCCTGCACCCTCGACGACTGCATGTCGAACTGCGACAGGGTTGACTGGCCGAGCAGCGCCGCGCAGTCACTGCAGGTGACGGCGCTCACGTTCCTGAGCTCGAAGCGGCCGAGCTTCATCGACTCGATCACGACGGTCCGGGCGGGCACCTTGCGGCCATCCGCGGTCTGTATCTGGACATTGGTGGCGACAACTTTGAAGCTCGCCTTCGAATCGCGCAGGACCGCATCGCTCATCGTCGTCCGGCTCGCACCGGTGTCCACCATGTACGGTGCCGGCTTGCCCGCGCCAAGCGTCACCGGTGCGAAGAAGTGACCGCCGAAGGCGGGGAGTCGCAAGGCCTCTCGTTCCGCGGGCCCGTTCGACGCTCCACCGGCATCGATGACGGATTCGATCGCGATGCGTTGTGCCTCGAAGTACGGCGATTGCCCGCGCGATACCCGTTGCGAATCGAAGGCCTGCAGCGCCGAGAGCGCTTCGTAGTGCCGCCCGGCGCCTACCAGCAGCTTGGCGAGCTTGCTGCGCACGTCGACCAACGTGGGAACCACCGACAGCGCCTTGTAGGACCATTCGATGGCCTCGTCGGTCCGGCCCAGCTTGGCCAGGCTGTCAGCGTAGTACGCGAACAGATCGTAGGCACCCTCACCCAGGCTCAAGGCCTTGGCGAACTGGGCCACGGCCTCCGCATGCTTGTCCTGCTGGTTCAGCACGATGCCCAGATTCACGATGCCGTAGCTCTCGTCGGGACGAAGCCGCACATAGTCGGTCCAATTCGATTCGGCACAGGCCAGGTCCCGCTCTCGCAGGCAACGAACAGCCTGCGCCTTGAAATCCGCCGCCGAGAACGACGACCTGCTCCAGCGATGAAGCCCATAGCCACGCACGCTCAGAAACGTGATACCGGCGATCACCAGGAACACCAGGCAGGTCACGAGGAACGTCTTGACGCGGGCACGCGGATTGCGCCGCTCTTCCCACAGGCAGGTAACGCCGACCACCAGCAATGGCCAGAAGAACGCGCCGATCAGTACGCCTGCCTGTGTGGTGGCGGACGCGTTCTGCGCGTTCGCCACCATCAGACTCAACGTGGCATAGGCAACGAAGACGATGGCTGCGGCACCCCAGAGCCATGCCGGGGCACGGAGATCCTCGTCGCGACGGTCCTGCAGGAAGGTGGCGGAAGCAGCGGAAGCGCCATCGGGCGACGACTCTCCCAGCACCGGATCATGGCGTTCGTTCCACGGCTTCACGCGCTTCTCCCTGATTGCTTTGGCTCGACGCGCGCTGCGGAAATTACCGTGGCACGATGCGCCGGCGCGACAAAATGTGCCGGCAGTCTATTTCAAGTCCGTGGCAGAGGCAGCGAGAGCCATCGCTCCTACGAACAAGAAGTTGGTCCGCGCTGTGCGCGTGTACCGGGCCATGCACTGAAGAGTGCCGCGATCAGGCGTCTTCCCCCTGGCCCCACTGCGGCGGGCGCGGCGGCGCGGCCTGCACCTTGCGCGCACGCATCAATGTCCGCGCCTGGCGCTTCCACAGCGCCAACTGTTCCACCAACGCGCCCGGGTCCACGTCCTGCCCCCGCGCGACGAGCCCCGTCATCAGATGGGTCAGCTGGTAGAACGAGGTCTTCAGCACCTGCGGTTCCACACCGGCTCGCGGCGCGAAGTAATGCTCGATGGCCGGATCGAACAGCGCGCGGGTCCGCTGCCACATCACACCCAATGCTTTCGAGAGCGCCGGGTCGCGCTGCGCCGTCACCTGCAGTTCGAGGTAGGCGCTGAAGATCGGCGTCGAGTAGATGCCCTTCCACAGCATCGAGACCAGCGCGTCGAGCCGGTCGTCTTCGTCGGCGATCGACAGCATCGTGCGGCCGAGTTCGCCATAGACACGGCGCAGCAGGTCGTCCACCACGTCGAACATCAGTGCCTGCTTGTTCGGGTAGTGATGCACCTGCGCGCCGCGCGAGACACCCGCACGCCGCACGATGCTGCTGAGCGTGCTGCCGGCATAGCCATCCTGCGAGAGGCTTTCGATGGCGGCGGCCATCAGGCGCTCGCGCATGGCGCTGCTGCGCTCGGCCTGGGTACGACGGGCCTGTACCGGCGATGGCGGCGGGGGCGCGACGGTCTCGGATGGGGGAAGCGGTTTGGCGGTTTTCATCAGGAGCGGCAGAGGGTACCCGGGAAATCCCTCGTCATTTTCGACCGGGCTCATTGGACGTCGACGCTAACATACAGTCCGGACTGTATGTATCTTATGGTTGCTCCGATACAAGGACTACGCGCCCATGACGACCTCGACAGACACCCTGCTGCACCGCCTGCTGCATTGGGAGCGCACCATGCCCGACACGGTGTACCTGACGCAGCCGCTCGCCGACGGCAACACGGTCGACTACACATGGCGCCAGGTGGCCGACGAGGCGCGCCGCATCGCGCGCTACCTGCAGACCCTCGCGCTGCCGCCGCGCAGCCACATCGCGCTCCTGGGCCGCAACAGCGCGCACTGGCTCATGGCCGACCTCGCGATCTGGATGGCGGGCCACGTGACGATTCCGCTGTACTACACGCTCAGCGCGGCCAATGCGCGCTATGTGTTCGAGCACAGCGAATCGCGCCTCCTGTTCCTCGGCAAGATGGACGGCACCACCGACAACTGGACCGAACTGCAGCACGCGCTGCCGATCGGGCTGCAAGTGATCGGCCTGCCGATGTCGCCGCTGCCGCACGACAACCCGGTGATGCAATGGAACGACCTGCTCACCATGCACGCGCCACTCACCGACATCGCCCTGCCCCCGCGCGACGCGCTCGCGACCATCCTCTACACCTCGGGCAGCACCGGTCTCCCCAAGGGCGTGATGCACAGCTACGGCAGCATGATCGACATCGCCGGGGTATCGGCCGCGCTGTTCGCCGTCACGCCCGAAGACCGCATGCTGTCGTACCTGCCGCTCGCGCATGCGGCGGAGCGCTCGCTGCTCGAGGCGACCTCGCTGTACTTCGGCTGCCACGTCTTCTTCGCGAACAACCTGGAGACCTTTCAGCAGGACCTGCGCCGCGCGCGGCCCACGCTCTTCTTCTCGGTGCCGCGGCTGTGGGTGCGCTTTCGCCAGGGCGTGAGCGAGAAGATTCCGCCGTGGCTGCAGAAGCTGGCGTTCGCGTTGCCGGTGGTGTCGGCGCGGCTGCGCCGCAAGATCCTCGTCGCGCTCGGGCTCGATCAGGTGCGCGTGGCGTTCAGCGGCTCGGCACCGCTCTCGCCCGAGGTGCTGGTCTGGTATCGCAGCCTCGGGCTCGATCTGCTCGAGGGCTACGGCATGAGCGAGAACTTCGCCATCTCGCACATCAATCCACCGGGCAAGGTGCGCATCGGCACGGTTGGCCTGCCCGAACCGGGCGTGGAGTGCCGCATCGGTGACGACAGCGAGATCCAGGTGCGCGGCCCGGGCCAGATGCTGGGCTACTACAAGATGCCCGAGGCCACCGCAGAGACGCTGCCGCCCGACGGGTTCCTGCGCACCGGCGACCAGGGCGTGATCGACGCCGACGGGTACCTGCGCATCATTGGCCGGGTGAAGGACATGTTCAAGACCGGCAAGGGCCGCTACGTGGCGCCGGTGCCGATCGAGAACGCCCTGGGCAACCACCCGCTGGTGGACACGGTGTGCGTCGCGGGCCTCGGGCTGCCGCGGCCCTTTGCGCTGGTGATGCTGTCGCCGCAGGGGCAAGCGGAAGATCGCGAATCGGTGAAGCGCGAGCTGCACCAGTTGATGGACACCACCAACGCCGCGCTCGAAGAGCACGAGCGGCTGAGCTGCCTGATCGTCGTGCGCGAACCCTGGAGCATCGAGAACGGCCTGCTCACGCCCACGCTCAAGATCCGCCGCAGCGTGATCGAGGCGCGCTACATGCCGCTGGCCGAGGCCTGGCAGCAAGGCGGACAGGCGGTACTCTGGGAATGAACGATCAGGCCCAGCCGGTTTCGATCTCGGTCTTCACCTCGGTCATGAGCTTGTGCACCGGGCACTTGCCTGCCACGCGCAGCAGTTCGTCGCGCTGGGCCTCGGTCAGGTCGCCGGTCAGGCGCAGGCCCGACTTGAGACGGTAGACGCCCTTGCGCTCCTCGCTGTCGTCGCGATCGATCACCACCTCGATGTCTTCCACCGGAATGCTCTTGCGGCGCGCGTAGATCAGCACCGTGAGCGCCTTGCAGGCCGCGAGCGATGCGTCATACAGGTCGTGCGGCTCGGGACCGGCATCGCTGCCGCCGCCGGCCGGCGAGGCATCGACCGGGATCTCGTGGTTACGGATCTTGAGGATGTGGCGCGTGCCGGTGGTGCCGTCGCGGCGGATCGTGATGCTCATGCCGGTTCCTTGGTGGATGAAGAAAAAGAGTTCAGCGCGCGAGCGGCTTCACGTACAGGATGGTCGTGAAGCCGCTGTGCCATTCGAGATCGGGATAACGGTCGGCCTCGCGGTAGCCGAGCGCGAGATAGAAGCCCTGGCTCTGCGTGTTGAAGGTGTCGGTTTCGAGCCGCACAAGTTCGACGCCGCTGGCCCGCATGCCGTCTTCGGCAAAGGCCATGAGCGCACGCGCGATGCCCTTGCGCTGGTGCGTTGCAGGCACGTGCAGCGCGTGGACGAAGTCGTGTTCCCAATGGACCATGCCGACCACCTCGCCGTCGATCTCCGCGACGAAGAACGCGGGCCCCATCTCGTCGATGTAGCCGACGGGCTCGCCGCTCTCGCGATAGACCGCCAGAGCCTCCGGCGTGAGCTGCGGCAGCCACGTGCCCGCGAAGGTGTCGTCGAGGATGGCCTTGACCGCATCGAAGTCGTCGAGGCGCCAGGGTCGGATGGTGATCGTCGGAGTGTTGTCGTCTTGCATGCCGGCGAAATGGTAGCCGCGGCGCTCAACGGTCGACGGCGAGCACCAGCGTTTCCTTGATCTCTTCCATCACCACATAGCTGTGCGATTCGGCCGCCACCGGCAACTTCTTGAGGATGTCGCCGAGCAGGTGGCGGTATTCGCTCATGCCGCTCAGACGCGCCTTCACGAGGTAGTCGAAGCTGCCCGAGACCAGATGGCATTCGAGCACCTCGGGCATGTGCAGCAGCTCCTGCCTGACCTTGTCGAACACATCGCCCGACTTGGCCGAGAGCTTGATCTCCACGAACACCAGGAGCGTCTTGCCCAGCGCCTCGGGCGACACGCGCGCGTGGTAGCCGGTGATGACGCCATCGCGCTCCATGCGCTTGACGCGCTCGGCGCAGGGCGAGGCGGAAAGGCCGATGTGCTCGGCCAGTTCGGTCATCGAGACACGGCCCTGGCGCTGCAACAGGTCGAGGATCTTGCGGTCGATTCGGTCGAGTTCCGGCATTTCACTTCGCAGCTTGCATTGGATGATTTTCGGCAGTGAATTTCACCGCCAAACACTGAAAAACAATGGAATCCACTGCATTGTGCACTTTAGATTCCATGGATTCCATACGAATCAGCAGATACACCATGAAAGTCATCATTCTGGGCGGCGGCGTGATCGGCACCACCACGGCTTACTACCTCGCGCGCTCCGGCGCCGACGTGACACTGCTCGACCGGCAGTCCGGTCCGGCTGAAGAAACCAGCTTCGGCAACGCCGGGCAGGTGTCACCGGGCTACTCCACGCCGTGGGCCGCGCCGGGCATTCCGCTGAAGGCGATCAAGTGGATGTTCAAGAAGCACGCGCCGCTGTCGATCCGCCCCGACGGCACGCTGTTCCAGCTGCGCTGGATGGCCGCGATGCTGCGCAACTGCTCGCCCGAGCGCTACGCGGTCAACAAGGAACGCATGATGCGCGTGGCCGAATACAGCCGCGGCTGCCTGCAGCAACTGCGCGCCGACACGGGCCTCGCGTACGAGCACCGCACCGGCGGCACGCTGCAACTCTTTCGCACGCAGGCGCAGCTCGACGCGGTGCAGCGCGACATCGCGGTGCTCGAGGAATGCGGCGTGCCCTACGAGCTGCTCGACCGCGATGCTCTCGCCGGCATCGAGCCCGCGCTGGCCGGCGCGCGCGACCGCCTCACCGGCGGCCTGCGCCTGCCCAACGACGAGACCGGCGACTGCCACCTCTTCACCCGCGGCCTCGCCGACATCGCGCGCGGCCTGGGCGTGGACTTCCGTTTCGGCCAGGCCATCGACGGCCTGGAAACCGACGGCGGCCGCATCACCGGCGTGCGCACCACCACCGGCAAGATCCTCACGGCCGACCGCTACGTGATGGCCTTCGGCAGCTACTCGCGCGCCGCCATCGCCTCGCTGGGCCTCGACATTCCCGTGTACCCCGTCAAGGGCTACTCGCTCACCGTACCGCTGCTCGACGAATCGCTCGCGCCGCAATCGACGGTGCTCGACGAGACCTACAAGGTCGCAGTCACCCGCTTCGACAACCGCATCCGCGTCGGCGGCATGGCCGAGCTCGGCGGCTTCGACCTGCGGCTGAACCCGGCACGCCGCGCCACGCTCGAGAAAGTGGTGAGCGACCTGTTCCCGGGCGGCGACCTGCCGAGCGCGACCTTCTGGACGGGCTTGCGCCCGATGACACCCGACAGCACGCCCATCGTCGGCGCCACGCGCTACGCGAACCTGTTCCTCAACACCGGCCACGGCACGCTCGGCTGGACCATGGCCTGCGGCTCGGGCAAGCTGATCTCGGACATGGTGATGGGCCAGCAGCCGGACATCCGCACCGACGGGCTCGGCATGGACCGCTACGAGCAGGCGCCGTCGCGCGGCTCGCACCCGAACCCCGCCACAGCACCGGCCTGACAGAGCGGGCACTCAGGCCGCCTTGGCGATGGGAATCGTCGCGCTGTTCATGCCGCGATAGACCTCCGCCTCGCCATGCTTCGCAAGCAACTGCATCAGGTGCTTGCGGATCAGCATGCCGGGCCTGTCCGACTCCATCGAATACTCGACGCCGCGCCGCCGCGTGTCGACCAGCGCATCGGGGTCGGTCGATTCGAGGATGTCCTTGTCCTCGCGCGTGATCTCCGCGTCGAAGTCGATCAACATCTGCGCCGCGCAGTCGGCTTCGGTGTCGTTGCGAAAGAGCCATTGGCACAGCTGCATGCGCCCGTCGTCGATGGGCGTGAAGCAGTTGATGATGATGTGGCGCACGCCGCTCGGGTACTCGATGTCGAGCCGGCGCGAGAACGGCAGGAAGTAGGCGTTGCGCATGTGGCGCGTGGTGATCGCATCGGTCACGCCGCTGATCGCGTGGAACTTGGCCGGGTTGGTCGCCTCGATGACCGTCTCGGCGTAGAAGCCCGATTCGTTTTCCACCAGCTCGTACTTGCTCGGCTTCGGGCTGGCGGCCACGCCGAAGGTGGCGCGGTGCACGAAGCTGAAGTGCGAGTTGTCGAATGAATTTTCGAGCGCGCGCATCGGGCTGGTCTGCCACTCCTCGTAGAACTGGAAGATCGTGCGATAGCCCGGGTCGGTGAACTCCGGAATTTCAGGGATGTCGGCGATGGGCTCCTCGAGCGCCACCCACGCGTAGCCGTAGCGCGCGGTGCAGCGGTATGCGGTCGTGCGGTACTCGGGCGAGATCCTGCGGTCGGCCTCGTACTGCGGAATACGGATGACCTGCCCGCTGCGGTCGTAAGTCCAGCCGTGGTAGCCGCACTGGATCGCGCCCTGCCCGCAGGCCTTGCCTTCGCCATCGACGCACCAGCCCTTCGAGAGCTTCGCGGTGCGATGGCAGCAACGGTCGCGCAACGCCGCAGGCTCGCCGTCGGCATCGAGAAAAAGAACGATGTCTTCGCCCAGCAGCCTGAAAGGCTTCGGGCCATCGGCCAGTTCGGTGAGCGGCATGACGGCATGCCAGAACTTGCGGAAGACGGGTTGTTGGGTGACGAGCATGCGTGGACTCCTTCTGTTGTTGCGCGTGGGTACGAACGAACCTGAAAGAGCAATTTCCTGCCTGGATGCGTGGGGCATCGCGCGGCTGAACGCTTCTACTCTGCGCAACTCGCCTTGCAAATTGCGCGCCCGGATTGTGCGCGCAGCCCGGGCGGTGCGCCAAGCCCCCGGCCGCAAAGCCCGAGAGAAATCCCTTGGCATGCGTCGTGCATCAGCCATCGCAAGAGTAGAAGCGTTCAGCAGCGCACGCACCACCCAGGTGCGCCGCCCGGAAATTGCTCTTGAAGCGCCTTCTGCTTTCCTGCAGGGGATTTCAAGACCCAAAGATTTCGAGGCCCCACCATGCAACGCCGATCCTTTCTTGCGGCCAGCGCCGCCGCCCTTGCCGCTCCTTCTGTCCTGGCCCAGGGCGGCAACAAGCTCACCCCGATCAAGTTCACGCTCGACTTCCGCATCAACGGCCAGACCGCGCCGTACTTCCTCGCGCAAACCAAGGGCTACTACAAAGATGAAGGTCTCGACGTGACCATCGACACCGGCGCCGGCTCGGTCGCCTCGATCACGCGCATCGCGAGCGGCGTCTACCAGATGGGCCTGGGCGACATCAGCTCACTGGTCGAATTCAACGCCCAGAATCCCGGCACACCGATGGTGCAGGCCGTGTACCAGTACTACAACCGTGCGCCCTTCGTGATCATCGGCCGCAAGGACCGCGGCGTGACTGGCGAGTTCAAGAGCCTGCAGGGCAAGAAGGTGGCGGCGGCGGCCGTCGAATCGACCCGCCGCGCCTGGCCGATGGTGGCGCGCAAGCAGGGCATGCGCGCCGATGCGTTCCAGTGGCAGACCACCGACTTCAGCGCACGCGACAACGTGATGGTGCGCGGCGACGTCGATGCCGCCACCTACTTTCACGACTCGGCGATCTCGCTCTTCGCGCGCATGAAGCCCGAGGAGCTCTCGGTGCTGAAGTACGCGGATGCGGGCGTCAACCTCTACGGCAACGCAATCCTCGCGAGCAGCAACCTCATCGCGCAGAACCCGAAGCTGGTCGCTGCCTTCCTGCGTGCGACCAACCGCGCCATCGTGGAGACCTTTGCCAACCCCGCGCCGAGCATCGCGGCCATGCGCCAGCGCGAGCCCATCCTCGACGAGAAGATCGAGCTTGAACGCTGGGGCGTCACGGCGCAGTATGTGGGCGCGGCGGACACGCGCAGCCACGGCCTCGGCGACATCCGGAAGCTCACGCTGGAGCAACAGGTCGACGAGGTGGCCGATGTCTTCGGACTCAAGGTCAAGCCCGCGGCCGACGCCATCTTCAACACCTCGATGCTCCCATCGCATAACGAACGCATGATTCCCACCAAGGCATGAATTTCAGCAACACAAACAACACCACCTCGCTCCCCGAAGAAACAACGCTCGACGAGCGTGACGGGCGGTATCTGCGCAAGGCCATCGGCTGGTCGCACCTCGCGCGCCGCCGTGGCAACCGGCCCTTCGGATCGGTCATCGTCTCCGCCGACGGCGAGGTGCTGGCCGAGGCCTACAACAACACGGGCGAGACGGGCGACTGCACCGGCCACGCCGAGACGAATGCGATACGCGCGCTGGCCGGCCGCGGCATCCCGCGCGAAGCGCTCGCGGGCGCCACCCTCTATGCCTCGGGCGAACCCTGCGTGATGTGCGCAGGCGCCATCTTCTGGTCGAACATCGGCCGCGTGGTGTTCGGCATCGACGCCGAACGCCTGCGCGTGTTCCGCGGCGAGAGGCAGGACCAGCGCGATGCGGAGCTGTCATGCCGCGACGTGTTCCGCGCGTCGCCGCATCCGATCGAATGCATCGGGCCGGCGCTCTTGGACGAGTCGGCGGCAGCGCACGACGGCGCCTGGAAGGTCTGAGACCGGCGGCATCGCTGGATAGACTCGGCGCATGCCCTGGCACGCCCATCTCCACCTCGACTACAAAAAAGAAGCCGACCGCACCGTCGCCCGTTTCCGTCACGACGGGCCGCTGCGCATCCTGCAGAGCCTGTACCCCGAAGGCGATGCGATCTGCCACAACGTGCTGGTGCATCCGCCGGGTGGGCTGGTCGGGGGGGACACGCTCGACATCGACATCGAAGGCGCGGATGGCAGCCACGGGCTGATCACGACGCCGGGTGCTTCGCGCTTCTATCGCTCCGAAGGCGAACTCGCGTTGCAGCGCACGCGCATCCGGCTCGCCAAGGGCGCGCGGCTCGAATGGCTGCCGTTGGAAGCCATTTGCTACAGCGGATGCCAGGCTGAGAACCGGCTGTCGATCGAAGTCGAACCGGGCGCGGAGATGATCGGATGGGACGTGACCGCGCTCGGCTTGCCGAACGCGAACCAGCCGTTCGAGCGGGGTACCTATTTGCAGCACATCGAAGTGCCAGGGGTGTGGCTGGAGCGGGGGCGTATCGATGCGGCGGATCAGCGGTTGCTGGAAAGTCCGCTGGGCTTTGGTGGGCATCGGTGCATTGCATCGCTGTTCTTCGTGTCGGGATCGCCGGCGACGCGGGCGAGGCGCGAAGCGCTGCTGGGGCATGCGCGCAGGTTGCTTGAAGCACACGAGCTGTTCGGTAGCGCTGGTGCGACCAGTCCGCATGCGGAGGTCGTTGTGCTGCGTGTACTGGCGCCTATGGTGGAGCCTGCGATGCAGCTGTTGCGGCAGGTCTGGCTGGCTTGGCGCGCGGAGTTATGGCAGTTGCCTGAGGCCACGCCCCGGATCTGGTCGACCTAGCGCGTCTTGCTAACGCGTGGGCAACTTCAAGACCAAGTCGAGCAAGTTGTCAAAAACAGCTTTGCCAGCGCAAGGCCGTTCCTCATACTTCTTTCCGTCCGCCCTCCACACCCCAATGAACTTGTTTCTGCCTTCGCGCACGGTGATTCCATAAGAAATGTCGCCGACGGTAAACAGCACTGAATCGACAACCATGCTTTCTCCGTGTGGATTCAAATGCTCACCCCGAAAAAAAATCGACTGGACGCGTGCCTTCGAAAGATGGAAGCCTCAGCTCAATCGAAGAAGAACGCCCATAGCGGTATTCCAGTCCTGCTCCCGGATCAAGCTCGCGAATGATCGACGGGCCGCAAAGCGAGGCCACTTTCTTGCTGTGTTTGATTTGGCAAGAAAAATAGGTGACTTCGTCTGCTGCACAGTGAGATGGAGTGATGGCACCAGCCTCGGCGTTGTGCAAGAGGGTCACGCAAATCGCAATTGCGGCTGCATATCCTGCATAGCGATAGCGCGCTCGTTCCCGATAGGTCATGTATTTTCCTTTTGTCGCTCCAAGGTTTTGCTGTCGGCAGGAACTGGCGCGTCGTTCAATAGGCTCCAGACATAGCCGAAGTATTCGACTCGATTCTCGAGGTGGGTAGTACCGCCATTCACGGCAAGCGTTACCAGCTCGATTGTTCCGGGAGCGGTGCCTGCGTCGGCGCGACGGCTGATGCTTGCACCCCGGAAGGCTCCGGCATTGATCCAGTACTTCAATGCCACGTCGGCAGATATGAACGCATCCGCAGCCAACAACGCCGGGTGGGGGTCCGTGGTGTAGTTTCTCCCTCTGTAGGCTTCATAGCCTGCATAGTTGACTCGCCCCGTCAGCTGGATGAGTCCTCGCCCTCTGAATCTCTGGCCGTCGCCGACCTGGACATTGCCGAGCGACTGAGCTTTTGTTTGTACTTGAGCCGGCCTGAGAGCAGCATATTCGTTGCGGGTGTACGCAACACGCTGACCGTTTACCCTGCGGTAGACCAATCCAAGCCGCCAGGCAACGCCACTGCGGTCGTCATGGTCGACGCCCGCTTCCGCTGGCGTGATGACTTCGTACATCGTGCGGAAATAGCGCTCGTTTCCTGTCTCTGTGTTGTATTGCAGCGCGCCCGTTTCCTGAAAGCATTGGCTCAAGAAGTGAGCTTTTCGCAACGCTGAATCCATCAGTCCGTATTTGCGAAAGGCCTTGTTGAGGGCGATATGCAAACCGGGCGGCATCCCGTTTCCTTGTGTCGACCCATCGCGAAATCGCCGCATCGACTCTGCCCAACTTACACGGCTCGCAGCCGTTGATTTTCTTGGAAGCAGTTGCGCCATCTCTTTGAGTCCCAACCATCCACACCTGCGCATCGAACCCATGAACTCTCTCGGGTGAAATCGCCAGTCGGCTTCCTTGAACGCCTTTGGCAGATCCTCAAAGGTGAGTCCTTGCGCATGCTTGACGAAGCGATCCCATTTCCGGGCCCCAGTGGCATCGTCGTCAGTCGACTTGAAATCTTCGGTCTCCAGCCAGCCATAGCGCGCCTCGACGGTTGCCCGATCCCACTCGCACGGGAACTTGCAGATTGCGCGGCGCAATTTCTTCCGCACGTCAACCTCCCCGAGCCGCTTGGCCAGCTCGACGCGATCCATGCGCCGTTCGTTCTTCGGGTCGGGATCGCGGATCAGCGTTTTCATGTGCAGAGAATCGCACCGCAGATCGGTGTTCGGGTCATCGTCGAAGCAGTTCCATCCCATGACCGGCAGAAAGTCGGCATCGCTGAACTTGAATGCGCCCTGTGCATTGAGATCTGCCCAGACCTCTCCAGTGGGCGTTGCGATCTTGCGCCAGTGGGCGGCGTTGGCAGGCAAAGGGTCAGGGCCCAGGTTGCGTCCGAAGCGCAGCAACTCGTACCAGCCGCTGGGGCTGCTTGCAGCCCGGGTTGCGGCGTCCAAGGCACCGTGGCGGTCATTGCACACGGCATACAGGTCGTACTCGAAGCTCTGGCTCGCTGCACCCTTGACAGCGGCAGACACATTGACGCCGCCGATGTAGTCGTACCGGCTGTCGTTTCTGGATGTGCCAACAGGCACACCGAATCTGTCGTAGCTGGTGAGCGTTGCCATGCCCTTCTCCCAGACGATTTGCACCCACTGCGGGTTCGACAGCGCCTGAGCAGTGGTGGCACCAGCTGCGCCAACGGCACCATTCGCCACACGCAACTGACTGGTCGGTTGGCTCGCGCTTGTTGGGGTACCAGCTGGCAAGTAGATGTAGACGCTACCGAACACACTGTCGGTGCGACCATCGGCGGCAGGCGCCTGGGGATCCAGCGGATCTACCCAGTTCGGCCCGCGCCGCGTCAGTCGCCGGAGATTGGCTTCATCGCAGCAGCTCTCGAAATGGATCTGCCCCTCATGTCCGTATATCTGACCGGGTGCCCCCAACTCATCCTTGCGGTAGACCACATCGCCGACCGCCCACGGCGCCTTCGTCTTCGGACAGTGCGCAATGCTGGAGAGATGCATGCAGGCGCTGTAGTAGACGACCTCCGTGACAACGTTGCCTTCGACCCCGATCTCGGTCTTGTGCTCGATCACGATAAACCCATCGCTGGTCCACGCGGCCGTGGGCGTGTCGGCATGAAAGGGGTTGTAGTTGAGCGCGTGCTTCACGTCGTCGTTCGTCGCCGTCGGCGCATGGACAAAGATCACCTTGCCATCGGCGATCGCCCGAACTGGCAGATAGCCGCCACCGGAACGCGGTGCCTGAATGTGAAGCCCGTTGTGCCACCCCAGCTTCAAGCTCAAGGGAAACGAACCCTCCGGCGCATTGGTGCTCGCCAGCCGCGATGCGGGCTGCGCCATCGCTGCGTCGAGCCAGGCTTCTTCGGACGCCCCGGCGCGATCGGGCAGAAAGGGAGGACCGATGATCATGGACGGCGCTCAAAGTGAGAAGGGAAAAGCCGCGTCCTCGCGCGAAGCAAGGGTCAGCTCGGGGCGCGGAAAGGCGACCGCCTCGACCGGCCGGTTCATCGGCTCGACCAGCGCATGGCTGGCCGCATGCTCGACCCATCGCCCCTGGGTACCGTGCTCGATGCCTTGCCCATTCCAGCGGCTGAAGCTGCCCCCGCCATTGATCACCACCTCTTCTTTCGCCGTGATCGTGATGCGATTGGCGGTGTGCGTGATATCGAGCTTGGCCAGCAGATGGATGCTCTGCTGCATCGCCTTGAATTCGATGTTCGCGCCGGCCGCCACCAGCCGGATTCCCGCCTTGTACGAGAACATGCGAATGGCCTCCTTCACGCTGACGAGGAAGCTCTTGCCCGCGCTCACGCTGGTGTGGCCACCGCTCGTCAGTGCGTGATGCTCGCCGCTGGCCATGTGGGTGGACTGCGCGGTCGTGCTCTCGATGCCTGCCGGGCTGGCCAGTACGAGGTGCGGCTCGGCCAGTTCGGGGAAGCGGCCTTCGGCCCTGCTCCCACCCACCCCCTTGATCGCATCGTTCTGCGCCTTCAACGCCCGGGTCACTGCATCCTGGTCACCTGTCGCGTGGGCCTCGGCCTGCTGGGCTGCCACGGACAGGTTCTCGTGCTGCTCTCGGCTTCCCGTGAGGCGCGCCAGCGTCTCGTCCATGGACTTGATGTGGCCGTGGGCATTGGCGCGCGTCTCGGTCGATATCAACAGTCCTTCTGCGGCTCTTACGACACCATGCCCGTCGGTGCGCAGCTCGAATCCTTCGCCGCGCGGGTCCTTGCGCCCTGCGTTGTCTTCGATGCGCGTGATGTGCCCCAGGCTCAGCTGGCTGTGCAGGTGATCGGACTTGAGCTGCGCCTGGATCTTCGCGTCGGTGTCGTCCAGGATCAGGTGATTGCTGCGGCCCGCGGCACTGTTGCCGCCTTCCTTCGTCAGTTCCCTCGACCTGAACCCCGAGAGCGCCGCCTGGCCGGGCAGCACCCACGGCGGCAGGTTCGACTGGTTGTGCACGCGTCCCGTGCACACCGGCAGGTCCGGATCGCCGCCGATGAAGTCGACGATGACTTCCTGCCCGATGCGCGGAATGTGCACGCCGCCCAACTGGTTGCCGGCCCACGGCGAACTCACGCGAATCCAGCAGGTGCTGTGCTGGTTCTTCCGGCCCAGCCGGTCCCAGGGAAACTGAACCTTGATGCGGCCGAGTTCGTCGGTCCAGAGGTTCTGGCCTTCAGGTCCCACGACAACGGCAACCTGGGGGCCGTGCGTGAAAGGCTTCGAACGCGCGAGCACGGGGCGAAGCACTTCGACGACAGGATGGGCCGTCAGGTCGACGCTGATGCGCCACTGCTGCTTTCTGTCTGCCGCCGCCTCCTTGAGCTGGCTGTCCTGCGCGACGTCCTCGATGAGGAAGCGCGTCTCCAGGATCAGGTACTCGGCATTGGCGCGCTCGCTGGGGTGCTTCTCGAGCTTGAACGTGCGGCCTGCCGCCATGCCGCGCAGATTGCCGCTCGCCTGCATCCGCGCCCCGTGCGTGCGCAACGCCTGCATGCGCAACAAGGCGAACTGCTGGCCGTCGCCCTGCGGATCGTTGGCGGCCTCCGTCCCCGCCCGGGGTTGCGCATGGTGGCTGCCGGCGCTCGGGTGATGCCATTGGTAGACCTCCTGGTCGGCTTGCCCGGTCAGACGCGGCGCCTTGCGACTCGCGTCCAGGTCGGCACGAGGACGGGTGTAGTCATAGTCGCGGGTCGCATAGCGACCGCTGGTGAGCTGGTGATGGGGAACGACGCTGTGCAGGTATTCGGCGTCGGGTTTCCAGCCCGGCGGGTGGTACTCGATCCGCCGATACGCCGCGTTCTCGCTGGTGCCGTATGCGCCCATGCCGTCGCAAAGAACGAGGCGATGCTTTCCTTCGGCATGCTCGAAGTGATAGCTGATGCCCCACTCCTCGCACAGGCGACAAAAGAAATCGAAGTCGCTTTCGTTGTACTGGGTCTGGTAATCGCGGACCGGGTAGGTCTCCATCAGGCGCTTGTCGAGCGGGAAGGCGTAGTCGGCCAGCAGCGCATCGAGGATCTGCACCACGCTCAGGTTCTGAAAGATCCTGCAGTCGACGGACAAGGTGGCCAGGTGCAGCCATGGTCGCAAGCTGAGCCTGTATTGCACATGCCGCCCTTCTTCACCCCAGAAGGCCGCGTCGGTGATGAGCGCGTTGATCTCGCGCGGCGCACCTTCGTCGAGTTCGATCAGGCAGCTGATCTCTCGGCCGATGAAGTCATCGAGGTTGAAATCCGCCGCGCCGCTGGCACCGAGGTTCAGGCTGTCGGGCGTCTTGAGCAGCAGCTCGTATTCGAAGAGCTCGTTGATGCATTCCCGGCCCGACAAGCGCACTGGTTCCAGTGCCGGGCGGCCCAGAAAAACAGGAATGGCGGGGCTTTGGATTTGGAGCGTGCGTGAAGAAGGCATCGCCGCAGTGTTCCGGCTTGGCCCGAATAACACTGCGAACAATGGTCACGTGCGCTGAGCCGCGACCACAAAGGGGCGGAAAGCGGGAGATATGTCATGCCCTGGCGCGGCACGACCCGCGTCCAGGGCGACCAGACCAACCGATGCCTACCAGCGCACGCGCACCCCCAACGATCCGTTGACCGAGCTCTTGACCTTGGCATTGCCACCGGAGGACCACAGCTTGCCCACCTCGCCGTACAGACTGGTCGTGGCGCTCAGTGCCAGCGAGAAGCCGCCTGCGAGTTCCGTACTCGTCGCGCCAGTCGAGCTGGCGATGTCAGTGATGGCGGCCGGGTTCACGAACCGCGCGACGTCCGTGCCCTTCGATGTCCTGTAGACATTGAGCCGGCCATAAGGCTGCAGGGTGCCCGCGCCGGTGGCGACCTCGCCCTTGATCCGCACGCCCGCGCGCGCAATCCAGCCGTTGTCGGGACGCTGCTGCACCTGCGCGCCGAACAGCGTCACGTCGTCCAGGCTCAGGTGCTGGTGGATCAGTTGCAGCTGCGGCTCGATCTTCCAGCCACTGGCGCCCAACACGAACGCCTGCCCCACCTCCAGGGAGGCCAACAGGCTGTTGCCCTTGCCCGCGATGCCTGCACCCAACATGGGCTGCACCGTGTAGCGGTGGCGCCCGGCCTGCAGCACCGTGTCCGCGTAGAAGCCGGCGTCGCTCGTGAAAGTGCCATAGACACCCAGGTACTGACTGCGCAGGTCATTGCTGCCCACGCGCAGGTTGGCGATGCCGCTGGCGAAGCCGTCCACGCGCGCATCACCGTCGAGCTGACCGACATAGAGACCGGCGCGCCAGTTCGGCAAGGCCAACAGATCCGTGCCCGCCTGAAAGCCCGTCAGGCGACCCTTGCTGGAAGGGGAGACCGTGCCGCGTTGCTGGATGTCCAGGTCCGTGGAAAGGACACGACCCCAGGCGCGGCGATCGCCGCCGGCCAAGCCCAGGGGCTGCCCGTCTGCGTCACCCGCATCGCCTGCGCTGCGCTTGACGTCATCGTCACCCGCGCGCAGACGCGCGTTGCCCAACATCGCGAGATTGCCCTGGCGCAGTTGGCTCGGCAGCGCGGCGAGCAGCGAGGCTTCCTTGCGATAAGCGGGTAGTTGAAGTGCCGGTGCCGGTGCCGGTGCTGGTGCCGGTGCTGGTGCCGGTGCCGGTGCTGGTGCCGGTGCCGGTGCTGGTGCTGGTGCTGGTGCTGGTGCTGGTGCTGGTGCTGGTGCTGGTGCTGGTGCCGGTGCCGGTGCCGGCACCGTGGATGCGAGGTACCCACCGCCCGCAGTGGTGGTCAGTCGGTACTCGTACGCGCCCGCGTCAACGTGCCCACCTGCCAGCGAAAAAGCGTTGGCCTGGATGCTGCCGCCTTGCGCGGTGCCGATGATCTCGATGCCGTTGCCCGTGGTCAGCGCCCCCAGGCCGCCCACGTTGCTCACCTGCACCGTGGTGCTGCCGCTGGCGATGGCGCTCGCGCCGCTCAAGACGAGACGGTCCGAGACACTGGCGCTGTTGTTCAACGCCGTGGCGAGCTTGAGCGTGCCGTTCTGCCCGATCCACGGACCGGTCACGGTCAGCGTCGTGCCGGGCACGGTGCCCGACAGGGAGACCGTGCCGGCATTGGTCATGCCCGCGATGCGTTGGCTGTAGCCGGCCAGGTCCAGCATGGCTGCGCTGTTCACCGTCATGGCGCTCGCGGCGCTGAAGGTGTTGACCGCACCGGCTTGCAGCCGGCCTGCCGCGACCACGGTGGCCCCGCTGTAGGTGTTGGCACCGGTGGTGATGAGCACGCCGCTGCCGTTCTTGGTGAGCAAACCCGTGCCGCTGATGACGCCGCCCAGGGTCTCGGTAAAGGCGCCTGTGTCGATGACGGGGTCTCGGGTGCCGGTGAGCACGACGTCGTTGGACAGGCTCAGGCCGTTGGCGCTGAAGCCCAGGGTGGTGTCATCGTCCATGGACAAGGCGCCGCTGCCCAGGGCACTGCTGTGGCCGACGTTCAGCTGCCCGGCCTTGAGCGCAGTGCCGCCGCTGTAGGTGTTGGCACCGGCCAGTGTGAGCGCGCCGCTGCCGGTCTTGGCCAGGCCGCCGCTGCCGGCGATCTGGCCGGAGAACGTGGTCGAGCTGTTGTCCGCGCCGGTGGTCAGCGTGGCCGTTCCGAGTGCGACCTTGCCCGCGCCGGTCAGGGAGCCGATGGTCTGGTTGAAGTTGCCCAGGTCGAGTTGGCCCTTTGCGTCGATGAAGAAGGCACTGCGCGACGAGAAGCCGGTGGCGGAGCCAGCCTGCAGGGTACCCGCCATCACACCGGTGGGGCCGGAGTAGGTGCTGGCGCCCGACAGGGTCAACGTGCCCGTGCCCAGCTTGGCGAAGCCGCCTGAGGTGGCGCCGTCGGTGACGGCACCCGACAGGGTCAGGCCAAAGGCCTGGGTGTCGATGTTGCCGATGCCGCTGAGGGTGATCGCGTTGGCCAGCGTGAGCTTGTCGGCCGCGGCCTGCAGGGTGGTGGCATCGAACATGGCGAGCGTGCCGGTGCCCAGAGCTGTCGAAGAGCCGACCCCGAGCGTGCCACCCTGCAATTGCGTGCCACCCGAATAACTGTTGTTGCCTGTCAGCGTCAGCGTGCCTGCGCCGGACTTGACCAGACTGCCGACGTAGTCGGCGTCTGTTCTGGACAGGAGGTAGGCACCGCGTGCACCTCCAGCGTCGATGTCCGCCTGAAGTTGCGCATTGCTTGCGATGATCCTGTCGCGAGGAATATTGTTGATTACCTGCGCCAATGCGGTATCGCTGCGCCCTGCAATGAACTTGCTGAAGTCATCGGATTCGCTGTAAGGGCCGGTCCATCCCGGATGAAGAATCTCATAGAGTGCCAGAAGCTGCGCACCAACCGGGTCCGCGCTAACAGCGGCCAAGGCCGCATCGAGTTTCGCCGGCGTGTATGCACCCTTCGTGTTGGCGTCGATCGCCGCCTGGAGAAGTTTTTTTCCCTGTGCTACTGCCGTCACAAGTTCGGTGGAGGGCGCTGTCACCTCTGGAACGACCTGTTTTTGTTCTTCGAGCTTGCGCTGGATCAGCGCAGCTTCAGAAATGTTGTTGCTCCAGGTGTCGGTGATACCCGTCGTGAAGTTCGCCTTGAACACGCCGAGAAACTGACCCGGGCCGTACATGGCCTTGCTCAGGTCGGGCACTCCCCAGCCAAATTTCGCGTTCGGCACATCGACCGGACCGTCGCCCAGATGCTTGGCCGTCGTCAAAAGAATGGTGCGAACGGCCTGATTGTCCAGCGAGGGGTAGCGCTCCATCAGCACGCCTAGCGCGCCAGTCACGTGCGGCGCTGCCATCGAAGTGCCGGAGCTCTCGTCGTAGCCGGTGTCCGAACTGGAATCCAGGCTGTTGATGTCCACGCCCGGTGCCGAGACGCACCAGTACTTGGCAACGCCGCACTGGTTGCTGAAGCTCGCCAACGTGAGGTCTTTGTTCAGAGCCGCAGCTGTCACCCAGTTCTGCTCGAGTTCGGGCCTGAAATACGGCAAGGCGGAGCGCACATTGATCTGCGTCCCGCCTTTATTTCCGGCAGCCCAGACTTGCAGCACATTCGTCTCTTTCGCGACGTCGGCAGCCGCGTCCAGCCATGACTTCTTGCCCCCACCCTGGAGGCGCTCGTAGCCTGCTTTCAAGTCGGCGACCGAACTGTGCCTGTCTCTGGAATCCGGAGTGCCCCAGCTGCTGTTGATGACACGGACGCCGGCGGCTGCCAAGTTGCCGTAGGCGGCCTTGAAGTAGTTGTAATCCATGTTCACGCCATAGATCGAACCGTCCGTGCCGTTGCTGTTCGTGATGAAGTAGTCGCTGTCGAACGCGACGCCCATCATGCCCAGGCCGTTCTTCGCTCCCGCAATGGTCCCGGAGACATGGCTACCGTGGTTGTCGTTGAGCGGGTTCTTCGCGCCGGTCGTGTTGAACGTGTCCCCGGCCTTCCAGGCTTGCGAGCCGTTCTGGAATTGCGAGCCGTCATTGGCGTAAGTGCCTGTGACCGCAAGGGCCGTGGCGCCCCTCATTGCGAATTCCTGGTGCATCAACCGGAGCCCCGAATCGACCGCACCGACCTTCACACCTTTGCCACTGAAACCCAATGCATAGGCGAACTGGGCATTCATCACTCCAAGCCCCCAATCGGACTTGAACTCGGCATTGTTCGCCCAGGTCGCCACGGCGGCATTGAAGTCGTTCGTCTTCGACCCGTCGTAATTTGTATAGGCCTGTGCACCAGCCTGCATCGCCATCGCCGGCCCCAGGGCCAGGACCACAGCGCGATGAATATGACGACGCTCGAAAGACATCTTTCCGACAAGCGACTTGCCGGTTCTTGGGCTTTTTGCCATTTACTTCGCTCCCTTTTGAAACCGCATTCCAGATTTGCCGGCAGACCGCCGGATAGCGCGTGATTTCCCGTCACACACTCGAAGCTTTTACGCAACTTCTGCGCCAAGAAATCGATGGTTTTCCTGCCGGTGCACGCAGACCGAGATTCGGGAAAAGTCAAAATCCCGCACACCATGAACGACAAGCCATCTTCGCAACCTGCCCCCAGTCCAGTCCGTGCCGACAGCACCGATACCGGATTGGGGATCGTCGTCATCGACGATGTATTGCCACTCGACGAGCAACAGAAGATCCATCGATTCCTGTTGGATGGTCCCTGGTCTTATGGCTGGCGATCCAACAGCGACGATGCCGCCCAGAAGTTCTGGCACAGGCATTTCGCCGGCGCCATCAATGACCCGGGCGCCGAAGACAAAGCGCAGCAACGCGTTGCCGATTGCTCGGGCGAATTGATGAACGCAGCCCCACTCGTTCATTCCTTCTGGCAGCGACTGCAAAAGAAGATTTTTCAGGACCACGTGCTGTCGCGCTGCTATGCCAACGCGCTGCCCTATGGCGTCGAGGGCGCAACACATGCGGATTCGCCGATTCCCGGAGATTGCACCGCGGTGTACTACCCCCACGAATCGTGGCACCCGGACTGGGGCGGCGAGACACTCGTCTTCAACCAGGACTGCAGCGACATCCTGACGGCGGTCTATCCCAAGCCCAATCGCCTCTTCATCTTTCCGGGCTTCGTCAATCACGCGGCGCGCGGGGTTTCGAAGAGCTGTCCGCATGTGCGGATCACCCTCATGTTCAAGACGACGCGGAAAAGGCCGTAAGGCGAGCCGTGCGCCAGAGCGCCGCCCTGCCTCTCAGCCTCTCAGCCTCTCAGGCCGGCATATCGGTCCGCGGCAACCGCAGGTGCTTCTTCAGCGTCTCGAACACCTGCCGCGTGACCGGGTTCACCACGTGGCTGCGCACATACAGGTAGTACGCCAGGTCGGGCAATCGCGGCATGCCATCGCCCGCGCCCAGCACGCGCAGCCCCGCATCCAGTTGCTCCACGCCGCGCGCCGTCACACCCAGCCCTGCCCTGAGCGCCGCCTTGATGCCGATCAGGCTCGACGACGTGTACCGCGGCGTCCACGCCACGCCCGCCGCATCCAGCGCCTCGTGCCCGATGCGCCGGAAGATGCTCGGCCCGTCCGCCATGATCAGCGGCACCGGTTTCGTCGGATCGTGCACATAGCTCGCCGCGCACAGCCACACGGTGGGCGAGTTGCGCAGCACCACGCCCTCGAACTGCGACTGCGGATCGGCGCGGTTGGAGATGATCATGTCGACCTCGCCGCTCTTGAGCGAAGTCATCAGGTAGGGACTGCGGCCGATGTGGATGTCCAGCTGCAGCAACGGCGAGGTGCGCGCCACCTCGGCCAGCAGCAGCGGCAGCATGGTCTCGGCCACGTCGTGCGGCGCGCCGATGCGCAGGTTGCCTTCGAGCTGGCCTTGCCGCAGGCTCCGCAGCGCCTCGTCGTTGAGCGCGAGCATATGGTGCGCATAGCTGAGCAGCCGTTCGCCATGCTCGGTCAGCCGCTTCTGCCGCCCCTGCTTGATGAAGAGCGGATGGCCGATCTGCTCTTCCAACCGCTGCATCTGCTGCGTGATCGCCGACTGCGTGCGCCCCAGGTGGACGGCGGCCGCCGCAAAGCTGTGGTGGCTGACGACGGCCGCAAACGAGCGCAGCAGTTCAAGATCGAGCGTGGGCATACATTAATTTTATTGATGTGTTTCTTCTGCCGCTTGGATTGTTGCGTCACGCCACCGTCACTACAGTGAATGCACATCAAACAGGCAACCCCACTGGAGAAACCGCATGAGCACCCCCACCGAGCAACGCCGCCAAGCGGTCGAGGCATCGATCGGCGAGATGAAGAAAGCCATCGGCGGCGCTGAACCAACCCGCGACAAGCTCGATGCGGTGCTCGATTCGCTGCAAGGCCTGGCCGCCCACACCGAGTACTGGGGCGCCGCCGACTTTCCGCCGCCCGAAGCCGGCGAACACCAGGCCCGCTACCTGATCGCCGAAGACCCGGACCAGAGCTACGCGCTCTACCTGAACGTGATGCGCCCGGGCAAGAAGATCGTGCCGCACAACCACACGACCTGGGCCTGCATCGCCGCCGTCGAAGGCACCGAGCACAACCGCGTGTACGCACGCACCGACGACGGCTCCGTGCCGGGCGTCGGCAAGCTCGAAGAGACGGCGCTGGTCGTCGTCGCGCCGGGCGAACAGGGACGAGGCATCGCGCTGATGCCTGAAGACATCCACTCGGTCGAGATCCAGGGCGAGCAGGTCATTCGCCACCTGCACATGTACGGCCGCGCGCTCGAGACGCTGAACGCGCGCACCGCGTACGACATGGCTGCGGGCACTTACCAGACGATGGGCATCGGCGTGCAGACGCGCCGCTAGCCCCCGCCCTTCTTCGATCCCTCTTCTTTCATGCGAGGCGCGCGCCTTGCAGGACCTCGTTCGTCCCAACGACTTGCTCTTCATGACTTCTCACATCGACCCGAAGACCCTCAAATCCTGGCTGCACGACGGCGGCGAGATCGCTCTGCTCGATGTGCGCGAGCACGGCCAGTACGGCGAGGCGCACCTCTTCTACGGCATCCCCCTGCCTTTCAGCCGGCTCGAGGTCGATGCGCCGCGCCTCGTGCCGCGCCGCGGCGTGCGGGTGGTCGCGTATGACGATGGCGAATCGGCCGTGGCCCTGCGCTCGGCCGAGCGGCTCGCCGCACTGGGCTACACCGACGTGCACGTGCTGCAAGGCGGCGCCCCCGCGTGGAAGGCCGCGGGCTACGTGCTCTTCGCAGGCGTCAACCTGCCCTCGAAGACCTTCGGCGAACTGGCCGAGGAGACGTACCACACGCCCCGTGTCAGCGCCAACGAACTGGCCGGGATGCTCGCGCGCAAGAACAAGGTCGTGGTGCTCGATGGGCGCCCCGTCAGCGAATTCCACAAGATGAGCATCCCCGGCGCCACCTGCTGCCCCAACGGCGAACTGGCCTACCGCGTGCGGCAACTCGTGCCCGACACCACCACGCCCATCGTCATCAACTGCGCGGGCCGCACGCGCAGCATCATCGGCGCGCAGACGCTCATCAACCTCGGGCTGCCGAACCCGGTCTACGCGCTGGAGAACGGCACGCAGGGCTGGTACCTGAACGACCACACCCTCGAACACGGCGGTACGCAGCGCTATGCAGCCGACAGCGGCAACACCGACCTGCGGCCCGCGGCCAAGGCTTTGGCCGAACGCTTCGAGGTGCCCACGGTGACAGCGAAGACCGTGCAGCAATGGGCTGCGGAAACGGATCGCTCCCTGTTCCTCTGCGACGTGCGCACGCCCGAGGAGTTCGCTGTGCGCAGCCTGCCCGGCGCGCAGCACACGCCCGGCGGCCAGCTCATGCAGGCCGGCGACCAGTACTTCGGCGTGCGCGGTGCGCGGCTCGTGCTGTTCGACAACGACGGCGTGCGCGCACCGACCGTCGCGAGCTGGCTGCGGCAGATGGGGCATGACGCGAGCGTGCTCGAAGGCGGGCTCGCGAGCGGGCTGTCGCTTGCGCCTGCAGATGCGCCGACCGCGCCGGCGTTGAAGACCATCGATGCGCCAACGCTGTCTGCGCGGCTCGCTCAAGACGACGTTGCGTTGATCGACCTGCGCGGCAGCATGCAATTCCGCGCCGGCCACATCCCGCAGGGCCGCTGGTCGATCCGCCCGCGCCTCGCCGCCGACACGAAGGGCGAGTCGCGACAGATCGTGCTGGTCGCCGACGACGCTGCGCTCGCCGCATGGGCCGCCGCATCCGAGCTCCCGGGCCACGCGCCCCTGCTGCTCGAAGGCGGCATGGCCGCGTGGCGCGCGGCCGGCCTGCCCATCGAAGCCACGCCTGTGCTGCCCGCCGATGCCGACTGCATCGACTACCTGTTCTTCGTGCACGACCGCCACGACGGCAACAAGGAGGCCGCGCGCCGCTACCTCGCGTGGGAGACCGGCCTCGTTGCCCAGCTCGACGCACAGGAGCTCGCCGCTTTCAGGCTGCCCTCGGCCGCCTCGCACGCCTAGCCACCGCTTTCTTCTCGCTCGTCGTTGTCCGTTCCTATTTCAGGAGTCCTGCCATGTCGTCTGCTCTTCGCGTCTCACGTTTTGCCCGCCTTGCCGTCGCCGCCACATGGATCGCGGCGCTGGCCCTGCAGCCCGCATCGGCCGACCCGCTGCCCGCGCGCAACGGCTTCCCCTCACAGACGGTGAAGTTCATCTCGCCCTTCCCGCCCGGCGGCGGCAACGATGCGACGGCGCGGCTGGTCACCACGCGCCTGCCGGAAATCATGGGCCAGGCCGCGGTGGTCGACAACCGCGGCGGCGCAGGCGGAAACATCGGCGCCAAGACGGTGGCCGACGCCAAGCCCGACGGCTACACCGTGCTCACCTCGCAGGTGTCGATCATGGCGGTGAACCCCACGCTCTATGCCTCGGCCGGGTTCGATCCGATCAAGAACTTCATCCCGATCACGCAGATCAATGCCGCGCCGCTCGCGCTGGTGGTCGATGCCAACTCGCCGCTCAAGAGCTTTGCCGACCTTGCCACCAAAGCCAAGGCGACACCCGGCAAGGTGACCTATGCGACGCCGGGCAACGGCACGCTCTCGCACCTCGTGGGCGTGGTGCTCGCCAAGGACAACGGCATCAACATGACCCACGTGCCCTACAAGGGCGCCGGCCCCGCGCTGACCGACCTGCTCGGCGGACAGGTCGACGTGCTCGTCACTTCCACCGCCTCGGTCGCGGGCCTCGTGCAGAACGGCAAGCTGCGCGTGCTCGCCGTGACCAGCCCGCGCCGCATCGGCGTGTTCGCCAAGTCGCCGACGCTCGAAGAGCTCGGCTACGCAGGCGCGCGCTTCGAGGACTGGTACGGCTTCTTCGCGCCGGCCGGCACACCGCCCGAACGCGTGGCCTACCTGAACGAAGCCATCGTGCGCACGCTGCGCCTGCCCGAGGTGACCAAGCTGGTGAACGACGGCGGCAGCGAAGTCGTGGCCAATTCCTCAGAAGCCTTTGCTGCGCAGTTGAAGCTGGACATCGACCGGTGGTCCCGCATCGTCAAGCTCTCCGGCGCGAAGGCGGATTGACGCACCATACGGGCCTGGCCCACGCTCGATAGAACACCACCATGTCCGATTCGCACAAAGAAGACCCCGCGGCTCAAGCCCTCGACACCCGGCTCACGCGCACCGGCAAATCTCCTTCCTACTTCGGCGGCACGCCCGTCAACACGCCGCTGGTGCGCGCCAGCACCGTGCTGTTCGACAGCGTGGCCGCGATGCGCGACACCCGCGCGCGCCGGGGCGACGAGCGCGCCTTCAGCTACGGCGCGCGCGGCACGCCGACCACTTTTGCGCTCGAAGACGCGGTGAGCGAACTTGAAGGCGCGTATCGCGCGCGGCTCTTTCCAACCGGGCTCGCGGCCATCGGCATGGTGCTGCTGTCTTATCTGAAGCCGGGCGACCATGTGCTGCTGTCCGACAGCGTGTACGAGCCGACGCGCAACCTCGTGTATTCGTTCCTTGAGCCCTACGGCATTCGCAGCAGCTTCTTCGCCGCGGATGGCAACGGCATCGAAGGCCTGTTCGAGCCCACCACACGCCTCGTCTACGCCGAGTGCCCCGGCTCGCTGGTCTACGAGATGTGCGACCTGCCCAAGCTCGCTGCGCTCACGCATGCACGCGGCGCACTGCTCGCGGCCGACAACACCTGGGGATCGGGCGTGCAGTACCGGCCGCTGGCGCTGGGCGCAGACATCTCCACGATGGCCGCCACCAAGTACCTCTCGGGCCACTCCGACGTGATGATGGGCACCGTCGCCACCACGCGCGAGGCCTGGCAGCCGCTCAACGAGCGCTGCGACGCCTTCGGCATGACCGTGAGCCCCGACGATGCCTGGCTGGTGCTGCGCGGCATGCGCACGCTCTCCGCAAGGCTGCAGATGCACGAGCGACATGCGCTGGAAGTGGCGCATTGGCTCGAAACGCGGCCCGAGGTCGCGACGGTGTTCTGCCCCGCGCTGCCGCAGCACCCGGGCCACGACATCTGGAAGCGCGATTGCAGCGGCACCAACGGGCTGCTCTCGTTCGAATTCAAGCTGGGCACCGGGAACGCCGCCGTCGAGCGTTTTGTCGATGCGCTCACGCTCTTCGGCCGCGGCTCATCGTGGGGCGGCTACGAAAGCCTCGTGGCGTGGACCAACATGCGCGCCGCGCGCAGTGTGACCGACTGGAGCGCGCGCGGCGCGGTCGTGCGGCTGCACATCGGCCTGGAAGCGCCAGCCGACCTGATGGCCGACCTGGCGCAAGCGTTCACCGTCGCCAATGAGTGACTAGGGCGTAACGACCAGTGTCCCGGTGTGATAGACCGGCGTGGTCGTCCCGTTGACCGTGTAGTTGAACTTCACGCGGAACGCATAGCTCCCGGCAGGCAGGCAATTGATGATCGACAGGCCTGTGCTCGGGTCGCTCTGCGCGGTCCGCACGCAGGCCGAGTGATCCAGGAGGATGAAGAAGAGGTTCGGATCGGGGCGATAGTCGCGCAGGCTCGCCTCGATGAAGCGTCCGCGCTTTTCCACAGGAATCGCCGCTTGCTGTTCGGGCGTGTAGAGAATTTCCTCGGCCGGGCTTTGGCCAAGCGCCAGCGTCCCCTGCGACTGCGTGACCGTGATGCCGTCGGTCTTGTAGGCGACTTCGTTCGCGAGGCTCGAAGTCATCGTCAGCGGCGATGGCGCGAAGACGTAGGGCACGCCGGCGTTCTTCGTCACGTCCAGCTTCACGGTGAGTAACTTCGGCGGCACGTAGCCGGAACCGGACCGCGTCTCGAATGTGTATTCGAGCGTGTACTGCCCCGTCAGCGTGGCAGCCGGTATCTCGAGATTGAGGGTGCCTTTTCCGTCGCCGTCGTTCACCAGCGAGGACTTCACCGTCAACGGCGAGTACCCGGCGCGCAGTTCCGCCGACGACATGGGCGTCCCCTCGGCCGGGTTGATCTTCAGCGCGATCTTCTGGACATCGGCGCTGAACGGCGTGCTCACCGCGATCGAATCGCTGCCGTTGGCATCGAAGGTCGTGTTGCGCTTGACGACCACGTCGTACGGAATCTTGAACGGCACGTTGCCCAGCCGCACCGAGCAGATGCTGTCCAGGCACGCGTAGACGTTTATGTTGCCGCGGTAGACACCCGCCTTCTTCGGATTGGGCTGCACCAGCACACTCACGCCGGCTTGGCCGTTGCCGCTGAAGGGCATGACCTGGGGATTCGGCTTGAAGAGGCCGTCAGGATCTTCCAGGATCACGTAGAGCGTCTTGCCCGTCAGCACGCCGAGGTCGCCCGTCGCCGTTCCCCTCAGCATGGTGACGCCGAGACCCGCGCCGCCCTCGTAGAACTCCGCCTTGATGCTGGCGGGCGTGACGGTGGCGATGGACAGATCGACGGTGGTGAACGTCGGGCTGATCGGGAGCACCGGTCCTGTGGGCTGCGTCGGCGCGCCGCCGAGCGGCAGGCCGCCCAGCGGAAGACCGCCGCCGCCCCCTCCTCCACCACCGCCGCAAGCAGTCAACCCAATGACCACGGCGATTCCGCCGATGAAGCGCAGCAAACTGCCTCTCATATTTTTCCCTGATTTTTTGTGTGACAGACGAGACGGCAACGGACAGAGAGCTACTGTCGCGCGCCGCGCGGGAAGATACCTGCGCCCCTGCGCACCGACAACTAGGTAATTCGAACAGTGGCGTTGACCCGCGCCGAGGTCTTGCCCTACCATTCTGCCCGCGGTGCAAGCCGCGCCCGGGCCCGCGGGAAGGGTTGAACCCACTTGCTTTCGCATGCTGCCGCGCGCTCGCGCGGCGCCATTCACCAGCTCCTTTGTGCAGCCGGATTTGCGGGTCGTCGGCGCTTCATGCACGGAGGTTCATGTGAAACGCATTCCCGCTCGGCCCGATCTCGGGCATCTCAAGAAGCAAGCCAAAGAACTGCTTGCCAACTACCGCCGCGGCGACCCCGCCGCCTTCTCCCGATTCCGCGAATCCCTCCCCCTTGCCGCCGGCAAGGACGATGCGGCCGTTGCCGCGTTCGGCCTGCGCCTGCACGATGCGCAGTCGTGCCTCGCGCGCGAGTACGGCTTCGTGTCGTGGCTCGATCTTCAGGACTTCGTGCTCGCCCGCATCGCGCAGGCGAACGATCCGGCCCGCGCCGTGCTGCTCTGGCTGCGCGCCGCTTATGCGGGCGAGATCTCGGGCGGCAACAATCTTGCCAGGCCCGCGGTGGCCGCGCGCCTGCTCGAAGAAAGCCCGGGCCTCCTGGGCGATGACCCGTACCTCGCCTGCGCCATCGGCGATGCCGAGGTGCTGCGCCAGGCGATCGCGCGCGATCCGGACTGGGTCCGGCGCGCGGGCGGTCCGCTGCTGCTGCCGCCGCTCAATGCCGTCGCGTACTCCAGCCTGGTGCAGTTGCCGGCCTTTCGCGAGCGCTTGCGCATCTGCGCAAAGCTGCTGCTCGATGCCGGCGCCGATCCGAACCAGGCCATCGGCAGCCGCTGGCCGCCCGCGTCGCTCGCTGCGCCGTCCGAGACAGACCGCCTGTCCGCGCTGTACGGCGCAGCGGGACAGAACCGCGACGTGGAAATCACGCGGCTGCTGCTGGACGCCGGCGCCGACCCGAACGACGGCGAATCGCTCTATCACTCGCTCGAGGAACCCGCCTGCACGCGCCTGCTGCTGAAGGCGGGCGCGCACGTCGGCGGCACGAATGCGCTCTACCGCGTGCTCGATCTCGACCAGCTCGAATCGCTGCAGCTGCTGCTCGCCCACGGCGGCGATCCGAACGAGGCCGCGCCCGGGGAACCCTCGAGCAGTTGGGGACGGCCGCTGCTGTGGGCCATTCGGCGGCGGCGCTCGGCCGCGCACATCGAGGCGCTGCTGGACGCAGGCGCCGATGCGTCGGCGCGCACGCCCGAAGGCATCGATGCACACACGCTGGCGTTGCGCTTCGGGCTGACGGAGGTGGCGCAACTGCTCGCGCAACGGACCGGCGGCGATGCGCTGTTGCCACTCGACGAGCAATTCGTCGCCGCGTGCGCGCGCGGCGATGGGCCCACCGCACAGCGCCTCAAGCAAGAACATCCAACGGTGCTTTCCACGCTGTCTCCCGCGCAACTTCGCCTGCTGCCCGAACTGGCCGCGCAGCCGGGCTGCGGCGAGGCCGTACAGCTCATGGTCGAACTCGGCTGGCCGATCACCACGACCGGCGGCGATTGGGACGGCTCGGCGCTGAACCAGGCGGTGTTCCGCGGCGACGCGGCGCTCGCGCGTTTCCTGCTCGCGCACGGCGCCACCTGGACCGAGCGGCACGGCTTCGGCGACAACGTCCGCGGCTCGCTGTCGTGGGCCTCGCTCAACCGGCCCACCGACGATGGCGACTGGGTCGGCTGCGCCGAGGCGCTGGTCGCACACGGCATGCCCACCGTGCAGCCCGACCCGGGCGGCTCGGACGGCGTGATCGTCGATGGGCAACTCACATGGTTCTCCGACGAGGTGACCGACTACCTGCTCAGCGCGTCCAGGGCGCCCTGAAGCGCAACGAGCGGGCCGCTCGTGCCCGCTCGCTTCACGTCAATCAATCGCAAGCGCTCGCGCCCACCGGCGAATTGCGCAAGCGATTGAGAAACGTGAGCTGCACCTTCGCGGTTTCACTGCCCTGCATCGCGGCCTGCCGCATCCACTGGCGCGCCTCGCAGCGGTCCGCGCGCACCGACATGCCGTAGAGCACCGGCCCGGTGAGCAGCACCATGCCGAGCATTTCCTGCGCTTCGGCATCGCCCTGCGTGGCGGCCTCGCGCAGTTGCACGAGCATCGTGCGGTAGTCGCGGGCGGTCTGGGCTTCGAGCGCGAGTTGGAAGCGCTGCGCCGCATGCAGCTCGAGGCTGCGGTCCGACGGGCCCGCCGCGGCGAACGCCGCCATGAGGCAGAGCACGCCCGAGAGAAAGATGCGCCAGCGCAGCGACCAGCTCGCGAGCTGGCTGAGTTCGGATGCCATCGACGTTCTCCTCATGTCATTGATGAGGAGCCATCGTGGCCTCGCGCGCGCCAAAAGAAAAACTGGAATTCGCGCAGGGCGCCTCAGCCGGCGCCTGAGGCTTGCCATCCCCGACGCGGGCTCATGTGAATTGGCGATCAGCCCTAAAAAGCCATTCGGGCTGAGCTTGTCGAAGCCTCGCGCGGCGCTTCGACAGGCTCAGCGTGAACGGATTTATCTTTTCGAACGCAACTTGGGATCAGAACTTCGCGGTCAGCGCCACCTGCAGCTCGCGTCCCGGCCCCGGCATGATCAGGTTGTCCACGCTGCCGTGCGCGGACACGTAGTACTTCCTGCCTGTGATGTTCTTCAGGTTCACCGAGAGCTCGTAGCGCTCGGTCCTGTAGCTGGCCGCCAGGTCGCCGGTGACGTAGGAAGGCAGCGTCACCAGGTTGGTGAGCGAGGCATAGCGCGCAGCCACATAGTTCACGCCGCCGCCCGCGCTCAGGCCGTTGCCCAGGTCCTTCATGAGCCACACGAAGGCCGAGTGCCGTGGCGTGAGCGCCGCCACCTTGCCCTGCACCGGTATCGCGGCGCCCACGGGCAATTGCAGCGCGTTCACCGTGGCCAGCGACTTGGTCATGCGGCCGTCGAGGTATGCATAGCCCGCGCTGACGTCCCAGCGCCCCGGCAGCTTGCCGGCCAGCGCGAGCTCCATGCCGTTGGTGCGCTGCGTGCCCACGTTGATCTGCCGCTGCGGGTTGGCCGGGTCGGTGTTCTTCATGCCCGAACGCTCCAGGTTGAAGAGCGCCGTGGTGAGGTTGAGCGCGCCGTCCAGGAAGTCGAACTTGGCGCCGATCTCCTTGTTCACCGTGATCTCGGGTTCGTTGGCCGCGTTGTTGGCCGACAGCGCGAAGGTCTCGGCCGATGGCTGGAAGGAGCGGCTGTACGACACGTAGTACGACTGCGCGTCAGTCGGCTGCCAGACCAGGCCCGCGCGCGGGCTGAACTTGCGGTCGGTGCGCGACATCGGCGCGAGCGAGCGTTCGAACGAGGTCTCCTGATCGAACACGTCATAACGCCCGCCGACCAGCGCCTTCCATTGCGGCGCCAGCGTGATCTGGTTCTGCGCGTACAGCGCGGCCGTCTTGAAGGTGGAATTGCTCGGAATCGCGCTCGTGGCCTGGTAGCTCGCGAACGGAATGGGCGCGGGCACGGCCACCGGATTCAGGATACTCACGCGCTCGTAGCCGGTGGCCGTCGACACCGAGTACAGGCGCTTGTCCTGCTTGCCGAATTCGGCGCCGACCAGCCACTCCTGCTTCAAGCCGCCGAGGTCGTTGCGCCAGGTCAGGTCGGTCTGGTTGAACCAGCCGCTCTCGTCGCGGTCGACAAAGCCGCGCGTGCGGCCCACGGTCATGCGCACCGGGTCAGTGGTGCCGCTGGGCAGGGTGTTGAAGCGGTCGAGCTTGTAGCTGGAATAGCGGGTGGTGTTGCGCAGGCTCAGCGCGTCGCTGAAGCGATGGTTCAGCGTGGCGGTGAAGGACTGCACCCGCGTCGTGGTGGTGTCGTCGCGCCTGGCGAGCGCCGAGCCGTAGTAGGTGCCGATGGGCACGTTCACTGGCCGGCCGTTGAGGGCCGGAATGCCGAAGTCGGTCAGGCGCTGGTCGTAGGCGTGGGTGTACTGCAGCAGCAGGTCGGTCTGCGGGCTGAACTTCATCGCGAGCGAGGGCGCGATGTTGTAGCGGTCGATGAACTGCTGGTCGCGGTAGCTGCCCGATTTCTCGCGCGCGACGTTCAGGCGGAACGCCATGTTCTCTCCGATGGGCCGGTTGAGGTCGGCCGTGAGCCGCTTGAAGTCGTTGTTGCCCAGGCCGAGCGAGACCTCGCCGAAGGGGCGCTCGAAGATCGGCTTCTTCGTCACGCGGTTGATCAGCCCGCCCGACGAGCCCCGGCCGTACAGCACGGCAGCCGGCCCCTTGAGCACTTCGATGCGCTCGGTGTCCGACAGGTCGCGAAAGTACAGCGCATCGTCGCGCACGCCATCCACGAACCAGTCGGCGATGGCGCTGAAGCCGCGGATCACCACCTGGTCGCGCTGGCCGTCGCCGGCATTGAAGGAAACGCCGGGCGCATTGCGCAGCGCGTCCTGCATCGAGGTCGCGCCCTGGTCGCGCAAGAGCTGCGCGGGCAGCACGTTCACCGCCTGCGGAATGTCGCGCAACGGCGCAGAGCCCTTGGTGGCGGTGCTGCTGACGGAGGGCGCGTAGCCTGCGTCCTGCTCGGCGTTGACGGTCACCTCCTTGAGCGCCGTGCCACTTTGCGCCTGCGCGGCGCAGTGCAGAACAGCGAGGGCGGCGAGGACCGCGACAGGCAGGGGCTGGGGGCGCAGGCGGGGCGCGCGCAAACGGACGGGCATCGGTTTCTTTCAGGGCGATATAAAAAATCGCGAAGCGACATGCCGTCTCGCCATCCATCGGATGACGAAACGCATGGGCCCTGCCTGGAGAAATCTGGGTTGGGTTCCCTTGCCGATCCGGACCGGCGCAGCGGCCGGGGGATCGGTGAAGGGGGTCGCATCGCGCGACCCGCGGATTGTATATATCCGTATTACACGGTCAGCTGCCGGTCAGCCCGCAATCCATCAATTGGCGCTCAGGTCCATCAGCATGCGCGACAGCAGGTAGACCCGCGGCACCACGCTCTCGACCTCGGCGTATTCCTCCGGCGTGTGGATGCCACCGCCCACGATGCCGAAGCCGTCGAGCACCGGCACGCCCACGCCGGCCACCAGGCTCGCGTCGGCCGCGCCGCCGCTGCTCTCGATGGTGAGCTTCTTGCCGATCTCGGCGTAGATGCCCTCGGCCATCTTCACCAGCTTGTCCGATGCGGGCGAGCGCGGCATCGGCGGCAGGCCGCGCACGAGGCGCACGCGCACTTCGGTCTCGGGGATCAGCTTGTTCTGCGAGATGCGGACGAGGTCCTTCTCGACGCGGTCGAACTCCTCGGGGGTGGCCACGCGCACGTCGCCCTTGGCGCTCGCGGTGGCGGGAATCACGTTGGTCGCGCCGTTGGCCGTGAGCACGGTGAAGTTGACCGTGGTCTTCTTCGCGGCATCCGCCGTCTTGGACAGCTGCAGCACCTGGTGCGCCACTTCCATCGCGGCGTTGCGGCCGGTTTCGGGCGCGACGCCCGCGTGCGCGGCCCGCCCCGTCACCTCGACGAGCGCGGTGGCCGAGCCCTTGCGCTCCACCACGAGGCCGTCGGCCGGGCGGCCCGGCTCCAGGTTCAGCGCCACGTCGTGCTGCTTGGCCACGCGCTCGATGAGCGCGGTGGTGCCGACCGAGCCCATCTCCTCGTTCGTGTCGATGAGGAAGGTGATCTGCCCGTAGTCCTTGAAGCCGATCTTCTGCAGCACCTTCAGCGCCTGCAGCCCGGCGACGACGCCGCCCTTGTTGTCCATCACGCCCGGGCCGTAGGCGCGGCCGTCCTTGATGTAGAACGGCTTGGCTGCGGCGGTGCCGTCCTTGAACACGGTGTCGATGTGGGCAAGGATCAGGATCTTCTTCTTGCCCTGCCCCGTCAGCGTGGCGACCACGTTGGTGCCGGGGTGCGGATCGGCCGGAAAGGTCTCGATGCGCGCGCCGAGCTGGCGCAGTTCCTCGACGGCGATCTCGCGCACCTTGGCGAGCCCGTCGGTGACGGTCGTGCCGGAGTCAATGTTGACCATGCGCTCCAGCAGTTTCAGCGCCTCGTCCTTCTGCTGCGTGGACGCATCCAGCGCACCCTGGTGCGGCTTCTGGGCCATGGCATTGCCGGCCCACAGCGCACAGGCGAGCACCACGCCGTGGCAGGCGGTGCGCAGCGGCGCGCGGTTCTTGGTGAGGGATGGGCGCTTGGGAAAAGTCATAGGGTCCGTTTCTGTTGTTCGTTCGATGTGCGGCATCAGCCCGGCACGAAAAAGAAAGCCTGCTCCTCGCGGGCGGAGCAGGCTATCACCCGCATTCCGCGCGGGTCAAGCGAACGACATACGGATCAGCCCTAGCAGCAACGCCCTTTACCCGCCCCGTACCGCGCCTCCAGCCGCTCGCGGAAGAAAGCCTCGTAGCTCATCGGCGACCGGTCCGGGTGCGTGGCCGCCATGTGGGTCAGGTAGGCGTCGTAGTCGGGCAGGCCGACCATCAGTCGCAGCGACTGCTTGAGCGAGCGGGCGAAGTAGCGGCCGGCTTCGGGCAATGCGAGGGCCATGTGCGTGCTCAGTGCGCCGCCGCAGCCGATGCGCCGGCCGGCTCGAACGGCGTCTCCTGCGTGGTCGGCCGGTTGGCCGCGCGCGCCGCGAGACAGGCCTTGATGCTGTAGACCAGCACGCTCAGCACCACGAACATGAAGAGCGCGCACAGCGCCGCGTCGAGGCGGTCGTTGAAGACGATGCGCGACATCGCCTCGGGCGTCTTCGCCGGCGCCACCAGCACGCCGTTGGCCAGGCCTTCGGTGTACTTGGCCGCGTGCGAGAGGAAGCCGATCTTCGGGTCCGCCGAGAAGATCTTCTGCCAGCCCGCCGTGAGCGTGCAGGCCAGGAGCCACACGGCCGGCGCGATGGCCACCCACGCATAGCGTTCGCGCTTCATGCGGAACAGCACCACCACGCCGAGCAGCAATGCGACGGCCGCGAGCATCTGGTTCGAAATGCCGAAGAGCGGCCACAGCGTGTTGATGCCGCCCAGCGGATCGACCACGCCCTGGTAGAGAAAGTAGCCCCAGGCCGCCACGCACAGCGCCGTCGCCACGAGGTTGGCTGGCAGCGAATCGGTGCGCTTGAGCGCAGGCACGAAGCTGCCCAGCAAGTCCTGCAGCATGAAGCGGCCCGCGCGGGTGCCGGCGTCCACTGCCGTGAGGATGAAGAGCGCCTCGAAGAGGATCGCGAAGTGGTACCAGAAGGCCATCATGGCCTGCCCGCCGATCACCTGGTGGAGGATGTGGGCCATGCCCACGGCCAGCGTTGGCGCGCCGCCTGCACGGCCGAGGATGGTGGTCTCGCCCACGTCCTTGGCGGTCTGCAGCAGCATCTCGGGCGTGATCACGAAGCCCCAGCTCGAGATGGTCTGCGCGGCCTGCTGCGCGGTGCTGCCGACCAGCGCGGCCGGGCTGTTCATCGCGAAGTAGATGCCCGGCTCGATGCACGAAGCCGCCACCAGCGCCATCACCGCGACGAACGACTCGGCCAGCATGCCGCCGTAGCCGATGAAGCGTGCATGGCGCTCGTTGTCCAGCATCTTGGGCGTGGTGCCCGAGGAGATGAGCGCATGAAAGCCCGACACCGCGCCGCAGGCGATGGTGATGAAGAGGAACGGGAACAAACTGCCCGACCACACCGGCCCGCCGCCCTGTGCGAACTGCGTGATGGCCGGCATCTGCATCGTCGGCATCACGAACATGATGCCGATGGCCAGCGCGATGATCGTGCCGATCTTCAGGAAGGTCGAGAGGTAGTCGCGCGGTGCAAGCAGCAGCCACACCGGCAGGCTCGCGGCGACGAAACCGTAGCCCACCAGCATCCAGGTGAGCGCCTTGCCGTCGAAGGTGAAGAGCGGCGCCCATTCGGCGCTCTGGCTCACGGCCTGGCCGCCGAAGATGGCGAGCATCAGCAGCACGAAGCCGATCAGCGAGACCTCGCCGATGCGCCCCGGGCGAATGAACCGCAGGTACACGCCCATGAACAGCGCCACCGGCACCGTGGCCGCCACCGTGAAGGTGCCCCACGGCGATTCGGCCAGCGCCTTCACCACGATCAGCGCCAGCACCGCCAGGATGATGATCATGATCATGAAGGTGCCGAAGAGCGCGATCATCCCGGGCACCACGCCCATCTCCTGCTTGACGAGGTCGCCCAGCGAACGGCCGTCGCGCCGCGTGGAGATGAAGAGAATGATGAAGTCCTGCACGGCCCCCGCGAACACCACGCCCGCAAGAATCCACAGCAGGCCGGGCAGATAGCCCATCTGCGCCGCAAGCACCGGGCCCACCAGCGGGCCCGCACCCGCAATGGCCGCGAAGTGGTGGCCGAACAGCACGTTCTTGTCGGTCGGCACATAGTCCAGGCCGTCGTTGTGGCGGTGCGCGGGCGTCTTGCGGTTGCCATCCAGGCCCAGCACCTTGTCGGCGATGAAGAGGCTGTAGTAGCGGTAGGCGATCAGGTAGGTGCAGATCGCGGCCGCCACCACCCAGAGGGCGTTGACGCTTTCACCACGGGTCAGGGCCACGGTGCCGAGCGCGAATGCGCCGACCACGGCCACGACCAGCCACACCAGGTGGCGGCGGATGCTGTGCATGCGGATGTCTCCTCGATATTGGAACCGAGGAGTTTTGCCTTATGGCGGCCCGCTGCCATCCGTCAGACCGCGTGGGGCGGCTGCGTGGCTTTGCGTAATGGAAAACCCGGATTCTGAAAATCCGGCGTCGGAAAACCCGGACTCAGGGCCGCCGCGCCTGCGTCGGCTGGCGCGACCAGTAGACGCCATCGAGCCGGTCGAGCCGCACCTCGCCACCAGTCGATGGCGCATGCACGAAGCGCCCGTCGCCGACGTAGATGCCCGCATGCGACGGCGACGAGTTGCCGAAGAGCACGAGGTCGCCGGAACGAATCTCCGACATCGCCACAGCCTGGCCGAACGAAGCCATGCGCGCCACCGTGCGCGGCGGCACCTTCCCCAGGCTGCTGCGGTACACATAGCCGATGAGCCCGCTGCAATCGAAGCCGCCCTCGGGCGTGTTGCCGCCGTAGCGGTACGGCGTGCCGACAAGGCCCAGCGCGTGGATCGTGATGCTGTTCGACTGCTCGGTCGTGAGCGGCGGGATGCTGGAGACGGGTGGCTGTCTCTGCGGCGTGGGTGGACTCGCACAACCCACCATCAGCAGGAAGAGGCTCATCGAAAGCAGTCGGAACAGCGGCATGCGGGAACGTTGCGTTGGCGCGGTGGTGTCGGGCATGTGGGAGCAGCGGGTCTTGTGGACGTGGGCAGACTTTAGCGGCCCGGCTGCCCCGCCTCGCCGAGCATCCATTCGCGAAAGGCGAGAACACGCGGGTCTTCGGCGCTGCCTTCGGGGTAGACCAGGTGATAGGCATGGCCGGGCGCCACGCCGATGCCGATGTCGAACAACCTCACCAGCCGGCCCTCGGCGAGGTCGTTGGCGATCATGGCCAGGTCCGCAAGGCCGACCGCGCCGCCCTCGACAGCCGCCTGCACCACATGGCTCGAGTCGGGAAACGCAAGGCAGCGGCTGTCATCGAAATCATCGATGCCGGCCTCGGCCATCCACATGCGCCAGTTGGGCCAGACCATCTCGTCGGTCTTCCAGTCGAGGTGGCAGAGCGTGTGATGGAACAGGTCTTGCGGTTCTTTCAGGCGAGGCCCGGTCTCGAGCAGATTCGGGCTGCAGACCGGCGCGATGACCATGTCGAACAGGCGGTGCGACAGCGCATGTTCATGACGGCCGTTGCCGAAGCGGATCGCCACGTCGACATCGTCGGCATCGAAATCGCGCACCTGGTCGGTGATGTCGAAGGACAGTTCCACGTCCGGGTGCGCGGCCTTGAAGCGCGGGAGCCGGGGCAGCAGCCAGTTCGCGGCGAACCGTGCGCTCAGCGAGATGCGCAGATGCGCCGAGCCCCGCGTCATTCGCCGCGCACGGCCCGCGGCGCGCTGCAGCGAATCGAGCGCATCGGCGGCGGCCTCGAACAGCACGGCGCCGGCCGGCGTGAGCTGCATGCTGCGGCTGGTGCGCGTGAACAGCACCACGCCCAGCTGGTCCTCGATTTCCTTGACCTGGTAGCTGACCGCCGCCGGCGTCAGCCCCACCTCGTCGGCAGCGCGGGTGAAGTTCAGGTGCCGCGCGGCCGCCTCGAAGGTCCGCAGGGCGCGCGTTCCCGGCAGCATGCGCTTCGTCATCGTCGTCATCGATCTTCAAGCCCTGTTTGATGGTTCATCGAGAACTGCTCGTTTCCCAAAGTTCGCTCGCGCGGAAATGATCAAGCGCTGGACAACAACCAACGAATGACGATCGGAGCGAATGCATGTCTGCCAGCTTGACCTCGTGCGAGAAACCACCGGAGACCCGCGACCTGCCCTGGACGGCGCGGATGTGGATCGCGCTTTTCATCTTCAGCGGGGTGATTCTGCTCGACGGCCTCGACATCTCGATGATCGCCGTGGCAATCCCCGAGATCCAGCAGGCGTTCGGCATCGGCGCCGCCACCGCGCAGTGGCTGGTCGGCGCCTACATCCTGGCCTTCGGCGGCTTCCTGCTGCTGGGCGGGCGCTGCGCCGACCTGTTCGGCCGGCGGCGCGTGCTTGTGACCGGGCTGGCCGTGTTCGCGCTGGTGTCGGTGCTCGGCGTGTTCGCGAACGATGCGTTCCTCTTGATCGTCTCGCGCTTCGTGAAGGGCATGGCCGCGGGCTTCACCGGGCCGGCCGCCATGTCGCTGCTGACCACCACCTTTGCCGAGGGGCCGCAGCGCAACAAGGCCTTCGGCATCTTCAATCTCTTCGAGGCATCGGGGTACTCGTCGGGGCTGCTGATCGGCGGGCTGCTCGCGGGGTTGAACTGGCGCTACATCTTCGTGCTGCCGATTCCGGTCGCCGTGCTGCTGTTGATTGCCGCGCTGCGCTTCCTGCCGCCGGACCCGCCGCGCACCGAGCGGCTGCGGCTCGACATCGGCGGCGCCGTGACGCTGGTGGCGGGGATGCTGCTGCTGGTCTTCACCGTGGTCTCCGCGGAGGAGGCGGGCTGGGCGTCGCTGCGGACCCTTGGCGGGTTCGCCTTGTCCGTGCTGCTGCTCGTCGGCTTCGTGGTCATCGAGCGCAATGCGACGCAGCCGCTGATCCGCCTCGGCATCTTCCGCAACCGCAGACTGGTCGCAGCCAACGTCAGCGCCGCGTTGCTGTACGGCGGCGCGATGGGCTTCCAGTTTTTGATTGCGCTGTACCTGCAGAACATCCAGGGCTGGAAGCCGTGGCAGATGGCGCTGGTGCTGCTGCCGGCGGGGCTCATGGTGGTCCTCATCGGGCCGAAGATCGGCGCGCTGATCGGCCGGTTCGGCGTGGGCAAGGTGCTGCTGGTCGGTCTCGCGGCGTTCGTGCCGTGCTACCTGCTGATGCTGCGCATCGGGCCGGAGCCGGACCTGTGGGGCGTGCTGCTGCCCGCTTCGGTGCTGTGGGGCGTGGGCTTTGCGCTGAGCATCTCGGCGCTGATGGTCGCGGGCACCAATGGCGTGGTCGATGAGGAGCAAGGGCTTGCGGCCGGGCTGCTCAACAGTTCGCTGCAGGTGGGTGGGGCCTGCGGGCTCGCGGTGGTCACCGCGGCGATCGCGCCTGCGACGCAACTGACGATGCTCTATCCGGGCGTGGTGGCCATCCTGGTGCTTGCGGTGCTGACGTTGCTGGCGCAGCTGATACGCAAGTAGAGGCGCCGCACCTCCTCAAAAACTCAACGTCGCAGCGCCCCGCTTGATCAACTCGTGCATCACGCTCGACCCTGCGATGACGACGCCTTCCATCAGGTTCTCCTGCGTGTAGCCGCGGCTCTTCACGCAAGGGGTGCAGGCCCACAGGGTGCCGCCTCGCGCGATGAAGTCGCGCAGCATGTCCGCCAGTGGCTCCAGCGGCTTGACGTGCGTCGTGTCGGCGGCGCCGCGCCGCGCCAGGTCGACGCCCGCGCTAGTGAGAAAGATGGAGACCTTCAGGCCCGATGTCATGCCGCCGAGGGCGATGACCAGCCCGACGGAGGACAATTCGTGGTCGATGCCATGCGTCATCACAACAACCAGATCGCGTGTGTCGGTGTCCATTGCAGCCTTTCTTTCTTCCGATTGAATGAATGAAGGCCAGCGTACGCTTCGTGCCGGAGACAGACCATGACCGAAATGCCGGAAGTCTTGACCCAAACATCGCCGGATGCATCGCCGGGGGCGGGCGACATGCTGTCGGACCTGCTCGAGAGCATGCATGTGACCGGCATGGTGCTGTTCCGCGCCGAGTTTCGCGAACCGTGGTCGGTGACGAGCGCCGACTCGGGCCAGTTGGCGGCAATGCTCGCGCTCGGCTCGAGCCGCGTGATTCCCTTTCACATCATCGGCTCGGGCGGCTGCATGCTCGAACTGCCGGAACACGAACCGGTGTGGCTCGACAGCGGCGATGCCGTGCTGCTGCCGTACGGCGGCGCCCACCGTCTGGGAGGACGTGACGACACCGCGCCCGTGCACATCGGCCAGTTGCTGCCGCAGCTTCCGTGGGTCGGCATGCCCGTGGTCGAGCACGGCGGAGGCGGCGCCTCCACCAGCGTCGTCTGCGGCTTCATCCGCTGCGACGAGCTGCTGTTCCACCCCGTGCTGCGGCATCTGCCGCAGGTGCTGCACATCCACCCCGACGCCACGCCTGCCGACCATTGGCTCGCAGCCACGATCCGGCACACCGCGACCGAAGCCAGCAAGCCGCAACCCGGTTGGCGAAGCATGCTGCCGCGCCTGACCGAGCTGATGTTCGTCGAGATCCTGCGCAAGCACATGCAGGGCCTCTCGGCGGACGAGGTGGGCTGGTTCGCGGCCTACAACGATGCGGTGGTCGGGCCGGCGCTGAAGCTGCTGCACGCGGCGCCGCTCGAAGACTGGAGCCTGGAGAGCCTGGCGCGCGGCGCGGGCGTATCGCGCACCGTGCTGAGCGAACGCTTCAGGCACTTCCTCGACCAGCCGCCGATGCAGTACCTGGGGCACTGGCGGCTGCAGCTGGCGGCCAAGCATCTGAAGAGCTGCGAGCTCCCGATCAAGATCATTGCCGACCATGCAAGGTACGAATCGGAGGCGGCTTTCAGTCGTGCGTTCAAGCGGCGATTCGGACTGCCGCCCGGCGACTGGCGACGAAAGCAGGCGCAAGGTTGATCGTGCCGTATGGCACGATCAACCCATGCCCGAGCCGTCACGCCGCATCCCCTACCGCACCTGGCCAGGCGCACTCGCGGTGCTCCTGGCCATCGCCGCCTATGTGGGCGGCCTCACGTTCTGGGACAGCCGCACGCCCGGCGCCCGGCCGCTCGACCCGGGAGAGACGGTGTCCGTCGGCCATGCCCGGTTCATGCCCGCCAACGGATGGGAGATGGACGTCTCTCGCTCCAAGGCCGGCAGGTCGCTGATGCTCTTCAAGGGCGGCCACAAGTTCCTCGTGACGACGGGCCCGTGGGTGGGCGGGCCGGACGGTCCGCTGGTGCGCCAGCAACGGCTCATGGAGCGCGGCCAGCGCCTGGAGATCGACGGTGACATCTCCGATTTCGTCACCTCGTGGGGCTTGCAGGGCAAGACCTTCGCGTACTACGGATCGAAGCTCGCGGGCCGGTTCTGGCAGGTGGTCGACCTGCAGCGAAAGTCGCTCGTGCAGATCGATTTCTACGGCGCCAGCGATGGCCTGAACGAAGCGATGGCCGAGGCACGCAGCATGCTGGAGTCGATGGACCTGGAGGCCTCACCATGAGTTCCGACAGCGCAGAGACCCTCACTGGCCCCGAGCAGGATCGCGGCGAGTGGCCGGTGGGCACCGACTCGTTCTTCCAGCCGCATCGCGCGGCCTTCTGGCTGCTCGCGGCGATGATCGTCAACGGGTTGTTCTACACGATCAACATGTTCTCGATGGGCTTTCGCGTGGTGCCCGTCACCGCGTTGCTGGGCCTTTTGGTGTGGGGCCTCTACACGCTGGTTTTCGTGCTTGTCTTTCGCACGCTGGACCTGCTCGAGCAGCATCCGCCCGAGGCCTTTGTGCTCGCCTTCGCGTGGGGCGGCCTCGGCGCGGTGTACTTCGCGGCGCCGGCCAACATCGCGATCCAGAGCCTGTGCGCCAAGCTGGTGTCGCCGGATTTCGTGGCGGTGTGGGGGCCGGCCATCGCGGGCCCGATCACCGAGGAGTTCCTGAAGCTCGCGGGCGTCATCCTGCTGGTGCTGGTCGCGCGCAACCAGTTCCAGACGTACCTCTCGGTGCTGATCGTCGGTGCCATGGCGGGGCTGGGTTTCCAGGTGGTGGAGAACCTGAGCTACACCGTCAACGCCTCGATGCACTTTCCGCTCGAGAACCAGGTGTACCCGGTGCTGCTGAACCTGTTCACGCGCGGACTGCTGAGCGGCCTCTGGAGCCACGCGGCCTACACGACGATCGCGTCCTTCGGCGTTGCATGGTTCCTGCTGCATCCGGAGCGATCGAAGGCCATGAGGATCGCCGTGGCCGTGCTGTGCTTCGCGCTCGCCTGGGCCATGCACTTCATCTGGAACTCGCCGTGGCTCGAAGACCTCTTCGACGGCAGCTACCGCGAGATGGCCGTGCTGCTCGCGGTGAAGGGCATCCCCGCGATGATCGCGGCGGGGCTCTTCTGGCGCGTCGCCGCGCGCGAGAACGGCGCGTACCTCCATGCGCTCGCGGCCTACTTCGTGCCCGAGCGCGAGCTGATCCGCGACGACGAATGGGTGCGCCTGGGCGCGCCGCTGCTGCGCTACAAGGTGCGCTGCGAGATGGGCTGGACCTTCGGCCTGCGGGCAAGGCGGCTGAAGACGCAACTGCAGCGCGAGCAACTGCGGCTGGTCCGCAAGGCGATGACGTACGGGCGCGGCGCGCAGACGCTGCGGCACGAGGTGACGATCCGGCGCATCCGGGCCGAGTTGGAGCCGTTGGTTCAGGCACGACCGTAGGCGTGGGCCTTTGGGTGCATCGCGCGGAATCCACTTGACCCGGCCCCTGCGGCCACCTCGATAAAGGCCGTGTCCGATCCAACCACGAGGTGACTCTTGAACGCTTCCGCCCGATTCCTGAACCCCGCCGAGGCTGCCCGGCGGCTCGGCGTTTCCGCCAAGGCGCTGCGTCTCTACGAGCAGCGCGGCCTCGTGGCACCGGCTCGCAATGCCGCCGGATGGCGCTCCTACGGTCCCGACGAGATGACCCGCGGCGCGGAGATCGTGGCCTTGCGCGCACTGGGCCTGAGCATTGCGCAGGTAGCGCGCGTGCTGGCAGGCGATGCAAGGATGCTCGAGTCCGCGCTGGCCGCGCACCAGGCGGCGCTCGAGAACCGCGCACACCAGTTGACGGAGACCATCGAGAAAGTCCGCCACCTCCGGGCCGATCTCGCCGAGGGCCGGGCACCGACAGCCGAAGCGTTGACACAACTGCTGGGCCCTGCCGCAAGGATCGATGTCGAGTTCGAACTTCCATGGCCCTGGGGCGGCGAACTGTTCAGGCTGCGCGATGTGCGGCCGCTGAACTACATCGTCGGGCCGTTGGGCAGCGGCAAGACCCGGTTGGCCCTGCGCATCGCCGAAACCCTGCCGTCCGCTGCGTTCCTTGGACTGGAGCGGCTCGAAGGCGGCGGTGCGGCGGTGCGGCTCGATGCCGACACGGTGCTCAGGTCGCGTGTCGAACAGGCGCTGGCCTGGCTCACCGACGATGGCGCCACGGTGTCCGATGCGTTGATGGCACTGCTTGCCGGACTGGAGACCCAAGGCCCGGCCGTGCTGGTTGTCGACATGGTGGAGCAAGGGCTCGATTCGGCCACGCAGCAAGCCGTGATCGCGCATTTGCGCCGCCGTGGACCTGATGCCCGGCCGCTCTTTCTGTTGACGCGCTCCTGCGTGATCCTGGACTTGGCCGCGGTGGGCGCCGACGAGTCGATCATCTTCTGCCCCGCCAATCACAGCCCGCCGAGCCGGGTTGCGCCCTGGCCGGGGGCGCCCGGCTACGAGGCGGTCGCCAGCTGCCTGGCCTCCCCTGAGGTGCGGGCGCGGACGCAGGGCGTCATTGCCTGGCGGCCGCAGGTGGCATGAGGCCCTGCCTTCCCACCGAAAATCGATCGCATGCAGATCCCCGAAGCCACTTCACCGGTCCGTCTCGTCTGGCCGTCACACGAGCATCTGGCGGGCTACATCGCCGCGCTCGAACGCGGATGGTCGCCCAACAACCTCCGACCCGAAGTCGCGCAGGAAGAACTCCTGCTGATACGAGCGGACGCCGACGGTTTTCTGAAGAGCCTTGTAGACCGGGAGGCCAAGGGGCCGCCAGTCACGCTTCCTGATGGCAGCCAAGTCCCGCGCTTGCCCGGCTATCGGCGATGGCTGTGGGACGGCGAGTTCTGCGGCAGCATCGGCCTGCGTTGGCAGCCCGGCACGAACGCCCTGCCCGACTATTGCCTCGGCCACATCGGGTACGGCGTCGTGCCGTGGAAGAGCGGCAGGGGGTATGCCAAAGAGGCGCTGCGTTCGCTGCTGCCGGAGGCCGCGTCGGTCGGGCTGGGCTATGTCGAAATCACGACCAGCCCGGACAACCTGGCCTCGCAGCACGTCATTCGTGCCAATGGTGGCGTGCTTGTGGAGGAATTCATCAAGACGCCGGAGTTGGGTGGCACGCCGGAGCTGCGGTTTCGTATCGCGCTCGGGCCACTGACCTGAATCCACCGAGCTTCGCCAGTCGCCTCCCCGGATCGGTACAGGCAGGTGAGCTGGCGTTCAGGGCAGGCCTTCCGTCTTCGCGATCGCCCTGAGCACCGTGATGCCCCGATAAGTCCGCCAGAGCCCGAACGGCACCAGCAAGGCCGCCAGCACCCGGTGCAGGAGCGGATCGAAGTGCAGCACCGCCACACCCCCAGCGCAGCGAGCGCGATCCCGCCCACGGCATTCAGCACACCGCCGCTGAACCACTGCAGCGTCAGGAACCGGGCGGTCAGCGCCAGGATGTGATCGGCGATTCCGAGTTCGAAATAGCTGGCGATCGTGTAGAGGCCGAGCAGCAGCAGCGGGCCCACGGCGATGCCGATCAGGAGCCACGCCAGGATTTCGATCAAGGTGTCCATGCGGCGAGCCTCAGCGTGGGAGTTCTTCGGCCATCAGGTCGATGAACCGCCGCACGCGCGGCTCCAGCAGCCGCCGTGTGGGATACAACGCGAAGATTTTCACGTCGCCTGCGTCGAGCCCGGGCAACACCTGCCGCAGGCGCCCCGCAGCCAGGTCTTCTGCCACCAGGAAGTCCGGAAGCAACGCAATGCCGAGTCCGGCGACGGCGGCATCGCGCAAGGCCTCGCCGCTGTCCAGCCGCAGGCGGCTGCGCCCCTGGGCCTTGACCCAGGAGCCGTCGTCGCTACGGAAGCGCCAGCTTTGTCGTTGATTGCGGCTGCTGAAGAACAGGCAGTCGTGCGCCGCGAGCGCATCGATGTCCGGCGGCTCGCCGCGATCGGCGATGTAGGCGGGCGAGGCGCACAGCACGGCCTTGTACTTGGCGACCACGCGGGAGACCAACCCCGTGTCCGTGTTCTCCCCGCCCGCGCCGATGCGCACCGCCAGATCGAAGCCGTCTTCCACGATGTCGGCCACGCGGTCGGTGAAGCTCACCTCGGCTTGCAGGTCGGGCCAGGCCGCAAGGTATTTCTGCATCAGCGGCAGCACCACGAGCCGGCCGAAGGCATCGGGCACGGTGAGGCGAAGCACGCCGCGCGGCGCACCGCCGGGCCCCGCCACGCTCGCCTCTGCCTCATCGACCGCCGAGAGGATCAGCAGGCCGCGCTCGTAGAACACCCGGCCCTCGTCGGTGAGGCTCAGCGTGCGCGTCGTACGGTTCAAGAGCCGCACGCCAAGCCGATCTTCGAGCCGGCCCACGGCCTTGCCCGCTGCCGAGCGCGTGAGGCCCATGGCCTGCCCGCCGGCGATGAAGCTGCCTTCGTCGACGACAGCCATGAAGACCAGGATCTCGTTCAGGTTCGCGCGCTGCATGGGTGGGGATGGTGGTCGATGGGGAATGTTCTTCGCATCTGTGTAGAAGCCGCTTCGCCAATGGCGTGACTACAGTCGTTCATCACTTCATCACTTCATCACTCTCCAGAACGGAAGGAAAGAAAGCGCACATGAAACAGCAGCCCACCCTCTACAGCCACGGCGTGCCATGGGAAGAAGCCTTCGGCGTCGGCCAAGGGTACAGCGTGAACGGCACCATCTACATCTCGGGGCAGTTCTCGCACGACATGCAGGGCGCGTTCGTCGGCGAAGGCGACATCACGGCGCAGACCACGCAGACGCTGGAAAACCTCGACCGCGTGCTCGCGGGGTTCAACGTGACGAAGACGAATCTTGCGGAGCTGGTGATCTACGTGACCGACCCGCAGGCGCACACGGAGGCGCTGGTGCCTGTGTTCAATGCGTACATGGGAACGCATCGGCCGGCGGTGACGCTCGTTGGCGTGTCGGGGCTCGCATTTCCGCATCAGTTGATCGAGATCAAGGCGGTGGCGCACACGGACTGATGCGGGCACGGAGCAGGCCGCCCCGCTTGTGCCAGTGCGCCACCACAGCGCCGCAAGATTCGCTCGCGGCACAATGCCCCGCATCACCCATGGTGCGGCAGGCACAAGGCCATCGCCGCACCGAGACGACAAGGGAGTGCGCATGACGACCGATACCTCGGTTCTTTTTCAAGCCTTCGAACAGCGCCTCGCCGCCTTCGCGGCCGAAGCCGAAACCATCACCACCCTCGGCGCCTGCTGGCGACTGCAGCGGCTGGCCGACGAGGCCTGGAGCGAATTGCACCAAGGCTTTTCCGCAAGCGAATGGGAGCGCGCGGACACGGAGCCGTTGCGCGTGCGGTTGAACGCCTTGAAGGAAACGGCCCGCGTGCGGTTCATCGCCTACCGGCAGGCGCACCCCGAAACGCAGGCAGCGCAAGACGAGCGCATCGTGCTCGAGGCGCAGCCACCCACGCTGGAGAATTTCTTCTACGCGCGGCACTACAGCCACAAGCAGCAACCCGTTGCGAGCGCGGAGGAACTGGCCGCGGCAGTCGCCCGCACCGAGAAGCGCCTCGACATCCGCCTGCCCGAGCCGCTGCGCCAGCTGTACCTGCGGCAGGACGGTGGCCACACGGACTTCAAGTACTTTCCGACCACGCCCGATGCGGCCTACGCGTTGCCCGATCACGAGGCCCTGTTCGCGCAATGGGACCACCCCTTTCCAGGCCAGGCCGTGAACCCGCTGGACAGGCTCTGCACCATCGGCGAACTCTCGGACGGCATCAGCTTCGGCGCCGACAACGAGAACCCGTGGCGCGAGAACGTGCCGGAGGTCGACCGGCTCATCGCCATCAACGGGCACGGCAGCGACATCTTCCTGTGCCTTGACTACCGGGGCGGCGCCATCGAGCCGCGCATCGTACGGCTCGACGACACGAAATGGGATGACACCCTGAAATGCGTCTTCGAATGCAGTGACTTCGCCACGCTGTTCGCGGGACTGCGGCGCGAAGCCGTCAAGACACTGGACGGCGTGCTGCGCCAGCGCGGCGAGCGCATTCTGGAGCTGCTGGTGGATGGGCAGTGGCGTGCGACGAGGTCATCGTGAAGGCCAACTGAGTTCGGTCGTGCATGGCTCCTGCGGCCAGAGGTTCGCCTCGCAGTCCACGGGAGCAATCAGCGCGTGAATCAGCGCTTCAACCACCCCAGCCCCTTCGCATGCAGGCTCTGCACATAAAGCCGATCGCGCGTCTCGGTGACGGCCGTGGTCTCGGGATAGGCGCCCGTCGCGTCCTGCAGGCTCGCGAGCACCTTGCCGTCTTCGCTGAACGCGACCACATGGCCATAGGCCTTCGGCACCGGCCACAGCGCGCGCGGCAGGCGCATCGTCACGCTGCGCAGGAACGGCTTGCCGGCGAGCTTGTCGATGGTCGGGTTGCGCGGCTTCACAAGGCCCACCCAGATCTTGCCGTCGAGCCCGCGCATGAGGTTGTCGGGGTAGCCGGGGAGGTTGTCGAGCAGCACGACGGCCTGCGGGTTGGCGGTGCCCGCGCCCGCATCGAGGTTGCTCGCGTCGATGCCGATCTTCCAGACGCGGTACTTGCCGGTCTCGGCGACGAACAGGCTCTTCTCGTCGGCGCTCAATGCGATGCCGTTCGCGAACGCGAGACCGCGCGCGACGACGCGCGTGGCCTTGGTGGCCGGGTCGTAGGCCAGCACGCGGCCCGTGGCGGACTGCTCGAGGATGTCGAGCACGCTGGCCTCGAAGGTGCCGCCCCAGTCGGCCGGCGCGAAGCGGGTCGATGCGTCGGTGAAATACATCGTGCCGCTGCGGCGCGCGACCACCACGCCGTCGGCATAGCGGATCGGCTGGCCGTCGACCTGGTTGGTGAGCACGGTGATCTGCTTCGACGGGCTGATGGACAGCAGCCCCTTGATGGCGTCGGCCGCGATGAGATTTCCGGTTGCATCGAAGTCGAAGCCGAGCACGCGGCCGCCCGTGTTGACGAAGGCTTCCTGCCCCGTGCCATCCGGGTTCATGCGAAGGATGTTGCCGCTCAGCACCGTGGTGTAGAGCTTGCCGTCGGGGCCGATGGCGATGTGCTCGGGGCCCTCTTCGCGGCCGAGGTCGATCATGTTGAGGTGGGCGAGCTGGTCGTTGACCGCGAAGGCGCCGGTGTAGCCGGGGTCGGCGGGGGCGGACCACACGACGGGTTGGACGGGGACGGGCCAGAGGGAGAGATAGGCGATGGCTGCGAGGAGCAGCAGGCCGAGTACGGCAAGGGTTTTCTTCAGCATGTCGGCTCCGTCCTGGAGTGAGGAAGATCGCCCGGCTGAATCTGCAGCCATGGCCATCGCGAAAGATAAGACGCGGCTTTCTTATCGAACAGCTTGCGATGCGGCATCAGGGGGTTCAGCGTCAGCACGCCGTCGTACAGCATGGAGAGAGCGTTCGGCGCATAGAACTCGCCCGGCCGGACGCCGACGCACGTAGCAGGAACAAGGAAGCGGTCGATTCCATCGCGCGTGCTGCGCAGCGCCTCGTAGGGATGACCGAAATACGATTCGTACCAGAGGTGAACACGCGCCTGGTTCGATGCTTCGACCGTGATGCCGAGATCGCCCAGTGCGCCATCGACGCGCGCTTGCACACGACGCTCCCCTGCCTCGCTCGTGTCGTTGGCGTCGAAATAGAACAGGTCGTAATCCTTGATGCCCGCTTCCGGCGCAGCGCCCGACTGCAGGTTCCACACCGTTTGAAAGAGGCATCCGGCGACCAGCCAACCATCGGGGAGCGCCAGGGCGTGCCATCGCTCGAGGATTGCGCGGTTGTTGCGGTTCTTGAGGATGTCGGTGACGAAGCGTTCTTGCATGGCGTGAAGAGAAGCAGAGCCGGGTATGCGCGGCGCGGCAGAGAGCTGGGGCATGGTTCTCGAACCTTGACTACCTGCCCAAGTGTCCGCCGACTTCAGAAGCCGAAGACCAGCAGCAGGTTGTTCGCCGGCATCGCATGCCGCTCGCGCAACGCGAGGCCTGCCCGGCGCGCCTCTGCCGCCACGTCTTCCAGGCGACGGATGCCCCATGCGGCATTGCGGGCGCGCAGGTCTTCGTCGAACGCCGTGTTGCTCGGCGCCGTGGAGACGTCGTCTTCGAAGTAAGGCCCGTAGGTGATCAGCAATCCGCCGGGAAGCAGATGACGCGCGGCGCCTTGCATCAGGGCGGCGCACGTGGGCCACGGCGCGATGTGCAGCATGTTGGCGCAGTAGATGGCGTCGAACTTTTGTTCTGTTTCTCCTCCTCCTTCAGCGAACGCGGCGCCTTGTGATGGCCATTGAGGTGACATCACGTCGAGCAGGAGCGGTGGGCGGAGGTTGGGGAGCGCGGCTTCTGCGACTCGGGTCGCGAGGGCGGGGAGCGTGCGGGGGTCTGCGTCGGTGGGTTGCCAGGTCCATTGGGGCATGGAGGCGGCGAACCAGGCGGCGTGTTGGCCTGTGCCGGAGGCGATTTCGAGGGCGGTGCCGTGGTCGCCGAGGATGCGGGCCAGTGCGTCGAGGATGGGCTGCTTGTTGCGGTCGGCAGCCGGGCTGTAAGGCACATCGGGCATTTGATTGGGTATGGATTGAGTTAAAGGCGGCGGCATCGCTGAGATTGTTGATCGCAAGACAAATCAGACGCCCCGAGCATTGCAAACGACGCATCCCATGACGTGCAGGTAAACGCCATCAACGCTGCACCGAGGAAATCCCTCCGGTGGATGATCGCCGGGACCACCGTAACCTTTTTGGATATGGTCTGACTCGACAGCCGCAATCAACTCTTGAAGCTGAAGAAGCCGTTCGGAGACATGAGCAGGATTCGGTTCAAAGTCCAGCTTTTCCCAGCCGAGCTTCTTCTGAGCTGCATCAATGGCGCGAAGGAGAAATGAACGCTCATCTTCCAGGCCTTCCTTACTCCACGGTAACTTGCAGACGTCGAAGCCGACCATTCCCGATCCGAACTGGCTCTGATCGCAGCTTGCCAGCCAAACTGCCAGCTTTCGCTCGCTGTCCGTGGTGGCCAGTGTCGATGTCGCGAGTGCGATCACTTCAATGATCACACCGGTCAGGCTGTTACTCATCTCAAGCGGTTGGATGTCACTTTCAAGGCTGTGATAAATCTGATTTGCCATGGTCTCGAATGCCTGAGGTTTTGATGATTCCAGCGCACGGCTGTTGATTCGATCAAGCATGCCATAGGGACGCGGCGATCCAAGATCTGGGACACCGCGATAAAAGCGGAGGCATCCCGAGTCCGGTCATCCGCCGGGAGACCCCTCCTGAAACAACTCCCGCGCCTCACTCGCCAGATCCGTAGCGAGTCACATCAGGTTCTCTCGCCGCACCGGCCCTGCCTCCTCGAGTCGCCCCTCACCCCTGCCCAAACTCCCGCGCATGCTCCACCGCGTACTTGATCAGCTCCGCCTGCCCCTCGATGCCCAGGCGCCGCTTGATGCTCTGCCGATGCGCCTCCACCGTGCGCACGCTCAGGCCCAGGTCGCGCGCAATCTGCTTGCTCGATTCGCCGCGGCCGAGCGCGGTGAGGATCTCGCTCTCGCGCGGGGTGAGCAGCGGGCGCGGTGCCTGGTTGCGAAAGAGTTTCTTCGACACGGCCGGGCTCAGGAAGGTGCCGCCCGCCGACACCGCCTCGATGGCGGCCACGATCTCGGCGGCGGGCGCGTCTTTCAGCACGTAGCCGCGCGCGCCCACCTGCATGGCCTTCTGCACGTACTCGGGGTTGTCGTACATGCTGAGCATCACGATGTGCGGCGCGGGTTGTTGCTGATGTTGCTCATTGCGTTGCAGCACCAGCGCGGCGAAGTCGATGCCGTTCATGTCCTTCATGCCGACATCAACCAGCATGAGGTCGCACCGCACCGCGTCGAGCAACGCGAGCGCCTCGGCGCCGCTGCCGGCCTCGCCGACGATCTCCAGGTTGGGCATGGCGCCCAGCCGCGCGCGCAGGCCGTCGCGCACCAGCGGATGGTCGTCCACGATAAAGAGGCGGATGGGCTTGAGCGGCGGCTGTGCCGTTGTTGTTGTCATTCCGGCCTCGCGCTGCGGGCCGGCACCTCGGCCACGATGGATGTGTGGCCGCGGCCCGAGCGCATGACCAGGCTCCCGCCGATCGCCTCGATGCGCTCGCGCATGTTGCGCAGGCCGATGCCGTGGCGCGGGTCGAGCTGCATCGCCTCGACATCGAAGCCCACGCCGTCGTCGCTCACCTCCAGCCGCACGGCCTCTTCGCTGAAGCCCAGCGAGATGTGTACGCGGTGCGCCTCTGCATGTTTGCGCACGTTGGTGAGTGCCTCTTGCGTCACGCGAAAGAGCGCGGTCTTGGTCTCCTGCGACAGCTCGAAGGGCTCGCCCTCGACCATGATGGATGCGTCCACGCTGCCCTCTTCGCCGAACTCGTGGCCCAGCCGCTCCAGCGCGGCGGGCAGGCCCAGCGTGTCGAGCAGCGCGGGGCGCAGGCGGTGCGAGATGCGGCGCACTTCGGTGAGCGAATCGTTCAGGCGCTGCAGCGCCTTGCCGAGCGCGGGCGGCGCCGGCTGGTGGTCGCGGCCGAGCGCGTCGACGGCCGATTCGATCAACAGCTTGGCCGACACCAGCGTCTGGCTGGTGCCATCGTGCAGCTCGCGCGCGAGGTGGCCGCGCTCTTCTTCCTGCGACTGCACCACGCGCCGCGCGAGCAGCCGCAGCTTGGCTTCGGCCACGCGGTGCTCACTGAGGTTCAAAAACAGGCCGGCCGCGCTGACCACACCCAGGCACAGCGCCGCGATGCCGGCAATCCACAGCAGCGTGGCGGTGACGTTGGCATTCATCTGCTTGTCGAGCGCGTCCATGGTGGACTCGATGTCGTCCAGGTACAGGCCCGTGCCGACCATCCAGTTCCAGCGCGGCAGCGCCGTGACGTAGCCGAGCTTGGGCGCCATCTGCGCGCTCGAGGGCTTCCGCCATTCGTACTCGACGTAGCCGCCGCCGTTTTCTTTCGCGCCCTTGATCAGCTCCTGGATGGTGTAGCGCCCGCGCGAGTCGCGCATGCCCCAGAGGTTCTGGCCGACCAGTTCGGGCTGCCGCGAGTGCATGAGGGAGTTGCCCTCCAGGTCGTACACGAAGAAGTAGCCGTCGTCGCCGTAGTCGAGCGCGGCCAGGCGGCGCAGGGCCTCGTTGCGGGTGTCCTCGTCGTCCAGGCCCGAGTCGTACAGCGGCCGCAGGTTGCTCACGGCCAGCTCGACGTAGCTGCGCAGCTCGCTGCGGCGCTGGGCCATGTAGCTGCGCTCGATGAGGGCGCGCTCGCGCTGCGCGAGGTCGTGTTCCTGGTGGCGCACCGCCAGGGCCACGAGCACCAGCGCGACCAGCAGCGGGGCGACGGCCAGCGCGACGATCTTGGTGCGGAGGTTCATGGGGAGGCAAGGCTACCACCCCCGATTGGCCGCCTACCTGCTGTCTTCGTACGCCTCCGCCGGCCGATCGTTCGGCGACAGGAACGCTGCCTTCAGCGATTCGCTCAACGGAATGTTGATGACCGCGTTCTTCGGCGGAATCGGCGCCATGAACCATCTGGCGTACAGCGTCTCCAGCGCGCCGGAGGACATGGCACCCGCAAGGTAGCCATCGACCGCGCTCTTGAACGCCCGGTCGTCCTTGCGCAGCATGATCGCAATGGGCTCGATGCCCAGCGGCTTGCCCACGATCCTGAAGTCCGCCGGGTTGCGTGCATTGGCGATGTTGCCGGCCAGCGTGTTGTCGTCCATGGCAAAGGCGTCGGCCCGGCCGCTCTCCAGGAGAAGGAAGCTCTCCGCGTGGTCCTTGGCGAGGATCACGGTGATGCCAAAGTTCCTGTCCTGTTCGAGCTTGCGCAGGCGCTGGACCAGCGTGGTGCCGGTGGTGGTCACCACGGTCTTGCCCTTGAGCTGCTCGACCGATGCGATGCCGCTGGCGGTGCGCACCGCGAAGCGCGCCTCGGTGATGTAGGTCGTGTTGGCAAAGGCGGCCTGCTGCTGGCGGGCGGCGTTGTTGGTGGTGGAGCCGCATTCGATGTCGACGGTGCCGTTCTGCAGCAGCGGCAGGCGGTTCTGCGAGGTCACGGCCATCTGCCGGATGGCAACGCCGGGCAGCAGCTTCGACAGCATCTGCTCGCACAGCTCGACGTGGTAGCCCACGTAGCGCGTGCCGAGCGAGTACGACAACGGCGGCGAAGCCTCGCGCACGCCCATGGTGATGGTGCCCGCGGCCTTTGCTTTCGCCAGGGTGTCGTTGGCGTTTTCCTGCGCGCCGGCGCTCGCGAAGGCGAGTGCCAGCATGGCGCCGACGACCAATGATCGGTTCGTCATGGTGCCGCTCAATTCGCGGCAACGGCCGCACGGGTGACAGGCGCCACCGGCGCGGGCTGCGCGATCTCGTCGAGGCTCTCGCGCAGCGCCCGGTCGAGGATGGCGATGGCGCGATCGATCTCCCCGTTGCTCACTGTGAGCGGTGGCGCAATGCGCCACACCGAGCCGCGCTCGGGCCGGCGGCGGATGTTCATGCTCAGGCCCAGCTCGAAGCACTTCTTGGTCGTGCGCGCGCCGAGCTCGTGGTACGGCAGGCGCGATGCGCGGTCCTGCACCAGTTCCACGCCCAGCAGCAGGCCTTCGCCGCGCACGTCGCCGATGGCTTCGTAGCGCTTCTGCATGTCGAGCAGCTGGCCGCGCAGGTAGGCGCCGGTGGTGCGTGCGCGCTCGATCAGGCCTTCCTTGCGGATGGTCTCCAGCACGGCCAGGCCCACGGTGGCGGGCAGCGGGTCGGAGACGTGGCTCGTGTAGAAGGTGAAGCCCTTCTCGAACACGTCCTGCTCGATCTTCGGGCTGGTCACGGTCGCGGCCAGCGGCAAGCCGCCGCCCATGGTCTTGGAGACGGACATGATGTCCGGCACCACGCCGTAGAAGTCCGACGCGGTGCGGTGGCCGATGCGGCCGAACGCCGTCTGCGCCTCGTCGAAGATCAGCAGCATGCCGCGCTCGTCGGCCGCCTTGCGCAGTGCCTGCATGTACGACCGGGGCGGCACCAGCACGCCGCCGGCGCTGATGATGGGCTCGATGATGATGGCCGCGCGGCGGCCGGTCGAGGCCATGTCGTACATCTTCAGGCCGAGTTCGAGGCAGGTGAGCGCCGATTCCTCGGCCGACATGCCCTGGATGTACGGCCGGTAGGCGTTGGGCTCGGGCATCACGAACACACCCGGCACGTGCACGCCGTAGCCCTTGCGGTCGCTGGCGAAGGAAACGGCGCTGGTGCCGCCGGTCACGCCGTGCCACGAGCCGCCCACGGCCAGGATCTCGAAGCCGCCCGTGTACATCTTCGCGATGCGAAGCGCCACCTCGTTGCTCTCGGAGCCGGTGTTCACGAAGATCGACTTGGTGAGCGGCGCGGGCATCCAGTCGGTGGCCATCTTCTCCGCGAGTTCGGCGACGACCTCGGGGATCATGCCGCTGAACATGTGGAAGGCCTTCTCGCCCGCCTCGTGCACCGCACGCACGATGGCCGGGTGGTTGTGGCCGATGGTGGCGCACATCTGGCCGGAGGTGAAGTCGAGGATCTCGCGGCCAGTGTCGTCGATGACGATGGCGCCCCGGGCGCTGCGAAACAGGTTGGGAAAGGTGTCGCCGCCGTAGCGGAGCATGTATGCCTTGGCCGCCGCGCGAAGTTGCTCGCTCATGATCGAATCCTTGAGGTTGTGAAGAGAGGATTCGTGAATGGTCGCCAGCAGCGGGCCTGCGGTCCAATGTTGACTTTGCATCCGGCCGCAATGCGCGGCACGCATGGCCGATGCGCAAAACGAATGGGCATGCGGCTTGCAATCCCCTTCTGCAAAGGAGCAAATCGAGCCATGGACATCCGCTGGTTTCAGGACTTCGTGACGCTGGCCGAAGTGCAGAACTTCACCCGCGCGGCGGAGATGCGCAATGTGTCGCAGGCCGCGTTCAGCCGCCGCATCCAGGCGCTGGAGCAATGGCTGGGCGCAAAGCTGATCGACCGGGCCGCGTTTCCGACGCGGCTCACGACGGCGGGCGAGCGTTTCCGCAAGGTCGCGACCGGGCTGCTGAACCAGATCGCCGACGCCAGGGCCGAGATCGGCGATGCGCCATCGCGCAACCACGTGCGGATCGCCTCGACCTATGCGCTGGTCAGCACGCGGCTTCCGCAGTGGTGGCGGCAGTGGTCGGGGGAAGGCGCCATCACCTGCAGCCTGGAGGTGGGCAATGTGCACGACACGGTGTCGGCGTTCAACGCGGGGTCGGCGGACATCCTCATCGGTTTTCACCAGGCGGCGCATCCGATCCAGCTCGACATGGCGCGCTTCGAGCGGCATGAGCTCGGGGTGGAGAAGGTGCGGCCCTACTTGTCGCGTGCGCTGGCTGAGTCGGGCAAGCTTGTTCTGCCGGGCACGGCCGCCAAGCCGGTGCCGTTGCTCATGTATTCGCCGAGCGGGTACTTCGCCCGCGTGGTCGATTCGGCGATCGAACAATCATCCCAGCCGCTCTTCGGCTATCGCGCCTTCGAGGCCGAGATGACGGACGTGCTGGGCGACCTGGCATCGCAGGGGATGGGCATCGCATGGCTGCCCGACAGCTCGTTCGTCTCGGGCCGGCTCGCGGGGCTGGTGCCCGTGGGCGATGGCGCCTGGGACGTGGAGGTGAGCATCGTGGCGTACCGCTCCAGGGTGCAGGCACGTGCGGTGGTCGGGCAACTGTGGGAGCGGATCTGCGGGGCGCCGGACCCGGGCCACGCGGCGGAGCACACGACATGAAGCGTCTGGGCTCGATGAAATCGCTCGTGCTGCCGGCGTTCGCGCTGGTAGGACTGGTCTGGATCGTGGTGTCGGGCTTCTGGCCCGGTGCGGACCCGTACATGACCCGGCGCAGCACCGCGCCGCAGCCCTATCCGTTGACTGTCGTGCTGATCGCCTGCGCGGTGGTACTCATCGAAACCGCATTCGTCGCAGCGGTGCTCCGGCCCGCGTCGTACCGCCACTCATGGGGCCGCGCGCTCGTTGCGATGGCCGTGGTGATGGCGTGGTGGTTCTACCTGGGCATGGGGATCATCCACCAGCCTGCGTACTACATCGTGCATCTGCAGTGGCTGGCGTTGATGATCTGCGGGCTGGTGTTGCTGCTGCTGGTGTCGCTCATCCGCCGACTGCAACAGCCGCGGGCCGGCGACGAAACTCGGTGAGGTACAGCAGCAAGGCCAGCGACACGAAGCTGCCGCCGAGCAGGCACAACCCGGTCCAGCCGTGGAAGGCATACACCGCCGCCGCAATGCCCGAAGCCACGGCTGCGCAGATGAAGATGAAGGTCATGAACAGGCCGTTGAGCCGGCCACGCAGTTCAGGCGCCAGCATGAAGAGGCTGCGGAAGTTCAGCACCTGGCACAGCTGCACCGCGCCATCGAGCAGGATGCCCGCCGCGACCAGTCCGGCCAGCGAATGGAAGTGCATCGACACGGCGCCCAGCACGAAGGACAACAGCGCAACGACGATGGCCGCGCCCGTGGCAGGTCGCGTCAACCCACGGTCGGCCAAACGCCCCGCCACCGGTGCCAGCAAGGCCCCCGCCGCACCCGCCAACGCGAACAGCCCGATGCCGCGCTGCCCCATCCCGAACTCGTGCACCAGCGCCAGCGGCACGGCCGTCCAGAAGGCCTGGAAAGCCGCGAACATCATTCCCTGGTACCACCCGCGCCGACGCAGCAGCGGCGTGTTCCACACGATGCCCGGCAACGAAGCCATGGTGCGCGCATAGCCGATCGAGGCATGCGACCTGCGCTCGGGCAGCACGCGCCACAGCACGACGATGAGCGTGGCCATGAGCACCGCGGAGATCCAGAACACGGCGCGCCAACCCAGGCTGGCGGCCACCACGCTCGCAAAGGGCCGCGCCAGCATGATCCCGCCCAAGAGGCCCGCCATGATGTTGCCGACCACCTTGCCGCGCGTGGCCTCGGGCGCGAGATGCGAGGCAAAAGGCAGCAGCACCTGCGCCGCGACCGCGCAGGCACCAACCACGAACGACGCCGCGAGAAAGGTCACGGCCGAGTTCGACAGCGCGATGCCCACCAGCCCGATGACCGCGCCGAACAGCGCGCCGACGATCAACCGCCGGTTCTCGATCACATCGGCCAGCGGCACCAGCAGCAACAGGCCGGCGCCGTAGCCGAGCTGGGTCAGCGTCATGATCAAGCCGGCCAGGCCCGCATGGAGCTGGAGCGCGTCGGAGATCGGGCCGATCAGCGGCTGCGCGTAGTAGATGTTGGCCACGCACAGGCCGCAGGCCACCGCGAAGACGAGGGTCAGCGCGGGCGTGAGGCCGGCTGCGGGCGGGTGGGAGGCATTGGAAGAAGGAGAGGAGGACACGAGGAATCCCGGTTCGAGAGAGCTGGCTTAGGGGTTAACCCGAAGCCGATCGACCATAGCACGCAGGTCCGGTTTCTGCAGGCGAAAGCCCAATCAATGCAGGCTGGTCGGACGGCCCGATGCGACCCACGCGTCGAGCCCGCCGGTGAGCGGCAAGGCGCGCCGCGCACCGCGCGCCAGCAGCACGCGCGCGGCCTGCGCGGCCGACACCTCGTTGGGGCAATTGCAGTACAGCACCACGTCGCGGTTCGGATCGATGGTGAGGTCGAGGTGGCGGTGCTGCAGCGCCTTGAGCGTGTAAGGCAGCGCACCCGGAATGCGGCGCGGGTCGACCTGCACGCCGGCCTTGCCGCGCACGTCGATGATCAACGGCGGCTCCTCGCCGCTCAAGAGGTCGTGCAGTTCCTCGACCGAGATGCGCGGCATGCCGGTGAGCCGCATGAAGGCACGGCGGCGCCAGTAGCGCACGGCGAGGATCACCAGCAACAGCACCGCGATCGCGGCCGTTGCGATGCCGCCGGCCTGCGCCAGCACGGCGAGCACTTCCTGGATCTGGTTGCGGAAGGCCCAGCCGAGGCCGAGGAACAGGCCCGTCCAGACCAGCGCGGCGCCCACGTCGAAGCCGATGAAGCGCCGCACCGACATGCCCAGCGCGCCCGCCATCGGCGGCGCGACCACCGAGACGCCCGGCACGAACTTGGCGGCCACGAGCGACAGGCCGCCCCAGTCGGTGATCAGCGATTCGCCGCGCCGCACGCAGGAGTCGGGCGACAGCGAGATGCGGCACAGGAGGCGCATGAAACGGTAGCCGAAGCGGCGGCCCGCATAGAACCAGGCGCCGTCGCCCAGCAGGTTGGCGATGACCGCGGCGAGCACCACGCCGATGACCGACACATCGCCCGCCGCAAGCAGCGCCCCCGTGACCACCAGCACCGCGGCCGCCGGCACCGGCAGGCCGAGCCGAGCGGCAAAGCTGGCGACAAACACCACCAGGATCGCGTTCTGCACCAGCAGCGACATCAGCTGTGCCATGCCAGCCTTTCGGTCGATGCGAGGACGAGACGCGGGGTGGGAGCGGGGTTCATGCGAGCCCCGATTGTCCGGCATGCCCCAAGAACGTACCGGGCGCAGGCCATTCGAAACCGCTGTTTCAGCCGGCCCGCGAGACGCTGAAAGCGAAGGTGTTCACCCCGTCTTCGCTCGATGCGCTGACATGCCCGCCGTGCATGCTAGCCACCGCCTTCACGATGGCCAGCCCCAGGCCATGGCCGTGGTGCTCGCCGCCGCCGTCGTTGCGGGCGGCGTCGACGCGGTAGAAGCGGTCGAACAGGTGCTGCAGGTGCGCCTCGTCGATGGCCGTACCGGGGTTCGATACGGCGATCCACGTCATCGCCGCCTCTTCCCGCAGCGTCACGGTGATCTGCGCCCCCGGCGGCGAGTGCTCGATGGCGTTCTGCAGCAGGTTCGACATCGCCCGGCGGAACAGCGCGCTCTCCAGCCGCGCCTCGGCCTGCACGTCGCCGGCGATGCCGACCTGCGTGCGGCTCTCGTCGAGCACGAACTCGAAGAAGTCGATGGTCTTGCGCACCTCCAGCGCCACGGGCGTGAGCACCAGCCCGGTGGCCACCTCGCCGCGGTCGGCGCGCGCGAGAAAGAGCATGTCGTTGACGATGGAGCGCAGCCGCTCCAGGTCTTCGAGGTTGGCCTGCAGCACCTCCTCGAAATCGCCCGCGCTGCGCTGGCGCGAAAGCGCGACCTGCGTGCTGCCGATGAGGTTGGCCAGCGGCGTGCGCAGCTCGTGCGCCACGTCGGCATTGAAGGATTCGAGCTGCCGGTAGGCCTCTTCGAGCCGGCTGAGCGCGCCGTTGAAGGCCTCGGCGAGCGCGGAGAGTTCGACCGGCAGCGCCGTCGTCTTCAAACGCTGCGACAGCGTCTTGGGCCGCAGCGCCTGCGCCTCGCCCGACAGGCGTTCCAGCGGCCGGAGCCCGACCCGCGCGATCCAGTAGCCCGCCAGCACCACCACCAGCACGCCGCCGAGCCCGAGCACCAGCAGCGCGCTCAGGAAAGTCTTGCGGGTGCGCTCGTAGGGCTCCGAGTTGCGCCCCACGATGAGCCGCACCGCCGGCCGGCCCTCGAAGGGCGGGATGTGGACCGAGAGCGTGCGAAACGGCCGCTCCTGCCCCGGCAGCAGGATGTTGCTGCTGCGGCCGTTGGCTTCGCGGGTGAGGCCATCGAGCTCGGCCAGGCCCTTGCCGTACTGGAAGCGCGGGTCATCGCTCAGCACCCAGAAGCGCACGCTGCCGTCCTCGGGGGTCAGCGCGTCCATGCGGGTCTGCACGCGCGACCAGCGGTCGGCGGTGCCGATGGCGCCGATCCAGTACTGCAGGCTCTTCAAGGTGGTGTCGAGCTCTTCGTACTGGTGGCGTTCCAGCTCGCGCACCAGCACGCCGTGCAGCGCGGCGCCGATGAGCGCGAAGGTGGCGAGCGCCGCCGCCGCGAACATCGCCACCAGTCGCACGGTGATGGAGCCCTTCGCGAGTTTCACAAGGCGCCGCCCTCCCCCTGGGCTTCGCTCGCGCTGCCGCTGCCACCACCTGCATCGGTGTCGCGCAGCTCCATCACGTAGCCCATGCCGCGGATGGTGTGCAGGAGCTTCGGGCTGAAGGGCGCATCGATCTTGTCGCGCAGCCGCTTGATGGCCACCTCGACCACGTTGGTGTTGCTGTCGAAGTTCATGTCCCACACCAGCTCGGCGATGGCGGTCTTCGAGAGAATTTCACCCTGCCGCCGCGCAAGCACGGCGAGCAGCGCGAACTCCTTGGCCGTAAGGTCGATGCGCGTCGTGCCGCGGAAGGCCTTGCGCGCGAGCAGGTCGATCTGCAGGTTGGCAATGCGCAGCTGCATGGGCTCTTGCTTGCGCCCGCGGCGGTTGAGCGCCTGCAGGCGGGCCAGCAGTTCGAGGAACGAAAAAGGCTTGACGAGGTAGTCGTCCGCGCCTTCATGCAGGCCCTTGATGCGGTCTTCGACGCGGTCGCGCGCGGTGAGCATGATGACCGGCGTCTGCTTGACGGCGCGCAATGCGCGCAGCACCGCGAAGCCGTCCTGCCCGGGCAGCATGACGTCGAGCACGATCACGTCGTAGCCGTGCGTGAGTGCGAGGTGCTGGCCGTCGATGCCGTTGTGCGCCGCGTCGACCGTGCAGCCCTGCTCGGTCAACCCCTTGGAGAGGTAGTCCGCGGTTCTCAGCTCGTCTTCGACAATCAGGATCTTCATTTCTTTTTGTCTCGCTCCGTTCGACCGGCGACCTATCCGTGCGCCTCGGCCACCGGTGGGGCCTCGCCGGTCTGGGCGGCCTTGCGGGCCTTGCGCGCTTCCTTGCGGCGCAGGTACCAGTAGTGGGCGCGATCCAGGTACAGGTAGACCACCGGCGTGGTGAACAAGGTGAGCGCCTGCGAGAGTATCAGCCCGCCGACCATCGCGTAGCCCAGCGGGCGGCGCAGTTCGGAGCCGGAGCCGTGGCCCAGCATCAGCGGCAGGCCCGAGAGCAGCGCGCACATCGTCGTCATCATGATCGGGCGGAAGCGCAAGAGGCACGCCTGGTAGATCGCCTCCTGCGGCGCCATGCCCTGCTCGCGCTCGGCCTTGAGCGCGAAGTCGATCATCATGATCCCGTTCTTCTTCACGATGCCGATGAGCAGGATGATGCCGATCAGCGCGATCACGCTGAGGTCGTAGCCCCCCGCCATGAGGATCAGCAGCGCACCCACGCCGGCCGATGGCAGCGTCGAGAGAATCGTGAGCGGGTGGATGTAGCTCTCGTACAGCAGGCCCAGCACGATGTACACCGCCACCAGCGCCGCGGCGATGAGGTAGGGCTGCGAGGACAGTGAATCCTGGAAGGCCTGCGCCGTGCCCTGGAACGCGCCGCTCAGCGACTGCGGAATGCCCATCTCGGCCTGCGCCTTGTTGATGGCGTTGACCGCATCGCCCAGCGCATGGCCCGGTGCGAGGTTGAACGAGATCGTCACCGCCGGGAACTGGCCCTGGTGGCTGATCGAGAGGTAGGCGGTCTTGCTCGTGTCCACCTTCACGAAGGTGGAGAGCGGCACCTGTTGGCCCGTGAGCGGCGAGGTGAGGTACAGCTTGCTGAAGAGCGCCGGGTCCTGCTGCAGTTCGGGCGTGACCTCGAGCACCACGTGGTAGCTGTTGAGCTGCGTGAAGTACTGCGCCACCTGGCGCTGGCCGATGGCGTCGTACAGCGTCGCGTCGATGGTCGCGGGCGAGATGCCAAAGCTCGATGCGCGGTCGCGGTCGATGGTGAGCACGGCGGAGGCGGCGGCGTTCTGCTGGTCGGAGGCGAGGTCCGTGATCTCGGGAATCTGACGGAAGCGCGCGAGCAGCTTGGGCGCCCAGGTGTTGAGCTCGTCCAGGTTGGAGTCGGTCACCGTGTACTGGTACTGCGTGCGCGACGAGCGCCCGCCCACGCGGATGTCCTGCCCCGCCTGCAGGAACAGGTTCACGCCCTGCACCTTGGCCAGTTGCGGACGCAGGCGCGTGATGATTTCGTCGGCGCTCGCGGTGCGGCCTTCGTCCTTGGGCTTGAGGTTGATGTAGAAGTTGCCGGTGTTGAAGGTCGACGAGCTGCCGTTCATGCCGAAGGCCGAGACGTCCGGGTCCTTGCGCACCACATCGGCCAGCTCCAGCATGCGCGCGTTCATCGAGGCGAAGGACGCGTCTTGCGCCGACTCGGCAAAGCCCGAGATGAAGCCGGTGTCCTGCTGCGGGAAGAAGCCCTTGGGGATGACCATGAACAGGAAGCCCGTGGCCGCCACCGTGGCGATGAAGACCATGAGCGTGATGAACTGGTGATCGAGCACCACATGCAGGCCGCGCTTGTAGCCATTGAGCATCGCGTCGAAGCCGCGCTCGAACAAAAGGTAGAGCCGGCCGTGCTTGCGCGCATGCTCGTTCTTCAGGAAGCGCGAGCACAGCATCGGCGTGAGCGTCAGCGAGATGACCACCGACACCACGATGGTGAGCGTGACCGTCACCGCGAACTCGCGGAACAGCCGCCCCACGATGCCGCCCATGAGCAGCAGCGGAATGAACACCGCGATCAGCGACACGGAGATCGAGATGATCGTGAAGCCGATCTCGCCCGCGCCCTTGTACGCGGCCTCGAGCGGCGACATGCCCTCTTCCACGTAGCGGTAGATGTTCTCCAGCATCACGATGGCGTCGTCCACCACGAAGCCGACCGCGATGGTGAGCGCCATGAGCGAGAGGTTGTCCAGGCTGTAGCCCAGCAGGTACATCACCGCGACCGTGCCCAGCAGCGCGAGTGGCACCGTCACACTCGGGATGAGCGTGGCCGGCACGTTGCGAAGGAACACGAAGATCACGGCCACCACGAGCGCGATGGTCAGCAGCAGCGTGAACTCCACGTCGAGCACCGAGGCGCGGATGGTCTGCGTGCGGTCGACCAGCGCGTTGACTTCCACCGTCGGCGGAATCGAGGCCTTCAGGCGCGGCATGGCGGCGTTGATGCGGTCCACCGTCTCGATCACGTTCGCGCCGGGCTGCTTGGTGATGGCCAGCACGATGGAGCGGCCGTTCTGGATGGTGTTGCCTTCGGGTGCCGCCGCGCCCGCATAGGCCCAGCCGGCAATCTTGGCGTTCTCGGGGCCGTCGATGGCCACGCCCAGGTCGCGCACGCGGATCGGCGCGCCGTTGCGGTAGGCCAGGATCACGTCGTTCCACGGCTGGGCCTTCAGCAACTGGTCGTTCGTGTAGACGGTGAAGCTCTGGTTCGGCCCGTCGATGGTGCCCTTGGGCGCGTTCACCGTGGCCGAAGAGAGCACCGTGCGCACGTCTTCCAGGCTGAGGCCGAGCGCGGCCAGCTTGGCCGGGTCGAGCTGCACGCGCACCGCGGGCTTCTGCGCGCCGCCGATGTTGACCAGGCCCACGCCCGCGATCTGCGAGATCTGCTGCGCGAGGATGTTGTCGGCGTAGTCGTTCACCTCGGTGAGCGGCAGCGTCTTCGATTGCACCGAGAGAATCAGGATCGGCGAATCGGCGGGGTTCACTTTGCGAAAGCTCGGCGGGCTCGGCAGGTTGGCCGGCAGCTGGCCGGTGGAAGCGGTGATGGCCGCCTGCACATCGAGCGCGGCGGCGTCGATGTTGCGGTCCAGGTCGAACTGCAGCGTGATCTGCGTGGAGCCGAGGCCGCTGGTCGAGGTCATCTGCGAGAGGCCCGCGATGAGCGAGAACTGTCGCTCCAGCGGCTGCGCCACGTTGGAGGCCATGGTCTCCGGGCTTGCGCCCGGCAGGTTGGCCGACACCTGGATCGTCGGAAAGTCGACCTGCGGCAGCGGCGCCACCGGCAGAAGCGGGAACACCGCGGCACCGACCAGCAGGATGGCCAGCGCGAGCAGCGTGGTGCCGATGGGGCGCTTGATGAATCCGGCGGAAATGCTCAATTGCCGCTCCCGGTGCGGGTCGCGACCTGGGCAGCGCTACCGGTCTTCGCCACGGGGGGCGGCTCGACGATGGTGGCGCCCGCGCGCAGCTTGTACTGGCCGTCGACCACCACGCGCTGGTCGGCCGCCAGGCCCTTGTCGATCACCGCCACGCCATCGGCGATCTGCAGCACGTGCACGGGCACGTTGCTGACCTTGTTCTCCGCATCGACCACCCAGATGTAGGTGCTGTCCTGGCCGCGCTGCACGGCGGCGGCGGGCACGGTCAGCGAATCGGGCCGACGGTCGAGGTCGAGCCGCACGTTGACGTACTGGCCGGGCCACAGCGTGTGCTGCGGGTTGGCAAAGCTGCCCTTGAGCTGCACCGTGCCGTTGGTGGTGTCGATCTGGTTGTTCAGCAGGATGAGCTTGCCGGCGCCGAGCATCTGATTGCCCGCGCGGTCGTAGGCGACCACTGCGAGCGGCTGGTTGCTCTGCTGCTGCACGCGGTTGATGTCCTGCACAGCCTCTTCGGGCAACGTGAACTGCACCGCGATGGGGTCGATCTGGTTGATGACGACCAGCCCGTTGGTGTCGGCTGCATGCACGATGTTGCCGGGGTCCACGAGCCGCGCGCCGACGCGGCCGTTCATCGGCGAGACGATGCGCGTGAAGCTCAGCTGCACCTCGGCGTACTGCACCTGCGCGGCGTCGGTCTGCACGGTGGCGGCGAGCTGGTTGACCAGCGCCTTCTGCGTGTCGACCTGCTGCTGCGTGGCGGCATCCTGCGCGATCAGCGTGGTGTAGCGCTTGAGGTCTGCGCGGGCGTTGACGAGCTGGGCCTCGTCCTTTGCCTTGGTGGCCTGCGCCTGCGCGAGCTGCGCCTGCAGCGTGCGCGGGTCGAGCTGCGCGAGCAGCTGGCCGGCCTTCACGTCCTGCCCTTCGGTGAAGCCGACCTTGTCGAGCTGCCCGTCGATGCGCGCCTTGATGGTGACCGTGGCCATCGAGGCGACGGTGCCGATGCCCGAGCGGTAGACCTGCACGTTCTGCGGCGTGACGCGCGCGGTGGTCACCTGCACGGGCGGTGTCTTGGGTGCTTCGGGCTTGGCGCCGAAAGCCTTGTTGTGGTTGAGCGCCCAGGCGCCGCCGCCCAGAACGATCACGAGCGTGGCGGCCGCGACCCAGGTCGAGCGGCGCTGAAGAGGAGCTTGGGTTGTCGTCGTCATGGCATCAATTTCCGGAAGTCGCGTCGGTTGCAGTCCAGCCGCCGCCGGTGGCGGCGATCAGTGACACGCTGGCCGCGAGCTGGCGGCCGAGCACCTGCGCGGCGGTGCGCTGGTTGGTGAGGGAGAGCTGCTGCGCCGTGACCACGCTCAGGTACGTGGCGGTGCCGGCGCGGTATTGGCTCAAGGCCAGGCGCTCTGCAAGTTGCGAGGCCTGCACGGCCTGCGCCTGCAGTGCGGATTCGCGATCGAGCACGCGCAGGGTCGCGAGGTTGTCCTCGACCTGCTGGAAGCCGCCAAGCACGGTCTGCTTGTACTGCGCGACCGAGGCGTCGTAGACGGCCACGGCCTGGTCGGTATGGGCTTTGCGCAGGCCCCCGTCGAACACCGTCTGCGCGAGCGCCGCGCCGAGCGACCACACGCGGCTGGGCGTGTTGAAGAGCGAGGCGAGGTTGCCGGCGCTGAAGCCACCGCTCGCGCTCAGCACGATCTGCGGGTAGTACGCCGCCTTGGCGACGCCGATGTTGGCATTGGCGGCCTGCACGCGGCGCTCGGCGCCGGCGATGTCGGGGCGGCGTTCGAGCAGTTCCGAAGGCAGGCCCGCGGGCGTGACCGGGAGCTGCACGCGCAGCGCGTCGGTGGACGAGAGCGATGCGGCCGTCGTCTGTGCGGACGAGGCGAGCGGCGCCAGCGAGAAGGATGCGGGCGCCTGCCCCGTCAGCACGGCGACGGCGTGTTCGAGCTGGCTGCGCTGCGCTTCGAGGTCGACGGCCTGCGCTTCGGCGGTCTTGAGCTGGCTTTCCGCGAGCGCCACGTCGGAGCGCAGCACCGTGCCGGCCGCGTACTGGTGCTGCGTGAGTTCGAGCGCCTTGGCGTAGGCCGCGGTGGTGCTCGCGTACAGGTCGCGCTGCAGGTCGATGACGCGGATCTGCAGGTAGTCCTGCGCGAGCGTGGTCTGGATGCTGAGGCGGGCGCCGGCCAGGTCGTCGGCGCTGGCCTGTGCGTCGGCATTGCCGGCCTCGACGGAGCGGCGCACGGCGCCCCACAGGTCGGGCTCCCAGCTGGCGGCGAGGCCGAGGGTGTCGGTGGTGCCCAGCTTGAGGGCGCCGGTGCTGTTGGTCTGCGCGCGGGTCCCGCCTGCGTTGACGCCCACGGTCGGGAAGAAGCCGGCATGCGCGGCGGCGGCAATGGCCTGCGCCTCGCGGTACTGGGCCTCGGCCACGCGGATGTTCTGGTTGGCCGCGTTGGCCTGCACGACCAGCGCACTCAGCGCGCTGTCGCCGTAGGCCTCCCACCAGGGATGGCTGGCGTCGATGACCTGGGGCGTCGCGGTCTTCCAGGGGCCGGTTTCCTTGTAGGCGACCGGGACGTCCATCTGCGGGCGGACGTAGTCGGGGCCGACGGCGCAGCCGGCGAGGAGCAGTGCGGCCAGCGCGATGGCCGTCGCTTTGGGTGAAGGGGAAGTGGCGAAGAGAACCATGGTGGGTTCACTCTAAGAACCCGGTTCAAACCCTTCGCTGTCGACTAACTGACAGTTCTGACAGTTTTGGTTTTACTCCCTCCCCCGCTGGGGGAGGGTTGGGGTGGGGGCACAGCGGCGCTCGCCTCGGGCGCTCTGCCTGCCCCCATCCCCGCCTTCCCCCAGAGGGGGAAGGAGCAAGACAGAATCAGCGCGGCGCGTCGCCCTTGCGGTACTCGGCGGTCAGCTCGTCCAGCTTCTGCTTGAGCGCCGGATCGAGCTTGTACTCGGCCGCCGCAATCGTCGCGTCCAGTTGCTCCGGCCGGCTCGCACCGAGCAGCGGCGCGGTGATCAGCGGGTTCGCCATCACCCACGCCACCGCCAGCGTCGCGAGCGGCACGCCCGCTTCGTCGGCCAGCTTGTGCAGCTGCGTCACGGTGTTGAAACTGCGCTCGTTCCAGTAGCGGTCCTGGTACATGCCGCCGGCCGTGCCGAGCGTGAAGCGGGTGTTCTCCTCGGGCTTGGCGCCGGGCTTGTACTTGCCGGTGAGCAGGCCGCCGGCCAGCGGGTTGTAGGGAATCACGCCCAGGCCCTCTTCGCTCGCGAGCGGCAGCAGCTCGCGCTCGATCTCGCGGAACAGCAGGCTGTAGCGCGGCTGCACCGACACGAAGCGCGTGAACCGGTGCAGGTCGGACTTGCCGAGCGCGCGGGCCAGGCGATAGGCCAGGAAATTCGACACGCCGATGTAGCGCGCGCGGCCCGACTTCACGATCACGTCGAGCGCCTCGAGGCTTTCTTCAAGCGGCGTCTCGCGGTCGTCCATGTGCAGCTGGTACAGGTCGACGTGGTCGGTCTTCAGCCGCTTGAGCGAAAGGTCGATCGCGTCCAGCAGGTGCTTGCGCGACGCGCCCTGGTCCCAGGGGTTGGGGCCGACCTTGTTGACAGCCTTGGTGGCGACCACGAAGCGGCGGCGGCCCGCGGGGCCCTGCTTCTCGAGCCAGTTGCCGATGATCTCTTCGGTGCGGCCGGTGGTCTCGACGGTGCCGCCGAGGGGGTACACGTCGGCGGTGTCGAGGAAGTTGATGCCGCCTTCGGCCGCCTTGTCGAGGATCTGGTGCGACACGGCCTCGTCGGTCTGCAGGCCGAAGGTCATGGTGCCGAGGGCAAGGCGGGAAACGGTGAGGCCCGTGCGGCCGAGACGGGTGGTGGGAATGCTCATTGGGGGCGCGCTCCGGGGGATGAGGAGGAGGAGAGGAAGGGCGGCGGCCATCATAGGCACGGCCGCGCAATCCTGCAGGCGCCGGAGATTTCAGGCGCGCGAGGTGCGCGCCGTACTAACTAGGAAGCGCTCGGCGCGTGCTGGCCGGCGCCGGGGCGCGCATCGGCGCGCGCACTCATCACACCCCAGCCGAAGATGCCGATGCCCGCGAGCGCGAGCAAGGCGCCGACCCAGCCGGTCGAGGTCCAGCCGAGGCCGGCCGAGATGGCGACCCCGCCGAGCCACGCGCCGAGCGCATTGGCCATGTTGAAGGCCGAGTGGTTGAGCGCGGCGGCGAGCGTCTGCGCATCGCCGGCCACATCCATCAGGCGGATCTGCAGCGCCGGGCCGATGGCCACGGTGGTGCCGATCAGGAACACGCCGATGGCGGCCGTGACCACATGCTGCGCCGCGAAGGTGAAGAGCGCGAGCACCACCACCGCGTACACAAGCACGCCGGCGATGGTGCGCATGAGCGACTTGTCCGCCAGCCGCGAGCCCACGATATTGCCGGTGACCATGCCCAGGCCGAACAGCGCGAGCACGAAGGGCACGTTGTGCACCGACAGGTGCGCCACCTCGGTGAGCGTGGGCTTGATGTAGCTGAACACCGCGAACATGCCGCCAAAGCCGATGGCGCTGATGCCGAGCGTGAACCACACCTGCTTGCGCTTGAACGCGCCGAGTTCGCGCCATGGGCTGGCACCCGCGGCCGCGGCGATGTCGGGCACGTCACGGCGCACGAGCACCACGGCCACGAGCGCGATCACGCCGACGAACACGAAGGCCGCGCGCCAGCCGAAGAACTGGCCGAGCCACGCGGCGATGGGCACGCCAACCAGCGTCGCGCCGGTAAGCCCGAGCATCACGAGGCCCACGGCGCGTGCGCGGCGGCCGGGCGGCGCGAGCGTCGCGGCCACGAGTGCAGCCACGCCGAAGTAGGTGCCGTGCGGCAGGCCCGTGGCAAAACGCAGCAGGTTGAGCGAGAGATAGCCCGGCGCCATCGCGCTCGCGAAATTGCCGGCGGCAAACACGGCCATCAGCGCGATCAGCAATGCGCGTCGGCCCCACCCTGCCGCGAGCACGGCGAGCACCGGGGCGCCGACGACCACGCCGAGCGCATAGGCGCTGATGACGTGGCCGGCCTGCGGAATGGTGACGTCGATGTCGCGCGCGACCTCGGGCAAGAGGCCCATGATGACGAATTCGCCCGTGCCGATGGCGAAGCCGCCGACGCCGAGCGCGAGCACGGCCCGCAGGAAATTGACGGGCTTCGACGAAGGGGAAGAAACGGGAATGGCGGTATCCGCGCTGTCCAGCGCGGGTGGGGAGGCGTTCAAGGCCAGGCTCCTGGGAGGGCGCCCGGCGGCGACGGGCAGCCTCGAATTTTAGGGTAAACCCTGAATCGAGGCCGATACGCAGATTCCAAGACCCTGCATCGGCGGGGTCTCGCAGGCCCCACCGAGGATCGATCAGATCGCCACGAGCTGGCGCACGCCCTGCGCTTCCATGTCCTTGCCCAGGCCGCGGGCGATGACCTCGCCGCGCTCCATCACGAGGTAGTCGTCGGCCAGTTCCTGCGCGAAATCGTAGTACTGCTCGCACAGCACGATGGCCATGTCGCCGCGGTCGGCCAGCATGCGGATGACGCGGCCGATGTCCTTGATGATGCTCGGCTGGATGCCCTCGGTGGGCTCGTCGAGGATCAGCAGCTTGGGTTTGGGCGCGAGCGCGCGCGCAATGGCCAGTTGCTGCTGCTGCCCGCCGGAGAGGTCGCCGCCCCGCCGGTTGATCATCTGCTTGAGCACCGGGAACAGCTCGAACAGTTCCGACGGAATGGGCGTGCTGCCGCTCTTGTAGGCCAGGCCCATGCGCAAGTTCTCTTCGACCGTGAGCCTCGCGAAGATCTCGCGGCCCTGCGGCACGAAGCCGATGCCCGCCCTCGCCCTGTCGTAAGGCGTGGCCTTCTGGATCGGCTTGCCTTCGAGCTCGATGCTCCCGCTTTTGATGGGCACGAGGCCCATCAGCGACTTGAGCAGCGTCGTCTTGCCCACGCCGTTGCGGCCCAGCAGCACGGTGACCTTGCCGAGCGTGGCTTCGAAGCTCACGTCCCTGAGGATGTGCGAGCCGCCGTAGTACTGGTGGATGTTCTTGACTGTCAGCATGGCTTCGGTTCCTCCGTCAGCGGCCCAGATAGACCTCGATCACGCGCTCGTCGGCCTGCACCTCGTCGAGCGTGCCTTGCGCCAGCACGGAGCCGTCGCACAGCACGGTGACGATTTCGGAGATCGTGCGGATGAAGCTCATGTCGTGCTCCACCACCATCAGCGAATGCTTGCCCTTGAGCGTGAGGAAGAGTTCGGCGGTGCGCGCCGTTTCTTCATCGGTCATGCCGGCCACGGGCTCGTCGAGCAAGAGCAGTTTCGGGTCCTGCATCAGCAGCATGCCGATCTCCAGCCACTGCTTCTGGCCATGGCTCAGGTTGCCTGCGAGACGCGACACGCTGTCGGCCAGGTGGATGGTCTCCAGCACCTCTGCGAGCCGGTCGCTCTGCGCGGAGTCGAGCTTGAAGAGCATCGACGCGCGCACGCCCTTGTTGGTCTTCAGCGCGAGCTCGAGGTTCTCGAACACGGTGAGGTGCTCGAACACCGTTGGCTTCTGGAACTTCCGCCCGATGCCCAGTTGAGCGATGTCGGCCTCGCGGTGGCGCAACAGATCGATGGTGCTGCCGAAGAACACGGTGCCCGAATCGGGCCGCGTCTTGCCGGTGATGATGTCCATCATCGTGGTCTTGCCCGCGCCATTGGGGCCGATGATGCAGCGCAGCTCGCCCGGTGCGATGTCCAGCGAGAGCTTGTTGATGGCCTTGAAGCCGTCGAAGCTCACGCTCACGTCTTCCAGGTACAGGATGCGGCCGTGCGTGATGTCGACTTCGCCTGGCGTGGCGATGCGGCCGAAGCCGGCCTCGCGGCCACCCGACTCGGTGCTGCCGCTCGCGGAGGGAACGCCGTGGGCGCGGGCCGCGCGCTGGGCACCGGCTTCCATCAGGTCGGGCGTCATGCGCGGGCTCCCTTCGCATCCACGGGCAGCGACTTCAGCGCATCGGGCTCGACGCCCTCCTCCGCCGCCACGGCGCGTCGCGCCTCCTGCACGGGTTCGGCCGGCGGCGCCTTCTCGCGCGACAACCACTTCTTCACCAGACCCACGATGCCGTTCGGCAGGAACAGCGTGACGGCGATGAACAAGGCGCCCAAAAAGTACAGCCAGTACTCGGGATACGCCACCGTGAGCCAGCTCTTCGCGCCGTTCACGATGAATGCGCCGATGATCGGCCCGATCAGCGTGGCCCGACCACCCACCGCCGCCCAGATCGCGATCTCGATGGAGTTGGCCGCGCTCATCTCACCCGGGTTGATGATGCCGACCTGCGGCACATACAACGCGCCGGCCACGCCGCACATCACGGCCGAAATCACCCAGATCGTGAGCTTGTAGGGCAACGGGTTGTAGCCCGAGAACATCACGCGCGTTTCCGCATCGCGAATGGCCTGCAGCACGCGGCCGAACTTGCTGCCGATGAGCCACTTCGCGAACAGGAAGAAGCCCAGCAACGTGAGGCCGGTGAGCGCGAAAAGCGTCATGCGCATCTCTTGCGTGGCGATCGGGATGTTCAGGATGCGCTTGAAGTCGGTGAAGCCGTTGTTGCCGCCGAAGCCCGTCTCGTTGCGGAAGAACAGCAGCATCGCCGCAAAGGTCATGGCCTGCGTGATGATCGAGAAATACACGCCCTTGATGCGCGAGCGAAAGGCGAAGAAGCCGAACACGAAGGCGATGAGGCCCGGCACCGCGACGATGAGGATCAGCGTGGCGATGAAGCTGTCGCTGAAGGTCCAGTGCCAGGGCAGCGTCTTCCAGTCGAGGAACACCATGAAGTCCGGCAGGTCGCTCTTGTAGTTGCCGTCGCGGCCGATCTGGCGCATGAGGTACATGCCCATCATGTAGCCGCCCAGCGCGAAGAAGAGACCGTGGCCCAGCGAGAGGATGCCGGTGTAGCCCCAGATCAGGTCCATCGCCAGCGCGCAGATGGCGTAGCACATGACCTTGCCGACGAGTGCCACGGCGTAGTCGCTCATGTGCAGCGGGCTGTCGACCGGCACCACGATGTTGAGCACCGGCGCCACCGCGCACACCACGATCAGCGCGACGAAGAAGGCCGTCCAGCCCTTGCCACTCAGCAGCGGCCCCTTGGTTGGCAACACGACCTTGCTCATGCCTCTGCGCTCCGACCCTTCATGGCAAAGATGCCTTGAGGTCTCTTTTGAATGAAGATGATGATGAAGACAAGCACCGCGATCTTGGCGAGCACCGCGCCCGCCCAGCCTTCGATGAACTTGTTGAGAATGCCCAGCCCCAGCGCCGCATACACGGTGCCCGCGAGCTGGCCGACGCCGCCCATCACGACCACCATGAAGCTGTCGACGATGTAGCTCTGGCCGAGGTCGGGGCCGACGTTGCCGATCTGGCTCAGCGCGCAGCCCGCGAGGCCCGCGATGCCGGAGCCGAGCGCGAAGGCGTAGGTGTCGATGCGCGCGGTGTTCACGCCCATGCACGAGGCGATCGGACGGTTCTGCGTCACACCGCGCACGAAGAGGCCCAGGCGCGTCTTGCCGATGAGCCAGCCCATCGCGAGCAGCACGAGCACCGCGAAGACGATGATGCAGATGCGGTTCCACGGCAGCGTGACGTTGCTCAGCATCGTGAAGCCGCCACTCATCCAGCCGGGGTTTTCCACGCCGACGTTCTGCGCGCCGAAGAGCGTGCGCACGAGCTGCTGCAGCATCAGGCTGATGCCCCAGGTGGCCAGCAGCGTCTCCAGCGGCCGACCGTAGAGGAAGCGGATCACACCACGCTCCAGCACTGCACCCACGAGCGCCGATGCAAGGAACGACACGGGAATCGCGGCGACCAGGTACCAGCCGAACGCCGCCTCGGGCATGTACTTCTGGAAGATGCCCTGCATCACGTAGGTGGCGTAGGCGCCGATCATCATCAGCTCGCCGTGCGCCATGTTGATGACGCCCATCAGGCCGTAGGTGATGGCAAGGCCGAGCGCGGCGAGCAGCAGCACCGAGCCCAGGCTGATGCCGCTGAACACGGCGTTGATGCGGTCGCCCCAGACCAGCGCGCCGTCGATGTTGGCGATGGACGCGGCAATGGCCGTCTTCACATCGGCCTCGGTCTCGTCGGCCAGGCGCTGGTTGAGCAGCAGCTTGGTGTCGGGGTTGCGGTTGCTGCCCAGTTCCTTGGCGGCCACGAGGCGCTTGGCCTTGTCGGCACTGGTGAGCATGCCGGCGGCGCGCACGAGTTCGAGCTGCGCCTTGATCTTCGGGTTGGTCTCGGCGGCCAGCGCCTTCTCGACCATGGGGATGCGGGATTCGTCCGGCTCCTTGAAGAGCGCCTGCGCGGCTTCGGCGCGCACCGCGTCGTCCTTGCTCGTGAGTTTGAGCGCGGCCTGCGCGGCATCGAGCGCGCCGCGCATGAGGTTGTTGTTGACGACGTCTTCGGCGGTGTCGGGCACTTTCAGTTCGGCGCCGGTGACGGGGTCGTAGCCCTTGTCGGCCTTCATCACGAAGACCTTGTCTTCGGTGTACTTCACGGCGTCGTCGGACATGGCCTGGATGAAGGCGGCGGTCTTGTCGTCGGCGGTGAGGACGGCCTTGTTGAGCGCGGCGATGCGGGCTTCGGATTCGCCGGAGGCGATGGCCCGGGCTTCGTCGGCGGTCAGCGCGTGGGCGGCCGATGCCATGAAGAGCATGGCGGCGAGTGCGCAGTGAAGGGATCGTCGAAGCATCATGAACTTGGAAGTTGGGTTGGCTCCCTCCCCTTCCGGGGGAGGGTTGGGGTGGGGGCACGCGGCGCCAACAAGGACGCAGTGACCGAATCGACCGCCGCTTGCCCCCACCCCTGCCCTCCCCCGGAAGGGGAGGGAGAAACACACTTACATCGACTTGCCAGCAGGCTGATCCGGCTTCTTGTCGTTGCCTTCGATGTACGGGCTCCAAGGCTTGGCCTTCACCGGACCCGGCGTCTTCCACACCACATTGAACTGACCATCGGCCTTGATCTCGCCGATGAACACGCTCTTGTGCAGGTGATGGTTCTTCTCGTCCATCTTCGAGACGATGCCCGAAGGTGCAGTGAAGGTCTGGCCGGCCATGGCAGCGATCACCTTGTCGGTGTCGGTCGACTTGGCCTTCTCGACCGCCTGCTTCCACATGTGGATGCCGATCCAGGTGGCTTCCATCGGGTCGTTGGTGAGCGGCTTGTCCTTGTGGCCGGCGATGTTCTTGGCCTTGGCGTAGTCGCTCCACTGCTTGATGAACGCGGTGTTGGTCGGGTTCTTGATCGACATGAAGTAGTTCCATGCGGCCAGGTGACCCACGAGCGGCTTGGTGTCCACGCCGCGCAGTTCTTCTTCGCCCACCGAGAAGGCGACGACCGGCACGTCCTTGGCCTTCAGGCCCGCGTTGCCAAGTTCCTTGTAGAAGGGCACGTTGGAGTCGCCGTTGATGGTCGAGACCACCGCCGTCTTGCCGCCGGCCGAGAACTTCTTGATGTCGGCGACGATGGTCTGGTAGTCGCTGTGGCCGAAGGGGGTGTACTTCTCGTCGATGTCGGTGTCCTTCACGCCCTTGCTCTTCAAGTAGGCGCGCAGGATCTTGTTGGTGGTGCGGGGGTAGACGTAGTCGGTGCCCAGCAGCACCCAGCGCTTGGCGCCGCCGCCTTCCTTGCTCATCAGGTAATCGACGGCCGGGATGGCTTGCTGGTTGGGCGCGGCGCCCGTGTAGAACACGTTCTTCGAGAGCTCTTCACCTTCGTACTGCACGGGGTAGAACAGGAGGCCGTTCATTTCTTCAACGACGGGCAGCACCGACTTGCGCGACACCGAGGTCCAGCAGCCGAAGATCACCGAGACCTTGTCCTGGCCGAGCAGCTGCTTGGTTTTTTCAGCGAACAGAGGCCAGTTGGAAGCCGGGTCGACGATCACGGGCTCGAGCTGCTTGCCCAGCACGCCGCCCTTCTTGTTGATGTCTTCGATGGCCATCAGCACCGTGTCTTTCAACACGGTTTCCGAGATGGCCATCGTGCCCGACAGCGAGTGCAGCACGCCGACCTTGATGGTGTCGGCAGCGAAAGCGGGCGCAGCAGAAATGCTGGCCAGCGCGACGGCGGCGGTGAGCGCCTTGAGTGTGAAACGACGTTGCATATGGACTCCTGCTCCGGTTGGGTTGAACCTTGTCGACAACGCGCGGCTGTCGATGGGGAGGAGTCTGCGGAATGCACCAACAAGGGGAAATACGCCGGGTGGCGTACACGGAGGTACTCAGGCGGGTGGCTTGGCGCCAGCGGGGTACTTCTGCGCGTTGACGACCATCTTTCGCTGCGCCGCGTCGATCAGGTCGATGCCGAGCTTGTCGGCAAGCTGAAGCAGATAGAGAAACACATCCGCCATTTCGGCACCGACCTCGGCGCGCTTCTCGGGGTCGAGCGACCGGCTCTGCGCTTCGGTGAGCCACTGGAAATGTTCGAGCAGTTCGGCCGCTTCGACCGAGAGTGCCGAGGCGAGGTTCTTCGGCGAATGAAACTGCTCCCAGTCTCTCGCTTCGGCGAAATCGCGAAGGTCCTGAATCAGCCGTTGCAGATCGGTTGCCATGCATTCGTTCCTGTAGTGCGAGAACGAGTGTGGCACGGGCTGAGAAGCCCAGATTGGGCAAGCACTGCCTGCGCAGGACTGTCCGCTTGCCTCTGCGCGATGGCCTTGGATGCGCGTCAGTGTTCGCGCCCGGCTGCCACACGCTTGAACTGCGCCACCGCAAAGGCCCACGTCATGCGCGTGGCATCGGGCCCGGTCGCATCGCTGAACAGCAGCTTCGACGCGCCACCGCTCCACGCATGCCCCAGCCCCGCGATCTCACACAGCGAGACCACCGTGCGGCCCTTGCGCTTGAAGTCGGTCACGCGCATCGGGCGGCGCTTGCCGCGCTGCACGTCGCGCGGCAATCCGGGCCGCGCGCCCATGGCCGTCGCCCACACCGCGGCGCTGTTGACGGCATTGCTGGGCGCGACCACGGCGTCGGCATCGCCGTGCAGCACGAGCATCGGCGGCAGCGTCGCGAAGATGGCCGCGGCGCCCATCGCCTTGCCGACCGCGGTGACGGGCATCGGCGGCACGTTCTGGCCGCGCATCGCACCGAGCGCGGTGGCCGACGACTTCGCGGCGCCGGGCGCCACGCCCGAATGCATGACGACGGCACGAAAGCGCTGCGGGTAGCGTGTGGCCAGCAGCGCCGCCATGCTGGCGCCGGCGGAGAGGCCGGCCAGCGCGACGCGCTCGCGGTCCACCGGATAGAGCATGCAGGCCTGGTCGACCGCGGCCATCAGCGTCGCGGCCTCGGCGTCGGCCTTGCCGGATCGGCGCTCGTACCAGTTCCAGCAGCCTTGCGGATGCGCGAGCCGGTCCTGCTCGGGGTAGAGCACCAGGAAGCGCTGACGCACCGCCAGCGCGTTCATGCGCGTGCTGGCGGCAAGGTCGCGCCCGGTCTGCCCACAGCCGTGCAGCATGACCATGAGCGGCAACTTCTCGCCGGGCTGCAGGCGCAGATCTGCGGGGCGGAACAGGTGATAGCCCCGCGCGCCGCCGGGGCCGATCGCCATGCCGCTGAGCCAGTCGCCCTTGCCGGGCGGCGGCTTGAGCCGCTTGGCGGTCGCGCGCTGCACCTGGCCCGCCACGCGCTTGCTGTTGCTCAGGGCGATCCTGGTGAGCGCCTTGAGGTTGCGCTCGTAAGCGCGGGCGAAGACGGAAGCGGTGGAGCGACGGGCCATGGCGCAGTGTGCAGGCAAAGCGCCGGGCGGCCAAACGGCCGCGAAGCCCTCCTCAATAGATCTCTGGAACGATCATGTTGGCGGGCACCGGCTGACGCAGGTAATCGTCATGGCGCACGCGCTCGGGTAACGCGATCGGCGGATGCGCCACTTCCTGGTACGGCAGCTGGCCCAGCAGATGGCTGATGCAGTTCAGGCGCGCCTTCTTCTTGTCGACCGCCTGCACCACCCACCACGGCGCCTCGGGGATGTGGGTGCGTTCCAGCATGGTTTCCTTCGCCTTGGTGTATTCCTCCCAGCGGCGGCGGCTCTCCAGGTCCATCGGGCTGAGCTTCCATTGCTTCAGCGGATCGTGGATGCGGCCGAGAAAGCGCATGTGCTGCTCGTCGTCGGTGATGGAGAACCAGTACTTGATGAGCTTGATGCCCGAGCGCACGAGCATCTTCTCGAACTCGGGCACGGTGCGGAAGAACTCCTCGTACTCGTCGTCGCTGCAGAAGCCCATCACGCGCTCGACGCCGGCGCGGTTGTACCAGCTGCGGTCGAAGAGCACCATCTCGCCGGCCGCCGGCAGATGCGCCGTGTAGCGCTGGAAGTACCACTGCGTGCGTTCGCGGTCGTTCGGTGCGGGCAGCGCGGCCACGCGGGCCACGCGCGGGTTCAGGCGCTGGGTGATGCGCTTGATGACGCCGCCCTTGCCCGCCGCATCGCGGCCTTCGAACAGGATGACGACCTTCTGCTTGCTGTGCTGCACCCAGTCCTGCAGCTTGACCAGCTCGCCCTGCAGGCGAAAGAGTTCCTTGAAATAGGCTTGCCGAGCGGCCTTGTCGGCGGAAGTCGGCGTTGCCGAGGCCGGGTCGAGGCCGTCGATGTTGCGGTCCTCGATCTCCAGCTCGAGCTCTTCGTCGTAGCTGTCGATCAGGTCGCGGGCGATGCGTTGCATCAGGTCTTCGTGGTCTGGAAGTGCGCTCGTCAGCATGATGGGAAAGAAGGTGGGGTGAGGGGCAGAAAAAAGCATGCTGCACGCCCTGTATGACTGCTGCGTGACGGTTTTCAGCCGATCGACACAAAGTTGTCACATGGCGCGAACACCATCTGAAGCCATTCCAACACCCTAAAACCGCCCATGAACACGCTCGCCGCCCCGAACACGGAGATGCCGGCCGCGCCCACTGCGGCACACCGGCCCAAGCTCGACGCCAAGTCCGGTCCGCTCACGCTGATCACTTTCGTGGGCCTGCTGGCCGCGGGCCTGCTCTTCACGGCATGGAGCCTGGTGGGCGATGTCACGGCCTCGGGCGCGCCCATGACGACCTGGGTGCCCTATATCTTGCTGGGCGTGGCGCTGCTGATTGCGCTGGGCTTTGAGTTTGTCAACGGTTTCCACGACACGGCCAATGCGGTGGCCACGGTGATCTATACGCACTCGCTGCCGCCCAACTTCGCGGTGGTGTGGTCGGGCTTCTTCAATTTCCTGGGCGTGCTGGTGTCCAGCGGCGCGGTGGCCTTCGGCATCATCGCGCTGCTGCCGGTGGAGCTGATCCTGCAGGTGGGCTCGGGCGCGGGCTTCGCGATGGTGTTCGCGCTCTTGATCGCCGCGATCATCTGGAACCTGGGCACTTGGTGGCTCGGGCTGCCGGCGTCCTCGTCGCACACGCTGATCGGCTCGATCATCGGCGTGGGCATCGCCAACGCGCTCATGCACGGACGCGACGGCACCAGCGGCGTCGACTGGGGGCAGGCCACCAAGGTGGGCTATTCGCTCTTGCTCTCGCCGATGGTGGGCTTCGGCTGCGCGGCCCTGCTGCTGCTCGCGCTGCGCGCCTTCGTGAAGAACCGCGCACTGTATGAAGAACCCAAGGGCAGCACGCCGCCGCCGTGGTGGATCCGCAGCCTGCTGATCCTGACCTGCACCGGCGTTTCGTTCGCGCACGGCTCCAACGATGGACAGAAGGGCATGGGGCTGATCATGCTGATCCTGGTCGGCACGGTGCCGATGGCCTACGCGCTGAACCGCACGATGCCCGCCAACGAAACGGTGAAGTTCGTCGCCGTGGCCGAGATGACGCAGAACGCGCTCAACCGCAGCGTGCCGACCTCGCTGCCCGCGCTGGAGACGGCCGCGGCGCGCGACGCGCTCTCGACCTACGTGCGCACCCGCGAGTTCAACGACAAGGTCGTGCCCGCGCTGGCGGCCACCGCCGGCAGCATCGGCCAGCAGGTGCGCCAACACGGTTCGCTCGCCGCCGTGCCGGCCGACTCCGTCGCCAACGTGCGCAACGACATGTACCTGGCCTCCGAAGCCATTCGCCACCTCGACAAGAGCGGCGCCGCGAAGTTCGACGACGAGACCAAGCTGCGCGTCGGCGCCTTCCGCCAGGAGCTGGACACCGCGACGCGCTTCATTCCGCTGTGGGTCAAGATCGCCGTGGCCATCGCACTGGGCCTGGGCACGATGATCGGCTGGAAGCGCATCGTCGTCACCGTGGGCGAGAAGATCGGCAAGACGCACCTGAGCTACGCACAGGGCGCATCGGCCGAGGTGGTCGCGATGATCACCATCGGCGCGGCCGACATGTACGGCCTGCCGGTCTCGACCACGCACGTGCTCTCTTCCGGCGTGGCCGGCACCATGACGGCCAGCGGCTCGGGCCTGCAGATGTCCACGCTGCGCAACCTCGCGCTGGCCTGGGTGCTGACGCTGCCGGTGGCCATGCTGCTGTCGGGCTCGCTCTACTGGCTCTTCACCCGTCTTTTCTGATCACGCACCTTGTCGGCATTCCATGATCTCGCCGCCCAGTCCTATGGCGGCGACGAAGCCGGGCTGATCTGCGGCTACCTGTTCGACGCCGCGGCGCCGGAGCCCGCGCGCGCCATCGACTCCGCGCAAGCCGCGACGTGGCTCGGTGCGCAGCCCGAAGACGGTGATGGCAGTGGCGCCTACGTGTGGCTGCACTTCAACCTGAGCCACGCGCAGGCGGAGCGCTGGCTCCTGCGGCACGCGAAGCTCTCCGACACGTTCTACGAGACGCTGCACGACGGCCTGCCCTCCACGCGCATCGAACGTGCAGACGACTCGCTGATCGCGGTCATCAACGACGTGCACTTCGAGTTCAGCTTCGAGCCCTCGGACATCTCCACGCTGTGGATCAGCGTGGGCCCGCGCCTCGTGGTCACGGCGCGCACGAAGCCGCTGCGCTCGGTCGACGCACTGCGCACGGCGGTGAAGGCGGGCGACGCGCCGCGCTCCAGCACCGAACTGCTCGAGCACCTGTTGCGCGCGCAGGCCGACGTGCTGGTGAAGATCGTGCGCGGCGTCACCTCGCGCATCGATCACATCGAAGACGAACTGCTCGCCGGCCGGCTCGACCACAAGCGCGCGCGGCTCGGCGTGCTGCGGCGCTTGCTGGTGCGGCTGCAGCGGCTGCTGGCGCCCGAACCGGCCGCGCTGTTCCGCCTGCTGCAAGGGCCGCCGTCATGGATGGCGGAGCCCGATGCGCAGGAGCTGCGCGGCTCGACCGAGGAGTTCTCGGTGGTGCTGCGCGACATGCAGGCGCTGCAGGAACGCATCAAGCTGCTGCAGGAAGAGATCGCCGCCAACGTCAACGAGGACAACAACCGCAGCCTGTTCGTGCTGACGGTGGTGACGGTTCTGGCACTGCCGATCAACATCCTGGCGGGCCTGTTCGGCATGAACGTGGGCGGCATTCCGCTCGCGGAGCACAAGCACGGGTTCTGGATCGTGGTGGCGATCGTTGCCACCTTCACTGCAGTGGCGGCATGGGCGGCTTTTCGCAAGAAGCGCTGAGCCGCATGCAGCGGTGCAGTAATGCTATTTATTTAGTAGCACTTCGCACAGCATCCATGCGCCCGCATCGGTGTTCGAGACCCCCTAGAATGGCGGTGTGTCCTCCATTCTCAATGCCGATCTTCACTGCCACTCCGTGGTCTCCGACGGCACATTGACGCCCGAAGAACTGGCTGTACGCGCAGCCGCCAACGGGGTCGAACTGTGGGCCCTCACCGATCACGACGAAGTCGGCGGCCAGCACCGCGCAGCGGCTGCAGCGCGCGAAAACGGCATGCGCTACCTCACCGGCACCGAGATCTCGGTGACCTTCGCAAACGAAACCGTGCACATCGTCGGCCTGGGCTTCGACCCCGACGACGCGGCGATGACCCAGGGCCTCTACGACACGCGCGGCGGCCGCGGCAAGCGCGCGCAGGAGATGTCCGAGGGGCTGGCCAAGGTCGGCATCCACGGTGCTTATGAAGGCGCGCTGAAATTCGTCGGCAATCCCGAACTCATCTCGCGCACGCACTTCGCGCGCTTTCTCGTGGAGCAGGGCCACTGCCGCGACACCTCCGAGGTGTTCCGCAAGTTCCTCACCGAAGGCAAGCCCGGCTACGTGCCGCATCGCTGGGCCTCGCTGAAGGATGCGGTGCGCTGGATCACTGCCGCCAAGGGCATGGCCGTGATCGCGCACCCCGGCCGCTACAAGTTCTCGGCCAACGAGGAGTACGCGCTGTTCCTCGAGTTCAAGGCGCATGGCGGCCAGGCGATCGAGGTCGTCACCGGCAGCCACACCCCGGCCGAATATGTCGAGTACGCCGACAAGGCGCTCGAGTTCGATTTCGCCGCATCCCGCGGCAGCGATTTCCACAGCCCCGACGAGAGCCACTGCGATCTCGGCAAGCTGCCACCGTTGCCTGGCGCGCTGACGCCGGTGTGGGAACTGCTCGGCCATCGCATCCAGCAGTGAGCCAGAGCCCCGGGCCCGGCATCGACAGCGCGGCCAGCGCTGCACTGGCGAATGCACGCGCCGCGCAGCAACGCAGCCGCAACAAGGAGTCCGAACGCATCCTCGCGGGCATCGGCATGGTGATCGTGGCCGTGGCCTGCTTCTCCACGCTCGACACGGCCACCAAGGCATCGACCGCCGGTGTGCCGATCTTGATGGGCGTGTGGTTCCGCTATGCCTTCCAGGCCGTTGCCACCACGGCGGTGCTGCTGCCGCTGCACGGCACGGCATTGCTGCGCACCCAGCACCCGCGCTATCAGTTGCTGCGCGGCGCGCTGCTGCTGGTGTCGAGCACGCTGTCCTTCCTGAGCCTGCGCTACATGCCGCTGGCCGAGTTCACCTCGATCGTGCTGATCGCGCCGCTGGTGATCACGCTGCTCGCGGCGACCACGCTCAAGGAGTACGTCTCGCCGCTGCGCTGGTCGCTGGTGGCGGGCGGCTTCATCGGCACGCTGGTGATCCTGCGGCCGGGCGGCGATGCATTCAGTTGGGCGATCCTGCTGCCGATCGGGCTGGTGCTGACCAACGCCTGTTTCCAGGTGCTCACCAGCAAGCTCGCGCAGACCGAGAACCCGCTCACGATGCATTTCTATACCGGCTGGGTCGGCGCACTCATCGCCTCGCTCGCGCTGCCCTTCGCGTGGACTGCCCTGCCCTCGTGGGAATGGTGGGCGCTGCTGTGCCTCATGGGGTTCATGGGCACGGTGGGTCACTTCATACTGATCCTGGCCTACCAGCGCGCGCCGGCCTCCACGCTCACGCCGTACCTCTATGCGCAGATCGCCTTTGCCATGCTGGGTGGCTGGCTTGTTTTTTCCCAAGTGCCCGACCGTTTTTCGCTCATCGGCATTTCGATGATCGCGGTCTGCGGCGCAGCCGGTGCGTGGCTCACGGTGCGGGAGCGCCGCGTGCCCATCGAACCGACGGAATCCTGATCAGGAGATAGTTTTATGGCCCAGTACTTCGAAGTCCATCCCGAGAACCCGCAGCAGCGGCTGCTCAAGCAAGCAGTGACGCTGCTCGAACGCGGCGAGATCGTGGCCGTGCCCACCGACTCCAGCTATGCGCTGGCCTGCCACCTGGACGACAAGGACGCGGTCGACCAGTTGCGCCGCATCCGCCAGGTCGACGAGAAGCACCACCTGACGCTGCTGTGCCGCGACCTGAGCGAGCTGGCCAACTACGCGCGCGTCGACAACAAGCAATACCGTTTGCTGAAGGCCGCGACGCCGGGCCCTTACACCTTCCTGCTCGAAGCGACCAAGGAAGTGCCGCGCCGCGTGAGCCATCCGCAGCGCAAGACCATCGGCCTGCGCGTGCCCGACCACAAGGTGCTGCTGGAGCTGCTCGCGCTGCACGGCGCGCCGCTGCTGGCCACCACGCTGATCGCACCCGGCGAGACCGAAGCGCTCAACGACGCCGCAACCATCCGCGAACGCTTCGAGAAGCAGATCGGCGCGGTCATCGATGCCGGCGCCTGCCCTTCGCAGCCGACCACCGTGGTCGACCTGACGCCCATAGGCACGGGCGACGATCCGGTCGTGGTGCGGCAGGGACGCGGAGCGCTCGCCGTGCTTGGTCTCTGAAAAAAGTTGGAACCGATAACTAATGCACGTCTGACACAATCGCCCAGTGGATATTTCCAATCTCATACAGACCGTACTCATCTACGCACTGCCCGTGATCTTTGCGATCACCGTGCACGAGGCGGCCCACGGCTATGTGGCGCGCTACTTCGGCGACAACACGGCTGCGGTGATGGGACGAGTCACCCTCAACCCCATGAAACACATCGACCCCATCGGGACCATCCTGATGCCGTTGATGCTGTACTTCGCGACCTCGGGCGCCTTCCTCTTCGGCTATGCGAAGCCGGTGCCTGTGAACTTCGGACGGCTGCGTCATCCCAAGCGCGACATGATCTGGGTGGCGCTCGCCGGGCCGGTGTCGAACTTCATCCAGGCGATCCTCTGGGCCCTCGTGCTGGTGGCGCTGGTCGCAGCCGGCATCAGTGAAACCTTTTTCATCAAGATGGCGCAAGGCGGCATCCTGGTCAACCTCGTGATGTGGGCCTTCAACCTGTTTCCGCTGCCACCGCTCGACGGCGGCCGCGTGCTGGCAGGGCTGCTGCCCAGCGGACCCGCACAGAATTTCCTCGCGCGCATCGAGCCCTATGGCTTCTTCATCGTGATGGGCCTCGTCATTGCGGGCGTCGTCAGCACCTTCTGGCTGCGCCCCCTGATGGACGCCGGCTACTTCGTCATCAACCTGCTCATCACGCCGCTCAAGGCATTGCTGCTCTAAGTCTGTCGTTCCATGGCCTCGTCTTCTTCCGCTCCCCTGCGCGTCCTGACCGGGATCACCCCGTCGGGCACGCCCCACCTCGGCAACTACGTCGGCTCGATCCGCCATTCGGTGCGGCAGAGCGTCGCGCCCGGTGTAGAGAGCTTCTTCTTCCTGGCCGACTACCACGCGCTCATCAAGGTGCAGGACCCGGCGCTGATCCAGCGCTCGACACTCGAAATCGCCGCAAGCTGGCTGGCCTGCGGGCTCGACCCGGAGCGCGTGACCTTCTACCGCCAGTCGGACATCGCAGCGATTCCCGAGCTGACCTGGTTCCTCACCTGCGTCACCGGCAAGGGCGTGCTCAACCGCGCGCATGCCTACAAGGCCCAGCTCGACAAGAACATCGCCAAGGGCGAGGACCCGGATGCCGACGTCACGGCCGGCCTCTTCATGTACCCGGTGCTGATGGGCGCGGACATCCTGATGTTCAACGCCCACAAGGTGCCCGTGGGCCGCGACCAGGTGCAGCACATCGAGATGGCGCGCGACATGGCGCAGCGCTTCAACCACCAGTACGGCGAGCACTTCACGCTGCCCGAGGCCGAGATCGACGAAGCCGTCGCCACCCTGCCCGGCCTCGACGGCCGCAAGATGAGCAAGAGCTACGGCAACACGATCCCGCTGTTCGCGTCGCGCGCGTATCTGCAAAAGCAGATCGCCAGCATCGTGACCGACTCGCGCGCACCCGGCGAGCCCAAGGAAACCGAGGGCTCCGCGCTCTTCCAGATCTACCAGGCCTTTGCCGATGCCGACGAGACCGAGATGCTTCGCCGTGCCTACGCCGACGGCATCGGTTGGGGCGACGCCAAGCAATTGCTGTTCGAGCGCATCGAAGTCGAAGTGGCACCGCTGCGAAAACGCTACGAGGCGCTGATGAGCGACCCGGCGGAGATCGAGCGCATCCTGCTCATCGGCGCGGAGAAGGCCAGCGCACTGTCGCAACCCTTCATGACGCGCCTGCGCCACGCGGTGGGCCTGCGCAACCTCGCGGCGGGCCGCGACAAGGGCAACGCCAAGGCGGCCAAGGTTGCGAAGCCCAGCTTCAAGCAATACCGCGAGCGCGGTGACGGACTTTTCTATTTCAAGCTGCTCGATGCGCGCGGCGAAGCCCTGCTGCAGAGCCGTGGATTTGCGTCGCCGCAGGAAGCCGGCCGTACCATCGCGATCTTGCAAGCCGAGCGCGGTGCGGCGCTGGCCGCGGTGGCTGCGCAGATCGAGCCCATCGACACAGAACAAACACGCGCCGTGACAGAGGCGCTGGAGGCATTGGCGGAAACAACGACCACCACAGATGGAAGTTGAACCGGCAAGGGCCCACCGGCTTATCCGCCGGTGAGCGACGAGAGAAGACGGTGCGATCACAAAGGAAGAAAACATGAGCATTTATGTCATCGACGACCACCCCCTGATGCGCGACGCGATCGTGATGGTGTTGCGACGCCTGCGACCCGCCGAGAACATCGTCGAGCTCGAGCGGCTCGACAAGCTCGCGAGCTCGGTGCAGCAGCGTGGCGCGCCCACCCTTTTCTGCCTGGACCTGAAGCTTCCGGACACGAATGGCGTCTCGGGCGTGATCGCGGTCAAGCAGGTCTACCCCAACGTGCCGATCGCCGTGTATTCGGCGGCACCGGCCGCGGACATGGAAGACGCGTGCATCGAGGCGGGCGCCGACACCTACATCGAGAAGTCGGCCAGTTCCAATGAATTGGCAGCCGCCTTGCGCGGCCTGCTGATGGCGGGTTCCGAAGAGGCCGACGAACCGCCGATCGCGAGCAGCAAGCTCTCCAAGCGCCAGACGCAGCTGATCGCCATGCTCGACAAGGGCATGAGCAATCGCGATATTGCGACCGACCTGGAGATCAGCGAGCACACGGTGAAGGTTCACCTGTGGCGCCTGTTCCGCCGGCTTGGCGTGAAGAGCCGCACGCAGGCGCTCCACTACGCCCGTACCAACGGTCTCCTGTCGGGCTGATCCCGGCGAGAAACTGCCTCTTCGAAACCGCGCCTCGTGCGCGGTTTTCTTTCGTTGGGCAGAACTTTCTTCTTCAGCCCCCGGAGGCGCTGACGCGCGCCTGCGCCACCGCCTCGTCGGCGTCGTGCAGGGCCACGCGGAACACGCTGCCGCTGCCCAGCCGCGAGCGCACGCTGATCGGGTGCCCCAGCACGTGCGAGAGCCGCGCGACGATAGCCAGGCCGAGGCCGAAGCCATCGGACGTGCCGGCATGGTCGGCCACCTTGTAGAACTCCAGGAACACATCGCGCAGGTGCTCGGGCGCGATGCCGATGCCGGTGTCCCACACCTCCACGCGCATGCCGTCGCGCGTCTGCCGCGCGGCCAGCAGCACGCCGCCTTCGGTCGTGTACTTGATGGCGTTGGCCAGCAGGTTGCCGATCATGCGGCGCACGCGGATCGGGTCGGTGAGGAAGGAGCCCTCGGTCACGTGCACGCGGAAGTCGAGGCCGCGGCTTTCGGCCACTGGGCGGTATTGCAGCTCCAGGTCGTGCAGCAGCTCGGGGACGTCGACACGCTCGATGTGCAGCCGCACCTGGCCCGAGTCGATGCGCGCGAGGTCGAACATCGAGTCGAACAGCGCATTCACCGCATGCGTGGCGCGCACGATCTTCGGCGCGAGCTCGAGCACTAGCTCGGGCTCGTTGCGCAGCCAGTCGGCGTACAGCGAAAGTGCCAGCACCGGCTGACGCATGTCGTGTGCCGCGCTGGCCAGGAAGCGGTTCTTCATCGCCACCGCCGATACCGCCGCCTGCCGCTGCTGCGTGAGCGACTTGATCAGGATGTGGTTGTGGAACAGGAGCTCCAGGCTGTTGCGCGCCGTCTCATGGATGTGGCGCCCCGCGCGCAGCAGCAGGAACCAGTGCAGCATCGGCAGGATCGGCATCAGGTAGCCGTAGTGGAACTGCGGCTCGTGCAGATTGATGCTGACAAGCCGGATCACCACCGCCCCCAGCATCGTGATGAACAGCGTGTTGACATAGCGCTTGAGCAGCGGCGGATGCAGCGCCAGCCCGTTGAGCGGAAAGGTACCCACCCCGGCCACGATCAGCCAGCTCATGAACTGGTTGACCTGCGGCGTGCGCTCGAAGAACAGCAGGATCGAAGACCCCCAAACCACCGCGGTGGTGCTCCAGATGAAGCCGTAGCGCTCGGTGAACTGCTGCTGCGCCGCAGAGCTCCGACCGGCGTAGCGCACCGTATAGACGTGCGAGCCCCAGGCCCGGCAGACCGTGGCGATGACGCCGGCCAGCAGCCACGTCAGCAGCTCCCAGCGAGGCACCTCGACCCAGCTCAGCCCGACCATGGCCGGGATGAGCGCGACGGAAACGATGTACGAGCTCCGCGAGGAGCGCATCAGGCTGCGGATCAGCTCGCCACGCACCCACGATTCGGCCTCGTCGGCCGAAGCCGGTGCCGGTGTCAAGCTCGCGATCGACGGATTGGCCATATGGCACAGGCCCCTTGTTCTTATCCGGCAATTGAAGATGGACCCCATGCAGGGGCACCGAGAGATGGCGATATTAACGGGCTGCCATCCATTGTTTCTCAAGGTAACCGCAGAAGGCCGCTCGCGATAATCCACAGAGATCCGCGGATTCACCGAACAAGAAGGAACCCACCCGAATGCTGTCCCATGTTTTCGTCGGCGTGACCGACTTCGAGCGCGCCTTCGGCTTCTACACGGCGCTCACGGGCGAACTGCGCCTGAAGCTGCGCTTTCGCGACGACTCCAAACCGTGGGCTGGCTGGCAAAGCCCCGATGCGCCGCGTCCCTTGTTCCTGGTCGGCGCGCCCTTCGACGGTCAGGAGGCCACGAACGGCAACGGCCAGATGGTGGCGCTGCTGGCGGCCGACCGCGCCACCGTGGACCGCGCCCACGCCACCGCGCTGGCCAACGGCGGCAGCTGCGAAGGCCTGCCGGGCCTCAGGCCCCACTACCACCCGGACTACTATGGCGCCTACTTCCGCGATCCGGACGGAAACAAACTCTGCGTCTGCTGCCACACGCCACCGACATGCTGAACAACATCACTCCTTTCCTCGTCCACTGGGCCATCACTGGCGTCTCGCTCTGGGTCGCCAGCCATCTGTTTCGCGGGCTCAAGTTCGACAACACCGGGGCGCTGGTGGTGTCGGCATTGCTGCTCGGGCTGGCCAACGCGGTCGTGAAGCCGCTGCTGATCGTGCTCACGCTGCCGCTGACGCTGGTGACATTCGGACTCTTCCTGCTGGTCATCAATGCGCTGATGATCCTGCTCGTCGCCGCGCTGGTGAAGGGCTTCAAGGTCTCGGGCTTCTGGACCGCCCTCTTCGCGAGCATCTTCATCTCGCTCCTGAGCATCGTCATCGGCTCGTTCGTCACCAGCGGCGACCCCGCCGAGAAGGTGCAGATGCCGCAGAGCGGCAACTGGCTCTGAGGGTCCCGCGGGGCTCTTTTCGGGAGAGCCCAATGGAACTGCGTTCCATACGGTCGTCAAAATCGATCAAATCGCGGCTGCAGAGCGCTATTTCTCTCTTTTACGCGCGCAGGCATTGCCGACGGAGGCCGCTTCGTCCAAGATGAGGCACGCCTTCGCAAGGAGCGCGTGAAGCAAGGGGATGGAATGCGCATCGCAATACTCGACAACGAGCGGGATCAGCTGCGACTGGTCACCCACACCGCAACGAACCTCGGCCACGAATGCCATGAATACACGGACGGAGCCTCGCTGCTGCAGGCGGTGCTGGCGCAGCGCTTCGACCTGTTGATTTTTCACTGGCGCCTGCCCGGCCTCGACAGCCCGGCACTGGTGAAAGCGCTGCGGCGGGCCGCCGGCAACCGCCTCCCGATTCTCTTCATGACACACAGGGCCGACGCCGCGGACATGGCCATGAGCCTGCATGCCGGCGCCGACGATTTCCTGATCTCGCCCGTCTCCGGCGCGGAACTCGAAGCGCGCATCGGCGGGCTGCTTCGCCGGTCGTACCCCGCGTTGCACGAACCTCAACTGGTCTTCGGGCCCTACCAGTTCCTTCCGGCATGGCGCACCGTCAAGCTCAAGGGCGCACGGATCGGACTGAGAAGCCGCGAGTACGACCTTGCGCTGTTTCTCTTCCAGAACACCGGGCGCCTGCTGTCACGCGAGCAGCTGTACCAAGCGATCTGGGGCGCCGATTTCGAGGTGCTCTCGCGCTCGCTGGACACACACCTGTCACGCGTGAGGGCCAAGCTCGATCTGCGCCCGGCGAATGGCTTTCTGCTGGCCGCCCTCCGCGGGTTCGGCTACCGGCTCGAGGCCATCGAGACAGTTGCGGCGCACGAGAAAGTCCACGCGGGCGCGATGTCGTAGGAAAAAGCCAACGAATGAGTGATCCGACAGCCTTCAAAGACCGCACATTCGCACACGTTTACGAGAGAGAAATGGGTTGCGACGCACTTGTGATGCGTGCTACCCTCGACAACAAAGATATTTGAGAGGACTACCATGAAGATGATCAAACTCGCAGCCGCCCTTGCTTCCTTGGCAATTTCGTCGGCATTTGCGCAAGCTCCCGCTCCTGCCAGCAACACCACGCCGGCACCCGCTGGCGCAGCTGGCGCGACTGCGGCAACGACCGGCGGTCTTACCCCGGGCCAATGGGGTGCTGTTGCAGGTAGCAGCGCTTTGCTCGTGGCGATCGCCAGCAGCAACGGCGGCAATGGTGGCGGTGGCTTCATCATCATCCCGGGCACGGGTACGGGCACCACCGGCACGCGTTAAATGCTGCGTGCCCTCCCAATGGGAGGGCATTCGCTGAGAGCTCCGCGCGTTGGTTTCGCCACGCGACTTTTAAAACGTTGCCTTTGGGCAACGTTTTATTTGGGCGTTGGCGGTTGTTCCTCCGGGTCTTCAGCCATGCTGGATGCTGCTCGGCTTGTATACAAAGGCCAGCCTGAAGCAGCCCAGCCGGACTTCAACCCCGCCTATCGCTATTTGCGGACACAGGTCGGTGACCGCACCCTTTTCATGGTGCTAGGCTATATCGATCAGCGCCCCGAGGGCCCTGTCGAAGTTTGGTACAGCGGTAGCGGTGAGGTTGTCAGGCTTCTGAACGGGCAGCTCGTGGGCACCACGGGGCTCAGTACCGACTGGCGAAACGTTCAATTCACAGGCCTTCCCGCGTGGCCGGGTGCCGATACAACGAGCACCACGGGCGGTTCGGGTCAAAGTTACACGCGCCTGCGTGATCTCATGCCCGGTTATCGCTTCGGAATTCGCGACGAAATCGTTCGGATCTCCATCTCGCCACCGCGAAACACCGCCCTCGCAGGCGCCGACCCCGCCTCCTTGCGTTGGTATGAAGAACGCACTGTGTCGCGACCGTCTGCAGCATCACTGCCTGCGGCCCGCTTTGGCATATCGAACTCCTCCGGAACACCGCAGGTCGTGTATTCAGAGCAATGCCTCTCCAGTGACTTCTGCATGAGCTTCGAACAATGGACGCCCTCCGCACCGGCAGTCGGTAGATCGGCAAGCTCCGGCACATGAATCCCTGGGTTCGCGGTATTGGCAAGCGGCATTGGCCTCGTCGAGCGGCCATCGCGTGCGCGTTGGCGGCAAGTTTTGGCGTCTCGGCACAGCCGCTGAGCACCGCCGCAAAGAACGTGGCGACGAACGACGCTGACGTGCGCCCCGGTGAGCGCCTGAGCACTTGGCTGTTGCGCCAACCCGCCGATGCCGCCTCGGCCGGCCTCGCATGGCGGGTGCCGCAGGAACGGCTGGCGCAGCAGTTTCTCAAGAACACCTTGCTGGTTCGCATCGAGTCGATTCAACGACGCGCTCCGCGCTCGGAGCAAGCCGATCGCCTGAGCCTGATTTCCTGGCTCCAGGGCTTGCCCGTCACGGGCCGAGTGGCACTGGCCATCGTGGACCCCCGCTGGCTGCAGGCGCATCCCGAAGAAGACCCGGTGTTGGCGGCTGGCCAGCAACTGGTTGCAGCGGAGCCCGACCTGAAGACTATCGCGGTGGTCCGCCCCAACGGGGAGCTTTGCTATGTGACGCACGAAGCCGGCCGAACCGCCTGGGACTACGTGGCAGCTTGCGAGCCTCGAGGCGCGCATGACTGGGCCTGGGTCGCGCAGCCGGATGGCCGAACCGCTCGCGTGGGCGTGGCGCCCTGGAACAGTCAGCCTTCGGACGAACCTGCGCCGGGCGCATGGATCTGGGCGGCGCCCCGAGAGATGACGGATCTGGTCGCCGCATCCGAGGGGATCATCAAGTTTCTCGCCACGCAAGGCCCCTCCCCTCAAAGCGACGTTTCAGCTGGCGCCCCCGCGCAATCGGAGGGGCAACAGCCCCCCGCTCCGCCGCCGGCAATCGCGCCGTCGACCGCAATTTCCGTGCGTCCCGAAGTGGCGCCGCAGTACAACGCCATTCGCACCAGCGGCAACGATTGGGGCGAAACCGGCCTGCTCCAGACCCCCACCGCGCGCATGGGCCAGGCCGGCGACTTTCGATCATCGATGACCCATGTTTCGCCGTACACCCGGCTGAACGTGATGTTCCAACCGCTGGACTGGATGGAAGGCGGCTTTCGGTACACATCGATCAGCAACGTGCCCTACGCCGCCAGCACGACCGGCCAGAGCACCAAGGACAAGAGCATCGACCTCAAGGTGAGGCTCATGCGCGAGTCCGCCTATATCCCCGAGCTTGCGCTCGGTTTTCGAGATATCGGCGGTACCGGATTGTTTTCCGCCGAATACCTGGTCGCGAACAAGCGATACGGCGACTTCGACTTCAGTCTTGGAATGGGCTGGGGGTACCTCGGCAACAGTGGCAACATCCGCAACCCTCTGACGCTCCTGAGCAGCCGCTTCGACAAGCGCAGGGTAGGTTCGGCGCAAGGGGGCGAAACCAATTTCGGTGCTTTCTTCCGCGGCCCCGCCGCCCTGTTCGGTGGCGTGGAATGGCGCACCCCCTGGGAGCCGCTGACGGTCAAGCTCGAATACGAAGGCAACAACTACAAGAACGAGCCGTTCGACAACGACCAGAAACAGCGCAGCCCCTTCAATATCGGCTTCGAGTACCGCCATTCGCCCGGCGTCGCTTTCTCCGCCGGCGTGGAGCGCGGCAACAAGCTGATGGTGGGCGTGACGCTGTCCACCAACGTCGCATCGCTGCGGGCATCCAAGCCCGCCGACCCGCCCCAGCCCCGCTTCACGCCCCAGGCGCCGCAAAACCCGCCCGGCTGGGCATCGACTGCGACCGAGATCGAAGCCCGCACCGAATGGACGGTCCAGCGCATCGCGCCGCAAGGCAGCGGCGTGCATGTGTGGATCACCGAGAGCAACACCGTCTACCGCCAGGCGCGGGTAGAGCAGATCATTGCCGTGCTGCATCGCGATTCGCCGGCGTCGATCAGGAGCTTCATCCTGCACTACAACGAGCGCGGCCTCGCGATGCACGCGCAGGTCGTCGACCGGGGTGAATGGGTCGCCGAGCACTACCAGGCGCAGTCGCCCGCCGAAGCGCGCGCAGCCAGCCAGCGCGACTACGCGCCGCACCAAGACGCCAGCGAAGACCGGCTGTTCCTGCCTCCGTCGGAAAAGATCGCCGACGACAATGCTGCAACTGCTCCCACCACACAGCAGTCCACGGCGGCGATGGTGCCGTGGGAACGCCGTATCCAGAAGTTCACCTTTGGCGTGACGCCGTATTTCTCGCAGATTCTTGGCGGCCCCGATGCCTTCATGCTCTACCAGATCGGCGTTCAGGCCACGGCGGAATACCGCTTTACCCCGAGCACATGGGCGAACGCCGCGCTGAACTGGCGCTTTCTGGACAACTTCGACAAGTTCACCTACACCGCGCCCAGCAATCTTCCGCGCGTGCGCACCTTTCAGCGCGAATACGTCACTTCCACGCGGGTGACGATGCCGGTGTTCCAGCTGACCCATGTGGGTCGGCTGAGCGAAGACCAGTACTACAGCGTCTACGGCGGCGCCCTCGAGTCCATGTTTGCCGGCGTCGGTGCCGAATGGCTGTATCGCCCATGGCGCAGCAAGTTCGCCCTGGGCATCGACATCAACCACGTGCGCCAACGCGACTTCAAGCAGGATTTCGGTCTGCGCGACTACAAGGTCAACACCGGCCATGCCACGCTGTACTGGGACACGGGCTGGAACGGCGTGATGACGAGGATCAGCGTCGGCCAATACCTGGCCGGGGATCGCGGGGTCACGCTCGACATCAGCCGTCGTTTCGACAACGGCGTGATGGTCGGCGTCTACGCAACCAAGACCAACGTATCGGCAGCGCAATTCGGCGAAGGCAGCTTCGACAAGGGCATCTACATCTCCGTGCCGTTCGATGCATTCCTGCCGAAGTCCAGCAAGTTCTCCGCGGGCTTTGCCTGGTCGCCAGTGACACGCGACGGCGGTGCAAAGCTGGGACGGATCAATCCGCTCTACGAAATGACGTCTGCACGTGACCCGCGGGCCTTCAGTTTCGCGGCGCCGGAGAACAGGCAACCGAAGGCTGGGGACAACATTCTCAATTTCGAGAACGCACGATAGACGGTGGCAAGCCCGGCTGCCGGGCAGGATTGGCCGCCTGCCGGCGATGTGTGAATTGGAAGGCATCGCGATCGCGATGAGACCCGCAGATGGACCTCACGCCCCGGGCAACAGCAGCTGCGCCCAGTCAAGCTATCGCGGCGAGCGTCTTCCAGCGGTTGTACTAGCCTACTAGCCGCTCTATCGCACGGCCCTGCCGACGATTCAGAGCGCGACGGCTATCGGCAGATCCGATTCCGAGTTGGCGCTCTCTTCGGTGCGATCCACCACGGTCATCGCCAAACGATGCCGCTCCATGTGCACCCAGTCGACCACCTCTGCATGGGGCTGGTAGCCTGGCAACATCTGCTGCAGCGCACGCTTCAGTGCCGGGACATCGCTGTTTCGGAGCGCCGCATCCAACACGTCGAACTGACGCCAAAGCTCTTCTTGAGGTAGGCATGCCTCGTGCGCTTTCATCACGCGCGGATGCACTGTCGGCAAAGCGTTGTTACCGATCAGCAGTTCCTCGTACAGCTTCTCGCCTGGCCGCAGGCCGGTGACGTGGAGTTCGATGTCGCCATCGGGCGAAGCCTCGTCCCGCACCGTTCGCCCCGACAGTTCCACCAGCCGGCGCGCCAGATCGATGATGCGCACTGGCTCTCCCATGTCGAGCACGAACACGTCCCCGCCCTCGGCCATCGCGCTCGCCTGGATCACCAATTGCGCAGCCTCGGGAATGGTCATGAAGTAACGGGTGATGTCCGTATGCGTCAACGTGATGGGCCCGCCCGCTTCGATCTGCCGCCGGAACAGCGGGACCACCGAACCACTGGAGCCCAGCACGTTGCCGAAACGAACCATCGAGAAGCAGGTACTGGATTTTTGTTGCGCGAGCCCCTGCAACGTCATTTCGGCGAGCCTCTTGCTGGCACCCATGATGTTGGTCGGCCGCACCGCTTTGTCGGTGCTGATCAACACGAAACGGCGAACCTTGCACTCCATGGCGACCCGAGCCGCTGTGAGCGTGCCTATTGCGTTGTTGCGCACGCCTTCGACGGGGTTGTGCTCGACCAGTGGCACGTGCTTGTAGGCCGCTGCGTGATAGACCGTGTCCGGGTGCCAAGCGCGCATCACTTCACGCAACCGCGCCGCATCGCAAACCGAAGCCAGCAGGGGAACCACGTGAATGTGGGGTGCCAACGCTTCGAGTTCCTGGTGGATGCCGTAAAGCGCGTACTCGTTCATCTCGACCAGCAGCAGCGTCTTCGGCGAAAGTTGCACGATCTGCCGGCACAGCTCGCTGCCGATGGACCCGCCAGCCCCGGTCACCAGAACGACTTGATGGCGAATGTTCCTGTGCAGCAAATCGCCCAGCGGCGCGACGGGATCACGCCCCAGCAGATCCTCGATGTCGACCTCAAGCAGATCGTGAACCTGCACTCTTCCGTTGGCGAGATCGGCCAGCGCCGGTAGCGTCCGCACGTGCAGGTACAAGGGCAACAGCTGGTTCAGGATCTCAGCCCGGCGCGCACGACCGGCTGCAGGCATTGCCAACAGGACATCGGTAATGCCCAGTCTTGTGGCGTTGTCGCTGAGCCAATCCGGCGATTCGATGCGCAACCCATGAAGGGTGTTGCCCTGGAGGCGCCTGTCGTCGTCGACGAAGGCTCGAACCATCATCTCGCGGCTCTGGGTCAATGCGGCAGCCAGTTGAAGCCCGGCACCACCAGCACCATAGATCACCACTTGCGGCAGCGCTTTTCGATCGATCGCGCTCATGTACATGCCGCCTAGCCAGTAGCGCGCGAACATGCGCGAACAGGCAACCGCCAGAAACAGCAGCAGGGGCATCAGGAAGCCTACCGTGCGCGGTACGCCCTTCACGCCGATCACAGAAAACATGAGTCCGTAACCGACACCAAACAATATGCAGGCACGCACGATAGCCATCAATGCAGCAGGGCCCGCGTAGCGAAAGATGGCTCGATACAGACCGAAAACGATGAAGAGCGGGAGCGCACCTGCGACGGCAGCGACAACCGCTGACCATTGGACTCCGCGCAAGGTTACCCACTGCTCGTAACGAAGACTGAATGCCACCCAAACGCACAGGACGCAAAGCGCAGCATCGACCGCCAAAGCCAGCAGGCGTTTGGCAGGGCGAGACATCGCAAGCAAGGGTGCCGCAAGACGGTTGAACAGAACTCTCACCTGAGTGAATAATTGTTTTTGGCGGATAACAATTTTCCACGAAGGGCGCGCACTTGACTCCCTCATTCAGGGTATCAAGTCACCCTAAAATGTGTGTTTGTGTTTCGTCCGTCGGACCATTCCTACGCTACTGCCTGTATCGCCTAGTACACCGATACCTCAAACGGCGTCCTTGTACTTGTACTCCGTGTAACGGTAGCCGCCATATTTGTAGCCATAGCTGCCGTAGTGCCGACGCGAGAGGTCCATGCCATTGAAGACAACGCCGCTGACTCGCTGACCCGCATGTGCCAAGCGCTTGACGCTTTCGTTGAGTTCGCCGAGTTGAGTGAGACTGTCGCGAGCCACCAGCAGGATCGCTCCGGCGTAAGCTGCAACCGCCGCGGCATCGGCGGCCACGAGCACAGGCGGGCTGTCGATCACAACCAAGTCATAGCGCGTCGACATGGCATCCAGGAACTCTCTCAGCGCCGACGACAACATCATGCTCGCCGGATTGAACGGGTAGTTGCCTGTGGTCAGAACGTCGAGATTGGGAGTCACCTGGCTGTGGATCGCCTGCTCACTCGTCATGTCACCCGTCAGGACATCGGCCAGCCCCCCTTTACGCGGCAGGCCAAAGGCCGTGTGGAGATGACCCTTTCGCAAGTCGGCGTCGACCAGCAGCACGCGTCGACCAGCCTCGGCCATGATGGCCGCAAAATTGCCTGAAACGAAGCTCTTTCCCACCCCTGGCGTGGCGCCGGTGATGAGCACGCGGTTGTTGCCGCTCTCCATCAAGGTCAACTGCAAAGAGATGCGCAGGTTGCGCAAGCTCTCTATGGCCAGGCTTTCTGGATCGGTGATAGCCAGCACTTGAACGCCACCGACGCCGCCTGCGATGCGTTGGAGGATCCGCTCCTGCTCAAGGGCAAGGGGCACGACGGAATAAACATTCAGTCCGAGGCGATCCTCGATTTCCTGAGGATTGTTGATGCCGCTGGCCATTTTGCTGCGCACGATGGCCAAGGTAATGCCAGCCAACAGACCCAACACAAGCGACAGCATGACAACAAGTGGCTTTTGAGGCTTTACAGGTCTCTTTGGCTCGGTCGCCTTGTCCAAGAGGCGCACGTTGCCGACCTTGCCTTCTTTGACGAGACGCAATTGCAGCGAGCTGTTGAGCAGAGACTTATAGAGTTCGCCATTGACGCGGACATCGCGCTCCAGCCGCAGCGCATCACGTTGAACGACCGGCATGGCGCTCACGCGGCGGTCCATGTCGTCGAGTTCGCGGCGGAGGGCAGAGATCTGACCATCGATCACGCCGACCTTTGGATTTGTGGCGGTAAAGCGCGCGCGCAGTTCGCGCCGCTGCTGCTCCGACTCAAGCAACTTTGTTCGCAGTTCCACTGATCGGCCCAGCACCGCTTTGGCCTCCTCGTCGAAGGCGATGGTGCCGTTCTTGTTCCGGAAGCTCGCATAGGCATCTTCAGAGCCCTCGAGTTGCTTCTTGAACTCAGGCAGTTGCTGGTCGAGGAATTCGAGCGTCTTCTCAGCTTCGGCTGCCTTGCGCTCGATATTCTGGTGTACGTATTGCGCGCCGATTTCGTTGAGGATGCGCCGCAAACGGTCGCGATCGCTGTCCTCAAGGGTCAAGCTGATCACGTTCGACTGCTTGCCTTGCTCGCCAAGCTGCACGCGCCTTTGCAGGTCCTCAGTGGTGGTGAGCAGGGACGCACGCGAGACGACGAACTCCGCACCAGGTTTTCCATCGAGTTTCGACACCATCAGTGTGATGGCGCCGTTGGCTCCTTCCTGAGTCAGCAGCTTGCCGACCGTGCCTGTCAGTGGGCTTGGCAGGTCTGGATGCATGAGCGTGTACTGCCCGTTGGCCTGAGCAGTGATCATGAAGGGCTGCTGGTCCTCGAGCACGGTGGGCACGTCGAACTTGGCGATATCGATCGCCTCCGTGCCCGACACGTAGCCGCTCAAGCCGAGGAATCCAGGCTCCGACAGTCCTTTCGCTCGCCGTGCGAGCCATTCGCCAATCAGCGGGATACGGCGCGGTTGCGCATCGATGTACAAGCGCGTTGCCTCAACCGCCCCACCCATGATCATGCGCGATCGAAGAATCTGAATTTCGCCGGTTGCAGGCGTCTTCACGTCAAATAGGTTGGCAGTGTCACCAAGGAAGTTCTTGGCGTCGGGTGCCGAATCTTCAACCTGAACCAGTAGATTTGACTGATAGATGGGCGTGGACAGAAGCGCGTAGGCGACCCCCAACACGACGGCGATGAACGTGACGCCTGCTACCAACCATTTGCGGTCGACCAGGATGTCAAGATACTCAGACAGGTGGATCGCATCCTCGTCGTCCCGTGGGGGAGCGACCGCAGATACAGAAGAAACCGGTGAAGAGGCGAGAGAAGTCATGAAAGTTTCTTGATGCGCTCGACCCACGCGCTGGCGCCGTCGTCGATGAGTTTCAGGGCTCGCTCGAAGGCCGGCTGGCCCAAGCGGTAGGGATCGGGGATGTCCACACGTGCGACTTCACCCAGACGAAACAGTTTGCCGCGCGTGAGCGGATGGCGTTGATTGATGTGCAAGCGCTGCTCCTCATCCATCGCCAGGATCAGATCAGCCTCCTGGCACATCAGATTGGTCAACTGCCGCGCACGATGAGACTCGATGTTGAGTCCGCGCTCCGCCATGAGTTTGCGCGCCAGGGCGTCAGCTGGCTGACCCACGAGCGCACCGATTCCAGCAGACGACACCTTCAAGGACGGCAGGGCTGCGGCGATCAGCGCTTCACCCATCGGGCTGCGGCAGATATTGCCGATGCATACGATCAATACGGACTTCATGGCGTGGGACACCCCATGAGGTCTGCGACAACCAGCAGCCGCGTTCGACGATTAATCAAAGTAAAGAACTCCCTCTTTTGGGTCACATTTTAGTTGGTGGTTGTCACAGACCTGGCCCGGAAACCCGTGCCGATTGAGCCTCTGTCTGCGAGCGCACGTGTCGCCGTCCCAGTCGAGCCGCCAACTCGCCGAACACAAGCCCAACGCCATCTGCCAGCAGGTCCCACCATTCGGCGAACCGGTCAGCTGTGAATGACTGCAGCACCTCGATCAAGCCTCCATAGACCAACAGCCCCAGTAGCACCGCTACCGTGCGTCCCGGCCAAGCGTGATTGCCAAGAAAAGCGAGCACTGCAAAGGCGAGCAGATGATTGGTCTTGTCCCATCCGGTCGTGGGAATGGGACTGCTGGAGGGTACGAGTGCAAGCACGAGGATCGCAATCGCGAAACCCCAGAAGCCGAGACGGCACACCACATTCAGTTGCTCTTGCTGATGTTTCATTTTCCTTGGTCGCTTGATCGTGCGCTCCCTAAGCTCTGACTTGTACATATCTGATCAGGCGCAACTCGGGCTCCGTGCAAAACCGACGCTCCCACCTGCATCCACGCGCGGCGCCCCAACACACTCCCCCCTCCCATACCTGCTTTAACGCCAAGATGAGCAAACGGTTCCACGATGCAATCGTGGTCGACTACGGCGCCTGAGTTGACGATAACGCCCTCTCCTAGCTGAGCGCCAGTCCCAATGACGGCGCCCGCCAGGACTACGCAACCCTTATCCACGACTGCTCGAGGAGAAACGACGGCAGCCGGATGGATCACTGTTGCGAAAGCAAACCCTTCGGCCCGAATTCGCGCATGTAGTGCTTCTCGCAAGGAGTTGCTCCCGATGGCCACGATCACCACGTCAACCTGGCCACGGCATGCCGGCAACATGGAGGTCGCTCCCAGTATCGGCCAGTCCCACAGACGCTCTTGACCTCCAACCCCATCGTCAAGAAAGCCTGCAAGTAAATACTCATTGCGAAGCAATACGGCCTCGGCCACGGAACGACCATGGCCGCCAGCTCCAATGATCAACAGCCGATTCATTGTTGCCTCACCTTGAATTTCAATGCGCCACCCCGTCGCGCTTCAGCACACTGATAAAAGTCCGCCAAAGCACGTGGATATCGAATTGAATGGACTTTCGCTGAAGATATTCGAAATCGAGTTCGACCTTGGCCGCGATGGGCAATTCATCCCTGCCATTGACTTGCGCCCATCCCGTCAGCCCCGGGACCAATTGATGCACGCCGTATCGGGTACGCAATTCAATCAAATCAGATTGATTGAATAACGCGGGACGAGGGCCCACAAAACTCATATCACCCGTCAAAATGCTCCACAACTGTGGCAACTCATCAAGGCTACTTTTACGCAAAAAAGAACCAATTGGTGTCAGATGGGATTGCGGATTCAATAGAAGGTGAGTAGCAACTGCCGGAGTACCGACCCGCATGCTGCGAAATTTCGGCATCTTGAAGATGCGATTCTGCTGCCCCACCCGGTCCGACCAGTACAAAACGGGTCCGCGCGAAGTTAACCGCACCGCCAGCGCCACCAGCAATAAAGGTAGGCTCAATATCAGCGCCGCGAACAGAGCCAAAAAAAGATCAAACAAGCGTTTCACAACCGTACCTCCAACGCCGCCCGCTTCAAGCCTTCAACGGCAGACAATGGAGGCTCCCAGCCCAGTACCTCTCGGGCCTTGCTTATATCTATCTGCAAGCTACCGCAGATTTTCCGAACCGTTGCACGGCGTCCGACCGCGCTCCCGATAGCCTCCATCAAAGCCACAGGAACCGGTATCAACCGGGCTCGCCGGTTCAGCGATTCCCCTACAAGCCGCAGCAAATCGGACGTGGAGATGTCCTCCGCGTCGCCAGCAAGAAAGACTTGATTTGCCGCAGATGGATGTTCAATGCAACATGCAATCAAGCTTGTTAAATTATCAATTCCAACGAGTGTTCTCTGATTGTGAACTGCCCCGAAAGGCAACGGAATTCCCGATTTCACAGCCTTTATCAGACGCCCAAAATTACCGGGCGCGCCAGCACCATAAACCAGAGGTGGACGAATCACCACGACCTCCATACCCGTTTTCTTACCAATCTCAAAGAGCCCCGTTTCTGCTTCCATTTTCGAAACCGCATACGGCTCCTGGGGCGCCGGCACATCAACTTCGGTAAATGGCCTAACACTCTCCGAGCCATTGACACCGATGGAGCTAATGAATACAAAGCGGCAAACACCCGAATCCGCAGCTTGTCGGGCCAAATTGAGGGTGCCCTGGACATTAACAGTACGAAACTCGCTCAATGGATCAAGATTCCGCTCGCGAATGACATGCGCCCTAGCTGCCAAATGCACGACAACCTCAGCATCAAATAGCACTCGACCCCAGTCGGTGAACGCATCAATCGAACCGACATCGACAAAATCGGCGGAATGCATGCCGGCGGGGGTACTTGCGTGCCTTAACCCGCAACGGACTCGATGTCCCAGCGATTTCAGCTGAGGGTATAGCGAACGACCTATAAATCCGCTTCCACCGGTCATCATGCATTTCATATGTTTACTCTTCGCCCAGAGGTCCGAAAATATCAATCCGTTTCAAACAGCGTGACATAAGAAGCAGCGAGCGCGGCGTAATCGTGATTTTTCAGAACATATGAACGGCCTCTGTCACCCATCTCTCGTCGTTGTGTTTCCGAAAGACAGTCGATATTTTGCATAGCAAGCGCAACAGCCTTTGCGTCTCCCGGCGCAACCGAGTATCCGCAATTAGCTTCTTTTACCGGGTCATTTCCAGCGCTCACAGCAAAAACGACCGGCAATGAAGCAAGCATGTAGTCGAACAATTTGTTGGGGCTGATGCCGAATCTAAAAATTGGCTCGGGGCGAAGCGAAATGAAACCGGCACTCACTTCGCCGAATAATTCGACAATTTGCGCTTTCGGAATTTGACCAAAAATTCGGACATCCGCATCCAATTCAAGTTCAAGCACCAGTTTTTTCAGATCAGACTCTGCCTCCCCCTTTCCCACTATCAGTGCCTTTATATTTTTGTCTCCTTGCAATTTCAAAAGAGACATAGCCTTCACCAAGGAGTCGACATGGTTGGGTCGCCCCAAGGCTCCGGCGTAGACAAATACGGTAAATCCGCTTTTTCTCCATTCCTTGGCAAGAGAAATAATAGGATGCGCTTCGCTCGCGCGCTGGCCTTCCTGGCGATCAATGCCATTGGGAATATATGCCCATCGCGCCGCCGCCAACCCTCGCTCAACCATATGAGGGGCTGTCAGCGGCAAAAGCGAAACGACGCGATCGGAATATTTGTAGGAGAATTTTTCCACCCAGCCAGTGAAGCTTATCAATGGGTGATTGGCAGAAACCCCTCCGAGCTCCACGAGACTAAGTGGCCACAAGTCCCGCACCTCGAAAAAAATCTTTGCGCCGTACTTTCTTGCAACGGAGCGGGCAGCCAGAAAGGCATATGGATGAGGACTTGACGCGATAATTACATCCGGCTTGCCGTACTGAGTGGCGTATTTTGATGAATTCCGGAAAAAATTCCAGGAAAATTGCATCATATTCAGTAAACGCCCCAACCCATTACCGGTGTAATTGCGCCCTCTGACAAATTCATACGGCACACCGTCAATGATTTTTTCCCCAACGTTCTGAGGCTGATCCAAAAGGTGATGGAAGGATGCCGAAAAAACAGTCGCACGAAGACCCAGTCCAATCCAGTGATGCACAAGAAAATAGGGGCGGCTGTACCTGCCAACCCCCGGCCCTCCCGCATAAGGATGGATATACCAGACGTTGAGTTTTCTTTTGGCCTCCATCATTTTGCCAAATGCCGGGCAATTCTTTTTGCGGCCTGTCCACCGCCATAAAGGGCCTGCTCATCTACGACCTTTCGACCAAGATTAGCTCTCGCTGCCGCCAGAATGGCTTCAACATCTGCACCTACGAGGGTATTTGCACCTATATCTATCAGCTCTACCCACTCGGTTTGCTCCCGAAGAGTGACGCAGGGCTTTCCAAAAAAGAAGGCCTCTTTTTGCACTCCTCCGCTATCCGTCAGTACCAATGCGCTTCGCTGTAGAAGAACTATCATTTCCAGATAGCCGACTGGATCAATAAGCGTCACATCTAGAGTCAGACCTGCATTTTTCAAAGCCTCTCGTGTCCGCGGATGCAAAGGAAGCACCACCTGAGCAAGCGTCGCGTGCAATTTATTTAGCGCTGCAACGATGGCTGCCAGGCGAACCGGGTCATCTGTATTCTCGGCGCGATGCAGCGTCGCCAGAATAAAATTCTCCCCCTCTACACCGGCAACTGCCCTTTGACTGGTGCGTCCAGCAAAAAAAACTGCAGAATCCTGCATGACGTCGCCAACCTTCAGAATTTCCGATTTTTTATTGGCAAACCCCTCCTGACGCAAATTCTCCATAGCAGCATCGGTAGGGCAAAACAAGATATCGCTCAATTGATCAGTCAATATTCGATTGATCTCTTCCGGCATGCGCATATTGAAACTTCGAAGGCCAGCTTCTACGTGTGCAATGGGAATATTCAATTTTGCGGCGGCCAACGCACCCGCCAAGGTTGAATTTGTATCCCCATAGACGAGCACACGGTCAGGTTTTTCTTCCAATAAAATTCGCTCCACCTCGATCAACATGCGGCCGGTCATTCCCCCATGCGAGCCTCCACTGATATTGAGCTGATGACGCGGGCGTGATAATCCGAGCTGGTCGAAAAAAATGCCGGACATGTTCTCATCAAAGTGCTGTCCCGTATGTACAACAATCTCCTCCAATTCAGGGCACTCGGCTATTGCCATGGAGACAACGCTGGCTTTAATGAACTGTGGACGCGCGCCGATAACAGTAAGAATTCGGTTCATGGAAATTTATAAAGATACTGCCGGAAAATCGAATTACCCTCGACCGCTGGCTTAAGGTTGTTTAATTGATTGGATGACCGTGGTCCTGGGGTGAATCTATTGCACACCGACCAAACTCGGCCAGAACATCAGCCTGTTTGCCACGCGCACGTTCGGTGAAGCCTGCGGCATCAAGGAGCCGTAGCGGTCGGCAATATCAGAAGTCGCCTCGGGCTTCGGAGCGCCGTCAGCCGTAGCGTCAAGCAGCGACAACCCAATGTTCGTCAGGATGGGGTAGTAGCGCCCCCAACTTGCATAGCCTCCGGTCGGAAATGCACTCGACAAGCCAAAGGGTGGATAGCCTTCCAAGCAGCGATCCATTCCATTGCTATACGCAACCCGATACCACCCATTCGAGCCGTCCCAATAATTGGAAAAATACGGACGCTTCGCGTCGCCGTTCCATACATGAGCCACGAGCTGAGCCGAGAAAAATCGTGTCAGATTTGGGTCCGGCAGATCTTTGTTAGCCAGTTCAAAAATCTTGATCAATGCGTCGCGGTTGCGCTCTAACGCATCCAGCACAGGCACCAAGCGACGAGAATGACTCAGATCCCATCCGAGAGTCGGCACGGGTTCCACGCTCTTGATTGGCACCTTTAAATCGGCGGCAACGGCCCTGTCCTTTACTGCGCAAACGGCTGGCTTTCCTGGCCCGGTGTAACCTGCATAATGGTTGTCAGAATACAGGCGCCAGAAACCGCGATCCAACTCAGCGGCCATCGTTTTTCCGGTCCCAGGGGAATTTATTTCCCTCAAAGAGATTCTGGAATTGAAAAACGCCAACAATACCTTGATCGCCCGCTGATGGTGCTTGGCTGCTTTTTCATCCTGAAAAAACGAGCTTCGCAAATCAGGTCTTTTCACCAAAATTCCGGCCATTTCGGCATACAAACCGATCAGCCAAAGCTCCTGATCTTTAAAGAAGTATTTTGAACTGCCATCGACAATGTCGCTCGGCTTTTTTTGAATCGCTTCACCCCAAAGAGCAAGGCCTTCTTTATCAGTTGCGCGAAGCAAATGAGACGCCAGCAATTGAGCGGTCTCATTTACAAATTTCTCATTTTTTTCTGATTTGGCAGGCGATTCGATGAGCGAGTTGGCGAGCTGACTCAACAAGGCAAGTCCTTGCACACTAACGAGCATCACCTCGGTGTCGCGGAGACGATTGCCAGAATTGCAGCTAGCTCCACCCCGGCATATCCAGCCGCGCGGATTTGACGAATCGGGGGAGGCCGATGGAGCCATCGACTGACGGTATACCTTCGACCCGCCCGCAGCGGATCCCGCCAATTGCACCGGTCCAAGCTGGCCATAAGCCACGCTCCAATCGCTCGCAAATTCATTCAATCGTTCCGATCGACCACAGCGTATCGCCATTGACAGTAAATTATGCAAAGTACTCTCAAGGTCGTAGAGCGCATAAGTGTCACCTTGATCGCGCAGGCGTTTCTGCAGCAACTGCCCGGAAACCCAAGCTCGCCCGGATTCATCCCAAAGCGCCCACGTCGCTTTTTCAATCGAGCCACCACAGGCAGTTCGTTTTGGAGCCTTTTGCGCAAAAGAAGGGCGTGAAGGAGTTTCGCCTATTGCGGGAGCATCTGTTCTTGCCGACGCTGCCTGGCTCACCAAGATGCTGGCGAACACAAGCGCTCCCGGTTGAAAAATGGCCCGGAAATTCATTATGAATCCATCATCCTGCGATAAAACGCAATCAATTTTCGGGCTTCCATATCCCAGTTATAGCGCTCCTGAATCGACTTCTGTCCATTCTGGCCCATACTTTTCGCCTCCTCCGGATGGGCGACCAAATAATCAATTGCTTGGGCAACGGCTCTTGAATCGAGTGGATCTACGCAAATTCCGCATTGGCTCCCGTCAATAATTTCCTGCCAGAGCGGAAAGTTCGATGCGATAACAGGAATGCCAGCACTCATGTATTCGAACATTTTGTTGGGCAAAGCGTCGAGATGACTAATTGTTGGATAAAACGTGACCAGCCCGGCAATTGATTCAGCCAATACAGTCCGAACTCCCTCCCGATTCACGAATCCGAGTTCATCGACATGCTCCCAACCGGCCTCGCTTTTTACAGCTTTCTCAAATTCAGGTTCTGAAAATTTTCCGCCCAACTTCAACCTGGCGCCCGAAGATGTGTATGGCAGCGCTTGCACCAACTCCTTCACGCCGCGAATCTTTGAAATCCCCCCAATATAGGCAACTTGAAGAGCTCTCGACGACCAAGCGATTTTTGGAGGAGGCGTCAGCTCCCCGAGCATCGGGAAATTACCAACATTCACCGTATTTGGGTTTATCGACAAAAACTTTTTGCATATAAACGGAGTGGCAGCAACGACGCCGTCCAACTTTCGACAGGCCCACGATTCATACTGAGCAAAAACCTTCGACAATAACCATCGGAGCGGTCTATTCAGATAGGGCTTCCCAAGCAACTGCTTGGGAACATCTTCGTGGGCATCGAAAATGACTCTTTTCCCTGCTTTCTTCAGAGCCAGCCCGATTGGAATCAGCTCGGGGTCATGCAAGTGATAAATCTGAGCATCAACTAAAAGGGCTTTTTCCAAGACGCGTTGGGGGGCATGACGTATGCGCTGCAAGCGACTGCTCGAAGCGCCGGCGTCAATAATTCGAACGTTCTCATTTATTTCGTCGCCTTTTCCATCAGCGACGATCAAATGAACCAGGTAGCCTGCATCAGCGAGTGACCGACATTCTTTGAGAAAAATACGAGTGTCATGACGTGCGTGCACCGACGTCAGGTGGCATATCAATGCTCCGTCAACTTTATCTTCGCGATATTCATTCATTCTCAAATACCTTTTTAATTCACTTCGCTATTCGGCCGGGCTTGCATTCCTTGAAAAAAGGAAGGCCACAAGGAGGCAAAGAAAAATCCCGGACGACAAGAACGCGGTTCCAAATGCTTGCTCTGTCAATAGCAGCCCATACATTGCGCCAATCGACAGAAATATCTCGTCGTTTTTCCACTTATAAGCAGAGTCAATGACGGCAAAAACAAAAGATACGAAGAAAATCGCAAGTAGATACAGAGCGACTCCCCCAGAAGCCAGCGCATACATAAATGCATTTGTATTGGCGTTAAGGTTATCCATTCCGAGATAATCTTGACCAATGTAAATCGCTATGCCAACGTCGAGTTTCTTACCAAAAATCCAGGAGTCGAGATCTGAAAAAGTGCTTAGCACATAGTCAGCATAGACACCCTGCAGGAAAGGCGGAATTACCATGGCCCGGCGGACAAATAATTCAGAGATGAATGACTCGCCAAAGAGCATTTCCACCAACGCCACCAGCAGTATCAAATTCAAACCCAGCAAAACATAGCCATGAAAGTATTCGAACTTCTCTTTGCGGAGAAGAAATCCGAGAAACCACATAACCATGGCATATAGAAGAGGGGCTTTGACCCCTATCAGCCAGAATCCGAAAACCGCATACGCAACTGCCAGGCCACTGATGAGGAAATTTCCTCTACGTCCGCCGATAAATGCCATGACCGGCATGACGCCATTGATCGACATCGCGAATAGGTATGTCGGAATTGTGCCGACACCGAATGACTCTCTGGCCGAAATTCTTCTGTCGTACATCAATTCCCAGTCGAATCCCCCTCCTCCGAACGCAGTAACACCCACAAGAGCAGAGGTCAGCAGCAACAAGCCCAAAGCCCAAATTCTCCATGCGGAGGAGAAAAACCCAATGCGCGCCAGCTTCCTGACCTCGGTTCTGGCAATTATTTGCCTGATCCCCTTGAAAAGCATCACCGGCAATATGCCGATGCAAAGCATGGAGAGGCCAAAATAAAAATCCGCCTGGCCACTTACACTCCAATACCCGGCACCCCAGATCAAGCAAAAAGCAAGATAGAAGAACAGGAAAATATCCGATGGCAGGCTGATTTTTTTTGGGAGAAAGTAAAAAATCAAACACCCCCAGATGATCGAGATCAGGAGACTATCGAATCTCCAGCTCAACTCATGCAGGCCGGCGTAGCTGTTTCTATCCAGAATTCCGCCAAAAGAATACAGCACCAGCGACGAAATCATGGCCAACACACAAAGTGCGGCAAGATAGAACTTGCTTTTTACCTTCAACATAAGCAATAGAAACTACGAATATGCCGAAACTTTTCGACCAAGGATCTTGCCCGCTAGCCCCTGAATACGCTTAAGCAATCTGTAGCGGCGATTCCAGCTTCGATAGTTTTTATGGCTATTAAGCGGGAGCTGCATGTACCCGTCAAACTCGCTGCGGGTAATTCTCAGTTTCTTGCAAAAATAAGAAATATCTCGTTCCAGTTCATCTGCCGGATATAACGGCTTCTTCAATTCCGATAATGCTTCTTCACGTGTCATTTGCCCGGAAACAATGAGACTCGACAAGTGCGGCAGTCGCTTGTCATATCCGAAGCGCGTTGGAAGATAATAATTCTGGAAGAGTTTTGTAAAAATGGATTCCCCATGCTTTCGGCCATACGACCGCCACCCAATCTTCTCCAACTCTTGAATGGCTTCATCTTTATTAAAAGGCATGAAGTTCAACGGGCGAATCACACGCATTTTTCTTATCAGCGGATAATAGATGTAATACTGCCAAAAGCTGACTATGGGGTAGGTCGCTAATTTTTTACTGCCGTGCCTCTTGTGAATATCAAGCAGATTGATAGCATCCATGGCGCTGCCATGCCAGGATCTAGGAAAAATTCCTTCAGTAGCCAGATTCCCACCCGAAAAAACGTATCTAACGCCATTTTTTACGGCAAAAGAATAGAGCGCCGCAAAGAAAGCGTGATCCTGCGGTACATCCTGATTGGAAATTCCAGAGCGTAAATACGCGATATGGAGATCGCGCATCTCTTCCCAATTCACAACGTGGGTATGTAGGTCGTAACCGCAGTGTTCCACAATTTTTTCGATATTTGAAACGGCTAATTCACTATTCCATCCCGCATCGACGTGGACAACCAATGGACGCAAGCCCCATTCGTGTGCCTTCAACGCCAGATAAGAACTATCTACGCCGCCCGAAAGTCCAATAATGCAGTCGTATTCGTGGCCTTTTCCCTCTATTTTGATTTTTTCAATCAATTCATTTAGCCGACGCGCACCATCTTCATTGGGAAACCATGTTTCCTTCGCTGTTTTTTCAAATTCATGAACGTGGTTACTTACGCCTTGCTCGTCGAAAATAATTTCGGTATCCGTCGTGTCCATCACCGTTCGGGTGCAAACTTGATAACTTCTTTTTTCAGCGGTCATAATTAAATTATCTTTTTCTAATCAACAGCTCTTTTTTTTGAGCTTCCGTTAAATACCCAATAAGCACGGCTCGATGTTTACCTCTGAAGACGAACATTGCACCGGCCGCCACTGCGGCCGCTCCACCATCATTCAGTGCTTGACTAAGGTGTTCCACGGTTCCCGCACCACCTGCGGCCACTACTGGAATTTTTACCGTACCTGAAACCAAGCGGAGTAAGTCGATGTCATATCCAGCCATCGTTCCATCTCGATCCACATTATTAAGAAGAATTTCTCCCGCACCCGCCCCCTCCAGGATCCGTGCGTAGTCTGCGACTGAGTGCTTCAGTTCGACTGAGGCAGATCTCACAACCACTTTGTATCCGGTTAATAAGCCACGCCTCACATCGATACCCGCCATAATCGCCTGGCTTCCAAAAATTCTAGAAGCCTCTGTCAGAATTTCCGTTGATTCGGCGAGAGCGGAATTAATAACCACCTTCTCTACACCGGCGCGGAGCAGCTTTCTAATTTGCTCCAATGTGCGAATGCCGCCACCGTATGCAACCGGCATGAAGCATTCGCTCGCTATTTCTGAAATGACTTCATAGTCGGGCTCCCTGCCTTCACGAGAAGCATTGATGTCCAGCACAACCAGCTCATCGACTTCTTTTTCGTTGAAGATTCGAACGGCATTGACAGGGTCGCCGATATAAACCGGATCCTTGAATTTCCTCGTTTTCACCAAGCCCCGTTGACTCAGAAGCAAAGTCGGAATGACACGAGCCCTGTACATCTATACCGCCTTTTGCATTTCGGAAAAGTTTGCCAAAATTCTTTTTCCGTATCGATGACTTTTTTCGGGGTGGAATTGGACACCCATTATATTTTTTTCGGCGACAGCGGCGCAAAAATCAATTCCGTACGTAGAGCCCAGGAGTTCAATGCCTCTATCCCTTGAGTCCATGTAGTAGCTGTGAACGAAATAGTACCGAGCATCATCTTCCAGCTCTTTGAGGAGGGGGTGATTTACCTGGCGCTTCACGACTTCACCCCAACCCATGTGAGGCACATGAAGTCCCGAATTCTCAGGGAGGCGTTTAACCGACATGTCAAGCCATCCAAGACCGGGCAAACTCCCCTCCTCGCTTCCATGTCCCAACATCTGGGCGCCTACGCAAATTCCCAGGATTGGAGTATTTTTTTGGAAAACCTGTTTCTCCAATAAAGGAATTAGACCGCTTGCTCGCAGATTGGAAATACATGCGTCGAACGCGCCATTACCCGGCAAAATCAAACCGCTGGCCGCTTCAATTTCGGATGCGTCGCTTGTTATCTTGCATTTGGCTCCAATTCGGAGGAGCATATTCTCGACCGCCCCGATATTTCCGATGTCATAATCTATAATTGCGATCATTCTTTTCGCCTCGAGACAGCCTATAAGACAGGATTAAATAGATCACATACAGCATGCTATAACCAGCACCGTATGATTGGAGCGAAAGAGAATAGCTATTGAATGCCGTCAGCGTCCCAATCGTCATGGCAAACAGTGAGATCTGCCACATCAGATCGATGTGCTGTTTTTCCGCCAAATAAAACATGTAGCTCAATGGACTTGCCACAAATCTCAGCATGAACATTGGCAAAAGCCAGACAGCAATGGTTCCTGCAGGGCGCCAGTTCTCGCCGAAGCAAAGGGAAAAAAGATCTTCTCCCCACCACATCAGGCCCGACATGACAAGCACGGATGCTGTGGAAAGCACCATGAAAGTCTTGGAATAGGTATCTCGGCATTCGCCTCTTGCCCGCCAGTCCGAAGCTGCATGCCTTCTAAAAACATCCAGCACCGCCCGGCCGAGCAGCGAAATGGGGGCGCCTAGTGTCCGCAATGACAAGGCGAGATAGCCGCTTATTTCCGATCCGAATCGACTGGCGACGATAATCAAGGGCAGTTGCGCAGCGGCAGTATTAATGACATCAGCCGGCAAAGACATGATTGGAAGTCTTCGGTAGCGAGACCAAAACTCAAGCAATCGCCGATTGATATCCTGGGGCAGTCGACCTAATGGCATTACTTTCAACGCCACAAGAAACCCGATCGATGCTCCCACGACATGCGCGACGACTAACGCAGACGAGGAAGCCCACTCAAGGCCTGCCACAATTTGCATCACAGTAATTGAAAATGCGAACACGATTCGCATGATCGAAAGCTTTTTGTACTCTCCCTCCGCTGCGGCCCAGGACTGCCAGATCTGAGAGCCGGCAATAGCAAAAGCGGCCGGCACGACCATGATTCCAAAAAGGACTGGAGTTTTTTCGAGCCAGGCCGGGGATAGGAAAAATGCGCCGCCTACTGCAATGGCCAACAGAATCACGCCAAAAACGGTTGTCAGCAGGGTCGCTGCGGCGGCAACTCGTCGAGCATCGCCCTCTGCCACCATGGCAAGGGCCGTTTCAAACCGGCCAGTTATGGCAACTGCGAAAAAAAGGGCGACGCCCTGCCACGCAGCGTAGAGTCCAAATTCTTGCGGCGCAAATAGCCTCGCAAGTATCAACGACCCCAGGATTGGAATGAGTTGCGCGATCGTACTGCCGGTTAAAACCGATGCAACTTGGTGCCAGAAATGACCGACCTCCCGTTTCATGAATTAATCTTATTTTTCACGTTGGGGCAAGTCGATAATTATTTGCAGGCAGCCGAAATAGCTTCCACGATCTCGGTAATCGTCGACTCTTGCAAATAAGGATGCATTGGCAAGCTGATGACATGCTGCGCGACTGAGTCACCGATGGGGAGGTCAACGCTGTCATCGCGTACCGCGGGCTGCTTGTTGAGAGGAATAGGGTAGTGAACGGCCGCAGGTATATTTGCAGCCTTCAGCGCGATTTCCAGGCTGCTTCGATCAGGCACTTGAAGGGTGTATTGAGCAAAAGCGCTTGTGTTGGCCGGCTCTATATATGGCGTGGTAATTCGACTCGAGCCTTTTCCATCGGAGCGCGTCTCGATTTTTATTGATTTGGCGAAACTGCTTTCGTAAAGGGAGGCAACTTCCTGGCGCTGTTCTATCTCTCTATCAAGCAGAGGTAATTTGGCCAAGAGAATTGCTGCTTGTATCGTGTCGAGGCGGCTGTTTACCCCCACCCGGACATGGTGATACCGCCGATCCTGACCGTGCCGGGCAATCTGCCGCATGACCTTGGCCAGTTCGTCATCGTTGGTGAAGATGGCCCCGCCATCGCCGTAGCAGCCCAAGGGTTTGCTTGGGAAAAAACTCGCACAGGCAATGGTGCTGAGATTGCAGCTCTTGCGGCCTTTGTAAGTGGCCCCGAAGCTCTGCGCGGCATCTTCGATGACGGTAATTCCGTGCCGCGCGGCAATCGCATTGATCGCGTCGAAATCCGCACACTGCCCATACAGGCTCACCGGAACAATGGCCTTGGTCCGTGGAGTGATCGCAGCCTCCAGCAGGGCCGGGTCCAGGTTGTAGGTACGCGCATCGATATCCACGTACACCGGCTTGGCGCCCAGCAGCGCCACGGTCTCGGCAGTGGCGATGTACGTAAAGCCCGGCGTAATGACTTCATCTCCCGGCCCGATGCCAAGCGCCATCTGCGCGATCTGCAAGGCATCCGTACCGTTGGCCACAGTGATGCAATGCTTGGCGCCCGTATAGGCCGCGAGCTTCTCTTCCAGCTCGGCCACTTCAGGCCCGAGGATGTATTGACCGTGCGCCAGCACGCGCTGAATCGCCGCGTCGATCTGGTCCTTGATGCGGGCCTGCTGGGTCTTGAGGTCGATGAATTCGATCATGGCGCCTTGGCTTCCAACTTGGTCACGGCATTGCCGTCGAGTACGTAGCGCGCGCCGGTGTGCGCGCAAATAGCTTCTGCCGTGCCCTTCAGCGGCAACGCAAGTTGCTCGCCGAATTCGCTCATCCAGCCGATCTGCCTGGCGGGCACGCCGACCATGAGCGCATAAGCCGGCACGTTCTTGTTGATCACGGCGCCGGCGCCGACGAAGGCATATTCGCCCACGGTGTTGCCGCAGACGATGGTGCAGTTGGCGCCCAGCGTCGCGCCCCGCTTCACAAGCGTGCGGCGATATTCGTCCTTGCGTGTGACAGCCGAACGCGGGTTGTAGACATTGGTGAAGACCATGCTCGGCCCGCAGAACACGTCGTCCTCCAACGTGACCGCGTCGTAGACGCTCACGTTGTTCTGGATCTTGACGTTGTGGCCGATGGTCACGTCGTTCCCGACGTAGACGTTCTGCCCGAGCGAGCAGCCCTCGCCGATGGACGCCTGCGCGCTGACGTGCACCCAGTGCCAGATGCGGGTGCCGTCGCCGATCCGGGCGCCCTCGTCGACGATCGCGGTGGGGTGGGCTTTGTATGCCATGCCGAGCTCGCGGGGCGTCAGGCGAGATGCCGAACGAACGGATGCACTTCGCCCTGCTCGCCCTGAACGGGTGTGGCGCTGCGAATCACGTTTACGGTCTCGATGCAGTGGCGCGCATCCTCGAGGCCATAGCCGCGACCAGCCAGGATTTCCTGGTAGCTCACCGTGTGCAGGTCGGTGAAGCCTTCGGAGAACTCGAGCTTCTCGCCGCTGATGTCGATGTTGCGGAAGGTCGTCTTCTTGCCCTTCACGTCGGCCGGCAGATCGTTGGCGTCGATGGACAGAAACCAGCGAACGCGCGCGCGTTCGTATTCAAGGTAGCCCGCCGCCTTGGCCGTGCCGCTGTAATGCACCACGTTGTGCTGCAGCTTTCCGAAGATGAAGTGCAGCATGTCGTAGAAGTGCACGCCGATGTTGGTCGCCACGCCGAACGACTTGCGGTTGTCGCCCTTCCAGCTTTCCATGTACCACTTGCCGCGCGAGGTGATGTAGGTCAGTTCCACATCGAACTTGGTATCTGCGGGCGCGGCGGCAACCTTGTTGCGCAGCTTCAGGATGGCGTCGTGATGGCGCAGCTGCAGGATGTTGAAGACGCGCTTGCCAGTTTCCTTTTCAACACGCTGCAGCTCGTCGACGAGGTCCGGCGTGGGCACCAGGGGTTTCTCGCAGATCACGTCGCAACCCAGGCGCAGGCCCGCAGCGATGTGCGGGTGGTGCAGGTAGTTGGGACTGCAGATCGCCACGTAGTCGAGCGCCGTCGCGGGGTTGCGCTTGAGCTGCTGCGCGTGCTCGTAGAAGCGTTCGAACTCGGTGAAGAACTCGCTCTGCGGCGAGAGGCTGTCGATGATGCCGACCGAATCGTTGATGTCGTAGGCCACCGAGAGGTGGTTGTCCGTGTCCTTGATGGCACGCATGTGGCGCGGAGCGATGTAGCCGGCGGCGCCGATGAGAGCAAAGTTTTTCATGTCGAGGAAGAAACGGAGAAACAGGAAATGGTTTACAGGCGGAACACGGAGAAGCCGCTGTCGCGGGCATCGTGAGCGTTGAACAGGCTCTTGACGTCGACCAGCACAGGCTGCTCGCCTCGGCACAGGGCGCGCAGCTCGGACATCGTCGCGCCGCGATACTCGTTGTGACCTACGGCAACGACCAGCGCATCGACCGGATGGTCCGCATCAACCTTGCCGAGTTGAAGGCCGTACTCGCGAGCCACTTCTTCGGCGTCCGCCCACGGGTCCACAACTTCCACGGAAGCGCCCCACGCCTCGAACTCGCGCACCATGTCCACGATCTTGCTATTGCGGATGTCCGGGCAGTTTTCCTTGAAGGTGACGCCCAATACACCGATGCGGCAGCGCGGCACGTCCATGCCGTTCTTCAACATCAACTTGATGGTGTTGCGGGCCACGTAGCGCGCCATGTTGTCGTTGATGCGGCGGCCGGCCAATATCACCTGCGGGTGATAGCCGACCTGTTCCGCCTTGTGCGTCAGGTAGTACGGGTCCACGCCGATGCAGTGCCCACCCACGAGGCCCGGACGGAAAGGCAGGAAATTCCACTTGCTGCCCGCGGCCTCGAGCACGTCGAGAGTGTCGATGCCCAGGCGCTCGAAGATCACGGACAGCTCGTTGACCAGCGCGATGTTCAGGTCGCGCTGCGTGTTCTCGATCACCTTGGCGGCCTCAGCCACCTTGAGGCTGGTGGCCTTGTGCGTGCCGGCGGTAATGATCTCGTTGTAGAGCGCATCCACCAGGTCGGCCACTTCGGGCGTGCTTCCGCTGGTGATCTTCTTGATCTTGGTGAGCGTGTTGACCTTGTCCCCCGGATTGATCCGCTCTGGGCTGTACCCGCAGAAGAAATCGACGTTGAATTTCTTGCCGCTGAATTTTTCCAGCACGGGCACGCAAACCTCTTCTGTCGCGCCCGGGTACACCGTCGATTCGAAGATCACGATCGCGCCGGGCTTCATCACCTTGCCGACCGATTCGCTGGCCTTGATCAACGGCGTCAGGTCGGGCCGATTGGCGTTGTCGATGGGCGTGGGAACGGTCACGATGAAGACGCCGCAGTCGCGCAGGTCATCAGCGTGCGATGTAAAGGCCAGTTGCGTGGCGGCCTTCAGTTCTTCGGGGGTGGTTTCGAGCGTGTGGTCATGACCACTCTGCAGTTCGGCGATGCGCTTGGCATTGATGTCGAAGCCGACCACCTGGCGCTTCTTACCGAACTCCACGGCGAGGGGGAGGCCTACGTAGCCCAGACCGATGATCGCGATCGGTTGATTTGAATGAATGGCTTGCATGATGGATGGATGACTGACTGCGAATAAAAAATTGACGGCCCGGTTTCAAGAGAAGCCCTGCCGCCATGCCGCGCGCGCTCATTCGATCGCTCGCGGTTGCTGTCTTTCGATTCAGGTGAGTCCATGCCCCGCCGTCGCGGCGGTGGTGGACTCTCTCCGGTTCCCCTGGCTGACTAGCGATGCCTGACGTAAACCTCGCTGGCGTTATTGACCACCGTGGCCGACGGCAGGATCAAGCTGACCACGCGGTTCCACTTGACCAGCGGCACGGGGTCGATATAGACCACATCCTGCGACTGCAGCCGGAACTGGCTCGCGATCGCCATGGCGGCCGGATTCTTGGCATCGAGATTGAAAACGGCAGGCGCGCCAGTGGCCCCCTGGCGAATGACGTAGATCTGTCCCGCGTTGGCGGTTGCATTCTGGGGACCACCAGCCTCGCCCAGCGCCTCGCTCAGGCTCAGGCGGCCGTTGCTGCGCATGTTCAGGGCCAGTGGCGCCACGACCTCACCCATGAGGAAGATCTTGGAGTCTTCGCGGTGCGCCACGCGAACGGTGTCGCCGCTCTTGAGCGGGATGCTGTTGCCGTCGTAGCCGGCCTCGCGCAACCTGGTCATGTCGACCGGGATCGACTTGCCGTTGCGGATGAGCGTCAAGGCAGACAGATTGCCGTTGGCCGTGATGCCGCCGGCCCGGTTGATGGCCTCGTTCAACGTCATCGGCACATCGGTGATGATTTGAGAGCCGGGGGTGCGCACTTCGCCTTCGACGTAGGCACGGCGACTTCTGAAGGACTGGATGCGCACCGTCACCTGCGGGTTCTCGACATGCGGCTTCAACAGATTACGGATCAGGTCGGAGGCATCGCCTTCACTCAAACCGGCGACGCGAACACGGCTGATGTACGGGAAAGCGATCTCACCTTCGGAATCGACGATGAAACCGGGGGCCACCTGCACGCCGGTAGGGTCTGCGGTCTGCGAGATGACGGCGCCCGCGTTGGGCAGCAGTTCAGGATGGTCGTAAACGATCACACCCACCACGTCACCAGGACCGATGGTGTAGCGCTCGCTCTTGCCGAACAGCGCCTGCACTTCCGGCGGAACGCCCTTGGGCGAGGTCTCGGCCAGCGTGCGCACGAGCGCAAGGGAAATGGGGGTGATCGCGCCTTCGGGTGCCGCGTCGGGCAGGTAGCGGAACTGCGATGGCAACTCCTCCCGTCCGTCGTAAGCCTCCACGGTACCCATGCCCGGCACGATTGCGCAACCTTGAAGCACCATCGCACCTGCCAGTGCCGACGCCCATGCCAAGACGTTCGAATTTCTTCTCAATCTGATCCCCCAGAAGTCAATATTTACCAGCAACGCACGCAAGAGGCCGTGCGCAGTTTCGTCACACAGTTTTTCAGGCGCAGTGGTTATTGACGAATTTTTTGTAAAAAATCGTTTACTCTTCACACTGGAAACTCACAAATAGATGCGTGAGTTGGTGAAAAGGCAGTGACGGCGCCAAAGTCGCCATCAGAGTCCCTTGGCTCTCTCCGAAGAGATGTGGTCGCCCAAGTTCATCGTTGCAAACTTTCTCCCTTATCGTACCAGCGCAACCCCGCCGCTGATCGCTTTCGGCACGCTCGGAGCGGGTAAAGGTACGTGGCGAATACTCTCCGATAAATGAGTCCGCAGCGCTTGTTGGCGCTGCTTGGTGCAGGGCACATCGGGCTGCTTCCACGCCGGAATACCTCGGAAAACGGGCCGCTCCCGGCACATTGAGCGCAGTCCGGCGCGTCATGCCGCGGCTGAAGCAGTCGCCCTTGACGGGTGTCCCGACAACTTCGGGCTCGGTGCGAACTGGATGGCCGGGACACCATTGCAGACAATGTTTTTGAATAGTTGACTTCAGTCCAAGACCGCGCATCCAGCGCGCGGAGCGCTCTTGAAGCCGGAGCGCACCTCGAGGCCTCGACGGCCCAGCGACAGTCTGCATGTAGTAGCAAAGATTACAAATACCGCGAACATGGTAGTGCGATGGTCACGGATCGCAGGAAGAATGCTGCATTGCAATACATCTGCCGATAAGCCATAGAGCTTGGTAAGGGGGCCCATGACATCCAGATCGCCCTCTTTATGCACAACCTGTTTTCTGCCTGTCCATGCGGCATCGATCATCTCAAGCGCACGCGCCGCAGCACTTGGATGCGGGTCTTGCCATGGCTGCGCCTCTATCGCTGCGATAACTGCGGCAAGCATCAGCTCCATTCCGAACGGGAGATCGATGTGGCCAAGGCCAAGAGAGAGGCGCAGGCCAGCTTCTCGACGAAACCCCGCCCGGGATCGACGGGTTCGCTCGGGCGGTAGGTAGGTAGCCCCGTACAGCACCCAAAAAGCAAAAAGCCGCAGTGAAAAATCACTGCGGCTTTTGATAGTGGCTTTGCCGGCGAAGGAATGACGAGCTGAGAAGCTTTCGTCAATCCATGGCCTGCAAGCATGTCTGGAGGAGAGGGAGGCAGTCACACCTCTATATTTCATGCGGGCTTCCGGGGCAATTCTCCGAAGATGCCTACTAAGATGCCTACTTGACGATTCGAATCCTCGTCTCGCAGAAGCAACGGACTGAAGCTATAGGTCGCTCATCCGGGCAGTCGCGATCTTCGTCGTCGACCAGATCGTTCGGCCCCAAATGCACCAGGCCATCAGCCCCGAGTGGGATCACCGATCGCTTCACCGCCGACGAACGCCTAAATGCGTTTCCTCCTTGCTTTTGATGCACCATTGCGACCTACTTTGGAGTTCGCATGGCAGAGCAAGACAGAAAAAAAACAGCGATAAAGGCACCGCTTAGCTGGGCGTTCGACAAGGCGATCGAAAACTGGCCGGCGATCGTTGGCTTCTTTGTCGGACCCGGTGCCATGGCGTATCTGGCATCAATTTCAGCATTCCTTCAGCCATTTGGGCCAGTGGCGTGGGGTGCGGCGGCCCTTTGCACCTTGGCGGTAATGACCCTCATGTATCTCGCCTATGGAATCGCCCGGAAAAAAGTTGCCACTGCAAACATCTTGGCCCTAAGAGCCAGCGCCAAGAGTTCAAACGTTCTCGCCCCCTCTCACGAGCACGAGAGTCTGAATTTGGTCGATTTTTTTCATCCACTCGCCACCAAAGTATCGCGAGTTCGCTTCGCTCACTGCCACTTGTTTGGACCGATCAACGTCGCATGGCAAGGAACGACGTTTAATCGCTGCTCCTTTGGGCATTGTGAAGTGGTCATTGTCAAACCGGGATTAACCACTACAGTTTTACTCCTAGAGGACTGCGAATTCTCCGAATGCAACCTCTTTTCTCTCACAATTTTTCTAACGAAGGAACAATGGTTGACGCTTCCTCATAACCTGAGAACAGGTATGCAGGTGCTCAACGACGGCGTTTGAAGCCGACGCACGAGGTGGGCTCCAAGAGGCCGCTGAGGGCATACACGCACAGTGGCACGGCTCTGCCAGCAGCGACAATGGGGAGGTCGGACTACGTGAACAAGGTGAAGAAGTGACTCTCCGCGAATTCTGGCGCGTTGCCATCATCCCCATCGGCGTCTTCTGGGTGCTGATGCTGGCTCTCCATTTCATCGACGATCAGCCGCGCCTGGCGCTATGGGAGGTGCTGGTGCGTCTCGTCGTTGGCTCGATCCTCTACTTTGCGGGCTGCAAGCTGCTCGCGTGGATCGCCAGCGAGATCCTCGAGGAGTAGCCCGCCCCAAGGCGCCGTCTTCTGGGCCGCCGGTCGCTAGGCGACAATGCCGCCCATGAACCGCCTCCTCCGCATAGCCGCCGCGGCGCTGCTCGCCGCCTCCGCCACCCTGGTTTCGGCCGCCGATCGCGACATCATGGCCTGGGGCGCCGCCCCCACCAACGAGGCCGCACCGTTCGTCACCTCCCTGCGCATCGGCTGCACCATGGAGCCGTCGGCCTGCATCGCCTTGTACAAGCCAGCGCCAAGGATCAAGTACATCACGATCCCCTTCGGTCAGGCCGACAAGCCCGACCTGGTGATGCAGCGCGCGGCTGTCTACTCGAAGCTCTCGCTTGAGCACCCGGTGCTGAAAGAGGTCAGCGTTGACGACGCCTGGTCGTTCATGCGGCGCGCCAACGTGCCGGACAAGGGCAAATACATCAACGAGCTGATCGACGCCGTGAAGTCGGCAAACCCGAAGCTGCAGTTCGGGGTGACCTTCTACGAGGACGAGATCGACCAGGTGAAGAAGAATCCGGCCAACCTGCCGGCCGATGCTCGGGCCAAGGTCGATCGCGTGGCGCTCTATCTGCACTTCCGCTCGAATTGGACGAATTACCGGGAGTACGTTGCCGAGACCAAGATGCTGTTTCCCAATGCGGCAATATTCGGTGGCGTCTACCACTATGACCGTATCGACTACCTGAAATGCAAACAGGGCGGCACCGAGAAGTGCTCGAAGACGGAAGAGTTCGAACTTTATAAAGACGCTCTGAAGCTGCAGCTTGCAATGCTGAAATCCAAGGAACTGGCTGGCCTGGAGCTTTACCCCGGATACCTCGGCGCAGAGGATAAATGGTCGGGCTGGAAGGATATACCCCAAACATGCGACAGCGACCGCAAAAACGACTGCATTTCCAACAGCCGCACCATGTCTAAAGACACGATTCAACTGTTGAAATAAATTGCTGCCTTGCCATGGACATAAGACTTTCAACGATTAGAGCGCTTATCCCTGAGTGGAGTTTTTTGATTCTCTTTCCAGGATTCTTTTTCTATCACACGATGGCGGGATACAACTTGTTCCCGCCAGTGCTTGGGGGCTTCTTCTCGCCCATGTCGGTACTGCTCTTCCCCTTCCTCTTCATGGTGTACGTGCAGACGGTGACAAAGGACAAAACCGAGTTCACTGGCACAGATCAATTATTTTTTCTGTACGTTGCGTTTTTCGTGCTCGTCTTGGCGTTCTCTTTCGTTGGGCAAAAGCCGATAGAGTTGATTGCTCAGCACGCTGTGTCAATTATTCATTTGGGCTGTTGCTTTTTTATATTCAAGACAATTGATTTCAGAAGTAAATCTTTTCGCCGAATTGCCTTTGCCTGCCTGATAGCAATGACGGTTTTGATTTTCATGCTGTCGGTCGACGGAACGTTTTATCTTCGTCAAGACGCTGCGGATGGAAGCGATGCCATTGCGTCTTACCAAGGATTCTCCCGTTCGTATTTGATGACCGCTATTGCATTGGTGGCCTTTACAGACCGACTCCGAGTTCGCCTCATTATTTACGCGGTCTGTATCCCATCACTTTATTTAGCTGTGGCCCGAAGTGAATTTGCAGCCTTCTTTTTGTTTGCATGCGTGATGGAGATCATCAGTTCCAAGAAGCCGATGGCGATGATCCTCACGATCGCGGTCATTGCAGGCGTCACCTATTCATCTCTCGAGGTGATCACCACGCTGCTGCCCGAGAACCGAGTGCTTGAGTTGCTCGTGTCCGGAGAGTCGACAAGCGGGGATGCTCGCGACGAGTACAGCGTCGCCGCCCTGCGGACCATCACAGACAACGTCTTTCTTGGCGACTACGGCAGCTACATCCCGACAACAGGCGTCGGCTCGGAAGCCCACAACATCCTGTCAGCGTGGGTCGACCTGGGCTTCACGGGCTTCGCGCTGTTGTCGTTCATTCTTTTGCGCTCAGCTACCCAGTTCGTGAAGTTCGCTCGGAGTCGCAGCACGCGCTCGCTCAACGGCTTCAAGCTGGCACTGTGTCTCTTGCTGATGACGATCTTCCTGCTGCTCACTGCCAAGGATTTCACTTACATGCTGGTGGGCGCCGCACTAGGCATCTGCTCGGCGTATATGGCCTATCGGCGGAGGGAGCGGCGGGCGGAGGAGCAAGCCTTGCCGGCCGCCATTTGGCAGCAAGCCGCATAGCGCCAACATCGCAATGGGAAAAGGCCCCCAGCGCCGAAGCGCTGGGGGCCTTGATCATGGTGGTGCAGACGTTTGCACCAGCTCTGCGAAGCCTACTCCGGTGCCAAGGTCGATGGCGTCTCGTTGAGCTGAGCCCGCCACTTCCTTATATTCCGCTGCGCACGCAAGGAATAGTCCTCTTGCGTTTTCAGCCGCTCGCCGGCTTGCCGCAAGCTCGAAGGGATAGGCGGCGGCGCTGGACAGCCCACCACTACGGGCGGCGGCGTCGAGCTGGGCGACATCGCGCCGCAGCCCGTCAACGTCATCACGATTGCTGCGATCGACACCGCCAGCCGCTTGTTTGCGAACTTGGTTTGCATGCTCGAGCTCCGCGGCCGCGGCCGCCTGTTGATGTTCAAACTTTCGGAAGTTGCCGTTGGCCAGGAGCGCGGCCTGCGTCCTGGCCAGGTCCGCCTTCGCGACGGCCGCCTGCAGCTCGTGCAGCGCGTTGTTCGCACCGTCCCGCTGGTGGCCTACCCAGCAGCCGTGCAGCACACTGGCGGCCATCAGGCCCGCCCAGATCCAGCCGGGCACCAGGCCGAGCAGAGTGGCAATCGCGCTCATGGGAACTTCGCCTCGCCCGACACGATGGCCGAGCGGGCGTCCATGCCGAGGAACACCAGGCGGGTCGCCTCTCGCCGGCGCTGCAGACCTTTCACGACTTGGCCGCCGGCACGGTTCCACTTCGGGATCTCGGCCGCCGCGCCGGCGTAGTCGCCCAGGTTGAGCTTTCGTAAGAAGGTCGACGGCCCTCCCCCGCCCAGGAACAGGATGCCGTCACGGCCCCCGCCACCTCGCCCAGTGTTGTAGACCGTCGAGACGACCGCATCGAACTGGCGCTGGTTCAATTCCACGTCGACGGCTGCCCGCACCGCCGGCTCGAAGTCCCGCGCCAGGCGCTTGGCATAGCGTGCGTCAGCCTCAGCCTGGCTGATGACCATGCCGACACTCACCCCCTCGGTGTCGCCCCACCCGATCGTCCAGGGCTTCCCGCTCAGGCTCGCGAACTGGGCCGGCACCTCGGTGAGCTTGTAGGGATCGATCCTGGCCGACTGCAGCGCCTTGAACAGCGGGGACAAGGGGTCGGGGTAGGCCCGCAGCTTGCAGGCCTCGTAGTAGTGGTTCAGCTCGTGCCCGTCGGCGCCCGTCGTAAGGTGTTCGTTCATTGCTTATCTCCCAACGGCGCGGCCACCGAAGGCGGCGCGTCAGGCCCAGCGCCCCCACGCAGACGATTGCTCGCGTTCGCGATGGCGTCGGCGGCGAAGCGGTCGAGCACGCCGAACCAGCGACCCCGCGAAAAGCCGGCCCAGAGGATCAACAAGATCCGCAGGTCCTGCACGACGATCGGCAGTTTTACCAGCGTGATCGCGCTGGCGCCGGAGTTGTAGCCCTGGATCGCGATGTAGGCCACGGCCCCACCGAAGATGGCGACGATCAGATCCTTCAGCAGCAGCGTCTTGACGTTGCCGACGAGCGCCCGCTCGGACACCAGCGTAAAGATGGTTCGCGCAGCGCCACCGAGCAGCCCGGCGGCCGCGGCGAACAGCAACGACATCCAGTCGTAGGCGAGTACGTCCTGCACGAGGGTAGTGTTCGCGTAGCAGAGTGCGCTGTAACACGCCAGCCAAAGAAAGAAGGCCTGGTTAACGCGGCGCTGCATGGAAGTGCTCCCTCATCTGTTGAGCGTTGACTGACACACCAAAGATCCCGGCGATGAAGAAGACTGAGACGGCCCGGATTGCGTAGGCCCACGCGAGGCCTCCGACGTCGAGTTGCACCGCTCGATTCGCAAGCACGATCCACGTCGCACCGGCAAGCACCGCCGCGAAAGCCGCTGCTCGCCTGTAGCCCTTGTGGTCGAGGAGATCCGGTCGGAAGACCAGCGTGTAGAGATGCGGCAGCGCTGCAGCGAACGAGATCGAGAAGGCGCCGATCACGCACCACCTCGAGTACGTCATCGAACTCACGCGACCGATGAACGAGTCCGGTACACCGAAGACATAGAAGATCGGCTCGGCGAGCAACAACAGGAATACAGTCGTGATGAAAGCCGCCTGCAGTCGCACCTCTGCGCGGTCTTGGTCGACAGGCCAGCTGGGCGCGGATGCGATGTACCGACGTAGTTCGTCGACGTCGACGCGCACCAGCATCGCCGTGCCGAGAAAACTCTGCACGATGCCTGTGCCCAATCTCTTGAAGATGTTTTGCATTGGTCATCCTTCAGAAAAAAGAAAACCCGCCGAAGCGGGTCTAGATCTAGAAGCAACGCTGCATACGAGATGCCTCACTGCCATTGGAACGATCGCCGTCATTCTTCAACAGTCGCACTCCAAGACGCCGTGAAAGACAACGCACTTGCGAAGTTTGTACCGTCCGTCGTTGTGATGTTGATGGTGAAGCCGGCCGTGGTCTCCCCGGTCACATGAACGTTGAACGACTGGGTACCGGTGCGTCCTCGGTTCAGACTAATGCCGCTGACCTTCGGTTGCCGGGGCGCCCGCTGGTCATAGACGACAGCCAAGGCGAGAGTGTTTGCACCGGTGGAAGCGGGACCGGTAACAGACCCTGATCGCGACCATCCTCGGACCTTCGCAGTACCAGAGGCCGTCAGTGAGTATGGCGAGCCGGCTCCATAGGTGAGGCTCGGCACGATGGCCCCGCGAAGGTCGAGCACATCTACAGCCTTGCCGCCGCCACTTGGTGGACCAACGTAGATCGCGACATTGGGAGACGCTGACAGTTGCTGCACCTGAAGACCAGCAGCAGCGATGTTGAGAGGCTCAGTTGTCACGCAACCAGAGTTGATCATCGTGAAGGCGCGAATCGCGTCGGGAGCATTGATGCGCGTGTTTGTAATGTCGAAGGTGCCTCCGTATTTCGTGTTCGCGTTAATGGCCGAGCTGCTGTTCCCACCGACGTCAATCACGCCGCGCCCGCCGGCGAGAGAGCCATCGCCATAGGCAGTGATGCTGATGCCGGCGAACGCGAAGTTAAAGCCCAACATCTCACCCATGTAGATCGCAGAGCCGTTCTGATTTTTCTTCGCGATCAGAATCGAGCCGGGCATGATCCCGTTGTTATTTCCACCTCCGGAATATCCGCCGTTGATGACGCCCTGGAAGCGCCAGCCCTCGGTGTTGCCGTGGTTGTTCACCGCACCAACCCCCTGCCCCGCGGTTTCGGCATTCGAGAAGAACCCGGAAATCAGACCATCTCGACACGGCACAGATCCGACATAGTCCCCGCCGCCGGTCGTCACCGCATGTCGACCACCTCCCCAACGACCATCCATTCGCACCTTCTGCGAATTGCTGGCCACCAGTCCATAGTCGTTCGATCCTGCGGCGGCATTCGCTTGATTCAGATCGACGCCCACTCCAGTGACGTTGTAGCAACGCTTGAGCTCACAAGCTGCGTACGAACTGTTATCAGCAGCCAGGTTGTCGAGGCGCGTGGCTGGATAGTTCTCAAACTTTGTGCAGGCCACGGAATCAAAGCCAGCTGCCTTACTTCCGATCACCTGCAGGCGACCGCCTGTGATCGTGAACGACGCCCGAGGTAGGCGATACATCTGGACCGCGGTTGCGAGATAGGCGTCCCACAATGAGCCGAAAATTCGCGCAGTGTTTCCAGTCACACTTTCCACTTCGACAAACTCTCCTGCTCGGTAGACCGTGCGCGCTGCGTTGTAACTTCCATTCGTCGGGTTGTAGATCACCACCACGTCGCCACGTTGAACCGCCGGTGCGCTGACGAACGCGAGCGCCCCTTGACCCTTGAATGCGACGGGCATCGCTACCGCGTCAAGGTTCGGGAGAGCCACCAATGCGCCCGCATAGGCATAGAAGCAAGCAGCGTCAGGGAACGACGCCGCGTTGGTGGCCTGGGAGAAGTCGAGCACCACGTTGCCGACGCGCAAACTGCCACTGCCGCTGATCGTGATCTGTCGCTTCAGCACGTAGGTGCCGTCGGGGATGTAATTTCCGCCAGCGATGGCCCAGCGCTCGAAAGCATTGGTCCAATCAGGATCTGTCGCGAGCCAAAAGTCCTGCGGAGAAATGCCGAACTCGCGGGCCTTTGCCTGAACGGTTCGTTTGACTGCGCCGGCGCCGGCTTGGGCGAACCCGACGAGCAGTGCTCCTGTGGACGCCCCGAGATCCGCACCGCTCACACCTTGGATCAATCGAAACTTCGCTGTCTCGAACGAACCGCTGGTCGTGAACGGCAGGAAGCTTTCGATAGGCGCGTAAGTAGAGATGCTGACGCCATCGAAGTAGCTCACCGTCTGGTTGGGGACGGTCATGAGCAATCCCGCGGTGTAGGGGACTGGAACTTGATAGCCCAGGCTCGCCAGAACCGCTTGCGCGTTGGAGTCGATCACGTCGAGACGCTCAACCGCCAGCGCATCAATGCCAGCCAGCGTTCGCTTGCTGCGCCCCGTTCGGTCTGTCGCAGTAAGGGCGGTGGAATTCGCAAACGCCGCCACGTGGTCAACGTCGACCTTGCCGTTGTTGAGATCAGCGACTTGAATGGCTGTCATTTTTGCTCTTTCTATTACGTCAATTGATGACCGACTCTTTGGGTGGGATCGGTTGGAGATCCGCTGCGTAGTAATCCGGGCTGTAGTTGATGGCTCGGATCTGGATGTATTGCCCGTCCGATACACCAATCTCCTGCACCAGGTAGGCTTGAGCTGTACGCGCGTCGTCACTCGCGAACGAGAAGATCGTGCGAATGCCTTCCTGCCCAGCTTCAGTAACCACGGACTCGCTCGGCGGGCTTTGCAGCATTACCTTGTTTGCCGCCAAGCCAGCCGTGACGTTGATGCTCTGCAGGCTTCCATCGCGCCGCATCAACACAATGCTGTGATTGACCGTCGGCGCGAACTCCACATCGCGGCTTAGCGTGAGCTCGAGCCCGCTCTGCCCCACCACTTCTCCGTCGAAGCTTCTGAACCGCGTGTTGTCGACGATGTCGACGCGTGTGTTCGGCAGCAACGCCCGAGCATCCGTGGTGGTCTCGGTCTCGATGGAGATTCGCTGCCCGATCAGCTTTTGGTACTCGCGACACGCGCGCAGCCATGCCTGCGGATAGGACCGAATGCCGGGAATTTCGAACTTCTTCAGTTTGGTATGGCTACCGTCCAACGGAAGTCGAATCGTCTCGGCCTGCTGTGTCTCGGGGTCCTGGTAGATGAACTCCACACCGTCGTAGTCGGCATCATTGGCAAACGTGCGAGTGATCGTCTCAGCGTCCGGCCTCTTGTTCCGGTGCGTGAAAAGCGCCGTGCTTGCAGGCTGCGCTCGGTCGAATGCCAACCGGATCCTCCCGCTCTGGCGGTAGGCAATGCAGGTCCCCGCATTCGCGATCGTCTGGATCGTCTCCTCGAGGCTCGTGTTCTCACTATCGAAGGTGTAGTTGAAGGTCGGCAGTTCGGGGTGGATCGCATAGGCGAGATCCACTTGTGCAGACATCTGCACCATGTCGAGCTCAGCCAGTGTCCGGCTGCCGATCTTCGGGTCGAGCGCGACCGCCGCGATCACGTCATGCAGAAATCCTGTGGCCTCCAAGGTGCCGGACACATGGCGCCCATCCGCATCGAACGCGCCGGAGAATCCGCTGCCGGTCCACCTTGGCAACAGCCGACTGGCAATGCAGTTGAGCTGCCGGTTGCGCACGGCCGTTGCCCGCGGTGTGGCCCTGGTGACAGTGTGGATCGTTGTCTTGTTGCCGAAGTGCGGCTTGGTGATCGGCGACACGCTGTACAGGTCGGCCCACTTAATTTCATCGACGATCGTGCCTTGAAAATCGTAGAGATAGGGCGTAGTACGGCGCATGCGCACGCGGGCGGGGCCCACCCATCCCGTGACGCGCTCCAGCGTTTCACCACGCTCATCGGTCGTAGCACCGGTCATCGTGCTGCTGACGGTCTCGATATTGCCAGTGGGATTCAGATCTGCGTCGAGCTGCTCGATCTGCATCTGGTACGACACTGACAACGGCGAACGCCCCCCGTTGTCCGCAAAGAGGCCCTGTGCGGCCACCACATTGGTCCAAACCTGCGTTCGGTCAACCGCCGGCTGCACGATCCAGTCGGTCCAATCGACAAGCCCGTTGTTGACGATCACCGTAGTCAGCAGCTCTGGGCTGTAGCCGTGGTCGTCGGGGAACGTTGCACCATCAAGCACGAGAACCTGATCGTTCACTTCCGTGATCGTGCGTGTGCCGGCGTATCCTGGATGATGGACAACACCATCGACGTGAACTCCGATCGGGAACGGGAAGCCCACCTCGTCGACTTGCGACCCACTAGTCACCGTGATGATGTGACTCGCCGGCTTCGTATCGACGGTGAACGTTCCGTTGTTGCCAGCGTTGGCAAAACCCGAGATGGTCACTTGGTCGCCAGGAGAAAGCCTTGTGAAAAGCCCTGCACCTTCCGGGGTAGTGTCCGTGTATTGGCGAGTGGCGCCTTCCACAACGGCATTGCCGTCGATCGAGTACACCTCATCCAGATTGGAGATAGTGACCGTCTGCCCGACTTCGCTGATCGCGTTGAAATTCGGTCGAGCGTGGAGCTGCAGGATCTGGTCCTTCGCATTGCCCGGAATCTGGATCTCGCGACCACTGGCGGTCGTCACGTTCCTCGTGACCCCTGCCTTGGCATAGACGTAGTTGTCCGCGCTGGGCAACTGAATCTGGTTCTGTGCCTTCAGCGTGAAACCATCGGTCTCCACGGCCCGACGCACCGACACGATCGCATCGATGATGGCGGGGCCAATCTGCAATTGCGGCGCGCTGCCGTCATTGGGCGAGTGGAATGGCGGGTAAACCGCGGCGCTGGCGCCAGTGATCGAGGCAATCGGCGTTTCGCCGTCTTTCACCTCGGAGATGGTGTGGTAGCCCCGGCCGACGCAGTAGTACCCGAACTCGATGCGTTGATTGTTCTGGTACTTGACGTACGTTGGCATCATGAGCGACGGCACACTTTTGACCGTGCCGTAGATGTCTTCCACACGCTGCAGCAGGCGCACCTGGTTCTCGCGCGAGCCAAGTGCATTGTTTGGCGACTGCTGGGTCCGGTTCACATTCGCCGGCATGTCCGGCGGCGGGAACAAGATCGCCGATGCCACCGACAGCACCACGCTGATCAGAAAGCTGGCGATGGTCGCGGGCTCGCCCGGGCTCTCGAGCACAACGTAGTCCGCAGCATTGGCGTTGAGGATCGCATCCAGGTTGCCGCTGATCTCAGTCTCCGCAGACGGCTCGCCTGCGAAGATCTGCACATTGCCTCTCGGGCCGGCGCCATAGTGCTCGAGCAGCCACTCGGCCAGGCTCGACGGATAGAACACCAGCGGCGCGCAGGGCGCGAAGGGATGCTCATAGACACGGACTCTCACGGGTGCCCCCAGAACTGCATGATGGGATAGGTGTCGGCCAAACTCGCAATGTCCTGGTACAGATTTCCATCTTCGAGGGCATGCAGCACCTTGCCGTCGAAATAGACGCCACAGTGGTGAAGTCCCAGCGACATCGAACGGCCCAGCAACACGATGCTGTAGTCCTGCGGAACTTCGATCTGCTCGAACCCATGCTGGCTCTTGTGCATGGCAATGCGGAAAGCGCTTGCGATTGCACGCAGAGAGCTGTTGATCGTGCGATAGGCCGTCACGTCCTGGCCCAACTCCGCGCTGTACACATCGGCCACGAGAGCCCAGCACGGCGGGCTGGGGTACTGTCTGGCCAGGTAGTCGTTCACGTTCACAGGAAACCTCTCATCATGGGTACGTCGCGTGGCGTGTAGATCTCGCCGGTGCGGGTCACATTCAGGCGCGGAGACACGGCCGACAAAGTCGCCGTGCCCAGTCGATACGAGACCGATTCGGTCTGCAGTACAGCCGTTGTCTGTGCCTCGCTGAGGTCGTCGCTCAAGTACTCCCGATAGACCGCGCGAACCTTCTCTTTGGTGCCGACCGGGATCCGGTCCATCTCACGATGGAACTCGTCATTGATGTCGACGGTGTCGATCGCGACGTCAAACTTCTGGTCAAGGTTGCCCTCGCTGCCGGCCAGCTTGATGTCCAGGTTGATGGGCAGCACCTCGACCACGCCGTCCTCGGTCGTGATGTGCCCGGTGTAAGGCTCGCGCCAGAAGCGGAAGACCTTAGACAGCGCCGAATGGCTCAGCTCGAGCGTCTGGATTGCATGCTTGTTTTGGGGAGCCGACGCCAGCCAGATACGCAAGCGTGTTTCGAGATCGAGTGACATCAGAGTCCCACTACGTTGATGTCGATGTTGGCGAAGATGGCCAGACGACTCAGTAGGTCGTCGGACTGGTCGCCGGCGACGTTCCACAGATCGAGGAGAGCTTGCGCATCGGCGGCCGAGTAGTCGTAGACACGGCTCTCCGCCTCGACGGCAAACCGCACCAGCGTCACTTGTCCGCCGACACGCGTCGCGTCGTAGCTGCCCGGAATGATGTTGCAGGCATGCACCTGCAGGCCGAACCCGCTGTCGATCGGCATGTCGAAGGTGATCGCGCCCTTCTTGAGGATGTGATGGAAAAACACCGTCCACACGCTGTAGCGCGCAGCATCCATCCCCATCTGGACGTTGTACCGCTGGACCCCTCGGTCGTAGTCCATCCCGTAGCGCGGCGCACCGCCCGCTACCTCGGTTCGCCTCACCCCACCCGGCCCATCGGTGCCGTAGCTCGATGTGATGATCTTGAATCCCCGCGGGATGCTTGGATTGGGCATCAACGCCTCCGCTCTGATTTGTAGTTGCGGCGCATGCCTTTGCTGACCACGCTGTTCGGGTTGTCCAGTGCGGCGGCGACTTCCTCAAGCGTCAGCTGCTGGCGCCCATCGGGCAGTTGCTCGACACGTGCGTTGTCAATCCGGCCAGATGTCTGGTTGACGATGACCATCCCGCCCGCTCCGCCGGCGCCCTGCCCCTTTGTGTGGTCCACGACGGTCTCGCGCGGATGCATCATCGCCATGAAGCCGCCTTTGCCGTCCAGGCCGCCAGATCGTGGGCCGCTACCTGTGTAGCCGCCACCATCAAACTTGAACATGCCACCGATCCCCGAGAGAAGGCTGCCCCAGTTGAAGCCACCGCCGCCTCCACCGGTGCCGAAGGCGTTGTTCGAGCTCAGCAATTTGTCCAGCGAATTCCCCCCACCCAGTAGCCCCGAGAGGTAGCCGGACACAGGCCCGGTAATACCTTGCCGAATGGCTGCTCGTGCCAGATCCGCCGCAATGGATTCCATCAAGCCTTTGACGTCCGCTTTTCCCTTCGTGACCAAGGATGTGAGCGCGTCTTCTGCACCACCGAACGCTCGCGTCGCCGCCTGTCCAGCGCTCTTGAAGCTGTTCTCGGCGTCGTCGCTGTAGTTCGCCAGGGCTTCGCTGGCGCCGAGCTTCCAGTCGGACTGCTTGGCCTTGATCGCAGCGTAGTAGTCGCCGTTCGCGGCCAGCGCGCCCTGCAGCGCAATGCGGATGTCCTCGGTGGCTTTCTTGTACGCGTCGGACTCGAGCGTTTTGTTGCGAGCGGCCTCCTCGGTGAAGGTTCGCAGCGTGCGGGTGTACTGACGCTCGATCTGCTCGCGCGATCGCTGCTGCTCGGCCGCTTCGCTGCCCAGGCCCATCACGCTCAGTCGATCGTTGTACTGTTCGCCTTGTTGCGACGCCATGTCCGCCAAAGAGCGACGCACGCCATCGGCAGCGTTCTCGGTCGCCTTGAGCGCCTCGGCCCGGCGCTTCGAGTCATCCAGCAAGATCTTCTGGAACCCGATCTCGCGCTCGGTCGCCGCGTTGATCTCAAGCTGGGCGCGGATCTTGTCCTGACTCGCCACGAGACTCTTCTGCTCGGCCGTAAGCAGCGTCTTGCCCTTGAGGTCGGCGATCAGCTGGGCAAACTTCGCCATCTCGCGCTCGGCATCGGTCATCTTGCCGGTGCTGCTGAGTTGGTCCTGCAGCGCGGCGCCCTGCTGCCGCAGCGTCTCCAGCATCTTGGTTCCGGCATCGTCTCGGAACACCTTCGCCCCGGCGCCCTTGGGGTCCTTGTGCTTCTCGTCGATCGCGGCCAAGCCCGCGGCCAGCTTCTCGGCCGACAGGCCGGTCAGCTTCGCATCGCGCTCGAAGCTCTCGCGTTCGTCCTTGCGGATCTGCGCCTGCGAGCGGTTCGACTTGAGCAGCGCCTGGACGCGCTGGTCAGCCGCGATCTTGGATGCATTCGCGGCCGCGCGCTGCCCCTCTGCGAAGGCGACGTTCTGCTCGTTCAGTACGCGCCTGCTGGCCTCGGCGATATCGCGCTGATTCTTCGCGATCGCAGCGGCCGACCCACCGTTCGTCTTCAGAAAGTCAGCGATGCGCTGGGCTTCCTTCAAGTCGCTGTCCGGCGTGCGCGGGGCGCCGATGCTGCCAACGCCGTTCGCCAAGGTCTGCCACATGCCGGTAGCCACGCCCGCGACACCCGACAGGATGCGCGACAGCGTGCCGGCCTGCGCGCCGACCGACTGCATGCGGCTGATGGACTCGCGGGCGAGCGCCTCCTGCGCCACGCCTGCGGCCTGTTCCTTCAAGCCCTGCTCTTCCAGGGAGCGGATCCGCTGGAAGGTCGCCAGGTCAAGGAAGTGCAGGCTCTCGTTGAGCTTGGCGGCGGCCTTCGTGGGTTCGTCCGACAGGCTGATGAAGGTGTCGACAGCCTTGCTGACCGATTCACCCGTCAGCTTCGAGAAGGCCGCGACGCCCGTGGCCACAGTGCCAAGCACATCGCCAGTGACCTTGCCGCTTCGGGCCAGTTCATTCACGGCATCGGTGGCCAGGCTCTGCGACTTGACGACGCCGCCGGCGCTGCGCGCCAGCTCGTCCAGTTGGCCCGCCGAGGCGCCGGCATAGTTGCCGGAGATGATGAGCGACTTCGAGAACTCGGTTTGGCGCTGGGTGACCTGGTAATAGGCCAGGCCGAGCACCGCGGCCGCTGCAGCTGCAAGCGTGAAGGGGTTGATCAACCCGGTGATGTAGGTGCCCAGCGCGCGCGCTGCAGGCCCGGCGCCGCCAAACATATCCTTCAGCTGGCCGCCCTGTTGCAGAAAGACGGTCAGCGGTGCCTGGCCACCCTGAAGACTCGTGACGATGTCGGTGAACTGCGCCGGCACACCACGCATGGCGGCGGCCGTGGCGCGCGCGGACATGCCGACGTCCTGGATGACGGGCGACGTCGCCCGCAATGCATCTTCAGCAGCCTTCTGCTTGGCCTTCACCGCGTCGAGTTGATCCAGGTACGGCTTCAGCGCCGTCACGTCGACGCCGCGTTGGCCCGCCAGGACGCGGTAGAAATCGGAGCTCGACTTGGCACCAGCTTCGGTGACCGCGATCTGCCGCTGGATGGAGCTGACGATATTGCGGGTCGCGACGTCGACCTTCTTTGCCGATTCCTTGCCGCCTTCGCCGATCTGCTGAATCCCCTTGGACGCTTCGGCGCCGGCGGATACTGCCGTGGCGGCAAGCGAAGCGATGGACTTCTTGCCTTCGCCAACGGCCGCCTTCACGCCCGAGACGTCACCGTCGATCACCAACTGGTCTCTACCGACGGTGGCCATTTCAACGCTCCCAAAAAATGAAGCCCGCGATCAGCGGGCGATGCGGTGCGCTACGGCTCCGCGGGTTTTTCTTGCTCCTGCAGTTCCCTGCGGGTCTCCAGGGCTTCGGACTCGAGGACCTGTATGTCGTCGAGCAACGCGTCCCACGCGGCGGCAGACAGTTGCATTCGGTCCAGCAAGGGGTAGACCGCGGCGTAGTCCAGCCCGGTCAGGCTACCCATGCCGCCGACTCGCCACTGCGTGCCGAGTCGGCAGAACAGATCGACCGCCTGCGCGGTGTCCGGCCAATATGTGACAGGGTCTGCCGCGAAGTCTTCCGCGGTCATGCCCCACTGCGCCAGTGCCGAAGGATCGGGCGGCACCGTGTACAGCGCCCTGGAGACCGCCTTTAGTTTTTTGCGCGGCCTTCGGTAACAGCCAGCCGGTAGTCGTCGGTGATCGCGGCGATCGCAGCAGGAAACTCGTTCGCGAGAAGCCTGACGCTGTCCCGGTCCAGCTCGTCGTCCAGGTCCCAGGCCAGCAGCGCGCCAAAGATGTGCTCGACATCTCGGTCGATCCCTTCCTTGGCCGCGGCCGAGATTTCCGCGCCGGTGGGCGGCGATGCCTGGCCCGTGGCCGCCTTGTAAAGGTCGTCCATGAACGCTGCGTACTGCTCGCGCGTGCGATAGCGGAACGTCACTTTGATCTGGACTTCGAGACCGTCGAGCTGCTTGAACGTGACGGTGCGGGCGAACGACTCGGGCGGACTGCCCAGTTTGATTTTCGGCATGGTTGTCGGTTGAAGTGTGGAGAAGGAATGCCCAGGGCGGCCGCCCCGGGCGCGCAGGTCACGCGGTGTAGCGCGTGATATCTGCGTTGATCGAAAGCGTCATGGTCACGGCCATGCCTTCGTTCTTCGTCAGCGTGGGCACCTTGTTGAAGCTGACCGTGCCGGAGTACAGAAGGATCGCGCCGTTGGGAAGCGTGATTCGAAGCACACGCGTGTCGCCCAGCCGATCGGCTTGGTCGAGGGCGGCAAACCAAGGCTTCTTGTCGTCGTCAGCCAAGGTGAGCGTCGCCGTCTGAGCGCTGCGCTCAGTCGGTATCTGCTTCGTCCGGCGCGAGTCCAACGGCGAGAAGCCCCAGTACTGCTGTTCGCCGCCGGCAAAGGCCGTGCCGATGATCTGGTCGATGGCGACCCAGGTCGTCACTTCCTTCGCGGTACCGAGACCGAGCGAGGTCGGAAAGCGGATCAGATCGGAGGTATCGATGCCTTCCAGTTCGAAGTTGTCGGCAGCGGCGTCGTCGACGCGGGCTGCGCGCCCCTCGAGCTCCTCCCACCCGGACTCAAGCAGGATGATCTTCCCGTCCGTGAAGCCATGGCCGACACACGAGGCGACGGCGGGGTTTGCGTTGGAGAGCGCAGTCAATTCCTTGACCGCACCGAAGATTGACGAGAGCGCCACTTTGGCGCCGTTGGGCAGTTGAACCATGATGAAGGCCTTTCAGAAACAAGAAAGCCCGCGAGCGCGAGCGGTGGATAAAACGCCCTCATCGGGCAAGGAATGCCACGCAGCAGGGCCGCGCGGCGGGACTCGTTCTAGCGAGGGCTCCAGATCGAGAAGTCTTGGCGACTGCCGTACAGGCCGGTCTCTTCGTCGTGGTCATCGATCGGCGAGCCGATCGGCTCGACCTGGAAGTCCTCGGCAGACATGAGCAGGTTCTCGAGCTGCAGCCCAAGTGCCTCGACTTGCAGCGCACGGTTCGACCAGATCGCGATCTGGACACGCTCGTTCTTCACCGAGGGCAACTCCGTCCCCAAGAAGCTGATCGAGCGGCCCCCGACACATTGATAGGCCGCGTAGGGCCTCTCCGCGTCAGCAGGCGCGACCACCGGATATGCGGCGATGCCGAGCGACTCCAGACGCTCAGCCACCCATTCGAAGACGGTCATGAGCCTCCCTTCGCCAGACTGGCATAGCTCTCACTGAATTTCACGCGGCCGGCGTCGAGCGCGCGATCGATGGAAGCCTCGTAGGCGGGCCGCAGGAACGGCTGGGCCGGCGCTCGACTGGTTCCGTTCTCCACCCAGTGCCCGTACGGCGCCTTCTTGCGGTTCCAGCTCACGTGATAGGTCGCGTGGTCCTGCGTGCTGTTGTCCGCGCTGTAGGCCTGGTAGATCGCCCGCCGAAGAGAGCCTGGCTCGAACCAGTACTTCTGCCCCGTGGTCTTGAAAGAGGTGCCATGGAACCAGTGCCCCTTCGGTGACGCGGGGACGCGCAGCAGCACCTCCTGGTAGACAACCTGAGTTGCCGCCTGTGCCGCCGGCCGCACCGAGGCGCGCGCACGCTCGAGGACGCCGTCCAATGCTGCATCGCAGTTCGAACCGTCGAAGCGCATCGAGATCTCACGCACGCCGGGCTCCGGTCTGGCAAACGAGATCGAGGTAGCGGCGGCCGGTTGGATCCTTCAGCACCGCGCGGATGTCGTAGGTCTCGCCGTCATGCTCAACCCACATGCCGGCGACGATGCCATCCAAGTAGCGAATGCGGATCGAGGCCTTCACGATGGAAAGCTCGGCATCGCTCTTGATCGTCTCAAGCCCGTTCGGATGTCTCACGTCCGCCCATACCGTGGCGACCTCCACACTCCCGGTCTGCGGTTGCCCCGCCGTGTCCCGACCGATCGGTCGCTTGATGGTGACCAAGTGCCGCAGCTTGCCGATCGCCGTCATATCGACACCCGCCGGCGCTCGAGCGCAATCAGGTTCTCGACCGCCCGGTTCTCGTGCAGTGCGATCTCGACCTGTGCCTGCTGGTTCTCGATGAGGTCGCCGATGAGCAGCAGCATGGCGGACTTGATCGTCCCGGGGATGCTCGCCACCGTCCATCCGCACGTGATCACGATCTCGACAGGCGCAACCGCCGACGCACTGATCGTTCGTTCGCGCTTGGTGTACGTCACCGGCCCGGTCGCGTCGGTCACGCTCACCACGGTAGTGATGTCGTAGGGCAGCTGCGCGCAGCCGGCCCAGTCATCGAACGTGTACTTCAACGTCTGCGGGCCAACCGCCACGGCCAGCTCCTTTTGCATCCACGCGCGCGCCGTCTCGATCGCGTCGGTGACCTCCGGGTCGCGAGCCGACCCGGACAGCTTGCAATGCAGCTTGGCGCGGGCCAGATCGATGATCTGCTCCGCAGGGGTGACGATGATGGGTGTCATGGTGCTGATGTGTGCTTGTGAAAGCGGACGGGAGATCCGCTTTCAAAAGGGCTCGCATCGAGCGAGCCATGGGAAATCAGGCCTTGTTCTGGGGCAGGGTCTGCGCGTAGCTGACGGCGGCCTTGTCGCTGTCGGCCACGCCGTCGCGTTCAAGCGCCTTGACCTCGCTGGCGTCGACTTCGATCAGATCGTTGGCATTGCCGAGCGCGCTGTCCACCAGCAGTCGGACCTTCGTTTTCTTGCCGCCCTTGGGCTGCTTGCTGCCTTCGGGAGGCGCAGCGTCGTCGAGGCGTGCATCGCCGGTCGTGACCATCTTGTCGGCGATGTCGTCGGGAACTTCAAACTTGGTGCCCTCGTCGATGGCTACTTGGCCCTCGCCGTACTTGCCGGCGGCGATGGCCAGCAGCGCAATGAGTGTCTTCATGGGGATCTCCTGAAACGGGAAATGGAAAAAAGAAAGGCCGTGCAGACGTCTGCACGGCCCGCAAGCATCGGCGCCGGCGCGTCGATCAGGTCGCCGGATGCTGGTAGGTCTTCACCCCGCCCAGATCCATCAGGTTGCCGCCCGAGCGGCAGAAGGCAAGGAAGCCCACCTGGCCCTTCTTCGCATAGGTGCTGTCGTCGAAGCGGTAGAAGGTCACCTCCATCGCATCACGCACCTTGTAGTTGCGCATCGAGCCGAACGCGATCGATTTCGCGTTGGCCGCGGGCGCAGGCATGTAATTGTTGATGTCGACCGGATAGCCCAGCAGCTCGTCCGCACCCATGCCGGAGATGCCCGCGTCGTAGCTCGGCGTCCAGATCGGCCGGCCGGCGGTGTCCTTCATCTTGCGCGCCACCTTGCGCACCGCCTGGGAGAACATCCAGCCCGGCCGAACGTCCGCAGCGCCGTCGTCGCCCGGCTCGGGTTCGAGATACGCGACGTCGAGAGAGTCGACGATGTCGACAAAGTCGTCGTAGAGCACCGTCGCAACTTGACCAGTCGCCCCGACCTTCCCAACCGTCGCAGCAGTCACCAGACCTGTCGGCTCCCCGGTACCGGTGCCGATCGTGAACAGGCGGTTCTGAATCCGGCCAATGCGAGTACGCAGCCGACGATTGACCAAGCCGATGATGTCGATGCCCGAGTCCTGCAGGAGCTCGATCGGGACCGTAACGACCTTCGAACTGAACTTGTAGACGTTCAGCGGGCGAGTGCCGAAGCCGATGTCCTGGTCGGACGCAGACGCGTTCTGCGCGACGATCTCGCCTTCTTCCGCCGTGCCGTCGGTGGTGGGCCAGCTCATGTCCACACCGTTTTCGGTCTGGATGGTCTCGGCCGCGCGGCGCATGGCGCCGTAGCTCTTGAGCGACTCGATGAGCGTCTTGGCCACGATCGGTTGCACCGTGTAGCCGCCTTCCGAGCCAGTCGTGGTGCTCATGGCATTTCGCACCTTCTGCGCTTCCTCGCTCGACATGTCGCGATCCTTCTTGCGCAGAAAGATCTCGAAGCCCTCGACCTTCTCGTCGCGAGGTCCCTTCCTCTTGCGTTCGGCGTCGTCGAAATTGTTTTCGGCCTCGTTGTCCAGCATGCGCTGGTGCGCCTCGACCTGGCGCTGCGTGCGCTCGGCATCGTCCATCAGGCCGTCGAACTTGGCCTGGTCTTCCTTCGACCAGGTCTGGTCGCCCTTGTCGGCCAGCAGTTTCTTGCCTTCCTTGTTCAGAGCGGAGAGACGCTCCCGGAGTGCTTGGATGCTCATGGAAATTCCTTTCGAGTGTGGATGAGCTGTCAAAAAAAAGCCGCCTCGAAAGGCGGCCGGTCGCTGCGCGAGAGCGTCAGGCGATCTGGAAAACCCGCAGTCGGCGCTCGTTGCGAGCACGCTGGGCTGCGAAGTCGGGTTCGGGGTCCGGGTCTGCCGGCGGGGTTGCGGGGGCGATCAGCGCCTTCGGGGCCTTCTCGTACGCCGAGAGGTTCCATCGACGGCCGCTTGCGTCCTCGACCGCGGCCTTGTCGGGGTCCGCAGCGAGACGACTCGCAAAACCATGCTCGATCGATTCGGATGCATCGAACCAGGTCTCGTCGTCCATCCACTTGACCAGCTGGGCGACATCCAGGCCGGTGCGCTTCGCATAGTCCGCGACGATGGCGCCGTCGACCTTGTCGAGCAGGTCGGCTGTCTTGCGCATCTCGTGCTTGTTGCCCCAGGTGATGGTCCAGCCGTTGTGGATCATGTAGAAGCCGCCCTCGACGATCTCGATCTCGTCGCAGGCATCGACGACCGTCGTCGCAGCGCTGGCCGCCAGGCCGTCGATGTGCCCGATCGTCTTGCCCTTGAACTGCTTGATCGCGGTGCGGATCGCGCGCCCCTCGAACACGTCGCCGCCCGGGCTGTTCACCCGCACGTGCAGCGTGGTCGAGGGGTCGAGGGCCGCGATCTGAGGGGCAACCTGGGCGGCGGCCACGCCCCACCAGGCGTCGATCACGTCGTAGATGTAGAGCGTCGCGTCGTTGTCTGCCTCGTTGCGAACGAGGTTCAGCGGCTTGCGCTCGGTCGTGCTGTTGTCACGCAGCAGCTGCAGGAGCTTTTGGTTCCTCATCGGACTCTTCCTTGGGTTGAGATGCCGTTTTCTCCGGCGGGAAATAGACCTCGGCGCAGCGACCGCCCATCGGTGGCAGGTTCTTCTTCCTGCGGATCTCGTCGACGGACATGTAGCCAGGTCCTTGGCCCGGGCCTCCGAGCGCCGCCCTGAAGAGCTTCGACTGCCCTTCGCTGTTGCTCTCCAGCAGCGCGTCTCGGTTGAACTCGACGTACAGGCCGGCTCGTCGGAAGAACTTGCGGTTGAGCTCCTGCTCGATCCGGTTCAGGTGCGGGTTCAGCGTGAAGATGACGAAGGCCTTGCCCTGCTCCTCCATGCCGCTGCCCCAACTGGTCGCAGCCGAGGTTTCGCCGATCAGGTGGGGCGGCACGCCGAATGCTCGCGCGATGTCCACGACCTGAAACTTCCGGGCTTCCAGCAGTTGAGAGTCCTGCGCATCGATGCTCAGCGTGTTGGCCTTGATGCCTTCGGTCAAGATCAGCGGCTTCTCGTGGGCGTTGTGCACGCCGCTGTACTTCTCGGCGAACGATGCCGCCAAGTCCTTGATCAGGTCCGGGCTCATCTTGTTCGCCGACTCGAGCACGATCGAAGGATGAGCGCCGCCGGCGAAGAACTTGCCGCTGTACTCATCCATAGCCATCGCCGCCCCAGCCGCGTTACGCGCCGCGTGCTGGATCACGCTCTTGCTGCGCAAGCCGTCGAAGCCAAAGCCCGGGAAATGCAGCATGTCGTCCTGGTCCGCGCCCCAGGTGCGCAGGCCGTCCTGCAGGTAGTACTTCAGCCGATCGACGCCATTGCGCTCGGCGGCCTGGTCTCGCTCGACCACCACGCTGGACCACGGCAGCGGCACCAGCTCGCGGATCTGGCCGCTTCGGCTGCGCCCGATGAAGGTGAACGAATCGCCGCGCAGCTGGGTATTCGCGCCGACGGCCTCCCAGTGGGAAGCCGCCATGTAGCGGTCCGTCGGCTGCTCGTTCAGCAGAAACCACAGATCCGAATCTTCGACCCGCTCGGTGATCCCGTTCGTACGACGGTAGATGTGGAGCGGCAGCGAGGCGATCGCGCCTGAAATCAGCGTCACTGCGCGGTAGACGGCAGACACGCGCATCGCGCTTTCGGGCGTGACGCTCATGCCTGCCGCCGATCTACCGGCGCCGAAGAACTCCGTGATCTTCGGATCCGAGCTCATGATCAGCGTGCTGTCGGAGGTATGGTTGCTCACCAGTCCCATGCGCGCCGGCGCGCCAGGTCGCGCTGCGGCCCACTCGGCGAGCACGCGCGAGCCGTGCGCCTTGGCCTGGAGGTCAAGCGTGGTTGTCATAGCGATACAAATCCTTGTTGAACTTCGTCGCTGACTTCCATGCCCAGCGCGCGACCGAATGCCATCAGCGCAGCCAGGGCGCCGTCGATCTTGTCGTCTTCGCGGTCCTTGGTCGGGCTGAGCAGCTCGTTGAACTTGCTCTTCTTCACGACCAGGTTGCTGATCATCCAGGTGAGCACCGGGTTGCCGTCGTGCCGGATCTTCCCGGCCAGCACGAGGTTCTCCAGCTGCAGCAGGACCTGCGTGAAGTACATCGCCTTCTGCTGGATCTCGACCAGCGGCAAGCCTTCGTCGAGCAGCTTGCGGGCGAAGTACATCGACAGCGCGGGGTCGAACGCGACCTCCTCGAGCTGGTGCAGCTTGGCGTCAGCGCGCAGGTCGTCCGCGATGACGTCGAAGTCGGTGAGGTTGCCCTCATTGACCTTGACGTAGCCTTCCTCGACCCAACCGAGCAGCTGCGCATTCGAGCTCTCCTGCACCGCATATTCGTTGTGGTACAGGGTCACGAAGAGGTAGTACAAGCCAGCCCGCTCGAACACCTTCGCCTTCGCCGCGAAGTCCTTCTTCTCCGCCAGGTCCAGGCCGCCGTATCCCACCTCGCCCTTGAAGTCCTCCTCGCGGATGCTGGTGTCCTTGCACTGGGCCCAGTACTCCATGTCCATCCAGGCCACGCCGGCATTGGTCCACACGTTCAAGTGCTTCGTGAGGAAGTTGCCGCGCGCGCTCGGCGTCGCCTGCGCCTTGCTGCAGGCCGCCATCAGCTTGTCGACCTTCACGCTGATGCCGAGGTTCGGATTGGCCTTGCGCCAGACCTTCGGGTCCTTCCAGTCGTCGCCTTCGTCGATCGTGAAGATGATGCCGAACCATGTCTCGTCGGTGTGAGTGCCCTCCAGGACCTTGATCGTGTAGCCGCGCAGCTCGTAGCAGATGCCCGACATGTCCTTCCCGGCCGTCGTGATCGCACTGATCATCGGCTGCGATCGGGAGCCGTCGGCCGACTCGATCACGTCCCACAGGTCGCGCTTCTTGTGCGCGTGCACCTCGTCGACGGCGGCCGAGTGGACGTTCAGTCCGTCCTGCGTCGACGCTTCGGCGTTGAGCACCTTGAACGTGCTCGCGTTGTGCGCAGCCGTGATGTCGTGGCGGCCTACCGTGACACCGAAGCGCTGCCGGAACTCCGAGTCGCGCAGCACCATCTCGCGGGCGGTGTCGAACACCTCCCGCGCCTGCTCGCCCGTGGTCGCCGCGCTGTACGACTGGGCGCCTGGCTCGTGGTCCGCGAAGCACAGGTACAGCTGCCGGCCCGCGACGCGCGTGCTCTTCGCATTCTTCCGGGCGATCTCTTCGTAGCTGCGCCGGAAACGTCGAAGGCCTGTGTCCATGTGGACCCAGGCGAACAGGTTGTACTCGATGAAGACCTGCCAGTCCTCCAGCCTGATCTTCGCGTACGTGATCCGGCCGTCAACGTAGATCGGCTTGGCCCACTCGCCCTTGATGTGGCTGAGCAGCTCGATGAACTGGCACTCGCGAGAGCCGGCGCGGTCATTGACGATGAACGGAAATTCGGGCGTGCCCTGGCGTTCGAGATCTCGCAGATAGCGCTTGCACGCGAGCCGCTCGAACTTGCCCGCGGTCTCCCTTCCGTCGACCACCCGCTGTGCATACGCCAGCGCGCGTTCCGCGTAGGTGGCCATCAGTCGAAGTCAGCGAAGCCGGTCGGGACTGCGTTCGGGTCCTTGGCCTTGGTGGGCTCGGCGCCGCCGCCTTCGAAGAGCTGCAGCTGGGCGCGGATCGCGGTCGTGACATTTGCCTGCTCAGCTGGCGTCAGTCCGAACTTTGCGAGCAGCGAATACATCATCTGCCGTTCGCTCTTCAGGATCTGGTAGCGCGGGTGTTGCACAGGCATGCCGCCAGGGGTGGTCGCTTCGAAAGCCTCTGCAGGATCCTTGCCCTGTTCGCGCAGCAGCTTCTGACGCGCACGCAGGGAGTGCCGCAGCTCCTTCACGTCGGAGATCGTCTCGCAAAGGTCCTCGAAGATGTCGCTGTACACGACCGACATGAGGTTGTAGCGCAGCAACTCCGGGCCAAGGCGCTTGAACACCTTGCGCGCACCTGCACTCAGGTCCTTGGGCATCGAGGGCATGCCCACCTCGGGGCGGAAGGTTGCGCCGAGGTCGATCGGGCGGTGGCCGCGATTGCCCTCGAGGACCTTCAGCTCCGCCGGCTTCGGTGCTGGACCTCGCTTCATGATTCATAGACCTCGGAAGAATGACCGCCTGCAGGCCAAGAGGTGGAGACCCCCCACCCCCTTTAACCTGCGTGCGTAAAAATTTGGGGAACCGATCGGTTTCCGCCTTGCGACCCCAGGGTTTTGACCACCCCCCCCATGCTCGGCATGGGCCAGGGATGCCCCTGCGCGGTCACCGCAAGGCCCACAGCGCGCTCGCCGCTACGGGCCAGGCAATGGGCACGCTCGCTCAACGGCCTCGTGTGCGACCTCTCAGGCGCTCGGCCAGTGACTTCTCTTCGTGGTGCTCATCGCACAGGCCTTGCGTGTTGGCCGGGTTGTCCTCGCCGCCTTCTTCGAGCGAGACGATGTGGTCACGCTGCGTCGCCAGCGCAACCAGGCCGAGCTCCTGGCAGCGCACACACAAAGGGTTCTGTCGGAACAGTTCCTCTCGCATGCGCTGCAGCCGTCGACCTGTGATGCGCTTGGTCGCTGCCTTCTTCGGCTTGGTCCAGACCGGACGCGGATGCTTCTCGCATCTGCCTGTGCCATCACGCACCAGCACATGACAGCCGGGATGTGAGCATGGTCGCGGGGCAGCTGTCGGCATCGGTGCTTTCGTTGAGGCGCAGGCAATGATCACCAGGCAGGTCGGCCTCGCCCGCTTAGCCGGTGCCGTCAGCAATGCTGTGGCGTCGGACCCTCCCGATGATCGACAAAGAAAAACCCGCCGTCGTTGCCGAGGGCGGGTGCATGTGTGTGTCGCGATGGTTTAGGTTCTTCGGCTCTCGACCAGCGCACGCTGAGCCAAGTTCTCTTCGAGGCGCCTGTCGGCACGAGCCTGCGCCAGTTGTTTGCGCCGTACCTTCTCGGCTTCGCTTATCGGTGCGCTCGACACCTTGGCCCTCGCGAATGCTTTCGCCAGTTCAAGCTTTGGAGAGAAACCCTGATAGGCCATCTGTTAATCCATTTTTCACCGACTGACTGAAATCTAACAAAAGTGTCTATGTCGTAAAACTCCTTTTTATCGCCGCGCGTGTCGCCTCTTGCCTCTCGGCCCGCTCCGAGAACCAGGTTGCGAGCAGCCGGTCCGCGACATCGAGCAGCGCATACACGTTGGATCGGTCGCACTCAAGGCGCCGGCATGTGCCGCTGACGCCCAGCCCGAACGGGTACATGCAATAGAGCACTTCGTACACATGCGGCCTCGACAGCTTGAGCGCCTCGATGCCCTCGTGCGTCACCGAGGCTTCGATCTCATCGAGCGGGATCTTCGCTTCGCGCTCTGTGCCGGGTGCATCGTTGAGGAACGACGACTGCGACGAGAAGCCGAGGCCATTGCCTGCCATCTGGCATCGCCATCGCGCCCAGTTGTCCAGCCGCGCTTTCACCCATTCAATGCGTGCCATCAGTCCCCTTCGGCTCGGGCCACATGCACACGAAGGTCATGCCGTAGCGCTCGACTAGGCGGGCGACGTCAGTCGGCACCGCCGCGTCCCACGGTGTCCCGGCCTTGTGGTCTCGTTCGCAAGCGAAGAAGCAGTTCGGCTCGCCGCGAATGCCGCGCCGAACCAGTGCATACGCTTCCTTGCCGACCACAGCGGCCTTCTCCTGGATGGCCCGGTAGGTCCTAGGCATGCGGTCCTTGATGAATCCGAGCCGGGCGTTCACTTCGGCGACGGTCATCGCCTGATCTGAAGTCATGATGTCCATGTGTCCAAACCTTCCTATAGAAGAAATACGTGAGATCGAGGGGCTGTGCGCGCGCGAGTGCACACGTCTGCACGCCTCTGTGTACGGGCGCCCGCTTTGGAAATGGCGCGGTGGACAATGCAGCGGCTGCAACCCCCAAACCGGAGGAAGAAGCAAGCCGCTAGAGCTCCATGGGAACTCCTGGCCACCGTGGACACGTGGACACTCAGGTCATAGGCGCGTGCGTCGACTTCCCCGCTACCGCACCGCAGTGGGGGCGCTTGCCTCCCAGCCCTTCGGGCACACCGCTGCCAATCTTGCGTCTGGCGGTGTCTGCGATACGGCGCGTTTGTTGCGCCGTGACCTGTTGGTCAGAACGGCGCATCGTCGGCGTCTCCATAGTCGTTGGCCGGCAGCTTGGGCGCCGGCGCGGATGTGGGCACAGTGGCTCCCTCTTCGGTTTCGTAGGGCGGCCAATCCTTGGGCCGCTCATATCCCCACGCACGAACACCGTTCTGCTGCTTCTTGCAGCGCTCCCAACCTTCGTGCTCCATCCAGCTGCGGATCTGCCCCTCGAGCGATGCGTTGCTCTTCGCCGCATCGACGCCGAGGGCCGAGGTGAGCTGTGAGATCGTGACGAACGGTGTGAGCTCGTTGACGATCGCGCCGATGCCCGTCGCCATCGGCGGCCTGGTCAAGACGTGCAGCAGTTCACTGAGCACTGCGGTCTCGACAAGACGGCTTTCCTGCATCGGGAAGAACAGGCGCTCCTCGACGTCGATCGTGGGAGTGAAAGGCTCAGCCTTCAGGTACAGCGCGAAGGCTTCGGAAAAGAGCTTGTCGCGGTTCCGCAGCAGCCATTCGATATCGATCACGTGCCGGACGGGCACAGGCCAGAACCGCCGATTCCCCGTGCGGTCCCGCAGGTAGGTACGTTCATTCGTCGTGCCGGCCAGCACGCACTGGCGGGCATACGCTTCGACCACGCGGCCGTAGCTTGGCCGGTATCGGTCGACCTTCGCCGAGATGAAGGCCTTGATGATGTTGATCTCGGACTTGCCGAAGTTCGCCAGCTCGGCGATCTCATACAGCCAGAGCCCCTGCACCTGTTCCTGGCCTTCCTTGCCGCGGCTCACGTCGAAGTGCGTGTCGCTGAAGTAGGCCGAGCTGGCCAGCGTCTCGACCATGGTCGACTTGCGCATGCCGCCCGGGCCCTCGAGCACCGGGCAATAGTCGAACTTGCAGCCCGGCTCCATGATGCGATTGACCATGCCGAGCAGCCAGAAGCGCCCAACCAAGCAGAGGTATTCGAAGACTTCGGGCTTGATCGTCTTCGGCGTCTCGCCGATCACGTAAACGAGCCACTTGTCGATCAGTGGTTTGGCATCCGGGTCGGGCTCCGGCAGACCCGTCAGGTACTCCTGCACCGGATGAAAAGGGTTCTCGTGCGCGACCGTCTCGATGGCTTCCATCAATGCCGCGCGGTTGATGCTTGGCAGGCCGTAGGTCTTGCTGAGATAGCGGCCGAGCAGAAGGTCGACGGCGCCGGTGATCGGCCCCGCCTTCGCGTGCGGCCACGGCCACGGGCGCCGTGCATCGATGTTGTTGCTCAGCTGGTTGAGACCAAGGACCCCCACGAGCGCCTCGTCGTTCAAGAGGGCCGCGATCACCAGCTTGCGCGAAACCAGCCACCTGCCCTTCTCCCCGTCCCAGTACGGCTTGAGCCACCACGGCAGTTTCCCGTCATCTTCGTCCCCAGCGTCAGCGGGACTTTCGCGCGCGGATCCGTCTGATCCACCACCGCGCCCGCCGGCGCCGGCGCCCGCGTCAGAAGAGGGAGCGGCCGCGACGGGAGCCGCTACGGGTGCCTGCAGCGGCTGAGCACGAGCGAAGAAACCGACGACCTGGTCAAAGGTCCACCCGTCGACCTCGATGGCGTCGCGGCAGTCCCACCCGTCAGGCACGTCGCCCGGCGCAGGGATCGGCAGCATCGAGACGGTGCACGCATGGGTGTCACGCAGCAGAGCACCGATGGAAAGCATCGCTTCCATGCCCGGCTGCTTCTCCGGCTTGAGCCGCGGCTTGGCCGCCTGGGCAATCTGCAGGGCGATCTCGGGCGCGACGGTCGCCGCTTGGAGGCATTGCGCCGTTTCCAGTTTGGTCAGCTTCTCGCGCTTTGCGTCGCAATCGGGCCAGAGCAGCACGGTGCTACCCGCCAGCCATTCCCAACGGGCTTTCTTCCAGCCATTGCACCCGCCGGGCCAGCTCACGACGCAATAGACACCCGGTGCGCCGGCGTCGAGCAACCTCTGCAGCACCTCGGCCTTGACTTCGCCTTCGACGACGATGACCGTTCGGTCGTTTGGATGCGCTCCGCCTGGATAGAAGAGTGGACGCTGCGGATCCCAGCTGCGCCACTTCCACATCATCGAGTTGTCACGCAGGCTGACCGACCAGGTATAGGGCAGCGTGTCCTTGCCACCGTCCGATGTGCGAAAGCGCACCACATACCCGAGCAGGGCTCCGTCAATGCGGTACTCCGCCTTGTGAACGATGTCCTCAGGCTTCCGGTGGTAGTGCCAAAAGGTCGGCGCTGGTGCGTCCGGCGGCGCCGGCAGCCTCGTGGCCCACTGCTCCTTCTCTCGCTGCGCAGGTGCCGGCGGTGGAGGTGGCGGGCGCGGCGGCCGCGGAGCGCCGTCGCCTGGCCGCTTCACGATGCCGGCCAGTTCATGCAGATCGTGGTCGTCGGCCAGCTGGATCGCCGCCTCGGCCATCGTGAGCGAATGAATCGCCGCGTAGAGACTGACCAGGTCGTTGCCCTTCTCCTGGTCGGAGCTGGCGAAGTCGGCCCATTTGCCTGTCGAGAGATTGACGGCGCAGCTGTCCCCCTCTCCACCTGAGAGGGAGCCGCAGATGTACTCGCTGCCGCGGACATAGCCGCCGCGGATCCAGTCCGGCACCAGGTCTCGTGCCTGCGCTAGAAGCGCATCGGCCAGAGCCCGGAAGTTGATGGGGGGAAGTGGTGCGCGAGGCATCAGACGATCGAAACCGACCAGGTCGCGAAAGCCTCACGAAGCGGGCATTTCGTGCCGCTCGCCTGCTGCAGCCGCTTGCGCGGGCAGTACTCAGCCACAGGCCTGTTTCGATAGTCGACCTTGCGATCGCGCACGGGCACCAGGATCCCAGCACGCCGCATGTTGTCTACGGTTCGCCGTGCGGCGACGTACCCCACCTGCGCATAGTGCGCCAGCTCGAGCAGGGTCGGCGAGCGCTCAGGGGTTGTCAGCGCCAGGGCTGCGTCGAACAGTGCCTGGCGTACTTCTCCGGCGGGCCTCATACCCGCCCCGCCTTAATAACGGCTATCACCTCGTTGAGTTCACCCGCGAGTTCTTCGAAGCGGATGAGCGCGCGTGCACTCCTGGCTTCAGGAGACTCCATGTACTTCGCCACGAGGTAGGCGATCACCGAGCCAACATCCTTGGTCGCCTTGATGTAGGCCTCAAGATCGTCGCAGTTCAGCCGCTGCGTGTCGCCTTCGGGCTGCTTGAGCTTACGCGAGAGGGTCGAAGGGCTGAGATCCATCTTGCTCGCAAGGTTCGCCGCGTTCAGTCTCTGGTCCTGGACACGGAAGGCGATGTACTCGCGGAGACTCCCCCAATGCTCGGGAAGCGCGGGGTCAAACGAGACAGTCAGATTGGGGTGTGCAATGGATGACATTTCGGATTGCCATGTGTTGCCATGTCAAAAACAGGCGAAAAAAAGAGACTGCTTTCATGCAAAGCAATCTGACGAGTTCAAACCACCGCTGTTGGCCAGGCCTCCGCCTTCGACTTGGCAACTTCGATGTCCAACAAAGGGCGGCCGCCTGGATGCGGCCAGGCCGGATCAGCGAGCCGCGTGCATTTGCAATCCGCGCCCCACTCCTCGACGTTCACCTTGCCGCCCGTGGCGTGCTCCAGTGCGACCCGATTGGCCCAGTTGGGCCGTCTGCCGGCATAGCCGTGCTGCCATTGACGGATCTGGGCCTCGCTCTTCGCCTTGATCAGGACGCGCAACTCGGATACCGAGCGAGAGTCCGGGAGTTGCAGGTAATCGTTGAGGTTCATAGGAAGCGAATCTATAGCGTTTGCTATTCATCGTCAAATAGCAAATGCTTCTATAGCAGGTGCTACTGTGCATAGCATGGACATGGACGACCTCACGCTCTGGCGCCGCGAGCGCCTTCAAGCGCTCGCACAGAAGCTGGGCGGCAATGCCGCGCTGGGGCGCCGGCTCGGCTATAAGGACGGCGCGTTCGTAGGCCAGATGATCAAAGGCGTGCGGCCGATAACTGAAAAGACCATCGCGGCAGTGCACGAAATGCATGAAGCGCGGGATTGGTTCAGTAAGTCTGTGAGCGGTGGCGAGGTGATGGAGCTCGACACACATCCAGATCTCGAACCCGTGCGCGTGGTGCGGCTTCGGTTGCAAGCTGGCGTCAACGGGTTCGCGGTCGAGCCCGATGAAACTGAAGCTGCACCGATCTTTTTCCGCTCTGACTGGCTCCGTCGACGCGGTCTCAAGTCATACAACTTGGTGGCCGTCAGGGTCAGCGGACAGAGCATGGAAACGACCCTGTTCCACGATGACGTTGTGGTGGCCAACACAGCGGACACGGAACCGAAGGACGGCGAGGTTTATGCCGTGAACTTCGAGGGCGAGCCGGTCGTCAAGCGCTTGATTCGGGAGAGCGGAACCTGGTGGCTGTCTTCAGACAATCAGGATCAACGTCGCTACCCAAAGAAGGAATGCCGAGGCGACTCCTGCCTGATCGTTGGCCGGATCGTCCATAGGCAGAGTGAACGGATCTAGGGCCATCCCACCACATCGGGCCGTAGCAAACCTAGTCGCTCTCTGCCCCACCGAACAGAACAATAGCTTTTGCTATTGCATGAAGATGTAGCTTTCGCTACAGTTCACTCCAGCGCCGCATGTCGCAGCGCCTCTTGGAGTGAACAATGCCATTCGGAGCTACGAATCTTGTCAGCGTCCGCCGCAAGGCGAACGCGCCCGTCCCGAGGGCCTATCGGTGCTTTTACTCTCCGGTCGACCGGTACGGCTCACCGAGCAACACTGAAAACGGTGTTCTTCCCTTCATTGATCTGAAGGCGGTGGACGGCGAGGCCGCTGTGCGCAAGGCTCACAAGAAGACCGGCTGCGCAGTCGCTGCAGTAGAACGGTTGGAGCACGCATCGTGAGTGCGGCGACACAGCCGCTGAACACGCTGCTCGACAGGTGCATCGACTTCCTCGAAGGCTTTGAGGACGATCCCGAGCAGTGCGTCGCACCGCTTATCCAGCAGCTGCGCCGGGCCAACTGCCCCGGCCTCTTGCACCTTCTGGTCCCTGACACCGGTGCGCCTTGGGTGTCTGCATACGGCGACTTCGCATGGACGCCACACGCTGGCACCCGCATATCGGCCTTCACATGGGAGCGTCACAGCAATTGGTCCCGCCCGGGCCTGTACGAGTGGTCGGCCAAGCGCTTTGATGAAAGTGGCCGCTCCTGGCACACCTCAGGCTTCAGCACGGTTGATGACTTCGGCAACCTAGTAGAGGTGCCCCAGTGAAGGCCTTCGCGATCGCGGTCGGCATCGTGGGCCTCGTGTTTCTGTATGGCGTGGTCGACGCCATCGACGAAGCCAACAGAGCCGACTGGGACACGCGCGTGGTCCAGCGCTCGCCCGGGTGCAAGCCATGAGACGCCTCCTCGATCCGCTCCAGCTCGAGGAGCTCGTGGCACCTCGTGAAGAGCCGCGCTTCACACCGATGGAACGCCTTGTCGCCGTGGCGAAGGTCCTGCTCACCGCGTTCGTTGTCTCCACCTTCTCGCTGGTCGGCATTGCGCTCGCGCTCTCCGGCCTGCCGGGAGCCGCACCGTGATGGAAGACGCCGTGCACACGTCTGCACAAGCGGACGAGCCCGACATGTTCGGAGGCGTTGACCTAGCAAACGGGCCCGACATGCACGCGGTCATGCTCGTCTTTCAAGGCGAGCTGATCTCGGATGCCGAAGTCCGCACCCAGCTGGTCGGGACGGACTCTCACCCTCGGCCCGTCCTTTGGGTCGAAGTCCGGCCGCTCAGCGGTGTCCATCGAACCGTCCACGCCAAGTGGATCTACACCGAGGCCGCGCGCAAGCAGGCCGAGGGCATTGCCGCGACCTTGAAAAAGGGCGCGCGCGTCACCGTCACCACGCCGATCGACGACATGCGGACCATCTTCCCGCACGTCGCCAGCGTGGCCCTCCTCCCCTCCCATTGAAAGGTCCGCATGGCGATCGCCTTCATCCGCACCCCCTATGGCGCTCAACCGCCTCGGTCGTTCCCCGACCGCCACGTCATGAAGTCCGTGATCGTGTACGGCCCGCCGGCGTGCGGGAAGACACGGCACGCGGAGGAACTCCGCGCCGGCTTCAAGCTGGACAAGATCGTGGACGACTGGGACGGCCAGCATCGCGACAACATCGGTGTGCTGTACCTGACCAACACCGTGCCCGCCCGCTTCGTCGGTGGCCGCCGCGTCTTCTCTTTCAAGGAAGCCTTGGCCTACGTTCGGAAGGCCAAATGATGGCGAACAAGAAGCACATCATCGCCTTGGCTGGCTACGCAGCCGTCGGCAAGGACACCATCGCGGATCTGCTGGTGGAGCACTTGGGATTCCGCAAGCTCGCCTTCGCTGACGCGCTGCGCGGCGAGGTCTCCAACGCCTTCGGTGTCGAGATCTCCTATCTCGTTCATCCGAGCACGAAGAACAATCCGATGCCGGCGCTGGCAATGCGGCGCGCGCCGATCGGGTTCCTTGCTGCCGTTTCGCTTGCACACGATGTCGTCGCTCGCGATCGCACAGGACGCGTGACAGCGGAGTGGCTGGATCAACCCCGGTCACCTCGCCAGATCATGCAGTGGTGGGGCACGGAGTACCGCCGTCGCGAGCACGACAAATATTGGTCGCGGCAATTGTTCCAGCGCGTGATCGACTGCATGCGTGACGGCGAAAGCCGCTTTGCGCTCACAGACCTGCGGTTCCAGAACGAGGCCGAGATAGTGCGCGCCTTGGGTGGACAGATCTGGCAAGTCAAGCGCCCCGGCATCGACGGCACCACGACCGCGGAAGGGACGCATGCCAGCGCCACGGACGGCAGTTGCTTCGCACCCGATGCCGTGCTTTCGAACAGTCACGACATGCGCCACCTGCAGCAGCTGGTCCTCGGCGAGTTTCTCTCGCTCGAGGCCGGCATCGCAGGTACGACCGTATCGGTGCCCGAATGAACGACCGCTACGCCACCACACGCATGCCGTACGCCCGCGCGAACGGTGCGCCGCCCGTCATGGCCGGCAGCTACACGTGCCCCGAGCTCGGCCGCACCTGCACCCGGCCAGGCGCCTACGACGCGATGGCGCTGCCCAGCCTCCAGAACGGCCGCCAGAGATTCCCCGCCGGCCCCTGCGCCGCCGACAACACCGAGCCGCCCGCGCTCACCAATGCGGCGTGAGCCGCGGAGATCCTCATGTCCCTCGATTCACCCATCGACGAAGTCGAAGTTTCTGATGCTCAACTCGACGCCGGCGAGTTCATGCTGCTCGACGTCGACGTCATCGTCTCCAGCCTCACCAACCCGCGCACGATCTTCGACGACGCGAAGTTGGCAGAGCTCGCCGAGAGCATCAAGGCCAGCGGCGTCCACCAGCCGATCCTCGTGCGCCCCCTGCCCGCCGCGCGTCTCGACGAAACGAGCCGCAAGCTCGGCCGGACCCAGCGCGAGACGCACGAGCTCATTTCCGGCGAGCGCCGCTGGCGCGCATGCAAGCTGGCCGGCAAGGCCACGGTCCCGGCGCTGGTGCGGCGCATGACCGACGCACAAGTGCTCGAGGCGCAGATCGTCGAGAACCTGCAGCGCGCCGATCTCACCGAGCTCGAGGAGGCGGAGGGCTACCAGCGCCTGGTCGACCAGGTCAGCATTCCGAAGGAAGAGATCGGCAGCAAGATCGGCAAAAGCCGCGCGTACGTCTACGCGCGACTCAAGCTGCTGGACCTGAACACCGCCGGCCGCGAGGCGCTGCGAAGAGGCGAGATCGATCCGAGCAAGGCGCTGCTGATCGCCCGCATTCCCGACGAGAAGCTTCAGATCAAGGCTCTCGGCCAAGCCACCGGTAGTGACAACTACGGCCGCGCGCTCAGCGTCAAGGACCTGCAGGAATGGCTGCAGACCAATGTAATGCTGTCGCTCAAGCGCACAAGCTTCGACATCAAGGACGTGACGCTGCGCGACGGCGCCGGCGCGTGCCCCGAGTGCCCAAAGCGAACGGGCGCGAACCCGGATCTGTTTGCCGATGTCGAGAGTGCAGATCTCTGCACGGACCCAACCTGCTACCACGACAAGCAACGAACGGCCGCGGACCGACGATTCGAAGAAGCCCAGCGCGAGGGCAAGAAGGTCATCGACCAGGTCCAGGCCGCAAAGCTGAGCAAGACAGATTCGAGGGAGTGGCTCAAGGGCTACTACATGCTGGATCTGTACCCCGACTACAACCTTGAGCTTGACGGCTCCTCGCTGCGCAAGGCCCTCGGCAAGCACTGCCCGGAGCCCGTGCTCGTGAAGCATCCGGAGTCGGGCGAAGTCTTCGAGGCACTGCCCATCGACAAGGTCAAACGCATCGTTCGCGAGCAGGGTCTGTCGCGATCGGCCAAACGCGAGAAGCGCAATGCTGCGGACTCTGAGAAAACCAAGCTCGTACAAGCGGTGAAGCCGATCGAGGAGCGCCAGGAGTACATCGAGCGCTGGCGAGCTGCTGCGCTGGCGCGTGCCGATGAAGCCCTGCAGCGCGATTCCGCTGTCGGCACGCCTGACCTGATTCGCGCATGGCTGATCGATGAGGAGGATGACAACTACGAGGCAAGAGAGGCGCTGCATACCATCCTTGGCGGCAATATCCACAAGCTGGACTCGGCGATCGCGGCGACGCCTGATCAGGAAGTGCCTCGCCTGCTGCTTCGCTACATGCTGCATCGTTCCGCCGAGCGCTACGGCGCATGGGCAGATGACAACGCAGCCCGCCAAGGCCCGCGCACTGCGTTGTTCGAGATCCTGTACATCGCAAACGTCGACGTCAGCGAGATCTGCGCCGAGACGAAGCGCGCAATCGAGAGCGAAGAACGAGCCGCCGATGCCGAAGCCCAAGAGGCGTCGGCTCCGGAAACCAAGCCGGTAAAAACGGCCAAGGCAAAAAAATCGACCGCCTCGCCTGCGGCGCAGAAGGTACGCGCGAGGAAGCCTTCGGCCGAAGAGGTGCAGATGCAGATCGCTGAGCAGCTGCAGGCACTTGACCAGGCGCCTGACGGCGCAGGGCAAGGTGGAGCGGCTGAAGCCGCTCAGGGACAGGACCAGGCGCCTGACGGCGCAGACGAAGAGGAAGGCGCGGCACCTGCCGCGCTCGCGCCCACTTTCAGCCTTGGTCAACTGGTCAGGGTCAAGGCCGGCAGTAAGAGCGCCGGCGGGAAAGCGCTCAAGACCATCGGCAAGGTCGGCCGCGTGATCGGCCTCGGCGACGACGATCGCGTGCACCTGCGCCACGGGCCGCGCTCGCATGAACTGGTGATCGTCCTGCCCAACCAGCTGGAGCACTACACCGCGGATCCGGTGATCGGCAGCAAGGTTCGAATCCACCCGAAGAGCTTCTTGGAGTCGCGAAACAAGCTGATGTGGCGGGAGGGCGAGGTAGGCGCCTGCACCGACGAGGGCTGGCAGGTGACTCTCTCGGCCACGACGAAGGATGCGGAGCTCGTCGACACGTTCGCCACCAACGAGCTCGAGGTGCTGGCATGAAGCCCACCCATCACCCTTCGAACACCCGCACCCTCGGCGCGCCTGTAGGCTGGGATCACACCGGTATTCCGGTCGATGATCTCGGCATCACCGACCAGGTAATGGATGGTGTGCCATGCGTCTGGTCGTTCTGGGAACCCGATGCTGTCGAGCTCGCGGCGATCGCGGCCGGCAGTAAGGTGGTTCTGTCGATCGTGGGTCGGACGATGCCGCCGGCGCTGCTGCTGGTCGAGGCGCAACAAGTCCAGTGCGCCCCGCATGCCAGCGCGCCCCCACAAACCCAAGCGGTGCTCGACGTGCTCGCAGAGCGAGAGCGTCAGAAAAGCCAAGAGGGCTGGACGACGGAGCACGACGACGGGCACGTCAATGATGAGATCGCCGCCCTCGCATGCTTCTACGCAATGCCACCAGGTGCACGCGACTGGCCAGCGACGGAGACGGGATACGGCGACACCTTCGGCACGGCAATCGTCCCGGAAGGCTGGGCTCCCAAAGAAGGTGATCGCCGGCAGGAGCTCGTGAAAGCTGGCGCACTGATCCTCGCCGAGATCGAGCGCCTCGATCGCGAACTCGAGAGTGGCTCGCCAGGTGAGGCAAGCTGCGTCACCTGCGGCTGCACTGACAGCCATGCATGCGTCGGCAGTTGCAGCTGGCTCTGGGTCGATCGCAACAAGCGCAAAGGCCTATGCAGCAGCTGTGCGCCGGAGATCTCGGCTGAAGAAGTGCACCGCGACAAGCTCGGCCAGTGGTGGCACTCGGTTCTCGATGACTTGCCTGCAGATACTTCGTATGTCCCGCTGCTCGACGCGGCCGGACTAGATCACATCGTCGTGACGCGCGACGAGGCTCCGCAAGCTGTCCAGGATCGTCTCGAGGCGCAATGGGATGGTGACTTCAGTTTCTGGGAGCTGCAGCCGCCCACCGGCAATGGCTGGTTTCTGCTCGGCGCCTACGACACAGAGGACGGCCCGGTGCAATGCTGGGTGCGTCCCGCCGGTACAGGGACCGCAGCGGAAGGCGGGCCGACGTGACGCGCACGTCTGTCCTCCTGACGCCCTCGGAGCTTGAGACTTCGATGCGGCCGCTGCGGGTGGCCGCTAAGGCGCTGCGTGTAGGCGTCGCGACTGAGGTTCAATGGGACCAGGTCCGCAGTTCAGTCCAGGCCGCCCAGGTCCTCGAGAAACGGGTCATGCCCCTCGGCGTGTCCGAACACCTTCACAGCGCCCAGATCGCGCTGCAGGCGATCGCACAGCGTGCCATGGCCACGGGCGCCTGGCGTGCCGCCGAACTCTACCTGCAGGAGATCGACCACATCATGACTGCGGTGGATCTGCACGAGTGGCAGCTGCTACAGCTCAGCGCGGCCGAGGCCCAACGCTACGTGCCCAAGCCGCCGATCATTCAAGCGATGTGCCTACCCGCCGGCCACGTCGACCAGTTGCAGGGAGTTCTGGCATGAGCACCGCTTCCCCTGTGACTCACCCACGCCTGCGCGAGACGGTCGATGGCGTCGAGAAGCTGTGCACGAAGTGCGATGAATGGTGGCCGGCCGATCGCGAGTTCTTCTTCGGCGATCCCGAAGGCGTCCACCGCCTCTTCTACTGCTGCAAGGCCTGCTACCGCGAACAGCTCAATCCGCGCCGGCTCGACAAGTCCGCAGATCCGCAGCGCCGCGCCTTTCCCACTCTCTTCGGAGCTCGCGCATGACGCACACGTGCCATGCCGACGGCTGCGACAAGGCCGTGCCCCCGAAGTACCTGATGTGCGGTAAGCACTGGGCCATGGTGCCTCTGACGCAGCAGCGCGAGATCTGGCGCCACTACCGTCCTGGCCAGGAGGTCGACAAGCGGCCGTCGGCCGATTACCTGCGCGTGATGAAAGTTGCGATCGACCAGGTCGCACGTGCCGAAGGGCAACAAGGAAGTTTGCTATGACCGATACCGTCGACCAATCAGCGGCGGCCGCCGCCCCTGCCGAAGATCGAGTGATCTATCGCAGCGAGCTGTGCCAGATGACCGGCGTTGGCTCTGAAGCCGTGCGCCGTTGGCTCAAGGCAAAGAAGATCCCGCCGCCCGACGTCCACATCAGCCAAAAGACGATGGGCTGGCGCCTCTCAACCCTCCGCGCTGCCGGCATAGGGCTTCTCTAACCAGTCTGCCCAGGCCTGCAGCATGGGCCTGCGCTCTCTCATGTATTCGGCGCGGTTGTAGGCCGCCCTCACCTTGTCTTCAGGTGAGTGCGCGAGCTGCCTCTCGATGGCATCCGCGCCGTAGCCCTCCTCATTGGCCCACGTCGACGCTATCGAGCGCCACCCGTGTCCCGTCATTTCCCCCTTGTAGCCAAGCCGAGCGATCAGCGCTAGCACGCCGTTCTCGCTGATCGGCCGATCGATCCGGTGATCGGCTGGGAACACGTAGTCGCAGCCCGGCCGCCGGCGGGCCCGCATCTTTTCGAGGATCTCCAGCGCCTGGCGCGACAACGGCACGATGTGATCCTTGTCGCGCTTCATCCGCTCGCCGCCGATCAACCAGGTGTCGCCGTCGACCTCGTCGAACTTCATCATCCGCATTTCGTTGGTACGCACCCACGTGTAAGCGAGGAACTTGCAGGCCAGCACCGAGTTGAGATCCTTTTCGAACCCGAGCCGGCGGACGAACTCGTGAACCTCAGCCAGCTCGAGCGAGGCGTGGTTCTTCACCTTGCGTCGACCGAAGGCCTTTTTCGGGTTGATCAGCTCGGCCGGGTTGATGCTGGCCAGCTCCTGCTCCACCGCCCAGTCGAAGACCTGCGACACCCACATACGGACCTTGCGCACGTAGACGAACTTGCCGCCGGCGTCCATGCGGTTGAGCTCGGCCAGCAGCATCCCCCGATCGATCTCTGCGGTGGCCAGGTCACCGAGGTTGGGCTTGAGATGGAGCTCGATGCCGCGCAGCGCATTCGCCCGATAGTCAGGGGAGACGTCCTGCCTTCCATTCCAGAAAGCCTCACAGTCTTGCCAGAACGTCGATGCAGCGCGTTTTTTCTTGGTTGTCGGTACTACCCCCGCCTGGAGGCCTTTGCGCAGCTCAGCGCATCGGACCCTCGCTTCAGCCAGGCTGAGCAGCGGATAGTCGCCCAGAGACTTCGTTTTCGGCTTGCCGTCGACCCGATAGGCCATCCGCCAGACCTTCGCGCCCTTGGCGCTGACGAAGAGATAGAGGCCGTGGCCGTCGAAGATCTTGCGGTCCTTGGCCGTCGGCTTGGCCGTCTTGCAGAGGTGATCGGTGAGCGTGTTTGTAGGCATCGTGAATCGGATGCCGCTCAATGCCTACACGGATGCCTACCGGTTGCCGGTGTGGGACGGCGTTTGAAGGTGGGGAATTGACCGGAACGCAGGGGCAGAGAAACGGCTAAGGCGTTGATTCTGCAGCGGTTTCGGTGGGGAATAGGCGAAAAAATAGCCCCTTGCGGGGCCATTCTTGGAGGAGAGGGAGGGATTCGAACCCTCGGTACTATCGCTAGTACGCCTGATTTCGAGTCAGGTACATTCGACCACTCTGCCACCTCTCCGGTGCTGTCGAGCCTACGATTATAGCGGATAAAAACGGGTCTTTTGAAGCCCGCACGCTCAACCGCGCAACACTTCCAGTCCGCCGATGTAAGGCCGCAGCGCGGCCGGCACGTTGATCGAGCCGTCCTCGTTCTGGTGGTTTTCGAGCACCGCCACCAGCGCGCGCCCCACCGCCAGGCCGGAGCCGTTCAGGGTGTGCACGAGTTCGTTCTTGCCCTGCGCATTCTTGAAACGCGCCTGCAGCCGGCGCGCCTGGAAGGCCTCGCAGTTCGAGACCGAGCTGATCTCGCGGTAGGTGTCCTGCGCCGGTAGCCAGACCTCCAGGTCGTAGGTCTTGGCGGCGGTGAAACCCATGTCGCCGGTGCACAGCAGCACCACGCGGTACGGCAGTTCCAGCGCCTGCAGCACGACCTCGGCATGGCCGGTCATCTGTTCGAGCGCGTCGTAGCTCGTCTCGGGGTGGACGATCTGCACCATCTCGACCTTGTCGAACTGGTGCTGGCGGATCATGCCGCGCGTGTCGCGCCCCGCGCTGCCGGCTTCCGACCGGAAGCATGGCGTGTGCGCCGTGAGCTTGATCGGCAATTGCGACTCGGCCACCACCTCGTCGCGCACGAAATTGGTCAGCGGCACTTCACTGGTCGGGATGAGGTACAGCGCCGAATGGTCCGGCGCGGGCTCGCCGTCCTGGCCGCCCTTTTTCACGGCGAAGAGGTCGCCTTCGAACTTGGGCAGCTGGCCGGTGCCGCTCAATGTGGCGGCGTTGACGATGTAGGGCACGTAGCACTCGGCATAGCCGTGCTTCTCGGTCTGGGTGTCGAGCATGAACTGCGCGAGCGCGCGGTGCAGCCGGGCGATCGGGCCCTTCATCACGCTGAAGCGCGAGCCGGCGAGCTTGGCGCCCATCTCGAAGTCGAGGCCCAGCGGTGCGCCGAGGTCCACATGGTCCTTCGCGGCAAAGCCCAGCGGCTTGGCGTTGGCGCCGGCGCCGCCTTGCGGGCTCCAGCGGCGCACTTCGACGTTGCCGGTCTCGTCCTCGCCGACCGGCACGCTGGCGTGCGGCAGGTTGGGCACGGCGAGCAGCAGGGCCTGCAGCTCGGGCTGGATCTCTTCGAGGCGTTTGGATTGCGATTCCTGCTCGGCCTTGAGCGCGTTGACCTCGGCCATCAGCGCATCGGTCGATTCGCCCTTGGCCTTGAGCGGGCCGATCTGCTTGTTCAGCGTGTTGCGGCGCGCCTGGATTTCCTCGGTGCGGGTCTGGACGGTCTTGCGTTCGGCTTCGAGCGCACTGAACGCCGACACATCGAGGTAGGGCTGGTTCTTCTTGCGTTTTTCGAGGCCGGCCACAGCGGAGGCCAAGTCTTTTCGGAGCAGGGTGATGTCGAGCATCTGCCGATTTTAGGTGGGGCGCGATGTCACGCCGCCCCGCCTTGCCCGCAATCTCAGGCGACGGTGGCCGGATCCACGTTCGCCCCGCAGACGATCAGGCACACCTTCTCGCCCTCGCGCGGCACATAGGCGCCGGTCTGCAGCGCCGCCAGCGGCAGCGCGGCGGCCGGCTCCACGGCGAGCTTCAGTTCCTTCCACAGCCACTGCTGCGCGGCGCGGATGGCTTCGTCGGACAGCAGCAGCGCGTCCTGCACCTGCTGCTGCGTGATCTCCCACGAGATCGCGCCGATGCGGCGTGCGCCGAGCGAATCGGCCGCGATGCCGCCGACCTCGACATCGACCGGCTCGCCGGCTTCGCGCGCGCGGAACAGCGTCGGCGCCTTCTCGGGCTCCAGCGCCACGACGCGAGCGCGCTTCTCGAACCAGCCGGCGAGACCGCCGATGAGGCCACCGCCGCCCACGCTCACGAGCACCGAATCGGGCAAGCCGCCCTGCGCTTCGATCTCGTGGCCCAGCGTGCCCGCGCCGGCCACCACTTCAGGCTGGTCGTAGGCATGAGTCAGCAAGGCGCCGGTTTCCTTCTGCCGCGTGAGGCAGGCAGCCAGCGCATCGGGGTACAGCTCGCCGACCACGACCACTTCGGCGCCCAGCGCACGCAGGCGCGCGCGCTTGGCTTCGGGCGACACACCGGGCAAAAACACCTGGCAGCGCACGCCCAGCGCCTTGGCGGCCGCGGCTGTGGCAATGCCGGCATTGCCGCCGGAGGCCACGACCACGCCGCTCTCGGGGATTTCATTGGCGAGCAGCCGGTTCATCATGCCGCGGGCCTTGAAGCTGCCGCTGACCTGCAGGTGTTCGAGCTTGAGCCAGACCTCCACGCCGGGCACCTCGATGCCGAAGGCGGATGCGGGCAGCTTCCAGAGCGGTGTCTGGCGCAGGAAATTGCCGGAGCGTTCACGCAGCCTGCGGGAGGCGCTTTCTATTTCAGAGCGCCAGTTTGTCGTTTGCTTGTTCAAGAGATGTGTCCCGGAGGCGGAATGTCGTCGAGCTTGAGGCCCTTGGGGAGCGGAAACTTGATGGTCTCCTCGATGCCGTCCATCTTGCGGACCGACACCGCGCCGAAAGCCCGCACGCGATCGATCACCTCGCGCACCAGCACCTCGGGCGCCGAGGCACCGGCCGTGAGGCCGACGCGGCCCTTGCCCTCGAACCACTCGGGCTTGAGTTCGTCGGCCGAATCGACCATGTAGCTCTCGGTGCCCAGGCGCTGCGCGAGTTCGCGCAGCCGGTTGCTGTTGGAGCTGGTGGGGCTGCCGACCACGATCACGAGGTCGACCTGCGGGCTCATGATCTTCACCGCGTCCTGGCGGTTCTGCGTCGCGTAGCAGATGTCCTGCTGCTTGGGCTCGCGCACGTTGGGAAAGCGCGCGCGCACCGCGGCGGCGATTTCGGCGGCGTCGTCCACGCTGAGCGTGGTCTGCGTGACGACCGCGAGCTTGTCGGTCTGCCCGGGCGAGACCTTCGCCACGTCGGCCACGTCCTCCACGAGGTGGATGCCGCTGGAGAGCTGGCCCATCGTGCCCTCGACCTCGGGGTGCCCCTTGTGGCCGATCATGATGAATTCGTAGCCTTCCTTGGCGAGCTTGGCCACCTCGACGTGCACCTTGGTCACCAGCGGGCAGGTGGCATCGAAGACCTCGAAGCCGCGGTCGCGCGCCTCCTGCTCCACCGCCTTGCTCACGCCGTGCGCGCTGAACACCAGCGTGGCGCCGGGCGGCACGTCGGCCAGGTCCTCGATGAAGATCGCGCCCTTGGACTTCAGTTCGTTGACCACGTAGGTGTTGTGCACGATCTCGTGGCGCACGTAGATCGGTGCGCCGAACTTGGCGATGGCGCGCTCGACGATCTCGATGGCGCGGTCCACACCCGCGCAGAAACCGCGCGGCTCGGCGAGGATGACTTCCTCGATGCCCCGGTTCATAGCACCCCAATCAGACGGACCTCGAAGGTCACAGGCTGGCCAGCCAACGGATGGTTGAAGTCGAAGCGCACCGCGGTCTCGCTCGATTCGATCACCGCGCCCGCATAGCTGCCGGTGCCATCCGGCGTGGGGAACTGCACCACGTCACCGACCGCGTATTTCTCGTCGGGGTCGCCCATCTGCGCGAGCAGCTTCTTCGCCACCCATTGCTGCATCTCGGGATTGCGATCGCCGAAAGCCTCGCCGGCAGGCAGTTCGAAGGTGGCGTGCGTGCCTTCTTCGAGGCCCAGCAGGCGCTGCTCCATGGCAGGCGAAAGTTCGCCGGTGCCCAGCGACAGGGTCGCGGGCTTGTCGGCGAAGGTGTTGATGATGTCCCCCGCCGGCCCGGCCAGCCGGTAGTGCAGGGTGAGGAACGAGCCGGAAGTCACGACATGGGACATTGGGGACATGGGGGCAGCAGAGGTGGGCAAAGACAAGGTGGGTGTCCCGATAAACTGGACTGCATTTTAAGGACGGGGGCCTTCCACCCGTCCCATCCAAGGTTTCCCAAGATTTCCCCCCAGGTTCCGATGGCTTTCAAGGATCTCCCCGCCAACACCCGCCCGCGCGAAAAACTCATCGCCCGGGGCGCCGCGGCGTTGGCCGACGCCGAGCTGCTCGCGCTGCTGCTGCGCACCGGCGTGCCCGGCAAGAACGTGCTGCAGATGGCGCAGGAACTGCTCGATCGCTTCGGCGGCCTCTCGGGGTTGCTGCACACCGGCCCCGAGGACCTGAAGGTCGTCAAGGGCATGGGCGGCGACGCCAAGCGTGCCGAACTCATCGCGGTGCTCGAACTGGCCCGCCGCGCCATGGCCGAGCAGCTCAAGGAGCGCACGGTGTTCGACTCGCCCGATGCGGTCAAGCAATACGTGCAGCTGCACATCGGCTCGCGGCCGCACGAGGTGTTTGCGGTGCTGTTCCTCGACGTGCAGCACCGGCTGATCGTGCTCGAGGAGCTGTTTCGCGGAACGCTCACGCAGGCGAGCGTCTATCCGCGCGAAATCGTCATGCGCGCCCTGCACCATCAGGCCGCGGCCGTGGTGTTGGCACACAACCACCCGAGCGGCTGCATCGAACCTTCGCGCGCCGACGAATCGCTCACGCAAACGCTCAGCGCCGCGCTCTCGCTGGTGGACGTGCGCGTGATCGACCACGTCATCGTGAGCCCGGGGCAGAGCTTCTCGATGGCCGAAAAAGGATTGCTCTGATGGCCTCGCGCCCCTCTCCACCCAAAACGCTGAAGAATCTCGCCGACCTCAAGCAGGTACAGCGCGTGCTGGCCGAAACGCGCGAACGCGAAGCAGCCGAGGCGGCTGCCAAGGCCGCCGCCGAACGCAAGCGCGCGGCCGAGAAAGACCTGTTCGCGCGCGCCATCGGCGCCACCGAACCGCTACGCCGCAAGGCCGCGGTGCCGCTCGCGCCCGAGCCGCCCGCGCCGATTCCGGTGCAGCACCAGCTCGACGAGCAACGCGTGCTGCGCGAATCGCTCTCCGACGAGTTCGACGTGACCACGCTGCTGGACGTCGATGACGCCATGAGCTTCCGCCGCCCCGGCATCGGCACCGACGTGACGGCGCGGCTGCGCAAGGGCGACTGGTCGATCCAGGCGCAGGTCGACCTGCACGGCCTGCGCAGCGACGAGGCGCGCGAGGCGCTCGGCGGGTTCATCCGCAATGCGCACAAGCAGGGCCTGCGCTGCGTGCGCGTGGTGCACGGCAAGGGGCTGGGGTCGCCCGGCAAGCAGCCGGTGCTCAAGACCAAGACGCAGCGCTGGCTGATCCAGAAGAACGAAGTGATCGCGTTCGTGCAGGCGAAGCCGGCCGAAGGTGGTGCGGGCGCTCTGGTGGTGTTGCTGGCGCCGGTGCGGCGCTGAAGCCGCCCTGCGCGCGCATCACGGAGCGGCGCGGTTACGCCAGGTGGTTCTTGAGCGGAATCGTCGCATCCGCAATCGCCACCGGATCCGGACTGCGCCCCGCTTCGAGCAGCTTGCGGCTCATCATGTGATCGACCGGCGCGTTGACCGATTCGACGCATGCGAGCTGTCCGTCGACATAGTGGAACAGCGAGAACGCCTCGGGCTTGGGACCGGGGCGGCGCACGCTGGTCAAACCCGGCGTGCCTTCAGCCGGCATCAGCCCCACCATCTGCAAACGCATGCTGCCCTGATCGGACCAGAACCACGCGACCGCATCGTGCGGTCGCGGCGCGCCAGTCAGCGTGGCAACTGCGGTGCGTGCCTGATCGTTCGCGTTCTGCACCGATTCGAGCCGCAGCGCGCGGCCCGCGCGGCGATCGGGGAAGCGCGTGCAGTCGCCCACGGCGAGCACGCCGGCCGCGCTGGTCTGCATGTGGCCATCGACCACGATGCCGTCGGCGCACTCGATGCCCCCGGCTTGCGCGAGTGCGGTCTCGGGCACGGCGCCGATGCCGAGCAGCAGCAGGTCGACTGGCTGCCTTGCGCCGTTGACCTGGATCGACACCAGCCGCTCGCCCTCGACCTCGAACGCACCGGTCTGCGCGCCGAGCACGATGTCGATGCCCGCCGCGCGATGCGTTGCGAGCACATGCGCCGACAGCTCGGGCGACACGGCGCGGCCCAGCAGGCGCGGTGCGCTCTCGATCACCTGCACGCTCTTGCCTAGCGCCTTGGCGGTAGCCGCCACTTCGAGGCCGATGAAGCCGCCGCCGAGCACGGTGACGTGCTGCGCACCGGCGAGCCGCTCCCGCAGGCGATGCGCCTCGTCGGCGGCGCGCAGGCTCGCGACGTTCTCGAGCCCCGGCCTCAGGTCGGGCATCTGACGTGCGCGCGTGCCGGTGGCGAGCACCAGGCGTTCCCAGGGCAGTACCGCGCCAGAGCGCAGCGTGACGGTGTGCGCCTCGCGGTCGATGGCCACGGCCGCATCGCCCAGGTGCAGCGTGATGCCCGCTTCGCGGTACCAGTCGGCGGCCTTGTGGGGCTGCGTGGTTTCTTCGGCGCTCTTGAGAAATGCCTTCGAGAGCGGTGGCCGGTGGTACGGCTCGCAGGCCTCTTCGCAGACCAGGTGCACGCGCGCGCCCTGCCCGGCTTCGGCAAGTCCGGCGCAAAGCTGGGCCGCGGCGTGGCCGCCGCCGATGATGACGATGGAATTCATGAGGGAAAGTCTTTCGGAATCGGTGTCTGTTTTTATTCGCCGCGATTGCGCATCCAGTCGGCGGTCTGGAAGAACGAGGTCCGCAGCCTTTCGCGCAAGTCATCGGGCACGCCGGTCTCGCCCATCGCCTGGTCCATGCAGGCGAGCCACTGGTCGCGCTCCTTGATGCCGATGCTGTGGCCACCGATGCTCTGCGGCAGATGACGCGCGCGCAACATCGGATGGCCGAAGCGATCGGTGTAGTGCTGCGGGCCGCCGAGCCAGCCGCACAGGAACCAGAAGAGGCGCTGGCGCGCGTTGTCGAGGCTGGTGCCGTGCACGGCGCGAAGTTGCGCGTAGGCGGGCTCGAGGTCCATCAGGTCGTAGAAGCGCTCGACCAGCGCCTCCACTTTCGGCTCGCCGCCAATCCGCTCGAAGGGGGTGCCGGCGGGCGGCTTTTCTTGAATCTGCATGGGCGGGAGTATCCCTCTGCGTGTGTCTAGGCCTGCACGAGGTTCGGAATGCCCACATCGGGGTTCACGTCCGCCTCGTAGTCCACGCCTTCGACCGCGAAGCCGAAGAGGCGCAGGAACTCGGTCTTGTAACCCGCGAAGTCGGTGAGTTCATGGATGTTCTCGCTCGTGACCTGGGGCCAGAGTTCGACCACGCGCGCCTGCACGTCGGGAGCCAGTTCCTTGTAGTCCGCGCGCAGGCGTCCTTCGTCGTCGAGGTGCGGGGTGTTGCCGTAGAGGCTCTCGGCAAACAGGCCGTGGACCTGCTCAATGCAGCCTTCGTGCGTGCCCTTTTCCTTCATCACCTTGAAGAGCAGCGACAGGTACAGCGGCATCATCGGAATAGCCGAACTCGCCTGCGTCACGACCGCCTTCAACACCGAGACGCGCGCATCGCCGCCCTTCGCGGCCAGCCCGGCGCGCAGGCCGAGCACCTTCTGATCGAGGTCCTTCTTGGCGGCGCCGATGGAGCCGTTCCAGTAGATGTCGTGCGTGATCTGCTCGCCCAGGTAGGTGAAGGCGGTGGTCTTCGCGCCTTCGGCCAGCACGCCGGCGGCCTGCAGCGCGTCGATCCACATCTGCCAGTCCTCGCCGCCCATCACGGCGACGGTGTTGGCTATTTCTTCCTCTGTGGCGGGCTCCAGCACGGTTTCCTTGACGACCTCGTTGTCGGTGTCCAGGCCCCGCAGGGTCACGGCTTTGCCGATGGGCTTGAGCGTCGAGTTGAAGACCTGGCCGGTCTTCGGGTGGGTGCGCCGCGGCGCGGCCAGGCTGTAGACGACGAGGTCGACCTGGCCGAGGTCCGCGCGGATCGCATCGATGGTCTTCTGCTTCACGTCGTCGGAGAAGCCGTCGCCGTTGATGCTCTTCGCGTAGAGGCCTTCTTCGGCCGCCGCGCGATGGAAGGCGGCGGTGTTGTACCAGCCGGGCGAGCCGGGCTTGCTCTCGCTGCCGGGCCGCTCGAAGAAAACGCCCAACGTATCGGCGCCGCTGCCGAAGGCCGCGGTGATGCGCGCGGCGAGGCCGTAGCCGGTCGATGCGCCGATGACGAGCACCTTCTTCGGCCCTCCAGCGATCCGGCCCTGCGCCAGCACGTAGTCGATCTGCTGCCTGACGTTGGCTTCGCAGCCCGTGGGATGGGTCGTGACGCAGATGAAGCCGCGCACGCGCGGTTTGATGATCATGAAGACCTCGCTGGATGTGATGCCGGGAAGGCCGCGAATTTAACCCAGCCGGTCGCGGAGGCATCCCATACGCGCCATATGCATATGTCGATTGACGATTTAATAATCAGAGGTTTTATTGATATGGTTCGGCCCTGATTTCCAATTGGAGAGAGAACAACCATGCGCCACACCCTGCTCGCCGCGGCCCTCGCCGCCTCCACCTTCCTCTTGGGCACCGTCGCCCACGCGGACCAGCTCGCCGACATCAAGAAAAAGGGCGAGCTCGTGGTCGGCGTGCTCGGCACCGACGAGCCTGCCACCTTCGTCGACCCGAAGACGCGCCAGATCGTCGGCTACGAAGTCGACCTGGTGAACGCCATCGCCAAGAAGATCGGCGTGAAGCCGGTGCTCAAGCAAATCGCCGTGGCCGCGCGCATTCCCGAGCTGCAGCAGGGCCACGTGGACCTGGTGGCCGCCGGCCTCACGCACAACAAGGAGCGCGAGGCGCAGATCGACTTCTCGCTCACCACCTTCGTGACCGGCCAGAAGGCCATCGTGAAGAAGGACAGCGGCATCGCCGACATCCCGCAGCTGGGCGGCAAGAAGGTGCTGACCATCCGCGGCGGCACGCAGGAGCCCAACATCCGCAAGGCCGTGCCCACCGCAGAGGTCGTGACCTTCGACACGAGCCAGCAGGCCTTCCAGGCGCTGCAGCAAGGCAAGGGCGTCGGCTACGTGGACGACGAGGCCGCGCTGCTGCGCAGCTACGCCAAGCTCGGTCCGGCGAAGGCGCAGTACGTGGTGCTCAAGCAGAACCTGAGCACCGAGGCGCTGGCCATCGGCATCAAGAAGGGCGAGAGCGGCCTGAAGGCGGTGGTGGACGACACGCTGCGCGAGCTCGAGAAATCGGGCGAGGCGCAGAAGATCTTCGTGAAGTGGTACGGGCCGGACACCGCATCGGGCTTCCAGACGCGCGACTTCAAGCTGGACAGCGACAAGATCGACTGACCGGTCTTCTGACTTTCTCCTTCCCCCTCTGGGGGAAGGCCGGGATGGGGGCAAGCGACCTTTGAGCAAGCCGCGGCGCATCGATCGCCGTCGTGCCCCCACCCAACCCTCCCCCGGAACGGGAGGGAGTCAATCCCCTCGCGACGGTGATACTGTCGCCCCCCATGCCCCTGTTCGACTATTCCTTGCTGCTGACCGGCAAGTACCACGACATGCTCGTCGCGGGCCTCCTGCTCTCGCTGCAGCTGCTCGCCGCCGCGCTCGTGCTGGCGCTGCCCATCGCGCTGGTGGTGGCGCTGCTGCGCCTCTCGCCGGTCGCGCCGCTGCGCTGGCTCGGTTTTGCGTACGTGGAGTCGATCCGCAACATTCCGCTGCTCGCGCACATGCTCTTCTGGTATTTCGGCGCGCCCGAGCTGCTGCCCGACGGCATCAAGCAATGGCTCTATGCGGGCCACATCGAGGCCTACAGCGCCATCGTCGCGCTCGCGCTGTACACGGCGGCCTTCATGGCGGAAGACATCCGCAGCGGCATCCGCGCGATACCGACCGTGCAGTTCGAGGCCGGGCGCGCGCTGGGCTTCGGCTTCCTGGACACCATGCGCCGCGTCGTGCTGCCGCAGGCACTGCGCATCACCGTGCCGCCGCTGATCTCGCAGACGCTGAGCCTCTGGAAGAACACCTCGATCGCCACCGTGATCGGCGTGGCCGAGCTGATGTACCAGGCCGGGCAGGTCGAGAGCGCGACCTTCCGCAGCTTCGAGTCGTTCGCGTTCGCGAGCGTGGCGTACCTGACGGTGTCGCTGGCCATCACCGGCCTCGCCACTTGGTATCACCACCGGTTCCCGGTGCGGACGATATGAACGCGTTCGAGCGGCGCCGGGCCGCCCCAAGGCGCGAGCGGCCCCCTCGGGGGGCAGCGAGGACACGCAGTGCCGAGCGTGGGGGCCATTGCTGATGCTTCAGATCATCAACGACTACTGGGTCTACTTCCTCATCGGGCAGTACCCGAACGGCCCGCTCGGCGGACTGGTGCTCACGCTGCTGCTGGCCTCGTGCGGGCTCGTGCTTGCGCTGCCGCTGGGCATCGTGCTCGGCCTCGCGCGCGTGAGCCCGTGGCGGTGGCTCCGCTGGCCGGTGACGGGCTTCGTGTTCGTGGTGCGCGGCCTGCCGCTGCTGATGGTGATCTTCTGGGCCTACTTCTTCCTGCCCAGCGTGACGGGCGTGAAGACCGACCAGTTCACCACCATGCTGATCGCGCTCGTGATCTTCGATGCCGCCTACCTCGCCGAGATCGTGCGCGCCGGCATCCAGGGCCTGCCGCGCGGGCAGATGGAAACGGCGCGTGCGCTCGGCCTGAGCTACTTCCGCGCGATGCGCCTCGTGGTGTTGCCGCAGGCGCTGCGCAGCATGCTGCCCTCGCTGGTGAATCAGTTCGTCTCGACCATCAAGGAGACCTCGCTCGGCTACATCATCGGCCTGGCCGAGGTGTCGTTCATCGCGACGCAGATCAACACGCAGGTGTTCACCAAGCCCGCGCAGATCTACCTGATCCTGGGCGGCACGTATTTCATTCTTTGCTTCGGCCTGTCGCGCTTTGCCTATTGGCTGGAGCGTCGGCTCGCGCGCCGCGGCATGTCCACCACGGCCTCCAAGGTGTCCGCATGATCGAACTGCAGAACGTCAACAAGTGGTACGGCAGCTACCAGGCCCTGGTCGACATCAACGAGACCATCCACAAGGGCGAGGTCGTCGTGGTGTGCGGGCCTTCGGGCTCGGGCAAGTCGACGCTGATCCGCACCTTCAACCGGCTGGAGCCGATCCAGTCGGGCCGCATCCTCTTCGAGGGCCAGGACATTCACGCGCCCGGCACAGACGTGAACGCGTTCCGCTCGCGCATCGGCTTCGTGTTCCAGCAGTTCAACCTGTTCCCGCACCTCACGGTGCTGCAGAACTGCACGATGGCGCCGATGCAATTGCGCGGCCTTACACGCAAGGAGGCCGAGGAACGCGCGATGGCGCTGCTGCACCGCGTGGGCCTCGCGAACAAGGCCAATGCGTGGCCGAGCGAGCTCTCGGGCGGGCAACAGCAGCGCGTGGCGATTGCGCGCGCGCTCGCGATGCAGCCACCGCTGATGCTGTTCGACGAACCCACCAGCGCGCTCGACCCCGAGATGGTCGGCGAGGTGCTGCTGGTGATGCGCGACCTCACGCGCGACGGCATGACCATGGTCTGCGTGACGCACGAGATGGGCTTCGCGCGCGAGGTGGCCGACCGCGTGATCTTCATGGACGAAGGCAAGGTGCTCGAACGCGCGACGCCCGACGATTTTTTCAACCGGCCGCAGCATCCGCGTGCGCAGCAGTTTCTTTCGGACATCCGTTCGCCGTTTGCCCGCGACGCGTGACATGCTCTCTTCGACCATGACCACCACCGCCCCTCTTCTTTCGCTGCCCGTGATCGACGTCGCGCCGCTCGTGGCCGGCGCGCCCGAACGCAGCGACGTGGCCGCGCAGATCGGTGCCGCCTGCCGCGCGCACGGCTTCTTCTATGTCACGGGTCACGGCGTCGATGCCGCGCTGGTGCAACGGCTCGAAGACCTGAGCCACCGATTCTTCGAGCTGCCCGAAGAAACCAAGATGCAGTGGCGCATGGCCCTGGGCGGGCGCGCGTGGCGCGGCTTCTTCCCGCTCGGCGGCGAGCTGACCTCGGGTCGGCCCGACTGGAAGGAAGGCCTCTACCTCGGCACCGAACTGCCCGCCACGCATACGCTGGTGCAGGCGAAGACGCCGGTGCATGGGCCGAATCTGTTTCCCGATGTGCCAGGCTTTCGCGAGACCATCCTTGAGTACATGGCTGCGGTGACGCAGCTCGGCCATCGCCTGATGGAAGGCATTGCACTGAGCCTCGGTCTGCCGGCGTCGTATTTCGCCGAGCGCTACACCGCCGATCCGCTGATCCTGTTCCGCCTTTTCAACTACCCCTCGCAGCCGGTGCCCGAAGGGCTCGACGTGCAATGGGGCGTGGGCGAGCACACCGACTATGGCCTCCTCACCGTCCTGCACCAGGACAGCGTGGGCGGCCTCGCGGTGCACACGCCGGGCGGCTGGATCGACGCACCGCCGATTGCGGGCTCCTTCGTCTGCAACATCGGCGACATGCTCGACCGCATGACCGGCGGGCTCTACAAGTCGACGCCGCATCGCGTGAAGCGCAACACCTCGGGGCGCAACCGGCTGTCGTTTCCGCTGTTCTTCGATCCGAATTTCGAAGCGCGCGTGCAGCGCATCGAAGGGCTTGCGGGCGCCAAGGCACTCGACGACAGCGCCGAGCGCTGGGACCGCGCCAACGTGCACGCCTTCAGCGGCCGCTATGGCGACTACCTGCTCGCGAAGGTGTCGAAGGTGTTCCCGCAGTTGCGCGACGAAGTGCTCTGAGCCTGGCTTGCGGGGATGTCGATGAACTCGTCTTCCCAACTGCCGATATCCGCATCGGGATCGGAGATGGGCACGAGCTTGTCGCTGCGACAATAAAAGGTCCAGCCCTCGAACTGCACGTCGTAGTAGGTGCCGGGCAGGTAGCGCTCGCTGGGCGCTTCATAGGGCGCCGAGACCACCTCCACGATGCGGCCGACCGCGCGCTCGGTCATCGGCGAGGCGAGGCAGCTGTCGACGACGTGGCACAGGGTGCCGATCTTGATGGCCATGCGGACCTCCGGATTGCGGAGAGTTTCAAGCCGCGCGCGTCAGCACGTCAAGCAGGTGCTGCGCATCGCTGGAGCCGATGGAAAAAAGCCTGTGCGGCCAGTCGATGCGCATCCAGACCGATGTGTCGCGGTCGACCCGGCCGCCTGCATTCAGCACGAGGTCCGCACCCGGTGGGAAGTTGCTGATCACCTGCACCCGCCGTTCGGTCGCCATGGCATCGGTCGCAATGGCGAGACCGTGCGCTTTCGCAATGAACCTGACAAACGCATCGCTGCGCGGCCCGAGGCTGCGCAACCGCAGCTCGCCGGTGTAGCTCAGCACATGCATCTGCGGGTTCACCACTTTCCAGTCGGGCCCGATGTCGATGGCCAGGCCGACGACTTCGACGCCCGCATCGGCCTCGGCCACCACGGACATCGTTCCATCGGGCGCCGTGGACTTCTCGGTGAGCGAGAGGTCGAACGCCTGCAGGCTGCCGTTCATCCGCTTCGCCTTTTGCATCGGCAAGCGCTGTGCCTGGGCGCCCCTGCCCAGCGGCACGAGGGCGGTGCCCAGAAGCAGATGCCGTCGCAGCACCGTCATGCCGCCAGGCTGCCGGTCGGGCGCTCGGGAAACCAGCGCGGCAGGTGCGCCGTTGCGTCGTGCAGCGAGTTGAGCACGTGAAAGGCCCGCTCGACGATCGATGCAGGCGGATGCTTGAGGTCCGGCACGATCACGACACGCAGCCCCGCCGCCAGCGCGGCCTTGGCGCCGTTCTCGCTGTCCTCGAAGGCGATGCACTCCGCCGGGTCCACGCCCAGGCGCGAGGCCGCGAGCAGGTAGAGCGCCGGATCGGGCTTGGCGCGCGCCACCTCGTCACCGCCTGCAAAGGCATCGAAGTGATGGAGCACGTCGAGGCTGCCGAGGCAGGCCTGGATCTGCCCGCTGGTGGACGACGACGCCACGGCGCAACGCGTGCCGCGTTGGCGCAATGCGGTCAAGAACTCGGCCGCGCCGGGTTTGATGGGAAAGAGCGGCGTGCCATCCGAGCGCTCCAGCTGCAGCAGTTTGCGAACGTGCTCGATCGCGTGGCGGTAGGCATCGGGCCCGCCGAGCAGCGCGCCGAGGATCACCTCGGACTCCGAGGTGGCGAGGCCCACGACCTGCAGGTACTCGCTGTGCGAAAGCTCGATGTCGAGCGTGCGGGCCGCTTCGATCCAGGCGGCCATGATGGGCCGCTCCGAGTCGATGAGAAGCCCGTCCATGTCGAAGATGGCGGCGGAGAACATGGGCGAATCCTAAGGCAGCACACCGCAGAATCGGAAAAGAAAAAGGGGCCGGAAGGCCCCTTTTCAGCAACAGCTTTCGATGCGCTCAGTCGCGCACCAAGGCCCGGTTCAAGCCCAGCGCCGCCAGCGTGCCGGCCGCGCCCGAGAGCAGGTAGACGCTCACGTAAGCCAACCCGAAGTTCGCCGACAGCCCCAGCGCCACCAGCGGTGCGAACGCGGCGCCGATCAGCCAGGCCAAGTCGGCCGTGAGTGCCGCGCCGGTGTAGCGGTACTTGGGTTCGAAGTTCGAGGTCACGGCACCTGCCGCCTGACCGTAAGACAGGCCCAGCAGCACGAAGCCCAGCAGGATGAACACGTCCTGCCCGAGGCGGCCGCCGTCGAGCAGCGTGGGCGCAAAGCCGCTGAACACCGCGATCAGTGCGGCCAGGCCGCCCAAAGTGAAACGGCGTCCCACGCGGTCGGCGATCAGGCCCGAGGCCACGATGCCGCCGGCGCAGAACACCGCGCCAATCATCTGCACCACCAGGAATTCGGTGATCGACTGGTCCGAGTACAGCGTGATCCACGACAACGGGAACACGGTGATCAGATGGAACAGCGCATAGCTGGCCAGCGCGGCGAACGCACCGATCAGCAAGTTGGTGCCCTGCGAGCGGGTCAGCTCGACCACGCTGGTGGGCTGCAGCTCGCGCTCTTCGAGCAGGCGCGAATACTCTTCGGTCGCCACCAGCCGCAGGCGCGCGAACAGTGCCACCACGTTGATCGCGAAGGCCACGTAGAAGGTGTAGCGCCAGCCCCAGTCGAGGAAGTCCTTGATCGACAGGCTGGCGTAGAGAAACGCAAACAGCGCGCTGGCAATGAAGAAGCCGATGGGCGCGCCCAGCTGGCCCAGCATGGCGTACCAGCCGCGCTTATTGGGCGGTGCGTTCAGCGCCAGCAGCGACGGCAGGCCGTCCCACGAGCCGCCGAGCGCCAGGCCCTGGCAGAAACGGAACACCGACAGCAGCACGATCGCCGTGAACCCGATGCTGTCATAGCCCGGCAGGAAAGCGATGCCGGCCGTGGACGTGCCCAGCAGGAACAGTGCGATGGTCAGCTTGGTTTCGCGCCCGAATCGTCGCTGGATCGACATCGAGATGACAGTTCCGAACGGCCGTGCGATGAAGGCGAACGAGAAGACCACGAACGCGTAAAGGATTCCCTCCAGGCGCTGCTCGAACGGAAAGAAGATGTACGGAAACACCAGCACCGAGGCGATGCCGTAGACGAAGAAGTCGAAATATTCGGAGGCGCGGCCGATGATCACGCCGACCGCGATCTCGCCCGGGGCGATATGCGAGTGATCGGCGTCGCCACTCTGGCTCAGGCTGGCGCCGTTTCCGGACGTGTTCGGCACAGGCTGTGCGCCTTGCGGACTGATGCTGGACGTCGTCGTCATTGCGTTTTGTAATTCGGGTGTCACCGGCAGTGACAAAGGTAGACCATTGAACAGAGGCTCCAAGCGTCTCACCGAACGGGGATTCCCGCCATAGGACAAAACGTCCAATAGGCGGCGGGAACCTTTGGTCGTAGATTGTGGAGTCTTTGCGCAGCCCACGCACCTCTTTCTTTCTCTTCGGCATGCCCACCCTCCTATCCCTTCGCCGATGGCTCGTGTTGCTTCCCCTCGCCTTCCTGGCGGGCTGCAACACGGTGCTCATGAACCCCTCCGGCGACATCGCCAACCAGCAGGGCCGACTGATCGTCGTGTCCACCGTGCTGATGCTGATCATCATCATCCCGGTGATCGGACTGACCATCTTCTTCGCCTGGCGCTACCGCCAGTCGAACAAGGAGGCCACCTACAGCCCCGACTGGGACCACTCCACCCAGCTCGAACTCGCGATCTGGGCCGCGCCGCTGCTGATCATCATCGCGCTCGGCGCGATCACCTGGATCAGCACCCACACGCTCGACCCCTACCGGCCCCTGAGCCGCCTGGATGCCAAGCGCCAGATCTCGCCCGAGACCAAGCCGCTGGTGGTCGAAGTGGTGGCACTCGACTGGAAGTGGCTCTTCATCTACCCCGAGCAGGGCATCGCCACGGTGAATGAGTTGGCCGCGCCGGTGGACGTGCCGATCAGCTTCAAGATCACGGCCTCCTCGGTGATGAACTCCTTCTTCATTCCCGCGCTGGCCGGCCAGATCTACGCCATGCCGGGCATGGAAACCAAGCTGCACGCGGTGATCAACAAGCCGGGCGAGTTCGAAGGCTTCTCGGCCAACTACAGCGGCGCGGGCTTCTCGGGCATGCGCTTCAAGTTCCACGGCCTGAGCAGCGGCGACTTCGACCAGTGGGTTGCCAAGGTCAAGGCCGGCAAGGAAGGCGAGCTCACCCGCGAGGGCTACACGAAGCTCGAAGTGCCCAGCGAGCGCGAGCCCGTGCGCCACTACGCGACCGTCGACGCCGACCTGTACAACGCCATCCTCAACCGCTGCGTCGACCGCAACAAGATGTGCATGAGCCAGATGATGGCCATCGACGCCGACGGCGGCCTGGGCAAGCCCGGCGCCTTCAACGTCGCCACCATGCAGAGCTGGCAACCCGACACCCTCAACTCGCCCAAGCGTAAGTACGTCACGGCGATGTGCACCACCGAAGAATGACGATGCTCGCGAACCTTGACCTGACGAAGCTCGTCTTCGGCCGCCTCACCTGGGAGGCGATTCCCTTTCACGAGCCCATCCTGCTCGTGACCTTCATCGCCGTCGTGCTCGGCGGCATCGCCCTCCTGGGCGCCATCACCTACTTCAAGGTGTGGGGCGTGCTGTGGCGCGACTGGATCACCAGCATCGACCACAAGAAGATCGGCATCATGTACATCATCCTGGGCCTGGTGATGCTGCTGCGCGGCTTCTCCGACGCCATCATGATGCGGGCCCAGCAGGCCTTCGCCTTCGGCGACAACGCGGGCTTTTTGCCGCCGCACCACTACGACCAGGTCTTCACCGCCCACGGCGTGATCATGATCTTCTTCGTGGCGATGCCGCTGGTCACGGGCCTCATGAACTTCGTGGTGCCGCTGCAGATCGGCGCGCGCGACGTGGCCTTTCCGTTCCTGAACAACTTCAGCTTCTGGATGACCACCTTCGGCGCGGGCCTGGTGATGGCGTCGCTGTTCGTCGGCGAGTTCGCCAAGACCGGCTGGCTGGCCTACCCGCCGCTGTCGGGCATCCTGTTCAGTCCGGACGTGGGGGTGGACTACTACATATGGTCGTTGCAGATAGCGGGGGTAGGCACATTGCTATCCGGCGTGAACCTGCTGGCGACCATCGTGAAGATGCGCGCGCCCGGCATGACCATGATGAAGATGCCCGTCTTCACCTGGACCGCCCTCTGCACCAACGTGCTGATCGTCGCTGCCTTCCCGGTGCTGACCGCCGTGCTGGCCCTGCTGTCGCTCGACCGCTACGTCGGCACCAACTTCTTCACGAACGACCTGGGCGGCAACGCCATGATGTACGTGAACCTGATCTGGATCTGGGGCCACCCCGAGGTGTACATCCTGATCCTGCCGGCCTTCGGCATCTTCTCGGAAGTGGTCTCCACCTTCTCGGGCAAGCGCCTCTTCGGCTACGCCTCGATGGTGTACGCCACGGTCGTGATCACGATCCTCTCGTACCTCGTGTGGCTGCACCACTTCTTCACCATGGGCTCGGGCGCCAGCGTGAATTCATTCTTCGGCATCACGACGATGATCATCTCGATCCCGACGGGCGCGAAGATCTTCAACTGGCTCTTCACCATGTACCGCGGCCGCATCCGCTACGAGCTGCCGATGATGTGGACCATCGGCTTCATGATCACCTTCGTGATCGGCGGCATGACCGGCGTGCTGCTGGCGGTGCCGCCGGCCGACTTCGTGCTGCACAACAGCCTGTTCCTGATCGCCCACTTCCACAACGTGATCATCGGCGGCGTGCTGTTCGGCATGCTGGCGGGCATCACCTACTGGTACCCGAAGGCCTTCGGCTACAAGCTCGATCCGTTCTGGGGCAAGTGCTCGTTCTGGTTCTGGATCGTGGGCTTCTGGTTCGCCTTCATGCCGCTGTACATCCTGGGCCTGATGGGCGTCACCCGCCGCATGAGCCACTTCCAGGACATGTCGCTGCAGATCTGGTTCCAGATCGCCGCCTTCGGTGCTGTGCTGATCGCGCTGGGCATCGCTTCGTTCATCATCCAGCTGGTGGTGAGCTACATCCGCCGCGAATCGCTGCGCGACACCACGGGCGATCCGTGGAATGGCCGCACGCTCGAATGGTCGACCTCCTCGCCGCCGCCGGCCTACAACTTCGCGTTCACGCCGCGCATCCATGACAACGATGCCTGGACCGACATGAAGCGCCGCGGCTACGAGCGTCCGCTCGAGGGCTTCACTCCGATCCATATGCCCAAGAACACCAGCGCCGGCTTCATCATCGCAGCCCTGGCAGCGCTCTGCGGCTTCGCACTGATCTGGCAGATGTGGCTCGTGGCGGGCGTCGGCTTCGTCGCCATGCTGGTCGCCGTGATCACGCACACCTTCAACTACAAGCGCGACTACTACATCCCCGCGGAAGACGTCGTTCGCACCGAGGGCGAGCGCACGCGCCTCTTGGGAGTCTCGGGAGCCGCCCATGTCTGATACCACCGCTCTCCACCCCCCGGGGTCTTCGCACCCCCATAGCGACCAGACGGGCAAGCCGCCCGTGTTCGAGCTGTTCCACGTCGGCAACGACCACCACCCCGAAAACGGCACGCTGCTGGGCTTCTGGCTCTACCTGATGAGCGACTGCCTCATCTTCGCGTGCCTGTTCGCGGTGTACGGCGTGCTGGGCCGCAACTACGCGGCCGGCCCCTCGGGCGCTGACCTGTTCGACCTGCCGCTGGTGGCGATCAACACCTCGCTGCTCTTGCTGTCGTCGATCACCTACGGCTTCGCGATGCTCGAGATGCAGAAGAAGCGCATGGGCGGCGTGCTCGTGTGGCTGGCCATCACGGGCCTCCTTGGCGCGGGCTTCATCGGCCTGGAACTCTACGAATTCGCGCACCTGCTGCACGAAGGCGCGGGCCCGCAGCGCAGCGCGTTCCTGTCGTCGTTCTTCGCACTGGTCGGCACCCACGGCCTGCACGTGAGCTTCGGCATCATCTGGCTCATCGTGCTGATGATCCAGTTGCCCAAGCACGGCTTCACCGCCGCGAACCGCCGCCGCCTGATGTGCCTGTCGATGTTCTGGCACTTTCTGGACGTGGTCTGGATCGGCGTCTTCACTTTCGTCTACCTGATGGGATCGATGGCATGAGCGCAGCAATAAGGCTCGCCCCCAGGCTGCGCGCACTTCGTGTCGCTTCTCCTACCCCCTACCGGGGGCAACACCAGTGGCCCGGCAAAGCCGGTTCCACGGTGTTCCTCGACAAGACCATTGCCGACGTATCACACAACGAGGTTGTTCAATGAGCGCCCACATCGACACCGCCGCGCACGGTCATGACACGCACGACGACCATCACGACGATGGCCCCGTGAGCCACAGCACCTTCAAGGGCTACATGACCGGCTTCGTGCTGGCCGTGATCCTCACCGCGATTCCGTTCTGGCTCGTCATGGGCAAGGCCTTCGCCAGCACGAACACCACGTCGCTCATCATCCTGGGCTTCGCCGCGGTGCAGATCGTGGTCCACATGATCTATTTCCTGCACATGGACGCCAAGTCCGAGAGCGGCTGGAACATGCTGGCACTGATCTTCACGATCGTGCTCGTCGTCATCACGCTGGCCGGATCGCTCTGGGTCATGTATCACATGAACACGAACATGATGCCGATGTCGGTGCACGACATGAAGAACATGCCTTGACGCCTCCCGCGCCAGACCACCTCAGCCACAACAACAAACCGGCCAGCCGACCGCGCTCCGCGGCTGCCCGGATGGCACTGGCGGTCTGCGCGGTGCTGGCCTTTGCCGGCTTCTTCGCGCTCGGTACCTGGCAAGTCGAGCGCCGAGCCTGGAAGCTCGATCTCATCGCCCGCGTCGACCAGCGCGTGCATGCCCCGGCCGCCGAGCCCCCCGCGCGCGCCGACTGGCCGCGAGTGAACGCGGCCAATGACGAATACCGCCACCTGCACGTCACCGGCACCTTCCTGCACGACAAGGAAACGCTGACCCAGGCCAGCACCCGGCTCGGCGCCGGCTTCTGGGTGCTCACGCCATTGCAGGCAGCCGACGGCACGGTGATTCTGGTCAATCGAGGCTTCGTGCCGCCCGAAGCCCGCGAACGCGCGAGCCGCGCGACCACCGAGGCGAAGGGCGAGGTCACGATCGCCGGCCTCTTGCGCATCACCGAACCCAAGGGCGGGTTCCTCCGCAAGAACGACCCGGCCGCAGACCGCTGGTTCTCGCGCGACGTGCAGGCCATCGGCGCGGCACGCGGGCTGAATGAGGTGGCGCCCTATTTCGTCGATGCCGAGGCCGATCCGTCGCTCTCGCCCCAAGCGGCCGACATGGCCGACTACCCCGTGCGCGGCCTCACGGTCATCGCCTTTCCCAACAGCCACCTCGTCTACGCCCTCACCTGGTACGGGCTGGCGCTGATGGTGCTGGGCGCCGCCTGGTTCGTCTGGCGCGACGGGCGCAAGCGCGCCGGGCGGGCTCCCGGCGGCAGCAGCGAAAATGCGCCCCATGCCGACCCCAGCCCTCGCCCCGATGCGCACCGCGACTGAAGCGGTCGCGGGCGAACTGCCCGCTCCCCGCGCAGGCGTCGCGAGCCTGGACAACGCCACCGGCCACAAGAACATGCAGCAGCTGATCCAGCTGCGCTGGTTCGCGGTGGTCGGGCAGGTGGCCACCATCCTGATGGTCCACTACGGCTTCGGCATCCGGCTGCCGCTGGACAACATGCTGCAGGTGCTCACCTGCCTGGCGCTCTTCAACATGGTGAGCCTGCTGCGCTCGCGCACCCATCGCCGGGTGACCAACGGCGAGCTGTTCCTCGCGCTGCTGGTCGACGTGGCCACGCTCACGGCCCAGCTCTACCTGAGCGGCGGCGCGACCAACCCGTTCGTCTTTCTCTACCTGCTGCAGGTGATCCTGGGCGCGGTGCTGCTGAAGGCCTGGTCGACCTGGACCATCGTGGTCATCACCAGCCTGTGCTTCGCGGGCCTGGCGCTGTTCTCGCGCCCGCTCGCGCTGCCACTGGACCACAACCGGGGCCTCTGGAGCCCCTACATCCAGGGCATGCTGGTGTGCTTCGCGCTCAATGCGGCGCTGCTGGTGATCTTCATCACCCGCATCAACGGCAACCTGCGCGCACGCGATGCGCGGCTGGCCGACCTGCGCCAGCGCGCCTCGGAAGAAGAACACATCGTGCGCATGGGCCTGCTCGCCTCGGGCGCCGCGCACGAACTGGGCACGCCGCTCGCCACGCTGGCGGTGATCCTGGGCGACTGGCGCCGGCTGCCGCACTTCAGCTCCGACCCCGAACTCCTGACCGAAGTGGCCGAGATGGAACTGCAGATCCAGCGCTGCAAGAGCATCGTGAGCGGCATCCTTTTGTCGGCCGGCGAGGCGCGCGGCGAGTCGTCCGAAGAAACCACGGTGAGCACCTTCCTCGATGACCTCGTGGAGGAATGGCGCACCACGCGCCCGGTGGAAGAGTTCGACTACGACAACCGCTTCGGGCAGGACCTGCCCATGGTCTCCGACTCGGCCCTCAAGCAGATGATCTGCAACGTGCTCGACAACGCGCTGGAGGCATCGCCGCACTGGCTGCGCCTGGAAGCGGCGCACGATGCCGACAACCTCACGATCACCGTCACCGACGCGGGCCCGGGGTTCCTCCCGGCAATCCTCAAGGAGTTCGGCAAGCCCTACCAGACAAGCAAGGGCCGCCCGGGGGGCGGGCTCGGGCTGTTCCTGGTCGCCAACGTGGCGCGCACCCTGGGCGGCCGCGTCGCGGCGCGCAACCGGCCCGAGGGCGGCGCGATCGTGACCGTCACGCTGCCGCTCGCGGCCGTCGTGCTGGAAGACGACGAAGCGGTCGCGCCGGCCGATCCCATCGCCAACGCAAAGCCATGACGCAAGCAACCGCCGAAGCCCAACGCCAGTTGCTGATCGTCGAAGACGACGGCGCCTTCGCGCGCACGCTCAGCCGCTCCTTCGAGCGCCGCGGCTATGCGGTGATGCATGCGAGCAATGCCGAGGAGGTCGAAGCGCTGCTGGAGACCCGCTCACCGGAGCAATCGCCCGGCTACGCGGTGGTCGACCTGAAGCTCAACGGCGAAGCCTCGGGCCTGGCCTGCGTGCAGATGCTGCACCGGCACAACCCGAAGACGCTGATCGTGGTGCTCACCGGCTTCGCCAGCATCGCCACCGCGGTGGAGGCCATCAAGCTGGGCGCCTGCCACTACCTGGCCAAGCCCTCGAACACCGACGACATCGAGGCCGCCTTCGGCCGCGCGAACGGCACCACCGAGGTGGAACTGACCAACCGCTCGACCTCGATCAAGACCCTGGAGTGGGAGCGCATCCACGAGATGCTGGCCGAGACTGGCTTCAACATCTCCGAGACCGCGCGACGTCTTGGCATGCATCGGCGCACATTGGCACGCAAACTCGGCAAACAGCAGGTCAAGTAACATGATCTGCCGGTTTCGCGAATTCATGCGGAACCAAAACCGATTCTCGAGGTTCTGTTCCTGATGACGAATAGCCCACCCATGCAGCTGCAGCCCCTCCCCGCCGAGCCGAAGAAGCCGGCGCCCGCGGTCCGCGACCAGACCGGGATGGAGGAGCTCTTCAACGCCCTGAGCCACGGCCTCGGCCTGGTGCTGGCGATCGCCTCGCTGCCGATCCTGATCTACAGCGCCGCCCAGAAGGGCCAGGCCGCGAGCGTGGTCGGCGTCTCGCTCTTCGCGGGCACGGCCATCGTGCTGTACCTGATCTCCACGCTGTACCACGCGCTGCCGATCGGCCGCGCCAAGGCCTGGTTCAACCGGCTGGACCACGCGGCCATCTATCTCTTCATCGCGGGCAGCTACATGCCCTTCCTGTTCGGCGTGCTGCGCGGGCCGTGGGGCTGGACGCTTTTCGGCGCGATCTGCGCCGCGGCCGCGCTGGGCGTGGGCGCCAAGCTGTTCAACCGGCTGCAGCATCCGCTGTGGTCGACGGGGCTCTATGTGGCGATGGGGTGGATGGCGCTGATGGCGGCAGTGCCGCTGTATGAGCGCATGTCACCGGCGGGGCTGGGTTGGCTCGTGGCCGGCGGGCTCTTCTATACCGCTGGTGCTGTCGTCTTCCTGTTCGACAACAAGATCCGCTTTGCCCATTCGGTGTGGCATCTGTTCGTGCTGGCCGGCAGCACCTGCCACTTCTTCGCCGTGCTCTGGCACTCGCACGGCTGAGCTTTCTCTTTCAATAGTGCGGCGGTAGCTCGTCGCGGAGATTGCGCGCCGCGCCGTCCTGCCCCGCGTTCTGGCTCTGTTGCCGCAGGTGCGCCACCTGCTGGATCAGGCTGTCGATCTGCTGCTGTTGGCGGTAGATCGTCATGTTCAGCTGCTCCAGCAGGTCGTCGGCGTAGCTCGACTTGATTTCGAGTTCGGTCAGACGCTCGGTCACGTCGTTCGGTAGGTGTTCCATGCCGCTATTGGACAGGAAGACCTACCGGTTCTTCGTGACGCTTCAGCGCTTGATCTTCGCTTCGAGCAGGTCCCCCATGCCGATGCGATGCGCGAACTCGATGCGCACGCGCTCCGACACCTCGAACACTTCCTTGGCGCCATCGCCCACGAAGTCGATCACCGAGCGCATCGGACGCTGGCCGGCCGGCAAGTTCACGATGCGCACGATCTCGTCGGCCACGGCCTGCGGATCGGCATCGTCGGGCATCAGCGCCGAGAGGCTCTGGCCGATCCGGTCCATCACGCCGTCGTAGCGGCCGTAGGCAGCCGTGGTGGCGGCGTCGGCCGGCTTGCCGGCGCTCGGGAAATGGTCGGTGCCCTTGGTGAAGGCGCCGGGCACCATGATCGAGGTCTCGATGCCGAAGCGCGCGATCTCGTAGGCCAGCGTGACGGCCAGCGAATCCATCGCCGCCTTGGCCGCGCCGTAGGGGCCCATGAACGGCGGGAAGCCGCCCTTGGTGGTCGTGCTGCTGATCCACAGCATGAGCCCGGACTCTTGCTTCCGAAGGTACGGCAGCACCGCGCGGTTCACGCGCTGGGCGCCGAGCACGTTGGTGTCGAACACCTTGACGATTTCCTCGGGCGTGAAGGCCTCGGTCGGGCCGACCACGAGGTGGCCGGCGTTCTGCATCACCACGTCGATGTGGCCCTGCTCGCGAACGATGGTGGCTGCGGCCGCATCGGCCGACGCCTGCGAGAGCACGTCGAGTTCGAGCGGGTGCAGCTGCAGGCCCTTGGCCGCGGCGTAGCTGCGCATCTCGGCAGCACGGCCACTGTTGCGGCCCGCGACGTCGCGCATCGACGCGTAGACGACATGGCCTGCCTCGGCCAGGGATTGGGCAGTGAGCTTGCCGATACCGGTGCCTGCGCCGGTGACCAGGATGATTTGCTTTTGCATGATGTTTCTCCGAAAGGTTGAGTTGGGTTGGGTTGAACAGGTGAATGAAGGAAGGATGGGATTCAGGCGACGCCACCGTTGGCGCGCAGGATCTGGCCGTTGACCCAGCCCGCATCGGGACCGGCGAGGAAGGCCACCACCGAGGCAATGTCCTCCGGCTGGCCCAGGCGCTGCAACGGTGGCATCTTGGCGAAGGCCTGGATCTGTTCCTCGGTCTTGCCGTCGAGGAAGAGCGAGGTCGCGATCGGGCCCGGTGCCACGGCGTTCACCGTGACGTTGCGGCCGCGCAGTTCCTTGGCGAACACGTGCGTGAAGGCCTCGACCGCCGCCTTGGTGGCGTTGTAGATCGCGTAGCCGGGCATGTTCAACGCGAGCGTGGTGCTAGAGAAGTTGACGATGCGGCCGCCCGCGTTCAAGCGCGTGGCGGCTTCGCGCAGCGTGTTGAAGGTGCCGCGCACGTTGATGTCGAAGGTCTGGTCGTAGAGCGCGTCGGTGTGGTCGGCCAGCGGCACGGTCTTGAGCACGCCGGCGTTGTTCACCAGCACGTCGACCTTGCCGAGTTGCGCTTCGACGGTGTCGAACATGGCGCGCACTTCGTCGGCGCTGGCCACGTCGGCCTTGACCGCGATGGCCTTGCCGCCGGCCGCCGTGAGTTCGGCGACCAGCGCGTCGGCCTGCGCCGAGCCCGAGGCGTAGTTGACGGCGACGGCGAAGCCGTCCTTCGAGAGACGCTGCGCAACGGCGGCGCCGATGCCGCGCGATGCGCCGGTGACGATGGCGACTTGGAGGTTGCGGGTGGTCATGGTGCGATTCCTTTGCAGTGGTTGGTTGGTGAGACGAATGATCGATCGTTCCAACCAAAAGATAATCACCTGCCAATCGTCAATACAATTCCATTTACTTAAACAATAGACTGCAAGACGCCCCATGGACCGCTTCCAGGAAATGCAGGCCTTCGTGCGCATCGCCGAGCGCCAGAGCTTCACGCAGGCCTCCGAAGACCTGCAGATCCCGCGCGCCACCGTCACCACGCTCATCAAGCGCATGGAAGAGCGCATCGGCACGCGCCTCTTGGAGCGCACCACCCGCACCGTGCGCCTCACGCAGGACGGCGAGGCCTACTACCGCCGCTGCGTGCGCCTCCTGGCCGACATGGAAGAGGCCGAGGGATCGTTTCGCAACGAGGCGCCCAAGGGCCTGCTGCGCGTGAACCTGCAGGGCACGCTCGCGCGGCACTTCGTGGTGCCGGCGCTGCCCGGCTTTCTGGCGCGCTGCCCCGAGCTGCAACTGCACATCGGCGAGGACGACCGGCTGGTCGACCTCGTGCGCGAAGGTGTCGACTGCGTGCTGCGCGCGGGCACGCTGCAGGACTCGTCGATGGTCGGGCGCCGCGTCGCGCTGCTGCCGCAGGTGACGGTCGCGAGCCCCGACTACCTCACGAAGTACGGCGAGCCGGAGAGCATGGAAGCGCTGGCTTCGCACCGCGCGGTCAACTACATCTCCAGCGGCACGGGCAAGGTAGTGCCGCTCGAATTCACGGTCGATGGACGGCTGACGACCGTGGACCTGCCGGCGACCGTCTCGGTGACCGGCACCGATCTCTACACGGGCTCATCGGTTGCGGGGCTCGGGCTCGTGCAGGTGCCGCGCTACCGCGTGGCGGCCGAGTTGGCGGACGGCCGGCTGAAGGTGCTGATGCCCGATTTCGCGCCGCCGCCGATGCCCGTGTCGGTGCTGTACTCGCAGAACCGCCAGCTGTCGTCGCGCGTGCGTGTGTTCACGCAGTGGCTACGGGACATCTTCGAGGCGGCCGAGGCCTGACCCCTGCCTTGCTCCCTCCCCTTCCGGGGGAGGGTTGGGGTGGGGGCCAGCGGCGCATCAAGCACCAGCAGCCTTGCGAAGGCCGCGTGCCCCCATCCCAGCCTTCCCCCGGAAGGGGAAGGAGCAAGACGCGCATTCAGCAGGCTGATGATTCCAACGCCACCGCACCCGCCTCGGCGTGCGTCTCGCCGCGCAGGAACACGAACACCACCAGCGCCGTCAACACAGTCACCCCAGCCAGCACGCACAGCAGCGTGCCGAACGCCGCGCCATACGCATGCAGCAGCGCCGCGCGGTCCACGCCCGGCAGCTGCGCGAGCGCCTGCGACAGGTCACCCGTCGTCACCCGCTGCGCCGCTTGCGATGTCGCACCGGGATGCGCCGGCAATCGCGCCAGTTGCAGCGCGACCAGCGCCGTCAACCCCGCTCCCACCAGCGCGAGCGCGATGCCCTCTCCCGCCACCCGCACCGTGTTGAAGATGCCCGACGCCATGCCCGCGCGCTCGCGCGGCACCACGCTTACCGCGAGCCCGTCCATCAGGCCCCACGGCAGGCCGATGCCCGCGCCGATCAAGAGCAGCGGCCACACGATCGCGTGCAGCGGCGTGCCCGGCGCGCAGTAGCTGAGCCAGAGCAACCCCGCCGCGCACACCAGCAGCCCCACGGCCGAGATCACGCCCGCCGAGAACCGATGTGCGAGCGAAGCCGCCAGCGTCGGCACCACGAGGATCGGCCCCGAGAGCGCGAACATGAACACGCCCGCCTCCATCGCACTGCGCCCTTCCAGCCCGATGAAGCGGATCGGCAGCAACACCAGCAGCACGACAAAACCATAGGCCGGCGCTGCGGCCAGCAACTGCACGCCGACGAAGCGCGGAAAGCGGAACAGCGACAGGTCGAGCATCGGATGCGCCACGCGCCGCTCGATGGCGATGAAGGCCGCGCCCGTCAGCGCCGCGCCGGCCAGCGCGCCGATCACCCACGGGCTGCCCCAGCCGCTGTCGGGCGCCTGCAGCACGCCGAGCGTGAGCAGCGTCAGCGCGGCGGTGAAGGTGACCGTGCCGGGTACATCGAGCCCCATGGCGTGCGGGTTGCTCGACTCGCGCATGCTCGGCGAGGCGATGCACAGCGCCACGAGGCTGATCGCGCCCGGACTCAGCATCACAGATTGCCAGCCGAAGCTCTCGGCAAGCCAGCCCGAGAGGATCGAGCCGCACGACAGCCCCACGCCGAACGAGGTGCCGATGAAGCTGAACGCCCGCGTGCGCGCCGCGCCGTCGAACACCTGCGCCAACGCCGCCGTGCCGGATGCGAACGCGGCCGCCGAGCCCAGCCCCTGCAGGGCGCGCGCGAGATCGAAGGCGACGATGCCGGGCGCGAGCGTCAGCAACGAACTGCTGAGCGCGACCACCGCGAGCCCCATGAGGAAGACGCGCTTGCGGCCGTAGGCATCGGCCAGCGCGCCCGCCGCCATCAGCGTCGCACCGAAGCTCAGCATGAAGGCGTTGGTCACCCAGTTGAGTTGCACCGGGCTGCCGCCCAGCGCATCGCGGATCGCGGGCAACACCACCGCCGGGCCGGTGAAGCTCAATGGCATGCCCAAAGCCGCCAAGCAGACGGCGGCCAGCAGCCAGTTCTTGTTGTCGGAAGGCGATGACATCGAGGGCTTTCACGCAGAAGGGAGGAAGGAGCCACAGAAGATAGAAAGGAATCAATGGAATGAAAATGGCGCCATTGATCCACACACTCCCAACCCAAGGTTGTTAATCCATGGACAGCTTCAGCGGACTCGAATCCTTCGTGCGGGCGGCCGACCTGTTGAGCTTTGCCAAGGCAGGGCGGTTGCTGGGCATCTCGGCCTCGGCCGTGGGCAAGAACGTCGCGCGGCTCGAACAGCAGTTGGGCCTCAGGCTCTTCAACCGCACCACGCGGCACGTGCGGCTGACCGAGGAAGGCGCGATGTTCCACGAGCGCTGCCGGCGCATCCTCGACGAGCTCGACGATGCGCGGGCGATGATGCAGGACGCGGTCGCAGCCCCCAGAGGGCGCCTCCGCGTGAGTCTGCCGACCATCGGCTATCGCTTCCTCTTGCCGATCCTGCCGGCCTTCAAGGCGCGCTTTCCCGAGATCGAACTCGACCTCGATTTCAACGACCGCCTGGTCGACGTGATCGCCGAGGGCGTGGACGTGGCGATCCGCAGCGGCGAACTCGGCGACTCGCAACTCGTGGCGCGCCGGCTCGGTCCGTTCAACTTCGTGCTCGTCGCCTCGCCCGCCTACCTGGCAGAACACGGCGTGCCGCAGGTGCCGGCCGACCTCGCCCGGCACAGTTGCCTGCGCTACAAGTTCGTGACCGGCGGAAAGATCGAGGACTGGGACCTGCCGGGCCTGCCCGCGCAGCTGCCGCCCGGCCTGTTGTGCAACAACATGGAAGCCATGCTCGGCGCGGCCGTGGCCGGCCTCGGCGTGGCCTACATGCCCGACTTCCTCGCGCGCGATTCGCTCTGCCGCGGCGAACTGCAGCGCGTGCTCGAGACGCACCTCGTGCGCCAGGGGCAGTTCTCGGCGCTGTGGTCGTCGAGCCGGCAGTTGTCGCCGAAGGTCAGGGCGTTCGTGGACTTTGCGGGGGAGCACATGTTCAAGGAAGACGGCGCAGCCATGCGGCCAACCAAGACTGAATTCAGACCATAATCAGTTCGATCGATAACCACAGGGTGAGCGCAATGAATTTCTCCACGCAGGTCAAGCCCATCAGCTATCTCAAGAGCCATGCCGCGGACATCGTGAAGACCCTCTCGGACACCCGCGAGCCCATGGTCATTACCCAGAACGGCGAGGCCAAGCTCGTGGTGATGGATGTCCGCTCCTACGAAGAACACGAAGCGACCCTCGCGCTCCTGAAAGTCCTGGCGCTCGGCAATCGCGAAATCGAGCAGGGCCAATTCAGGTCTGCGGACGACGTGTTCGCCGAGTTGGACAAAGAAGACGCCCCATGAAGGTTGTGTTCCTGCGTTCCGCCGAGGCCGACCTGAAGGACCTGAGGCGCTACCTCATCAAGAACTTCGGCACGGACATCTGGGCGGCGAGCTACGAAAAGATCAAGCAATCCGTCGCAATGATCGAAGCGCATCCCCAGGCAGGCCGGATTCCGGAGGAACTGGAAAACCTGAACGCGGCCCAGTACCGGCAAGTCATCTCAGGCATGAACCGCATCATTTACGAGGTGCGAGTGGATGTCGCTTACATCCACATCGTCTGCGACACGCGAAGAGATCTGAAGGGTCTGCTCATGCGGCGCATGGTTGGCGCCGTTTGAGATCGAGCGTCTCCGCTGCCTGAGGGGTACGACGTGGCTTACGCCACGTACGCCAGCTGACTCTCCGCCTGCTCGCTGACGGTTCCGGATGATGCCTCGACGGGGACAGCACTCCCCATCCGGCTCAGCGCAATCGCCGCCTGCAACGGATAGAGCGTCCGCGCATCCCCCTCCGCCTTGTTGCTCACCGTCGTCCCCGAGGCCTCGCTCATGCTCGCCGTGCGCACCGCGTCCAGCCGGTGCGTGGGCACCATGAACGGCGAGTGCGTCGTGTAGACGATCTGGTTGCCGAAGTCCTGCTCGAAGTGCGCGAGCAGGTCGGCCTGCGAATGCGCATGCAGGTGCAGGCCGGGCTCGTCCAGCAGCAGGATCGCATCGCCCGCGCCCCGCGTGTCCGCAAAGAACGTGATGTAGAACGAGAAGAACCACTGGAAGCCGCGGCTGCGCTCGTCGAGGTTCACTTCGACCTCGTAGGCGCCGTTCGGGTCGGACACCAGCGTGTCCATGTACGGCCCGTCGAGGTTGAAGCGGACCTTGAGCTCGCGGTCTTTCCACACGCGGCGGATCTCGGACGTGACGACCGAGCCGGCGCGGTTCACGAGTTGGTTGCGCGTGGCCTGGTCGTTCTTCTCCAGCAGCTCCTGCAGCTGCTGCGGATCGAGGCCCGCGACCTTGCAGAGCTTCTCGAAGCTGCGCTGCTCGGGCGTCGCCTGGCCCCAGCCCTTGCGAACGAGGTAGTCGGCAATGTTCTGGCGGCCGGGCAGCGCGGGGTATTCGTCCACGTAGACGAAGCGCGGCAGTTTTTCGAGCACCCATTGCTTCGCCTTCGCGAGCGCGGGCGTGTCGTTGGCGATCGCGTGGGCCATGTCCTCGAGTTCGACCAGCATCTGCTCCTGCTTGTCGCTGAGCTCGGCATCCGCGACGGCCATCGCCTTGCGCAAGGCCTGCAGCGCCCTCACCGCGCCTTCCGACCACCGGATGTAGTCGGGGCTCGGGATCATCGCGGCGTCGAATGCATCGGCCTCCTGCTCCAGCGTGGCGCGGGCGGCTTCGGCGACCTTCTCGGCCGCGGCCTTGACGGCGGGCACGATCTTGCGGACCTTGCCTTTGATGTCCGACACATCGAGCGAGAGTTCGCCGAGGCCTTCGAAGCCGGTCCAGCGCGTCGCGGCGTAGCCCCGGCCGGCGGTGACGTGGCGCACGTCCGATGCGCGCGGAAGGATCGCCTTGAGTTCGGCGCGCTCGTTGTCGTCGAGCGCCCAGCGCGTCGCGACGACGGGCGTGTCGCCTTGGCATTCTTCGAGGCGGCGGTGCCGCGGAAAGTCCTTGATCGGGCTGAGTTCGGCCAGGCCTTCGGCCGGGTTCAGGCTGTGGAGCGCGCGCAGCAGGTTCGATTTGCCGCTGTCATTTCGACCGAGGATCGCCGTGATCTGTGTGGAGTCGATGGGGCCGCTGTCGTTGATCGAGCGAAAGTTGGTGATCTGGAATGACGCCAAGCGCATGAAAGGGAGTTCTCTTCGAATGAATGATTGCAGGGTCGGGGAATGTATTGCATTCCCGGCCCTCCTCTTCCCGCGAAAAGAAAAATTACCCGGCCGCGCCGCCGGCCCAGCCCCTCAGATTTTTTGCAGCGCCTGCTGCAAGTCAGCGCGCAGGTCTTCCAGGTCTTCGACGCCCACCGACAACCTGACGAGCCCGTCGCCGATGCCGAGCCGGGTACGGGTTTCGACCGGAATGGTGGCGTGGGTCATGATGGCCGGGTGCTCGATCAGGCTCTCGACGCCGCCAAGGCTCTCGGCCAGCGCAAATATCTGCACCGCCTCGAGAAAACGCCGCGCGCCGGCGAGGTCGGTGCGCAGGTCGATCGAGATCATGCCGCCGAAGCCGTTCATCTGGCGCCTGGCCCGCTCATGCTGCGGATGCGAGGCCAGGCCCGGGTAGTGCACGCGCGCGACCTGCGGCTGGCTTTCCAGCCATTGCGCGAGCGCAAGCGCGCTGCTGCAATGCCGCTCCATGCGCAACGCCAGGGTCTTCACCCCGCGCAGCGTGAGGAAGCTGTCGAAGGGGCTCGCGATGGCGCCCACCGAGTTCTGCAGAAAACCCAGCTGCTCCCGCAGCGGCGCGTGCCGCGCTTCGCGGCCGACGATGGCCACGCCGCCGATCACGTCCGAATGACCGTTGAGGTATTTGGTGGTCGAGTGCACGACCACATCGAAACCGAGGTCCAGCGGGCGCTGGACCCAGGGGCTCGCAAAGGTGTTGTCGGCCACGCAGAGAATGCCGCGCTCGCGGCAGATGTCGGCGATGGCGCGCAGGTCGGCCAGGCGCAAGAGCGGATTGGTCGGCGTCTCGACCCACACCATGCGCGTGTCGGGCTGCAGTGCGGCCAGCAGCCTGGCCGGATCGGTCAGGTCGACGAAGCTGAAGCGGTGGCCGGCACTGCGTGTGCGCACCCGCTCGAACAGACGGAAGGTGCCGCCGTAGACGTCGTCGCCGGAGACGATGTGCGAGTTGGCGTCCAGCAATTCGAGCGTGGTCGAGATGGCGGCCAGTCCGGAAGCGAAGGCGAAGGCCGCGGAGCCGTTTTCGAGATCGGCCACGCAGCGCTCCAGCGCCCAGCGCGTCGGGTTGTGCGAGCGGCCGTAGTCCAGGCCCTTGTGCACGCCGGGGCTCTGCTGCACGTAGGTCGAGGTCGCGTAGATGGGCGGCATGATCGCGCCCGTCGTCGGGTCGGGCGACTGGCCGGCGTGGATCACGCGGGTGGCGAAACCGGCCCGGCGAGTGTCGGAAGTGTCTTGGCTCATTTCAGGCTCCTGCGCAGGTGATTCAAAAGGTCGACACGGGTGATGAGGCCATGAAAGCCGGCCTCGTCGGCAATCATCGCCACCAGGCCGCGGTCGAGCACGGCTTCGAGTTCGCCCAGGCTGGCGTCCGGCGGCAGCGTCTCGGGCACGTCGGTCATGGCGCTGCGCACCTCCGTGTGAAAGCGGTCGGCATCCGCATGCACGCCCAGAAGCAGGTCGGACTCGTCGATCACGCCGACCAGCCGTCCGTCTTCAAGCACCGGCAATTGCGACACGTCGGCCAGCCGCATGCGCTGGAAGGCCGTGAGCAGCGTGTCCCCGGGGCCGACGCTGATCACGCTGCCGTCCTCGAAGCGGCGCGAGACCACATCGCGCAGATCGCCGAAGCGCTGGCGCGCGAGCAGCCCCTGGTCGAGCATCCACTGGTCGTTGTAGACCTTCGAGAGATAGCGCGTCCCGGTATCGCAGACGAAGCTCAGGACACGCAGCGGCTTCGTCTGCTCGCGGCAGAAGCGCAGCGCCGCGGCCAGCAGCGTGCCGGTGGAAGATCCGCCCAGGATGGCCTCGGCGCGCAGCAGTTCGCGCGCGGCACCGAAGCTCTCCTCGTCGCTGATTGAATAGGCCTTCTTCACGCCCGAGAGGTCGGCAATGGACGGAATGAAATCCTCCCCGATGCCTTCGACGGCCCATGCGCCCGCCTCGCCGATGGTGCCGCTGCGCGTGTACTCCGCGACCACCGAGCCCGCGGGATCGGCCAGCACGAAGAAAAGCGCCGGCTGCACCGTGCGGAAGTAGCGCGTGAGGCCGGTGATGGTGCCGCCGGAGCCGACGCCCGCCACGATGGCATCGAGATCGTGGCCGCACTGCTGCCAGATCTCGGGGCCGGTGCTCGACGCATGCGCGAGCGGGTTGTCGGGGTTGTTGAACTGGTCGGCGAAGAAGGCGCCAGGAATCTCCTTCGCGAGCCTTGCCGCGTAGTCCTGGTAGTAGGCGGGGTGGCCCTTGCCCACGTCGGAGCGCGTGATGTGGACTTCGGCGCCGAGTGCCTTCAGGTGCAGCACCTTCTCGGTCGACATCTTGTCGGGCACCACCAGCACCACGCGGTAGCCCTTGGCGCGCGCCACCAGCGCCAGGCCCAGCCCGGTGTTGCCGGCCGTGGCCTCGACCACCGTGCCGCCGGGGCCAAGGCGCCCGTCGCGCTCGGCCGACTCGATCATCGCGAGGCCGACGCGGTCCTTGATGGAGCCGCCGGGGTTCTGCGATTCGAGCTTGAGGAACAGGGTGCACAGGCCCGTATCCAGCCGCGTGACCTGGACCAGCGGCGTATTGCCGATCAGGTCCAGCACCGCGGGTCGCGTCTCGGTCGTCATCGCCATGTCAGCTCCTGTTGGTGCCAGCCTTCCGCACGATCGCGATTCAGCTTTACTCCGCCGCGCGCCTCAGCGTTTCGACCACCGGCCGGCGCAGCACATCACGCAAGCCCCACCATCCCGCCGCCAGCGCGAGCACCGCGCCGGCCAGCGCGCCCGCGACGGGCACGAGCGGCGATGCGGTCCAGGTGAACTCGAACACATAGCGCGCGAGCCCCCAGCCGATCACCGAGGCCACGATGCTCGCGAGAAAGCCCGCGAGCAGACCGACGCCGATCAGCTCGGCGCGCTGCACCTGCCGCAACAGGCTCGCGCGCGCGCCGACCGCACGCATCACCGCGAACTCGCGCGCGCGCTCTTCGCGCGTGGCCGTCACCGCGGCGAACAGCACCACCAGCCCCGCCGCGAGCGTGAAGCCGAACAGAAATTCGACCGCGCGGATCACCTGGTCGAGCACGCGCTGCACCTGGTTGATGGTCGCGCTCATGTCCACGTTGGTCACGTTGGGGTAGGTGCGCACCAGCGCGTTGTCGAAGCCGCGCGTCTCGGGCGCGCGGAAGGCGCCCATGTAGGTGACCGGCACGTCGGGCAGCGAGGCCACCGTGTACATCACGAAGAAGTTGGCGTGCATCGAGCCCCAGTCGACCTTGCGCAGCGACGTGATGCGCGCGTCGTTCTGCATGCCACCGATGTCGAAGCGCAGCGTGTCGCCGAGCTTGAGGCCCAGCGTGTCGGCCAGGCCTTCTTCGACGCTCACCTCACCCGCGGTGCCGGGCTTCCATGCGCCCGCAGTGATGCTGTTGTGCGCAGGCGCCTCCATGGCGTTGCTGAGGTTGAACTCGCGGTCCACCAGGCGCTTGGCGCGGTCTTCGATGTAGTCGTCGGGGGTCACCGGCTTGTCGTTGACCGCGATAAGGCGGCCGCGAATCATCGGGTACCAGTCGAACTTGCCCACGCCCGCATCGCGCAGCGACTTCTGGAAGGCATCGCTCTGGTCCGGCATCACGTTGATGACGAAGCGGTTCGGCGCATCGGGTGGCGTGGCCTTGCGCCAGCTGGCGACGAGGTCGGTGCGCAGCAGCACGAGCAGCACCAGCGCCAGCAGGCCGACTGCGAGCGCGCTGACCTGCACCACGGCATAGGCGGGCCGCGCCGAGATCTGTCGCGTGGCCAGCACCAGCCAGCGCGGTGCGGTGGTTTCGTTGACGCTGCGGCGCAGCACCTTCACCGCGAGCCAGCTCAAGAGCGCGAACACAGCCACCGCACCCGCGAAGCCGCCGACCGCGATGAGGCCGAGCGTGATGTCGCTGCTCGCCGCCATCAGCAGCGCAGCAAAGCCCGCCACGCCGATACCGAGCACCGCCAGCGATGCGGGCTTGAGCCCGCCCACGTCGCGCCGGATCACGCGCAGCGGCGGCACGCGCGCGAGCTGCAGCACCGGCGGCAGGCCGAAGGCGAACAGCAGCGTGAGCCCCATGCCGAGGCCGAAGGCCACCGGCCACAGCGTGGCGGCGGGCAGCGCGGTCTCGACCAACCCGGCCAGCAGCAGCACGAACACGTAGTGCACCGCGAAGCCGATGGCCACGCCGATGCTGCTCGCCACGACGCCGATCACCGCGAACTCGAAGGCATAGGCCATCGCGATGGTGCGCTGGCTCTGGCCGAGCACGCGCAGCATTGCGCAGTCGTCCAGGTGGCTGGCCGCGAAGCCGCGCGCGGCCAGCGCCACGGCCACGGCCGACAGCAGCGCCGCGAGCAGCGCGACCAGACTCAGGAATTTCTCGGCACGTTCGAGCGTCTGGCGCATTTCGGGCCGGCCGCCTTCGAAGGAGTCGAGCCGCACGCCGCGCAGCTCGCCCTTCTTGATGCTGGCCTCGGCCCAGTCGGTGAAGCGCTTGACCGCCGCATCGCTGCCCGCCACCGCATAGCGATAGCCCACGCGGCTGGCTGGCTGCACGAGCCCGGTGCGCGCCACGTCGGCCTGGTTGAGCATCACGCGCGGCGAAAAGCTCATGAAGCCGGCGCCGCGGTCGGGCTCCAGCGTGATGACGCGGCCCACGCGCAGGCTGGTGTCGCCCAGCAGCAGCGGGTCGCCGATCTTGAGACCCAGCGAATCGAGCAGCGAGGCATCGACCCACACCTCGCCGGCCGGCGGGATGTCGCGCGTGACCGTGCCCGGCCCCGTGAAGGTGGTCGAGGTCTGCAGGCTGCCGCGCAGCGGATACCCCGCGGTCACGGCCTTCAACGCCACGAGCTTGCTCGCGCCGCCCTGCACATCGTCGGCCCGTGCCATGGTGGGAAAACCGTAGGTGCTGGTGCCTTCGAGGCCCAGCGATTTCGCCTGTGCCACGAAGGCATCGGGCGTCGGGTTGTCGCTCACGATCACCGCATCGCCGCCCAACAGTTGCCGCGCATCGCGCTTCAATCCGCCCTGCAGCCGGTCGGCGAAGAAGCCGACCGCCGTGAGTGCGGCCACGGCCAGCAGCACGGCAACGATCAAGAGGCGCAGCTCGCCGGCGCGCAGGTCGCGCCAGAGGGTGCGCCAGCCAAGGCGGAGGGAGTCGGTCATGGCGCGAACGATAGCCGACGCCTAAGGCCACAGGCGGATTCAAGGGTTATTGCGCCCTCGCAGCCCTTGATCGCGGCGGCATGCTGTCGCATGATGCGAAAAAAGCATCCAGTTACCGCATCGGGGCTGCCCCGCCGGTGACAACGGAAGCCACCAAAACAGCCGGACCGCCTTCCCCCACAAGGAGTGTCGATGTCACGATGTCAGCGCTTGCAAACCGTCGGCCTTTGCCTGGCCCTTGGTTTGCTGTTGACTGCCTGCGATCCCAAGCCGACGACGTCGGCAGCGGGCGCAGCCTCTTCGTCTGGTGCCAGCCCCAGTGCCGTCAAGCCCGCCGACTCCGGTGACAAGGTCGATCCCACCTCCGCCCACAAAGGCCCGTCCGAAGGCGGCGCAGCCGTCGGCGGCATGAGCGGCCAGGGCGGCGCCCCGACTGGCGGCACGCCTGCGCCGAGCGGTGGCGATGGCACGGCACCCAAATAGAGCAGCCGGCCCATTTCTCTTTTCCACGCAAAACAGAAGAAGACCACGATGAAACAACCCACTTCAGCTGTGCAGGAGGTGATGTCATGGACATAAGCCGCCGGCAATTCTTCCGCGTCAGCAGCGCGGGCCTGATCGGCTCGAGCATCGTCGCGCTCGGCTTCTCGCCGACTGCGGCGCTGGCCGAGGCGCGCAACTTCAAGCTCGCGCGCACCACCGAGACCCGCAATACCTGCCCGTACTGCTCGGTGGGCTGCGGGCTCATCATGTACAGCCTGGGCGACAAGGCGAAGAACGTGGTGTCCGACATCCTCCACATCGAGGGCGATGCCGACCACCCTGTGAACCGCGGCACGCTGTGCCCCAAGGGCGCGGGCCTGCTGGACTTCGTGCACAGCCCGATGCGGCTGAAGTACCCCGAAGTGCGCGAGGCCGGCAGCACCGAGTGGAAGCGCATCGGCTGGAACGAGGCCCTGGACCGCATCGCCAAGCTGCTCAAGGCCGACCGCGACGCCAACTTCCAGACCACCAACGCCGACGGCAAGACCGTCAACCGCTGGACCAGCTCGGGCATGCTCTGCGCCTCGGCCTCGTCCAACGAAACCGGATACATCACGCACAAGGCATTCCGCTCGACCGGGATGCTGGTGTTCGACAACCAGGCACGCGTTTGACACGGACCTACGGTGGCCAGTCTGGCCCCGACGTTCGGACGCGGTGCGATGACCAACCATTGGCAGGACATCCAGAACGCGGATGTCGTGCTGATCATGGGCGGCAATGCCGCGGAGGCGCATCCGTGCGGCTTCAAGTGGGTCATCGAGGCCAAGAAGCAGAACAAGGCGCGCCTTGTCGTGGTGGACCCGCGCTTCACGCGCTCGGCCGCCGTGGCCGACTACTACGCACCGGTGCGCGCGGGCTCGGACATCGCGTTCCTCGCGGGGGTCGTCAACTTCCTCTTGAGCAACGACAAGATCCAGACGGAGTACGTGCGCAACTACACCAACGCGCCGTTCATCGTCGGGCCTGACTACAAGTTCGAAGACGGCCTCTTCAGCGGCTACAACGCCGAGAAGCGCAACTACGACAACAAGTCGTGGGGCTACGCGCTCGACGAAGCCGGTTTTGCCAAGGTCGACATGACCATGCAGGACCCGCAGTGCGTGCTGCAGGTGATGAAGCGGCACTATTCGCGCTACACGCCCGAACTGGTGAGCCGCATCACGGGCACGCCGCAGGACAAGTTCCTCAAGGTCTGCGAGTACATCGCGAGCACCAGCACGCCTACGCGCACCATGACCATCATGTACGCGCTCGGCTGGACGCAGCACAGCCAGGGCTCGCAGATGATCCGCACCGGCGCCATCGTGCAGCTGCTGCTGGGCAACATCGGCGTGCCCGGCGGCGGCATGAACGCGCTGCGCGGCCACAGCAACATCCAGGGCCTCACGGACCTGGGGCTCTTGTCGAACTCGCTGCCCGGCTACATGTCGCTCGCGCGGGACAGCGAACAGAACCTGCCCGACTACTACAAGACCCGTGCGCTGAAGGCGCTGCGCCCCAACCAGATGAGCTACTGGCAGAACTACCCCAAGTTCTTCGTCAGCATGCAGAAGTCGTGGTGGGGCGACGCGGCCACGGCCGATAACGAGTGGGCCTTCCACTACCTGCCCAAGATCGACAAGCTCTACGACATCCTGCAGGCCTTCGAGCTCATGAACCAGGGCAAGCTCAACGGCTACATCTGTCAGGGCTTCAACCCGGTGGGCTCGTTCCCGGACAAGAAGAAGATCATCGACGGGCTCTCCAAGCTCAAGTTCCTTGTCACCATCGACCCCCTGCAGACCGAGACCAGCGAGTTCTGGCGCAACTTCGGCGAGTTCAACGACGTCAAGACCACCGACATCCAGACCACGGTGTTCCGCCTGCCATCGACCTGCTTCGCGGAGGAAGACGGCTCGCTCACCAACTCCAGCCGCTGGCTGCAGTGGCACTGGAAGGGCGCGGAGCCGCCGGGCGAGGCCAAGGGCGACATCGAGATCGTGGCGGGCATCTACAACCGCATCCGCCAGGCCTACATCAAGGATGGCGGTGCGTTCCCCGATCCGATCGTCAAGCTGACGTGGCCCTACAAGATTCCGCATTCGCCCTCGGCGCAAGAGCTGGCGATGGAATACAACGGCCGCGCGCTCACCGACCTGCTCGACCCGAAGGACCCGACCAAGCCGCCGCTGGCCAAGGCCGGCGAACAGCTCCCGGGCTTCGGCCTCCTGCGCGACGACGGTTCAACCGCCGCAGGCTGCTGGATCTACACCGGCGCCTGGACCCAGGCCGGCAACCAGATGGCGCGGCGCGACAACGCCGACCCCTACGGTATCGGCATGGTGCAGAACTGGGCGTGGGCGTGGCCGGCGAACCGGCGCATTCTCTACAACGGCGCCTCGACCGACCCGGCCACCGGCAAGGCGTGGATCGCCAGGCGCAGCCTCATCGCGTGGAACGGCAAGGCGTGGTCAGGCGCCGACGTGCCCGACATCCGGCCCGACGCGAACCCGATGGAGGCCGAGGCAGTGCGCCCCTTCATCATGACGGCCGAAGGCGTGGCGCGGCTCTTCGCGCCCACCGGCATGGCCGAGGGTCCGCTGCCCGAGCACTACGAGCCCTTCGAATCGCCGCTGGTCAACAACCTGATGCACCCGAACAACCCGAAGGCGCGCGCCAATCCCGCGGCACGCATCTTCAAGGGCGACCTCGAACGCCTGGGCGTGCCGAAGGACTTCCCGTACGTGGCGACCAGCTACCGGCTCACCGAGCACTTCCACTACTGGACGAAGAACGTGCGCACCTCGGCCATCATCCAGCCGCAGCAGTTCGTCGAGATCGGCGAGGAGCTTGCAAAGGACAAGGGCATCGCCAACGGCGACATGGTGAAGGTGTGGAGCAAGCGCGGTCACATCAAGGCGGTGGCGCTGGTGACCAAACGCATCGTCGGGCTGCAGGTCGATGGGCGCACGGTGCACACGGTGGGGCTGCCGAACCACTGGGGGTTCGTGGGCATCGCGAAGCCCGGGTACCTGGTGAACACGCTGACGCCTTTCGTGGGCGATGCGAACACGCAGACGCCTGAGTACAAGTCGTTCACTGTGAACATCGAAAAGGCCTGAGCGATGTCTTCCCTTCAAACCCTCGACATCGCCGCCCGCTCGGCCACCACCACGCCGTCGCCCGACATCCGCAGCCGCCCGCAGGTGCAGGAGGTGGCCAAGCTGATCGACGTGTCGACCTGCATCGGCTGCAAGGCCTGCCAGGTCGCGTGCATGCAGTGGAACGACCTGCGCGACGATGTCGGCACGGTGCACGGCACCTACGACAACCCGAACGACCTCACGCCCGCCTCGTGGACCGTGATGCGTTTCTCGGAGGTCGAGCCCGAGGCCGGCAAGCTCGAATGGCTGATCCGCAAGGACGGCTGCATGCACTGTGACGACCCCGGCTGCCTGAAGGCCTGTCCGGCGCCGGGCGCGATCGTCAAGTACAGCAACGGCATCGTCGACTTCATCAGCGAACACTGCGTGGGCTGCGGCAACTGCGTGACCGGCTGCCCGTTCGACGTGCCGCGCATCAGCAAGGCCGACAACAAGGCCTACAAGTGCTCGCTGTGCTCCGACCGCGTGGGTGTGGGCCTGGAGCCGGCCTGCGTGAAGGCCTGCCCCACCGGCGCGCTGCACTTCGGCACCAAGGAAGACATGCACGAGTACGCCTCGGAACGCATCGTCGACCTGAAGGACCGCGGCTTCGCCAACGCCGGCGTGTACGACCCGGCCGGCGTCGGCGGCACGCACGTCATGTACGTGCTGCAGCACGCCGACCGCCCGGGCCTGTACGCCAACCTGCCGAAGGACCCGCACATCAGCCCGCTGGTGTCGCTCTGGAAGGGCGTGGCCAAGCCGCTCGCGATGGTCGCGATGATCGGCGCGGTGGTCGGCAGCTTCTTCCACTACATGAAGACCGGCCCCATCGAGCCCAAGGACGAGCACCCGGATGCCGACGCGGATGGCAAGCCCGACGACGTGGTGGTGATCGAGGCGCCGCCGGCCACGACGACGGCAGCACCCCGCGCGACTGAAGCCCGAGGAGACACGCGATGACCCGCTACTACCTTCGCCGCTACCGCGACGCCACCCGCATGAACCACTGGTTCGTCGCGATCATGTTCTTCGCGGCCGCGCTCTCGGGGCTGGCCTTCTTTCACCCGAGCCTGTTCTTCCTGAGCACGCTGTTCGGCGGCGGGCAGTGGACGCGCATCCTGCACCCCTTCATGGGCCTGCTGATGGTGCTGGGCTTCGCGTTCCTGTTCTTCACCATGTGGCGCGAGAACATCCTGGACAGCGGCGATCGCGAGTGGGTCAAGAACGCGCCGAAGATGCTCAAGGGCGACAAGTCGAGCATGCCGCCGGTCGGCAAGTACAACGCCGGGCAGAAGCTGGTGTTCTGGGCCTTCGGCATCAGCCTGTTGCTGCTGCTGGTGACGGGCTTCATGTTCTGGAGCCCGTGGTTCGTCGGCTTCTTCCCGATCCTGCTCCGGCGCATCGCGGTGGTCGTGCATGCGGTCTCGGCCGTGGTGCTGATCCTCTCGGTCATCACGCACATCTATGCCGCGCTGTGGGTCAAGGGCAGCATCCGGGCGATGACGCGCGGCACCGTCACCGAAGGATGGGCCAAGCTGAACCACCCGTTGTGGCATCGCAAAATGACGCGCGGTGAATAAATAGGCTCTCCCCCAGGCTTCGCGCACTTCGTGTCGCTTCTCCAACCCCCTTCCGGGGGCAACACCAGCGGCCCGGCAAAGCCGGTTCCGCGGTGTTCCACGAACAAGCACTCCCTTCTGACGGCCATGGGTTTTTCATGCATCGACATTCGAATGAATCGCTGTAGAGTCGCCTGAATGAGCAGTTCCACCGGCACCCCACCGCCGATCCGGACCACACGCGTTCTCGATCCCGAACAGATCGCGATGCAGGCCGGGCGGCAGATGCCGTTCCTGCGCCTGCCGGTGCGCGCCGCGGTGTTCTCCGACCGGCAGTTGCGGCTGCGCCAGCTCGCGGCCTCGCACCCGATGCGCGAGTACCTGATCTTCATCGCCGACCTCGCGCAGGCGCAGCACCAGGTGCTGCAGAACTATCCGCCTGTATCGCTCCCCGAATCCGAAGCGCTCGAGGCCGCCGCGAAAGTGCTGAAGCCGCCGATGCCCGCCTTCGGCTGGACGCGCGATGCGGTGTGGCGCGTGCAGCTTCGACGACTGCTGGGCCTCTTCCGCGCACGCCTGCCCGAAGGCGCCGCGCGTGACACGCTCGACCGCGTGGTGGCCGCCGACGACGCCTGGCTCGACCAGCAGGCCGACCTGCTCTCGCGCCGCATCATGTTCGGGCTCGACCTGGCCGCGGCGCCGCTGATCGCCTCTGGTCTCCAGGCCTACTGGACGCAGCTCGTGCTGCAGGTGGCCGAGCGCAACGGGGAGAACATCTATGGCCGCACCGACCCCGGCAACGAGTGCCCCTGTTGCGGCAGCGCCCCCACCGCGAGCATCACGCGCATCGGCGCCGACGAGGCGGGCTTTCGCTACCTGCACTGCTCGCTGTGCAGCACCGAGTGGCACTACGTGCGCATCAAGTGCACGCACTGCGAAAGCACCAAGGGCATCCACTTCGAATCGCTCACGCCGGAGCCCGGCATCGAGCTGCCCGCCACCGGTGCGCGCGAGGGCGCGGTGAAGGCCGAGTGCTGCGACAGCTGCGGCCACTACCTCAAGCAGATCGCGATGGAGCGAGACCCCGAGGTCGAGCCCGTCGCGGACGACCTCGCCAGCGTCACGCTCGACCTGCTCGTCTCCGAGGCCGGCCACCAGCGCAGCGGCCACAACCTGATGCTTCTCTTCGGCGACCCCGAAGAAATCCTCGACGACGGCGGAGGCGGCTGATGGCAGCGCCCGAAGAGTCCGTGGTCCACGGCTCGACGGCAAGGCCCCAGGATCTGCCTTCTGTCGATCAACTGCTGCGCGCCGATGCGCCGCGCGCCTTGCTGGCCGAGCATGGCCACACCCTCGTTGTCAGTGAAGCGCGCGCGTTGCTCGAAGGGCTTCGCGCACGCGCCCTGGCCGGCAAACTCGCTGCATTGGAAGTTCAGCCCGACTCACTCGGCGCCGCACTCGCCGCCCGCGTGCAAGGGCGCCTCGCACCGCGCATGCGCGCCGTACTGAACCTCACCGGCACCGTCATCCACACCAACCTCGGCCGCGCGCTGCTGGCCGATGCCGCGCTGCAGCGGCTGCTCGCAGTGATGACTTCGCCCAACAACCTCGAATACGACCTCGCCACAGGCAGCCGCGGCGACCGCGATTCGCTGGTCGAGGAACTGCTCTGCACCATCACCGGCGCCGAGGCCGCGACGGTGGTCAACAACAACGCGGCCGCTGTGCTGCTCACTATCGCGGCGCTCGCGCGTGACCGCGAAGTGATCGTCTCGCGTGGCGAACTCGTCGAGATCGGCGGCGCCTTCCGCATGCCCGACGTGATGGCCAGCGCCGGTGCGCGCATGGTCGAAGTGGGCACCACCAACCGCACGCACCCACAGGACTACGAACGCGCCATCAACGCGCAGACCGCGCTCGTGATGAAGGTGCACACCAGCAACTACGCGGTGCAGGGCTTCACCGCCGCGGTCGACGAGGCCACGCTCGCCGGCATCGCGCATGCGCGCGGCGTGCCGCTGGCCACGGACCTCGGCAGCGGCTCGCTCGTCGACCTCGCGCACTACGGTCTGCCGCGCGAGCCGCTGCCGCAGGAGATGCTCGCGGCCGGCTGCGACGTGGTCACTTTCTCTGGCGACAAGCTGCTGGGCGGCCCGCAGGCCGGGCTCATCGTGGGCAGCAAGGAGGCCGTGGGCCGCATCCGCAAGTTCCCGATGAAGCGCGCGTTGCGCATGAGCAAGCTGCCGCTGGCCGCGCTCGAAGCCACGCTCTCGCTGTACCTGCGGCCCGAGCGCCTTGCGAAAGACCTGCCGACGCTGCGCCTGCTGACGCGCCCCGCCGATGCGATCCGCGAGATGGCCGAAGCGCTGCTGCCTGCCGTTCAGGCCGCCGTGTCGCCGCGCTTCACCGTCGAAGTGGTGCCGCTGCTGGGCCAGATCGGCTCGGGCTCGCTGCCGGTGGAGCGCCTGCCTTCGGCCGGCCTCGCGCTCGCACCGGCCGGCACCGCGAAGAAGGGCCTGGGCACGGCGCTCGACAAGCTCGCCACGGCTCTGCGCAGCTTGCCGCTCCCGGTGATCGGCCGCATCGCGGAAGACCGCCTTCTTCTCGACCTGCGCTGCCTCGAAGACAGCGCCCCCTTCACAGCCCAGCTCGACGAATTGCGCGAGCGGCTGGTGTAGTTCCCTTCCTCAACCTCAACCCTCAGGAGAAAGCGATGAACCCCCTCGACGTGCTCGCCGGTATCGAAACGGAAACGCTGCAGCCCTTGGCCCTGCGCACCGACAGCGAGGCTCGCTTTCCGCGAGAGACGATCGAGGCCTTGGGCAAGGCGGGCCTGCTCGGGCTGGTCTCGGCCACGTCGGTCGGCGGCCAGGGTCTTGGCCTGAAGGAGGCCGCGCAGGTGGTCTCGCGCATCGCGCAGACCTGTCCTTCCACCGCGATGGTGGTGTGCATGCACTACTGCGCCACGGCCGTGCTGGAGCAGCAAGGTCCCGAGGCCGTGCGCAAGGCCATCGCCCAAGGCAAGCACTTGAGCACCCTCGCTTTTTCCGAAGCCGATTCGCGCAGTCACTTCTGGGCACCCACGGGCACTGCCCGCGCGAACGGCACGAACGTGGTGCTCGATGCGCGCAAGAGCTGGGTCACCTCCGCCTTCGAGGCCGACAGCTACGTCTGGTCGAGCAAGCCGCTCGCGGCCGACGGCGCGAGCACGCTGTGGCTCGTCGATGCGAAGTCCGACGGCCTTACCCAGCCCGGCCGCTTCGACGGGCTGGGCCTGCGCGGCAATGCCTCCACGCCGATCACCGCGAAGGGCGTGCGCATCGGCGCCGACGCACGCCTGGGTGAAGACGGCAAGGGCTTCGACACGATGATGGGCGTGGTGCTGCCCTGGTTCTCCGTGCTCAGCGCGGCGTGCTCCGTCGGCCTCATGGAAGGCGCATTGAGCCGCGCCATCGGCCATGTGAGTCAGACGAAGCATGTGCACCTCGATTCGTCGCTGGCCGACCTGCCCACCATCCGCGCCTATCTCGCACGCGCCCGCATCAAGACCGACATGGTGCAGACGCTGCTCGACGACACCGTGGCCGCCATCGGCGCGGGTCGTGCCGACACCATGCTGCGCGTGCTCGAAGTGAAGGCGGCCGCAGCAGAAACCGCGCTCGAAGTGACCGACATCGCCATGCGCGTGTGCGGCGGTGCGGCCTTCCGCAAGGAGGCCGGCATCGAGCGGCTGTTCCGCGATGCGCGCGCATCGAGCGTGATGGCACCGACCTCCGACGTGCTCTACGACTTCATCGGCAAGGCCATCACCGGCCTGCCGTTGTTCTGAAAGGCCGATCGCAATGTCCGAACCGACGTTGATCATGGGCGCGGTCGCCTACGCGCCCAAGGTCGTCACCATCTGGGAGGGCTTCAAGGCCTTCTTCGTGAAGAACGGCCTGCCCTTCGACTACGTGCTGTATTCGAACTACGAGCGCCAGGTCGAGGCGCAGTTCGACGGCACGCTGCATCTCGCGTGGAACTCGCCGCTCGCCTGGGTGCGCGCCGACCGCATCGCGCGCAGCCGCGGCCAGCAGGTGCAGGCCGTGGCGATGCGCGACACCGACTGCGACCTGCGCTCGGCCATCGTCGTGCGCGCCGACAGCCCCGTGCAGACGCTGACCGACCTGCGCGGCAAGACCGTGGGCATGGGCGCACTCGATTCGCCGCAGGCCACGCTGATCCCGCTGGATCACCTGCGTAGCGAAGGCCTCGTGAAGCCGCGCGACTTCTTGCTGCGCTACTTCGATGTGCTCGGCGGCAAGCATGGCGACCACATCGGCGGCGAGCGCGATGCGGCGGTGGCGCTGATGGCGGGCGAGGTCGATGCCTGCTGCCTCATCGACGGCAACCACCTGGCCTTCGGGCTCGACGGCACGCTGCCCTCGGGCAGCACGCGCGTCATCGCGCGCACCGGTGCCTACGACCACTGCAACTTCACCACCAGCCCCGACGCACCCGCCGAGCTGATCGAGCGCTTCGTCTCGCTGCTGATGGCGATGCGCTGGGACGACCCGCAGGTGCGGCCGCTGCTCGAACTCGAGGGCTTGCGCGAATGGCGCACCGGCCGCACCAGCGGCTATGCGCTGCTCGAACGCGCGGTGGACGACGAGAACTTCTACAGCCGCGATGGCGCCATCCTCAACCCCGACTATCGATATTGAGTCGCTGGGCCTGGACCAGGGCGCCCTGCTGCTCATTCGCCGCGCACTGGCCGAACGGCCGGTGGGGGGCGAGCTGCAGGTGCGTGGGCGCTCGCCGGACTGGGAGATGCATCTCGAAGCCTGGTGCCGCAGCCAGGGGCATCCGCTGCGCTTCGACACCGTGGAGGGACGGCCGCAAGCCCGCATCACGCGGGGCCCGCATGCCGAAGGCCGTTGGCGCGATGCGCAGTCGACGGGCACCGCGCTTGGCGACATCAACGGCGCGCCCGCGGAGGACGCCGAAGCCGGGTGGGGGCTGGCCGCGCGCGGCGCCACCGTCGAGGCGGGCAGTCCGAACTTCTTCTTCGCATTGCACCGCCGCCACGAACTCTGGGCCGCGACGGCGGGCGAGCTCTACCGGCAGGCCGCGGCCGCCCAGTGGGACCCGGCCACCGCCATCGATTGGGATGCCGAGTTCGACCTGCCGCCTGCCATCGAAGCCGCCGTGGTGCAGGTGATGACGTACCTCATCGAGAACGAGAACGCTGCGCTGCTGGTACCCGCGCGTCACCTCGGGCAGATCCACCCGCACTTTCGCGAAGTGCTGCAACTGTTGGCGCTGCAGTGCGCCGACGAGGCGCGGCATGTCGAGGTTTTCACACGGCGCGCCACGCTGCGCGGCCACGAGCCCGCGCTGTCGACGGCGGGCGGACAGGCATCGCTGCGCACGCTGTTCGACGCACCGGATTTCTCGGTCGCCACCTTCTTGCTCGCCGTGCTGGGTGAGGGCAGCTTCGTGAACCTGCTGAACTTCCTGCAGGCGAACGCGCCCGACCCTGTGACACGGCAGATCGCGCGGCTCACCGCGCGCGACGAGGCGCGGCACGTGGCCTTCGGCATGGCGCATCTGGAATACCGGCTTTCGGTGCAGCCCGACTACCAATCGAAGTTGCGCAACGCGATCGAGGTGCGCTACGACGCGCTGGCCAGCACCGCGGGGCTCAACGAGGAAGTGTTCGATGCGCTGGTGTTGCTGGCGGCGGGCGAGCTGTCGCCAGGCGCCATCGCGCGCGGCCACGCGGCCGTGCAGCAGCTGCAGCGCGACATGGCCGCGGGCCGGCGTGCACGCCTCGCGCGACTGGGCTTCGACCGCGACGAGGCGGAGCGGCTCTCCGCGCTGCACACGCGCAACTTCATGTGATGAGGCCGGCACCACGATGATCATCGGCACCGCAGGCCACATCGACCACGGCAAGACCACGCTGGTGCGCGCGCTCACCGGCGTCGACACCGACCGGCTACCCGAGGAAAAGCGGCGCGGCATTTCCATCGAGCTGGGCTATGCGTACCTGCATGCACCCGATGGCGTGTCGCTCGGCTTTGTCGACGTGCCGGGCCACGAGCGCCTGCTGCACACCATGCTGGCCGGCGCGACCGGCATCGACCATGCGCTGCTCGTGGTGGCGGCCGACGACGGCGTGATGCCGCAGACGCGCGAGCACCTTGCCGTGGTCGCGCTGCTCGGCGTGCGCGATGCCACGGTGGCGATCACCAAGATCGACCGCGTGGACGCGGCGAGGATCGCAGAAGTGCGGGCGGAGGTCGCAGCGCTGCTCGCACCCACGCCGCTGGCGAACGCACCAATGCTTGCTGTGTCAGCCACCACCGGCGGGGGCATCGACGCGCTGCGCGCGCGGCTGCTCGAAGTCGCGCGCGAGGAACATGCACGCGAAGACGGCCTCGCCTTTCGCCTGGCCGTGGATCGCGCCTTCACGCTCGCGGGCGTTGGCACTGTCGTGACCGGCACGGTCTTCAGAGGCACGGTGCGAATCGGCGACGAGTTACAGCTTGTGCCCGGCGAGCGTTCAGTGCGCGTGCGCGGCATCCATGCGCAGAACCAGCAATCCGAATCGGCACACGCAGGGCAACGCTGCGCGCTTGCGCTGGCCGGTGTGACGAAGGACGAGGCACACCGCGGCAACTGGGTCTGCACGCCAGCCATCGCGCTCGCGACCGACCGCATCGACGTGCTGCTCACGCTGTGGCCCGACGAGGCCAAGCCGCTGCGCTCTGGCGCGACGGTGCATGCGCACCTCGGCGCGAGCGACGTGATGGCCTCGGTCGCGCTGCTCGATCGCGATGCGCTCGCGCCGGGAGAAACAGCGCTGGCCCAGCTGGTGCTGCGCGAGAAGGTCGGCGCCTGGCACGGCGACCGCGGCGTGCTGCGCGATGCCTCGGCCACGCGCACCGTGGCGGGCGTGCGCGTGCTCGATCCCTTTGCACCGGTGCGCTACCGGCGCACGCCCGAGCGGCTGCGCACGCTCGCGGCATGGGCCATCGACGAACGTGCATCGCGCGTAGCGGCGCTGCTGCACAACGCACCGCTCGGTGTCGATGCCGCGCAGCTGGCGCGTGCGCTCTCGCTGGCGGACGAGGCTGCGTTGCCGCTGCCCGGCGATGCGGTGCGCATCGTGCACACGGCCATCGCGCAAGAACACCTGGCTGCGCTCGAAGAGCAGATCACCGAACGCCTCGGGGAATTCCATCGCACGGCCCCCGATGAGGTCGGCCCCGATGCGCGCCGCCTCAAGCGCCTGGCCGGCCCGCGCACCGACGATGCGCTGTGGCGCCATGCGCTCGATGCGCTGGTCGCGCGCGGCGCACTGGTGCGCAGCGGCACTTGGCTGCACCTGCCCGACCACGCGGCCCGGCTCAACGAGGTGGAGCAGAAGCTCGCGCAGAAGCTACTGCCCAAGCTGGCCGATGGCGGTTTCGATCCGCCCTGGGTGCGCGACCTCGCCAAGGACAGCGGCGCGAGCGAGGCGATGGTGCGGCAGACGCTCGCGAGCCTCGCGCGGCGCGGCGAGACCTTCCAGGTGGTGAAGGACTTGTACTATCCGCTGGCGACCGTCGAGCGGCTGGCCGGGCTGGCGCGCGATTGCCTTGCGCAACCCGAGGGCTTGCAGGCGGCGAGCTTTCGCGACGCGACGGGGCTGGGGCGCAAGCGCGCGATCCAGTTGCTGGAATTCTTTGATCGTGTGGGCTATACGCGGCGCGTGAAAGACACGCACCTGCTGCGGCCCGATACGTCGCTGTTCGGGGCGAGCCCGTGAACAGCGCTTATGGGAGGGGATCGTCCCTGGTGGGGCGGCTGGGCTTCAAACCCAGTGGGTGGCGCCAGTCGCTGCCGGGAAGGTTCGACTCCTTCCCCTTTCCGCCGTTTTTGTCTTTGTCTAGCTCCTTCCCCCTTTGGGGGAAGGTTGGGATGGGGGCATGCGGCGCTTGCAATGGGGCAGCGCTTGATCGACGGCCGCGTGCCCCCACCCCAGCCCTCCCCCAGAGGGGGAGGGAGAAATACCCGGGGTCAGGGCACGACGCGCAGCGCGGGCTTTCCGGCTTCGACGCGACCGATGACGGCGGCCTGCGCAAAACCTTCCTTGCGGAAGATCTCCAGCACCGCATCGACCACTTCAGGCGCGCAGCTCACAAGCAGGCCACCCGATGTCTGCGGATCGCTCAGCAGGTTCTGCGCGGTGGGCGGCAGGCCTTCTGCCAGTTCCACGTCGGCGCCGTAACCCGCCCAGTTGCGGCCCGATGCGCCGGTGACGAAGCCCTCGGCGGCCATCGCGGCCACGTTGTCGAGCAACGGCACCTTCGACCATTCGACGACGGCGGTGAGCTTCGCGCCGCGCGCCAGCTCAAGCGTGTGACCTGCGAGGCCGAAGCCCGTCACGTCGGTCAGCGCATGCACGCCGTCGAGCGCGGCCAGCGCGATGCCGGGCGTGTTGAGCTTGGTGGTGTTCTCGATCAGCTGGCGGTAGCCGGCCTCCGACAGCTGCTCCTTCTTGAGCGCCGCCGACAACACGCCCACGCCGAGCGGCTTGCCCAGCACCAGCATGTCGCCAGCCTTCGCATCGGCGTTGCGGCGCACGCGGTCCGGATGCACCAGGCCCATCGCGACGAGGCCGTAGATCGGTTCGACCGAATCGATGGTGTGGCCGCCCGCGATCGGAATACCCGCCGCACGGCACACGTCCTGCCCGCCGCGCACGATCTCGGCGATCACTTCCACCGGCAGCTGGTTGATCGGCATGGCCACGAGCGCCAGTGCCATGATCGGCCGGCCGCCCATCGCGTACACGTCGCTGATCGCGTTGGTGGCCGCGATGCGCCCGAACTCGTAGGGATCGTCCACGATGGGCATGAAGAAGTCGGTGGTCGCGATGAGCGCCTGCTGGTCGTTGAGCCTGTAGACTGCCGCGTCGTCGGCGGTCTCGATGCCCACCATGAGCTCGGGCGGGATCATTCCCCCCGCGTGGTTCTTGAGAATCTGCGACAGCACACCGGGCGCGATCTTGCAGCCGCAGCCGCCGCCATGCGAGAAGCTGGTGAGCCGCAGCGGCGCCAGCGGATTCAGGAGCTTGGAGGATGCGGCATCGGTCATGGCGGCGATCTGGTCGGATAAGACAAGCCGCGATTATCGAAGCCCTGCCCGCGCTGCGCCCATCACCGCCCATACACCCCTTTTTTTGCTCTCACCAAAGGCCACTCCCATGAACAAGCTCTCCCGGATCGCGCTCGCGCTGACCGTCTCCCTTGCCAGCTTTGGCGCCCTTGCCCAAGGCGTGCTGCGCGTCTCGGCCATTCCCGACGAGGCGCCCACCGAACTGCAGCGCAAGTTCACCCCGCTGGGCGACTACCTCAAGAAGGAAACCGGCATGGACGTGCAGTTCACGCCCGTGACCGACTACGCCGCCGTGGTCGAAGGCCTGGCGACGAACAAGATCGACATGGCCTGGCTGGGAGGATTCACCTTCGTGCAGGCGCGCATCCGCACCAACGGCGGTGCGGTGCCGATCGTGCAGCGCGCGGAAGACGAGGTGTTCACCAGCAAGTTCATCGTGCCCATCGACAGCACCGCCAAGACGCTGGCCGACCTGAAGGGCAAGACCTTCGCATTCGGCGCGCCCTCCTCCACCTCGGGCAGCCTGATGCCGCGCTACTTTTTGCTGCAGGCCGGCATCAACCCCGAGAAGGACTTCAAGACGGTCGCGTTCTCGGGCGCGCATGACGCGACCGTGGCGTTCGTCGCGGCCTCGCGCGCCGAAGCGGGCGTGCTCAATGCGTCGGTGTGGGAGAAGCTGGTCGAGTCGAAGAACCCCAACGCGGCCAAGGTGCGCGTGCTCGCGACCACGCCGACCTACTACGACTACAACTGGACGGTGCGCCCGGGCATGGACCCGGCGCTCACGAAAAAGCTGACGGATGCGTTCCTCAAGCTCGACCCGGCCAACCCGGCGCACAAGGAAATCATGGCGCTGCAGCGCGCGAGCAAGTTCATTGCGACGAAGTCGTCGAACTACGACGGCATCGAGACGGCGGGCAAGTCGGCCGGTCTGATCAAGTGAGACTGAGCGCGCTGGGGTCACCCTCACCCCAGCCCTCTCCTGCAAGCGGGAGAGGGAGCAATTCGGGGACCGGCTGTTGGCCCCCTCTCCCGCTTGCGGGAGAGGGTTGGGGTGAGGGTGCGGCCTCCGAAAGACCGTCCGCGTGAGCTTCTCCCTCGATGCCATCGGCGTAGTCCATCCCAACGGCCAGCGCGCGCTGGCCGGGGTGACGCTGGCCGCGCGCGATGGCGAACGTATCGCCGTCATCGGACCTTCGGGCGCGGGCAAGACGACGCTGCTGCGCGTGCTCGGCGCCGCATTGCGGCCCGGTGAAGGCGAGGTGCGGACGCTCGATACCCGACCCTGGCAACTGCCGGCCGGCGCGCTGAAGAAGCTGCGCGCGCGCATCGGCACCGTGCACCAGGCGCCGCCGATCGCGCCGCGCCTGCGCGTGGTCACCGCGGTGCTCGCGGGCCGGCTCGGCGAATGGTCGGTGCTGCGCGCGCTGGGGTCGCTCTTCCATCCATCTGACATTGCAGGCGTGCACGAGGTGCTCTCGCGCCTCTCGCTCGAAGACCGCCTGTTCGACCGCTGCGACCGCCTCTCGGGCGGGCAGCTGCAGCGCGTGGGCATCGCGCGCGTGCTCTACCAGCGGCCGGCCCTGCTGCTGGCCGACGAGCCCGTCTCCGCGCTCGACCCGACGCTGGCCGACGCCGCCATCGGCCAGCTCGTCGCGCAGAGCGAAGCCACGGGCGCGACGCTGGTCGCCTCGTTGCATGCGGTGGACCTCGCGCTGCGCTGGTTTCCGCGCGTGGTCGGCATGCGCAACGGGCAGGTGATGTTCGATCTGCCGACCACCGAAGTCACGCCCGCGATGCTCGATGCGCTCTATGCGAGCGAAGGCGGCGTGGCGATTCAGAAGTCGGCGCAACCCGTTGCTGCCGAAGCCGCGTTCCAGCGCCCGGACTGCCCGTGACCACCGCCGTCACCGCCGTTACTCACCGCGATCCACAAGCGATGCGGCGGCTGGCCGGCTGGCTCGCCGCGCTCGTCATCGCCTGGCCGATGCTGGCGCTCTCGGAGTTCAAGCCCTGGGCGCTGTTTGGCAGCGGCAACCTTGCGGTGATCGGCGATTTTCTCGCGGGCTTCTTTCCGCCCGCGGGCTCGCCCGATTTCCTCGCTTTGCTCGCCAAGGCCACGCTCGAGACGTTGGCGATGGCCACGGCCGGCACTGCGCTCGCGCTGCTGATCGGCGCACCGCTCGCGTTCGTCACGACGCGCGCCCTTTCCATCTCGCGCATCGGCCCGGGGCCGGGCCGCGTGCAGGCCGGCATCGTGCGGCAGGCGGCGCGCTGGCTGCTGATGGTGCTGCGCGCCATTCCCGAAATCGTCTGGGCGCTGCTCTTCGTGCGCGCGCTCGGACTCGGCCCCGCCGCCGGCGTGCTGGCGCTGGCCATCACCTACGGCGGCATGCTCGGCAAGGTCTACGCGGAGATCCTCGAATCGACTGACACGCGCCCGGCGCGTGCGCTGCTCGAAAGCGGCAGTGGTCGGCTCGCGGCCCTCTGCTACGGCCTGTTGCCCCATACCGCGCAGGAGCTGGCCTCGTACACCGTCTACCGCTGGGAATGCGCGGTGCGCGCCTCGGTGGTGATGGGCTTCGTCGGCGCGGGCGGCCTCGGCCAGTTGATGGACCAGTCGATGAAGATGCTCAACGGCGGCGAGGCGAGCAGCATCCTGCTCGTGTTCCTCGCGCTGGTGCTGCTGGCCGATGTGATGAGCAATGCGCTGCGGAAGCTGCTCGCATGAACAACCTCCCGCCGCGTCCGCCGCCGTGCCTGCGCTGCCGGTTCGCCGTGGGGCTGATCGCGGTGGCGGTGGTCGCGAGCTTCGTCTACCTCGGCATCGACTACCGCGCGCTGGGCTCGGCCGAATCGCTGCGGCTCATGGGCAAGTTCATCGCCGAGTTCTTCCCGCCCGATGTGTCACCGGATTTCCTCGCGAAGGTCGGCAATGGGGCGCTGCAGACGCTGGCGGTGTCGGCGCTCGGGACGGTGCTGGCCGCCCTCGCGGGCGCCGTGCTCGCGTTGCCCGCCTCGGGCCGTGCGGGATGGCTGCCGCGCCATGTCGCGCGCTTCATCCTCAACTTCCTGCGCAGCGTGCCCGAGTTGGTCTGGGCCGCGCTGATGGTGCTGGCCGCCGGCATCGGCCCTTTCGCGGGCGCGCTGGCCCTCGCGCTGCACACCACCGGCGTGCTCGGTCGCCTGTTCGCCGAAGCGTTGGAGAACGCCCCGCGCGAACCCGAACACGCGCTCACGCTCTCGGGCGCCGGCCCGGTCGCCGCCTTCAGCTACGCGAGCCTGCCGATCGTGCTGCCGCAGTGGGTGGCCTACACGCTCTACCGCTGGGAGATGAACATCCGCATGGCCGCGGTGCTCGGTTTCGTGGGCGGCGGCGGGCTGGGGCAGCTGCTGTACTTCCACCTGTCGATCTTCCAGCAGCAGCAGGCGATGACGGTGCTGATCGCGATGTTCGTGCTGGTGACGCTGGTGGACTTTGCGAGCGCTCGCTTGCGCAGAGGCTTAGGGCCGGCCTACGCCTGAGGCCTCCGGCGACAATCGGGGGCATGAGGTTCCTGCCATGAGTCATCGCCAGCCCGTGCGGGTCGGCGACCGCCACGCCTTCGACACGATCATCGACGCCCGCTCGCCGGCCGAGTTCGCGCTCGACCATATCCCCGGCGCCATCAACTGTCCGGTGCTCGACGACGAGGAGCGCCGCATCGTCGGCACCGTCTACGTGCAGACCGGTGCCTTCGAGGCCCGGCGCATCGGCGGCGCGATGGTCGCGGCCAACATCGCAAAGCATCTGCGCGACACGCTGGCCGACCGGCCCGAAAAATGGAAGCCGCTGGTTTATTGCTGGCGCGGCGGCATGCGCAGCGGCTCGATGGTGACGTGGCTGCGGCTCGTCGGCTGGGACGCGCAGCAGCTCGCTGGCGGCTACAAGAGCTTTCGCCGCCACGTCATCACGCAGATCGATTCGCTGACGCCGCAGCTCGACCTGCGTGTGATCTGCGGGGCCACCGGCAGCGCCAAGACGCGCGTGCTGCATGCGCTGGCCGAGCGCGGCGAGCAGACGCTCGACCTCGAAGACTTCGCGAGCCATAAGGGTTCGCTGCTCGGTTCGCTGCCGGGCGTGCCACAGCCTTCGCAAAAGCATTTCGAGACGCGCATCGCGACCGTGCTCGAAGCCATCGACCTGAAGCGCCCGCTGTACGTCGAAGGCGAGAGCATCCGCATCGGCCGGCTCTCGCTGCCGCTGTCGCTCGTGGCACAGATGCGTGCCGCGCCCTGCATCGAAGTCGCGGCCACGCCCGAGGCACGGCTCGATTACCTGCTGCGCGACTACGCCTACCTCGGCGACGACCGCGACGCGCTGGCCGACAAGCTCGGCGTGCTCAAGGAACTGCAGGGCAAGGAAACGGTGGCGCGCTGGCAGCAATGGGCGCACGAGGCGAACCTGCCGAAGCTCTTCGCCGAGCTGATGGCGCTGCACTACGACCCGCACTACCAGAAGTCGCAGGAACTCCACTTCAAGGCCTGGGAACGCCGCCGCAGCGTCGCAACGACCGACCTGAGCGATCAGGGCATCGAGGCAGTGGCCGACGCGGTGCGGGCGATGGAGGGACGCGGCAGCCCGTCGGCATAGAGCACGCCGCGCGGCGCGCGGCACAGCCCCCAGAAGCGCAGGCCGCTGAGCTCGGCCATGCGCACCCCCATCGCGGTGGGGGCCGAGATCGTCGCCATCGCCGCGATGCCCAGGCGACCGCACTTGCGCACCAGTTCGTGGCTGCCGCGGCTGGACATCAGCACGAAACCCGGTTCTTCGAGACGCCCCGCGCGCGCCAGCTTGCCCAGCAGCTTATCGAGCGCGTTGTGGCGGCCCACGTCTTCCATCACGTCGGTGAGTTCGCCTTCCACCGTGGCCCAGCCCGCGGCGTGGATGGCGCCGGCTTCGGCATTCAGCACTTGGCGCGCGGGCAATGCGGCGAAGGCGCGCAGCACGGTTTCGAGGTCGATGCGTTCGATCCAATCGCGCGGCGGCACGGGCTGCGGCGTGATGTCGAGCCCGGCAAAACTTTCGACGCCGCACACGCCGCAGCCCGTGCGGCCCGCGAGGCTGCGGCGGCGGCCCTTCAGGCGCTCGAAGCTGCGGGTGGAAATATCGAGCTGCACTTCGATGCCAGGCATGCCTTCGGGGAGGCCCGCCGAAATGGCATCGATGGTCTGCACCTCGATGCCGCGGCAGTCGGCAGCGGTGTCGAGGATGCCTTCGCTGAGTGCGAAGCCGAGCGCGAAGTCTTCCAGGTCGAGCGGTGTGGCCATCATCACCGCGTGCGAGACGCCGTTGAAGACCAGCGCGACCGGCACCTCGGCCGCCAGCGTGTCGTCGCGCACCGCGCCTTCGGGGGCCACGCCGCGTTCGCCGAACACGCGCACGGCGTGCCGGGAGAGCGATGGCAGGGTGTCTTCGGAATCGGCGAGGTCTAGCTGTGGCATGGACAGGGTGGCTCCGGATAGGCCAGCCATTGTCCGCTCAGTCGCCGTTTTCGTCAGCCGGGGGCAGTGTTTGAACCTGCGCGCGCCCGGCGGCTTCGAGGTGCGCGACCCAGCGGTCGTCGTGCTGCTCCACGCGCACCCAGCCTGGGCCGCGCACGCCGCCGATGGCCGCATCGCCCATCAGCGTGAGCCGGCGCATCAGCACGCTCGCGCCCTGGCCCAGCCGCTTGCCGAGACGCGGCAGCGAGACGCCGCCGCCCGCCGGTTCCTGCGCGAGCATGCGCAGGATGGCGACCGAGAGGCTGTCTTCGAGCAATGCGCTCATGCAGTCGCCACCATCCCGTCCGCCGCGTCCTCCGACAACTTCTGGATCGGCAGTTCATGCGGCACCAGCACCACGGGAATGGACTTGGACGTCGGCGTCCCCGCGTTCTCGGCCACCGCCGACAGCGGCACCAGCGGATTGGTCTCGGGGTAATAGGCCGCAATGTTGCCGCGCGGAATGTCGTAGGCCACGAGCTTGAAGCGGTCGGCGCGACGTTCTTGCCCGTCATTCCACACGGTCTGCAGGTCGACCCAGTCGCCGTCCTTCATGCCCAGCGCACGGATGTCCTCGGCATGGATGAAGACCACGCGGCGCTGGCCGAACACGCCGCGGTAGCGGTCGTCCATGCCGTAGATGGTGGTGTTGTACTGGTCGTGCGAGCGCGTGGTGAAGAGCGTGAAGACCAGCGTGTCGCGGATGTGCAGGCGCGCCCGGTGCGAGGGCGTGTCGCGCGGCACGGCGTGCGTGAAGAACACGGCCTTCTTCGAGGCGGTGGCCCACACGCGTTCGCTCGCGGTGTTGCGCAGGCGAAAGCCGCCGGGCTTGGCGACACGGGTGTTGAAGTCCTTGAAGTCGTCGAACACCGCTTCGATCTTGTCGCGGATGCGTGCGTAGTCTTCGACGAGCCAGAGCCACGGCGTCTTGCTGCGCGCGCCGATGGTGGCCGCCGCGAGCCGCGCCACGATGGCCGGCTCCGACAGCAGCTGCTCCGACGCGGGCGGGTTGATGCCCACCGAGATATGCACCATGCTCATCGAATCTTCCACCGTCACGCCCTGCGGGCCGTTGGCCTGCATGTCGATCTCGGTGCGGCCCAGGCACGGCAGGATCAGCGCCTCGCGCCCGTGCACGATGTGGCTGCGGTTGAGCTTGGTCGTCACGTGCACCGTGAGGTCGCACTGCCGCAGGCCCTTCCAGGTCTGGTAGGTGTCGGGCGTGGCGGCCGCGAAGTTGCCGCCGAGCGCGAAGAACACGCGGCCCTTGCCGTCGAGCATCGCCTGGATCGCCTCGACCGTGTCCAGGCCGTTCTGGCGCGGCGGCTCGAAGCCGAACACCTTCTGCAGCCGGTCGAGCAGCGCGACCGGCGGCTTTTCCCAGATGCCCATGGTGCGGTCGCCCTGCACGTTGCTATGGCCGCGCACCGGGCAGGCGCCCGCGCCCTCGCGGCCCATGTGGCCGCACAGCATGAGCCAGTTGAGGATCATCTGGATGGTCGCCACCGAATGCTGATGCTGCGTGATGCCCATGCCCCAGCAGGCGATGACCTTCTTCGCGCCAAGGTACACCTCGGCCGCGGCGCGCAGTTGCTCTTGCGTGAGGCCCGACTCCTGCACCAGCACCTCCCACGATTCGGCGCGCAGGTCGTCCGCGAGCGATTCGAAGCCGGTGGTGTGCATGGCGATGAAGGCGTGGTCGAGCACCGAGGCTTCGCCGCGCGCGACGAGCGCATCTTCGCGCTCGATGACGTGCTTCATCATCCCCTTCACGGCAGCGAAGTCGCCGCCCACGCGCAGCTGGAAGTAGTGCGTGCTGATGGGCGTGGAACCCAGGGTCGCCATCTCCAGCTTGTCCTGCGGATCGGCAAAGCGCTCCAGCCCGCGCTCGCGCAGCGGGTTGAAGCTCACGATGCGCGCGCCGCGCTTGGAAGCCGCGCGCAGCTCGCCGAGCATGCGCGGATGGTTGGTGCCGGGGTTCTGGCCGAAGATGAAGATGGCGTCGGCCTTCTCGAAATCGTCGAGCGTGACCGTGCCCTTGCCCACGCCGATCTGCGGACGCATGCCGCTGCCGCTGGGCTCATGGCACATGTTCGAGCAGTCGGGGAAATTGTTGGTGCCGTACTCGCGCACGAAGAGCTGGTACAGGAACGCAGCCTCGTTGCTCGCGCGGCCCGAGGTGTAGAAGATGGCCTGGTTCGGGTCGGGCAGCGCGTTGAGGTGGCGCGCGATCAGGGCGAAGGCGTCGTCCCATTCGATGGGCACGTACTTGTCGCTCGCTGCGTCGTAGGCCATCGGGTGCGTGAGGCGCCCTTTGTCTTCGAGCCAGAAATCGCTTTGCTCGGCCAGTTGCGCCACGGTGTGCTTCGCGAAGAGCTCCGGGCCGGCACGGCGCGCGGTGGCCTCGGCAGCCACGGCCTTCACGCCGTTCTCGCAAAACTCGAAAGTGGATGCGTGGTTGCGGTCGGGCCAGGCGCAGCCGGGGCAGTCGAAGCCGTCGGGCTGGTTGGCCGAGAGCAGCGTCTTGGCGCCCTTGAGGGGAATGTCCTGCCGCAGCAGCGCGTTCGTCACGCTGCGAAGTGCGCCCCAGCCGCCCGCGGGGCCCTTGTAAAACTCGATCTTCTGCTCACTGCTCATGCCGGCGAGTGTTCGCCGCGGGCATGAGGAGCGTCAAATTGAATCGGGACATGCGCCGATTCAAAAAGGAAATGAAGGCAGCCCCGGCAGCAGCTTGTCGAGGGTGATCGGGTAGCTGCGCACCCGCACCCCGGTCGCGTTGTAGATGGCGTTGGCCACCGCCGCGCCCGAGCCGCAGGTGCCCAGCTCGCCGATGCCCTTGGACTTGATCGGGCTCGCGAGGTCGTCCGAATCCTGCAGGTAGACCGCGTCGATGGCCGGGATGTCGGCATGCACCGGCACCAGGTATTCGGCCATGTCGTGGTTGACGAAGTAGCCGTGGCGCACGTCGACCACGGCTTCCTCGGTCAGCGCCGCGCCCACGCCGAACACCATGCCGCCGATGGCCTGGCTGCGCGCCATCTTCATGTTGAGGATGCGGCCGGCCGCGAACACGCCCAGCATGCGGCGCACGCGGGTCTCGCCGGTGTCGATGTCCACGCCCACCTCGCAGAAGTGCGCGCCGAACGCGGCCTGCGCGTAGCGGCGGTGCAGGTCGCCGGGCTCTACCGTGCCGAGCACCTCCAGGCCCTCGGCGCCGGCCAGCTCGCCCAGGGCGCGCGATTGCCGGCCCGAGACGAGGCGCCCCGCCTCGAAGCGCGCGGTCTTCGCGTCGAAACCCGCGCGCCGCACCAGCGTGGCGCACAGCTCCTCGCAGCCGTGGAAGACCGAGGCGCCCGCGCTCGATGCGCCGATGGAGGCGATCGAGCCCGCGCCGGCCGGAAAGGCGGTGTCGCCGAGCCGCACGCCGATGCGGTCCATCGGGATGCCGGTCATCTCCGCGGCGATCTGCGCGAGCACGGTGTAGGTGCCGGTGCCGATGTCGGTCATCGAGGTCTCGATGGTCAGGCGCCCCTGCGCATCGAGCCGCAGCCGCGCGCTCGACGGGCGCACCGAGTGGTGGTGGATGGCGCTCGCCACGCCCATGCCGACCAGCCAGCGGCCGTCGCGCACCCGGCCCGGCGTGGCACTGCGCCGCGCCCAGCCGAAGCGGCTCGCGCCTTCGCGCAGGCACTCGATGAGCTTGCGGCCGGAGTACGGCCGCGAGGGCCCGCGCTCGGGGTCGCAGGGGCTGTCGTTGAGGATGCGCAGTTGCACCGGGTCCATGCGCAGTTTCTCGGCGAGCTCGTCGAGCGCGACCTCGAAGGCCAACTGGCCGCTTGCGGTGGCCGGCGCGCGCATCGCGGCGGCCTCGGGCAGGTCCAGCGGCGCAAGGCGGTGCGCGGTCATGCGGTTCGGCGCGGCATAGAGCAGCCGCGTCTGGCGCGAGGCACCCTCGTAGTAGCTGCGGCCGGGCAGGTTGCTGGTCCAGGTCTCGTGGCCGATGGCGGTCAGCCGGCCGTCGGGCGTGGCGCCCAGGCGCACGCGCTGCAGGGTCGCGGCGCGCCGTGTCGTGTGGTTGAGCAGCTGCTCGCGGGCCAGCGCGGTTTTCACCGGCCGCTGCAGTTCACGCGCCGCGAAGGCCGAGAGCACCGCATCCGCATGCGTGCGCAGCTTGGAACCGAAGCCGCCGCCGACGAAGGCGGAGATCACGCGCACCTGCTCGACCGGCACATCGACCATCGCCGCCACGTCGCTCGCGGCCCAGTTGGCCATCTGGTGCGAGGTGTAGAGCGTGAGCCGGTCGCCGTCCCAGCGCGCGATGGTGGCCTGCGGCTCCATCATCGCGGGGTGCTGGTCGGGGGTGGCGTAGTTCTGGTCGAGCTGCACGGGGGCCGCGTCGTAGGCGCCCTGGAAGTCGCCGACCGCCGTGTCGGCGGCGCTCTCGCTGCCGGCGCTCGGGTCGTCGCCGGGCTTCACCGCGGCGGCCTGCGCGGCGGCCAGGTCGAAGCGGCCCGGGGTGCTTTCGTAATCGATGCGGATCTGGTGCGCGGCGGCGCGCGCCTGCTCCAGCGTCTCGGCGACGACGAAGGCCACGGCCTGCCCGTGGTGCTGCACCTCCGGCCCCGAGAGCTGCGACACCAGGTTCGCGCGCCCGCGCGGCGCCATGCGCGGCACGTTGGCGTAGGTGTAGACCAGCAGCACACCCGGCGCGCGCCGCGCCTCGGCCGTGTCGATGCGGGTGATGCGGCCCTTGGCGATGCCGGCCAGCACGATCCAGCCGTAGGCCGCGTTCGGCACCTCCTCGTGGTACTCGTAGCTGTAGCGGGCGCGCCCGCAGACCTTGAGCGGGCCGTCGATGCGGTCGACAGGCTTGCCCAGGATGCGCTCGCGGTCCAGCGGGCTGGGCCCGGCGGCTGTGGTGAATTGCATGGTGCTGCCTTTGTTCGCTCAGGAACTGGTCATCGCCTGCGCCAGCGTGACGTCGAGCGTGCGGCGCAGCAGGGGGATCTTGAAATCGTTGTGGCCATGGCCGCGTGCCTCGGCGAGCAGGAGGTCGGCGACGGCACGGCGGGCGGCGGGGCCGCCATCGGTGCCCACGAGGCGCTGCTCCGCCTCCTCGTTGCGCCAGGGCCTGGCCGCGAGGCCGCCGAAGGCCAGGCGCGCCTGCGTGACGGTGCGGCCTTCGCGCACGACCACCGCCGCCACCGAGACGAGCGCGAAGGCGTACGACGCGCGGTCGCGCACCTTGCGATAGAGCTGCCGCCCGCCGAGCGGCGCGGGCAGCACCACGGCGGTGACGAGTTCGTCCGGCGCGAGCGCGGTCTCGACATGCGGCGTCGCGCCCGGCAGGCGATGGAAGTCGGCGATGGGAATCTGCCGCGCGCCGCCGCCGGCCGAGACGGTCTCCACGCGCGCATCGAAGGCGCGCATCGCCACAGCCATGTCGGACGAGTGCACCGCGATGCACTGGTCGCTCGCACCGAGGATCGCGTGGATGCGGTTGAAGCCCCCCATCGCCGCGCAGCCGCTGCCGGGCGTGCGCTTGTTGCAGGGCTTGGTGGTGTCGTAGAAGTAGAAGCAGCGCGTGCGCTGCAGCAGGTTGCCCGCGGTGGTCGCCTTGTTGCGCAGCTGGGCGCTGGCGCCGGAGAGCAAGGCGCGCGACAGCAGCGGATAGCCCTGCCGCACGCGGATGTCGGCCGCCAGGTCGCTGTTGCGTACCAGCGCGCCGATCTTCAAGCCGCCCTCGGGCGTGGCCTCGATGCGGTCGAGTCCCAGCCGGTTCACGTCCACCAGGTGCGCCGGATGCTCGATGTCCAGCTTCATCAGGTCGAGCAGGTTGGTGCCGCCCGCGATGAACTTCGCGCCGGGCTGGCGCTGCACGGCCGCGGCGGCTTCGGCCGGGCTCTGCGCGCGCTCGTAGGTGAAGGCTCTCATGCAGCTGCTCCTGCCGTTTTTTCGACCACCTCGCGGATGGCCGCGATGATGTTCGGATACCCCGCGCACCGGCAGATGTTGCCGCTCATGCGCTCGCGCAACTCTTCGTCGCTGAACAGCGGGCGCACGGCGATGTCGCGCGTCACATGGCTGGGCATGCCGCGGCGCATTTCGTCGAGCATGCCGACCGCCGAGCAGATCTGGCCCGGCGTGCAGTAGCCGCACTGGTAGCCGTCGTGCTTGACGAAAGCGGCCTGCATCGGATGCAGCTTCTTCGGATCGCCCAGGCCCTCGATGGTCGTCACCGCATCGCCGTCGTGCATCACGGCCAGCGTGAGGCAGCTGTTGATGCGGCGGCCGTTCACCATCACCGTGCAGGCACCGCACTGGCCGTGGTCGCAGCCCTTCTTGGCGCCCGTGAGGTGCAGGTGCTCGCGCAGCAGGTCGAGCAGCGTGACGCGCGGATCGACGGTCAGCGAGTGCGGCTGGCCGTTGATGCGCAGCGTCAGCTCCGCGAGCGGCGCGACCTGCGCGGTATCGGCGGCCGGCGCAGCGCCGCCGGCGAGCGGCAGCGTCGCCGCCACCACGCCGGCCGCGCTGGTGATGAGGACGGTGCGGCGCGTGCAGCCGTCCTGGATCTCCGGATGCATCACGTCCATCGCGGTCATCGCGTGCCTTCGCTCAGAAGCGCGTGGCGGGCGCGATGGAAGCCTGCGCCTTGGCGGGCGGCATCGTGGAGACGACGACGCTGTTCACGCGCGAGCCGCCGGTCACGTTCTGGTCGGGTGCATGGGCGGTGAGCACCGCGTCTTCATAGACCGACTGGCGCGACGCGGTCGAGGTGAAGGGATCGGCGCCGCGCGAGCCGCGCGTCACATTCTGGTTGGGGGCGTGGGCCGTGGAGACGGCTTCGGCCGCCACCGCGTCGCGCTCGCGCAGGTTCGCGCCCTGGTGCACGCCTTCGTAGGTTTCTGCATGGGCCGCGACGGCGGCGAGGCTGGTGGCAAGGACGGCAAGCAGGTGAGTGATGTTTCGCATGTGAGCTCCTGTTGAGAACCGAGGAAGACCCTCGAAAGGCAGCCGCTGTGTCGGCCTGGGCTCACTGTAGAAACCCTGCTTTATGCGTCCTTTATGCGAGAGTTAACTGAGCGTTAAGCCGCGCGCAGGTGGACCCGCGCCACCAGCCCGAGGACCGCCCCGCTGGCGTCCGTCCGGTTGTCCAGCACGATGCGCATGCCGTTGCGCTGCGCCGCCATCTGCGCGATGGCCAGGCCCAGGCCGCTGCCTTCGGCCGCGGTGCCGGGCACGCGGTAGAAGCGGTCGAAGGCGCGCTCCAGCGCCTCGGGCGGAATGCCGGGCCCGTTGTCCACCACATCGACCACCGGCTGCCCGTCCACCGCATGCAGCCGCACGTCGACGACGCTGCCTTCGGGCGAATGCCGCAGCGCGTTGTCGATCAGGTTGCCGAAGATGCTGCGCAGCTCCGCGGGCGGCGCGTTCACCGTCGCGTTCATCTCACCGTCGAAGCCGATGTCGATGCGGCGCCGGTCGGCAATCACCATCAGCTGGGCGATGCTGTCGCGCAGCACCGAGGCCACGTCCAGCGGCACCGCAGGCTCGCGCGGCGCATGGCTCTCCTGGTGCGACATGCGCAGCAGCTGCTCGATGAGGTGCTGGGCGCGCGTCACGCCGCCCTTGAGCTGCGTGTAGTGCTCCGCGGCGCGCTCGCCGGGCACCTCGGCGCGCATGTTGTCCAGCTGCAGGCCGAGGGCGGCGATGGGCGTGCGCAGCTCGTGCGCCGCGTCCTGCACGAAGCGCCGCTGCGCGGCAAAGGCCTGGCGCAGACGCCCGAGCAGGCTGTTGAAGGCTTCCACCAGCGGCGCGATCTCGTCGGGCACATGGGACACCGACAGCTCCGACAGGCTGCGCTCGTCCTTCGCCGCCACATCGAGCGCCACGCTGCGCAGCTTGCGCGACGAGGTCCAGACCACCAGCCACAGCACGGCCAGCGACAGCGGCAGCAGCAGTGCGATGGGCGCGGCCGACTGCAGCGCGCGCCGCTCCACCAGCGCGCGCACGAAGCCGCCGTTCTGGATCACCTGCACGCTGAAGCGCCCGCCGTCGGCCACCGGGCCGGTGGAATAGACGCGCCATGTCTCGTGGTCCTCGGGGCCGAGCCGCACCACATGCAGCCCCTCCCCCGGCTGGCGCCCCACAGCCAGCGACGGCCAGGAAGTGGCCAGCAGCTCGCCCTGCGCGCTCCAGATCTGCACGATGAAGGCGCCCCGGTGGTAGATGCCCTGCCTGTCGCCCGGCTTGAGCACCGGCACGTTCTCGTTGCTGGCGTAGGAATCGGCCAGCGTCTGCATCTGGTCGTCCTTGAAGGTGACGATGAGGCGGTCGTAGCTCGTGTAGGTGAACCATGCCACGCCGATGGCGGCGAGCACATGCACCAGCACCAGCCAGAGCAGCAGCTTGTTGCGAAGAGACCCCGGCGAATACCAGCGGCGCGTACCGGTGCCCGTGCTCATGAATCCACCACGCGCCACCCCAGCCCGCGCACGTTGCGGATGGTGTCGGCGCCGAGCTTGCGGCGCATGTTGTGGATGATCACGTCGACCGCATTGCTCATCACCTCTTCGCCCCAGCCGTAGATGCGACTTTCGAGCTGCTCGCGCGAGAAGATCGCGCCGGGGCGCTCCAGCATGGCGTGCATCAGCGCGAACTCGCGGGCCGTGAGCACCTCGCGCGTGCCGTTGTGCAGGATCTCGCGCGTGGTGAGGTCAAGCTGCACGTTGCCGCTGCCGATGACGGAGTTCGATGCGCCATGGCGCCGCCGCACCACCGCGCGCATGCGGGCCAAAAGCTCGGGCAGCTCGAAGGGCTTGAGCAGGTAGTCGTCGGCGCCGAGATCCAGCCCCTCGACCCGCTGGCCGAGGCCGTCGCGCGCGGTGAGGATGAGGATGGGCGTGTCGTCCTTCAGGCTGCGCGCGCGGCGCAGCACCTCCAGGCCGTCCGCCTTGGGCAGGCCCAGGTCGAGCAGCACGCAGCTGTAGTCGCCATCGGCCATGGCGCTCTGCGCGAGCAGGCCGTCGCGCACCCAGTCCACGGCCCAGCCCGACCGCTCCAGGCCACGGACAAGGCTCTTTCCAATCATTTCGTCGTCTTCGACAAGCAGCGTGCGCACACCGGCCCCCTTTCGTTGGTGCGAGGCGGAAGGTAGCTCAGAACCGTTAGGTCAACGTTAACGCCGAATCGATCAGGGGGCGAGCCCTCGGCATCCCGGGGTCCAGGTCAGGACTGCACGTCCTGCATCAGGAGGCCGCGCAGCTTGCTGCGCAAGGGCGTCTCCTCGACGGCCGGCACGCCGGCCACTTCGCGCAGCGCGATGTCGCGGCTCTCGGCGGTGTGCAGGTCGATCTCGCGCACCACCTGGCCGTCCTTGTAGACGAAGGCGACGTCGGCGAGCGCGAGCACGTCTTCGATGTCGTGCGTGATCATCAGCACCGGAATGCCCCATTGGCGGCGCACCTGTGCAAGCTCGTTGCGCAGTTCGCTGCGCAGCATCGGGTTGAGGGCGGCGAAGGGCTCGTCGAGCAGCAGCACCTGCGGCTGGCAGGCCAGCGCGCGCGCGAGCGCCACGCGCTGCTGCTGGCCGCCGGAGAGGTTCTGCGGCCGGCCATCGGCCAGCTCGGCGAGGCCGAAGCCTTCGAGCAGGGCCTGCACCGTCTCCGCCTCCTTCGGTGGCAGCCGGCGTCGGCGCCACGAGGTGAGGCCGAAGGACACGTTCTCGCGCACCGTGAGGTGCGGGAACAGCGCGTAGTTCTGGAACAGGTAGCCGATGCGCCGCTCGGGCGCCGGCACGTCGATGCGCTGCGCCGAGTCATAGAGCGTGCGGCCGTCGAGCCGCACATGCCCCGCGGAAGGATGCAGCAGCCCTGCGATGGCCTGCAGCGTGAGCGACTTGCCCGCGCCCGACGGGCCGTAGAGCGCGGCGAAGGGAACGTCGGTCTGAAAACGCGCGGCCAGGTCGAAGCGGCGTGCCCCGTCCCGCACCGTGAGCTTCAGATCGACGTCGATCATGGCTTGCCGAATCCGTAGCGGGTCAGCACTTCCTGCGCGGGAGCGGTCGCGAGGAAGTTGAGGAAGTCGCCGGCCACGGCCTTCTGCTTGCTCTCGGCCACCACCGCGATCGGGTAGGTCACGGGGCTGCTGCCCGAGGGCGAGAGCACGATCTTGACCTTGTCGCCCGCCACCGCCGCATCGGTGCGGTAGACAAAACCGGCCTCGACCTCGCCGCGGCTCACGTAGTCGAGCACCTGGCGCACGCTGTCGGCCTGCACGAACTTGGGTTCGAGCACGGTCCAGAGATTGGCGCTGTCCAGCACCTGCTTGGTGTAGCGGCCGACCGGCACGGTGGCGGTCTTGCCGACGGCGATCTTCTTCACGCTGGCGCCAGTCAGGTCCTGCAGCGACTTGACGCCCACGCCGTCTTTGGCGGGCTCGATCAGCACGAGGCTGTTGGTCACGAAGTCCTTGCGGGTGGCGGTGTCGATGAGCTTCTGCTCGGCGCCGCGGTTCATGGTTTCCTGGTCGGCGCTCGCGAACACGTCCACCGGCGCGCCCTGCCCGATCTGCTGCAGCAGCACGCCCGAGGCGGCGAAGTTGAAGCGCACCGTGGCGCCGGGCTTGGCCGCCTCGAACTTGGGACCGATCTCCTTGAACGCATCGGTCAGGCTGGCGGCCGCGGACACGGTGATCTGCTGCGCGGCGGCGGCCAGCGGCAGGGCCAGTGCGAGAACGACGGACAAGAGGCGGAATGAGCGCATGGGTATCTCCTGGGATTATTGAAGAGAGGAACGAATCAGCGAAGGGAGAAGAAGCGGTTCGACAGCACGAGCACCGTGATCGACAGCACCGAGGTCACGATGACCAGCAGCAGCGCCAGGTCGTCATGCCCGGCCTGCACCGCGTCGTAGATGGCCATCGAGAGCGTCTGGGTCTGCTTGGGGATCGAGCCCGCCACCATCAACGAGGCGCCGAACTCGCCCATGGCCCGTGCGAACGCGAGCAGCGTGCCGGCCAGGATGCCGGGCCAGGCGAGCGGCAGCGTCACGCGCAGGAACACCGAGAACGGCGACTGCCGCAGCGTGCTGGCGGCGGCTTCGAGCGAGCGGTCGACGTTCTCGAAGGCGGCGCTCGCGGACTTGAGCACCAGCGGCAGCGCGACCACGGCAGAGGCCACCACGGCGCCGTGCCAGCTGAAGATGATGGTGTAGTCGAGGTGCTCGCGCAGCCATGCACCCAGCGGGCTGCGGCGGCCGGCGGCCACCAGGATGGCGTAGCCGATCACCGTGGGCGGCAGCACCAGCGGCAGCATGAACACGGCCTCCAGCACGGTGCGGCCGAAGAAGCGCTTGCGCGCGAACACCCAGCCCAGCGCCACGCCCGCGATCAGCGCCAGCACGGTCGCGACCGCGGCGACCTTGAGCGACAGGACCAGGGGCGACCAGTCGGTCGTGGCGATGAGGGAGCTCGTCGTGTTCATGAAAATACGGCGCGATTGTTACACGATGAGCCCTAAGGTTCTCACGGGGGTGCGCGAATCACGCAGTCTTCATATACTGGTGAACATAGCGTTGCAACACCTGCAAGCCCATGCGCCCCTCACCCCACGACACCGTCGTCCGTTCGATCTCCGGCAGGCCGGAGCTTCGGCATGTGACGCAGGTGCAGGAATGGCGCATCGAACGCGCGATGGACTCCGACAGCTTCGTGATCTCCATCATCACCCCCGGGGGCGAGAGCCAGTCCTTCCTCGTGGCGCAGGCCGATGCGCACGACATTGGCGAGATCCTGCGCCGCAAGGCCGTGTGGGTCGACCGCCAGGAGCAATGACGCAAATGTGGCGGCACATGACGGGTGCGGAACGCATCCTCGAAGTTTTGCTGACGCGGCGCTCGGTGTCGCCGCGCCGGCTGCAGCAGCCCGGCCCCAATCCCGACGAGCTCGACGCCATCCTGCAGGCGGGCCTGCGCGCGCCCGACCATGGCGGGCTGCATCCGTGGCGGGTGATCGAGTTCCGTCCGCAGAACCGCGAGGCGCTGGCCTGGTGCTTCGAGCAGGAGAAGCTGCGCCGCGATCCGCTCGCGAGCCCGTCGGACTTGAAGCGTGCGCGCGAACACGCCACGCGGCCGCCGCTGCTGCTCGGCTTCGTGGTGTCGCCGCGCGAGCGCAGCAAGATCCCCGGCCGCGAGCAGTGGCTGTGCGCGGGCGCGGCGCTGGGCAACATCCTGAGCGCGGCGCACCAGCTGGGCTACGGCGCCATCGTGCTGAGCGGCGAGCGCTGCTTCGACGAGACGCTGGCGCGGCAGGTAGGCGTGCAGCCCGGCGAGTACCTGGCGGGCTTCATCAGCGTGGGCACCATCAAGGAAGCGCCACCGCAGGCGCGCGAGACGCTCTCGCAGGACGTGTGGTCGTGCTGGCAGGGCAACGATCTGACGACGGGCCCGGACAAGCTCCCGGCCCCGCCCGATCAGCCCATCCTGCCGTCGGACCGGATGCCCGGGAGCTGATCGAGCTTTGCGCCGAACCAGCCGACGCGTTCGGTCTCGCGCACGTCGAAGCGCGGCACATAGGGTTTGATGTCGAGCACGGGCGTGCCGTCCATCATGTCGTTGCCGCTGAAATGCAGCGTCGTGCCTTCCACCGAAACCAGCCGCACGATCGACAGGCCCAGCCGGTTCGGCCGTGCCGGCGCGCGCGTGGCGAAGACGCCGTGCGATTCGTTGTCCAGAAAGGGCACCACCTCCAGCCGCTCGTGCGCGCACTGGTGCAGGTGGGTGACGAGGATCAGGTAGTCAAAGCCCTCGATGTCCCGAAGGCCCGGCGCGAACTCGGCGAACACCTCGAGGCGGCCCGGTTCGTCGGGTGCGCCGGCGGTCTGGATCGGCATGCCGGTGGCCTCGGTGAAGCGGCTGCGCACCACGCCGACGGGGCGGCAGACGACGGGGTCCGCAGGTGAAGTCACGGGGCCAGCAGCCGCGTCAGCGCGCGAATGTCGGCGGAGGTTGCAAGCTTCGCGGCGTTCTCGATGGCCCGGTAGTGCTTGACGATTTCCTCGCCCACCGGCGTGAGCGCCGTGCCGCCGCCGCGCGAGCCACCGGCCGCAGTGTTCACCGCGGGCGAGGTCAGGGCCTTGTTCATCTCGTCGACCAGCATCCAGGCCCGGCGGTACGACATGCCCAGCAGGCGGGCCGCCGCGGAAATCGATCCGGTCTCGGCCACCGCTTCGAGCACGGCGATCTTGCCGGGGCCGATGGCGATGGTGTCGTCCCGATAGACGCGAAGGCGGAACTGGACTTTGGATTTCATCTTGGCGCGAAGGGTAAACCATCCGTGGTCACCAGCGCTATGTCGGCCCGGAAACGGCGATGCGGCCGGCGGGCGTGAACCCGGCCGGCCGCATCGTCATCAGGGAGTTGTGTGTCAGCTCAGTTGAAGAACTTCGCCACGCTGCCCAGCGTCTTGTAGACGCCCCAGGCCAGCGGAATGCCCACTGCGGCCCAGGCCATCGCCACGACCGCCGGGCTCACCGTGTCGGCGCGGCCCGAGCCGCTGCCCACTTCGGCGGCCGAGGCTTTTTCGTGCGCCAGCTTCTTCTCGACGGCCAGCTCGGCCTCGGTCATGAAGTGCTTGTCGGCCACCGGGCGCACCAGCAGGTTGGCGATGAAGCCGATCGCCAGCATGCCCACGAGGATGTACATGGTCTGGTTGTAGACCTGCTCGCGCGGCAGGCCCAGGCCCAGCTGGTACTCGCGCATGTAGTTCACCACCACCGGGCCGAGGATGCCGGCCGTGGCCCACGCGGTGAGCAGGCGGCCATGGATGGCGCCCACGAACTGCGTGCCGAACAGGTCGGCCAGGTAGGCCGGCACCGTGGCGAAGCCGCCGCCGTACATCGACACGATGATGCAGCAGGCGCCCACGAACAGGAGCTTGCTGCCCGCGCTGGCCGACGAGGGAATGCTTGCGTACAGGAGCGCGCCGAGCACGAAGAACACCGTGTAGGTGAGCTTGCGGCCGAGCTTGTCCGAGAGACTGGCCCACACGAAGCGCCCGCCGATGTTGAAGAGCGACAGCAGCGCCGTGAAGCCGCCGGCCACCGCCGCGATGGCCGCGAGCTGGGTCTTGTCGAGCTCGCCGAACTTGGCCGGCAGGTCGATCAGCGCGCCGCCGAACACTTCCTGCAGCATCGGCGAGGCCATGCCGATCACGCCGATGCCGGCGCTCACGTTCATGCACAGCACCAGCCACACGAGCCAGAACTGCGGGATGCCCCAGACCTTTTTCACGTGCACATGGCGCTGCGTGATCATGGCGTTGCTGGTCTGCGCCGGGGGCGGCGTCCAGCCTTCGGGCTTCCAGCCCGAGGGCGGCACGCGGTAGCCGAGCGCGCCGGCCATCATGAAGACGAAGTAGCCCAGCGCCATCACGACGAAGGTCTGCATCACGCCCACGTCTGAGGTGGTGGAGAAGCGCTTCATCAGGTCGACCGCGAGCGGCGAGCCGATCATCGCGCCGCCGCCGAAGCCCATGATGGCCATGCCGGTGGCCATGCCGCGGCGGTCGGGGAACCACTTGATGAGCGTGCTCACCGGCGAGATGTAGCCCAAGCCGAGGCCGATGCCGCCGATCACGCCGGAGCCGAGGATCATCAGCCAGAACTGGTGCAGGTGGATGCCCACGGCCGAGAGCAGCATGCCGCCGCACCAGCACAGGGCCGACACCACGCCGGCCTTGCGCGGACCGGCGCGTTCGAGCCAGCCGCCCCACAGGGCCGCCGAGCAGCCGAGGAAGACGAAGAACAGCGTGTACATCCAGCCGAGCGTGGCCACGCGCCAGTCGCAGTTGGTGGCGAAGAGCTCGGCGAAGAAGCTCATCTCCTTGGCGCAGGCCTGTGCGCCGTGGCCGGCCGTTCCGAGCGCCTTCGACAGAGGCAGCCAGAACACCGAGAAGCCATAGGCCATGCCGATGCACAGGTGGATGGCCAATGCGGCCGGGGGAACCAGCCAACGGTTGAAACCGGGGCCCGCGATGATGCGTTCTTTATCCAGGAAGCCGGGCTGCGCTTGCACCCCGTCTCCAGCCATGCGCTCTCCATCGAGAACGCCCGCAGTTGAGCCTGCCATATTTCTCCTTGTTCGCCGGACGAGTAACTTTTGTGTTGGATCCGGGCCGCGGAGTGTGTCTGAACGTTTTACAAATCGTCAAATTCGATCGACGCATGGGACGATTCAATAACTAAATGCCCTGCCTTCGCGGGCATGCGGGGGCGCTCAGTTGCTGAGCGTGCCGCTGTGCAGGCGAACCTGCTCGGCCCATTCCGGCGTCTGCAGGAAGGCCAGTGCCGCGTCGAGCGCGCGCGAAGCCCGCACGCCGTCGTGCGTCATGAAGCCGATGGGCGTGCGCACCTCGGGCGCCACCAGCGGCAGCGCTTCGAGCTCGCGGTGGCTGCGCACGGCCGCAACCATCGCGCCCGGCAGCACGCTGCTGACGGTGCCGGCGCTCACGGCAAGCGTGAGGGTGAGCACCGAGTTGGTCTCGATGGCGGGCGCCACCGGCACGCCGGCCTCGCGCAGGGCCTGGTTCATGATCGCGCGGTTGTGCATGTCAGTCGTGAGCAGGCACAGGGGCTGCCTGGCGGCCTCGGCCCAGGTGATCGGCTGGCCGATGTGCAGCTCGTCCGCCGAGGGCGTCTCCGCGCGCCGCAGCAGGAAGTAGTGCTCCACGCTCTGCGGCCAGGCCGTGAGCTTGATGCCCGGCAGGTGCATGCGCTCGGTGTAGCCGAGCGCAAGGTCGATGGAGAGGCTTTCGAGCCCGGTCTCCAGGTCCTGCGAACTCATCGACAGCACGACCGGCACGATGCCGGGGTGGCGCTGGTGCAGCAAGGCCGCGAAGCGCGAGAGCATCGGAATGGCGGTGGGCACGGCGGCCATGCGCAACCGGCCGTGCGGGTTGTCGACATCGCTGCGCAATTCCTGGAGCAGCACCTCGTTGTCGCGCAGCATGCGCTGCGCCGTGGCCAGCACGCGCTCGCCCTCGTGCGTGAGGCCGACGTAGACGCGGGCGCGCTTGACGATGACGACGCCGAACTCGGTTTCGAGCGCCCTGAGGGCGTTGGACAACGCCGGCTGCGTGATGTGGCAGGCCTGTGCGGCGCGGCCGAAATGCTTGTGTTCGTTGAGCGCCACCAGGTAGCGCATCGAGGCGAGCAGGTTCATTCCGGGGACTCCGCTGCGCGTTGAATCGAGTCGCGCTGGCGTTCAGGGCGTGTGCGCAGGCCACCGGGTACTCCCCTCCGCGAATGTCCCCCGGCTTCGCCTCCTCCTTTATTTCGCTGCGGGGAGCACCCGATGCCCTGCGCACCTGGGCACGCGGCTGGTGTGCGGGCGATCGGCACTGCGCGACGAATCGAAGGCAAGCGCTCGTCCTAGGTGTTCTTGCTGATCGAGATGGTCGGGAATTTCGACGAGAAATCCTTCGCCTTCTCCGAGATGCCCACGGCCACCTGGCGCGCCACCGCCTTGTAGATGCCGGCCACGTCGCCCTCGGGGTCGGCCACCACGGTGGGGGCGCCGCTGTCGGCCTGCAGGCGGATCTGGATGTCCAGCGGCAGCGCGCCGAGGTATTCCATCTGGTACTCGGCCGCCATCTTCTTGCCGCCGTCCGTGCCGAAGATGTGCTCGGCATGGCCGCAGTTCGAGCAGATGTGCACCGCCATGTTCTCCACGATGCCCAGGATCGGCACGCCGACCTTCTCGAACATCTTGATGCCCTTCTTGGCGTCGAGCAGCGCGATGTCCTGCGGCGTGGTGACGATCACGGCGCCGGTCATCGGCACGCGCTGGCTCAGCGTGAGCTGGATGTCGCCGGTGCCGGGGGGCATGTCGACGATCAGGTAGTCGAGGTCTTTCCAGTTGGTCTGGCGCAGGAGCTGCTCCAGGGCCTGCGTGGCCATGGGGCCGCGCCAGATCATGGCCTGGTCCTGGTCGACCAGGAAGCCGATGGACATCACCTGCACGCCGTGGCGCTGCATGGGTTCCATGGTCTTGCCGTCGGCGCTGTCGGGGCGGCCCTCGATGCCCATCATCATGGGCTGGCTGGGGCCGTAGATGTCGGCGTCGAGCAGGCCGACGCTCGCGCCTTCCGCGGCCAATGCGAGCGCCAGGTTGGCGGCCGTGGTGCTCTTGCCCACGCCGCCCTTGCCCGAGGCCACCGCGATGATGTTCTTGACGTTGGGCATCAGCTGCACGCCGCGCTGCACCGCGTGGCTGATGACCTTGGTGACGATGTTGACCGACACGTTCTCCACGCCCGGCACCGTCTTGGCGGCCGCCACCAGCGCCTTGCGGATCGCCGCGTGCTGGCTCTTGGCGGGGTAGCCGAGTTCGAGGTCGAAGGACACGTCGCCGTCCGAAACCTGGAGGTTCTTGAGCGAGCGGGTGGCCGCGAATTCTTTGTGGGTGTTCGGGTCTGCAACGGCCTTGAGCGCGTCCATGAGACCTTCGGGGGTGAGTGCCATTGATCAAACTCCTGAATGGCGGGTAGTCTAAGGTGCTCCCCAAGCCCTCACCGACCAGCCTGCCAATAACCAAAATGACAGAGACAAGCCCCGCCACCGGCCTTCTGCTCACCGGAGGCGGCGCGCGGGCGGCCTACCAGGTCGGCGTGCTCGAAGCCATTGCCCAGATGCGCCGCGAAGCCGGGCCGGCCGCCGGCACCGGCAACCCCTTTCCCGTCATCACCGGCACCTCGGCCGGCGCCATCAACGCCGCGGCGCTGGCCTGCGGAGCGGACAACTTCGACCATGTGGTGGCGCACATCGCCGAGGTGTGGAGCGGCTTTCGCGCCGAGCAGGTGTACCGCGCCGATTCGCTCTCGGTGATCGGCAGCGGCACGCGCTGGCGCATGCTGCTGGGGTTCGGGCGCTTTGCGGCCAACTGGATGCGCGTCAAGCCGAAGTCGCTGCTGGACAACGCGCCGCTGGCCGACCTGCTGCAGCGCATGGTGCCGCTGGACCGTCTGCCGCAGCTCATGCAAGAGGGTCACGTGAAGGCGCTGGCGGTGACCGCGTCGAGCTACAGCTCAGGCGAACACGTCACCTTCTTCGAGGCGGCCGTGCCGATGGAACCTTGGGTGCGCTCGCAACGGCTCTCGGTGCGCGATCGCATCACGCACCACCACCTGCTCGCGTCGTCGGCGATTCCCTTCGTGTTCCCTGCGACCGCGCTGCCGATGCAGGGGCACACCGAGTACTTCGGCGACGGCTCGATGCGCCAGTCGGCGCCCATCGCGGCGGCGATCCACCTGGGCGCCGAGCGCATCCTGGTGATCGGCGCGGGCCGCATGCACGAGCCGCGCGAAACCGATGCGCCCAACACGCACAGCGGCTATCCGACGATGGCGCAGATCGCGGGCCATGCGCTCTCGAGCATCTTTCTCGATGCGCTGGCGGTGGACATCGAGCGGCTGCGCCGCATCAACCACACGCTGGGGCTGATTCCCGAGGAGGTGCGCGCATCGAGCGCGCTGCGCCCGCTCGACCTGCTGGTGATCTCGCCTTCGGAGCGGCTGGACGTGATCGCGGCGCGCCATGTGGATTCGCTGCCCGGCGCGGTGCGGCACCTGCTGGGCGGCTCGAAGGCCGCGGCCGACGTGAAGGGCGGCGCACTTGCGAGTTACCTGCTGTTCGAGTCGGGCTACACGCGCGAGCTGATGGCGCTCGGGCGGGCCGATGCGATGAAGCAGCGCGACGAGGTGCTGCGGTTCTTCGGGTGGGACGCGGCCTGAACTAGACCCGCACCGGCCCACTCTGCCTGCGCAGGACATCGTCCGCATCGAGCCCGACAAGATCGCGGTACACCGAGGGCGCGGTCGCACCTTCGGTGCTGATCAGCAGCACCTTCGAGCGCACATCGAGGCGCACCTTTCGCCACAGGTCGTCTGACAGCGTGAGCACACGCAAGGCCGCAATGCCCGCCGCACCCGATTCGCCGCTCACGATGGGGCTGTCGTGCGCCGAGCCGCGCGCCAGGAGGCGCATCGCCTCGACCGCATCGCCGTCCTCGATGGTGAGGAAGGCATCGACCGAGGGCGCCAGAAAGCGCCAGGCCAGCGGCGAGGTTTCCCCGCAGGCGAGGCCGGCCATCACCGAGTCGACGCTGCCGGTGGCATTCGATGCATGGCCGTTGATCGCGCTCTGCAGCAGGCAATCGGCCTGGCGCGGCTCGACGACGATGAGGGTCGGCCGCCTCTCGCCGTACTGCTCCCACAGGTAGCTCGCCACGCCCGCGGCCAGCCCGCCGACGCCGCCCTGCAGGATCACATGCGAGAACATCGCCGTGCCCTCCTGCTGCTCCATCACCTCGTCGGCCAGGATGCCGTAGCCCTGCATCACGTCGCGCGGAATGTCTTCGTAGCCGGCATAGGAGGTGTCGGAAACCACCTGCCAGCCGTGCGCCTGCGCCAGCGCGGCTGCATGTGCGACCGAGGCGTCGTAGTTGCCCTCGATGCGCACGATTTCCGCGCCGAAGGCCGCGATGGCGGTTTCGCGTTCCACGCTCACATGCTTGTGCAGCACGATCACGCAGCGCACGCCGATGCTTTGCGCCGCGGCCGCGAGCGCGCGCCCGTGGTTGCCGTCGGTGGCGCTGATGACGACCAGCGACTGCAGTTGCGCCGCGTGCGCGCCGCGCAACACGGCCACCGGTTCCCAGGCGGGATGGGCCCGCAGGACGAGCCGCACCAGCGCGGCCGGCGCGCCGAGTGCCTTGAAGCTGCCGAGCGACGAGCGCTTCGACTCGTCCTTCACGAAGATGCCGGCCACGCCCAGTTCTTCCGCCATGTCGGGCAGTTGCCAGAGCGGCGTGGGCTCGGGCGCGAGTTGCGACCAGCGCGAGAGCCAACCGCGCGTGCGCTTCGCCTCGGCGATGCTGAGGATGTCGCGAAGCTCGCCGGGGTAGGCGCCGCGGATGGCGTTCTTGTTGATGACCAGCATGGGGCAGAAAGAAAAAGGGTTGTCTTGTCGATCAGCGCGGAAGGCGCAGGCGGACGATTTCCGCGAAGTAACGGGCGCCCGTCGCGAGCACCTCGTCGTTGAAGTCGTAGCTGCCGTTGTGCAGCGGCGTACTGCCGGGCGCGCCCTCGGCGCCGTTGCCCAGGAACACGAAGGCGCCGGGCACCACCTTCAGGAAGGCGCCGAAGTCCTCGGAAATCATCATCGGCGCCACATTGGCATCGACGTTCTCCGCTCCCACGACGACCGTGGCCGCCGCCACTGCGACAGGCACGCATTCGGCCCAGTTCACGGTGGGTGCGAACTCGTGCGTGTAGCTGAAGTCGCACCCAGCGCCATGCATGCGGCAGATGCCTTCGCTGATCTCGCGCATGCGCGCGGCCAGCATCTTCTGCACCTCAGGGTCATAGCTGCGCGTGTCGCCCTTGATGATCACGTTCGACGGAATCGCATTGCGGATGCCGTCGGTGATGAACTCGGTGCACGAGACCACCGCCTGCGCGCCCGGGTCGAGCGTGCGCGAGACGATGGCCTGCAGCGCGAGCACGATCTGCGCGCCGATGACGATCGGATCGATCCCCATGTGCGGCCGCGCGGCATGCGTGCCGCGGCCCTTCACGTGGATGACGAAGTTGTCCTCGCTCGCCATGAGGCCGCCCGCGCGTGTCGAAATCGTGCCAGCGCGCATGCCCGGCATGTTGTGCAGGCCGTAGATCTCGTCGACCGGAAAACGCGCGAAAAGGCCGTCGTCCATCATGGCTTTGGCGCCGCGGCCGTGCTCCTCGGCAGGCTGGAAGATGAAGCGCACAGTGCCGTCGAAATCCTGCCGTTCCCGCAGCAGGCGTGCCGCGCCGAGGACGATCGACATGTGGCCGTCGTGGCCGCAGGCGTGCATCTTTCCAGGCGTGGCCGAAGCGTAGGCGCGGTCGGTCGGCACCTCGGTGATGTTGAGCGCGTCCATTTCCGCGCGCAGGCCGATCACGCCCTTGCCACTGCCGACCTTCAGGTTCGCCACGAGCCCGGTGCCGCCGATGCCGGCATGCACCTCCAGGCCCAGCGCCTTCAGCACGCTGGCAACGAAGGCCGAGGTCTTCGCCTCCTCGAAGCCCGTCTCGGGCATCGCATGCAGCTGGCGGCGCCAGCCCGAGAGCTGGTCGCGCAAGGGTTCGTCGGGGAATTTCATGACGCGATGCTATTGACAATGCAGCGATACGGGCACGCAAAATCGGGCCCTTCGACGCAACGTTTTTGCGTACACGGCCTGCATGACCTCCTCCCCCCTCGATGCCCTCGACCTTCGCCTGCTGGAGCTGATCCAGGCCAACAGCCGCATGTCGCAAAGCGAACTGGGCGAGCGCGTTCATCTGTCGACGGCCGCCGTGAACCGGCGGCTCAAGCGCATGCGCGACGACGGCGTGATCCGGCGCTACGGCGCGGTGCTCGCCCCCGCCGCGCTGGGCCATCCGCTGTCCATCGTGGCCGAAGTGGAAGTCGAGAGCGAGCGCATCGACCTGCTCGATGCGATGAAACAGAGTTTCAGGGCGTGCCCGCAGGTGCAGCAGTGCTATTACGTGACGGGCGAATGGGACTTCATCCTCGTCCTCGTGGTGCAGGACATGGCGCAGTACACCGCGCTGAGCCGGCAGCTTTTCTTCCAGAACAACAACGTGAAGCGCTTTCGCACGCTGGTCACGATGGACCCGGTGAAGGTCAGCCTGGATGTGCCGGTGCGGCCGGCATAGGGGCTACGGCGTCGTCACTGCGCGTCGGAAATCCCGAGCTCCGAGCACACCCGTCCCACCAGCGCCTTCAGCGATGCCAGCTCGGCTTCAAGCCGCGCCACATTGGCCTTCAAAGCCGCGACTTCGCCCAGCGATGCGTCGTGCGATGCATACGCCCCGTCGCCCGAGGCGCCGGCCGGCCCCGCGACTTCCTCCGCAGGCTGGCCGCTCAGCAGGTGCGCCCAGCGGCTTTCGCGCGCGCCGGGCAGCCGCGCCAGCTTCACCACCAGCGCGCCGGCCGGTCGCTCCGAAAGCTCGTCGAGAAAGCCTTCGACCGACGAGATGTCCGCGAAGTTGTGCATGCGGTCGCAGGCGATGCGCAGTTCGCCGGCCGTCTGCGGCCCGCGCAGCATCAGCACGGTGAGCAGGATCACCGACTGCGAGGGAATGCGCAGCACGCGGTCGATGTTGTGCTCGTAGCGGAACGCGCGGCCGCCGCTGCTTTCGGCAACGAGGCTGTAGCCCTTGAGGCTGTCGATGGCGGACTGGATCTGCGACTCGGTGAGTTCGAGCACCGGGTTGCGGCTGGTCTTCTGGTTGCAGCCCGAGACCAGCGAATTGAGCGTGAGCGGATAGCTGTCAGGCACGGTGCGCTGCTTTTCGGCGAGCACGCCGAGCACGCGGGTTTCGAGAAGGGACAGGATGGGCAGCGGTGTGGACATGGCTCAGAGGCAGGATTCGAAAGTGGAAACACAAGGGGCCGCCGATGGGTTCATGGCGACACCACGCCGAGTATCGGCCCCAGTTCGCGCACGAAGTCATTACGCCCCAATGCCTTCGAGTACAGCGCCGAGACGGTGCCGTCGAGGTACAGGGCGTCGCGGCAACGCAGCACGTCGCGGAAGTACAGCGCGAAATCGTAAAAATTCACCGGCGTCTCGCTCATCACGAAGATCGCCGTGTGGCCCGTCGCGCAGACGCCATTGCGGATCTTGCGCGAGTCGGAATTCGGAATGAGCGCCGGATGCAAGACGCCATGGCGCAGCAGCAGCGGGCCGGACTGCGTGGCCAGCTGCACAACGCCGCGCCTGGCGAACGCCGGGTACTCCGAAGACTCGATCACCCGGGGTCCGTCATCGGTGACGAGGAACACGCCGTTCGGCTTCAGGAAGAAGTTGCCGGCGCCGCTCGCCAGGTTGAGCGGCGCCTCTTCGCGGCCGTCGCGCACGAAAAGCCCGACCGGCGAGAAATCCGCGTGGTACATGCCGGCGTTGACCGCGAAGACGAGTTGCCTGCCGTGCGCCTTCAGCCAGGCATCGAGCCGGTCGAAACGCTTGAACGCGACGCCCGTGTCGTCGTTCAGGAACAGCGCGAGCTTCTCGGTGCGAAGGTCGACCTTCACCACCGTGTAGCGCGGGTCCGCTGCAACGGATGCGCAGTTCGCGAGGAAGACGGCCAACAGAAGCAGAAGCTTTCTCATGGCCACGCCTTGCGCCGTCGGATCAACCGCCGTTGATGCGGCTGACCAGCGCCTTCGTGAAGGCGGCGGTGTTCGCCGTGCCGCCCAGGTCGCCGGTGCGCACGTTGTCGATGTTCAGCGTTTGGTCGATGGCCGTGCGCAGGCGCGTGGCCAGCTCGGGCATCTTGGTGTGGTCGAGCATCATCGCGGCGGCCAGCAGCAGCGCGGTGGGGTTGGCGATGCCCTTGCCGGCGATGTCGGGCGCCGAGCCGTGCACCGCTTCGAAGATCGCCGCATCGGTGCCGATGTTGGCGCCGGGCGCCATGCCCAGGCCGCCGACGAGGCCGGCCACGAGGTCCGAGAGGATGTCGCCGAACAGGTTGGTCGTCACCAGCATGTCGAACTGCCAGGGGTTGAGCACCAGCTTCATGGCGCAGGCGTCCACGATGATCGAATCGAGCTCGAACTTGCCCTTGTACTTTTCCGCGTAGAGCTGCTCGCCGGTTTCCAGGAACAGGCCGGTCAGCACCTTCATGATGTTGGCCTTGTGCACCAGCGTGACCTTCTTGCGGCCGGTGGCGATGGCGGTCTCGAACGCGTACTCGAGCACCCGGCGGCAGCCCTGCCGCGTATTGATGCCGGTGGCCATGCCCACGGCATGCGGGTCGTCGTCGATGCGCACGTAGTGCTCGTGGCCGATGTAGAGGCCTTCGAGGTTCTCGCGCACGATCATCAAATCGATCTTGTCGAAGCGGCCGCCCGGGATGATGGTGCGCGCGGGGCGCAGGTTGGCGTAGAGCTGGAATTCTTCTCGCAGCCGCACGTTCGAGGAGCGGTAGCCGCCGCCCGAAGGTGTTTCGAGCGGGCCCTTGAGCGCGAGGCGGGTGGTGCGGATGCTGTCGAGCGTGGCCTTGGGCAGCGGATCGCCCGAGGCCTTGACGCCGCCGAGGCCGGCGATCTGGGTGTCCCAGGTGAAGGGCGCCTTCAGCGCATCGAGTGCGGCCAGCGTGGCGTCGACGATTTCGGGGCCGATGCCATCGCCGGGGATGAGGGTTGCGGGAATGGGAGTGGTCATCGGCTGCGGCTCGCTTTCTGGCGTTCTGTATCGGGGGTCGAAGCATACGTCGCGCGCGAGACACCCCGCGGATTCATGGGTCACTGGGGCGGGTCACGCGTGGCCGGGCAGCTCCTGGTCGAGCAGCGAGGCGCGGCCGACGACATGGCCGGGCCGCAGCAATGCGCCGGGCGCAATCACCGCGTTGGCCCCGATGCGCGCGCCATCGCCGACGAGCGCGCCGAACTTCTCGCAGCCCGTGGGCTGCAGCGCCCCGCCCTCGCCGCTGCGCACGAAGATTTCCTTGGCGGCGCGCTCATTGCGGTGGTTGCAGACGATGCTGCCGGCTTCCATGTTGACGCCCGCGCCAATCACCGAATCACCGACGAAATTGAAGTGCGCCAGCGCCGTGCCTGCAAAGACGAACGAAGACTTGAGCTCGGTGCCCGGGCCGATGGTGCAGCGCGCATCGACCCAGTTGCCGCCGCGCAGGTAGGCGCCCGCGGCCACGAAGCTGTCGGCGCCGAGGATCAGGGGACCCTTGAGCACCGCGCCGGCCTCGACCCTGGCGCCGCGGTGGATGGCGATGTCACCCTCGATGGTGTACGCCCCGACCGGCAGTTCCGCCAGCAGCCGGCGCACGATTTCCGGAGCCTGCTTCGTCAACTCCCAGGGCATCGAGGCGCTCCATCGTGCGAGGGGAGACGCGGCGAATCCGGCGATGTACGAGGGGAGGTCGATGGCGTGCGGCATGGGGCGATGCTGCCATCAAACACCGGGACGGGCGCGGGACGGACGCGGCCACCTAAAATGCCCGGTTCCCCGTCCGCCACTCCCCGAAAGCGCCCTCCCCGATGTCCGCCCCGCGCAAGCTCTTCGTCACCACCGCCCTGCCGTATGCCAACGGCAAGTTCCACATCGGCCACATGATGGAGTACATCCAGGCCGACATCTGGGTGCGGAACCAGCGAATGAACGGCGCCGAGGTCAACTTCGTCTGTGCCGACGACGCGCACGGCGCGGCCATCACCATCGCGGCCGACAAGGCCGGCGTGACGCCGCAGGCCTTCGTGGCCGAGATCGCGGCGGGCCGCAAGCCCTACCTCGACGGCTACTACATCTCGTTCGACAACTGGCACTCGACCGACGCGCCCGAGAACCACCAGCTCGCGCAGGACATCTACCGCGACCTGCGCGCCAACGGCCTCATCGAGACCAAGAGCGTCGAGCAGTTCTACGACCCCGAAAAGGGCATGTTCCTGGCCGACCGCTTCATCAAGGGCGAGTGCCCGAACTGCCATTCGAAGGACCAGTACGGCGACAACTGCGAGGTGTGCGGCGCCGTGTACGCGCCCACCGAGCTGATCAACCCCTACTCGGCCCTCTCGGGCGCCAAGCCCGAGCTGCGCAGCTCGGAGCACTTCTTCTTCAAGCTCTCGGACCCGCGCTGCGAGGCCTACCTGAAGGAATGGACCGCCGCCCCCGGTCACGTGCAGTCCGAGGTGCAGAACAAGATCCGCGAATGGCTCTACAAGGACGACGAAGGCAAGGGTGGCCTGGGCGACTGGGACATCAGCCGCGATGCGCCCTACTTCGGCATCGAGATCCCCGATGCGCCAGGCAAGTACTTCTACGTGTGGCTCGACGCGCCTGTGGGCTACCTCGCGTCGCTCAAGAACCTGCTGGACAAGCGCTGCATCGAACTGGGCGGCGACGGCATCTCGTACACCGAGTACATGGCCGACCCGGACCTGGAGCAGGTGCACTTCATCGGCAAGGACATCATCACCTTCCACACCCTCTTCTGGCCCGCGATGCTGCACTTCAGCGGCCGCAAGGCGCCCGACGCGGTGTACGTGCACGGCCACCTCACGGTCAGCGGCGAGAAGATGAGCAAGAGCCGCGGCACCGGCATCGATCCGCTGAAGTACCTCTCGATCGGCCTGGACCCCGAATGGCTGCGCTACTACATCGCCGCCAAGCTCAATGGCCGGAACGAAGACATCGACTTCAACCCCGAGGACTTCGTCGCGCGTGTCAACAGCGACCTCGTGGGCAAGTACATCAACATCGCGAGCCGCGCGGCGGGCTTCATCGGCAAGCGCTTCGGCGGCAAGCTGGGCGAGGTGTCGGCCGATGGCGACGCGCTGCTGTTCGCGCTGCGCGAGGCGGCCGGCCAGATCCATTCGCTCTACGACGGCCGCGACTACGCCCGTGCGCTGCGCGAAGTGATGGCGCTGGCCGACAAGGTGAACGAGTACGTCGACCAGAACAAGCCCTGGGAACTGGCCAAGAAGGAAGGCGCCGAGGCGCGCCTGCACGACGTGTGCACGGTGTGCATCGAGGCCTTCCGCCTGCTCACGCTGTACCTGAAGCCGGTGCTGCCGGCGCTCGCCGTGAATGTCGAGGCTTTCCTAAGGATCAAGCCACTGGTCTGGCCGGATGCCGCGCAGCCGCTGCCCGTGGGCCACGCGATCGGCGATTACAAGCACCTGATGCAGCGAGCCGATGCCAAGGTGGTCGACAAACTGTTCGACGCGCCCGAACCGGTGGCCGCCGCTGCCGTGGAAGCCGCGACGGATGCGCTGCCCGGCGGCGAAGCCATCGCACCCACGATCACCATCGACGACTTCGTGAAGATCGACCTGCGCATCGCCAAGATCGTGGCCTGCGAGAAGGTCGAGGGCTCGACCAAGCTGCTGCGCCTGACGCTCGACGCGGGCGAAGGCAAGACCCGCAACGTCTTCAGCGGCATCGCCTCGGCCTACCAGCCCGAGCAGCTCGTGGGCAAGCTCACGGTGCTGGTCGCGAACCTCGCGCCGCGCAAGATGAAGTTCGGCATCAGCGAAGGCATGGTGCTGGCCGCAAGCCACGGCGACGAAAAAGCCAACCCGGGCATCCATGTGCTCGAACCGTGGCCGGGCGCAACGCCGGGCATGCGGGTTCGCTGACGAAAAACTAGCCGAACCTGTTGTTCAGCACGAGGTCGGCAAACACCTTGCCGCCGACCGATATGTGGTCGCGCATCGCCTCCGCGGCGTTGTCGGCGTGGCCCTTGAGGATCCACTCCACCACCCGCTCGTGCTCCCGCTGTGAGGCGGCGAGCCGGCCGGGCTTCTCGAACATCCGCCCCCGGTAGGCCGCGATGCGCAGGCGCACCGTCTGCGCCTGCTCGACGATGAACGGATTGCCGCTCGCGCGGTAGATCACATCGTGCAGCGCGGCGTTGGCGCGCTGGTAGCCCTCGGCGTCGTCGGCCTCCGCCATGGCGGCCGTGCCGTCGAGCGCGAGTTGCAGTTCACCCCGCAGCGCCGGCCCGATGCGCAAGGCGGCCAGCCGCGCCAGCACCCCTTCGAGTTCGCCGAGCGCTTCCATCATCGCGACCAGTTCGTTCGCCCGCAGTTGGCGCACGTAGATGCCGGTGCGCGGAACGATCTCGACCAAGCCCCGTGCGCTGAGCAGCAGCAGCGCCTCGCGCACCGGCGTGCGCGAGGTGTTGAAGCTCAGGGCCAGCGCCTTTTCGTCGATGGGCATGCCGGGGGACAGCGTGCCTTCCAGGATGTCGTGTTCGAGGCGGCTGCGGATCTGGTCCTGCAGGCTGCTGGTGTCGAGGGTTTTCGCGGGTTGCATGGGAATCTGGATATTAGCTAACCTTACAGATATATCAATTCATCTATTTGGTACATCAATGCTTCCATCCCTAGAGATCGACGGCCGCGTCGCCTACGTGACGCTGCGCCGCCCCAGCGTCGCCAACAAGTTGACGCCGGAGGATCTGCCCGAGCTCGTTCGCCACGTAGAGACAGTGAATCGCTCGACCGAGGTGCTCGTGCTGGTCCTGCGTTCCGAAGGCAAGTACTTTTGCAGCGGCTACGATATATCAGAGGTGGCCACCAGCAGCCAGGCGGAGGGCAGCAGCTTCGGCGACATGGTCGATGCGCTGGAAAACTGCCGCGCCGTGACCATCGCCGCGGTGCATGGCGGCGTCTTCGGCGGCGCCACCGACCTGGTGCTGGCCTGCGACTTCCGCGTGGGCGTGCGCGGCGCCGAGATGTTCATGCCCGCCGCCCGGCTCGGCCTGCACTACTACCAGAGCGGCATGGAGCGCTACGTGTCGCGGCTCGGGATCGACACGGCCAAGCGGCTCTTCCTGACCGCCGAGAAGCTCAACGGCCCCGCGATGCGCGACTGCGGATTCCTCACGCAACTGGTCGATGACGCGCCGGCGCTCGACGCCGAAGTGCTGCGCCTTCGCACCACGCTCGCCGGCATGGCGCCGCTCGCGCTGCTCGGCATGAAGAAGCACCTGAACCAGATCGCGCGCGGCACCGCCGATGCCGCTTCGATCCTGCGCGAGGTGCAGCGCACCGTCGCTTCCGAAGACCTGGCCGAAGGCGGCCGCGCCTGGCGCGAGAAGCGCCCGCCGGTCTTCAAGGGCCGCTGAGCGCGGCCTCCCCTTCGACCCGACACAGGAGACAACAAGTGAACAAGCTTCGAACCATTTCTTTTGCAGTGACCGCCCTGCTCGCCTCGGCCGGCGCCTTTGCAGACACCTACCCCTCGCGCCCGATCACGCTGGTGGTCGGTTTCCCCGCTGGTGGCGGCGCCGACACGGTGGCACGCATCGTGAGCGACAAGCTCGCCAAGATCCTCGGGCAGCCCATCGTCATCGACAACAAGCCCGGCGCGGGCACCACCATCGCATCGGACCAGGTCGCGCGCGCGGCGCCCGACGGCTACACGCTGCTGCTGGGCAGCGGCAATCTCTACGGCAGCGACAAGCTGCTCTACAAGGCCGTGAAGTACGACGGGGCGAAGAGCTTCGTGCCGATCTCGCGCTGGAGCTCCGCGCCGATGCTGCTCGCGGTCAACAAGGACGTGAGCGCGAAGACCGTGCAGGCGCTGATCGCCGAAGCGCGGCAGAACCCCGGCAAGCTCGCGTATTCGTCGTCGGGCACCGGCGTGGTGACGCACCTGGCGGGCCTGTCGTTCGAAAAAGCGGCCGGCGTAACCATGCTCCACGTGCCGTACAAGGGCGGCGCCCCCTCGATCCAGGCGGTTGCCGCCGGCGACGTGCAACTGACCTTCGGCACGCCGCCCTCGGTGCTGCCGATGGCGCAGGGCCAGAAGCTGCGCGTGCTGGCCGTCACCTCGGGCCAGCGCTCGCCGCTCTTTCCCGATGTGCCGAGCGTCGCCGAGGCCGGTGTGAAGGGTTACGACTACACCTTCTGGTTCGGCCTCTTCGCACCCGCGGGCCTGCCGCCTGAGATGGCGCAGAAGCTCTTCGATGCGAGCGTGGCGGCGCTCAACGATCCCGACGTGAAGGCGCGGCTGGAGAAGTCGGGCAACGAGTCGGCGCCCTCGAAGTCGCTCGCCGAATTCCGCACCTGGGCACTGGCCGAAGGCGCGAAGGCGAAGGAACTCACCGAGCGCTCCGGCGCGACCGTCGAATGACGCCGGGCACATCTCAAGGCACACCGCGGGGCGGCCCGTTGCAGGGCTTCACCGTCGTCGACCTGACGCGCGTGCTCGCGGGCCCCTACTGCACGCTGCTGCTCGCCGACCTGGGCGCGCGCGTCATCAAGGTGGAGCAGCCCGGCCTCGGCGACGACGCGCGGCAGATCGGCCCGTTCGTGGAGGGCGACTCGGCCTATTTCATGTCGGTCAACCGCAACAAGGAGTCGATCGCGCTGGATCTGAAGGCACCGGCCGACCGAGCTATCTTCGAACGGCTGCTGGCCACGGCCGACGTGCTGGTCGAGAACTTCCGGCCCGGCACGATGGAGAAGCTGGGCTATGACTGGCCCACGCTGCACGCGCGCTTTCCGAAACTCGTGTTCACCTCGGTCTCGGGCTTCGGCCAGACGGGCCCGTACAGCAGGCGCCCCGCCTACGACATGGTGGTGCAGGCGATGGGCGGCATCATGAGCCTGACCGGCCACCCGGGCGCGCCGCCGACGCGGGTGGGCGTGTCGATCGGCGACCTGGGTGCCGGCCTCTACGCGGCCATCGGCACGCAGGCCGCGCTGCTGCAGCGCGGGCGCACCGGCCTCGGCGATCGCGTGGACGTGGCGATGCTCGACTGCCAGGTCGCGCTGCTCGAGAACGCGATCTCGCGCATGGAAGCCGACGGGCGCACGCCCGGTCCGATCGGCTCGCGGCACCCGTCGATCACGCCGTTCGACGTGTTCCGCGCGGCGGACGGCTGGTTCGTGATCGCGGCAGGCAACGACGCGCTGTTCCAGCGCCTGTGCGCCGCGCTCGAACTGCCGGCGCTGCTGGACGATGCGCGCTTTGCCACCAACCCCGCGCGCTGCCAGCATCACGAAGCGCTGAAGCAGTTGCTGGAGCAGCGCCTGGCCTCAGCGCCTTGCGCCCATTGGCAGGCACTCCTGATGGCGCACAACATCCCGACCGGCGAGTACAACGACATCGCCGCGGTGGTGAAAGACCCGCAGGTGCAGGCGCGCGAGATGCTGGTGCAGGTGAAGACGCAGGGCGGCCGGTCGCTCACCGTCGCGGGGAATCCGGTGCATGTGGGCGCGCACCGCACGCAGGTGCTGCGGCAGCCGCCGCGGCTGGACCAGGACCGGGATGCGATCCTGGCGGGGCTGGCGCAGGACTAGGTTCGGGCACCGGGCCGGGTGCAAAATCCGCGCATGCAAAGCCTCCGCCCCCGCTTCCGACTTCTGGTTCTTGCGCTGCTCGGCGCCATGCTGTCGAGCGGCTGCGCCGTGGTCACCGTCGCAGGCACCGCCGTGAGCGTGGGCGCCAGTGCAGTCGGCCTAGCCGCGGACGCGGCCATCGGCACCGCGCGCATCACCGGCAAGGCCGTGGGCGCGGCGGCCGACGCGGTCATTCCGGACAGTAAGTAAGGAACTGGAACTCAGCGCGGCAGGCCCAGCCGCGCGACGTGCGCGGGCGTGTGCTGCGCCTTTTCCTTGCGGACGAACGCCGAGCGCAAGGCCGCGTGCGGCTCGCTCCGGTCGAAGAAATTGCGGCGCATGTGCGTCAGTTCTTCATCGCGGTACTGCTGCAGCGGCTTCACCGATTCGTCTTCCGCGCGCTTGGCCTGTTTCTTCGCGATGCGGGCAGCCAGATCGGGCGAGGCCGCGAGCTGCGTCGCCAGCCGCATCACTTCATCACCCAGCTCTTCCGGCGCGGCCTGCAGCACGCGCTCGGCCATGCCGAGCTCGACCGCGCGCTTGGCGCTCACCGGCAGCGCCGACTGCGTGAGCCGCTCGGCCTCGCTGTCGCCCACGCGGCGCGGCAGCGTGTAGGTCCAGTACTCGGAACCGTAGAGGCCCATGAGCTTGTAGTGCGGGTTGAGGATGGCGCCGTCCCTGCACCACACCTCGTCGGCCGCGAGCGCGAGCATCACGCCGCCGGCCGCGGCATTGCCGCCGAGCGCCGCGACGGTGAGCCGGTCGGTGGTGGTGATCACCGCCTCGACCATGTCGTTCATCGCGTGGATGTTGGCCCACGACTCCTCGGCCGGATCGGGCGCGGCCTCGATCACGTTGAGGTGGATGCCATTGGAGAAAAAGTCGCGCAATCCGCCGAGCACGAGCACCGACGTCGGCCGGCTGCAGGCGAAGCGATAGGCCTCCAGCAAACGGCGGCATTGCACGCTGCTCATCGCGCCGCCGGGGAACGAGAAGTTCAGCACGCCCACCGCGCCATGCGCGCCGTGCTCGCTGTAGCGCATGTCGGTCCAGGTGCGGCGGCTGACTGGCAGCTGCAGCGGCGCGGGCACTTCAGGCAGGCCGGCGGGGAGCAGGTCGCCGAGCGCATCGGCGGCCGGCAGCTTGAAGCTGGCGAGCCCCGAGCCGGGTGCGCGCCAAGGGCGCAGTTGCGCGATCCAGACCGCGCCGTCCGTGGTGGCGCGGCAGACGGCGCCGGCGCGGGTGGCGATCAGCTCGCCGGGCGTGCCACGCAGTTCGTCTTCGGGGTAGGCGCCGTGCAAGTACCACTGCGCGCCGAGCAGTTCGTCGAGCACGCCGGGCTGCGAATCGGCGGCGCGCAACTGGCGCAGCACCGACTCGGTCGTCTCCGTGGTCCAGTCGATGCGGCGCTCGGCCTGCTTCAAAAACGGACGCCAACCCGCCGCGAGATCGGCCGCCTTCTGCCGCTTCGGCTTGTACGTGCCCGAGGCGAAGCGCTCGACCGCGAGCAGCACCGCGTCGATGGCCGCATCGGCCACCTCGCCGCGGTAGAGATCGCTCTTGCCGGCCAATGGCGGCACCTTCAGCGGCGACCAGGCCCAGACATCGCCCGCGTCCATCTCGGCGACGGCCGCGAGCACGGTGACGCCCCAGCTTTCGGCACCGTCCCGCAGCGTCCAGTCGAGCGAGGACGGGCCGCGGTCGCCCGGCGGGCCGGGGTGGACGATCAGGCAGGTGTGGGCGCGCCAGATGTCCTCGGGGATCGCGCTGGTCAGCATCGGCGCCACGATGAGCTGGGGCGCATGCGTGCGGACCGCGTCGCGCAAGGCGTCGTCGTTGCCCAGGGCCAGTTCCACGCCGACGGTGTGGCCGCGGTCCTGGAGCTCTGCAAGAACCCTCTGCGTCAGGCTGTTGAACGCGCTTGCGACAAGCAGGATGTGCATGGGCCCGGCTCCCTCTGTAATGTCAGTTTCAAAATGTCAATTAATGTGAAAACTGTATCTTCATCCTTCGTTTTGGATAAGTTGATCGAAAGTACGCATGCAGGCCGACGGCCCTGCCGGCGAGGCACGCAGGCCACAATCGGCCACCCATGCCCTCCCCGCTGAACCTCACCCGCTTTCGCCCACGCCTGCTGGACGCGATGGTGGACTACAGCCGGGAGCGTTTCTTCAAGGACCTGGGCGCGGGCGCGACGGTCGGCATCGTGGCGCTGCCACTGGCCATGGCCTTCGCCATCGCCTCGGGGCTCAAGCCCGAGGCCGGCATCTGGACGGCGATCATCGCGGGCTTCCTGATCTCGCTCCTGGGCGGCTCGGCGGTGCAGATCGGCGGGCCGGCCGGCGCCTTCATCGTGATCGTCTACGGCATCGTCGAGCGCTACGGGGTGGCGAACCTGCTGATCGCGACGGCCTGCGCCGGCGTGCTCCTGTTCGCGGCGGGACTCTTCGGACTCGGGCGGCTGGTGCGCTTCGTGCCGCTGTCGATCGTGGTGGGGTTCACCAACGGCATCGCGGTGCTGATCCTGCTGTCGCAACTGAAAGACCTGCTCGGGCTCTCGGTCGAGAAGATGCCGGCCGACGTGTTCTCGCAGCTGCATGCGATGGCGCTGCGGATCGGCACCTTCAACCCGTATGCCTTCGCGCTCGGCGTGGCCTGCGTGGCTGGGTTGGTGCTGTGGCGGCGGCTGCCTCGCATGACGGCCCCCCTGACGCTGCAGCGCGCGGTGCAGATGGGCACGCGCGTGCCGGGGCCGATCGTCGCGCTCGTCACGCTCACGCTGGTGTCATGGGGCTTCGCGCTGCCGGTGGAGACCATCGGCACGCGCTTCGGCGGCATTCCCGAAGGCGTGCCCAGCTTTGCGCTGCCCGACTTCTCCTGGGAGACGGTCAAGCAACTGGTCACACCGACGCTGACCATCGCGCTGCTTGGCGCCATCGAGTCGCTGCTGTGCGCGCGCGTAGCCGACCAAGTCAGCGGCCAGCCGCGCCACGACCCGAACCAGGAGCTGATGGCGCAGGGCATCGCGAACATCGTCACGCCCTTCTTCGGCGGCATGCCGGCCACCGGCACCATCGCGCGCACCGTGACGAACATCCGCTCGGGCGGCAGCTCGCCGGTCGCGGGCATCGTGCATGCGGTGACGCTGATGGCCGTGGTGTTGCTGGCCGCGCCGCTCGCGCGCCATGTGCCGCTCGCGGTGCTGGCGGGCATCCTGGTGTTCGTCGGCTTGAACATGGGCGAATGGCGCGAGTTCACGCCGGGCCAGCTGCGGCACTTCAGCCGTCACTACCGGCTGCTGATGCTCGGCACTTTTTTCCTCACCGTGGTGTTCGACCTCACGGTGGCGGTGCAGGTGGGCATCGTGCTGGCGTGCGCGCTTTTCATCCGTCGCATGAGCGGGCTCTTCAGCGTCGAGCTCGAGACGCTGCAGCCGCCAGTGCTCACCTACCGCATCTACGGCGCGCTGTTCTTCGGTGCAGCGGCCAAGCTCGACGAGGCGGTGAATGCGGCCGAGCGCGCGCCGCGCGGCATGACGGTGGTGCTCGACGCCACGCACCTCATCTACCTCGACGCCACCGGCGTCGATGCGCTGCGCCAGTTGCACAAGGCGGTGCTGGCGCGCGACGGGGTGCTGCGGCTCGAGTCTTTACAGCCGCAACCGCGCGAAGTGATCGAGCGTTCGGGTTTTGCGGAAGAGTTGGCGGCCGGTCGGCCGCATGCAACCGAAGGCTAGTTGGCTTCGGTCGCCCGGTCGGGCGACGAGCCGCTGCGCACCACGCGCTGGTCATCGTTCAGCGTCGCGGTGAACACCATCGGCGAATTCGGCGGCTGCACCCAGCGCCATTCCCATTCGGTCTCGCGCTTGAGCGCATAGGGCGTGACCTTGGCGGGCTTGCCGAGCAGCTTGCGAAGGTCTTCCATCATCATCCCGGGCTGCACCCTGGCGAAGTTCTGGGGCGTGAGCACCTGGCGCAGCGCGCTCATCTTGCCGTCGCGGCCGATGGTGATCATGTAGTTCTTCTGGCCCTGGGGCTGGCGGTTGTATTCGAAGACACGGCCGCCGTCCGGGGCGTCCCAGATGTTCTCGGGCTGGCCGAATTTGGTGCGCACATCGGCTTCCGTCGCGACGCCTTCTTCCAGTTCGGCGATGCGCTGGTTGTCGCAGCCCACCAACCCGATCACCGCCGCCAGCAACACCGTTGCCATGCCGATCTGCCACTGTTGCCGATGTCCCATGCCGTCCCCGGTAAAATTCAGGCTACAAAGGTCCAGTCTATGTCCATCTTCCGCCGCCCCCACTACTCTTCCGAGATCACCAATTTCATCGAGGAGATGAAAGAAAAGAAGCCGACGCTGGAAGCCGAACAGCGCGCCGGCCGCGCCCTCCTCTGGGACAAGAACCTCGACCGCGGCCTGCTCGAGGAGTACAGCGAAGCCCGCGTGCCGATGCAGCCGTACGTCTACCAGACCCAATCCAAGTAAATGGTGCCAGTTCGGCATCCAGCCCTCGTCCGCATTGCGCCGATAGCTATTGAATTGATAGCATTCGCCCGATGAGAAGAGACGAGGACAACGACACGCCGGTGATGGCCATGCCCGAGGTGGTCGACCAGGTCGCGCTCGCCAGGCTCTATGGCGAGCCGCTGTTCGCGATGCCGAAAGACCTGTACATCCCGCCCGAGGCGCTGCAGGTCTTTCTCGAAGCCTTCGAAGGTCCGCTGGACCTGCTGCTTTACCTGATCAGGAAGCAGAACTTCAACATCCTCGACATCCCGATGGCGGGCCTGACGCGGCAGTACCTGAGCTACGTCGACGAGATCCGCCAGACGAATCTCGAACTCGCGGCCGAGTATTTGCTGATGGCCGCGATGCTGATCGAGATCAAGTCGCGCATGCTGCTGCCGCCCAAGAAGGTGGCGGAGGGCGAAGAGGCCGAAGACCCGCGCGCCGAGCTCGTGCGCCGCCTGCTCGAGTACGAGCAGACCAAACTGCAGGCGGCAGCCATCAGCGCGATGCCGACTTACGGGCGCGACTTCTGGAAGGGGCAGGTCTACATCGAGCAGTCGCTCAAGCCGCGCTTTCCCGACGTGAACGTGATTGACCTCCGCGATGCGTGGGCCGACATCATGAAGCGCGCCAAGCTCGTGCAGCACCACAAGATCTCGCGCGAAGAACTCAACGTGCGCGAGCACATGAGCATCATCCTGCGCCACCTGCAGGGCCAGCGCTTCGTGGAATTCGAGAAACTCTTCGACGTGTCGCGCGGTACGCCCGTGCTGATCGTCACCTTCATCGCGATGCTGGAGCTCGCGAAGGAAACGCTGATCGACATCACGCAGGCGGAAGCCTTCGCGCCGATCTACGTGCGCCTGGCGTACTCGCCGGCCTGACCCCACCACCGAGAATTCCGCCGTGCTCGATTTCGACGTCCTCATCGTCGGCAGCGGCCTCGCCGGCCTCTCCGCCGCGCTGCACCTGGCGCCCACGCACCGCGTGGCCGTGCTCACCAAGCGCGCGCTGAACGATGGCTCCAGCGCCTGGGCGCAGGGCGGCATCGCGGCGGTGCTGGCCGCGGGCGACAGCTTCGATGCGCATGTGGAAGACACGCTCGTCGCCGGCGCCGGCCTCTGCGACCCCGAGGCCACGCGCTTCGTCGTGGAGCATGCACCCGAGGCCATCGGCTGGCTGCGCGAACTGGGCGTGCCGTTCTCGGAAGAAGGCGGCGACTTGCACCTGACACGCGAAGGCGGCCACAGCCAGCGCCGCATCGTGCACGTGACCGACGCCACCGGCGCGGCCGTGCAGCAGGTGCTGATCGAGCGGGTGCGCCGCACGCCGAACATCACGCTCTTCGAACACCACACGCTGGTCGACCTGGTGACCGGCACCAAGCTCGGGCTGAAAGACCCGGCCTGCGTGGGCCTCTACGCGCTGGACGACGCCACCGACGAGGTGCTCGCCTTTCGCGCGCCGCACACCATCCTGGCGACGGGCGGCGCGGGCAAGGTCTACCTGTACACGACCAATCCCGACACGGCCACGGGCGACGGCATTGCCGCCGCGTGGCGCGCGGGTTGCCGGGTGTCGAACATGGAGTTCATCCAGTTCCACCCGACCTGCCTCTACCACCCGCATGCCAAGTCGTTCCTGATCAGCGAGGCGGTGCGCGGCGAAGGTGGCTTGCTGAAGTTGCCCGATGGCACGCGCTTCATGCCCAAACACGACGAGCGCGCCGAACTCGCGCCGCGCGACGTGGTGGCCCGCGCCATCGACTTCGAGATGAAGAAGCACGGGCTCGATTGCGTGTACCTCGACATCTCGCACCAGCCCGCCGCGTTCCTGAAAGAACACTTTCCCAACATCCTCGCGCGCTGCGCCGAGCTGGGCATCGACATCACGCGCGAGCCGATTCCTGTGGTGCCGGCCGCGCACTACACCTGCGGCGGGGTGCTCAGCGACCTTGCCGGCCGCACCGACGTGCCGGGCCTCTATGCCATCGGCGAGACCGCCTGCACGGGCCTGCACGGCGCCAACCGGCTTGCCAGCAATTCGCTGGTCGAGTGCATGGTGTTCGCGCGCGCCGCGGCGAGCGCCATCGCCGGTGCGCCCGCGCACGACAGCGCCGAGCTCCCCGCGTGGGACGAAAGCCGCGTCACCGACGCCGACGAGGCCGTCGTCATCTCGCACAACTGGGACGAGCTGCGCCGCTTCATGTGGGACTACGTGGGCATCGTGCGCACCAACAAGCGGCTGGAGCGCGCGAGCCATCGCATCGCGCTGCTGCAGGCCGAGATCCAGGAGTTCTATGCGAACTTCCACGTCACGCGCGACCTGCTGGAGCTGCGCAACCTGGTCCAGGTGGCCGAGCTGATCGTGCGATCGGCCCAGGCCCGCCACGAGAGCCGCGGGCTGCATTTCAGCCGCGACTATCCTTCGCTCGCAGAGCCGACGGCCCCCACCGTGCTGGTGCCGTCGACGGACTGACGACCCACCCGTTTCGCGTTTGTCTTCACTCAAGGATGCCCGGCCACCGACGCCCGCAGGGAGAAACCCAACCATGTCGAACACCACCACCCCATCGCCAGAAACCACGCCAGCTTCCCCCTACGGGACGCTGCCCCCCGCCTCGACGCCCGCCTCGCGCAAGCCCGTGAGCCTGCCGCGCTTGGCCGACATGCACGCGCGCGGCGAAAAGATCTCGATGCTCACCGCCTACGACGCCACCTTCGCGGCCATGGCCGATGCAGCGGGCGTCGATTGCCTTCTGGTTGGCGATTCGCTCGGCATGGTCTGCCAGGGCCTGAACAGCACCGTCGGCGTGAGCCTGGAGACCATGCGCTATCACACCGACAGCGTCTCGCGGGGCCTGCGCCGCGTGCAGGGCACGGCCTGGCTGATTGCCGACCTGCCCTTCGGCAGCTACCAGGAATCGCGCGAGCAGGCGCTGCGCAGCGCGACGGTGCTGATGCAGGCGGGCGCGCACATGGTCAAGCTCGAAGGCGGCGGCTGGACGACCGAGACGGTGCGCTTCCTAGTCGAGCGCGGCATCCCGGTGTGCGCGCACCTGGGCCTCACGCCGCAGACCGTGCATGCGCTCGGCGGCTACCGCGTGCAGGGCAAGGGCGATGCGGGCGCGCTGCTGAAACAGCACGCGCATGCGCTGCAGGACGCGGGTGCCACGATGCTGGTGCTCGAGATGGTGCCGGCCGCGCTGGCCGCCGAGCTCACCACCGAGCTGAAACACTGCGCCACCATCGGCATCGGTGCGGGCAAGGCCACCGCCGGCCAGGTGCTGGTGTTGCACGACATGCTGGGCATCAACCTCGGGAAGATGCCGAAGTTCGTGCGCAACTTCATGGCCGACGCGCCGGGCGTGCTGCCCGCGCTCAAGGCCTACGTGCAGGCCGTCAAGGACGGCAGCTTTCCCGACGATCAACTCCACGCCTGGTAAAGAAAAAAGGGACCGACTCCATGTACATCGCACACACCATCGCCGAGCTGCGCGACCATCTCTCGGCTTTCAAGCGCCCCGCCTTCGTCCCCACCATGGGCAACCTGCACGATGGCCACATCGCGCTGGTCACGCAGGTCAAGCCGCTGGGCGACGTGACGGTGGCGAGCATCTTCGTCAACCGCCTGCAGTTCCTGCCGCACGAGGACTTCGACACCTACCCGCGCACCTGGGAGAGCGATTGCGCCAAGCTGCGCGACGCCGGCTGCGACGTGCTGTTCGCGCCCGATGAGAAGGCGCTCTACCCCGAGCCGCAGACCTCCAAGGTGCACCCCGATCCGGCGCTCGCGGACATCCTCGAAGGGCACTTCCGCCCCGGTTTCTTCATCGGCGTGTGCACCGTGGTGATGAAGCTCTTCACCTGCGTGCAGCCGCGCGTGGCGGTGTTCGGCAAGAAGGACTACCAGCAGCTGATGATGATCCGCCACATGGTGCGGCAGTTTGCGCTGCCCATCGAGATCGTGGGCAGCGAGACCTTCCGCGCCGACGACGGGCTCGCGCTCTCGTCGCGCAATGGCTACCTGAGCGAGACCGAGCGTGCGGAGGCGGTGCAGCTGTCGAAGGCGCTGAAGGCGATGGCGGCGGCGGTGCAATCGGGCGAGCGCGATCTGGCCGCGATCGAAGCGCGGGCCATGCAGACGCTGACAGAGCGCGGCTGGCAGCCGGACTATCTCGTGCTGCGCCGCCGCGCCGACCTGCAGGCGCCGTCTGCTGGCGAACCGCTCGTGGCGCTCGCCGCGGCGCGCCTCGGCAGCACCCGCCTGATCGACAACCTCGAAATCGACGTGCCCGCGCCATGACCTACAGCGTCAAGGAAATCTTCTACACGCTGCAAGGCGAAGGCGGCCAGGCGGGCATGCCGGCCGTGTTCTGCCGCTTTGCCGGGTGCAACCTCTGGACGGGCCGCGAGGAAGACCGCGCCAGTGCCGTCTGCCGTTTCTGCGACACCGATTTCGTCGGCACCGACGGCACGCTGGGCGGCAAGTTCAAGACCGCCGACCAGCTCGCCGACACCATCGCCGCGCAGTGGCCTGCCAACGATGCCGAGCACCGGCTGGTGGTGCTCACCGGTGGCGAGCCACTCTTGCAGGTGGATGCCGCGCTGGTCGATGCGCTGCATGCGCGGCGCTTCCGCATCGCGGTCGAGAGCAACGGCACGGTCGCCGCGCCCGAAGGCATCGACTGGCTCTGCATCAGCCCCAAGGCCGGCGCGCCGTGGGTGCAGCAGCGCGGTCAGGAACTGAAGCTGGTGTGGCCGCAGACCGCGTTCGACCTCGACACGATGGCGCGCACCGGGGAATTTACGCACCGCTTTCTGCAACCCATGGATGGCCCCGACCGCCTGGCCAACACCGAACTCTGCATCGCCGAATGCATGCGCCAACCAGCGTGGCGCCTGAGCGTGCAGACCCACAAGATCACCGGCATTCGATAGCCGCTCGCCCTTTTCTTTTATGCGCTTCACCATCAGTCAACGCTTTTTCTTCGACGCCGCCCACACGCTCAAACGCGATATCGAGGTGGAAGGCAGCCGCCGTATCCACGGCCATACGTACCACGCCGAAGTCTGGCTCACGGGCGAGCGCGATGCCGTCACGGGCATGGTCATCGACCTGGGGTTGCTGAGGCGGCGGCTCGACGACGTGCGCGAACTGCTCGACCATCACCTGCTGGACGATGTGGCGGGGCTGCACCCGCCGACGCTGGAAAACCTCTGCCTGTTCATTGCGGATGCGCTGCCGGAATTCCGGGCCTCGCTCGCGCGCGTTCGCGTGTGGCGCGAGGCGCTGGGCGATTCCTGCACGCTGGAGTTTTAGGATTTCCTCCCTCCCCTTTCGGGGGAGGGCTGGGGTGGGGGCAAGCGGCGTATCCATCGAGCGCTCTGCCTGCCCCCATCCCAACCTTCCCCCAGCGGGGGAAGGAGCAATACGGGTTCAGGCTGCGCCGATGCCTGCGATCAAGCTGCCGGGCGCCTGGCCATTCTTCAGGCCGGCGGTGAACGCCAGCATGCGGTCGATCGGCAGGCGGGCACGCAGGCCCAGCGTCGGATCGACGTGGATTTCTCCAGCACCCGTTTCCAGCGCATTCGCCAGCTCGACGAGCCCGTTCATCGCCATCCAAGGGCAATGCGCGCAACTCTTGCACGTGCCGCCGTTGCCGGCCGTGGGCGCCTCGATGAAAGTCTTGCCGGGATTCAGCGTGCGCAGCTTGTGCAGCATGCCGGTGTCGGTGGCGACGATGAATTCCTTCGCATCCATGCGCTGCGCGGCGTTCAGGATCGCCGAGGTCGAACCGACCGCATCGGCCAGCGCAATCACGTCGGCCGGCGACTCCGGATGCACCAGCACTTTTGCCGAGGGGTGTTCCTTGATGAGCAGTTCGAGCTCCAGCGCCTTGAACTCGTCGTGCACGATGCAGGCGCCGTTCCAGCTCACCATGTCCGCACCCGTCTGCCGCTGGATATAGTCGCCCAGGTGGCGGTCGGGGCCCCAGAGAATCTTGCGCCCCTCTGCATGCAGCGCGCCCACCACGTCGAGCGCGCAGCTCGAAGTGACCAGCCAGTCGGCGCGCGCCTTCACGGCCGCGCTGGTGTTGGCGTAGACGACCACGGTGCGGTCGGGGTGCTGGTCGCAGAAGGCGCTGAATTCGTCGACCGGGCAGCCCAGGTCGAGCGAGCAGTTCGCATCGAGATCGGGCATCAGCACGCGTTTTTCGGGTGAGAGGATCTTGGAGGTCTCGCCCATGAAGCGCACGCCAGACACCACCAGCGTGGTGGCGGCGTGGTCGCGGCCGAAGCGCGCCATCTCGAGCGAATCGCTCACGATGCCACCGGTTTCCTCGGCCAGGTCCTGCAGGTCGGGATGCACGTAGAAGTGCGACACCATCACCGCATTGCGCTCGCGCAGCAGGCGGCGGATGCGCGCCTTCAGCGCGACGCGCTGGTCCGCCGAGGGCTCGGCGGGCACGCGCGCCCAGGCGTGGCGCGTGTCGCAGACGGCACCGGCCTTCGCGGCGGGTTGCTCGTAGTCGACGTCGATGACCGGGGACGACATGGGCGGATCAGCTTTCCTGGAAACGCATCGAGAAATCGATGGCCTTGACATCCTTGGTCAACGCACCAACCGAGATGCGGTCGACGCCGGTTTCTGCCAAGGCTCGCAGACCGTCGAGTGTGACGCCACCCGATATCTCCAGCACGGCCTTGCGGTCTTCGCCCGCCTCGTCGTTGATGCGGACGGCTTCGCGCAGCGTGGGCAGGTCCATGTTGTCGAGCAGCACCATGCGCGCGCCGGCGCCGAGCGCCTCGCGCAGCTGGTCCAGCGTCTCGACCTCGACCTCGACGAACGCCGCCTGCGAAGCCACCGGCGCCACCGCGCGCAGCGCCGCGGCGACACCGCCGGCGGCGGCGATGTGGTTTTCCTTGATGAGCACCGCGTCGTAGAGGCCGATGCGGTGGTTGAGCCCCCCGCCGGTGCGCACCGCGTACTTCTGCGCGAGGCGCAGGCCGGGTAACGTCTTGCGGGTGTCGACGATGCGCGCGCGCGTGCCTTTGACGGCATCGGCGTACAGCGCCGTCTTGGTGGCGACCGCGCTCAGCAACTGCAGGAAGTTGAGCGAGGTGCGTTCGGCGGTCAGCAGCGCGCGCGCGGCGCCTTCGATTTCCAGCACGGTCTGGTCGGCCGCGCAGCGTTCGCCTTCGGCGCAGAGCCAGGTGATGCGCACCTGCGGGTCGAGCTGCCGCAACGTGGCCTCGACCCAGGGCGCGCCGCACACCACGGCGGCTTCGCGCGCCAGCACACGGGCGCGGGCCTTGCGGGCGGGATCGACCAGCGAGGCGGTGAGGTCGCCGTCGGCAACGTCTTCCTGCAGGGCGCGCGTGGCGTCGGACAGGGCCAGCGCGGCCACGGCCGACGCTGAAAAATCGAAGCGAAGGCTCATGGCTCTTTGTCTCTGCGTTTTTTTAAGAGGATTGACGAGGGGAAGCCGCAGCGCCGGACGGGACCGATTCCGGCACCGGGTCGCGTCCCGTGAGCGCGGCGACCGCGTCCTGGGGACTCACGCGGCCATCGAGCAGCGCGACCACGCCCTCGGCGATGGGCATCTCCAGCCCCAAGCCCCGGGCGCGCTGCACCACGGTGCGCGCGCAGTACACGCCTTCGGCCACGTGGCCCAGCGAATCGACCGCCTGCGCCAGCGTGCGGCCCTGGGCCAGCAGCAGGCCGACCTTGCGGTTGCGCGACAGGTCGCCGGTGGAAGTCAGCACGAGGTCGCCGAGGCCCGACAGGCCCATGAAGGTTTCGGCACGGGCGCCGAGCGCGAGGCCGAAGCGGGTCATTTCGGCCAGGCCGCGCGTGATGAGCGCCGCGCGGGCGTTGAGGCCGAGCGCGAGGCCGTCGCACAGGCCCGTCGCAATGGCGAGCACGTTCTTGACAGCACCGCCGACCTCGACGCCGACGATGTCCTCGTTGGCGTAGACACGCAGCGCCGGTCCGTGGAAGGCGTCGACGAGCGCGTCGCGCACCGCCGCATGCGGGCTGGCGGCGACCAAAGCGGTCGGGCGGCCTTCGGCGACTTCCTGCGCGAAGCTGGGGCCGCTGAGCACACCAGCTATCAAATCGGGAGCGACCTGCGCCCATATCTCGTGGGCGAGCAGGCCGAAAGATGTGGCATCGAGCGCGGGCTCGACGCCCTTGCACAGCCATGCGACCGGTGCGGTGCAGCCGCGCAGCGCGACGAGCTGCCCGCGCAAGGCGGCCATCGGCGTGGCCACGATGACGAGGTCGGCGCCGGCATGCGCCTGGCCGATATCGCCCGCCCGCACGGCGAGCGAGGCCGGCAGCGCCAGCCCCGGCAGGTAGCGGGTGTTCTCGCGCGCCTTCGAAATGGCATCGGCCTGGGCGGCGTCGCGCGCCCAGAGCGTGACCTCGTGGCGAGCGGCCGCGTTGACAGCAACGGCCGTGCCCCAGGCACCGGCGCCATGAACGCAGATCTTCATCGGCGTTGGCGGCGTTGTGCAGGCTTACTGCGCGAGCGTCGACGCAGGCTGGCCGGCGGCCTGTGCCTGCTGCTGCTCGTACATCGCCTGGAAGTTGATTTCGGCCAGGTGCACGGGCGGGAAGCCGCCGCGCTGGATCACGTCGGCCACGTTGCCGCGCAGGTACGGATAGACGATCTGCGGGCAGGCGATGCCCAGGATCGCGCCCATCTGGTCTTCGGGCAGGTTGCGGATCTCGAAGATGCCGGCTTGCTTGGCTTCGACCAGGAACACGGTCTTGTCGCCGATCTTGGTCTGCACGGTGGCCGACACGGTGATCTCGAAGATGCCGTCGGTCACGGGCTGGGCATCCACGCCGAGCTGGATGTCGACGGTGGGTTGCTCCTGCTCCAGCAGGATCGCGGGCGAATTGGGTTGTTCGAGCGACAGGTCCTTGAGGTAGACGCGCTGGATCTGGAAGATGGGATCTTGGGCTTGCTGGTCGGCCATGGCTGAACTTTCGAGGATCAAAACAATGCCCGCCGGGGAGAGGTTCCCGCAGCGGGCTGCAGATGGATGAGCAGGCGATTATCGCCCGGTCACAAGACGGTTCCGGCTACGCTGTGTTTCAGGCGGCCTGGAGCAGCGGAACGAGGCCGCCGCGGCTGTCCAGGGCCATCAGATCGTCGCAACCGCCCACGTGGGTGTCGCCAATGAAGATCTGCGGCACCGTGCGGCGCTGGGTGATCTCCATCATGGTGTTGCGGGCCTCGGGGTCGCTGTCGATGCGGATCTCTTCGATCTGCTCGACGCCCTTGGACTTGAGGATTTGCTTCGCACGCGTGCAGTAGGGGCAAACGGCGGTGGTGTACATCTTGACTGCTTGCATACGCTGTATCTCGGGGGGGTTTCAGGCCTTTTCAACGGGCAGATTAGCGTCTTTCCAGGCCTTGAGCCCGCCGGCGACCGCTTGGGCCTGCTCGTAGCCGAGCTTCTTGGCCATGGCCACGGCGCGCTGGGCGCGGGCGCCGGTGGCGCACACCAGCAGGAGCGGCACGTTCTTGTTCTTGACCGTGCTGGCCAGCTTCTCGTCGAGCTGGTTCAGGGGCACGTTCTTGGCGCCGATCATGTGGCCGGTGGCAAATTCTTCGGGTTCGCGCACATCGACCAGCACGGCGCGTTCGCGGTTGATGAGCTGCACGGCGCCCTGGGCCGTGAGCGTTCCGCCGCCAGAACCCCGGATCAGCGGCCAGGCCAGCATGCCGCCCGAGCTGAGTGCGATCAGGATCAGCATCCAGTTCGCGGTGACGAATTCGATCAATTTCACGGGGGGTTCCTTGGATGGCAAACCCGGGATTTTAGAATGCTGGTTTTCCCAAGCGCATCCAAAGGCCTCCGACATGCACAAACTGGTACTGATCCGCCACGGCGAATCGACCTGGAATCTCGAAAACCGCTTCACCGGTTGGACCGACGTCGACCTGACCGAGACCGGCGTGGAACAGGCCAAGCAGGCCGGCCGGCTGCTCAAGGCCGAGGGTTACGACTTCGACGTGGCCTACACCAGCGTCTTGAAGCGCGCCACGCGCACGCTCTGGCACACGTTGGACGAACTCGACCGCACCTGGCTGCCGGTGGTGCATTCCTGGCGCCTGAACGAGCGCCACTACGGCGGCCTGCAGGGTCTGAACAAGGCCGAAACCGCCAAGAAGTACGGCGACGAGCAGGTGCTGGTCTGGCGCCGCAGCTACAACACCCCGCCGCCGCCGTTGGAAGCGGACGACCCGCGCAGCGAACGCAGCGACGTGCGCTACGCCAAGCTCTCGCCCGAGCAGATCCCCCTGACCGAATGCCTCAAGGACACGGTCGCGCGCGTGCTGCCGTTCTGGAACGAATCGATGGCGCCGGCCATCCGCACCGGGCGCCGCCTGGTCGTGGCCGCCCACGGCAATTCGATCCGGGCGCTGGTGAAGTACCTGGACGGCATCTCGGACGACGCCATCGTCGGGCTGAACATCCCGAATGGCATTCCGCTGGTCTACGAACTGGACGACGACCTGAAGCCCCTGCGCCACTACTACCTCGGCGACGCCGCCGCTGCCGAAAAGGCCGCCGCCGCGGTGGCTTCGCAAGGCAAGGGCTGAAAAGAAAACCCCCGCGTGCCGGTCCCCCCGTGGAACCCCGGCAAACAAATTGCTTCCAAGCTGTGTATATTGGTTCGACAGCCGCCGACAAGGACAACCACTCATGATGGGCCAGAAACTGAAGATCACCGGCTGGGTCGCCGCCGGCGCCGTAGCTGGCGTCCTGACCACCGTCTCCTTGCAGACGGTCGCACGCGGATCGCTTGCGCCGCTCCCGCTCGAGGAATTGCAGCAGCTCGCTGCCGTGTTCGGCATGGTCAAGAGTGACTATGTCGAGCCGGTCGACGAGAAGAAGCTCATTTCCGACGCCATTTCCGGCATGGTCGCCGGGCTCGACCCGCATTCCCAGTACTTCGACAAGAAGTCCTTCAAGGAATTCAGGGAAGGCACGACCGGCCGCTTCGTCGGCGTCGGCATCGAGATTTCCCAGGAAGACGGGCTCATCAAGGTGGTCTCGCCCATCGAAGGCTCGCCGGCCTTCCGTGCGGGCTTGAAGCCCAACGACCTGATCACCAAGATCGACGACACGGCCGTGCGGGGCCTCTCGCTCAACGAAGCCGTCAAGCGCATGCGCGGCGAGGCCAACACCAAGGTGCTGCTCACCATCTTCCGTAAGGACGAGAGCCGCACCTTCCCGGTCACGATCACGCGCGAAGAGATCCGTACCCAGTCGGTGCGCGGCAAGATCATGGAGCCGGGCTACGGCTGGATCCGCCTGTCGCAGTTCCAGGAGCGCACGGTCGACGACTTCGTGAAGAAGGTCGAGGACCTCTACAAGGAAGACCCGAACCTCAAGGGCCTGGTGCTCGACCTGCGCAACGACCCGGGCGGCCTGCTCGACGCGGCCGTGGCGGTCTCCTCGGCCTTCCTGCCCGAGAACGTGACGGTGGTGACCACCGACGGCCAATTGGCCGAGAGCAAGTCGGTCTACAAGGCGGCGCCCGAGTTCTACCAGCGCCGCTCCGGCAGCGACCCGCTGCGCAACCTGCCGGCCGCACTGAAGAACGTGCCGCTGGTGGTGCTGGTGAACGAAGGCTCGGCCTCCGCCAGCGAAATCGTGGCCGGTGCGCTGCAGGACCACAAGCGCGCGATCGTCATGGGCAGCCAGACCTTCGGCAAGGGCTCGGTGCAGACCGTGCGCCCGCTCGGCCCGGACACTGGCCTCAAGATCACCACGGCGCGCTACTACACGCCGAGCGGCACCTCGATCCAGGCCAAGGGCATCGTGCCCAACGTGCTGGTCGACGAGAGCGCCGAGGGCAGCCCGTTCGCCGCCCTGCGCATGCGCGAGGCCGACCTCGAGAAGCACCTGGCCAGCGGCCAGGGCCCCGAGACCAAGGACCCGGAACGCGAAAAGGCCCGCGACGAAGCCCGCAAGCGCCTCGAGGAAGAAGCCAAGAAGCCGCCGCAGGATCGCAAGACGCCCGAGTTCGGCACCGACAAGGACTTCCCGCTGGTGCAGGCGCTCAACCGCCTCAAGGGCCAGCCTGTGCTCGTGAGCAAGACGCAGATCATTGTCGAGAACAAGGACGAGAAGAAGGAAAACTGAAGCCGGTGACCGGGCCGCACGCAATGTGCGGTTCGCACCGGCAACGGCTTCTTCATTCGCGAGGAACGGGGCGCGCATGGACGATCGTGACCTGCTGCGCTACTCGCGGCACATCCTCCTTGAAGAGTTCGGCATCGACGGCCAGGCGCGCGTCAGTGCCGGCCGCGCATTGGTCATCGGCGCGGGCGGATTGGGTTCTCCCGTCGCGCTCTACCTGGCAGCAGCCGGCGTCGGCCACATCACGCTGGTGGACGACGACGAAGTCGATCTCACCAACCTCCAGCGCCAGGTCGCGCACACCAATGCCCGCGTGGGCAGCCCCAAGGTCGAGTCCGCCGCACAGGCGATGCGCGACATCAACCCCGACATCGCCATCGAGACGCATGCCCTGCGCGCCGACGAAGCCTTGCTGTCGCTCCTCGTCGCGGCAGCCGACGTGGTGGTCGATTGCTGCGACAACTTCGCCACGCGCCATGCGGTCAACCGCGCCTGCGTGACGCACGGCAAGCCATTGGTGGCAGGCGCCGCCATTCGTTTCGACGGCCAGTTGAGCGTGTACGACACGCGCGACGCGGCCTCCCCCTGCTACGCCTGCCTGTTCCCGCCCGATGCGGCCTTCGAGGAAACGCGCTGCGCGGTGCTGGGTGTGTTCGGCCCTGTGGTTGGGACCATCGGCACGCTGCAGGCCAGCGAGGCCTTGAAGCTGCTCGCGGGCATCGGTCCTTCGCTTGCAGGCAAGCTGCTGATGTTCGACGGACGCAGCACCAGCTTCGACACGCTGCGCGTGGCGCGCGACCCGCACTGCAGCGTCTGCGCGCAACGCCCGGCGACACCCCTGTCCTAGCCTGCCTCAGGGCTGCTTCGCGCCCTTGGCCCTGGCTGCGCCCTGGGCCGCGGCACCGGCGGTGGGCTTGTTGGCCTCCGCCACCACGTCCTTGCAATCGGCATCCTGCCCCGGCCCGGTCTCGATGGTCGCGGCCAGCGCCAGCAGCGGGTTGACGGCGCCCAGAGCGAGCGCGGCCAGCCCTCGTCCGGCCAGCGGCCCGATCTCGACCCCACCCGAAGGCGCACCAAAAGTGCCGCGCACCACCAGCGGCGTGCGCAGCGAGAGGATGTTCTTCGACTTGGGCTCCGGACGGACGACGAAGTCGAGCGTTTCATTGGCCAGGCTGGCCTGCCCGGTGGCGATGAACACCGCGTTGGTCGTGTCCACCACGAGCGTGCGCCCGGTCATCAGGCCCTTGTCGACGTCGAACGCCAAGGCCGCACAGCGCAGCTCGACGTTGCGGTCGCCGCGCAGCAGGAACTTGATGATGTCCCCGCCCACCAGCGTCGCGAACACCGGCAGCAGGTTGCCGAACTGGCCTCGCCCGGCCATCACCGCCACATCGCCCGACGAGCCGCCGAGCCACGTGGCCACCGAGTTGCCCGAACCCGAGAGGTTGAGCCGCCCGTCGAGCCGGCCGACGCTGTTGCCCGTGGTTTCCAGCTTGGGGAACAGGCGCGCGAGCTGCATGCCGCGCAGTTCGAGCGAGGCGCGGATGTCCGCCGGATTCTTCGCCGCGTCGATGCGGATCGCGCCAGCCAGCTTGCCGCCGCCCACGCCCAGGTCGAGCGGATCGAGCGTCAGCACGCCGTCTTTCAGCTTCACCTGCACGCTGCCGCGGTCGAGCGGGATCTCGCGCACGTTCTGGATGCGGTCGGCCGCGTACTTGACGTCGGCATTCATGGCGCGCAGGCGCTCGAAGTCCAGCGGCGCCGTCGGCAGCACCTTGGCGCCGGCCGGGCGCTTGACCTGCGTGATGCTCGGCGGCGGCGCCACGCCTTCGACCGCGCTGGCCGATCGCGCCGTGGGCGGCAGGCCGATGAGCGGACCGAGGTCGTCCATGTCCATCACCTTCGAGCGCAGGTCGCCGGCCAGGTGCGGCACCTGGGTGGCCTGGTCGAAGCGCATGTCCCCGGCAATGTCGGACAGGCCCAGCTTGCCCTTGAGCCCGGCCACCTGCCAGAGCGTGCCGCGCTTGCTGAGGTCGCCGGTCAGCGCATAGGGCGAGGTTTGCGGCAGCGCGATGCCCAGCAGCGGGAACAGCGCGCCCAGCGTCTGGCCCTTGAGCTGGAACTTCGCGTCGATGCCATCGAGCCCCGCCAGTTCAGCCACCGTGCCGGACGCCTTCAGCTTGGTCTGGCCGGCGGCCGCATTGATCTCGAGCGGGAACGGCGGCGCGCCCGTCGCGTTGATCTGCAGCACGTTGCCCGTGCGCCCGTCGGCCGTCAGCGGCTGGCCCTTGTAGCGGCCCTTGATGCGGTAGCTCAGGGGCATCGCGCCCAGGCTCGTGTCGTATTTCACGTCGGCGTGCAGGTCGACGCCCAAGTGCTTGGCAAGGAAGTCGATGGCCCCGCTGTCGATCTGCATGAGGCCGATGCTCGGCACCGTGCCTCCGTCAGAGGTGTCCTTGCCGAGCGCCCAGGTGCGACGCCCGTCCTGCTCCATCTGCAGTCCGAGCGTGGGAGAGAAAAGCGCGAGCCGCGGAATGACGATCTTGCTGGTGACCAGTGGCCAGATCCGGATGTCGAACTCGGCGCGGTCCGCCTTGACGAGATAAGGGTCGCGTGCCCACGAGGGGTTGGCGAACTCGATGCCGTCGAACTTGATGGTGGCGGCGCGCCAGCCCAGGTCCACGTCGAGCCGCCGCGTGATCTCGAACTTGCGCCCGGTCTTCTCGCTCACGTAGCGGTTGACCGGCTCGCGCAGCACGTCCCACGGAAAGAACATGAGAACGACCAGCAAGGCGACGAACAGCAGCACGAGCGACGCCAGCAATTTTTGCCACAGCGGGCGGGGGCCAAGGATGTTCGTAGCCATGTCTGCTTGGATAACCTTTTTCAAACCACTCACGGGTCGGCAATGGGCCGCACCGACCGTGCGGTATTGCCTACGGACGATGCGCGGCAAGCCGAGTCGTCGGAACGCGCCTACAACACCCGGCCCATGAACCCTGCATGATGCGCTTCGGCGAAGCCTCAAGGTCCACGTGCAGGCATTCCCTACAGCGGGACGCTTGGGATACACCCGCCAACGTGAGAGGAAGCGCGGCTCGGCATGGACTCCAGATTGCAGACATACGTCGTCGAAGACAACCTCACGATCCGTGAAAACCTCATTGGCACTCTGGAAGAACTCACTTGCACCACGGTCGTCGGGTTCGCCGAGACCGAAGACCACGCACGCGCATGGCTGCTCCACGCCGACAACAAGTGGGACCTTGCCATCGTCGATCTTTTTCTCAAGCAGGGAAGCGGCCTCGGTGTTCTGCAGGCCTGCCGGTCACGCAGTCCGACCCAGAAGGTGGTGGTGCTCAGCAACTATGCGACGCCCGACATCCGTCGGCGCTGCGCCGAATTCGGTGTGGACGCGGTGTTCGACAAGTCGAACGAGATCGACGCACTGGTCGACTTCTGCATCCAGCAGGCGAAGGCATTGCGCGCTTCGCCCTGAACCTGGACGCTCAATCGATGAGCTTGTTCTTCAACGCGTAGTACGTCAGGTCGCTGTTGGAGGAGAGATTCATCTTCTCCATCAGGCGCGTGCGGTAGGTGCTCACCGTCTTCACCGACAGCGACAGCGTCTTGGCGATGTCGCCCGCGGTCTCGCCCTTGGCCAGCTTCAGGAACACCTGGAACTCGCGCTCCGACAGTTGCTCGTGCGGCGCGGCGTCGTCCTTGCGGTCCAACTGGCGTGCGAGCAGTTCGGCGACGGCGGGCGTGATGTAGCGGCGGCCCAGCGAGATGGTGCGGATGGCGTTCACGATATCGATCGGATCGCATTCCTTGTTCAAATACCCGCTCGCGCCCTGGCGGATCAGGTTCATCGCGTAGTGCTCTTCGGGGTAGCCGCTCAGGATCAGGATGCCGACGTCCGGCGCCTTGGCGCGGATCATGGCCAGCGCGTCGATTCCGCTCTGTCCCGGCATCGAAAGGTCCATGACCAGCACGTCCAGCTCGGTGGTGCGCACCAGTTCGATGGCTTCGCGCCCGCTGGCCGCCTCGCCCGCCACGCGCAGGTCCACGTGCTCGGAGAAGAACTGCCGGAGCCCCGATCGCACGATGGCGTGGTCGTCCACAATTCCAATTTTGATCATCTGTTACTTTCGTCGTTGTGTTGCGCGCATCTAGGCCGCAACATGCCGGTCCCTGAATTGTTGTCAATTATTCACGAACTTGCGTTGAACGCAGCTTTGAAAGTTTCATGCACTGGCTAGCCCCTCCAAGAATGGCCTTGAGCCTGCTGCTCGCGGCGCTGGCTGCACTGGCCCTGATCGGCATCAACGAGGCCGGCTTTCGCCAGTCCACGCGATCCCTGGCGGACATTGACGAGGCGCAAAGGGGGCGCGGCGTGGTCAACCAGATCCTGCAGAACATGCTCGACGCCGAAACCGGCCAGCGGGGCTATCTGCTGACGGGCGAGGCCAGCTACCGGCAACCCTACGACACGGCGATCAAGCAGGTCGACGGCAATCTCGCGACCCTGCGGCAGCTGTACGTCGACCGGCCGGCCGAACTGGCCCAGATCGCCGAGCTTTCGAAGCACGTGCTGCGCAAGGTGGCCGAGATGGACATGAGCGTGCGGCTGCGTCAGGACGGCAAGGAAGACGCCTGGAAGTTCGTCATCACGACCGACGTCGGGCGGGAAGAGATGGACGCCATCCGCGCCACCGCCCTCCAGCTGATCAACGTGAGCAACAAGACCCTGCACGATGGCCAGGTGCAGGTGCTGCGGTCGCTGCAGCTCGCGCGCATCGGCACGGCCGTCGTGGCGCTCGCGGCGCTGATCGCCTTCTTCCTCTACCTGCGGCAGACGCACGCCTTGCACTCCATCGGCGAGCGCCAGCAGGAAGCCCTGCAGCGCGAACGCAACGCACTCGAAGACGAGGTGCGCGAGCGCACCGCCTCGCTGGCCGAGCTGGCCACCCACCTGCAGGACGTGCGGGAAACCGAGCGCGGCTACCTGGCGCGCGAGCTGCACGACGAGCTCGGCTCGCTGCTCACTGCCGCCAAGCTCGATGTGGCGCGCCTGAAGTCGCGGCTGGCCGAGTCGCCCGATGCCATCCAGCGGCTGCAGCATCTGACCGACCTGCTCAACAGCGGCATCGCACTCAAGCGCCGCATCATCGAAGACCTGCGGCCCTCGTCGCTCTCGAACCTCGGGCTGGTCGCGTCGCTGGAGATCCTGGGGCGCGAGTTCGCCGAGCGCTCGGGGCTCCAGGTCGAGATGGCGCTGGAGCCGGTGACGCTGGACGAATCGCGCCAGCTCACGATCTACCGCATGGTGCAGGAGAGCCTGACCAACATCGGCAAGTACGCCGAAGCCGGCGAAGCGACGATCGTCATGAAGAACTACGAGAACCACGTGATCGTGGAGGTCTCGGACAACGGCAAGGGCTTCGACACGCAGCGCATGCGCCCGTCCACGCACGGCCTTGCAGGCATGCGCCATCGGGTCGAGGCGGCACGCGGCAAGCTCACGATTTCGTCGACGCCCGGCCGGGGCACGCGCCTGAGCGCGATGCTGCCGGTCGTCAAACCCGCCTGAGCGCCGTTCGCAAGGAACGGCATTCGCGGCATTGCGTCACACCCCGGCTCGGGTGGACTCGGTCGTCTCCTACGCTCCCCGCCCCCGGTCGCTGACAGGGTGCCGGGGGGCCTCCACTTAAGGTTGCTCCTGTGCCATCCGATGCTTCCCGTGAAGACCGGATGCGCCATTCTCAAAAACAACGAGGGAAGCCTCGAAGGAGTTCCACATGTTGCATTACGCCGTGGTGTTTCTGGTCATCGCACTCATTGCCGCCCTGTTCGGCTTCGGTGGGATCGCTGCCAGCGCAGTCGGGATTGCCAAGATTCTTTTCGTGATCTTCGCCGTGCTTGCCATTGCGAGCTTCCTGGCCGGCTTGCTACGACGCAAGTAGCGTAGTTACGATCAACAGGCTCCCGCATTTCATCTTCCCGGAAAGGACTTTCACATGAACACCACGACCAAGACCCCTTCGCAACTCGCCGACGACGCGCGCCAGACCGCCAACGATGCGGTCGAATCGACCCGCGCCTACGCTCAGAACGCGGTGAATGCGGCGGGCGAAAAGGTCCGCGAACTGCGCCGCGATGCCGAGCCTGCCGTCGAGCAGCTCGCAGCCCGTGTGCAGCAAGCCGTTCAGCGCGGCCTGGACGCCGCATCGACCACGAGCGCACGCGCCCAGCGCCGCATCGAGGCCGCCGCCGACGTCACGGGCCGCTACATCTCCGACCAACCCGTTCGCTCGGTGCTGCTGGCTGCCGCAGCCGGCGCCGCCATCACGGCCCTCATCGTGCTGGCCAGCCGCCGCAGCCGGGACGACTACTGATCCGTTGAGCTTCTTCCGTTCCCTCGATCCCCGGCACCATGCTTCATCCGATTTTCTCCACGGTGCTCGGGCATCCGGAACTCGTCGCTGAACACCTCGCCAACTACGCCGCCCTCGTCCGCCAGGAATCCGCAGAGGCGGGACGCGGCCTCGTCGCCCGCATCGTCGCGGGGGTGCTGGCAGCGGCCAGCGTCATGCTGGCCCTCGGGCTGATCGGCGTGGCCGTGCTGCTCGGCGTGCTGCATGGCAGCTTTCACTGGGTGCTGGTGGCCGTGCCGGCGGTGGCCGTGGTGATCGCGGTCATCTGCGGCTGGTACGCGGCGCGCCCCAGCCCGAGCTACGGTTTCGACGACCTTCGCTCCCAACTGGAGGCCGACCTCCAGGCCCTGCGCGCTGCCGGAGCCGACCATGGCCAGTAGTACCGAACGCCCTCCGTTGACCCCGCAGCAGCGCCTGGCCATTTCGCGGCGTGCGCTGGTGCGGCAACTCCACGGCGGCGAGGACGCGCGCGGCCAGCCATCCGAATCCGACGACGATCTCGAATACGCGCACCACGACACCTCGACCGGACCGGCCCACGAACAACCTCGCCCGCACGGCAGAGGCAACATCTGGGGCGGCGTGGCCCGCAGCGTCGTGCAACGCTGGTGGCGCCGCCACCCGGCCCATGCGGTGGGCCAGCTCGCCCGCCCCCTGCTCGAGCATTACGCGCGCAAAGAGCCGGCCAAGCTCATGGCCGCGGCCGCGGCCACCGGCGCCTTGCTGGTGCTCGTGAAGCCGTGGCGGCTGCTGTCGGTCACAGCCGTGCTGGCAGCGGTGCTCAAGACATCCGACGTGGCTGACGTCGTCAACACGTTGATGCAGAAGACCTCAAGCCCCCCACGAAAGGACCCTCCATGAAAGGACCCTCCATGAAAGCCGATGCTTCCTCCTCCCGCAAGGCAGCGGATTCGCACAAGCACCTGGTGCTGGACCAGGGCGCGATCGACGCCGCCGGCAAGAGCCTCGACGATGGTGCCGTGACGCCCAGCTACGGGCCATGGCGCGACGACGTCGTCAAGCTGCTGAACGACGCGCTCGCCACCGAACTGGTGTGCGTGCTGCGCTACAAGCGCCACTACTTCACCGCCAACGGCGTCGCCTCGCCCAAGATCGCCGAAGAGTTCCTGGTGCACGCCAACGAAGAATCGGCGCATGCCGACCGCATTGCCGAGCGCATCGTGCAACTGGGCGGCGAGCCCGACTTCGCGCCCGGCCACCTGCTCGAGCGCAGCCACGCGGGCTACGACGAATCGACCGACCTGCAGGCCATGGTGCGCGCCAACCTCGTGGCCGAGCGCATCGCGGTGGAGTCGTACCGCCAGATGATCGTGCTGATCGGCGACAAGGATCCAACCACGCGTCGCATGCTCGAAGACATTCTTTCCGATGAGGAAGAGCATGCCGACGAGCTGAAGGACTGGCTCGGCCACTGATCGACAGCCCCGGGCCTGAACGGCCTGCCCAAGAAAAAGCCCGGACGAACCGGGCTTTTTCATTGGGGCTGGAAGAAGAACGATCAGCTCTTCACTTCGAGCTCGTTCCTCACCGAGGTCACGCCCTGCACGCCCTTGGCGATTTCCTCGGCGCGAGCCTTGGCAGCCGCCGTGGGGGCCGGGCCCTTCAGGCTCACGGCGCCACCCTTGGTGTCGACGTTGATCTTGATCGCGCTCAGGTCCGGATCCTTCGCGAGGCCCGCGGACACCGACGCGGTGATGGCGGCGTCGTCCACCGTTGCGCTCACGGCGGCGCCGGCGTCCTTGGCGGCTTCCTTCACATTGGCCATGCCTTCCTTCACCTCGGAGGTGGTGCCTGACGCATCGACCTTCGCCTTGGCGTCCTTCACGGCCTCGCCGGTCTTGGCGGCGGCGGTTTCGGCCGCCTGCTCGGTCTTGGCCACTGCGCTGTCGAGCTTTTCGCCCGCCGTGCGGTTGTCCGACTTGTCGCAGGCCGCCAGCGTCAGCGCAGCGCCGGCCACGAGCACGGCGAGCCATGCGCGCGAAGACGGCATGGCGATGGGTTGATGGGGTTTGTTCATGGGAATCCTCCAGTCAATCGTTCGCACGGGAATGGAACGAGAAAAGGGTTGCGCCTGTCTTGCAACGCTCGCGGCGCAACCTGGGTCGGTCACAGCTTGTCGGCGCCCGACTTGATGGCGTCCTTGGCCTTTTCCTTCACGTCGCCGTAGGTCTTCTGCACCTTGCCGGCGGCCTGGTCGGCGATGCCTTCGCCTTCGAGCTTTTCGTTGCCGACAACCTTGCCGGCCACTTCCTTGAGCTTGCCCTTGGCTTCTTCGACGCGGCCTGCCACTTGGTCCTTGTTCATGTCGTTTCCTTGCTGAGTAGATTGATGAGACGGTGGAACCGGGATGGCCCACTCATTTCAATCTAGTCGCCACCTGGCGTCCGGGGATGTCGCCGGCACCCCGAAGCGGTGTAGGACAACAAGGCTCAAGCCGTGACGATCCATCCTTCAAGCGGATCGAACTGCACGGGCAACCCGTAGCCCGGCCCGGGGCTCGCGGCACGCTGCAGGCCCCATGCAGCCTGCACAAGACACAGCACCGCATCGATGTGATCGCCGCGGGCATCGGCCAGCAATTCGGTGCGCTGTTTTGCGGTGAGCTGCAGCCGCAGGCCGAGCCGCGTTGCGCCCGCCTCCAGCGCGGCAAGCAGGTCGGTGCGGGCCGCTAGGCGCTCGGGCGTCTGCTTCGCGAGATCGTCGCTCTTGTAGCTGCGGCGCCCGATCAATTCGCGCGCCAGCAGGCCCGGGTAGGCCTCCAATGCGATGCGGTCCTTGCGACTGCCCACGTGCAGGCCCGGCAGACTGGCGCCAGCCGCCAGCAACGGCGGCACGCCGGCGTGCAGCATGAAGGCGACCGGCGGATTGACCCACTTCATCGATGAGCTCGATCCCGCGGGCGCATCGGTGGCTCGGTGCGCGAACTTGCCGCCGACGGGCCGTGCGGCGCAGAAGGCGGCGAAGGTGTCGCGGATCTCGGCGCGACTCAGGCTCGCGTAGTGCGCCATCAGCGGCGCCCATTCGAGCGGCCATTTCAGGTGCTCGACCAGTTCGCGCGGCAGGCTGAATGGAAAGTCGAAACCGCCGACCCATGCGGGCGTATCGCGCAGCCATTGGCCCCAGGCTTCGAGCGTCGCGAAGCATTGAAGGCTGGTCAGCCTGACGCTGCCAGTGCCGGCCATCTCACCGATGGCCACCACGATCGGCTTGCGTGTCGTCGGCGCGCTCGAGAAATCGCAGCCGAAGAGCATGGGTCAGCCCAGCGCGAGCGCCACGACGCCGGCGGCGATGAAGAGCGCGCCCAGCAGCCGCAACAGCCGATCGCCTTCGCGCAACAGATGCCCGCCGATCAGCGCGGCGAACAGCATCGACACCTCGCGCGCCGGCGCGACGTGCGAGATCGGCGCCTGCTGCACCGCATAGAGCACGAGCACATAGGACACCGGGCTGATCACCGCCACGAGCAGCGCGTACTTCCACTGCTCGCGCCACATGCGTGCGGTCGTCGCACGGTCCTGCAGCGCGGCGGGAAGCAGCAACACGAGGCGCACGAAGTTGCTCATGTAGTCGAGCAGGATCGGCGACATCGCGAGGAACTTGACCGCATAGCTGTCGGCGACCGTGTAGGCCGCGATGAAGGCGCCTGTCAGCATGCCGTAGCGGATGCCCTTCTGGACGCGCTCGCGCTGCGCCGGGTCATGCTTCCTGTGAAAGAGGCGCGGACCGCCGGCCACGAGGAACACGCCGAGCACCACGCCGAAGATGCCGGCCACGCCGACGAGGCTGATCTTCTCGCCGAGAAACAGGATCGCGACCAGCGACGACAGCAGAGGTCCAGAGCCGCGCGCCAGCGGATAGACCACGGTGAGGTCGGACTTGCGGTAGCCGCGCAGCAGGATGACGTAATAAAAGACGTGCAGCACGCCACTCAGCGCGATGAAGCCCCACTCTTTCACGCCCCAGGTCGGCACAACGCTCCAGCCCAGCACGATGCCCACGGGCGCCCACACAAAGGCCATGAACACGCCGCTCTGGAACGCGAAGCGCGCGTCGCCGTTCGCCTTCTTGGCGGCAATGTTCCAGCTGGCATGAATGATCCCGGCGAGCAGGATCAGCGCAAACGCGGAGAGCGGCACGCCGAGCTACGCGAGGCCGAGCGCCGCCGGGCCGCCCCAAGGCGCGAGCGGCCCCCTCGGGGGGCAGCGAGGACACGAAGTGCCGAGCGTGGGGGCCACGTGCTTAGTGGCGGCCGACGATGGCGGCGGTGGCCATCAGTTCTTCCAGCAGCGCCAGAGACACCTTGCCCGAGACCTTGTAGGGGTCGAGTTCGGGCTTTTCCGAATACTTGAGCAGCGTCGAGGCATTGAGCTTCGAGAGGTTGACCTGCCCCATCGTCCAGCCGCCGAAACGGCGCTCGGCGATTTCTTCGTAGTGCAGCAGCACCACGTCCTTGTGGCGCGCATCGCGCTGGATGTGGCCGTAGAGATCGCTGATGGCGTCGCGCCCGCCCTCGATGGCCTGCAGGAAGGTGCCGGCACCGTAGCAGAGGATGCCGGTGATGCCGCACGCCGGGTTGTGCGTGCGCGACTTCGTGAGGATCGCCTCGACGGCCGCGGGGCTGGTGTCGACGGCGCGGCTCGCGTAGAGAAGACGGACCAGCATGTTCAGCTCTTTCTCGGCAGGAGGGAAAGGAATTCGCGGCGCAGGCTCGGGTCCTTGAGGAACACGCCGCGCATCACGGAATTGATCATCTTGCTGTCCATTTCCTTCACGCCGCGCCAGGCCATGCAGAAGTGCTCGGCTTCCATGACGAGCGCAAGGCCGTCGGGCTGCGTCTTTTCCTGGATCAAGTCGGCGAGTTGCACCACGGCTTCTTCCTGGATCTGCGGACGCCCCATCACCCATTCGGCAAGGCGCGCGTACTTCGACAGGCCGATCACGTTGGTGTGCTCGTTGGGCATCACGCCGATCCAGAGCTTGCCGATGATCGGGCAAAAGTGGTGCGAGCAAGCGCTGCGCACGGTGATCGGGCCAACGATCATCAGCTCGTTCAGGTGCTCGGCGTTGGGGAATTCGGTGAGCGGGGGCGGCGGCACGTAGCGGCCGCGGAACACCTCGTTGAGGTACATCTTGGCAACCCGGCGCGCGGTGTTGTCGGTGTTGTGGTCGTTCTTGACGTCGATGACGAGGCTCTCGAGAACGCCCTTCATCTTGACCTCGACCTCGTCGAGCAGCGCCTCCAGTTCGCCGGGTTCGATGAACTCGGCGATGTTGTCGTTGGCGTTGAAGCGCTTTCGCGCTGCATTCAGGCGCTCGCGGATCTTGACGGAGACGGGCGTACCCTCGTCATCGTCTTTTCGATCGGGGAGCGGTTCGACGTCGGTTTTCCTCAGCATGGCGGGGATCGTACCAGTGAATGGCTCCAGGACATTCGGGCTGCAACGCCCGTCCCTTCTCGGAGCAATGCTATCAATTAGGTAGCGTGAAGTCGGCTACCAACGGGAGGTGATCGGACATGCGGGCCCAGATCGGACCGCGCGGCACGGTGCACGAGAGCGGCTCGAGCTTGCGGCCGTAGACGAAATCGAGCTGCGCCACCGGCAGCCGCGAGGGGTAGGTGAGCGTGCGCGGGCCGCGCAGGTCGCTGGCGTCGCGCAGACCCATCGCGTTCATGGCGTAGCGCATGCGCGCGCCCCAGTCGTTGAAATCGCCGGCCACGACCACAGCCTCGTGAGCCGGCACCTCGCGGTCGATGAATTCGCGCAGGCGCGCGATCTGCCGCACGCGGCTGCCCTTGATGAGGCCCAGGTGCACCACGATGGCGTGCACCGGCTGCCCTTCGACTTCGATCACGACGTGCAGCAGCCCGCGCTGTTCGAAGCGGTGGTCGGAGATGTCCTGGTGGCCGGTGCGGATCACCGGCCAGCGCGTGAGCAGCGCATTGCCGTGCTCGCCATGGCGCGTGACGGCGTTGGTCTCGTAGACCGCGGTGTAGCCCTCGGGTGCGAGGAAGTCGGCCTGCGGCAGCTCGGGCCAACGCGCGAAGCGGGCCGCGGCCTGCCGGTTCATCTTGCGCACTTCCTGCAGGCAAATGATGTCGGCATCGAGCTGCTCGATGGCGTGGCCGAGGTTGTGGATCTCGAGCCGCCGGGCGGGCCCGATGCCCTGCACACCCTTGTGGATGTTGTAGGTCGCGACCCGGAGGTTGTTGGCTGCTGTTGCGGCTACCGGCTGGTTCATCGCGCAAATTCTGGCAGCAACAGAATGGCTTCGGCGTTCGATGGGGAAAAGCACGCATCGGCCGCTTCGTGGTACGGCAGCCATTGCCAGTCGGTGTGCTCGCGCGGATCGAGTGTGGGCGTCAGGCGCTCGGGCACGCAGAGGCCGAACAGGTGCTCGGTGTTGTGCGTGACACCGGGCTCGTAGCGCGCGCGCCATCCGGGATAGATCTCGTAGATGTTGCTCAGCTGCCAGTCGACCAGCTGCGAGGCCAGCGCGGTGCCCTCGCAGCATTCGATACCGGTTTCCTCGGCCACCTCGCGCGCGGCGGTGAGCGCGAGCGGCTCATCGACCGCATCTTTGCTGCCGGTGACCGATTGCCAGAACTCGTTGGCATCGGCACGCCGGATCAGCAGCACGTCGAGCGCCAGCGTGTGAATCACGACCAGCACCGACTCCGGGATCTTCCAGGGCCGGGGGCTGGTCGTCATGGCCGTATCAGGCGGCTTGGGGGGTGTTGCGCAGCTTGATGTGCAGTTCGCGCAGTTGCTTCTCGTCGACCGGGCTCGGCGCCTGCGTCAGCAGGTCTTGTGCGCGTTGGGTCTTGGGGAAGGCGATCACGTCGCGGATCGACTCGGCGCCGGTCATCAGCATGACCAGACGGTCCAGGCCGATGGCGATGCCGCCGTGCGGCGGTGCGCCGTACTGCAGCGCGTCGAGCAGGAAGCCGAACTTGAGCTGCGCGTCCTCGGCGCTGATCTTCAGCGCGCGGAACACCTTGCTCTGCACTTCCTCGCGGTGGATACGCACCGAACCGCCGCCCATCTCGATGCCGTTGAGCACCATGTCGTAGGCCTTGGCGATGCACTTCTCGGGGGCCGTGTCCATGAGGTCTTCATGGCCGTCCTTCGGTGCGGTGAACGGGTGGTGCACGGCGCTCCAGCGCTGGCCTTCCTCGTCGAACTCGAACATCGGGAAGTCGACCACCCAGAGCGGCGCCCAGCGGTCGTCGAACAGGCCGCTCTTCTTGCCGAAAGCGCTGTGGCCGATCTTCACGCGCAGCGCGCCGATGGCGTCATTGACGACCTTTTCCTTGTCGGCGCCGAAGAACAGGATGTCGCCGTTGCGCGCACCCGTGCGGGCGATGATCTCGGCCAGCGTGGCGTCGTCGAGGTTCTTCACGATCGGGCTCTGCAGGCCTTCGCGGCCGGCTTGCGCATCGTTGACCTTGATGTAGGCGAGGCCCTTGGCGCCGTAGATCTTGACGAACTCTTGATACGCATCGATTTCACCGCGCGACAGGCCACCCTCGGCGCCACCGCCAGGCACGCGCAATGCGACCACGCGGCCGTCCTTTTGCGTCGCGGCGTTCGAGAACACCTTGAACTCGACCCGCTTCATCAGCTCGGTGAGTTCGGTGAACTCGAGCTTCACGCGCAGGTCGGGCTTGTCGGAGCCGTACTTGAACATCGCGTCGCCGTACGTCATGGTCGGGAACACCGGCAGGTCGATGCCCGCGGCGTTGCGGAACATGGTGCGGACCATGCCTTCGAACATCTCGCGGATTTCTTCTTCGGCGAGGAACGAGGTCTCGATGTCGATCTGCGTGAATTCGGGCTGGCGGTCGGCGCGCAGGTCTTCGTCGCGGAAGCACTTCACGATCTGGTAGTAGCGGTCGTAGCCGGCCACCATCAGCAGCTGCTTGAAGAGCTGCGGCGACTGCGGCAGCGCGAAGAAGCTGCCGTCGTGCACGCGGCTGGGCACGAGGTAGTCGCGCGCTCCTTCGGGCGTGGACTTGCCGAGCATCGGCGTCTCGATGTCGATGAAGCCATTGGCATCGAGGAACTTGCGCGTTTCCATCGTCACCTTGTAGCGCAGCATCATGTTGCGTTGCATGGCCGGGCGGCGCAGGTCGAGCACGCGGTGCGTGAGGCGGGTGGTTTCCGAGAGGTTGTCGTCGTCCAGCAGGAACGGCGGCGTGACCGACGGGTTGAGCACCTTGAGCTCGTGGCACAGCACTTCGATCTTGCCGCTCTTGAGCTGGTCGTTGGTCGTGCCTTCGGGACGTGCGCGCACCAGGCCGGTGATCTGGATGCAGAACTCGTTGCGCAGGTTCTCGGCGACGGCGAAGGTGGAGGCGCGATCGGGGTCGCACACCACCTGCACGTAGCCTTCGCGGTCACGCACGTCGATGAAGATCACGCCGCCGTGGTCGCGGCGACGGTTGACCCAGCCGCACAGGGTGACGGTCTGGCCCAACAGGGCTTCGGTCACAAGACCGCAATAGTGAGTACGCATGGCCATAGGGATGACTTCCGGCGCCGTCGTGGCGCGTTCGTTTTTATGAGTTGGATGGCTTGATCGCCACCGTGGAGGGGCCGCCTGGAACGACCACGCCCATCGAGACGATGTACTTGAGCGCTTCGTCCACGCTCATCTTCAGTTCGATGCAGTCGCTGCGCTTGAGCATCACGAAATAGCCGCCCGTGGGGTTGGGCGTGGTCGGCACGTAGACACTGAGAAATTCCTCGGTGCCCAGGTGCTCGGCCACCTCGTTGCCCGGCGCGCCGGTCACGAAGGCGATGGTCCACACGTTTTCGCGCGGCCACTGGACCAGCACCGCCGTGCGGAATGCATTGCCGTTCTCGGAGAACAGCGTGTCCGAGACCTGCTTGACGCTCGAATAGATCGAGCGCACGACCGGAATGCGCCGCACCACGGCATCGCCCCAGCCGAGCAGGCGCTTGCCGACGAAGTTGCTCGCAATGGCGCCGACCACCAGCAGGATGGCCAGCGTGAGCAGCACGCCCAGGCCGCGGATGTTGTTCTCGAACAGCCATTTCTGCCAGACGGCCGGGAGCACCCACAGCGTCTGGTCCAGCGTGTCGATGATCCACTTCAGCACCGCCAGGGTGATGAACAGCGGAACGATCACCAGCAAGCCGGAGAACAGCCATTTGCGCAGGGCGAGCATGGATAGGAGTTTCAATCGCCGCTCTTGGCGGCAGGGGCCGGCGCGGGTGCGGGAGCCGCGGGTGCAGGCGCAGGGCTGGCCGCAGCGGCGGTGGAGGAAGAAGATTCGGCGGGCTTGGCGCCTTCACTCGCAACGGGTACCGTCGCCGGCTCGGCCTTCTTGCCGCTGCCTTCACGGAAATCGGTCACATACCAGCCCGAGCCCTTGAGCTGGAAACCGGCGGCCGTGACCTGTTTTTCGAACGCACTCGCGCCGCACGCCGGACACACCGTGAGCGGTGCGTCGGACATCTTCTGCAAAGCATCTTTGGCAAAGCCGCAGGCGCTGCATTTGTAGGCATAGATGGGCATGGGGAAATAGGGTCCAAAAGAGCGGCGCAGCTGCCGCTCGCAAAGCCCTCGATTATAAGGGCCTACCCCGTCGCCGCGGTAACGTCAAGCGGGCCCGGTCGCCAGCGGCCGGTGCGGCGTGTGAGTGTTCGCTACCCACTGCGGCAGCAGCGAGCCGGCCACCATGCCGGTGAACGAGGCCAGCACACCCGCCAGCTGAGCCGGGAAAACGGCGCCCCAGGGCATCGCCAGGAACAGCAACCAGGTGCCGATACCCAGCAGGATCGACGCAACCGCCCCCTGCGTGGTGGCGCGGCGCCAGTACAGGCCGCACACCAGCGGCACGAACGCCCCCACCAGCGGCACCTGGTAGGCGCCCGAAACAAGTTCGTAGATCGGCGTGCCCTGCATGTGGATGGCGTAGGCCAGCACGGCGGCACTGAACAGCAGCACCGTGATGCGCATGGTCCTGAGGTTTTCGCGGTCGGTGCCCGCCGGGCGGAACTGGCGCCAGATGTTCTCGGTGAAGGTGACGCTGGGCGCCAGGAGCGTGGCCGAGGCGGTCGACTTGATGGCCGACAGCAGCGCACCAAAGAACAGCACCTGCATCACGAACGGCATCTTCTGCAGCACCAGCGTGGGCAGCACCTTCTGCGGATCTTCCTTCAGCAGCACGGCCACCTCCTCCGGCATGATCAGCAGCGCGCTGGCCACCAGGAACATCGGCACGAAGGCGAACAGGATGTACGCCACTCCGCCGATCACCGGGCCGCGCTGGGCCGCCTTGACGCTGTTGGCCGACATCACGCGCTGGAACACGTCCTGCTGCGGAATGGAACCCAGCATCATCGTGATGGCCGCGGCGAAGAAGAACACCATGTCGTGCCAGTTGGGCTCGGGCCAGAACTTGAAGAGGTCCTTGCTGACCGCGAAGGCCACCACCTTGTCGGCGCCGCCGGCCATGTTGCCGGCGAACACCGCGATCACCGCGAGGCCGGCGACCAGGATGATCATCTGGATGAAATCGGTCACCGCCACCGACCACATGCCCCCGAACAGCGTGTAGGCCAGGATCGAGACCACCCCGATCACCATGCCCAGCGGAATGCTGATGGCGCCGGCCGACAGCACGTTGAACACCAGCCCGAGCGCCGTGACCTGCGCCGAGACCCAGCCCAGGTAGCTCAGCATGATGATCAGCGTGCAGGCCACTTCCACCGTGCGGCCGTAGCGTTCGCGGTAGTAGTCGCTGATGGTCAGCAGCGTCATGCGGTAGAGCTTGCCCGCGAAGAACAGGCCCACCAGGATCAGGCAGGTGCCGGCGCCGAACGGGTCTTCGACCACGCCGTGCAGACCGCCCTCGATGAACTTGGCCGGGATGCCGAGCACCGTTTCGGACCCGAACCAGGTCGCGAAGGTGGTCGTCACGATCATGAAGAGCGGCAGGTGCCGCCCCGCGATGGCGAAGTCGGTGGTGTTCTTCACCCGCTTGGCGGCATAGAGCCCGATGGCGATGGTGACCAGCAGATAGATGACAACCAGCGTCAGCAGCACGGGGAATCTCCTCTAGAACAACTTCACACGCACCAGCAATTGCATGGCGAGCAACCCCAATACAAATCCTATGCCACCGTAGACGATGGTCTGGAGCAACCGATTGGTGCGCTTCTGCTCGGCCAGCAGCTCCAGCAGCTCGCGCCGGTTGTCGGCGGGCCGATTTTCAAGGAAATCGTGCAGCAGGCGGGGCAGTTGCGGCAGCAATTTCGCATAGCGCGGTGCTTCGGCCTTCAGCTGCTCGAACAGCTTCTTCGGGCCGATCTGGTCGACCATCCACTTTTCGAGGAAGGGCTTGGCGGTGTTCCAGAGGTCGAGGTCGGGGTCGATGTTGCGGCCCAGGCCCTCGATGTTGAGCAGGGTCTTCTGCAGCAGCACCAGCTGCGGCTGGATCTCGACGTGGAAACGGCGCGAGGTCTGGAACAGGCGCATCAACACCATGCCGAGCGACAGTTCTTTCAGCGGCCGGTCGAAGTACGGCTCGCAGACGGTACGGATCGCACCTTCCAGCTCGTCGATGCGGGTGCCTTCGGGCACCCAGCCGCTTTCAAGGTGCAGCTCGGCCACGCGCTTGTAGTCGCGCCGGAAGAAGGCCACGAAGTTCTGCGCGAGGTATTCCTTGTCCGACTCGGTCAGCGTGCCGATGATCCCGAAATCGAGCGAGATGTAGCGCCCGAAGGTCTCGGGCTCCAGGCTCACCTGGATGTTGCCGGGGTGCATGTCGGCGTGGAAGAAGCCGTCGCGAAACACCTGCGTGAAGAAGATCGTGACGCCGTCGCGCGCGAGCTTGGGAATGTCGACGCCGGCCGCGCGCAGGCGGTCCATCTGCGCAATGGGCACGCCGTTCATGCGCTCCATCACGATCACCTCGGGATGGCAGAAGTCCCAGAACATCTCCGGAATCAGCACCAGGTCGAGCTCGGCCATGTTGCGGCGCAACTGGGCCGCGTTGGCGGCTTCGCGCACCAGATCGAGCTCGTCGTGCAGGTACTTGTCGAACTCGCCGACCACCTCGCGCGGCTTCAGGCGCTTGCCGTCGGCCGAGAGGTTCTCGACCCAGCCGGCCATCATGGCCATGAGCGCCAGGTCCTTCTCGATCACGCCGCGCATGTTGGGGCGCAACACCTTGACGGCGACATCGCGCATCTCGCCCTGATTGGTGCGGATGGTCGCGAAGTGCACCTGCGCGATCGACGCGCTGGCGATCGGCGTCTCGTCGAACTGCACGAACACATCGCCCACCGGCCGGCGGAACGCGCGCTCGATGGTCGCGATGGCCACCGCCGAGGGGAACGGCGGCACGCGGTCCTGCAGGAAGGCGAGCTCGTCGGCGATGTCGGGCGGCAGCAGATCGCGCCGGGTCGACAGCACCTGGCCGAACTTCACGAAGATGGGGCCCAGGCGCTCGAGCGCCTCGCGCAGCCGCTGGCCGCGCGGCGCATCGAGGTTGCGTCCGATGGAGACGACACGGGCCACCACGCGCAGCCAGGGCTTCTGGAAGCTCGTGAGCACGAGCTCGTCCAGGCCGTAGCGCAGCGCGACCCAGACGATGAACAGGCCGCGGTAGAAGCGCCTCATTCGGCCTGGCCCGCCGAACCGCCGGCCTTGGCCGTGCGGTCGCCGACGAACTGGCGCAGCGCGGCGGCGACGCGCCGCACGCCATTGCCGAGGGTGTGGGCGGGCACGTCGCCGATCACGCGGGCGAGGTCGTCCTCGACGTCCCAGCGCACATGGTCGACCAGCCAGTTGACCTCGGCGGCGAGTTGCACGTCGCCGACGATCTGCACCGAGGGCTTGTCGCCGCGCAGCGTGGCGCGGGCGATCTCGAAGGGGGATTCGTCGGTGACGGTAAGGGTGAGTTCAGGTGTGGAACCTGCGGGTGCCAGGTCGAGCAGGCCGGCCGGCGTGGCCACCAGCTCCATGGTCACGAAGCGCCACTGGAAGCGCACCACCCTGCCCTGCTGCCGCAGCAGCCGCTGCTGGGCCTCGGGCTCCTGCTGCAGCACGTGATTGAGGAACAGGACCGCGCGGTGCTGGATCTCGTGAACCGCCCAGTCCGGCGGCTGGAGGCGCTCGCCGATGCGATTGAAGAGGTCGCCGAGAAAAGAAAAAGGGGACGATGGTGTGGCCATGTCCCCATTATCGTTTCTGTACGCGGCCCGGCGGCCGCGAACGTCGGTCGTTTACTGCAGTGCTTGCACGCCGGCGACCAACCAGCCGCCACCGCCGCTGGTCGGCTTGGTCATGTTCCAAACTTCGCGGAACGGACCCGGGCCTGCCGAGGCGTCCTCGCGGATCATGCCGGAGAACTCCACGCTCGCCATGTAGGCGTCGGGCAGCTCTTCGATGCCGAGCAGCTTGGCGTCGAGCATCACGACTTCGGTCTTGTTCGACGAACCACCGGTGTGGCTCGCACGGTCGGCCAGCTGCGTGCGGATTTCCTCGACCATCTCGTCGGTCATCATCGAGCGCAGCATCGACACGTCGGCGCGGTCCCATGCATCCTGCAGCGTCACGAAGTTGCGCTTGGCGGCGCCGAGGAAACCGTCGACGTCGAAGCCTGTGGGGATGCCCCAGGATTGCGAACCGCCGAGGGCAGAACCGATCATGCTGCCGCCCGCTGCAGCGCCTGCTGCCGAGAGGCTGCTGCCATGGCGATCACCGTCGGCCGGCGTCGCATCGAAGGCGGTTGCCGAACGCTCCCATGGGCGCGCCGAAGCATCGTTGCCCACATTGGCCGGGCTGTACTGCACCGGTGCGCTGGCGTTGGCGGGGTTGCCACCGGCGCCCTGGAAGGCGAAGCCGCCTTGACCGCTGGCACCATTCGAAGCAGCCGAGCGCGCCTTGAAGATGCGCCACACGGCGAACGCTGCAAAGATCAACAGGCCGATCAGCAGGATGTTGCCGAAGCCGGCGCCGAGGCCCAGCGAACTCGCGAGCCATGCGAGGCCCAGGCCGGCGGCGAGGCCACCGAGCATCGCGCCCCACGGACGCTTCGGCGCGGCGGCTGCGGGCGCGGGGGTCGCCGGCTTGGCGGCCGAGTTGGTCGCGTTCTGCTGCGCAGGTGCCGCTGGCGGCGTGGACTGGCGCTGCGTCACGTTGGACGACTGGCGGCCGAAGGACTTGCCGCCACCCACACGGGCGGCGTCTGCCTGCACGCTCACGAGCACCAACGCAGCTGCCAGAAACAAAGAACTCAAACTTTTCATGTCGTCTCCTCTAGAGCGAAAAATTCGCCTCATCAACACTTGATTCCAACATGGAGGGCAGCGATGCCACCCGTCATGTTGTGATAGTCCACATGTTCGAAACCGCCCTCTTTCATGAGGGTCTTGAGCTCCTCTTGCGAGGGATGCATGCGGATGGATTCGGCCAGGTAGCGATAGCTCGCGTCGTCGCCGGCCACGAGCTTGCCAAGGCGCGGCAGCACGTTGAAGGAGTACCAGTCGTAGGCCTTGGTGAGTGGCTTGGCGATCTTGGAGAACTCGAGCACCAGGAGCTTGCCGCGCGGCTTGAGCACGCGGTTCATTTCCTTGAGCGCGATGTCCTTGTGCGTCATGTTGCGAAGGCCGAAGGCCACGGTCACGACATCGAAATGGTCATCGGGAAACGGCAGCTTCTCGGCATCGCAGACCAGCGTGGGCAGCGCGACGCCGGCATCGAGCAGGCGGTCGCGGCCGGTGCTCAGCATGGCTTCGTTGATGTCGGTGTGGACCACCTGGCCGGTGGCGCCGACCTTCTTCGAGAAGGCGAGCGCGAGGTCGCCGGTGCCGCCCGCGATATCGAGCACGCGCGAGCCTTCGCCCACGTTCGCCACCATCACGGTGTAGGCCTTCCACGCGCGGTGCAGGCCCACCGACATCAGGTCGTTCATGACGTCGTAGCGCGAGGCCACCGAGTCGAAGACGCCACGGACTCGTTGCGCCTTCTCGCTTTCGTCGACTTTCTCGAAGCCGAAGTGGGTTGTACTCATGCAACCGATGTTAGGCCGGAAGCCTACACATCAAGCCGACGACCCCGCACCCACGGCGGGCATTTGTTGCTTTTTCTTCAAATGAAGAGACGCTGCAGCGCGCGTGCCTGCTGCCTGCAGGGCTATCGTTTCAATAGCACCGGGAGATTTGAAAGCATCAGTGGCTGCTGCACGAAGGGCCGCTCTTGTCGATCATCGGCGCATCGCGGTCGATACCCGCTTCGGCCAGCCGGCGCTCGTACTGCGCCCACAGATCGGCCTGGTTCGCGCCGAGTTCGTAGAGCAGGTCCCACGAGTAGATGCCGGTGTTGTGGCCATCGCTGAAGGTCGGCTGCACGGCGTAGTTGCCGACGGGTTCGAGGTCGGCCAGCTCCACATCGCGCTTGCCCGTCTGCAGCACTTCCTGGCCCGGGCCGTGGCCCTGCACTTCGGCCGAGGGCGAGTAGATGCGCATCAACTCGAACGGAATGCGGAAGTTCGCGCCATCCGAGAAACCCACTTCGAGCACACGCGACTGGCCGTGCACGGTGATCGATTGCGGCGTCGGTGCGCCCGGTTTCAAGCCTGCCATGGGTGTTCCGTTCGGAAAAATTCTCGGAGGCGCGAAGTATGCCGCGCGGTTGCGCTCTCGCGCGTCACATGCTCCGAATACCAGCGCTTAGCATCGCGGCATGCAGACACGTCAACGCCATCGACCATCTCGCCCGAACTGGGCAGCACTTGCCCTCTGCGCCGCACTGGCAGCGGGCTCCGTCATGCCGGCGCATGCCTTCTGGGGCCTGCTCGGCAAGGCGGCAGGCAAGGCCGCAACCGCGGGCAAGGCAGCGGGTACGGCTGGCAAGGGTGCGGCGGTAGGTGCAGGCGCCGTCGCAGCGGAGAGCGCAACCGGCGTGGCAGGCGTTGCCGGCAAAGGTGCCGCAGCACTGGGCGACGATGCGGCGCATGCCGCGCAACTGGGACCGCGGGGCGCAGGCGTCGGCCATGAATTCAGCACCGTGAACGCCGCGCTGCCACCGGAGGTCGCGGCCTATCTCGCAAAGCCGGTGAAGGACCTGACACCCAGGGACACCTCGCAAATGATGGACAGCTATCGCCAGATGGTCGAACGCGCAGGCAAAAGCGGCGACTTCACCGCGGTCGAGCGACTGCCCACCTCGGCAGGCACGGGCCGCTCGCTGCCGGTGACCGAGACGGCCAAGCCGGCCACGTCCGCACCCAAGACCGAGGCATCGACTTCATCGACGAGCGTGCCGTCTGCCTTGCCCATCCACGCACTGCGTGTGCTGGCCCACGCATCGCACGCGGGCAACCGCGAGGCACAGGCCGAACTGGATCGTGTGTGCCGCGATGGCAGCGTCGCATCGAAGCGCTTCTCGAAGGAGATGCGCGCCACGCCGGAATTCAAGGAGACCTGCGCGAACCGCAAGTTGGCGACAACGCGCACGGCCTCCGCGCGCTGAGCGCGGGCCGCCTCGCGTCAGCTCAGCCCTGCAGCAGCGCCAGCCGGCGGACCATCTCGGCCTCAAGCTCCGGCAGCAAGGCCTGCAGATCCGCCACGCGATCGACCGGCGCCGCGCGCTGCGCCGCAGCCCAGAACGGCGCGGGAAAGTGACTGTCCCAGTCGAAGCGCGCGATCACGTGCCAGTGCAGGTGCGGCACCATGTTGCCGAGCGCGGCGAGGTTGATCTTCGTAGGCTTCAGCTGCTCGCGCAGGCATTGCTCGACCGCCGTCACCGCTTCCATGCACAGCACGCGGTCCGCGGCATCGAGATCGGAAAACTCCGGTGCATGGTCGCGCCAGATCACGCGGTAGAAGCCCGGAAAGCCCGCCTCCTCCGCGTGGATCACGCGCAGCTTCGCGTCCTCGAAGACGACACGGCCGCCGGGGCCATCGCAGAAGGGGCAGCCCTGTTGCACCGTCATACCAGCACCCGTTCGATGCCGCCCTGATTGGCGGCCGCCACGTAGTTCGGCATCCAGTCGTCGCCCAGGATCTTGTTGGCCATCTCGACCACGATGTAGTCGGCTTCGAGCAGCCCGTTGTTCAGGTCATTGCCGTAGCGCGAGAGGCCCTGCAGGCAGCTCGGGCAGCTGGTGAGGATCTTCACGTTTTCCTTGGCGCCGACAGCGCCGCTCTCGCGCAATTCGGCCTCGCCCTTCTTCAACTCTTCTTCCTTGCGAAAGCGGATCTGCGTCGAGATGTCGGGCCGCGACACGCCCAGCGTGCCCGACTCGCCGCAGCAGCGGTCGTTCTTGAGCACGTTGTCGCCAACCAGCGCCTTCACGGTCTTCATCGGGTCCTGCAGCTTCATCGGTGAATGGCAGGGGTCGTGATAGAGGTAGCCGCCACCGCCCGCATCACCGAGCGTGATGCCTTTCTCGAGCAGGTACTCGTGGATGTCGATGATCCGGCAGCCCGGGAAGATCTTGTCGAACTGGTAGCCCTGCAGTTGGTCGTAGCAGGTGCCGCAGCTCACCACCACCGTCTTGATGTCCAGGTAGTTGAGCGTGTTGGCCACGCGGTGGAAGAGCACGCGGTTGTCCGTGATCATCTTCTCGGCCTTGTCGAACTGGCCGCTGCCGCGTTGCGGATAGCCGCAGCACAGGTACCCCGGCGGCAGCACCGTCTGCACGCCCGCATGCCAGAGCATTGCCTGCGTGGCGAGGCCGACCTGCGAGAACAGGCGCTCCGAACCGCATCCCGGAAAGTAGAAGACCGCCTCGGTTTCGGAGGTGGTCGTCTTCGGGTCGCGAATGATCGGCACGTAGTCTGCGTCCTCGATGTCGAGCAGCGCGCGTGCCGTCTTCTTCGGCAGGTTGCCAGGCATCTTCTTGTTGATGAAGTGGATCACCTGCTCCTTGAGCGGCGCCACGCCCAGCGTGGCCGGCGGCGCGGCAGTCTGCTTCTTCGCCAGGCCGCGCAGCAGGTCGTTGGCCAGGCGCTGCGCCTTGAAGCCAATGCCCACCATGCCCGCGCGCACCGCCTTGATGGTCTGCGGATTGGTCGCGTTGAGGAAGAACATCGCGGCCACATTGCCGGGGCGGAAGCTCTTCTGGCCCATCTTGCGCAGCAGGTTGCGCATGTTCATCGACACATCGCCGAAGTCGATCTTCACGGGGCAGGGCGTCAGGCACTTGTGGCACACGGTGCAGTGGTCGGCCACGTCCTCGAACTCTTCCCAGTGCTTGATGCTGATGCCGCGCCGGGTCTGCTCTTCATAGAGGAAGGCCTCCACCAGCAGCGAGGTCGCAAGGATCTTGTTGCGCGGGCTGTAGAGCAGGTTGGCGCGCGGCACATGGGTGGCGCACACCGGCTTGCACTTGCCGCAGCGCAGACAGTCCTTCACGCTGTCGGCGATGGCGCCAATGTCGCTCTGCTGCATGATCAGCGACTCGTGCCCCATGAGGCCGAAGCTCGGCGTGTAGGCGTTGGTCAAGTCCGCGTGCAGCGTGACCGCTTCGCCCGCCGGAGCGCGCAACAGCTTGCCCTTGTTGAAGCGGCCTTCGGGGTCGACCCGGGCCTTGTATTCGGTGAAGGGGCGCAGCTCTTCGTCGCTGAGGAATTCGAGCTTGGTGATACCGATGCCGTGCTCGCCCGAGATCACGCCGTCGAGGCTGCGCGCCAGCGCCATGATGCGCACCACCGCGGCATGCGCGGTCTGCAGCATGTCGTAGTTGTCGCTGTTCACGGGGATGTTGGTGTGCACGTTGCCGTCGCCCGCGTGCATGTGCAGCGCGACCCACACGCGGCCCTTGAGCACACGCTTGTGGATCGCAGTGCATTCGGCCAGGATCGGCGCGAACTCGGCACCCGAGAAAATCTCCTGCAGCGGCTGGCGCAGCTGCGTCTTCCAGCTCGCGCGGAGGCTGTGGTCCTGCAATTGCGGGAACAGCGCATCGACGTTCTGCAGCCAGCCGGCCCAGAGCGCGCGCACTTCATGCACCAGCGTCACGGCCTGCGCCACGCGGTCTTCCAGCAACTCGGCGGCCGGGATCTCGTGCGCGTCGTCGGTCTTGCCCAGCGGCAGGTTGCCGCGCGCGAGGAAGGTTTCGAGCTCGTCGGTCAACGCGAGCTTGTTCTGCAGCGACAACTCGATGTTGATGCGCTCGATGCCGTCGCTGTACTCGGCCATGCGCGGCAGCGGGATCACTACGTCTTCGTTGATCTTGAAGGCGTTGGTGTGCTTGCTGATGGCGGCCGTGCGCTTGCGGTCGAGCCAGAATTTCTTGCGCGCTTCGGGACTGATGGCGATGAAGCCTTCGCCGCTGCGCGAGTTGGCGATGCGCACCACCTCAGAAGTGACGCGCGCCACCGCATCGGCGTCGTCGCCCGCGATGTCGCCGAACAGCACCATCTTCGGCAGGCCGCCGTGCTTCTTCGACTTGGTGGCGTAACCCACAGCCTTCAGGTAACGGTCGTCGAGGTGCTCCAGGCCGGCCAGCAGCACGCCCGAGCGCTTCTGCTCGGCGAACATGAAGTCCTTGATCTCGACGATGCTGGGCACCGCGTCCTTCGCGTTGCCGAAGAACTCGAGGCACACGGTGCGCGTGTGCGAGGGCATCTTGTGCACCACCCAGCGGCAGCTGGTGATGAGGCCATCACAGCCCTCTTTCTGGATGCCCGGCAGGCCCGAGAGGAACTTGTCGGTCACGTCCTTGCCGAGGCCTTCCTTGCGGAAGGTCTTGCCAGGGATGTCGAGGCGTTCGGTGCGCAGCTTGGTCTTGCCGTCGGCGGCGTAGTACTGCAGCTCGAACAGGGCCGTCTCGGCGTCGTGGATCTTGCCCAGGTTGTGGCCGATGCGCGTGACTTCGAGCCATTCGGCCTGCGGCGTGACCATGCGCCACGAGGCGAGGTTGTCCAGCGCCGTGCCCCAGAGCACGGCCTTCTTGCCGCCAGCGTTCATCGCGACGTTGCCGCCGACGCACGACGCCTCGGCGGAGGTCGGATCAACCGCGAACACGAAGCCCGCGCGCTCGGCCGCATCGGCCACGCGCTGCGTGACAACGCCGGCTTCGGTCCAGATAGTCGGCACGGGGTGGTCGAGACCGGGCAGCGGCATGTGCTCGACCTCCGTCATCGCCTCGAGCTTCTCGGTGTTGATGACGACGCTGTTCCAGGTGAGCGGGATCGCACCGCCGGTGTAGCCGGTGCCGCCCCCGCGCGGGATGATCGTCAGACCCAACTCGATGCAGCCCTTCACCAGCAGCGCCATCTCGGCCTCGGTGTCGGGGCACAGCACGACGAAGGGGTACTCCACGCGCCAGTCGGTCGCATCGGTCACGTGCGACACGCGGGAGAGCCCGTCGAACTTGATGTTGTCCTTGGCGGTGAGCCGGCCCAGCACGCGCGTGGCCTTGCGGCGCAGGGCCGCGACGTCGCGGAACTTGGTGTCGAAGGCCGCGACCGCGTCGCCGACCAGCGCGGTGAGCTCGCCGACCAGTTGGTCGCGCGGCATGTCGCTGTCGGGGGTGCGGCGCTTCTGGACTTCGGTCAACCGGTGCTTGAGCGCCTCGACCAGTTGGCCGCGGCGGCGCGGATTGTCCAACAGGTCGTCGACGAGGTAGGGGTTGCGCTGCACCACCCAGATGTCGCCCAGCACCTCGTAGAGCATGCGCGCCGATCGGCCGGTGCGGCGCTCGGCGCGCAGGGTCTGGAGCAGTTCCCAGCCACGTTCGCCCAGCAGGCGAATCACGATCTCGCGATCGGAGAAGCTGGTGTAGTTGTACGGGATCTCGCGCAGTCGGACAGGCTCTGCGGCCTGTGCCAACAGCGTATTCAACGCGGTCGGAGCATTCATCGGGTGGGGCGCCTCGGCCGGGTGCTGCGCACCCATAGCCGGGCTGGGGATTTTAGGACAGGGCTTGGGGTCTTGCCTCGTGGTGCACCCGTTGTCCTTGTGCTAAGCGCCGGCCCCGACCGTTACCCGCCCCCCCGCTCAACCTATTCAGAACAGCACGCGGCTGCGAATCGTCCCGTTCACCTTCGCCAGCTTCTCCAGCGCCAGGTCCGAAGAGGCGGCGTCGATGTCCGTCACCACATACCCAACCTTCTCGTTCGTCTGCAGGAACTGCGAGGAGATGTTGATGTGGTTGTCCGAGAAGATCTTGTTGATCTCCGACAGCACGCCCGGCACGTTGCGGTGCACATGCAGCAGCCGGTGCTTGCCCGGATGCGCGGGCAGCGCCACCTCGGGGAAGTTGACCGAGGAAGTCGAGGTGCCGTTGTCGCTGTACTTCACCAGCTTCTCGGCCACTTCGAGCCCGATGTTGGCCTGCGCCTCCATCGTCGAGCCGCCGATGTGCGGCGTCAGGATCACGTTGTCGAGGCCACGCAGGGGCGACAGGAACTCGTCCTTGTTGCTGCGCGGCTCCACCGGGAACACATCGATCGCGGCGCCCAGGAGCTTCTTTTCCTTCAGCGCGCCGGCCAGCGCGTCGATCTCGACCACGGTGCCGCGCGAGGCGTTGATGAGGATCGAGCCCGGCTTCATCGCAGCGATCTCGGCCGCGCCGATCATCCATTGCGTCGCCTGCGTCTCGGGCACGTGCAGCGTCACGATGTCGCTCTGGCCCAGCAGCTGGTGCAGGTCGCGCACCTGGCGCGCATTGCCCAGCGGCAGCTTGGTGACCACGTCGAAGAACGCCACATGCATGCCCAGCGCCTCGGCCAGCACCGACAGCTGCGCGCCGATCGAGCCGTAGCCCACGATGCCCAGCGTCTTGCCGCGGATCTCGAACGCGTTGTCGGCCGACTTGAGCCAGCCGCCGCGGTGCGCCACCGCGCTCTTCTCGGGCACGCCGCGCAGCAGCAGGATCGCTTCGGCCAGCACCAGCTCGGCCACCGAGCGCGTATTCGAATAGGGGGCGTTGAACACCGCCACGCCATGTTCGCGGGCGGCCTCCAGGTCGACCTGGTTGGTGCCGATGCAGAAGCACCCGGCGGCCACCAGCTTGTGGGCCGCGGCGAACACCTCGGCGGTCAGTTGCGTGCGCGAACGGATGCCCAGGAAGTGAACGTCGGCGATCTTGGCCTTGAGCTCGGCGTCGGGCAAGGCGCCCGGCAGCGACTCGATGTTGGTGTAGCCGGCGGCGCGCAGCACCTCCACGGCCGAAGGGTGGATGCCCTCGAGCAAGAGGAACTTGATCCTGCTTTTGTCGAGGGAGGTTTTGCTGCTCATGGCGGTCTCGCTGAGGCCCCGGCCACGGCGACAAGCTAGGCCAAAAAAGGGAGGGCGATGCTAGCATGGTGCAGCGCAGCAAGCAGGCGCTCCAGGGCGCGCCACGGCGCCCAAGGGGGTTTACCCGGGTTTCTTGTTCTGTGTACTCCGTGCGACAAACACCGCCGCAGAACCGTCATGCATGTAACCTAATATCGCTGGTTTACTTTTTCCCTACAGGAGTCCTATGCGCTTCAAGACGCTTGCCCTCGCCTCGGCGTTGGCCACCCTGCTGGCTGTGCCAGCCCTCGCCCAAGCCCAGACGGAAATCCAGTGGTGGCACTCGATGGACGGCGCCCTCAACGACTGGGTCAACGACCTGGCCAAGCAATTCAACGAAAGCCAGAAGGACTACAAGGTCGTGCCGACCTACAAGGGCGAGTACGACCAGTCGATGGCCGCCGGCATCGCGGCTTACCGCTCGGGCAATGCGCCCGACATCCTGCAGGTGTTCGAAGTGGGCACCGCCACCATGATGTACTCCAAGGGCGCCATCAAGCCCGTGGCCGACGTCATGAAGGAAGGCGGCCAGAAGTTCGACCCGAAGGCCTACATTCCCGCAGTGGCCGGCTACTACACGGCCCCGAACGGCCAGATGCTGTCGTTCCCGTTCAACAGCTCGACCACGGTGTTCTATTACAACAAGGACGCCTTCAAGAACGCCGGCCTCGATCCTGAAAAGGCCCCCGTCACCTGGCCCGAAGTGATCTCGGCCGCCGCCAAGCTCAAGGCGAGCGGCAGCCAGTGTCCGTTCACGACTTCGTGGATGAGCTGGGCCCAGCTCGAGAGCTTCTCGGCCTGGCACAACACCTCGTACGCCACCAAGAACAACGGCTTCGGCGGCCTCGACGCCCGCCTGGAATTCAACTCGCCGCTGCACGTTCGCCACTTCGAGAACCTGTCCAACATGTCCAAGCAGGGCCTGTTCGTCTACAAGGGCCGCGCCAGCAAGCCGATCACCTCGTTCACCTCGGGTGAATGCGCGATGTTCATCGGCTCGTCGGGCAGCTACGCCAGCGTCAAGCGCGACGCCAAATTCAAGTTCGCCGAATCGGCGCTGCCGTACTACCCGGACGTGCAGGGCGCGCCGCAGAACACCATCGTCGGCGGCGCCAGCCTGTGGGTGATGTCGGGCAAGTCGGCCGACCGCTACAAGGGCGTGGCCGCGTTCTTCACCTTCCTGTCGAGCCCGAAGGTGCAGTCGGAAAGCCACATGCGCACCGGCTACCTGCCGATCACCACGGCCGCCTACGAGCTGACCGAGAAGACCGGTTTCTATAAGGAGAACCCGGGCACCGACGTCGCCGTGAACCAGATGATCAAGAAGACCACCGACAAGTCGCGTGGCGTGCGCCTGGGCAATCTGCCGCAGATCCGCGCCATCGAGGACGAGGAAACCGAACTGATCTGGACCGGCAAGAAGACGCCCAAGGAAGCGCTGGACAGCGCGGTCAAGCGCGGCAACGAACTGCTCGTGAAGTTCCAGGCCGCGAACAAGTAAGCTCTGCACCCCGGATGGCCGCAGCGGACCCCTGTTCGCCGCGGCCCAGCCCCGAAGAAACGCAAGCAAGCCAGCCTGTCCCGTGCAGCGCTGGCTGTTTGCTTATTAGTGTGTCTGTGACCTGAGCGCTCCCTCATGGAAAAACGCGTCCTCTTCCGTTCGAACTGGCTCCCCTGGGCGCTGCTGGCGCCGCAGTTGCTCGTCGTTGCTGTCTTCTTCTTCTGGCCGGCCGGCCAGGCGCTGGTGCAGTCGCTGCAGCAGCAGGATGCCTTCGGCAACTCGATCACCTGGGTGGGCCTGGACAACTTCAGGACGCTGTGGAACGACAGCACCTACATGGCCTCGTTCCAGACCACCATCGTCTTCTCGGCGCTGGTGACGGTGCTGGGCCTGGGCATCGCACTGGTGCTGGCGGTGTTCGCCGACCGCGTGGTGCGCGGCTCGCGCTTCTACCGCAGCGTGCTGATCCTGCCGTACGCGGTGGCGCCGGTCGTCACCGGCCTCTTGTGGTCGTTCATGTTCTCCTCGTCGATCGGCATCGTGGCCTACTGGCTCAAGAAGATGGGCTTCAGCTGGAACCACCTGCTCAACGGCAACGACGCCATGGCGCTGGTCGTGATGGCCGCCGTCTGGAAGCAGATCTCCTACAACTTCCTGTTCTTCCTCGCGGGCCTGCAGTCGATCCCGAAATCGCTGATCGAGGCGGCCGCCATCGACGGCGCGCGCCCGATGCGCCGCTTCTGGACCATCCAGTTCCCGCTGCTCACGCCCACCACCTTCTTCCTGCTGGTGATCAACATGGTGTACGCCTTCTTCGACACCTTCGCGATCATCGACGCCACCACACAGGGCGGCCCCGGCAAGGAAACCGCCACGCTGGTCTACCGCGTGTACTTCGACGGTTTCCGCGGCATGGACTTCGGCGGCGCCGCCGCGCAGTCGGTGGTGCTGATGGTCATCGTCATCGGGCTGACGGTGCTGCAGTTCCGCTACGTCGAGAAAAAGGTCCAGTACTGATGGCCGCCCCGATGCAACTCCCCCTTGCCCTCTCCCGCGCCATGGAGGCCCGCCATGGTTGAGCGCCGCCCGTCCCTCGGCATCCTCGCGCACGCGATCATGATCGTCGGCGCGCTGCTGGTGATCTTCCCGATCTACCTGGCCTTCGTCGCCTCGACGCACACGCCGCAGGAAATCATGCAGGCGCCCATGCCGATCCTGCCCGGCAGCAACTTCTGGGAAACCTACAAGGCGGCCCTGACCGGCGGCGGGCGCACCAGCGCCAACGTGTCGGTGGCCCGCATGATCTGGGTCAGCTCGGTCATCACCTTCATCATCACCTTCGGCAAGATCAGCATCTCGCTGCTGTCGGCCTTCGCGGTGGTGTATTTCCGTTTTCCGCTGCGCAGCCTCTGCTTCTGGCTGATCTTCATCACGCTGATGCTGCCGGTCGAAGTGCGCATCGGGCCGACCTACCAGGTGGTGGCGAGCCTGGGCATGATCAACACCTACGCCGGGCTCTCGGTGCCGCTGATCGCCTCGGCCACGGCCACCTTCCTGTTCCGGCAGTTTTTCCTCACGGTGCCCGACGAGCTGGTGGAAGCCGCACGCGTCGACGGCGCGGGCCCGATGCGCTTCTTCAAGGACATCCTGCTGCCCCTGTCGAAGACCAGCATCGCGGCCCTGTTCGTGATCCAGTTCATCTACGGCTGGAACCAGTACCTCTGGCCGCTGATCGGCGCCACCAGCGAGGACATGTACCCGATCGTCGTCGGCATCAAGGCGATGATCGGCAACGGCGAATCCCCGGTGGACTGGAACGTGGTGATGGCGACCGCCGTGCTGGCCATGCTGCCGCCCGCGGTGGTGGTGGTCCTGATGCAGAAATGGTTCGTCAAGGGCCTGGTCGATACCGACAAATAAAACGCTGAACGAAAAATGGCTGCTCTCTCTCTACGCAACGTCATCAAGCGCTACGGCCACGGGCCGAAGGTCAACCAGGTCATCCACGGCGTGAGCGCCGAGATCGCCGACCGCGAATTCATCGTCATCGTCGGTCCCTCGGGCTGCGGCAAGTCGACGCTGCTGCGCATGGTGGCCGGGCTCGAGGAAGTCTCGGCCGGCGAAATCGCCATCGGCAACAAGGTGGTGAACAACCTCGAGCCGTCCGAGCGCGACATCGCCATGGTGTTCCAGAACTACGCGCTCTACCCGCACATGACGGTGTTCAACAACATGGCCTACGGGCTGAAGATCCTCAAGGTGCCGGTGCCCGAGATCAAGGTGCGCGTCGACAAGGCCGCCAAGATCCTCGAACTGGGTCACCTGCTCGAGCGCAAGCCCCGCGAGCTCTCCGGCGGCCAGCGCCAGCGCGTGGCCATGGGCCGCGCGATCGTGCGGCAGCCTCAGGTGTTCCTGTTCGACGAACCGCTGTCGAACCTCGACGCCAAGCTGCGCGCGCAGACCCGCCTCGAAATCCAGAAGCTGCACCGCGAGCTGGGCATTACCTCGCTCTTCGTCACGCACGACCAGATCGAGGCGATGACGCTGGCGCAGCGCATCATCGTGATGAACGGCGGCGTGATGGACCAGTTTGCGACGCCCGAGGAGGTGTACAACCGCCCCGCCACCACTTTCGTGGCGAGTTTCATCGGCTCGCCGCCGATGAACCTGCTCAAGCACGCACCGGGCGTGCGCGCGGGCCAGATCCTGGGCATCCGCCCCGAGCACATGAAGCTCGACGAAAGCGGCTGGACGGTGCAGGTCGAGCAGGTCGAACTGCTGGGCGCCGAGCGCCTGGTGTACGGCCGCATCGGCGACGAGCAGATCATCATGCGCACCGACGAAGGCGATCACCCGCCGGTGGCCGGCGACACGGTGAAGATCGCCGCCCGCGAAGACAAGCTGCACTGGTTCGACGCCGGATCGGGCAAGCGGGCAGATTGAGCGATGGCCGAACGCAGCCCCTGGCCCTACCCCCGCTGGGTCGCGCATCGCGGCGCCGGCAAGCTCGCTCCTGAAAACACGCTCGCCGCCTTCCGCTTCGGCGCGGCGCATGGCTACCGCATGTTCGAGTGCGACGCGAAGCTGAGCGCCGACGGCGTGCCCTTCCTGATGCACGACGCCACGCTCGATCGCACCACCAACGGCCACGGCATCGGCGGCCAGCAACCCTGGAGCGCGCTGGCGCAGCTCGACGCGGGCGGCTGGCATTCGCGCGCCTTCGCGGGCGAGCCGCTGCCCACGCTGGAGAACCTGGCCCGTTTCTGCCTGGTCAACGGCTACCTGCTCAACATCGAGATCAAGCCGACGCCTGGCACCGAGCGCGAGACTGGTGAGGTCGTAGCGCGCGAAGCGGCGCGCCTCTGGCAGGGCGCGGCAATTGCGCCGTTGCTCACCTCGTTCCAGGTCGAATCGCTCGAGGGTGCGGCTGCCGCGCAGCCCGAGTTGCCGCGCGGCCTCCTGCTCGACACGCTCCGCAGCGGCTGGCTCGATACCGCACGCGATCTCGGCTGCCGGGCCATCGTCTGCAACCACGCGCTATGGGACACCGCCACCGTCGCGCAGGTGCACGGCGCGGGCATGCGCTCGCTGAGCTACACCGTCAACGACGACTGGGCCGCGCAGCGGCTCATCGACCTGGGCACCGACGGCATCATCACGGACCGGGTCGACCTGTTCAGCCCCGCTGGCTGAGCCTCGCGGCGCTTACCTGCTCTTACGAAAATGGCCGCTAGTGGCCGCTTCTATGATGCAGCCATGAGTTGGATCCCCCGCCTAGCGACCTTTTGCCTTGCCGCCCTGCTGATGTGCGGTGGCGCCATGGCGCAGCCAGACCTCGGCGGCAGCGCCACCTCGCTGCCCGCGCCAACCCCCACGGTATCCGAGCTGCGCGATCAGTTCACCAAGATCACCGCCACGGCGGACACCGACGACGACGCGCGCAAGCTGCTCACGCAGATCAACGCGATCGGCACGCAGGCCGACAAGTTCGTCACCGCCCGCACCGGTGAGCTGGCCGACCTGAACGCCCGGCTCGGCGAACTCGGCAACCCGCCGGCCGCGGGCGCCACCGAAGACCCCGACATCACCCGCCAGCGCGCACGCCTGACGAAGGAGCGCAATGCGCTGGATGCCGACATCCGCCTCGCGCGCCTGCTGTCGGTCGACGTGCGCCAGCGCGGCACCGACCTCGTCACCCAGCGCCGCGCCCTGTTCGAGGCGCAGCTCACCGAGCGCGCGGCCTCACCGCTGAGCGGCGAATTCTGGAACGACCTGCGCGAGGCCTGGCCCGACGACCTGGAGCGGCTCAAGACCATGACAGCCGCCCTGAACGACGGCCTGCAGACCGCGCTCCAGCCCGAGACCCGCACCCGGGTGATCGCCGCCCTGATTGCCGCGCTGCTGCTCGCGGTGGTCGGCAACTGGGCGGCCGAACACCTGCTCACCCGCCTCGCCGCACGGTGGCTGCCGGCCGGGCGCCTGCGGCGTTCGGTGCTGGTGATCGGCATCGTGGGCAGCCATGTGCTGCTGGTCGCGATCGCGGCGCACGGCTTCGTGGAAGTGCTCAAGGCATACGCCACCTGGGAGCCGCAGGCGCGCAAGGCGCTGCAGTCGTCGGCGCAGGCGCTGGTGTTCATGGCCTTCGTGATCGGGCTCGGCCGCGGCCTGCTCGCCACCCGCCGCCCCTCGTGGCGGCTGCCGCCGATTCCCGATGCGATGGCGACCCGCCTGGCCGCACTGCCCTGGCTGGTCGCGCTGGTCGCGGCGCTGGCCTGGACGCCCGCCGAGATCAACGCGCTGATCGACGCCAGCTTCGCGGCCGTCGTGGTCACGCACGTGCTCACGGCGCTGGTGCTCACCACGCTGGTGGGCGCGGTGCTCTACCTGGTGAAGCCGCTGCGCGCGGACGCGTCCGATGCCGGCCTGCCCGAGCGGCCGATGTGGGTCGGCCTGCTGGTGGCGCTGATCGGCGTGCTGATGATCGCGATCTGGGTGCTGGTGGCCGTGGGCTACGTGGCGCTCGCGAGCTTCCTGGCCTCACAGCTCACCTGGAGCGGCATCGTGGCCGCGGCCTTCTACGTGCTGTTCAAGTTCGCCGACGACGTGTTCATGGCGCTGGTGTCGTCGCGCAGCACCTTCGGCCAGCGGCTGCAGAAGAGCTTCAACCTCGCGCCGCAGACGCTGGACCAGGCGGCCACCGTGCTCTCGGGGCTCAGCCGGGTCGGACTGTTCTTCTACATGCTGATCGCGCTCGCCGCGCCGCTGGGCACCGGGCCCGGCGAGGTGTTCCAGCGCAGCGGCAAGTTCGGCACCGGCGTGAAGGTGGGCGAGTTCCAGCTGGTGCCGGGCGCGATCCTGAGCGCCATCGCGGTGGCGGTGGTCGGCTTCGTCGTGATGCGCGTGTTCAAGCGCTGGCTCGAACGCAGCTACCTGCCCAACACGCAGCTCGAGCCCGGCATGCAGAGCTCGATCACCACGCTGCTTGGTTACGTGGGCGGGATTCTGGTGATCGCCTTCGCGCTCTCGGCCCTGGGCATCGGCATCGAGCGCATCGCGTGGGTGGCGAGCGCGCTGTCTGTGGGCATCGGCTTCGGGCTGCAGGCGATCGTGCAGAACTTCATCTCGGGGCTGATTCTGCTGGCCGAGCAGCCCGTGAAGGTGGGCGACTGGGTGGTGCTGGGCACGGCCGAGGGCGACGTGCGGCGCATCAACGTGCGCGCCACCGAGATCCAGCTGGGCGACCGCTCCACGCTGATCGTGCCGAACTCGGAATTCATCACCAAGACGGTCCGCAACATGACGCTGGCGAATGCCGAGGGCCGCGTGCTGATCCGCCTGCCGATGCCGCTGACGACCGACGCGCAGCGCGTGCGCGATCTGATCCTCGAAGCCTGCCGCGCGCACGAAGGAGTGCTGGAAACGCCTGCGCCGTCGCTCACGCTGGAAGGCATCGAGAACGGGCTCCTGATCTTCCAGGCCATCGCCTATGTGGCAAGCCCACGGCTGGCAGGCGGCGTGCGCAGCGACCTGCTGTTCGTGATCCTCGACGAGCTCCGGAAGGCCGCGCTGCCGATGGCGACGCCGACCACATTCATGATGGCGCCCACCGAACCGGCTGCCGCGGCACCAGCGCCCGCGACGCAGAACTCGCCGATCCCCGGCATGCCGACCTGAGGCTCACTCCAGCGGCAGGGCCGTGGTGCACTTGATCTCGTTGAGGCACACGCTCGACCGCACGGCCGACACGCCGGGCATGTGCATCAGCGTGTGCATCAAAAACTGCGAGAGCGACTCCAGGTCGCGCGCAACCACCTTCAGCACATAGTCGAAGTCGCCGGTCACCGAGTAGCACTCCAGGATCTGCTTCAGATCGGCGATCAGGTCCTGGAACTTGGGCAGTTCGTCGACATGGCCGCGCGCCATGGTCACGTGGATGAAGGCGATCACGCCCAGGCCGACGTGGCGCGCGTTCAGATGGGCGGCGTAGCCGTTGATGAGGCCCAGCTCTTCCAGGCGCCGATGACGCCGCATGCACTGCGCGGGCGACAGGTTGGCCACCTCCGACAGCTCGAGGTTGGTTGCGCGGCCATGCACCTGCAAGTGCTCAAGAATCCGCCGGTCGATCCGGTCGAGTTCGATCTCGTGCAATTTCATCTCTTACATCCTCCATTGGATGCAATTATGTTTCTCAAAGCGGGGTAAGCCCGATGAGTCCATGCACCTTAATTGTGCAAAGTACGATCTAGACTTCGAGGCTGCCGGGATTGCACGCGCAATTCCCGACGCCGCTGAATTCCCCGCCCCGGCGCACGCCGGCGGCCTCACCTCAGACGCACCCATCCCCCATCCGGAGACCCTCACGTGAAAAACGCCCTGCTTCGCACCCCTTTCAGCGCCGTCGCCCTGGCCCTCGGCATGCTGTCCGCCGCGCCCTCGTTCGCGGCCGACACCAAGTCGGTGGCCGTCACGGCCATCGTCGAGCACCCGGCGCTGGATGCGGTGCGCGACGGCGTGAAGGCCGAGCTCAAGGCGGCCGGCTACGAAGAAGGCAAGAACCTCAAGTTCAGCTACCAGAGCGCGCAGGGCAACGTGGGCACCGCCGCCCAGATCGCCCGCAAGTACGTGGGCGATGCGCCCGACGTGATCGTCGCCATCGCCACGCCTTCGGCGCAGGCCGTGGTGGCCTCCACCAAGACCATTCCGGTCGTGTACTCGGCCATCACCGATCCGGTGGCCGCCAAGCTGGTGAAGAACTGGGAGCCCTCGGGCACCAACGTGACCGGCGTGTCGGACCTCTCGCCGCTCGAGAAGCACATCGGCCTCATCAAGCAGGTGGTGCCCAACGCCAAGCGCATCGGCGTGATCTACAGCCCCGGCGAAGCCAACTCGGTGGCCATCGTGGCCTCGCTGAAGAAGGCTGCGGCCGATGCCGGCATGACCGTGGTCGAAGCCGCCGCCGCCCGCACCGTGGACGTGCCGACCGCCGCGCAAAGCCTCGTCGGCAAGGCCGACGTGATCTACACGCCGACCGACAACAACGTGGTCTCGGCCTTCGAGGGCATCGTGAAGGTCGCCCAGCAAGCCAAGCTGCCGGTGGTGGCCGCCGACACGGCCACCGTCGAGCGCGGCGCCGTGGCGGCCCTGGGCCTGAACTACAACGACATCGGCCGCCAGACCGGCAAGATCGTCGTGCGCATCCTGAAGGGCGAGAAGCCCGGCACCATCGCCTCGCAGACCAGCACGAACTTCGAGCTGGTGGTGAACCCCACCGCCGCCAAGGCGCAGGGCGTGACGCTGTCCGAATCGCTCTTGAAGAGCGCCAAGGTCGTGGCCACGAAGTAAGAAGCCAGCTTCTTTATGTCGCTCATCGCTTCGCTGGGCGCCATCGAGATCGGTCTGATATTCGGACTGGTCGCGTTGGGCGTCTTCATGTCGTTTCGCATCATCAATTTCCCCGACCTCACAGTGGACGGCAGCTTTCCGCTGGGCGCCGCCGTGGCCGCGACGCTGATCGTCCTGGGCTGGAATCCGGTTGCCGCCACCGCGCTCGCCTGCGTCGCCGGCGCCGCTGCGGGCTGGGTCACGGCCTGGCTCAACGTCAAGTTGAAGATCATGCAGTTGCTCGCGAGCATCCTGGTGATGATCGCGCTGTACTCCGTCAACCTGCGGGTGATGGGCAAGCCCAACGTGGCGCTCATCACCGAGCCGACCGTGTTCACCATGGTCGACTTCGGCGGCATGCCCGAGCAATGGGCCAAGCCGCTGTTGCTGCTGCTCATCGTGATCGTCGCGAAGATCGTGGTCGACATGTTCTTCGCCTCCGAAGCGGGTCTGGCGATGCGCGCCACCGGCGGCAATGCGCGCATGGCGCGGGCCCAGGGCATTTCGACGGACTTCCACACGATGGCGGGCCTGGCGCTCTCCAACGCGCTGGTGGCGCTGGCCGGTGCGCTGTTCGCGCAGAGCCAGGGCACGGCCGACATCTCGATGGGCGTGGGCACGATCGTGATCGGCCTGGCCGCGGTGATCATCGGCGAGACGCTGCTGCCGGCGCGCAGCATGGTGATCACCACGCTGGCCTGTGTGCTGGGCGCGCTGCTCTACCGCTTCTTCATCGCGATGGCGCTCAATACCGATTTCATGGGCCTGCAGGCGCAGGACCTGAACCTGGTGACCGCCGTGCTGGTGGCGGTCGCACTGCTGATCCCCGCCTACAAGCGCAAGCTGCGCGGACTCTTCAAGGGGAAGAACTGATGTTGCGCGCCCAACAACTGGAGATGACTTTCAACCCGGGCACGCCCATCGAGAACCGCGTGCTGCGCGGGCTCAGCCTGGAAATTCCGACCGGCCAGTTCGTCACCGTGATCGGCTCAAACGGCGCTGGCAAGTCGACCTTCTTGAATGCGGTGAGCGGTGACCTGATCGTCGACAAGGGCAGCATCGAGATCGACGGCAAGGACGTGACCCGCATGAACGCCTGGCAGCGCTCGGGCATGGTGGCGCGTGTGTTCCAGGACCCGATGGCCGGCACCTGCGAGGCGCTGACCATCGAGGAGAACATGGCGCTCGCGTGGAAGCGCGGTGAGCGGCGGGGCTTCGGCTTTTCGCTCAACCGGGGCCTGCGCGAGCTGTTCCGCGAGAAGCTGTCGATCCTGAAGCTGGGGCTGGAAAACCGGCTGGCCGACCGCATCGGACTGCTCTCGGGCGGGCAGCGGCAGGCGGTGAGCCTGCTGATGGCGTCGCTCAAGCCCTCGCGCATCCTGCTGCTGGACGAGCACACGGCCGCGCTGGACCCGAAGACCGCGGCCTTCGTGCTGGAGCTGACCGCGAAGATCGTCGAAGGCAGCCAGCTGACCGCGATGATGGTGACGCACAGCATGCGGCAGGCGCTGGACTACGGTTCGCGCACCGTCATGCTGCACGAGGGGCAGGTGATCCTCGACGTGGCCGGGCCGGAACGCTCGGGCCTCGACGTGCCCGACCTGCTGCGGATGTTCGAGCAGACGCGCGGCGAAAAGCTCGACGACGACAAGCTGCTGCTGGCTTGATGACGGTTATGGCAGACGCCGTCTTCGTGCGTGCGATGCGTGCGGACGATCTGGACGCGATCCTCGCGATCCAGCTCGCCTGCTACGGCGCGGGCTTCGTGGAAGACGGTGCGCTGATCGCGCGACGATTGGCCGCAGCGCCGGAGACGGGGTGGGTGGCAGAGCATGAGGGCGCTGTCAGGGCGTACCTGGCCACCTATCCCTCGGTTGCCGGCAAGCTCACGGCGCTGCACGGCGAGTTCGAGGTCGCGCCGGACGCCGATGCGCTGTACCTGCATGACCTGGCGGTGCACCCGGGCGCTTCGGGGATGGGCCTCGGGCCGCAGCTCGTTCGACATGCGTGGGCGCACGCGGCGAAGGCCGGCTGGCGGCAGTCGACACTGGTGTCGGTGCAGGCGTCGGTCGGTTTCTGGGAGCGGCAGGGCTATGCCGCGATGCAGCCGGCAGATCCGGCACAGCAGGCCCGGCTCGCGACCTATCCCGGCAGGTCGGTCTACATGGTCCGTCGGCTGGCCTGACCCTGTATCAGCGGCGCCAGCCGCGCATCGCGAACCACTGCACGGTGCCGCAGACCGCCACGAGTGCGGCATAGGTCGTCATCACCCCGTCGCGCCCGAAGACCACTAGGCCGACGACGAGAACCCCGACGCCGGCCCCGAAGGTGACTGCCCACTGCGTCCACCAGCGCGGAACGCCCGTCCGGCGCCCGCCAAGGAAGCGCCCCACCAAGACCAGCACCAGCGCGACGAACGCCGCGGGTGCCACAAAATTAAGCAGGTGATCGAGGAGGGCCAGCAGGTCCATCGGGAGGGGGTGGAGAGGGGCGCCACCATGTGGCGAAGGTTATGGCTGTTATAGGGAAAGCCATTTGTCCCTCGGCAAGCCCCGGGCCGCTGCTGATTTTATAATCACGCCCATGTCTGTCTGGGCTCTCGGCTTGAACCACACGACCGCGCCGCTCGATCTGCGCGGTCGTTTTGCGTTTGCGCTCGATCAGATCGCCCCGACGCTGCAGAGCCTGCGCAGCTCTTTCCCCAGCGGCCGCCACCCCCAGGTGGAAGCCGCAATCATCTCGACCTGCAACCGCACCGAGATCTACTGCGCCTCCGAACACATCGCCCTCGACCACACGGTCGGCTGGCTGGCCGAGAGCGGCGGCGTGGCGCCCACCCTGCTGCGCTCCCACGCCTACACCCTGCACGACGACGAGGCTGCGCGCCATGTCTTCCGCGTGGCCAGCGGGCTCGATTCGATGGTGCTCGGCGAAGCCCAGATCCTCGGCCAGATGAAAGACGCGGTGCGCGCGGCCGAGAACGTCGGCGCTCTGGGCACCACGCTCAACCAGCTGTTCCAGCGCTCGTTCGCGGTCGCGAAAGAAGTGCGTACTGCCACCGAGATCGGCGCGCATTCGATCAGCATGGCGGCAGCCGCCGTGCGGCTGGCCGGACAACTCTTCGAAGACCTGCGCAAGACGCGCGTGCTGTTCGTCGGCGCGGGCGAAATGATCGACCTCGCGGTGACGCACTTCGCGGCCAAGGAGCCGAAGTCGATCGCCATTGCCAACCGAACACTCGAACGCGGCGAGAAACTCGCCACGCGCTTCGGCGGCGAGGCGATGCGGCTCGCTGACCTGCCGGCGCGGCTTGCCGAATTCGACATCGTGGTGAGCTGCACCGCGAGCACGCTGCCGATCATCGGCCTGGGCGCCGTCGAACGCGCGCTCAAGGCACGCAAGCACCGCCCGATGTTCATGGTCGACCTGGCCGTGCCGCGCGACATCGAGCCCGAAGTGAAGGCGCTCGAAGACGTCTACCTCTACACCGTCGACGACCTCGCGCACGTGGTGCAACAGGGCCAGGCCAACCGCCAGGCCGCGGTGGCGCAGGCCGAAGTGATCATCGATGCCGGCGTGCAGAGCTTCATGCACTGGCTGGGCCAGCGCAGCACGGTGCCGCTGATCCAGCAACTCAACGCGCAGGCCGACGAATGGCGCGCCGCCGAGATGGCGCGCGCCCGCAAGCTCCTGGCCAAGGGCGAGTCGGTCGATGCGGTGCTCGAGGCGATGTCGCGCGGGCTCACGCAGAAGATGATGCACGGCGCCATGGCCGAGCTGCATGCGGGCGACGCCGCATCGCGCGAGCAGACGGCGCAGACCCTCTCGCGCCTGTTCCTGCGCAAAGAGCGTTAGCGACGCTCGTCAGCGGCCTGGCCTTGCGTGCCGTGGCTCCCTGCGCCATGCCGCTGCACGCGGTATCCGTTCTTCTTTTCGAGTCCCCTCTTCCGTGAAATCCTTTCTGCGCCATCAACTCGAACGCTACGTCCAGCGGCTGGGCGAGCTCGACTTCCTGCTTTCGCGCGAAGACATCATGAGCGACATGGCGCAATACCGCACCATCTCGCGGGAGCACGCCGAAGTCACGCAGATCGCCGGCCGCTACGAGCGCTACAAGCAGCGCGAAGCCGACATCGCCGGTGCAAAGGAAATGCTCGACGACCCCGACATGGCCGAGATGGCCAATGAGGAAATCGCGGGCGCCGAAGCCGAACTGGTGCAGCTCGAGGAAGAGCTGCAGCGCCTCTTGCTGCCCAAGGACCCCGACGACGCACGCAACGCCTTCATGGAAATCCGCGCCGGCACGGGCGGCGACGAATCGGCCCTGTTCGCGGGCGACCTGCTGCGCATGTACACGCGCTACTGCGAACGCGCCGGCCTGCGCTGCGAGATCGTGAGCGAGAGCGCGAGCGAACTGGGCGGCTACAAGGAAGTGGTGATCCGCATCGTCGGCGACGAAGTCTTCGGCAAGCTGCGCTTCGAATCGGGCGGCCACCGCGTGCAGCGTGTGCCGGCCACCGAGACGCAGGGCCGCATCCATACCAGCGCCTGCACGGTCGCCGTGCTGGCCGAGCCCGACGAAACCGTGGCGGTGCAGATCAACCCCGCCGACCTGCGCATCGACACCTACCGCGCGAGCGGCGCCGGTGGCCAGCACATCAACAAGACCGACTCGGCCGTGCGCATCACGCACATCCCGACCGGCATCGTGGCCGAGTGCCAGGACGACCGCAGCCAGCACCGCAACAAGGCCCAGGCGCTGCAGGTGCTGTCGGCGCGCATCCAGGAAAAGGACCGCAGCGAGCGCGCCGCCAAGGATGCCGCGATGCGCAAGGGCCTGATCGGCAGCGGCGACCGCTCGGACCGCATCCGCACCTACAACTTCCCGCAGGGGCGGCTCACCGACCACCGGATCAACCTCACGCTCTACAAGCTGCTGGCGATCATGGAAGGCGACCTCGGCGACGTGCTGGAGGCGCTGCGCGCCGCGCGCGAGGCCGAGCAACTGGCCGAGCTGGAATCGAGCCTGCCCGCGTGATGACCGACGAAGTCACTTCACCCTCCACCGTGGCCGAGGCGCTGGCCGCGGCCGTGGCCTTGGGCGTCGACCGGCTCGATGCCCAGTTGCTGCTGCTGCACGCGCTCGGCCGCGCGCCGCACGACCGCGCCTGGCTGCTCGCGCACGACACCGATGCCATGTCCGATTCGGCCTGGGCTTCGCTTGCGGCGCAGCTGTCGCGCCGCCTCGCGGGCGAACCGGTGGCCTATCTGCTCGGCACGAAGGAGTTCCACGGCCTCGACCTGCGAGTGGACGCGCGGGTGCTGGTGCCGCGCCCGGACACCGAGACGCTGGTCGACTGGGCCCTGCAATGCCTCGAAGGCCAGAGCGCCCCGCGCGTGCTCGACCTGGGCACAGGCAGCGGCGCGATCGCGCTGGCGCTGCAGCATGCGCGCCCGGATGCGCAGGTCGACGCGGTCGATGCCAGCGCCGACGCACTCGCCGTCGCAGAGGCCAACGCTCGGCGCCTCGGCCTGCCGGTGCGCTTTGCCCTGGCCCACTGGCTCGACGGCGCCGCCGACGGCTACGCGGTCATCGCCAGCAACCCGCCGTACATCGCCGCCAACGACCCGCATCTGCCCGCACTGCAGCACGAGCCCTCCTCCGCGCTGGTCGCGGGCGCCGACGGACTCGACGACATCCGCCAGATCGTCCAGAACGCCCCCGATCACCTCGCCGAGGGCGGCTGGCTGCTGCTCGAACACGGCCACGACCAGGCCGCCGCCGTGCGCCAACTGCTCGAAACCCGCGGCTTCGCCGAAGTCCAAAGCCGGGACGACCTGGCAGGCATCCAGCGCTGCTCGGGCGGAATCTGGCGCGCGGTGAAATAATCCCTTCAGCCCCCACTTTTCAGGAGTCCCCATGTCCGACGCCCAGCAACGCATCGACGACCTCGTCAAAACCAACGAACTCGTGCTCTTCATGAAGGGCAATGCCAGCTTCCCGATGTGCGGTTTCTCGGGCCGCGCGATCCAGATCCTCAAGGCCGTCGGCGTCGACACCAAGACGCTCAAGACCGTCAACGTGCTCGAAGACGACGGCATTCGCCAGGGCATCAAGGAATACAGCAACTGGCCCACGATTCCCCAGCTCTACGTGAAGGGCGAATTCGTCGGCGGCTCGGACATCATGATGGAGATGTACGAGTCGGGCGAGCTGCAACAGGTGCTGAACGGCAACCCCGCCTGATTCCCCGAGGCTTGCCATGAGCCACGATCACGCGGACCACGGCCACTCGCATGACCATCCGGGCGATGGCAGCAACGCCTCCCCGGCCTGGAAGCACGACGGCGTGCGCGTGATCGGCGCCAACCAGCTCGACGTCAACACGGCGCAGACGCCCGGCATGAACCGGGCCGCCGCCATCAACTTCGCCCGCGTGGGCGCCCAGAAGCTCTGGGCCGGCACGGTGACCATCCATGCCGATGCCAAGACCGGCGCTCATCACCACGGGCACCTCGAATCGGTGATCTACGTCGTGCGCGGCCGGGCCCGCATGCGATGGGGCGAGAAGCTCGAGTTCACCGCCGAAGCCGGACCGGGCGACTTCATCTACGTGCCACCCTATGTGCCGCACCAGGAAATCAATGCCAGCGCGACCGAGACGCTCGAATGCGTGCTGTGCCGCAGCGACGGCGAGGCAGTGGCCGTGAACCTCGACATCGAGCCTGTAGAGAAACCCGAATCGGTCCTCTGGGTCGACCCGACCCATCCGCACGGCGGCGTCTGAAGGTTTTTCGTGGGCCGAGTCATGGCACCATGGCACTCTTCGCCGTGCCACCATGAACCTCACCCAAAGCCTGCTCATCATCGTCTTGCTGATCGCGATGAGCGCATTCTTCTCCCTTGCCGAAATCACCCTGGCCGCCTCGCGGCGCCTTCGCCTGCGCCAGATGGCCGACGAGGGCGATGCGCGGGCCGAGCGCGTGCTGCGCGTGCAGGAGCAACCCGGCCACTACTTCACCGTGGTGCAGATCGGGCTCAACGCGGTGGCGATCCTCGGCGGTGTCGTCGGTGAGGGCTCGCTCAGCCCGTATTTCGCGCGATTCTTCGAGAGCTGGCTGAGCGTGGAAGCGTCCGCGAGCGTGGCCTTCCTGTGCTCGTTCGTGATCGTGATCGCGGTGTTCCTGGTGTTCGCCGACCTGTTCCCCAAGCGGCTCGGCATGAGCGACCCCGAGCGCATCGCGGTGCGCCTGGTCGGCCCGATGCAGTTGCTGATCACCACTTTCAAGCCGCTGGTGTGGTTCTTCACGCGCTGCACCGACCTGCTGTTCAAGCTGCTCGGCATGCCGATGGCGCGCGACGACAAGATCACCTCGGCCGATATCCTGGCCATGACCGAAGCCGGCGCGCGGGCCGGCGTGCTCGCAGTGCGCGAGCAGCAGGTGATCGCCAACGTGTTCGAGTTGGAGACGCGCCTGGTGAGCAGCGTGATGACGGCGCGCGAGAGCATCGCGTGGTTCCTGCACGACGACCCTGAGTCGGTGCTGCGCGCGCGCATCGTGGCCGAGCCCTTCTCGGCTTACCCGGTGTGCGACGGCGACATCGACCATGTGCTCGGCTATGTCGATGCCAAGGAGATGTTCCAGCGCGTGCTCAGCGGCCAGCCGCTCGCCTTCGACCAGGGCCTCACGCTGCACAAGGCGCTGGTGATCCCCGACCGGCTCTCGCTGACCGAGGTGCTGGAGCAGTTCCAGCAGGCGCATGAAGACTTCGCGATCATCGTCAACGAGTACAGCCTGGTGGTCGGCGTGATCACGCTCAACGACGTGATGAGCACGGTGATGGGCGACCTGGTGACGATGCCCGACGAGGAGCAGATCGTGAAGCGCGACGAAAACTCGTGGCTGATCGACGGCATCACGCCGATCCAGGACGTGCAGCGGGCGCTGCAGATCGACGAACTGCCGCATGCCGACGAGTACGAGACGCTCGCAGGGTTTTTGATGGTGATGCTGCGCCGCGTGCCGAAGCGCACCGACAGCGTGACCTGGGGCGGCTACACCTTCGAGGTGATGGACGTCGACAGCTACCGCATCGACCAGGTCATGGTCACAAAAGCCTAGCTTGAAGTCCTGGCTCGCCCCGCTGGGCAGGGCCGCTTTCGCATATTCGCGAAAGTGAGATTCAAGCTGCCGAACGGTCCTTTTCGCGCTCGCGTTCGCGCGCCTTGTCGTCGTAGGCCCAGAGCCGCTGGTTCGCGAACACGGCGTTCGGGTACGGCGACTTGCCGCGGCTGCCGTTGTAGCGGCCGAGGGTCATGTACAGGTCGCCGTTCTCGCGATCGAGGTAGTGGCGCAGGATCACGCAGCCGAAGCGCAGGTTGGTCTGCATGTGGAAGAGCTTGGCCGAATCGCTGTCGCCGATCACGCGGGTCCAGAACGGCATGACCTGCATGTAGCCCCGGGCGCCGGCGCTCGACACCGCAAACTTGCGGAAGTTGCTCTCGACCTGCACCAGCCCGAGCACCAGGCTCACGTCTAGCCCCGAGCGCTTGGCTTCGTACCAGGCGGTCTGCAGGAATTCCTTGCGCGAGGGCCAGTCGGCGATCTTCTTCTTGAGCCGTTCGCTCATTTCGCCGAGCCAGCGCAGGTAGGCCAGGCGCGCCTCGGTGGTCGTGAATTCCGGCACCGGCGGTGCCTTGTTGTGGATGGCCGAACTCAGTGCGGTGCGCACCGAGTCGATCAGGGGCTCTTCGATCTGGGCGCCGGCGAAGGCAGCCTGCGGCAACACCGCCAGAGACAGGGCGCCCGAAGCCGCGGCGAGCCCGATGCACCTGCGCCGGGAGATGGCCATGCCATCCGCCGCGGCGCTTGCCCCTGGGTCGTCGTTGCAACGGCCGGTGAAGCTCATGCGGCGAGCTTGCCGGCGATGAAGTCGGCGATGCCGGCCGACGGTACCTTCGTCGCCGCCGTGTCGCGGCGGTGCTGGTATTCGAGCTGGCCTTCCTTCAGGCCACGGTCGGAGATGACCACGCGGTGCGGCACGCCGATCAGCTCCCAGTCGGCGAACATCGCGCCGGGGCGCTCGCCGCGGTCGTCGAGCAGCACGTCGACGCCCTTGGCAAGCAGCGCTTCGTAGAGCGCCTCGGCAGCCACCTTGACCTCGGGGCTGCGGTCCATGCCGATCGGGCAAACCACCACGGTGAACGGCGCCAGCGCGTCGGGCCAGATGATCCCGCGCTCGTCATGGTTCTGCTCGATGGCGGCGGCAGGCAGGCGGGTGATGCCGATGCCGTAGCAGCCCATCTCGAGGAATTGCGGCTTGCCGCCTTCGTCGAGGTAAGTGGCGTTCATGTCCTTGCTGTACTTGGTGCCGAGCACGAAGACGTGGCCGACTTCGATGCCGCGCTCGATGGCCAGCACGCCCTTGCCGTCGGGCGAGGCGTCGCCCGCCACCACGTTGCGCAGGTCGGCCACAACTTCCGGTTCGGGCAGGTCGCGGCCCCAGTTGACGCCGGTCATGTGGAAGTCGACCTCGTTGGCACCGGTAATCCAGTCGGCCAGCACGGCCGCCTCGCGGTCGGCGACGAGCTTGACGGGCTTCTTCAGGTTGAGCGGGCCGAGGTAGCCGGGCTTGCAGCCGAAGTGCTCGTCGATCTCGGCGAGCGTCGCGAAGCGGAAGCCCTGGTCCAGGCCCGGCACCTTGCTGACCTTGATCTCGTTCATGTCGTGGTCACCGCGCAAGAGCAGCAGCCAGACCTGCGAGCCTTTCGGGTTGCCGGCCTCGTCGAGGATGTCGGTGGCCAGCACCAGCGACTTGACGGTGCTCGCGAGCGGCACGCCGAGCAGCTCGGCCACGTCGGCGCAGGTGCTCTTGCCGGGGGTCGGCGTCTTCTCGAGCGCCTTGGCGGCCGCGGGGCGCGGGCCGGCCGGGGCCAGCGCCTCGGCCTTTTCCATGTTGGCGGCGTAATTGCTGTCGGGGCAGTAGACGATGGCGTCTTCGCCCGTGGCGGCGATCACCTGGAACTCTTCGCTCAGGTCGCCGCCGATGGCGCCGCTGTCGGCCGCCACGGCGCGGTAGCGCAGGCCGAAGCGATCGAAGATGTTCCGGTAGGCCTGCGCCATCACCTGGTAGCTGGCCTTGGCCGCGTCGAGGTCGCGGTCGAAGCTGTAGGCGTCCTTCATGATGAATTCGCGCCCGCGCATCAGGCCGAAGCGCGGGCGGCGCTCGTCGCGAAACTTGGTCTGGATCTGGTAGAAATTCTTCGGCAGCTGCTTGTAGCTGCGGATTTCCTGGCGGGCGATGTCGGTCACCACCTCTTCGCTGGTGGGCTGGATCACGAAGTCGCGGTCATGCCGGTCCTTGATGCGCAGCAGCTCGGGGCCCATCTTCTCGAAGCGCCCGGTCTCCTGCCAGAACTCGGCCGGCTGGACCACCGGCATCGCGAGCTCGACGGCGCCGGCGCGGTTCATTTCTTCCCGCACGATCGCCTCGACCTTGCGGATCACGCGCAGTCCCATCGGCATGTAGGTGTAGATGCCCGTGCCGAGCTTCTTGATCATGCCGGCCCGCATCATCAGCCGGTGGCTCGCCACCTCGGCATCGGCGGGCGCTTCCTTGAGAGTGGAGACAAAAAATCGGGAAGCTTTCATCGGGATCGGTGTGCTGAATTCGCTGGATTCGACGTTCGGAAGTGGGGGACTGCTCCCCCGGAGAGACCCTGAGAGCCTGCATCGCAGCTTGCCGAGGGCAACCCGGCATGCATAATCGACTCAGTTCAAAAATTGGGGTTTTGATTATGCTCGACCGGGACGGCTTCAGGCCCAACGTCGGCATCATCCTGCTCAACCAGAGAAACCAGGTTTTCTGGGGCAAACGCATACGTACGCATTCCTGGCAGTTTCCGCAAGGCGGCATAGACCGCGGCGAAAGTCCCGAGCAAGCCATGTTCCGGGAACTGCACGAGGAAGTGGGGCTCCATCCGGAGCATGTGCGCATCGTGGCCCGTACCCGCGACTGGTTGCGCTACGAGGTGCCGGATCGGTTCATCCGCCGTGACGCACGGGGCCACTACAAGGGCCAGAAACAAATCTGGTATTTGCTGCAACTCACCGGCCACGACTGGGATCTCAACCTGCGTGCAACCGACCATCCCGAATTCGACGCCTGGCGCTGGCATGACTACTGGGTGCCGCTCGACGTTGTCGTCGAGTTCAAGCGCGGCGTCTACGAGATGGCACTCACCGAGCTTGCTCGCTACCTGCCACGGCAGGATTTCCGCAACCGCTTCCTGCGCAGCAACGTGCGCGCCCGAGAATTCGAGCGCCATTCGCTGGACGCCGGAGCGCCCGCGGGTCTCGATTTGCCGCCCGGCGGCAGTTTCGATCCGCATCCCGACATTCCTTCTGCGAGCGATGAACCTCCTCTTCCCAACGCGCCCTTCTTTCCGACGCAGCGCTGAGCGCGTCCTTCTTCTCGCCTGCTTCGGCATCCTCGCCGGCTGCGCCTCGGGCAAGTACGACACCGACAACCCCGACTGGGCGCAGGCGGGTTCGGCGCCTGCACCCAAGCGGTCCGAGACGGACAAGGAATGGGAAGAATCCGCGGCCCCGCCGCCGCCGGCCTTCAGCGAAAGCCGCCTGCTGCCGATCGAGATGCCCCCGTACATGAGCCTGAAGTTCGGCATCGATCCGGGAACGATCACGATCACACCCGATGGCATCGTGCGCTACGTGGTGGTGGCCAGCAATCGCAGCGGTGGCGCCATCAACGCCTTCTACGAAGGCGTGCGTTGCTCGACCGCCGAGATGAAGAGCTATGCGCGTTACAACAGCGGCGCATGGCAGGAAGTAACCAAGCAGGAATGGAAGCGCATCAACGACCTGAACTCGCGCTACACGGTGGCGCTGTCGACCCAAGGCATCTGCCGCGGCAACGCGCCGCGCAGTTCGGTCGGAGAGATGGTGCAGAACATCCGCAATCCGGTTCGCGAAGTGCAATGAGCAGCAAAGCAACTCCGAGATGAACGAACGGGGCCTCGGGCCCCGTTTTTCTTTTGCCGATCAGCTGGGCATCAGCACCATGTTGTCGCGGTGGACCATCTCCGGTTCCGCGACATAGCCCAGCAAACGCTCGAACTCGGCGGACGGCTTGCGGCACAAGAGGCGCGCCTCCACGCTCGAATAGTTGGCCAGGCCACGGGCCAGTTCGACGCCTTCCGCATCGCGCACCGCGATCACGTCGCCGCGCGAGAACTCGCCCGACACGCCCGTCATGCCGATCGGCAGCAGGCTCTTGCCTTCGGCGCGCACCTTGGCCGCGGCCCCCGCATCGACGACGACCGCCCCGCGCAGCTGCAGGTGGTCGGCCATCCAGCGCTTGCGCGCCTGGTGTTTGGCCGTCTGCGCCACCAGCAGCGTGCCTATCGATTCGCCGCGCGTCAGGCGCAGCAAGGCATCGGCCTCGCGGCCCCAGGCGATGACGGTCGACGCGCCCGAACCGGCTGCGCGCTTGGCGGCCAGGATCTTGGTGATCATCCCGCCGCGGCCGATGCTGGAGCCCGCGCCGCCCGCCATGGCCTCGAGCGCCGGATCGCCGGCCGCTGCTTCGTGCACGAACTTCGCGTCAGGGTCCTTGCGCGGATCGGCCGTGTAGAGACCCTTCTGATCCGTGAGGATGATCAGTGCATCGGCCTCGACCAGGTTGGCCACGAGCGCGCCGAGCGTGTCGTTGTCGCCAAACTTGATCTCGTCGTTGACGACGGTGTCGTTCTCGTTGATGACCGGCACCACGCCCAGGCGCAGCAGCGTGACGAGCGTCGAGCGCGCATTGAGGTAGCGCTCGCGGTCGGCCAGGTCGGCGTGGGTCAGCAAGACCTGGGCGCTGCCGATCTCGTTTTCGCGCAGCTTGGTCTCGTACATCTGGGCCAAGCCCATCTGCCCGACGGCCGCGGCGGCCTGGAGCTCGTGAATCTCGTGGGGGCGTGTGCGCCAGCCGAGGCGCTTCATGCCTTCGGCGATCGCGCCGCTCGACACCATCACGACCTCGCGCCCTTCGCGCACCAGCGCCGCGAGCTGCCGGCACCACTCGCCGATGGCCGCCTCGTCGAGACCGCGCCCCTCGTTGGTCACGAGGCTGGAGCCCACCTTGACGACGATACGGCGGGCATCCCGCAAGGCAGTGGATCCGGAATTCGAGGTCATTGAGGGGGTGTGGCGGTCGTGAATGCTGCTGATTTTGCTATCTATGGAGTCGCATCGATGTCGATGCCCTGCCGCACTCAGGCCGGATCGGGCGGCAGCTGGACAAAGCGCGGATCGACCTCGACTGGCTCCTGTTCCGCCACCTGCTGGGCCTTGACCTGCTGGTAGACAGCCTGCACCAGATGCTCGCAGCCCTCGCGCGTGAGTGCCGATATCTCGAACACCGGGCCCTTGAAGCGCAGGCGCTTGACGAAGTCCTTGACCAACGCCGCGCGCTCGTCGCCGGGCACCATGTCGAGCTTGTTCAACACCAGCCAGCGCGGCTTGTCGTACAGCGCGGCATCGTATTTCTTCAGCTCGCCCACGATGGCCTTGGCCTGGGCAACCGGATCGATGGCGTCGTCGAACGGCGCCATGTCGATCACATGCAGCAGCAGCCGCGTGCGTTGCAGATGGCGCAGGAAGAGGTGGCCGAGACCGGCGCCTTCGGATGCGCCTTCGATCAAGCCAGGCAGGTCGGCCACCACAAAGCTCTGCTCCGGGCCGACGCGCACGACGCCGAGATTCGGATGCAGGGTGGTGAAGGGATAGTCGGCGATACGCGGCCGCGCGTTCGAGATGGCGCTGATCAGCGTCGACTTGCCCGCATTCGGCATGCCGAGCAGGCCGACGTCGGCCAGCACCTTCAGTTCGAGCTTCAGGCTCTTCTTTTCACCAGGCCAGCCGGGCGTCTTCTGGCGCGGCGCGCGGTTGATGGCGCTCTTGAAACGCATGTTGCCGAAACCACCGTCGCCGCCCTTGGCGATGGTGATGACCTCGCCTTCGGTCAGGAGTTCGTACAGCACTTCGCCCGTTTCGGCATCGGTAATGATCGTGCCGACCGGCACCTTGAGCGTGATGTCGTCGCCCGCGGCGCCGAACATGTCGGAGCCCATGCCGTGCTCGCCGCGCCTGGCTTCGTGCCGGCGCGAATAGCGGAAATCGACCAGGGTATTGAGGTTCGAGTCGGCCACCGCGAAAACGTGGCCGCCGCGACCGCCGTCGCCGCCGTTGGGGCCGCCGAATTCCTTGTACTTCTCATGACGGAACGACACGCAGCCGTTGCCGCCATCGCCGGCGGCGATGTCGATGAAGGCTTCGTCGACGAACTTCATGGGATGTCCAGTTTACAAATGAAGAAGCCCCGGCAAAGCGGGGCCTCGGGCTGATCGAAGTGACGCGAGGCTTACGCCGCGGGGGTCACGTTGACCATGTGCTTGTTGAGCGCACCCTTGTGACCGAACGACACGTGGCCGTCGACCAGGGCAAACAGCGTGTGGTCCTTGCCCACGCCGACATTCACGCCGGGATGGAACACGGTACCGCGCTGGCGCACGATGATCGAGCCTGCGCTGATCAGTTCGCCGCCGAAGGCCTTCACGCCGAGCATCTTGGGCTTGGAATCGCGCCCGTTTCGCGTTGAGCCGCCGCCTTTTTTCTGTGCCATGGAATGTGCTCCTTAGCCGGCGATCGCGCCGATTTGCAGTTCGGTGAACTGCTGGCGATGGCCTTGACGTTTCTGATAATGCTTGCGACGGCGCATCTTGAAGATGCCGACCTTGTCGTGCTTGCCGTGCGACAGTACCGTGACTGTCACCGTTGCGCCGGACACCAGGGGCGTGCCAACCTTGATTTCAGCGCCGTTTCCGACGGCCAGAACCTGGTCGATCACGATTTCCTGGCCTACGTCCGCAGCAATCTGTTCTACTTTAATTTTTTCGCCGGAAGCAACGCGATACTGCTTGCCGCCGGTTTTTATGACCGCGTACATGTAAGACCTCTTAGAAATGAGTCTCTGCAGCGAATTCCGCAGAGCCCAAGATTATAGCGCGGTTTGTGCTCGCTAACACCCATTGCCTCCGCCAAGCCCCGGCAAGCAGGCCACCCTCCCTATAATTTACGCCTTCCGGTCCCTGGGCCGCCTTCACCTTCAGCAGCGCCTCGCGCCCCCGCTTTGCCAGTCCCCGCCGCCGACACCTCCCCCACCGCCACCGTGCTGGACCTGATTGCCGGCGACATGGTCGAAGTCGACCGCGTGATCGCACGCCGCCTCGACACGGGCGTGCCGCTGGTCAGCCAAGTCTCCAAATACATCATCTCTGCTGGCGGCAAGCGCCTGCGGCCTGCGCTGCTGCTGCTGATGTCCGGCGCACTGGGCTACACGGGCGAACAACGCTTCAACCTGGCCGCCGTGGTGGAGTTCATCCACACCGCCACACTGCTGCACGACGACGTGGTTGACGAATCGACCCTGCGACGCGGGCGAGCAACCGCCAACGAATCCTTCGGCAACCCGGCCAGCGTGCTGGTTGGCGACTTTCTGTACTCGCGCGCATTCCAGATGATGTTGGATGCAAACAACATCCGCGTCATGGAAATCCTGGCGGAAGCTACCAACGTGATCGCCGAGGGCGAGGTGCTTCAGTTGATGAACATGCACGACGCGTCGCTGGACGAAACGGCGTACCTGCGTGTGATCCGCTCGAAGACCGCCAAGCTTTTCGAAGCAAGCACCCGGCTCGCCGCCGTGCTGGCCGGCGTCGCGCCGGAAGTCGAGGAAGCCTGCGCCACTTATGGACAAGCGCTGGGCACCGCCTTCCAAGTGATCGACGATGTTCTTGATTACGCAGGCGACGCCCAGGAAACCGGAAAGAACGTCGGCGACGACCTCCGCGAAGGCAAGACCACGCTTCCTCTCATTTTTGCGATGCAGCGCGGTACTCCGGCACAAAGCGGATTGGTGCGCGCCGCCATCGAGGCCGGCGACACCGCTCAGTTGGGCAAGGTGGTGGAGATCGTTCGCGAAACCGGTGCGCTGGATGCGTCCCGCGCAGCCGCCGCAGCCGAAGCCAAACGCGCGATCGATGCACTGCGCGACTTCCCCTCCAATTCGCATGCTTCCGGTTTGCTACAATTGGCGGCTCAGTTGCTTGAGCGACGTGCCTGAAACACCTCACCAGAGTTGGCATCTAGGACGACTTCTTTTTTCTTGCAACCAATCGGGGTGTAGCTTAGCCTGGTAGAGCGCTACGTTCGGGACGTAGAGGCCGGAGGTTCGAATCCTCTCACCCCGACCAGCCTTTGGCTGGCACAAATAATGGCCATGCCTGTTGCTGTGTAGCGATTTACAGCACAGGGGCGATGAGCGATGATCGTGAAGCACTTTCTCACATCTTTTGCATTCGCTGAATGGCCGCTGCCGAACTTCCAGTCAAAGAACTCTCGCAAATCGCCCTCCCGGGCTTGGCGCGCGCTCTCGTTTCGGCCGGCAAACTGCCTGCAAGAATCGCAGAGGACATCTACCAGAAGTCCCTGAGCGGCCGCACCAGCTTCATCGCCGAGCTGACCGGCACTGGCGCCGTCTCGGCAGCGGATCTCGCCCACACCCTTTCCACCGCCTTCGGCGCCCCGCTGCTCGATCTGGATGCGATCGATCACCAGCGCCTGCCCAAGGACCTGCTCGATCCGAAGCTGTGTCTGGCGTACCGCATCGTCGTCCTCAGCAAGCGCAACAACCGTCTCATCGTTGCGACTGCCGATCCGTCGGACCAGCAGGCGGCGGAGAAGATCAAGTTCGCCTCCCAGATGGGCGTCGACTGGGTCATCGCGGAGTACGACAAGCTCTCGCGAATGATCGAAGCAGCCGCAGCGAGTGCGGCGGAAACCATCAACAGCATCGTCGGTACCGAGTTCGAATTCGACGATGTGACCGCCGACACCTCGGGCGATGTCAGCGAACAAGCTGTTGCCGAGGTCGAAGATGCGCCGGTCGTGCGCTTTCTGCACAAGATGCTGCTCGACGCCGTCAGCATGCGCGCCTCGGACATTCACTTCGAACCCTACGAGCATCACTACCGCGTGCGTTTCCGAGTCGACGGCGAACTGCGCGAAATCGCGAGTCCGCCCACCGTCATCAAGGACAAGCTGGCGTCCCGCATCAAGGTCATTTCCCGGCTCGACATTTCCGAGAAGCGCGTGCCGCAGGACGGCCGCATGAAGCTCAAGATCGGGCCGGACCGCGTGATCGATTTTCGCGTGAGCACGTTGCCCACGCTGTTCGGCGAGAAGATCGTGGTTCGTATTCTTGACCCGAGCAGCGCGCGGATGGGCATCGATGCCCTCGGCTACGACGCCGTCGAAAAGGAACGGCTGCTCTATGCGATCGGCCGCCCTTATGGAATGGTGCTCGTGACCGGTCCCACGGGCTCGGGCAAGACGGTGTCGCTCTACACCTGCCTGAACCTGCTGAACCAGCCGGGCGTCAACATCGCGACGGCGGAAGACCCGTCCGAAATCAACCTGCCCGGCGTCAACCAGGTCAACGTCAACGAACGGGCCGGACTGACCTTCGCCGCAGCGCTGCGAGCCTTTCTGCGCCAGGATCCCGACATCATCATGGTCGGCGAAATCCGCGACTTGGAAACCGCCGATATCTCAATCAAGGCCGCGCAGACCGGCCATCTGGTGCTCTCGACGCTGCACACCAACGACGCACCAACCACGCTCACGCGCATGCGCAACATGGGCATCGCGCCGTTCAACATTGCATCGAGCGTGATCCTGATCACTGCGCAGCGGCTGGCACGCCGCCTATGCACCGTGTGCCGCGTGCCGATCGACATCCCGCGTGAAGCGTTGCTCGAAGCTGGCTTCCAGGAAGCAGACCTGGATGGCTCCTGGAAGCCTTACCGCCCAGTCGGCTGCTCTGCATGCAGCGGCGGCTACAAGGGCCGGGTCGGCATCTACCAGGTGATGCCGATCACCGAGGCCATCCAGGAAATCATCCTGCGCGATGGCAGCGCGCTCGACATCGCACAGCAATCCGAAGCCGAGGGCGTGCGCTCGCTGCGCCAGTCGGGCCTCGGAAAAGTCAAGCAGGGTCTCACTTCGCTCGAAGAAGTGGTGGCCTGCACCAACCAATAACGAACACCGAATACCGGAGATCGAATGGCAACAGTGGCATCCCCCCGCTCCTCCCAGGTCACGCACAAGGAATTTGTCTTCGAATGGGAAGGCAAGGACCGCAACGGCAAGCTGGTGCGCGGCGAACTTCGGGCCGCCGGCGAGAACCAAGTGCAGGCGGCGCTGCGCCGCCAGGGCGTGCTCGCCTCCAAGATCAAGAAGCGCCGCATGCGCTCGGGCAAGGCCATCAAGCCCAAGGACATCGCGATCTTCACGCGCCAATTGGCGACGATGATGAAGGCCGGCGTGCCATTGCTTCAGTCCTTTGACATCGTTGGACGCGGCAATGCAAATGCGAGCGTGGCGAAGTTGCTCAACGACATCCGCAGCGATGTGGAAACCGGTACATCGCTTTCGGCCGCCTTCCGCAAGTTCCCGAAGTATTTCGACAACCTGTACTGCAATCTCGTGGAAGCGGGCGAAGCGGCCGGTATCTTGGAGGATCTGCTGGACCGCCTTGCCACCTACATGGAAAAGACCGAAGCGATCAAGTCCAAGATCAAGTCGGCATTGATGTATCCGACCTCAGTGGTGGTCGTCGCGTTCATCGTGGTCGCGATCATCATGATCTTCGTGATCCCGGCCTTCAAACAGGTGTTCACCTCGTTCGGAGCTGACTTGCCAGCACCAACGCTGTTCGTGATGGCAATGAGCGAGTTCTTCGTGTCCTACTGGTGGTTGATCTTCGGAGGCATCGGTGGCGGGTTTTACTTTTTCATGCAGGCATGGAAGCGCAACGAGCGCATGCAGAAGTTCATGGACCGCTTGGTTCTGCGCATACCGATTTTTGGCACGCTGATTGAAAAATCCTGCATCGCACGCTGGACGAGAACGCTCGCCACGATGTTTGCTGCCGGCGTGCCGTTGGTCGAGGCCCTGGATTCGGTGGGAGGCGCCTCCGGCAATTCCGTCTATGGCGACGCCACGGCCAAGATTCAGCAGGAGGTCTCGACCGGCACCAGCCTGACCGCAGCCATGACCAACGTCAATCTCTTCCCCTCAATGGTGATCCAGATGACTGCCATCGGCGAAGAGTCCGGCTCCATCGACCACATGCTGGGCAAGGCGGCCGACTTCTACGAATCCGAAGTGGACGACATGGTCGCCGGCCTCTCCAGCCTGATGGAGCCCATCATCATCGTGTTCCTCGGCGTGATCATCGGTGGGATCGTGGTGTCGATGTACCTGCCCATCTTCAAGCTCGGCCAAGTCGTCTGATGCCGGTTTCGCAAGGGTTCGACGCCGCGCTGGCCGGCGTGCTGGGGCTATTGATCGGCAGCTTCCTGAATGTCGTGATCTACCGGACTCCAGTCATGATGTACCGGGACTGGCTCTCCGATGCCGTCGCCAACCTGATGACGTCGAAGGACGTGCCCTCGCTGTGGTCGCTGGTTTTCGGCCCCAAGGCCACACCGCCCGCAGGACTCGAAGCCGCAGCGGACAAGGCCGCCATGGCTATCGAGAAGCTTCCTCCCTTCGACCTCACTCGCCCCGCATCTCGCTGCGGCGCCTGCGGCCACAAGATCCGCTGGTACCAGAACATCCCGGTCCTGAGCTACCTGCTCCTGCGCGGCCGCTGTGCGTCATGCAAGACCTCGATCAGTCCGCGCTATCCATTGGTCGAGTTGGTCACAGGCGCCCTGTTCGCCCTGTGCGGCTGGCGTTTCGGCCTTACCCCCACGGGCGCGTTGTGGGCGGCGTTCGCCGCGCTGCTGATCTGCCAGTTCCTGATCGATTTCGACACCCAGTTCCTGCCCGATTCGCTGAACTACACCCTCCTCTGGCTCGGCCTTGTCGGTGCGGCCATGGGCTGGACCGGCGTGCCTCTGAGCTCGGCCGTGTGGGGCGCGGTGTTCGGCTACCTCAGCCTCTGGCTTGTGTACCATGCCTACCGCCTGGTCACGGGCAAGGAGGGCATGGGCTATGGAGACTTCAAACTGCTCGCGGCGCTGGGCGTCTGGCTCGGTGCCGACTACCTCATCGCCATCATCCTCGTCTCTTCGCTGGTGGGCGCCGTGATCGGTCTTACTCTGCGCTTCGTCGGCAAGCTGGCGCACAAGGACATTCCGATCGCCTTCGGCCCCTTCCTGGCCGGCGCAGGTCTCATCTGCCTGGCGATCGGCCCTGAACTCGTGAGGCAATGGATCCCCTTCGCGTTCCCGCTCGGCGCGCTGGTCCATTGACACCACACATGGTGCGGCGCATCGGCCTCACGGGCGGCATCGGCAGCGGCAAGAGCACCGTGGCCGGGCTGCTGGTTGCCCAAGGCGCCGTGCTGGTCGATACCGATGCGATCGCACGCAGCATCGCGCAAGCCGGCGGCATCGCAATGCCTGCCCTCGAGGCTGCATTCGGCCGCACCGTCATCGCCGCGGACGGCGGCCTCGACAGGGCCGCCATGCGGCAGATCGTGTTCGCCGATGCGGGTGCCAAGCTACGGCTCGAATCCATCTTGCACCCGCTGATCGGCACGGAAACCCAGCGCCAGGCTGCGGCCGCAGGCGAGGACGCCGTCGTGGTGTTCGACGTGCCGCTTCTCGTCGAATCCGGGCGCTGGCGCGCCATCGTGGACCGGGTGCTGGTGGTCGACGCCACCGAGGCCACCCAGTTGAAGCGCGTCGTCGCGCGCTCGGGCTGGACGCCCGAAGCCGTCAACGCGGTGATCGCCCAGCAGGCCTCGCGCCCGGCACGCCGGGCCGCCGCGGACGCGGTCATTTTCAATGAGTCATTGACGCTCGTGGAACTCGAAACCGAAGTGCAGGGTCTCTGGAAGCAGTGGGCTGCGGCCACCACGCGATAATCCGAGACCTGCCGCTGCCGCGGCTGCATAACGATTACGACAAAAAGGCGCTCGCCGCAGTGCCCTCCCCGAGATGCTTTTCAACTCGTATCCCTTCATTTTTGTCTTTTTCCCGCTGGTCCTGATCGGGTTCTTTCTGATCGGCAAGCGCAACGCCCGCGCCGCCGCCGGCTTCCTCGCACTGGCTTCGCTTTTCTTCTACGGCTGGTGGAGCGTCCAGGCCCTGCCGCTGCTGCTGGGCTCGATCTGCGTCAACTACTGGTTCGGCCTGCAACTGTCCCCCGCACCGGGCCGCGACGACCGCAAGCGCAAGACGCTGCTGATCAGCGCACTGGTGGTCAACCTGGGCGTGCTGGCCGTCTTCAAGTACGCCAACTTCTTCCTGGAAAACGTCGACGCCGGACTGGTCGCGGCGGGTCTCACGCCAATCGATCTGGTGCACATCGTGCTGCCGATCGGCATCTCGTTCTATACCTTCACGCAGATCGCCTTCCTGGTCGACTGCTGGCAGGGCAAGGTGCACGAGCGCAGCTTCGTCCACTACCTGCTGTTCGTGACCTACTTCCCGCACCTGATCGCGGGCCCTGTGCTGCATCACGCGCAGATGATGCCGCAGTTCGCGAACAGCGCCACCTACCGGCTCGACCCGAACAAGGTAGCGATCGGCATTGCGATCTTCGTCTTCGGCCTGGCCAAGAAGCTCCTGATCGCCGACCCGCTGGGGCAGTACGCCGACATGATGTTCAACGGCGTGCACAAGGGCATCGAGCCCACGCTCTACACCGCATGGTTCGGCGCGCTCGCTTACACGCTGCAGATCTATTTCGACTTCTCGGGCTACTCGGACATGGCGGTCGGCCTCTCGCTGTGCCTGGGCGTGCAGCTGCCGCTCAACTTCCGCTCGCCCTACAAGTCGACCAACATCATCGAGTTCTGGCGCCGCTGGCACATTTCGCTGTCGACGTTCCTCCGCGACTACCTCTACGTGCCGCTGGGCGGCAACCGCAAGGGCCCGGCCCGGCGCTACCTGAACCTGTTCCTCACGATGCTGCTGGGCGGCCTCTGGCACGGCGCGGCCTGGACCTTCGTGATCTGGGGCGCCCTGCACGGCCTCTTCCTGATGATCAACCACCTCTGGAACGCCAAGGTGCGGCGCAACGCCACGCCCGGCCGCATCGCCCGGGTGCTGGGCTGGTTCCTGACCTTCCTCTGCGTCGTTGTGGCCTGGATCGTCTTCCGCGCCGACGGCATGCACACGGCCATGGCCATCTACAAGGGCATGCTCGGCCTGCACGGCGCACCGCCATCGGCGTTCAGCGAGCTGGGTCCGGTTCCATTCCGCAAGCCCGAGTTCTTCCAGACCCTGCTGGTCGGCATCGTCATCTGCCTGGCGCTGCCGCCCACGATCACGCTCGAGCGTTGGATTCCACATCCGAAGGCCGTTGCAGGCCGCCCGGTCATGGCGTGGCTCTCCACCACGGTGCTGGCCATCGGCACCTTCGCGCTGTTCGCGTGGTGCGTCTCGAAGCTGGGCAACTACAGCCCGTTCCTCTACTTCCAATTCTGATTCGACATGACGATGCCCGCGAAAGTCTGGCTGCGGTTCTTCTTCATCGGCTACATCGTGCTGATGGGGCTGTGGATCGTTTCGCTGACCAGCCCCATTCCCTACGGCGACCTCACGCGGATCGGGCGCCTGTCCGAGCGTGAATTCGGCTGGACCGCGCCCCCGCCCAAGGTCGACCCCGCATTGCTCAAGGGCACACCGGTCGATCAGGCCGACATCATGGTCATCGGCGACAGCTTCTCCATGACCTTCCGTTGGCAGTCCAAGCTCGTTGCGGCCGGCTACCGCGTCTCGACTTCCTACTGGGGCCAGTACGAGAACGCGCTGTGCGGCGACTTCGACCAGTGGGTCCAGCGCTCGGGCTTCAAAGGCAAGCTGATCATCATCGAGAGCGTCGAACGCCTGCTGGGCGACCGCACCAAGGACAGCGCGAAGTGCCAGAAGATGCGCATGCCCTACGACGCCATGCCGCATCCCCTCGTCAAGCCCGACGAGACCGTGCCCGATCCCGCGCCCAACTGGAACGTCCAGTTCATGACCGGCGTCACCACGTACTACAACACGTGGAAAGCGAAAAAATCTGCAACCGACACCTACTTCGACTGGAACACCTGGGTGCGCCCGGTGCCGGACGGCTGCAAGTACTTCTCGCACCACGCGTGCGACAAGATGCCCTTCTTCGCCGAAGACGAGGACAACGGCCCGCTGACCCCCGCGCACCTGGAGTGGATGAAAAACTTCACAGCGGCGCACACCGCCATCCCGATCATGTGGATGGTGATCCCCAACAAGACCACGGTGTACCTGAAGCCCGACTACTCGAAGGATTTCGAAACGGGCTTCCGCGAATCGAAGCTGACAGGCCCCGACCTCTACGCTTTTACACGCGAGAAACACACCCAGGTTCGCGACTTCTATTTCTCGAACGACACTCACATGTCGATGCACGGACAGCTCCTGCTCGGCGACCGCATGCTGGCCGCCGTGCGCGAGGTGCTTCCGACGCCCCCTTCCAAATCACCCTGAAGTTATGATCCCGCGACAGGAAACCGACAAACACGCGTGATCCTTTACGAGTACCCCTTCAACGAGCGCATCCGCACCTACCTGAGGCTGGAACACCTGTTCCGTCGCCTCGGAGAACTGGTGCCCTCGGAATCGCCGCTGTCCCACCACTACGCCCTGATCACGATCTTCGAGATCATGGACGTGGCGGCGCGCGCCGACCTCAAGGCCGATGTGCTGCGAGACCTCGACAAGCACAAGAACGTCTTCAACAGCTATCGGGGCAATCCGGCCATCGCCGAAACGGTGCTCGACCAGGTGGTCGGCCAGCTCGAAGGCAACTTCGCCGCCCTCAACGGCGTTGCCGGCAAGGCCGGCCAGGCGCTGACCGAAAACGAGTGGCTCATGAGCATTCGCAGCCGCGCCGGCATTCCGGGCGGCACCTGCGAATTCGACCTGCCCGCCTATTTCGCCTGGCAGCACCGCGCGCCAGCGAGCCGCCGCGCGGACCTGGAGCGCTGGTCGAACACGCTCTCGCCGCTGGCCTCCTCCATCTACCTGCTGCTCAAGCTGCTGCGCGACGCCGATGTGCCCTACAAGGTCATCGCCACGAACGGGCAGTTCCAGCAGAACCTGCCGCAGGGGCGCAGCTTCCAGCTGCTGCGGCTGCGCATCGATCCCCGACTCGGGCTGGTCCCCGAAATCAGCGGCAACCGCCTCATGGTTTCGGTCCGGCTCATGCGGCACGAGGCCGACGACCGTTTGCACCAGAGCACGGAAGACGCGCCCTTCGAACTGACACTTTGCGCATGACGACTCGGGTGAACGACAAAGGCGAGCGGATCGTCCGTTGCCCCAGTTGTGGCGGCGACAGCATCTACGCGCCTTCCAACCCCTATCGGCCTTTCTGCAGCGCACGCTGCAAGGGCGTCGATCTGGGCGCCTGGGCCAGCGAAGAATTCCGGATGCCGGCCGAAGCACCGCCCGACGACGATCCGTTCGGCGACCCCAAGCTCCAGTAGACCGGCGGCGCCCGTCTAGCGGCCGCCGTCCCCGAGAAACACCTTGTCCAGATAGCCCGCGTGCGCCCGCACGTAGAAGGGCCGCAGGTGCTCGCGGTCCTTGTAGACCGGTGTGCCGTCCGGCATGGACCGCACGCACTCGCCCGACTTGCAGAGTTGCGCCAGCACGTCGATGGCTTCCGCACCGCTCGATGCGGCAATGCGCTTCAACCGCTCGTTGAGTTGCGCCTGCTCGGGCGGCAGCGGGCCGGTGGTGGTGCTGGTCAGCGCCGTCATCTTCCCCATGCGGCTGCCCTCGATCAGGCGGCGCGGCTCGAACTCCACGCTGCGCGCGTTGTCCAGCAGCAGGTACACCTTCTTCTTGCTCTGGATCAGCGTGGTCAGCAGCTTTTCGAGCGCGTCGAGCGAGCGCTCGAGCCCCGGGCCGCCGTTGTTGATCGGATAGGCCGACGCGCCGTCCTGGAAGTAGAAGGCCAGCGGGAAATTCCCGGTGAAGTAGCAGTTCCAGCAGGCGCCGACGACGACCGTGTCGATCTGCGGGTTCAGCGCCAGTTCGAGCATGCCGGTGCGCGCCTTGTCGCAACCTTCGTTGCCATCGGACAGCACACCCGGCACGGGCGGGCAGGCGCCATAGGTCGCGAAATACGTGGTGGCCATCTGCCCAGGCGCGCTGCGCGCGAGCTCCAGTGCGCGCGGCGCGTACTGCTGCACATGGCTGTCGCCGATCAGCAGCACCTTGCGCGCGCCGTTGCCGGTGCGCTCGACCTTGTGCGCTCCCAGCTTTTCCTGTTTGAAGCCGTCGTAGTAGTTGTCGTCCACCGTGGCGTCGGTCACCTTGCGCAGCAGGTCGCTGCCGTTGCGCGGAGGCATGCCGCCCAGCGCCAGCACGCCGACGAGCGCCACCGCCACGCCGGAACCGGCCAGCGCGCGCAGCATGCCGACGCTCGTGCGCGCCCGGGTGAAACGCTCGAGAAAGCGGTAGGTGGCCCACGCCAGCAAGACGCTCGCGACCACCGCCCCCGCGCGCACCCAGGCCGACGGGTTGCCCTCTTCCACGATCCGCGCGTACACCAGCAGCGGCCAGTGCCACAGGTAGAGCGGATAGCTGATGAGGCCGATCCACACCATCACCCGGTTCGAGAGCACGTACTTGTTGAGCACGCCGCCCGGCCCTGCCGCGATGCAGCTCACGGCCCCCAGCGTCGGCAGCAGCGCCCACCAGCCCGGGAAGGCCTTGTCGCTGCGCGTCATCACGAGCCCCAGCACGATCAGCCCCACGCCGAGCACCGACTGGAGATGGCTGCGCCACACGCTCGGCGCGACGGGCTTGAGCCGCATGCACGCCAGGATGCCGCCGACCATCAGCTCCCAGAAACGCGAGGCCGGCGAATAGAACGCCGCCTCGCGGAACGGATGCACCGTCGTCACGTTGACAAGGAACGACGCCACTGCGATCACCCAAAGCAGTCGCACGATCGGCCAGCGCCGCCGCCACGCCACGCCCAGCAACAGCGGCCAGAAAATATAGAACTGCTCCTCGATCCCGAGCGACCACAGGTGCAGCAGCGGCTTGGTCTCGGCGGCGGTGTCGAAGTACCCCGACTCGCCCCAGAAGATGAAGTTGGCCACGAAGGCCGTGCCGCCGGCGGCCTGCTTGCCGAGCTCGGCGAACTCCCGCGGCAGCAGGGCATACCAGCCGAAAGCCAGCGTCGCCGCCAGCACCAGCATCAACGCCGGAAAGATCCGCCGGATGCGTCGCGCATAGAAGTCGCGGTAGCTGAAATCGCTCGCCGCGTGGCTCTGCATGATGATCGTCGTGATCAGGAAACCCGAGATCACGAAGAAGATGTCGACCCCGATGAAGCCGCCCGGCAGCGCATCGGGAAACGCATGGAAGGCCAGCACCGACGCGACGGCGACGGCGCGCAGGCCATCGATGTCGGGGCGGTACTTGGGATGCATCTTCGGGATCAGGCCTCGGGCAGCGTGCGGCCGTCGTGCCGGCCGGTCGACCCCATCAGGCCAGCGTCGAGACGGCCAGCGCCGCCGAAGCGGGCAGGCCGCGCTCCTGCACCAGCCATTCGAGCACCGGCAGCGCGCCCGGCAGCACCGGCGCCACATCGAGCGGCAGTTGCTGCCACGCCATCGCCTGGCCTTCGCGCATCTCGAATTCACCGGTCCAGGCGGTCACCTTGCACCAGTGCAGGCGCACCAGCGCATGCGGATAGTCGTGCTCGGTGACCTTCCAAACCGAGGCGCCTTCGATGGTGATGCCGAGCTCTTCCTGCAGTTCGCGCCGCAGGGCCTCTTCGACCGTCTCGCCAGCTTCGATCTTGCCGCCCGGAAACTCCCAGTAGCCCGCGTAGGCCTTGCCTTCGGGCCGGGTCGAGAGCAGCAGGGCGTCGTCACTCAGGCGGATCAGCACGCCGACCGCGACCTCGGTGTGCTTGCGCGCGCCGTTCTGTTCCTCTGCGCTCACGCGTTGCTCCGCCCCGCGTAGTCGCGGGCGAACTGGTAGGCCACGCGGCCGCTGCGGGAACCGCGCTCGAGCGCCCAGACCAGCGCCTCGGGCCGCGCCGCCGCGATGGCGGCTGCATCGACACCGAAAGACGACAGCCACTGCCCCACGATCGTGAGGTATTCGTTCTGGCTGAAGGGGTAGAAGCTCACCCAGAGGCCGAAGCGCTCGGACAGCGAAATCTTCTCCTCGATCACCTCGCCCGGATGCACCTCGCCATCGTCGGTGTGGGTGTAGGTGAGGTTTTCCTTCATGTACTCGGGCAGCAGGTGGCGCCGGTTGCTGGTCGCGTAGATCAGCACATTGGGCGTCGATGCCGCAATCGACCCGTCGAGGATCGACTTGAGCGCCTTGTAGCCCGGCTCGCCCTCGTCGAAGCTCAGGTCGTCGCTGAACACGATGAACTTCTCGGGGCGCTGCGAGACCACTTCGACGATGTCGGGCAGGTCGACCAGCTCGGCCTTGTCCACCTCGATGAGGCGCAGCCCCTGCGGCGCATAGGCCTGCAGGCAGGCGCGGATCAGCGACGACTTGCCCGTGCCGCGTGCGCCCGTCAGCAGCACGTTGTTGGCCGGCTTGCCTTCGACGAACTGGCGCGTGTTGCGCTCGATCTTTTCCTTCTGGACGTCGATTTCCTTGAGCGAATCGAGCGCCATCGTCGCCACATGCTTCACCGGCTCCAGCACGCCATGGCCGGAGTTGCGGCGGCGGTAGCGCCAGGCGATGGAAGCGTTCCAGTCCGCTGGCGCCGACAGCGGCTGCGGCAGGATCGATTCGATGCGGGTAATGAGCTGCTCGGCGCGCTCGATCAGCTTCTGGAACTGCTCGTTCATGACCGGTAGTCGGCGTTGATGGTCACGTATTCGTGGCTGAAGTCGCAGGTCCACACGGTCTCGCTGGCGTTGCCGCGGCCGAGGCCGACCCGCACCGTGATCTCGCTCTGCTTCATCACGCGCTGGCCGTCTTCCTCGCGGTACGACGGGTTGCGTCCGCCCTTGACCGCCACGTGCACGTCGTCCAGGAACAGGTCGATGCCGGTCTGATCGAGGTCGGCGATGCCCGCATAGCCGACGGCCGCCAGGATACGGCCCAGGTTCGGGTCGCTGGCATAGAACGCGGTCTTCACCAGCGGCGAATGCGCGATCGCGTAGGCCACCTGCTTGCACTCGGCAGCATCGCGGCCGCCTTCGACCTGGATGGTGATGAACTTGGTCGCGCCTTCGCCGTCGCGCACGATGGCCTGTGCCAGCAGGCGCGCCACGTTCTGCATGGCCGCCACGAGCGCCTGGCCTTCGGCAGATTCGAGCGAGGTGACGGTCGCGTGGGACGCCTTCTGCGTGGCGATGACGACGAACGAGTCGTTGGTCGAGGTGTCGCCGTCGATGGTCACGCGGTTGAACGAGCCATCGGCCAGGAGCTTCGCGAGCGGCTGGATCAGCGACGGATCGATCTTCGCGTCGGTCGCCATGAAGCCGAGCATGGTCGCCATGTTCGGGCGGATCATGCCGGCGCCCTTGCTGATGCCGGTGATGGTGACGGTGGCGCCGCCGATCTGGACCTTCTGGCTGAACGCCTTGGGGATCGTGTCGGTGGTCATGATGCCTTCAGCGGCGCGTGCCCAATGGTTCTCCGAAGCATCGGCCAGCGCGGCGGGCAGGCCCGCTTCGATGCGGTCCACGGGCAGCGGCTCCATGATCACGCCGGTCGAGAACGGCAGGATCTGCTCGGGCGCGATCTCCAGCTTGCGCGCGAGCGCGATGCAGGTGGAGCGCGTGCGCATCAGGCCGTCTTCGCCGGTGCCGGCATTGGCGTTGCCGGTGTTGATCACCATCGCGCGAATGCCGTAGTTGGCCGCCAGGTGGTCACGGCAGACCTGCACCGGCGCCGCGCAGAAGCGGTTCTGGGTGAACACGCCGCCGACCGCCGAGCCTTCGTCGATCAGCACGACGGTCAGGTCCTTGCGGTTGGCCTTTCGCACACCCGCTTCGGCCACGCCGATGCGGACGCCGGGCACCGCGAACAAGGCGGCGGGATCAGGGGCGGACAAGTTCACGGGCATGGGGTTCTCTCAATGAAAGGTTCGGGACGTCAGCTCAGCTTGCCGTGGCACTGCTTGTACTTCTTGCCACTGCCGCAGGGGCACGGGTCGTTGCGGCCGACGCGGGCGAAGGCGGCGGCCTCGGCGCTCAGGGCGCCCGCACCGATGGCCGCGAGGCGGCGCTGGTTTTCTTCGTCGACACGCACCTCGACCTCGCCGGTTTCGGTCGGCGCGGAGTAGGTGATGTTGGCCACGTTCTCGCCGCGGCTTTCCATGGCTTCGGCCGCTTCCTCGAGCTGCTCGCCAGACTGCACGCGCACCGTCATGAGCTGGCGCGTGACTTCGTTCTTCACCGAGTCGAGCAACTGGCCGAAGAGCTCGAAGGCTTCGCGCTTGTATTCCTGCTTGGGCTGCTTTTGCGCATAGCCGCGCAGGTGGATGCCCTGGCGCAGGTAGTCGAGCGAAGCCAGGTGTTCGCGCCAGTGGGTGTCGATGCTCTGCAGCAGCACCATGCGCTCGAACTGGGTGAAGTTCTCCTGGCCGATCAGCGCCAGCTTGGCGTCGAAGGTTTCGTTGGCGGCCTTGACCACCTTCTCGAGCACGTCTTCATCGGAGATCGCGTCGGAGGCCTCGACCTCCTTCTTGAGCGGCATGTCCAGGCCCCACTCGGTGAAGAGCGTCTTCTCGAGGCCTTCGAGGTCCCATTGCTCCTCGACCGATTCGGCCGGCACGTACTGGCGCACCAGGTCCATGAAGCAGCCTTCGCGCAGCGCGGCGATCTGCGCCGTGAGGTCGCCCGCGTCCAGGATGTCGTTGCGCTGCTGGTAGATCACCTTGCGCTGGTCGTTCGACACGTCGTCGTATTCGAGCAACTGCTTCCGGATATCGAAGTTGCGCGCCTCGACCTTGCGCTGCGCGCTTTCGATGCTGCGCGTGACGATGCCCGCTTCGATGGCTTCGCCATCGGGCATCTTCAGGCGGTCCATGATCGCCTTCACGCGGTCGCCCGCGAAAATGCGCATCAGCGGATCGTCCAAGCTCAGGTAGAAGCGCGACGAACCCGGGTCGCCCTGGCGGCCCGAGCGGCCGCGCAGCTGGTTGTCGATGCGGCGCGATTCGTGGCGCTCGGTGGCGATGATGCGCAGGCCGCCCAGCGACTTGACGAAATCATGGTCCTTGGTCCACTCGGTGCGCACGTGCGCGATGTCGATTTCCTTGGTGGCCTCGTCCCGGCCCTCGTCGGTCTCGATCGCCTCGATCATCTTCTCGATGTTGCCGCCCAGCACGATGTCGGTGCCGCGGCCCGCCATGTTGGTCGCGATGGTGATCATCTTCGTGCGGCCGGCCTGCGCCACGATGTCGGCTTCGCGCGCATGCTGCTTGGCGTTGAGCACCTGGTGCGGCAGGTCGGCCTTGGTGAGCAGCGCGTCGATGATTTCGGAGTTCTCGATGGACGAGGTGCCCACCAGCACCGGCTGGCCGCGCTCGTAGCACTCGCGGATGTCCTGGATGGCGGCCTCGTACTTCTCGCGCGTGGTCTTGTAGACGCGGTCGAGCTGGTCTTCGCGCTTGCTGATGCGGTTGGGCGGAATGATGACCGTCTCGAGGCCGTAGATTTCCTGGAACTCGTAGGCCTCGGTGTCGGCCGTGCCGGTCATGCCGGCCAGCTTGCCGTACAGGCGGAAGTAGTTCTGGAAGGTGATCGAGGCCATCGTCTGGTTCTCGGCCTGGATCTCGACGCCTTCCTTGGCTTCCACGGCCTGGTGCAGGCCGTCGCTCCAGCGGCGGCCCGTCATGAGGCGGCCGGTGAACTCGTCCACGATGGTCACTTCGCCCTGCTGCACCACGTAGTGCTGGTCGCGGTGGTACAGGTGGCGTGCGCGCAGCGCCGCTGTCAGGTGGTGCATCAGCGTGATGTTGGCCGGGTCGTAGAGCGACGCGCCCTCGGGAATCAGCTTGAGCTCGCCCAGGATGCGCTCGGCATTCTCGTGGCCGTCTTCGGTCAGGAACACCTGGTGCGTCTTCTCGTCGACCGTGAAGTCGCCGGGCACCGTGACGCCTTCGCCCGTGCGGGGGTCGGCTTCGCCTTCCTGCTTCGTGAGCAGCGGCACCACCTTGTTGATGGCGAGATAGAGGTCGGTGTGGTCTTCGGCCTGGCCGCTGATGATCAGCGGGGTGCGGGCTTCGTCGATCAGGATCGAGTCCACCTCGTCGACGATCGCGAAGTTCAGCACGCGCTGGACCCGGTCGCCCGGCTCGTACACCATGTTGTCGCGCAGGTAGTCGAAGCCGTATTCGTTGTTGGTGCCGTACGTGATGTCGCTGCCGTAGGCTTCCTGCTTTTCTTCCCGCGGCATCTGCGGCAGGTTGATGCCCACCGTGAGACCCAGGAAGTTGTAGAGCCGGCCCATCCACTTGGCGTCGCGGCTGGCTAGGTAGTCGTTCACCGTGACCACGTGCACGCCCTTGCCGGACAGCGCATTCAGGTACACCGGCAGCGTGGCGGTCAGCGTCTTGCCTTCGCCGGTGCGCATTTCGGAGATCTTGCCGTTGTGCAGCGCCATGCCGCCGAGCAATTGGACGTCGAAGTGGCGCATCTTCATGATGCGCTTGGAGCCTTCGCGCACCGTGGCGAAGGCCTCCGGCAGCAGGGCGTCGAGCGTTTCGCCCTTGGCCGCGCGGTCCTTGAACTCCTGCGTCTTCGCGCGCAGCGCGTCGTCACTGAGCTTCTCGAACTCGGGTTCGAGCGCATTGATGCGTTCCACCGTCTTGCGATACTGCTTGAGGAGCCGGTCGTTGCGACTGCCGAAGATCTGGGTCAGGAAGTTGGTTGCCATTGGGTGGAGATGGGCGGGCGCCTGACACGACAGGCACTGCGACCGGATTCCCTAAGATATGGTGAAAGCAGTTGGGCGCGCTCGTTTCGAAATCAAGTTCGGCCTCGAGCAGCCTTTTTTCCGGCGCGAACGCCGGCAAACCGGGCATTTTAGCTGTCTTGTTTCTGTCCTCAGGATTACTCATGTATCGCCGCCTCGCCCCCGCCATCAGCCTGCACCAGGCTGCAGAAGGCTCGCCCACGCTGGGCGGCCTGATGGCACGCGCGCGCGACAGCGCCGAACGCCTGAAAGCCGTGGAGGGGCTCATTCCGCCGGCCATGCGCGGCGCCGTGCAGGCCGGGCCTGCCGAGGGCGACGTTTGGTGCCTGCTGGTGAAAGGCAGCGCCGCGGCCGCCAAGCTGCGCCAACTCGCGCCGATGCTCGTGACACGGCTCAGGAACCGGGGCTGGGACGTCGCGACGATCCGCATCAAGGTACACACGGGCCGCTGATCGACCGGCCGGCGCTTTGAATTGATTTTTCGTCTGGAAGTAGATAATATTTCCAGATGACACCATCGACGTCGCCCGCCGACGCACTCCTCCTGCTGCTCGACAAGCACCAGGTCAACGCCCTCCTCTCCCCCGACGACGTGCGCCAGGCCGTGCGCGAGGCCTTCGTTCTTCACAGCGACCGCGAAGGCCGCGTCTTCCCGGTCGTGCGCGAGCCGCTCTCCACGGGCGGCGTATTCGGCATCAAGTCGGGCGACGTGCAGGCGCAGGGCCTGCTCGGCTTCAAGGCCGCGGGCTTCTGGCCCGCCAACCGGCAGCGCGGCGGCGAGCCGCACCAGGCGACGATCCTCCTGATCGACCCCGCCACGGGCCGGCCGCTGTGCGTGATCGACGGCAATGCGATCACGACCGTGCGCACGGGTGCGGCGGGCGGGCTCGGCCTGCAGCAGCTCGCGCGACCCGACAGCACGCGGCTTTGCATCTTCGGCACTGGCGTGCAGGCGCGCATCCAGCTCGACTTCGCATTGCGCCTTCTGCCCTCGCTCCGCGAGGTGCGCTACGTGAGCGCCGATGACGGTCGCAACGCCGTGTTCGAAGACAACTTCGCGGCCCGCTGCAACATCGCACCCGCCACCAACCGCAACGCCGCGGTCGCAGAGAGCGACATCGTGATCACCGCGACACCGGGCGGTGGCGCATTGTTCGATCTGGAAGCCGTGCAACCCGGCATGCACCTGAATTGCGTCGGTGCCGACACGCGCGGCAAGCGAGAACTCCCTGAAGGCCTGCTGGCGCGCGCCCGCCTCTTCGTCGACGACAGCGTGCAGGCGCAGCAGATCGGCGAAACCCAATGGGCGCCCGACACCGCGAGGACCGAGTTGGGCGACCTGCTGAGCGGCAAGACCTCCTTCGAGCGCGCGCCGGGCGATATCACCGTCTTCGACATGACCGGCCTCGCGCTGCAGGACCTGACGGTCGCGCGCCTGCTCCACGAGCGCGCGATTGCAACGGGCACAGGCACGCGCCTCGCCTGGCCCTGGTAGCTCAGGCGGCAGCGCCGCCGAAGAGCTCGGTCATGAACTGCGTCGACTTCAGGCCGGTGCCGGTCAGCAGCACGACCGTGGTTTCGCTGGCCTGGATGTCGCCCCGCTGCGCCAGCACATCGATGGCCGCGGCCGCCGTTGCGGACGTCGGCTCGGCATACAACCCGGTCGAGGCCAGCCGGCGCACGGCGGCTGCGATCTGCTCTTCGGTCAGCGCCACCGTCTTGCCATTCGTCTCGCGCAGCGCCTGAAGAATCTCCTGCAGCCGCACGGGCCGCTTGATGGCCGTGCCTTCGGCGATCGTCGGCTTCACGATGCGGTCGACCAGCGTGTCGACGCCTGCGACGAAGCTCGCATCCACAGGCGAGCAATTCAGCGGCTGCGCCACGAAGATCCGCGGCAGCTTCGCGATCTGCCCCGCCGCCAGCAACTCCTTGAAGCCGATCCAGCACCCGAGCACATTGCTGCCCGCGCCGGCTGGAATCACCACGTTGTCGGGTGCGACGAACCCCAGGTCTTCCCAGAGTTCATAGGCCAGCGTCTTCGTGCCCTGCAGGAAGAACGGATGCCAGTTGTGGCTCGCATAGAAGATCGATTCGGACTGGCGCATCGCTTCGTATTCGGACTCCTCGCGCGGCCCCGGCACGAGTTGCACCTCGGCGCCGAAAGCGCGAATCTGCGCGACCTTCGGCGCCGGCGTGTAGCTGGGCGCGAGCACCTTCACCTTGATGCCCGCCGCCGCGCCCGCGGCAGCAATGGCCGCGCCGCCATTGCCTGAGCTGTCTTCCAGCACCGCATGGATGCCCAGCTGCCGCAGGAACGAAATCATCACGGACGCACCACGGTCCTTGAAGCTGCAGGTTGGGTTGAACCACTCGAGCTTGAAGTAGGGCTCGAATGCGCCCCAGCGCTTCTGCACCAGCGGCGTACAGCCTTCGCCCATGCTCGCGGGCGTGTCGATCACCACCGGCAGCGCCGCGCGGTAGCGCCACACCGAGCGCTCGCGCCCATCGATGTCGTCGCGGGTGATGCCGGGCAGCGGCGTCACCATCATCGGATTGCCGTCGTCGGAGCGCCAACGGCGTTCCGAGAGGTCGTGGTACCGGCCGGTGCGGGGATCGATATAGCGTGCGGGTTCCTGGCGTGTCATGCGCGGTTCTCCTGGAGGATCTTTCTGGATTTGGATGATATATCCAAACATGGACTTTCCGTACAGTTTGGATTCTTCGTCCAGAACTGGATACATTCCCCGCCATGAAGAAGAAGTCCAACAAGCAGCTCCTGGAGATGCTGCGCAACATGGCCGAAGGCCTCGGCGAAACCTTTGCGCCCTTCTGCGAAGTCGTGGTGCACGACCTCAGCAATCCGAAGAACGCGATCTACGCGATCGAGAACAACCTGAGCGGGCGGCAGGTGGGTCAATCGGTCACCGAGCTCGGCCTCGCCCGCATCCGCGACCCCGAGTACCCGGCGGTGATTTCGAACTACGCCAACACCTTTTCCGACGGCCGCAAGGTCAAGAGCACCTCCATCGGCGTGAAGGACGAGAGCGGCGAGTACGTGGCCGCGCTGTGCCTGAACGTCGACCTCACGCTGTTCCAGAGCTTCCAGGGTGCGATCTCGCAGTTCACGCGCATCGACGAGCGGGAGGTGCACGAGAGCCTCGATACGGGCGCGGGCCATTCGGAGCGCATCCACGCGCGCATCGACGAATTCGCCGCGTCACGCGCTACCAGTTCGCGGTCGCTGAAACCGGCCGACCGCAAGCAGCTCGTGCAGGAGTTGAAGAAGGCCGGCTTCCTCGAGATCCGCCGCGGCGCCGAAATCGCAGCGGCGCACATGGGCGTCTCGCGCGCCACCGTCTACAGCGACGCGAAGTAATTAGCAGCGGGTCGGGGTCTATTGCGGCTGCAAGCCGACCTCGTGCGCCACCTTCTGCCAGCGCTCGGCCTCCGAGCGAAGGAACGCGCGCAGCTCGCCCGGCGTCGAGCCCTTCATCTGCACGCCCAGCACCGACATCCGCTCCTTCACCGAGGGATGCTCGAGCGCCGCGATGGCCTCGCGGCGCAGCTTCTCGATCACGTCGAGCGGCGTGGTGGCCGGCGCCACCATGGCCCACCACTGATCGATCTCCATGCCCTTGAGGTTGCTCTCCGCCAGCGCGGGCACGTTCTGCAGGCCGGCGATGGTCACGCGCTGCGTGCTCGTGACGAGCAACGGACGGATCCTGTTGCCGCCTGCAAGGCTGGAACCACTGGCCAGCGTCGCGAAGTGGCCAGCCACCGTGCCGGCCGCCACATCGGTCAGCGCCGGTGCAGAGCCCTTGTACGGCACCATGTTGAAACGGATGTTCGTGCGGCTCGCGAGCATTTCGGCCGCGAGATGGCTCACGGTGCCTGCGCCGCTGTGCGCGATGGCGGGCGGTGCCTGCTTGGCGGCGGCCGACTTGATGAAGGTCTTGAAGTCCTTGCTGTCGTCGTCCATGCCCGCGAAGAACACCAGCGGCGAGGTCCCGATCATGGTCACGGGCGTGAAGTCGCGCAGCAGGTCGTACGGGAGCTTCGCCGTCACCGCTGGCGCGATCGCATGCGGCAGCTCGACGATGGCGATGGTGTAGCCGTCGGGCGCGGCCTTGGCGGCCGCATCGGTGCCGATCATGCCGGCCGCGCCGGGGCGGTTGTCGACGATCACCGGGCTGCCTATGGTCTGGCTCATGCGCTGCGCCATGGCACGCGCGATGGCGTTGGTGCTGCCGCCTGCGGCCCAGGGCACGACGAGCTTGATCGGCCGGTCGGGGTAAGCGGCCCATGCAGGTCGCGCTGCAGCGAGCAGGGCTGTAGAGCCGGCGGCCAGAAAGGCCCGGCGATGCATCGTCGGCATGGGTGGCTCCTTGAGGGTTAGACGGCCGGGTCGGGCCAGCTCGGATCGCTCGATGCATTCGCGGTGAGCATCAGCACCACATGCGCATCGGCGGCGATGGCACCGGTCTCGCGCAACTGCCCCAGCGCGGCCAGGCCGCCGGCCGCGCACAGTTCGGCGCTCACGCCGGCAGCCGTAAGAAGCCGCCGCGCAGCACGCGCCTCGTCGTCGCTCACCACCACCGCCCCACCGCCGGTGGCGGCCGCTGCCTGCCACTGCAGGTAGGTCACGGTGGCGCCCGCCGTCGAGAACTGTGCGGTGTGGCCGGGGTAGCTGCCGTTGATCGCGCCGCCCGCGAACACGCGCGCCAGGCGCGGGAACGGCTCCACCAGCCAGAGCCGCGGCAGACGCGGAATGCGCCCTGCGGCCAGCAGGTCGCGAAAGCCCGCGTAGATGCCCCAGGCGAGATCGCCGCGCGCGGTGGGAATCACGATGTGGTCCGGCAGGCCGGCGTCGGCCACGCATTCGGTGGCGATGGTCTTGTAGCCCTCGATGGCCAGCGGTGCGCTGCCGAGTGCAGGCAGGCGGTAGTTGGTCAGCGCGAAATAGCCGGGGTATTGCGAGCGCTCGCGCACGAAGGCCCAGCGGCCGGCGTTGTCGGCGAACACATAGCGCCGCGCGCCCAGTGCATCGAGCTGCCGCGAATAGGTCGCCGGCATGCCTTCGTAGGTGGCCACCTCGCAGCGCAGGCCCGCCGCCCAAGCGTAGTGCGCCGCCGACACCGCCGCATTGCCCGACGAAGCGAGCACCAGCGTGTGGGCGCCGAAGTCCAGCGCCTGCGCCACGCCCACCGCCGTCATGCGGTCCTTGTGGGACCCGGTGGGGTTGCTCGATTCGTCCTTGAGGCCGAGCCGCGCGACGTCGAAATGCCGGGCCAGCTCCTGCATCTCCAGCATCGGCGTCTGACCCTCGCCGAGGGTGAAGCCCGGCGTGTAGGGCATGGGGATCGCATCGTGGCCTTCGGCTCGCTCTGTCGCGTCTCCCAGGTCGGGCAGGTAGCTCGCGCGCAATGCGACGTGAAAGCCCGCCTTCTTGCAGGCGGGGCAGCCGTCGTGCGTCAGCGTGACCGGGTAGAGCGCATCGCAGCGCAGGCACTGCAGGCCCCGCAAACGCGGATTGCGCACCGGCTTGAGCGTTCGGGCCAAGGCGCTGGACGCGGGGTGCGAAAGGCTCCCCGGATGATGGGCCGAGGGATCCGCGGGCAAGGCGGCGAACTTGAAGTCCAGAACTGGCGAGGGCGTCACGGGGTGGGCGGGTTGGAAGTTGTGCGCAAATCTTATGCATTCGGAAATAAAATTACGCACCTTCAGATACTCAATCGATAAATAAACTTATCGGTGGCCATCGATGCGATTCGCCGAAATCGAGACGTTCCGGGCCCTGATGCGCGGCAGCTCCACCCGCAAGGCGGCCGCCTTGCTGCATGTGACGCAGCCCGCGATCAGCCAGTCTCTCAAGCGGCTCGAAGCGCAGGCGGGCATGCTGCTGTTCCAGCGCGCGGGCGGGCGGCTGGTGCCCACGCCCGAAGCGCGCGCGCTGTGGATCGAGGTGGAACGCGTGTTCATCGGCATGGACGCCATCGAGCACCGCGTGCGGAGCCTCCGCGACTTCGGCCTGACCCAGCTGGAACTCAGTTGCTATCCCGCCTACGGCCTCGGCTTCATGCCGCGTGCCCTCGCGCGGCTGAAGGCGCACCGCGGCGCGAGCCCCTGGCCGCAGGTGTCGCTGCAGGTGCTGAGCTCCAAGGACGTGCGCGACCGGGTGGCGATGGGCATCTCCGACTTCGGGCTCATGGCCGACGAACTCTCGCTCGAAGGCATCGACCACTCGACCTTCGCGCGCTTTCCCGGCGTGGTGGTGATGCCCGAGGGCCATGCGCTCACGCGCTTCAAGATCATCGAGCCGGAACAATTGGCGGAGGCGCCCTTTCTCGCGCTCAACCCCGAAGACCCTTCGCACCAGCGCCTCGAAGCCGCGCTCGCGCCGTACGGCGTGGCGCTGCGCGTGCTGGTGCAGACCCCGTATGCGGCCAGCGTGTGCGAGATGGCGTTGCGCGGCCTGGGCGTAGGGCTGGTCAACCCGATCACCGCGCTCGACTACGCGGAGCGCGGGCTGGTGGTGCGCCGGCTGTCGATCGACGTGCACTTCACCTGCATCCTGGCCCTGCCGGCGGGCAAGGTGCTCTCGGCGACGGCGCGCGACTTTCTCTCGCTGATGCGCCTGCAGCTGGCCGAGGACGAGAAGCGCATGCAGCGCTATCTGCGTTAGGCAGGTCGACTCACTTCCAGGTGAACTCGTGGTTGAGCCCGACCACGAAGCCGGTCACGCCCCACCCGCCCACCGGCCGGGTACGCGAGGCACTGATGTCCACGCTGATCAGCGGCGTGAGACTGAAGCGGCCACCGATGCGCGAGGTCCAGGCACCCGAAGCGCGACTGCGCTCGGCGATCACGGACACGGCATCGTTGAGCGCCCATTCGGCAGCCAGGCCACCGCGCGGGGTACGCACGCCGGTGCCGAGCGCCCAGTCGGCGCCGAGATTCGCATGGACCTGCAGGCTGCCGGTCGGCCGCCAGGTCACCGGCACCACGAACTGCCCGCCCATGCGGCCGCCGCGCCGGAGATCGGACACGGTGCCCATCGACACAGCTGCGCTGAGCGGCGCATCTGCGGCTTGTCCGAGGAAGGTCCACTTGAGCTGCGGCCCGGCGGTGATCGAATGCACGCGCTGTACGTCCTGAACCGAGAGGCGGTCGATGTTCAGCCCCAACTCGACAGGCCCGACGCGGCACGACGGCCCGATGTGAAAGCCCGTGACCGGCTCGACACCGGTGCGGCCCCACCAGGTCTCGTACTGGCACTGGCCGGGATCGAGCGTGCCCGCGTCGTCGACATCGAAATGGCCCGCGGCCTGCGCGCCCGTGCTCGCCAGCGCGCAGGAAGCCATCCACAGCCAGCTGGGATGCCAGCCGCGGCTCGATCGTCGGATTGTTGTTCTTTGCCTGTTCTTCATCGCGCATCCCAAGGCCCTCGGACCATTCTAGGGAGGCGGAAAGTCGGCGCGGTGACGCGCCGCAGCAGGCTCAGATCTCGAACTGGGGCTGCAGCTCGCGGATGCGCTTGATGGCCACGCCGGCCGCGGCGGTGCGCGTCTCGACGCCCAGCTTCACATACACCCGCTCCAGGTGCTTCTTGGCCGTGGCCGGGCTGCTGCCGAGGATCTCGCCGATGTCCTTGTTCGTCTTGCCCTTGACCACCCAGTACAGCACCTCGGCCTCGCGCGCGGTGAGCTTCAGGCTCAGGCTCATCGCCTCGATCACGCCGGTGTCGGACACCTCGCGCATGATGATCATCCACTCGTCGCCGTCGTCATCGTGGCCGGTCTGCTGGTGCAGGCGCAGCGTGAGGCTGCTCGCGCCCTGGACGATGGAGAGCGCCGGCGGCTCGATGCCGCGCTGGCGCGCATCGGGCGTGTGGCGCAGCAGCCATTCGAGCACCGCCGGCGGCGTCTCGGGGGCGCGCGTTTCGCAATACCGGTGCAGCAGGTCGCGCGCGAGGGCCGTCTGCCAGATCAGCCGGCCCTCGGGCAGGCGCACGGTGATGCTCGCGTAGCCGAAGGCATCGAGCGCGTTGCGCGCCTGGCCGGCCTGCCGCGCGTCCTGCCGCGCGCGGCGCGCGCCCTGCAGGTGCACGTTCATGCGCGCCAGCACCTCCTTCGGCTTGATGGGCTTGGTCACGTAATCGACGCCGCCCGCTTCGAGCGCGGCCACGAGGTGCTCGGTTTCGGTGAGGCCGGTCATGAACACGATGGGAATGTGCGCGGTGGCCGCATCGGCCTTGAGCCGGCGCGCGACCTCGAAGCCGTCGATGCCCGGCATCATCGCGTCGAGCAGCACGATGTCGGGTCGGGCCTGCGCGGCGCGCTGCAGCGCCTGCTCGCCGCTGGTGGCAATGAGCACGGTGTAGCCCGATTCGTCGAGCGCGTCGTGCAGCACCGCGAGGTTGTCGGGCACGTCGTCCACGATGAGCACGAGGTCGGCGTTGACGCCCTCGTCGCGCAAGCTTCGTGCGAGGGGTGATGTTTCTGGAGGCGGGGTGGTTGTCATGGCGCACTCACTGCTTCGGCCAGCGCCCGGCTCATGGCCTCGAACTGGAACTGGCGCGCCAGCACGCGCTGCGCCTCGGTCCATGCCATGCACTCGGGCTGTTCGGTGTCGATGTCGTCGAGCTGGTTCATGATGCCGCGGAAGTAGCCGAGGCTCACCGCTTCGTCGAGTGCGCGCAGGCGCTCGCGCGACGGCGGTTGCATCGTCTTCGGTGCGGCCGGTGCAGGCAACACGGCGGCGGTGTCGGTCCACTTGAGGCCGAGCCGACGCTCGAGCCAGTCGAGCAACTCGGTGTGGCGCACGGGCTTCACGAAGAAGTCCTCGGGCGCGATGCCCACGTCGTTGTCCAGGCCCTTGTCGAAGGCGTTGGCCGAGACGATGGCCACGGCCTCATCGGTCAGGCCGAGCTTGCGTGCGCGGCGGATGGTTTCCCAGCCGTCGATGCCGGGCATCGCGAGGTCCACGAACATCGCATCGGGCCGGTAGCCGGCAGCGATCAGGTCCAGCGCATCGTGGCCGCTGGCGGCCGTGCGGAGCTCGAAGCCCAGCGGCGCGAGCACATGGTCGAGCAGGTCGCGGTCGGCCTCTTCGTTGTCGACCACCAGGAGGCGCCGGCGCGGGCCTTCGTAGCCACGGCGCGCACGCGCCACGGGCGCCGGCCTGTTCGCGCCCACCGCGGTGTCGTGCACTCGCGGCAGGAAGAGCCGCACGCAGAACAGCGACCCCACGCCCGGTGTGCTCTGCACCTTCATCTCGCCGCCCATCAGGTCGGTCAGCATCTTGGCGATGGTGAGGCCCAGGCCCGCACCCGGTGCCGACGAGGCGGCCGCATTGCCGCGCGCGAAGGGCTCGAAGATGCGGTCGATGTCCTCGGTCGTCATGCCAGGGCCCGTGTCCTCGATCTCGATGGCCGCGAACTCGCGCGCATACGCAAGCCGCAGCGTGACCTGCCCCGCCGCCGTGAACTTGATCGCGTTGCCCAGCAGGTTGATGAGGATCTGACCCACCCGCTTCTCGTCGGCGCGCACCACCTCGGGCAGGGCGCCTGCCGCCTCGAAGCGGAACTGCAGCCCCTTCTCGGCCGCCTGCAACTCGAACATGTCGGCCAGCTCGCGCATGGTGTCGGCAAAGCGCATCGGCCGCGCATGCAGCGTGAGCTTGCCGGCCTCGATGTGCGCGATGGCCAGCGTGCCTTCGATGAGCGAGAGCAGATGCTCGCCCCCGCGCTTGATGACCGCCACGGCCTGCTGGCGATGCGGCGGCACCGAGTGGTCTTCGCCCATCAGCTGCGCGTAGCCCAGGATGCTGTTGAGCGGCGTGCGCAGCTCGTGGCTGATGGCGCTGATGTAGCGGCTCTTGGCCTGGTTGGCCTGGTCGGCGGCGCGCTGGGCCTGCTCAGCCACCGCCCTCGCCTCTTCGGCGGTCTGCTTGGCGGCCTGCAGTGCGCGGTCGGTCTCGCGGTGCGATTCGATCTCGCGCACCAGTAAATGCGTCTGGCGGTTCGATTCTTCCTGCGCGACCTTGCGGCTCTGGTGCGCAAGCACCAGCCACCACGCGACGATGCCCGCGATGACCAAGAGCGCCATGTACGCCTTGAGAAACCCCGAGCGCAGCGCGGACTGCTGCACGCCCGCCCATGCCTCCGACACGCCGGCCTGCGACGCGAGCTCGACCGCGCTTTCGGCGAGCGCCCGCAGTTCCTGTTGATAGAGCACGCCGAACACCACGGCCAGCAGCGGCACGATGATCAACATCAGCAGCAGGAAGTGCCCGAGCCCGGTGTCCAGGTAGCGCCAGCTGCGCCGCGGCAGCAGCCAGCGCAATGCGCCGGACCATTGCGACGACAGGCTCGCATGCGGCTTGCACAGGTCGCCGCAGCGCGCATCGAGCGTGCAGCACAGCGAGCAGATCGCGCCCTGGTACGCCGGGCAATGCGCCATGTCCGGCGCTTCGTATTCGCGCTCGCAGATCACGCAGTGCTGCACCTTCAGGCGTTGGTAGCTGCCGCTTTCGTCCGATTCGACCTTCGCCCAGCGCACCGCACGCCCGCCCGCCGCCGGCGTGAAGGGCACGGCACCGGTCGCATCGGAAGCCCGCGCCAGGTAGTACTTGCCGCCGGTCGCCCACGCCAGCAGCGGCGAGGCGATGAGTGCGGTGCCCAGTGCAATCAGCGCCGAGAACGCCTGCGCCAGCGGCCCGAACACGCCCAGGTGCGCGGTGATCGACAGCACCGAGGCCAGCGCCATCGCGCCCACGCCCACCGGGTTGATGTCCCACAGGTGCGCGCGCTTGAACTCGATGCCCGGCGGCGAGAGCCCCAGCGGCTTGTTGATGACCAGATCGGCCACCACCGACATCATCCAGGCGATGGCGATATTGGCGAACAGCCCGAGCACATCGCCCAGCGCCTCGAACACATTCATCTCCATCAGCATGAAGGCGATGAGCGCGTTGAACACCACCCACACCACCCGCCCCGGATGGCTGTGCGCCACGCGCGAGAAGAAGTTGCTCCACGCCAGCGAGCCCGCATAGGCGTTGGTCACGTTGATCTTGAGCTGCGAGATCACCACGAACAGCGCCGTCGCGGCCACCGCCCAGCCGTAGTTCGGAAACACGTACTCGTAGGCCGCGAGGTACATCTGGTTCGGATCGACCGCGCGCTCCACCGGCACCATGTGCGTGATGGCCAGGTAGGCCAGCAACGCCCCGCCCAGCATCTTGAGCACGCCCAGCACCACCCAGCCGGGGCCGCCGGCCAACACGCCCGCCCACCATCGCCCGCGGGTGGTGGCGGTGCGCGCAGGCATGAACCGAAGGTAGTCGGCCTGCTCCCCCATCTGGGTGATCAATGCGATGCCGACCGTCAGGGCAGCGCCAAACAGGTGCAGATCGAAACCCTTGGTGCTGGTCTTGACCCCGTTGTAGTGCACGATGCCCGCGAACGCACCAGGATCGCGCACGAGCACGAACACAAAGGGCACCACCAGCATCAGCAGCCAGAGCGGCTGCGTCCAAAGCTGCAGCCGGCTAATGGCCGACACCCCGTGCGTGACCAGCGGAATGACCACCAGCGCGCACACCAGATAGCCCCAGACCGGCGGGATGCCCAGCGCCAGTTCCAGCGCATAGGCCATCACGGCCGCCTCGAGCGCGAAGAAGATGAAGGTGAAGCTCGCGTAGATCAGCGAGGTGAGCGTCGAGCCGATGTAGCCGAAGCCAGCGCCTCGGGTAAGCAGGTCCATGTCGATGCCGTAGCGCGCCGCATACACGCTGATCGGCAGCCCCGCCAGGAAGATGATGAGCCCGGTGACCAGGATCGCCCAGAAGGCATTGGCAAAGCCGTACTGCACCAGCAGCGTGGCGCCCACCGCCTCGAGGATCAGGAACGATGCGGCTCCGAAGGCCGTGTTGGCCACCCGCCATTCGGACCACTTGCGAAAGCGCTGCGGCGTGTAGCGCAGCGCGTAGTCTTCGAGCGTTTCGCTCGCGACCCAGCTGTTGTAGTCGCGCCGGACCTTGACGATGCGCTGCGGGGCGTCGTCGGGAGTCGTGGTCGTGGCGTCGGAATTCACACCGTTTCGGTGCATCTTTCGTGCCATCCGTACGACTTTTGGCGAACAGGGCACGACTGTTGCAAAGAAGAAGGCTTGCCCATAATGGCCGACTCCTCCCCCAGCCACCCGATGCCGCTCCCATGGAACTGACCCCGCGCGAAAAAGACAAGCTGCTGATCTTCACCGCGGCGTTGCTGGCCGAACGCCGCAAGGCCCGCGGCCTGAAGCTCAACTACCCCGAAGCCATCGCCCTCATCTCCGCCGCCGTGATGGAAGGCGCCCGCGACGGCAAGAGCGTCGCAGAACTCATGAGCGAGGGCCGCTCGGTGCTCACCCGCGCCGACGTGATGGACGGCATCGCCGAGATGATTCCGGACATCCAGGTCGAAGCCACCTTTCCGGACGGCACCAAGCTGGTCACCGTCCATCAGCCCATCGTCTGACCCGATCCAAAGAAGAACCGTCATGCGCCAAACCACTTCCAAGACCCTCGCCCTGCTCGCCCTCCTCCTGCCGCTCGCGGCCAGCGCCCACACAGGCGTCGACGGCGGCCTGCACCACGGCTTCACCACCAGCTTCCTGCATCCGCTGACCGGGGCCGACCACCTCGCGGCCATGGTGGCGGTCGGCTTCTGGAGCGCACTGGCCGCGCGCCGCGCCTGGCCCGACCTGCTCTGGGCGCCGCTGGCCTTCGCCGGCATGCTGCTCGTGGGTGCGTTGATGGGCCTCGCCGGCGTTCAACTGCCGGCCGTCGAACCGATGATCGCGGCCTCGCTGCTGGTGCTGGGCTTGCTGGTGGTCACGCGCATTCACCTGCCAGCGGTTGTCGCCATGGCCGTGGTCGGCGTGTTCGCCATCTTCCACGGCGTGGCCCACGGCCACGAACTCGCGGGCGAAGAAGGCGCTGCGCTCACTCTGGCCGGCATGGTCAGCGCGACCGTGCTGCTGCACCTCGCGGGCATCGCGTTCGGCTGGGCCTTGCGCCACGCCAACGCCTGGCTGCCCCGCGTGGCCGGCGCCGCCGTGGTGGTGCTGGGCGCAACGCTGCTGGCACAGGCCGTCTGATCGCCATGACCCCCGGCGAACTCCTCACCGACGACGGCGAGCACACGCTCAACCCCGGCCGCCGCACCCTCACGCTGGTGGTGCAGAACACCGCCGACCGGCCAATCCAGGTCGGCTCGCACTATCACTTCGCCGAGACCAATGGCGCCCTCGGCTTCGACCGCGAAGCCGCGCGCGGCATGCGGCTGAACATTGCCTCGGGCGCCGCGGTGCGCTTCGAGCCGGGGCAACAGCGCACGGTCGAGCTGGTCGATTACTCGGGCGATCGCATCGTCTACGGCTTTCGCGGCCTGGTTCAAGGGAAGCTTTAAAACATGGCCACCATCGGGCGACGCGCCTATGCAGAAATCTTCGGCCCCACCGTGGGCGACCGGGTCCGCCTTGCAGACACCGAACTGCTGATCGAAGTCGAGGCCGACTACACGCTGCGTGCCGGCGGCTACGGCGAAGAAGTGAAGTTCGGCGGCGGCAAGACCATCCGCGACGGCATGGCGCAATCGCAGCGCACCCGCGCGCAAGGCGCCGTCGACACCGTGCTCACCAACGCGCTCATCGTCGATCACTGGGGCATCGTGAAAGCCGACATCGGCCTGAAGGACGGCCGCATCGCCGCCATCGGCAAGGCCGGCAACCCCGACGTGCAGCCGGGCGTGGACATCGTCATCGGCCCCGGCACCGAGATCATCAGCTGCGAGGGCAACATCGTCACCGCGGGCGGCATCGACAGCCACATCCACTTCATCTGCCCGCAGCAGATCGAGGAGTCGCTGTCTTCCGGCGTGACCACCATGCTCGGCGGCGGCACCGGCCCCGCCACCGGCACGTTTGCGACCACCGCCACGCCCGGCCCCTGGCACATCGAGCGCATGCTGCAGGCGGCCGATGCATTCCCGATGAACCTGGGCTTCCTCGGCAAGGGCAACGCGAGCCTACCGGATGCGCTGCACGAGCAGATCGAAGCCGGTGTGATGGGCCTCAAGCTGCACGAAGACTGGGGCACCACGCCCTCGGCGATCAGCAATTGCCTGGACGTGGCCGACGCCACCGACACGCAGGTGGCGATCCACAGCGACACGCTCAACGAATCGGGCTTCGTCGAGAACACCATCGCGGCCGTGGGCGGGCGCTCGATCTGCGCCTTCCACACCGAGGGTGCGGGCGGCGGCCATGCACCGGACATCCTGCGCGTGGTGGGCGAGGCGAACTTCTTGCCCTCTTCCACCAACCCCACGATGCCCTACACCGTGAACACGCTCGACGAACACGTCGACATGCTCATGGTGTGCCATCACCTCGATGCCGGCATCGCCGAAGACCTGGCCTTTGCCGAATCGCGCATCCGCAAGGAAACCATCGCCGCCGAGGACGTGCTGCACGACCTGGGCGCGATCAGCATGTTCAGCTCCGACAGCCAGGCCATGGGCCGCGTCGGCGAAGTGATCATCCGCACCTGGCAGACCGCGCACAAGATGAAGGTGCAACGCGGAACGCTGCCCGAAGACAGCGAGCGCAACGACAACTTCCGAGCGAAGCGCTATGTCGCCAAGTACACGATCAACCCGGCGATCGCGCACGGCATCGCGCACGAGGTCGGCTCGCTTGAGGTCGGCAAGTGGGCCGACATCGTGATCTGGAAGCCTGCCTTCTTCGGCGTGAAGCCCTTCACCATCCTGAAGGGCGGCACGATCGCGATGGCGGCAATGGGCGATCCGAACGCATCGATTCCGACGCCGCAACCGGTGCACTTCCGGCCGATGTTCGGCGCGTACGGCGGCTCGCTCGCGAAGAGCTCGCTCACCTTCGTCTCGCAGGCCGGGCTGGCCTCGGGCATCAAGGAGCGCTACGGTCTGGCCAAGAACCTCAGCGCGGTGAAGAACATCCGCAACGTGCGCAAGAGCGACCTGATCCACAACGGCTACGCGCCGAAGATGGAGATCGATGCACAGACCTATGCGGTGCGCGCCGACGGGCACCTGCTGACCTGCGAGCCGGCGAAGCTGCTGCCGATGGCGCAGCGGTATTTCCTCTTCTGAAGCCAGGGCATTCGCCTGCTTGACAGGCTGCGTATCCTCGAAGGTATTCATCCAGCCAACGGGCGCCTCCGGGCGCTCCTTTTTCGCAACATGCTCACCGCCAACAAACTCATGCCGCAGGGCCGGGGCCTCGCGCCCGTGCTGCTCAAGCGCGCCGCCACCATCGAACTCGACTGGGACATCCGCCAGAAAAGCCGCTTCGACGCCACCGACTCGCAAGGCCGGCAGCTCGGCATCTTCCTGCCGCGTGGCACCGCGGTGCGTGGCGGCGATGTGCTGGTGGCCGAAGACGGCTCGTTGATCCGCGTCATCGCAGCGCCGCAGCCGGTGCTGCGCATCACGCATTGCACGGCCCACGGCACGCCCTTCGACCTGACGCGCGCGGCCTACCACCTGGGCAACCGGCATGTGCCGATCGAGCTCAAGCCCGACCACCTGAAGATCGAGCCCGACCACGTGCTGGCCGACATGCTGCGCTCGATGCACCTGATCGTTGTTGCCGTGGAAGAAGCCTTCGAACCCGAGGGCGGCGCCTACGGTTCGCACGAGCATTCGCATGGCGGCAGCCATGACCATGCGCACGACCACGGCCATTCGCACGGCGGCAGCAAAGGCCCGAAGCCGCTCGTGCTCGCGCCGGAGCTGCTCGATGACCATGCCGACCATCCGCACGGTCACGACCACAGCCACCACGGCCACTCCCACTGACATGCCCGACCCGGCCAGCGCCCACAGCCTGCTGCAGCTCATCTGGCTCGCCTCCCCGGCCCTGCCCGTCGGCGGCTTCTCGTACTCCGAAGGCATCGAGGCGGCGGTGGAATGGGCTGGCATCGATTCAGAAGCCAAGGCCACCGAGTGGATCGCCGACCAGCTGCACCTGAGCTTCGCGCGCGGCGACCTCGCACTGGTCGCACAGGCCATCCCCGCCTGGCGTGCGGAAGACGCAGCGCGCATCCGCCAACTCAACGCGTGGGTCATGACCACCCGCGAATCGGCCGAGTTCTTCCTGCAGACCGAGCAGATGGGCCGCTCCTTCGTCGAATGGCTCAAGCTGCACCACGCGGACACGGCCGAGGTCTTCAAGGACCTGCCCGCGAGCTACCCCGTGGCCTTTGCCTTCGCGCTCAGCCGCACCGGCGCCACGGTGCACGACGGCTGCCTCGCCTTCGCCTTCGGCTGGGCCGAGAACATGGTGGCGGCCGCCGTCAAGGCCGTGCCCCTCGGCCAGAGCGCGGGCCAGCGCATCCTCGCGCGGCTCGCGAACGAAATCCCCGCGGCCGTCGACCGTGCGATGAACCTGGGCGACGACGAGCGCCAGGCCTTCGCGCCCCTGCTGGCCGTGCTGTCGGCCCGCCATGAAACACAATATTCCCGCCTCTTTCGAAGCTGACCGAACCGGACAACGCCCATGACCTCCGCCCTGCACCACATCCCCCACCGCACCAAGAGACTGCCCCCGCTGCGCGTGGGCATCGGCGGCCCCGTCGGCTCGGGCAAGACCACGCTGCTGGAGATGCTCTGCAAGGCGATGCGCGACAAGTACGACCTCGTCGCCATCACCAACGACATCTACACCAAGGAAGACCAGCGTCTTCTCACCGTGGCCGGCGCGCTGCCCGCTGAACGCATCATGGGCGTGGAAACGGGCGGCTGCCCGCACACCGCGATCCGCGAAGACGCATCGATCAACCTCGAAGCCATCGACCGCATGCTCGAAGACTTTCCGGATGCCGACATCGTGTTCGTCGAATCGGGCGGCGACAACCTGGCTGCCACCTTCAGCCCCGAGCTGTCGGACCTGACGATCTACGTCATCGACGTGGCCGCCGGCGAGAAGATTCCGCGCAAGGGCGGCCCCGGCATCACCAAGAGCGACCTGTTCGTCATCAACAAGATCGACCTCGCGCCGTACGTGGGCGCCAGCCTGGAAGTGATGGAACAGGACACCCAGCGCATGCGCCGCCAGCGGCCCTACGTGATGACCAACCTCAAGACCCACACGGGCGTCGACGAGGTGGTGGCGTTCATCGAACAGCGCGGCATGCTCACGGCCGACTGAAGAGCGCCAGCCAGTTGCGCATCGGCGTGCAGGACAACACCCCCGCCGCCTTCCACCCCGCACGATGAGGCGGCGGCTGACAAGCGGTCAGCCTCTTTTCCGGCCTCCTGCCGCATGTGCTCGCGCGGCACCCATGATTGAATTTGGTTTCCCGAATTTTTCATGGAGAAGAGGATGGAGCCGAACACTCCCGAGCTTCTGGGCATCGGCGTCCCCGGGCTGAACAATGTGCTCGGCGGCGGCCTGGAGCCCAACCGCCTGTACCTCGTGGAGGGCACACCGGGCGCGGGCAAGACCACCATCGCGCTGCAGTTCCTGCTCGAAGGCGCGCGCCGGGGCGAGTCGGTGCTGTACGTCACGCTCTCCGAAACCGAGACCGAACTGCGCGGCGTGGCCGCCTCCCACGGCTGGGACCTCTCGCGCATCCATGTGCGCGAAATGCTCCCCGCGCAGGACGCCCTGCAGCCCGAAGAGCAATACACGATGTTCCATCCGTCCGAGGTCGAACTCAGCGAAACCACGCTGCGCATCCTCGGCGACGTGGAGACGCTCAAGCCCTCGCGCATCGTCTTCGATTCGCTGTCGGAGTTGCGGCTCCTGTCGGGCACGTCGCTGCGCTATCGCCGGCAGATCCTCGCGCTCAAGCAGTTCTTCGCGGGCCGGCAATGCACGGTGCTGCTGCTCGACGACATGACCGCCACCGAACACGACCTGCAGGTGCAGAGCATCGCCCACGCGGTGCTGCGCCTGGAACAGGTGCACTCCGACTACGGCTCGGCACGGCGCCGGCTGCTGGTGGTCAAGTACCGCGGGCAGGCATTCCGCGGCGGCTACCACGACTACCGCATCAATCGCGGCGGCCTCCTGGTCTTTCCGCGGCTGGTGGCCGCCGAGCACGTCAACGACACCGCCCAGATCAAGCTCCCCAGCGGCATCGCGGCGCTCGACGCACTGCTGGGCGGCGGACTCGAGAAGGGCACGAGCACGCTTTTCGTGGGCGCGCCGGGCACGGGCAAGTCGTCGGTGGCGGTGCAGTTCGCCATTGCCGCGGCCGAGCGCAACGAGCGCGCGGCGCTCTTCATCTTCGACGAGAGCGTCAACACGCTGCGCTCGCGCTGCAAGGGCCTGGGCATGAATCTCGATCCCTACCTGCAGTCGGGCCACATCCGCATCAAGCAGGTGGACCCCGCCGAGCTCTCGCCCGGCGAGCTGGTGCACGAGATACGGCTTGCAGTGACCGAACAGGCGGCGACGGTGATCGTCATCGACAGCCTGAACGGCTACCTCAACGCGATGCCCGACGAGCGCTTCCTGATCGTGCAGCTGCACGAGCTGCTTACCTACCTCGGGCAGTCGGGCGTGGCCACGCTGCTGGTGGGCGCGCAGCACGGCCTGATCGGGATGCAGATGCAGACGCCGGTCGATGCCAGCTACCTCGCCGACGCCGTGGTGCTGCTGCGCTACTTCGAGGCCGATGGCGAGGTCCGGCAGGCGATCTCGGTGCTCAAGAAACGGGGCGGCGCGCACGAGCGCACGATTCGCGCCTTCTCGATGGACCGCAATGGGTTGAAGGTCGGCGAGCCCCTGCGCCACTTCAGGGGCATCCTGACGGGGGTGCCGGTGCCCGTGGACGGCGTTTCGGCGATGCCACCGTGACGGCGGCGGCCACCTCCACCGACAACCCGCAGCTGCGCGTTCTGCTGCGAACGACAACATCGAAGGATGCCGTCATGGCGACGGCCGTGCTCGCGCGCTCGGGCATCGAAACGCAGGTGTGCCCCACGCTCCCCGAGCTGATGCGCGAGATCGGAAACGGCGCGGGTGCGCTGCTGGTGTCCGAGGAAATGCTGTCGGGCAGCGGCGCGGCCGATCTCGCGGACGCGGTCTCGGCGCAGCCGCCGTGGTCCGACCTGCCGGTGCTGATCCTCGCGCGCCAGGGCGCCGACTCGCGCGCCATCACCACCGCCATGGAAGGCATGGCCAACGTGACGGTGCTGGAGCGGCCGATCCGCGTGGCCTCGCTGGTGAGTGCGCTGCGCAGCGCATTGCGCGCCCGGCGGCGGCAGTACGAGCTGCGCAAGATCCTCGAAGACCTCGGCGAAGCCGACAAGCGCAAGACCGAATTCCTGGCCACCCTGGCGCACGAGCTTCGCAACCCGATGGCGCCGCTGAGCACCGCGCTGGCGATCCTCACGCGCAAGACGCTGACGCCGGAGACGGCACAGCCCTACTACCAGCTCATGGGGCGCCAGGTGGAGCACATGGTGCGGCTGGTGAACGACCTGATGGAGGTCTCGCGCATCACGCGCGGAAAAATCGAACTGCAGCTGGGCGAGCTCGCGCTCAACGAAGTGATCCGCGGCGCCGTGGAACTGAGCCGGCCGCTGGTGGATGCCGGCAGGCACACGCTCGAAGTGCACCTGCCAGAAGCATCCAAGGCCGTCGAGGGCGACGGCGTGCGCCTCACGCAGGTGTTCTCGAACCTGCTGAACAACGCGGCCAAGTACACGCCCGAGGGTGGCCGTATCGACGTCTTCGTCGCGCACGACGACGACCATGCGGTGGTGCGCATCAAGGACAGCGGCGCGGGCATCCCCGCGGACATGCTCGGTGCGATCTTCGAGATGTTCGTGCAGGTGAGCGGCACGGCGCGGGCCGCGCAGGGCGGGCTGGGCATCGGCCTCACGCTGGTGAAGAGCCTGGTGGAACTGCACGGCGGCCAGATCAGTGCAAAAAGCGATGGCCCCAACCAGGGCAGCGAGTTCACGGTGCGGCTCCCGCTGCTGGACCACGGCGTCCAGGCGGGTGCGCTCAAGCGCAGTTCGCAGGAAGCCATCGCCGCGCGGCACCGCATCCTCGTGGTCGACGACAACCGCGATGCGGCGGAATCGCTGGCCACGCTGCTGGAGCTGTTGGGCGCGCAAACAGCCGTGGCGTTCAGCGGCCCCGATGCGCTGCAAAAGGCCGAGGGCTTTCGCCCCACGCTCGGCATCCTGGACATCGGCATGCCGGGCATGGACGGCTGCGAACTCGCGCGCCGGCTTCGCGTCCATGCAATGCACCACGGCATGGGGCTGATCGCGCTCACCGGCTGGGGGCAGCCCGACGACCGGGTGCGCATTGCGCGGGCCGGCTTCGATCACCATCTGCTGAAGCCGGTCGATATGGAAGAACTCTCGGCTGCGTTGCTGAAGCTGGCGCAGCGAGGGATCGCCTGAACTGAATGGGTGGTGAGCGGCCTTGCTCTTCTTCAGAGCTCGCTGCCGTCCCGCAGCTGCCGCGCCTTGTAGACCAGGCGCACGGTCGCACGGCGCGGGTCGCTGACCTGTTGCACATAGACATCGGCATCGTTGCTCGTCCACGCCGCATAGGCGCTGCCCGGATCGCGCGACGCGAGTTCGTTGCCGAACACGCCGCGTCCCCATTGCACGAGCTGGCCGAATGCGGAGGCGCCGTTGTCGGGCACGGCCTGCGCAGTGGCCACGTATTCGACGCGCCGCAATTCCGATGCCGCGAAGAAGAAGGTCGGCTCGAACATCAACCCCGCCATTTCGACGGGCGCCGCACGCCAGCTTCCAAGCAAACCGCCGGTCAGCCGTTGCGGACGCTGCACGCGCTCGGCGGCAGGCAATGCAGCGTGCAATTCATCGGCCGACATGCCGAGCCGCACGCCCGGCGGCAAGGCCTGCGCGTGCAGCGCACCGGTAACGAGAAAAATCGCGCTCGCAGCGAGTACACGAAGAAAAGACGAGGAGGCAGTGATTCGCACGTTCGGTATCGGAAGGAAAAGCGGCGGCACCGTGGGACCGCGAGTATGACGCGGAGTTCCACAGCGCGGCAGCCCGGCCTTTCAAGCCCCGGCGACGGCCCCGTGCAGCGGCAGCCGAAGCGTCAGGCCCAGCGCGCCGTCGGCATGCGGTGCCGAATAGATGCGACCGCCGTGACTGCTGGCAATGCGCTCGCACACCCGTGCGCTGGCCTGCGAAGCGGCATCGAGTGCATCGAAGAATCTTGCGAGCGGCGGTCGCACATCGTCTGCATCGAGATCGCGCCAATGGACGACGGCGTGCCCGCATTCCACGCGCGCGGAAACCTGCAGCGTCGCACCGGCAGACATCACGCGCGCCGCATGCGCTGCGACCTTGGCCAGCAGTTCGCACAGCTCTGCCTTGATGGCGAAGACGTGAACGGCTTCGGACGGAAGCTGGATATCGAAGCGGATGTCCGCAGCATCCGGTGTTGCACCGATCAGCGGCCGCAGGTCCTGCACGCTGCTCGCCAGCATCTTCTGCCGCGCGTCGCTTCTCGCCTGCTCCGCCACGTCGCGAGCCCTTGTGCCCGCCCGTATGTTCGCGATCAGCAGCGAACCCATCATCGCGACCACACCGGCCAGGCCGAGCAGAATGCCCGTCGCAATGACGAGCCCGAGGTTGCCTGAGTACATGGGTGCAACCTCTCTTCAACGCGGCCCAGGCGCACGGTATTCCAGCGCACCCGAGGTACCGCGCTCGCAGCTGCCCGACAGCGCATCCGCGCGCGGCCCCGGCAACGCAGGCCGCGCACCTTCAGGCTGGCCTTCGCACAGATCCCACGGCGCCATGGGCGGCCCGCGATGCTCGAAGGACATCGGAAAGGGCGGCGGCCCGCCGCGAAACATCGGCGGCGGCCTGGGTGGCATGGGCAGCATGGGTGGAGGCAGCACGATGCAACCCGACAGGCCGGCAGCAGCCAGCACGCCCGCGAGGTGATGGATTCGTCGCGTCATTTTTGAACCAGCTCAGAGCGTTGACTGGCCGACCGCGTGCGACAGGGCGAGCGCCCCGTCGCACCGGCCGGGCGCGTCGTCAGAACGCGTGACGAATGCCGAAGTCATAGCCCGTCGACGAACGCGGCAGGCCCGTGTAGCCCACGCCGCTGCTGCCGAAGCCCGTGGTGGCCGCGGCCGCCAGGCTGCCGGTGTAGGCCGCGTCGTTGCGGTTGTTCACGCGCGCGACGGTGGCATACAGCGCGGTGCGCTTGGAGAGGTTGTGCACATAGCCGATCGCGAACTTGTTGACGCGCGGGTCTTCGCCGGTGATGCCGACGGCGCCTTCGTTGTAGCGCACCGTGGAGTACGACGCGCGGATCAGGCCCGCGCCCACCGGCATGCTCGCGCCGATCAAGTAGCCGTTGTAGCTGTCGTGGCTGCTGCCGACGGCCAGGTCGAACTTGTTCTGCACGTTCGAGAGCTCGCCGAACAGCTTGACCGGGCCGAAGTCGTACGACGCGCCGAGGTTGATGGTCTGCACCTTGCGCGTGAGCGTGGTGGTGTCGACCGCGACGTTCTGGCCCACCGCCAATGCGATGTCGAGCGGCCCGTTCGCGTAGCCGAAACGGCCACCGACGTAGCGACCCGCGCTGCTGCTGATCTCGGCGGTCGTGTCCGTGGCGCTGGTCTTGGTGTTCTCGTTCAGGCTGTACTGGACCTGCCCGTAAAAGCCACCGAGGTTGGGCGGCAGGAAGTAGCCGACCATGTTGCTTGCACGCGTGTAGTTCGAGTTGGCAAGACCCGCGCTGCTGCTCACCGAGTAGATCGCGCTGGAGCCCGAACCGTTCGTTCCGAACGGATCGAACACCGTGTCGTTCCAGAAGGTGGCCGTGTAGTCGCGGCCCAGCCGCACTTCACCGAAGCCACCGGAGAGGCTGACGGTGGAGCGACGGTTGAAGTTGGCGATGCCGGTGGCGCCGTCGTCGTTGCTGATCGGTGCTTCGAGCCAGAAGCTGGCAGCAAGTCCGCCGCCCAGGTCTTCGGTACCGCGAAAGCCGATGCGGCTCGAGTTGTAGCCGGAGTTGGCAAGACTCCATTGGCTCTGCTTGCTGCTCGCACCCGTGACCGGGTCACGCGACGTGGCGCTCTGGTAGCTCACGCCGGCATCGATGACGCCGAACAAGGTAACGGTCGATTGGGCAGAGGCCAGGCCGGTGACGGCCAGCGCGGCGAGTGCCGTGAGGGATTTCTTCATTCAGGTTTCTCCGGGTTTTCAGCTGCTCTACATCGAGCGGCTGAACGGATGGTCTCGTTCAAATTTGGAGGAATCTGGTGGACGCCGCGTGCTTTGCATGCGGTGTTGTTTTTGAGCGCACGCGTTGTCTTCAAGCAGTCGACAGCATCGACGCCACGACGGGCGCGCGGTCTGCGCTGCGGCGCTGCGAACCCCTCTGTGCCGCCGAGGAGCGCAGCGTTTCGCGGATCAGGGCTCGCAGCTGTCTGAGCGCAGCGAGTTCTGCGAGACCCCGCGAAACGCGAGCACCGCAGGGGAGCCGCGAAGCGGCCGGCACAGCGGGGTTCGCAGCGCCGCAGCGCAGACCGCGCGCCTCTTCACACAGCACGTACTAAAAGTCTCCCAAAAGCCGCGCAATGCTTCGCCATTCCGAAGGAGTCCACATGACCATTGTTTTGCAAAGCACCGTCGCCGCATCGCTGGGCATACAGCAGCTGTCCAACGCATTCACCCCGGCCTTTTCGCACCTGCGCATTCTTCGCAACCTCATCATCCCGATGCCTTCGGGATGCGCGGTTCCCACGGCGCGCATCGACGCCGTCATCGTGTGCGAGACCGGTGTCTATCTGTTCGAGATCAAGGCGTGGCGCAACGCCTTCGTCTATCGGAAGAAGTCCGACGAGGCTCCGCCGCGCTGGTTCCTGCGACTCAACGGCTGCACACGCGCACGCGAAGTGAAAGACCCCGCATGGCAAGGCGGCCGCAAGACGACGCAGCTGCGCAGCCTGCTGCCCGATGACCTGCGCCTGCAGTACTTCGTGCTCCTGCCCTGCGAAGGCGTCGAGCTCGAAGGCGTCATGCCCGCCGCCGTCATCACGCAGCAAGACCTTCCCTACATCGCGCGGCTCGTGCGCAACAACGGGCGCACTGCGCGCACCTACCCGCTGCTCGATGCCCATGCCGTCGAACGCACCGTGCAGCGCCTGCTCGACATCCAGGGCGACCTGTCCATGGAAACGCATCTGCAGAACTGCCGCGAAAGAAGCGAGCAGCAAATCTCCATGCGATGGCCCGTCATGAACGCGATGGGTTTGCAGTAACAGCCTGTACCAAACGCGCTGGGGAGCGTCCCATATTTCTCCGACATTGGCAGAGACCATGCGGCGATGCATCTCCCCAAGTCCCTCGCGGCCATCGCTGCACTGCTCCTCTCGATGGCCGCTGTTCCCGCATGGGCCGCCGCCCCGTTCACCGTTCGCGACATCCGGCTCGAAGGCCTCCAGCGCGTCGAGCCCGGCACCATCTTCTCCACTCTCGGCATCAAGGCCGGCGACAACTACAGCGACGAGCGCGGCAGCGCAGCCATCCGCGCGCTGTTCGAGCTCGGCTTGTTCAAGGACGTGCGCATCGACGTCGACGGCAACGTGCTCGTGGTCATCGTGGAAGAGCGCCCCACCGTCGCCGATGTCGACTTCGCCGGCACCAAGGAATTCGAGAAGTCCGCGCTCCAGAAGGCCTTGCGCGAAATCGGCCTCGCCGAAGGCCGCCCCTACGACAAAGCGCTCGCCGACCGCGCCGAGCAGGAGCTCAAGCGCCAGTACGTGAGCCGCAGCCTCTACAACGCCGAGGTCGTGACCACCGTCACGCCGCTGGAGCGCAACCGCGTCAACCTCACGTTCACCGTCGTCGAAGGCGAGTCCGCGCGCATCAAGAGCGTGCGCGTGATCGGCAACAAGGCCTTCAGCGAGAGCACGCTGCTCGACCTGTTCGACCAGGACAGCGGCGGCTGGCTCGACTGGTACACCAAGTCGAACCAGTATTCGCGCAGCAAGCTCGCCGCCGACCAGGAAACGCTGCGCTCCTACTACCTCACGCGCGGCTACCTGGAGTTCCGCATCGACTCCACGCAGGTCGCCATCTCGCCGGACCGGCAATCACTCGACCTCACGCTCAACATCACCGAGGGCGAGAAGTTCGCGGTGGCCGGCGTCAGGCTCGAGGGCAACTACCTCGGCCGCGAGGACGAGTTCAAGACCCTCGTGACGGTGCGCCCCGGCGCGCCCTACAACGGCGAGGACGTGGCCGCCACCACCAAGGCCTTCACCGACTACTTCGGCACCTTCGGCTATGCGTTCGCGCGCGTGAAGGCCGAGCCCGACATCGATCGCACCCACAACCGCGTCACGATGGTGCTGAAGGCCGAACCCGCGCGGCGCGTGTATGTGCGGCGCCTCAACATCGGCGGCAACGCACGCACGCGCGACGAGGTGATCCGACGCGAGTTCCGGCAGTTCGAAGGCGCCTGGTACGACGGCGACAAGATCAAGCTCTCGCGCGACCGCGTCGACCGGCTGGGCTACTTCACCGAAGTGAACATCGAGACCGCCGAAGTGCCGGGCAGCAACGACCAGGTCGACCTCACGGTCAACGTGGCGGAGAAGCCCACCGGCTCGCTGCAGCTGGGCGCGGGCTACTCGTCGACCGACAAGATCTCGCTCACCTTCGGCATCACGCAGGAGAACGTGTTCGGCACGGGCAACTACCTCGGGCTGCAGGTCAACACCAGTTCGTACAACCGCTCGATCTCGCTCACCGCCACCGATCCGTACTTCACGAAGGACGGCATCTCGCGCACGATCAACGTCTTCCACACCACCACGCGGCCCTACTACGAGGCCGACGGCAACTACAAGCTCGCGAGCGACGGCGGCTCGGTGCGCTTCGGGCTGCCGGTGGGCGAGCTGGACACGGTGTTCCTCGGCATCGGCGTGGAGCGCTATTCGTTCACGCCCGGCAGCAACGGCGCGTACACGCTGGTCGACGGCTCCTACGTCTACACCGGCACGCCGCAGGCCTACCTCGACTACTTCAAGTGCACGGGCACCGCGCCGAGCGTGGTGTGCACCGGCAGCAACGTGGTGGGCATTCCCGCGACGGTGGGGTGGTCCCGCGACGACCGCGACAGCGCGCTGGTGCCGACCACCGGCCGGCTGCAGCGCGCGAACCTCGAGGTGGGCGTGGGCAGCGCGCTGCGCTACCTGAAGACCGACTACCAGTACCAGCAGTACTTCGCGCTCTCCAAGCAGTACACGCTGGCCATCAACGGCCAGCTCGGCTATGCGAAGGCACTGAGCGGCAGCACCTTTCCGATCTTCAAGAACTTCTATGCGGGCGGGCTCGGCTCGATCCGCGGCTTCGAGCAGAACTCGCTCGGGCCGGTCGATGCGGTCACGGGCGGTTCGCTCGGCGGCACGCGCAAGGCGATCTTCAACATGGAGTTCAGCACGCCCTTTCCGGGCGCGGGCAACGACCGGTCGCTCAGGCTCTACACCTTCTTCGATGCGGGCAACGTGTTTGCCGAACGCACAGCCGGCATGACCGATGCGCAGTGGAAGGCGCAGAACCGCATCCGCGCCTCGGCGGGCCTGGGCATCAGCTGGATCTCGCCGCTGGGCCCGCTGCGGCTGGCGTACGCGGTGCCGCTCGCCTACCAGAAGGTGGACACCGCCAACGGCATCGCGGCAGACCGAACGCAGCGCTTCCAGTTCCAGATCGGCACCTCCTTCTGAAGCAGGGAAAGACACCATGAGCCGCATCCTGATGGTCGAAGACGGGCGCGACAGCGCCTCGGCGCTGCTGGACCACCTCTACAACGCCGGCCACGAGGTCGAGCACATCGGGGACGGCGCGGCGGCGCTGGACCGCATCCTGAGTTCGCCGCCCGCGCTCACGTTGCTGGACGTGGTGCTGCCGCAGATCGACGGCCTGCAGGTGCTGCAGAAGGTGCGCTCGCACAGCGACCATCCGATCATCATGCTGACGGCGCGCACACGCGAGGTCGACCGCCTGCGCGGGCTCGACCTGGGCGCCGACGACTATGTCTGCAAGCCTTTTTCGCCGCGCGAAGTGGTGGCGCGCGTGCACACGGTGCTGCGCCGCCATGCGCAGCGCGACGGCGCTTCTGCGGCGCCGTCGAAGTCGGTGTCGTTCCGGGACACGCACGGCGGCGCGCACCTGGAAGGGCACGCGCTCGACCTCACGCGCCGCGAGCTCTTGCTGCTGCGCACGCTGTCGCGCGATCCGGGGCGGGTGTTCACGCGCTCCAAGCTGCTGGAGGCGGCGTTTCCGGAAGCGCTCGATGTGAACGAGCGCGCGGTCGACGGGCATATCAAGAACCTGCGCAAGAAGCTCATGGCCGTGGCGCCGTCGCACGGCTGGATCCGCTCGATCTACGGCGTGGGCTTCAGCTTTGCGGAACGGCCCGCCTGAGCGCGGCACGCGGCGTCGCGCCGTACGGCATCGAGCGGCGTGGCGGGGCCGGTGCGCATGATCGGCGCCAGGGTCGAAAGGCTCGAGGGACTGCGGTGGCGCGCCCCGGCCGGGTGACGCTCGACGCACCCTCCTTCGCGCGCGGCGATGAAGGCGCCCAGCGCGAGGCCGCTGAACGCCAGCAGGCCCACCAGGCGCTGCACCAGCGACAACCCGCCGGCCGGTGGCGGCGCCTCGACGGGGTGCAGCCAGGCGGTCTCGCTGTGCGATGGCATGGCGGATCGCAACACTCAGCCCTCGGTGCGCGGCGGCACCAGGGCCTTCGTGCGCGCAGAACCGTTCAGCGCCTGCGGCCGCTCCAGGCGGCTCCCGCGGAACAGGCCGAGGCCACCGGAGGGCGGCATCGCGCCGGGCGGCGAGGGTCGGTCCGCCACGGGATCGGCGGCGGGGTCAACCACCACGGCCAGCGTGGCGACGTAGCGCCGGTGCCCTTCGCGCACGGCACCAAGCACCGTATCGCCGGCCCGCAGCGCGATGCCGTCGGCGCTGTTCAGCGTATCGCGCAAGCGGGCCCGCTTGTAGCCCGACACCTGCGTGTAGAGGAACTCGCTCAGCGCATCGGGCAAAAAGAACTGCGAGGTGAGCACGGCACGCGTGCCGCTCAGCACCTTGAAGTGGATGTGCGTGGTACGCCCCGCATACCAGCCGGGATAGAGGGTGAGAAACGACACGGCGCCATCGCGGTCGGTGCGCTGGCTGCCGCGAAGGAAAGTCTGGCCCTCGAACGACAGCGAGCGGTCGTCGCCCTGCCCGCCGAAGCCGGAGTAGCGCCCCTGTGCATCGCAATGCCACAGGTCGACGCGCAGGTTGCGCAGCGGCTTGCCGGCCGCGTTGCACACGGTGAAGCACACCTCCAGCGGCACGCCGTCGAGTCCTTCGGTGATGTCGGAGCGCATCTGTGCAACGTCCAGGTAGTACGGACCTTCGGTGGTCTGGGCCGTCAGCGGCAGCTTGCGCGAAGCGGCGAGTGCCGGGGGCGCCGAAGCGGAAAGACCCATCGCGCCGACGGCGGCCAGCAGGCCGCGACGCCCGATGGGCTGCTGTGTATTCGGTGTATGGCCGGTCATGCGTTTTCCTCCTCTGCTTCGATGCCGGGCTCCCTGGCCCGGGTGGCGCGCGCCTCCGCCCAGACGACCAGCAGCGTCCACACATGGGTGACCACCCAGAAGATCGCGGTGAGCCACAGAAGGAACAGGTCCATGCCGGGGTCGGACCAGACATCGGCCCACGACCAGACGGGGCGCGCCGGCGCGCAGTGCGCCGGACTGGCCCAGGCCAATGCTGCGGCCGCGAGGGCATGGAGGAATCTGTGGCGAAGGCGATGCGTGGCCGGGTTCATGGGCCCGCATCGTGCGTTTCGAATCGGGAGAAATGTGGGAGGGCAGGCTCTCCCAGATTTCTCCCCAATTGCCCGCCATGATCCGCCGCTTGCCTATGACGCCCGCCTGCCCGAAACGCATGTCGCAGAATGCGGCCATGCCTGAGAAGGCGTGAACGAACCCCCATGCCGCGTCTGACACTCTCCCGGAAGATCTTCCTGGCGCTGGCCGCCTTGCTGGTCGTGTTGCTGCTCAGCTTCGTGGGCTTCTCCATCATCGCGCTGCAGCGGGGCCTGGGCGCCTACGTCGCCGAGATCGAGATCCGGCGCATGGACTGGCTCTCCCAGCTTCTCTTGAAGCACTATGTCGCCAACGGCGACTGGAAGAAGCTGCGCGACAACGACGAGGCCTGGCACCGCCTGCGCATGGGCCAGCTGGCGGGCGTGCTCGACGGCGCGGCCAGCCCCGACGACCGGCGGCTTCCTCCCTGGTATGAGCGCCGCATGCAAGGCGCCACCCGGCCCGGCGGCGACCCGGACAACGGATCGCCGCCGCCGCTCCCCCCTGAATCTTCTTCCGCCTCGCCGCAACTCGACCTGCTGACCCGGCGCTTGTCGATGCCGCCGCCGCCCTGGTTCTTTCCCGACCCGCGCTCGGCGGCCGATTCGATCTACCAGCGCCTGGCCGTGCTCGATGCGCAAGGCGCACCGGTGGTCGGCGCCACCATCGACTTCGAGAACGCCGCGCGCATGCCGATCCGGCGCGGGCGCTCGGTCGTCGGCTACCTGGCGCTCGCGCCCGCGCAGGGCTTCGAAAGCGAAGCCGATCGCGCTTTCCTCGCGCGCCAGTCCGGCGTGATCGCGCTCACCGGCATGTGCGGTCTCGCCTTTGCGCTGGTGCTGTCATGGCTGCTCGCGCGCCGCTGGTTCAAGCCCATCGACGCGCTGACGCAGGCGGCGCAGGACGTGGCGCGCGGGCGGCTGTCCACGCGCGTGGTCGTGCATGGTTCCGACGAACTCGCGCTGCTGGGCAAGACCTTCAACGACATGGCGCAGCGCCTGGACAAGGTCGAGGCCTCGCGGCGTGCCTGGCTGGCCGACGCGGCGCACGAACTGCGCACCCCGCTCGCGGCGATGCGCGCGGAAATCGAGGCGCTGCAGGACGGCGTGCGCACCTTCGACGAACGCACCGCGCTGCGCATGCACCGGCAGGTGATACGGCTCGGCCAGCTGGTCGACGACCTGCGCAGCAGCATGCGCGAGCCGCAGAACGACCTGCTCACCACCGCAGTATTTCCGCTCACGCTGCTGAAGGAGGCGCTGGACCACACGCGCGACCGCTTCGCGCAGCGCGGCATCGCGGTCGACCGGGACGCGATCGATCGCATCGCCGCATCGGCCCAGCCGGTGATCGACGGCGATGCGCACCGGCTGCACCAGGTCTTCATGAACCTGCTGGAGAACACGCTGGCCTACACCGATGCCGGCGGCCAGTTGCGCATCGACGTGACCGTCGAGGGCGCGTGGACCGGCAACTGCCTCACGCTGCTGTTCGACGACAGCGCCCCCGGCGTGCCCGACGAAGAAATGCCGCGGCTCTTCGACCGCCTGTTCCGCGGCGAAACCTCGCGCAGCCGCGCGCTCGGCGGCTCCGGGCTGGGCCTCTCGATCTGCCGCGCGACCATCGAGGCGCACGGCGGCACCATCGAGGCGGCGCCATCGCCACTCGGCGGGCTGCGCATGACCATCACCCTTCCACTGGCAGCCACCGCATGACACGCATCGTCATCGTCGAAGACGAAATCGACATCGCCTCGGTGGTGCAGGACTACCTGCGCTACACCGGCTACGAGACCGAGCACTTCACCGACGGACAGAGCGCGCTCGAAAGCATCGTCGCCGCGCCACCCGACCTGACGCTGCTGGACATCATGCTGCCGCGGCTGGACGGCATCGAGGTATTGCGCCGTGCGCGCGAGCACACGGCGCATCCGATCATCATGCTCACCGCGCGCATCGAGGAGGTCGACCGCCTGCTCGGGCTGGAACTCGGCGCGGACGACTACGTGTGCAAGCCCTTCTCGCCGCGCGAGCTGGTGGCGCGCGTGCGTGCGGTGCTGCGGCGCACGGCACCTGGCAGCGTACCGGGGCAGGCCCCGCAGGGCGATGCGCCGGGCCTCGTGCTCGACGACGTGCACTGGCGCGCCTCGCTGGAAGGCACGCCGCTGAACCTCACGCGCCGCGAGTTCGGGCTGCTGCAGGTGCTGTCGCGGCACCCCGGGCGCATCTTCTCGCGCGCACGGCTGCTGGAGCTGGCCTACGACGACACGGTGGACGTGACCGAACGCGCCATCGACAGCCATGTGAAGAACCTGCGCCGCAAGCTCGGCGCGGTATCGCCTTCGCACGACTGGATCCGTTCGGTGTACGGCGTGGGGTTCGCGTGGGAGGCGCCGCCACAAGCCTGACTTGACGGCCTGAAGCTTTGCAGCCTCGTGGCATGCATCGTGCAAGATTGCAGCCATGCTCCCCCTGTTTCCCGACACGCTGCGCCAGCGCCTGCGTTCCTTTGCTTCCCGCGCGCAGCCGCTGCGCATTCTTCTCACCCTCGGCAGCCTCATGGCCGTGTGCGGCTACACCGGTCATCCCGATGCGGTGATCCCGCTGTTCCTCGGCGCCATTGCGAGCGCGCTCGCCGAGACCGACGACAGCTGGCGCGGCCGCTTTCGCGCGCAGCTCGTGACGCTCGCGTGCTTCGCGGTGGTGTCCTTCTCGGTCGAGGCGTTGTACGGCCGGCCGGTGCTCTTCATCGCGGGGCTGGCCTTCGCGGCCTTCTGGCTCACGATGCTGGGCGCGGTGGAGGCGCGCTACAAGGCCATCGCCTATGCGACGCTGATCCTCGCGATGTACGCCACGCTCGGCATCGAGAACCAGGCTACGCATGGCCACGGACAAGGTGATGGTGGGCGCGAGCCCTTGCTGCTGCTCGCCGGTGCCGCGTGGTACGGCGTGTTCTCGGTGCTGTGGTGCGCGGCCTTTCCGGCGCAGCCGGTGCAGGCGCGACTGGTGACGCTGTTCACCGTGCTCGGCAACTTCGTACGCTTCAAGGCGTCGCTGTTCGAGCCGCTGCGGGGCATCGACATCGAACAGAAGCGGCTCTCGCTCGCACAGCTCAATGCCGAGGTGGTGAGCGAGCTGAATGCCGCGAAGGAAAGCATCTTCCGCCGCATCGGCGCGCGGGCGCCGACCGGGCGCATCTCGCGCTACCGCGGGCTCTACCTGATCGCGCAGGACGTGCACGAGCGCGCAAGCTCCTCGCACGACGACTACAACGCGCTGGCCGACGCCTTCTTCCACAGCGACCTGCTGTACCGCTGCCAGCGCGTGCTCGGGCTGCAAGGGCTGGCCTGTCAGCGCTTGGCCGTATCGATCGCGCGGCGCGAGCCTTTCGAGGTGGGCGGGGAAACCGTGCAGGCGCTGGCCGACCTGCGCGGCGCCATCGAACACGAACGCGCGCGCGCGACCACGCCGGAGCAGCTGGCGTTGCTCGCCTCGGTGGAGGCGCTCGCGCGCAACCTCGCGCAACTCGACGGGCAGCTCGCCGGTGCGAGCCAGCCGTCGGCCCGTGCCGGCCGGACCGAGATGGGTCTCTTCAACCGCTCGCCGCGTTCGTGGCGCGATGCGGTGGAGCGCGTGCGGCGGCAGCTCACGCCACGGTCGCCGCTGTTCCGCCATGCGCTGCGGCTGGCGATTGCACTCGCCGCAGGCTACGGCGTGATGCACCTGATCCATCCCGCGCAGGGCTACTGGATCCTGCTGACCACGCTGTTCGTCTGCCAGCAGAGCTTCGGCGACACCATCTCGCGCATGGGCCAGCGCATCGCCGGCACGGCGCTCGGCGTGGTCGCGGGCTGGGCGCTGCTGCAGCTCTTTCCGCAGCCGCTGGTGCAGTCGGTGATCGCGGTGGTGGCCGGGGTGCTGTTCTTCGCGACGCGCGCCACGCGCTACCTGCTCGCAACGGCCGCGATGACGCTGCTGGTGCTGATGTGCTTCAACCAGGTGGGCGACAGCGGCCTCCTGCTCGTGCCGCGGCTGGTCGACACCGCCATCGGCAGCGCCATCGCCGGCCTCGCGGTGCTGCTGGTGCTGCCGCACTGGCAGGCGCGGCGCCTCAACGAGCTGGCCGCCACGGCGATGCGCAGCCATGCGGGGTATCTGCGCCGGATCGTCGAGCAGTACGGCACCGGTCCGCGCGACCACCTGGACTATCGGCTCGCGCGGCGCAACGACCACAACGCCGATGCGGCGCTCTCCACGGCGGTGTCGGACATGTTTCGCGAGCCGGGCTATGTGCGGCCGCGCGCGGGCATCGCGCTGCGCTTTTTGATCCGGTCGCACACGCTCCTGAGCTATCTCTCGGCGCTGGGTGCGCACCGTGCCGCGCTGCCCGACTCGCCGCACATGGCGGTGCTGCGCGACGCGGCCGAAGGCGCGGCGGCGGCGCTCGATGCGCTGGCCGGCGGGCTGCAGGTCGGGGCGATCGGGGACGATCCCGCCACCGAACCCCCCGTGCGCGCGGCCCTCGCGGCCGCCGTGGCGCCGGCAGGCGATGCCGGCGCGGCGGAACGCACCATCCACACCGAGCTGGCCCTGGTCTGGCTGCAGATCGACGCGCTGCGCACCCACGCGCGCGAGTGGCTGCAGCCCGTGGACGACGCAACGCCCGCGACCCTGGAAACCTGAGAGGCCGACCGCCCGGCTGGGCGAAACAACCCGCCAGAAGGCTAGTCAGGTTGCGCCGGGTAAAATCGCGGCTCCATGTCACGCTGGTTCGCCGCTACCGTCCTCACCCTCATGTTGTCCTGCTACGGCCTTGCCGTGTTCGCGCAGGGCCTGATGGGCGCCGGGCATCCCGCGCATGCGGGCGCCGACACGCAGACCTGCGCGACAGCCAGCATGTCGTTCTCCGATGCGTTCGTGAGCGACGCCATGGACCTGGCGGACGAACTCCCCTCCCATGACGAGGCGGGCTCCGAGCACGTCGAGCTGGTCGATGCCCGCCACCCTGTGGCGGTGCCGCTTTTTCTCTCTGAACAGCCGCGCGGCCTCGCCCTGACGCCCGCGCTCTCGCCGCTCCTCGATCGGCCCAAGCGGCCGCCCCGCGGCACCGCCCTGGTCGCCTAAGGCTCCGCCGCGACTGGAGCCTTTGCGGCTCCTGCCTTTGTCCCGATCCGACCGCGTCGCCGCATTCCGGCAGCCGCACTCGCATCGCGAACACACCGCTCCTCCCGTGCCAATACCGCGTTCCCGCTTCGTCGGGACGCCCGATCAAGGAATCAGAATGAACAACGGTCAACCCACCTACCACCCCGGCTTCGACGCACCGATCGCGTCGGCCCAGGAACGCAACCGCGTTCTCCGCAACACCTACTGGCTGCTCGCGCTGTCGATGGTGCCCACCGTGCTCGGCGCCTGGATCGGCGTCTCCACGGGCCTCGCGCGCGCCATGTCGCCGGGCATCGGCCTCATGGTGTTCCTCGGCGGCGCCTTCGGCTTCATGTACGCGATCGAGAAGACCAAGAACTCGGCCGCCGGCGTGCCCGTGCTGCTGGCCTTCACCTTCTTCATGGGGCTGATGCTGTCGCGCCTCGTGGGCTCGGTGCTCGGCTTGTCCAACGGCGCGAACCTGGTGATGACGGCCTTCGCCGGCACCGGCGCGATCTTCCTGGGCATGGCCACGCTGTCGTCGGTCATCAAGCGCGACCTGTCGGCCATGGGCAAGTGGCTCTTCATCGGCGCCATCCTGCTGCTGGTGGCGGGCATCGCCAACTTCTTCATCCAGTCGAGCGCGCTGATGATGACGCTGGCGGTCGCCGCCATCGGCATCTTCTCGGCCTTCATCCTGCATGACTTGAAGCGCGTGAAGGACGGCCTCGAGACCAACTACATCTCCGCCACGCTGGGTGTCTATCTCAGCATCTACAACGTGTTCCAGGCGCTGCTGGCCCTCTTGGGCATGGGCGGCGGCAAGGACGAGTAACGCTTACGAAGGGAATCTTTCCATGCGCCTCACCACCAAGGGCCGCTTCGCGGTCACCGCGATGATCGACATCGCCCTCCACGGCCGCTCGGGCCCGGTCACTCTGGCCTCGATCAGCCTGCGCCAGCGGGTCTCGCTGTCGTACCTGGAACTGCTGTTCGCCAAGCTGCGCCGCAACGACCTGGTCGAATCCACGCGCGGCCCGGGCGGCGGCTATTCGCTCAGCCGCAAGGCCGCGCTCATCAGCGTGGCGGACATCGTGCTGTCCATCGAGGACCACGGCAACGAGACCACGCGGCGCCGTGCCGGCGCGGATGTGGACGACACCGGCCGCTGCGAAGTCGACGACCTCTGGGCCTCGGTCAACCTGCGGGCGGTCGAGTTCCTGAAATCGATCTCGCTGCAGAGCCTGGTCGACGAACAGAAGGCCAAGGGCGTGCAGGCCGCCACGAGCGTGGCCGGCAGCAGGCGGACCACCGTGGTCGGCACGCCGGTGCGCAAGCCGTTCGTCGTGGACGCGCCGAACTCGGTGTTCGCACTGGGCCGGCGCCAGCAGCGCGCCGGTTAGTTACAGTTCTGCTTCGCCGCGCGAGCGGCGAATCGGAAGTACTCCCTAGCCAGACCGCCGGCCACCGCGCCGGCGCCCCGCCAACGATCCGGGCAGCCGCAAGGCTGTACCAGCGTTGGCTTTTTTTCGTTTTGCTTGCCCCTACAGAGGCCATGCCCATGCGCCGTATCGCGCCGCAGCGCCCCAGGCAGAATGCACCATTCAGGTGCGAAATCGACGTGCAACCGGGGTTTTCCCGGACTGCGCCGGACAGCCTCGCGCCCCGATTCCAGACGCCCATGAACGCCAAGCTCCTGCTCTCCCTTTCCCTGATCGCCACGCTCGCGCTCGCAGCCTGCGGCGGCAAGCCGGCCCCCGCCGCCGACGACGCACCGGGCGAAGTCGGCGTGGTGACGCTGCACGCCGGCGACGTGCCGGTGCTCACCGAACTGGCCGGCCGCACGGCCGCATTCCGCGTGTCGGAAGTGCGCCCGCAGGTCAACGGCATCGTGCGCAAGCGCCTCTTCGAGGAAGGCGGCATGGTCCGCGCGGGGCAGGTGCTCTACGAAATCGAGCCCGGCCCGTTCGAGGCCGCGCACGAACAGGCCGAGGCCTCGCTGGCCACCGCACAGGCGGGCATCGCGAGCCTGCGCAGCAAGGCCGAGCGCCACGGCGAGCTCGTCAAGGCCAACGCGGTCAGCCGGCAGGAGCACGACGAGGCCCAGGCCGCGCTCGCGCAGGCCCAGGCGGGCGTGAAGGCCGCGCAGGCGGCGGTGAAGGCGGCGCGCATCAACCTCGAATTCACGCGCATCACCGCGCCCATCGCGGGGCGCATCGGGCGTTCCGCCATCACCGAAGGCGCGCTGGTTGCACCGGGCCAGGCGACGGCGCTGGCGACGATCCAGCGGCTCGACCCGATCTACGTCGACGTCATCCAGTCGAGCCTGGAGCTCACGAAGCTCAAGCGCCGCTTCATCTCGGGCGACATGGCGCCGGCCAGCACGCGCGTGAAGCTGCGCATGGAAGACGGCCTGCCGTATCCGCACGAAGGCACGCTGAAGTTCACCGAGGTCGGCGTCGATGCCGCGACGGGCTCGGTCACGCTGCGCGCGGAATTTCCGAACCCGCAGGGGCTGCTGCTGCCCGGCATGTACGTGCGCGCGCAGGTGGAAGCCGGCGTGGAACGCCACGCCATCCTCGCGCCCCAGCGCGGCGTGGGCCGCAACGAAAAGGGTGAGCCGACCGCGCTGGTGGTCGGCGCGGACGACAAGGTCGAACTGCGGGCGCTCGAAGTGCGCAGCGCGGCAGGCGACCAGTGGATCGTGACCAAGGGCCTGCGCGAAGGCGACCGCATCGTGGTCGACGGACTGCAGCGCGCGCACCCCGGCGAGAAGGTGAAACCGGTGCCGGTGTCCTTCGAAGCGGCCACCGCCGCCGCCGAATGAAAAACAAGACAAGCAGACAGTGATCGCGAATTTCTTCATCCAGCGCCCGGTCTTCGCCTGGGTCATTGCCATCCTCATCATGCTGGCCGGCGGCGTGGCCATCCGCACGCTGCCGGTGTCGCAGTACCCGGACATCGCGCCGCCCACGGTCGTGGTCTCCGCCAACTACCCCGGCGCCTCGGCGCAGGCGGTGGAGAGCAGCGTCACGCAGGTCATCGAGCAGCAGTTGAAGGGCATCGACGGCCTGCTGTACTTCAAGTCGACGAGCAGCTCTGCCGGCTGGGCCGAGATCAGCGTCACCTTTCGCCAGGGCATCGATCCCGACACCGCGCAGGTGCAGGTGCAGAACAAGATCAGCCAGGCCACGAGCCGCCTGCCGCAGGCGGTGCAGCAGCAGGGCGTGACGGTCGCGAAGTCGCAGAACAACTTCCTCCTGATCGTGGCGCTCTACGACCAGACCGGCCAGCGCACCGACACCGACATCGCCGACTGGATGGCCAGCAACCTGCGCGACCCGATCAGCCGCGTCGACGGCGTGGGCTCGGTGCAGGCCTTCGGCGCGGCGTATGCCATGCGCATCTGGATCGATCCGCACCGTCTCGCGAGCTACCAGCTGATGCCCTCGGACGTGACGGCCGCCATCGCCGCGCAGAACACGCAGGTGTCGGTGGGCGAGATCGGCGCGCGGCCCTCGTCGGCGAAGCAGCAGCTCAACGCCACGGTCACCGCGCTCTCGCGGCTGCAGACGCCCGAGCAGTTCCGCGACATCGTGCTCAAGACGCAGGCCGACGGCGCCGTGGTGCGGCTGGGCGACGTGGCGCGCGTGGAGATCGGCAGCGAGTCGTATGCCGAGACCACGCGCCTGAACGGCCACCCGGCCGCAGGCTCGGCCGTGATGCTGGCGCCGGGCGCCAACGCGCTCACCACCGCGAACGCGGTGAAGGCGCGCATCGCCGAACTCGAAGCCTCGCTGCCCGCCGGCCTGCGCGTGGCCTATGCGGAAGACACGACGCGCTTCGTGAAGATCTCGATCCAGTCGGTCATCAAGACGCTGCTCGAAGCCATCGCGCTGGTGGTGGTCGTGATGTTCTTGTTCCTGCAGAACTGGCGCGCCACGGTGATCCCCGCGATCACCGTGCCGGTGGTGCTGCTGGGCACCTTCGGCGTACTCGCGGCCTTCGGCTATTCGATCAACGTGCTGACGCTGTTCGGCATGGTGCTGGCCATCGGCCTTCTGGTGGACGACGCCATCGTGGTGGTGGAGAACGTCGAGCGCGTGATGCATGAAGAAGGGCTCGACGCGAAGGCCGCCACGATCAAGTCGATGGGCGAGATCACCGGCGCACTGGTCGGCATCGCGGTCGTGGTGTCGGCGGTGTTCCTGCCGATGACCTTTTTCGGCGGCTCAGTGGGCGTGATCTACCGGCAGTTTTCGGTGACGATCATCGCGTCGATGGCGCTGTCGGTGGTGGTGGCCATCGTGCTGATCCCTGCGCTGTGCGCGCGCTTCCTGAAGGCGGGCACGGCGCCGCGCACGCGCGGCTTCCTCGGCGGGTTCAATCGCCGCTTCGATGCGGCGCAGGGGCGCTATGTCGGGCTGCTGGGCCGCATGCTCGGCAAGCCCTGGCGCTTTGCCGCCATCTACCTGGCCATCGTGGCCGGCATGGGCGCGCTCTACCTCAGCCTTCCCGGCGGCTTCCTGCCCGAGGAAGACCAGGGCAGCGTGATGGTGCAGCTGACGCTGCCGGCCGGTGCCACGCAAGGCCGCACCGATGCGGTGAACCGTGCCGTCGAGAAGCACTTTCTCGAGACCGAGAAGGACACCACCGACACCATCTTCACGATCTCGGGCTGGAGCTACGGCGGCTCGGGGCAGAACCAAGGCATGGCCTTTGTCTCGCTCAAGGACTGGTCGGAGCGGCGCGGCGCGGACAAGCGCGCGCATGCCATCAGCGAACGCGCCGGCACCGCACTCTCGGCGCAGCAGCGCGACGCCGAGGTGCACGGCATGGTGCCGCCGCCCATCGAAGGGCTGGGCGAATCCAACGGCTTCGAGTTCTGGCTGCAGGACACCTCCGGCATGGGCGCCACGCGGCTCGTGCAGGCGCGCGAAAAGCTCGTGCGCGACGCAAAGAAAGACACGCGCCTGCAGTCCGTGCGCGCCAACAGCATCGCCAACACGCCGCAGTTGCAGGTCGACATCGACCAGCTGAAGGCCTCGGCGCTGCGGCTCTCGCTGGACGATGTGAACACCACGCTGGGCGTGGCCTGGGGCGGCAGCTACGTCAACGACTTCATCGACCGCGGCCGCGTGAAGCGCGTGTACGTGCAGGCCGATGCGCCCTACCGCTCGGCACCCGAAGACATCCGCCAGTGGTCGGTGCGCGGCGCGACCGGCGCCATGACGCCGTTCTCGGCCTTCGCCACCACGCGCTGGAGCCAGGGCGCCTCGCAGCTGGAGCGCTACAACGGCCTGCCGGCGGTGCAGATCCAGGGCGCCGCCGCGCAGGGCACGAGCTCGGGCACGGCCATGGCCGCGATCGAGACCGTCGCGAAGAAGCAGAGCGGCACGGGTTACGCATGGAGCGGGCTCTCCTACCAGGAGCGCCTGTCGGGCGGGCAGGCGCCGCTGCTGTTCGCGCTGTCGATCCTCGTGGTGTTCCTGTGCCTGGCGGCGCTCTACGAGAGCTGGTCGGTGCCGTTCTCGGTGATGCTGGTGATTCCGCTGGGCGTGCTCGGCGCGGTGATCGCAGCGGCGCTGCGCGGGCTGTCGAACGACATCTACTTCCAGGTCGGCCTGCTCGCGACCATCGGGCTGTCGGCCAAGAACGCGATCCTGATCATCGAGTTCGCGGAAGCGGCGCTGCGGCGCGGCGTGCCGTTGCTCGAAGCGGTGGCCGAAGGCGCGCGCCTGCGGCTGCGGCCCATCCTGATGACCTCGCTCGCCTTCCTGGCCGGGGTGATTCCGCTCGCCGTGGCGACGGGTGCGGGCTCGGGCAGCCAGGTCGCGATCGGCACCGGCGTGTTCGGCGGCGTGCTCGCTGCGACGGCGCTGGGGATCTTCTTCGTGCCGCTGTTCTACCTGCTGGTGAAACGCGCGGCCGCGCGATGGCGTGGACGCAAGGCGAGCCCGGCGCACGCCGCATGACGCGCGCTGTTTTTGCGCCTTTTTTACGCGCGACCCGATAGGCTGCCCGCTCCGGCTTCGCTTTCCGAAGCACTACGCAGCGCAGCCGTCGGAGCATCGAAATGCAAGCAAGAACAAGCCTGTGGTCCCGCTTTGCGGGATGGGCGAACGCGGCGCGGCAGCCGCAAGACATGACACTGGAATGGACCTGCTGCGGCACGCCCGGACGCGACCCCACCGAGGCGTACCTCGGCCGGGTCGACGCGTACGAACTCACGATCCATTCGTGCGTTCACTGCGGCGCGCTCTGGCTGCAGGTGCAGTCCGTGGCGACCACGGTGACGCGCTCCGAGCCCCTGGCCGGGGCGGACGCGGAAGCCTTTCTTGCAGCAGCCCCCGGCACCGAGCGGCGCACGATGATGCGGACCTGGCTGCAGCGGCGGGACATCCCCAGCTGACCGCGCGCCGCTTCCCCCCGCCTCTCAAAGCCCCAGGCTTCGCCGCTCCGCCGGCGTGAGCTGGTTGCGCTCCGACGCGCCCATCGCCGCATCGCCCAGCACCTGCACCGCACTGCCGTTGCGGTAGCCCGTCTTTTCGCCGGCGCGTGCGTCCTCGCGCGGCGCGGTGGAGCCGGCCCCGCTGCCCGGCAAGGGCTCGTTGCCGAAGCCCAGCACACGCACCGTGAAGACCGAAGGCTGGGCCTGCCGCGCCGCATTGCGTTCGCGCTGCATCGCGTCCTGCGCGGCGGCACCGGCCTGCGAAGCGGCGGCGCTCGCGTTGGTCAGCGCGCCCACATTCACTGCCGCCACCGTGGGCAGCCCGCTGGACTCGCCCTTGACCTGGATGTTGGCCGCATTGACCACATGCAGCGCCGCGAGGTTCACGTTGCCCGAGACGCGGATGCCCGCCTCGCCCGCGTCGATGGTGCCCAGCGGCGCGATCAGGTCCACGTCGCCCGCCGGCACCTCGGCGATCGGCGCCAGCGTCGCGATGCCCGCGCCGGTGCTCGGCACGTTGGGCGAGAGCTTGACGTTGCCGAGCGCGTCGTACCCGCGCTTGGGCGGTGTGTAGACCACAGTGGTCTTGGCGCCGCGGCCTGCGTTGATGTCGCCCTCGGCCGACCAGGCGAGAACGCCGCCGCCGAAGGTGGTGAAGATGCGCGAGAGGCCGAGCAGCACGCTGTCGTGCGTGTAGATCTCGACCTCGCCCCTGCCTTGGGTCAGAAGGCCCGTGCTGGGCGGCGGTGCGATGCCGTTGGCCCCCAGCGTGAGGCCGCCGCCAGGCACGAGCACCTGGATGCCGCCGCCAAAGTCGGTGTGGACACCGGCCGTGGTCTGGAAGGTGATCGAGCCGCCGCGCCCGATGGCGTTCCCCCCGGCATCGAGCGCGGGGAGCAGCGCGGCGATGGCGTTGCGCCCGCGCAGGTAGCTGCCGGCGCGCCGGCTGTCGGCATCGTTGTATTCGCGGCCGCCCTGGCGCAGTTCTTCGTAGAAGACCTCGCGCGCCAGCACGCCCTGCTGTTCCTCGGGCAGCGCCCGGAAGGCCGCCAGCGCGCCCTCCGCGGCACCGGCGTAGCCGAAGCGTTCCTGCATCCAGTCCAGCAGGCGCTGCTCGTAGGTCCTGGCGACCTTGCCGGGCTGGTCGGCCAGCGGTGCCGTCGCGTCGGCCAGGTTCGCCGCATCGAAGTAGCGCGCCGCGAAACCCGCGTAGTCGGGACCCCTGGCGCCCATGCCTGCCACGAGCACGATGGCCGCGCCGTCGCGCGTGTCGCCTTCGACGACCGGCCCGACGCTGCGCAGGGTGCTCACGCCACCGGAGCCCGAGATCCCCTGCTGGATGTTGCGACCCGCGCCGACCTCCAGCAGCCCCGGCCCGGCGATGTCCAGCGTGGTGTCCAGGATGTCGCGCCCGGCCCTGACCACCGAGATGTCGCCAGGGTGGTTGTTGAGGATGAAGCCGTCGGCAAGGATGTCCCGCCCCGCGCGCATCTGCACCGGCCGGGCGGCGATGTAGAAGCTCTCCAGGATCGACACGCCTTCGTAGCGATCGGTCCTCCTGCCGGTGCTGGCAACGATGTCGCCCCGCGCGGCATACATGCGGATCGGCTCGCCGGCATCGGCATGCAGGGCCGTCGCACGGTCCGGCCCATGGCCGAACAGCAAACTGCCTTCCAGCAGGCTTTCGTAGAGGTCGCCCTCGAAGGGACGCGCGTTGAGATCGGCGTAGAAGTTGCTCGCGTAGCGTTCGGACAGGCCCAACGGCGGGGCGCCCAGCAGCCACAGCGGCCGCAAGGGTGTGGCCAGGGAGTCCGTCGATCCGCTCGACATGGCGGAGACCCCGAAGATGCTGTTGCCCGCGAGCAGTTCCAGCCGGCCCAGCCGCGAGGGCGCGAGGGTGATGTCGGTGGTGATCGATCCGTTCGCCGCGATCGCGGAGAAGCGGCCCGGGTCGTAGCGGATCGCGGCGGTGTCGAGCGTCGGAGGCCGTACCTGCATGATGTCGCCGCCGGCGGAGAAGAGTTCGAGGCCGCTGCGCTCGGTCCACAGCGTGAACGACGTCGCGGCCGCGCCCTCCGTGCCGGCAACGGCCGCCTGCGTCTCGCCGCCGCGCAACTGAATGCGGCCGGCGTCTCTCATGGTGACCGCGATGAGATCGCCACGCGTGTCGATCGCGATCGTGCCGTCGCCCACGGTGAGGCCCAAAGCCCCGTAGCCGAAGCGGTCGCGCGGCGCACGGACATCGACGGCGCGCGGGTCGCGATCGAGCTTCAGGCCGTAGCCGGCCTCCAGCGTCATGCCGACCGAGCCGGCCTCGACCCGGGTGTCGCCGCGAAGGTTCACGATCTGCCCGGTGGTGATCGGGATGCCGCCGATGTCCAGCCCGGTGTTGATGCGGCCGCCGACCTCGTAGCTCAGCCGCCCGCCGCCGGCCTGCAGCAGTGTGCCCGCGGCGTCCACCCGGCCGCTTGCCGCCACGACCAGGTCGAGCCCGGAGGTGGTCGCGCCCACGTCGTTGGTCGAGAGATGGGTTGTCGATCCCGCGTCGCCGCCGGCGCGCACGGTGAGGTGTCCGCCGCCGAGTGTGCCGATGCCGTTGAATCCGACCAGCTCGACGGCGCCGGCGAGTCCGTCCATGCGGTATTGACCGAAGTTGACGCCCCATGCGGCGCGCTGGCCCAGTTCACCGCCACCCTGGCGCCAGAGCCACCGGCCGATCTCGTTGCTGGTGCGCAGGATGGAGGTGTCGGCCACCACGCGGCCGCGCACGTCGCCCTGCGCGGCCAGCAGCAGATCGCCGCCGCCCTGCGTGAAGTACATGCGGTGCGCGTTGAGCGTGGCCTCGTAGCCGGGGTTCCAGGCACCGAGCACGGTGCCGTCCCCGAACTGCGCGCGACCCGTGTCCCAGGCCTCGCTGCCCGCGATCTGCGTGCCGGCGGTGTAGACACCGAACAGCGAGTTCTGCCGGTAGTCTCCGCCGGCCAGCACGTCCAGGTAGCCGGTGCCGGTGCGGATCACCGAGAACGCCTCGTTCGGATAGCCGCCCTCGACGCCGGCCAGGTGCGGATCGTCGAGCACCACGTCGCCGCCTTCGCCGAGCCGCGATTTCGCGGCCAGCGTGCGGCTGTCGGCCGCGCCGAGGTCGGCGCCGCCCACCAGGCGCATCGACCACGAGCGCATGCCCGGTGCGAGCATGTCGGCCACCGCCATCATCCGGCCCTGCCCGTCGGGGCGGTTCGTCCAGCCGAAGTCGTCGGGCGTCCCGGGCGGCGGCGCGAAGCCATCCGAAATGCTGCCGTTGACGATGAGATGGCCTCCGGCACGCAGCACGACCACCCCGGGCTCGCCCGATCCGCGCAGCGCGGCATCGGCGCCGGGGCCATAGCGGTAGCCGGAGAAATCGAGATCGCTGCTCACGGTCAGGTCGCCGTCGCTGCGGATCTCGACGCCGGGGCGCAGATGGAAGGCGTCGCCGTACGCGCGCAGCCCCGCCAGCCTGGCGCGGGTGGCGCCGCTCGCGTTCGCCGCATCGATGAAGGCGCTGCTGTCGGCATGCAGCGTGTCGAGGTAGGCCTGGTCGATCGTGCCGCCCTCGGGCATGTAGCGCGCGAAGGCATTGACCGCGATGCTCTCCGCGCCGCGCACCGTCACGCCCGCGGCCGCATCAACTGCGACATCGCCACCACCGGTGCGCGGGGCGTTGATCTCGAGCCGCCCGCGCGCCACGCCGTCGGCCGAGCGCAGGTCGATGGTGGCGCCGGGGATGAACCGCACCGTGCCGGCCGTTGACGCAAGCTCGACCTGGCCGCGGTTGGAGGCCTCGATGGCCTGGCCGCGGCCGTCCACGGCCAGCCGCGTGCCGTGCGCGTCCAGCACCGCGCCCTGTGCGAGCACAAGGCTGTCGCGTGCGGCGAGGCGGATGGTGCCCACGTCCTCGCCGCTCGCGTCGATGCGGCCGTTGACGGTCAGCGAGCCGCCGTCGACCGACACCTCGATGCGGTTGGCACGCAACTCGTTGCCGATCGCCAGGTCGCCGGTCTTGACGACGAAGCCGCGGCCGCCGAAGACGCCGCCCTCGTTGAGGCGCTGGTTCAGCCCCGCGAAGTCGTCGAGCGAGCGCGCGCGAATGTCGATGCTGCCGGCCTCGCGCGCCGCCGGCGAGGCGCCGAGGATGCGGCCCGCGAGGTTCACGCGTCCGTCGGCGCCGGTGGCGGTGATGCGGATCGCACCCGCCGGCTTGCCCGCCGCGGACACATCGATGCGCGACGCGGCCGCCTGCTCGATGGCGCCGTTGGCCGCCTCCATCACCAGGTCGCCACCGCTGCTGTGGCGCGTGACGTCGAAGAAGCGAATGGCGCGGCCCGACAGGTCGATGGCGGCTGCGTCGCCCAGGCGGATGTCCTGTTCCGCCTCGAGCACCAGGCGCCCGCTGGGCAAGGCCACGGCGGTGTCGAGCGCCACCGAACGGCCCGCCAGGCGCAGTTCCGCGCCCAGGGTGTCGATGCCGGCCGGATTCGAAGGCGCCGCGCCAGCCGGTGCGGCGACGCTCACGGCGCCGCCCGCACGGTAGGCCATGAAGGAGCCAGTCTCCCCCGTGAGCAGCGGTGTGGCGAGCGTCAGGTCGCCTCCGGCGTAGGTGGCGGCGTCGCGCCCCTGCCGGTACACCGAGAGCGTGCCGCGGTGGTTGGCCGTGATGCGTTCGGTGGCATTGAGCGCGACGCCCGAGAAGCCCAGCGCGATCCGGTCGAGTGCCACCTGGTCCTGCGTTCGCGCGAGCGGGTCGTAGCCGAACTCGATGCGGCGTGCATCCATCGTCAGCCGGCCGGCGCCGGTTCCGGCCCCGCCGGGCGTCGGCGCGCCCGGTGCCCGGCTCGCGAAGGGCGACGTGGGTCCGCCGTCGCCGACGGACAGGCCGTTCCAGATCAGGGTGTCGGCCGCGATGCGCGCGGAATCCCCCGCGGTGCCCCAGCCGTAGATGGCCGGCGTGTTCAGCGACAGCACGGCATCCGCGCGATCGCTTCCCTCTGCCGCGCGCAGGTCCAGGTCCACGCTGCCGAAGAAGTTGAGCGAGTTGCCGGCCGTCAGCGTCAGCTGCTCGATCGGCGTCTGGCCCGGCACGCTGGGGCGCAGCAGCCGCTCCAGCATGTGCTGGCTCAGGCGCACGCCCGAACCGAGCACGCCCTCTGCCTCCGCCTCGGCGAACGACGCCTGCGTGCCGACATGGATGGTGGGCGCCGTCATGTTCAGGTAGCGCGCATTGATCTCCGCGTCGCCCAGGACAACGGGGCCGCTGCTCAGGAAACCGATGGTGCCGCGCGTGCGCAGCATCGCGCCGTCGCCGACCGTGATCGCACCGAGCAGCGGCGATGCGTCGCCCTGCGGCGGCGCGAAGTTGAAGATGCCGTTGCCCACCGTGAGGACGGCGTTGGCGCCGTTGCTGGCGGAGTCGAGATAGACATAGCCCGTCGACGAGTCGAAGCTCGCGGTCGTGCTGCGGCTGGTGTCCAGCAGGGCGCCGCCTTCGACGCGCACATTGCGCCCGGTGAGAAATATCTGCCCGGCAGTCAGCCGCGCGCCGTCGCGCACGACCACGTCGTCCAGGTTGGCGGCGGTGAAGACCACGTGCGGCCCCACAGGGATCGCTCCCTGCCCCACGGTGACGTAGACATCCCGCAGGCCGTAGACGCCGCCGACGATCAGCGCGCCGGCGTCGAAGGCCGAGAGCTGGGCAGCATCGAGCGAGACGAAGCCCGGCGTGCCCGCTGCGCCGGGCGCCAGCACTTCCATCGAGCGCTGCCCGGTGAGGAACACATTGCCGTCCAGGCCGCCCGAAGCGCGCTGCGCCCTGACGGTGCCCTCGAACGACATCGCCTTGCCGGTGGCCGTGCCGAAATCGAAGTGCAGGCTCTGGGCATCGCGTTCGAGCCGCGGCCGCACGCTGTCGAACGAGGCCGCCTTGGCGAGCGCGAAGTCCGCATAGCTGGCTTCGTTGTACTGAGAGAGGCTGCGCACCGCCTGCCCCGACGTGAGCGTGACCGCGGTGGGCAGCGCATCGCGCACGGACGTGTTGGCGATGCCCAGGTAGCCGCTGGTACGCACCGATCCGCTCGCGCGCAGTGCGCCGAACTGCTCGGTTGCGCCCTGTGTGCCCTGGGCACCAAGCTCGATGCGCCATGCCCCCGGCAGCAGTGCATAGGTCGAGGGCATCAGCGTGTAGGTGCCCGCAGGCAGGCCGCCGGCAGCGGTGGCCAGCGTGATCTGCTGGCCCACGCGCGGCGCACCCGCACCCGCATCGGGACTCACCGGCGCATAGGCGCCCGAAAAGCCCGGCACGATCGCATACACCCCGGCCCCCTGGGTGCTGAAGCCGTAGGCGGGATTGGCGTTCACAAGCGGCGTGCGCAGCACATCGACCGACCCGCCGCGGCCGGTGAAGAAGCCTGCGCCGGTCAGCGTGCCGCCGCCGGAAATGTCGAGCACCGAGCCCGGCTGCGCGGTGAGCTGCACCTGGCCGAACACGACGCCGGGCCGCACGAACAGCTCCGAGTAGATGGCGGGCCGGCCGGCAGCCGCGGCCAGCGGGAGGAACTCCACCGCCTGGCCGTTGTAGACATAGTTGATGCCGTCGACCGTGCCGCCGTAAGGCAGGGTCAGGCCCGCGGCGCTGGTCGACGTGAGGCTGCCGTCGCGCAGCAGCACGTCGAACATCAGGCCCCGCTCCTGGGCCAAGCCGAGACCGACCACCGGCTTCACGCCGAACAGGATCGTTCCGAGGGGTGCGCGCAGCACGCCGCCCTGATCGATCTTCGCGGCCGCGAGCGTCAGCGTGCCGAACACCGAGGACGGCATCGCGGGCAGCTCGCCGGGGCCGCCCGTGCTTCGCAGGGTCAGCGTGCGATCCGCGTCGTAGGCGTAGCGTCGTTCGGAATTCATGCGATACCCGACGCGCAGCTCGCCGGTCGCGCCGGTGGTGGGATAGATCTGCGCGGCAGTCACCGTCATGTCGCCGCCGCTGGCGACCAGGCCGTTGGTGAGGCGCAGGTCACCGCGGCTGTACAGCGTGGTGGCATCGAAGCCGTAGAAGTCCTGCGGGGTGCTGTCGATCTGGCTTTCGCCGCCGTCGATCGGGCGCAGGCGCGGGCTCGCGCCTGCGGCGCCCAGGAAACTCTTGTTGCGCACGTCGAGCAGGTCGGCCTCGATCGCGAGCCGCCCTTCGTTCCTCGCCGACGACAACAGCCGCCCGTATTCGTAGCCAAAGCTCAGGCCCGAGACGAACTCGCCGGGCGTGAGTGCGATATCGACCTTGCCGTCCAGCAGCACATAGGGAGCGGCCAGCGACACCTGGGCGCGCGGCGTCGCGGCCGACACCGACAGCACGCCGCGATGCAGCATCAGGCTTTCGGGCAGCCGCAGATTCACGTCGCCTTCGAAGCTGAAGACATCGCGGCTCCAGAGGTCGAGCGTGCCGAAGCCGCCGGCGCGGATTTCTTCGGCGCTGGTGCGCGCGTGGGCATCGACGAGCGAGGCATCGGCCACGCCGGGCCGCAGATCGGCCGCCGCGCCGCTGGCAACGCGGTCCTGCGCGATGCTCAGCACCTGCACCCGGTCGCTCAGGTTCAGCGGGTTCTCCAGCACGAGGTTGAGCGTGCCGCCGGCCGCCCCTTCGCCGCCGGCTGCCGCGCGCAGCAGTCCGTCGTTGAAGATGCCGCGCGACGAACCGATCCGGATCAGGCCGCCGTCGCCGGCCAGGCGCTGCGTCTGTGCCGCGGCCGGCGACGCGTTGCCGGCGGGGATGTCGATCTCCGCGCTCGCGCCCGAGGCATCGAGCCGTGCACCCGGCCGCACGATCACGTGCGCGCCGGTCGCTTTGAGGAAGTCGCGATCGGCGCGGGTGAAGTCTTCCAGGCCGATGCGGATCGAACCGCCGTCGGGCGCGATGCCGTAGCGCAGGCCCGCGCTGTCGATCGCGGTGTAGGCGCGGCCGGCCACGTCGAGCACGGCATCGCTGCCGATCCAGATGGAGGTTCCCAGGGGGGCCAATTGCGGGTTCGTGGGACCGCGCGTGGGGGCGGTGTTCAGCACGATGTCGCCGCCGGGTGCGGCGACGCGGCCCTCGATGGTGAGCTGCTCCTGCGCCAGGAGCCGCACCTGGCGGCCCGCATCGACCTCGATGCCCGCGCCGCGCGCCAACTCGAGCGTGGTGCCGTGCAACTGGAGGCTGGCGCCTTCGCGCTGGGTCAGGCGGCGCTTTCCGGGGTTCTCGCGGTACAGCGGCGGCAGCCAGCTTTCGAGCGCGCGCGCCGGGTCGGCACCGGTCTCGACGTCGGGTGCGGCGGCGCTTGCGCGCAGCACCGGCACCTCGGGCCGCAGCATCTCGCCCTCTACGATGCGGATACCGCTGAAGCTGGTCAGCCGGTAGGAGGAAAAGCCGCTGCGCAGCAAGTCGGGCGCGATCTGCTGCGCGGGCTCGAAGGCGACCTGCTGTGCAAAGCGCGCGCCGCGCTCGATGATTCGGCCCGCGGCATAGGTGACGGGAATCACCGCCGCCTCGCCCGCTTGCTGGACGAAGTTGTACCCATTCACCGGAATGCCTTGCGCAAACACGGCCGACGGCAGCACCGTGCCCGCAGGAATCTGGGTGGCGAACGAATTGATGCGCGTGCCGGCCGGCAGCATGGTGCCGGCCGCCTGGTAACCCTGGGCGGTGTACAAGCCCACGCCGGCCGGCACGGTCCAGGCGGCGCCGGTCACCAGCGGTGCCGCATTGGTCGGACTCAGCGCGAATGGCAGCCGCAAGTCCTGCAGCGAGACCGACAGCGCGGTGGCGGTCGTGACCGGCAGCCGGTCTCCGACCGCAAGGTGCACATCGCGCACGAGCACGATGGGCGTCGGCGCCGGCGTGTCGGGCGCCAGCACGCCGCCGGCAAGCACGGCGTCGTGGCCGAACACGATGTTCCCGGGCGACTGCAGCGTCAGTGTGCCGCCGCCGAGCACGCCCTGGGCGCGGAGTTCGCCGTCGAGCCGCAGCACGGCGCTGCCGGGGTTTTCCGTCCGGGACGCATCGTTCAGGCTCGCCCCTGCAAGCAGGCTCACGTCGCCGCCGCGACCGCCCGCCAGCCGGCCGTCGCGCGCCAGCGTGGCGCCCGAGGACACGTCGACCAGACTGCCTCGCCCCAGCGCGATGCCGCCCTGGACCATGCGTACCGAGAGGCTCCCGCCATCGACGAAGGCCACGCCGGTTTCGGTGCCGCGGTCCAGCTGCTGGTTGGTCCACAGGCCGCGCAGGTCGAGCTTCACGCCCTCGCCAAGCACGAACTGCGCGGCGCCGTCGCGCTGCAGCAGCTGGCCCGGGACGGGAGTGGTCGCCGTCATGACCGGCGCCACGTTGCCGATCACGATGTCGCCGCTGCGCGCGGTCAGGTCGGCATCGATCCGGGTGAGCGCGGCCATGATCTCCAGCCGGCCGCCGTCGGCCAGGCGCAGCGGCCGCTCCACGCTCACCTCGCCGGCGCTGGCGATCTCGAGCGCGCCGAGGCCGAAGCCGCCGAGCCGCGCGGCGTCGATCAGCGCCGTGCCGATCCGCGTCAGCGGCAGCGGGGCCGACGAGTCCGCCGCGATGTCGTCCGAGATGTCCGCCACCTCGGCGACGCGCACGCGGATGTCGAAGGCACCGTCCGCCCCCACGCCGCCGACGCGCCGCAGCGCCAGCGTGCCAGGTTGCGCCACCGCCATCTGCGATTGCAGATAGCCGTCCTGGGCGAGCCCGCGGGCCTGCGTCTGGCGCACACCCTGGAAGACCTTCGCCTCGATGTCGCCCTCGAGCACGGCGGTGGGCGCGCTCACCACCAGCCGGCCCGCATCGCGCCCCACGGTGTAGCCATTCTCCAGTTGCCGCTGCGGGCCGATGAGCGGGTTGTAGTAGTAGCCCGTGTTCTTCTTGCCCCAGCGCACGTGCGCGTCCTCGAAGCCGCGGTAGAGGCCGTCGAACACCACGTCGATCGGCGCCCTGTCGAGCCGGTACAGCTGACCGTCGCTGCCCTTGAGCCAGCTCTGGTTCAGATAGCCGGTCCGCACGTTCAGCGTGCCGCCCGAGAGGTTGATGGCCGAGCCGCGCTGCGTGACCACCTCGGCGCCGCCGAGCACGACCGTGCCGCCCTGCGCCATCCACTCGCCCAGGCTGTGCGGCTGGTTGCCCAGGTAGCCGCCGACCTCGAGCAGGCCGCCGGCGGTGTACCAGCGGTCCTTGTCGTACACGCCCTGCTTCGCGGGCACGTAGCTCAGGCGCCGGCGGTCGATCCAGACGTTGGCGTTGTTCAGGTTGCCGGTGTCGCGGTTGAGCGGTGCATCGCGCTGCTCGTTGCCCTGGATGTTCACCTGGACGTTGTTGGCCTCCATGGCCACGCTCACGCCCACCGCGCCCGAGACATCGAGCTGCGCGTTCCTTGCGACGAAGGCACGCCGCCTGGCGCTCACCGCGATCTGGCCGCCGGTGGCGAGCGTGAGCGAGTCGCCCTCGAAGTTCACGTCGCCGCCGCTCACGATTTCGATGCGCGACAGGTCGCGCCGGTCCTGCAGGCGCGAAAGGTTGTCGAAGGCATTCGCCGTTGCAATGGTGCGAAGGCGGTCGAGTTCCGCCGATTCCTTGATGAGGGATTCGCGCTGGGTGTCGAGCGCGGTCGCACTGGCGTTGGCGTCGAGCAGAACGGCCGTCACGGCGTTCTTGCCGACCGTCACCCGGCCCCTGGCATCGCTCGCCGCATTCAGCAGGTGCACGGTTCCGCGCGCGTTGACGGTCGTGGTGGCCAGCGCCACGCCGTCCTGGCGCACGTCGCGGCCGGTCAGCGTGATGTCGCCCTCTGTCGCCACCACGAGGCCGCTGTTGCGCACCAGCCCCGCGGTGCTTTCAGGCATGAAGCGCGGCGCCACCTCGTTGCCGCGTGTGGTCGAGAACGCATTGCCATCGGTGCCCGCGCCCTTGCGGATGACGAAGCTGTCGCCGGCCGCGAGCAGTGTCTGGCCGCGCGGCGTGACGATCTCGCCGGCGTTGTGCACCTCGGCCCCCAACAGCAGCACATAGCCGCCGCCCTGCGTCACCGAGGTGGGCTGGCGCGTCGTGATGCGCGCACCGGGCTGCACCTCCACCTTGCCGAGCGCATCGGTGAAACTGGGCAGTGGCTGGCCGCCGGCCTGCGCGCCATAGATGCCGTTCTTCTGGAACTGCGCATCGCCGATGTTCGCGGCCGCGGCCACGAGGTTGCGCGTGTCCACCTGGCTGGTGCCGCTGAAGACCACGCCGTTGCGATTGGCGATGAGCACCGTGCCCTCGGCCTTGATCTGTCCCTGGATGCGGCTCGGCCGCGCCTGCGGATCGTTCACGCGGTTGAGCACCGCCCAGTCCTTCTGCTGCTGGAACTCCACCGTGGTGGCCTTGCCGACGTTGAAGGTCTCCCAGTTCAGGATGGCCCTGTCGCCGGTCTGGCGGATCGCGACGTTCGTGCGGCCGTCGGCCGACGTGGACTGCTGCGGACGCTCGGCGTTGAGCCAGCCGGCGGTGAGGCTGGCGCTGTCGATCCGCAGGCCGCCTTCCGCAAGGCCGTCGGGTACGGAGGCTTCTGCCTGCGCGGCGCGGCGCGCGGCGGCCTGTGCGGCCTGCTGCGCGGCGATGCCCTGCGCCGCCAGGTTCAGGTTGCCAAGCGAGCGCTGCAGTTCCTGGCTCGCGCGTTGCTGTTGTGCCTGCGGGCTGGTGAGCATCGAGGCCGGCTGGCCATTGGGCATGCGGCCTGTGGCCGCGGCCGAACTCTGGGCCATGTTCTTCTGCGCCATCCAGCCCGCGCTGAACGCGCGCTGCGCATGGGCCGTGCCGGCCATGCCGCCGGCAATGGCCAACAGCGCGATCGCGTGCGCAACGGGCTTGAGCCGGACACGCCGGCGCGCAGAGGCGGGGGAAACGGAAGACGGGGACGGGCGAAACGACATGGCGGCGGGTCCGGGTGAAACATGAGGTGTTCTTGGCATGCCGGCGACCGCATGCCGGTCGCCGGAACACCGGCTGCTACCTAGACGTTGCAGCGGCGAAGACCCGCCAGGAAATCTGCCGTCCGCGTTGTTTCCCCGTCAGGCGAGCACCACGACACCGCCCGGCAGCCGTGTCACGCTGGCGCCGAACAGCTTCTGGATCTGCACGATGGCCTCGTCCAGCGCGCTGATGCGGAAGTGCCCGCTCAGGCGCCGGCTCGCCAGCGCGTCGTTCACCAGCACCACCCGGCCCGCGCGGTAGCGGTTGATCTCGGCGACGGCCTCGGCCATCGGTGTGCCGCGAAACACCACCACGCCGCGGCGCCACGCCAGCGCCTGTTCCATGTCGACGGGCACGGCCGCAGCCAGGCCCTCGGGGCCGTACCAGACGCGCTCGCCTTCGCGCAATGCAACGCTGCCGGCGGCATGCAGCACCTCGGCGCGGCCTTCGGTGCAGGTGACGCTGCAGCGCCCGTCCACCCGCCGCACTTCGACGCCGCCCACGCCGGGCAGGATGCGTCCGCTGCCCGCCATCAGCTCCACGGGCCGGGCACCAGGGCCGCGCTGGATGGAAGCCTCTCCGGCAATCAGGCGGATGCGGTCGCTGCCTTCGCTGCTGCCGGCCGCCTGCACCGCCAGGCTGGTCTGCGTGTTGAGCGTGATCTCGACCTGCTCGGACAATGCCACCCTCGCCTGCTGGCCGGTGCCGGTGCGGTAGTCGGCGGACAGCTCCGACCATGAGGGCCACAGCGCGAGCGGCGGATGGATGGCCGCCACCACCGCCGCGGCGCCCGCGGCCGACAGGCCGGCGCCAAGCAGCCAGCGGCGCCGCGGATCGGGCCCTGTCGCAGCCGCCGCGACGCGGCGCGGTGCGGCCGCCGACAACGGGAACAGACGCTGGTAGGTGGCCGCGATGCCGCCGATGTCGTGCCACTCCTGCCGTGCGCGTGCAAAGGCCTCGCGATGCGGCTCGCTGAGCGCGCACCATTGCCGCAGCAGCCGGGCATCGCGGCCGGTGGCCCTGCCCGAACTCAGGTGGCGCACCCAGGCGCGCGCTTCCTCGTCCAGAGGAGACGCGGAGGCATCGGGATCGTCAACGGCCATGTTCGCAACAGTCATCGGATTCGGTTTCGGCGGGCGGGCTGCGCCTGGAGGTGCGTGTGCAAGACCTGGACGGATGGCGGCGCGGTCAACCGCCGCTTTTTTTGGTTTTGTTGCGCATCTGTGCCACGCAGAATTCGTGCGCAGTGTGGATTTCGCGCTCCACGCGGCGCAGCGAAATCGCATAGCGGCGAGCCAGCTCCTTCTGCGGAACGCCTTCGACGCGCGATGCGAAAAGAAGCTGGCGACGCAGCGGCGGCAGCTGGTCCATCACGCGGGCAAGCGTCTCCAGGTCGATGCGCGCGCCGGCGGCGTCGGCGGGGTCGGCGGCGTTCTGGTCGGGCACCAGCAGTTCATCGACTTCCTCGCTCGACAGGAGCAGCCGGTCGGAGCGGATGCGGTCGATGGCCAGGTTGATGGCCGTGCGCAGCAGAAAGCTCTGCGGGCTGTGCACCGGCGCCGCGGGTGCGCGGGTCGAGAGCTTCACGTAGGTGTCGTGCAGCACGTCTTCGGCCAGCTCGATCGAGCCCAGGTGGTGCGTCAGTTTCCTTCTCAGAATGTCATAGCGGTCGACGAGGAAACGCAGCAGCTCTGAAGGAGCGGCGCTCATGCGGGCGCCCTGCAATCGCCGGTCTGCTTAGGCTGGCGCGGCAAGACCAGCAGCGTGACGGGCTGCGCCAGGCCGACGGGCGGCTCGGCCGGCAGCGCGAGTCCGGTGAGCAGCGCCCGGATGCGCGCGTCGCGTGCGACGTCGCCGGTTGGATGCAGCAGCATGCGCGAAACGGTGTTGTCCGCCCCGACCCAGATATTCAGGGCCAGGCGGTAGCTGCCGGGAATCGTCTTCGGATCGCCACACAGCACGGCGACCAGACGGGCCTGCAACCGGCCGTAGTAGTCCTGCCTGGCGGCGCGTGCGGGAGCCTCCGGGTCCTGAGCCGGCGGCACGCTGCCCGCGCCTTCCGGTGCGGCCTCGCGCACCAGCATGAAGGCCGCCTGCGAGGTGTAGCGGGCCACGATGCCGCTGCCTTCCAGCAGGCGATGCAACGCGGCCTCGGGCGTGTATTCGCCCTGCAGCGGGCCTGCCATGCGCCCTTCGGCGATGAGTTCGTCGTAGAGCAGCGACTGCCCGGTCAGGCCGTGGAACCGGGCCAGCGCGCTTTGCAGCGGCTGGCGTGGAATGTCGAACCGGATGCGGCCCGCGAACACCGCCGGGGCTTCGGTTTCGATGGCGGCCGGCTGTACGCCGGTGCCGCGCGCGACACTGCAGACTCCGAGCATGGCCATCAATCCCGCGAGCAGGTACCGGCCAGCGACAGGCATGCTGACTCAGCATCGAAGAAGGGGAAGGCAACCATGTGCGGCACTGTTCGGAGGCCCGCGCAGCGGTGTGGCTCCGGGGCGACCGGGATCGTGACGGCGCGGCGTGACGATGGCGTGTCAGTGCAATGACACGCTGCGCGAATCAACGCTTCCCGGCAGCAGTTGCGCGCGATGCCAGACCCGGCAGGCGCCACCCGAACGTCATGCCCGCCGCCGCGATCAGGATGGCCGCGGCGCCGACGAGTTGCGCCGGCGCCAGGCGCTGGCCGAAGGCCACGAAGTCCACACCGATCGCCACCAGCGGATAGATGAACGACAGCGCACCGGCCACCGTCGTCGGCAGCTTCTGGATCGCGCCGTACAGCAGGATGAACACCAGCCCGGTGTAGACCACGCCCATCGTGAGATGCACGCCCCAGGTGCCCGCATCGGTGGGCAGCGCGCGCAGGTGCGCGAACGGCGCGAGCATCGCGATGCCCACGCAGACCTGGATCAGCGCGATGAGGTGCGGCGCCATGTCACCGAGCTTCTTCGCGACGATCGCGGCCACCGCATAGCAGAAGGCGGCGCCCAATGCCATCAGCACGCCTGAAAGATAGGCCGAGCCATCGGCGCCGCCGCCACCCTTGGCTTGCGCCACCAGCACGACGCCGGCGAAGGCGATGCAAAGCCACGCCACCTTCATCGCCGTCAGCCGTTCGGAGAACAGCAGCGCACCGAGCGCGACCAGCATGAAGGGCTGCGTGTTGTAGACCGCGGTGGCGATGGAGATCGATGCACGCGAGAACGACGCGAAGATCAGCAACCAGTTGACGACCAGTGCCACGCCGCCGAACGCAGCCAGCGCGAGCGTGCGCGGCGTGAGGCCGCGGCGCAGCACGCCCAGCGCGACGCATGCGGCCAGCAGCGTGGCCGCGCCGAACACGCAGCGCCAGAACAGCACGTCGACCAACGGCTGGTTGAAGCGGACCACGAACCATCCGATGGTTCCGGAAATCACCATGGCGACGCTCATTTCGAGCGCGCCGCGAAGCTGGGTTTGCATGGCGTCGAGCGTGCCAGCTTTGGCAACGGATGAGAATGCTTTAAAAAAGGCGATGGCATTCGATTGCCATCGAAAATTAGGTTCACCGCTCAAACCACCGGAGATCGCGCCATGCTGGACGACATCGACCAGGACATCCTGACAGCCCTCGGCGCGAACGCGCGCATGTCGCTCAAGGACCTCGCCCAGCAGGTGGGCCTCTCTTCGCCCAGCGTGGCCGAGCGGCTGCGGCGGCTGGAAGAGCGCGACGTGATCCGCGCCTACACGCTCGCGTTGAACCCCAAGGCACTCGGCTACCAGTTCCAGGCCATCGTGCGCATCCGTCCCCTGCCGGGCCAGTTGCAGGCAGTGCAGAAGCTGATCGAGAACACGCCGGAGTTCTGCGAGTGCGACAAGGTCACGGGCGAAGACTGCTTCATCGCGCGGCTTTTCCTGCAATCGCTGGAGCAACTCGACGGCATCCTCGACCGCATCGCGGCGAAGGCGGAGACGAACACCTCGATCGTGAAGGCGCACACGATCCCGCGGCGATTGCCGCCGTTGCGGCCCGCCTAGTTTTCCAAGGCTAGGGCCAGAGCTGCCGCAGGATCTCGGGCAGCATGCCGTCGACGAATTCCCGCGTGCCTTCAGCGCCGGCCGGTGCGCCGAACTTCTCGTCGAGCGCGAGGTGCGCGAAGCCATGCACCGTGGACCAGGCCGCCAGCACGGTCGCCTGCGTCGCACGGTTCAGCGCTTTCTCCTGGCCCCAGCCGGTGTAGTCGCGCACCGCCATCTCCAGTTCGGCGTAGGCCGCGTCGCCGGCCTGTGCCAGCCGCGGGTCCTGCATCAGCCTGTCCTTGCGGAACATGAGCTGGAAGCGCCCCGGGTATGCCAACGCGAAGTGGACGTACCCCAAACCCTGGCCCCGCAGCCGGCGCGCAGGGTCCTTGCCGCCGCTGGCCGTGCCGGCGCGCAGCGAGCGCGTGAGTTCCTCGTACCCCAGGATGGACACCTCGGTCAGCAGACCGGCGGCACTGCCGAAGTGATGCAGCGGCGCCGCGGGCGACACGCCCGCGCGGCGCGCCACTTCGCGCAGCGTGAAGCCCTCCACGCCGCGCTCGGCGAGCAGGCCCTCGGTTGCTTCGATCAGTGCCGCGCGCAGGTCGCCGTGGTGATAGGGCGCAGGCGCTTCCGCCTTTTTTCTTTCCGCCATGACTGCTCGATTTCCAGGTGTTTTCGATAGACGAACTTTACACCGTTTAAATTTCGATGGATTTTCTATTTAAACGATGTCAAGATAAAGCCAGTTCTTCTTCCGTCGCCCCTTTCCACCAGCGAGGTCATCCATGTTCGATTCACTTTTCAGCGCAGGCGGCACCATTGCCCTTCCCGCCTGGGCGGCCCTCGGCGCGGCGCCGTGGCTGGGCCGCGCCAAACCCGCCATCTGGGCGCTCACCGGCATCGTCATTCCGGTCGGGCTCGGGCTGGTCTATTGGTGGCTGATGGCGACGTACTGGTCGTCGGCCGAGGGCGGTGGCTACAGCTCGCTGTCGGCGGTGCATGCGTTGTTCCAGCATCCGGGCCTGCTCACTGCGGGTTGGTTCCACTACCTCGCCTTCGATCTCTTCGTGGGCACCTGGATCGCGCGCGAAGGCGAGCGCGCCGGCATTGCGCCGGTGCTGCTGATTCCGTGCTTCGCGCTCACCTTCCTGTTCGGGCCTGTCGGGCTCCTGGCCTTTCTTGCGCTGCGGGTGGCGCCGGTTTGCGCACGGGCAGCGCGCACGCTGTACGCGCGCCAGCCGCAGCTCACGGTGTTCGGCGGCCTGCTGCTGGCGGTCATGGTGCCCGCGCTGGCGGCGAGCTATTTCGATCCGCGCACGCTGAACGGCGTCGGCGTGTGGGTGAAGCCGCTGAAGTTCATGGCGTCGGTCAGCCTCTATGCGCTCACGATGGCCTGGCTGATCGGCGACCTGCCGCGCGAACGCCGCAACGCGGCCGTGGTGCGCGTCATCGTCGCCGTCGTCATCGCCACGGGGACCTTCGAGATCGGCTACATCACGCTGCAGGGCGCGCTCGGACAGGCCTCGCATTTCAACAACGACTCGACCTTCCACGCCGTCATGTACGCGCTGATGGGCGTGGGCGCGCTGTCGCTCAACGCCATGACCTTGCCGCTCGCCTGGCAGTTCGCGCGCCATGGCGACGCGCTGCCGCCGGCCTACCGGCTCGCGACGGTGATCGGCCTGGTGCTGACCTTCGTGGCCGGCGCGAGCGCGGGCATCGCGATCAGCCAGCATGAGGGCCCCACATTCGGTGCGCTCGCGGGCGGCGCGGTGCTGCCCGTTGTCGGTTGGTCAGCCACCGGAGGCGATCTGCGGGTTCCGCATTTCCTTGGCGTGCATGCGCAGCAGGTGCTGCCGCTCGCCGGCGCGCTGATCGCGATGTGGCGCATTCCCTTTGGGCGGGCGGCGGTCTGGGTGCTGACCGCCGGCTATGCGGCGGCGATCATCTATGCGTTCAGGTTGGCGTACACGGGCGTGCCGCTGATCGCGCTTGGCGGCTGAACGGCATCAGGGCGCGAAGCCGGAGCGGCGCACCACCGGCTCCCATTGCTGGCGGTAGGTCTTGAGCATCTGCGCGGTTTCCGCGGCGGTGCTCACGACCGGCGTGATGTAGAGCGCATCGGCCGCCTTCTGCAAGCCCGGGTCCTGCATGACTTCGCGGATCTTCGTGGCCAGCAGTTGCACCTTCGGCTGCGGCATCGTGCTCGGCGCGAAGAAGGTGTTCCAGCCATCGGCATCGATCTTCATGCCGGCCTCGCGGAAGGTCGGCACCGAGGGCGCGAAGCTCGCGCGCTTCTTGCCCGACACCGCCAGGATGCGGATCTTGCCTGCCACGTGCTGCGCGTAGAGCGAGTCCATCGTGTCGATCGCGATCGGCAGCGAGCCGCCGCTCAGGTCCGCCGCGAGCGGTGCGGAACCACCGTAGCCCTTGATCTGCGGCTGCACGCTCAGTGCATCGCCCACCATGAGGCCGAAGAAGTGCGGCAGGCTGCCGGTGGCCGGCACGCCGAAGACCGCTTCTTCCGGGTGCGCCCAGAGCCGGCCCACCAGGAACATTGCGCGGTCGAGCTGCAGCTTGTTGCCCACGGCCAGCGCGAAGTCGTAGCTGCTGACCTGGGAGACCGGCACGAAGTCCTTGTCGGGGTCGTAGCCCACATCCTTGATCACGAGCGGCGCGATCACCATCACCGCCGGGTTGCCGAGCATCAGGATGTTCTCGGCGGCAGTTGCGCGCTTGATCTGCTTGGCGGCCAGCCGGCCGCCTTCGCCGGGGCGGTTCTCGACCGTCACCGGCACGCCGATCTTCGGGCTCAGCCGCTCCGCGATGAGCCGCGCCATGCGGTCGGTGCTGCCGCCGGGCGCGTAGCCGACGACGAGCGTGAGCGGGCCGTCCAGGGTCTGCGCTTGAGCGGACGCGACAGCGCCGAAACCGGCAAGGACGGCAACGCACCATGCGGTGAGCCTGCGCCGGGAAAAGACAATGGCCACGAGATCTCCTGCTTCCGGCGACAGGCCGGTTTTTGTTACTTTGTTTATACGAAGGTAACAAATAGTTGATCTAATCCATCATCGGCTGCCGAGGCGGCGCAGCCACAACCCCTTGTCATTTCCATGCCAGCTTTCCCCGATGCGGGCGCATTGCGCGCTCCCCGTTCCCTGGACGACCTGCTCCTGTATCGGCTCTCTCGCGCAGCACGCGCCGGCAGCGGCATGGCGACCCGCATGGTCGAAGGCGGCTTCGGCATCACGCGCCGCGAGTGGGGAATGATCGGCACGCTCGCGGAGGTCGGCGAGATCACGCCCTCGGCGCTTGCGGAGCAGCTCGACCTGGACCGCGTGCGCACCTCGCGGGGCCTGCGCAGCCTCTCCGAGAAGAAGCTGGTCGAGCGTCGCCAGGACGCCGAGGACCGCCGCGAAGTGCATGTGCGCCTGAGCCCTTCTGGCCGGCAGCTTTTCGGCGAGCTGTTCCCCCGCATCGCGAGCCTCAACACCGAACTGCTCGACGGCATCGAGGCCGCGCACATCGAAATCTTTCTGCAATGCCTGCGCCGGCTCGAAGTGCGTGGCACCGAATTGAGCGCGCAGGGCGTGGTGCCGGAAAAGGCCGACCGCCGCTCGGGCGGCACGCGCCACCACTGGCCCAAGCGCGGCACCTGAGCGCAGGTTCGCGCATCGCGTTTTAGAGGCAGCAACCCACGCGCCAGGCTTGAAGGACGCGGCCCGCGAACTAGACTGAATTGCGAGGGCACCCGCGGTGCCGGGGGCCAAGGAGCCTGCCATGTACAAGCGTGTTCTTGTTGCCACCGACGGCTCCGCGCTGTCGGAACAGGCGGTCGCCGCCGCCATCGACCTGGCCCTGCTGGCCGGCGCGGAACTGGTGGCCGTCAACGTCGCGCACATCGAGCCCTTCGGCTACTTCGAAGGCTCGATGATGCTGAGCCAGCGCGACATCGAAGCCACGCAGGAAAAGACGAACCTGGCCGCGCAGCGCATCGCCGACAGGGTGGCCGCCACCGCGCTCGACAAGGGCGTGCGCAACGCGCAGGCGATCGTCATGAAGTCGAACCAGGTGGCCGAGGCCATCGTCGCGACCGCGAAGAACCAGGAATGCGACCTCATCGTGATGGCCTCGCACGGCCGCCGCAGCCTCGCGCGCCTGCTCATGGGCAGCGAGACGCTGCACGTGCTCACGCACTCGCACATTCCGGTGCTGGTGCTGCGCTGAAGATCAGTGCTCGCGCCTGCCGAAGGTTTGCTGCAGCCGCTGCACCGCTTCGCGCGCCTTCGCGGCGCGGCCGGCGATGCTGTCGAAGCCGGGCTTCCAGGCCTTGAGCTTCTGCGTGTCGTGCTGCCAGAAGAAGATCTCGGCCCCGGCCTGTCCTTCTTCGACCTTCAGCACCAGCTGGTTGCCGGTGCCGTTGCTCGCGATGGAGATCAACCCGAGCGTCATCACACGACGGCCCCACGCGCCTCGCAGGTTTTCATAAGTGATGCTGCCTGCCGTCTTTCGCGGGTTGGCCGGATCGAAGACCGGATAGACGCGCCAGCCACCCGGAAGCTCGTTGCAGTTGTAGGTCTTCCACACTTCCCGAAGCCTGTCGGGAAACCGGATGCCCAGTTCGGCTTCGGCGGCTGCGATCTGTTCCTCGGTGACACCGAGCGGCGTTGCGTTGGACATGGGGCGCGAGCCGGCAAGCCAGTGCCGGCGCTGGAGGAAAACCCCGGATGGTAGCCGCGCGGCGGGTGGTCGCTGCGCAAGCGACGATGCAGATGCAAAGCGCCGCTCCGGACGGAATCCGGACCGAGATCGCGCGGGCATTCGTGTGAACGCCTTCGGACGGACAATCGAAGAAGCTCCCATCGAAATCAAAGCCACGACATGCCCCGCCTCGACGACCCTCTCCACGACGCCGAAATCGGCTCCCGCGACAGCACGCTCGACACCACCCGGATCGACGACGTGCGCATCGGCGCCGTTCGCCCCCTCATGACCCCCGCGCTGCTGCAGGAGCGCGTGCCCGTGCGCGACAACACGCTGGCGCTGGTCGAGAGCAGCCGCGCTGCGATTGCCGACGTGCTGCATGGCCGCGACGACCGGCTGGTGGTCGTGGTCGGCCCCTGCTCCATCCATGACCACGACCAGGCCATCGAATACGCCCACCGACTGAAGAAGGTTGCCGATTCGCTGCAGGACGACCTGCTCATCGTGATGCGCGCCTACTTCGAAAAGCCCCGCACCACCGTCGGCTGGAAGGGCTACATCAACGACCCGCACCTGGACGGCAGCTTCGCGATCAACGAAGGGCTGGAGCGCGCGCGCCGCCTGCTGCTCGAGCTGACCACGCTGGGCCTGCCGACCGGCACCGAGTTCCTCGACCTGTTGAGCCCGCAATTCATTGCCGACCTGATCGCCTGGGGCGCCATCGGCGCGCGCACCACCGAGAGCCAGAGCCATCGGCAACTGGCCTCGGGCCTGAGCTGCCCGGTCGGCTTCAAGAACGGCACGGACGGCAGCGTCAAGGTGGCGGCCGATGCCATCCTCGCGGCCCGCGCGCCGCATGCCTTCATGGGCATGACCAAGATGGGCATGGCGGCGATCTTCGAGACGCGCGGCAACGACGACTGCCACGTCATCCTGCGCGGCGGCAAGTCGCCCAACTATTCGGCCGCGGACGTGGAATCCAGCTGCCAGGCGCTGCTGGCGAACGGCCTGCGGCCGCAGGTGATGATCGACGTCTCGCACGGCAACAGCAGCAAGCAGCACCAGCGGCAGATCGTGGTGGCCGAAGACGTGGCAGCGCAGATCGCGGGCGGTGAGCATCGCATCACGGGCCTCATGATCGAGAGCCATCTCGAGGAAGGCCGGCAAGACCTGAAGCCCGGCGTTGCGCTGAAGCACGGCGTCTCGATCACCGATGCCTGCATCGGCTTCGCGCAGACGGTGCCGGTGCTCGAGGGGCTGGCTTCGGCGGTGAAGGCGCGGCGGCGGTTGTCGAAGGCGTGAGGCGGAAGGAGGCGCAGGCGCCTGAGGGCGCCGCGCGCCTCGCCCGAGCCGGGCGTCAAACCGGCGCGTAAGTGCCCGTGCCTCCCGGCCAGGTCGTCAGCACGTCGTATCCCTCGGGCGTCACCGCCACCATGTGCTCCCACTGGGCGGACAGGGACCTGTCCTTCGTCACGACGGTCCACCCGTCGGGCAATTGCCTGGTGTCGCGTTGGCCTGCGTTGAGCATCGGCTCGATGGTGAAGACCATCCCCGGCTCCAGCCTGAGCCCTTCCCCGCGCCGCCCGTAGTGCAGCACCTGCAGCTCCTCGTGGTAGACCCGGCCGATGCCGTGGCCGCAGTACTCGCGCACCACGCTGAAGCGCTCCCGCTGCGCGACCGACTGGATGGCGTGGCCCACATCGCCCAGCGTCGCTCCGGGCCTGACCGCGCGGATTCCGGCCAGCATGGCTTCGTAGGTCGTCTCCACCAGGCGCCGGGCCAGCACGCTGGGGGCGCCGACGAAGTACATGCGGCTGGTATCGCCGAACCAGCCATCCTTGATGACCGCGACATCGATGTTGACGATGTCGCCCTTCTTCAAAATCTTGTCGGGCGAAGGGATGCCGTGGCAGACCACCTGGTTGACCGAGGTGAGGATGGTCTTCGGATACCCCTGATAGCCCACGTTGGCCGGTATGGCGCCCTGGACATTCACGATGTGGTCGTGGCAGATCCGGTCGAGGGCCTCCGTGCTCACGCCCGGCACGACATGGGGCTCGATCATGGCGAGCACCTCTGCGGCAAGCTGGGCAGCCCGCCGCGCCATCTCGATGTCCTCGGCGGACTTGATGACGATGTCGCGCGCCATCAGCGTTTTCCGTTCGCGGTCGCAGGTGAGCGCGGCTTGCCGGACTGGGCCGTGACGGCCGAGGCGATGTCCAGCCCGCCTGCCAGTTCAGCCTGTATCAGCAGTTGGCAGACTTCCCGGTAGTCCAGCTCCGGGTGCATCTCGGTCAGCATGCCGACGCGCATCCAGTGCTCGGCCTGCGAGTTGATGGACCGGCTGAGGGCGTTGCCGGCCACGCGCAGGTTCTCGTGCATCAGGTCTGAAATTTTTACGATGCCCATCGGTCGTCTCTATATGAAGTATGCGCAAAGTATATACGTTTCGTATATAAAAATCGATCCGACGGCAGAGCCCCGGTGTACGCCCTGCGGCGCGCGCCGACGCGTCCGCAGCATCCCGAGGAAGACGCTCTCGCGGCATCGGACGACACGCGCCAGGCACCGCCGCGGGCACCTTCGGCGCAAGGAGCAACGTCATTCATGGATCGCCTTTTCGCCTTGTTTGCCAACAAGACCGCGCATGTCGCGGGAAGCCCGCTCACCTTCCTGGTGTGCGTGGCCGTGGTCGTTGCATGGGCGGTTGCCGGGCCGTTCTTCGGCTTCTCGGAAACCTGGCAACTGGTCATCAACACCGGCACCACCATCGTGACCTTCCTCATGGTGTTCCTGATCCAGAACACGCAGAACCGCGACGGCGTGGCGCTGCAGACCAAGCTCGACGAGCTGATCCGCTCGTCCAACGCCCAGAACGAGTTCATGGGCATCGAGAAGCTCACCGACCATGAGTTGATTGCGCTGCACGAGAAATGCGAAGCGACGGCCAGGAAGAGCCAGGCCACGCTGGAGCGCACCCGTGCCGAACGCCGCCGGCGCGGTCACGACACGAAAGCCGCGACCTGATCCGGGCTACGACACAGGGGTGGCGAAGGCGCTGGGCCTCTGGGTCCCCGCCCGAAATTCACCCGGCGTCATCCCCTTGATCCGGCGAAAGTGCCGGTTGAAGTTCGAGATGTTGTTGAAGCCCACCTCATAGCAGATGCTGCTCACCTGCTGGCGAGTCGACGCCAGCAGGCGGCAAGCCGTCGCCACGCGCAGACCGATCACGAAGTCGGTGAAGGTCTGGCCGGTGGCGCGGCGGAAGCTGCGCGAGAAGGCGTTCTCGCGCATGCCCACGATCGCACCGACCTCGGCGAGCGACAACTCCTCGGCGTAGTTGTCGCGGATGTGGTCGAGCGCTCTGTAGATGCGCGTCGCGCCGCCGGGCTCGCCCAGCGAATCGTCGGTGTACGCGGCATCGGCCAGCAGCCGGTACTCGGACCATTGCGAGAGTTCGTTGAGCAGCACCGTGAATTCCGCGAAGCGCGCGAGGCCCTGCAGCCTCTCGATGCGCCGCAGCCGCGAGACGATGCCTTCGTTGAGTCCCACGAACTGCACACCTTGCCGCGCGCGTGCCAGGAGCGGCGCGGCATCGCGCAGTTCGGGAAACAGTTCCATGCCGCGGCGCAGCGGCTCGTCGCCGAAGCGCAGTACCAGGCCGCCGGCATTGCCCGTGCCATGCAGCGGGTGATGCTCAAACGCGAGGCTGTGCGGCAGCCGCGGGCCCAGCAGCACCACGGTGCCGGGCGCGAACCGGTGGGTTTGCTCGTCGGTGCCCCTGCCCACGCGCAGGCGCGCGGGCGCGGCGCCGATCAGGTGCAGCTCGTGCTCGTGCAGGCAGCTTGCTTCGTTGCCGCGCGCCGAGGCCGCGGGGGAGGTCTCGCAGTGGATGGTGACCCGGATCTCGACCAGCGCGGGAACGGTGAGATCGGGAGCCGCGCCACGCAACGCGGCGCCCGCGTGCAGGCGGGAAGCGGAAGCCGGCGGGATCGTGTTCAGCAAGACCAAATCTCCAACAGGCGGCGGCTAGTCGATTGGCGTCAGCTCTGGCGAGCCGGCGGTGGCATGGCCGTCTGCTGCTGAAACGCGGCCAGCAGCCGGTATTCCTCGCCGAGCTTGCGCGGCAGCGACAGGTACACCGGCAGCAGTTGCCGGTAGAGCGCGGCGTTCTTGGCGTTGGGCGTGTGGCGGTGCGTGGCGCCGACCATACCCGCGACCACGTCGAGCGAATCGACATGGCCCAGCGCATAGAGCCCGAGCACCGCGGCGCCCAGGCACGAACTCTCGAAGCTCTCGGGCACCACCACCTCGCGGTCGAACACGTCGGCCATCATCTGGCGCCACATGCCCGAGCGCGCGAAGCCGCCGGTGGCCTTGATGTGCGCGCTGCGGCCAGCAATCGATTCGACCGCCGGCAGGATGCTGTAGAGGTTGAAGATCACGCCCTCGAGCACCGCGCGGATCATGTGCTCCTTGCGGTGGTGAATGCCCAGCCCGAAGAAGGAGCCGCGCAGGTCGGCGTTCCAGTAGGGCGCGCGCTCGCCGGTGAGGAAGGGGTGGAACACCAGCCCTTCGGAGCCGGCCGACACGCGTTCGGCGATGCGCGTGAGCACCTCGTAGGTGTCGATGCCCAGGCGCTTGGCGGTCTCGGCCTCGGCCGAGGCGAACTCGTCGCGCACCCAGCGCAGGATGATGCCGCCGTTGTTCACCGGCCCGCCCACCACCCAGCGCCGCTCGGCGAGCGCATAGCAGAAGGTGCGGCCCTCGGGGTCGGTCATCGGGTGGTCGACCACGGTGCGCATCGCGCCGCTGGTGCCGATGGTCACGGCCACCTCGCCGGGCGACACCGCGTTCACGCCGAGGTTGGAGAGCACGCCGTCGTTGGCACCGATGACGAAGGGCGTCTCGGTTGCCAGGCCCAGTTGCGCCGCGACATCGGCCGCGAGGCCTTCGATGTGCCAGGTGGTCGGTACCGGCCGCGGCAACTGGTCGGCGCGCACGCCGGCGAGCGCGAGCGCGCCTTCGTCCCAATCGAGCCGTTCGATGTTGAAGAGCCCCGTGGCCGAGGCGATCGAATGGTCGACCTGCCACTGCCCGAAGAGCCGGAAGAACACGTACTCCTTGATGCCGACGAAGCGCGCCGCGCTGGCGAAGAGTTCGGCCCGCTCGTGGCGCAGCCACACCAGCTTGACCAGCGGCGACATCGGATGGATCGGCGTGCCGGTGCGGCGGTAGATCGCATCGCCATCCCATTCGTCGCGAACGCGCACGGCCCAGGCCGAAGCGCGGTGGTCGGCCCAGGTGATGCTGTGCGTGAGCGGCGTGCCCGCTGCATCGACGAGGATCAGGCTGTGCATCGCCGCGCTGAAGGACACGGCGAGCACATCGCCCGGCGCGGCCTTGCAGGCCTTCACGCAGCCCGCGATGGTCTTCAGCACGGCCTCGAAGATCTGCTGCGGGTCTTGCTCGGCGGCCGCGGCCTCGGGCTGCAGCAGCGGGTACTCCACAGTCTCGTGCGCCAGCACGCGGCCGGCCGGCGTGAACGCCACCGCCTTGGTGCTGGTGGTTCCGATGTCGACCCCGATGACGATGCGGCCCATGGCTTGTCTCCTTGCCTAAGTGATCAGGTTCAGGTGATCGCGTTCAGACCACCAGGCTCAGCAGCATGATGAACCCGAGGGCCACGACCGAGATCAGCGTTTCCATCACCGTCCAGGTCTTGAAGGTCTCGGCCACCGTCATGTTGAAGTACTGCTTGACCAGCCAGAAGCCCGCGTCGTTGACATGGGACAGGATCAACGAACCCGCGCCCGTGGCCAGCACCAGCAGCTCGAGGTTCACGCCCGGCACCATGGTGGCGAGCGGCGCGACGATGCCCGCACCGGTGATCGTGGCGACCGTGGCCGAGCCCGTGGCGATGCGGATCAACCCCGCCACCAGCCAGGCCAGGAGGATCGGCGAGACCTGCGCATTCAGCGCCATGTGTCCGATCGCGTTGCCCACGCCGCTGGTCACCAGCATCTGCTTGAAACCGCCGCCCGCACCGATGATCAGCACGATGGCCGCGGTGGGCGCAAGACTGTCGTCCACGAACTTCATGATCTGCTTGCTGGTGAAGCCGCGCGCAAAACCGAAGGTGTAGAGCGACAGCAGCAGTGCCGCCAGCAGCGCGGTGATCGGGTGGCCGATGAAGTCCAGCCACAGGCGCACGATGTTCTTCTCGTCGAGCGCCACGTCGGCAAAGGTCTTCAGCAGCATCAGCGCCACCGGCAGCAGGATCGTGACCAGCGTGATGCCGAAGCCCGGCAGCTCGCGCGCCTCGGGTTCGCGCGCCAGTTGCTCCATGAGTTCGGGCGAGGCCTCGCCCGGCACGTACTTGGAGATGTACTTGCCGAAGATCGGGCCCGCGATCATCGCGGTGGGCAGGCCGACGAGGAGGCCGTAGAAGATGGTCTTGCCGATGTCGGCGCCGAACACGCCGATGGCCAAGAGCGGCCCCGGGTGCGGCGGCACCAGGCCGTGCACCACCGAGAGACCCGCCAAGAGCGGAATGCCGATGCGGATCAGCGACACGCCGGTGCGCCGCGCCACGATGAACACCAGCGGAATGAGCAGCACGAAGCCGATTTCGAAGAAGAGCGGAATGCCCACCAGGAAGGCCGCGAACATCATGGCCCAGTGCACGCGCTCCTTGCCGAAGGCGTCGATCAGCGTGCGCGCGATGCGGTCGGCGCCACCGGACTCCGCCATCATCTTGCCGAGCATGGTGCCCAAGCCCAGCACGATGCCCACGAAGCCGAGCACGCCGCCGAAGCCGTCCTGGAAGGACTTCATCACCAGGTCCACCGGCATGCCGGAGGTCAGGCCCAGGAAGCCCGCGGCCAGCGTCAGCGCGATGAAGGGGTGCACGCGCCAGCGCGTGATCAGAAGGATCAGCCCGAGGATCGCCACCAGGGCGTCGACGAGCAGGAAAACCTCTTTGCTCATTCCGAACATGTGTTGTCTCCTGAATATCCGGCCGCTGCAAAGGTGGGCCGATGAATGGGATAGCGCTATCCCGCACAATCCAAAAAAACCAGCACTGGCGTTTCCGGGTTTCTCCGGTCGGCAAAGGGCTGGGACAGCGCTATCCTAGGACAGCGCTGTCCAATTCAATCTCGGTACTAACCCTAGGAAAAACGACCATGGCCGACGCCCCCGAGCGCCCACGCTCCCGTTCTTCCAGCCACATTACGCTCGACGACGTGGCCCGCGTGTCAGGCGTGAGCCCGATCACGGTGTCGCGCGCCCTGCGCGGCGCGCGCAATGTGTCCCCCGACCTTCAGGCCCGCGTGCAGGCGGCCGTCGACCAGCTCGGCTACGTGCCCAACGTGGCGGCGCGCGCGCTGGCTTCGGCGCGCAGCTCGCATGTGGCGGTGCTGATTCCGTCGCTGACCAACCAGCTTTTCGTGGAACTCCTCGAGGCGGTGCAGGACGCGCTTTCGCCGCACGGCTTCCAGTCGCTCATCGGCGTGACCCACTACGACCCCGCGCAGGAAGAGGCGCTGCTGCGCAGCTACCTCTCGCAGCGGCCGGCGGGCGTGCTGCTGACCGGTTTCGACCGCAGCGCCGCGGCCTTGCGGATGCTCGAGCGCAGCGATGCCCCCTGCGTGTACCTGATGGAAACCTCGGCCGCGCCGGGCATCCACAGCGTGGGGTTCTCGCAGCAGGACGCGGGCCGCGCCATCGTGCAGCACCTGCTCGCACGCGGCCGTCGGCGCATCGCCTACGCCGCCGGCCAGCTCGACCCGCGCGTGATGATGCGGCTGGAGGGCTATCGCGAGGCGCTACGCGCGGCCGGCTGCCACGACCCGGCGCTCGAGCTGCTGGTGCCGGGCCCCACCTCCATCGCGCTGGGCGGCCGGCAGTTCGAGGACCTGCTCGCGCGCCACCCCGACGTGGACGCCATCTTCTATTGCAACGACGACCTCGCCCAGGGCGCGCTGCTCGCCGCGCTGCGCACCGGCGTGCCGGTGCCGCAGCGCGTGGCGATCGCCGGCTTCAACGACCTGGGCGGCAGCGACCAGATGCTGCCGCCGCTCACTACCGTGCACACCCCGCGCCGCGAGATCGGCGAGCGCGCGGCCACCATGCTGCTGTCGCTGATGCGCGCGGAAACGGTGGCCGAGCGCACGGTCGATCTGGGCTTCGAACTGATGGTGCGGCAGAGCAGCTGACGACGGCGGCGAGCCATGCGAGGACGCACCCGGGCGCAGATGCCGCGCCGCTCTGTCGCTATGCCCCCCGCACGGCCGTCCCGATCGCCTTGTCGAGCAGCTCCAGGCCAAGGTCGATCTCGCTGTCGCTGATCGTCAGCGGCGGCGCGATCCGGAAGACGCCGCCCATCGACGGCAGCTTCACGATGTTCATGCTCAGCCCGAGCTTCATGCATTCGCGCGTGACGGCCTCGCCGAGTTCGAAGGCGGGCTCGCGGGTCTTGCGGCTGGCGACGACTTCCAGTCCGAGCAGCAAGCCGCGGCCGCGCACGTCACCGATGCATTCATGGCGCGACTGCAGCACCCGCAGCCCCTCTTCCAGTCGTTCGCCGGCGACGCGTGCGCGTTCGACCAGCCCATCGCGCTCCACGACCTCCAGCACCTTCAGCCCGACTGCCGCCGGCAGCGGGTCGGAGACGTGCGTCGTGTAGAACAGGAAGCCGCGCGCATGGGCCTCTTCCTCGATCGCGGCGGTCGTCACCATCGCCGCCAGCGGCAGGCCTGCGCCCAGCGTCTTGGAGAGCGTCAGGATGTCGGGCGCCACGCCGTCGCGCTCGCACGCAAACATCAGGCCGGTGCGGCCGACACCGGTTTGCGCCTCGTCGAGGATCAGCAGCATGCCGCGCTCCTCGCACTTCTTCTTGAGCGCCGCCATGTAGCCCGGCGGCAGCTCGAGGATGCCGCCGCTGCTGAGAATCGGCTCGGCGATGAAGGCGGCGAGCGCGCCGGTGGATTGCCGGTCGACCTGTTCGAAGCCGTCGTCGAGTTCGCGGCGCCAGTCGAGCGCGCCCTCTGCCGTCGTGAAGCGCGGGCGGTAGGCGTTCGGCGCCGGAATGGCCAGCGAGCCTGCTGCCGCCGGCCCGTAGCCCTTGCGGCCGGCGCTGTAGGTGGCGGCGGCCGCACTGCCGGTCATGCCATGCCATGACTGCGTGAAGGCCACCACCTCGTGCCGACCCGTGACGAGCTTGGCCATGCGAAGCGCCGCTTCGTTCGACTCCGCGCCGGTGCTCAGCAGCAGGCAGCGCTCCAGCCCGGGCGGCGCGTGCCGCGCTATCTCCGCGGCGAGCGCCACCACCGGCCGCGACAGCATGCCGCTGAAGAGGTGGTCCAGCGAGCGGATCTGCTCCGTTACCACCGCCACGATGTCCGGGTGCGAATGGCCCAGCAGCGCGCTCATCTGACCCGAGGTGAAGTCGAGGATGCCGCGGCCATCGGCGTCGTAGACGAAGCAACCCTCCGCGCGCTCGATGATCAATGGCTCGAACGTGCCGCCGTAGCGCACCAGATGCTGCCGGGCCTGCTGCCAGAACTTGGGGTCGTCGTTGCTGCTCATGTCGATGCGTGCCGATCAAAATGACGCACATTACGCACGGGCGCCCCCACCGGGAAGCGAATTGTTTTGACATCAGCTATCAGGAGAATTCATGCCGTGAGCCAGTCGCTGGACATCGACCTCTTGCGCAGCTTCGTCGCCATCGCCGAGACGGGCGTGCTGGGCCAGGCGGCCCTGCGCGTGGGGCGCACGCAGTCGGCGCTCAGCATGCAGATGCAGCGACTCGAAGGCATCGTCGAGCAGCCGCTGCTGCACCGCACCGGGCGGGGCGTCACGCTCACCGCCACCGGCGAGCGGCTCCTCGTGCGCGCGGGCGAACTGCTGCGCAAACACGACGAAGCACTGGCCGAGCTGCGCGGCGAGCAACTCTCCGGCGTGCTGCGCTTCAGCTGCCCCGACGACTATGCGGTCGTCTTCCTGCCGTATTTGCTGCAGAGCTTCGCGAGCCTGCATCCGCGCGTGCAACTGGAAGTGATGTGTGCGCCGACGCCGCGGCTGCACGAACTGCTCGCTCGGCACGCGGTCGACCTCGCGCTGGTGTCGGTGCCCGGTGATGCGACCGGCGACGACGTGATCCGCCACGAGCCGCTGGTGTGGGTGGCGCACCGCGACGGCGTCGCCGCATCGCTGGACCCGCTGCCGTTGGCGCTGGGCGCGCCGGATGCGCTGGACCACCGGTTGCCGAGGCAGGCGCTGGAAGCCGCGGGCCGCGCCTACCGGCTCGCCTATGCCAGCAGCAGCCTCTCGGGCCTGGTCGGCATGGCGCGCTCGGGGCAGGCCGTCATCGTGCTGACGCGCACGGCCGTTCCCGACGATCTCCAGATCCTCACTGCGGAACAGGGATTCCCCGAGCTGCCGAGCGTCGGGGTCACGCTGGCGTTCGACCGCGAGGCGCCGACGGCGTTGACGGCCGCATTCGCGGCGCATGTCAGGAAGTTTCTTCCGGCGGCTTGAACTGCGCTGCCAGAGATCGGGTCTCGACGCTTCAGCTTCCTTTCCCCGACCGCATCAAGGCGTTCGACGGCAGCGTCTCGTCCAGCAGCTTGCGCGCCGTCTCCACGCCGGCCACCGGCAGCAGCTTCGCGTCGAGCAGGCCGACCTGCACCAGCACGCTGGCCTGGTCCCAGTAGATGTGCTCGTGGTAGAGCTTGTCGCCGCGGAACTTGATGACCGCGAGCAGCGGAATCTCCACGCGCTTGCCGGTCGGTGCCACGCCCGGGAGCATCCACGGGATTTCCGTCGTGTGCGTGAAGCAGAACAGCATCTCGTCGACCACCTGCGAGGCGCCCACGGTGCGCGAGATCGGCACCAGCGAGGTGTCGGGCGGGTTGCTGTTGACGAAGTGGTTCGTATAGAAGGCGTGCAGCGCCTTGTAGCCCACGCCGCCCGTCATGGTCGGGATGTGGTTCACATACGGCTCGGCCACCATGGTGCCCATCGTGTCGTCGACGTTGCGCGTGCCGAACTCGTACTCGCAGTGCTTGTCCCAGAGCGCCGAGAGGTCGTAGTTGGGGCCGATCGCGCCCTTGAGCGCCGCGATGCTGCGCTCGTGCGCCATCAGCGCCGAGGGCTTGTGGAAGTGCTCGCCGCCGTTGCGCGCGAAGGCGTGGTCCATGCCCGGATACACGTAGAGCGAAACGCCCGGGCGGCCCTGCAGCGTCTGCACGATGCGGTCGCGCGCCTCGGGCGGGCAGAACTTGTCGAGCTCGGCGATGTGCAGCGTGAGCGGGCGCTTGATGTGGTCGGCTTCGCCGAGCGCCGCATCGATGCCCACGCCGTAGTAGCCGACGGCCACGTCCGCATCGGTGCGGCACGCAGCCAGGTAGGCGAGCTTGCCGCCGAGACAGAAGCCGAGCACGCCGACTTTCTTCTCTTGCACTTCGGGCCGCTGGCGCAGCGCGGTGATCGCGGCCTGCATGTCTTCCATGCCCTTGGCTTCGTCGAAGCCGCCGTAGAGCGCGAAGGCGCGCTGCCAGTCGGCCTCGCTGTAGCCGAGCTCCACATCGGGCTCCTGGCGCCAGAAGAGGTCGGGCACCAGCACGACGTAGCCTTCTTCCGCGTAGTAGTCGGCCACCTCGCGCATCGTGTGGTTGATGCCGAAGATTTCCTGCGCGATCACGAGGCCGGGGCCGCTGCCGGATTTGGGCAATGCGAGGTAGCCGTTGAAACTGCCGCTGCCGTCGGTGGCCTGGATGCGGATTTTTTTCTGCATGTGAACTGCTCCGTGGGTGAGGTGGGGTGGTGAAGCGGGCCGCGTGCTCACTGCATGCATTCCGGGTGCCTGGTCGTCACCTGGTAGTAGCCTGAATGAAAGACCAGCGGCTCGCCGTCGAAGCGATCGTAGCGCTCGACCTCGCCGATGAAGATGAGATGGTCGCCGCCGTCGTACTGCTTCACGTTGCGGCAGGTGAAGCGCGCGATGACGCCGTTCAACAGCGGCACGCCGGCCGTGCCCTCGCAGCAGTCCACGCCGCCGAACTTGTCCGCCTGCGGCGTCGAGAACTGCCGCGACAGGTGATGCTGGTTCGCCGCGAGCACATTGATCGCGAAGTGGCTGGCGCCGGTGAAGTCGGCCACGCTCGGCGCCTGCCGCGCGAGACTCCACAGCACCAGCGGCGGATCGAGCGAAACCGAGGAGAACGAATTGGCGGTCATGCCCACGCGGCGCCCATCGATGGCCCGCGTGGTGATGACGGTCACGCCGGTGCTGAATTGCCCGAGCGCCTTGCGAAAGTCGCGCCGGTCGAAGCGGTCCACCGCCGCTTCGCGCGCGCGGGTTTCGAGAAAGCGGTCGGCCTCGGCGGCGTCGAACCACCAGGGCGCGAAGGCACGCGGATCATCGAAGCCGTTGACGATAGTGCTCGCCACCGCGGGCATGTGCGTCGCGCTCTGCAGCAGCTTCAGCAGGTGCGGCTTCGGCGGTGCGAGCAGGCTGTTCGTCCAGTCGGTGGCCCAGCGCGCGTAGCCCTCCCAGTAGCGATCGAAGGTCTCCTGCATCCAGGCGGCATCGAACGGTGCGTCGCCGTGTTCGAGGATGCGCTTCAAGTAGATGTCAGCGCACTTGGCCGCGTTGTTCGCGCCCTGACCCGTGATCGGATCGTTGAGCACCACCGCATCGGCCAGGCCCAGCACCTGGCGACCCGAGGGCAGCGTGGCGACGGGCTTGCGCACCGTCGGCGTGTAGCGGCCGGTGAGGATGCCGTTGTCGTCGGTCAGTTCGATGTGCGTGCAGCGCTCGGCCTCCCACGGCAGGAAGGTCTCGAGGATCCACTTGCTGCGCGCGAGGTGTTCCTGCGGCGTCTTCACGTCGGCCCAGCAATCCATCGGCCCACCGGGCACGCCTTCGAACACCATGATCTCGCACGGCCCCGATGTGGTCAGCGCCGGGAACACGAAGTACTCGCCCACGCCGGGAATCAGGTTGAAGCACACGCGCGCATACGGCTCGGCCGGCTTCATGCCCTTCACGTAGGTGAGCGCCAGTGCGCGCTGCGGCTGGTCGAATGGGGAGCGTGCCTCGTCGCGCTCGAAGAGCTTCGATATCTCGCCTTTGCCGCTCGCCACGACCACGAGGTCATGCATCTGCGTGCAGGTTTCCAGGTCGTCGAGCCCCATGTCCCGCAGCACCAGCCGGCCACCGTGGTCTTCGAATTCGGCCATCCACGCGGGGATCTTGAGCCGCTGGTCGACCGACCGCGCGGGCCCGTCGAGCCGCGCGCTCCATTCGATGGCCTTGCCGCCCTCGGGGTTGCGCACCGCGATGCCGATGCCTTCGATCGGGGGGCATTCGCTGGCCCATCCATGCAGCTCCAATTCGCGCTCGGTCTGCAGCGCGGTCTCGAACATGCACTGGCTGGACATCACCGGCCCCTCGAAAATCTCCCGCGCCGTGCGGTTCGAGAAAACCGTCACCTCATGCCCCGCGCGCCGCAGGCCGAGTGCGAGCTGCATGCCGGACGGCCCGGCGCCGACGATGGCCACGCGTCGTTTCATGCACCAACTCCGGGTTATGCGACGGCCGCGCAGGTGGCGATGTAGCGCTCCGATTCCGCGGCGTCGGCGAACCACGGAAAGAAGGTGCGCGGATCGTCGAAGCCATCGGCGAAGGCACTCGCCAGCGGCGGCACCGCGCCGGCACTGCCGAGCAGGTTGAGCACATGGGGCGGCGGCGCGAGCAGCATGTTGGTCCACTGCGTGACCCATTGCGCGTAACCGAACCAGTAGCGGTCGAAGGTCTGCTGCATCCAGGCCGCATCGGCCGCGCCATCGCCGCGCGCGAGGATGCTCTTGAGGTACGTGTCGGCGCACTTGGCCGCGTTGTTCGAGCCCTGCCCCGTGATCGGATCGTTGAGCACCACCACGTCGGCCAGGCCCAGCACCTTGCGGCCCGAAGGCAATGTCGCCACGGGCTTGCGCACCGTCGGCGCGAAGCGGCCCGCGAGGATTCCGTTGTCGTCCGTCAGTTCGATGTCCTTGCAGCGCTCGGCCTCCCACGGTGTGAAGGTGTCGAGGATCCACTTGCTGCGCGCGAGGTGCTCCTCGGGCGTCTTCACATCGGCCCAGCAGTCCATCGGCCCGCCGGGTACGCCTTCGAACACCATGATCTCGCACGGCCCCGTCGTCGTCAGCGCCGGGAACACGAAGTACTCGCCCACGCCGGGAATCAGGTTGAAGCACACCGCCGAGAACGGCTCGCGCGGCGCCATGCCCTTCACATAGGTGAGCGCAAGCGCGCGCTGCGGCTTGTCGTAGGGCGACTTGTGCGCATCGCGCTCAAAGAGCTTCGATATCTCGCCCTTGCCGCTCGCGACCAACGTCAGATCATGGCTCTGCGTGCAGGCCTCCAGCTCGTCGATGCCCGCGTCCTTGAAGACGAGCTCGCCGCCCTTCTTCTGGAATTCGTCCATCCACGCCGGGATCTTCACGCGCTGGTCGACCGACTGCGCGCTTGCGTTCAGGCGCGCGGCCCAGTCGATGGCCTTGGCGCCCTTCTGCTCGGGGTGCGGCACGGCCAGGCCGATGCCGTCCACCGTGGGGCAGTCACTCGCCCAGTGGTCCAGCCCCAGGTCGCGTTCGATCTGCAGCGAGGTGTGGAACATGCACTGGCTCGACATCACCTTGCCCTGGCGGATGTCCTCCCCCGTGCGGTTGCTGAACATGGTGACCTCGTAGCCTGCCGCAAGCAGGCCGAGCCCCAGTTGCAGGCCCGACTGGCCTGCGCCGACGATGGCGATTCGCTTCATTTCATCTGCTCCTTGATTGCTCCGTTCGAGGAGCGGGTCAGTCCATCAACTGGGGAATGGCGGGCACGGCCTGCTCGGGGCCCATGGCGGAATAGCCGCCGTCCACCGCGTAGTCGGCGCCGGTCACGAAGCTCGCGTGGTCCGAGCACAGGAACAGCACCACCTGCGCCACCTCGTCCGGATCGCCCACGCGCCCGAGCAGGTGGAAGGGCGCGGCCACGCGGTCGGTCTTGGCGCGGTCGTTGCCGCTCAGGCGCTCCATCACGGCCGACCAGGTCCAGCCCGGCGACACGCTGTTCACCCGGATGTTGTCTTGCGCGAGGTCCATCGCCATGTTGCGGGTGAGCTGCGCCATCGCGGCCTTGCTCACCGGATAGAGCCAGCGCCCCGTCTGCGCCACGCGCGACGAGATGCTCGTGAAATTGACCACCGCCCCGCCGCCGGCCGCCACCATGTGCGGATGCGCGGCCTGCAGCATCGCCACCGCGCTCGCCACGTTCACGTTGAACGAGGTGAGCCAGTCGGCGCGCGGCGACTTGAAGCCGTCGTCCACATAGGAGCACGCGAGGTTGACGAGAAAGTGCACTCCGCCGTGCCGCGCGGCCGCCTCGGCCACACAGGCGTGCACCTGCGCGTCGTCGGTGATGTCGGTGCGGACGAACCGCACGCCGGCGCCGAGCGAATCGGCGAGCGCCTGGCCGTTGTCGGCATCGATGTCGGCGACGACGACCTTCACGCCGGCCGCGTGCAGCGCGCGCACCACGCCCACGCCTATCAATGTGGCGCCGCCGGTGACGATGGCGCTCTTGCCTGCGAGTCCCTTGAACATGACGCTTGCTCTCCTCGGTTGGTCGATCGGACAGACCCTGTTGGCCTGTGGAGCGAACGTTACGAGGGGGCGGGCTCCTGGAGAGTCCCGAAAACGCAGGCGATGTCCCTGGCGCGCAGGTCTTTGCCGAGGGGAGGCCCGAATTGTGGGCGGGGATGGTTTTTGCTACGGTGCCTTCGCCCCATGGAAACCGTCACCACCCCATCGCTGCCGCTGCAGCGCTACCGGCTTTTCGAGAGCCATGACATGGACGAGGCACGCGAAAGCGTCGCCCGCGTGTTCTGCCCGCACGGGCTGGTGATGCTGAAGCCGCGCACCGAACTGGACGCCTGCCACCACAGCGCGCGGCTGCACCGGGACGTGAGCCTCAACTACGTGCAGTACGGGCCGGGCGTGCAGATCGACCCCGGCTATCTGCAGGACTTTTTTCTGCTGCAGATTCCGCTGCGCGGCGGCGCCGAGATCCGTTGCGGCGCGCAGCAGGTGGACGCCACGCCCCGTCTCGCCTCGCTGCCCTCGCCCACCGAACCGCTTTCGATGCGCTGGGCCGACGACAGTCCGCACCTGATCGTGCAGTTGGCACGCTCCGCGCTGCTCTCCCGGCTCGAATCACTGCTGCAGGCGCCTGTGGGGCAACCGCTGGTGTTCGACCTTGGCGTGCCGCTGGACAACCCCGTGCTGGCGCCGCTGGTGCATTTCATCGACTACCTGCGGCTCACGCTCGATGCGGGCAATGCGCTGCAGGCCGGCAGCCCGTTGGCCGAGCATGCGGAGGCGTACCTGATGTCCAGCCTGCTGATGTCGGCGGGGCACAACCACTCACGAGCCCTCGCCGGAGACGCCCGGCGGCGCCTGCTGCCGCGTGTGGTTCGCAGGGCGCAGGAATACATGGCGGCCAATGCGGAGCTGCCGCTTTCGTTGGCCGACATCTGCCGCGAAGTCGGCTGCAGTGCGCGCGCGTTGCAACTGGCGTTTCGCCAGCATGCGGGGCAGGGGCCGATGGAGTTTCTTCGCGAGACCCGGCTCGACAAGGTGCGGGCCGAACTGCAGTCATCGGCCGGCGCTGCCGGAACCGGCGTGCGCGAGGTGGCGCAGAAGTACGGGTTTCTTCACCTCGGGCACTTTGCGGCGCAATACCGTGCGCGCTTCGGGGAGCGGCCGTCCGAGACTCGGGGATTGCGCGGATCTTGATGTACGGCCGGGGCGCTGGCGGCATGCAGAGGTCAACAAGGTCATTGAGCGGGTGATCGCAGCAATGCAGGTCAAGGGGGCGACGGTTACCCGCCGCGGTGGTCCCGACCGACGAGACGCCCGTCCGCAGCCTCAGGGCAGGTTCGCCGCGCGGATGCTGTCGATCAACTGGCGCAATCCCGGCGGCATCTGCCGGCGGCTGGGGTAGTAGACAAAGAACGGAACCCCGACTGCGGCCCACTCCGCCAGCACGACCTCCAGCTTCCCCGCCTTGAGCTCCTCGCTCACGCGTCGCTCCAGGCAGTAGGCCAGGCCGACACCGTCGATCGCGGCCTGCACCGAGGTCTCGGTCTCGTTGACGCTCATGGGACCGGGAACGTCGATCTCGCAAGCCTCGTTGCCGCCGCCCAGTTCCCACTTGTAGAGCGAGTTGTCGCCGATGCGCATGCGCACGCAGGCATGCCGCAGCAGGTCCGTGGGCTGCGAGGGGCGGCCGTGACGCGAGAGATAGTCCGGCGAGCCGACGACCACCCAGCGCAGCGGCCGCGTCAGCGCCACCGCCACCATGTCCTGCGGCACGGTGCCGCCGTAGCGGATGCCGGCGTCGTAGCCATCGGCCACGATGTCGACCAGGCGGTCCTCGACGGTGATCTCGAGCTGCACGTCCGGATAGGTCGCAAAGAAATCGGGAAGCACCGGACCCACCAGAAGCCGGGAGGCATCGCGCGGCACGTTGATGCGAAGCCGCCCAGCGGGCACGCCGCGGTAGACATCGAGCTCGCCCAATGCATCACCGATGGCCTGGAAACCTCGTTCCAGCTTGTCGGCGAGCGCGCTCCCCGCAGCGGTCGGCACCACCGAACGGCTGGTGCGATTGAGCAGCTTCACGCCCAGCCGCGTCTCCAGGTTCTTGATCGAATGGCTCAGCGCGGAAGTGGTGAGGCCGAGTTCAATGGCCGCCTGGCGAAAGCTGCGCCGGCGCGCGACCGCCACAAACACATTCAGGTCGGCCAGTTCGGAGCGGGTAAAGGCTGGCATCCGTGACTCCGTGGTTGTGCCCAGTTTAATGGGGCGTTGAAATCCATTCATCGCCCTTTTGACTAGATTCAAAGCATTCTTTTCAACGGATGACATGACCATGGAAACGCTTCAGATCGAAGGTATTGCGACACCCGTCTCGCGCGTCGCGCTCGGCACCTGGGCCATCGGCGGCTGGATGTGGGGCGGCACGGACGACGCCCAGTCCATCGCGACGATCCGCGCTGCCGTCGACTCGGGCATCAACCTCATCGACACTGCGCCGGTCTATGGATTCGGTCACTCGGAAGAGGTCGTCGGCAAGGCCCTGGAGGGCCTGCGCGACAAGGCCGTGATCGCGACGAAGGCGGGCCTGGACTGGCCCGACGGGTCGGTGCGGCGCAACGCGACGGCGGAACGCATCCGCACGGAGGTGGAGCAGTCGCTGCGCCGGTTGCGCACCGACCGCATCGATCTCTACCAGATCCACTGGCCCGACCCGCTCGTGCCGCACGACGAGACCGCTGCGCAGCTGGAGAGGCTCCGGCGCGAGGGAAAGATTCTCGCCATCGGCGTGAGCAACTATTCGCCGTCGCAGATGGAGAGCTTCAGCCGCAAGGCGCCGCTGGCCACGGTGCAGCCGCCCTACAACCTGTTCGAACGAAGCATCGAGAAAGACGTGCTGCCCTACGCCAGGCAGCACGGCCTGACGGTCCTCGCGTACGGCGCCTTGTGCCGCGGCCTGCTGTCGGGCCGCATGAGCGCGGCCACCGTCTTTCCCGGCGACGACCTTCGCAGCGGCGACCCCAAGTTCCGGCCGCCACGCTTCGACCAATACCTGGCGGCGGTCGATGCGCTGGAGCGCTTTGCGCGCGAGCGCCACGGCAAGTCGGTGCTGGCGCTGGCGATACGCTGGATCCTCGACCAGGGACCGACGATCGCGCTATGGGGCGCACGCCGGCCCGACCAGCTCGCCGGCGTCGATGCAGCTTTCGGCTGGAAGCTGAGCGACGGCGATCTGCGCGATATCGATGCGTTGTTGGCCCAGCACATCACCGACCCCGTCGGACCCGAGTTCATGGCGCCGCCGGCGCGGCAGGGCTGATCGCATGGCCAGGCAGATCGGCTTTGTCGGCCTGGGGTCGATGGGTTCCGCCATTGCGCGCAACCTGATCGACGACGGCCACACGCTTCACGTCTTCAACCGCAGCCCGGCAGCCGCGGAGCCATTGCGCCAAGCGGGCGCCAGCGTTGCGGCAAGCGCCGCCGAGGCCGCACGCACGGCTGATGTCGTCTTCACGATGGTGGCGGACGACGCGGCCGCGAACGCCATCACCTTCGGCGAGGCCGGCCTGCTCGCCGGCCTGAAACCAGGCGCGCTGCACATCGCCATGAGCACCATCAGCGTGGCAACCGCACGGGAGCTCGCGGCAAGGCATCGCGAGGCAGGCATCGGCTTCGTCTCGGCACCGGTGTTCGGCAGGCCGGACGCGGCCGCCGCGCGCAAGCTCTTCATCATGGCGGCAGGCCCGGACGAGGACCTGGAAGTCGCCGTGCCTCTGCTGGAGCAGCTCGGCCAGTCGATAGGCATCGTGGGCACGGACCCGTCGCAAGCCAACCTGGTGAAGCTGATCGGCAACTTCATGCTCTCGGTCGTGATCGAGACCTTGGGCGAGGCCTGCGCGGTGGCAGGCAGGGCGGGCATCGATCCGATGCATCTGGTCGATCTGCTGACCAGCGCGAACTTCAACGCGCCCCCGTACAAGATCTACGGCGCCTTGATTGCGTCGCAACGCTTCGAGCCCGCCGGCTTTTCGCTGCCTCTCGGGCAGAAGGACAACCGCCTGATGCTGGCCGCCGCCGAAGCGCTGGGCGTGTCGATGCCGCTGGCGAGCCTGGTGCGCGACCGCTTCCTTGCGGCGCGCTCGCACGGTGCGGGCGAAGGGCACGACTGGTCCGCCATCGCGCTGTGCGCGCTCGCGGAGGCGGGTCTGGACAAGCGTCGGTGACGGCCATGAAGCCTCAGCTCGTCGTTGCCGCAGCTGCCTTTCTGGTGGGGCTGTGCTTCATGGCCTCCGGCCGGAAACTGTGCAGCTACGGCTGCTGGGTCGACGACGCGATCGGGCTGCTGTTGCCTGCTTCGTGGCAATGGCTCACGGGCGGGCTGCCATGGATTGCGGTGGGCGTGCTGCTGGCCGCACACGCGATGCGATCCCACACCAAATGAAGCGCGGCGTGCGCTTGCCTCAACTTCAAAGACTCATGACCGACAACGCTCTCAAGCCCCGCCTTCTCGGCATCTCCGGCAGCCTGCGAAAGGGCTCCTTCAATACCGCCATCCTCGCGAGCCTTGGAGCATCCGTCGAAGAGCGCGCAACCCTGCAGATCCTGCCGTTGAACGACCTGCCACCCTACGACCAGGATGCCGATACCACCACCCCGCCGGATGCGGTGATCCGTCTGCGTGCGGCCATCGACTCGGCGGACGGGCTGGTGATTGCATCGCCCGAATACAACCACAGCATCTCCGGCGTGCTGAAGAACGCGCTCGACTGGGCATCGCGTCCCTTCGGCCAGTCGGCGCTGAGCGGCAAGCCCGTGCTCACGCTGACTTCGTCCACCGCATTCACTGGCGGCGTGCGCGCGCAGGCCCAGCTGACCGAAGTGCTGACCGCGATCGCGGCGAGGCTGGTGCACCGGCCGCAGACGGTCATCGGCTCGGCCCACCAGAAGATCGTGGAAGGCCGGCTCGTCGACGAGGCCACGCTGGGGTTTCTGCAGGACGGCGTCGACGACCTTCTGCGGCTGATCCGGCGTGGCTCCGCTGCCTGAAACCCGACGACCAGATCCCGCCTGGTTTCGGAGTTCGGTCACGCAACTCCAGCAAACCGCATGAACTCTCAGGCGACCGACGACGCATCGCTCGACCGTACGCCAGTGGAAGGCTGGAGCGAGGCCGGCGACGTGGCTTTCCACGTGCGCGAGCCGGCCGCGCGCTCGGTGTCGGTCACCACCGTCGCGGTGCGCGAGGGCATCGACCCCGAGGCGCTGCGCACGCTGGCGCGAGAGCGCTTCCAGGTGGGCATTGCGGGCGGCCTCGGCAGCCTCGCGGGCCGGATCTTTCGCATCGGGCACCTGGGCGATCTCAACGCGCCGATGGTGCTGGGCTGCCTGGCCGGAGTGGAGGCCGCCATGCAGGCCCGCGGCATTGCACACGGCCCGGGCGTGGCGCGCGCGGTGCATATGCTCGCTGGCCTCAAGACCACCCCGCCCCCGGGGCCGCTGTGTAGGCGGCCCGCTGCTGCACAACTCAGAACTTGTACTTCACTGTCAGCGTCGCACTGCGCGGCGCCTGGTAGGTGATCTGGCTGTACGCGTCGAACATGCCGTAGTACTTCCTGTTGGTGACATTGTTGATGTTGAGCTGGGCAGACAGCTGCGGGGTGAACTCGTAGCGCGCCATCAAGCTCACCAGCGCGTAGGCGCCCTGGTCGATCCGCCGCGTCACGCCCAGGGGGTCGACCGTGTTGGTGTAGGTCCGGCCTTGCCAGTTGACGCCACCGCCAACGGTCAATGCGTTCCATGCACCGGGCAGGCGGTAGGTGGTGAACAACCGCAGCAGCTTGCGCGGGTAGATGCTGTTCACGTCTTCCCCGCTCGAGTCCTTCAAGCGGTACTGGGTGTAGCCTGCGCTCACGTTCCAGCCGCGGGCCAGCTCGCCAGTCAGCTCCAGTTCGAAGCCGTTGCTGGTCGCGCCGTCGGAGGCGCGATACGCGGTTTCAGGCAGACCACCCAGGCCGGTCAGCCGATCGGTGGTGGCAACGGCCAGGTTCTCCTGCTTGATGTGGAACACAGCGGCCGAAGCGTTGACGCGGCCGTCCAGGAATTCGCCCTTGACACCGGTCTCGAAGCTCTTGCCCTTGATGGGGTCGATGTAGGTGCCGTTGATGTCGCGTGCGTTCTGCGGCTGGAAGATGTCGGTGTAGCTGGCGTACACCGACAGTTCCTTGCTGACGTCGTAGACAAGGCCCGCGTACGGCGTGACTTCGCTGTTGTACTTCAGGCGGTACGGGTTGCTGTAGATGTCGTCACCCTTCCTCTGGTAGTTGGTGACGCGCGCGCCGACGATCAGCTTGAGCGGGTCGGTGATGTTGAAGCGCGCCGCGCCGTAGACGGCGTCTTGCGTGGTCTCGCTCTTGCCGTAGTACTTCAGCGGCCCCCAGACGGGCTCGGGGTACGAACCGGTCCAGTTGTTGAAGTCGGTCGCCATGCCGAACGACGGCGTGGCGGAGCGGTCGTTGGCGAGGAACTTCTGCTTTGAACTCGTATAGCCGAACGCCAGCTCGTGGTCGCGGCCGAACAGCTTCACGGTGCCGCTGCCCTGCGCGCTGAAGTCGTCCTGCTTCGTGCGCACGTTGTACGAAGCGGCGAACGCGGACATGCCCAGGCCAGTGTAGATGCTCGGCGCGCCCGAGAGGTACAGCAGGTACGAATCCGCCTTGCGGTCGCTGCGGTTGTAGCTCAGCTTGAGCTTCCAGTCGTTGGAGAACCGGTGCTCCAACGAGGCAAAGTAGGTGTCGTAGTCGGTGCTCCAGCGTGTCCAGTCGGCGGCGCTGGTCTTGGAGGTGCCCCAGTTCGTGCGGATGCCCTCGCTGTACCAAACCGGCAGGCCACCCCACATGGGGCCCTTGGTGTCGAACTTCTGGCGGCTGAAGCCGGCCGTGAGCAGCGTGCGGGGACCCAGGTCGGCCTCGAAGGTGGCGAAGAGGGTGCTGTTGTTGGTGCTCAGTCCGCGGATGTAGCTGTCTTTGTCGGCGTACTCGCCGACGATGCGGGCGCGCACCGTCTTGGCTTCATTCAGCGGCGTCGACAGATCGAACATCGCACGGCGCTCGTTCCAGCTGCCGACATCCAGTTCGACGCTGCCCGTAAACACTTTGCTGGTGGCGCGCTTGCGCACCAGGTTGATGGCCGCCGACGGGTCGCCGGCGCCGGTGGTAAGGCCCGTTGCGCCGCGCACCACTTCCACACGGTCGTAGGTGGCGAGGCTGGTGAAGACTTCACCCGAGCTCCATGGCTGCTCCCAGGTGGTGGGCACGCCGTCGATCAGCAGGGTGTTGATGTCGAAACCCCGCGCGGTGAACTGGCCCCGGCTGGTTTCGTACTGGTTGACGGACACACCGGTCGTGTTGTTGATGACGTCGGTGATGGTCTGCAGGCGTTGGTCGTCGATGCGCTGCCTGGTCACAACGGTCACGGACTGCGGCGTTTCGCGCAGGCTCATGCTCAGCGGAGTGGCCGTTTTGGATGCGCCCGTCGTGTAGGAGCCCGTGCCCTCCGTCGTCTCGGTCTGCCCGGTGGCCTCCACCGTGATGGCAGGAAGCGTGTCCTTGGTCTCCTGCGCCGCCACCAATGCCGGAATGGCCATGGCAATGCACATGCTGAGCTGTGTGAGCCGGCCGCGTGCATCGGAATGGAACGGCTTGTTTACCCTCTTCATCTTGTGTGTCCTGTTGGAAAGCGCTGCTGAAAAACTCGGAATCCCGATCTCCAGCCCACTCTGCCGAGCGACATAGTTCACTAAAGGATTCAAAGATTAATCAATAATGATACTCATTTACAATTGAAAATATGGTCGGCTGAGATGCCCGTTGGCAACACGCAACGCACGCCAATTTCCTCCTCACTCTTGAAGTAGCTCATTCATCGGCGCTGGAGGCGAGCGCGTCGGCGACAGCACTGAGCCCGGGCTCATTGCACGAAGTGGGCTGCGCGAGCTTGAAGATGTGGAGGCCGAAAGCCGAGGTCATCGGGGGCCACAAGCGGCGGTGCGCCTGTATACGGGCTGGGGTTTGGTTGGCTTGCACCGGCAGGGCTAGCCCAAGCAACGCGCCAAGCCTACGGTGCCCTAGACCGTACACGCAGACCGTGCCTGTACAAAGCGGGCCAAGGTGGCCCAACTGAGCACGAGAAGAAAAGGGGGTAAAAGAAAAGGGGGTAAAACACCCGTACTGTCCGCAAACCCGCATGGATATCGGGTTGCCGGCGGAGAGTGTGGCCGCCATATTATAAAAACAATGCCGCCCGATAGCAACCAGCAAAGTACAAAAAACCTTTGGCCGCAAGCACTTGCAAAAAGCCAGCACCCAATAAAGCCCAACAGGGGTTTTTGTCGTCCAGCTCAAATAATGGGCAAAAGCATAGGCATGTTTTTAGGGCTGCATTTGGTAAAATTGGTCTACCAAATTGCACCGTAAAGGGCACCCGCCCAACAAGGCGCAGCTACGCCCAAAAACATGACCCGCCACAACCTTTTAACCATTACCAACCTCCGAACCAAAGCAAAAACGCCCGGCTACCACCTCGACGGCCGGGGCCTGTACCTCAGGGTGGCCCCAGGGGGAAGCCAAGCCTGGATCTTGCGCTACACCTACCTTGGCCGCACCCGCGACATGGGGCTGGGCTCCCTGGCCGATGTGAGCCTGGCACGCGCCCGTGAACGCGCCCAAGAACATCGCATCCAAATCGCCGAAGGTATTGACCCTATCCAGTACCGCGAGCAAAAGAGAATCGAAATCAAGGCCACCGCCATTCAATTAGAACAAGACAGCGTGACGTTCAAAGCATGCGCCGAGGAATACCACAAGGAACATGCCGGCGATTGGAAAAACGCCAAGCACAAGGACCAATGGATCAATACGCTGACCACCTATGCCTTTCCGCATTTCGGAAGGCTCCCAATTCGCGAGGTTGGCAAACACGAAATCCTGAAAGCATTGACGCCAATTTGGAGGGAAAAAGCGGAAACAGCCGACCGCCTTTTGCAAAGAATTCGCAAAGTGCTGAATTACGGCGCGGCCAAGGACTATTGCCGTGGTGTAGACGGCGAATTCTGGGCACAAGTCCGGATCGCCCTGGGTGCCAACGAGAAAGCACGGAAGGTGGAGCACCACCCGTCTTGCCCGCATCCGCAGATCGGGGCACTGCTGGCCCGAGTGCGCGCCAGCACGGCCACCGCCACCGTGCAGATGGCCTTCGAGTTCGGCGTGCTGACGGCTGCCCGCTCGGGCGAGATACGCGGCGCCCGCTGGTCGGAGTTCGATGCCTCGCTCGGCAACTGGACGATCCCTCCAGAGCGCATGAAGGCAGGGCGCGAGCATCGGGTGCCGTTGTCGAACCGGGCTACCGAAGTGCTGCAGGCTGCGCGCGCCCTGCAGGCTGAGTGGGAAGCAGAAGGCAGCGCCGCAGCGCGGGGTACTGATGCCACCGACTTAGTGTTCCCCTCGCCTCGCGGCAAGACGTACAGCGACATGGTGTTCACACAGCTGCTGCGTCGCCTTGAACAGCCGTACACCATGCACGGTTTTCGCGCGACCTTCCGTACCTGGGGCATGGACAACACCCAGTACCCCGCCGAGATGCTGGAGTTTGCACTGGCGCACTTGGTGGGCGACCAGACGGTACGTGCCTACGCCCGTAGCGACATGGTGGAAAAGCGCCGGCAGCTGATGGAAGACTGGGCTGCGTACATCGTGGGGCAAGCTGGTGAGCCCTTTTCTGAATAACCCACGATGCTTAGGACAGCGAACTCGATCCTCAACGAGCATCCCGACCATCCCCTTCGTCCACGCGACCTCCGGCATCCGAGCCGCTCTTGGCCTGCAGGTCTTTGAGACATGCGTGAGTCGCGGCATGCGACTTCAGTTCAAGGCAGAGTGCCGCTGCTGCTCGGACAGCCGTCTCCCTGACACGGCGCTCTGCTGCCGCCGAGACCTGATGCTCCACGAGCCATTTCATGAGTAGCATCATCGCGATCAACAGGCCCACCAGCACGCCGACCAACGTCGCTCGCCAGCTGCCACGGCGACGGACGGCCAGTGCTGCCGAACCTGGACCGTCTGCCGCTGTCTCTACTGCAACGAGATACCGCATGGGCGCATCGTTACCGCCACCACGAATACGGCGTCGTGGTTGCGACTGCGCGACGGCGACCGGCGACGATTCGCGATTCAGCACAGACTCGTGCCCCAGGGACCATTGCTGGATTTCACTGCACGTTCTTTCATATCCCAGCCTACTCACAACTGCGCGCCGCGCAGCTCCGTGGCCCATCCGATGTCTTGCGGATCATCACGCTGCGGTCGCCGTCGGGCTCGACTTACGCCTTACCATCGAAGTGAATGTCGATCCGTCCCCCGGATGACGTGAGGCGTACCCTGTCATCTGCTCAAGCTGCTTTTGCCGTTCCGCGATCGCCAACTCTCGCGCGGCCCGTCCGTACCGGCCGACCGAAAAGGCCTTGCTAATGGATTTGCCCGGCTCAACCCTCGTCGCAGCGATCCACATCTGGTTCTTCCCGCCAGGCTCTTCGCGGAAGTACACCCCGGCCACACCGCTCTTGTTGTCGCGCCGCACGCGCTGGGCGATCTCGCGCTTCAGAACCGGCAGGTGTTCCCGTACGAGTTGATCCCGATAAACCTGTGCTTTTTTCAACGCAGCTCTACGGCCACCATTTGTATTGAAATAGAAAGCCTTGACCATGCGCACCTTGTCACGCCGGATGTCGACGCTCCAGTAGTCGTCGTAGCCGTAGATGCCATACATGGGATTCGGGTTGGGAATGCCTCTAGGCATTGTGGATATTCCGAAAAAGCAGCGCCGCTTGTTGAACTCAATTGATCTGCGTGTTGCGCATCTCCATGTTCTCGAAGTTGCTGCCCGTGAAATCCACCTGCTCACCACGCAGACCATCGGCCTGAATCGTGGTGCCGGTGCATCCGAGCACGGCGACATCGGTCCAGTGGCCGCCATCAAAATTCAAGTCGTTCCACTGGCAGCGATTGAACTGTGAAGCGCTGATCTGGCTTTGCTGGAACTGTGACTGCGAAAAGGTGCAGTGGGTGAACGTGCATCCAGCGATGGAAATGCCCTCAAAGTCACAAGCAGTGAAGGTGCAGCCTATGAACTGGCAGCCAGTCCAGCCGGCTTGCTTGAAAGTGGTGGCCGTAAAGCTACTACCGGTGAAAACGGTGGCGGCGAACTGAGCAAGGTTCAGGTCCAGACCCGCATAGGCGTAACTGTCGGCCATGCCGACAAGGCCCGCCGGTGCTCCTCCAGCGCCTTTGCGCCAAAGATCGTGACCGAAAACGATGACTTGAGAAGGCAATTGTCATGCCCTCAATGGAAAACGCAGTCTTGCAATGGAATGTAGTTCGCGCCTGATGAAAACGCGACTGTGCATGTTGCCTTGAATGCAGCGCCACCACTCAGTGCTTCCATTTTTTCCGCATTAACCGCATCACGAGCGACCAAGCGGGCGAGGACATTGTTTGAACCAGCGACACCCGCCTTGAGCAAGGCACCGCCTTTTGCACTGTCCGGCCCTCTTTTGAATCCTTGGCTCAGCTCAATCGCCACGCCGCTTATTGATATTCTTTTATCAAACTCAGGAAAATCCATCATCAAATAGCCTTCTTTGACGTAACGTTGGTATAGCTTTTCAAGATTGACCTCTTTAGGCATGCGCTCAGCGGCAAAACTGGTGTTGATTGCAAGAAACAGTAAAGTAAATATAAACTTATGCATCGACCCTCTCCTTAACAGGCTGCTGAAGTGCTAACTTTGAATCGAAAATTCAACCAAAACAAAGATGCCTGCCCCTTTTTTTTCTCGAAAAAGTCGCCCGCAGTTCGTTCTACACCGTCGAATATTTTTTCATTTCGAGTCATCAAGAGATATCTCAGCGGCCTGTGATCCCTCCTGCCCTTAGAGGACGGGAAGTATTTCCTCAGGATCAAAAACGAAGGAATCCGGATTTGGCCACTTTGCGGCCTCCACACGCACAAAATCTATCCCCGCGACGCCTTTTTTCTTTGTCGATTCAAAAAACTCTTCTGAGCAAAAAATAGTTCCAATTCTCGGATCGAGGCCTTCAATTCCAAAAACATGTCGATCAAAAGATTGGCGTATAGAGAGCTTCTCAAAGACACTGAGGCCGAATTTTCCATTCCTCACGAAACTCTCATTATTATTCACAGCCTCCGATAGGCTGACATAAAATTCATCGGCGAACCGCGAGACAAAATATTTTTTCTGAACAATGCTTTTTTTGCTCGATTGAGATATAACCTCGATTTCCTTGAAGTCTTTTAAATGGGATTTGAATTCAATCAGCGACTCGAGAAAATTTTGATCCAAAAATTGATTTAAAGAAATGCTTCTTATCGAAAAATTTATTAGCTTTTCTTTTGCAATCAGGCACATGCCCGCAGGATATTCATCCAAGCCTCGCGGATCGAAGTACCATGGATAAGCGGTTCCGTGCTCGATTGCTGCGGGATTTTCAGGGCAGTGATCGTAGAGAACTGCATTCAATAGTCCGATTGGACACCCTCGGTCTTTTTTTTGTGTAATTGCATAAAATTTCATAATCAACTCGAATTCATATTAGCCGCCCAGTTTGGGGATTGCGTGGAACCAGGCCTGCATTGATTGCCAGTTTTAATTGACCCTGCAAATCGCCAATTTCTTGTTTTGCCTCGCCTGCCGTGATGGCTTTGCTGTCATACGCAGTTCGAATACTCTTAACTCTTGCATCAACCATGGCCGAATACAGCGCGTGCGACCCACAGTGATAAACCTTTTTTCCCATTGCCTTGGCTTTTCCCTGGCTACCTGGAAGCAGCATTCCGTTTTCTTTGACGTCCCTTTGTCCACTCAAGCCAATCGTATTCAGGAATGCCCCATTATTCGCCCAAACTTCCTCTGGAATGACGTGGTGCGCTTGCATCCCATCTCCAGAGACTCCTCCTAAATTCCGATCCAGTGCGGTACTACACAACCCACTGGGGTCCACCCAGGTTATGGGATTGGGTGCGAATCGATACAGATTCGCGCCGCCTGCTAGCTTTATCAGGTCGCCGGAGACAAATCTGCCACTGTGCGGATCGTAATATCGATACCGGTTGTAATGCAGCCCCGTCTCCTCGTCCAGGTACTGCCCCTGGAACCGAATCGGGTTCGCAATACCCGCGCGTTTAGCCGCCTCCGAGATCGTCTGCTTCGCCTCGCCCCATGCCTTGTAGCTCGCGCTCCAGCAGACGTTTCCGCCCGAGTCCGTCAATTCCTGCGGCGTGCCCAAGTGGTCGCACTGGTAGAAGGCGATCTCCTCGGGCGTGAACGGCTCGGCGCTGGCCTGCTGTAGCCCCTGTCCGTTCCACAACGGGTCCTGCTCGATGTCGTAGGCCCCGCCGTTGGCCTGCATCAACGCCTTCACGTCGGTGGTCGGACTCAATTGGAGAGGACCCGGTCTTCGCACCTGCACCAGTGGCACGAAGCTGTCCTTCTCGTGGACGTAGTGCACGGTGTGCGCCTGCTCCTGTGCATTGGAGTTGCTCGGCATGGCGCTCTCGTAGGCGATGGTGTCGCCGTCCCAACCGAAGACGGTTTCCCTGGCTCCACTGGCCTTGGCGATGCGTCGGCCCATCGGGTCGTAGCGGAAACTGGTGGTGCCTTCCTCGCTCTTCGCGCTGATCATGCGATTGAAGCCGTCCCAGCTGAAGGCGGTTTTCCGCCCGTTCTTTATGCGCTCGACGAGGTTGCCACGCTCGTCGTACTTGTAGGTGGTGCCGGCGTAGTCCTTGAGCAGGTTGTCCAGCAGCTTGCCAACGGTGGCATGTCCAACCCGCTGCTCCCTGGCCAAGGTCATCGGCTGGAAGGCCTCGGCGCCCGAGCGGTTGTCGGGCACTGGGTTGCCGATGTTGCCGGCCGGGTCGAAGGCGAACACTTCCTTGCCCATCTGGCTCTGCGCTTCGAGCAGGCGACCCACGGGGTCGTAACGGTAGTCCAGACGCCCGCGCCGGCTGTCGCCGATGCCGGTGAGTTGACCGGCTTTGTCGTAGTGGTAGCTGCGGCGGATGCTGACAGCGGCAGTGCCGGTAGCGCTGGGGGCGCCGGCAGGTTTTGTGGTGCGGGCGATCTGCTGCTCTAGCAACCGACCGGCCGGATCGTAGGTCTGGGTCTGAACCACGCCGTTGTGCTGCTGACGACCGACCTCGCGGTGCAGGTCGTCGCGCTCCAGGCCCAGGATGTCCTGCCCATCGAGCAGCAAGCCGTGGACGTGGCCGCTGCCGTAGGTGAGCCACTCCTGGGTGTGGCCGTCGGGGCGGGTGCTGCCGACTCTCTGGTTGAGTTCGTTGTAGCGGTGCTGCCAGATGGCGGTGTGGCCCCGGGCCAGGTCGGCATGGTGTTCGCGGGTGAGATTGCCCGCAGGGTCATAGAACCACTGGAGCTTGGCATCCTGGTTCCTGGCTTCGATCAGGCGTCCATTGCCGTCGTAGGCAAAGGTCTCGGTCTGCGCGGCGGCCTCACGCTCGACCAGCCGACCGAGCGGGTCGAAGGCGAGGCGGGTGACCTGTCCAGCTTCCGCCACTTCGGCGAGCACGCCGCTGGTTTCTTCGTAGCGGTACTTGGTTAGCTTGCCATCGAAGCCGGTTTCTTCGAGCAGGCGGCCGACGGGGTCGTACTTGAATTGGTAGCGGCTGTTGTTTTCGTTCTGGAGTTGGACGAGGCGCCCGAGCGGGTCCCATTGGTAGCTCAGCGTGTGGCCGGCAGCGTCGGTGCGCCCGGCGATGAGTCCAGCGTCGGCGTAGCGGTAGTGGGTGCTTCGCGCCAGGGCGTCGGTGTGCGTCAGCAGGCGACCTTCGGCATCGTGGGCCAGTTGCTCTTTGGTCTGGTCGGGATGAACGATTTCCTCGAGTTGGCCGGGGTGGTTGCCACCGGTCTGGGCCGCAACAAGGGTCTGCTCGCTCAGCGGGGTGTAGCGGTATTTGGTGGTCTGGCCGGCGGCATCGGCGCTTTGTGCCAGACGGCCGCGTGAGTCGTAGCTCCAGGTGGTGGTTTTGCCCGAACAATCGGTGTAGCTGGCCAGTTCGCCGGTGGGGGTGTAGGCAAGCTTCTTGACGCCGCCCTTGGCATCGGTGATCTGCACCGGCCGCCCGGCCTTGTCGTAAGCGTATTGGGTCTTGTGACCGAGCGGGTCGGTCTCTTCGGTGAGGTGACCCTGCGGGTTGTAGTCGCGCAGCCAGGCGCCGCCCTCGGGGTCGCGCACGCCGGTCAGGCGGCCGAGCTTGTCGTACTCGAAGTGGACCTGACTGCCGTCGGCCTGGGTGTGGGTCAGCAGGTTGCCGGCTGCGTCGTAGATGTATTCGTCGGCGCCACCGTCCGGATGAATATGGCGGGTGATGTTCTTGGCATCGTCGCGGAAGAACCATTCCTCGTTCTGGTCCGGGTAGATGACGCGGTAGGTGTAGCCCAGGATGTCGTAGTAAATCCAGGTTTCCTGGCCCAGCGCATCGGTCACGTAGGTCAGGCGGATGTTCTTGTCCCACTCGAGCTTCGTATCGAAGCTGCCGTCGTCGGCCCATTCGCGGATCGCCTTGGCGTCGGCGCCGGTGCCGTCGTAGGCCAGGTTCATGCCGCGACCGGTGCGGTCGGCGTAGCGGGTGACCAGATGATGGCTGTATTGGTAGGTCCAGGCGGCACCGTTCTCGTCCTGCGCCGCAATCAGGTCGCCGGCGTCGTCATGGGTATAGCCGGCCAGTTGGCGAACGACCTGCCCGTCCTTGAGTTCCCACAGGGATTCGATGCGGCCGGTGATCGCGTTCGGGCGAATGCCGACATGCGCGAGCGTGACGTCGCCCTGCTTGCTGAGGATGTCGCTCAAGACTTGCTCGCCGGCATTCGGTCCAGCAGCAATGATGTGGTCGTAGCGCAGGCCGATGGCGGCACCGTCCCTGGCGTGCTGGGCCACCAGACGGAAGTGCTGCTTGCCCTGTGCGGCGGCCTTGCCGGCCGCGGTGTCGACGAGTTCGTAGGTTTCGCGCCACTCGGCCTGTTCGCCGGCGGGCAGTGGTTTGCCGAAGTCCAGCACGAGCAGCGTTTCGCTCAGGCGGGTTGCGCTGAATTCCTCGATGGCGTTGCGATGACTTTGGCCCACGGCAAGCCACGGCAGGGCGTGGCTGCGGCCGTCTGCGGCACGGTACGCCAGTGCTTGCTGGCCCTTGGACTCCACCACATCGACGCGCGTGGTGTAAGGGGTCAGCCAGCGCGCCCCCAGGCTGCCGTGGTCGTAGGCAGCCAGGTTGCTGCTGTAGGTCCGGCTCCATTCGATGGGCAGGGTGGCGGGCAGCACGAAGTCGGTGTGGGTGAAGCGCTCGTTGCCCAGGGCAAAGCTGATCGAGTTATTGGTGCCATCCGGGGTGGCACCCAGCTTGCAGCAATTGGGGTTTGCTCCGGCGGGACGCTCGCCGCTAGACAACACCAACTCACCCCCGCCCTTGTCGCTGTCAACCCTTGTTCCTGCAGGGGGCGGAACAACGCCATTCTTGCGGTTCCTGCGCTTGACGAGGGCGGTCTTCAGCAACACGAGCAGCCACTTGATGCTGTTGCGAGCGCCCGCATCGGCCATGTCCAAGAGCTTGTTGCGCGCCACTTGTTTGATGTTGACCAGGCTTCCTATGGTCTCCTTGATCATAGCAACAGCCTCTTGCGGAATCAGGCCGGATGCTTTGCTTGCGACAAAGTTGACCCCCGATTTGGTGGTGTCGCTGACGGCTTGACCCCACCAATTCCATGTGTTCAGCAGGGCGCCCATGGGGCCCTGAGCTTGCGGGTCGTAGGTTTTATCTGCCTGCGCCGCCGCGATCTCGAGCAATGGCTTTTCTCCGATCCCGCGCTGCATGACGTCGATCATCATGTTCACGACCGCATCGACCATGTCGGCGCAATCCTTCATCATGCCGTCGAGAAGATTCGTGGCCCCGTCGACAAACTTGTCGATCTCCCCGGCAATCGTGTCGTTCAGGTGGTAGACGGCTGCGCTGATGAGCGCTTCGCCGAGGTTGGGTATCCCTTCCTTCACCGCGCGCGCGGCACCTTGTTTGGTCAGCGCCAGCATGGGCCGCAAGCTCATGCGTGCCGCCGCCATGCTCGGCGGAATCGGGATGATGCCGATCACGTTGATCGCCAGAGAAACCCATTCCAGAAACTGGTCCCAGCTCTTCTTCTGGATCATGCGAACCACATCCATGATCGCATCGGCGAGCGCCATGATGTTCCCGACCACGGGGATGGAGCCGGCAACGGTTGCCAAGGTGCCCAGCGTGATCCAGCCGCCGCTGATGTATCGCAGCCATTCGTCCAGTTTGGCCGCACCCGCACCGATGTCCGCCTGATCGATGGTGTTCAGCGGCGCAACAGCTACCTGGGGTTCACGTTCATCCTGCGCTGATTGATCGACTGCCATTTTTTTACTCCCTAAGCCGTGCCGTTGTGCGTGGTTGTCAGTGCGGCTGCGATCAACCGCCCGCGAAGCCAGGTGTTCGACCGAACACCTCGGGCTTGACGGCATCGGCCAAGGCTCCCGGTTTGGGTAATGCGCCGGGCAGCGCCGGGACGGCTCCAGTCATGCCTGCGGGGACTGCGCCACTCAACGCGTCGACGACCGAGGCCCCCATCGGACCCAAGGCCGCCCCCCCAGCTTGCGTTGCCATGCCAGTAGCGATCTGACCGGCTTGCCCAAGCAGCGCCTGAGCGCCACCTTGCTGAATGGCCTGAACCGCAGCCATCGCCTGTTGGGCAGTCCCCGCAATCTGGGCGACCTGACTCAGCGCGCCGGCCACGCCGCCAATACCCGCCAAGCCGGCCAATCCGCCTGCGGCGCCGGCAAGACCACCAGCGCCAGCCAGCAAGCCCGATGCGCCACCCGCAGCGCCTGCCATGCCGGCTATCGCGCCGCCAGCCCCCGCCAACAGGCCTGCCGCGCCACCGCCGGCCACATCTGCGCCACCGCCCGCCGCCGGCTTGACCGGCCACCGGTCGGGCTCGCCAAAGTAACTGGCCTTGTCCCACGGGTCGCGCGGGTCCTTGCCGAACGTCACCTTGGCCGTCCCAATGGGCAAACCCGTGACCTTGGCAAAGCCATTGGCATCCAGTTTCCCGCTGTGTGTGCCGCCCTCGGAATCCACCACGGTGTAGTCCCCTTGTTTGACACCCTGGCGCTTCTCGCCACTGACCTTGACGTACTGGTGGTACAGATCGAGTTGTCCCTTGGGCAGCTTCATGGGCTCGGGCAGTTTGGGCGACCCTTTGCTCTTGGGCCCCACCAGGCTGTGCACGGCCGCATGCTCGCGCCAGATGCCGTTGGTGCCGCTCTCGATGCCCGAGGCATTCCAGCGCGTGTAGCTGGTGCCGCCGTTGATGAGCACTTCTTCCTTCGCCGTGATCGTGATCTTGTTGGCGTCGACCTTCACGTCCAGCTTGGCGATGACGTTGATGCAGTTCTTCAGCGCCGTGATGTCGATGTCGGCGGCCGCCGCGACCAAACGGATACCCTTGTCGAACGCAGCGATACGCACCGCCTCCTTGGCGCTGACCAGCAAGCTCTTGCCGGCCGCAATGCTGGTGTGCGCCCCGCTGGTGATCGCGTGGTGCTCGTTGCTCACCAGATGCGTGGAGCCGGCCGTGGTCGTCTCGATCCCTGCCGGACTGGCCAGGGTGAGATGCGGTTCGCTGAACTCGGGGAACTCGCCCTCGGCCTTGTTGCCGCCCGAACCCTTGATTGCATCGTTCTGCGCCTTCAGGCTCTTGGCCACCTCGTCCTGGTCGCCGGCTTCGTGCGCCTTGGCCTGCTGCGCCGCCTCACTCAAGCCCTCGTGCAGATCCCGTCCCTGCGTCAGGCGCTGCACGGTCTCGCCCATGTCGGTGATGTGCGCCTGTGCGTTGGGGCGGGCCTCGGTGCTGATGAGCAACCCGTCCTTGGCGCGGATTGCACCATGGCCATCGGTGCGCAGCTCGAAGCCCTGGCCGCGCAGGTCTTTGCGTCCCGCGTTGTCTTCGATGCGCGCGATATGGCCCAGGCTCAGGCTGGTGCTGTCGTGGTCGCTCTTGAGTTGCGCCTGAATCTTGCCCTGCGTGTCATCCAGAAGAAGGTGATTGCTCTTGCCCCCGGGCTCATTGCCCGAGCCTTCGGCGAGCTCTCGGCTGCGCAGGCCCATGAGCGCCTTCTGCCCCGGCAGCGACCACGGCGGCATGCGCTGGGCGTTGTAGACCACACCCATCACGACAGGATGGTCGGGGTTGCCGTCCAGGCACTGCACCACCACTTCGGAGCCCACGCGGGGGAACGACACCATGCCGGTTTCGCCGCCCGCCCAATTGCTCAGCACGCGCACCCAGGCCGAGCTTTTTTCGTCGTTCTGGCCTTCGCGATCCCAATGGAATTGGATTCTTATGCGCCCGTACTCGTCGGTGTGAATACTGCCCTCGCTGGCCGGCCCGACCACGGTGGCGGTCTGCGGCGCCAGTACGCGCTGCTCGACGCTGTGAAAGCCTCGGCCCGGACGCCAAGTGATGGTGCGGCGGCTGCAGGTGAAGCGGTTGTGGTATTCGGCGAGCTTGTCCGTCTCTTGCAGATAATTGTTATTGGCGGTGTGCTCGATCTCGACGATCAGGAATTCGCTCTCGGGTCCCGTGCCCGGAGTGCGGCCAAAGTGGTCCGCCAAACGGAAGTAGCGACCGGGCAACACGAAGCGGTTGTTGCCCTGGGACTCGAAGTGCTTGCCGTGGGCTTCAATCTCCTCGATGCGTAACCGGGCACGCGCATCGCCCTCACGGCTGGTCTTGAAGTGACGTGCGCCACCGTACTCGTGCACTTCGAGCTGAGGTACGTCACCCTGCTGGTTGCTGCTGGGCATCTCGGCGTGCTGCGGGCGCGGGCTCTTGAAGTCGAAGGCGCTGACGGCCGTTTGCGCCGAGACCAGTTCGCGCACCGCGCTCCACTGGCCGATGGCATCTTCTTCTTGCGCGCCACCTTCGTTCTGGAAGCGAATCTCCGGGGACGAACCGTCCACGGCCTTGGCAAGGGTGCTGTCGTCACACAGGTTGAGGGTGTGGCCTTCGGCCGAGTGCTCGTACCAGTAGCTGTAGCCGACAGCCTCCCAGCGCCGGTGCAGGTAGTTGTGGTCGCTCTCGCCGCCGGCCCCACCGCCCTGCACGGCCATCGTGTGGGGCGGGTCTTCGCCGCGCACGAACCACTCCCATTTGGGCAGCACGCCGTAGTCGTTGAAGATGGCCTCGGTCTGCGCGCGCAGCGTCTGGCGATGAAAGAGCCGGTTGTTCGCGCGCAGCCGCAGGTACTTGAGCCACGGGCCGAGCCGAGCTTCGTAGAAGGCCAGATTGCCGTCGGTGCGCACGAGCCGGAACCCGAACACGATGCCGGTGAAATGGCGCAGCGTGCCATCGGGCCGCACGAGTTCGACGCAGAGCATCTTGCCCGCCAGGTCCTTCAGGGCCAGCGTTGCATTGCTGCTGAGCAGCCCGGCCGTGAATTCGAAATCGCGCGACAGGCCTTCGGACGCTGCAAGCGTGTTGATCACGAGGTCGGCGCCTGCGGGCTGCCCGCCCTGGGGGAACGACAGCCGCAGCAATCGGTCGTGCTGGCGGCCGGCGACAAGCTCCGCCAAACTGCGACTCAACGGGCTGCTCATCGAATGCACCCGTGCAGGAACGATCTCGCCACGACGTGGTTCATGCCGACTCCCCTTTGGCTCTTGTGTTCAAGAAATGCCCGCAGTCAAACGCGTTGTCCGATTGCAGACGAGTGCATCGGGTCCGATCCTCGCCCGACTATATGAAGGTGATGTTGCCGTTTGACCGGTATTTCTTCACGCGTGGCGGGGGAGTTTTAGCGGGGCGACATTGCGAATAAGCCATTGGTTTTCTGATCAAGCAAGCCCGGTTGCCGGACATACTTTTGGCAGAGAACTCGCAGCCTTATCCTCGCCCTCCGAGTCGCCGCCGGATGCTGCGGGGTTAGCGCCCGCAGCGTGAAACCAATCGACAGACACTGCTTCATGTGAGTCCGGCTGCGCCTCACCCACTTTCGGTGGAGCGCCCCCATCGGCCGGGGCGGGCGCACACCAGACATGATCCACTTCGCTAGGCTGCCTGCGCTTGAAGGAGGATCACCGGATACGGTGACCATGCTCTCAGTCTGCGTGCTCAGATGCACTGGAATACGCAACGAAGTTGCGCTTGCATGCACGGCCATTGGCGACGTTGCGCAGCCTCAAAAGCTTTGCTACATTTGGCGCCCCCGTTCCCCGAAGTTTCCGCAGCTACTGCGCAGGCAACTTTGGCGGCTGGCGCTCCCAGCGAAAGAGCGGGCTTCTTTACCTTTCTCTCTTTACCGATAGTTCTCTTACTGGATCGATTGCGGGTTCTCCCTTCGATCTGCCGGATCAACGTGGGCGGCCCCCCATCCGAGATCCTCGCTGGCTCGATATGGACGCATCCATTCGGCCAGAAAACCAGTAACTAGTAACTCGCTATGGGGGAGCGCCCCGAAGCATCTTCGGAAAAGCACATGGTAAAGAAAATTCCCGACGCCCCACTGTCGCAGCACTCTGCTGTCGACCTGCACCACGGCAGTCGCACAACGGAGCAACAAGCCCCGCAACAGTTCGTCCGGCTCAAGCAATTCATTGCCTTGATGGGTTGGTCGCGGTCAACTTATTACAACCGCGTTCAAGCGGGGCTCGTGCCAGCAGCACGCACCAACGGCCCCAGGACGCGTGGCTATTTCGCGAGCGAAGTGGTGGCGATCCAGCAAGCGCTGATGACCGACCCACCACGATCCGAAGCCTGCCCCAAGTAGGCCGAGTCAGCGCCCCACTTCCAAGTGGGGCAAGCGACCAGCCGGTGATGGCTCGCGCCTTCTACCGCCGACAACCTAGACGAGCAGCGGCCTGAAAACCGCTGCCGCCGTCACCACTGTTGGTCCTTAGTTTGATCATGCCTGGGCCTTCGCCTATGGCAAGCGGCGAACCTACTTCATTGCGACCTTGCTCTTAGGTACCGCGCAGGTGACCCCGAGCAAAACACCCCTCAAACATTCAGACAACAATCAACATGACCCAACACCCCTCTGGCAAGGCCCCCTTGCAGGTGACTGTTCCCTTCCCCTCAAAAACGCCGCCGTCCACCACGGTTGCACAGGACGCCATCACCCCGTTTCCCGCAGAAAGCGGCGTACTGATGTTCGCGTACACGGCCGCCCTTCCCGTCGGCTACCTCAGCACTTTCACGATCCAGCAGGTACGCACCGGGCAGCCGATCGCAGGTGTGCCAGTCCAGCGCAGCGCGGTCGAAACGTTGTTCGCCGCCCGCAATCGCGTGCTGAGCCACGTCCAGGCTCAGTCGGCCTTGTTTTCTGCCCCCGCGAACGCGGCCGCACACACGCTTCGCCATGTCGGCGAGCGTGAGTTCGACTGGGCACGCAGCGAAGGGCTGTATTGCGCAACGACCGGTATCGAACCGCGCACAGCAAAAGCGGTCATGCAGCGCATCCCCCACCCGATCCCCATGCACATGTTCGAGGGCATCAGCCGACTGAACATGGAGGCCAAGCGCCTAAGCTGCTATGTGCTGATGTTCGCGCACTTCGACGACGAGGCCGATGCCATCCGCTTCCGGGATGTGACGAGCGAGCTCTTCGATGTTGCCGTCTGCGAACCCGATCCTGCCTATCCCGCAGCCTTCTCGATGCGCAATTCGGCAGTGGAGTCGGGGCTCCTTGTCGGCACTCAGGACATCATGGTGCAGGTGAGCGAGGACAACCGGCGCTCCCACTTCTCGACCGAGCCCTTCATCGCGACCCAAGTCATCGACCGCGTGATCTGGAAGATGCGCAGCGACGGCGACTCGCTTACCAAGATCGGCATCGTCGTTGAGCTGAACAAGTCGAATGTCAAACGCCATCTCGACAAGATGCGGGCGCCTCGTCAGTCCGATGTCAATGCAGACTGGCGCAAAACCTACGACGGCCTGTTCGACATTCCTCCCCGAGGTGGCCGCCTCTTCGACATTCCGCCCAAAGACTAGGCTGAGCGGCTGCCCCCCTGAGGTAGCCCTCCCGTTTGGCTCGCGTCCGGCGCCCCGCTACGCCGGACGCGAGCCGTCTGGCAGGGATTGACTCGCTACAAGGGGCACCACCTCTCTCCACCCCCGGCAACTCGCTATTCGGGGGAGCGTTGCGGCATTTCGCGCGTTACCGCGCAACTTGCGCAACGCCGCCGACCAGCCGATCACGACCTTCACGCCAACAAATTCAGATCATCATCATGCTCAAACCCACCCGAGTCGATGCATTCGACCACGTCAAGCTTCGCCTCACAGGCCCTCTTTCGGCCGCGCAGCGCGCAGAACTGGAACTGCATTGCAGTCAACTCACGCACGAAGGCGTCGACGTTTCCTACGCGCCGAACTGGCCATATGTCCTTGAGGTGAGCCAGCCCCATGTCACCTTCTTTCCCACCTTGCTTCCGATGCTGGGCACCGCCATCGCGGCCGAGCCGGCGGGCGCCGAAGTGGCCAGGGACTACACGACGCGCTTTCGCATCGAGGCCAACCGGATGCTGCGTTATTTCCTCCAGACCGTCACGCTGCGCCACGGCCCGCAGACGATCAAGAAGTTCAAGCAGTCGGTCTACTTTGGCCGTCGCGCACGCACGCGCCGCTTGGTCCTCTATGCAGACCGGCGTTCGAAGCTCTCGACGCCGTCCAAGGGCCAGTACTGCCTGCACACAGAAGTGCGACTGAAGGGAAGCCCCGTACTCCGCGCAGCGCAACTTGGCACTGTCGCTGAATTTCACAACTTCGACTTCGATGGCTTCTGGGACCGGAACATGCGGTTCTGGGAATTTGGTTCCCGCAGCGCACTCGGCAAAAGCTTGAAAGGAAAGTCGACCAGCGACCAGGCCGTTCATGCGCGCGCCCGCAGGATGTTCAGCTCCAAGCGCTACCTCGTCGGCACGATGTTTGTGCTGCAAAAGGCGATGGCGGCGAATCCTTCGATGATCCGCGCGCTCAACCAGATCAGCGCGAAAACCTGGGAGAAAAACGCGCGCAATGCAGCACTGAACGGGTTTCGCTCTGGCTAGCGCTACGCCCCTTTCCCCCTACTGGTATAGATACCAACTTTTTCTTGCTGCTTGTTGTGGTGAGCATCGAAAACACGTCTTTCTCTTGTCGTTTTCGATGCTTTTCATCAGGTTTGGCTCGTCAGCGCAATAGCCAAAACATTACAAATTTGGCATCGGCGCTATAGAGCCGAAAACGCTCTCATTTTCGGGCTCCGTTGTTCTCTGTATCTCACTGAAAACGGAACACCGATGCCTACGCGCAGCGACTCTCATCACGTATCCGATACAGAGTCGCAGCATGAGCCCTCTCTACCCGTATCGACATGAAGAAAATTAAGCTCTCAAAAGAGGCTCGGCGCATCGCCGAAGGCACCAGCCGATACGTCGAGGTTCAGGCATGTCCTGGCAGCGGGAAGACCACAGCAGCCACCGCCCGAGTCGCCCATCTCCTGCAAACGGATCGCGCATCCAAGGTCTTGGTCATCTCGCACTCCAATGCCACGGTCGAAAACTTCAAGGCTCGACTTGGTGATCTGGGCCTGGGCGATCACGCCGGCATTACGGTCCTGACCTGTCACGCCTGTGCACTCCGGGCCGCTGGAGGCGGTATCTCGGTCCCTACGGGTCTGGAGAGCGAGGCCTACGACGAGATGCTGCGCCAAGGTACGAAGGCTGTGAAGAAACGCGGTCAGGGCGCGGTGGATGCTGACCACCTGATCATTGACGAGTACCAGGACTGCAGCGCGCTCCAAATCAAGTTCATCGCGCAACTGGCTCGCCATGTGCAGTCGATGGTCGCGCTGGGCGACAGCATGCAGGTTCTGTATGGGTTTGCCGGCGTCACCTACACGCCGCTGCAATCGGTGATCAAGGGAGTGAAAACGTTGCCTCTGTCCATCTCGTTTCGCTTGACCCGAGAGACCGCCGATCTGGCCGAAGCCCTTTCCAAGCCCATGAATGGCCCCGCCATCAAAACCAAGGCGACGGGCAAGCAGCCGAGGCGCCTCATCTCGGCGGACTCAACAACGATGGCGAAGCGCGTGGCCGCCAGCATCCGCAAGCTGATCGACCGAGGAGTGCCACCTTCTCACATTGCCGTGCTGGGCCGCAACCGCTCGACCGTCAGGCCCGTGGCGCAGGCGCTCCGGTCGGTGGAAGTGCCGTCCACCCTGCTCGGAGCCGGCTCCATGCTCGATGAGCGGTTGCTGCAACTGATTCGGGTGGTCGATGCGGTCGAGCAGCATGTCCCCGACCCGTCGCTTGCCGCTGGTAGCGGTGACGGTGTGCGCGGACGCCGGGTGCGGTATCGCGATGAGCTTGGCCTTGTGTTTGAGGACGTGATCGGCACCAACGACCTGGGTGACGTGCGACGGTCCAAGCGGTGGGAGGCCTTCGTGTCTGAAACAGCCAAGGTGGCGGTGGCACAGTCTCGCCATCTGGAAACGCGCTATATGGGCTGCGTGCAGGCCTACCTGCGCCTGCTTGGTGGCATACGGGCCGACAGGGACCTGCGCGCCCACCTGAACGCTTGGCAGCCCATGTGCCGGGTATTTGGATCGGCCGCTGAACTGCATTCGCGCGTCATTCAGGACGTGGCGGGTGATGCGGTCACCGTCACAACCATCCACCAAGCCAAGGGCATGCAATGGGACTACGTGTTCGTGGTCGGAGTGACGGACGGCGTGCTGCCCGACAGCCGGAGCAAGTCGAAAGAGCAACTGGATGAGGAGCGCCGGCTTCTGTATGTAGCCGTGACGCGCGCCCGCCAGCGCGTATGGCTGCACCACGCCCCGATGTGGAGCCGACACGCGCGCCAGACGTTCACCAAGGAATCGCGCTTCATGACCAGCAAGGCCGTGAAAGCCGCACTACAGAAGTGAGGCTGGCTTGATTGGAGTGGCCATCGCCGCAGGGGGCGTTAACAAGACCACGGAGCGGCAGGCGGTGCAGAACACCACGGACTCCGCTACCCCTGAATTTTTCCCTTTTTGCGGCTGCCTTTCCATCGGCAGCCCGGTGCGCCGGCCACCCTGATTGCCTACAGGAGCGTGGGCCGCTGGGGCTCCTTGCGATCCCGGTGGGCCTGAATGGCCTGAAACGCCGGATGCCGCATTTGCGCCTCGTCGGGCTGGTGCGGGAGGGGCGTGCTTGTGCGAAGCCCCGGTGGTCAATCCATGCCCGGACCAGCGTGTTGCCCAGCCGCGTATGGCCGCGTTCGATCAGGTCTATCGAGTTGGTCCCGTTAAAGTCTCGTTAAAAGCTAGGCAGGCGCACCGACACGAACTCCACCCTCGTGCCACTCAGCCGATCAAACACACAGTCCAGCCGCGAGCACACATGCGAACCTCGTCGCCCATAATCGACGACTTGCGACTTTCCTGCCGACCGCACCCGTCGGAACGCAGTTCCCATGGCTGACACTGAAAACAAACCCGAATTTGACTCGCCAGCGCTGCAGATGTTCGCGGGTGGAGCGACTCCGACCGAGCGCCGTGATGCCTTGACGTCACTCATTGCCGCGAAATTTTTACCCAAAAATGCTGACCATGAGGCCATTACCGCGGCCTTCTTTGGCCGCGGTCGACATTGCCGGGAGCCATTGATCGACCGTGTGCCTTCTATATTGACCTGGGAGCCGATGCGAAAAAAGATTGCGCGGTCGTCTCTCTCTGCTCGCTCATGGCGTTCCGATGTGCACGCTTTCCTACGAGGCGGGCTTCTGCGATCCCGCGCATTGCAACCGCTCGTTCAAACGGCGCTTTGACGTGCCTCCCGGCGAGCTGTGAAAAGCAGTCGTTCGCGCCGGAGAGCGTTGAGCCAGCGTGTACCCGAAGGAGGTGCTTATTGGCGCGCACGCTGCGGTCGCGTGGCGGCTGCGCCCTTGCGATGGCGTTCGAGCGTCTGTTCGATAGCTGCCGGTTGCATACGTGCTTCGATGACGAGTTGCGCCGCGCCCAATAACAGCCCGGTGCGCAGGTCCGAGCGAGCGGGAGCAATCTGCAATGTGCGCGTGGCCAGCGGCAAGCAGCGTTGATAGACCAGTTCTCTCACGCCCGCCAACAGGTACTCCTCGACAGCGATCAGCGTCCCTCCGATCACGATGACGCTCGGATTCAGCAGGCTGACAACATCGGCAGCCACTTCGCCCAGAACCCGGCCAGCCTCTCGCACCAGGTTGATGGCCTCCGGTCGATTCTTGCGAACCAGGTCGACCACGTCACGAGCGTCTTTTGCCTCAAAGCCTCTGGCACGCAAGTCACGCGCGATTGCCCAGCCCCCGGCACGGGCCTCGACACAGCCCAGCTTTCCGCAACGACACAGCGGGGCGTTCGTCGTCGAAAACTGGATGTGCCCGATATCGCCAGCGACGCCTTGCGCACCACGATAGAGCCGCCGGTCGGTCACGATCCCACTGCCGATCCCCGTGCCGGCCTTGATGAACAGAAGCTGGTCAACGTCTGGCCAAAAGCGTCGCGCTTCCGACAGCGTCATCAGATTCACATCGTTTTCGATGAGTGTGGGTGCGTCGAACTCCGCGGCAAGAAAGGCTCCAACAGCAAAATCGTCCCACCCAGCCAGCACCGAGGGGCCAAAGACGCGCCCCGTCAAATGGTCCACCGGTGCCGGCAGGCCAAGGCAGATCCCCAGCACGTCTTCCTTTGCACGTTTGAGCCGCTTCAAGAGCTTCCAGTACTGGCGGGCAATCACGGCAAGAATGGCTTGGGGACCGTCGCCGATGTCGATCGGATCGGTCGTCTCCACGAGAAGACCTGGCTCCAGATCGGTCACGGCAGAGTGCACGTGGGTCTCGCCAACGTCAGATACCAGGACGACTCCAAAGCTCTGGTTGATCTGCAGCATATTCGTTGGACGACCGCCGCTTGGCTTGCTTTGCTCGCCTTCGAGGATGAAGCCAGCCTCGAACAAGGTGGCAAGCCGTTCGGTCACGGTCGACCTGGACAAACCCGACACCTCGATCAAGGCAGATCTCGATTGCGCCTGGCCACTCGCTATCAAGGAAAGGAGGATGCCGGCACCGGAGGTCAGGCCCAACGCATGATTCGCTCCGCCCATCAGGCGCCACTCCGGGACAAATCCGGTGTCTGAACGCTTCCTCGGAACATTTGTCCATTTTTCATCAGAACATTCTATGTTCGAAGAATGGTTGATCTACCGGCCGGCGCGTTGCGGCGGACAACCGAACCGGCCCGCCATATGGTTTCGGTATTCCTTCGGGGTCATGCTTTTCAATCTGCGAAAGTGCCGGTTGAAGTTGGAAATGTTGTTGAAGCCGACCAAGTAGCAGATGCTCGAGACTTGCTGATCGCTTCTGCTCAACAGTTCGCAAGCCCTGGCAACCCGGACACGGATCAGGAAGTCGGTGTAAGTGCTTCCCGTCTCCCGTCTGAACAATCTCGAAAAGGCGTGGAGGCTGACGCCAGCGCAATGGCTGGCTTTCGACAACGGCAAGCTGTCGGCATAGTTTCGATAGACAAGCTCCAGCACCTTGTCGACCCGCGGGTCGACACCAGTCTTGCGCTGATTTCGGGTGTCCAGAATCGATGTCGAAGAGAGAGGTCGAAACCTTGGCCACTGGCTCAAGCGTTGCAGCAACCTGGCCAGGGCACTGAAGCGGGCGACTCCGGAGGAGTTCTGCACAAGGCAAAAGCCATCATGCAGCTCCTGGTCAGCGTCCAAAAACTCGATGCCGCAGTGATCGCGGCCCAATAGCGACACTGCACCGTGCAAGTCCGGGAAAAGCTCCGCGGCCCTGTGCACCAGATCTTCTGCAAAGTGAATTACGACGCTGCACTCCTTCACCTCGACCGCCGGTACATCGAAGGAGACCAGCTCGTGGGGGATGCGAGGACTGACCAGCACGATAGATCCCAGCTTGAACTTCCCTAGGTTTTCGATGTAGGTCCATCCTGACGTCTGGACGACGAAATGGAGCTCGTATTCATCGTGGAAGCGCCACCTCTCCAAGCGAGCGGGCGCTTCTTGGACGTAGCAACTGATGCCACTCGATGGCTCGAGTCCCAGTTCGATGTTTCGCGCTAACTTGCCCTCGAACACGGCATCGCATCGGGCGTGAGACAGATCTTCCATTGTTGGTTGGTATTGAGTATTTGACGATCGGCCTTGACGACCAGTTGCTGCGACCTTGAATCGGCACGGTCCGCCTGCCGCTTCGGATACGGGACTTCTTGCGCTACAGGCATGCACCGTGAGGCTTCGTTCAAGCCAAGCACTCGGCCACCAGTTGATCGGTCGGGAGCGCGCCGGTCATGATCGCGACGGCGTCGCTCATGCTGATGTTCCGGGGGTTCAGCACGGCCGCGCGCTTGCCCAGCCGCGCCACGTGAATGCGGTCGGCGACCTCGAACACATGCGGCATGTTGTGCGAGATCAGCACGACCGACAGCCCCCTGTCGCGCACGCGGCGGATCATCTCGAGCACCATGCCGCCCTCTTTCACACCCAGCGCGGCGGTCGGCTCGTCGAGGATCACGAGGTGCTCGGCGAAGGCCGTCGCGCGTGCCACGGCGACGCACTGGCGCTGGCCACCCGACAGCGTCTCGACCGGCTGCGTCATCGAGCGGATGCCGACCTTCAGCTCGGCCATGCGCTGCATGCTCTGTGCGAGCATCTTTTTCTTGTCCAGCATGCGCAGCACACTGCCGGCGAAGCCTTCGCGCCGCAACTCTCGTCCCAGGAACAGGTTTTCGGCAATGGTCATCGCGGGGGCGACGGCCAGGTCCTGGTAGACCGTCTCGATGCCGGCACGGCGGGCATCGACCGGGCCCCTGAAATGGACTGGCCTCCCACCCAGGATGATCCGGCCCTCGTCGGGCACGGTGGCGCCCGACAGGCACTTGATCAGGGAGGACTTGCCGGCGCCGTTGTCGCCGATGACCGCCAGGATCTCGCCGGCGCGCAGTTCGAAGTCGGTGCCGGCCAGCGCCGTGACTTGGCCATAGCGCTTCACCAGGCCCTGGGCCTGCATCACGATAGGGGCGTTGTTGTTCATCAGCAACTCCCACGGCGGGACAGTTGATCGACGGTGACGGCCACGATCACCAGGATGCCCGTGACGAGGACCTGGTAGACGGAGGAGACGCCCATGAGCGTCAGCCCGTTGCGCAGCACGCCGACCACCACCGCGCCGACCAGCGTGCCGAGGATCACGCCGCGGCCGCCGAACAGGCTGGTGCCGCCCAGGACCACGGCCGTGATGGCGTCCAGGTTCTCGGTCTGGCCTGCGTTCGGGTCGCCGACTCCCGTGCGCGCTACCGACAGCAGCGAGGCGATGCCGTAAAAGACGCCAGCGAGCATGTACACGCCCAACAGCACTTTCTCCGACGGAATGCCCACCAGGCGCGCGGCTTCGGGGCTGTTGCCCACGGCATAGACATGCCGGCCCGCGCCGGTCTCGCGCAGCCAGAACCAGGTGCCAAGGTACAGCAGGATCATCAGCACCGTCCCGAAGGTCACATGCGTGCCGCCGACCGGGAAGGCCCTGCCGAGCCAGGTCATCAGAGCGGGCACCTCGGTCACGGTCTGGGCATTGGAATAGAGCTGCGTAACCGCGAACGCGATGTTGAAGGTGCCCAGGGTCACGATGAACGGGGGCAGCTTGACGCGCGTGACTAGCAGGCCGTTGATCAGCCCGAAAAGGGCGGTGACCCCGATGCCGGCCAGGATGGCCAGTGGCGCAGGCACGCCCAGGTCCATCGCCAGCTTGGTCATCACGATGCTGCCCAGCGCCATGATCATCCCGCACGACAGGTCGATGCCGGCCGTGAGGATGATGAGGGTCTGGCCGATCGCGATGACGCCGACCACCGTCACCTGCTGCAGGATCAACGAGAAGTTCTCTCCGCTGAAGAAGCGATCGGTGCTGGCGCCGAAGGCGATGCAGGCGATCAATAGCGCGATGAAGGGGCCGAATTGTCCGATCGGCGGAAGTCGTTCTTTCAACGTGCTCACGATGTCTACTTGTTGCCCCAGCATTGATCCAGTCCGAACGTCGTGTCCTTGCTGTCCAACCCTTCCATCGGCTTGTCCGTGATCAGCGTGACGCCGGTGTCCACGTAGCCCGAAGCCTTCTTGCCCGTTTTCGCATATTCAATCCCTGCTTCGACCCCCATGCTCGCCATGCGCAACGGGTACTGCTGCGCGGTCGCGGCGATCATTCCCGACTTGACGTTCTTCACGCCGGTGCAGCCGCCGTCGACCGAGACGATGAGCACGCCTTTTTCCTTGCCTGCCTTCTGCAGCGCCCTGAACGCGCCGGCGGCGGCCGGTTCGTTCAGCGTGTAGACGAGATTGATGCCCGGGTCCTTCTGCAGGCAGTTTTCCATCGCGGTCTGGCCGCGCGGTTGATCGCCGAAGCTGTCGGCCATGCAGACGATCTGCGGCGCGGACGACAGCGTGTTGCTCGTCGCGTCGGCGGCGGGAAGGCCGAAACCGGCCATGAAGCCGTTGTGCCGCTGGGCGCCGACCGGGTGGCCGGGATAGAGGTCCAGGGTCGCGATCCTGGGCGTCTTGCCCGCCATCGCTGCCTTGGCGTAGCGGCCGATCAGAACCCCAGCGGTGTAGTTGTTGGTGGCAAACAGCGCATCCGTCGCGTTCTGCGGATCGGCGGGACTGTCGAGCGCGATCACCATCACGCCCTTGGCCTGGGCTTTCTTGATGGCGGGCACGATGGCCTTGGAGTCTCCCGGGGTGATGAGGATCGTGTTGGCACCGGCTGCCAGCATGTTCTCCATGGCTGTGACCTGCCCGGCGTTGTCGTTGTCGAACTTGCCGGCGGCCGTCAGCAGCTTGGCGCCTCCCGCATCCGCGGCCTTCTTCGCGCCTTCCTTCATCTTGACGAAGAACGGGTTCTGATCAGCCTTCGTGACCAGGCCGATGACAGCCGGCGTTTCAGCGGCATACAGCGCGCTTGAAAAGGCCAGCACGGAAAACGCAAGGGGAACCGTCAATGTACGCATGAATGTCTCCTGTGGATTGCACCGAAAATCGCACCCGCTCAACTCATCACGTTGCCGCCATCGACGTTGAGCGTCTGGGCCGTGACGTACGAGGCTTCGTCGCTGGCCAGGAAGATGGCCGCGCCGCAGATATCCTTGGGCTCGCCCATGTAGCCCAGCGGCACTGAGGCGCCGACCTGGCGTTTCTTTTCGCCGATCGGCAGGTTTTCGTAGTGGGCGTATTTCGCATCGACGCTGACCCACATGGGGGTCGAGATGACGCCCGGAGAGATGGCATTGACCCGGATGCGATGCGGCGCCATGGCCATCGCGGCGCTTTGCGTATAGCTGATGACGGCCGCTTTGGTGGCGCAGTAGTGCGACACCATCGACTCGCCGCGGCGACCGGCTTGCGACGCCATGTTGATCACCGCGCCGCCCTGCACCTTGGCCGCGACCATCCGCGCCAACGCCTTCTGCATCATGAAGAACATGCCCTTGACGTTGACGGCGAACAGCCTCTCGTAGCTCTCCTCGTTGCTCTCCAGAAAGGGCGCCATGTCGAAGATCGCCGCGTTGTTGAAGACGGTGGTCGTCGTGCCGAACCGATGTTCGGCCGCATCGAGGAGGCGCTCGATCTGGGCCGCGTTCACCACGTTCGTTTCCACATAGATCAAGCGATCAGCGAACTCTTCTTGAAGCGCGACCAATCCCGGCGAAGGCTGGGGCCCGATGTCGGCGACCGTGCAGCAAGCTCCTTCATGGAGAAAGGTTTCGACGACGGCCAGGCCGATGCCTCCGGCCCCGCCGGTCGCGATGATGTTTTTTCCTCGAAGACGATCAGTCATTTCAGTTTCTCGGTTGTAGGTAGATCAATGGGAAGGCGTGCAAAGAGATCTATGCGCCTTACTTGTAATAGCCGGCCTTGCGCATCTCGCGGTCGGTAATCTGCTGCGATGCCTTCAGGGCGGCGTCCACGCTCTGCTTGCCCGCCAGGGCGGCGCTCAATTGCTGGCCTACACCGATGCCGATCACCTGAAACTCGGCGATGGCCGGGGTCTGGATGCCCGTGTAAGGACTCTTCGGCAGGGTGGAGTCATACGGATTCGTGCTGTCAATGGCCGTTTTCTCCGCGCTGGCGAAGGACGCCGCCTTCAGAAAATCGGGATTCAGGTAGGTGCTTTTGCGCGTACCCGTCGGCACGCTCCCCCAGCCTGAAGACTTGGCCACCAGGTTGATGTATTCCCTGGAGGTCGCCCATGCGATGAATCGCTGGGCGGCATCGACATTCTTCGATCCGGCGGGAATGCCGAGCGACCATGCCCACAGCCAGTTGGCGCCTTTGGGCGTGACCTGCGTGGGGGCCTGCGCGAAGGCCACCTTGCCGGCCACCTTGGACTGCTTCGGTTCCGAAATGAACGAGGCCGCGATCGTTGCGTCCACCCAGATGCCGCACTTGCCTTCGTTGAACAGCGCGAGTATTTCGTTGAAGCTGTTGGAAGCCGACCCGGGAGGTCCGTAGTTCTGCAGCAGATTCACATAGAGGCCGACGGCATCCTTCCATGGCTTCGATTCGAGTTGCGGTTTCCATTTCATGTCGAACCATTGCCCTCCGAAGGTATTGGCCATGGTGGTGATGAGCGCCATGTTGTCTCCCCAGCCCGGCTTGCCTCGAAGGCAGATGCCGTAGACGCCGTTCTTCGGGTCATGAATCTTTGCAGCCAGGTTCTTGACTTCGTCCCAGGTCGGGCGATCCGGCAGTTGCACGCCCGCCTTGTCCGCCAGGTCCTTGCGGTACATCAGCATCGAACTCTCGCCGTAGAACGGGGCCGAGTAGAGCTTTCCGTCGAGCGACAAGCCGCTACGCATCGCCGGCAGCAGGTCGTCGATGTCGTAGCCGGGGCCGGGCTTCAGCTCTTCCAGCCAGCCCCTCTTGCCCCAGATCGGCGTTTCATACAAGCCGATCGTCATGACGTCGAACTGCCCTCCCTTGGTCGCGATGTCCGTCGTGACGCGCTGCCGCAGGATGTTCTCCTCCAGCGTCACGAACTTGACCTTGATGTCAGGGTTGGCTGCCTCGAAAACCCCGGTGTGCTTCTGCATCTCGATCATGTGGCCGTTGTTCACGGTCGCAACGACGATCTCGGAAGCCTTGGTGGTCAGTGCCATCAGCACAAGCAAACCGGTGGCCATGAAACGCTTCAACATTTTTTATCTCCCTATCAGCGGTTGTGAACCTCACAAGACGAGTCTTGCGAGCAAGAGGGTGCATGATCCACTTATGACGTTATTCATACATAAGGCAAACCATTAGGTATCAAATAACACTTATCGTGCGGCGAGGCACGACTGACCTTCGCGGTTGAAGAGGTGGAGCACCGACGGGTCGAGCTCGACCGCCACGTCGTCGCCCGCCTGCAGGGGCGTGCGGTCGTTCTGCCGCGCGATGAGCGGCACGCCGCCCACATCGACGTGGATCAGCGTGTCCGCGCCCAGCGCCTCGATCAGCTCCACGCGGCCCAGCACATCCGACACCGGCGCGCCCTGCTTCGGGTGCACGCGCAGGCCTTCGGGCCGCACGCCGAGGAAGCCGTCGTTCGGCAAACGGCCGCCGGTGGCTGCCGAGAAACTCGGAATCGCGCTCGCCGACACCATGTTCATCGACGGCATGCCGATGAACTGCGCGACGAACTGGTTGGCCGGGCGGTCGTACAGCTCCAGGGGCGTGCCGACCTGCTCGATCAGCCCGTCCTTGAGCACCACCACGCGATCGGCAAGCGTCATGGCCTCGACCTGGTCGTGCGTCACGTAGATCGTGGTCGCGCCGAGTGCGCGGTGCAGCTTGTGGATTTCGACGCGCGTGTTGCCGCGCAGCGCCGCATCGAGGTTCGACAGCGGCTCGTCGAAGAGGAACACCTTCGGCGCGCGCACGATCGCGCGCCCGATGGCCACGCGCTGGCGCTGGCCACCCGACAGGTCCTTGGGCGTGCGGTCCAGGTACTGCGTGAGGTTCAGCGTTTTCGCCGCGTACTCGACCT
>NZ_JANLNM010000004.1 GCF_024701975.1 Variovorax sp. ZS18.2.2
AGGACACGCCGCGCTTCCAGCAGTTGCTGGGCGATGGCAGCCAGTGGGGCATCAACCTGCAGTACGCGGTGCAGCCGAGTCCGGACGGGCTGGCGCAGGCGTTCATCATTGGCGAGAAGTTCGTGGGCAATGACCCGAGCGCGCTGGTGCTGGGCGACAACATCTTCTATGGCCACGACTTCGCCCACCTGCTGGCCGATGCGGACGCCAAGACCTCGGGTGCGACGGTGTTCGCGTACCACGTGCATGACCCCGAGCGCTACGGCGTGGTGGCGTTCGATGCGCAGGGCAAGGCCAGCAGCATCGAAGAAAAACCGCTGAAGCCCAAGAGCAGCTATGCGGTCACGGGCCTCTACTTCTACGACAACCAGGTCGTCGACATCGCCAAGGCCGTCAAGCCCAGCGCCCGCGGCGAGCTCGAAATCACCGCGGTCAACCAGGCCTATCTCGACCTCGATCAGCTGAACGTGCAGATCATGCAGCGCGGCTATGCGTGGCTGGACACCGGCACGCACGAGAGCCTGCTCGAAGCCGGCCAATTCATCGCCACGCTGGAACATCGCCAGGGCCTGAAGATCGCCTGCCCCGAAGAGATCGCCTGGCGCAATGGGTTCATCGACCGCGAGCAGCTGGCACGGCTGGCGGCACCGCTGCAGAAGAACGGCTACGGCAAGTATCTGAACCATCTGCTGGCCGAGGAGGTGCGTTCGTGAAGGCCACACCGACCGCAATTCCTGAAGTGATCGTGATCGAACCGAAGGTGTTCGGCGACGCGCGAGGCTTCTTCTTCGAGAGCTTCAATCAGAAGGCCTTCGACGAGGCGATCGGCAAGCATGTCGACTTCGTGCAGGACAACCATTCGCGCTCGGCCAAGGGCGTGCTGCGCGGGCTGCACTATCAGATCCAACAGCCCCAAGGCAAGCTCGTGCGGGTCGTGCGCGGTGCGGTGTTCGACGTGGCCGTCGACATCCGCAAGTCGTCGCTGACCTTCGGCAAGTGGGTGGGTGTCGAGCTGAACGAAGACAACCACAAGCAGCTCTGGGTGCCCGCCGGGTTCGCGCACGGCTTCCTGGTGCTGAGCGAGACGGCGGAATTCCTCTACAAGACCACCGACTACTACGCGCCCGCCCACGAGCGCGCCATTGTCTGGAACGACCCGCAGCTCGCCATCGAATGGCCCGCGACCGGCGTCGAGCCGCAGCTGTCGGGCAAGGACGCCGTGGCGTCGTTGCTGGCGAACGCTTCGCTGTTCGACTGATCGATCCGGTCAGTGCGGCGCCTGCGGGCGCTGCGCTTCTTGTTGCGCGGCATCCGTCAGCGGCGGCAGCTGCGGGTGCAATGCCTGCGTGGGCTGGCTCGACACGTCGTAGTTGAGCCACGACAGCAGCAACTGGAACCCCAGAATGATCGGCAGCGCCGACGCCATCACGGTGCCGGCCGATGCCACGCCGCCGCTGAAGCGGTTCGAGAGCAGATGCTCGGCGCCATAGAGGATGCCGAACGCCAGCAGCGGCATCGCACACAGCAGCTCCAGCGAGGCGAGCGAAAAGTCCGAGACGAAATAGCGGTAGAGCACGCGCTTGAAGAAGTTGCGCGTGTTGCCTTTGAGGAACGGCGCGATCACCTTCGCCGGACTCAGGCTCGACGGTTCACCGTCGTAGGCTGCCTTCATCGGCATCTCGGAAACCACCGCCCGCAGCAGGTTCAGCCGGAACAGCATGTCGGACTCGAAGAAGTAGCGCTTCGCGATCTTGTCCGTGTCCAGTTCGGCCAGCACCCGGGTGTGGATCGCGGTGTATCCGTTGGTCGGATCGAACAGCTGCCAGTAGCCGCTGGACGCCTTGGTGATGAACGAGAGCGCGACGTTCCCGATGAGGCGAAGCGGCGGCATCGCGGCGACGCCGCCGGCGATATGGAAGCGGTTGCCTTTCACATAGTCCGCCTGCCCCGAAAGAATCGGGCTGCAAAGCTGCGGGATGCGTTCCGGTGCCATCTGTCCGTCGCCGTCGAGCTTGACGATGACCGATGCGCCCGCCTTCATCGCCGCGATGTAGCCGGTGATCACTGCGCCGCCCACGCCCTGGTTCTCGCTGTGGAAAAGCACGGTGACCCGCGGGTCGGTGCTGTGCGCTTGCACCGTCTGGCCGGTCTGGACCGGGCAGCAGTCGTCGACGACGAAGATCCAGCCGACCTCCGGACCGATGCGCCGGACCACGTCGAGGGCCAGCTCGCCCGACCGGTAGCACGGGATGACGACGGCGATGGCGGGTGAGGCGGCGTTCGGTGATGGCGTCATCGGTAGACCCAGGTCTTTGAAATGAAGAACGAGACGAACGCCAGCACCAGTTCGACCCCGAGCTTGGCCAGGAGCAGGTGAGGACCCGAGACATGGTGGCTCGCCAGCGTGACCAGCTCCGAGCTCACCAAAGTCAGCGCCAGCCACAGGATCAGCAGGCGGACGAAGCTCTTCTTCGACGTCGATGCCGTGTTGTCGGGCTGCCTGAACGTGATGGCGCCATTCAGCACGAACCCGAGCAGAAGCGCGAGGAACCTGGAGAGCGAGTTCGCGATCCACGGCGTGATCGACAGCTCGAGCAGCAGGTAGAAGATCAGCGTGTCGGCGAGGAGCTGCGTCACGCCGACCACGCCGAAGAGGATGAGTTGCCGCATGGCTTTCAGAACAGCCTGAGCCGGGCGCTCAGGTCACGGGTCTTGTAGAGCGCGTCGCCGGCGGCCGCGGGCCGGGGCTTGCACAGGCAATAGAGCGTGTGGGCCGGGCCTGCGAGAACGGGCTCGGCCTCGGCACGCAGCAGGGCACGCAGCGCGGGGCGATCGGCTGGATCGTTCTTCGCGAGCACGAAGCCGATGCCGTGCTGCGACAGAAGCTGCTTCCAGCGTTCGCCGGTGAGGTCGGCGTCCGCGTTGGCGCCCGCTGTCGAGAAGTAGGTGTCATACCAGCTCTCGGCAAAGGCGCGACCCACGAACGGTGCGGTGAAGGGTCGCTCCTTGTCGGCGAGGAAGACCGCCCTTGTATCGGCGGGATCCTTCAGCAGGTGCGCGGCGACGATGGCCTCGAAAGCGAAGGTGCGAAGAATCTGTTCGTTCGCATCGCCCTTCGACTTGTTGACCAGGGAGCGAAGCTGCCCTTCGAGCAGCTTTCCCCTCGGCAGGTAGATCGACGCCGGAATGAGCACCAGGTTGGCAAGGATCAGGACGACGGCGGCGCCCGTCGCGACCCTGGGTGCCAGATGCCGTTGCATCGCGAACAGCGCGATCGGGATCGACGCGACTAGCAGCGGCGCGATGTAGCGCAGGTACTGGATCGCCGCGAACATGCCCACGAGCGCGAGCAGCAGCCAGAGGGTCGTGCGGCGCAGCGCCGGCACGGCCAGCGTCGCGAGCAGCGGGATGCTAAGTGCCAGCACCGACAGCCCCGCGCCGCCGGCGTCGACCTCCTGGTACTTCTGCGTCGCGAACGTGAGGTCCCAGAGGCTGCGCCAGTTCAGGCCTTGCGACCAACGCATGTCGTGGAAATTTGCGACCGGGAAGAACGGCGACTTGAAGTAGGCGTTGAAGAGGGGCAGCAGCGGGTTGCCGGTGAGAAGCCAGGCGTAGACGTAGCTGGAGGCGCAGAAGACGAGAGCCATGGCCACGGCGGCCGCCAGCTTGCGCGGGTTGGCCTTCAGCAACGCGGGCGCGCAGACCAGAACCAGCGGCGCGATCACCAAGGCCTGCGATGCCTTCAGCGCCGCGAACAACCCGGCAAGGATCACGACCGCATAGATCGCGTTCGGGTCCTTGTCCCGGCAGATCCGCACGCAGAGGATCGCCAGCGCCAGCGTGAGGGGAACGAGCGCGTTCTCCACCTGCGCGGTTCCGAAGAGGCCGCTGATGTAGGGCTGGCTCGCATAGAGCGCGATGCTCAGCCACTTCCACTTGTCGTTCAGTCCGATGAGCGCGCCGAACCGCCAGAGCGCGCAGCAGGCGAGCCAGGACCAACCGATGTTGACCGCCCCGCGGGACTCCGTGCCGGCCAGTACGCCCACCACCGCATGCACGATGTCGGAGGCCCAGGGCGCGACCGCCCAGATCTGGGTCGCCACGTCGAACCGGTAGAAGCCCAGGTGGATCAGCTGCGTCGGCAGCATCGAGTGGTAGGCCAGGTCGTCGTAGAAGACGTTCGGCCGCCACGCGACCGACAGCGAGGCGATGAGGACCACAAGCGCAAGGCTCGCCGCGGCTTTCGAGCCCGACAGGGCCTCGGCGCATCCTCGCCACGTTGTCGCCAGCACCTCGCGCGCCGCGCGGCGCTCCAGCCAGAGCAGCCCGACCAGCAGGACCGTGTAGATGAAGCGCGTGTGGATCTTGTAGGGAAGCGTCCAGCCGATCACGCCCGTCAGCACGAAGATGCCGATGAGCGTGGCCAGGAGCAGGTCGTCCACGCCGAAGCGCCGCGTGATCCTCTGCCCGACCACGGCGGAAGCAAGGAAGAAGGCCGGCATCGCGATGAAGGCGGACACCTCGACGAATTGGACGGAAAGGATGACGAAGACCGCCAGCAGAAGCACCGCGGGATTCGTGCGCCGCCATGCGCCGGCGAGGGCGACGCCGCAAAGCGCCAGTGCGAACAGCAGGTAGGGCTTCGCGTCCTTCAGCGTCTGGGTGGTGGCAATGTCGGATGCGGCCAGCCCGGCGGCGAGGCAGAGAAAGACCCCGACGCAGGCAACGACCGGCCAGAAGGAGCGTCTGGTTTCGGTGGGGCCGAGGTTCATTTGAACGTCAGCATCCGGTGTCCGAAATAGCTCGTGACCGCGGGGACCAGTACGCCCACCAGGTGCGCGATGGCCTCTGCATGGCGCTGGATGCCGAAGGCGGGAAACACCCAGTGCACCAGCACCAGGCTGATGGCGAGCGTCTGCAGCACGGCGAAGACATTCACGACGACGAACTTCGCGACCTGCGCGCGCAGGTCGCCGGCCTTGGCGTCGAAGACGTGGTGCCGCATGAGCGCGAACGCGACGACCATGCCCACCAGGTAGGCCAGCACGATCGCGGTGCTGTAGCCGAGCCAGATGCTGAACACGAAGCGCGATCCGTAGTTGGCCGCCGCCGCGATGCCGCCGGCGACGAGGAAGCGCAGGAACTGGGGAATCACCACGGCATGTTTCTCATGCGGCGCTGGTGGTCGGCAGCGTGTCGAGCGCTGCGGAGGTCGCCAGCTGGCGACCGAACCCGATGCTCTCCGAAATGCCGCGGTCCTCGGGGTAGTAGTACGACGTGTCGGCCACCCACAGGCCCTTCACCGGCAGTGCGGCCGGCGGCAAGTGGTCGAGGTAGCCGGGGTCGCAGATCGGCTGCGCGTAGCGGTAGCGGCTCGCGCGCATGTCGACGAAATCGTCCGCCGTGAGGCTCGGGTTGATCTTCATGCAGTAGGCGCGCACCTTGGCCAGGAACACCTCGTCCGCGTCCTGGAACTTCGGGTGCTCGCCCGGCATGTAGAACGGCACGTACAGCACATGCGGGCTCAGCGGCCGCAGGTTGCTGTATTCCACGAGGCCCGGGATGTCCATCTCGGGGTCGTTGATGTTGAGCCAGAAATTCTCGGTCAGCGGCTTGCGCAGCTTGGCGATCACGCAGACCACCGCGATGTTCTTCAGCGCCGCGAAGGACGCGAGCACATCGGGCGGCAGGTCCGGCATGAGGCGCGGCACGTAGGGCAGCGGCACCGTGCTGATCACCTTGTCGAAGGCTTCCATGCCAGCCGCGGTCTGCACGCCCTTGACCGCGCCCGCTTCGATCACGACCTTCGAGGCCGGCGACGACAGGCGAATCTCGCCGCCCCTGCTTTCGATGGCGTTCTTCATCGCATTGAGCAGCGTCTGCGAGCCGCCCTCCAGGTAGCCCAGCTTCTCCTTGAAGAGGCTGTAGCGCGAGCGCCCGATGCGCCGGATGCGGCTCCAGATCCAGGCGGCCGAGAGGTTCGAGCTGTAGTCGTAGAACTTGTAGTCGAAGAGACGCCGCCAGAGCACCTCGTACGCCTCGGCACCGACCCAGCGCTTGATCCAGTCCGTGGCATCGACGCGGTCCAGCGGCTTCCAGTCGTTGCGCTTGGTGGAGAGAAAGGCATGCAGGCCGTAGCGGAACTTGGCGACGAGGCCCAGGCCCTTGAAACGCAGCAGCGCCACCGGGTTGCCCCAGGCTTGCAGGCGGTTCTGGTACCAGTAGCCCATCTTCGTGGCGACCCAGTTCATCTTCGAGCCCAGGCCCAGTTCGTCCAGCACCTGCAGGAAGGCCGCATCGGAGATGCAATGGAAGTGGTAGTAGCGCTCGATCTGCAACCCGCTGAAGTCGAACGCGGCCGTCATGCCGCCCACGCGGTCGTCGGCCTCGAAGACCACCGGACGGTGGCCTTCGAGCGTCAGTTGATAAGCCACGGCCAGGCCCATGGGGCCGGCGCCGAGTACCGCGATGCGCTGGGATGGCGTGGCTGTAGTGGAGGTCGAAGTGGAGGGCGCTGTCATTCAGAACTCCAGCGCAACCTGGCTGTAGACCGGGTGGTTGAAGGTTTCCTTGACGGCTTCGGCGAAGGGTGTGCTACGCACGCCGAAAATGCCGGGCCAGTCGATGACCTCGAACTCGTCGCGCGCCACCAGTGCCTGCAGCTGCTGCGTGGTGAAGGGCGGGTTGCGGTCGAACAGCGACCACACCCACAGCAGCGCATAGAAGAGGCCGTAGGGAATCTTCACGATGTGCGCCTTGGCCTTGGTCACACGCTTGATCTCGCGAATGATGTCGATGTAGTCGACCTGCTCATGGCCGGTGATGTTGAAGATGCCGGTGCGCACGTCGTTCTCGATGCAGCTGATGATCACGTTGCAGAAGTCGCCCACGTACAGCGGCTGGCGCATGAACTTGCCGTTGCCGGGAATCGGGAACACGGGCACGCGCGCCATGAAGCGCGACAGCCAGCCCAGGTGCTTTCGGTCGAACCAGCCGAACATCAGCGTCGGCCGCAGGATCGGGCATTCGATGCCGCTCTCCAGCACGATGCGCTCCTGCGCCTTCTTGCTGCGCGTGTAGAAATCGTCCGCCACCGACTCCACCACCGACGAGCTGATGTGGACCAGCTGCGGGATCTTGTTCTTGCGGATTTCCTCGAGGATGAGCTGGGTCGAGGAGACGTTGTTGTCCTCGAACTCCTGGTAGTCGATGCCGCCGATCTGGGCCTGCAGCATCACCACGGTGTGCGCGCCTTCGAAGTGCCGCTGCCAGGTGCCGGGCCTGGCGAGGTCGGCCTGCTCCACGGTGACGCCGTCCTGCGTCTTCTGGAGAACGGCGAGGTTGTGCACGTGCTTGTCGAGCACGACGATGTCCGTGTAGCCACGGGCCCGCAGGCGTGCCACCAGGTTCTGGCCCACGAGGCCGGCGCCGCCGGGCAGTACGATTTTCTTGTTCATGGCTTGTGCGTGATTTGTCTTGGGGGCGCGGTGCGCGTCAGAGGCTCAGGCGCTTGAAGATCTTCGTGGGGATGCTCTTGATGATCAGCATGATCCAGCGCCAGAACCAGCGCGTGTAGAGCACGTCGCTGCCGCGCGCCACCGCGCGCTGGATGTCCTGTGCCACCTGGTCGGCCGAGGCCGTCAATGCCCCCGGCAGTTCCAGGTGCGCCGTCATCGGCGTGGCCACGAAGCCCGGCTTGATGAGCAGCAGGTGCACGCCCTGCTTGAAGAGGTTCGCCCGCAGGCCCGATGCGCAATCTTCCACGGCGCCCTTGGCGGCGCCGTACACGTAGTTGGTCGGCCGGCCCCGGTCGCCGGCCACCGAGCCGATCACCGCCAGCGTGCCGTTGCCTTGTTTGCGGAAATGCTGCGCCAGCGCCAGCATGCAGACGACGGCGCTCTCGCCATTGAGGCGGAACTGCTCGACGGCATACGTGAGGTCTTCCTCGGCGCGCGCCTGGTCCGGGAGCGAGCCGTGCGCGATCAGCGCGATGTCCACCGTGCCGAGCTGCTGCCACGCGCTGGCAATCGTTGCGCCGGCTTGCGACACGTCGTGCGCGTCCCATGGCAGGACATGGACGCGCGCCGCGCCGCGCGCCGCGAGGTCGCTGGCGATGACGTCGAGCTTGGCGGTGTCCCTGCCCACGAGCACGAAGTTGCAATTCGATGCGGCATAGCGGCGCGCCACGGCTTCGGCAATGCCGGAGGTCGCGCCGATGAGGAGGATGTTCTTGATCGTCATGAGGTGGTGACCGGTTGGGTGACCCGCTGCCAGAAGCGGGATTGCAGATGGCGGTCGCGAAGCGCCTCGACGCGGGGCCACGCGGGATAGGCCTTCTGGAAATGGGCGGCGCCCATGTGCGCGTCCTTGGCCGGGTAGAGGCGCCCGCCGGCTTCGTCGACCAGCGCGTCGAGCCGGGCGAATAGGGTGGCGTTGGCGGCCTCGCGCTGGGCGAAGTCGAGTGCGAGCGACACGCCTTCCAGCGGGAAGGAGAGCAGGCCCGGCGAGCGGATCTCGCCGCAGCGCTTGAGCACCGCCAGGAAGGAGCCGCTGCCGCTGCGCGCGATCTCCGAGAGCATCGCGCGGATCGCGTCGCGGGCGTTCGCGTGGGGGATCACGCACTGGTACTGCTGGAAGCCGCCGCGTCCGTACATGCGGTTCCAGTGCAGCAGCCCGTCCAGCGGATAGAAGAAGGGGTCGTAGCCGACGACCGACGTCACGCGCGTGGTCTGCTGGCGGTGGTAGTAGAGGGCGTTGAAGGCCTTGAGCGTCAGCCCATTGACCAGCGAGAAGGGCGGGTCCACCGGCATGCTCTTAGGCCGCGGCGCCGCGATCTGCAGCCGGCCGTCGGTCGCGTGGTTGCCGACGATGTAGTGGCCCCGTCCCGCCTGCCGCCCCGTGGCCAGGCAGTCGACCCACGCGACCGCGTATTCGTGGCGCGCATCGAGCTCGTCGGACAGCGCGAAGAATTCGTCGAGGCCGCCGAACCTGATGGCGCACTGGTCCACATAGGCCGATGCGACGCGGCGCAACTGCAGCTCGACCGACAGCACGATGCCCGTGAGCCCGAGCCCGCCGATGGTCGCCTCGAACAGAGTGGCGTTCGCCTCGGGCGAGCACTCGACGATGCCTTCGTCGGTCCGCAGCAGCGACAGGCGCCTGACGTGGCGGCCGAAGGTGCCCGTGACGTGGTGGTTCTTGCCGTGCACGTCGTTGGCGACCGCGCCGCCGAGCGTGACGAACTTGGTGCCGGGCGTGACGGGCAGGAACCAGCCGCGCGGCAGGGCCATGTCGATCAGCGCGCCGAGCGTCAGGCCCGGCTGGGCCACGATCGTGCCGGTGTCCCAGTCCGCCGAGATCACCCGGTCGAAGGCGGCCGTGGCGACCACGTGGTCCGACTCGGCCATGCACGAATCGCCGTAGCTGCGGCCCATGCCGAAAGCCAGGGTGCCGCCGGGGGCGGCCGCGAGCGCGGCGGCGACGGCCCCGCCGACCTCCGAAGGCCACTGGACAGGATGGACCGTTTGCGGGTGCTGCGGGTACCTTCCCCAGGACAGGCGAGTGCGCGGGTTCAAAGCGAAGCGAGGACGAAAGTGCCTGCGAACGCAAGGCCGATCAACTGGCTCACGCGGTCGCGCAGCGCGAAGACGATGGGGTCGTCGTTCATCTGGCCGCGGTGCGCGATCAGCCAGACCCGGCTCAGCCAGAACAGGAGCAGCGGGCAGGCCACCCACAGCAGCTTGGGATGCCCATAGAGGGTCAATGCGGCGGCGTCGTTGATGTAGAGCGCCAGCACCAGCACCGAGAGGTAACCCGAGGAACTGCCGAGCGACGCGAGCAGTTCGAAGTCCTGCAACTGGTAGCCGCGGCCGGGCACGGCGTCGCCCTTGCGCTGTTCCTTGGCGTCATAGAGCTCCGTGTAGCGCTTGACGAACGCAAGGCTCAGGAACATGAACATGCAGAACGCGAGGATCCAGAACGTCAGGGGCGCGAAGATGGCTGCCGCGCCGGCGACCACGCGCACCGTGTAGAGCATGGCCAGCGTGATCACGTCGAGCATCACCAGCCGCTTGATCCAGAGCGAGTAGCCCAGCGTGAGCACGTAGTACGCGCAAAGCACGAGCGCGAACCGCCACGGCAACGCCGCGAGCGCCACGCCGAACGCCACCACCAGCAGCGCCACCATCCAGACCATGGCATGCGTCATCGGGAAGGTCCCGGCCGCGAGGGGCCGGTTGCGCTTGGTGCGATGCTGCCGGTCGTCCTTCAGGTCGAGCAGGTCGTTCAGGATGTACACGCTCGAAGCGCACATGCCGAAGCAGACGAAGGCCAGCACGCCGTTGAGCATCAGGTCGAGGTTGGTGATCTGGTGCGTTGCCAGCAAGGGCACGAACACCAGCAGGTTCTTGGCCCACTGGTGCAGCCGGAGGGCTTTGCGCAGCACGCGCAGGTAGCTCGCGCGATCGTCGAACACCTGCCCCATGCGTCCGATGCGACGCGCGCGCGCGAGCACGCCGAACTCCGGATTCACCACGTGCACGACGTTCGCGGAACTCCACACGTTCAGGTCGGCCGACGAGTTGCCGACGTACTCGAAGCCCTGCTCGCCGTAGCGCGCGACCAGCGCCTTGCGCTTGTTGGCGGACGCGAGGTTCTGGTTCTCGGTGCCGAGGACTTCGTCGAAGAGGCCGAGATGGGCTGCGACGTCCCTGGCAAGGCGTGTTTCGGACGCCGTGGCCAGCACGAGGCGGGCGCCGGTTTTCTTCTGCGCCTCGAGCCATGCGACGAGCGGCTGGTTGTAGGGCAGCGTCTGGACGACGGGCGAGACCGCGTCGGCGATCCTCCGCTTGAAATAGGCCTTGCCCTTCAGGACCCAGAACAGGGCCTTCACGAAGAGCAGGGGGTGGTATCTCAGCAGCAGGAAAACGCTCTCGACCAGCAGGTCGGAGCGGATCAGCGTTCCGTCCAGGTCGACCGCGATGATTCTCTGCCCCGCCATCGTCTGGGAAGGGGGCGTGCCGATGTCGTCTTCCACGTGGGGCAAGGCGCTCATTGGATGACCTTCGTGCTTCGCACTGCGGTGCGAGCTTGCTTGGGATGGCCCGGCGCGGCGCTCATGGCAACAGGTCGGCCTTGGCGTCCGGGAGACGTCGCGACGGGTTGATCGGCCGTGGCTGTAGGACTGGAGGTGCAGCAACGGTACACATGTTCGCGAGGTGGATGCAGAAGCGGGGATTCTATTTGCATTGAACAGAGGGAAAGACGCCGCCCAGAGGCGTGAAACCGGGGCTCGCGCGGCCCAGCGCCCCGCGTCAACGGGGCCTGAAACGGGCCAGGACAGCGCGAAGCCGATGGCTCGCATACCGCAGCGGCGCGGTGAATCTCCACGAGCGACTCTCGCGGAGGGTCGTCAATGCGGCAAGGGTTGTTTCGCGCTGCGCCTTCAGTTCGTCGAGGCGTTCGCTTGTTCGCTCGAGCTCGCCGGCAGTGCTTGCCAGTTGACGGTTGACGCGTTCGCGCGCCGTGGACGCCTCCGCCAACTGCGCCTGCAGCGCATCGGCCTGGCGCTGCACCGCCTCTGCCGTGGCCTGCAGTGCCGTCGCCTGTGCCAGCTGCGCGGCCCGGGCTGCCCGCATTTCGGATTGGAGATCGGACACCTCGCTCTCGAGCTTCTGGCGAGCCTCCATCGCCGCCTTCGCCATCGGCGAGGGGTAGGCCAGGCCCGGCCCCTCTCTCCTGTTCGCGAGGCTCAGCACCTCCTGGGGGTACTGCGGCTTGTGCAGAAGCAGGGCGGCGATGTCGTCCGCGTTGTCGATGGGAAACACGCGCGGCGTGCCGGGAGGGAGTGCCCGACCCAGCGGCAGCAGCAGGAGATTGAGCTCCTTGCCGTCGTCGAAGATGTTCCGCGTCTCGCCGTTGAAGTTGCCCGGGTTGAACGCGTCGGTCAGATGACCGAGGCACTCGTAGCCGCTGGCCTTGCACCAGTCGAGGATCTTGAGGCCCGCGCTGATCGAATTGGCCTCGGCGAACACTGCGGGTTGGAAGGCTGCAATGGTTTCGCGCGCGCCGTCGAGCACCTGTCTTTCCATGCCCTCGACGTCGATCTTCAACAGCCCGACGGCCGACAGTGCGAGGCTGTCGACCGTCACGAGCGGCACTTCGTAGGCCGGGCCGGAGGCCGGCCCCGCGTCGTCGTCTTCGAGCGCAAGCCCCGCAAAGTTCGTCAGTGCACCCGGCGCGAGCCGGTGCAGTGCGATGGTGGCCGGCGCATCGGAGACGCCCCGCTGGTGCAGGCGGACGTTCGTGCGCCGGTTGTCCTGGACATTGCGCGACAGCAGGCCGAAGGCTTCGGCGCGCGGCTCGAACGCGATCACCGCGCCTTGCTCGCCCACCAGCGTGGAGAAGGCGAGCGTGTGCGTTCCGATGAAGGCGCCGATGTCCAGCACGGTGGCGCCCGGCGCGATGAAACGGGCGAGAAAGTCGATCTCGCGTTGCGCCCACTCGCCGTACAGCGCCAGCGACTCCGACACGATCGAATCCCGCCCGAGCAGGTGCATGCGGCCGTAGCGCGCGGTGACGGGGTGGGGTTCGCTGGTGTGCATGGAGGCCGGTGGTGCCGCGGGTTCAGTTCGACTCGGCGGGTTGTGCCTTGTAGAGCGGGCCGCCCACCCTGCGCAGCTTGGCGATTCCCTGCGCGACGGTGTCCTGGGTGTCCGGCGTGTCGACGAAGAAGTAGCTGCTGATCTTGCGCTTGGCCAGGGCCTCCGGCGCCTCCTGGGATCCGATGGCCAGCGTCGCGTTGGTGTAGGGAACATTGTTGTCGCGAACATCGTGGAAGCGGTAGATCGCGCCCCACCTGAAAGCGTGCCCATAGGCAACGAGCAGCACCGCCGCGAGCGCCCACCGTGCCAGGGACTTCTTTCCCGATTCCGTCACGATGATCCAGGAGAGCGGAACCAGGGCCACGACGAGGTAGCCGTAGTGCATTTCCAGCCCCGGCGACCATTCGCTGCTGCGCGAGCGTCCAAGCACGATCGAAACGAAAAGCATGGCGTACGCAAGAAGGGTGGCGTAGATCGCGACCTTCGCCATGTCGGCGTCGCCGCGGCGCAGGGCCGGGACCAGGTAGACCAGTGCGCGCACCAGCGCTGCGACGAAGAGCAGCGCACACAGGATGGGGCGCCAGTAGCCCTGCAGCCAGCCGTCCAGGATGAAGCTGGATTCGACGAGGTGGCGCCCCCACGACAGCATGCGCGTCGCGAGATCGGTCTGCTGCGCCGCGAGCGTCGTTCCCGAGGGCTGCCAGGTGAGGAAGATCGCCGCGTTCATCGCGAGCACGAGCGCGGGGCCCGCAACCATGGCGAATTGGGTTTTCCAGGCCCGTTGACGAAGCCCGAACACCAAGAGGGCCGCCGCGATCACCGTGGCGACGATGGCTCCGTTCATGCCGCAGAGGGCGCAAGCCCACAGGGCCACCATCGCTGCGATCAGAAAGGGCGTCGAGCGGGCGGTTTGCGACTTGATGAACAAATAGAGAAACAGGAAGCTGAGCGCAATGCACAAGCTGAACTGGGCCGAGAACGACCACAGGTAAAGGCCGAAGCCGAAGTTCAGAACCGTCAGCGGAATGACCAGATCGCCCCAGTGCGCCGAACCCCTGTGCAATCGCGCCGCGCCGGCCAGCGCCAGGGCGCCCGCGGTTGCCATGGCCGCATTGAACAACAGCAGGACCCGAAAATCGAACTTGCTCAGTTTCAGCAGGCCGTATTGAACGAGCTTGATGAGGGGGATGCGATGGTCGACGTGCTGCGCGATCACCCATTGAAAGAATTCTTTCCAACTTGCGCCGTAAATACCCGGGTAAGTCCAGTCATCCGACCACGGATGCGCGCGGGAAACCGGGAATATGAAAAGAACGAAAACAATGAATATGCCGACTGTGGCGATCTTTACAATTTTTGGCGTAAACCTGGGGTTCATCGAATAGTTCGCTGCTTTAAAGCGATTCCTGGGAGAAGCGTCGGATGGCCTGCGTTATACCTGAAGCTGAATCGCGGGCTCGCGCGCGAAGTGCCCTGCGGCATCGCCAGCGTGCCCATGGCATTTTCGTCGTTGACGGGACGTGCGTTGCCGGACGAAGGTCGGCGGCCGGCCTTCGGCGACGCCGCCCGAGCGGCAAAAATCGGGCTGCTATGATCGTCAACGACCGTTGCCTCGCCCCGTTGTACGCGGGTTGTCGACCATCGTTGCGGTCGCGTGACAGGGGAGCGTGTGCGGCGCATTGCGGTGAGATCCTGTATGGATGAATCAGGCCGTGCCATTTGGAGTGAATTGATTTGCTGAATTCAGTTTCGATTCGCATAGGCGAATTTACAAGTTCCGTCAATCTGGCAGCTCTTTTGATTCCAAGATCCAACCCCGGAATTCGCTGCAATCAAGCGATTTGAATGAGTCCGGGAAATTTCATTCAGCCGAAAATAAATGCCGCACCCGAAGCGCGGCATTCAATAAGTACAGTCGCCTATCTGAATTCCACTGCGCATAATTTGCCGAGCTGCAAAAAACGGCCCGCAGGCTGAAGAAACATGAACAAAAATCCAATTCATTGGTATCGCCGCTTGAAATCAATTGCCGGCCGTGCAGTCAATCGGGCGACCAGAGGGCGCATTTCATTCGGCGAGAAAACATTGCCGGAGCCGCATCCCTTGTTCGATGCGGATTGGTACGCAAAGCGCAATCCGGACATCGTGAAAGCCGGCTTGAACCCGATGCGGCACTTCATGCGCTTCGGCTGGAAGGAAGGACGCAACCCCCATCCGCTGTTCGATGTGGCGTGGTACCTGGAGCGGAATCCGGACGTGGCGAAGGTCGGCTGGAACCCGCTCGTCCACTACGTGGACCTCGGCTGGAAGGAAGGCCGGGACCCCCATCCGCTGTTCAACACGACCTGGTACCTGGACCAGTACCTCGACGTGAAGACGGCGGGCCTCGATCCGCTGCTGCACTACGTGCTGTTCGGTGCGCCCGAGCACCGGATGCCCCACCCGAGCTTCGACTCGGAGTGGTACTGCGCAGCCTACGGAGATGTCGGCGACGCTGCCGATCCGCTGGCCCATTTCCTGGCGCACCGGCACGATGCCCTCCGGAATCCTTCCTCTGCGATCGACCTGGTCGAGCATGCGCGCAAGTACCCGGCCGCCGGGGCCGACAAGGTGCATGAGCTTGCGCACTTTCTGGTCCAGGAAAGCTCGTACGCCCTGGACAGCGATTTCGCCGAGGCGTTTGCCAAGGACGGCATTCCGCGCGCCCGCATGCATGAAGGCCTCGCGCGCGTCGCGAACGGGAAGTGGGAGTGGTCCCGCTACGGCGCGATGCGGGCGCGGCTCGCGCAGGCCGAGCAGCGGCGCGCGGAGCGATACCCGCGCGTCGAGACCCCGGTGTCCGCGGTCTGCAAGGACGCCGCGAGCGAACCCGCCGCGCCCCTCGCGATCCCGGCGTTCGAGCAACCGCTCGTCTCGATCGTGATTCCGGTCTACAACAAGGTGGCATTGACCCGCTCTTGCCTGAAGACCATCGTCGAAAGCAACTGCCGCACGTCCTACGAAGTGATCGTGGCCGACGATGCGTCGGTCGATCCGGATTGCTTCGAGCTGGCCAACGTCTCCGGCCTCACGTTCCTGCGCTCGGAAAAAAACCTGGGGTTCGGCGGCAACTGCAACCGGGCTGCGGCCACGGCGCGCGGCAAGTTCGTGCTGTTTTTGAACAACGACACGCTGGTGCAGGAAGGCTTCCTCGATGCCATGGTGGCGGCGCACGAGCAGGGCGTCGGCATCGTGGGCCCGCAGGTGCTGTATCCGTCCGGCGTGTTGCAGGAGGCCGGTGGCCGCATCCGCGTGGACTGTTCCGCGGCGCTCGTCGGACACGGCGCCAGCCCCGAGGATCCACGGTTCAACTATCGCCGCGACGTGGAGTACATCTCCGGTGCGTGCCTCCTGATCGAGCGGGCGCTGTTCGACGAACTGGGCGGCTTCGATCCGCTGTTCCATCCGGCCTACTACGAGGACGTGGACCTGTGCTTTCGCGTGCGCACGCGCGGCCTTCGCGTGGTCTACGAACCGACGGCGCGCATCGTGCACCTGATGAGCGAGACGATGTCGTCGCTGGCGCCGGCCTACAAGCACGGGCAGTCGGCGCGCAGCGCGCAGAACTTCGCCGAGCGCTGGCAGGCCCAGCTGGAGGCCGACAACGCGGTGAAGGCCATCGCCTTCTACCTGCCGCAGTACCACACGGTTCCGGAGAACGACCTGTGGTGGGCGCCGGGCTTCACCGAGTGGACCAACGTGTCCAAGGCCAAGCCCAACTACCCTGGGCACGACCAGCCGCGCCTGCCGGCCGATCTCGGGCATTACGACCTCACGAATCCGAAGAGCATCCGCAAGCAGATCGAGCTGGCCATGCAATACGGGTTGCACGGCTTCTGCTTCTACTACTACTGGTTCAACGGCCGCCGCATCCTCGAGGCGCCGCTGGAGCTGTACCTGGAGGACAAGTCGCTCGACTTCCCGTTCTGCCTGTGCTGGGCCAACGAGAACTGGAGCCGGCGCTGGGATGGCCGCGATCACGACCTGCTGCTCAAGCAGGAATACTCGACCGAGGACGACAAGGCCATCATCCACGACCTCATGCGGTTCATGCGCGACGCGCGCTACATCCGCATCGAGGGCAAGCCGCTGGTGATCGTCTACCGCTGGGACCTGCTGCCTTCGATCGCGGACACGGTGAAGGTCTGGCGCGAGGAGTGCCGCAACGCCGGCATCGGCGAGATCTTCGTGGCGAGCGTCGATTCGTTCGACCTGGCCTGGAAGCTCAAGAACGCGGCCGACCACGGGCTGGACGCGAGCATCGGTTTCCCGCCCCACAACATGGGCTCGCCCGTTCCCAAGAAGCCTTCGGCGGTCAGCCCGAGCTTCACCGGAACCATCGACGACTACGAGACGGTGGGCACGCGCTATGCGACCGAACTGCCGCTGCGGCCGCACACCCACTTCCCGGGCGTGCTGCCGGGATGGGACAACACGCCGCGCCGCCAGGACGCGCCCTACATCCTGGACAATCCCAGCCCCGGCGCGTTCCGTGCCTGGCTGGAGCACGCGCTGGAGTTCTCGCGCGACTTCAACGTGCCGGAGCGCCGGATGGTCTTCATCAACGCCTGGAACGAGTGGGGAGAGGGCGCCTACCTGGAGCCCGACCAGCGCTACGGCCATGCCTACCTGACCGCGCTGCGGGATGCGCTCGAATCACACAAGTACCAGAAGAGAAACGGCTGAGCATGGCGGCAACTGACCACTCCAAGAATCCGGACTGCCTGATCGTCGGCCACCCGTATGCCGCCATCGGCATGGGTGCCCACTGCCGGGGCGTGGTGCGCTCGCTGGCCGCGGCGTACGGCAACCTGTCGGTGCACGATGTCTACAAGGTCACCCAGCCCATACCGCGGGAAGCCCGGGAGTTCGGCCCGCTGCTGACCGAGCAGTTCACGGCGCCCGTGCGGATCTTCTGCATCAACGGGGACGAGATCGATCCCGTGATCCGCACGATCGAGCAGAAGCTGCCGGGCGCGTTCGCCAGCGGCTACAACATCATCTATCCGATGTGGGAGCTGCCGAGGTATCCACAGGAGTGGGCGCGGCAGATCGAGCGATTCGACGAAGTGTGGTCGCCGTCGCTTCACGTGGATGCGGCCTTGCGCGCGGCGGTCGGCAAGCCGGTCGTCCACCTGCCCATTGCCGTCGAGCCGCGGGTTCACGAGCTCTTCGACCGCAAGTACTTCGGCATCCCGGAGTCGCGCTACACGATGCTCTTCTTCTTCGATGCGCTGTCCTACGCCAGCCGGAAGAATCCGTGGGCCGCGATCGACGTCTTCAAGCGCGTGCTCGCACAGAGGCCGCTGGCCAAGCTCCAGCTGGTGCTGAAGATCAACAACTCGGCGCGCGATGCGAAGTCGCTGGAGCGGCTCAAGGCCGAGATCGAACCCATCCACGACCGGGTCACGCTGATCGACAAGACGGTGTCCGAAGAGGAGGTCAAGAGCCTCGTGCGGGTGTGCGACTCCTTCCTCTCGCTGCACCGGGCCGAAGGCTTCGGTCTCGGGCCGGCGGAAGCCATGTTCTTCGACAAGCCGGCCATCGTGACGGCCTGGTCCGGCAACATGGACTACATGACGCCCGACAACTCGCTGGGCGTTCGCTACAACCTCGTCCCGCTGGTCGAGGGCGACTATCCGCACTGGCAGGACCAGGTGTGGGCCGATGCCGATCTGGACGACGCCGCGCAGAAGGTGCTCGCGCTCTTCGACGACCCTGAGTTCGGTCGGCAACTGGGCAGGCGCGCCGGCATCCACATGCGCACGCATTTCTCGCATCGCCGGCAGGGCCTGCGCTACCGCGAGCAACTGCAACGGATCGCGTTGACGCTCCCGCAGGAGCGTTGAGCGCGCGGCGCCCCGTGTGTGTTGCACGGGGAGTCGGAGCTCCCGAAAACAATCGCCCCTACCACGTATGTGCGACTTGTTGATGCAGGGGGCTCGCCAAGTGCGGGTTGCTTCCGTGAAAAATTATTGTTAACCAAGGTTCATGGATAGACTCCGCGCAACAAAAAACAAATGTTGTTGCGATGTTTCCTGCTACCCCGCGCACGATCGCCGTCGTCATACCCACGTTCAATCGGCAGGAGCGCCTTCGGCGTGCCGTGGAAAGCGTGCTGCAGGAAACGCGGGTTCCGATCGCCCTGCACATCTTCGACAACGCCTCCACCGATGAAACCGAGCGTTTTGCGCGCGAGCTGGCGGCACGCGATTCACGGGTGGTCTATGTGCGCAACGCCACCAACATCGGCGGGCATGCGAACTATGCGAAAGCGCTGGACAGCGTCGAGACGGCGTATTTCCTCCCGCTGGCCGACGACGACTATCTGCTGCCCGATTTCCTGCACGACGCCTACGGGATCCTCGAGGCGCACGAAAGCGTCGGCGCTGCCGTCTTCGTGACCCAAACGCGCACCGACGGCGGCGCCATCGGGATGACGTACCCGGAGCATCCCGACAAGATTCGGCTCGGCCTGGTGAACCCGCACGACCACATGCGCGACTGGCTGACCTACGGCCACTACAGCTGGAGCTCGGTGCTCTGGCGATCGAAGGTGCTCGCCGAGGTGGGCGCGCCCTACCTGCATGTGGGGCTGCCCAGCGACGTCGACTTCCAGGCCCAGATCTTCTGCGCGTACCCGGTCTACATCGTGAACAGGCTCGGCGCCGTCTACACGCAGCACGACGACCAGGCCAGCATGGGGTACGACCTGTCGCACATCAAGTCCTGGGGGGCGCTCTTCAAGCGCCTGGACCGCGCGGTCCTCGATCGCGGTCTCTTCCCGGTAGAGGAGTACCTGCCGCTGCGCGCGAAAGTGCAGCAGCGCTACAGGAGCATCTGGAACATCGCCGCCAAGGAAGAACTCGATTCGCGGCAGCTGGTGTCGTCCGCCTCCGCGGCCGGGTTCCGGCTGGGTGACTGGCCATTGGCGTTTTCGCTCATCGACACCCTCGCCGCAAAGCCTCGCGCTCCGGGGCCGGACGGCGTTGACGACACCTCGGTTCTGCTGCTGCCCGAAGACGTCGTTGCCGAGAGCGCGGCGCCGGATCGGCCGCAGGGATTTCTCGCGTCGGTGCTGTGGAGCTTCAAGGCGGCCAGCGCGGTGATCGCTTCGGCAAAGCGCACCGCGGCGACAAAGGAGCAGGCCCTGTCCGAACAGAAGGTGCTCGCCGCGCAATGGCAGCAGACCTGCGTCGCCCTGGAATCCAGCCTCGCCGACCAGACCGCGCAGACCGCGGCTGCGCGCGCAGAGGCCGATGCCTGGCGCTCTAAGTTTGAAGTCATCGACGCCAGGGTGTCGGTGCTTCAGGGCGGATTGCTCTTCAGAATCCTGCGCAAGCTCCGCCTGATGCGGCTCTAATGCCGGAAAAACCGCGGTTCACGGCGCGGGTCCGGCGCACAATGTCGCCCCATGAAATCCGTGAACATGATGAATGCCATTGGCGGCATGCGCGCAGCCAGTGAAGCCGAGGCCCGCTGGCTGCCGGGCTACCCCGAGAAGGCGCTCCCCCCATGAAGGCCGTCATCCTCGCGGGCGGCCTGGGCACCCGGATTTCGGAAGAAACCCACCTGAAGCCCAAGCCGATGGTGGAGATCGGTGCCAAGCCCGTGCTCTGGCACATCATGAAGCTCTACTCGGCCTACGGCATCAACGACTTCGTCATCTGCTGTGGCTACAAGGGCTACATGATCAAGGAGTACTTCGCCAACTACTTCCTTCACATGTCCGACGTCACCTTCGACATGCGCAGCAACCAGATGCATGTCCACCAGCGCAAGGCCGAGCCCTGGCAGGTGACGCTGGTCGACACCGGCGAAGACACGATGACCGGCGGGCGCCTCAAGCGGGTGGCCGAATTCGTGCGCGATGAAGAGGCCTTCTGCTTCACCTACGGAGACGGCGTCGCGGACATCGACATCGGCAAGCTGATCGCATTCCACCGCAACCACGGACGCCTGGCGACGGTCACCGCCGTGCAGCCGGCCGGACGCTACGGCGCGCTGGAGCTCGATGGCGATGCGGTGCGTGGCTTCGTCGAAAAGCCGCGCGGCGACGGCGGCTGGATCAACGGCGGCTTCTTCGTGCTGTCCCCGCAGTGCCTGGACTACATCGACGGCGACCGCGCCAGCTGGGAGGGCGAGCCCCTGGCCCAGATTGCAAAGGACGACCAGTTGCGCGCCTTCGAACACGCGGGCTTCTGGCAGCCGATGGACACGCTGCGCGACAAGATGCACCTCGAGCAGCTGTGGGCGACCCAGGCCGCACCTTGGAAGGTGTGGGCGTGAACACAGCGTTCTGGCGTGGCAAGCGGGTCCTGGTCACGGGGCACACGGGCTTCAAGGGCAGTTGGCTGGCGCTCTGGCTCCAGGCCGCCGGCGCCGAGGTTCACGGTTACTCGCTGGCACCGCCGACGGCAACCAACCTGTTCACGCAGGCCCGTGTCGCCGATCTCCTGGCGGGGCACACGCTGGGCGATGTTCGCGATCTCGGGGGGCTGCAGCAGGCCGTTCGGCAAGCCGCGCCGGAGATCGTCTTCCACCTGGCCGCGCAATCCCTGGTTCGCCCTTCCTACAAGGACCCGGTGGAAAGCTATGCCACCAACGTCATGGGCACCGTGCACCTGCTCGAAGCGGTGCGCGCTTGTGCCGGTGTCCGGGCCGTTGTCAGCGTCACGACGGACAAGGTCTACGAGAACCGCGAATGGCATTGGGGCTACCGCGAAGACGAGCCCCTCGGCGGACTGGACCCCTATGCCAGCAGCAAGGCGTGCGCCGAACTCGTGACCTCCGCCTACCGCGCATCCTTTCTCGCGCAGGCCGGCGTGGCCGTGGCCACCGCGCGTGCGGGCAATGTGATCGGCGGGGGCGACTGGGCCGACGACCGCCTGGTGCCCGATTTCTTTCGCGCCACCGACAAGGCCCTGTCGCTGGAGGTGCGCCATGTCGGTGCCACGCGGCCATGGCAGCACGTGCTGGAGCCGCTCGGCGGCTACCTGCTGCTGGCGGAACGCCTGGCGAGCGGCGACCCCGCATTCGCAGAGGCCTGGAACTTCGGCCCCGGCGACGACGATGCGGTGCCGGTGCGCGACCTGCTGGACCGGCTTGCGCGCCGCGTGCCCGGTGCGCAATGGCGGGAAACATCCCCCGGCACCGTGCACGAGGCCAACTACCTGAAGCTCGACAGCAGCAAGGCGCGCGCGGCGCTGGGCTGGCGTCCCCGCTGGATGCTCGACGAGGCGCTCGACAGGACGGTCGAATGGCATCGGGCCTGGCGCGCGGGTGAAGACATGCAGAAGGTCTGCCGCTCGCAGATCGCGGCCTACCAGGGCGACGGCCAGCATGGCCAGGTTTGATGTCCGCGCGACGCCACTCGCGGGCGTGATGCGCGTCCAGCGCCAGAAGCTCGAAGACGCGCGCGGTTTCTTCAGCCGCTTCTTCTGCGCGGAGGAGTTGGGCGCCGCGGGGTTCTCCGAGCCCATCGCCCAGATCAACCATACGCTGACCCGCCGGCGTGGATCGGTGCGCGGGCTGCATTTCCAGCATCCGCCGCACGCGGAGGACAAGCTGGTGAGTTGCCTGCGCGGTGAGATCTTCGACGTTGCGGTCGACCTGCGCCGGGGCTCGCCGACCTTCCTGCAGTGGCACGGCGAAATACTGAGCGCCGAGAACGCCACGAGCCTGCTCATCCCCAAGGGCTTTGCCCACGGCTTCCAGACGCTCGGCGACGACGCCGAACTGCTGTATCTTCATTCGGCGCCGTATGCTGCGGCGGCCGAGGGCGCGCTGAACGCCCGCGACCCCGCGCTCGCCATCGCCTGGCCCCTCGCGTTTGGCGACATGTCCGACCGCGATGCCAGTCATCCCTTCATCACCGCCGAGTTCACGGGTCTTCCTGGATGAAATGCCGCCACTGTCACGCCGAGCTGAGTCTGCCGTTCATCGATCTGGCGACGGCGCCGCCTTCCAACGCGTACCTGCACGCCGATCAGCTGAACGCGCCTGAAAAGTGGTACCCCCTGCGTGTCTTCACCTGCACGCAATGCTGGCTGGTGCAGACCGACGACTACGCGCACCACGCCGATCTTTTTTCCAGCGAGTACGCCTACTTCAGCTCTTTTTCTTCCAGCTGGCTCGCGCATTCGCAGCGCTATGTCCGCGACATGGTCCAGCGCTTTGCACTGGATCGCAACGCCCATGTGATCGAGGTCGCGGCCAACGACGGCTACCTGCTGCAGTACGTGCGGGACGCCGGCATTCCGTGCCTGGGCATCGAGCCGACGGCGAGCACCGCGAAGGCCGCGCGCGAGAAAGGCATCGAGATCGTCGAGGAGTTCTTTGGCGTGGCGTTGGCCGAGCGGCTCGTCGCCGCCGGCAAGAGCGCCGACCTGACCGCCGCGAACAATGTGCTGGCCCACGTGCCGAACATCAACGACTTCGTCGCAGGCTTTGCCACGGTCCTCAAGCCGCAGGGCGTGGCCACCTTCGAGTTTCCGCATCTGCTGCGGCTGGTGTCGGAGTGCCAGTTCGACACGATCTATCACGAGCATTTCTCGTACCTCTCGCTCACGTCGGTGTGCCGGATGTTCGAGGCGAACGGGCTCGGCGTGTTCGATGTCGAGCAACTCGAAACCCACGGCGGCAGCCTGCGCGTGTTTGCACAGCGGCGGGATACGGGCCAGCGTACGGTCGAACCCGCTGTGTCCCGGGTGCTGGCAATGGAGCGCGCGGCGGGCGTCGCGACTTCCGACTACTACGCGGGCTTCCAGCAACGTGCCGACGATGTGCGCGATGGACTGATGTCGTTCCTGATCGAAGCGCGGCGCGCGGGCAAGCGCACCGGCGCCTATGGCGCCGCGGCCAAGGGCAACACGCTGCTCAACTACGCGGGTGTTCGCGCCGGCCTGCTGCCGTGGGTGGTGGACCGCAACCCGGCCAAGCAGGGGCTCTTCATGCCCGGCAGCCGTATTCCGATCGTCGATGAAGCACACCTGAAACGTGAGCGACCGGACTACGTGCTGATCCTGCCGTGGAACCTCAAGGCCGAGGTCATGGATCAGCTGGCCTATATCCGCGAGTGGGGCGGCCGGTTCGTATGGGCGGTGCCCGGGATCGAAGTCTCATGAAGATCGCGGTCACTGGCGCCAGCGGCTTCGTGGGACGCCACGTGCTGCAGGCGCTTGCCCGCACCGACGACGTCGAGGTGGTGGCGGCTTCGCGCGGCCCTGCCGGTGACTGGCTCCCGATCGGCATGCGGCATGTCCTGCTCGACATTGCCGCGCCGGCCACTGAGGCGTTCTCGAAGCTCGGGCGCCCCGACGTGGTGATGCATCTGGCCTGGGACGGCTTGCCCAACTACCAGGCGCTGCATCATTTCGAGCTGCAGCTGGGGCAGCAGTACCGCTTCCTTCGCGGTCTTGTCGATGCAGGCCTGCCATCGCTGCTGTGCACCGGCACCTGCTTCGAGTACGGCATGCAATCGGGCGAGCTGCACGAGTCGCTGGCGACCGACCCGCGCAATCCCTACGGCTTTGCCAAGGACGCCTTGCGACGCGAGCTCGAGTTCCTGCGCGATGGCAGCAAGCTCCAGCTGACCTGGGCACGCCTTTTCTACATGCATGGCGAAGGGCAGGCGCCCAACTCGCTCTACAGCCAGTTCATGGCGGCAGGCCTTCGCGGCGACGATGTTTTCAGGATGTCGGGCGGCGAGCAGTTGCGCGACTATCTGCATGTTTCAGCGGTCGCTTCAGCGCTGGTCGCGCTGGCGTGCCGTACCACCGGAGCGGGCGTCGTCAATGTCTGCGCGGGGCGCCCCATATCGGTCCGCGCACTGGTCGAGGGATGGCTCGCGACGCACCAATGGCCCATGAAACTGGCGCTCGGACACTTCCCCTATCCCACCTACGAACCGATGGCGTTCTGGGGAAGCAACGCGCGATTGACGCAATGCCTGGAGAACCGTTGATGGACCGTGAATTGCTCCGTGTCGAAGACCTGCCGGTGCTTCAGAACAAGGTCTACCCGCATGCCAAAGCGGCTCGCAGTGCGCCCAGAGGGCGCATGGTGCTCGCCCAGAGCCAGGCCAACGGCCTGATCTTCAACAGCGCATTCGATCCCGATCTGCTGAGCTACGACGCCGACTACCAGAACGAGCAGGCCTGCTCACCCGTGTTCCGCGAGCACCTGGACAACGTGCTCGATATCGTCCGGCGCCATTTCCGCACGCCTTCGTTGATCGAGGTCGGCTGTGGCAAGGGCTATTTCCTGGCGCATCTGCGCGCGGCGGGCTACGACGCCACCGGCATCGACCCGGCCTACGAGGGCGACAGCCCGCATGTCGTCAAGGCGGCCTTTTCCGAGGCGCTCGGCATGACCGCCGATGCCATCGTGCTGCGGCATGTGCTGGAACACATCCAGGATCCGCTGTCATTTCTCCATGCGGTGGCCCGTGCCAATGGCGGGCAGGGAAAAATCTACATCGAGGTGCCTTGCTTCGACTGGATCTGCGAGCGGCGTGCCTGGTTCGACATCTTCTACGAGCACGTGAACTACTTTCGCGCGGCGGACTTCCGGCGCATGTTCGGCCAGATCGAAGAGATGGGCCATCTCTTCGGCGGCCAGTACCAGTACGTCGTGGCGGACCTGTCGACCTTGCAGGATCTCGCCCCCGAAGCGAGCGAGTTCGCGCTACCCGGAGATTTTCTGGGCGGCATCGAACGAAGCAAGGCGCTCGCACGCAGCACCGAAGGCCCGAAGGCCATCTGGGGTGCATCGTCGAAGGGCGTGATCTTTGCGCACCATCTGGAGCGCGAGGGCATCACGCTGGACCTCGCGATCGACATCAATCCCGTCAAGCAGCAGAGGTACATGGCCGGCACCGGCCTCAAAATCCTCTCGCCGTCGGACGCGCTCCAGGCCCTTCCCGCGAATTCGCTGGTGTTCGTGATGAACTCCAATTACTTCAATGAGATCGCGCAGCAGTCTCATCACCGATTCCATCTCGTCAAGGTAGATCAACATGACTTTTGAAGCAGAGGTCGCGCAACGCGTCGCGGCCAACGAAACCAACCTGACGCTCAAGAAGGACGCGCAGAACCTGATGAATTCGTCCATCAGGGCCGGCTACTCGTACAACTTCTCGTGGATGGGGCGGCCGGTCATCCAGTACCCGCAGGACCTGGTGGCGATGCAGGAGATCATCTGGCAGGTGCAACCCGACCTGATCATCGAGACCGGCATTGCGCACGGCGGATCGCTGATCTTTTCGGCCGCGATGCTCGAGCTCAATGCCGCCTGCGGCGGACCGGGGGACGCGAAGGTCCTGGGGCTCGACATCGACATCCGCGCGCACAACCGCCAGGCGATCGAGGCGCATCCGATGTCCCGCCGCATCTCGATGATCGAAGGCTCCAGCACCGCGCCGGAGGTGATCGAGCAGGTGCGGCAGTTCGCATCGGGCAGGAAGAGCGTGCTGGTCTGCCTCGACAGCAACCACACCCACGCCCACGTGCTGGCGGAACTGGAGGCCTACGCGCCCCTGGCGACGGTCGGCAGCTACTGCGTGGTGTTCGACACCATCGTGGAAGACCTCCCCAAGGAGATGTACCCCGACCGCCCCTGGGGTCCGGGCGACAACCCGAAAACGGCCGTCCACGAATACCTGAAGACACATCCGGAGTTCGAGATCGACCGCGCGGTCGACCACAAGCTGATGATCAGCGTGGCTCCCGATGGGTACCTGAAACGGGTTCGTTGAGTCGCGCGCTAAGGCAGAAGATCGGAGGATTGGGCAGAAACGTCACACGTATTACGTTTTTCTGACAGCCATCTGGTGCGCAGGCGCGTTGTTGTTGTCGTGGCGCGGCTTTCGAGGCGCATTCCAGGTCGCCAGATTGGTGCGCCGCCTCGGCGGGGAGCGCAATGCATTGCGGCACAATCACACGCCCTGCCCCTGAACTGAAGAAGATTCGAGATTGAATATGAAAAAGCACGCAGTAGTCACCGGTATTACAGGTCAGGACGGCGCTTATCTGGCCCAACTGCTCTTGAGCAAGGGCTATGTCGTGCACGGCACATTCCGTCGCACCAGTTCCGTCAACTTCTGGCGGATCGAGGAATTGGGCATTCAAGACGATCCCAACCTCAAGCTCGTGGAGCACGACCTCACCGATCTCGGAAGCTCGCTGACGCTCATCAAGGAAGCCAAGCCGCACGAGGTCTACAACCTGGCGGCGCAGAGCTTCGTGGGCGTGAGCTTCAACCAGCCCGACGCCACGGCGCAGATCACCGGCATGGGCGCGCTCCACCTGCTCGAAGCCATCCGCCTCACCGACCGCGGCATTCGCTTCTACCAGGCGTCCACCTCCGAGATGTTCGGCAAGGTGCAGGCGATTCCCCAGGTCGAGGAAACCCCCTTCTATCCCCGCAGCCCCTACGGCGTCGCCAAGCTCTTTGCGCACTGGATGACGATCAACTACCGCGAGAGCTACGACATCTTCGGCAGCAGCGGCATCCTGTTCAACCACGAGAGTCCGCTGCGCGGCCGCGAATTCGTGACCCGCAAGATCACCGACTCCGTGGCCAAGATCAAGCTGGGCAAGCTCGAGGTGCTGGAGCTGGGCAACCTTGGCGCCAAGCGGGACTGGGGCTTCGCCAAGGAATACGTCGAAGGCATGTGGCGGATGCTGCAGGTCGACGAAGCCGATACCTTCGTCTTGGCCACCAACCGGACCGAGACGGTGCGGCACTTCGTCGATCTCGCGTTCAAGGCGGCAGGCTACGAGCTGCGCTTCGAAGGCGAGGAGCAGAACGAAGTCGGCATCGACATCGCCAGCGGCAAGACGATGGTCAGGGTGAACCCGAAGTTCTATCGGCCGTCCGAAGTGGATTTGCTGATCGGCAATCCGGAGCGGGCGAAGCGAAAGCTCGGCTGGGAGCCTAAGACAACGCTCGAACAACTCTGCACGATGATGGTGGAAGCAGACCTTCGCCGCAACAAGAGCGGTCACTCGTTCTGACAGTGGCCGGATCGTCCGGCCCGCACGTCCGCAACGCGGAACAGGCGCACCAAGACGCCGAAGGAAAAGAATGGTGATCAACGAACTCAAGAAGGTTGTCCGACGCTTGGGAAGGCAGGCGCGCAACCTGGGAAAGAGCCTGGGCTCCAGGGCTTCCATCGTTCGTGGAATCCGGGAGCAGGGACTGTTCGACGCCGACTTCTATCGCCGCGAGTACCCCGTCGTTGCCGCAGGAGCGTCCGATCCGCTGCAGCATTACCTCGCGCACGGGTGGAAGCACGCCATGGAGCCCTCGGACCGGTTCTCGGTGCGGGCCTACCTCGGCAGGAATCCCGACGTGCGGCAGGCAGGGCTCGATCCGCTGGCCCACTGGGTGCGCTACGGCAAGACGGACGGCCGCATCCTTCCGCAGGCGTCGATCGCCGAGACCCCATGGTTCGAGGACGACAGGCTGTACCCGCTGCCCGACGACGTGGTGCACTACGAATTGATGGCCGGCCGTGCGTACTTCGGCGGTGCGGGCTTCGACTTCGCGCAGCGCGAAGCCGGTGCCACGGTCGTCGAGGCGGCCAGGGCGATGGCATCGAGAACGCCGCTTCTGACCATCGATGCCGCATCGCCCAAGGTCTCGATCGTCATCCCGGTGTACGGGCAGACGCACTTCGCGCTCAATTGCCTCGACTCGCTCGCGCGGCTGCGCTCGAAGTATTCGGTCGAGGTGATCGTGGCGGACGATGCATCGCCCGCGGCCGCGCGCACGGACGTGCTCAAGAGCATTCCCTGGATCCGCTACGAGCGCCGCGCCGAGAACGGCGGTTTTCTCGAATGCTGCAATTCGACCGTGCAGCTGGCGCGGGGCGAAATCATCGTCCTGCTGAACAGCGACACGCGGGTGCTCGACGGCTGGTTGGACGAACTCGTCGAGGCTTTCGACCTGTTTCCCAAGGCCGGCATGGTCGGCTCGAAGCTGTTCAACGACGACGCCACGTTGCAAGAGGCCGGCGGCATCTTCTGGCGCGACGGGTCCGCCCACAACTACGGCCGCGGCGACGATCCCAACCGGCCGCAGTACTGCTTCGCGCGCCAGGCCGACTTCATTTCGGGCGCCTCCATCGCGATCCGCAAATCGGTCTGGGATGCGATGGGCGGCTTCGATCCGGTCTACAAGCCGGCGTACTGCGAGGACGCCGACCTGGCATTCCGGTTGCGCCGCGCCGGCTACGAGGTGTGGTTCGTTCCCACGTCGCGCGTCATCCATTACGAAGGCATCACCCACGGGCGCGACGTCACGCAGGGCATCAAGGCCTACCAGGTCACCAACCTGCAGAAGTTCGCCGAACGCTTCCGTGCCGAACTGGTCGCGCACCCGCAGCCGGGTTCGAGCTCGGTGCGCGCGGCCAGCTGGCGCTGCGGGCAGAACATCCTCTTCGTCGATGCACTGACACCCACGCCGGACCAGGATTCGGGCTCGATCGTGACCAACGAGGTCATGGCCTCCTACCGCGAGGCCGGTTTCGGCGAGAGCTTCTTCCCGCTTCATTCGCCGTACTGGTCGAAGAAGTACACGGCCGCGCTGCAGCGCCGGGGTGTGTGCTGCCACTACAAGCCGTTTTCCAGCGACGTCGGCGAGGTGCTCGATCTCGACAATTGCTTCGACTACGCGCTGCTGTACCGCTACAACGTGGCGCAGGCGATCCACGGGGAACTGCGCGAAAAGGCGCCGGCCACGCGCGTGCTGTTCGCCAACGTCGACCTTCATTTCCTGCGCGAAGCGCGTGCGGCCGAGAACGCCAACGATCAACTGGCGCTCCTGCGTTCCGAGTCCACCAAGAAGAACGAACTCGAGATGTTCCTGCGTGCGGATGCCTCGTTCGTCCACACGCAGATCGAGAGGGACGTGATCCAGGCTGCCGTGCCCCGCGCGCTCGACAACATGGTCGTGCTGCCCTGGATCTCGGAGGTCTTTCGCGACACCCCGGGCTTCGCGAACCGCGCGGACATCATGTTCCTGGGCAACTTTCCGCACGCGCCCAACGTCGACTCCATGCTGTTCTTCATGCAGTCGATCTGGCCCGTGCTGCAGCGCGACCTGCCGGCGCACGCCAGGCTCCTGGTCGTCGGCAACCAGCCGCCGAAGGAGGTGCAGGACCTGGCGTCGGAGCGCGTCATCGTGACGGGTTTCGTGGAAGAGCTCGCACCGTACTTCCTGACGTCCCGCGTGTTCGTGGCGCCGCTGCGCTACGGGGCCGGCATCAAGGGAAAGCTGGTGACCGCGCTGGCCCATGGCGTTCCGAGCGTGGCGACCCGGATCGCCGCGGAAGGCATCGCGACGTCGGAAGAAGGCCATCTTTCGATCACGGACGATCCCGCACAATTTGCCGCCGAGGTGCTGCGCATCTACCAGGACGATGCGTCGTGGCTGCGCATGCGCGAGGCCGGACTGGCCTATGTCGAGCAGCACTATTCGAGAGCGGCGACCCAGACGCTGTGCCTGCAGGCGCTGGCCACCGCGGACAAGGTCTGGGCCGCGCGGCAGGCGCACCAGCGACAGCGGTTCTTCGAAGCGATCATGAGGGAGAACGGTGAATTCGAACCGACCCGGACCGATTGAGAAATTCGTGCGTTTTCATATTCGAGTCGTCACGCCTTTTCAATGAACAAGAACGAATCGATCCCGAATCGCCCCGCCCACGAGGGGCCGGTGGCCGCCGATGACGTCGAGAAGATCGAAGGCGGCAGCGCGTCCGCGTTCGAGGCCTTGCTCGATGCGGCGAACGAGCGGGCGAACGCTGCGCTGACGCAGCAGCGCGAGATCCAGAACTCGATCTCCTGGCGCATCACGGCGCCGCTGCGCAAGGCGGCCGACGCGATGCCGGAGCCCGTGCGCGCCAACCTGCGGCGCGGCGCAAAGGCCGCATGGTGGGCGCTGACGCCCTGGCGCATGCCCGAGCGGCTGCGCGCCCTGCGCATGAAGCGTCCGGAGGAGGAATCGCTCGGCGGAACGCCCGATCCCGAGGATGCCTATGGCGCGTGGGTCGCCGGCACCGAGACCCGGTCGTCTGTCGCCGGCGATGCGTCCCAGGCGCCGCAGCTGTCTTTTCTCCTGGCCGCGGAGCGCGATCCCGAGGCGCTGCTGCGAACGCTCGCGTCGCTGCGCTCCCAGGCCTCCAGGCGCTGGGAGGCCCTGGTCGCGGTCGAGACCGGCGATGCGGGGGCGGCCCTCCAGTCCGTGCTGGACACGCTGCTGGCCAAGGACCCGCGCATCGTCCGCATCGCGGTCCCGAAGGGCTCGCGCTCGCGGAGCCTGGCCGCCTGCGCGGCACAGGCCACGGGCGAGTTCGTCGCCCTGCTCGAGGCCGGCGACATCGTGGCGGCGGGCGCACTCGACGAAATCGCCTGTGCACTGGCACGCGCGCCGCACAGCGACATCGTCTACGGCGACGAGGACGAGATCTCCGCAGAGGGGTTTCGCCAGAACCCGTACTTCAAGCCCGGCTGGTCGCCGGACCTGCTCTATGCCTTCAACTACTTCGGGCGCCTGACGCTGTTGCGCGCGAGCGTGCTCCAGGCGGCGGGCGGCATCGATCCGACCCTCGAGGCCGGCGTCGAATGGGACCTCAACCTGAGGGCGAGCGAACAGGCCGGCATCGTCACCCGCATTCCCAAGGTGTTGTGCCACCGGAAGACCGGCGGCAACCGGGAGCGCGCCGGCCCCGGGACCCCGGAGGCGGCCGGACACCGCGAGGCGCTGCGCAGGCACTGGGTGCGCCATGGCGTCGATGCCGCCATCGAGACGCAGCCCGACGGCACGCAGCGAGCCACCTGGGCGCTGGCCCATCAGCCGCTGGTGTCGATCATCGTCCCGACCAAGGACAAGGTCGACCTGCTGCGAATCTGCATCGACGGACTGCTGGCGGGCACCGATTACGGCAACACCGAGATCATCCTGGTGGACACCGGCTCGGTCGAACTCCAGACGCAGGCCTACTACGAAGAGCTCCGGCACCACACGCAGGTGTCGATCGTTCACTTCAGCAAGAAATTCAACTACTCGGCGGCATGCAACCACGGCGCGTCGTTTGCGCGCGGCGAGCTGCTGCTGTTCCTCAACAACGACATCGAGGTCCTGTCCCGCGACTGGCTCCAGGAGATGGTGCGCTTTGCCCAGCGCCCGGGGGTCGGTGTCGTGGGCACGCAGCTTCTCTATCCCGACGGGCAACTGCAGCACGGCGGCGTCGGCGTGGGGATCCACCTGTGCGGGCTCATGTACCGCTCGGCCGAGAGCGCAGCGTGGGGCGTGTTCGGGTCCGCGGGCCATCCGCGCAACTGGCTCGCCATCATGGGCGCGTGCCAGCTGGTGAGCCGCGAGGCCTTCGAGCGCGTCGGCGGATTCGACGAGGCCTACCTGGTGGCCTGCAGCGATGTTGCGCTGTGCCTGAACATCTGGCGCGCGGGTTACCGCACGGCCTATGCGCCGCATGCCCGGCTGCGGCATCACGAAGGTGCGACGCGCGGTACGGTCAATCCGACGCTCGACATGCAGCGCCTCGCCGACGATATCCGCCTGCTGGGCATCGACGAAGACCCCTACCTGCACCCGGAGCTTGATGCCCGCGAGCCGATTCCCGCGCTGCGGCTGGGCGGCGCACCCACGGTGCGCGAGAGCCTCATGGCCGACACGCGCGCGCTCGGTTCGCTGATGCTGCCAGCCACGGTGCTCGACCTGTCCAACGACCGCACCTGCCTGGAGGCCGCGGGCCTGCCGAGGGAGGATGTGGTGTGGGCCCCGGAGCCCTCGCACCGCATCGCCGACACATGGTCCGCGGCACGCTGGTGCCTCGACCTGCTGCGCACCCGCCCCGACATCGCCCGGCGCTTTCCGCAGGCGCTGTCCGGTGGCACCGACGGTGAATTCGGTCGCTGGATCGCGCACGAAGGCGGCAAGGCGCTGCACCTGTCAGACAGCGCGCGAGACCTCGTGGCGGGCTGCCTGTCGATGGACCTTGGCGCGCGCGCGCGCCAGACTTACCTTTTCCACGACGACATCAAGACCCCATTGCCCCACGGCCTGCTGCCGACGGGGCAGTTCGAGCTGTTCCAGTGGTTCATGCGGCAGGGCCGCCAGGCCACGGGCCTGCGGCTCGAAGAAGTCTGGTGGCTGTTGCGCGAGGCATCGGAGCAGCCCGCTGTCGAGTTGCTGCGGGCCTATGCCTTCGCACCCGCCTGGCAAACGCTCTATCCGGACGGCCTCACCATTTTCGGTCGGCGCGCGTTCGCGGCCTGGTTCGGCGCGACCTACCGCGTGAAGGATGCATGGGTCGATCCGGCGCACTGGCGCGTGGACATGACGCCCGCGGCGCAGATCCGGATGGCCTACCTGGCCCGCGAGGACTGGCGCCTGCAACATCCGCGCGCGCTCGACGATGCGCGCCATGCCGCTGCGTTGATCGAATGGCTGGCCGCGCCCGCCGCGGCGCAGCCGGCCGAGGTCGCCGCATGGTGCGCCGCGCTCGACACCGCACAGGTCGCGGCGGAAATGGTCGTGCCCGGGGTCAACGTGATCGGGCACTTCTCCTATCCCTCGGGATTGCGCGTCTCGGTCGAGGCGCTGGTCGAAGGCCTGCAGCGCGTGGGCGTGAAGACCTCGCTGCGCGATCTCAAGACCGACCGCAAGGACGATCCGACGCATGCGAAGTTCGATGGCTTCGAGGATTTCGGGACCACGCTGATCCACGCGCAGCCCGAGCCCTTTTTCGACCTGGCGTTCGCTCGCAGCGATCTCCACGAGCGCTCGCCGCGCACCTATCGCATCGGCTACTGGTACTGGGAGTTCGATTCCATTCCCGATTCGTGGGTGGCGCACGCCGAGAAGGTCGACGAGGTCTGGGCGGCCACCGAGTTCGTGGCGCGCGGCCTGCGCGCCCGGCTGGCGCAGCCGGTGCGCACGCTGTTCCCGGGCGTGAAGCTCGGCCCCTTCGAGCGACGTCCGCGCTCGCATTTCGGCCTCAGGGACGAGCCCTACACCTTCCTGTTCACCTTCCACATGATGAGCGTCATGGAGCGGAAGAACCCCATCGGGCTCATCCGTGCCTTCACGCGCGCCTTCGGTGCCGACGACACGGTGCAACTGGTGCTCAAGACCTCCTTCGGCGATCGCCATCCGCAGCAGTTCGAGGCCCTGCAGGCGGCGGCCGCCGCGGCGGCCAACGTGACGATCATCAACGAGGTGTACAGCCCCGAGGACGTGCTCTCGCTGATGGATGCCTGCGATGCGTACGTGTCGCTGCATCGCAGCGAGGGCCTGGGCCTCACCATGGCGGAAGCCATGCTCATGGGCAAGCCCGTCATTGCCACCAACTTCTCGGGCAACGTCGACTTCATGGACAGCAGCAACAGCCTGCTGGTGGACTACGAACTCGTGAAGCTGGGCAAGTCGATCCCGCCCTACGACGCGCACCTCGAATGGGCCGAGCCCTCCGAGGCGCATGCCGCCGAACTGATGCGGCGCGTGTTCGACGACCAGGCCTGGGCGGCCGAGTTGGGGGCCGCGGCCAAGGCCAGTGCCGAGCGCGCGCTGTCGCTCGACGTTGCCGGGCAAAAGGCCGCGGACCGGCTGGCCGAGATCAGGGCGCAGCAGCGGGACGCCCGCAACGGGCGCCGCGACGACTGATCAGGAAACCTCGACGATCCGCCCGTGCTCCATGTGGATCACGCGGTTGCATTCCTTGGCGATCAGTTCCGATGAGTGCGAGGCCAGCACCAGGATGCCGGACTTGGACACCACGTCGCGCATGCGCTTCTCGGCCTTTTCGGTGAACTCGGCATCACCGACCGAGAGCCATTCGTCCATCAGCAGGATGTCGGCCTCGACGCTGGTCGAGATCGAGAACGCCAGCCGCATCATCATGCCGGTGGAGTAGGTGCGAACGGGCATGTTGACGTACTCGCCCAGGCCGCTGAACTCGCAGATATCGTCGGTGAGCCGATCGACCGCCTTCTTGCTCATGCCCATCACGAGGCCGCGCAGCATGATGTTCTCGATGCCGGTGGCGTCCATCTCGATGCCGAGCGACGGGTCGATCAGGCTCGCCACCGAGCCCTGCCGGGTGAATTCGCCGGAGGAGGGTTCATATACGCCTGCGAGCGTGCGCAGCAGCGTGGACTTGCCCGCGCCGTTGTGGCCAACGAGGCCCAGCCGGTCGCCGCTCTTGAGCTCGATGTTGATGCCGCTGAGCGCCTGCACCACGGTGACGCCGGTTTCCTTGCCGAAGCGTCCACCGGTGACCGATGCCGCCAGCGTCTTCTTGAGCGATGCCGCGCCGGCTCCGTAGATCGGGAAATTGACGGCGACGTTTTTGAGAGAGATGAATGCCATGGATCAGAGCCAGTAGACGACGCGGCGACGGTATTTGGCGAACAGCAGGGTCGCGGCAATGATGCTCACTGCCGTCCAGCACAGGATGCCCAGCCAGTTGTGGACATCGGCGACACCGCCCATCAATGGGGTGCGCAGCAAGTCCAGCATCTGCGCGAAGGGATTCCAGAGAATGTACTTGGCGCGCGCGGGCAGGCTCGAAGGCACCCAGAACACCGGGGTGAGGAACATCAGCATCTGCATCACGCTGGTCACGATCTGGGTCACGTCGCGGTAGCGCGTGCAGACGAGGCCGAGCAGCAGGCCGAGGGCGTGCGCATTGACGATCAGGATGAGGAAGGCCGGCAACACCAGCAGCGCCGACCAGGACAGCGAGATGCCCGCCCACAGCGCCACCGGCACGTAGAGCACGATCTGATGGGCGAACTGGATCACGTTGCGCGCCATGCTGCGCCAGACGAAGAGGCTGATCGGAAAGTAGCCCTGCTTCAGGTAGTTGGACGATCCGACGAAGGCATTGCAGGCATCGGTCACCACGCTGGAGAAGAAGGCCCAGAAGATGACGCCGAGCGCCAGATGTGGAAAGAACTCGTTGAGCTTGGTGCCGAAGAGCGACGCGTACAGCGGCCCCATGCCGCTGATCATGACGCCCATGCTCAGCGTGAGCCACAGCGGCCCGAGCATGGAGCGGCGGTAGCGCAGCACGATGTCGAACCAGGCGAGCGTCCACCAGATGTCGGTGCGGCGGGTGCCTTCCCACCAGTCGGAAATGGCGCTTCGATGCAGATTGGAGTGAACTTGGCTCATGTGCGTCCGTAAGTGTCTGCGAGGCGAACGATGTCGTCCTCGCCAAGGTAGCCGCCGCACTGGACTTCGATGAGCACCAGTTCTTCGTCGCCGATATTGGTCAAGCGGTGTTTCTCTTTCAAGGGGATGTAGCGGTACTGGCCGGGCAGGGTTTCGTGCTCGACATCGCCGATCTGGACGATGCCGCGGCCCTGAACCACGACCCAGTGTTCCGCGCGGTGGTGGTGATATTGCAAGGACAGCGATTCTCCCGGCATGACCGTGATGCGCTTGACCTTGTAGCCTTCCTCTTCCTTCAGTGCCGAGTAGGTGCCCCACGGGCGGTTGACCACCGCGGGCGAATGCACCGTCTCGTGCTTGCGGGCCTTCAGCGTGTCGACCACCTTCTTCACGTCCTGGGCGCTGTCCTTGTGCGCCACGAGCAGTGCGTCGGGCGTGTCGACGATGACCAGGTCGTGCACGCCCAGCGTGGCCACCAGCTTGGGCGAGTGGCTGTCGACCTGGACGTGGGTGCCGGTGGTGTCGATGGCCACGACGTTCGAGGGCATGGTGTTGCCGCTGGCATCGGGCGTGAGCACCTTGGCCAGCGCCGGCCACGAGCCGACGTCGCTCCAGCCGAACTTGGCAGGCACCACGTGCACGTTGTCGGCCGGCTCCATGATCGCGTAGTCGATGCTGATGTCAGGCTGTAGCCCGAAGGTGTGCAGGTCGAATTGGATCGTCTCGCCCGCCGTCTGCGACGACTCGAGCGCGCGGCGTGCCGCGGCCAGCAGTTCGGGCGCATGGCGCTCGAAGGCGGCGACGATGGCGTCCGCGGTGAAGCAGAACATGCCGCTGTTCCAGTAGTAGCGGCCGGTGGCCAGGTACTCCTGGGCGGTCTGGAGATCGGGTTTCTCGACGAAGCGTTTGGCCGCCTGGCTCTCGCGCGAGACCTTGGCCACCTCGACATAGCCGAAGCCCGTGTCGGGCCCCGTGGGGTTGATGCCGAACACCACCAGCTTGCCCTGGGTGGCGAGGCGGAACGCCTGGTTGGCGCTGGCCACGAAGGCTTCGATGTCGGGCACCAGGTGGTCGGCCGAGAGCACGAGCATCACGGTGTCGCCGCTGAATTGCCGGATGCACTGCAGCGCGGCCAAGGCGATCGCCGGCCCGGTGTTGCGGCCCCGGGGTTCGAGCAGCAGCGTGGCCTCGGGCGGGTCGGACATCTGGCGCAGCACGTCCTTGGTGAGAAACAGGTGGTCCTTGTTGGTCACGACCATCAGGTCGCCCGTGCCGCAGGCCTGGCCCCGCTCGATGGCCTGCTGGAGCAGGGTGGTGCCACCAAGTTTCATGAAGGGCTTGGGAAAGGCTTGCCGAGACGCTGGCCAAAGCCGGGAACCTGCCCCCCCTGAGAGCACAACTGAAAGGACGCGCATTTTTTTATAGGGTGTGATGAGGGGATAATTTTACCGGTCCCCACGAGGCGGCCCCGTAACGATTGGAAGCGTCTATTTTCGTGATCTCGAGCAATGTTCAGTAAGCCTACGCTGCCGGCTGCGCAGCCCTTTCCCCGGCGGCGGCGCGGGCTCGACATCGCTTCGAGCAATGCCCAGTTGCAGCGGCAGATCGGTTTGCTGGAGGTGCAGGTCAAGGCCCTGGATGCGCAGGTCCGTGGCATGACGCAGTCCAGCAGCTGGCGCCTGACGGCTCCGCTGCGGTGGCTCGGCGGGCATTTTCAGCGCATTGTTCGCGGCGTGCCGGCGGCGGCCGCTCTCGCCAAACGGGGGAGCTACGCCGACTGGGTGGCGCGCTACGACAACCCCGGCAGCGACGCTCGTGAAGACAGCCGGCGTGTGGAGATGGCCGCGTGGCCCACGCGTCCCCGCTTTCTGGTGCTGACTTCAAACGCAGCGTCGTTGCAGGAAACGACCCGGTCCTTGGCGGCTCAGTCCTACAAGGAGTGGAAGCTCCAGGCCGGCCCGCCGACCGCTCCCGTGGATGCGGACTGGATCGTCTGGCTCGAGCCAGGTTGCACGCTGAGCGCCCACGCGCTCTTCACGATCGCGAAGGAGATCGCCGCGCATCCCGAGGCCCGCATGCTGTATGCCGACACGGACGTGGTCGATGCCGCTGGCGGTCGCAGCGATCCCTGCTTCAAGCCCGACTGGAACCCGGACCTGTTCCTGTCCCGCAATCTTTTCTCGCCGATGGGCGTTGTCCAGACCAGCCTGTTCGACGAAGCCGGGGGGCTGAATGCAGCCACCAATGGCGCGCAGGGCTTCGACCTGGCATTGCGCTGCGTGGAGCACGTTCGACCCGACCAGATCCGCCACATCCCGCGCATCCTCAGCCATTCCAGTGCTCCGCTTGCAGCGCCTGATGCAGCCGACGCACAAGCGCTCGACCGCCATTTCCAGCGCACCGGCGCCGCGGCCACCGCCGAGGTCACGCCCCACGGCCTTCGCGCGCACTATGCGTTGCCCGAGGCGCCGCCCTTCGTCTCGCTCGTCATCCCGACCCGCAACGGCGTGAACCTGGTGCGCCAGTGCATCGAAAGCATCGTCCTCGAAACCGCCTACCCGAACTACGAGATCCTGCTGGTCGACAACGGCTCGGACGATGTCGAGGCGCTCGCGTACTTCGCCGCGCTCGATGCGCAGCCGGGCATCACCGTGATCCGCGACGACCGCCCCTTCAACTACTCGGCGCTCAACAACGCCGCCGTGGCGCAGGCGCGCGGAGAGCTCATCGGTCTGCTCAACAACGACATCGAAGTCATCTCGTCCGACTGGCTTCACGAGATGGTGTCGCTCGCGTTGCAGCCCGGCGTGGGCGCGGTCGGCGCGAAGCTGTTCTATCCCGATATGACCATCCAGCATGGCGGCGTCGTGCTGGGCGTCGGGGGCATGGCCGGGCATGCGCACAAGCACCTGCCATCGACCGTCGCGGGCCATGGCGGCCGCGCGCAACTGGTCCAGAATTTTTCCGCCGTCACCGCGGCTTGCCTCGTCGTGCGCAAGTCGCTCTACGAACAGGTCGGTGGTCTCGATGAAGCGCAGCTCGGTGTGGCCTACAACGACGTCGACTTCTGCCTGCGCCTGCGCGAAGCCGGCTATCGCAATGTCTGGACGCCATACGCCGAGCTGCTGCATCACGAGTCGGCGAGCCGTGGCCTCGAAGTGGCGGCCGAATCGCGCGACCGGCTCGCGCGCGAGTCCGCGTTCATGCAAAGCCGTTGGGCCGGCCTGATCGCCCACGACCCCGCCTACAACCCCAACCTCACGCTCGACATCGAAGATTTCGACCTGGCATGGCCGCCGCGCGACCCCCGCAGCGACGCCGCCCCGGCAACCCACCCATGAACGCTCCCCGTCCCCTCGAAGTCTCCGTCGCGCTCTGCACCTACAACGGCGCCCGGTTCCTGCGCGAGCAGGTGCGCAGCATCTGCCTGCAGACCCGGCCGCCGGTCGAGATCGTGCTGTCCGACGACGCCTCGCGCGACGGCTCGGTCGAGGTGGTGCGCGCCGCCGTCGCCGAATGCGCGGCCGAGCGCCCGGGGCCGCCGATCGCCCTGCGGGTCTTCGAGAACCCGGTCGCGTTGCGCGTCGTCAAGAACTTCGAACAAGCCATCAGCGCCTGCACCAGCGAGCTGATCGCGCTCAGCGACCAGGACGATGTGTGGATGCCCGACCGGCTCGCGCTGATGGTGGCGCGCTTCGAGCAGGACGCCAACCTGCTGCTGCTGCACACCGATGCGCGGCTGGTCGATTCCGAGCGCCGCGATCTGAACCAGACGCTGTTCCATGCGCTCGAGGTCACGCCTTTGGAGCTCGCGCAGGTGCACGGCGGCAAGGCCTTCGACGCGCTGCTGCGCCGCAATCTGGTGACCGGTGCGACCACCGTCTTTCGCCGCACGCTGCTGGCCGACGCCTTGCCGCTGCCGGTCGAGTGGGTGCACGACGAATGGCTGAGCATCGTCGCGTCGAGCACGGCGCGGGTCGACCTGCTGGAGCAGTCCCTCATCGACTACCGCCAGCACGAGTCCAACCAGATCGGCGCGCGGCGCGACACCTTTGCGGAGAAGGTGCGCAAGGCGCTGGCTTCTCGCGGCAACACGCACGTGGAGCGTGCGATCAAGGCCGAGTTGCTGCTCGCGCGGCTGCTGCAACTGGGCGACCGGGTCCCGCCCGAGATCATCGCCAAGGTGCGCAGCAAGATCGAGCACCAGCGTTTTCGCGCCGCCTTGCCCGCGTCGCGGCTGGCGCGCATCGTGCCGATCGCCCGCGAAGCCATGACCGGCCGCTACGACAAGTTCGGCCGCGGCGTGCGCGGCGTGGTCCGCGACCTTTTCGAATCTGTGTAGGCTCCGCCCCCAAAGAACCATGAATCCAATGAACGCCTCCCCAGATTCCACCATCGCAGCGCAACCGACCGCCTGGCCGAGCGTCGTGGTGATCATCCCGTTCTACAACGGCGCCGATTTCATCGAGCGCTCGGTCAAGAGCGTCTTCGAGCAATCGGTGCCCGCGGCCGAGGTGATCGTGGTCAACGACGGCTCGCGCCCCGAAGAGCGCGCTTCGCTCGATGCGCTGGCCGCGCGCTACCCGTTTCGCATCATCGACAAGGAGAACGGCGGGCAGGGGTCGGCGCGCAACGCAGGCGTGAAGGCCTCCACCTCGGACTTCATCTGCTTTCTCGACCAGGACGACTTCTACCTGCCCAACCACATCGAGACGTTGGCAGCCTCGATTCCGCCCGGCGACCGGCTGTTCGGCTATGTCTACGCCGACCTGTACGAAGCGGACGCCGACGGCAACGTGGTCCGCACCGGCGTGATCAAGGAGCACGCGACGCACCCCAAGCGCAACATCAACGACCTGCTGCGCAACGACATGTTCGTGCTGCCGTCGGCCGCGCTGGTGAGCCGCAAGGCCTTCGAGGCGGTCGACGGTTTCGATTCGCAGTTCATGGGCTTCGAGGACGACGACCTGTTCCTGCGCATCTTCCGCAAGGGGTTCAGCAACTACTTCGTGGACAAGGCCGTCACCGTCTGGTGCATCCACACGGCGAGCACGTCCTTCGGCATCCGGATGATCCGCAGCCGCTTCAAGTACTTCAAGAAGCTCACGCAGATGTTCCCCGACGAGCACCTGCGCGGTCGCTACTACTTTCGCGATTGCCTGGTGCCCCGCTTCCAGCCGTACTTCGTGAACCACGCGATCGAGTCGATCAAGAACGACGACCAGTACCGCGAGGAGATGAGCGCGATCCTCAACGAATACGGCGCGATGGTGCTGGCCAATCCGTATGTGGGGCGCAAGAAGAAGCTGCGCCTGCGGATCACGCTGTTCCTGCTCAACCACTGCCCGCCGGGCGTGGTGCGCCTGGTCGGCGCCGTCACGCGCCTGCCCGGCATTCGCAGCCTGCGGCGCCTGTACGCCTAGCGGGCAGGGGCCGGGGCAGCCGCTGCAGGCTGCTTCGGCGTGGTCATCGCGGGGTCGATGTAGGTGGCGAACTTGCGCACGTATTCGGCGCGCAGGTGCCCAGCGTCCTTGTAGATCGGCGTGGCATCAGCGTCCGCGCGGGTACACCAGTCCTTCTCGCACAGCGTCGGAATCGGGTCGATCACGATGGCGCCGCTGCGCTGCGCGATCTGGCGCATGCGCTCGTGCAGCGCCTTCTGTTCCGACACCCAGGGCGCGGTCGGCGACATGCGCCCGACGCTCATGTTGCCCAGGCGGCCACCCTTCACGAACTCCTCGGGGCCGAAGCCTTCACCGACCGGGTTGTCCAGCAGCAGGTAGACCTGCTTGTGCTTGGAGAGCGCCGTCATCACCGTCTCGAGGGTGTTGAGCGCAAAGTCCGCGCCGCCACCGCCCATGAAGCGGCGCTTGTTCTTGCCGTCGAGGTAGTAGTAGCGGTCCGCCGCGGCGTTGTCGGCGGTGGGCTTGTCGGTTTCCGAGAAGTAGCAGTTCCAGCAGCCGCCGAAGACCACCGCATCGAACTTGTCGCTCACCGCCAGGCGCATGCCGCCGTCGCGGCGTTCCGCGCAGAGGTTGTTCTGCTCGTCGACCACGTTGGGAATCGGCGGGCAGGCGCCCCAGGTCGCGAAGGAGAGCGAATCGAGCGTGTCCGGCGCGGTCTTGCTCAGTTCCACCGCCCGCGGCCCGTACTGCTCGATATGGCTGTCGCCGAAGAACAGCACGCGGCGCTTGCCGTGCCCGATCTGCTGCAGCACCTCGCCATCGACCTTGATCGGGTTGAGGCCGTCCGGGTACGCCCAGTCCTTCGCCGCGGCGGCGGTCTTGTTGAAGTACGGATCGCTGTGGCGTCCGACGTAGTAGCCCGTGGTGGCCAGCAGGCCGAGCACAACGAAACCGACCATCGCGGCCACGAGGCCCGAGGTCACCGTGGGGTTCTCGGTCTTGCGGGTGTAGCGCTCCACAAAACGGTAGGTCAGCCACGCGAGCACGAAAGAGGCGACCAGCATCAGCGCCCGGATGCCGTCGGAAGGCAGCTTGCCTTCCAGGATGCGCGCATACGCCAGCAGCGGCCAGTGCCACAGATACAGCGGATAGCTGATGAGCCCGACCCACACCATCGGCTTCGACGCGAGCACGTAGCGGTTCAGCACGCCGGTCGGCCCCGCGGCGATGCAGAAGAAGGCGCCCAGCGTCGGCAGGATCGCCCAGAAACCCGGGAAGGCCTTGCCACCGCGGATCAGGCACAGGCCCAGCACGATCAGCGCCAGCCCGGCGATGGACTGCGCATGACGCCCCCAGCCCGGCTTGGGCAGCGGCCGGTGCAGCCGCATGTACGCGAGCATGCCGCCGATCATCAGCTCCCAGAAGCGCGAGAGCGGCGAATAGAACGCGGCCTCGCGGTGGCTGTGGATGGTCGTCACGTTGAGCAGGAACGATGCCCCTGCCACGATGCCCACCACCCAGAGCACGCGCCACTTGCGCTTCCACGCGAGGCCCAGCAGCACGGGCCAGAAGATGTAGAACTGCTCCTCGATGGCCAGCGACCACAGGTGCAGCAGCGGCTTGGTCTCGGCCGCGTTGTCGAAGTAGCCGGCCTCGCTCCAGAACGCGAAGTTCGAGACGAACCCGGCGCCCGAGGCCACGTGCTTGCCGAGCTGCACCCATTCGTTGGGCAGCAGCGCATACCAGCCGAAGGCCAGCGTGGCCGCCAGCACCAGCGCCAGCGCCGGGAAGATCCGCTTCACGCGCCGGGCGTAGAACTCGCGGTAGCTGAAGCCCTCGCCCTCGAAGCTGGCCAGGATGATCGTGGTGATCAGGAAGCCCGAGATGACGAAGAAGATGTCGACACCGATGAAGCCGCCCTTGATCCACTGCGGGAACGCGTGGTAACCCAGGACCGAGAGCACCGCCACGGCGCGCAGCCCGTCGATGTCCGGGCGGTATTTGGGGTGAACCAGGTGGGCGTGTTCGTTGTGGAGCGTCGGGCTCGTCGTTGTCGTCGTCATCGTTGGTGTGAAGGCGCGCTTGCTTTTTTCGTTCCCGATTGTCTTCGCAAACGCTTTTCGCCCTCCTCAGGGGCGGGGTGGCTGCATCCGCCGGTAGCGCCAGAAGGCGCCCGAGAGCCACACCTTCAGCAGGCTGGTGGCGTGCCAGTACAGATAGCGCTTGCTGCGGTGGCTGGCGCGCTGGGCGTCGTGCCGCGCAAGCAGGTCTTCGCCGATCTGCAGCTTCCAGCCTGCGAGCTGGGTGCGGGCGCAGATGTCGAAGTCTTCGCCGTACATGAAGAAGCGCTCGTCGAAACCGCCGATCTCGCGGTAGGCGTCGCTCCGGAACAGCATGAAGAGGCCCGGAATCCACGCGGGCACGGTGGGCCGCACGTAGCCCGGCTTGTTGCGCCCGAGGATCTCGAAGGGCGTGAGCAGCGCCCGGTGCGGCTCGGGCGCGTGCTTGCCGGGCTCGAGGATGCGCGGGGTCATCAGGCCGGCGTCAGGTGTGGCCTGCACGATCAGCGGCGCGAGCACGTCGCTGTCGAAACGGATGTCCGGGTTGAGCACCAGGAACCAGGGCGTCGTGCAGCGCCCGAAGGCCTGGTTGTGATTGGCACCGAAGCCCTTGGGGCTCGCGTTCTCGATCCGCTCGACCTCGAAACCCCAGCTTTGCCCCGCCAGCACGTCGGGCTCCGGGATGTTCACCGTGAGCACGACCTTGGCGATCGACGCGCGGCTGTACCGGTCCAACTGGTCGAGCAGCGGCTGCACCAGGGCGAGCTGGCCGTGGCTCACGATGGAAATGGTGATCGAGGGCAAAGGAGCGGGGGAGGCGGGGGATGGAGGCGTGGGCATGGTCTAATTTCGCTCGGGAATTCTAGGGTTCCCCAACTCCCACACATGATTGCCCTGATCGTCATCAGTTTCTTCGTCGCCGCCTTCGCGGTCCAGCTCTTCATGCGCCGGGCGCGCAGGCACGCACGGCTCTACGGCGCCGACATGCCGCAGCGCTTCCACAAGGGCCACGTGCCGCGCCTGGGCGGTGCGGGCATCCTGCTGGGCATGGGGGTGGCCTGGCTGGCGGCGGGCATCACCGGCACCGATCCCTTCAATGTGTCGTGGCCGGTCAAGACCTCGATGCTGACGCTGCTGTGCATCGCGCCTGCGGTGCTGGGCGGCATCGTCGAGGACATGACGCAGCAGGTGAAGGTGCGCTATCGGCTGGGCCTCACCATCGGCTCGGCCCTGCTGGTGTGCTGGCTGCTCGGCCTGGGCGTTGCGCGCACCGGCATCCCGTTGGTCGATGGCTGGCTGGCCATGCTGCCGTACGCCACGGTGCTTTTCGCGGCGCTCGCCATCGGCGGACTGCCGCATGCCTTCAACATCATCGACGGCTACAACGGCCTGGCCGGCACGGTCGCCGTGCTGGTGTGCCTGGCGATCTCGCACGTGGCCCTGCAGGTGGGCGACCGCCAACTGGCGGCCATGATGGTGTGCCTCGTCGGCGCCACGGTCGGCTTCCTGGTCTGGAACTATCCGCGCGGCAAGATCTTTGCCGGCGACGGCGGCGCCTACGTCTGGGGCATGGTGATCGCCGTGGCCTGCGTGACGTTGGTGCAGCGGCACCGCGTCGTGTCGCCGTGGTTCCCGATGCTGCTGCTGATCTATCCCGTGTGGGAGACGTTGTTCTCCATCTACCGCAAGCTCGCGCGCGGGCAGTCGCCCGGTACGGCCGATGCGCTGCACTTCCACCAGCTGATCTTTCGCCGCATCGTGCGCGTGGCGCTGGCGGACGACGAGGCGCGGCAACTGCTGGCGCGCAACAACCGCACATCGCCGTACCTCTGGATGTTCGCCGCGCTGTCGGTGGTGCCCGCGGTGCTGTTCTGGAACAACACCATCGTGCTGATGCTGTTCTGCCTGCTGTTCGTCACGACGTACGTCGGTGCGTACCTCATGATCGTGCGATTCAAGGTCCCGCGCTGGTTGCGGCCTTGAGAGAATTTCCGTTCGTTCCCATCGTTCAACGCTTTGGAGCCTGACCGCCCATGACCGACCCCGTCCTCAACATTCCCCCGCGCGACAAGGCCGAGATCCTGGCCCAGGCGCTGCCGTACATCCGCAAGTTCCACGGCAAGACCATCGTCATCAAGTACGGCGGCAACGCCATGACCGACCCAGCCCTGCAGGCCGACTTCGCCGAAGACGTGGTGCTGCTCAAGCTGGTCGGCATGAACCCGGTGGTGGTGCACGGCGGCGGCCCGCAGATCGAGGCCGCGCTGAACAAGCTGGGCAAGAAGGGCAGCTTCATCCAGGGCATGCGCGTGACCGACGCCGAGACCATGGAAGTCGTCGAATGGGTGCTGGCCGGCGAAGTGCAGCAGGACATCGTGGGCCTGATCAATCAGGCCGGCGGCAAGGCCGTGGGCCTGACCGGGCGCGACGGCGGCCTGATCCGCGCGCAGAAGCTCAAGCTGGCCGACCGCAACGACCCCAACGTGCAGCACGACGTGGGCCAGGTCGGCGACATCGTCTCCATCGACCCCAGCGTCGTGAAGGCGCTGCAGGACGATGCGTTCATTCCCGTCGTGAGCCCCATCGGCTTCGGCGAGGACAACGAGAGCTACAACATCAACGCCGACGTCGTCGCCGGCAAGCTCGCCATCGTGCTCAAGGCCGAGAAGCTCATGCTCCTGACCAACACGCCCGGCGTGCTCGACAAGAACGGCAAGCTGCTCACCAACCTGAGTGCCCGCGAAATCGACGACCTGTTCGCCGACGGCACCATCTCGGGCGGCATGCTGCCCAAGATCGAGGGCGCGCTCGATGCGGCCAAGAGCGGCGTGAACGCGGTGCACATCATCGACGGCCGCGTGCCCCACGCGATGCTGCTGGAGATCCTGACCGACCAGGCCTACGGGACGATGATCCGCGCCCGCTGAAGGCGGCCTGGCCAGGCCGCCTTCAGCTGTACCCGTTCGGGTTGGCCTGCTGCCAGCGCCAGCTGTCGAGGCACATCTGGTCGAGATCGCGACGCGCTCGCCAGCCGAGCGTCTTGTAGGCCAAGGATGGATCGGCCCAGTAGGCCGGTACATCGCCGGGCCGGCGCGGACCGATTTCGCAAGGCAGCGAGTGGCCGCTCGTCCGTTCGAAGGCGTGGACCACCTCCAGCACGGAAGCGCCCTTGCCGGTGCCGAGGTTCAGCGTGACCAGTTCTCCATGGCTTTGCGCGTGCTTCAGGGCCGCAACGTGGCCCTCGGCCAGGTCCATGACGTGGACGTAGTCCCGCACGCCTGTACCGTCGGCGGTCGGGTAGTCGTTGCCATGGATCTGCAACCTGTCACGCTGGCCCCCGGCCACCTGGCAGACGAAGGGCATCAGGTTGTTGGGCTTGCCTTGGGGATGCTCGCCGATGAGCCCGCTTTCGTGTGCGCCCACCGGGTTGAAGTAGCGCAGCAGCGCGATGTGCCACCCCGGTTGGGAGCGGTACAGGTCGCGCAGCGCCTCCTCGACCATCAACTTGGAGCGCCCATAGGGGTTGGCTGGGCGCTGCGGCGCGTCTTCCGGAATGGGGGAGCTCTCCGGTTCGCCGTATACCGTGGCCGAAGACGAGAAGATCAGGGTGTTCACGCCGGCATCGCGCATTGCCGAGGCCAGGACGAAGCTGCCATGCACATTGTTGTCGTAGTACGCCAGCGGGTCTGCCACTGAATCACCCACCGCCTTGAGGCCGGCGAAATGGATCACCGAGGAGAACGATTCCTCGCTGAAGATTCGTGCCAGCAACGCGCGATCGCGAACGTCGCCTTCGATGAACCTCGGCTTGCTGCCGATGATCTGGCGCAGGCGCTCCAGCACCCTTACATCGCTGTTGCCGAGGTTGTCGAGAATCACGGGCACATAGCCAGCGGACGCCAGCGCCACGCAGGTGTGGCTGCCAATGAAGCCGGTGCCGCCGGTCACGAGAACGCGTTGTGTCATGCAGATGCGTGCTATTTCTTGAAAGAACTCGATTCTGAACGAGCGCTTGGCCGTGTGGCCGTCGGCGCTGGCTCGCTCCCAGGGCTGTGCGAGAATCAATTGATTACATCTTTGCACGCGCTCCCATGCAGAACGAAGAGACAGCTGCTCCCGGCGTAGAGACCTCAGCGGAAACGCCAGCCACCCCGACGCGCAAGCGTCCGAAGCCCGGGGAGCGGCGCGTGCAGATCCTGCAGGCGCTGGCCGCCATGCTCGAGCAGCCGGGTGCCGAACGGGTCACCACCGCGGCGCTGGCCGCGCGGCTCGAGGTGAGCGAGGCTGCGCTCTATCGCCACTTCGCGAGCAAGGCCCAGATGTTCGAGGGCCTGATCGATTTCATCGAGCAGAGCGTGTTCACCCTGGTGAACCAGATCCTCGAGCGCGAGGGCGCCACCGGTGCCCAGCAGGCCGCCAAGATTCTTACGTTGCTGGTCCAGTTCGCCGAACGCAACCCGGGCATGACGCGCGTCATGGTCGGCGATGCGCTGGTCTACGAGAACGAGCGCCTGCAGCAGCGCATGAACCAGTTTTTCGACAAGATCGAAGCGACGCTGCGCCAGGTGCTGCGCGGCGCGGCCACCGCCGAAGGGTCGTCCACGCCCTCCGTCGATGCGCAGGTGCGCGCCGCGGCGCTCACGGCCTTCGTGGTCGGGCAGCTGCAGCGCTTTGCGCGCTCGGGCTTTCGCCGCGCGCCTTCCGAACACCTCGAAGCCACGATCGCACTGATCGTCTGAGCGCGCGGGCCTTCGGGCCTGCCTGCTGCGGCTGCGGGTCTATCAATGCGATAGCCGAATCTGATGCCATGTCGGCATATTCATTGACAAAATCGATGGACCCCAACTACTTCATCAGAGGACAGCACCCATGGCAGACACCCGCAAGCTCACCACCGAAAGCGGCGCCCCCATCGAAAACAACCAGCAGTCGCAGACGGCTGGCGTCAACGGTCCCGTGCTGATGCAGGACCACAACCTCATCGAGAAGCTGGCGCGCTTCGACCGCGAGCGCATTCCGGAACGTGTGGTGCACGCCCGCGGTTCGGGCGCCTTCGGCACCTTCGAGCTCACGGCCGATGTCTCGAAATGGACCAAGGCGAAATTCCTCGGACAGGTCGGCAAGAAGACCGAAGTGCTGGCGCGCTTCTCGACCGTCGCGCTCGAGCTCGGCTCGGCCGATACGGTGCGCGACCCGCGCGGCTTCGCGCTCAAGTTCTACACGGAAGACGGCAACTACGACCTCGTGGGCAACAACACGCCGATCTTCTTCATCCGCGATCCGCTCAAGTTCCCCGACTTCATCCATTCGCAAAAACGCGACCCGTACAGCCACGTGCAGGAGCCCAACAACGCGTGGGACTTCTTCTCGCACTCGCCCGAGGCCACGCACCAGTTCACCTGGCTGTTCGGCGACCGCGGCATTCCCAAGAGCTACCGCCACATGGACGGTTTCGGCTCGCACACCTACCAGTGGGTGAACGCCAAGGGCGAGGCCTTCTGGGTCAAGTACCACTTCAAAACCAACCAGGGCATCGAGACCTTCGTGGCCGAAGAGGCGCAGCGCGTGGGCGGCGAGAACCCGAACCACCACCACCTCGACCTGCTGCACTCCATCGAGCGCGGCGAATTCCCCAGCTGGCGCGTGCAGGTGCAGATCATGCCGGTGGCCGATGCGCAGACCTACCGCTTCAACCCCTTCGACCTCACGAAGGTCTGGTCGCACAAGGACTATCCGAAGATCGACATCGGCATCCTCAGGCTCGACCGCAATCCCAACAACTACTTTGCCGAGATCGAGCAGGCCGCGTTCAACCCGGCCAACTTCGTGCCCGGCATCGGCCCCTCGCCCGACAAGATGCTGCAGGGGCGGCTCTTCAGCTACGGCGACACGCAGCGCTACCGCCTGGGCGTCAACCACACGCAGCTGCCAGTGAACCGCCCGCACGCGACCACCGCGCAGAACTACGGCCGCGACGGCGCGATGCGCGGCGACGGCAACGGCGGACGCGGCCCGAACTACGAGCCGAACAGCTTCAGCGATGCGCCCAAGCAGACGAACGAGCCGGTCTACGCACCGCTCGAGATCCACGGCTGGACCGGCAGCCACCAGTGGCAGAAGCACGAGGCCGACACCGACTTCGCGCAGGCCGGCGACCTCTACCGCCTGATGGACGAGGCCGCGAAGGAGCGGCTGATTCAAAGCATCGCGGGCGGTCTGGGCGCGGTCACGCGGCAGGACATCATTGATCGCTCGGTGAGCTATTTCCGTCAGGCCGATGCGGACTACGGCGCGCGGCTCGAGAAGGCGATCAAGGCGGTGCAGGCGAAGATCAAGGGCGACGAGACCAGCGTGCAGATCGGCAAACCGGCGCACGGCAGCAGCAAGAGCTGAACTCGGGTGTCTTTCTCCCTCCCCCTCTGGGGGAGGGCGGGGGTGGGGGCAAGCGGCGTACCCGTCGGGCGCTCTGCCTGCCCCCATCCCAACCTTCCCCCGGAAGGGGAAGGAGCAAGAGGGTCAGGCCGTGACCGTCACGCCAACCTTGGCTCCTGCTGCGACGATCTCTCCCCAAGTCGCATCGTCGACACAGATCCCATCGCGCCTGCGCGCCACACGGGCTTTGCGCTCCGGCTCCCCCGCGATCTGCACTTCGTCGAAGCCTTGTCCCGGTGGGCTCTTCCTCAACCAGTCGATGAACTCGCGCGCCTCTTCGTCGAAAGCCTTCTGCGTCCCGAGCTTTGCCGGATCGATCAGCACCGTCAGCATCCCGTTCAACACCGAGCGCGCCGTGTCCGCCGGCCGGTGCCACGTGCCGCCTCCGGTGAGCGCGCCGCCCAGCAGCTCGCACGCCACCGCCATGCCGTAGCCCTTGTGTTCGCCGAAGGTCATGAGTGCGCCGAAGAGTCCGTTGCCTTGCGGCACGACCACCACGCCGGGGTCGTTGGTCGGCGCGCCTTTCTCGTCGATGAGGTAGCCGTCGGGCACCTGCTCGCCCTTGTTGTGCGCCACGCGCATCTTTCCCTGCGCCACGCGGCTGGTCGCGTAGTCGAGCACGAAGGGCTCCGCGCCCGCGAGCGGCACGCCAATGCAGCACGGGTTGGTGCCGAAGCGCCCGTCGCCACCGCCCCAGGGTGCAACCACGGGCCGCGACAGGACGTTCACGAAGTGCATCGCCACCAGCCCCTGGGCCGTCGCCATCTCGGCGAAGTGCCCGATGCGGCCCAGGTGATGCGCATGCGAAAGCGTGAAGATGCAGCTGCCGTGCTGCTTCGCCCGCGCGATGCCGAGTTCCATCGCCTGCACGCCGACGATCTGCCCGTAGCCGCGCTGGCCATCCAGGCCCATCAGCGTGCCAATGTCGAGATTGACCTTCACGGAAGCATTGGGCTTCAGCCCGCTCTCGGCCACCGCATCGATGTAGCGCGGCAGCATGCCCACGCCGTGCGAGTCGTGCCCGCTCAGGTTGGCCAGCACGAGGTTGGCGGCGACCTGCTGCGCTTCGGCAGGGCTGCTGCCCGCCGCTTCGAGGATGCGGGAGACCGTGGTTTGCAGGCCGTCGGCCGGCAGTGTTCTGGGCATGGGTCAGGCCCCTTTCGCGTTCAGTGTGATGGCGTAGAGCGAGGTCGTCGCGCAGATGAAAAGCCGGTTGCGCTTGGGCCCGCCGAAGCAGACGTTCGCCACCCGCTCGGGCAGCAGGATCTTTCCGAGCAGCGTGCCGTCGGGGTGATAGGCGTGCACGCCGTCGAGCGCGCTGGTCCAGATGCGGCCTTCGGTGTCGAGGCGAAAGCCATCGAACATGCCGCTCGTGCATTCGGCGAACACCTCGCCGCCGCTCAGGCTGCGGCCGTCGGCGCCCACCTTGAAGCGGCGCATGTGGCGCGGCCCGTCCTTCATGTGGCTCGCGCCGGTGTCGGCGATGTAGAGCAGCGATTCGTCGGGCGAGAACGCGAGGCCGTTGGGCTTGACGAAGTCGTCGGCCATGCGCTCGACGTCGCCGCTCGCAGGGTCGATGCGGTAGACGTGGCAGGCGCCGATCTCGCTCTCGGCGCGCAGGCCTTCGTAGTCCGAGAGGATGCCGTAGCTCGGGTCGGTGAACCACACGCCGCCGTCCGAATGCACCACCACGTCGTTGGGTGAGTTCAGCCGCTTGCCCTGCCAGTGCGAGGCCAGCACGGTGATCGATCCATCGTGCTCGGTGCGCGTCACGCGCCGCGTGAGGTGCTCGCAGCTCACCAGCCGGCCTTCGCGGTCGACCGTGTGGCCGTTCGTGTTGTTCGACGGTTCGCGGAAGATGCCGACCGTGCCGTTCACCTCGTCGTAGCGCAGCATGCGGTTGTTCGGAATGTCCGACCACAGAAGCGTGCGGTGCGCGCCGAACCACACCGGGCCTTCGCACCAGCGCGCGCCGGTCCACAGCCGCTCGACGCGCTCGGGGCCGGGAATGCAGGTGTTGAAGCGCGCATCCAGCCGTTCGAAGCCGGTGCCTTCCAGAAAGCCGAAGGGGAGGGTAGCCATCGCGTGCTCCCTGCTCACATCACCGCGCCGACTTGCCAGGGCACGAATTCGTTCTGCCCGTAGCCGTGCTGCTCGCTCTTCGACTGCGCGCCCGACGCGGTGGCCAGCACCAGTTCGAAGATGCGCTGCCCCATCTCCTGGATCGAGGCCGTGCCGTCGACGATCTCGCCGCAGTTGATGTCCATGTCTTCTTCCTGCCGCTGCCACAGCGCCGAGTTGGTCGCGAGCTTGAGCGAAGGCGAGGGCGCGCAGCCATAGGCCGAGCCGCGCCCGGTGGTGAAGCAGATCAGGTTCGCGCCGCCCGCTACCTGCCCCGTGGCGCTCACCGGGTCGTAGCCCGGCGTGTCCATGTAGACGAAGCCGTGCGCCGAGACGGGCTCCGCATATTCGTACACCGCTTCGAGGTTGCTGGTGCCGCCCTTGGCGACCGCGCCCAGCGACTTCTCGAGGATCGTGGTGAGCCCGCCCGCCTTGTTGCCGGGTGAGGGGTTGTTGTTCATCTCGCCTTCGTTGATCTCGGTGTAGTGCTCCCACCACTTGATGCGGTCCACGAGCTTCTGGCCCACCTCGCGCTTCACCGCGCGGCGCGTCAGCAGGTGCTCGGCGCCGTAGACCTCGGGCGTTTCGCTGAGGATGGCCGTGCCGCCATGCGCCACGAGCAGGTCGACCGCGGCGCCGAGCGCCGGGTTGGCGCTGATGCCCGAGTAGCCGTCCGAGCCGCCGCACTGCAGCCCGATGGTGATGTGCGCCGCACTGCACGGCTCGCGCTTGACCGCATTGGCGCGCGGCAGCATCTCGTTGATGAGCGCCACGCCTTTCTCGACCGTCTTGCGCGTGCCGCCGGTGTCCTGGATGTTGAAGGTGCGGAAGTTCTCGCCTTCGGCGAGGTGGCCGGTCGCGAGCCATGCGTTGATCTGGTTGGCCTCGCAGCCGAGCCCGACCACCAGCACGCCTGCGAAGTTCGGGTGCGTGGCGTAGCCCGTGAGCGTGCGCGACAGCACTTGCATGCCCATGCCCTCGGTGTCCATGCCGCAGCCCGTGCCGTGCGTCAGCGCGACGATGCCGTCCACGTTGGGGAATGCTGCGAGCGCCGAAGGGTTGGTCCGGCGCGAGAAATGATCGGCAATGGCGCGCGCAGCCGTGGCCGAGCAGTTCACGCTGGTCAGCACGCCGATGTAGTTGCGCGTGGCCACGCGGCCGTCGGCGCGCCTGATGCCCATGAAGGTGGCCTCGCGTTTCGCGGGCGCGGGCTTCACATCGGCGCCGAAGGCGTAGTCGCGCGCAAAGTCGCCCTTGTCCGGGCCCATGTCCAGGTTCTGCGTGTGCACGTGCTCGCCGGGCGCGATGGCCTTGCTCGCGAAACCGATGATCTGGTTGTAGCGCCGCACCGGTTCGCCCTGCGCAATGGCGCGCATCGCGACCTTGTGGCCCGGCGGGATCAGGCCGCGCACGGCCACGTTCTCGACGAGCGTGCCGCCCAAGAGCTGCGAGCGCGCGATGACGACGTCGTCGGCGGGATGGAGTCGGATGTAGGGGGTCATCGTGGATACCGTCTTTGGGGCCGGCGCGGGCGCGCCGGCGGTGGTCGCTATTGCATGATCCTCGGCAGCCACAGCACGGTGGCGGGCCAGTAGGTGATGATGCCCAGGCTCAATAACAATGGCACCAGCCAGGGCAGGATCGCCATCGTGGTGCGCTCGATGCTGAGGTTCGCGATGCGCGCCAGCACGAACAGCACCATGCCCATCGGCGGATGCAGCACGCCGATCATGAGGTTGAGCACCATCACCACGCCGAAGTGCACCGGGTCGATGCCCAGCTGGTTCGAGATCGGCAAAAGAATCGGCACCAGGATCGTGATGGCCGCGGTGGTCTCCAGGAAGCAGCCCACGAACAGCATCAGCAGGTTCGCGAGCAGCAGGAACACCCAGGCTTCCTTGGTGAAGTTGAGCACCCAGGCGGCGATGTCGGCGGTGACGCCCGTGGCCGTCAGCATCCAGCCGAAGATCGAGGCGGCCGCCACGATGAAGAGCACGGTCGAGGTCGACTCCACCGTCTCCAGGCACACCTTGACGAACATCTTCCATTTGAGCGTGCGGTACCAGAAGAAGCCCAGCACCATCGCCCACACGCAGGCCGCGATCGCGCCTTCAGTGGCGGTGAAGAGGCCCGTCGCCATGCCACCGATGAGCAGTACCGGTGTCATGATCGGCAGCACCGCTTCGAACTTGAAGAACTTGTCGGCCGCGAACAGGATCACGAGGGCCACCAGCACCGCCGGCTGCGCCGGTGCGCCGAGCTTGTCGATCGCGAGCCACAGCAACGAGGGCCAGAGGCACACCACCAGCAGCTCGACCAGTGCCTTCATGAGCCGCGTCCACTGGAACTTCACGTCCGCGCCCCAGCCGTTCTTGTGCGCGTAGTAGGCCACCGTGAGCATCATGAGCAGCGTCATGATCAGCCCCGGCATCAGCCCCGCGATGAAGAGCGCCCCCACCGACACGTTGGCCATCATCCCGTAGATCACGAAGGGCAGGCTCGGCGGAATGATCGGGCCCAGCGTGGCCGAGGCCGCGGTCACGCCGACCGCGAACTCCGTCGAGTAGCCGTGCTCCTTCATCGCCTTGATCTCGATCGTGCCCAGGCCCGCCGCATCGGCGATCGCGGTGCCGCTCATGCCCGAGAAGATCACCGAGCCGAGGATGTTGACGTGGCCCAGACCGCCCTTGAGCCAGCCCACCAGCGCGAGCGCGAAGTTATAGATGCGGTTGGTGATGCCGGCGTTGTTCATCAGGTTGCCGGCGAGGATGAAGAAGGGAACGGCCAGCAGCGGGAAACTGTCGACGCCGCTCACCATGCGGTGAATGACGACGAAGCCCGGCAGGTTGCCGCTCCAGAGGATGTAGACCAGCGAGGCGCCGGCCATGGCCACGGCGACCGGGATGCCGGCGCTCATGAAGAGCAGGAAGACGATCTTCAGCATGTTGTAGTTGTCGTGGGGACGTGGAGAAGGTTGCGAGCTCAGTGGTCGTCGATCGTGGATTCGGGCCGCTCCAGCACGCAGTAGCCGCGGCGCCAGTGCACCACGCTCACCTGCACCGAGCGCACGAACATGGCGACGAAGCCCAGCAGGCACACGCCGTAGACGATGTTCATCGGCAGGTCGACGATGGTCATGCTCGCGTTGTTGCCGATCTTGATCATCATCTGCACCGTCATGACCACCGCCGCGGCATAGAACGCCGTGCGCAGCACATCCACCAGGATGCCCAGCGCGCGGCCCATCACCGGCGGCATGTGGCGGTAGAAGAAGTCGACCTGGATGTGGCTGTTGCGCGCCACGCCGATCGAGGCGCCCACGAACACGGTGCCCACGAGCAGGTAGCGCGCGATCTCCTCGGTCCAGGAGGCCGAGTCGTTCAGCACGTAGCGCGTCACGAACTGGTAGAGCACCGTGAGGCCGAGCACCCAGAAGATGCCCAGTGCGGCCCAGGCCTCCACGGTGGTGCCGGACAGGTCGACGGCCTCGTCCTTGACGTGGAACTCGCCGTCGTCGCCCAGCAGTTTTTCGTCGCTCATCGTGTCGCCTTACTGGATCGCGATGATGCGGTCGTAGTCCTGCTGGCGGTAGCCGTGGTCGGTGGGCTTGGTGTTCTTGAGCACCGCTTCGCGGAACGCGTTCTTGTCGACCACGATCACGTTGTTGCCCTTCTTCTTGAACTCATCCACCAGCCGTGTCTCGGAGGCGATGATCTCGCGACCGGTCTTCTCGGCGGCTTCCTGCATCACGTCGCTGAACATCTTCTTCTCGTCGGCGCTCAGCTTGCCCCACAGCTGGCCCGAGACCACGGTGAGCAGCGAGTCGACGATGTGGCCGGTCAGCGAGATGTTCTTCTGCACCTCGTAGAACTTCTTGGCCTCGATGGTTGGCAGCGGGTTCTCCTGCGCATCGACCGTGCCGCTCTGCAGCGCGAGGTAGACCTCGGCGAAGGCGATCGGCGTGGCGTTGGCGCCCAGCGACTTGGGGAAAGCGAGGTAGGCGGGCGCATCGGGCACGCGGATTTTCAGGCCCTTCATGTCTTCGGGCTTGCTCACCGGCCGCGCCGCGCTCGACGTGACGTGCCGCGCGCCGTAGTAGTTGAGCGCGGTGATGTGGTTGCCGGTCTTGTCGTCGTAGCCCTTGGCGAGCTCCTTGAACACGTCGCTCTTGGCGTACTTCAGCTGGTGCTCCGCGTCGCGGAAGATGAACGGAAAGTAGGTGATGGCCAGCGGCTTGTAGCTGTTGCCCGCGAAGCTTGCGCCGGTCAGCACGATGTCGACCGTGCCCAGCGTCAGTCCTTGGTTGATGTCGGCCTCCTTGCCGAGGCTGGAGGCCGGGAACACCTGGATGTCGTATTTGCCGTTGCTGCGCTTCTTGATCTCCTCGGCCGCCCACACCGAGTATTTGTGGAACGGCTCGGAGGTCTCATAGACGTGCGCCCACTTGAGCTTGGTCTGCGCCGAGGCGATGCCCGGGATGCCCACGACGCTGGCCGCGAGGGCGCAGGCGGCCAGGGCCTTGAGGGCGGTGCGTTTGCTGTTCTTGCTGCTGTTGCTGATCATGTGGCTTGTCTCCGTTGTAGTAATTGGCAGGAATGCTGGCGAGGAATCAGGAAGGCTTCGCGCGTCGCCAGCTCGCGCTGAATCGCTGGTGCGACTTGTCCATGTGCGCATGCATCGCGGCACGCGCACCCTCGGCGTCGCGGGCGGCCACCGCATCGCGGATGGCCTCGTGCTCGGTGATGGCCGAGCGCCAGGAAGACACGTTCTCGAAGTAGCCGCCCAGGCGCGTGAAGATCGGGCCCTTGCGCGAGTCCCAGAAGTTCTGCACCGTCTCGACCAGCACCGCGTTGCCGCTGGCGTTGACGATGGCGAGGTGGAAGGCGCGGTCGCCCTCCAGCGGCATCACCTTGCGGTCGGCCATCTCGCGCATGACCTCGATGGCGCGCGTCATCGCGTCGACGTCCTTGCGCTTGCCGGCGGTGGCGGCAATGGCGGCCGTTTCGCCCTCGATCACGCGGCGCGCGCGGATCAGCTCCAGCGGCCCCCATTCGGTGGGCGCAACCGGCGCCGCGGCCCGGTGCGAACGGTCGAGCACATACACGCCGGAGCCGGTGCGCACCTCGACCCAGCCTTCGACCTCCAGCGCGATCAGCGCCTCGCGCACCGAGGGGCGGCTCACGCCGAGCTGCTTGGCGAGGTCGCGTTCGGCCGACAGGCGGGCGCCCACGGCGAATTCGCCCTTGGCGATCAGCGCGCGGAGCTGGTCGGCGATCTGGCGATAGAGGCGTTGGGGTTCGACGGTCTGGAGGGGCACGAGGGGCGGATGAACGAACAGGGTTTAAGGGTTGTCCTGAATTGGACAAGTGGTAAGGCCAATTCAGAATACGATGTGTCGCCCGTGTCACCCATCGGGCCAAACCCGAATTGGAGACAGACACCATGCGATTGAAGGGAAAGACCGCGCTCGTCACGGCGGCCGGGCAGGGCATTGGCTACGCCAGCGTGCTGGCGCTCGCCGCCGAGGGCGCCCAGGTCTGGGCCACCGACGTCAACGAGAAGCTGCTGGAGCGCTATGCGGGCGTCGCGAACGTCACGGCCGTGAAGCTCGACGTGCTCGACAAGGCCGCCATCGGCGGGCTGTTCGCGAAGCTGCCGGCGCTCGACGTGCTCTTCAACTGCGCGGGCGTGGTGCATAACGGCACCATCGAGCAGGCGAGCGACGACGACCTGGCCTTCGCCTTTTCGCTCAACGTGCGCGCGCAGATGTGGACCATCCAGGCCGTGCTGCCCGGCATGCTGAAGGCGGGGCGCGGCAGCATCATCAACATGGCGAGCGTGTGCTCCAGCATGAAGGGCCTGCCCAACCGTTTCGTCTACGGCACCACCAAGGCCGCGGTGCTCGGCCTCACCAAGAGCGTGGCCGCCGACTATGTGACCAAGGGCATCCGCTGCAATGCCGTGTGCCCGGGCACGGTCGATACACCGTCGCTCGGCGACCGCATCAACGCCAACGCCGACCCCGAGGAGGCCCGCAAGGCCTTCATCGCGCGCCAGCCGATGGGCCGGCTCGCGCAGGCGGAAGAGATCGCGCCCGTGGTGGTGTTCCTGGCGAGCGATGAGTCGATCTTCGCCACCGGCCAGTTCTTCACCGTCGACGGCGGCATCACGATATGAACCAGCTCGACTTCACCGGTCGGCACGCGGTCATCACCGGCGGCGCCACGGGCCTGGGCTTCGGCATCGCACAGCGGCTGGTGGCCTCGGGCGGCAGCGTCACGCTGTGGGACCGTGACGAGGCGGCCGTGAACCAGGCCGCAGAGGCGCTCGGCGACAAGGCCTTCGCACTGAAGGTCGATGTGTCGCAGCAGCCTTCGGTCGCCAAGGCCGTGGCGGCCACGCTGGTGCATGCATCGCGCATCGACGCGCTCGTCAACAGCGCGGGCATCACCGGCCCCAACGTCAAGCTGTGGGACTACCCGGTGGACGACTGGCGCCAGGTGATGGAGGTCAACATCAACGGCGTGTTCCTCTGCTGCCGCGAGGTGGTCGGGCAGATGCAGAAGCAAGGCTATGGCCGCATCGTCAACATCGCCTCGGTCGCCGGCAAGGAAGGCAACCCCAACGCCAGCGCCTACAGCGCGAGCAAGGCGGCCGTCATCGGCATCACCAAGTCGCTCGGCAAGGAACTGGCCGACACCGGCATCCGCGTGAACTGCGTGACGCCCGCGGCGGTGAAGACCGCGATCTTCGACCAGATGACGCCCGAGCACATCGCGTTCATGTTGTCGAAAATACCCATGGGCCGTTTCGGCACGGTGCAAGAGGTGGCCGCGATGGTCGGCTGGCTCTGCACCGAAGATTGTTCTTTTTCCACCGGTGCGGTCTTCGACTTGTCCGGTGGCCGCTCCACTTATTGATCATTCAACGCACTGAAAGGAAAGCATGAAACTCGTCCGTTATGGCAACCCCGGCAAGGAGAAGCCCGGCCTCATCGACAGCGAAGGAAAGCTGCGCGACCTGAGCGCCATCGTCAAGGACATCGGCCCTGACCAGCTCGGCGATGCCGCCATTGCCAAGCTGCGCAAGACCAAGCTCGACAAGCTGCCGCTGGTCAAGGGCAAGCCGCGCCTGGGCAGCCCCGTGGCCAACGTCGGCAAGTTCATCGCCATCGGCCTGAACTACGCGGACCACGCGGCCGAATCCGGCCTGCCGGTGCCCAAGGAACCCGTGGTCTTCATGAAGGCCACGAGCTGCATCCAGGGCCCGAACGACCCGGTGATGCTGCCCAAGGGTTCGGTCAAGACCGACTGGGAAGTCGAGCTCGGCGTGGTCATCGGCACGCAAGCGCGCTACGTTTCGCAGAAGGGCGCCCTGGACTACGTGGCCGGCTACTGCACCATCAACGACGTGAGCGAACGCGAATACCAGATCGAGCGCGGCGGCACATGGGACAAGGGCAAGGGTTGCGACACCTTCGGCCCGCTCGGCCCCTGGCTGGTGACGCGCGACGAAATCGAGAACCCGCAGAAGCTCTCGATGTGGCTCGACCTGAACGGCCAGCGCGTGCAGACCGGCAGCACCAAGACCATGATCTTCACGGTCGCCAAGATCGTGAGCTACGTGAGCCAGTTCATGACGCTGATGCCCGGCGACGTGATCACCACCGGCACGCCCCCCGGCGTCGGCATGGGCATGAAGCCGCCGCTGTATCTGAAGAAGGGCGACGTGATGACGCTGGGCATCGAAGGCCTGGGTGAACAACGCCAGGAAGTAGTCCCCTTCAAGCTCTGATCCCTGCGATCATCCGGCGGATGAAAGCGCCGCCGGACCATCGATCGCAGGTGTTCGGCACGCCCTGGGAGGGCGTGCACGGCACCGCGATCGAGAGTGCCCGCCACTACGGCCGGCACTGGCATAGCACCTACGGATTGGGCCTCCTGGAGCAGGGCGCGCAGCGCTCGGCCAGCGGGCGCGGCAAGGTCGATGCGTATGCCGGCGACCTGATCGCCACGAACCCCGGTGAAGTGCATGACGGCCAGCCGCTCGGCGGGCCGTCGCGCCGTTGGCGCATGGTGTATTTCGATGCCGATGTGATGGCGGCCATGAATGGTGACGTGGCTGGCGATGTGGCGTTGACGCGTCCCGTCATCCAGGATGCAAGGCTCGGCGACATGCTGCGCCGTCTGTTCATCCGTCTCGACGATTGGCGTATTGCGACACCCGATGCACGCCGCGCCGAATCGCTCGCTTGCGACGAAGCACTGGCCGAAGTCTGCGGCCTGCTGCGGGACGACCACTCCACCGCCGCACCTTCGCGCGAAGCATCCGCCGACGTGAAGCAGGTGCGCGACCGCCTCGCCGATGAACTGCTCGCCCCGCCCACGCTCGCCGAACTCGCGGCGATGACGGGCCTGAGCACCTACCAAGTGCTGCGCCGTTTCGAGAAGGCGTATGGCGTGCCGCCGCATGCCTGGCTCGTGCTGCAGCGCACCGAACGCGCGCGCCACCTGATCCGCCGCGGCGCCGATCTCGCAGAGGCTGCCGCGGCAAGCGGCTTCGCTGACCAGAGCCACATGACGCGCATCTTCACGCGCCAGTTCGGCTTCACGCCGGGTGCCTGGCAGCGTGCAGAGCGCAGGATCTAGCTAGCGGCTTTCACTTCAGCGCGCGCACCAGCTCGTCGTAGACCAGCCGCACGCGCGCCGGAACCGGCGCGCGCTGCGAGCGGTAGACGTGGATCGGCCAGGACTCGGGCGCCTCGGCTTCGAGCACTTCCACCAGTTCGCCCGACGCAATCAGCGGCTCGGCCAGCGGCCCCGCGAGCTGGCCGAAGCCCAGGCCCGCGCGCACCGCAGCGCACTCGGCATCGACGTCGTCGGTGATGAAGGCTGGCGCGGCGACCGCCATCTGCCGCCCCTTGCTGAAGAACCAGGACCAGGGACGGCCCACGCTGCGGTCCAGCAGCGCGGTGAGCGGAAAACTGGCCAGTGCATCGAGGTCCTTCGGGATGCCGGTGCGCGCAATCAGCGCCGGCGTGGCCACCACGCGCAACTGCATGCGGCCGACCGTGCGCGCGACGAAGCGCGCATCGCGGATCGGGCCCGCGCGCACGCCGATGTCGATCTGCTCGTCGACTACGTCGGCGTGCTCCTCTGACAGCCGCAGGTCGAGCACCAGGCCCGGATGCGCGGCCAGCATCGGCGCCAGCGCCTGGGGAATCAGCCGCCGGCCGTAGACGTTGGGCGCGGTGACGCGCACCGTGCCGGCGTGCTGCGAGAGCGCGCGCCGGTCGGTGCGGTGGAACAGCGCATCGACGCCGCCGACCGCGGTGCGTGCGCGCTGCGCGAGCTGCCGGCCGAAATCGGTGAGCTGCACGCCGCGCGTGCTGCGGTGAAACAGCGGCTCGCCCAGCTCTTCTTCGAGTTCGCGCACCGCGCGCGTCACCACCTGCGGCGACACGGACAGGCGCACGGCCGCCTCGCGGAAGTTGGCGGCATCGGCGGCGGTGAAGAACACGCGCAGGGCTTCGAGACGGTTGGACATGGGGTGTTCCTTGATTCCTGGATCTGGAATTCTGAAGTCGCCAGAGTTTCATTTACCGGAACGCGTGGATTTTCCACACTGCATGCACTTCTTCAACACATCCGAAAGGAATTTCCCATGACATCCGTTCAAGACAACATCAAGGGCAAGGTCGCCATCGTCACCGGCGCGAGCAGCGGCATCGGCGAATCCATGGCGCGCCATCTGGCCGCACGCGGCGCCAAGGTGGTGCTCGCGGCACGCCGCACCGACCGGCTCGACAAGGTGGTCGCCGAGATTCGTGAGGCGGGCGGCGAAGCGGTCGCCATTGCCACCGACGTTTCCCAGCGCGCCGACTTGGAAAAGCTCGCCGCCGCGACGGTCGAAGCCTTCGGCCGCATCGACGTGCTGGTCAACAACGCAGGCGTTATGCCGCTGTCGCCGATCGAGAAGCTCAAGGTCGACGAGTGGGACCGCACCATCGACGTCAACATCAAGGGCGTGCTCTACGGCATCGCCGCGGTGCTGCCGCGCATGCAGGCGCAGGGCAGCGGGCACATCCTGAATGTCGCGTCGATCGCGGGCATCAAGGTGTTCACGCCCATCGGCACGGTCTACAGCGCCACCAAGCATGCGGTGCGCGCTATCTCCGAAGGCTTGCGCGTCGAGATGGGCAACAGCGGCGTGCGCGTGACGGTGGTGTCGCCCGGCGCGGTCGAGTCGGAGCTGAAGTTCGGCAGCACCGATGCTGAAGCCGCGGCCGGCGTGAAGGCGTTCTACGACGCGAACCAGATCCCGGCTGACGCGATCGCCCGCGCGGTGGTCTACGCGGTGGAACAGCCGGCGAACGTGGACATCAACGAGGTGGTCGTGCGGCCGGTGTCGCAAGACTTCTGATCGGGGCGGGGCCAGTGCGGCCCCGCTTCGTATCATTTAACCTTCCAGAATAGAAGGTCATTTGCGGCCAAAAGTGCAAAGCTCCCGCAAAATAGAACGACCGTTCGTTTTATTCGGAGCTCCACGATGTCTGTCAATGCCGTTCCCGCCAAGCCGGCCCGCGCCGCCCAGAAAGGCCAGCAGACCAAGGCCGTGATCGTCGACGCCGCGCTGGCGTTGGCGGCGCAGATCGGGCTCGAAGGCCTGTCGATCGGCGCAGTGGCCGAAATCACCAAGATGAGCAAGTCGGGCGTCTTCGCCCACTTCGGTTCGCGCGAGGAACTGCAGATCTCGGTGGTGCGCGAGTATCACGCACGTTTCGAGCAGGAAGTGTTCTTTCCTGCACTCTCGGCGCCGCGCGGCCTCCCGCGCCTTCGCGCCATGTTCGCCAACTGGATGAAGCGCACCTCGACCGAAATCGACTCGGGCTGCATCTACATCAGCGGCGCTTCCGAATTCGACGACCGTCCCGGCCCCGTGCGCGATGCGCTGGTCGAGTCGGTCAGCATCTGGCAGGCCGCGGTGCTGCGGGCCATCGTGCAGTCGCAGACCGAAGGCCACCTTCGCGCGGATGCCGACGAACGCCAGGTCGCGTTCGAGATCCACGGCCTCATCCTCGCGCTGCACTACGAAGCCCGCTTTCTGCAGGTGCCCGGCTCCATCGGCCGCGCCACCGTCGGCTTCAACAACATCCTCGCGCGCAGCGCCACGCCCGATGCGCCGGTGGACCCGGCCGCTGCCGCACCGGCACCCGCCGGCCGGCGCCTCAAGCCCGTGCGCTGAGTGCGGCACCGTTTTCGCTTTCCCCTTTTTCTTCTTTCTATCTAGCTTCGACCAGGAGAGTCCCGGATGCCTACCTACAACCCACCCGTGCGCGACATGCAGTTCGTGCTGCACGAAGTGCTCAACGTCACCGAAGAACTCAAGGCACTCCCGGCCCACGCCGACACTGACGCCGACACCATCAACGCAGTGATCGAAGAGGCCGGCAAGTTCGCCGCCGAAGTGACCTTCCCGCTGAACATCAGCGGCGACGAAGAAGGCTGTGTGCTCGACAAGACCACGCACGAAGTCAAGACGCCCAAGGGCTTCAAGGGCGCCTACGCCAAGTACATCGAAGGCGGCTGGCCGGCGCTGTCGTGCGACCCGGCCTTCGGCGGCCAGGGCTTGCCCTTTGTGGTGAACCAGTGCCTGTTCGAGATGCTCAACAGCGCCAACCAAGCCTGGACCATGTACCCCGGCCTCTCGCACGGCGCGTACGAAGCGCTGGCGGCGCATGGCACCGACGACCAGAAGAAGACCTACCTGCCCAAGCTCACGAGCGGCGAATGGACCGGCACCATGTGCCTGACCGAACCCCATTGCGGCACCGACCTGGGCCTCCTGCGCACCAAGGCCGAACCGCAGGCCGATGGCAGCTACCGCATCACCGGCAGCAAGATCTTCATCTCGGCCGGCGAGCACGACATGACCGACAACATCATTCACCTGGTGCTGGCGCGCCTGCCGGACGCGCCCAAGGGCAGCAAGGGCATCAGCCTGTTCGTGGTGCCGAAGTTCAAGGTCAAGGCCGATGGTTCGCTCGGCGAGCGCAACCCGATCTTCTGTGCGGGCCTGGAGCACAAGATGGGCATCCACGGCAACGCCACCGCGCAGATCGTGATCGAAGGCGCCACCGGCACGCTGGTGGGCGAGCCCAACAAGGGCCTGGCCGCGATGTTCGTGATGATGAATGCCGCGCGCCTGGGCGTGGGCAACCAGTCGCTGGGCCTGACCGAAGTGGCCTACCAGAACGCGCTGGCCTACGCCAAGGACCGCACGCAGATGCGCTCGCTCTCGGGCGTGAAGGCCAAGGACAAGGAAGCCGACCCGATCATCGTGCACCCCGACGTGCGCAAGATGCTGCTCACGGCCAAGGCGTTTGCCGAAGGCGGCCGTGCGCTGCAGATCTTCTGCACGCTGCTGCTCGACAAGGAGCACAACCACCCTGATGAAAAGGTGCGCAAGGACTCGGGCGAACTGGTCGCGCTGCTCACGCCCATCGTCAAGGCCTTCATCACCGACAACGGCCACATCGCGACCAATTCGTGCATGCAGGTGTTCGGCGGCCACGGCTTCATCAAGGAATGGGGCATGGAGCAGTTCGTGCGCGACAACCGCATCAACATGATCTACGAAGGCACCAACACGATCCAGTCGCTGGACCTCTTGGGCCGCAAGATCCTGGGCAACAACGGTGCGTCGCTCAAGAAGTTCGGCAAGCTCGTCGCGAAGCTGGTGGAAGAAGAAGGCGTCAACGAGAAGATGGCCGAGTTCATCAACCCGATCGCGATGCTCGGCGACCAGCTCACCAAGTTCACGACCGAGATCGGTTTCAAGGGCTTCCAGAACCCCGACGAAGTGGGCGCCGCCGCGGTGGATTACCTCCGCGTGGCCGGCCACTTCGTGTTCGGCTACCTGTTCGCCCGCATGGCGCAGGTCGCGCTGCGCGAAATCGCCGCCGGCAACACCGACCCGTTCTACGTCGCCAAGCTGCAGACCGCGCGCTTCTATTTCGCCAAGCTGTTCCCCGAGACCGCGACGCTGATGCGCACCGCGCGCGCCGGCAGCAAGGTGTTGATGGACACCGACGCAGCGCTGGCCTGAGGCCCAAGGTCACTGTCCTTCTTCATCGTTCACACCGGGAGCCGCTCATGAAATCGACGCTTGCAGCCATCTTGTTCACCGTTACCGCCGCCTCGGCCATGGCCCAGAGCACCCCGGTGGGCCTGTGGCGCAACGCCGACGACAAGACCGGCGAGGTCAAGGCGGAGATCCGCATCGCCGAGACCAACGGCGCGCTCAGCGGCCGCATCGAGAAGTCGCTGAAGAAAGACACCAAGCCCGACGCGACCTGCGACGAATGCAGCGACGACCGCAAGGGCAAGCCCATCACGGGCCTGGAGATCATCCGCGGCGGCAAGAAGGCCGAGGGCAAGGACGTCTGGGAAGGCGGCAAGATCCTCGACCCCGAGAACGGCAAGGAATACCGCGCGAGCTTCACGCCGATCGACGGTGGCAAGAAGCTCGAAGTGCGCGGCTACCTTGGCCCCTTCTGGCGCACCCAAACCTGGACCCGCGCGCAGTAACGCAGCCGCGCGCATTCAACCGAAGAAATACCAAGCAACATGTCCCGATTTCAAGTGAAGAAGGTCGCCGTGCTCGGCGCCGGCGTGATGGGCGCGCAGATTGCGGCCCACCTCGTCAACGTGCGCGTGCCCGTCGTGCTGTTCGATCTGGCAGCCAAGGAAGGCCCCAAGAACGGCATCGTCACGCGCGCCATCGACAACCTCAAGAAGCTCAAGCCCGCACCGCTCGGTGACGTGGCCGATGCGGGCCTGATCGAGCAGGCCAACTATGACGACGACCTCGCCAAGCTCGGCGAGTGCGACCTCATCATCGAAGCCATTGCCGAGCGCATGGACTGGAAGCTCGATCTCTACAAGAAGATCGCGCCGCACGTGGCCAAGCATTCGATCCTGGCCTCGAACACCTCGGGCCTGTCGATCACCAAGCTGAGCGAAGCGTTGCCTGAAGCGTTGAAGCCGCGCTTCTGCGGCATTCACTTCTTCAACCCGCCGCGCTACATGTTCCTGGTGGAGCTGATCAACACGCCCACCACGCAGCCGCAGGTGCTCGACGACCTGGAGGCCTTCGTCACCAGCACGCTCGGCAAGGGCGTGGTGCGCGCGCACGACACGCCCAACTTCATCGCCAATCGCGTCGGCATCGCCGGCATGCTGGCCACGCTGAAGGAAGTCGAGAAGTTCGGCTTGACGCCCGACGTGGTGGACGACCTCACCGGCAAGAAGCTGGGCCGCGCGAGCTCGGGCACCTTCCGCACCGCCGACGTGGTGGGCCTGGACACGATGGCCCACGTCGTGAAGACGCTGCAGGACAACCTGAACGCCGAGAGCGACCCGTTCTACGCCAACTTCTCGACCCCGCCGGTGCTCGCCAAGCTGCTGGAGCTGGGCAACCTGGGCCAGAAGACCAAGGCCGGTTTCTTCAAGAAGGTCGGCCGCGACATCCTGCGCTTCGACCTCCAGAGCGGCGAGTACGTGCCCGCCGGCGCGAAGGCCGACGAGGTGTATGGCCGCATGCTCAAGAAGCCCGCGGGCGAACGCCTGAAGCTCCTGCGCGAGAGCGAAGGACCGCAGGGCCAGTTCCTCTGGGCGATTTTGCGCGACGGGTTCCACTACGCCGCCGTGCACCTAGCCGACATCGCCGAGAGCGCGCGCGACATCGACTTCGCGATGCGCTGGGGCTTCGGCATGAAGCAGGGCCCCTTCGAGCTCTGGCAGGAAGCCGGCTGGGCGCAGGTCGCCAAGTGGGTGCAGGAAGACATCGACGCCGGCAAGGCGCTGAGCACCGTGCCGCTGCCCAAGTGGGTGTTCGAAGGCGCCGTGGCCAAGGCCGGTGGCGTGCACACGCCCGAAGGCTCGTGGAGCGCGTCGCAGGGCCAGTTCGTTCCGCAACGCAAGTTGCCGGTGCACGACCGCCAGCTGTTTCCCGAGAGCGTGCTCGGCGCGAACGCGCCCGACGCGAACACCGCGGGCACGACGATCAGCGACGAAGGCGACGTGCGCGTGTGGACGCTCGACGGCGAAGTGCTCATTGCAAGCATCCATTCGAAGATGCACGCCATCAGCCCCGATGTGGCCGAAGCGCTGGGCGCCGCGGTGGAGTTGGCCGAGGCTGAATACAAGGGCCTGGTGATCTGGTCGCCCGACGAGATGTTCTCGGTCGGCGCCGACCTGCAGGCGATGCTGCCGGCCTTCGTGGTCGCGGGCATCGGCGCAGTCGAAGGCGCGGAAGAAGAGCTGCAGAACGTGATGCTCAAGATTCGCTACGCCAGTGTGCCGGTCGTGTCGGCCGTGCGCGGCCTGGCGCTGGGCGGCGGTTGCGAGCTGGCCGTGTATTCGGCCAAGCGCGTGGCTGCGATGGAAAGCTACATCGGCCTGGTCGAAGTGGGCGTGGGCCTGATCCCCGGCGCGGGCGGCCTGACCTACATCGCACGCCGTGCGGCCGAGAACGCATCGGCTTCCACGGGCACAGACCTGCTGCCTTTCCTCACCGAAGGCTTCACCGCCGCGGCGATGGCGAAGGTCGGCACGGGCGCGCTCGATTCGAAGAAGCTGGGCTACCTGCTCGACAGCGACGTGATCGTGCCCAACAAGGACGAACTGCTCTACGTCGCGCTGCAGCAAGCCAAGGCGATGGCCGACGCTGGCTACCGCGCACCGCTGCGCCGCACCTTCCGCGTGGCGGGCCGCAGCGGCGCCGCGACGATCAAGGGCCAGCTGGTGAACATGCGCGACGGCGGCTTCATCAGCGCGCACGACTTCCACATCGCGAGCCTGATCGCGAACGTGGTCACCGGCGGCGACGTGGACGCGGGCTCGCTCGTGACCGAGGAATACCTGATGACGCTGGAGCGCAAGGCGTTCTGCTCGCTCATCGTGCATCCCAAGACGCAGGAGCGGATCATGGGGATGTTGAGCACGGGGAAGCCGGTGCGCAACTGACGAGGTTCCCTCTTCCTCCTTCCCCCTCTGGGGGAAGGCCGGGATGGGGGCAAGCAGCCTATGCAAAACCAATCCACTCCCAAAGCACAGCAGAACGCCCGCGCTCTGCGAGGCGAGATGACCGATTCCGAGCGCAGGCTTTGGAGCGGAATTCGAAGCGAGCAACTGGGGGTGAAGTTTCGTCGCCAGCACCCGATCGGCAATTTCATCGCTGACTTTGCATGCCTCGACCCCAAGCTGATTGTCGAGATCGACGGATCGCAACACCAGGCGCAAGAAGGCTACGACGCGCGGCGCGATGCCTTCCTGCGTGCACAGGGATTCGACGTGCTGCGTTTCGCGTCAAACGATCCGTTTGTCAATTTTGAAGGGGTGCTTCAGGCTGTCATCAACCGATTGGACGAGTTGAAGGCCGCTTGCCCCCATCCCAACCTTCCCCCAGAGGGGGAAGGAGCCAAATCCAGGAGCTACCCATGAAACAGATTCAAGACGCCTACATCGTCTCCGCCACCCGCACCCCCATCGGCAAGTCCCACCGCGGCTACTTCCGCAACTACCGTCCCGACGACCTGCTCGCGACGACGCTGAAGGCTGCGCTCGCCGCCGTGCCGGGACTCGACCCCAAGGCCATCGAAGACATCATCTGCGGCTGTGCGATTCCCGAATCGCAGCAGGGCCTGAACGTCGCGCGCATCGGCGCGGTGCTCGCGGGCCTGCCGACCAGCATCGGCGGCATCACTGTCAACCGCTTCTGCGCCTCGGGTCTCTCGGCCGTGCAGATGGCGGCGGACCGCATCCGTGTCGGCGAAGCCGACGTGATGATCGCGGCCGGTGTCGAGAGCATGAGCATGGTGCCGATGATGGGCAACTCGCCGTCGCTGTCGCCTTCCATCTTCGAGCGCGAAGGCGACGTGGGCATTGCCTACGGCATGGGCCTCACGGCCGAGAAGGTCGCGCAGCAGTGGAAGGTGAGCCGCGAGGCGCAGGACGAGTTCGCGCTCGCCTCGCACCAGAAGGCACTGGCCGCGCAGAAGGCCGGCAAGTTCGCCGACGAGATCACGCCCATCGAAGTGACTGACCGCGCGCCGAACCTGGAGACCGGCGAGTCGATTGCCAAGACCCGCACCGTGAACCTGGACGAAGGCGCGCGCCCCGACACCAGCCTCGAAGGCTTGGCCAAGCTGCGCACCGTGTTCGCCGCGCGCGGCACCGTGACGGCCGGCAACAGCTCACAGACCTCCGACGGCGCGGGCGCGCTGATCCTCGCGAGCGAGAAGGCCGTCAAGCAATACGGCCTCACGCCGCTCGCGCGCTTCGTGAGCTTCGCGAGCAAGGGCGTGCCGCCGCACATCATGGGCATCGGCCCGATCGAGGCCATTCCCGCTGCGCTGCGCTATGCCGGCCTCAAGCACGAGGACATCGACTGGTTCGAGCTCAACGAAGCCTTCGCCGCGCAATCGCTCGCGGTGATCAACACGCTGGGGCTCGACCCGTCGAAGGTCAACCCGATGGGTGGCGCGATTGCACTGGGCCATCCGCTCGGCGCGACCGGCGCGATCCGCGCGGCGACCGTGGTGCATGCGCTGCGCCGCGAGAACCTGAAGTACGGCATGGTCACGATGTGCGTGGGCATGGGGCAAGGCGCTGCAGGAATTTTCGAACGCGTCTGATCGACTACGCGCAAGACACCACGACGAGTGCCAGCGCAACGAAGGAGACAACTTCATGCAGACGCAGCAACTCCCGGTCGACGGCGGCGCGCAGCAACTGGCGGTGCGCCGCTACGAGCCCGCCGGCGCACCGCGCGCCAGCATCGTGATCGGCGGCGCGATGGGCGTGCGCCAATCGTTCTATGAACCCTTCGCGCAATGGCTCGCCAGCCAGGGCCTGCGCGTCTGGACCTTCGACTACCGGGGCTCGGGCGACTCGCGCGGCAATGCACCGCTGCGTGGCTTCAAGGCCGACCTGTTCGACTGGGCACGCGATTACGAAGCGGTGATCGACACCGCCAAGGCCGCGCTTCCCGATGAACCTCTCTACCTGCTGGGCCACAGCCTCGGCGCGCAGCTGCCGGGCTTCCTGCAGCGTCCCGAGCAGGTCGCGGGCCTCATCAGCATCGCGGCCGGCAGCGGCTACTGGCGCGAGAACGCGCCGAGGCTCAAGCGCAGCATCCTGTACTTCTGGTTCGTGCTCGTGCCGCTGGTCACGCGGCTGTTCGGCTACTTTCCGGGTCGCAAGCTGAAAAAGGTCGGCGACCTGCCGCGCGGCGTGATCCTGCAATGGCGGCGCTGGTGCCTCCACCCGCGCTACAGCCTGGGCGCGGAAGGTGAGCTGGCCGCGCGAAGCTATGGGCGCGTGCGCTTCCCGGTGCTCGCGCTGTCGATCGCCGACGACGAACTGATGACGCTCGCCGGCACCGAGAGCCTGCTGAGCTTCTACACGGGCGCGCCGAGCGCGGTCGAGCGCATCGCACCGGCCGACGTGCAGGCGCGGCGCATCGGGCACTTCGGCTTCTTCCGCGAGCAGTTCAGCCAGAGCCTCTGGCCGAGCATGGTCGATAAGCTGCACCGGCTGGCCGCTCTTACCGCACCTGCCGCGCCTGCGGCGGTGCAGCACGCCAACGTCCCGCACACGACTGCGTGACGCCATCCTCCGGAGGCACACTGCAAGCACCATGAGCAGCACGCAACACCCCTTCGACAAAGCCCTGGCCCTGCACCACAGCGACATCCGCGTGGGCCACTTCACGGGCATGACCAGCCCCGACTACTGGAACATGGTCGGCCCTTTCGGGGGCACCACCGCGGCACTCGTGCTGCAGTCGGTGATGCGGCATCCCGATGTGCTCGGCACGCCGATCGCGCTGACCGTCAACTACGCAGCCGCGCTCGAAGCTGGCGCGTTCGACATCCAGGCCACGGTCGTGCGCACCAACCGCTCGACGCAGCACTGGACCGTGCAGATCACGCAGGCCGGCGCGAGCGGCGCGCCGAACATGACCACCACCGCCACCGTGGTGACCGCCGCGCGCCGCGATACCTGGGGCGAGAGCGACATGCCGATGCCCGAGGCGCCCGCGCCCGCAACGGTCGAGCGAATGAGCATCGGCCCGTCCGGCGTGGCCTGGATCAACCAGTACGAGATGCGCCCGTTCAGCGGCGGCATTCCCGCGAAGTGGGACGAGAGCCTGCAGCACAGCGAAACCCGCATCTGGCTGCGCGATGCGCAGCCGCGGCCGCTCGACTTTGCTTCGCTCGCCGCGATGAGCGACATGTTCTATCCACGCGTCTGGCTGCGCCGCGCCAAGCATGTGCCGGCGGGCACGGTGTCGATCACCACCTACTTCCACGCCGGGCCGGAGCAACTGGCCGAGGTCGGCACGGGCTACCTGCTGGGCCGTGCGGCGGGGCAGCAGTTCTTCAACGGATTCTTCGACCAGACGGCGCATCTGTGGAGCGAGAAGGGCGTGTTGCTCGCCACCTCCAATCAGATCGTCTACTACAAGGAATAGAAATGGCCGCTCTGCAGAAAGCCGCACTCATCGTCGGAGCCGGCGATGCCACCGGCGGCGCCATCGCCCGCCGTTTCGCGCGCGAGGGCTTCGCCGCTTGCGTCACGCGGCGCAGCCTCGACAAGCTGCAACCGCTGGTCGCGCAGATCGAAGCCGATGGCGGCCGCGCCCATGCCTTTGCATGCGATGCGCGGAAAGAAGAAGAGGTCGTCGCGCTCATCGAGCAGATCGAATCGACTGTCGGCCCGATCGAGGTGATGGTGTTCAACATCGGCGCCAACGTGCCAGAGAGCATCCTCACCGAGACCGCGCGCAAGTACTTCAAGGTGTGGGAGATGGCGTGCTTCTCGGGCTTTCTCAACGGGCGCGAAGTGGCCAAGCGCATGGTGGCGCGCGAAGTGCCGCAAGGCGGGCATCGCGGCACGATCATCTTCACCGGAGCGACCGCATCGCTGCGTGGCGCCGCGAACTTCGGTGCGTTCTCGGGTGCAAAGATGGCCTTGCGCGCACTGGCCCAATCGATGGCGCGCGAGCTGGGGCCGCAGGGCATTCACGTCGCGCACGTGGTGGTCGACGGCGCCATCGACACCGAATTCATCCGCAGCAACTTTCCCGAGCGCTATGCGCTCAAGGAGAGCGACGGCATCCTGAACCCAGACCACATCGCCGACAGCTACTGGATGCTGCATTCGCAGCCGCGCGACGCGTGGACGCACGAGCTGGATCTGCGGCCCTGGTCCGAGAAGTTCTGACAAACAAATCAAAAGATCCGGAGACGCCCATGACAAAGACCGTCGAGTTCTATTTCGATTTCGGCAGCCCCGCCGCCTATCTGGCCGCGACCCAACTGCCGCATGTGTGCGCGGACACCGGCGCCGAACTGGTGTGGAAGCCCATGCTGCTGGGCGGCGTGTTCCAGGCCACCGGCAACCATTCGCCCGCGGAGATCAAGCCCAAGGGCCCGTACATGAACATCGACCTCAAGCGCTTCGCCAGGCGCTATGGCGTGCCGTTCGTTCACAACCCGCACTTCCCGATCAACACACTGCTGCTGATGCGCGGTGCCACCGGCATGCAGATGAAGGAGCCCGAACGCTTTGGCGCGTATGTCGATGTGATCTACCACGCGATGTGGGTCGAGCCGCAGAACCTCAACGACCCGGCGACCGTCGGCGCCGTCTTGCAGAATGCGGGCTTCGACGCTGCGGGCCTGCTCGCATTGGCCGGCGCGCAGGAGACGAAGGACCGCCTGAAGGCCGTCACGCAGGAGGCGGTGGAGCGCGGCGTGTTCGGCGCTCCCACCATGTTCGTCGGCGACCAGATGTTCTGGGGGCAGGACCGCCTCGATTTCGTCCGCGAAGCCCTCGACGCCTGAGCGCATCGCCAGCAGCAGCAACCGTTTTTACCCAAGGACCCTTCCCATGAGCGACATCCTCGTCCACACCGAAGCGGGTGTGATGACCATCACCTTCAACCGCGTCGACAAGAAGAACTCGATCACCAGCAGCATGTACGCCGAGCTGGCCGACGCGCTGGCCACGGCCGAGAGCGAGGCGGCCGTGCGCTGCGTGCTGATCCAGGGCGACCCGACGATCTTCAGCGCGGGCAACGACATCGGCGACTTCCTCAACGCGCCGCCTGCCACGCAGGAGTCCCCGGTGTTCCGGTTCCTGCGCGGCATCGCGACCTTTCCGAAGCCCATCGTCGCGTCGGTCTGCGGCCCGGCCGTGGGCATCGGTACGACGATGCTGTTCCATTGCGACCTCGTCTATGCCGGTGACAACGCAGCGTTTTCGATGCCCTTCGTGAACCTGGGCCTGTGCCCCGAAGCGGCGTCGAGCCTGCTGGTGCCGCAGATGCTCGGCTACCACCGCGCGGCCGAGGCGCTGCTGCTGGGCGAACCCTTCATGGCCGAGGCCGCGCTCGAAGTGGGCCTGGTCAACCGTGTCGTGCCGCCCACCGAAGCCAACGGCATCGCGCAAACGCAGGCCCGCAAGCTCGCGGCCAAGCCGCTGAGCGCGCTGGTCGAGACCAAGCGCCTGCTGAAGAAGGCGCAACTGCCGGCCGTGCTCGAGCGCATGGGCGAAGAGGGCGCGAGCTTCGGCCGCATGCTGCGCGAACCGGCTGCCAAGGAAGCCTTCGGCGCCTTCATGGAGAAGCGCAAGCCCGATTTCTCGAAGGTCTGAGGGTTCCTCCCGCGTTGCCTGCAGACAGTGGCCCTTTACACTGTCTGCCGTGCAATTTTTCGAGACAAGACCGCCTGAAACGCCCGTCCAGCGGGCAGATGATGCTACTGAAAAAGTAGCAGTCGACCTTGCGCGCAGGCGTACTTTGGGCCTGCTTGCAGGCACCTTGGCGGCGCCTTCCGTGGTCCTGGCGCGCGTTCGCCCGCTGCGCATCGGTGTCATCGGTTCCTGGTCCGGTCCTTATGCGGGCGGCGGGCGCCAGTTCGATGCGGGCATGTCGGTCTGGCTGGCCGCGCACAACCAGCAGATCGCGGGTCGGCCCGTCGAGCTGCTGCGCCGCGACGTGCCGGGCAGCGCGCCCGAGCAGGCGCGCCGCAATGCGCAGGACCTCGTGGAGAACGAGCGCGTCGATCTGCTCACCGGCCTGGACTTCAGCTCCAACGCCTACGCCGTCGGCACCGTCGCCGTGCAGGCGAAGCTGCCGCTGGTGGTGATGAACGCGGCCTCTTCGGGCATCACGGCGCGCTGTCCGTATGCGGTGCGGCTGTCGTTCACCATCGCCCAGGTCACGCTGCCGCTCGCGCGCTGGGCGCTGCAGCAGGGCCTGCGCGAGGTCTGCACCGTGGTGGCCGATTACGCCTCGGGCGTCGATGCCGAAAGCGCCTTCGTCGCGGGCATCACCGCCGGCGGCGGGCAGGTCGGCGCGATGCTGCGGGTGCCGCTCAACACGCTCGACTACTCGGCCTACATGCTGCGGCTGCGCGAGCTCAAGCCGCAGGCGGTGTTCTTCTTCCTGCCCTCGGGGCAGATGCCGGCGACGTTCCTCAAGTTCTGGCGCGACCGCGGCATGGCCGACACCGGCATCCGCCTGCTCGCGACCGGCGACGCCACCGACGACCACTACCTCCAAGGCATCGGCGAACTGGCCGATGGGCTCGTGACCAGCCACCACTACTCGTTCGCGCACGAATCGCCGGCCAACCGCCGCTTCACGGGTGTCTTCGAGACGGAGTACGGCAGCCATTTGCGGCCGGGCTATTTCGCGGTGGCGGCGCACGATGCGCTCGCCGCCATCGATGCGGCGATGACATCGCCTTCGGCGCGCGGCAATGCGAGTGGGGAGCGGCTGGTCGACGCCTTCCGCGGCCTCAAGTTCGAGAGCCCGCGCGGCCCGATCGAGATCGATGCCCACACCCGCGACATCGTGCAGACCGTCTACATCCGCCGCACCGAGCGGCGCGACGGGCGCTGGGTCAATCGCGAGTTCGAGCGCTTCGAGCGCGTGCGCGACCCGGGCGCCTGACGGCGTTCAGGGCTGCTGCTCGATGACGCGCGGCCGGCCGTTGTCGTCGATCGCCACATAGGTGAACGTGGCTTGCGTCACCTTGATGTACTCGCCCTGCGCCCGGAAGCGCTCGGCGAACACCTCGACCGTCACCGTGACCGAAGTGCGCCCGACGCGCACCAGCTTCGAATAGAACGAGAGGATGTCGCCGAGGCGCACCGGCTGCTTGAAGATGAACTCGTTGACCGCCACCGTGGCCTGCCGGCCCTTGGCGTAGCGCGCCGGAATCACCGAGCCGGCCAAGTCGCACTGGGCCATGACCCAGCCGCCGAAGATGTCGCCGTTGACGTTGCAATCGGCCGGCATCGGGATGACCTTGAGCACCAGCTCCATGTCGGTGGGCAGGCTTTTGAGGGTCGCTGCGGCGGCAGCACTGGAAGTATCTGACATGGGCACAATCTGGCAACAAACAACAACCACGATTGTCCCTCATGCGCCGCAGCGGCGAAGCCCCCACCTCCTCGCCCTCTTCTTCCCACACCGTCTCCGGCCATCCGCCGGCGAAAAGCGACCGCTCCGACTGGGCGACGCTGCGTCGGCTCTTCCCCTACCTCTGGCAATACAAGTGGCGCGTGATGGCCGCGCTCGCGTTCATGGTGGGCGCCAAGGTGGCCAACGTGGGCGTGCCGGTGCTGCTGAAGAACCTCGTCGACACGATGACGCCCAAGCCGGACATGGCGCAGGCGCTCCTGATCGTGCCCATCGGGCTCCTGCTCGCCTATGGCCTCCTGCGCTTCTCGACCGCGCTCTTCGGCGAGCTGCGGGAGCTGATCTTCGCCAAGGCCACCGAGGGCACGGCGCGGCAGATCGCGCTGGAGGTGTTCGGCCATCTGCACGCGCTGAGCCTGCGCTTCCACCTGGAGCGCCAGACCGGTGGCATGACGCGCGACATCGAGCGCGGCACGCGCGGCGTGCACTCGCTCATCTCGATGTCGCTCTACAGCATCGTGCCCACCATCATCGAGCTGGTGCTGGTGCTCGCGATCCTGGGCGTGAAGTTCGACTGGCTGTTCGTCTGGATCACCGTGGCCGCGCTGGTGCTCTACATCACCTTCACGGTGACCGTGACCGAGTGGCGCACCCAGTTCCGCAAGACCATGAACGAACTCGACTCGACGGCCCAGAGCCGCGCAGTCGATTCGCTCTTGAACTACGAGACGGTCAAGTACTTCAACAACGAGGAGTTCGAGGCGAAGCGCTACGACGCGAGCCTCGACCGCTACCGCAAGGCGGCCATCAAGAGCCAGCGCACGCTGAGCATGCTCAACATCGGGCAACAACTGCTGATCGCCGTCAGCCTGGTGCTGATGCTGTGGCGCGCCACCTCGGGCGTGGTCGAAGGGCGCATGACGCTGGGCGACCTGGTGATGGTCAACGCCTTCATGATCCAGCTCTACATTCCGCTCAACTTCCTGGGCGTGATCTACCGCGAGATCAAGCAGAGCCTGACCGACCTGGACAAGATGTTCGTGCTGATGGAGAAGGAGCGCGAGGTGCGCGATGCACCCACGGCACAGCCCCTGGCCGGTGCCGATTCCACCATTCGCTTCGAGGACGTGAGCTTCGCCTACGAAGCCGCGCGACCGATCCTCAAGCATGTGAGCTTCGAGATCCCGGCGGGGAAAACAGTGGCTGTGGTCGGCCCGTCGGGCTCGGGCAAGTCCACGCTGGCGCGGTTGCTCTATCGCTTCTACGACGTGCAGCAGGGGCGCATCACTATCGGCGGCGAAGACATCCGCGAGGTCACCCAGTCGAGCGTGCGCCGGGCCATCGGCATCGTGCCGCAGGACACGGTGCTGTTCAACGACACGGTCGAATACAACATCGCCTACGGCCGGCCCGGTGCGACGCGCGAAGAGGTGGAAGGCGCAGCGCGAGCCGCACGCATCCACGACTTCATCTCTGCCACGCCCGCGGGCTACGAAACGACCGTGGGCGAGCGCGGCCTCAAGCTCTCGGGCGGCGAGAAGCAGCGCGTGGCCATTGCGCGCACGCTCTTGAAGAACCCGCCGATCGTGATCTTCGATGAGGCCACCTCGGCACTCGATTCGGCCAACGAGCGCGCCATTCAATCGGAGCTCAAGAGCGCCGCGCAGGACAAGACCACGCTGGTCATTGCGCACCGCCTCTCGACCGTGGTCGATGCGCACGAGATCCTGGTGCTCGAGTCCGGCGTGATCGTCGAGCGCGGCACGCATGGCGAACTGCTCGCCAAACAGGGCCGCTACGCCCAGATGTGGGCTTTGCAGAAGAGCGAAGCAGCGCCGCTGCTCTAGCCCGATCATTCAACCCTTTCCATCGATTCCAGGAGTTCAGACGTGTCGACCAAGATTCCCCTGTTGGTGCTCAACCGCCTCTCGCGCGCCCATCAGGCCCAGATTGCCGAGGTCTACGACGCGACCTTTGCCTTCAGCGCTGCCGAGCGCGCCGCCGCGGTGGCAGAGCACGGCAAGACATTCCGCGCGGTGCTGACCATCGGCGTCATCGGCATCACCCCCGAGGAAATCGCGGCCATGCCGGCCGTCGAGCTGATCTGCTGCCTGGGCGCGGGCTATGAAGGCGTGCCGCTCGAAGTGACGCGTGCCCGTGGCATCGTGACCGCCAATGGCGCGGGCACCAACGACGATTGCGTGGCCGACCACGCCTTCGGGCTCCTGATCGGCATCGTGCGCGAGTTCCGCAAGCTCGACCGGCTGTGCCGCGAAGGCGTGTGGCGCGAAGCGATTCCGCAGCCGGCCAACGTGTCGGGCAAGAAGCTCGGCATCCTGGGCCTCGGCACCATCGGCCAGAAGATCGCCAAGCGCGCGGCGGCGTTCGACATGGAAGTCGGCTATCACAACAGGAAGCCGCGCGAAGGCGCGACGCACCGCTACTTCGACGACCTGAAGTCGCTCGCGGGCTGGGCGGATTTCCTGATCCTTGCGGCGCCGGGCGGGCCTGCGACCAAGCACCTGGTCAACGCCGAAGTGCTCGATGCGCTGGGGCCGCAGGGCTACCTCGTGAGCATCGGCCGCGGCAGTGTGGTCGATACCGAGGCGCTGGCCGCGGCGCTGCGCGAGAACCGCATCGCGGGTGCAGGTGTCGATGTGTACGAGAGCGAACCCAAGCGGCCCGAGCCGCTCGTTGGCCTCGACAACGTCCTGCTCACGCCGCACATGGCCGGCTGGTCGCCCGAGGCGACGCAGAAGTCGGTGGACCATTTCCTCGCGAATGCCCAAGGGCACTTCGCGGGGCGTGGCGTGCTCACCCCGATCTGATGTCTTGCTCCTTCCCCCGCTGGGGGAAGGCTGGGATGGGGGCAGACGGCGCTTGCAACGCGGGCAGCCCTCGATCGACGGCCGCTTGCCCCCACCCCAACCCTCCCCCAGCGGGGGAGGGAGTCAAGCCAGAGCCGAAGGGCGGTGAGCGCCCCAGCCGCAGGCCTGGTCATACGCATGCCCGAGCCGCAGCACGTCAAGGTCGGCATGGATCGGCCCCGCGAGTTGCAAGCCCATCGGCAAACCGCCTTCACCGAAGCCGGCGCGCACATTCAGCGTCGGCAGCCCCGCCAGCGTGAACGGCGTGACGATCTCCATCCAGCGGTGGTACGTATCGCTCTTCACGCCATTCACCTCAGCGGGCCAGTGCAGTTCGGCATCGAACGGAAAGACCTGCGCGGTCGGCGCCACGACGAAATCGAAGCGCTCGAAGAGCTTGAGGAACGCGCGGTACACGTTCGAACGATAGATCGAGGCCTGGTACAGCGACGCCGCATCCAGGTGCTGGCTCTGATCGATTTCCCACTGCGCCTCGGGCTTCAACTGCGCGAACAGCTTCGGATCGCTCAGGTACGCGCCAAGCTTGCCGCCGACGAGCAGCTGCCGCAGCCGCAGCCACGCGCTCCAGTTGTGCTCGCGCGGCACATCGAGCGCGCAGGGCTCCACCTCGCAGCCGATGGTGCGGAAGGTGTCGAGCGCCTTCTCGCCGAGCTCGCGGATGCCGGGCGCCAGCGGCAGCTCGGGCCAGATGCTGCCGAGCCAGCCGATGCGAAGGCCCTTGCCGTCGCCATCGAGCGAGAGTTCGTCGGGCGAGGGCAGGGCGTGCGGCGACGACAGCGGCACGCGTCCGTCGAAGCCCGACTGCACCGCGAGCAGCCGCGCCGTGTCTTCCACCGTGCGCGCCATCGGACCTTCGGTGCTCAGTTGCTGGAAGAACAGCTCCTGCTCCGGATCGCCGGGGACGCGACCGCGCGAGGGCCGCATGCCGACTACGTTGTTGAAGGCGGCGGGGTTGCGGAGAGACCCCATCATGTCGCTGCCGTCGGCCACCGGCAGCATGCCCAGGGCCAGCGCCACGGCCGCGCCGCCGCTGCTGCCGCCTGCGCTCCGGTCGGGCGCGTAGGCGTTGCGGGTGATGCCGAACACCGTGTTGTAGGTGTGAGAGCCGAGGCCGAACTCGGGCGTGTTGGTCTTTCCGATGACGATGGCGCCGGCCGCGCGCATGCGGGCGACGTGCAGGCTGTCGATGCGCGAAGGCGAGCGCGGCGACAGGGGCGAGCCCATCGAGGTCGGCAGCCCTTCGGCATGGCTCAGGTCCTTCACCGCGAGCGGAAAACCGTGCATCCAGCCGCGCCGTTCGCCGCGTGCCAGCTCGGCATCGCGCTCGCTCGCTTCGGCCAGCAACTGTTCCGGCTCCCGCAGCGAGACGATGGCATTGAAGCGCGGGTTCAGCGCCTCGATGCGGGCCAGCGAGGCCTGCATGAGCTCATGGCAGGACAGCTCGCGGGCCGCGATGCGGCGCGAGAGTTCGGTGGCGCTGAGGGCGAGCAGATCGTCTGAAGGCATGGTGGATGCGGGAAAAGGAGGGGGCGCCCAGTATGGCGCGGCGCTCGCATAATCGTCACTCATGGAAACAAAGTGGCTTGAAGACTTCATCAGCTTGGCGGAGACCCGCAGCTTCAGCCGCTCGGCCCAGTTGAGGCACGTGACGCAACCCGCGTTCTCCCGCCGCATCCAGGCGCTCGAAGGCTGGGCCGGCACCGACCTCGTCGATCGCAGCTCCTACCCCACGCGCCTCACGCCCGCGGGCCAGACGCTCTACAGCCAGGCCATCGAGATGCTGCAGTCGCTGCAGAGCACCCGGGCCATGCTGCGCGGCCACTCGGCCGCCGGGCAGGACGTGATCGAGATCGCCGTGCCGCACACGCTGGCCTTCACCTTCTTCCCCTCGTGGGTGACCAGCCTGCGCGAGCACTTCGGGCCGATCAAGAGCCGGCTCATCGCGCTCAACGTGCATGACGCGGTGCTGCGGCTGGTCGAAGGCAGTTGCGACCTGCTGATCGCCTACCACCACCCCTCGCAGCCGCTGCAGCTGGACAACAACAAGTATGAGATGGTGAGCCTCGGCGAGGAAACCGTGGCCCCCTGGGTCAAGGCCGATGCCGACGGCGCGCCGCGCTTCCGGCTGCCGGGCCGCCCGGGCCAGCCGCTGCCCTACCTGGGCTACGCGCCCGGCGCCTACCTGGGTCGCGTGGTCGACCAGTTGCTCAAGGAGTCGGGCACGGCCATCCACCTGGACCGCGTCTACGAGACCGACATGGCCGAGGGCCTGAAGGTCATGGCGCTCGAAGGCCACGGCATCGCCTTCCTGCCGCAGAGCGCGGTGCGCAAGGAAATCAAGGCCCGCAAGCTCGTGAGCGCGCTGCCGCCAGAGATCGACAGCCTGGAGGCGACGATGGAAATCCGCGCCTACCGCGAGAAGCCGAGCGCCCCGGCACCGGTGAAGACCGGCACCGGGCGCTCCGCCAAGGTCGCGGCGGTGTCCGAAGGCATCCAGCCCAAGCGCACGGCCGACGCGCTCTGGTCGTACCTCGTCGGCACCCAGCCGGCGGCTCGCTGACTCCGGTTTTGTGCGCTGCACAATCTATAAATGCCGCGCATGAGGCCTCCCGCATTCAGCATTGGCACCATGAGCACGCCGGTACTACAGTCGCGGCAGTTTTTCTTCAGCCGCAACTTCAGCTGCAACTTCAGTTGCAATAGCGGCATCATTCGAGGCACGCGCCATCCGCGTGCTTTTTTTTAGCCGAGGAACCTGTATGAGCTCCAATTTCAGGACCGAACACGACTTCCTCGGCGAGAAGCAGATTCCCGCCGCCGCCTACTGGGGCGTGCATACGGCGCGTGCCGTCGAGAACTTCGCGATCTCCGGCACCCGCATCTCGGCCATGCCCGACCTCATTCGCGCGCTGGCCTATGTGAAGAAGGCGGCCACCCGCGCCAATGCCGACCTGGGCGCCATCGACCGCGACCGCGCCGCCGCGATCATCCTGGCCTGCGAGGACCTCATCGAGGGCAAGCTGCTCGACGAGTTCGTGGTCGACGTGATCCAGGGCGGCGCCGGCACCTCGACCAACATGAACGCGAACGAGGTCATCTGCAACCTCGCGCTCGAAAAGCTCGGCCACGAGAAGGCGCGCTACGACGTGCTGCACCCCAACGACCACGTCAACGCCTCGCAGAGCACCAACGACGTGTACCCGACGGCGGTGCGCCTGGCGCTGTGGTTCGCGATCGGCAAGCTGCTCGAAGCCATGGCCGCGCTGCGCCGCAGCTTCGAGGCCAAGGCGCTCGAGTTCAAGGACATTCTGAAGATCGGCCGCACCCAGCTGCAGGACGCCGTGCCGATGACGCTGGGCCAGGAGTTCCTGACCTACGCGATCATGATCGGCGAGGACGAGGCTCGGCTGGGCGAGGCCCGTGCGCTGATCGAGGAAATCAACCTCGGCGCCACCGCCATCGGCACCGGCATCAACGCGCCGCACGGCTATGCCAACCTCGCCTGCCAGTACCTGGCCGAGCAGACCGGCGTGCCGCTCAAGCAGGCGGCCAACCTCATCGAAGCCACGCAGGACACGGGCGCCTTCGTGCAGCTGTCGGGCGTGTTGAAGCGCGTGGCCACCAAGCTCAGCAAGACCTGCAACGACCTGCGCCTGCTCTCCAGCGGCCCGCAGGCCGGCTTCGGCGAGATCCGGTTGCCCGCGCGGCAGGCGGGCTCGTCGATCATGCCGGGCAAGGTCAACCCGGTGATTCCGGAAGTGATGAACCAGGTGGCCTTCGAGGTCATCGGCAACGACATCACCGTGACCATGGCGTCCGAGGCCGGCCAGCTGCAGCTCAACGCCTTCGAGCCGATCATGGGCTGGAGCCTGTTCAAGAGCATCAAGCACCTGGGCAATGCCTGCAACACGCTGCAGCTGAACTGCGTCGACGGCATCGAGGCCAACCGCGAGTTCCTGGCCAAGCGGGTGCGCGAGTCGGTCACGCTGGTCACCGCGCTCAATCCGCTCATCGGCTACGAGAAGGCCGCGCTCATCGCCAAGACCGCGCTCGCCACCGGCGGGCCCATCGACCTGGTGGCGGAGTCGCTCGGCATCATGACGCGCGCCGAGATGGAGGCGCTGCTGATTCCAGAGAACCTGACCCAGCCGGTGCGCCTGTCCGCCGCACCGGTCCCCCCGGCTGCCGAGCCTTCGGGCACAAAGGCTGCTTAGTGAAAGTCGGACAATGCCAGGAGGCAGGATCGCACCAGGCTGGCGCCGCGATGCGCGCAGCCGGTGCAGCAATGCACGGCGGGATGCCCCCCGGATGCACCGGGTTGGTCCGGGTATCACGCAAAATATGTATGTCTAGAATTTAGTTGTATCTGTTTCAGTCACCCTCAGGAGTTTTCTGTATGAAAAAACAAGCAATGGCATTGGCAATCGCGGCGTTCGCCACCAGCGGCGCCTTCGCTCAGGCCAATGACACCCTGGCCAAGATCAAGGCCTCGGGCACCATCACCGAAGGCGTGCGCGAATCTTCCGGCCTGTCGTACACGCTGGGCAACGGCCAGTACACCGGCTTCCACTACGACGTCTGCGCCAACATCATCAAGGACCTCGAGAAGGCCGCCGGCAAGAAGCTCGAAGTCAAGTACCAGCCCGTCACCTCGCAGAACCGCATTCCCCTCGTGCAGAACGGCACCGTGGACATCGAGTGCGGCTCGACCACCAACAACGCCACCCGCCAGAAGGACGTGGCCTTCGGCGTGACCACCTACGTCGAAGAAACCAAGATCGTCGTCAAGGCCAACTCGGGCATCAACTCGCTGGCCGACCTGAAGGACAAGACGGTTGCCACCACCACCGGCACCACGCCGCTGCAAACCGTGCGCAAGCAAAAGCGCGCCGAGAACCTGACCTTCAAGGAGGTCTACGGCAAGGACCACTCCGACAGCTTCCTGCTGCTGGAAACCGGCCGCGCCGATGCGTTCGTGATGGACGGCTCGATCCTGGCTGCGCTCGCTGCCAAGTCGAAGTCGCCCAAGGACTACAAGATCCTGAACGACGTGCTGGCCGTCGAGCCGATCGCCATCATGATCCGCAAGGACGACCCCGCCTTCAAGAAGGCCGTGGACGACAGCATCAAGGCACAGGCCAAGTCGGGCGAGCTGACCAAGCTCTATGACAAGTGGTTCCTGAAGCCGATTCCCCCGGCAGGCGTGACCATCGGCCTGCCGCTGGGCGAAGCCACCAAGAACGCCTGGGCCAACCCGAACGACAAGCCCGCGGAAGAGTACGTCACCAAGGAATAAACACGCGTCGCTGCGTGAATGACGCCCACCTTTCGCGGTGGGCGTTTCTTTTCAAGGGACGGTTTTGTCGAAGACGGTGAAGGAGTAAGAAATGGGAAACTGGGATTGGCAGGTCTTCCTGCAGGACCCGGGTGGGGAATATCCGAGCTACCTGCAATGGATGCTCTCGGCCTGGGGCTGGACGGTGTCCGTGGCATTGCTGGCGCTGATCGTGGCGCTCGTGCTGGGCTCGCTGATCGGCATCATCCGCACGCTGCCCGACAGCCCGTGGCTGGTGCGTTTCGGCAATGCGTGGGTGGAGCTCTTCCGCAACATCCCGCTGCTGGTGCAGATCTTCCTCTGGTACCACGTCATTCCGGCGCTGATCCCGGTGATGAAGAGCGTGCCGAGCTTCATCCTGGTGGTGCTGGCGCTGGGCTTCTTCACCTCGGCGCGTATTGCCGAGCAGGTGCGCTCGGGCATCCAGGCGCTGCCCAAGGGCCAGCGCTATGCGGGCATGGCGGTGGGCTTCACCACGGTGCAGTACTACCGCTACGTGATCCTGCCGATGGCCTACCGCATCATCATCCCGCCGCTCACGAGCGAGACGATGAACATCTTCAAGAACTCGTCCGTCGCGTTCGCCGTGTCGGTCACCGAGCTCACCATGTTCGCCATGCAGGCGCAGGAAGAAACCTCGCGCGGCATCGAGGTCTACCTCGCGGTGACGGCGTGCTACGTGGTGTCGGCCCTGGCCATCAACCGCCTCATGGCATTCATCGAGAAGAAGACCCGTGTGCCGGGCTTCATCGTCTCGGCCAGCGCCGGCGGCGGAGGACACTGACATGATGAATCTCGACCTGTCCTTCTACAACTGGGACGTCATCAGCAACTTCGTCGTCAAGGGCTTCTACTTCAGCATCATGCTGACGGTGGTGGCCACGATCGGCGGCGTGATCTTCGGCACCATCCTCGCGCTCATGCGGCTGTCGGGCAAGAAGTGGCTGGACACGCCCGCCGCCATCTACGTCAACGGCATGCGCAGCATTCCGCTGGTGATGGTGATCCTGTGGTTCTTCCTGCTGGTGCCGGCGTCGTTCTATTCGCTGTTCGGCTCGCTCGGCTCGAACTACCGCTCCGAAATCTCGGCCGTGATCACCTTCGTCGCGTTCGAGGCGGCGTACTTTTCCGAGATCATGCGCGCGGGCATCCAGTCGATTCCGCGCGGCCAGGTGAATGCGGGCCAGGCGGTGGGCATGACCTACGGTCAGAACATGCGCCTGGTGGTGCTGCCGCAGGCGTTCCGTAACATGCTGCCGGTGCTGCTCACGCAGACCATCATCCTGTTCCAGGACACCTCGCTGGTGTATGCCATCGGTGCCTACGACATGCTCAAGGGCTTCGAGACGGCCGGCAAGAACTTCGGCCGCCCGATCGAGGCGTACCTGCTTGCAGCCGTCGTCTACTTCATCATGTGTTATGCCTTGTCGTGGCTCGTGAAGCGCCTGCACAAGAAGATCGCCATCATTCGCTGAGTGGCTGAACCGGAGAGAAAGATATGTCCGAAAAAATGATCGAAATCAAGAACGTCTCCAAGTGGTATGGCCCGGTGCAGGTGCTCAACGACTGCTCGGTGAACATCTCCAAGGGTGACGTGGTGGTGGTGTGCGGCCCGTCGGGTTCCGGCAAGTCCACGCTCATCAAGACCGTGAACGCGCTCGAGCCCTTCCAGAAGGGCGAGATCACCGTCAACGGCATCCCGTTGCACGACCCCAAGACCAACCTGCCCAAGCTGCGCTCCAAGGTCGGCATGGTGTTCCAGCACTTCGAGCTGTTCCCGCACCTGTCGGTGACCGAGAACCTCACGATCGCGCAGATCAAGGTGCTGGGCCGCAGTGCCGAAGAGGCCAAGACCCGCGGCCTCAAGATGCTCGACCGCGTGGGCCTGATGGCGCACAAGGACAAGTTTCCGGGCCAGCTCTCGGGCGGCCAGCAGCAGCGCGTGGCGATTGCCCGTGCGCTGTCGATGGACCCGATCGTGATGCTGTTCGACGAACCCACCTCGGCGCTCGACCCCGAGATGGTCGGCGAAGTGCTCGACGTGATGGTGGCCCTGGCCAAGGAAGGCATGACCATGATGGTGGTCACGCACGAAATGGCCTTCGCCCGCAAGGTCGCGAGCCGCGTGATCTTCATCGACGTGGGCGGCAAGATCCTGGAAGACTGCCCGAAGGACGAGTTCTTCAATCACCCTGAGAACCGTCAGCCGCGCACGAAGGACTTCCTGAACAAGATCCTGCAGCACTGATCCGCCGCGGTTCAAGAAAGACAAAAGCCACGCTGTTCTGCAGCGTGGCTTTTTTCATGGGCCCGGCAATGCCTTGTCGAAGAAGGTCGGAATCTCGCGGCCGAGGCGCGCGAGAAAAGCATTGCGGTCGAAGCCCGGCGGGTCGTCCGCGATGTTCCCGTCGTCGGTGGGAATCGCCGTGCCCGGCGTGTCCATGAACGCGAAGTGCCAGGCATTGGGGATGCGGTGCAGTTCGGCCCGAGGCATGTTCTGCGCGACCCATTCAGCGTGGAAACGCGGGACGAGGAAGCGATCCTGCTCCGCCTCGTATATCTGCGTGGGCACCCAGATCTCCGCGAGCGAAGATGCCGTGAAGAGCACGCCGGCCGGCGCCAGCGCCACGACCGCGCGCACCCGCGGATCGCGCAGGGAAGGCAGGACCGGTGCCGCGGCCGCGTTGGCCGCCGATGGCACATTCCGGCTCACGCCGCAGAAGATCGGGTCCGCGGCGCGCTCGGCCTCGCAATGCGCGCGGATGCGCGACAGGTCGGCCTGCCCACCCGCCAGCGCCAGCACGGTGTACCCACCGGCCGAGTGGCCGACCGCGCCGATGCGTGGGCCTTGGGCATCGCTGGCGATGCGGTCCTTCCACTGCCGGTCCTGCAGCAACGCATCGATCACGCGCGACACCTGCCGTGGCCGCTCCGTGAAATAGACGCTGGCACCCGCCTGCAGCAGCGACCCGTCTTGCCAGTTGTCGCCGGGGTGGCGGATGGCCGCGACCATGTAGCCGCTGCGCGCAAGCGCTTCGGCGAGGCTGCTGTGGCCCAGCTCGGTGCCGCCGATGCCGTGGCTCAGCAGGATCAATCCCTTGAACTTGTCCTCGGGCGCTGACTGGATGGCCGCCTGGACCGTGAACGGCCCCATGGCCGTGGTGCGGGCGGACGCCTCTGTCGGGTAATAGAGCGCGATCACGGTCGGTGCGGCATCGGGCGTCGCGCCCGGAATGCGCAGCTGCCGCCAGCCGGCCTCGGCGGCCAGAAGCTGGCAGGACAGCAGCAGGCCCGAGGCCAGCAGCAGGATCGGTCGGAAAGCGGTGCGCATCGCGGATCTCCTCGACGTGGTTGTCAGTGGAGCCCGCATGGTTGCCGCGCGCCGTCGCCACCGCCATGGGATTGCGACGAAGTGCGCGAAACGCGGCGCGAAGTGACGGGCGCCGCGCTCGGGAACGGCTCAGGGCAGGCGAGAAATGCGCTGTGTCAGCAGATCGAAGAAGCCCTGCGCATCGCCCTCGGCGATCCAGTTCACATTGGCCGGGCGCTTCAGGCCACCGTACCAGTCGGTCACCGTCTGGCCGAAGCCGATGCCTTCGCGGCTGTCGACTTCCACGTTCACCTGCTTGCCCTTGAAGAGCGAAGGCTGCAGCAGGTAGGCGATCACCGTCGCGTCGTGCACCGGCCCGCCGGGCAGGCCGTAGTACTGCATGTCGTGCTGCACATAGGCATCGAGGATGTCGGCCACCGTCTTGCCCGCCTGGTTGCCGAGGCCGCGCAGCTTGGCGATGCGGTCGGGGCTCGTGAGGATCTTGTGCGTCACATCCAGCGGCAGCATGGTGATCGGCACGCCGCTTTTCAGCACGATCTCGGCCGCATGCGGATCGGCGAACACGTTGAACTCTGCCGTCGGCGTGATGTTGCCGCCGTTGAAGTGCGCGCCGCCCATGAGCACCAGCTCGCGCAGGCCGCGCACGATGTCCGGGGCTTGCGTGAGCGCCAGCGCGAGGTTGGTCTCGGGCCCGAGCATCGCGAGCGTCACGCTCTTCTCGGGCGCGGCACGCAGCGTGCGGATCAAATAGTCGACCGCATTGCCATCGGCGAGCGGTTGCTTCGGCTCGGACACCTTCACGCCCGTGATGCCTTCGCTTCCGTGTATGTCGGCCGCGTAGATCGGCGTGCGCAGCAGGGGGCGTGGTGCGCCCGCGTAGACAGGAATGTCCGGGCGTCTGGCCCATTCGCGTGCAAGGCGCGCATTGCGCGAAGTCTTCGCGAGCGGCACGTTGCCGGCCACCGTGGTCAGTGCCTGGATCTTGAGCGTCTCGGGCGATGCCATGGCGAACAGCAGCGCGATCACGTCGTCGGCGCCCGGGTCGGTGTCGATGATCAACGTGTGCACCGTGTTGGCGTCGGCGGCGTGCGCTGCGGTCGGGGCGATGCTGGTGGTCATCAAGAGGGCGAATCCCGCGAGAAGGAACGAGGAAAGATCGGCTTTCCAACGCGAAGAGAGAGGCATGAATGGGCTTCCTTGAAGCGCGAAAAACGCGCGGTGAAAACCAGTCTGCCAGAGCATTTCGCGTCGGCGGTGTGAAATCGAAGGCGTGTTTTTGGCGTCTGCCACGGGGCATCGGACGATCCGCAAACCAAGGATTTCGCCCGCCATTTTCGTTGCAGTTGAAAGTGCGCAACCGACAAAAGAAAAGCCCCGCAAGCGGGGCTTCGGCGAGGCCATCGAAGGCCCCGCAGTGTTGTGAAAACGCTGCTTACTTCTTGCGCGCGGCAATCGCCTTCTCGGCCTGCGCCACCAAGTCGGCGCCTACCGTCGACTTCCACTTGTCGTACACCGGTCGCGTCGCCTTCACGAAGGCATCGCGCTCGGCCGGCGTGAGGCTGGTCACCGTCACGCCCATGGCGGCGATGTCCTTGAGCACCGGCTTGTCGGCTTCCACCAGGCCCTTGCGTGCGATCGCGATTTCCTGCTTGCCCGCGTCGACGGCGGCCTGGCGCACGATGGCCTGGTCGGCCGGCGTCCACGAGGCCCAGATTTCCTTGTTCACCACGAAGACCAACGGGTCGGCCACATAGCCCCAGGTGGTCACGAACTTCTGGCCCACGGTGTGCATCTTGAGCACGGTGAAGAGGAAGAGCGGGTTCTCCTGCCCGTCGACCGCACCGCTCGCGAGCGCGGGCTGCGCATCGGCCCAGCTCATCTGCGTGGGGTTGGCGCCGAGCGCGGTGAACATGTCCGAATAGATCGGCGAGCCGACCACGCGGATCTTCATGCCCTTCATGTCCTCGGGCGACTTGATCGCCTTCTTCGAGTTGGTGATTTCGCGATAGCCGTTCTCGCCCCAGGCGAGCGGCACCACGCCGGCTTTGTCGAGGGTCTTGAACATTTCCTTGCCCACGTCGCCCTGCGTGAGCGCGTCGATGGCCGCGTAGTCGGGCATGAGGAAGGGCATCGAGAACAGGTTGAGCTGCTTGACCTGCGGCGACCAGTTGATGGTCGAGCCCACGGCCATGTCGATCACGCCCTGGCGCAGCGCGCTGAACTCGCGCGTCTGGTCGCCCTGGATGAGCGACACGCCGGGGTACAGCTTGATGTTGATGCGGCCCTGGGTGCGCTCCTTCACGAGGTCGGCCCAGATCTTTCCGGCCTGGCCCCACGGCGTGGGCGGGCCGAGCACCAGCGACATCTTGTACTCGGGCTTGTAGGCGGCCTGCGCCATCGCGCCGGACGAGAAGAGGCCGAGCGTGGCGGCTACGGCGGCAAGGCCGAGCAGGGTGCGGCGAAATTTCATGAGAGGTCTCCTCTTTGTAGATGGAACGAAATGTGGAACGAAAAAATCAGTAGCCCAGCTTGCGCGGCAGCCAGAGCGCCAATTCGGGGAACGCGATGACCAGCACCATCACCACGAACATCGAGAACAGCATCCAGCCGACCCAGCGCACGGTTTCTTCCATGCGCACCTTGGCGATGCGGCACGAGACCATGAGGTTCACCGCAAGCGGCGGCGTGAACTGGCCGAGCGCGACCTTGAGCGTGAGGATCACGCCGAACCACACCGGGTCCCACTTGTAGTACTGCACGATGGGCAGCAAGAGCGGCACGAAGATCAGGAAGATCGACACGCCATCGAGGAACATGCCCACGGTGATGAGCAAGAGGATCAGCAGCGCCAGGATGCCGTATTCGCCCAACCCCGAATTCACGATGGCCCGCGTGACCGGATCGATGATGCCCAGCGTCGAGAGCGAATACGCAAAGATCCCCGCGAGCGACACCACCAGGAGGATCACCGCCGAGAGCTCGCCCGATTCGCGCAAGATGACGAAGAGGTCGCGCACCTTGATGGTCCGATGGATGCACATGCCCACGAAGAGGCCGTAGAACACCGCCACCACCGCCGCTTCGGTCGGCGTGAACCAGCCCGCGCGCATGCCGCCGAGGATGAGCACCGGCGCCGCGAGGCCCCAGATCGCTTCGCGAAAGCTCTTCCAGAACGGTGGGCGCGGCAGCGTCGCTTCGAGCGCGCCCATCTTGTGCGTGCGGGCCAGCCACACGGCCGGAATCATCAGCGCCAGGCCGGCCATGATGCCGGGGATCATGCCCGCCGCGAACAGCGCCGGCACCGAGGCGCCCGGCACCAGCACCGAGTAGACGATGAACGCGACCGAGGGCGGAATCAGGATGTCGGTGGCCGCCGCGGCGCCCACCACGCTGGCCGAGAACGCCGCCGGGTAGCCGGCGCGCGACATGGCCGCGATCATCACCGCGCCCACGGCGGCGGCGTTGGCCGGGCCCGAGCCCGAGATGCCGCCGAGGAACATCGCCACCGCAATCGCCACCAGCGGCAGCATGCCGGGGCCGCGTCCGACGATGGCGACCGCGAAGTTCACCAGCCGCAGCGCCACGCCCGAGCGGTCAAAGATCGAGCCGACCAGCACGAACATCGGAATGGCCAGCAGCGGGTATTTGCCCAGGCCCGCATAGAAGTTCTGCGGCACGGCCAGCAGGCCGAACCACTGGACATCGCTGTTGGCCAGCGCGATGCAGGCCGCGCCCGCCAGGCCCAGCGCGGCGCCGATGGGCACGCCCACCAGCATCATCAGCACGAAGGCGACGAAGAGCAGGGTGGCGATCACTTGGCGTCGCCCTTGTTGTTGCTGTTGCTGCTGTCATCGGACTGGTAGCTCGTCTTGCGCCCGCGCCGGACCATGAGGCCGATGGCGCGCCCCGCGATGGCGAAGGACACGATCGGCAGCCAGATCGAATACCACCAGGCCGGCAGCCCGATGCCCGGCGTGGTTTCCTCGAAGCGGTAGTCGTCCCACACCATGCGGATGCTGAGCGTACCGATCAAGCCGAAGAGGATGGCGATCATCAGCGCGCCGAACTGCGCCAGGCGCTTGCGCCGCGCCATCGAGCCGCTCTCGGAGAAGTACTCGATGCGGATGTGCCGGTCGCGCGCCACCGCGGCCGAGCCGGCCACCAGCGCCAGCATGATCATGAGGAACACCGAGAACTCCTCCGTCCACGCGAAGGATGAGCTGGTGAAGTAGCGCACCAGCACGTTGGCAAAGGTAATGAGCGCCAGGGCGCCCATGATGATGACGGTGAGCCAGTCTTCGATGGCGAGCGGAACCTTGGTGGGTTCGTCGGCGGCTTCGATGTCGGGGGGGAGGGGGCTGGCGGCGTCCAGCGTGGGGCCGGACTCGGGAGGAGTTGTCATCGCAGAAAGGGCAGGTGAGGCAGGCGCCATGTCACCGGGCGGACGCCGGGACGCGGTCCGTACACCTCGACAAGGGGGAGCAGCCGCCGATGCTAGAGGGTCGATGACCACTCATGCATCGGGGGTTTCCTTAGCTGGGCTCTTCCTTTCGGGCTTGGCAGAGGCACTTCCAGGGGCGTGTGCGGGTGTGAGGTTGGCGGTTCGACGGCTGGGGCGGATTGCAGGTGGACGTGCGGGGGCGTACTACTGAGCTTTCGTGAGAGACGGGCGGTGAACAAGCAGAAGTCCGAAGGGTCGGTGTCGGTTGCGCTCGACATTGGCACGACTACGCTCAATGTTCGCTTCAGGCTGGTTGCGGACGCTCACGCGTGGAGCCCGAAGGGCAAGGATGGGCCCAATGCAGTCTCTCGGGTTTCTGCAAAGCTGACATTCCTCTACTACTATTCGGCGCTTTTCTTTTCGAGATGGGCGGATAGTAGGCGCTCGGCTTCAACCGATTTGTAGAGGCGAGCAAGGCCGATTGCAGGCGTTCTATCGCTTCCCGGCGCGGCGGGGTCAGCGCCCGCGTCGAGCAAGAGGCGGGTCAAAACAAGCTGATTGTCGGACGTGTTCGAGCCCTCGAGTTCGACGTGCAATGCAAGATGAAGAGGCGTATCGCCGATCCTGTCGACAGCTGAAGTTTTCGCGCCTGCGGCGAGTAGGCGAGCGGCCATCTCTACATTTCGCGACTCAATCGCTGCATGAAGCGCGGTACGCCCGTCCATGTCGCGCCAAACTAAGCAGGATGAATCCGATTTCTCCAGAACCTCTTCAACCCGGCTAAGGTCCCCTGCGATACAAGCATCAAATAGGTCGCGTCCGAGGTCAAATTTCATAGCTATTTCTACTTGTTGCTGGTCGTGAGATATGCACGCTTATATGGACGACCGCTCCTGGCCGAGGCTGTGTGAAAACGCTTCGCCGTTGACGCCCGTCTAAATAAAATCATGGCACCCGTTCTCAGCGAGGTGCTCATGAAGCGATTCATCGAAGGCGAAGATCGACAGCAGGTTGCACTGCTGCCGGAATGTCTTGATGACTATATCGGCGAAGACAACCCAGTGCGCGTTGTCGACGTCTTTGTCGATGAACTGGATCTTCAAGCACTGGGCTTCAAAGGAGCAGATCCAGCCGCCACCGGCCGGCCGGCGTACCACCCGACGGTGCTTCTCAAGCTCTACATCTACGGGTACCTGAACCGCATTCAGTCCAGCCGTCGCTTGGAGCGCGAGACCCAGCGCAATGTCGAGTTGATGTGGCTCACCGGAAGGCTCGCACCGGACTTCAAGACCATCGCTGACTTCCGCCGCGATAACGGCACAGGCATCCGCAATGTCTGCAAGCGCTTCATCGCCATGTGCCGTAAACTCAAGCTGTTCACACAGGCCATCGTGGCCATCGACGGCAGCAAGTTCAAGGCAGTGAACAGCCGGGACCGCAACGTCACGCCAGCCAAGATTGATGCGCGCCAGCAGCAGATCGAGCAAAGCATCCAGCGCTACCTGGACGCGCTGGAAACGGCGGACCGCACGCAGCCTGCAGAGGTCGAAGCCAAGACCGAGCGACTGCAAGACAAGATCCGCAAGCTGCGCGATCAGATGCGCCAGCTCGACGAGGTCAAAGAGCAGTTGAAGCATGAGCCTGATGGACAGCGCTCGACCACCGATCCCGATGCCCGTTCGATGATCTCGCAGGCCAAGGGCTCGGGACTTGTGGGCTACAACGTCCAGACCGCGGTCGATGCGAAGAACCACTTGATCGTGGCGCACGAGGTCACGAACGTCGGCAACGACCGCGCGCAGCTCAACAGGATGGCGCGTGCTGCGCGCGAGGCGATGGACAAGCCCAGGCTTCAAGCCTTCGCCGACCGGGGCTACTTCAGTGGCACGGAACTCAAGGCCTGCGAGGACGACGGCATCACGGCCTTTGTTCCCAAGCCGATGACATCGAACGCCAAGGCCGCGGGTCGCTTCGACAAGACCGATTTCGTCTACATCGCGAAAGACGACGAATACCAATGCCCCGCGGGTGAACGAGCGATCTACAGGTTCAGCACGTTGGAGAAGAACGACCACAAGCTGCACGTCTACTGGCCCAGCGCCTGCCCTGGTTGCTCTATGAGAGAGCAGTGCACAACCAGCAGCTACCGCCGCATCCGACGCTGGGAACACGAAGCGGTGCTTGATCGGGTGCAGCAGCGGCTTGATCGAAAGCCCGACGCCATGACCTTGCGACGGCGAACCGTGGAGCACGTGTTCGGCACGTTGAAGCACTGGATGGGATCAACCCACTTCCTGACCAGGACCTTGAGGCATGCGAGCACCGAGATGAGCTTGCATGTGCTGGCCTACAACCTCAAGCGGGTCATGAAGGTGCTGGGATTCGTCAGAACGATGAAGGCGATGCAATTGGCCGGGGCATGAGCCCTTCTAATTGCGTTCACTGCGCAGATGGGCGCGGCCTTGAACCACCGGCCTGATCGCCGCCCTCGGCTTCTGCAACGCTCTACAGCGCTACTGAGTTCGGCATACTCGCGTGCCGAACGCGTTTCCACACAGCCTCGGCCGCATTCTGCCGGTCACCGGTCCGGTTCAAAGCACGGCCTGGCCGGGCTTCCACTTCCAGTCGCTGGCAATGACCTCTAGATACTCGTCATGCCCAAGAAGCAAGAAGTGCCGCGCGTTGCGAGGGTGGCCCAGAGACGCGAGCCAGAGCGATCCCTCCACCTCGTACATCCCAGGGTCCGGACAAGTGCCCTTGGACATCCAAAGATCATGAACACGTTGGACGCAGTCCTCGGGAGTTTCATGCTCTCGCATGTTGCTCGGGACAAAGGACCAGTCGTATCCCTCTTCCTCGACAACCTCTGCATCGGAGAAAGCGGGCGTTTGCCGGACCTGTATGCAGCTTGAGAATTCAAGCTGCACCAGCCTGTGTCGAGAGCCGTGCCAATCGGACGATTCGACGAAGGCATCGGGGACCGGAATAGTCGCTACGACCGAATCAGCTGCTGCGTCCACAGCAGCGGTCTTGAAAAATCCAATGAAGGTCACGTATGCGATGCCATCGACGCCCGGCTGAGTAAGGCCTATGTGCGGAACCGACGGGCTGACCTTCCAAGGAACCGCAGGTGGACGAAGACGCGGCTTCATGCCTGCTTTCCGCCGGCGAAACTGCAAACTAGGGGATTCATCGGAATGTCCGGTTGTGGCCGAACTCGGAAGTCTAGCCTCGGCCAAAGACAGTCCGCTCCCGCTGCATAGCCGCCATCAGCAGACCAACGTCGAACGCCCGCAACGGGTCGACTGTGTAATTCACAGACTAACGCAACAGACATTTGGTCAGCTTTGACCAGGCGCCAAGCAAATTCGGGTAGATAAAGCCTCCATCCACAGTTAGCCGAAATCGCGCAGCGACGGAGGCTCTAGTTGCTATCGAGCGACAGTGGCCAGAGTGGCTGAACTCCTGTCTGTCTTGGGTCAGTAGGCACCCATGTAGTCGCGCTTACCGATCTCAATACCGTTGTGGCGCAAGATGGCATAGGTGGTGGTCACGTGGAAGAAAAACTGCGGCAGTCCATAGTGCAGAAGATATGCGCCTGCGGTCAGCTTCTTTTCCTTGGGGGTGCCGGGGCGCAATACGATCTCGCGGCTCTCGCTCGAATCAAATTGCTCAGACTTGAAGGAGCCGATATGGGCCAAAGCTTTGGCGATCAACGCTTGCAGGTCGGCGAAGCTGACCTCAGTGTCGGGCCAGGACGGCACCTCGGCACCAGCCAGGCGGGAGGCAATGCCCTTGGAGAAGTCTGCGGCGATCTGTACCTGACGTACCAGCGGAAACATGTCAGGGAACAGCCGCGCCTGCAGCAGCGCATTGGGATCGATATTTTTTTGCGTCGCGTGGTCTTCGGCCTTCTTGAGCACGTCGGACAGGGCGCGCAGCATCTGCTGCATGACGGGAACGGAGGCGTTGTACAGCGGGCTGGTCATAGTGAGTTCACTTCTAAAATTGGGCTCGATGGCCGGAGTTGGCGTGGCAGAGATCCTGCCGACCATGTGAGGCTAACAGCACAGGGCGAACTGAATCGCCCCGGCTTTTGTGACCAGCTTTTCTTCCCGCTGATAGTTGGAGCAGCCGCGTTGAAGGGCAGTTCACCAGCAAGAAGCGGACGTCCATTGCAGACGCACGACAGACCGCGATCGCTGCACAGCTGTCCTTCGCGTGCGCACGCTTCAGATTGACTGTCTGCTGCCGTTCGACACCAGGCAGCGAAACGGCGCGGGTGGGCCCATAGCTGAAGTTAACCTGCAGCCAACATAAGCGTCGAAGGGTTCTGGAGCCCTTCATATTCAAAACCTACCCCCGCTTGCTCGAGATGCCGACCTTTCGTCATGGATAAATTCTTGCTGCAACAGCAGGTGCTGGAACGGCTCGCCGAAGACCTGCTGCAAGCCGAACAGGCAATGCGGGCGGCCCATGAAACGGCGACTCACGAAGAGAACATCGCCGAAAACAAATACGACACATTGGGACTCGAAGCCGCCTACTTGGCCACGGGCCAAGCTCGGCGCGCCGAAGCGATCCGCCAGGCGATGGCCAATTGGCGCCAATTCCGCCCGCGTCCCTACGACGCCAGCAAAGGTATACAGCTCGGCGCGCTGGTCTGCCTGGTCGATTCCGACGACAAGCAGCAACAGCTTTTCCTCGGTCCGAATGGGGGCGGCATGACGTTGGTCAGCGGCGCTCAGCTCGTTCAGGTCATCAGCAGCGAAGCACCTTTGGGCAGGGCCATGCTGGGCAAATGCGAGGGTGATGAGGTGTCAATACAGGTGGCTCTAACCCGACGGCAGTTTGAGGTGCTGCGGGTTCATTAAGCCGCAAGCAAGTTCACGCCGAATTGGCCGATTCGCGGAGCAAGGTACCCCGTCGGCGTGAGCGTCGCCCCCGATGCGAGCAGAAGGACTCAGTCCATCCAGGACCGTGCCCGGTCCAGATGCTCACGGCATTCGCGCACCATGCGCTCGATCAGCTCCGCGCAGGTCGGCACATCGTCGATCAGCCCGATGCATTGACCGGCCGACACCACGCCGTTCTGCACCTCGCCCGATTCCAGCGCCGCGCGGCCGCGCGCGCCGGCCACCAGCGGGCGCACTTCCTCGAACTCGCAGCCGCCCGGACGGTTCTCCGTCGCCACCACCTCTTCGGAGATCGCGTTGCGGAACACCCGCGCGGTATTGCGCATGGTGCGGAACATCAGCTTCGTGTCGCGCTCGGTCGCATCGACCAGCGCCTGCTTGATGTTCGGGTGGATGGGCGCCTCCTGCGTCACGCAGAAGCGCGTGCCCATGTTCACGCCCTCGGCGCCCAGCGCGAGCGCGGCGGCCATGCCACGCCCGTCGGCGATACCGCCCGAGGCGATGATCGGAATGCGGAGCTTCCGCGCCGCGATGGGCAGCAGCACCAGGCCGGGCACGTCGTCCTCGCCCGGATGGCCCGCGCACTCGAAGCCGTCCACCGATACCGCATCCACGCCGTTGCGCTCCGCCGAGAGCGCATGGCGCACCGAGGTGCACTTGTGCACGATCTTCACGTCGTGGCGCTTGAGCGCCTCGATGAAATCCTTCGGGCTGTTGCCCGCCGTCTCCACGATCTTGATGCCGCTGTCGATGATGGCCTGCACGTACTCCGCATACGGCGGCGGCTTCACCGCCGGCAGGATCGTGAGGTTCACGCCGAAGGGCTTGTCGGTCAGCGTGCGGGTGCGCGCGATTTCGTTGCGCAGGTCATCGGGCGTGGGCTGCGTGAGCGCCGTCACGATGCCCAGGCCGCCAGCGTTCGACACGGCCGCGGCCAGCTCGGCGCGGCCCACCCATTGCATGCCGCCCTGGATGATCGGATAGCGGATGCCGAGCAGTTCGGTGATGCGGGTCTTCATCGGCTCACAGTGCCTTGACGAGTTCCGGCACAGCCACGAACAGGTCGGCCACGAGGCCATAGTCGGCCACCGAGAAGATCGGTGCCTCTTCGTCCTTGTTGATCGCCACGATCACCTTGGAGTCCTTCATGCCGGCCAGATGCTGGATCGCGCCCGAGATGCCCGCTGCGATGTACAGCTGCGGCGCGACGATCTTGCCGGTCTGGCCCACTTGCCAGTCGTTCGGGGCGTAGCCCGCGTCGACGGCTGCGCGGCTGGCGCCCAGGCCTGCGTTGAGCTTGTCGGCCAGCGGCGCCATCACTTCGGTGAACTTCTCGGCGCTGCCCAGGGCGCGGCCACCCGAGACGATGATCTTGGCGGCCGTCAGTTCGGGGCGTTCGCTCTTGGTGACTTCGCGGCCGACGAAGCTCGATTTGCCGCTGTCTGCGACGCCTTCGGCGGTTTCGACCGTTGCGCTGCCACCGGTAGCGGCTGCAGCATCGAAACCAGTCGTGCGGACAGTGATCACCTTGGTGGCATCGCTGCTCTGCACAGTGGCGATCGCATTGCCGGCGTAGATCGGACGCTCGAAGGTGTCGGGGCTGTCGACCTTGGTGATGTCGGAGATCTGGGCCACGTCCAGCTTGGCGGCCACGCGCGGTGCGACGTTCTTGCCGTTGGCGGTCGAGGGGAACAGGATGTGGCTGTAGTTGGCGGCAATCGCGAGGACTTGAGCTGCCACGTTCTCTGCGAGGTTCTCGGCCAGGCTCGGGCTGTCGGCGGCGATGACCTTCGACACGCCAACGATCTGGGCCGCAGCCTTGGCGGCTTCAGCCGCATTGGCGCCAGCCACGAGGATGTGCACGTCGCCACCGCAAGCCAGCGCTGCGGTCACGGTATTCAGGGTTGCCGGCTTGATGCTGGCGTGGTCGTGTTCGGCAATAACAAGTGCAGTCATGTTCAGATCACCTTCGCTTCGTTCTTCAGTTTGTCCACCAGCGTCGCCACGTCAGGCACCTTGATGCCGGCACCGCGCTTGGGCGGCTCGCTGACTTTCAGGGTCTTCAGGCGGGGCTTGACGTCCACGCCCAGGTCTTCGGGCTTGAAGACGTCCAGCGTCTTCTTCTTGGCCTTCATGATGTTGGGCAGCGTCACGTAGCGCGGCTCGTTCAGGCGCAGGTCGGTCGTGATGACGGCCGGCAGCGTGAGGGAGATGGTCTCCAGGCCGCCGTCGACTTCGCGCGTGACCGTGGCCTTGTCGCCAGCGACTTCGACCTTGGAGGCGAAGGTGGCCTGGGGAAGGTCGGCCAGTGCAGCCAGCATCTGGCCGGTCTGGTTCGCGTCGTCATCGATGGCTTGCTTGCCGAGGATGATGAGCTGGGGCTGTTCCTTGTCGACCAGCGCCTTCAGGAGCTTGGCGACAGCCAGGGGCTGCAGCTCTTCAGTCGTTTCGACCAGGATGCCGCGGTCGGCGCCGATGGCCATTGCGGTGCGTAGCGTTTCCTGGCACTTCGCATCGCCGCAGGAGACGGCGATCACTTCGGTGACCACGCCCTTTTCCTTCAGGCGCACAGCTTCTTCGACAGCGATCTCGTCGAAGGGGTTCATGCTCATCTTGACGTTGGCAATGTCCACCCCGGTGCCGTCGCTCTTGACGCGCACCTTCACGTTGTAGTCGACGACCCGTTTGACAGGTACAAGAATCTTCATGGTTGGTCCTTCACAAATCAGATGAGCTTCGTTCACTCGAGCTTCGCGCCCGATTGCTTGATGAGCCGCTCCCACACCGGGCGTTCCTGCTTCCAGGCGGCGGCAAAGAGTTCGGGCGAGCTGTCCTTCAGCTCGAAGCCCATGGCTGCGATGCGCTCGCGCACGTCGGGCTGCTGCGAGGCCTTGCGCACCTCGTCGGCGATGCGGTCCACGATGGGCTTGGGCGTCTTCGCCGGCACCGCAAAGGCGAGCCAGCCGGTGACGCGGTAGGCCTCGTCCTTCAGGCCCTGCTCGGCCATCGTCGGCACGTTGGGCAGCGCGGCCATGCGGCGTTCGCCGCTCACGCCGATGGCCCGCACCTTGCCCGCGTCGATGTGCGGCTTGGCCACCAGCGCGCTCGCATAGGCCATCTGGATCTGCCCGCCGATCAGGTCCTGCATCATCGGCGCCTCGCCCTTGTAGGCGACGTGGTTCATGTCGGCCTGCTGCGTGAGGCTCATGTGCGCGCCGGCCAGGTGCGGGTACGCACCCACGCCGTAGGAGCCGTAGGCGACCTTGCCCTTGTTCGCGGCCACGTACTTCAAGAGTTCCGGCGCGGTCTTCACCGGCACGCTCGGATGCACCACCAGCACCAGCGGACCCATCGCCACCTGGTAGACCAGCGTGAGGTCGCGCTGCGTGTCGTAGGGCAGCTTCTCGTAGAGAAACTCGTTGGTCAGCAGCGCGTTGCTGAGCGAGAAGACGACGGTGTAGCCATCGGGCGCCGACTTGGCGACCGCATCGGTGCCGATGATCCCGGCCGCGCCCGGCTTGTTGTCGATGACGACCGGCTGGCCGAAGCCGGCCGACATTTTCTGGCCCAGCACGCGCGCGAGCACGTCGGTCGCGCCGCCGGCCTGGAAGGGCACGACGAGGCGGATCGGCTTGTTCGGGTAGGGCGCCTGCGCGTGGGCGGGGGCCAGCGCGAACAGCGCGGCGGTCGATGCGGCGGCGCAGAGCAAGGCGCGGCGGTTGGAGGATGAATGGGTCATGGTTTTGTCTCCCGTTGGTTTCAGAAACTCTTGAGGTTCAGTTCACTTCAGCGCGATGCGCGTCTTGAAGGGCAGCGGCGCGAGCGCCTTCTGCAGCCGCTCCTGCAGCGTTGCGGCGAGTGCGCCCGCTGCATTCGCGTCGATCTGCACGTGCACGAGGCTTTCGCCTTCGGTGGTCACTGCGGGCTTTGCCGCATCGCTCGCGCCGAGTTCGACGCACAGCTCAGCGACCGTCGCGGCCACCACTTGCCGTGCGGCCATGGCGCGCAGTTCGGGCTTGTAGATCTTGCCGACGTTGGTCATCGGCATCGCGCCGATCACCGACACCCACTTGGGCTTGGCGGGCGCTTCGTCCACGCGCGCGGCGGTGAAGGCGAGCAGCTCGTCTTCGGTGGCCGAGGCGCCGGGCACCAGCGTCGCGAAGATCACAGGCAGCTCGCCCGCGTAGGCATCGGGTGCACCCACTGCCGCGCACAACTGCACCGCAGGGTGCGCGCCGAGCGCGTCCTCGATGGTCTTGGGGTCGATGTTGTGGCCGCTGCGGATGATCAAGTCTTTCGAGCGGCCGGTGAGGTTGAGCCGCTCCTCGTTGTCCATCCAGCCCAGGTCGCCGGTCGCGAGCCAGCCGTCGGCCGTGAAGGCCTTGGCGTTGTCGGCAGGGTCGACGAAACCCGAGAACACGTTGGGCGACTTGAACAGCACCATGCCCTGCTCGCCGGACGCTACGTCGCGGTCGCTCGCGTTGCCGTTCTCGTCGAGCGCGACGATGCGGATCCGCGAATACGGCAGGCGAAAGCCGACGCAGCCCGCGGGCCCGTTCACGCCGGGCGGCGTGATGGTCGAGATGCCGGCCATCTCCGTCATGCCCAGGCTCTCGTGCACATGCAGGCCGAACAGGCGCTCGAAGCGCGCGGCCAGTTCGGGCGCGAGCACCGCGGCACCGGTGCGGCAGTAGGTGATCGAGGAGATGTCCGCGCCATCCAGCGGCACATTCGCCAGCGCCGCGAGCACCGTCGGCACGGCCGAGAGCGAGGTCGGCCGGTACTTCGCGACCAGCTTCCAGTAGTTGGCCAGCACCTCCTTGTTGCGCAGCAGCGAGGGCGTCGGAATGATCACCTCCACGCCCGCCGACAGCGACGAGAGCGAGGCCGGCAGCACGCCCGCCACATGGAACAGCGGATAGCCGTTGATCGAGATGCCGTTCTCGTTCATGCCCGCCAGCTGCACGCTGGCCCAGGCGGTGAACACCTGCGCGCCGTGGCTGTGGCGCGCGAGCTTGGGTGCGCCGGTGGTGCCGCCGGTGTGGAAGTAGGCGGCGATGTCGGAGGGCGCGATGTCGCGGCCGCTCACGAGGCGGTCTGACGGTTGCGCGGCGCGCAGCACGTCGAACTCGGCCACGCCTTCGGGCAACGCACCCGCGGCGCCCGGCGCTTCGTCGTGCGGCGCCACGCGCAGCACGGTGGTGAGCGTGGGCACCTGGCCGCGCAGGCGCATCGCCTTCGACCACATGCCCGATTCCGCATCCGAGCCGTAGGCGATCAGCACCTTGGCGCGCGCCGCGGTCATCAGCGCGACCAGCTTCTCGTCGGTCAGCAGCGGGTTCAGCGGCTGCACGATGCCGGCCGCTTCGCCGCCCCAGAGCGCGAGGTGGTATTCGAGGCAACCGGGCAGCAGCACCGCGACCGCATCGTCAGGCCCCACGCCCAGCGTGTGCAGCAGGTTCGCGGTCTGGTGGATGCCCGCGAGCAGTTGGGCGTACGACCAGCGGATCGGCGCATCGGCCGGATTGCCGCTGCGCAGGAAGGTCAGCGCCGTTTTGTCGCCGAAGGCCGCACCGGAGTTGCGGAAGAGCTCGTAGGTGCTGCGCACCGTGAGCGCTTCTTCGAGCGGTGTTTCTTCGAGTCGCCGGATGTCGGCGAGGCCGCGCACCGGGAACAGGGGGCGGAACGGCGCAGCGGCCGTTTTCTTGTTGTCGTTGCCTGTCATGTTGTCTCCTTGATGTCGTCTTGCGGACCGCGCGCGAAGCGCCTTGTTTTACTGGTTCGTGATCTTGTTGTCGCGAATGACCTTGCCCCAGCGTTCGAAGTCCTGGCGCATGCGTGTGCCGGTCTGCTCGGGCGTGCGGTAGGCCGCGAAGGAGCCGACGCTTTCGAGTTTTTCCTGCACCTGCTTGTCGGCCAGCGCGGTCTTGAGTTCGGCGCTCATGCGGTCGATCACGTTCTTTGGCGTGCCGGCCGGCGCCAGCAGGCCGCCCCACGAGGTCGCATCGAAACCGGGGAATCCTTGCTCGGCCACCGTCTTCACATCGGGCAGGAGGCTCACGCGCTGGCCCGAGCCCACGGCAATGGCGCGCAGCTTGCCGGCCTTGATGTGCGGCAGCACGCCCACGAGGTCCGAGAACATCGCGGGCACCTGGCCGCCGATCAGGTCGGTCACGGCCGGCGCGCTGCCGCGGTAGGGCACGTGCTGCATGTCGAACTTGCCGATGGTCTTGAGCTGCTCGGTCGTCAGGTGGCCGAAGCTGCCCGCGCCGGCCGTCGTGTAGTTGAGCTTGCCGCCCTCGGCCTTGGCCTTGGCGATCAGGCCCTGCAGGGTGGTCACGTCGGGCAGCGACTTGGGGTTCACCACGAGCACGATCGGCAGGTCGTACACGCTGCCCACGGGCGTGAAGTTCTTGAAGATGTCGTAGCCGGTCGGGCCGTAGAGGTGCGAGGCCAGCAGCGTCGGCGTGGCCAGCATCACGAAGGTGTAGCCGTCCGGTGCGGCGCGCGCCGCGGCAGCCGCGCCCACGGTGCCCGAGGCGCCGCTGCGGTTGTCGATGACGATGTTCTGCTTGAGCGCGACCGACATCTTCTGCGCCACGATGCGCGAGGCCACGTCGGTCGGGCCGCCGGGCGGGAAGGGCACGATCAGCGTGATCGGCTTGGCGGGCCAGGCTTGCGCGAAGGCAACGCCGGTAACGAAAGGAAGAGCCAGGGCGATGAGTGCGCGGCGAAGGGGATTGCGGAGGGAGGCCATGGACTTCTATTGCTTCAGGGAATCAGGAATGCACAGGCGTCTTCTTCAGACGACGCCACTTGTTTTCAGCGCGGCCAGCTTTTCGTCAGACAGGCCGAGCAGGGACTGCAGCACGTCGTGCGTGCCTTCGCCCAGGGTGGGCGGCGCGTTGCGCACCGGCAGGCGCTCGCCGTCGAAACGGTAGGGCGGCGCGAGCACGTTGACCGTGCCGGCGACCGGATGCGGCTGCGTGGTCACGAGGCCGGCATCGGTCGCGCGCTTCGACTGCAGCGCTTCGAGCAGGCCCAGCACCTCGCCGCACGGAATGCCCGAGGCGGTGAGCTTGGCGAGCAGGTCGGTGCGCTGGCGTTTGGCCAGTTCGGCATGCAGCTCGGGCAGCAGCACCGCGCGGTTCGCCGAACGCAGGATGTTGGTCTTGAAGCGCTCGTCGGCCGCAAGGTCGGGGCGATCGATCACGTCGGTGCAGAAGCGCGCGAACTGCGCGTTGTTGCCCACGGTGATGACCAGCGGGCCGTCGGCCGCATCGAACACGCCGTAGGGCACGATCGACGGATGCGAGTTGCCGTAGCGCGGCGGGTCTTCGCCCATCAGCAGCGCCTCGAGGCCGTAGTAGGCGGTGATCATCAGGCCGCAGTCGAAGAGCGCCATCTCCACATGCCGGCCCTTGCCGGTCTTCTCGCGCTGGTAGAGCGCGGCGAGGATCGCCTGCGCCGAGTACATGCCGGTGAAGAGGTCGACCGCCGCGACGCCGAACTTCAGCGGCGGCTGGTTGGCTTCGCCGTTGAGCGCCATCAGGCCGGCCTCGCCCTGCACCACGAGGTCGTAGCCGGGCCGCGCGGCTTCGGGGCCGGTGCGGTCGTAACCCGAGATCGAGCAGTAGATGAGACCCGGTTGCTCCTTGCTCAACTGCTCGTAGCCGAGGCCCAGCTTGTCGATGCCGCCGAACTTGAAGTTCTGGATCACCACGTCGCACTGCTTGGCAAGATCGCGCGCGATCTGCTGGCCTTCGGGCGTCTGCAGGTCGAGCGTGACCGAGCGCTTGTTGCGGTTCACGCTGTTGAAGTAGGCGGTCTCGGTCTTGCCGACGCGCAGGCCCCAATCGCGCGTGTCGTCGCCGCGGCCCGGGTGCTCGACCTTGATGACTTCGGCGCCCATGTCGGCCAGCACCATGCCGCACCAGGGGCCCGCGAGGATGCGGGACAGATCGAGGACGCGCACGCCGGCAAGCGGCAGCGAGGAATTCAGCAGTGGCATGAAGGCAACTCCCTGGAAACGAGAAAGCCCCGCACGGCGTGACCGATGTGCGAGGCGGGAAAGCGGGGTTGTGCGGACGGCGTCAGGGCGCGTCCTGCTTCTTGTGGCGCAGCGCGACGAAATCCGCCTTGCGCTTGCCGAGGAACGCGCCGATGCCTTCGGCCGCTTCGGCGTCGGCCTGCGATTCGACCATGTACACGGCCTCGGCTTCGAGCTGCTCTTCGAGCGTGGCGCGGTGCGCCTGGCGGCACAGCGTCTTGATCCGGGCGCTCGCACGTTGCGGGCCGTCGGCCACCTTGGCCGCGAGTGCGATGGCTTCGGCGAGCGCCGCGCCCTTGTCGGTGAGGCGATTGACCGCACCGAGTGCATGCAGGCGCTCGGCCGGCATGCGGTCGCCGGTGAGGCACATCTCGGTGAGCACCTGGCGCGAGACGAACTCCGCGAGGAAGGCCGTCGCACCGCCGTCCGGCGTGAGGCCGACCTTGACGTAGGCCACCGTGTAGAACGCATCGCGCGCCGACACCAGCATGTCGCAGGCCAGCGCCATCGACAGGCCCGCACCCGCCGCGCCACCTTCGACGGCAGCAATCACCGGCTTGCCGCAATCGCGGATCGCGCGGATCAGGTTGTGCAGGCCTTCGAGCTTTTCGCGGCGTTCCGAGGCGGGCAGTTCGCGGCGCTTGGCCAGCAGGTTCAGGTCGCCGCCGGAGCAGAAGAAATCGCCTGCGCCGGTGAAGACGATGGCGCCCACTTCGGGGTCGTTCTGCGCATCGGTGAGCGCGGCGGAGAGTTCGGCATACAGCGTCGGCGTGATCGCATTGCGCGCGCCGGGGTTGCTGTTGGTCAGGATGCGGACGGCGCCCTGCTGCGAGATCAGAACGGTCTTGTCCGTCATACCGCCACCTCCTTGCCGAGCGCGATGTAGCGCTGCAGGTGATGGTCTTCGTCGCCGAGCTGGTGGTCGATCATCACGAGCCGCTTGGCGTAGTGGGGCAGCGGCAGCTCCCACGTCATGCCGATGCCGCCATGCATCTGGATGCTTTCTTCCGCCACCAGCGCGCCGATGCGGCCGATGCTGAACTTGGCGGCCGACAGCGCGCGTTCGCGCGCCACGCGGTCGGTGCCGTCGATGGCGGCCGCGGCGTTGATCACGGCCGAGCGGGCCTGTTCGATCTCCAGCAGCAGGTCGGCCATGCGGTGCTGCAGCGCCTGGAAGCTGCCGATGAGGATGCCGAACTGCTTACGCGTGCGCAGGTACTCCAGCGTCGCGGTCTTGGCGGCTTCCATTGCGCCCACGGCTTCGGCGCACAGCGCGAGCACGCCGCGGCCGATGGCGCGTTCCAGCGTGGCGGCGCCCTGGCCTTCGGTGCCGAGCAATGCATCGGCGCCGAGCTTCACGCCGTCGAGCGTGAGTTCGGCAACACGGCCACCGTCGATGGCGGGGCAGCCGCGCACCTTGAGGCCTGCGGTCTTTGCGGGCACGAGGAACAGCGAGATGCCGGCTTCGTCGTCCACGCTGCCAGAGGTGCGGGCCGAGACCAGGAACAGGTCGGCCTGCTCGCCCTGCGGCACCACGGCCTTGGCGCCTTTCAGCACCCAGCCATCGCCGCTGCGCTCGGCGCGGGTTGCCACGCGCGTGCGTTCGTAGTGCGTGTCGGCTTCGTCGTGCGCAAAGGCCGCGACGGTGACGCCGTTGATGATGTCGCCGAGCTTTTCCTTCTGCGCATCGCTGCCGGCGGCGCTGAGCGCCTCGCCGACCATCACCGCGCCCAGCAGCGGCTCGACCACAAGGCCACGGCCCAGTGCCTCGAAGACCACGGCGATGTCGAAGCCGCCGCCGCCGAAGCCGCCATCGGCCTCGCTGAACAGCGCGCCGATCACGCCGAGTTCGGCGAACTGCTGGAAGATTTCCTTGCTGAAACCGTGGGCCGACTTCGCGATGCGGTCGCGCGCATCGAAGGCGTACTGCTCGGCGATGAAGCGGTTCAGGCTGTCGGCGAGCATGCGCCGGTCTTCGGTGTGTTCGAAGTTCATTGCATGTCTCCTTTACAGGCCCAGGATCATCTTGGAGATGATGTTTTTCTGGATTTCATTCGAGCCGCCGAAGATCGACAGCTTGCGGTTGTTGAAATAGCGCGCGGCGGCTGCCTTCGCATAGGCCGGGCCGAAGGTCTCGCCATCGAAGCCGTCGTGCAGCGCTTCCTCGACGAAGGGGCGCCCGTAGACGCCCATTGCGCGGCGGGCCAGCGAGGAAATCTCCTGGCGAATTTCCGTGCCGCGAATCTTCAGCATCGAGCTTTCCGCACCCGGCACGCCGCCGCCGGCCACGGCCGCGATCACGCGCAGGTTCGTCGTCTTCATGTTCTCCAAGTCGATCTCCACGCGCGCCATGCGTGCGGCGAACGACGGGTCTTCGGCAAGCGGCTTGCCGTTCTTCACCTGCTTGGCGGCAATGCCCTTGAGCTGTTCGAGCGCGGCCACCGAGAAGCCCACGCCCGCGATGTTGGTGCGTTCGTAGGTCAGCAGGTACTTGGCGCAGGTCCAGCCCTTGTTCTCTTCGCCCACGAGGTTCTCGGCCGGCACGCGCACGTCCGAGAAGAACACTTCGTTCACTTCATGCTCGCCGTCGAGCGTGATGATCGGACGCACTTCCACACCGGGCGAGGTCATGTCGATCAAAAGGAAGCTGATGCCTTCCTGCTTCTTCGCCTCGCGGTTGGTGCGCACCAGGCAGAAGATCATGTTGGCGTGCTGGCCCAGCGTGGTCCAGGTCTTCTGGCCGTTCACGAGGTAGTGATCGCCCTGCGCATCGATGCCGCGCACGGCCGAGGTCTTCACCGCGGCGAGGTCAGAGCCCGCGCCGGGTTCCGAATAGCCCTGGCACCACCAGTCCGAGCCGTCGAGGATGCGCGGCAGCCAGCGCTGCTTCTGCGCCTCGTTGCCGTACTTGATGAGCACTGGGCCCAGCATGTTCACGCCGAAGGGCACGATGCGCGGCGCAAAAGCCAGCGCGCATTCGTGTTCGAAGATGAACTTCTCCACCGCCGTCCAGCCCGGGCCGCCGTACTGCTCGGGCCAGTGGTTGGCGAGCCAGCCGCGCGCGTTGAGGATGGCGTGCCATTCCTGCATGTCGGCCTTGCTGAGGATCTGGCCGCCGCTGACTTTCGCCGAGAGGCGCGCGGGCAGCTTGTCGGCGAGGAAGGCGCGCACTTCCGCGCGGAAGGCTTCTTCTTCGGGGGTGAAGTTCAGGTCCATCGCTGGCTCCTCAATAGATTTCGAACAGGCCCGCGGCGCCCATGCCGCCGGCGATGCACATCGTCACGACCGCGTACTTGGCGCCGCGGCGCTTGCCTTCGATGAGCACGTGGCCCGTGAGGCGCGCGCCGGTCATGCCGAAGGGGTGGCCGATGGAGATCGCGCCGCCGTTCACGTTGAGCAGTTCCGACGGAATGCCCAGCTTGTCCTGGCAGTAGATCGACTGCGAGGCAAAGGCTTCGTTGAGTTCCCACAGGCCGATGTCCTCGACCTTCAGGCCATGACGCGCGAGCAGCTTGGGCACCGCGAACACGGGGCCGATGCCCATTTCGTCGGGCTCGCAGCCGGCCAGCGCCAGGCCGCGGAAGGCGCCGAGCGGCTTGATGTTGGCGCGCTCCGCATCCTTGGCTTCCATCAGCACGCAGGCCGATGCGCCGTCGGAAAGCTGCGAGGCGTTGCCGGCGGTGACGAACTTGTCTTCGCCCATCACCGGCTTGAGCTTGGCCAGCGCTTCGTAGGTGGTGCCGCGGCGGTTGCAGTTGTCTTCGGTGGCAGTGACTTCGCGGTGGGTGACTTCCTTGGTCTCCTTGTCCGTCACGGCCATCGTGGTGGTGCAGGCGACGATCTCGTCCTTGTAGCGGCCGGCGAGCTGGGCTTCCTCGGTCTTGCGCTGGCTCTCGGCGGAGAAGCGGTCTTGTGCCTCGCGGCTGATGCCGTAGCGCTTGGCCACGATGTCGGCCGTGTCGATCATCGCCATGTAGAGATCGGGCTTGTGCTCGACGATCCACGGGTCGAGGCTGAGGTCGCCGCCATCGCCGGGGCTGCGGCCACGGATCTGCGAAATGCTTTCGACGCCGCCCGCGATCATGGCCGGTGCGCCGTCCACCACGATGCGGCCCGCGGCCATCGCGATGGCCTGCAGGCCCGAGGCGCAGAAGCGGTTCACCGTGGTGCCGGCGATGCTGATCGGCAGGCCCGAACGGATGATGGACTGGCGCGCGATGTTGCGACCCGTGGTGCCCTCGGGGTAGCCGCAGCCGAGGATCGCGTCCTCGATCAGTGCCGGGTCCAGCCCCGAGCGCTCGACGGCGGCCTTCACTGCGAAGGACGCCAGCGTGGCGCCGGGGGTGATGTTGAATTCGCCGCGGTGCGCCTTGGTGAGCGGGGTGCGGGCGGTGGAAACGATGACGGCTTCACGCATGGGAATGCTCCTGTTTATTCGGATTGGTTCAAGCTCGAGAAATCGGCACCGCGTTCGACGAGCTCCACGAGCAGCGGCGACGGCTTCCAGAAGATCGGGTCTTCTTTTGCGAACTCGCGGATGTCGGCGAGCACCTTCGGCAGGCCCACCGTGTCCGCGTACTTCATCGGGCCGCCGCGATGACGCGGGAAGCCATAGCCGTAGAGGAAGGTCACGTCCACGTCGAGCGGGCGCAGCGCGATGCGCTGGAGCACGACGTTGGCGCCTTCGTTGACCATCGCGGCCATGTAGCGGCGGATGATTTCTTCATTCGTGAAGCTGCGCCGCACGATGCCCGCGCGCTCGCGCTCGGCATCGATGATGGCCAGCACCGCCGGGTCGGGCGAGCCGGTGCGCGCGCCCTCGGGGTACAGGTAGTAGCCGCGCTGCGTCTTCTGGCCGAACCAGCCGCGCTCGCAGATGCGGTCGGCAATCTGCACGTAGCGCGCCTGCGGATCGCGCGTGGCGGCCTTGCGCTTGCGCGTGGCCCAGCCGATGTCGCCGCCTGCGAGGTCCGATACCTGGAACGGGCCCATCGGGTAGCCGAACTCGCGCACCGCCTCGTCGATCTGGTAGGGCGAGGCGCCGTCTTCCATCATGTGGTCGGCGGCCTGGCGGTACACCGCGAGGATGCGGTTGCCGATGAAGCCGTCGCACACGCCGGCGCGCACCGGCACCTTCTTGAGTTTCTTCGCAAGCTCGAAGCCGGTGGCGACCACGTCGGCGCTCACCTTGGCGGGCACCACGATCTCCAGCAGCTTCATGATGTTGGCGGGCGAGAAGAAGTGCAGGCCCACCACGTCCTGCGGGCGCTTGATGCTCGCCGCGATCTCGTCGATGTCCAGGTACGAGGTGTTGGTGGCGAGCACCGCACCAGGCTTGCACACGCGGTCGAGTTCGGCGAACACGGCCTTCTTCACGCCCATTTCCTCGAACACCGCCTCGACCACGATGTCGACGTTGGCCAAGGCGTCATACGAGGTGGAGCCGCTGAAGCGCGCCATCACGGCGGCCTTGGCCTCGGGCGTCATGCGGCCCTTGGCGATGAGGCCGTCATACACCTTCTCGACGTGCTGGCGGCCGCGCGCGAGGCTGGGCTCGTCGCGCTCGATCATGGTCACGGGCAGGCCCGCGTCGAGCATCGCCACCGCGATGCCTGCGCCCATGGTGCCGCCGCCGATGATGCCGGCCGATTCGAGCTTGCGCGGGCTGGCGGATCGGGTCTCGGGCGCCTTGAGCACTTCGCGCTCAGCGAAGAAGGCGTGGATGAGGCCCGCGCGCTGCGGGCTGTCGATGCACTGCATGAAGAGCTTGCGCTCCAGCGCCATGCCTTCGTCGAAGGGCAGCGCGAGCGCGCCCTCGACGGCTTCGATGATCTTCATCGGCGAGAAGAGGCCGCGGCTCTTCTTGGCGGTGTCTGCGCGCGCAGCTTCGAGGGCGGCGCGGCTCGCTTCCTTGTCGGCGAGGCCGGTCGCTTCGCGCGTGCGGCGCACGGGGGCCTTGGCGGCGACCAGTTCCTGCGCGTAGGCGAGGCCTTCGGCGCGCGCGTCGGCATCGGTGGCGAGGCGGTCGATGAGGCCGAGCGACAGCGCCTCTTTCGCGCCCGCGTGGCGGCCGCTGAGCATCAGTTCGAGCGCGGGCTTCACGCCGATGAGGCGCGGCGCGCGCTGCGTGCCGCCCGAGCCGGGCAGGAGGCCCAGCGCCACTTCTGGCAGGCCCAGCTTGGCGGTGGGCGAGGCGATGCGGTAGTGCGCCGAGAGCGCCACTTCGAGCCCGCCGCCGAGCGCAGCGCCATGGATGGCAGCGACGACCGGCTTCGTGCAGTTCTCGATCGCCAGGCACGCCTCGGGCAGCGACGGCGGCTGCGGCGCCTTGCCGAATTCGCGGATGTCCGCGCCGGCGATGAAGTTGCGGCCCGCGCCGACGATCAGCACCGCCTTCGCGCCGCTGTCGGCCTCGGCCGCCTCGATGGCGGCCACGAGGCCGCGGCGCACATCCACGCCCAGGGCGTTGACGGGCGGGTTGTCGATGGTCACCACGAACACGTCGCCTTGACGCTCGAAGGTGACGGGACCGGAAGACGTGGAAGGGCTGGAGGTTGTGGTGGCCATGTGCTTGTCTCTTGCGTTGGCGGGCCCTCGAATGCGGATGCAATGCGAGGGGCCCGAGGCTCTGGGGGTGAACCCCGCATTCTTGGCCCGTACCGGCGCTTTGACAATTGCATAGACGGTTGACAGACTGTCAAAGGATTTTTGACACAATCGCCGCATGGACCTCCAATCGCTCACCCTGCTGGTGGAAATCCTTGACGCCGGCAACCTGAGCGCCGCCGCCCGCCGGCTCAAGATGAGCCGCGCCAACGTCAGCTACCACCTGAACCAGCTGGAGCGCTCGGTCGGGGCGCAGCTCGTGCGGCGCACCACGCGGCGCGCCGAGCCGACCGAAATCGGCCTGCGGCTCTACCAGCACGGCGTGGCCATCCAGACCGAACTGCTGGCCGCGCGCGAATCGGTCACCACGCTGGGCGAAGGCCTGCAGGGCCGCGTGCGGCTGAGCGTGCCCAGCGGCTACGGGCAGCTCGTGATGGCGGACTGGCTCATCGACTTCAAGCGTCAGTACCCCGGCATCGTGCTGGACGTGGTGTTCGAGAACCGCATCGAGGATTTGCTGCGCGACGAAGTCGACATCGCGGTGCGTGTGATTCCCGAGCCGCCGCAGAACCTGGTGGCGCGCGATCTGGGGCCGGTGCGCTATGTGGCGTGCGCCTCACGCGACTACGCGGAAAAACATCCGCTCCCCGTGCAGCTCGACGAACTGCAGGGCGCGCCCGTGGTCACGGCCGCGGTCATCGGCCGGCAACTGCGCGTGTCGGCCTACCAGGGGGAAACTCGGCGCGAGGTGATCCTGGAGCCCACGCTGATCTCGGAAAATTTCCTGTTCCTGCGGCAGGCCATCCTCGCGGGCCTGGGCATCGGCCTCGTGCCCGACTACGTGGTGCAGGAAGACGTGCGCCAAGGCAAGGTGCTGACCACGCTGGATGACTGGCGCCTCTCCATCTTCGGCACGCAGATGTTCATGCTCTACATGCCGAACCGGCAGCACACGCGGGCGATCCGCACCTTCATCGACTTCATCCTGGAGCGGGTGCGGGCGACTGCCGCGCAGCCGCCTGATCAATCGCAGCGGTAGGTGACTTCGCTGTCGGGTGCCAGGCGTGCCGCCTTCGGGTCGAGGTAGCGCAGCGGCGCGCCGAAGTTGCGGCAGTAGGCCTCGGCGTCTTGCGTGGTGGGCGACTTGAACTGGCCGTCGCCGAGGAAGCTGACGCGCGGCGCAGGCCGGGACGAGGCGCAGCCTGCGACGACAAGAGCGGCCGGAAGAAGAGCGAGGAGTGCGAGTGAGCGGCGCATCGTGGATGCGCATCGCTGCGCACGGTTTGGAAGGAGCCTGCGACTTTAGCGGCTGTACAGTCCGACCACGCTCTGCCCGCCCAGCGCATGCCCCTTGAGCGCCGCGAGCAGCGCATCGCGCGTGAGCCCGGCCGGCAGCGCGTCCGGCGCGAGGTCGGAGGCCACCACGGTCAGCACGTAGTGGTGCGGATGGTCGCCCACTGGCGGGCACATGCCGCGGTAGGCCGTGGCGCCCGCCACGTTCGTGCCGACGGTGAAGCCGCCCGTTTCGTTCGCCTTGAGCTGGCCACGCTCGGCCGCGATGTTGTAGGCCACCCAGTGCGAGACGCCCAGGCCCAGCGAGCCGTCCGGATCCGACATCAGCACGGCGACCGACTTCGCCTTGGCGGGCAACTGCGTCCACGCCACCGGCATCGAGACGTTCTTGCCGCCGCAATCGCCGACGCCGGCGTGTTCGGCGGGAATCGTGCCGTTGTCGGCGAAGGCGGTCGAGGTGACCTTCATGCCGGTGGGCGCCTTGCCGCCGGTGGCGGGGGCCATGGCGCCGCAACCTGCCAACAGAGCGGCGAGGGCGACGGACGAGAGGGAGAGGGTGCCGAGGCGAAGGGTGCGCATGTGTTCTTTCCAGTGAGGGTTGTCGGTGTCAGTCGATCAGCCACACGCTGCCGTCCGCTGCTTCGCGGACCGCGAGCGATGTCAGCCGCGCGCCGCGGCAGGGGCCGCCGACGCACTTTCCGGTGTCCGGCTCGAAGATCGCGCCGTGCCGCGCGCACATCAGGAAGCGGCCCGAGCTTTCGAGGACCAGCCCCTCGAAGTCGAGCGGACCACCAGCGTGCGGGCATTGGTTGAGGTAGCTGTAGACGCCGCCGTTCCAGCGGACTGCAAAGGCGGACTCGCCACCGGGCGTCGTGAACGTGGCCGCCAGGCCGCCGTCGGCAAGGTCGGTGGCAATCGGTTGGCGTTTTGCGGTATCGAGCGTCGTGTGGTCGTGCGTCATCTGCGGCAGAGGGTAGCCAAGGTTCGGGCGCACTGCAACGCGACATTGCAGCCATGTTGAATGACCACCGGCATGTTTTCTGCTGTACTCATTGCCCTATGAACGATGTCGCTCCCCACATGCTGGTGCCGCAACCGCTGACGCCTCGCGCTTTCGAGCCCTACGGCACGGTGCTGGCCGGGCCTTCTTCAGGTGCGGGACGCCCGATCAACGGCGGCAATGCCGAGCGCTTCGACCTCGTCGATGACCTACAGCTCGGCGCCGACGGCGGCCGGCCGATGCTCGCGCTGTTCCGCGCGCAGGCCCGGCATTTCCCGCACGCGGTCACGGAGATGGAGCGGCACGCGCTTGGCAGCCAGACCTTCGTGCCCCTGGGCGAGCGGCGCTTCGTGATCGTGGTTGCGCCGGCTGGCGAGGCGCCCGTCGAGCCCGGCATGCTCCAGGCCTTCATCACCGATGGCCATCAAGGCGTGGTGCTCGCGCCCGGCACCTGGCATCACGCGTTGCTGGCGGTCGGTGCGGGGGATTTCGTGGTGATCGAGCGGGCCGCGGCTGCGGTCGATTGCGATGTCTGCTGGCTGCGGGAGCCAGCCCGCGTCGTGATCGCCTAGACAGGCCGCAGCTGGTCTGCGAGCGAGCGCGTCTTCTCGGTGACGGTGCTGCCCGTATGCAGCGTGGTCTTGCGCTCGATGAGCATCAGGTGGCATTCCTCTTCGGCCACCGGGTTGTGCCGCACGCCCTTGGGCACCACGAACATCTCGCCTTCGCCAAGCTCGACCGGGCCGGCTTCCATCTCGATGCGAAGGCGGCCCTTGAGCACCATGAAGAGCTCGTCCTCGTCGTCATGGCTGTGCCACGCGAGCGAGCCGTGGACCTTGGCGACCTTGATATAGGCATCGTCGACTTCGGCGACGACGCGCGGCGACCAGAATTCGGTGAGCGAGGCGGCGATTTCCTTGGGGGTGCTGACCTGGTGGGTGTTCGACATGGTGGGATTCCTGTGGCTGTTCGCGGCGCGAGGCACGCGGGTTGGCTGAGCGATCGTTTCCCGAAAAGGCTTCACCGTGATCCGGAACGCGTCGTCATGAACGATACCCAGGTCTTCGAATGCCTGCCATCATCGAAGCCGATGACCCGAAAAGACCCGCGCTGGGACGCGTACCTCCACGAAAGCCATTCGCCCGACGAGCTGCGTGAATGGGCGCGCAGCCTCTCGCACTTCCGCTTCTGCCGGGCCTTCGGCGGCCATGCCAATGACGGCGACTGCCTGCGCGTAGCGCTGGCTGTTCCCTCGGAGCAAGACCTGTTCGACGTGGCCGTGCAGTTGGGCATTGCGCTGGAACGCCTGCCGCCCGACAACCCCGAGCCGATGGCGGGCACGAGCTACACGAGCGCCGAGTTCGCGAAGTTCAAGCCGTCGATCCCGGGCTGCGACCCGCCGATCCGTCAGCCGGGCCAGGTGCGCATTGCCGGTGCCGCCGTGCTCGCGTGGGTTCGCGCCGGCCGGCTCGATCTGGCGATGTCGGACGAAGACGAGTCTTGTGAGGTGACCGCGCGCACCGTGCGCGGCGCACAGGCCGTGGAAGCGCTGTTGCGCCCGCTCGCGCACCTGTGCATCGATCCGCCGCAGGAAGGGCGCAATTGCCTGAGCCCGAAGGCCTATCCGCAGTTGTGGTCGGACGCGGGGCAATAAGTCGGCGCAGCGACTAGAGGGTGCCACCCTCCGGCCAGTTTTCCCAATGCGTGTTGGGCTCGAGCGTGGGCCGGTAGTGCGAGACATCCCCGGTCACCAGGACCTTCGCCAGTTGCTGGAAGGTCGGCGAGTTGCCTGGACGATGCGCATCCTCGACCACATCGGGGTGGTGCCACGCCTCCAGCTGCAGGATCTGCTGCATCTCCGGTAACACGCTGGCGCGGCGCTCCGAGATGCTGGCCAGCACGTCGTCGCGGTGCGTGGCCGCGAGGACGCGGGCAAGTTCGAAGGTGTGCATCTGCGCCACATCGAGCGGCACGATGCCGTGGGCCTGGCTGTCCGCGAGCGACGGCGCCGGCACCGGCTTGCCCCTCAGCACCAAGTCATGCGGGCCGCCGACAACCCATTCGAGGTTTTCCGGGTCCTGCCACTCGCCTTCCTCGATGGGGTAGACAAAACGCGATTCGTTGTGCGGATGGAGGGCCAGATAGTTCTCGTAGGCCTCCGGGCTGACGTAGTTCGCTTCCGTGTTGCGGTTGTGCAGCCGGCTGGCGAAGGTGTGCACATGCGTGTCCGGAATGCCGGCCCGTGGCGAGAAGCCGAACACCTCGATCACCAGCGCCCAGTCTTCGAGCGACCGGAACAGCGACAGGCGTGTCGCCGCGAGGTACACATAGCCGTTGTCCAGCATCGGGAATGTGTAGCTGTCGCAGCACTGGTCGAGAACGGAAAGGATGTCGGCTTCTTGCCAGTTCATCATGAGGACCCGATTCCGGAGTTGGCGTCGGCTCCGACTGTAGCTGTGGGTGCCGCCGCGGCGCGCTCAGGCCGCGATGCGCTCAGCCAATGCGATCAGCGACCGGTCCGACCCCGCCGGCCCCAGCAGCGAAATGCCCAGCGGTGCGCCGTCGCGCGTGGCGAGCGGCATCGAGAGCTGCGGAAAACCCGCCAGCCCCGCGATGCACAAGAGGCGGATCGCGCGGTTGCGGTAGTCCTCCATCGAGGCCTCGCTGTCGCTGCGCAGCGGCGCGATGTCGGGCATGGTCGGCAGGAGCAGCACGCCGTCGGTGCCGAGCAGGGCGCCCAGGTGCGCGCGAAAGGCCGTGCGGAAAACCCGTGCGGTCGCCACCTGCGCATCGGTCACTTCGCGCGACCACGCAAAGCGCTCGGCCACGCCCGGGCCGAGCGGCGGTGCGTAGCGTTCGATCAGCGGGCCGTCGGTGAGCCAGGCTTCGCGCGATTGCAGATAACGGAAGTGCCAGTACATCGCGTCGAAGGATTCCAGCGCCACCGTTGTTCCTTGCGCGGGGCCGAGCAGGCTTTGTACGCGGTCGGCCACGCCCCTGAGCGCATCCGTCGCGGCAGGCACGGCCAGCGCCCAGACGTCGTCGGGACGCAGCAGCCGCACGCGCTCGGGCAGGGGGGGCGCGTCAGCGTCCAGCAGCACATCGGCCACGCGCGCGAAGGTGCCGACGTCGCGTGCGAACCAGCCGCAGGTGTCGAAGCTGGGCGCGAGGTCGAGCGCGCCTTCCAGGCTCACGCGGCCGTGTGTCGGGCGCAGGCCGTACAGGCCGCAGTGATTGGCCGGCGCACGCACCGAGCCGCCGGTGTCGGTGCCGAGCGCGAAGTCGCAGAGCTTCGACGACACCGCCGAGGCCGACCCCGACGACGAGCCGCCCGTGATGCGCAGCGGCGCGCCGCCGTTGACCGGTGCGCCGAAATGCGCGTTGTTGCCGTTCATCGAGAACGCGAGTTCGTCGGTCACGGTCTTGCCGGCAAAGCGCGCACCGGCATCGAGCAGCTTCTGCACCGTGGGCGCGGTGCGGGTCTTGATGCCCGACATCGCCAGCACGATCGGGTTGCCGCCGCCGGTGGGATAGCCGGCCACGTCGAACAGGTCCTTGGCCGCAAAGCTCAGGTCCGACAAAGGGCCGGTGCTGGCACGCGCCACCGGCGCATCGGGGTACGGAACGAAGGCGTGGGCGGGGTCGTGCAATGGCATGGCGATGGATGAATGAAAAGAAGGTTCAGGCGACCAGCACGGGCGCGATGGCCGCGGCGGCCTCCGTGTGGATGCAGCGTACACGGTGATTCGGTGCCAGTTCAATCACTGGCGGTTGCGCGGCACGGCAGGCATCGCTCGCGAGCGTGCAGCGCTCGGCAAAGGAGCAGCCGGGCGGCAATGCCGAAAGATCAGGCGGCGCACCGCCGATGGTCTCCAGCCGCGTGCCACGCGCGAGCGTCCCGTGCGCCCGGCTCTTGAGCAGCGCGATGGTGTACGGATGGCGCGGCGAGCGGATCAGCTCGCGCGCCGTGCCTTCCTCGACGATGCGCCCCGCATACATCACCGCGATGCGGTCGGCCACCTCGACGGCCGCGCCGATGTCGTGCGTGACGAAGATCACCGAGAGGCCGAGGTCGCGCTGCAGCTCGCGCAGCAGCAACAGGATCTGGATCTGCACCGTCGCGTCCAGCGCAGTGGTCGGCTCGTCGGCGAGCAGAAGCTGCGGTTTGCAGGCCAATGCGAGCGCGATCATGGCGCGCTGACGCATGCCGCCCGACATCTCGTGCGGATAGGCCTGCAGGCGTCGTTCGGGGCTCGGAATGCGAACGCGCTCGAACAGCGCCAGCGCGCGTTTCTGCGCCTCGGCCTGACCGACGTTTTCATGGCGGCGAATCGATTCGACGATCTGCGCGCCCACCGAGTACACCGGGTCGAGCGCGAGCAGCGGCTCCTGGAAAATCATCGACGCGACCTTGCCGCGAAAGTCCGCGAGTTCGCGCTGCGACATCGCGAGCACGTCGCGGCCCGCCACTTCCACCAGCCCGCCCATGCGGGTGCGGCGCTCGGGGTGCAGGCGCAGCAGCGTGCGCATGGTCACGCTCTTGCCCGAACCCGACTCCCCGATCAGCGCGACCACCTCGCCGCGCTGCACTTCGAGGCTCACGCCGCTGACCGCGTGCACGGGCTTGCGGCCGCCGCTGAAGGTGACGCTGAGGTCGCGCAGCCGGACCATGGGGCCGGTGGCGGCGGTTTCTGTCACTGCTGCTGCGGTCATTGGAGTACCTTCGTGCTTCGCACTGCGGTGCGAGCTTGCTTGGGGCGGCCCGGCGCGGCGCTCATGCGGCCTGCCTCTGGAAGGGTTGCGGCTGCGCCATCGGATGCCCGCTGCCCGGCTCATGCACCAGGCAGCTCACCGCATGCTGCGAACCCGTCGCGATGCGTTCTGGCACGACCTGGCTGCACACCGGTGCCGCGATGGAACAGCGCGGATGGAAGCGGCAGCCCGTCGGCGGGTTGATCGGGTTTGGTGGGTCACCCGCGAGCGCCGCCACCTCGGTGCGGTTGTCCGGGTCCATCGACGGCATCGAGGACAGCAATGCGCGCGTGTACGGATGCGCGGGCGTCTCGTACAGCGCATCGGCCGGACCGATCTCGGCCACCTGTCCCAGGTACATCACCATCACGCGGTCGCTCACGTAGCGCACCACGTTGAGGTCGTGGCTGATGAAGACGTACGTCAGGCCGAACTCCGTCTTCAGGTCGAGCAGCAGGTTGATGACCTGCGCTTCCACCGACTTGTCGAGCGCCGACACGGCTTCGTCGAGGATCACCATGCGCGGCTGCAATGCCAGCGCCCGGGCGATGTTCACGCGCTGCCGCTGGCCCCCGGAGAGTTCATGCGGATAGCGCTCGGCAAAGCGCTGCGGCGCGAGGCCCACGCGCGCCAGCAGGTCGCGCGCCCGCGCCACCGATTCGCGCCGCGACACGCCATGCACCTGCGGACCGAAGGCGACCGAGTCCTCGATGGTTAGGCGCGGGTTGAGCGAGGCGTAGCTGTCCTGGAACACCATCTGCACCTGGCGGCGGAATTCCTTCAGCGGCAGGTCGCGGCTGCCGACCTCGCGGCCGTCGAAGATCACCTCGCCGCGTGTCGGTTCGATGAGCTGCATCAGGAGGCGCGCAGTGGTCGACTTGCCGCAGCCCGATTCGCCGACCACGCCGAGCGTCTCGCCCTTCATGACCTCGAAGTCCACGCCGTCCACGGCGCGCACCACGCCGCCGCCGCGGCCCAGCGGGTCTTTCTTGAGCGGAAAGTGCTTGACCAGGCCCGCGATGGTGAGGAGCGGCTGCGCGGGGCCGCCGATGTCCTTCAATGCTTCCATGGCCTCAGCCCTTGTTGTCCATGGCCGACCGCAGCCCGTCGGACAGGAGGTTGAAGGAAATCGAGGTGATGAAGATCATCGCCCCCGGCAGTGCGGCCACCCAGGGCTGCACGTAGATCGCGGTGCGCAGCGTATTGAGCATCAGGCCCCACTCGGGCTCCGGCGGCTTCACGCCGAGGCCCAGGAACGAGAGGCCCGAGGCCAGGATCATCGAGACCGCGATGAGGCTCGTGGCGTAGACGAAGATCGGCCCTAGCACATTGCCCAGCACATGCACCCGCACGATGGTGAAGGGACTGGCGCCCGAGGCGCGCGCCGCCTCCACGTAGTCGCGGGTACGCACCTGCGTGGTCACGCTCTCGGCCACGCGCGCGATCTGCGGAATGAAAACGATGGTCAGCGAGATCAGCGAATTGACCACGCCCGCACCCAGCGTGCCCGACAGCGCGATGGCCAGCAGCACCGAGGGAAACGCGTAGAACACGTCGATGGTGCGCATGATCAGCGTGTTGGTGATGCCGCCCGCATAGCCCGCGACGATGCCGATCACCGTGCCCAGCACGAAGGCGCAGAGCACCGGCGTGATGCCGATGAAGAGCGACAGCCGCGCGCCGACGATCAGGCGCGAGAGCATGTCGCGGCCCAGCTCGTCGCTGCCGAAGGGCAGGCCCTCGGTGCCGATGGGCTTGAGCCGCTTGAGCATTGACGACTGGTACGGGTCGGACGGTGCGAGCCACGGGCCGAACACCGCGAGCGCGATCAGCAGCAAGACGACGATGGCCGCACCGACCGCGACCGGGTCGCGGCGAAAGCGCAGCCAGACCGAGGCCCAGTAGCCGCGCGAGCGCTGGGCCGGCAACGGCTCGACGGCTGCGGCGGTGGGAGAGGAAGCGAGCACGGTGGACATGGCTTGTCGGCTTCCTTCTTCAGGCCCGCGCGATGCGCGGATCGAGCAGCGTCTGCAGCATATCGACCAGCAGGTTGAGCACCACGAAGAACATCGCCAGCACCAGGATCGTTCCCTGCAGCAGCGGCAGGTCGCGCTGGAAGATGGCGGAGTTCAGCAGGAAGCCGGTGCCGGGCCACGAGAACACGGTCTCGATCAGGATCGAGCCGCCCAGCAGGTAGCCCAGTTGCAGGCCCATCACGGCGAGCGCCGTGGGCGCCGCGTTCTTCACCATGTGGCGGAACACGCCGAAGTGCGTGAGCCCTTTGGCGCGCAGCCCGACGATGAACTCCTGGTCGAGGATGTCGGCCACCAGCGCGCGCACGGTGCGCGCGATGATGCCCATCGGAATCACCGACATCGTGAGCGCGGGCAGCAGCAGGAACTGCAGGTGCTCCCAGTTCCAGGCCCAGTCGTCCGAGCCGCTCGGGCCGGCGCCCGTGGCCGGCAGCCACATGAGCTGCGACGAGAACACGATCACCATCACCATGCCCAGCCAGTAGTGCGGCACGCTCACGCCGAGCACCGAGAACATCGAGGCGAGGCGGTCGATCCACGAGCCGCGGAAGTAACCGGCCACGAAGCCGAAGAGGCACCCCAGCACGAAGCCGATGAAGGTGGCCACCACCGCCAGGCGCAGCGTGTTGCCCACGGCGGTGAACACCTCGCCGGCCACCGCGCGGTTGCTCGCGATGGACACGCCCAGGTCGCCGTGCACCGCACGCCAGACCCACATGGCGAACTGCTCGGGCAGCGAGCGGTTGAAGCCGTAGAGCTCGCGCAGCTGCGCCTGAAGGTCCGCCGAGGCGTCGGGCGGCAGGATCGACACCAGTGGATCGCCGGGCGCGATGTGCACGAGCAGGAAGCACACGAGGGCCACGCCGATCATGATCGGCACGGCGTAGATCACGCGGCGCAGGAGGTAGGCGAACATGGGTGGCTGGCTCGTGGCTGGCTGGAGAAAGAAGCGGTCAGTCCATCGTCATGGTCGCGATGTCGATGAACCAGCTCTTCGGCTGCACCACGTTCTTCACCTTGGCCGACATGGCGCGCGGACCCACGTCGTGCGCGATCCAGACGAAGGGCGCGTCGTCCACGATGTGGGTGTGCAGCTTCGCGAGCGCGGCGTCGCGCGCCTTGTCGTCGAAGCTGGTGCGCGCATCGGCTACCAGCTTGTCGACCTCGGCGTTGCCGTAGTAGCCCCAGTTGTTCGACACCGGCGGGAAAGCCTTGGTGCTCACGAAGCGCACCATCGCGAAGAACGGGTCCATCGCCGCGAAGCTGATGTTGACCGCGTTGGCGCCGTTGGCCGACGGGTCCTTCGCACCCTTGCGCCAGTTGGTGAAGAGCGTGTTCCATTCGATGACGTCGAACTGCACGTCGAAGAAGCACTGCTTGAGCGACTGCTGCGCGAACTCGTTCATCGGCAGCGGCTGCATCTGGCCCGAGCCCGAGGCCGAGATCTGCACCTTCACCTTGATCGGCTTGGCCGCCGAGTAGCCGGCCTGCGTCATGAGGGCCTGCGCGGCCTTTACGTCGTAGCGGATGTCGAAGGTGGGCTTGCCGAACCACGGGTGGCCGGGCGGCACCGTGCCCTTGGGCTCGGCCATCATGCCGCCCAGCAGCTGCTTCATGCCGCCGCGGTCGATGCACAGGTTGGCGGCCTGGCGCACGCGCTTGTCGAGCCAGGGCGAGCCTTCGGCGAACGACAGTTGCCACGGCCACACGTGCGGCTGCGCGTTCGAATAGATCTTGAAGCCGCGCTGCGTGATCTGCGCCATGGCGTCGGGCGAGGGCGCCTCGATCCAGTCGACCTGTCCGCCCAGCAGTGCGGCGGTGCGTGCGTTGGCTTCGGGCATCGGGATCATCACGACCTTGTCGATCTTGGGCACGCGCTTGGCGTCCCAATAGGTCTTGTTGGCGGCGAGTTCCAGCCGCTCGCGCGCCACGAAGCGCGTGACCTTGAACGGACCCGAGCCGGCCGGGTCGGCCGCGAAGGCGGTCCACGCGGCCTTGGCCTTGTCGGCGGGCGTGGCGCCGGCAGCCGCATCGAACTTCTTCTGCCAGTGCGCGGGCGAAGCCATGAACAGGTTCGACAGGTTGATGGGCAGGAAGGCGTCGGGCTCGCTGGTGGTGAGCTCCACCGTGAGGTCGTCGATCTTGCGCGCGGTGCGCAGCGTGGGCATGCGCGATGCAGTGACGCCCACCTGGCTGGCGTCGAACTGCGGTGCGTCCTTGTCGAGCACCTTCTGCACGTTCCACACCACCGCATCGGCATTGAAGGCCGAGCCGTCGTGGAACTTGACGCCGGGGCGCAGCTTGAAGACCCACTTGGTCTTGTCCTTGGCGTCGACCGCCCACGAGGTGGCAACGCCGGGAATCAACACGCTGGGCGCGTCGGCCTTGGACAGGTCCCACTGCGTGAGCGCGTCGTAGATCGGGATGCCGGTGAAACGGTTGCCTTCGAAGCCCTGGTCGGGCTGGCCGAGGGTGCGCGGGATGTCGGCCGCGGTCATGGCGATGCGCAGTGTCTTTTCCTGGGCCAGCGCGGCGGGCGATGCGAAGACCAGGGTGGCGAGTGCCGCGCAGGCGGCCAGGGGTTTCAGGGACAGGGCGGGGGCAGCACGCTTCACATGGAACTCCGGTGTGGGGGTGACGAAAAAGACGAACGAATGTCTCAAGCACGACATGTGCCAGCCGGCGCAGAGGCCCCAGGCATGCGCTGGCTATTGCCGGCTATTGCGGCGATGCCGCCATCCCGGCTATGCCATCCGACCGATAGACGCAGCCGCGCCCCGCTTTCCACAATGCACCGCCCCGCTTCGAAAGCCAAAGTCGCGCGGGCGAGGGCAAGAACCGATGACAACACTGAGACAAGGCTCGCGCGGGGCCGATGTCCGCAGGCTGCAGGAGGCCCTGAACAGGACGCTCCAGCCGGGGCCCGGGCTCGCGATCGACGGCGACTACGGTCCGTTCACCCGGATGGCCGTGCGCCGGCTGCAGGCTGCGAACTGGCTGGTCGAGGACGGCGAGGCCGGCCCCTGCACGCAGAACCTTGTGTTCGGCCGCGAAGGCCGCGCGCCGATCCTGCATCCCGTTGCGCTGATCCCCCAGCCGGAGCCTGCCCTGTGCTGGGCGGCCGCCACGGCCATGGTCACGCGCGCCGCCGTGCAGGCGGTGGTCGCGCGCACGCCGGGCGAGCTGATCGCCGAGGACGGTGGGCTGCGCACCTTCGCAAACGCCGACACCGACGAGGCGATGACCGCCGACGCGCTCTTCGCTTCCGCGCACGGCCTGGTGCTGCAACAACCGGCGACCTGCTGGACGGTCGGCGCCATGCGCGCCGCACTGGAGAACGGGTTGCTGATGTTCGACCTGCGCTGGGGCGCCAAGGGCCATGCGGCGGGCGTCGGCGGCCCGGGGCATATGGTGGTCGTGGCCGGCATCCGCGGCGAGGGCGACGCCGGCACCACGCTGCGCGTCTTCGATCCCTGGCCGCCGAACAAGGGCGCGCGCTGCTCGGTCAACCATGCCAGCTGGAGCCGGCACACGGCCGGAAACATCTGCCGGGTGTTCCTGCACCCGTAGCCCCGGGGAGGCGGTGCGACAATCCCCGCGCCATGACAGACACCCTCACGATCACCCGCCCCGACGACTGGCATTTGCATGTGCGCGATGGCGCCGCGCTCGAAGCCGTCGTACCGCACAGCGCGCGCCAGTTCGGCCGCGCGCTGATCATGCCGAACCTCCGCCCTCCCGTGACCACCGCCGCGCAGGCCGTGGCTTATCGCGACCGCATCCTTGCCGCCGTGCCTGAAGGCGCCACCTTCGAACCGGTGATGTCGCTCTACCTGACCGACAAGCTGCCGCCCGAGGAAATCGCCCTCGCCGCCGAAGCCGGTGTGCGCGCGCTCAAGCTCTACCCGGCCGGCGCCACCACCAACAGCGATGCCGGCGTGACCGACATCCGCAAGACCTACAAGACGCTCGAAGCCATGCAGAAGCACGGCCTCCTGCTGCTGGTGCATGGCGAAGTGACCGACCCGGCCATCGACCTGTTCGACCGCGAGGCCGTGTTCGTCGACCGCGTGATGATTCCGCTGCGCCGCGACTTCCCCGAGCTCAAGGTGGTGTTCGAGCACCTCACCACCAAAGAGGGCGCCCACTACGTGCGCGATGCCGACCGCTTCACGGCCGCCACCATCACCGCGCACCACCTGCTCTACAACCGCAACGCCATCTTCACCGGCGGCATCCGCCCGCACTACTACTGCCTGCCGGTGCTCAAGCGCGAGACGCACCGCGTGGCGCTGGTCGAGGCGGCTGCGAGCGGCAGCGACCGCTTCTTCCTCGGCACCGACAGCGCGCCGCACCCCGCGCACCTGAAAGAACATGCGCTCGGTTGCGCCGGCTGCTACACCGCGCTGACCGCGATCGAGCTTTATGCCGAGGCCTTCGACAGCGTGAATGCGCTCGACAAGCTGGAAGGTTTCGCGAGCTTCCACGGCCCCGACTTCTACAGCCTGCCGCGGCACACCGACACCGTCACTTTGAAGCGTGAGAGCTGGACCGTGCCGGAGACGGTGCCCTACGGCGAAGCGACGCTCAAGCCGCTGCGCGGCGGCGAAACCATCAACTGGAAACTCGTATGACACCCACGCTGCGCGTGATGCTTTTGATCGATGCCGACAACGTCTCGGCCGACGTGATCGAGCAGGCCGTGCAGCGCACGATGGACGAGTACGGCGCCATCCATGTGCGCCGCGCGTACTGCAACGCCGAGATGGCGGTCAACCGGCAGGCGCTGTTCAAGCAGCTCTCGGTGCGGCCGATGGTGAACCTCTCGGCCGGCAAGAACAGCACCGACATCGCGCTCGCGGTCGATGCAATCGACCTCGTGATCGCCGAGCGGCCCGACGTGGTGGTGCTGGTGTCCTCGGACTCCGACTTCGCGCCGCTCGTGAGCCGGCTGCGCGAAAAGGGCTGCCGCGTCTGCGGCATCGGCCAGCAAGGCAAGACGGGTGACGAGACGGTGGGCGTGTACGACACCTTCATCGATCTTGCGCACCATAGCGCGAAGCCTGCGGCCCGCACCGTGGCAGCCAAGAAGGTCGCGGCGAAGGTGCCTGCCGTGAAGACCGCGCGCGTGAAGAGCACGGCGGCGCCCGCCAAGAAGACTGCGACGAAGACCGCCGCGCGCAAGGCGACGCGGGTCGCCGCCGAGCCCGTGCCGCAGTCGGTCTCCGAAGCCGCAGAGTTCATCCTGAAGGCCGCGCCAGCCCTCCGCAGCGGCAAGGACGTGCCGCTCAACGACGTGGCCAAAGCCCTGCGCACCGCAGGCCTCCTCAGCAAGAGCGGCAGCTCGCTCAAGCTGTTCGACAAGCTCACCGCGGAGTTCGCCGTGCTGCAGCACCCCGACCGCATCCGCTGGACGGGCGCGCCCGCGTCCTGATCCGATGCTGCCAGCGGTCGACTGGGCGCAGCCCTGGCTCGCGCCCTATCGTGACCATGGCGAGGCGGTGGCGCAGGCCACGAGCGGCACATCGGTCGCCTCGGCGTTGCAGGCGATCAAATTGCCGTCGGCGCCCGACTTCGTGCATCAGGACAACATGCCCGCTGGCCAGGCCTACGAAGCGCACATCTTCCAGACCCGCACCGTGCCGACGCGCGACAACCTGCACGACTTCTTCAATGGCCTGGTCTGGCTCGCCTTTCCGCAAACCAAGCGGCGCCTGAACGAACTGCAGGCCGCCGAGATTGCCAGCACCGGCATCGGTGCCACGCGCGGCCCGCTGCGCGACGCGCTCACGCTGTTCGACGAGAACGGCGCGGTGCTCGATGCGCCGCCCGCGCTGTGGGACGCGTTGGTGGCGCGCGACTGGCACGCGCTTTTCGTGACGCGGCGCGCCCTGTGGTCCGAGGCGCGGCTGCTCGTGTTCGGCCACGCGCTGCTCGAAAAGCTCGTTGCGCCCCGCAAGGCCGCGACGGCGCACGTGCTGCTGCCGGATGCCGGGCGCCCGACCTCGCTCGACGACACCGCGCTGGCGCAGCGCCTGGGCCCGGAATGGCTCGCGCAAAAGCCCTTCGTGCCGCTCCCCGTGCTGGGCGTACCGGGGTGGTGTGCCGGGAATATGTCGGCCGAGTACTACGACGATCCGAAGGTCTTCCGCCCCCGTCCGTAGAACTTTTGCTCCTATCATTGCTCTACCCGCAGCCGCCATGCCGGGGCCGCGTCAGTATCCCAACAACAAAGAAGCGCCCGCACACCGCATGGCTTGAAGAGGGCCCGCCGGCCCTCATCTGAGCGGCAGTTCCCCACGGAGAATTCAACTTGAAACGTATCCTTCTGTTCGTTTTGACCAATGTGATGGTCGTCGCAGTGCTCGGCATCGTCGCGAGCCTGCTCGGCGTCAACCAGTTCCTCACCAAGAACGGCCTGAACCTGACGGCGCTGCTGGGCTTCGCGCTCATCATGGGCTTCGGCGGCGCGTTCATCTCGCTGCTCATCAGCAAGCCGATGGCCAAGTGGACCGCGGGCCTGCGCATGATCGACAACCCCCAGTCGCCCGACGAGGCCTGGATCGTCGCCACCGTGCGCAAGTTCGCCGACAAGGCCGGCGTCGGCATGCCCGAGGTCGCGATCTTCGAGGGCGAGCCCAATGCCTTCGCCACCGGTGCCTTCAAGAATTCGTCGCTCGTGGCCGTGTCCACCGGCCTCCTGCAGAACATGACGCGCGAAGAGGTCGAGGCCGTCATCGGCCACGAGGTGGCGCACATCGCCAACGGCGACATGGTCACGATGGCGCTGATCCAGGGCGTGATGAACACCTTCGTCGTGTTCCTCTCGCGCGTGATCGGCTACGCGGTCGACAGCTTCCTGCGCCGCGGCGACGACCGCTCGTCGGGCCCCGGCATCGGCTACTACGTGAGCACCATCGTGCTGGACATCGTGCTCGGTTTTGCCGCTGCGATGGTGGTGGCCTGGTTCTCGCGCCAGCGCGAGTTCCGCGCCGACGCCGGCGCCGCCGCGCTCATGGGCCAGAAGCAGCCGATGATGAACGCGCTCGCGCGCCTGGGCGGCCTGCCCGCCGGCGAACTGCCCAAGGCGGTGGAAGCCATGGGCATCACCGGCAGCATCGGCAAGCTGTTCGCGACGCACCCGCCGATCGAAGAGCGCATTGCTGCGCTGCAGAACGCGCGCTGACACGAACCCGGCGTTGCCGCCGGACGTAAAAAAACCGCCAGCTTTGCGTGGCGGTTTTTTTATGGGCTGTTGAGGCCCGGGTGCATCGGGCGTGTTAGTCGGCAGCGGGTTCGGTAGGCTCGACCGGTGCTGCCGGTTCTGCAACGGCAGCAGCCGGCGCCTGCCGCTCTGCGCGTGCGTGTTGCAGCGTGCGCGCGACCTCGCCCGGCTTCATGCCGTACATCTCGGCGAACTCCTGCTCGGTGCGGCCACTGGCTTCGAAGGCACGCAGCAGCGCCTCGCGCTTGGCGGCCTGCTGGGCAAGCTCGGCCAGTGCCTCGTCGACTACCGCGTTGTTGTTTGCATCGCGCGAGCGCACGAGCACGGCATAGGCTTCGCGGTCGAGCCCTGAGGCCTCGATCGCCTTGGCGATGCGCGCCACGAGCTGCGGGCGCAGGTCTTCGCCGGGGTTGCGATGCGTGCGGCGGCGGTGCAGCTCGAGGATGGCGTGGTGCACATGCTCGGGCGCGACCGGGTCGAGCGCGTTGCCGTCCAGGTCATGGCGCGCGAGGCCGGCGGCCACGCTTTCGAGGTAGCGGGTGGAGCGTGCGTGCTGGCCCATCGCGATCTTCAGGTCTTCGGCCTTGAAGTCTTCGGGATGGCGCGCGATCAGCTCCTCGTACACGCCGAGCTTGAGCGGCACGAAGCGTGCGCCGAAGAGCTGCGGGTAGAGCTCGAACAGGCGCTCGAGCACCGGGTTGACCTTGCGCGGCGCGCGCTGGGGTTGTTGTTGCTGCTGCGCCTGGGGCTTGCGGGCCTGCTGCTGGGGCTGCTGGCCTTGTGGGCGTGGCTTCTTCTCGCGCGGGGGGCGTTGCTGCTGTTGCTGCGGCGCTTGCTGCGCCTCGGGCGCTGCAGTGCCGTCGCCCGTGCCGGCCTTGAGCTGTTGCAACTGCTCGGCGAGGTCCGGGCGCTGGCGCCGTGCGTTGCGCGCGTTCGTGTTCGGGGCGGCGGTGGATGCGTCGGTCATACGTGGGATCGGCGGTGGGCGCGATGGATGAAAAGAGGAACAACAGAAAGCCGGTTGCGCGCTGTCAGCGCGGCCGGAACATCCTGAACATATTGTCGGGGCTGATCTCGAAATAATCGGCCGGGCCGCCGCCGCGCAGGATGGGCTGCGCCGCCGCGGTGTCGTAGATGCCGTTCTTGAGCAGGTGGCGCGCGATGTGCACGCCCACCACTTCACCGAGAACGAGCCAGGTCTGCACCGGCACGCCATCGACGCCTTCGAGCTGGATCAACTGCGTGAGACGGCATTCGAAGGACACGGGGCTCTCGGCCACGCGCGGCACGGCGATCTGCTTCGAAGCCACCGGCGTGAGGCCGGCAAGCTCGAACTCGTTCACCTCGGGCGGCACCATCGCGCACGAGCGGTTCATCTGCTCGGCCAGCGGGCGCGTGGCGAGGTTCCAGCCGAACTCGCGCGTCTGGCGGATGTTGTGCAGGCTGTCCTTCGCACCGATGCTGGCGAAGCCGACGATCGGCGGCGTGTAGTTGAAGGCGTTGAAAAAACTGTAGGGCGCGAGGTTCAGCACGCCGTTCTCGTCCTGCGACGAGATCCAGCCGATGGGGCGCGGGCCGACCATCGCGTTGAACGGGTCGTGCGGCAGGCCGTGGCCCTTGGCCGGTTCGTAGTAGTGGAAGTCGTCGCTGGACATTGCGATTCCTCAGTGGCTCAGGGCCGACGATGCACGCGCGGCCTGCCGCCCGATCAGCAGCCGGAACGGCAGCAGCATCAGCACGCCCACGCCGAGCTTCACCGCGAGGTCGCCTGCGGCCCAGGTGAGCCAGGGGCCCTCAGTGCCTGCGAAGGCGATGCCCCAGAACACGATGCTGTCGAGCACCGCCGCGATTACGGTTGCCACCAGCGGCGCACGCCACCAGAGACCACGGCGCAGGCGGTCGAACACGCGGATGTCGAGCAGCTGCGAAGCGATGAAGGCCAGGCCCGACGCGAGCGCGATGCGCATCGGCGCGAGCATCAGCGAGGCGGCGATGGCCACCGCGAAGCCGACCCACGCCACGCGGCGCGCCATGCCGGGGCCGAAGCGCCGGTTGACGAGGTCGCTCACGAGGTACGCCACCGGGTAGGTGAAGGCGCCCCAGGTCAGCCAGTCGTTGATGGCGAACTGCACCAGGATGTTGGAGGCGAGCACCACCGCGGCCATGGCCAGCGTGGCGACGGCGAACTGGCCGGCGGTGGGGCGAGCAAACGACGTGATCTGCATCAGACGTTCGCCGTGCGTTCGCGTTCGGCCGCGGCGAGCACGTTGCGCGCCACCGCTTCGGCCACCTTGATGCCGTCGACACCCGCCGAGAGAATGCCGCCCGCATAGCTCGCGCCTTCGCCGGCCGGGTAGAGGCCACGCACGTTGAGGCTCTGGAAATCGTCGCCGCGCGTGATGCGGATCGGCGACGAGGTGCGCGTCTCGACGCCGGTGAGCACCGCGTCGTGCGTATCGAAGCCCTTGATCTTGCGACCGAAGGCAGGGAAGGCCTCGCGCATCGCCTCGATGGCGTAGGCGGGCAGGGCCTCGCGCAGGTCGGTCGGTGTCACGCCGGGCTTGTACGAAGGCGTCACGCTGCCGAGCGCGGTCGAGGGCTTGCCGGCCACGAAGTCGCCGACCAGTTGCCCCGGCGCGTGGTAGTTGCTGCCACCGAGCAGGTAGGCGTTCGATTCGAGATCGCGCTGCAGCGCGATGCCCGCGAGCGCATCACCGGGGAAGTCCTTCGGATCGATGCCCACCACGATGCCCGCATTGGCGTTGCGCTCGTTGCGCGAGTACTGGCTCATGCCATTGGTGACCACGCGGCCCGGCTCGCTGGTGGCCGCGACCACCGTGCCGCCCGGGCACATGCAGAAGCTGTAGACCGAGCGGCCGTTGCTTGCGTGGTGCACCAGCTTGTAGTCGGCCGCGCCCAGCAGCGGATGGCCCGCATGCCGGCCCCAGCGCGCGCGGTCGATGAGGCCCTGCGGGTGCTCGACGCGAAATCCGATCGAGAAGGGCTTGGCCTCGATGTGAACGCCGCGTTCGTGCAGCATCGCGAAGGTGTCGCGCGAGCTGTGGCCCAGGGCCATCACGACGTGGTCGGCGCGCAGTTCGCTGCTCTCGCCGGTGGTCTGGTCGAGCACGGTGAGGGCGCGCAGTTGGCCGTCTTCGATGCGCACGTCGGTCACGCGCTGCTCGAAGCGGATCTCGCCGCCGAGCGCAACGATCTGCTCGCGGATGTTCTCCACCACCTTCACCAGCTTGAAGGTGCCGATGTGCGGATGCGCGACATAAAGAATTTCGGGCGGTGCGCCGGCCTTCACGAACTCTTCCATCACCTTGCGGCCGAGAAAACGCGGGTCCTTGATCTGGCTGTAGAGCTTGCCGTCGGAGAAGGTGCCCGCACCGCCTTCGCCGAACTGCACGTTCGACTCGGGATTGAGCACGCTCTTGCGCCACAGGCCCCAGGTGTCGCGGGTGCGCTGGCGCACGGTCTTGCCGCGTTCGAGCACGATGGGTTTGAAGCCCATCTTCGCGAGCATCAGTGCCGCGAAGATGCCGCAGGGACCGAAGCCGATCACCACTGGGCGGCTCGTGCCCTCGGGCGCATTGGCCGGCGGCGTGTAGCGCATGTCGGGCGCGGGCTGGATGTGCGGATGGCCGGCGTGCTTGGCGAGCAATGCGGCTTCGCGCTTTGCATCTGCCAGCTGCACGTCGCAGATGTAGACCGTGAGCAGGTCGACCTTGCGCGCATCGAAGCTGCGCTTGAAGACGGTGTGGGAGGCGATCGCTTCGAGCGGGACGTCGAGCGTCCGGGCGATCAGGGTGATGAGCGCATCGGGCGCGTGGTCGAGCGGGAGTTTGAGTTCGGAGATTCGCAGCATGGCGGTGGCTTGTGGTTATCAAGCAGACCGCGGATTTTACGCGCCAGGGCGCTATGAAAGAGATAGCTGGATCAGGCCGGCAGGAAACCCTCGACAGAGAGATAACGCTCGCCCGTGTCGTAGTTGAAGCCCAGCACCACCGCATCCGGCGCGAGCGACGGCAGCTTCTGCGCGATGGCCGCGAGCGTGGCACCCGAAGAGATGCCCACGAGGATGCCTTCTTCCTGCGCGCACCGGCGGGCCATTTCGCGGGCGGGTTCGGCATCGACCTGCAGCACGCCGTCGAGCAATGAGGTATCGAGGTTCTTCGGGATGAATCCCGCACCGATGCCCTGGATCGGGTGCGGCGACGGCGCGCCGCCGGAGATGACCGGCGAGGCCACCGGCTCCACCGCGAACACCTGCAGCTTCGGCCACTTCTTCTTGAGCACCCGTGCCACGCCCGTGATGTGGCCGCCCGTGCCCACGCCGGTGATGATCACGTCGATGCCGTCGGGGAAGTCGGCGGCGATTTCCTCGGCCGTGGTGCGCGCATGCACTTCGACGTTGGCGGGGTTGTTGAACTGCTGCGGCATCCACGCGCCGGGCGTGCCGGCCACGATCTCCTCGGCGCGGGCGATGGAGGCCTTCATGCCGCCGGCGCGCGGCGTGAGATCGAAGGTGGCGCCGTAGGCCAGCATGAGGCGGCGGCGCTCTATCGACATGCTGTCGGGCATCACCAGGATCAGCTTGTAGCCCTTGACGGCCGCCACCATCGCGAGACCGATGCCGGTATTGCCCGAGGTGGGCTCGACGATGGTGCCGCCGGGCTTGAGCGCGCCGGACTTCTCGGCGTCTTCCACCATCGACAGCGCGATGCGGTCCTTGATCGAGCCACCGGGATTGGCGCGCTCCGACTTGATCCACACCTGTTGCTTCGCATTGCCGAACAGGCGATTGATGCGGATGTGCGGCGTGTTGCCGATGGTCTGGAGGATGTTCTGGGCCTTCATGGAATGGATCTCCTTGGATGCGTTTGTCGGACGGACAGCGCGCATTGTGAGACCAGGTGCGCGGCGCAAGTGCGACCCGCGCCAAGACCCCATGACGATCTCAGGACCCGGCGAGCGAGTGCTTCCGCAGCGGCGCTTTCCACAGTTCGGCCAGCAGCACCCCGGCCACTGTCAGCACCCCGCCCACCGCGTGGTACGCGGCGAGCGATTCACCGATCACGGCGGCCGCGATCACCGCGGTGAACAGCGGGATCAGGTTGAAGAACATGCTCGCGCGGCTCGGCCCGATGTGGGCCACCGTGTGCATCCACACCAGCGGCGCGACCATCGAGGCGCCCAGGCCCGCGAAGCCGATCAGCGGCAGGTTGGCGGCGGAGAGGCCGATCTTCGGCGTGAGCAGGTAGAGCGGCAGCAACGCGACGACGGCCATCACGATCTGCAGGTAGAGCAGCTGCAGCGCGGGCACGTCCTTCATGCCCCAGCGCTTGAGCAGGATCACGTAGACGGCGTAGGCCAGCATGGCCAGCAGCATCAGCCCGTCGCCCATGTTGGCGCCGCTCTGCATCAGCATGCCGAGGTCGCCCGACGACACCACCACCAGCACCCCCAGGATCGACACCAGCGAGCCCGCCACCGCGCCGGCCGTGAGCCGCTGGCCCAGGAGCAGGATCGACAGCGCCAGCACCATCATCGGCGTGAGCGAGCCGATGATGCCCATGTGCGTGGCGGTGGTCATGTAGGCCGCGTAGTAGGCAAGGCTCTGGTAGACCACCATGCCCAGGAGGCCCAGCACCGCGATGCGGCCCAGCTGCGGGCGGATCGCGGCCCAGTTGCGCAGCACTGGCCGCAGCGCCAGGGGCGTGAAGAGCACGGCCGCCAGCAGCCAGCGGTAGAAGCTGATCTCGGCCGGGGCGATGGCGCCCGCAGCCATCTTGCTGACGACGGTGTTGCCCGACCAGATGACGACGGCGAGCAGGGGGAAGGCATAGAGCCACATGGAGACGGTCCTTGGAGTGCAGGGCTATCATCCGTTCGTCCGTCCTGAGGCATATAGCTCGATCAGGACATATCGTCCGGAATTCCGGACCTTCGTCGCCTGGAGCACCGAATGGCCACGCCCGCGATGCGCTTTGTCCAGATCCAGAACGTCGAGGGGATGGCGGGGCCCTTCTATTTCCGCTACGACGAGTTCGGCGCGGATGTGCGGGCCGCGCCGCACAGCCACACCTGGGGCCACCTGAACTACGCCGCGCACGGCACGATGCAGATGGAGACCGAGGGCCTGCGCTTTCTCTCGCCGCCGCAGTACGCGGTGTGGATCCCGCCGACGGTGGTGCACAGCTGCACGCTGCGGCACGCGGTGGTCTACCGCTCGATCTACATCACGCGCGACCTGTGCGAACGGCTGCCTTCCGAGCCCTGCACGGTGCGCATCAGCCCGATCATCCGCAGCGTGCTGGCCGACTTCGCGGCGCGCGACGTGCATGTGCCTTCGACGCCGGCCGACCTGCGGCTGGCCTACGTGGTGGTCGACCAGCTCGCCGTGGCCGAGGTGCAGCGCAGCTATCTGCCGGCCGCTGCCGCACCGGCACTCGTCACGGTGCTCGAGGCACTGCAGGCGAACCCCGGCGACCACCGCTCGCTGGCCGAATGGGCCGAGAGCGTTCACATGACCGAGCGCACGCTCGCGCGCCAGTGCCAGCGCGAACTGGGCATGTCTTTCGGCGACTGGCGCCAGCGGCTGCGCTTCCTGCGCGCGATCGATGCGCTGGAGGCGGGCCGCACCGTGCAGGAGATCGCGTTCGACCTGGGCTACAGCACCGCATCGGCGTTCATCGCGATGTTCCAGCGCGAGGCCGGCACCACGCCGGAGCAGTACAGAAAAGAGTTCTGCGGAGTCTGATGGCACACCCCCAGGCTTCGCGCACTTCGTGTCGCTGCGCCAACCCCCTTGCAGGGGGCGATACCTGCGGCCCGGCAAAGCCGGTTCCGCGGTATCCCTGATGCAGAGCGAGCTTCTTTGGGCATGAGGCGATAATCGAACGGTGAAGCACGCCAGACCGCCGCTGGTGCAAGCCCGAAAGGGGCGACGCCTTAGGGCGCCGCGTCGAAAGACCGCACTGGAGGAACGTCCGGACTGCACAGGACAGCGCAGGAGTTAACGACTCTCCACCGTGAGGTGAGGATCAGAGCAACAGAGACGAGCCGATTGAGTTCGGGTGAAACGGGCAATCTCTGCGCGCAGCAACACCAAGTAGGCCAGTATCGAGGTGGTTCCGCTGAGCTGGCGGGTAGGTGGCATCGAGCCGTTTGGTGACAAACGGCCCAGAGTAATGGCGGTCACGCCGAGGGCTTCGCAAGAGGCCTTCGGTGCACAGAATCCGGCTTATCGGCGGGCTTCACACTTTTCTTCTTTCCCCCGTTTTTTCTTTCCCGGTTTTCCGGCGCCCGAGGCGGGCGCCAGCGTTGCTGCTGCACGGATCGGTAGTTACCCGTATAATAGATAGCAAGCTAACTAATTGCTATCCGACGTGACCACCCCCCAAACCACCCAGACCCGCGAACACGCGCTCATGCACCTGGGCATGTCGCTGTCCACGCTGCAGCGCTCCTACCGTGCCGTGGCCGACAAGGCGGTGGCCCACGTCGGCGTGTCTCAGACCTTGGCCTGGCCCATCGTGATGATCGGGCGCATGGGCGACGGCATGCGCCAGGGCGTGCTCGCCGAGGTGCTGGGCATCGAAGGGCCGTCGCTGGTGCGCTCGGTCGATCAGCTGGTCGAGGCGGGCTTCGTGCAACGCCTCGAAGACCCAGCCGACCGCCGCGCCAAGACCCTGCACCTCACACCCACCGGCGTGACCGCCTGCGCCACCATCGAAGCCGCATTGAGCGAGATGCGCAACACGCTGTTCGAAGGCATTACCGACGAAGACGTCGCCGCGTGCCTGCGCGTCTTCGCCACGCTCGAAGAGCGCCTGGGCCGCAACGCGCTGGCAACGCAACAGGAAGGCCGCAAGTAAATGACCGCGCTCCGCCTGCCGCGCTTCAGCCGCGCGGAGTTCCTGTTTTCCGGCAAGAGCTTCGCCGCCGCGATGCTCGCGATGTACCTGGCCAGCCGCGCCGGCCTGCCGCGTCCGTTCTGGGCGCTCATGACCACCTACATCGTGGCCCATCCGCTGGCCGGCGCGGTGCGCTCCAAGGCGGTGTACCGCTTCGTCGGCACGCTGATCGGCAGCACGGCGACGGTGCTGCTGGTGCCCGCGCTCTCCAACGCGCCCGAGCTGCTGACGCTGGTGCTCGCGCTGTGGGTGGGCCTGTGCCTGTGCATCTCGCTTTTCGACCGCACGCCGCGCTCGTACGTCTTCATGCTCGCGGGCTACACGGCCGCGCTGATCGGCTTTCCGTCGGTGCAGACGCCGCTGGTGCTGTTCGACACCGCCGTGGCGCGCGTCGAGGAGATTGGCCTCGGCATCTTCTGCGCCACGCTGGTCCACAGCCTCGTGCTGCCCACGGGGCTCGCGCCGACCGTGCTGGGCCTGCTCGACCGCACGCTGCAGGACGCGCGCAAGTGGCTCGGCGACCTGCTGCAGCCGACCGGCCGCAAGAGCGATGCCGACCCCAAGCGCCTGGACGACGACCGCCGCCGCCTCGCGGGCGACATCACGCAGCTGCGCCTGCTCTCCACCCACGTGCCCTTCGACACCACGCACCTGCGCTGGACCGCAGGCGCGATCCGCACCATGCAGGATCGAGTCGCCGCGCTCACGCCCGCGCTCTCGGCCGTCGAAGACCGGCTGCGCGCGCTCGAACAGGCCGAAGGCGCGCTCGCGCCCGACGTGGCGGCCGTGCTCGCGCAGGCTGCGCAATGGCTGCGCGCAGAAGCCGAGCCTGCGAGCGACATCACCTCCCGCGCCGAGCGCTTGCAAGCCCTGCGCAATGCAATCGCCGCACTGAGCGCCACACCGCAATCCAACAACGGCGCGCAACCCACCGCCTGGGGCCGCGCCCTGCGCATCGGCCTCGCGGGCCGCCTCGAAGAACTCGTAGACGGCTGGACCGCCTGTGCCCAACTGCGCCTGGACATCGACGAAGGCCTCAAGGGCGCCGCCCCGCTGCGCCGCACCGCCGCCCTCGGCAACCGTGCGCTGCACCGCGACTACGGCATGGCATTGCTCTCCGCACTCGCGGCCGTCATCGCCATCTGCCTCTGCGGCGCGTTCTGGATCTTCACCGGCTGGACCATGGGCTCGGTTGCCACCATGATGGCCGCGGTCTTCTGCTGCTTCTTCGCGACCATGGACGATCCGGTGCCGGCGATCCACGGCTTCCTGAAATGGACGCTGTGGTCCGTTCCGATTTCCGCGGTCTACGTGCTGGTGCTCATGCCCACGGTGCAGGACTTCGGCATGCTGGTCGCGATCTGCGCGCCGCTCTTCCTGGTGCTGGGCCTCTACCTGCCGCGGCCGACGCACTTCATGCCCGCGATGGCGATGGTCTTCGGCGTGGCCGGCACGCTCGCGCTGCACGACACCGCCAGCGCCGACCTCGTGAGCTTCATCAACAGCATGGTCGGCCAGATCGTCGGCGTGCTGGTCGCGGCCCGCGTCACGCGCCTCGTGCGCTCGGTGGGCGCGGACTGGAGCGCGCGCCGCATCCAGCGCGCGACCTGGCGAGAGCTCGGCGAGATGGCTGCCTCGTCGCAACCGCAGTACGCGCAGAGCGATGCCTATGCGGTGCGCATGCTCGACCGCATCGGCCTGCTCGCACCGCGCATCGCCCAGGCCGGCGGCACCGTCGAAGGCGTGGCCGCCAACGACGCGCTGCGCGACCTGCGCATGGGTGCCGACATCGCGGTGCTGCAGCGCGTGCGCGCGCAGTTGCCACTGGCCACTTCGGCCGCGCTGCTGGGCGGCATCTCGCGCTTCTTCCGCCAGCGCGGCGAGGGCCGCATGGCGCCGCGGCCGCAGGGCCTGCTGCCGCAGATCGACGAAGCGCTCAACGCGGTGCTCGCCGCGCGCGACACCTCTTCAGCGTCGCGTTCCGCCGTCACCGCGCTGGTGGGCCTGCGCCGCAACCTGTTCCCCGACGCGCCGCCTTCGCTCGCGGCGGCCCCTACCGCAGTCCTCTAAGGAGCTTCCGCATGATCGGCGAAGCCAGTTTCTACGGCCTCTACCTGCCATGGCTCATGGTGCTCGCCGCCGGTGCGCTGCTCGCGCTCTGGGGCGTGCGCCGCCTGCTCGCGGCCACCGGCCTCTACCGCTGGGTGTGGCACCCGGCGCTGTTCGACATGGCGCTCTACCTGCTGCTGCTCTATGCGCTGAGCGGCCTCACCTCACACCTTCAATGACGAAGAGATTTCCATGACAGCCAGTTCTTCCGCAGACAACCCCCGGGTACAGCGCCTGGTGCGCGTCCTCCTCACCGTGGCCGTGGTGGCCGCGGCCGTCTGGGCCGGCTTCCGGCTCTGGGACCACTACGAGCTCGCGCCGTGGACGCGCGACGGCCGCGTGCGCGCCAACGTGGTCCAGATCGCGCCCGACGTGTCGGGTCTCGTCACCGCCGTGCCGATCCAGGACAACCAATCGGTCGCCGCCGGCACGCTGCTGTTCGAGGTGGACCGTGCCCGCTACGACCTCGCCGTGCGCCAGGCGCAGGCCGCGCTCTCCGCGCAACGCGCCGCGAGCGCGCAGGTGCAGCGCGAGAACGCCCGCAACACCGGCCTGGACGAACTCGTCTCCAAGGAATCGCGCGAACAGACGCGTTCGCGCGTCGAGCAGATGCAGGCCGCCGTCGCGCAAGCTGAAGTGGCGCTCGATTCGGCGCGCCTCAACCTGCAGCGCGCCCAGGTGCGCGCGCCGGCCGACGGCCTCGTCACCAACCTCGACCTGCGCCAGGGCAGCTACGCCGCGGCGGGCCGGCCGGTGCTCGCGCTGGTCGATGCGCAGTCGTTCTACGTCGAAGGCTATTTCGAGGAAACGAAGCTGCCCCGCATCCACCTGGGCGACCGCGTGCGCGTCACGCCCATGGGCGGCGGCGCGGTGCTCGAAGGCGCGGTCGATAGCGTGGCGGCCGGCATTGCCGACCGCGACCGCTCCACCAGCGCGAACCTGCTGCCGAGCGTGAACCCGACCTTCAACTGGGTGCGGCTCGCGCAGCGCATTCCGGTGCGTGTGAAGCTCGATCCGCTGCCCGAAGGCGCGCGGCTCGTGGCAGGCCAGACCGTGACCGTGCAGGTGCTGGATCGCGTCGTCGCCCGCGGTGCCACCGCACCGCAGAAGGGATAAATCCATGACCCGCTTCGCCTTTCGCTTGGCCTCATTGGCGGTCGCCGCGGGGCTCGCCGCATGCGCAGCGGTCGGCCCCGACTACAAGCAGCCGCCCGAGGCGCTCGCCAGCCAGCCCGCTGCCGCGCGTCCCTTCGCCGAGGCGCCCGCGAATGCCGCGCCGCTGCCCCCGCACTGGTGGCGCCTGTACCACGACCCGCTGCTCGACAAGCTCGTCACGCAAGCCCTTGCGCACAACACCGACCTGCGCCAGGCCGTGGCGAACCTCGAACGCGAGCGCGCCATCGAGTCCGAAGTGGCCGGCGCCGAGCGCCCCACGCTGGGCGTGAGCGGTGGCCCTTCGTTCGGCCACGTGTCAGGCCTCTCGCTGCTGCAGAAGGGCTACGAGCCGCCGAGCCGCTTCAACTACAGCGCGGGTGCATCGCTGTCCTACCAGGTCGATCTGTTCGGCCAGATTCGTCGCAGCATCGAAGCGGCCGGCGCCAACACCGAGGCCGCTGCGGCCGCACTCGATCTCGTGCGCGTGAATGTCGCCGCCGGCACCGCGCGCGCCTATGCCGAGGCCTGCTCGACGGGCCTGCGCCTGCAGATCGCAGAGAAGTCCGTCGCGCTGCAGCAGGACGCCGTGAACGTCACCGACCGCCTGCAGCGCGCAGGCCGTGCCGGCGCCATCGACACCGGCCGCGCGCGTGCGCAGCTCGAGCAACTGAACGCCGCGCTGCCGCCGCTGAAGGCCGAGCGCCAAGGCGCGCTCTACCGGCTCGCGACGCTGACCGGCGCACTGCCGCAGGACTTTCCGCGCGAAGTCGCCGACTGCACCGTGCCCCCGCGCGTGGCCGGCACGCTGCCCGTGGGCGATGGCGCGGCCCTGCTGCGCCGCCGCCCCGACATCCGCCAGGCCGAGCGCAGCCTCGCCGCCTCGACCGCGCGCATCGGCGTGGCCACGGCCGATCTCTATCCGAAGGTCACGCTCGGCCTCTCGGCCTCGTCCGCCGGCCCGGCCACCGACTTCGGCCGCAAGGACACGATGAGCTGGAGCATGGGCCCGCTGATCTCCTGGACCATTCCCAACACCGGCATCGCGCAGGCCCGCATCGCCGAGGCCGAGGCCGGCACGCGCGGCGCGCTCGCCAGGTTCGACGGCACCGTGCTCACCGCGCTGCGCGAAACCGAAACCGCGCTCGGCACCTACGCCCGCGAGCTCGACCGCCGCGCCGCCCTGCAGGCCTCGCGCGACGAAAGCGCGAAGGTCGCGGCGCAGGCCCGCCAGCTCTACCGGAACGGCCGCACCGCGTACCTCGACGCACTCGATGCCGAGCGCTCGCTCGCGGCGAGCGATGCGGCCCTGGCAGCGAGCGAAGCGCAGCTGGCCGATGACCAGGTGGTGCTGTTCATGGCCCTCGGCGGCGGCTGGGAGCCCGATGAGTCCAGCGCCGTCGTACTCGACAGGAACACGGCGACCGTGAAGCAATGACCTCGACAGAAACGCCGTCGCAACGCCCGCACGCGCCGTTGTGGCTGCTCGCGCTGGTCACCTTCAGCGGCACGCTGGCCATGCACATCTTCGTGCCCGCCTTGCCGATCGCCGCGAAGAACCTCGGCGCCGGCATGGGCGCGATGCAGATGACGGTGAGCCTCTACATCTTCGGCCTCGCGGTGGGGCAGTTGCTGTACGGCCCGATGGCCGACCGCTTCGGCCGGCGCCCCGTGCTGCTGTTCGGGCTCGGCCTCTACTCGGCGGCGGGGCTCGTCGCCGCGCTCGCGCCGGATGTGCATGCGCTCATCACGGCGCGGCTGTTCCAGGCCATCGGCGGCTGCGCCGGCCTCGTGCTGGGCCGCAGCATCGTGCGCGACACGGCCGGGCCGCAGGAGGCCACGCGCCGCCTTGCGCTGATGAACCTGATGGTCACGGTCGGCCCGAGCATCGCGCCACTCGTCGGCGGCGCGCTCGCCACCGCACTCGGATGGCGCTCGATCTTCTATGCGCTCTTCGCGCTCGGCATCGTCGGCCTGCTCTTCACCTGGCGCCTGCTGCCCGAGACCGGCACGCCGGGCACGCGGCTCGATGCATCGGCGCTCGCGCGCAACTATGGCCAGCTGCTGCGCTCGCCCGCGTTCCTTGGCTTCTCGGTCGGCGGCGGCTGCGCGACCACCTCGATGTACGCCTTCATCGCATCCGCGCCCTTCATCTTCGTGGACCAGTTGCACCGCCCGGCGCACGAGGCGGGCATCTACCTCGCGATCCTGGTGTCGGGCGTGTGGCTCGGCAGTTTTCTCACGAGCCACCTGATCCAGCGCGTGCGCGTCGACCGCCTCATGATCCGCTCGAACGCGCTCAGCGTGCTCGCGGCCTTCGTGCTGCTGGGCGGCGTGCTGACGGGGCACCTGTCGGTGGCACTGGCGGTGGGCACCATGTTTCTCTACACCGTCGGCGCGGGCATGGCCTCGCCGGCCGCGCTGACGCAGGCGATCAGCGTCAACCCGCAGGTCATCGGCTCGGCCTCGGGCCTCTATGGTTCGACGCAGATGGCGGTGGGTGCGCTGTGCACGGCGCTGGCCGGCATGGGCCACCAGAATCCGGCGCTGGCCGCGGCCATCGTGCTGGCCGGGGCGGGCATCGTGGCGCAGCTGTCGTTCGCGGTGGCGCTGCGCCATCAGAAGAAGCTCGCGGGCGCGGCCTCGGACTGAAGAACAACGCTCAGCGCGTGAACAGCCAGCCGCCCTTGGGCTGGCGCATCAGCTCGTGGCGGCGGATCGAGTGCTCCTCGCCGTCGTCGCCCACATAGACCACGTCGAAGCGCAGGAGCTTCGGCGACACCATCTTCCAGTTCTGGATGCGCTTGACGGTCACGCAGGCCGTCTTGTCGTGGTACTGCATCTGCAGCATCGGACCACCCTGGAAGCCGGTGCCGTCGAACAGCCGGCCCGGTGCCGCGAAGGGGTTGAGCACCGCGCCATTGCGCTCGGTGATGCAGCCTTCGGTTCGCACGAAGGATTCGATGGTCGGCGCCGCACCGCGAACCACCTTGGTCACGGCCGGGCTGGGCGTCTTGCCGCCGATGGCTTCGCGGATGCGCTCCACCTGCTCGCCGGTGATCGGTGCGAGCCCGTCCTTGGACACCACCTCGGGTGGTGGGGCGGGCGGTGCAGGTGCTGCGACGGGCGCGGGCGCCGGCTGCAGCGAGGCGAAGAAGCCGCAGCCCGCAAGCAGTGCCACGGGCACGATGGAGGCCAGCGCGGCGGCCGTGGTTCTGGTTCTTTTGAATGTCATGGCTCGGTCTCCCTGTCGGCGGCGCCAGGCCGCGTGCTGAAAATTTCAGGCCGCAAGCACGAGGCAGGCGGCGCGTCGTTGTTCTCTTTCTTTCTCGCTCTTCGATGATCAAAAGCGTTCGTGCGGCGTCAGGTAGCGCCACTGGCCGGGCTGCAACCCCGCGAGCGGCACGCGCCCGATGCGGATGCGCCGCATCGCGACGATGGTCAGGCCCATCTGGTCGCACAGGTGCGCGATCTGCCCGGGCCGCGCGCCCTTGAGCGCGAAGCGCAGGCCGGTCTGCTTGCCGTCCTCGGCCTGCCGGCCGATGCTCACCCGCGCGGGCGAACGCTCGAAGCGCGCGAGCACCTCGGGGCTCACCGTGCCGGCCACGTCGACCATCACCTCGTGCTCGAGGATGCCCGCGTCTTCCTGCAGCTTGCGTTCGATGCGGAACTCCTGCGTATAGGCCACGAGGCCGCTGGCGCCGGTCTCCAGCGGCGTCATGCAGTGCTGTCCCTTCACATGCGCCGGCAGAAAGCGCTGGCCGGCGCGCTCGGGCTCGTGGTGGTTCGCGGCCACCAGCAGCTTGAAGGCGTTGTCGGTCGGCATGCCGGCCGGCTTGTAGAGCAGCATCGTCACAGGCACCACTGGCTCGGGCTTGGCGCCGGCCGCGATTTCGACCTGCTGGTGCGCCTGCACGCGCGACTGCGGCAGCAGCGCGGGCACGCCATCGACGCGTACCGCGCCGTTCTCTATCAATAGCTCGGCCTCGCGCCGCGACACGCCGGCAAGAGCCGCCACGCGCTTGGCGAGGCGGATGCCTTCGTCTTCGGGAGCACTGTTGTTCTTCATCGGGCGCCCGTTTGTTGTTGTGGTTGCTGCTGCAGTTGCTGGATGCGCGCCACATGCGCGGCCAGCGAACGCGCGGCCACCGGCCACATGCGCTCGGGCACGTCGTCGTAGGCGATCGGCAGCCATTGCTCGGGCGTGCCTTCGGGCAGCTTGTGCATGGCCGCGGCGATCTTGGCCTCGCGCTTGAGGCGGTGCGCCTTCAGTTGCGCGATGGCAGTGCGTGCAAAGCCGATCACGTAGCCATGGGCCGGAAGGATGAATTCGACGACGCCCGCGGCACAGGCCACGTCCAGCGTGTCCAGCGAATCGAGGTAGGCCGTCATGTCGCCATCGGGCGGATCGACCACCGTGGTGCTGCCGTTCAGGATGTGGTCACCGGAGAACAGCAGGCCGTCTTCTTCGAGCACCAGGCACAGGTGGTTGGCCGCGTGGCCGGGTGTGTGGATCACGCGCAGTGTGTGGGTGATGGGCTCGCCCTCGGCGGTGGTGCCCGAGAGCGCCAGCCGTTCGCCATTTTCGAGCGAGCGCTCGGGCGTGAAGCGGGCCGTGGCGCGTGCGGTCGGCGCCGAGGGCAGGCCGAGGATCGGCGGTTTCTTCGCCTTGCACAGCGCCTGCAGCGGCGCGGCGCCGGGCGAATGGTCGGCATGCGAGTGCGTGCAGACGATCATGCGGATGTCGCCGCGCGTGAGGCGCCAGAGACGGCCGATGTGGTCGAAGTCGTTCGGGCCCGGGTCGATCACCAGGTAGCCCGTGGTCGCATCGCCCACGATGTAGGTGTTGGTGCCCGGGCCGGTCATGGCGCTCGGGTTGGGCGCGGTGAGGCGCTGCACGTTCTTCAAAAGCGCCACCGGCTGCTCGCTCTGCCAGTCGAGCGCGTGCACGACCTGGCCGTCGGGGCAGACCAGCGCGAGCTCGCCGTAGGGCGAATCGCTTTCCATGTAGCGCACGTCTTCGCCCTTGAGGAGGCCGGCGCGCGGGCAGCTGGTCCATAGGGGCGCCTCGCCGTTGCCGCCGGGCGCGCAGGCCGCCAGCACCGCATCGACCGTGGCGTAGGCCGCCATGCGCTGCAGCGTGCGCACTGTCGGGAAGATCATGAAGAAGCTGCCCGCCGCATGGCGCGCGAGTGCATCGGCGGGGCGCACCCAGCTGGGCTCGAACTGCTCGCTCTCGTCGGCCGTGGGCACCTGGCCCTCGGGCATGCGTGCCACGAGAAAGGGCACGTCGAAGCGCTTGGGCAGGTCGCGGTCGGTGATCCAGTGCGCGAAGGTGAACACCTGGTCGGACGCCAGCACCAGCCCGCGCGCCGCGCACTGGTCGGCGAAGCCGGTGCCCGCGGTGGCGCCGCGGTCCATGGCGGCGATGTCTTCGGCGCTCACGGGGCGCCCGTCGGCATGGTGTGCGAGCAGCACGCCCAGTTCCTCGAAAGCCTCGCGAATCGCCGCGATCGCCTGGGTGCGCTGCGCGCGGCTCTGGGTGGGGCGGCGGGTGGCGATGCGCTTGGCGGCCTCGTCGGCCGCATCGATGTGGCCGCCGGGGAAAACGTAGGCGCCCGGTGCAAAGCTCGCGGTGGCCGAGCGGCGGGTCATCAGCACCTCGATGCCGGCGGGCGTGTCGCGCAGCAGCAGCACGGTGGCGGCGGCGCGCACGGGCGCGGGCTCGCGTGCGGGGTGAATCAGTTGGGAGAAGCGGACCATGGGGTGATTATGGGGAGCGGGTGCGATGCGCGTGGGGCGCGGTGCATAAGATCATGGGGGAACGGGCATGAGCGCCGCGCCGGGCCGCCCCAAGCAAGCTCGCACCGCAGTGCGGAGCACGAAGGTACTCCGATGATTTGCGCGCCACAATCCGCTTTTTGCATCGTCTGTACCGTCCACACCGTCGGTCTCGCAGAAAGACAGTCATGGCCCATTCTCGTTCCTCTCCCTTTTTCTCTCTGTGGTCACGCCGTTCGCTGCTCCTGGCCACGGCCCTGTGCGCCGCCGCGACACCGGCCGCCTTCGCCCAGCACGACTGGCCGCAGCAGCCCGTCACGCTGATCATGGGCTTTCCGGCCGGCTCGGGCGTCGACGTGGTCGCCCGCACCATCCAGGAGCCGCTGGCCAGGCAGCTGGGCCGCCCGGTCATCATCGATTACCGCTCGGGCGCAGCCGGCAACATCGCGAGTGAGTACGTGGCGCATTCGAAGCCCGATGGCTACACGCTCTCGTTCGGCACGGCCGCCACGCATGGCAGCAACGCGGCGCTCTACAAGAAATTACCCTTCGACGTGGAGACCGACTTCGTGCCGGTGGCGCCGGTGCTCGACGTGTCGAACGTGCTCACCGTCAATTCGAGCGTGATCGACGTGAAGACCTTGAAGGAGTTCGTCGACCTCGTCAAGGCCAACCCCGGCAAATACAACTATGCGTCTACAGGCAATGGAGCCGGAACGCACATGGCGTTTGCCGAGTTCAATTCGCGCCTCGGGCTGAACATGGTGCATGTGCCGTACAAGGGCGGCCCCGAGGCCATCACGTCAGTGGTGCGCGGCGAGACCTGCTGCATCATGAACCAGGTGCAGACGGTGCTGCCGCACTACAAGGCGGGCAAGGTGCGCCTCTTGGGCGTGACCACGGCCGCGCCGGTGGCGGCGGTGAAAGAAGTGCCCACCATCGCCTCCAGCGGCGTGCCGGGCACCAAGGGTTTCGACAGCTCGATCTGGTTCGGCATCTTCGCGCCCAAGGGCACGGACCCGCAGATCGTGGACAAGCTCAATGCCGCGGTGAAGGCGGTGCTGGAGCAGCCTGATATTCGCGAGAAGTTCGAGGCACAGGGGAACACCATCCGCATCGAGTCGCCTGCACAGTTCAAGAAGACCGTGCATGAGAACCGTGTGAAGTGGGCGGAGGTTGCGAAGGCTGCGAACATCAGCATCGACTGATTGGTGCGGCTTGTGTTCGGGGCGAGTGCGCAGGCCACCGGGTGCTCCCCTCCGCGAATGTCCCCCGCTTCGCTCCTCCTTTATTTCGCTGCGTGGAGCACCCGACGCCCTGCGCACATGGGCACGCTGCGGGTGTGCGGCTGGCGCCAGTGCTCTGACGGCTGGCCCTACAGCGTCTTCGTCAACGTCACGATGAAGCGGGCCTTGTTCGGCGAATAGGTTTCGCGGCCGAAGGTGCCGAAGCCGAAGTCCACGCCGGGGTTGCTCACTGCGGTGTACGAGGTCTTCTTGTTCGCGCCCTGCACCGAGCCGGCCAGCGAGAGGCCGTTGCCGAAGTCGTACGAGGCGCCCACGTTGTAGTCGACGTAGTTCTTGTAGCCGAGACTGCGGATGTCGCTGGACATGTTCGTGTAGCCCACGGCCGCCTTCAGCGTGAGCTTGGGCGCGATCTCCTTGCTGTAGGCCAGGTTCAGGTAGCCGGTGTTGGTGCCCTTCAGGCCCGAGCCGGCCTTGTTGCCCGCGTAGCCGAAGTAGTCCTTCGACACCGTGTGCGAGTACTTCAGCGTGAACGAGCCGATCGCTTCGTTCGTGTAGCCGGCGCTGCCGTAGAGCTCCGTCGTGTTGCCCGACGAATTGCCGGGGTAGACGTAGGTGAGCGCACCCACATCCAGGTCGAGCGGGCCGGCCTTGAACTTGTAGCCGCCGTAGAAATCGCTCTCCAGGCTGTTGCCCTTGAGCCAGTTGACGCTCGAATTCCAGTTGCCCACATAGAAGCCGCTCTCGCCGAAGGCGTAGTCCAGGCCACCCTGGATGGCGGGCTTGAAGCCGCTGGTCTTGGCGTAGTCGTTGCGGCCCAGCATGTCCTGGTCCTGGCCGCGGAACTTGTAGTTGCTGGTCAGCGCGACGTTGCCGGTGAGCTGTGCGCTCGCGAGCATCGGCAGGGCGGCGAGGGTGGGGAGAAGGATCACCGGCAGGGCGATGCGGATAAGGTGTTTCATCGAAAGAAATCGCTAACGGATAGAGGAGCCGGCAGCGTAGGAGGAGGCGTCTAAAAGCCGTGTAAAAAAACAGGGCCCGGGCGCAAAAGTTTTGAGCGCGCATGTCGATCCGGGCGGTTGCCGTTCGACTACTGGCCATGAACACCTTCAAGACCTCTTCCCCTGCCGCCGCTTCGTCCGCAGTCGCGAACGGGCCCGATCCACGCCGCTGGAAAGCGCTGGCCGTGCTGTGCACCGCCTACTTCATGGTGATCCTCGATTCGCAGATCGTCATCCTGGCGCTGCCGTCCATCGAGCGGGCGCTGGGCTTTTCGCCGGGGCGCGTGCAGTGGGTGATGAGCGCATACCTCTTGAGCTTTGGTGGCCTGCTGCTGCTCGGCGGGCGCATGGCCGACCTGCTGGGGCGGCGGCGCCTGTTCATGCTGGGCACGGGGCTGTTCCTGCTGGCCTCGCTGGGTTGCGGGCTCGCTACATCGCCGCAGGTGCTGATCGTGGCGCGCGTGCTGCAGGGCGTGGCGGCGGCGGTGATGTCGCCTTCGGCGCTTTCCATCCTCATGACCACGTTCAGCGAGGGCGCCGAGCGCAACAAGGCGCTGGGCATCTGGTCGGGCATGGGCGGCGTGGGCGCGACGTCGGCGCTGCTCATCGGCGGTCCGCTGGCCGACTCGCTGGGCTGGCCGTGGATCTTCTACATCAACGTGCCGGTGGCGGGCGCGGTGATGCTGCTTGCGCCCGTGTTGCTGCGCGAGAGCCGCGCCGACGAGCGCACGCATCCGCGCCGCTACGACCCGGCCGGCGCGCTCACCATCACGGCGGGGCTGATGCTGCTGGTCTACGCGCTGGTCGAGGCGCCGGCTGTCGGGTGGCTCGGCGGGCAGACGCTGGGCGGGTTCGCCGCGGCCGCGGTGCTGATCGCGCTCTTCGTCTGGATCGAGGCACGCTCGGCTGCGCCGCTGGTGCCGCTCGCGATCTTTCGCTCGCGCACGCTGGTAGGCGGCAATCTCCTGATGCTCGTGCTCGGCATGACCGCATGGGGCGTGGGCACGACCGTGTCGCTCTATGCGCAGAAGGTGCTCGGCTACTCGGCGATGCAGTTCGGGCTCGGCACCGCGGTGCTCACCGTGATGGCGGTGGTGGGCTCGACCTTCGGGCAGGGTTTTGTCACGCGCGTGGGGTTTCGCCGCGTGGCGATGGTCGCGATGCTGCTGCTCGGCATTGCCAGTCTGCTCCTGAGCCGCATCCGCGTGGAGGGCACCTACTTCGGCGATATCTTCTTCGGCTTGTTCATCTTCGGTGCGGGGCTGGGTTCATGTGCCGTCGCGGCCTCGATCGCCGCGTTGATGGGCGTGACTGGCGCGGAGTCGGGGCTGGCCTCGGGGCTCAACACGGCCGCATTCCAGTTGGGCGGCGCGTTCGGCGCCGCCGTGGTGGCGACGGTGGCGGTGTCGTTCACCGTGGGCAGCACCGTCGTGGCACTGAACCACGGCTACCAGGCGTCTTTTGTCGCTTGTGCCGTCTTCGCGGCAGCCGGCCTGCTGGTGGCGGGGCTGCTGCTGCGAAGACCGTCGATGGTGCGCGCAGCCTAGGCGGATGGGGGCGGCGGCGTGATCAGGGAGGGAAGCGGCTCGGTGGGAAGGTCCGTGCTCGGGTACTGCCCCAACGGATGAACGTCGAAGTAGGAGTCGAAGAGGATGCTGTTCGGGCCCGGGCTGGCAACCTGGGTTTGGGGAACCATCACGTTGACCGGCCTCAGGGCGATGCCGTCCTTGTCCTCCGGCGCGGAGAGCTTGAAGATCTCGCAGGTACCGTAGGTGCTGTACGACTCGTAGGGTGGTGGGTAGGTCGCGTTCATGCCGTCGTTGCGCACGATGTACTGCACCGAGGGAAGGTACTTGTGCGTGGACGGGTCGGCCGTCATGCCGCACGCGATCAGGAAGTCGATGATGTAGTTCGTGTCCTCGATCTGCGACATCCGGAGGTACTCCTCCTCTGTGTACGCCAGCGCGTAGTCGAGGCACACGTCCACGCCGAAAGGCACGCCGCCGAGGGGGTCGTTGTCGAAGGCCTTGATTTCCTTCCCGTCCGCAAGGGTCACGGCCGTTGTCGTGGATTTCTTCAGTACGAGGATATTGAAAGGGCCCAGTCGGACTTTCCAATACGCCCGGCCATCTTTCATGACGGTCGTCCTGCCATACGTATAGAAATCGATCCCCGACACATTGCGCTTGGGCCACATCGAGATGGGCCGGCTGCCATCGGGATTGGCCTTGCTGAAGTTGTCGATCACAAGCACGTAGTTGAGCGCTTCGTAGGGCGGCAGATCCTCGTCGTCAACGCTCTCGTCATCGGACAGGGGCGCAGGGCCGGCGTTGACAAGCTGCTTCATCAGCACCTGCGCCGTCCCCGGCAGCAGTGCCAGCTTGCCGTATTGCTCTTGCGGGAACAGCGCGATCAAGGCACGCACATGCTTCTGTACTTCGACGACACAGGTCGCCGAGAAAACCCTGATGTCGTCTTCTTTCTGCACCGCATCCCAGTTCACGTTCCAGAAGAACTCCGGCACCACGAAGTAGCAAAGATCGGTCGGCGCGCTCTTCTTTGGAAGGCCTGCCGTCAGGGCGTCGCGAAGCAGCGCGAACTTGGCCTGCAGGGCCCGCTGCGTATAGGTCTTGATGTCTTCGCTCTTCAGGCGCTGGTCGGCGGGTTGCGTGTAGGTGGGCGTCTGGAAGTTGAGAACACGTATGTTCTTCACCGCCTTTTCCACGGGCTTGGGTGGCGGGGGATCGACCGGCGGGGTCTCCACCGTGACGGGGGCGGGTGCAGGAGGCGCGGTCTCCGGAGTCGGCGCCGGTGGTGGCTCGGAGGCCACGGGGACGAACGACATTCCACCTCCGTTACCGCCACCGCCGCATGCCACCAGCAATGCGGTGGACCCGAGAGGCAGCGCGAGGCCGACCCTCAGCAACGAACGCCGCCGTGTTCCTTGCACAGACGGTTCTTCCGAATCAACCTTGCGTTGATGAGCCATGTAGGCAACTCCCTGAATATTGTTAATGAAGCACAACAAGTGCAGGCGCTCATTTGCAACATCTGTGCCAATGGCACGGTGCCGGGCGCTCCTGAAAAATGCAACGATGTTGCATTCGGGCCGAAGTGCCGATCAGAGGCGCTTGCGCATCGAAGGTAACGGGCGGTTGTCCTGCTTTCACTTACGCCACGGGTTTCCGAACGGACGCATCCGCGCGGAAAAAAATGAACCAGCAGTGAAGGCTCAGCGCCCGGCCGGTGGAGTGTTGTGCGCGGGCATCGTCATCGCAACCACGCCCGCCACGATGCACGCAAGCCCGACCCACGCAGTAGGCGAGAGCGCTTCGCCGAGGAACACCGCGCCGATCGTCACCCCGATGGGCACGCGCAGGTACGCCTGTGCGGCGGTGGACATCGGCCCGAGCGTCTTGATCAGGCGAAAGTAGATGGTGAAGGCAAGGGCCGTCGAAAGCATGGCCAACGCCAGCACCGCCATCACCGATGCAGCCGAAGGCGCGAGCGTCCACGGCCTGTCGATCGCGATGCTCGCGGGCAGCAGCATCGCCGCACCGCTCAGCAGCGAGCCCGCGGCCGGCACCATCGGGTCCAGCCCCTTGAACACGCGGCCGAACATCGCGGCGAAGCCGTAGCACACGGCGGCCGCCACCAGACCGATCTGCGCGAGCAGCGAATGCCCGAGGCCGTGCAGCGCCTCGAAGCCCACGATCAGGCAGATGCCCGCCAGCCCCGCGCCCACGCCGAACAGCCGGCGCAGCGTGGGCTTGTCCGCGCCGCCCATGCCGAGGCCCAGCAGGAAGATGAAGATCGGCGACGTCGAGTTGAGGATGGTCGCGAGCCCGGCATCCACGCTGCGCTCGGCCCATGCGATGAGCGTGAACGGCAGCACGCTGTTCAGGCACGCCTGCAGCGCGAAGCGGCCCCACATCGCGGGCTCGGTCGGCAGCTTCACGCCGCGCATGCGCAGCACCGCGAGCAGCAGCAGGCCGGCGACCAGCGTGCGCGCCGCGACCAGCGTGACGGGCGGCAGCGTCTCGACGCCTATCTTGATGAAGGTGTACGAGGCGCCCCAGCAGGTCGCGAGCACCGCGAGCAGCGCCCATTCGAAGGCGAGGTGGGGGCGGGGTTTGGTGGCTGTATCGAGTGCGGTCATGTGCATGGTGCGTCGATCATCGCGACCGGGCGGCACGAACACTTCGGCCTGGAACGAATCGTGCGCGGCGGTGATGACCGCGCGCCCGAATCTGGGTACGCTGTCTCACGACAACCCGGCTCGATGCTTTCTCAAAAAGAACCATGCCCACGCTCCTGATCCGCAACGTCCGCCCCATGGGCGCTTCCCCCGTCGACGTGCTGGTGCGCGACGGCCGCATCGCAGACATTGGCGCCGCGCTGTCCGCGCCCGCCGATGCAGCGACCGAAGAGGGCGGCGGCGCCTTGCTGCTCCCCGGCCTCGTCGAAGGCCACACCCACCTCGACAAGACGATGTGGGGCATGGACTGGTACCGCAACGAAGTCGGCACGAACCTCATCGACAAGATCGAGAACGAGCGCGCCTTCCGCCACGCGAGCGGGCACGATGCCGCGGTGCAGTCGCTCGCGCTCGCCAAGGCCTTTCTCGCCCTCGGCACCACGCGGCTTCGCACGCATGTCGATGTCGATACGCAGGCGGGCCTGCGCCACCTCGAAGGCACGCTGCGCACGCGCGAGGCGCTGCGCGCGCTGCAGCAGATCCAGGTCGTCGCGTTCCCGCAGTCCGGCCTGCTCGGCCGCCCGGGCACCGCCGAACTGCTCGACCAGTCGCTCGCGCTCGGCGCCGACGTGCTCGGCGGCCTCGACCCCTGCGCCATCGATGGCGACCCGGTGAAGTCGCTCGATGTGCTCTTCGGCATTGCCGACAAACACCAGCGCCCCATCGACATCCACCTGCATGAGCCCGGCGCCATGGGCGCGTTCTCGCTTGACCTGATCCTGCAGCGCACCGAGGCGCTGGGCATGCAGGGCAAGGTCGCGGTGAGCCACGGCTTCTGCCTCGGCGACGTGGCCGAACGCGAGCGCGAGACGCTGCTCGCGCGCATGGCGAAGCTCGGCGTGGTGCTGATCACCAGCGCGCCGCCTTCGCGCAGCGTGCCGCCGCTCATGGCCTGCAGGCAGGCGGGCGTGACGGTGGTCGGCGGCAACGACGGCATCCGCGATGCGTGGACGCCTTATGGCAACCCCGACATGCTCGAGCGCGCGATGCTCATCGGCCTGCGCTACAACCTGCGCCGCGACGACGAGGTGGCAGTGGCGCTCGACACCGTCACTCACGCGGGCGCGCTCGGCTGCGGCTTCGAGGCCTATGGCCTCGTGCCGGGCAACCGCGCGGACCTGGTGCTGGTCGATGCGCAGACCGTGGCGCATGCGGTGGTGTCGCGGCCGGTGCGAAAGCTGGTGGTGGCGGGTGGGCACATCGTGGCGCGCGATGGCACGCTGGAGGCCGAGATAGCATCGTTGTAGGGAGCACGCGAAGGCGCGTGTTTCGATCACGAAAAAAATGAAGGGAGTTCTCTTGAAGCAAGGATTTGTCGCCGCGTTTCTGTTCAGCGTTTGCATGGCCGCATCGGCCCAGACCCCATGGCCCAGCTACATCGGCGATCTGCCGCGTGCCGTTTCTGAAAGCCCCGTGCCGGCCGAACTGCCACCGGAGGTGGCCGCACTGGCGCAGGACGCCACGGCCCCTGCCGAAGTCGCGCAATGGAGCGGCATCTGGCACGGATGGGCGTGCCGCGTGGCGGGCTGCGACATCAAGGTCGCCATCCGCGATCTTTCCGCCACCGGCGCGACCGTGACCTATGCAGGGGCGAGTCCACTACAGACCGTGGTCGACGAAGCGCCCGGCCGCTTCGAGAACGACGAACTCCAGGCCACGCTCAAGACCGGCGCCAAGCTGGTGCTGCGCCTGCGCAAGGACGGCGACATGGAGCTCGGCATCTGGCGGCCTGAAACCCAGTTGCTGTCCATGGGCGTGCTGTCACGCCGCTCGCCCGCCTACGTGCGGCGCGTCGAATGGCTGGACACGCCGTTCACGGAAAACGGCAAGCCCGTGAAGCTCGAGATGGTCATCCACCGCCCCGAAGGCGACGGGCCCTTTCCCACACTCGTCATGAACCATGGCTCGACAGGCATGGGCAATCGCCCGGAGTGGTTCAAGCTGACCTGGGTCAGCCCCGAGGTGAGCGCGTTCTTCGTCGCGCGCGGCTGGCAGGTCATCTATCCGCAGCGCCGTGGGCGCGGGCGGTCCGAGGGCCTGTACGACGAGGGCTTCGAAACCGATCGCTCGCGCTATTCGTGCCAGGCCTCGCTGTCGATGCCCGGTGCCGAACATGCGCTCGCGGACCTGCAGGTGGCCATGGCGCACATCCGGCAGCGCAGCGACGTGGACGCCAAGCGCATCGTGATCGGCGGCGTGTCGCGCGGCGGCATTCTCGCCAGCACCTATGCAGGCCTTCATCCGCAGGAGGTGACAGGGGTGATCAACTTCGTCGGTGGCTGGATCGGTGCGGGCTGCCCGGATGCTGCCAAGGTGAATGGCGACCTGTTCAAGCGCGCGGCGGCCTTTCCCCGCCCGACGCTCTGGCTGTACGGCGAAGACGATCCCTACTACCCCATCGCGCACAGCAAGGCGAACTTCAAGGTGTTCCAGTCGGCGGGTGGAAAAGGGACGTTCGACGTCCTCGTGCCGCCGAAGGGGATGGACGGCCACGGCACCTACACCGTGCAACGCCTGTGGGGCGCGGCCGTGGATTCGTACCTGGGTTCGCTCCGCTAAGCGGCCGCGTTGTCGGGCCCGGCCCCCAGTGCATGCGCGGCCCTCGCTGACACGCTGCCGCAGCGCGCGATGCAACCATCGGGTTTCATCTCAAACGCTGGAGGACACCCGATGAACAAGACCCTGATCGCACTCGCCACTTCGCTCACCTTGCTCGCGGCCGGCACGGCCAATGCGCAGATCGGCAAGGCCGCCTCCGAGGCGACCGATGCCGCGCAGCACAAGATCGACGAGAAGCAGGCCGACAGCAAGGCCAAGAAGAGCGGCCCGGTCGGCAAGGCGGTGAACAACGTCAAGTCGGGCTATCACAAGAACCGCTCGAAAAGCTCGGCCGACAAGGCCAAGCAGTCGCTGAAGAACGCGGGTTAAAAAATCGCGCGCTATTTCTTCTGTTCCTGGGCAAGACGCAGCAGCGCGATCCCGGCCGCGACGAACGAACGCACGGGCCCCTTCTTGCCCGTCAGGTGCCCGTTCATGTAGGCCCCATCGAAAAGCAGCCCCAGCTGGTCCGCCAGCTCGGCGGGCTTGCGAATGCCCGCCTGCTTTGCCAGCACGGCGAGGCGTCGGTGCAGTTCGAGCTTGTGCCGCGTGGTGATGGCGCGTGCAGGATGCGCGGCATCCGGAAACTCCGTGGCCACGTTGAGGAACGGGCAGCCGCGGTAGGTCGGCTTGAGGATGTGATTGGCGATCCAGCGGATGTGCGCCTCCAGCTCGGCCAGCGGGTCGCCCTTCGCCTTTTCTGCCACGCCGTCCCAATCGCGCCAGTACTCGGCGTCTTCCTGCTCGAGAAACGCAACGACGAGATCGTCCTTGGTCGTGAAGTGCCGGTACAGGCTGGTCTTCGCGACGCCCGATCGCTCGACCACGAGGTCGACACCGACGGCCCTCACACCTTCCCGATAGAACAGCGCCGCCGCCGTTTCGAGGATGCGCGCCCGCGCGACGGAGGGGCTGCGTTCGCCGGCGACTGCTTCGGTGGTCGCGACCATGCGTTTGTTCATGCCGGCAGTTTACCTTGACACGCTACAGATCTGTACTCTAAGCTCGGCGCCGAGGAGTACAGATCTGTAGCGTTTCGCGGCAGGTGGCTCTACCTGGAGGAGATTCGCAGTGACATCCAATCAATCGGTCGTCGTCTATGGCGCCTATGGGCATACCGGCCGCTTCGTCGTATCGGAGTTGCAGAGGCGCGGCTGGAAGCCTGTGCTCTCCGGGCGAGATGCACGCAAGCTCGACGCGCTGGCAACCGAATACATCGGCCTCGAAGCAAGGCCCGCATCCGTCGACGAACCCGCCTCGCTCGACCGCGCACTCAAGGGCGCCGCAGCAGTCATCAACTGCGCCGGCCCCTTCGCCAGCACGGCAGGCCCAGTGATCGAAGCGGCGTTGCGCGCGCGCATTCCGTACCTCGACGTCGCCGCCGAGATCGAAGCCAACATCGACACCTTCGCGCTGTACGCCGACCGCGCACGCGAGGCGGGCGTCGTCGTCGTGCATGCCATGGCCTTCTATGGCGGACTGGGCGATCTGCTCGCGACCGCGGCCATGGACGACTGGACATCGGCCGATGAAATCTCCATCGCGTACGGCCTCGACAGCTGGCTGCCAACCGCCGGCACGCTGATCGCGGGCCAGATCTCCCGGCAGCGCCGCGACGGCCGCCGCGTCGTCTTCGCAAACGGAAAGATCGCGTACACGACGGACACCGCACCGGTTGTCGAATGGGAATTCCCCGCGCCCGTGGGCCGGCAGCAGGCCGTCTCCGAATTCACCATGGCCGACACGGTGACGATCTCGCGCCACATCCAAGTGCCCGAGATCCGCTCGTACATGACGCTCGCCGCCGTCAAGGACCTGACCGACCCGAGCCAGAAGGCACCGACCGCCAGCGACGCGAGCGGCCGGTCGTCGCAGACCTTCGTGGTCGAAGTGATCGCGCGCCGCGGCGGCGAAGAGCGCCGGGCGATCGCAAGCGGGCGGGACATCTATGCATTCACCGCACCGCTCGTCGTGGAGGCGTTGACGCGGGTCGTCGGCGGCCAGGTCGCGACACCCGGCGTGCTGACCGCCGGCGAGGCCTTCGATGCGCGCGACTTCCTCGCGTCGCTCAGCCCCGCGCACCTGTCTTTTCAGATCCGGTAGAGGCGCTCACTACACTGGCTCCCCGATGAGCCATCGCCTCACCTCCTACTTCTGGAACAGCACCGCGCTGCGCAGCCGCAGCGTGAGCGGCATCGTGCTGTCGGGCACGGTCGATGTGCCGCAGCCGCCTGCCCGGCTCATGGCCGATTGGGAGCGCGACATCGCCGAGACCCTCTTTCTCGAGCCCGGCGATGTCGAGCCCTTGCCGCTGGCACGCGCGCGCATGCGTTGGCCCGACCACAAGCGCTGCGTGCAGGCGATGAACGAGTGGACGGAGGCGCTCGGCCTGAAGGACGTGCTGGCGTCGAGCGACATTGCCCTCATGGCCTGCCGCGGCGCGCGCTACCACCACGACGGCGAGCAGTACGGCAGCGCCGCTTTCTGCAATCTCTTCGTGAGCGAGGACAAGGGGCTCGACGTGCACTTTCCCGGCACCGGGCATCGCATTCCGCTGGCCAGGGGTACGGTGCTGATGTTCGACACCGCCCAGCCGCATGCGGTGATCCGCCGCGGTGCCAGCGGGTTCGATGCGGAAGACTTCGCAGCGGGGCGCGATTGCAGCCAGCTCTTTCTTACCTGGGAGCTTCCCATCGACAACGCCGATGTGGCGCGCGCGTTGCGCATCGCGTTCGACACCGACCCCTCGACCGCATCGCATTTGAATGACGAGCAGGTCTGGCTCGACGGTGCGCGGGCCAGCGTGTGCCCCGAGTCCGGCCGCTGGCGCGCAGCGGGCTGAGCGAAGAAACAGAAACCTCAGCCTTGTGTGGCGCGCAGCAGCTCCGCCTTCTGTGCCAGTGCCACCGCCTCGACGACCTGCTCGACGGAGAGCGACCCCGTCAACGCGACCTCGCCTGCAAGAACGCTGTCCAGCGCATCTTTTCCCGCACTGCTGGTGAGCCACGCGAACACCGAAGTGATCGTTCCGCCGCCGAACTTGGCCTTCAGCGCTTTCGATGCCGCACGGCTCACCTCCGCAAACGCCGCATGGTCCGCCGCGGACGAAGCCGCGCGCACGACGACGCAGAAGGCCTCGAGCTTGTCGGCTTCGGTGCGCAGGCGCCGGGCCTTGCCTGCGCTCTGCGCGGCATGCGCCTGAGGCGTGGGGGCGGACGCATCGGCCGGCTGGTCCGTCGGTGAAGGAGGGGTGCGAGGTTCGGTCGGCATGGATGCATTCGTTTCAAGGAGCCTCCGATTGTCCCCGCACGACACCTCGCTGGCTGGCGGCCCCGTCCGATTCACGACGATGTTGTTACTCCCCGCGGCGCGCCTGCGTGCATAGAGTTGTCTCACGGCGCCATTGCAGTGCGCCACGAGGAGCATGCAATGACGCGCACGGCAAACCACACGAGCAACGAGGAGCACGAACACGAACACGACAGCGACCTGATGCACACCGCGCTTGTCGCGTGCGCCCTCGGCATCCATCGCAATATTGCCGCATGCCACGCGCACATCGCACGCGGCGACGGCGTTCATGCGCTCACCGCCGCACTGATGCTTCCTTGCTACCGGGCCGAGTTTCGCAAGATCGCGCAATCGCTCTCATCCGCGCAAGCGAGTGAACTACGGACTGCGCTTGAAGCACTGCAAGAACCCGCATGACGATGCATGAAGAGCAACCGATATCTTGCGCGGCATTCGGAATTACGCCGATGGATTGAACGGGATTCCACGCGTAGACGATGCACGGGCCGCAGGCAGAGACTCCGCTTCCCCAACCCGGGGAATTCAATGATTTGAAAGGAGCTGGTCATGGCAGAGCCTGGAAAAAAATTCACCATCCTCTCGTTCGTCGGAGGTGGCATACGCGGACTGATGTCGGTCACGATCCTGAAGAAACTGTGCGAGAAATATCCGAACGTCGTGCAGGAGTCCGACCTGATCGCAGGGTGCTCGACGGGGTCGATCATCACGAGCGAACTCGTCGCCGGAAGGACCCCGGAAGATCTCATCAAGTTCTTCACGAGCGGCGAGATCAAGTTCTACGACAAGATGGACACCGACCCGAACACGCCTGCGTACGACATCGAGGAAGTCTTCGGCTCGCAGTACGCGCGGCACCTGAACAAGAAAGTCGCCGACCTTGATCGCAAGGTGCTTTTCGTGACCTTCAATGTCGGCGGCCTCGCGACCTCGGCCGACGGCGTCGTGACGCCCACGCCGTGGAAGCCGATCATGTACACGAACATGGCGCCGGGCATGGGCGACGTGCTCATCGCCAAGGCCGCCACCTCCAGCGGTGCGATGCCGGGGCAACTGGGCTCCTATGAAGGCAACGTCGACGGCGCTTTCCTGAACCACGATCCGACCGTGACGGCTATTGCGCTGGCCGTGCAGGCAGGGCACAAGCTGGAGGACATCACGGCCATCACCATCGGCACCGGCCTCATGTACGACTGGATCGCGAGCGACACCAAAAACTGGGGCGCCAACCAGTGGATGACGGGCGACGGCAACCCGTTCAACAACTCGCCGCCGTTTCTCATGAACCAGTCCACGCCCGGCCCGGTCCTGGACATGAGCCTGAACGGAACCTCCTGCAACCTCATGCCGACGCTGGCCGGCTTCCTGCTGGGCGACCGCTACGTCAACATCAACCCGTCGCTGCCCTTCTTCATTCCGGAAAACACGACGTACCCCGAGGCCATCCAGCTGCTGCAGGACAAGGGCCGGGCCGCGGACACCTCCAAGGCCGAGGCATTGATCGAGGCCTACTGGTGGAACCATGTCGTCAAGGGCTAGAGCCAGCGCCGCGCCGCAAGCACCCGAACGCCGTTTCACGGAATCCCACAAACGCATTCCCCTCTAGGAGCAACGATGTCGACCCTTCAAAAAGATGTTTCGCCAGCGGCCCCGACCATGGGCCCGCTGGACCTTGGCCCCTACGCCATCCGGCACCTGGCCGGAAGCCACTACGTGCTCGATGTGTTCCAGAACAACGCCGCCGCGGGCACCAAGGTCATTGGGTATCCGCGCAATACGCCGAACAGCAGCAACCAGCAATGGATGTTCGTTTCCGCCGGCGCGGACAACCCGGGGTGGTGGTACCTGCAGACGAAGATGAGCAGCAACTTCGTCGTCACGCTCGAGCCGTACACGCCGATCGAGCCGAACCTGCCGCTCGAGCCGAGGCCCCTGTTCATGCTGCCGAAGGACCCGAAGCAGACCGAGTACCAGCTCTGGTGCCTCCAGTCCACCGAGAAACTCGGCTACTGGTACATCCAGAGCAAGGCCCACTCGAGCAATTCGCAGACGCCCATGGTCGTCCAGCTCTCCGGCACCCAGTCCGCGGCGCCAGCGATGGCCGGCCCGATCAGCTTCATCGAGTTCGAAAAACAGGCGTGGGGGTTCGTGCCGCTCCTGCCGCTGGGTTGACACGCGAGGGTGGAGCGGGGAGGGCGCCGGAGTTCACGCGCGAAGAAAAAAAGCTCAGGACACGCGCGTGAACACCATCCGGTCCGCCAGCACTTCGCGGCCATGTCGGTTTTAAACTGCGCCCATGCAACGCATCACGCAAGCCCAGCGCATCCTGCAGCCCGTCGTGGAGCTGCGGGGCGAGGGCGCCACGTTTGCCTATTCCGTTCGCGCACCCCGCTCCAAGGGTGTGATCCCGCCGAGTTCCTACAAGGACGGCGGCTTCGAAACCCTCGCCGATTGCCTGCGCGATGTGGCCAAGGCGCTCGGTGGCGACTTCAAGCGCATCTACGTTCGCCTCGACGGCCACTGCGTCGGCGAGCGCGACATCGTCGAGTTGCACGCGGCGCCCGAGCAGGTAGCGGCCGAGTTGAAGTCGGAGTGCGATGCGCTGAGCGCCGTGCTCATCAAGCCTGCCGCGATCACCGCGCAGAAGAAGACGGGGCCGGTGGCGGCGGAGTAGGCGTCGTCGCCTTCTTTTCGCGCAGCGTGCCCGCCATGCGCACGAACTCATGCCCGGCCGTCGTGTAGTACGAGCGCGAATGGCCGCATTCGAAGTCGTCGACGTGCACCACCGTGCCCTTGTCCGCCTCCTGCCACGAGAGCGCGTAGAGCCCGGGGCCGATCTGCTCGGCCTGGTAGCGCACCTCGGCCGTCGCGCCCTTGAAGGGCCCGGCCGTCACTTGGTAGCGCATCGTTTGGCCGTCGGCCGCGTAGATGTTCAGCGCGGTCATCGTCTCGCCGTAGCGCACTTCGAACGTGCGACCGGCGAACGGGAGCAGGGCGAATGCCGTGTGGTCGTTCATGGCAGTGCCGATCAGTCCCAAGCCGGCGACAGGCCAGCCGGGTCCGTAAGCCGCTCGCCGCGGTCAAGCGCCGCCATCTGCGCCATCTCCGCATCCGTCAGCGTCAACTGCTGCGCCTTCAGGTTGCCTTCGAGGTTCGCGCGCTTCGTGGACGACGGAATCACCGCATAGCCCAGCTGCATCGCCCACGCCAGCGTGACTTGCGCGGTCGTCGCGTTGTGCGCCTTGGCAATCGCCTCGATCACCGGGTCGGCAATCACCTTGCCGTACGCCAGCGTCATGTACGAGGTGATGTGGATGCCCTGGCTCTTCGCGAACTCGGCCACCTTGCGGTTCTGCAGGTACGGGTGCAGCTCGACCTGGTTGGTGGCGATGTTCTCCGCGCCCACGGCCGCAATCGCTTCCTTCATCAGCGCGATGTTGAAGTTCGACACGCCGATGCGTTTCGTGAGCCCCGCTGCCTTCGCCTCGGCCAGCGCGCCCATGAACTCGGCGACGGAAACAGCGTTGCCGGGCGAGGGCCAGTGGATCAGCGTCAGGTCGACGTGATCGGTGCGCAGCTTGGCGAGGCTGTCTTTCAGGCTGGGCACCAGCTTGGCCTTGGCGTAGTTGTCGGTCCAGATCTTGGTGGTGATGAAGAGGTCGCTGCGCGCCACGCCGCTTTCGGCAATCGCCTGGCCCACCTCGGCTTCGTTGCCGTAGATCTGCGCGGTGTCGATGACGCGGTAGCCCACGTCCAGGCCGTTTTTCACCGAGTCGATGACCACCTGGCCCTTCAGGCGGAAGGTGCCGAGGCCGAAGGCGGGGATGGATGCGTTGTTGTTCGTCGTTGTCATGGTGTTGTCCTTTGTGCGTTGAGAAAAAGAAGAAGGAGAAAAGAAGTCAGATCAATCAGTGACCGACCGGCACCGGCCCCGAAGCGCGCACCGGAATCCCGGCACGGCGGTCCAGTGCGCCGCTCCACTGCGTGAGGGCCAGCGACACCAGCACCACCAGCGCGCCGATCCAGGGCGTGTGCATGAGGCCCAGGTGCGTCACGATCAGGCCGCCGGCCCAAGCTGCGAGGGCAATGCCCAGGTTGAAGGCCGCGATGTTCAGACCCGAGGCCACGTCTACCGCTTGCGGCGTGAAGCGTTCGGCTTGCTTGACCACATACACCTGCAGCCCCGGCACGTTGCCGAACGCGACCGCGCCCCACATCAGCACCGCCACCAGCGCCAGCCACTTGTGCGGCGCCGCGAAGTTGAAGACCAGCAGCACGGCGGCCAGCAGCGCGAAGATGATCTTGAGCGCCGGAATCGGCCCCAGGCGGTCGGCCAGCTTGCCGCCCCAGATGTTGCCCACCGCCACCGAGATGCCGTAGACCAGCATCACCCAGCCCACCGCGCCGGCGCTGAAGCCCGACACGTCGGTGAGGATCGGCGCGAGAAACGTGAACGGAATGAACGAGCCGCCGTAGCCAATTGCCGTCTTGGCATACACCAGCAGCAATCGCGGCTCGGCCAGCACCTTGGCCTGCTGCGCCAGCGAGGCCGGCGCCGTGTGGCGGATGTTGTTGGGCACAAAGATCCAGCTGCCGATGAAGGCGACCACGCCCAGCGCGGACACGGCCAGGAAGGTCTCGCGCCAGCCGAAGTGCTGCCCGATGAACGTGCCCAGCGGCACGCCCGTGACCAGCGCCACCGTGAGCCCGGTGAACATGATCGCGATGGCGCTCGCCGCCTTTTCCTTGGGCACGAGGCCCGTGGCGATGGTCGAGCCGATCGAGAAGAACACCCCGTGCGCCAGGCCCGTGAGGATGCGCGCGGCCACCAGCGATTCGTAGCTCGGTGCCTTTCACGCCAGCAGATTGCCGAGCGTGAACAGCGCCATCAGCCCGAGCAGCAGCGCCTTGCGCGGCAGCTTGCCCGTGAGGGCGGTGAGCACCGGCGCGCCGATGGCGACGCCCAGCGCGTAGAGGCTGACCAGCAAGCCGGCCGAGGGCAGGCTGATGGCGAGGTCAGCAGCGACCGTGGGGATGAGGCCAACGATGACGAACTCGGTCGTCCCGATGGCGAAGGCGCTGAGGGTCAGCGCGAGTAAGGCGATTGGCATGAGGCACTCCTGGATGGGTTAGGAGGAGTGTCTTGCGGATACCTTTGCGGATAAATGGGGGTTGGGGCAGAAGATAGTTGCTTGGGATGCAAAAATAGAAAATAGCTTTTCACGGCGCAGTGGCGGCTATTTGCGGCGGGACACGAACAATGACGGAGAAATGTGATCGCCCGATCCGATTCCCGCCATCTCACAGTAAGGAAATACCGCTCTCTAAATGAATTAGATTGGCGAGAGCGAAGAAGAAAATCATAAAAATGCGCAGGGTAGAGTTTTACGGGGATCAGCCGTAGCCGAAAATTGCTAGGCTGCGTGCTTCTCGTACATTGATATTTCGGGATAAACCGCTTAGAGCTTGGCATGCACCGTGTTACCCTGCCACGAAATTAATCCACCCATCGATTCCTACGTGACTGCCCCTACTTACAAATGGTGCTGTTTTGCTTGCGACAGCTACAACGCAGCGCTGACTGAGCATTGCGCCAGTTGCAATTTTCCGGCTTATGCAACGATGAAACAGATGGAAGAAGCACGCAAAATCACCCCCCGTCGTCCAAAAAACCCATCGTTTCCAATAGGAGATCAGGCCGACGTTTTCGATCCCCTACTAACAGAAATTTCCGCCAATGAGCCGAGTTCATCTGCTCGAATCGATCAGCGCTTTAAATGGTTGGTTGCCGCGGTGGTGGCAATCGTCGGAATTTACGCGATGGTTTTATTGGTCATGATCGGAAAAAAGACTTGGTCGCTTGCCGATTCAGGAACGTTCGGCGACAGCTTCGGTGTACTTACATCGTTGTTCTCTGGGCTAGCATTCGTGGGCCTTATTTGGACGATTCTGCAGCAGCGTGAGGATTTGAAAGTCCAACGCGACGATTCTAAAGAGGCTCGCAGACAGGACGTGGTAACTCGCTTATCCACTATTGTTCAAAATCAAGCTGCGGCATTTCGATCTGAGGCCGGGGAATTGAAATTTAAAGGAATCGTTTTTCAAAGCCCAATCGGTCTTTTTGAGATGCTGCATGAATTTTATCTTCATACTAACAGTATAACGAGCAAAATTAATAACCAAACCGAACAGAAGATTATTTCTGGCCAAGTGGCCGCGTACTTGAAAAATGTAATCGCCGATTTGCAGCCTTATAAAATATTAATAAGCGGTTATAAGCGGTGCTGCACTTCAAATTATTACCTGCTTGGCAATGAGTTTTTAAATATTGAAGATGCGCGTGACCTACATTTTTTATTTAAAACGGAAATGCCTTCTGGCCTGTCAAACTTTGTATCTCATTTGGAGTTGATATTGAAGATTTATATCCGTCAACAAACAGGTAGTACTGACGGGCGTTTGGAAATTTTCGATCCACTCTGGGAATTCGTATCGGACGTTAATGCAATTGCGCGCCACAACAATCTCGAAATTAATGAAAAAGGCGTGAAAAGTATTCGACAAATGCGAGGAATAATTTCTCTGTAGAGGGGGCCAAGCAACGCCGTAAATTTTTTATTGCAATAAAACTTCCACCTCCACCTCCACCGTCTATGCCTCTAAGGCCTGAATGTCTAACTATCTTGCGAATGGGTATCTGCTCGCCCGGCGCCTCGTCTGATGACACTCAATGTCGCTATGCGTATCACTCGTAGGATCTGCTATTTTGAAAATGAGCAGGGTAACGTTTCACATGAGTCGGTCTTAGGCGCTGGGTTTAGGGTGTGATTTTTGGCGGTAATCAACAACGATTGATTTTGGATTTTGTGCTGGGAAATATGCTTTCAAAAAAATCTAAAACTAAAGTGCGCGATGTAATTGAGCAAGATATGCGAATCCTTCTGCTAAAAGAAAAGAGTCCAGTTGAAATTTCTGCAACGCAACTGTCTTGCTGTTCATTCTGATTAATGAGTCGGATTAATCAGTGGCGGCCATAAAAAAAGATTTGGCCTTTCTTACTTCTTGAAGTCGGTAGATATACTTCAGCGCCGCGTCCGGAGACGCGGCCGGGTTTGGAAGCCTGATGAAGCCCTTGCGTAACTTGGAGTCCATCTAATGGCTGAATCCGCTCGCGCCTGCGCGCAATCTCGCAATCCTTCTGTTTCGTTCGATCCCGCATTTCCGGACCTCGACACCCTCGCAATCCAAACCTGCGACGACGCCGAAAACCTCAACGAGATCCTTCGCGCCTACACCGCGTTCGAAAAGCTCATCGAAACCGGCGCCCCGAACGACAGCGAAGTGCTCGCCCCCACCCGCAGCGAACTGAGCGCCTTGCTCGGCCTGCTCAACGAAGCGCTCGTGGCGCGCATCGACGCCGTCAACGCAGCCGCTGGCGACATGCGCCGGGCGCTGATGCAAGGCAGCAGCCTGCCCCCAGCGACCTGCTGATCAATCATCCAGAGCGGGGCTTGATCGCCCACCCCCACAGCGTGCCCTCGAGCGAAGAGCACCGGGTGTCCCCCGCAGCGAAATCAAGGAGGAGGCCGCAGGCCGGGGGACATTCGCGGAGGGGGACACCCGGTGTTCTCCGCTCGCGCCCCGACCACGCGCCGGCCGCTTCAAACAAACCAACAAACGACCGCCTCGGCCAGCGGCAAAAAATTCTTTCGCATCCCCTGCATCCAAACGTGCATCTGGCGGGTAGTACCTGTCAGCAGCGAGGAGCTGCTGACCTTCTACAACCCAGGAGCAATTCCATGCACACCTCCCGTTCGATCGCCGTCCTCGGCGCCATCTCCGCCGCTGCAGCCATGCTCACCGCCTGCGGCTCGATGTCGATGGCCCCCACGTTCAACCAGTCCAGCCTGCCCCCCACCATCCAGGTGCCCGCCGGCAACAAGGTCGCCATGGAAACCGTCGGCGTGGGCGACATCACCTACGAATGCCGCGACAAGGCCAACACCCCCGGCGCGACCGAGTGGGTGTTCGTCGGCCCCGACGCGAAGCTGAACGACCGCAGCGGCAAGCAGGTCGGCAAGTACTACGGCCCGCCGGCCACCTGGGAGTCGAACGACGGCTCCAAGCTCACGGCCACGCAACTGGCGGTCGCACCGTCGGGCCCGACCAGCCTGCCGTTCCAGCTCGTGAAGGCCAACCCGGCCACGGGCGCGGGCGCGATGACGGGCGTCACCTACATCCAGCGCGTGGCCCTGCAAGGCGGCGTGGCACCGGCGGCCGTGCCCTGCACGCCCGCCACCAAGGGCCAGAAGCAGGTCGTGAAGTACCAGGCCGACTACATCTTCTACAAGGCGTCCTGACAGGCGTCCTGATGTTTCGGGGGTGAATCTGCTGCGGCGCGGGCGGGCTCCACTACGATGGGCCGCTCACTCCCGCCGCAGACCTTGTCGCCCCCCACATCCACCGCAGCCCCCTTCGACTACGACGCCGCGCTCATGGCCTGCGCCCGCGGCGACCGTACGGCGTTGCAGCAGCTCTACCAGCGAGAGAGCCGCTATCTGATGGGTGTGGCGATGCGCATCGTGCGCCAACGCCCGCAGGCCGAAGACGTGTTGCACGATGCCTTCATCAGCATCTGGCAGCGCGCCGAGAACTTCAACCCCGCGCTCGGCGAAGGCCGGGGCTGGGTGTACAGCGTGGTGCGCCACGCGGCGCTGAACATGGTGCGCAGCGGCGCGCGGCAGGTGAGCCTGGGCGAAGACGCGGCCGTTGCGGCCGACGACCAGGCCTCGCTCGCGGCGTATGCGGCGGCGGGCGATCCCTTCGAGCTGCGCGCTGACCTGGGCCGGCTGCACGGCTGCCTCTCGGGGCTGGAGCCGGCGCGGCGCGATTGCATCCTCTACGCGTACGTCGAAGGCTGCTCGCATGGCGAAATCGCCGAGCGGCTGCAGACGCCCCTGGGCACGGTGAAGGCCTGGATCCAGCGCGGCATGCGCGCACTGCGGGAGTGCATGGGATGAGCAGCGCTGAAGACAACAAGGACATCGGCGACGTCAACGACATCGACGGGCTGGCGGGCGAGTACGTGCTGGGCACGCTCTCGGCCACCGGGCGCGCGGCGGTCGAGGTGCGCATGCGCAGCGAGCCGGCGCTGCGCGAAGCGGTGCGCGCGTGGGAGGCGCGGCTGCAGCCGCTCACCGCGCTGGCGGAGCCGGCAGAGCCGTCGCCCTCGCTGTGGACGCGCATCGAGCGCAGCGTCGATGGGCTGGGCAGGGCGTCGAAGGCGCAGGCTGCGGGCGTCGTCGGCTGGTGGAACAACCTGAAGCTCTGGCGTGGGCTGGCCGCGGGCGGCTTCGCCACGGCGGCGCTGCTGCTGGCGGTGGTGGTCACGCGCGTCGGGGCGCCGCCTGCCACGCAGTACATGGTGGTGCTGGTCGCACCCGAGAACAAGTCGCCGGGCTGGGTGATCCAGGCGAACTCGTCGCGTCAGCTCAGCCTGGTGCCGCTGGGCACGTTCGAGGTGCCGCCGCAGAAGACGCTGCAGTTCTGGACCAAGGCCGACCAGTGGCGCGGGCCGGTGTCGCTGGGCCTCGTCAAGCAGCAGGGCCAGACGCTGCGCATCCCCGTCGACAAGCTGCCGCCGCTGGAGCCGAATCAACTCTTCGAGCTGACGCTGGAGCCGGAGAACGGCTCGCCGATCGACCGGCCGACGGGGCCGATCCAGTTCATCGGGCGTGCGGTCAAGGTGATGTAGCGCTCATGGCCGACAGGGGCCCATGCAGGTGCTGCAGATAATCCGCCGATGATCACGTTCGACTGCTACTACAGCCTCTCCTCCCCCTGGGCCTACCTCGGCGGCCCGCAACTTCAGGACATCGTGCGCCGCCACCATGTGCGGCTCACGTTCAAGCCCTACGACTTCCAGGCGGTAGTGCCGCAGACCGGCGGCATTCCGCTGAAGACTCGCCCCGAGCCGCGCCGCACGTACCACGCGCTGGAGCTCGCACGCTGGAGCGAGCACCTGGGCATGCCGATGAACCTGGAACCCGCGCACTACCCGAAGGGCGCACCCACCGATCCGAACTGGAACAAGTACCCGGGCTGGATGGTGATTGCCGCGCAGCTCAAGGGGCTCGATGCGCAGCCGCTCTCGCATGCGCTGCTGCGCGCGCTGTGGGCTGAGGAGCGCGACACCTCGCAGGCCGATGTGCGCATCGCGGTCGCCAACGAGAACGGCTACGACGGTGCTTCGCTGCAGGCGCTGGAGCAAATGGCCGAGACGCTGGCCGTGTATCGCGCGAACAGCGCGGAGGCGCTGGAAGCGGGCGTGTTCGGGGCGCCGACGTTCATCCTGAATGGGGAGCGGTTCTGGGGGCAAGACCGACTGGCCTTCCTCGATAGAGCCCTGGACAAGCTGCGCCAGGCCAGCGGCGGATAATCGGCCCCCATGCGAATCCGCTTTACCAAGATGCAGGGAGCCGGCAACGATTTCGTCGTGCTGGACGAAACACGCGGCACGCTGGGCCTCACGGCCGCGCAATACCGCTTTCTGGCCGACCGCCATTTCGGCGTCGGCGCCGACCAGATCCTCACCGTGCGGCCATCGCCGGCCGCAGGCATCGACTTTCAATACGTGATCCACAACGCCGACGGCGGCGAGGTCGAGCAGTGCGGCAACGGCGCGCGCTGCTTCATGCGCTTCGTGAAGGAGCACAAGCTCACCGACAAGTCCGAAGTGCGCGTGCAGACGCTGGCCGGCGTGATCGAGCCGCGCATGGGCGCCGATGGCCGCGTGACGGTCGACATGGGCGCCCCGATCTTCGAGGCCGCGCGCGTGCCCTTCGACACCGCCGGGCTCGATGCGCAGTCCGACGGCGCCTGGGAAAAGTGGCACCTCGCACTGGGCACCCGCGCCGGCACTGCCATTGTTTCGGTCGCGGTGCTGTCGATGGGCAATCCGCATGCGGTGCAGGTGGTCGACAACGTCGACACCGCGCCGGTGGCCGAGCAGGGACCGCAGATCGAGCACCACCCGCGCTTTCCGCAGCGGGTGAACGCGGGTTTCATGCAGGTGGTCGACCGCTCCCACATCAAGCTGCGCGTGTTCGAGCGCGGCGCCGGCGAAACGCTGGCCTGCGGCACGGGTGCCTGCGCGGCGGTGGTCGCGGGCATCCGGCTCGGGTTGCTGGACCGACGCGTCGACGTGCAGACGCACGGCGGCATTCTCACGATCGAATGGCAGGGCGAGGGCCAGCCGGTGCTCATGACGGGCCCGGCCACCACTGTGTTCGAAGGCGACATCGAAGTTCCGGAACTGCCATGACCCACCCCACCCACAACAACGACGCCATGAACCCGATCACCGAAGACGACATCGCCAACTACCTGGCGAACACGCCCGACTTCTTCGAGCGCCATGCCCAGTTGCTGGCGCAGGTGCAGCTCACCAGCCCGCATGGCAACCGCGCCGTGAGCCTGCAGGAGCGCCAGGCCGAGATGCTGCGCGAGAAGATCAAGGCGCTCGAACACCGCCTGATGGACATGGTGCGCCACGGCACCGAGAACGTCGTCATCGCCGACCGCCTGCAGCGCTGGACCAGCGGCCTCCTGACCACGCGCGACCCGCGCAGCCTGCCGTACCGCATCGCGGTCGACCTGCAGTCGCTCTTCCTGGTGCCGCAGACGGCCATCAAGGTGTGGGACTGCAGCAGCGAATACCTGAACGAAGCCTATGCCCAGTGGGTGAGCGACGACGTGAAGGCGCTGGCCACCTCGCTCACTTCGCCGTACTGCGGCCTGAACTCGGGCTTCGAGGCGGCCAACTGGCTGCCGGAGCCGCAGGCCGCGCTGTCGATCGCGCTGATTCCGCTGCGCGCGGATGCCGAATCGCCGGCCTTCGGCTTGCTGGTGCTGGCGTCGCCCGACGCGCAGCGCTTCAACGCCGAGATGGGCACCGACTTTCTCGAGCGCATCGCCGAGCTGGCCTCGGGCGGCCTCTCGCGGCTGCGTCCTTGAACCGGCCGCGCTGGCTGCGCCGGCCGTGGCAGGTCGCGCTTTTCGGCGCGCTGGGGGTTCTGGTGCTGGCCTATGCGGCGATTGGCGTCGTCATCTGGCAGCGCGCCGACGAGGTGCTGGACAACCCGCCGCAAAGGGCCGCTGATGCGGCACTGATCCTGGGGAGCCGCGCCTATCTGGATGGCAAACCGAATCCCTGCCTCACGGGGCGCGTCGACACGGGCATCGCGCTGGCGCAAGCCGGGCGGGTCAAGCAACTGGTGTTCACGGGCGGCGTCGACAAGGAAGACGGGCGCATCGAGGCTGACGTGATGCAGCAGCACGCGCAAGGCGTGGGCTTTGCGGGGCCGATGCTGCAGGAGCCCGCATCCACGTCCACGCGGCTGAATCTTTCGCTCTCGCGCCCGATGCTGCAGGCGGCTGGGGTGCGCAGCGTGGTGATCGTGTCAGAGCCGTACCACCTGTGGCGTGTCGAGCGGCTGGTGCGCATGAGCGGGTTCGATCAAGCCTTCGACGTGCAGTACGCCGCCGCGCCGACCTCGTGCTGGCGCCGCTGGGGCATGCTGTTCAAGGGTGCATTGCGCGAGCCGGCAGCGATCATCAACAATGCCGGCCATGGCTATCTCTTCTGAGCCGACCGCATCCGCTCCGCCGGACTGGATCGCAAAGTACCTGGAGCATGTGCGCGTCGAGCGCCGGCTCGCGGCGCGAACGGTCGAGCTCTACGCCTTCCACCTGCAGGCGCTGAGGGAAAACGCGGCCGAGGCCAAGCTGCCGCTGGACCGCGTGCAGACCGCCCACATCCGCCGCTGGATGGCACAACTGCACAGCGCCGGGCGCGAGCCGCGCGGCATCGCGCTGGTGCTGTCGTGCTGGCGCAGCTTTTATCGCTGGCTCGGGCATGAAGGGCTGATTGGCTTCAACCCGGTGCAGGACGTGCACGCGCCCAAGGCCGGCCGGCCATTGCCGAAGGCGCTGGGCGTGGACGACGCGGTGCAACTGGCCGAACTGCACGACGAAGACGCCGACCCGTGGACCGAGGCGCGCGACCGCGCCATCGTCGAAATACTCTATGGCTGCGGCCTGCGCGTGAGCGAGCTCACGGGGCTCGATGCGCAGGCGAGCAACACGGCGCTCGGCTGGGTCGATCTCGACGCGAAGGAAGCGAACGTGCTCGGCAAGGGCAGCAAGCGCCGCATCGTGCCGGTGGGCGGCAAGGCGGCCGAGGCGCTGCAGGAGTGGCTGGACGTGCGCGGCGACCGTTCGGTGCCCGCGCTTTTCGTCAGCAGCAGGGGCGCGCGGATGTCGTCGCAGGCGGTGTGGAAGCTGCTGCGCGAACGCAGCCTGAAGGCCGGCCTCGCCGCGCCTGTGCATCCGCACATGCTGCGGCACTCGTTCGCGAGCCATGTGCTGCAGTCGAGCAGCGACCTGCGCGCGGTGCAGGAGCTGCTGGGCCACGCGAACATCGCGACCACGCAGATCTATACGCGGCTGGATTTCCAGCATCTGGCGAAGGCCTATGACGCGGCGCATCCGCGTGCGAAGGCCCGGACCGACAAAGACAAATAAATAAGCAAGTAAAAAAATGAAAACCCTTCGCCTCAAACCCGGCAAAGAGCGCTCGATGCAGCGCCGCCACCCGTGGGTCTTCGAATCCGCCATTGCGCGCGGCGGTGCCGATTCGGGCGAGACGGTGCGCGTGGAATCCCACGACGGCGCATTCCTCGCCTGGGCGGCGTTCAGCCCGATCTCCAAGATCCGCGCGCGGGCCTGGAGCTTTGTCGAGACGCAGCGCATCGACGCGGCGTTTCTCGCTTCGGTGTGCGAGCGCGCCGTGCGTGCGCGGGGCCTTTTCGATCTGCAGAGCGACGGTGTGCGGCTGGTGCATGGCGAGGCCGACGGCCTGCCGGGCCTGATCGTCGACCGCTACGGCGACACGTTGGTCGCGCAATTCCTGTCGGCCGGTGTCGAGCGCTGGAAAGACGTGCTGGCCGATGCACTGCTCAAGGCCACGGGCCTCACGAAGCTCTACGAGCGCTCCGACGCCAGCGGCCGCGAGCGCGAGGGACTGAAGCCTGTCACGGGCTGGCTGCGCGGGGAGGGCGCCACCGAAATCACCATCCGCGAGCACGACTGGAAGCTCTCGCTCGACATCGCGACCGGTCACAAGACCGGCTTCTACCTTGATCAGCGCGACAGCCGCCAGCGCTTTGCCGAACTGGCGAAGCACAGGCGCTTCAGGCGCGTGCTGAACTGCTTCTGCTACACGGGCGGCTTCACCGTCGCAGCGCTGGCGGGGCTCAAGGCCGCGGGTGCGCTCGACGGGGCCGAGCTGGTGTCGGTCGATTCGTCGCAGCCGGCGCTGAATTTCGCGCGCGCCAACATCGCGCTCAACGGTTTCGGCGGTGAGGGTTCGGGCGTGAAGACCGAGTTTCTCGACGCTAACGTGAACACCGTGCTGCGCGAGTTCATCGACCAGGGCCGCACCTTCGATGCGATCGTGCTCGACCCGCCGAAGTTCGCGCCCACGGCGGCGCACGCCGAGCGCGCCGCGCGGGCCTACAAGGACATCAACCGCCTCGCACTCAAGATCCTGGAGCCGGGCGGCGTGCTGCTGACTTTTTCGTGCTCGGGCGGCATCAGTGCCGACCTGTTCCACAAGATCGTGGCCTCGGCCGGGCTGGACGCGAACGTGGACGGTTACATCAGCGAACGATTGGGCGCGGCCCCCGACCATCCGATGACCATCGAATTCCCGGAAGGGGAGTATCTGAAGGGTTTGGTGGTGGTGAGAAAACCCGCTTGACCCCTCCGCCAACGCAACTCAGTGGCATTGGCTAAACTGCCCGCCCATCCCCCCGATACCCCGTTTTTAGTTTTCCGCTTCGGAGCACCCACCTCATGGCCCTCATCCCCGCGACCATCCTCACCGGCTTTCTCGGCTCGGGCAAAACCACGCTGCTCAAGCGCATCCTGACCGAGGCCCACGGCCAGAAGATCGCGGTCATCGAGAACGAGTTCGGCGAAGAGAACATCGACAGCGACATCCTCGTGACCGAATCGAAGGAGCAGATCGTGCAGATGAGCAACGGCTGCGTCTGCTGCACCATCCGCGAAGACCTGCGCGAAGCGCTGCAGATGCTGGCCGCCAAGAAGCGCCAGGGCCTGCTGGATTTCGACCGCGTGGTGATCGAGACCACCGGCCTTGCAGACCCCGGCCCGGTGGCGCAGACCTTCTTCATGGACGACGAGATCGCAGAGAGCTACCTGCTCGACTCGATCCTCACGCTGGTCGATGCCAAGCATGCGCCGCAGCAACTCAACGACCGCCAGGAAGCGCGCCGCCAGGTGGGTTTTGCCGACCAGATCTTCATCAGCAAGAGCGAGCTGGTGTCGGCCGAGGAGACCGAGGCGCTCATTCACCGCCTCAAGCACATGAACCCGCGCGCGCCGCAGCAGAAGGCGCATTTCGGCGATGTGCCGCTCAAGGACATCTTCGACCTGCGCGGCTTCAACCTGAACGCCAAGCTCGACATCGACCCGGACTTCCTGAAGGAAGACGACCACGATCACCACGACCATGATCACGCGCATGGCGAGGCCTGCGACCACCCCTCGCACAAGCACGAAGGCCACGGCCACCATCACCACACGGACGACGACGTGAAGAGCTTCGTCTACAAGGCCGACCGTGCGTTCGATCCGGCCAAGCTCGAAGATTTTCTGGGCGCCATCGTCAACATTTACGGCCCGCGCATGCTGCGCTACAAGGGCGTGCTGAACATGAAGGGCACCGAGCGCAAGGTGATCTTCCAGGGCGTGCACCAGCTGATGGGCAGCGACCTGGGTCCGGAGTGGGGCAAGGACGAAAACCGCCAGAGCCGCATGGTGTTCATCGGCATCGAGCTGCCGCGCGAAATCCTGGAACAAGGCCTGGAGCAGTGCCTGGTTTGAGGCCCTGACTTGCCTTGCTCCTTCCCCCGCTGGGGGAAGGTTGGGATGGGGGCAGGCCTTCGATCAGGCGCCGTGTTTTTTGGGAGGCCGTCGTGCCCCCACCCCGGCCCTCCCCCAGCGGGGGAGGGAGAAATACCTTATTTGCCCAGTTCGGTCAGTGGCTTGCCGTTGACCTTCAGGCTGCCTTCGCTGAATTCGATCTGCCCGGTGACGTGCTCGCCGTCGCGCTTCACGAAGCCCTTTTCTTCGCCTTGCTCGATCAGGCCCGCCACCATTTCGGGCGGTGGCGTCTGGCCGCTCTCGGCGCCGGTGGCGGCGATCTGCTCTAGCCATTGCACCGGCAGCCGTGCGTTGGCCTTGAGCACGCCGCGCTTCATCAGGAGGGCCATGCCGGGGGCCTGCAGGTCTTCGTCGGTCACGCCGACCATGCCGGCCGTGTAGCTGACTTCGCCGCGCTTGCCGCCGATTTCGACCACCATCTTGTCGAGGCCGAATTCGGGGCTGTACTTGGCCATGGCCTTGAGGTCGGGGGCGAGCTGGTCGGTCAGCGCCTTCATCGCGGCCTGCGTGGCCTTGCTGCTCTTGCCGCAGCCGGCCGCGGCGCTGGACTGCATGTAGGCGTCGGCCAGCTTCTTGTAGCCGGCGGCGTGGATGCGGCGGCCGCCGCTGGACATCTCGAACTTGTCGATGCTCGTCTCGCCGATCTTGCCCTGGCCCTTGAGGGTGGCGTCCGAGGCGTAGAGGCCGTCCTTGATGCTGGCGTCGGCGGTCAGGTCGACGTTCTGCAGCAGCACCTTCACAGGCTTGTGTGTGCCGGCCGGCGCGTCGGCATCGGCGCTGCGCCCGAAGCCCTTGGCGGCGGAGAACTCGAAGGACTCGAGGCGGCCTTCGGACTTGCCGGTGGCCAGGACCCAGCCCGCGCTGGTGTCCGTGTCAGCCTTGGCGCTGAGCTTGCCCATCTTCATCTGCAGGCCCTTGGCGGGGTCGTTGAAGTCGAGGCCGGGCATGGTCAGGTCGTAGCGCGCCTTGGTGCGCGCGGCGTTCACCTCGATGTGGGCCTTCGCGCCCTGCCATGCGAGTTCGCCCTTGCCTTCTTCGGCCAACTTGACGGGCGCGACCGCCATGTCGATGGCGTAGCTGCCGTCGAAGCCGACCTTGGTGAACGCCGTCAGCGGCTTGGCCTTGCCGAACAGTTTCTCGGCCTCGGCCTGGCCCTTGATGTCGAGCACCAGCTCGCTGTCGATGGTGGCGGCCGCGAATGTGCCGCCGGCGATCGGGCCGTGGTGGATGGTGTCGCGGATGGTGATGCGCAGGGGCTTGGACGGCTTGGCTTCCGTCTCGTCGCGGTCTTCTTCCTCCTGCTGCTCCTCGCCCTCTGCGGGCTTGGCGGCGGGCGCCTGCGCCACGGCAGGGGTGTCGGCCGCGCAGCCGATTTCCAGCGTCACGGTGCTCACGGCGCCGAAGAAACCGCGCTCGTATTTGCGCTCGGTCACACGCACCAGCGCGGTCTGCTTGGGCATCTCGTCGAGCGCGGTGTCGTAGATCGAGCGGACCTTCGAACCGGTCCACCAGGTGCTCCCCCCGTAGGCGACGACGATGGCCGCGGCCACCGCTCCCAGAACTGCTTTCTTGCTCAAGGCTTGCTTTCTTTTATCGAATGATCGGATGGGCCCGTACCGCGTATGGGCAAGGCGGGCCTTGCGTCACCCCCTCCGGCAACGCCGGCCGATGCTACCGGACGCGACCGGCATGCAGACACATCGCCAGCGGTTTCGAGTTCTCTATACAATCGCGCGCCTGTTCCGGTGGCCATACCCCGTTCGATGGACGAGATGTGACTTCCGGCACGGGGCGCCGCACGTTTCTGCAGGGCTTTCGGGGGTATAACCCCGGGGTTCGCAACCGCGAGCACCCCGACAACGTGGAGCCCGCGCGGCACGAAAGCCGCGAGTGGTTCCCATGGGAGGAGACACCCAGTGAAAGCGCGTTCCAGTTCGTCCAAGGAGCCAGTCACCGTGAAGAAACCCGCCGCCAAGGCCACGCCAGCATCCAAGCCCGCCGCAAAGAAGGCGCCGGCTGCGAAGGCTGTACCCGCAGCGAAAAAGGTTTCCGCCACCGCGAAAGCGCCTGCAACGAAGGAGAAAAGCGCGTCCAAAAAGCCCGCAGCACCACCGGTCAAGGCCGTTGCCACTGCTGCGACAAAGAAGTCCGTCAAGCCCGCCAAACCTGCAACAGCAACCAAGACCGCAGGCACGGGTTCATCGTCATCCAAACCCGTCGGCCGCCCTGCTGCCGTTCCTTCTGCTCCCCCGATCCCCATGAAAAAAACGGCTGCCGCCTCCTCTTCCGCCCCGGCGACACCCTCGATGCCCGTTCAAACCGCCACGCCCGCACCCGCCGCGCGTGGGGGCCGTGTGTCCCGGTTGTCGCAACTGACCGTCCCCTCGATGCCGCAGTCCGTGGCGTCGACCGCCGCCAAGTCCAGCTTCTCGCAGGCGCCGTCCACCGCGCTGGTGCCGCCGCCGCCGCTGGCCGTCAAGAAAGACCCCAAGCTCGCGAACAACTGGAAGACCAAGTCGCCCGCCGAGCTGACCGATGCCGAAGTCATCGCGATGCCCGACACCGAGTACATGAACGAAAAGCAGATGGCGTTCTTCCGCCTGAAGCTCGTCGAACTCAAGCGCGGCATCCTGGAAAACGCCGGCGAGACCACCGAGCACCTGCGTGAAGACACGGTGGTCGTGCCCGATCCGGCCGACCGTGCCACCATCGAGGAAGAACACGCCCTCGAACTGCGCACCCGCGACCGCGAGCGCAAGCTGCTCAAGAAGATCGAGCAGTCGATCCAGCGCATCGATGCCGGCGACTACGGCTACTGCGACGAGACCGGCGAACCGATCGGCGTCGGCCGCCTGCTGGCCCGCCCGACCGCCACGCTGTCGCTCGAGGCGCAACAGCGCCGCGAGCTCAAGCAGAAAATGTTCGGAGATTGAACCGGGTCAAGGTAGATAAAAACCAGCCTGTTCGATAGTCTTCACCGAATGCCAAAGGAAGAATCGGGCCGTCTTTTCTCGAAGGTGGCCAAGTTTGTCCGCAATCCGCTCAAGGATTGGTCGGAGCTGGATGCGCCTTCCTCCGCGACGTCGGACTCCTCGCTGCCCGAGCAGACCTACAGCCGGGAGATGCTCAAGGAGATGATCGAGCGGCGCCAGCGCAACGACTTCGTGCGCCGGCGCGAGTTCGACATGCTGCGCAAGCTTCGTCAGCGCGAGGCGGCCGCCCACGCCTTCGAGGCGACGGTCACGCCGTCGTCGTTCAACATCAACAGCTCTTCGGAAAAGTCCGAGGGCCGCGCGCTCACGCTCAAGAAGATCGACGAGATCGAAGAGCAGATGTCGCAGCAGTGGTGGAAGGGCCGCGGCCCGAACGGCGAAACGCTGGTCAACCCGCCGCCCGATGCCGGGGCCGAGACGCTGCCGCCGGTGCATGTCGACGATCTGCTTCAACCGCCTCCGGTGCACCGCACGGTGGCGGCTGTGGCGCCCGTCGAAGCCGCAGGTGCGGCAGGTGCCGGCGGTGCGCCGCCGCTGCTGTCTTCCCGGCTGGCGCACGACGGCGCGATGGAAGAGGCCGTGATCCGCTTCGCGCACGGCGACGATGCCGGCGCCGAGGCCATCCTGCTGCAAGCGCTGGCGTCCGAGAGCACCCCGGCCGCCGACGGCGAGAACGACGCCGCGGCCGAACGCGACGACAGCCGCTGGCGCACCCTGTTCGACCTGTACCGCGCCACCGGCGACGCCGCCAAGTTCGCGGCCGCCCGCATGCGCTACGCGCAGCGCATGAAGCGCATGGGCCCCGACTGGGTGTCGCTCGAGGACCTGGCGCGCAGCGTGAAGGCGGTGACCGCGAGCGAAGAGGCCGAGCACGGCGGCGAGGGCGGTGGCGCCCAGGCCGACTGGAACAGCCCCGCGCGCCTGGCCCGCGAGGGGCTGATGAGCCTCACGCGCGCGCTGTCGCAGGCCGGTTCGGTCTGGACGCTCGACTGGCGCTCGCTGACCGCCATCGAGCCCGAAGCGGCCGCGCCGCTGCGCGTGCTGCTGACCCACTGGGCCGATTCGCCGGTCAAGCTGCGCTTCATCGGCACCGCGCAACTGCTGGCAGTGCTGGCCGAGGCGGCGCCCAACAACGAACGCGGCACCGACGACGTCTGGTGGCAGCTGCACCTGTCCGCGCTGCGGGTGATGCACCTGCCCGACGATTTCGAGCTGGTGGCGCTCAACTACTGCATCACCTACGAGGTGTCGCCGCCGTCCTGGCAGGACCCGATCGGCGAATGCACCGCGCTCGCCGCGCCGCCGCCGAGCCGCAGCAGCTCGGTGTGGTCGCTGCTGTCGAGTGCCGAATCCGAGAGCTTTCCCACCCACGACACGGGCTTTGCCGCGCTGGCGGGCGATCTGCGGGGCGAATCGCTGTCGGCCTGGCAACGGCTGGACACGGACCTGCGGCACACCACGGCGCCCGTCATTTCGTGCGCGGCGCTGCTGCGCATGGACCTGGCCGCCGCCGGCACGTTGCTGAGCTGGGTGCGGGCGCGCGACGCCAATGGCGAGCGGGTGCAGTTCGTCGATGCGCACCGGCTGATCGCCGCGCTTTTCGGCCTGGTAGGCATTGCCGACCACGCAACCGTAGCCGTTCGAAAGAACTGAAACCGCCCCCTGCTCCGGGGTTGCATTGCCCTCGGCCATCCCCAGATGGCTGCGATGGAACAGTTTCACGGCACCACCATCGTGAGCGTGCGCCGCAAGACCCCCCAAGGCGACCAGGTCGCCATCGGCGGGGACGGGCAGGTCACTCTCGGCAATATCGTCATCAAGGGCACGGCGCGCAAAGTGCGCCGCCTCTATCACGGCAAGGTGCTGGCCGGCTTCGCCGGCGCCACCGCCGATGCCTTCACGCTCTTCGAGCGCTTCGAGGCCAAGCTCGAAAAGCACCAGGGCAACCTGACCCGCGCGGCGGTCGAGCTCACCAAGGATTGGCGCACCGATCGCGTGCTGCGCAAGCTCGAGGCGATGCTGGCCGTGGCGGACGCCACCACCTCGCTCATCATCACCGGCAACGGAGACGTGCTGGAGCCCGAAGACGGCGTGATCGCCATCGGTTCGGGTGGCGCGTATGCCCAGTCGGCGGCCAAGGCGCTGATCGACAACACCGACCTCACAGCCGAGCAGATCGTGCGCAAATCGCTGGCGATCGCCGGAGAAATCTGCATTTACACGAACATGAACCACACAGTGGAAGCGCTCTGACCATGTCCATGACCCCCCAGGAAATCGTCTCCGAGCTCGACAACCACATCGTTGGGCAGCCGGCTGCCAAGCGCGCCGTGGCCATCGCCTTGCGCAACCGCTGGCGCCGCCAGCAGGTCGACGAAAAGCTTCGCAGCGAAATCACCCCAAAGAACATCCTCATGATCGGCCCGACGGGCGTGGGCAAGACCGAGATCGCCCGCCGTCTCGCGCGTCTGGCGGACGCGCCTTTCATCAAGGTCGAGGCGACCAAGTTCACCGAGGTGGGCTATGTCGGGAAGGACGTCGATTCGATCATCCGCGACCTCGCCGAAATCGCCGTCAAGCAGACCCGCGAATCCGAAAGCGCCAAGGTGCGCGCGCGGGCCGAAGACGCCGCCGAAGACCGCATCCTCGACGTGCTGCTGCCCCCGGCGCGCGGCGCCGACGGCACGACCGCGGCGATCGACGGCCCCAACCCCACGCGCCAGGCCTTCCGCAAGAAGCTGCGCGAGCATCAGCTGGACGACAAGGAAATCGAACTCGACCTCGCCGAGACCCGCACGCCGCTCGAGATCATGGGCCCCGCCGGCATGGAGGAAATGACCGAGCAACTGCGCGGCATGTTCGGCCAGATGGGCGGCGGCAAGCGCAAGACGCGCAAGCTCAAGATCGCCGAGGCGCTGCGCCTCCTGATCGACGAGGAGGCCGCCAAGCTGGTCAACGAGGACGAGATCCGCGCGCAGGCGATCACCAACGCCGAGCAGAACGGCATCGTCTTCATCGACGAAATCGACAAGGTTGCGACCCGCAGCGAAGCGCAGGGCTCCGACGTGTCGCGCCAAGGCGTGCAACGCGATTTGCTGCCGCTGGTCGAGGGCACGGCCGTGACCACCAAGTACGGCGTGGTGCGCACCGACCACATGCTGTTCATCGCGAGCGGCGCGTTCCACCTGAGCAAGCCGAGCGATCTGATTCCTGAGCTGCAGGGACGTTTTCCGATCCGCGTCGAGTTGCAATCGCTCTCGGTGTCGGACTTCGAGAGCATCCTCACGCAGACCCGCGCTTCGCTCGTGAAGCAGTACCAGGCACTGCTCGCGACGGAGGGTGTGACGCTCGATTTCCAGCCTGACGGCGTGACCCGGCTGGCGAGCATCGCCTTCGAGGTGAACGAGCGCACCGAGAACATCGGCGCACGCCGTTTGTCGACCGTGATGGAGCGCCTGCTCGATGAGGTAAGCTTCGACGCGGCCCGCATCGAGGGTCAGACGATTCGCATCGATGCCGCTTACGTCGACGAGCGCCTCGCGGCACTAAGTCACGACGAAGACCTTTCGCGCTTCATCCTCTGAAGCTGCTTCCTCTTCCCCCTGTAACGGGGGAATGCTTCACGCATTACTTTCACTGCGTGAGCTAAGTACTTCATTTTCAACGAAATTCACCGATTCCGAGGTTTTGGAATCGGCGCTAAGTCGTTGATTCCATTACAAAAAATACCACCAACGGCCAGTTGCGCCCCAAGTGTTTCCTGCTACAGTGCAAAAAAGTGCAGTTAAGTGGGAAAAAGTGCGGGTAGTGCCTCTTTCGGGCATTGCAGCACCTCCCAACACAGGGGTTTGTGGTCGTGTTTCAAGGCGCTTCATCGCTCAGTCTGGATGCCAAGGGGCGGCTCTCCGTGCCGACCCGGCACCGTGACGTCCTGAGCGCGACGGCAGGCGGCCAGCTCACGATCACCAAGCATCCGCACGGGTGCCTGATGGTGTTCCCCCGTCCCGAATGGGAAAAATTCCGCGAGCGCATCGCCGCACTGCCGATGTCGGCGCAGTGGTGGAAGCGCGTCTTCCTCGGCAACGCGATGGACGTGGAGATGGACGGCACCGGCCGCATCCTGGTCTCGCCCGAGCTGCGCGCCGCCACCGGCATCGTGCGCGACACGCTGCTGCTGGGCATGGGCAACCACTTCGAACTCTGGGACAAGGCCACCTACGAGGCCAAGGAGGCCGAGGCCACCCAGGGCGAGATGCCGGATGTGTTTCAGGACTTCGCGTTCTGAGGACCCACGTGAACACCCCATGGACCCATACGACCGTCTTGCTGAACGAAGCGGTGGAAGCCCTTCTTTCCGGCAGCACGACGGCCACCGGCACCTACGTGGACGCCACCTTCGGTCGGGGAGGGCACGCGCGCGCGATCCTCGCGCGGCTGGCGCCGGAAGGCAGGCTGATCGCATTCGACAAGGATGCGGAAGCGGTGGCCGAAGCAGCGCGCATCTCGGATGCGCGTTTTTCCATCCGGCACCAGGGATTCCGTTCGCTGGGCGAATTGCCCGATGCGAGCGTCACCGGCTTGTTGATGGACCTGGGCGTGAGTTCGCCGCAGATCGACAACCCGGTGCGCGGCTTCAGTTTTCGATTCGACGGCCCGCTCGACATGCGCATGGACACCACGCGCGGCGAGAGCGTGGCCGATTGGCTGGCAACGGCCGAACTTCAGCAGATTGCAGAGGTGATCCGTGACTATGGCGAAGAACGGTTTGCTGTTCAGATTGCAAAGGCGATTGTTGCTCGCCGACAAGAACGGGGCGCAATTTCAACCACCACCGAACTGGCCGAGCTCGTGGCTGGCACGGTCAAAACCCGCGAGCAGGGCCAGAACCCTGCAACGCGCACATTTCAGGCTTTTCGGATTTTCATCAACGCCGAGCTTGAAGAGCTGCAACAGGCGCTAGAGGCGAGCCTGTCCGTGTTGCAGCCCGGAGGCCGGCTCGCGGTGATCAGCTTCCACTCGCTGGAAGACCGCATCGTCAAGCAGTTCATCGCGAAGCACTCCAAGGAGGTCTACGACCGCCGGGCGCCTTTTGCTGCGCCCAAGGTGATGAAGCTCAATGCGCTCGAGCGCATCAAGCCGTCCGAAGACGAAGTGCGCGGCAATCCGCGTTCGCGCAGCGCGATCTTGCGCGTGGCCGAACGCACCGGGGCCAACTGACATGGCCCGCCTGAACCTGCTCCTGCTGATGGCCGTCATCGCGACGTCGCTCTATCTCGTCCATACGCAGTACCGCTCGCGCCAGCTCTACACCGAGCTCGACCGCGTGCAGCAGGAAGCCCGCCGCCTCGATACCGATCACGACCGCTTGCAGGTCGAGAAGCGCGCCCAGGCCACGCCGCTGCGCGTCGAGAAGCTCGCCAAGGAGCAGCTGCAGATGCGCACCACCACGCCGGCCATCACGCAGTACGTGCGCCCGGACGGCTCGGTGATCCCGGCCGTCGCGCCGCTGCCGCCGGTCACGCCGCCGAAGCCGGCCGCCACCAGCGCCAGGGGGGCTGCACGATGAGCCGCAGCGACCGCAGCGTGCGCTACACCACCAGCCCCTTGCTCGCGAGCAAGACGCCGGTGTGGCGCAGCAAGTTCATCGTCGCGGGCATCGCCTTCGGCTTCGTCATGCTGGCGGGGCGCGCCGCGTACGTGCAGGTCTTCAACAACAGCTTCTTCCAGCGGCAGGGCGAAGTGCGCTTTGCGCGCACGCTCGAGTTGCCGGCCAACCGCGGCCGCATCCTCGACCGCAACGGGCTCATCCTGGCCTCCAGCGTGGTGGCGCCGAGCATCTGGGCCATTCCCGAAGACATCGAGCGCGACGACCCCGAAGTGCGCGCCAAGCTCAAGCAGGTGGCCAAGCTGCTGGAGATGCCGCAGAAAGACTTCGACAAGAAGCTCCAGGACGAGGACAAGACCTTCGTCTGGATCAAGCGCCAGGTCGACGAGCCCATCGCCAAGCAGATCGCCGCGATGAACCTGAAGGGCATCTACCAGCGCAAGGAATACAAGCGCCAGTACCCCGAGGGCGAGGCCGCCGCGCACGTGGTCGGCTTCACCAACGTGGAAGACAGCGGCCAGGAAGGCATCGAGCTCGCGTTCAACGGCGATCTGGCCGGCAAGGCGGGTTCGCGCCGCGTCATCAAGGACCGCCTGGGCCGCGTGGTCGAGGGCGTGGGCGACATCGTGCCGCCGCTGGACGGCAAGGACATCCAGCTGAGCGTCGACAGCAAGGTGCAGTTCTTCGCCTACCAGAAGCTGCGCGACGCGGTGACGGCGCGCAAGGCCAAGGCCGGCAGCGTGGTGGTGCTCGACTCCATCACCGGCGAGGTGCTGGCGCTGGCCAACTACCCGAGCTACGTACCCGACAAGCGCCAGAACCTCACCGGCGAACAGCTGCGCAACCGCGCGGTCACCGACACCTTCGAGCCCGGCTCGACGATGAAGCCCATCACTGTCGCCATGGCGTTGGAGGCGGGCAGGATCACGCCAAAAACCATCATCGATACGACTCCTGGCCGCTACCAGTTAGGAGGCTTCACGATCACCGACACCCACAACAACGGGGCATTGACGGTCGAAGGCGTGATCCAGAAGTCGAGCAACGTCGGCGCGCTCAAGATCGCGCAGAAGATGACCCCGCACGAGATGTGGGACACCTACACCGCGCTCGGCTACGGCCAGAAGCCGCAGATCCAGTTCCCCGGCGCGGTCACTGGGCGCCTGCGCCCGTGGAAGACCTGGAAGCCGGTCGAGCAGGCCACCATGGCCTACGGCTACGGGCTGTCGGCGTCGCTGTTCCAGATGGCGCATTCGTACACCTCGTTCGCACACGACGGCTCGATCATTCCCGTCACCATCCTCAAAAACTCCGAGCCGCCGGTCGGCATGCGTGTGTTCTCGCCCTCCAACGCGCTCGCCGTGCGCAAGATGCTGCAGATGGCGGCCGGCCCCGGCGGCACTGGCACACGCGCGCAGACGATCGGCTATTCGGTCGGCGGCAAGTCGGGCACGGCCCACAAGCAGGTCGGCAAGGGCTACGCGAGCAACAAGTACCGCGCGTGGTTCACCGGCATGGCACCCATCGAGAAGCCGCGCATCATCGTCGCGGTGATGATCGACGAGCCCAGCGACGGCCAGTATTTCGGCGGCGTTGCGGCAGCGCCCGTGTTCAGCGAAGTCGTGCAGCAGACGTTGCGCATGATGAACGTCGCCCCCGATCTGGCAGTCAAGCCGCTCGTGCTGACGCAAGACGCCCCCGAGAGCTTCTGAGCATGCTGACACTCACATCCCCCCAACTGGCCGCGCTCTGGCTCAAGGAGCGCGTGCAGGGTGCGCTGCATGCCGACAGCCGGCCCGTGGGCGCGGGCGACGGCTTCATCGCGTGGCCCGGCGCCGCGACCGACGGGCGCAAGCATGTGGCGGCCGCGCTGGCGCAGGGCGCCGCAGCCTGCCTGGTCGAGTACGAGGGCGTCGATGCCTTCGGCTTCGATCAAAGTGAATACAGCGACCGCATCGCGGCCTACCCGGGCCTGAAGGCCGCCACCGGCCCGATTGCCTCGGCCTTCCACGACAACCCCTCGGCGCTGCTCGACGTGCTGGCTGTGACCGGCACCAACGGCAAGACCTCCACCGCGTGGTGGCTGGCCGAGTCGCTTTCCACGCTGCGTGCGCCCGGCGGCGTTCGCGCGATGCGGCCCGACGGCACCATGGAGCGCAGCGCACCTTCGCCCTGCGCGGTGATGGGCACGCTGGGCATCGGCGTGCCGCCCGATCTCACCTACACCGGCCTCACCACGCCCGACCCCGTGATGATGCAGGGCGAGTTGCGCGCGCTGGTCGCGCGCGGCTTCGGCGCCTGCGCCATCGAGGCCTCGTCGATCGGCATCGCCGAACGCCGGCTCGACGGCGCGCAGATCGCGGTCGCGGTGTTCACCAATTTCACGCAGGACCACCTCGACTACCACGGCAGTATGGATGCCTACTGGGAAGCCAAGGCCGAGCTCTTCCGCTGGCTGGGCCTGCGCGCCGCGGTGATCAACATCGACGACATGCACGGCGCGAGCCTGTGCGCCAATCTCGTGGACGCCGGCATCGGCGCGCTCGACGTCTGGACCGTGTCGGCCGGCGGCAAGGCGGCGCGCCTCGTGGCACGCGACATCGGCTACGACGCGCAGGGGCTGCAGTTCTCGGTGGCCGAACACGGCACCGCATCGGTCGAGCGGCTTTCCACCGGCCTGATCGGCCAGTACAACGTGGCCAATCTGCTCGGTGTGCTCGGTACGCTGCGCGCGCTGGGGCTCTCGCTGTCGCAGGCGGTGGCAGCCTGCGCGAATCTCACGAGCGTGCCGGGTCGCATGGAGCGCGTGAGCGTCGGTGGCGATGCGCCGCTGGCCGTGGTCGATTACGCCCACACGCCCGACGCGCTCGACAAGGCGCTCGCCGGCCTGCGTCCACTGGCGCAGCAGCGCGGCGGCGCGCTCTGGTGCCTGTTCGGCTGCGGCGGCGACCGCGACCCGATCAAGCGGCCGATGATGGCCGCCGTCGCCGAGCGCCAGGCCGACCACGTCATCGTGACCAGCGACAACCCGCGCAGCGAAAAGCCCGACGCGATCATCAGCCAGGTGCTGCGCGGCTTCTCGCGTTCCGACGCCGCCCAGGTGCAGCCCGACCGCGCGGCAGCCATCGCCGATGCGATCGCGCAGGCCGCGCCGCAGGACGTGGTGCTGATCGCCGGCAAGGGCCATGAGGCCTGGCAGGAGATTGCGGGCCAGCGCATTCCGTTCTCCGACAAGACCCATGCGCTGGATGCGCTGACGAAGCGAGGTGCGGCATGAGCGATATGACGCCGCTGAACATGACGCTCGCCCAGGCGCAGCAATGGATTCCGGGTTCGCGCCTCGTGGGCGACCCGGCGACGGTCATCGCGCGCGTGCACACCGACACCCGCACGCTGGCAGAGGGCGACCTGTTCGTCGCGCTCAAGGGCGAGCGTTTCGACGCCAACGATTTCCTGGCCCAGGCCAAGGAGCACGGCGCCGTCGCCGCCATCGCCCACCACGGACTCGAAGCCGCCGGCCTCGCGGGCCTCGAAGTGCCCGACTCGCTGGTTGCGCTGGGTGCGCTCGGCGCGGGCTGGCGTGCGCAGTTCGAACTGCCGCTGATCGCCGTCACCGGCAGCAACGGCAAGACGACCGTCACGCAGATGATCGCGGCGATCCTTGTCGCCTTCCGCGCCGACCGCGCGCTGGCCACGGCCGGCAATTTCAACAACGAGATCGGCGTGCCGCTCACGCTGCTGCGCCTGCGCGCGCGCCACCAGCACGCGGTGCTCGAGCTGGGCATGAACCATCCGGGCGAGATCGCGCGGCTGGCCGCCATCTCGCGCCCGACCATCGCGCTGGTCAACAACGCCCAGCGCGAGCACCAGGAATTCATGGCCACCGTCGAGGCGGTCGCCATCGAGAACGCCGCCGTGTTCGCGGTGCTGCCCGATGACGGCACGGCCGTCTTCCCGTACGGCGACACCTTCACCTCGCTCTGGACCGACATGGCGCACGACGGCGGTTCGCGCCGCTGCCTGACCTTCGGCGAAGACGAGGGTGCCGACATCTCGCCGGACAGCGCCGAATGGAAGCAGGGCGCCTGGGCGGTGCGCATCCGCACGCCGCTGGGCGCCTTCGATGCGCAGTTGCACATCGCCGGCCGCCACAACGTGGGCAACGCGCTGGCCGCCACCGCCTGCGCGCTGGCCGCCGGCGTGCCGCTCGATCGCGTTGCCGAAGGCCTGTCGGCCTTCGAACCGGTCAAGGGCCGCTCCAAGGCCAGCGAGGTCGTGCTATCGAACAAGCACACGCTCACGCTGGTCGACGACAGCTACAACGCCAACCCCGATTCCGTGATCGCCGCCATCGACGTGCTCGCGGGCCTGCCCGGTCCGCGCCTGCTGGTGCTCGGCGACATGGGCGAGGTCGGCAACCGCGCGCCGGAGTTCCACGCCGAGGTCGGCGCCTGGGCGAAGCAGCGCGGCATCGAGGCCGTCTACACGCTCGGCACCGAGACCGCGCACACCGTCGCGGCCTTCCAGGACGCGGACAACGGCCGTCATTTCGGTGACTACGAAGCGCTCCATGCCGCCGTGCTCGCCCGCCTGCCGCTGGTCGGCAGCGTGCTCGTCAAGGGCTCGCGCTTCATGAAGATGGAACGCGTGGTGCAGGCCATCGGCGGTCTCGCCCAGTCACACCCCAAAACAACAAAAGGAGGCCGGTCATGACGCATGAGCCGCGCGACACACCATGCTGCTGAGCCTTGCCCAATGGCTGCAGACGCTCTCGCCCGAGTTCGGGTTTTTGCGCGTTTTCCAGTACCTCACCTTCCGCGCGCTGATGGCCGCGGTGACGGCGCTCGTGGTCGGCCTGGTGGCCGGTCCCTACGTGATCCGCCGCCTCACCGCGCTCAAGATCGGCCAGCCGATCCGCGGCTACGGCATGGAAACGCACCTCACCAAGAGCGGCACGCCCACCATGGGCGGCGTGCTGGTGCTGTTCGCGATCGCGTTCGCCACGCTCTTGTGGTTCGACATCTCGAACCGCTTCGTGTGGATCGTGCTGTGGGTGACGATGGGTTTCGGCGCCATCGGCTGGGTCGACGACTGGCGCAAGGTGGTGCGCAAGGACCCCGAAGGCATGCGCTCGCGCGAGAAGTATTTCTGGCAGTCGGTGGTCGGCCTGCTCGCGGGCTTCTACCTGCTCTTCAGCATTTCAGAGAGCTCCAACTGGCGCGTGATCCAGCTGTTCTTCGCCTGGGTGCAGTCGGGCTTCGACCTCGACTTTCCGCCGAAGATCAACCTGCTGGTGCCCTTCTTCAAGGAAGTGAGCTATCCGCTGGGTGGCATCGGCTTCGTGATCCTCACGTACCTCGTGATCGTGGGCGCAAGCAATGCGGTCAACCTCACCGACGGGCTCGATGGTCTTGCGATCATGCCGGTGGTGATGGTGGGCTCGGCGCTGGGCGTGTTCGCCTACGTCACGGGCAGCGCGGTGTATTCCAAGTACCTCTTGTTCCCCAACATCCCGGGCTCGGGCGAACTGCTGGTGTTCTGCTCGGCCATGGCCGGTGCGGGCCTCGCGTTCCTCTGGTTCAACACGCATCCGGCGCAGGTGTTCATGGGCGACGTGGGCGCGCTCGCGCTTGGCGGCGCGCTGGGCACCATCGCGGTCATCGTGCGCCAGGAGATCGTGTTCTTCATCATGGGCGGCATCTTCGTGGTCGAGGCGATCTCGGTGATGGCGCAGGTCATGTACTTCAAGTACACGAAGAAGCGCTACGGCGAAGGCCGCCGCGTGCTGAAGATGGCGCCGCTGCACCACCACTTCGAGAAGAGCGGCTGGCGCGAGACGCAGGTCGTGGTGCGCTTCTGGATCATCACGATGCTGCTTTGCCTCGTGGGTCTTTCGACGCTGAAGCTGCGGTGAGAAGAAACAGATGCGCCATCTGAAAGACCTCCCCGTCCTCGTCCTCGGCCTCGGTGCGTCCGGGCTGGCGATGGCGCGCTGGTGCGCGCGCCACGGTGCGGTCGTGACCGTGGCGGACACGCGCGAGGCGCCCGCCGCGCTCGCGACGCTGCAGGCGGAGTTGCCTGGGGTGACCTTCATTGGCGGGCCGTTCTCGGCCACGCTGATCGAAGGCACGCCGATTCGCGCGGTGTATCGCTCGCCGGGGCTGTCTCCGGAAATCATTGCGCCGATCGTCGATGCGGCACGGGCCGTGGGCCTGACGGTCGGCGGCGAGCTGGACCTCTTCGCGCGCGCGTTGCTGGATTTGCGGACGGTTGAAGTGCCGGTGGCGGAAGTCGCCGAAGTCGAGTCTGAAGCCGCGGTCGAACCTGTTGCCGAAGTGCCTGCCGAACCCGCGCTGCCCGAGGCACAAGCCGAGCTGGCGTTGACCGTCGAGCCGACGGAACCCGCACCCATTGAGGTGGCCGAAGTGCCAGCCGCACCGGAAGTCCTTGCGGTGACCGAACAGGTCGAAGCCGAAGCTGAAGCGGCTGCGCAGACCGTCGAGCCTGTCGCTGCAACTGAAGCACCCGAAGCAACACCCGAGTCCGCAACCCCCGCGATGGCGGAGGCCATGCCGCGCGATCCCTCGCTGAGCGTTCCGGTCCCACCGGTCGCAGACGAGACCACGCCGGCAGCCGCACCCGCCACCGGCTCCAGGCTCCCCGCCACCGGCAAGCCCTACGTCCCCACGGCCGCCCGCGAGGCCGCCGAGTTCGTCGCCAAGATCGCCGAACTCTCCGCCACCAATCCGGCCTCCGCCGCGGTGGAGGAAGAGCCGACGACCCAACTGCCCCTGGTGCCGATCGAGGAACCGCCGGCGCCCAAGGGCTACACCCCCGCGGTGCTCGCCATCACCGGCACCAACGGCAAGACCACCGTCACCGCGCTCACCGGCCAGCTGGTCGAGCGCGCGGGCAAGAGCGTGGCCGTCGCCGGCAACATCGGCCCGACGCTGCTCGACACGCTGGCCGCGCACATCGACGCCGAGACGCTGCCCGACGTGTGGGTGCTCGAACTCTCCAGCTTCCAGCTCGACGGCGTGCAGGGCTTCGAGCCGACCGCCGCCACCGTGCTCAACCTCACGCAGGACCACCTCGACTGGCACGGCGACATGCCGGCATACGCGGCCGCCAAGGCGCGCGTCTTCGGCACGCGCGGCCTGATGATCCTCAACCGCGACGACGCCGGCGTGATGGCGATGTTGCCGCCGCCCGTCCGGGTGAAGCTGCAGCGTCCGCAGATCCGCACGCACGTCACCTTCGGCAGCGCGATGCCGCAGCGCCCGGGCGACTACGGCATCGAGCGCATCAACGGCGTAGGCTGGCTGGTGCGCGCGCTGGAAGCCGACGAAACGCAGAAGCGCAAGCGCGGTGCGGTGGTCGAAGAAGAAATCTTCTTCCAGCGCCTGATGCCCGCCGACGCGCTGCGCATCCGCGGCCGCCACAACGCCATGAACGCACTGGCCGCGCTCGCGCTCGCCACCGCCGCCGACTGCCCGCTGGGCCCGATGCTCTACGGCCTGCGCGAATACCGCGGCGAGCCGCACCGCGTGGAGCCGATCGCGCTGATCGACGACGTCGAGTACTTCGACGACAGCAAGGGCACCAACGTCGGTGCGACGGTCGCGGCGCTGAACGGCCTGGGCGAAGACCGCCGCGTGGTCGTGATCCTCGGCGGCGAAGGCAAGGGGCAGGACTTCGAACCGCTCGCCGCGCCCGTGGCCCAGCATGCGCGCGCCGTCGTGCTGATCGGCCGCGACGCACCGCTGATCGAAGCCGCGCTGGCCAACACCGGCGTCTCGCTGATGCATGCCGCCTCGATGGACGAGGCCGTGAAGCTGGCCACCGCGCGCGCCAACCCCGGCGATGCCGTGCTGCTGTCACCGGCCTGTGCGAGCTTCGACATGTTCAACGACTACGAGCATCGCGCGGAAGTGTTCCGCGAGGTCGTCCAGGCGCTCGCGGACAACCCGCGCGGCATGTCGACCGACGGTTCGTCCCCGGAGGAAACGCTGTGAACTCCGCTGCTGCAGGCGCCTCGACGCCCGACACCCGCACCAGCCGCTTCGGTGGCTGGTTCAGGCGCGCCCGCAGCGGCATCGATTCGCTGCCCGTGCACCTGCCGGTGCGGCTGGGCGGCGCCGGCATCGCGCAGACCAAGGCCACGCCGATGCGCGTGCTGGGCTTCGACCAGGCGCTGGTCTGGGTCACCGTCGCGCTCCTGACCTGGGGCCTGGTGATGGTGTATTCCGCCTCCATCGCGCTGCCCGACAACCCGCGCTTCGCGCGCGCCGGCTACGGCGCCTCGTTCTTCCTCACGCGGCATGCGGCCTCGGTGGTGTTCGCCTTCATCGCGGCGCTGCTGGCCTTCCAGATCCCGATGAAGACCTGGGAGCGCGCCGCGCCCTGGCTTTTCGTGGCCTCGCTGCTGCTGCTGGTCGCGGTGCTGATTCCGCACATCGGCATCAGCGTGAACGGTGCGCGGCGCTGGCTGCCGATGGGCTTCATGCGCTTCCAGCCCTCCGAGCTCGCGAAGGTGGCGATGGTGCTCTACGCCGCCAGCTACATGGTGCGCAAGATGGAGATCAAGGAGCGGTTCTTCCGTGCCGTGCTGCCGATGGGCATCGCGGTGGTGGTGGTCGGCATGCTGGTGATGGCCGAGCCCGACATGGGCGCGTTCATGGTGATCGCGGTGATCGCCATGGGCATCCTGTTCCTGGGCGGCGTGAACGCGCGCATGTTCTTCGTGATTGCCGCGCTCGTGGTGGTGGCCTTCGGCACCATCGTGGCGAGCAGCCCATGGCGCCGCGAACGGATCTTTGCGTACCTCGATCCGTGGAGCGAGGAGCATGCACTCGGCAAGGGCTACCAGCTGTCGCACTCGCTGATCGCCATCGGGCGCGGCGAGATCTTCGGCGTGGGCCTGGGCGGCAGCGTCGAGAAGCTGCACTGGCTGCCCGAGGCGCACACCGACTTCTTGCTCGCCGTGATCGGCGAGGAGTTCGGCCTCGTCGGCGTACTGCTGATCATCGGCCTGTTCCTCTGGCTGACCCGTCGCGTCATGCACATCGGCCGCCAGGCCATTGCGCTGGACCGCGTGTTCTCGGGTCTTGTGGCCCAGGGCGTCGGCGTGTGGATCGGCTTCCAGGCCTTCATCAACATGGGCGTGAACCTCGGCGCGCTGCCGACCAAGGGCCTGACCTTGCCGCTGATGAGCTTCGGCGGCTCGGCGATCCTGATGAACATGATTGCGCTGGCCATCGTGCTGCGCATCGACTACGAAAACCGCGTTCTCATGCGCGGAGGTCGCGTATGACCGGGCGCACCGCACTCGTGATGGCCGGCGGCACCGGCGGCCACATCTTCCCGGGCCTCGCCGTGGCCGAGGCATTGCGCGAGCGCGGCTGGCGCGTGCACTGGCTGGGCGCGCCCGGCAGCATGGAAGAAAAGCTCGTGCCGCCGCGCGGCTTCGCATTCGAGCCGGTGCAGTTCGGCGGCGTGCGCGGCAAGGGTCCGCTCACATTGCTCCTGCTGCCGTTGAAGCTGCTGCGCGCCTTCTGGCAGAGCTTTCGCGTGGTGCGCCGCGTGAAGCCCGATGTGCTGGTGGGCCTGGGTGGCTACATCACCTTTCCGGGCGGAATGATGGGCGTGCTGCTCAACAAGCCGCTGGTGCTGCACGAGCAGAACTCGGTCGCGGGCCTCGCCAACAAGGTGCTGGCGGGCGTGGCCGACCGCGTGTTCACCGCCTTCCCGAATGTGCTGAAGAAAGCGCAGTGGGTCGGCAATCCGCTGCGCGCGGCGTTCACCTCGCAGCCCGATCCGGCTTCGCGTTTCGCGGGCCGCACCGGTCCGCTCAAGCTGCTGGTCGTGGGCGGCAGCCTCGGCGCGCGCGGTCTCAACACCGTGGTGCCGCAGGCGCTGGCCCGCATCGAGCCGGCCACGCGCCCGCAGGTGCTGCACCAGAGCGGCACCAAGCAGATCGACGAACTGCGCGCCAACTACACGGCCGCGGGCGTCGAGGGCGAACTCACGCCGTTCATCGAAGACACGGCGCAGGCCTATGCGGACGCGGACATCATCGTCGCGCGCGCCGGTGCCAGCACCGTCACAGAAATCGCGGCCGTCGGCGCAGCAGCGCTGTTCGTGCCTTTCCCCTCGGCGGTCGACGACCACCAGACCACCAACGCGCGCTTCCTCGTGGATGCGGGCGGCGGCTGGCTGGTGCAGCAGGCCGACCTCACTCCTGAATTGCTGGCTGATTTGCTACAGAACACCGGGCGCACCGCGCTGATCGAGAAGGCCGCGAAGGCCAAGACCATGCAGAAGACCGAAGCCGTGGAAGCCGTCGTCCGCGCCTGCGAGGAGCTTGCAAGATGACGCGCTCCCCCAGTCTTCGCGCACTTCGTGTCGCTTCGCCAACCCCCTCGCCGGGGGCGACACCAGCGGCCCGGCAAAGCCGGATCCGCGGTGTCTCACGAACGGGCCTCGCTGCGCTCGCCATGCAATTCGCATCGCCGATGAATGGAGGCCGCGTATGAAGCATGCGATCCGCCACATTCACTTCGTCGGCGTCGGCGGCTCGGGCATGAGCGGCATCGCCGAGGTGCTGCTCAACCTGGGCTACAAGATCACCGGCTCCGACCTGTCAGACAGCGCCACGCTGCGCCGGCTTGCGGGCCTGGGCATCGGCACCTTCGTGGGCCATGCGGCCGCGCACATCGACGGCGCGGATGCGGTCGTCACCTCCACCGCGGTGCAGTCGGACAACCCCGAGGTGCTGGCCGCGCGCGAGAAGCGCATTCCGGTCGTGCCGCGTGCGCTGATGCTGGCCGAGCTGATGCGCCTGAAGCAAGGCATCGCGATCGCGGGCACGCACGGCAAGACCACCACCACCAGCCTCGTGGCGAGCGTGCTCGACGCGGCCGGGCTCGACCCGACCTTCGTGATCGGCGGGCGCCTGAACAGCGCCGGCGCGAATGCGCAGCTCGGCAGCGGCGACTACATCGTGGTCGAGGCCGATGAATCGGATGCCTCGTTCCTGAACTTGCTGCCCGTGATGGCGGTGGTCACGAACATCGACGCCGACCACATGGAGACCTACGGGCACGATTTCGCGAAGCTCAAGAAGGCGTTCGTCGACTTCCTGCACCGCATGCCGTTCTACGGCGTGGCCATTCTCTGCACCGACGACGCGGCGGTGCGCGACATCGTGGCCGAGGTCACCTGCCCGGTCACAAGCTACGGCTTCGGCGAGGACGCCCAGGTGCGCGCCGTCGACGTGCGCGCCGTTGGCGGCCAGATGCATTTCACCGCGCAGCGCCGCAACGGCGTGACGCTGCCTGACCTGCCCATCGTGCTGAACCTGCCGGGCGAGCACAACGTGCGCAATGCACTGTCGGTGATCGCGGTGGCGGTCGAGCTCGGCATTCCCGACGAGGCGGTGCAGCGCGGCCTGGCCGGCTTCAAGGGCGTGGGCCGCCGCTTCCAGAGCTACGGCGAGGTGCGCGTGCCGGGCGGTGCGGGCAGCTTCACCGTGATCGACGACTACGGCCACCACCCGGTCGAGATGGCGGCCACGATCGCCGCCGCACGCGGCGCTTTCCCGGGCCGCCGGCTGGTGCTGGCTTTCCAGCCGCATCGGTACACCCGGACGCGTGACTGCTTCGAGGATTTCGTGAAGGTCATCGGCACGGCCGATTCGGTGCTGCTCGGCGAGGTGTATGCCGCCGGCGAGGCGCCCATCGTGGCGGCCGACGGTCGCACGCTGGCGCGCGCGCTGCGCGTGGCCGGCAAGGTCGAGCCGGTGTTCGTCGACGACATCGCGGCCATGCCGCAGGCGGTCCTGGACAACGCCCGTGCGGGCGACGTCGTGCTGTCCATGGGCGCTGGTTCCATCGGCGCGGTGCCGGGCAAGGTGGTCGAGCTCGGCGGTGCTGCGACAGCGCCGGCGCCAGCAGCCGCGCCCTCGTCAACAACATCGGAGCGCACCTCGCGCAAGGGGAGGGCATCGTGAGCCTTCAGGATCCAAAACTCTTCGGCAAGGTCGCCGTGCTGTTCGGCGGCAGTTCCGCGGAACGCGAGGTCTCGTTGATGTCGGGCACCGGCGTGCTCGAGGCGCTGCGCTCGCGCGGCGTCGATGCGCATGCCTTCGATCCGTCGGAGCGCGAGCTGGTCGAGCTCAAGCGCGAAGGCTTCGCGCGCTGCTTCGTTGCGCTGCACGGCCGCCATGGCGAGGACGGCACGGTGCAGGGCGCACTCGAGCTGCTCGGCATTCCCTACACCGGCTCGGGCGTCATGGCCTCGAGCGTGGCGATGGACAAGGTCATGACCAAGCGCATCTGGCAGGCCGACGGCCTGCCGACGCCCAAGTACGTGCGCCTGGCCTTCGACCAGCAGAGCCGCGAGCAGATCAGGGTGGTGCCCGACGTGCTCGGCCTGCCGCTGATCGTGAAGCCGCCGCGCGAGGGCTCGTCCATCGGCGTGACCAAGGTCGAAGGCTATTCGCAGATGCAGGACGCCGTCGCGCTCTCGGCGAAATACGACGCCGACGTGCTCTGCGAGGAGTTCATCGAAGGCGAGGAAGTGACCTGCGCCGTGCTCGGCCAGGGGCTCGATGCGCGCGCTCTCCCGGTGGTGCGCATCGCCGCGCCCGAGGGTGCCTACGACTACCAGAACAAGTACTTCACTGACGACGTGAAGTACCAGTGCCCGAGCGGCCTGCCGGCTGATGAGGAACACGAGATCCAGCGCATCACGCTGGCCGCGTACCACACGCTCGGCTGCCGCGGCTGGGGCCGCGCCGACGTGATGATCCGCGCCAGCGACCGCAAGCCCTTCCTGCTCGAGATGAACACCTCGCCCGGCATGACCAGCCATTCGCTGGTGCCGATGTCGGCGCGCGCGGCGGGCATTCCCTACGAGGAGCTGTGCCTGCGCGTGCTGGCATCGGCCTCGCTGGATGCCAGGGGAGGAGCGCAATAGCCATGGCCGACAGCATCCAGGCGCCCTTCGACGTCAAGCTCATGAACATCGTGGCGAACCTCGCGTTCGCGGCGGTGGCGCTCATGCTGCTTGCCGCGGGTGCGTGGTGGGTGCTGCGCCAGCCTTTCTTCCCGCTCGCGGGGATCAAGGTGGACGGCGAAGTGACGCACAACAACGCGGTCACGCTGCGTGCCAACGTGGCGCCGCAGCTCTCGGGCAACTTCTTCACCATCGACCTCGCGCGTGCGCGCACCGCCTTCGAAGCGGTGCCGTGGGTGCGCAGTGCGGTGGTGCGGCGCGAGTTCCCCAACAAGCTGCGCGTGACGCTGACCGAGCAGGTGCCGGTGGCCAGCTGGGGCGACGAGGCGGGCTCCAAGCTGATCAACGGCTTCGGCGACGTGTTCGAGGCCAACGTGGCCGAGGTGGACGAGAACCTGCCGCGCCTGGACGGCCCGATCGAGCAGGCCGGGCAGGTGCTCGGCATGTACCGCGTGCTTGCGCCGCAGTTCCAGCCCTACGACTTCGGCATCGACGAGCTCACGCTGTCCAGCCGCGGCAGCTGGAAGGTGGTGCTGGACAGCGGTGCGCAGATCGAGCTGGGGCGCGGGCAGAGCGAAGAGGTGTCGGCGAGGCTGCAGCGCTTCCTGAAGACCGTGACCCAGGTCGCGGGCCAGTACCACCGCACGGTGGCCGACGTCGAAGGCGCCGATCTGCGCCACAACGACGCGTATGCATTGCGGCTGCGCGGCGTCACCACGGTCTCGCCCGAGGCCCCAAGAAGAATCAAGTAGCGAATACCGAGGACATATTTCAATGCCCAAAGAATACAAAGACCTGGTCGTAGGACTGGACATCGGCACCGCCAAGGTGATGGTGGTCGTGGCCGAAGTGCTGCCCGGCGGCGAGCTCAAGCTCGCCGGGCTCGGCATCGCGCCGAGCAATGGCCTCAAGCGCGGCGTGGTGGTGAACATCGACGCCACGGTGCAGAGCATCCAGCAGGCGCTGAAAGAAGCCGAGCTGATGGCCGACTGCAAGATCAGCCGCGTCTACACCGGCATCACCGGCAGCCACATCCGCGGCATCAACTCGAGCGGCATGGTGGCGGTGAAGGACAAGGAAGTGACGCCCGCCGACGTGGCTCGCGTGGTGGAGACCGCGCGCGCGATCAACATCTCGAGCGACCAGCGCTTGCTGCTGGTGGAACCGCAGGAGTTCGTGATCGACGGCCAGGACGTGAAGGAGCCGATCGGCATGAGCGGCATGCGCCTGGAAGCCAAGGTGCACATCGTGACCGGTGCGCAGAGCGCGGCCGAGAACATCATCAAGTGCGTGCGCCGCTGCGGCCTGGAAGTCGACCAGCTGATGCTGAACCCGCTGGCCTCCAGCCAGGCGGTGCTGACCGAAGACGAGCGCGAGTTGGGCGTGGTGCTGGTGGACATCGGCGCGGGCACCACCGATGTTGCGATCTTCACCAACGGCGCGATCCGCCACACGGCCGTGATTCCGATCGCGGGCGACCTCATCACGAGCGACATCGCGATGGCGCTGCGCACGCCCACCAAGGATGCGGAAGACATCAAGGTCGAGAGCGGCTATGCCAAGCAGCTCCTGGCCGACCCCGATCAGCAGGTCGAGGTGCCGGGCCTGGGTGACCGCGGCCCGCGCATGCTGAGCAAGCAGGCGCTGGCCGGCGTGATCGAGCCGCGCATCGAGGAGATCTTCTCGCTCGTGCAGCAGGTGGTGCGTGAATCGGGCTACGAAGAGGTGCTCTCTTCGGGCGTGGTGCTCACCGGCGGCAGCGCGGTGATGCCGGGCATGGTCGAGCTGGGCGAAGACATCTTCCTCAAGCCCGTGCGCCGCGGCATCCCGAAGTATTCGAGCGCGTTGTCCGACATGGTGGCGCAGCCCCGCGCGGCGACCGTGATGGGCTTGCTCGAAGAGGCGCGCTTCGCACGCATGCGCGGCTTCAAGGTCGCGCAGAAGAACGGGTCGGTAAAGACTGCGTTCGGACGTTTCAAGGACTTCATCGTGGGGAACTTCTGACCATGAACCACTCCTCACTCTGGCTCGCACGCGGCAGTCCTCCGTTGCACTTCAACGAGCGATGGCGACGAACAGGTCCACCATCGTGACGACGCTCTCGTTGAACTCGTCACGGCAAAAGAATTATTCATAGATACAAAACGGCAACTGCAATATTCAAGGAGTTAGAAATGACCATCGAAATGATCGAAGTCGAAGAATTCAATCAAGGCACGCAGATCAAGGTGATCGGCGTCGGCGGCGGTGGCGGCAATGCGGTCGCCCACATGATGGAGCGTGGTGTGCAGGGCGTGCAGTTCGTGTGCGCGAACACCGACGCGCAGGCACTCACCCGCAGCAACGCGAATAAGATCATCCAGCTCGGTACCAGCGGCCTGGGCGCCGGCAGCAAGCCCGACAAGGGCCGTGAAGCCGCCGAAGCCGCGGTGGACGAAATCCGCGCGGCCATCGACGGCGCGCACATGCTGTTCATCACGGCCGGCATGGGTGGCGGCACGGGCACCGGCGCTGCGCCGGTGATCGCGCGCATCGCCAAGGAAATGGGCATCCTCACCGTGGGTGTGGTGACCAAGCCCTTCGACTGGGAAGGCGGCCGCCGCATGAAGAACGCGGACGACGGCCTGGCCGAACTCGAAGCGAATGTCGATTCGCTGATCGTGGTGCTCAACGAGAAGTTGCTCGACGTGCTCGGTGAAGACATCACCCAGGACGAAGCCTTCGCGCACGCCAACGACGTGCTCAAGAACGCCGTGGGCGGCATCTCGGAAATCATCAACGAGTACGGCGGCGTGAACGTCGACTTCGAAGACGTGCGCACCGTGATGGGCGAGCCGGGCAAGGCCATGATGGGCACCGCTGCGGCTGCCGGTCCGGACCGTGCACGCATCGCTGCCGAACAGGCCGTGGCCTGCCCGCTGCTCGAAGGCATCGACCTCTCGGGCGCCAAGGGCGTGCTGGTGCTGGTGACGGCATCGAAGGGTTCGCTGAAGCTGAACGAGTCGAAGCTCGCGATGAACACCATCCGCGCCTACGCTTCGCCCGATGCGCATGTGATCTACGGCGCTGCCTACGACGAAGCCCTGGGCGACGAGATGCGCGTGACCGTGGTGGCCACGGGCCTGTCGCGCGCGGATGCACGCCGCCAGGCACCGACGCTGGAAGTCATTCGCACCGGCACCGACAACATCCCGTTCAACGTGCCCACCATGGGTGGCAACGGCGGCCACGGCGGCGGCAGCAGCCAGCCGAACTACGACGGCATGGCGGTTCCCAGCGTGTGGCGCACCAACCGCACGATGGCCGCGGCCAAGGTGGATGCGCTGTCGTCGGGTGGCATGGACGACTTCGAGATTCCCGCTTTCCTGCGCCGTCAGGCCGACTGACGGAAGGCGACCGAACGCTCGGGGCACGAAGGTTCGCAAGGGGTACAGGGAAGACCTGAAAGGGACTTCTGCTGGCTCTAGGCGCTGCGTTCGCTTCGTGCCCTTTGCGTCCATCGTCTGGATTGCATAGAACCGATGTCTATCGCTGCCATAGCGAGGGGAATAGGCCGTCACAGCCGTGGCGCGCCTAAAATCCCCGGCGTGCTGCAACAACGAACCCTCAAGTCGATCAGCCGCGCCGTGGGCGTGGGGCTCCACAGCGGGCAACGCGTGGAACTGACCCTGCGACCGGCCCCGGCCGACACGGGCATCGTGTTCCGCCGCGTCGACCTGCCCGAACCCGCTGAGATCCGCATGACCGCCGAGGCGGTCACCGACACGCGCCTCGCTTCCACGGTCTCGACCGGCGGCGCGAAGGTGCAGACGGTCGAGCATTTGATGTCGGCCTGCGCCGGTCTCGGCATCGACAACCTCTACATCGACATCACGGCCGACGAAGTGCCGATCCTCGACGGCTCGGCTTCCTCCTTCGTGTTCCTGCTGCAAAGCGCGGGCATCGAACTGCAGAGGGCGCCGCGCCGCTTCATCCGCGTGACCCGCAAGGTCGAGGTGCGCGAAGGCGAGGGCGCCAACGAGAAGTGGGCGAGGCTGGAGCCGTACCACGGCTACAAGCTGAGCTTCGAGATCGACTTCGATCACCGCGTGGTCAATTCCACCGGCCAGCGCGTGGAGTTCGACCTCGGCACCGATTCGTACAGCCGCGACATCGCGCGGGCCCGCACCTTCGGCTTCACGAAGGAACTCGAGTACATGCTCAGCAAGGGACTCGCGCGCGGAGGCGGCCTGGACAACGCCATCGTGATGGACGACACCAAGGTGCTCAATGCCGGTGGCCTGCGCTACGACGACGAGTTCGTGAAGCACAAGATCCTCGATGCGATGGGCGACCTGTACATCATCGGCAAGCCGCTGCTCGCGGCCTACACCGCGTTCCGTTCGGGCCATGCGCTCAACAACAAGCTGCTGCGCGAACTGCTGGCGAACAGCGATGCCTACGAGGTCGTGACCTTCGACGACGAGAAGCGCGCACCGCGCGGCTTCGGCGAAGTGGCGCGGGCCTGGTAGGCGAGCTGCCGCCTCCAACCGATGCTTCTCTTCCGCTGGGCCATCCTGCTGCTTCTGTTGGTGGCCGGCGTGTCGTTCGCGTTCTATGCAGGCACCGGGCAGGCGAAGTACAAGCGCGTCGGCTGGATCGTGCTGAAGTGGACGCTGCTCGCGGCCTTCGGTTTCTTCGCGGTGCTGATCGCAGAGCGCGTGGCCTAGTTTTTGGCCGTTCGCATGTCCGGAAACGGCATGCGAAGCCACGGACACCGGCGCACGATGACGCCATGAACACACACACTGAACAACCCACGAGGAATCCGTTCGGCGTTCAGGAGGACCCGGACCCGGACGCCGCCGATGTGGACGAATTCGCCGACAGCGTCGAACTGAGCGGCGGCGCGGCCCCCACCATCCCCGGCGACACCGCGGAGGCTTGGAAAGAAGGCAAGGCGATGGTCAAGGTGGCCGGCGGCCGCTTCTACCTGATGTTCGACTGGCGCAATGGCGAACGCCATGCCTTGCTCGACGTCCGCTACATCGCACCCGACACATTGATGGGCCGCTACATCAACCTGAGCAGTCCGGACATCACGCGCCCCTGGGTCGGGATGATCGTGGACAACCGGCGCATCGACGGGCGCTGGACGAACGGGCGGCTGGACTTCCGCAGGTAGCGGTCAGCGCGAACGCCCTTGCCGGTACGTGCCGGCATGGGTCTTCGACAGCTCGGCCGCTTCGGCCAGCCGCGCCATCGAACGGCCGACTTGCGCATGCGTGATCGCGATGCCCAGCGCGTCGGCCGCGTCGGCGCCCGGCAACCCCGGCAGGTCGAGCAGGCGCTTCACCATCTCCTGCACCTGCGCCTTGGCGGCCTGGCCGTGGCCCGCCACCGCCTTCTTCATCTGCAGCGCGGTGTACTCGGCCACCGTGAGGTTGCTGTTCACGAGCGAGGTCACGCAGGCGCCGCGCGCCTGTCCCAGCAGCAGCGTCGACTGCGGGTTGACGTTGACGAAGATGATTTCCACCGCCGACGCATCGGGCTGGTAGCGCGCCGCGATTTCCGCGATGCCGTCGAACAGCACCTTCAGGCGCGCCGGCAGGTTGCCGCTGCCCAGGTGCCGCGTGCTGATGGTGCCGCTCGCGACATAGCGCAGCGCATGGCCGTCCGCATCGACCACGCCGAAGCCGGTGGTCGTCAAGCCGGGGTCGATGCCGAGGATGCGCATGTCTGTCAGGCGTTGAAGTACCAGCGGATCGAATGGAAGAAGATCGGCGCCGCGAAGCACAGCGCATCGACACGGTCCAGCAGGCCGTTCGCGCCGGTCACGCCTACGCCCTTCTTGCCCCAGTTCGGAATGCCGCGGTCGCGCTTGAGCGCCTTCATCACGAGGTGCCCCATCGAGCCCGCGATGCACGCGATGACAGACACCGCCAGCGCCTGCCCGAACTTGAACGGCGTGATGAACGAGAACAGCGCACCCACCAGGCTGGCCACCACGATGCCGATGCCCCAGCTGGTCCAGTTGAAGCTGCGGCTCACGTTGGGTGCGAACGGCGCACGCTGCGTCCGGCGCGAAATGACGTGCTGCACCAGCACCGAGGTCTGCACCACGAACACCAGGAAGAACACGAGGAACGCGCTCTTGCCCTCGTAGCCCGGAAAGCTCAGCAGCAGCAGCGCCGGCACATGGCTCATGCCGTAGACGCAGACCATGATGCCCCACTGCAGCTTCGCGTTGCGCTCGAGGAAATGGCTCGGGTCGTTCGCCAGCGCGCTCGCCACCGGGATCGCGAGGAACACATAGACCGGAATGAACACGGTGAAGAGATCGAAGCGCGCCGTGGCCACCAGCCAGAACTGGATCGGCAGCACCACGAAGAACGCGAGGATCAGGCTGCGGTGGTCGCCGCGCCGCGTGGGCGAGAGCGTGATGAACTCACGCAGGGCGAAGAACGAGATCAGTGCGAACAGCACCGTGGCCACCGTTTCGCCGAGCGCCCAGCCGATCCAGAACACGATCACCATGAACCAGGTGGTGCCCAGCAGCGCGCGGTAATGCGCGAGCTCGGCCTGCCAGGTGGCGTCGTGCACCGGGTTGCGCTTTTCCCGGAAGCTCAGGAAGAAGGCGGTGGTGCTGATGATCACCAGCACGCCGAAGACGATGAGGAAGAGCGCCGCGACCTGCTGGGTCGGGGTGAGGCTGCGCAGGAACTGGTTCATGTCAGATGTCGCGCAATGCAATCACCGCGGCACGCGCGCGATCGAGAAAAGGGCGGCGCTCCTCGCCGTCTTCGACGCGGATCGGCGCGCCGAAGGTGACGGAGCAAAGAATGGGCACCGGCACGATCTCGCCCTTGGGCATGACGCGCTGCACGTTGTCGATCCAGGCCGGCACGAGCACCACGTCGGGGAACATCGTCGCGAGCGTGTAGAGGCCGGACTTGAACTTCTGCGGCTCGCCCGTGTGGCCGCGCGTGCCTTCGGGAAAGATGATGATTGAGTCGCCGCTGCGCAGCGCCTCGACGAGGGGTGCGAGAGGATCGGGTGCAGGTGGTGCGGGTTCGGCTGGTGGCGCCGGTTCCGCAACGAACGGCGGTGGCGCGACGGGTGGGGGCGGCGGTGGTGGCGCCGGAAGGTCGAGTTCACCCTGCAGTTCGTTCACGGCTTCCGCGACGGGCGGTGTGGCCGGCAGCAGCGGTTCCATCGAAGGCTCGACGCGCTCGGCCGGCGCTGCAACGACAGCTGGTTCAGGCGCTGGCTCAGCCTGCATCGGTTCGGGCGCAGCAACTGCAGCAGGCGCCGTGGCCGCACGCTCCACATACACCGCGTTGAACACCTCCGTCGTGATCCAGCGCTTGACCGGCGTGTTGGCCCAGTAGTCGCGCGCCGCGATCGGCCGCGTGATGCTGCGCAGTTCCTCGGGCAGGGCCGCCCAGATCATCACGAGGTCGGCGTGGCTCTGGTGGTTGGCGAAATAGATGCGCTGCTCGGCCTTCGGTGGACAGCCGTACCAGCGCGCCTGCGCGCCCGTGAGCAACCGGACGATTCCCAACAACAACCAACCTGTGAGCTTTGCCAGCATATGGGCGCGATGATACGGGCCATGCGATGGCGATTCGATCCTCTTTCACTGGCGTGGGCGGTGGCCCTGTTCGTTGTGCTTGTGCTGCTGGCCACCGTCGGTGCGCGATGGGGCTGGCTGCGCAGTTTCTTCGGCGACGTGCTGGCCGTGGTGTGGGTCTATTTCGTCTTCAAGACCTTCATCGCCGCGCGCGTGCTGCCGCTGGCATTGGCCGCGCTCGGCGTGGGCTGCGCGGTCGAACTGGGCCAGTTCCTGGCGTCGGCGTGGCACCTGCACATTCCGAACCGGGCCTTGCGCATCGTGCTCGGTAGCACGGCCGACTGGTGGGATGTGGTGGCTTACACGATCGGCTTCGCGGCCGTGCTGGCCTTTGAGGCATTGAGCGCCAGGGGCTTCAGGGCAGTTCGGCCGACGACATCCGCGCCACGACCGTCGACGCCCGTCCGCTGAGGTACGGCGAGCCGGGGCGGCGCTCGAAGAACTTGGGGCTCGGCAGCATCACCGCAAGCCGCGCGGCTTCGTTGGCGCCCAGCCGCGAGGCCGGCTTTCGGAAGTAATACTGCGATGCGGCCTCGGCGCCGAACACACCTTCGCCCCATTCGACGTTGTTCAGGTAGATCTCCAGGATGCGGCGCTTGTCGAGAAACACCTCGAGCAGCGTCGCGAGCACCAGCTCCTGGCCCTTGCGCAGCATCGTGCGCTCGCCCGAAAGCAGCAGGTTCTTCGCGAGCTGCTGCGTGATGGTGGAGCCGCCGCGCAGGCGCACCGGCTGCACCGGCTTGCCGCGCGCCGCGGCCCGCGCTGCGCGCTTGGCCGCCAGTTCCTCGGCCTTGGCATTGCGCTGGCGCGCTCGCTCGATGGCTTCCCACTCCACGCCGTTGTGATCGACGAAGCCGGCGTCTTCGCTCGCGATCACGGCGCGCTTGAGCGTGTCGTTGATCTGCGCATACGGCACCCACTCCTGGCGCCAGCCGCCCTCGCTGCCCTGGTGGATGGCGACCTGCCAGGCCTCGGAGCGCTGGAACGCGGTGCTCTGCGGATCGATCACCGCCATCGCCGCGATGCGCACCACGAAGAAGAGTGCGAGCGCGAGAGCCGCCACCGCGAGGCAGGCGACGAGGCGCAGCACCGCTTTCATTGGCTCGCGGCGAGCGATGCGCGCAACTCGGCCAGCACCTGCGCGGAAGGCGGTCGCACGCCGCGCCAGATCTCGAACGATTCCGCGGCCTGCTCGACCAGCATGCCGAGCCCGTCGCGCGGCACGGCGCCATGCGCCTCGGCCCAGGCCATGAAACCTTCGGCCGCGGGGCCGTACATCATGTCGACCGCAAGCGCGCCGGGGCGCAGCACCTGCGCGCTCACCGGCACCGCATCGCCGGCCAGGCTAGAGGCGGTGGCGTTGACCACCACGTCGAAGTTGCCCGGCACTTCGTCGAGGGCCCAGGCTTCGAGCGTGGCGCCGTGGCGGAGCGCGAGCGCGGCATGGCGCTGGACCACCGCAACGGCCTTGTCGATGGTGCGGTTGGCCACCACGATGCGTGAAGCGCCTGCATCCAGCAGCGGGCCCAGCACGCCGGCGGCGGCACCGCCGGCACCGATCAGCAGCAGCTCCTTGCCCGCCAGCGGCACGCCCGCGTTGTGGACGATGTCGTTGACGAGACCGATGCCGTCGGTGTTGTCCGCATGGATGCTGCCGTCGGCTTCGAAGCGCAGCGTGTTGACCGCCTGCGCGAGCGTGGCGCGCTCGCTGGTGTGCTGCGCCAATGCGGCGGCTTCGAATTTGAAGGGCACGGTGATGTTGCAGCCGCGCGCGCTGTCGCCGCGCTCGGCGGCTTCACGGCGGAATGCGGCAATGCCTTCGGCGAAGGCACCGAGCGGAATCAGCCGGCGGCCGTAGTCCATCTGCTGGTCGCAGAGTTCGGCAAAGCGGGCATGGATGCGCGGCGAGCGGCTGTGCTCGACGGGGTTGCCCATGACGCAGTACAGGTCCATCGCTGCGGTCTCGCTGTTTCTGCTTATTGGGAGATTTCCATCGTGCCGTCGCGCGCGAAGCGAAACGTGCCCTGGATCACCATCTGGTCGGCCTGCTCCTGGCGCATCGCGGTCGTGAACTTGCCGAAGTTGCCGGTGCTGCGAACGATGGCCTGCGCCCGGCGGTCGAGCGCGATGTTGCCCGAGCTCTGGTCGACGACGGCGGCGAGCACGTTGCCGTCGAAGTTGACGGTCAGCGTCATCTTGAGTTCGCCGTACAGCTTCTTGCCGGCCAGCTCGGGGAAGTTTTCGGCGGCGCGCGCTTCGACGCGGCGCAGCATGGTGTCCACGTACACCGCGAAGGCGGCCTCGCGCGTGGACGGGCTGATGTAGCGCTTCTTGGGGCGCGAATTTTCCTCGTTCACGCGGCGCTCGATCTGGGCCAGCAGCTCGACCATCTGGCGGCGCTTTTCTTCCTGTGCGGCCGCTTCGGTCGGGTCGCCCGCATTGCGCGGATCGCGCACCGGCATCGCGGCGATGTCGCGCTTGAGCTGCGTGATCATCTGCATCTGCTCGGCCTGCAGAGAATCGACCTGGCGGCGTGCGTCCTCGAACGAGTCGCCCACGGCGGTGAAGCTCGACGGCGGCAGCGGGCTGGTCGCGCGCCCCTTGTCGAGGTCGCCGCCGCCCGCGAGCGAGGTCTGCGCCATCAGCTTGGCATTCGCGTCGGGCCGCTCCTTGGTCTTGCTGTTGACCAGGATCACCTCGAGCGGCGTGTCGGTGAACGCGCGGTTGAACGACTCGGGATCGACGAAGCGCACCGCCAGCAGCGCGGCATGCGCAATGACCGACACGCCCAGTGCAATCTGCAGCGTGCTGAGGTCCTTGAAGTTCATTCTCGAAACTCCTCCAGGGGCTGCATTTCTCCGGACGTTCCGCCGAAGTTCATGCAGGTGTGTTTTCTGGCGCGGCCTCGCTGTCGCTCAAATCGACGGCAATGGCGATCGGGCCAGCGACTTCTTCTTCATCCTCGCCGCTTTCATCCTCGGCGGAAGCATCGGCCTTCGGCGCATCGAGGCGTTCGAGCACGGTGCCGCTCACGTCGAGCGCGATCTCGTCGATCTCGCCGAGCTTCACGCGCAGGCGCGCACCGCGTTCCTGCTGGCCGGCCACCGGGAACACCAGCGGCAGCGCATCGGCACGCACCAGCGCGCCGTTGGGAATGTCCTTGATGACCGTCGCTTCGAGCTCGGTGATGCCGTTCTGCTGCAGGTACTTGAGCGTCCAGAAGCGTTCCATGCCGCCCTGGTAGCCGTTGTAGGTTGCATAGGCCGCGTCGAAGCCCGAGAGGATCGAGAACAGGTCGGCGTCCTTCGGCTTGAACGGTGCGGCCAGCGCGGCGGTCTTGCCGTGGCGGGCGGCCGCGATGATCTGCCACTGGTTCACGAGGTCGGTGTAGCGGCGCAGCGGCGAGGTGCTCCACGCATAGCTCTTCACGCCCAGGCCCGCATGCGGCAGCGCGCGCGTGCCCATGCGCACCTTGATGCCGGGCGCCAGGCTCGCCTGGCTGCGGTAGAGCCCGGGCACGCCGAGTTCTCCGAGCCAGCCGCCCCAGCTGCTGTTGGCCAGGATCATCGCTTCCGAGACGATCAGGTCGAGCGGCGCACCGCGCTGGCGCGTGGTGATCTGCACCTGCTCGTTGCCGGTGGGTTCGTTGCCGTCGTTGCCGACGAGGCGGAAGTTGTAGTCGGGCCGGTTGAAGTTCTCGGGCTTGCCGCGCACCACTTCGCGCTGCGCCTTCAGCTGCTTGGCGAGGCGGAACAGGAAGGAGAGCGGGGCGCGCAAATTTGCGGCGGCCTCGGGGGTGTCAGGGCTCGTGACCGTGGCGTCTTCGAGCCAGGGCTGCGTGACGACGCTGTCGAGCTGGTCGTGGCGCAGGTTGGCGACGATGGGCACGCGTTCGAGCTTGGTCTCGGTGCCCTGCAACTCCAGCGTGGCTTCATCGAAGCGCGCATAGAGCGACACGGCCGGGCGGTCCGCGCCTTCGAGCAGCGTGTAGGTGTTGACCACCTCGTCAGGCAGCATCGTGATCTTGTAGCCCGGCATGTAGACCGTCGACATGCGCGCGCGCGCGACGTTGTCGATGGCGCTGCCCGGCGTGAGCGCCAAGGCTGGCGCCGCGATGTGGATGCCGACGGTGATGGTGCCGCTGCCAAGACCTTGCACAGACAACGCATCGTCGATTTCAGTGGTCTGCGAATCGTCGATCGAGAAGGCCTGCACGCCGATGGCGACGGGCAGCTCGTCCGCGATGGCCGGTGCCGCGAGCGCCGGAAAGCCGGTGCCTTTGGGGAAGTTCTCGAAGAGAAAGCGGCGCCAGTGGAACTGGTAGGGCGAGTCGATCGCGCCGGCACGTTCCAAGAGGTCGAGCGGCGGGCGCTGCGTGGCGCGCGCGGCATCGACCACGGCCTTGTATTCGGGGGCGTTCTTGTCGGGCTTGAACAGGATCTTGTAGAGCTGCTCGCGAATCGGCTGCGGGCATACGCCTTCGGCCAGTTGCCCGGCCCATTCGACGATCTGCGCCTGGATGACCTTTTTCTTCTCGATGGCGGCGAGCGCCTGCTGCACGATCTCGGCCGGCGCCTTCTTGAAGCGTCCCTTGCCCGCGCGGCGGAAGTAGTGGGGCGCCTCGAAGAGGGCGAACAGCGCGGCCGCCTGCTGGGCGAGCGTGGGCTTGTCGCTGAAATAGTCGGCGGCCAGGTCGGCAAAGCCGAACTCGCCTTCGGCTGCGAATTCCCAGGCCAGGTCGAGGTCCATCGCAGCGGCGAGCGTGCGCGCCTCGGCGATCAGCTCGGCCGGGGACGGTTTCTCGAAACGCAGAACGATGTTGGCGCCCTTGACCTTGACGCGCTTGCCGGTCTCGAGCTCGACCTGCGCCGAGGCTTCAGCCTCCGACAGGACACGGCCGCCGAGGTACTTGCCGGCTTCTTCAAACAATACAAACATAGGCGCGGATTCTCCCACGCGGGATGGGGCGGCCCGGCCCCACGATGCTCAGACCGGGTTGATGAACGCCATCACGTCATCGAGATGCGCCGTCTCGAAATCCGACAGCGCATGGTCGCTGCCTTCCAGCAGCTTGACGTTGCTGTCCGGATAGCGCGCCGACATCTCGTGCCAGTCGAGCGCCTCGTCGCCCTTGGCGATGATCGCGAAGACGCGCTCGGGCCGCGTGAGCGAGCCGACTTCCATGGCACGCAATTCGTGGATGTACTCGGGCCGGAAATAGAAATGCTCGGCCGGGTCGTGCCAGACGGTCTGGTCGCCGATGTAGCGCGTGAGGTCGCGCGCCGGGTACACGGCCGGGTTGAGCAGCACTGCGCGGCAGCGCGTCATGCCGGCGACGTAGGTGGCGTAGAAGCCGCCCAGCGACGAGCCGATCACGGCCATCGACTTGCGCGGCCAGTGCGCGATGCCCTTCATCACCATGTCGATGGCGTCGTGCGGCGAGGGCGGCAATTGCGGGCACCACCACTCCAGGTTCGGATGCGCCTGCGCCACGCGCTGCGCCACGAGCCTCGCCTTGGTCGAACGGGGCGAGGAACGGAAGCCGTGCAGGTACAGCAGATGGGTGGTTTGCGGGTCCATGGGGGGAAGGGCGGGAAGGTGCGAACGCCGCACCTCGCTGGCCGAGGCCAAGTAATTCTGCATGAGGTCTGTGCCTGCAAAGGGGCTTGCGGCATTCAAAAACCCTGCGGCGAGGGGTTCTTGGGGAAAGCGATAACTCATAACTACTTACAGCGCATGAATGTCCCGTCGACCTCGGCCCTGCGACGGTCGCCTGGCTGGAGTTCGAAAGTATTCATCGGCTGCTCCTCGTTGCCGGCGTCGCACGCACGGCGATGAACCCGCGGCAAAAAAGAAAAAGAAAGCGCCCAATTTTCGGGATGCGATCCGCAGTGCGCATCCCATGAAAGGGGTATGCGTGCGCGGCGTTCGGGGGCGCATCGAGGCTTATGCTTCATCCCATGAATACAGAGGCTCTGGATGACGGGACGCTGCGCCGCTGGGGCGTGCTCGTGGTCGAGGACGACAGCCGCGCGCGCGCCTTCTTCGAAGCCAGCGTGCAGCGCAGCCCGCGTCTTTTCTGGCTCGGCAGCGCGGGCACGGTGCAGGAGGCGCTGGGCTGGCTGGCGCGCACCACGACGATTCCCGATGTTCTGCTGGTCGACCTCGGCATGCCCGACGGCACCGGCCTGGACGTGATCCGCGACGCCGTCGCGCGCTTTCCCGGCTGCGAGCCGCTGGTGGTGTCGGTCTTCGGCGACGAGGAGAACGTGCTCGCCAGCATCGAGGCCGGCGCCGTGGGCTACATCCACAAGGACGCCGCGCCCGAGGACATCGCACAGACCATCGTGGAGATGAAGGCCGGCGCATCGCCGATCTCGCCCATGATCGCGCGGCGGGTGCTGGCCAAGTACCGCAGCCTGCAATCGGCCAGCATCCTCGGTCTGAGCGCCGCCGCACCCGAGGCCGCCTTCGACGAGAGCGAGCGCGGCCTGCTGTCCGCGCGCGAACACGAGGTGCTGACGCTGATCGCCCGCGGTTTCTCGTATGCGGAAATCGCGCGGCTCAAGGGCCTGAGCGTGCACACGGTGCAGACCCACATCAAGAACCTCTACGGCAAGCTCGCGGTGCATTCCAAGAGCGAGGCGGTCTTCGAGGCCACGCGCCTCGGCCTGCTGCCTCACCCGGGCTGAGGACGGATGCTGGCGAGGCTGGGCGCACTGCTTTCGCTGTGGCTGGCGGTGCTGGTGACCGGCGCTGGCGGCATGGGGGCCGCGTCGGCGGAGCCGCTCCAGGCGGCCGATGGCTCGATCGAACTGCGCCAGGGCACCATCACGACATCGGTCGACGGCATCACCCGCACCGGACCGGTCGAGCTGTCCTACCACTGGGACCGCCAGCACCGGGGTCGGCCCGGCCTTGCGAGCTTCGATCTGCCGTTCACCCTCGCGGTCGCGCCGGAAACGCCCTGGGGCATCTTCATTCCCCGCGTCGGCAACGTCTTCGAGGTGCAGCTCAACGGGGCGCTGCTGCAGGTCTACGGCGACATGAGCGTGGGCAACGACGCCGACTACGCCAAGGCGCCCATCTATGTGCCCGTGCCCGGACGCTTGCTGAAGGCCGGCGAGAACCACCTGCAGATCCACCTGCGCGCCGACAGCGCGCGGCGCGCAGGCCTCTCGCGCATCGTCGTCGGCCCCGCCACGCCGGTGCGCACCGAACTCTTCGAGAGCGCTTATGCCTGGCGCTTCACCGGCTCGGTGCTGCTGACCGCCTTCAGCCTGATCGTCGGAAGCATTGCGCTGGCGCTGTGGCTCACGCAGGTCGACACCGGCGCCGTGGGGCGGCACCGGCGCGACGGCATCTATTTCTGGGCGGCGCTCGCCGAGTTCTGCTGGGCGATCCGCGTGGCCGACGGCGTGATCGCCGAGCCGCCGCTGCCCTGGGTTCCCTGGGGCGTGCTGATGGCCGCCTGCTATGCGGGCTGGGCGGCGTCGGCCATGATGTTCTGCTACCACCTCGCGGGGTGGGCCCGGAATCCCCGCCTGCAGTGGCTGCGCTGGCCGCTCGCCGCGGTGGTCGCCGGAACAGTGGTGGCGAGTGCGCTGGCGCTGCAGCGCGAACAGCCCCTGTGGCTCACCGGCTGGCTCGCCATCGAGATCGTGATCATCGGCGTCTTCGTGGGCGGTTTCGTGGTGGCGACCGTACGCCACCCGAGCACCGAGCGGATGCTGGTGGCCATCGCGGCGCTCGTGACGGTGGCCTTCGGCATGCGCGACTGGCTGGTGATCCGCCTGAGCGACGCCTATGGCGAGACCACCTGGGTGCGCTATTCGTCGATCTTCTTCGGCATCGCGCTGCTCCTGATCGTGCTGCGACGCTTTCACGCCGTGAGCACGCAGGCGCGCGGATGGGTCGCGGCGCTGGCCGACCGGGTGGCGCAGCGCGAGCGCGAACTGGCGCTGACCTATGCCGAGCTCGAACAGGTGGCGCGCGACCAGGCCCGCACCCACGAGCGCGAGCGCATCCTGCGCGACATGCACGACGGGGTGGGTTCGCACATCAGCTCGGCGATCCGGCAGCTGCAGTCGGGCCAGACCAGCTCCGAGGAACTGCTGCGCACGCTGCGCGACTCGCTCGACCAGCTCAAGCTGTCGATCGATTCGATCCACCTGCCGCCGGGCGATGTCGGCGCGCTGCTGGCGGCGCTGCGCTACCGGTTGGAACCGCGGCTGGCAGCGGCGGGCATCGAGTTCGAATGGGCGGTGGACGAGGTCGGGCCGGTGCAATTGCTCGATGCGCACGCCATGCGGCAGTTGCAGTTCCTGCTGTTCGAGGCCATCTCCAACGTGCTGCAGCACGCGCAGGCCAGCGTGCTGCGGATCGAGGCGGACATGCAGGGTGACACCGTGCGGCTGCGGGTGATCGACAACGGCCGGGGCTTCGACGCCTCGCAGGTCCCGAGGGCGCTGTGGGAGCGGTCGGGCGCGATCGGCGCGCGGCTGGCAGTCGAAAGCCGACCGGGGCGCACGGTCGTTCAGCTCGCTTTCGGCTGAAAGGGCATGCGGGGCGCGGATAATCCGCCCCCATGTCTGCCGTGTTCAATCAGCCCTCCCTGGCGCGTCGAATTGCGCCCATCTTCCAGGGCTTCGACGGCTTTCTGGCCTTCGCCGTGCTGCTGCTCGCCTTCGCCGGGCTGCTGACCATGTATTCCTCCGGCTACGACCACGGCTCGCGCTTCGTCGACCATGGCCGCAACATGTTGCTGGCCGGCTTCATCATGTTCGTGGTGGCGCAGGTGCCGCCGCAGCGGCTGATGATGTTCGCGGTGCCGCTCTACGCGGCGGGGGTGGCGCTCCTGATCGCGGTGGCGCTCTTCGGCATCACCAAGAAGGGCGCCCAGCGCTGGATCAACGTGGGCGTGGTGATCCAGCCCAGCGAAATCCTGAAGATCGCCATGCCGCTGATGCTGGCCTGGTGGTTCCAGCGGCGCGAAGGCCAGTTGCGGCCGCTCGATTTCGTGGTGGCCACGGTGCTGCTGGCGGTGCCGGTCGGGCTCATCATGAAGCAGCCTGATCTGGGCACCTCGCTGCTGGTGCTGGCCGCGGGCATGGCGGTGATCTTCTTCGCCGGGCTGCCCTGGAAGCTGATCGTGCCGCCGGTGCTGATCGGCGCCATTGTGGTGACGCTGATCGTGAGCTTCGAGTCGAGGCTGTGCGCCGACGGCGTCGACTGGCGGGTGCTGCACGACTACCAGAAGCAGCGCGTGTGCACGCTGCTCGACCCGAGCAAGGACCCGCTGGGCAAGGGCTTCCACATCATCCAGGGGATGATCGCCATCGGCTCGGGCGGCGTCGGCGGCAAGGGCTTCATGCAGGGCACCCAGACGCACCTCGAATTCATTCCCGAGCGCACCACCGACTTCATCTTTGCCGCCTATTCCGAGGAATTCGGGCTGGTGGGCAACCTGGCGCTGATTTCGGCCTTCATCCTCCTCATCTTCCGCGGACTGGCCATCGCGACCAGCGCGACGACACTCTTCTCGCGGCTGCTGGCAGGGGCGGTCACGATGATTTTCTTCACCTACGCCTTCGTGAACATGGGCATGGTGAGCGGCATCCTGCCGGTGGTGGGGGTGCCGCTGCCGTTCATCAGCTACGGCGGGACGGCGATGGTGACGCTGGGGCTGGGGCTGGGCATCCTGATGTCGATCGCCCGGGCGAGGAAGCTGGCGCAGAACTAGCGCCGGAGTGCCCTTTGGGGCGGCACGGAAGAGGGTGGCTGCCTAGAATGGCGCTCATGATCTCTCGCGAACCCACCATCGAGCGCCTGGCAACAGCCCAACAACTCTTGCTCACGCCATTCGGACTCGACGAATCGCACCTGAGCAAGGCCCTCGCCGAGATCACCTCCCACAAGGTGGACGACGCCGACCTCTACTTCCAGTACACGCGCAGCGAGGGCTGGAGCCTGGAAGAGGGCATCGTCAAGACCGGCAGCTTCAGCATCGACCAGGGCGTCGGTGTGCGCGCTGTCAGCGGCGAGAAAACCGCATTCGCCTATTCGGACGATATTTCCGAAGCCTCGCTCCTCGATGCGGCTCGCACGGTCCGCTCGATTTCCTCCGCAGGCCGCACCGGCCGCGTGAAGACGCCGACCCGCAAGATCGCCTCGAGCCGGTCGCTCTACAACGGCGTCGACCCCATCTCCACGCTCGACAGCACGGCCAAGGTCAAGCTGCTCGAGAAGACCGAGAAGCTGGCGCGTTCGCGCGATCCGCGCGTGGCCCAGGTCATGGCGGGCCTGGCGAGCGAATACGACGTGGTGCTCGTGGCACGCGCCGACGGCACGCTGGCCGCCGACGTGCGCCCGCTGGTGCGCCTCTCGGTCACCGTCATTGCCGAACAGAACGGCCGCCGCGAAGTCGGCTCCGGCGGCGGCGGCGGCCGATTCGGCCTGGCCTACTTCGACGACGAGAAGATTGCCGAATACGTCGACCAGGCCGTGAAGGCCGCGCTGACCAATCTCGACGCCCGCCCGGCGCCGGCCGGCGAGATGACCGTGGTGCTCGGCTCCGGCTGGCCCGGCATCCTGCTGCATGAGGCCATCGGCCACGGGTTGGAGGGTGACTTCAACCGCAAGGGCTCGAGCGCGTTTTCGGGCCGCATCGGCCAGCGCGTGGCCGCCAAGGGCGTCACGGTGCTGGACGACGGCACGATCGCCGACCGCCGCGGCTCGCTCAACGTCGACGACGAGGGCAACGCCAGCCAGCGCAACGTGCTGATCGAGGACGGCATCCTCAAGGGCTACATCCAGGACTCGATGAATGCCCGCCTCATGAAGGTCAAGCCCACCGGCAACGGCCGCCGCGAGAGCTACGCCCACGTCCCGATGCCGCGCATGACCAATACCTACATGCTCGGCGGCGACAAGGACCCCCAGGAAATCGTGGCCAGCATCAAGAAGGGCCTCTACGCCACCAACTTCGGCGGCGGGCAGGTCGACATCACGAGCGGCAAGTTCGTGTTCTCGGCGAGCGAGGCCTTCTGGGTCGAGAACGGCAAGATCCAGTACCCGGTCAAGGGCGCGACCATCGTGGGCAACGGCCCCGACGCGCTCACCCGCGTGACCATGATCGGCAACGACATGGCGCTCGATTCCGGCGTGGGCACCTGCGGCAAGGAAGGCCAGAGCGTGCCCGTGGGCGTCGGCCAGCCCACGCTGCGCATCGACGGGCTCACGGTAGGTGGAACGGCTTAGGACTTTCGGCACTTGCCGGGCGTTTCCTCCGGTTGCTAAGCTGCGCCCTTTTGCGCACGACGCATTCAAGGAGCATTTCATGGGGAACAGGATCAACTCGCCCGCGGCCCTCTGGGCCATGACCGCTCTGGTTGCGCTGGGCAGCGTCGGCTGCGCATCGCGCGGCGGTTCGGGCAGCCAGCCCCAGGCCGCCCCTGCGCCTGCGCCCGCGGCCGCCGCTCCGGCAGCGCCCGCGCGCAGCGGCTCCGGCGCCGGCATGGATGGCCGCGGCAACGTGACCGATTCTTCCAAGGTCGAGGCCGGCAGCGGCCGCACCGTCAAGGGCCTGAACGGCTACGAAGGCGAGATCACCGGCAATCCGGCGCGCAACAGCAAGTTCACCCGCCTGCAGATCGGCATGAGTGCCAGGCAGGTCACCGACCTCACCGGCCCGCCGACCGACCAGGGCGCCTATGTGACGGGCAAGGCCTTCATTCCGTTCTACTTCGGCAGCGACCGGCACCGTTTCGAGATGACCTACAAGGGCCAGGGACGGCTGATCTTCGCGGGCGGCGGCATGGGCGATTTCTCCAGCGGCAACCTGATCTGGATCATTCACAACGCCAACGAATCGGGCTACCGGTAAACCACCCCGGGACCCGGCCGCTTGACCGGGTCTTTGTTTTCCGTGCTACATTCCGCCCCTATGTCCGCCCTCCGCGCTTACTTTTTTGCCTACTTTTGGTTCCCGGTTTCCGGCGGACGAGAGGCGAGCGCGTAAAGCAAACGAACACCCTCCCAAAACCGCCGGCGCCTCAAGCCCCGGCGGTTTTTTTATGCCCTGACGATATTCACTCCAACAAGGAACAGCACCATGAGCACGAACACTGCCCCGGCCAGCGACAGCTGGTATGCGAGCGTCGAAAAAACCAGCAAGACCGACGACGAACGCATCAAGGACATCAACGTGCTGCCCCCTCCTGAACATCTGATCCGCTTTTTCCCGATTCGCGGCACGCCGGTCGAAACGCTGATCGAGGGCACCCGCCGCAACGTTCACAACATCATGGCCGGCAAGGACGACCGGCTGCTGGTGATCATGGGGCCCTGCTCGATCCACGACCCGGCTGCCGCCGTCGAGTACGCCAAGCGCCTGAAGGTCGAGCGCGAGAAATACGCCGGCACCCTCGAGATCGTGATGCGTGTGTACTTCGAGAAGCCGCGCACCACCGTCGGCTGGAAGGGCCTGATCAACGACCCATACCTGGACGAAAGCTTCCGCATCGACGAAGGCCTGCGCATCGCGCGCCAGCTGCTGATCGACATCAACCGCGTCGGCCTGCCGGCGGGCAGCGAGTTCCTCGACGTGATCTCGCCCCAGTACATCGGCGATCTGATCTCCTGGGGCGCGATCGGTGCGCGCACCACCGAAAGCCAGGTGCACCGCGAACTGGCCTCGGGTCTTTCGGCCCCCATCGGCTTCAAGAACGGCACCGACGGCAATATCCGCATCGCCACCGACGCCATCCAGGCTGCGGCCCGCGGCCACCACTTTCTCTCGGTACACAAGAACGGCCAGGTCGCGATCGTGCAGACCAACGGCAACCGCGACTGCCACGTGATCCTGCGCGGCGGCAAGGCGCCGAACTACGACGCCGCCAGCGTCGAGGCGGCCTGCAAGGACCTCGAAGCCGCCAAGCTGCCGCCCACGCTGATGGTCGATTGCAGCCATGCCAACAGCTCCAAGCAGCACCAGAAGCAGATCGACGTGGCCAAGGACATCGCCGCACAGATCGCCGGCGGCTCGAACCGCGTGTTCGGCGTGATGATCGAGAGCCACCTGCAGGCCGGCGCCCAGAAGTTCACGCCGGGCAAGGACAAGCTTTCGGGCCTCGAATACGGCAAGAGCATCACCGACGCCTGCATCGGCTGGGACGATTCGGTGCAGGTGCTCGAGACGCTGTCGCAGGCCGTCAAGGCCCGCCGCGGTTGAAGAGGAGCTACAGCATCCCGGCCAGGTCGGGCCAGTGATGCTGCATGGATGCCGCCTCGTCGCTGCCCGGCGGCACCATCGAGAAGTCGGAAAAATCGAAGCCCGGGCCGACCATGCAGGCGACCAGCGTGTAGTCGCCTGAGGCATGGCCCTGGATCGGGCGGGCGGCCTGCCACTGGCCGGCCTGCACCACATGTTGCGGACGCGTGCCGTGCGCGTCGACCGGGCCCAGCCGCACATGGGCCGGTGCCGTGCGCATCGCGGCATCGCAGGTCCAGAGCGCCAGCGGCACGCCTTCGAGGTGCACCCAGACTTCGTCGGACAGCACCCGGTGCCAGCGCGAATGCTGGCCTGCTTCGAGCAAAAAGTAGATGCTGGTGAGCGCGCTGCGCGCGTCCCGGCCATCGGTCGGCAGCACGCTGGCCGTCGAGCGGAATACCTCGCTGTACCAGCCGCCTTCTGGATGAGGCTGCAGCTTCAGGCTGTCGATCAGTTCCCGGGTGCGCATGGTGCTCATGATGCCGCCGCGGCGCGCAGGGCTGCGAGCAGTTTGTCGTGCACACCGCCGAAGCCGCCGTTGCTCATGCAGACGACGTGATCGCCCGGCCGCGCGACCGCGACGATCTGCGCCACCAGCGGCTCGATGGCCCCGGCGAACTGCGCGCGGTCGCCCATCGGCGCCAGGGCGGCTGCGGCATCCCAGTCAAGCCCGGCGGTGTGGCAGAACGAAAGATCGGCCGACTCCAGGCTCCACGGCAACTGCGCAGCCATGACGCCCAGCTTCATCGTGTTGCTGCGCGGCTCGAAGGCGGCGAGGATGCGCTCACTTTGCTTGCCAGTGTCGTCGAGCTTCTTGCGCAGGCCGTCGAGCGTGGTGCGGATGGCGGTGGGGTGATGGGCGAAGTCGTCGTAGACGGTGATCGTGCCCACCGTGCCGCGCAATTCCATCCGCCGGCGCACATTGCGAAAGCTGCCGAGCGCGCGCGCCCCATCGGCCGGCGCAACGCCGACGTGGTCGGCGGCCGCGATGGCGGCCAGCGCGTTCATCTGGTTGTGCAGGCCCGAGAGTTCCCACTCGACCCGGCCGACCACTTCGCCGTGTCGCAGCACGTCGAAGGCATCGTGCGAGCCGCGGGCCTGCCATTCACCGCCCGCGCCGAAACGCGCGAGCTCGCTCCAGCAACCCTGGGCCAGCACGCGCTGCAAGCTCTCTTCGATGGCATTCACCACCAGTCGCCCGGTGCCGGGCACGGTGCGCACGAGGTGATGGAACTGGCGCTCGATGGCGGCGAGGTCGTCGAAGATGTCCGCGTGGTCGAACTCGAGGTTGTTGAGCACGGCGGTACGCGGCCGGTAGTGCACGAACTTGCTGCGCTTGTCGAAGAAGGCCGTGTCGTACTCGTCGGCCTCGATGACGAAGGGCGCTGAGCCGTCGCCGGGCCGCCCCAAGGCGGCGAACGCCCCCGCGGGGGGCAGCGAACCACGCAACGCGGGGAGCGTGGGGGCCACATGCCCCAGGCGGGCCGACACGCCGAAGTCCAGCGGCACGCCGCCCACCAGGAAGCCCGGCGCCTTGCCGCCCTGCTCGAGCACCCAGGCCAGCATCGACGTGGTGGTCGTCTTGCCGTGCGTGCCGGCCACGGCCAGCACATGGCGGCCCAGCAACACGTGCTCGGCCAGCCATTGCGGGCCGCTCGTGTAGGGCTTGCCGGCGTCGAGGATGGCCTCCATCAACGGGAACTTGGGGCTGCCGTCGGGCAGGCGCGCCCTCGAAACCACGTTGCCGACCACGAACATGTCGGGAGAGAGAGAGAGTTGATCGGCGCCGAAACCTTCGATCAGATCGATGCCGAGGGAGCGCAGCTGGTCGCTCATCGGCGGGTACACGCCGGCGTCGCAGCCCGTGACCCGGTGGCCCGCTTCGCGCGCCAGGGCGGCCAGTCCGCCCATGAACGTGCCGCAGATACCCAGAATATGAATGTGCATCCGGCGATTCTAGGGAGGCGGAATGCGGGGCTCACCCCGCAAGCCCGGCCTTCGCCCCGAGCTTCATGTTGATTTCGTGTGCGTGGCGCCTACTGCGGGCAAAATGCCCTGATGGACACGTCCAAGCGTGAAATCGCCGCCACCGCAGCCCGCCTTGTCGTCGAGGAAGGGCTGGAATATGGCCCCGCCAAGCGCCGGGCCCTGCGTGACCTGGGCCTGTCGGCCCGCACTTCGCTGCCGAACAACGACGAAGTCGAGGCCGAGGTGCGCGACTACATCGCGCTCTTCTGCGCCGACACACAGCCACAGGAATTGCATGCGCTGCGCCTGTTGGCACTGGAATGGATGGAGCGAATGGCCGCCTTCCGGCCGCACGTGGGCGGCGCCGTGTGGCACGGCACGGCCACGCGGCTGTCGGACATTTACATACAGATGTTCTGCGACGATTCCAAGTCAGCCGAGATTGCTCTGATCGACCACCACGTGGACTACGAACCGCGCATGGTCACCGGCTTTCATGGCGAGCAGGTCGAGGCCTTGAGCGTGCATGCGCCAAGCCGTGCGCTCGGCGAAGAAATCGGGGTGCACCTGCTGGTCTACGACCTCGACGACCTGCGCGGCGCCTTGAAGCCCGATGCCCAGGGCCGTACACCGCGCGGCGATCTGCCCGCATTGCGCCGACTGATTGAAAGAGAAAAGGACAAGTGAATGACTTCTTCGCCGACACGACGCGGCATGCTCTATGGCGGCGTGGCGGCGGTGGCCGCCGCTGCCGGGGTGGGTGGCGCCTGGTGGCGGGAACGCAGCGCCGGCAGCAGTGCGGCGGGTGGCGAGCAACTCGACGCGACCTTCTGGGCCCAGAAATTCGAACGCCCGGAGGGCGGTGAACTTGTCCTCTCCAGCCTCCGTGGCAAGCCGCTGCTGCTCAACTTCTGGGCCACATGGTGTCCGCCCTGTGTCGAGGAAATGCCGATGATCGACACTTTCTTCCGCGAACATGGCGCCATTGGATGGCAAGTGGTCGGATTGGCTATCGACCAACCCAGCGCTGTACGCAAGTTCCTGCAGCGCACGCCAGTCACCTATCCCACCGGCCTGGCCGGGCTGCAAGGCACGGAGCTGGTCAAGAACCTGGGCAATACCGGCGGCGGATTGCCCTTCACGCTGGTGCTGAACGGTAACGGCTCTGTTGCAGCTCGTAAAATGGGCAAGCTCGAAACCTCCGATCTGGAGACTTGGCGGCGTGAACTTGTTCATGGTTAGAATCGGCCGCCCAAGCTGGCGTTAGCCACCAAACGCTGAAAATCGCCGATTTTCAGCCCAGTTATATCCGAATGACCGGCAAAGCCGGCACTGGAGTCCCATGGATCTGCGCAAACTCAAGACACTGATCGATTTGGTGTCCGAATCGAATATTTCCGAATTGGAAATCACCGAAACCGAAGGCAAGGTTCGCATCGTCAAGGGCGGTGGCGCCGCGCCGGTGCAGTATGTGCAAACCCTGGCAGCGCCGCCTGCCGCCCCGGTGGCAGGTGCGCCTGCTGCCCCGGCCGCCGCAAGTGCCCCCGCAGTCGAAGCCGCTCCGGCCGGTCACGCGGTCAAGTCGCCCATGGTCGGCACGTTCTATCGTTCGTCCAGCCCTGGCGCGCCGGCTTTTGTCGAAATCGGCAGCAAGGTGAACGAGGGCGACACGATCTGCATCATCGAAGCGATGAAGATCCTCAACGAAATCGAAGCGGACAAGTCCGGCACGATCACCCAGATCCTCGGCGAAAACGGGCAGGCGGTCGAATACGGCCAGCCGCTGTTCATCATCGAGTGACCATGTTCAAGAAGATCCTGGTTGCAAACCGGGGGGAGATTGCCCTCCGGATTCAGCGCGCCTGCAGCGAGATGGGCATCAAGGCCGTCATGGTCTATTCCGAAGCCGACCGCGACGCCAAGTACGTCAAGCTGGCGCAGGAAGCCGTGTGCATCGGCCCGGCACCGTCGGGGCAGAGCTATCTCAACATGCCGGCGATCATCTCGGCGGCCGAAGTGACGGACGCCGAAGCCATCCACCCCGGCTACGGTTTCCTGAGCGAAAACGCCAACTTCGCCGAACGCGTGGAGCAGAGCGGCTTCCAGTTCATCGGCCCCACGCCCGACAACATCCGCACGATGGGCGACAAGGTCTCGGCCAAGCAGGCCATGATCAAGGCCGGTGTGCCTTGCGTGCCCGGCTCCGAGGGCGAGCTTTCGGACGACGCCGCCACCAACAAGCGCATCGCCCGTGCGATCGGCTATCCGGTCATCATCAAGGCGGCGGGCGGCGGCGGTGGCCGCGGCATGCGCGTGGTGCACACCGAGGCGGCGCTGGTCAACGCGATCCAGATGACCAAGGCGGAGGCCGGCGCGGCCTTCAGCAATCCGGCCGTGTACATGGAGAAGTTTCTCCAGAACCCGCGCCATATCGAGATCCAGATCCTCGCCGACAAGCACAAGAACGCGGTCTATCTGGGCGAACGCGACTGCTCCATGCAGCGCCGCCACCAGAAGGTGATCGAGGAATCGCCGGCCCCTGGCATTCCGCGCAAGCTGATCGAGAAGATCGGCGAGCGCTGCGCTGCGGCCTGCAAGAAGATCGGCTACCGCGGCGCCGGCACCTTCGAGTTCCTTTATGAGAACGGCGAGTTCTACTTCATCGAGATGAACACGCGCGTGCAGGTGGAGCATCCGGTGACGGAGTTCACCACCGGCATCGACATCGTGAAGACGCAGATCATGGTGGCCGCCGGCGAGAAGCTGCCGTTCACCCAGCGCCAGATCGAGATGCGCGGCCACGCCATCGAGGTGCGCATCAACGCCGAAGACGCCTGGAAGTTCACGCCGTCGCCGGGCCGCATCACGATGTGGCACCCGCCGGGCGGCCCTGGTGTTCGCGTCGATTCGCATGCGTACACCAACTACTTCGTGCCCCCGAACTACGACTCGATGATCGGCAAGATCATCGTGTACGGCGACACGCGCGAGCAGGCCATGGCGCGCATGCGCACGGCGCTGAATGAGACCGTGATCGAAGGCATCCAGACCAACATCCCGCTGCACCGCGAGTTGATGGTCGACGCCAAGTTCATGGCCGGTGGCACGAACATCCACTACCTGGAAGAGTGGCTCGCCGCACACAAGCGCTGACCCACGAGACGACGCCATGTTCGAACTTCGCCTGATGGCACCCGAAGACCGGGTCGAAATGCTCAGCGACGCGCTCGATGCACTCGATGCGCTGAGCGTGTCCGTCGAGGATGCCGACGCACAGACCGATGCCGAGCAGGCGCTGTTCGGCGAGCCCGGCATGCCGCCGCCCAAGGAGGGCTGGCAGCGCTCGCGCGTGATCGCGCTGTTCCCCGACGAGGCGCTGGCGAACGAAGCCGCATCGCTGCTCGCACTGCAGGACTTCTTCGAAAGCTGCGCGGTGCTCGGCGTGGCGAATGTGCCCGAGCAGGACTGGGTGCGGCTCACGCAATCGCAGTTCGCGCCGGTCGAGATCACGCCCGAGTTCTGGATCGTGCCGACCTGGCATGAGCCGCCCGAACAGGCGAAGCAGGTGATCCGTCTGGATCCGGGGCTTGCCTTCGGCACCGGCACGCATCCCACCACGCGCATGTGCCTGCGCTGGATCGCGAAGCAGGGCGAGGGCGCTTTTGCCAAGCAGCGCGTGCTCGACTACGGCTGCGGCTCCGGCATTCTGGCGATCGGCGCCGCGAAGTTCGGCGCGCTCGATATCGATGCTGTCGACATCGACGAGGCCGCGGTCTCCTCGACCCTGCTCAATGCCGAAGCCAATGGCGTCAGCTTGAATGCCGGCCTGCCGGACGCGGCCAAGGGTGCCTACAACACCGTGCTCGCCAACATCCTGGCCACGCCGCTTAAGGTGCTCGCGCCGCTGCTGCGCAACCATGTGGCGGCAGGTGGATCGCTGGTGATGGCCGGCATCCTCGAGCGCCAGGCCGACGAGCTGAAAGAGGCCTACGCACCGTATGCGGCCCTCGAGGTCAGCGACAGCGAGGACGGCTGGATCCTCATGACGGCACGCTGCTGAGCAGCGAGGCCCGGTTTTCGCGCTGCCGCGCACCGTTCGCGCCATTCGTGCGGCGGGGGCCCAACCCTACAATCGCCCGGTCATGAGCCTCGTCACGCGTTGCCCCGCCTGCACCACCACCTTCAAGGTGGTGCGCGACCAGCTTCGCATCTCGGACGGTTGGGTGCGCTGCGGCCGCTGCAGCCACGTGTTCGATGCGACGCTCGACCTGCACGAATCATCCGACGGGGCGCCCGCACCGTCGCCGGTGAGCGGCTATTCGCCCGCACTGGTCGAGCCCTCCTCCGAGCGCCGGGCCGACGCGCCGTCGCAACCTGCCCAGGCTTCCGAAGACGCGGATTTCTTCGATGACGAGCTTGAAGAGCATGCCCAGGCTGAAGTGGCGCATCCGTCGCCGGCGCCGCAAGCTTTCGAGCCCGTGGAAGTCGCGGTCGCGCCGCCACCCGAGCCACCGGCGCCGCCTCCTCCACCTGCAGCACCCGCGCAGTCCCCGGCGCTCTCGCTGCCCACGCACGGCATCATCGCGGACGAGCCGTGGTCCGACCTGGATGTCAGCGAGCCCGCGTGGCGGCCGCCGGCGAGTTCGCTGCCGCCGTTCCCGAACATCGACCTGAATCTCGCACCACCGCCGCCGTCTCCGCCTCCTCCGGTGCCCCCGCTGCCCGTGCCGCGCGCCAAGGCGCACGGACTGGTCGAGCCCACCCTTGACGACGACGCCGAAGAGAGGGGAGAAAAAGAAGAGGACCACGACCAGGTCCAGATGCAGAAGGCGCTGCGGCGCGCGCGCATCAAGTCGGCCAAGATCGCGAGCGCCAACAAGTCGCGCGAGGCCAGGGCTGCGGCAAAGGCCGCGTCGTCGTCGATGGTCCGGGAGGCGAGCGAGCCGGAGAATCCTGTCTCGCTGCCGCCGATGTTCGCGGAGCGCGAGGAGGACCACCGTTTTTCCGACGACGAAGAGCACGACACCCATGCGCCCGGCTTCTGGCAGCGCAAGGGCGTGCGGCTGCTGCTGGTCGTCCTGGCGGTGCTCGCTGTCCTGCTGCTCATCGTGCAGATCGTGCGCCACGAGCGCGACGGCATCGTCGCGCGCCAGCCGGGTTTGCGTCCCGCGCTGGCGACGCTGTGCCAGTACACCGGCTGCGAGCTCTCGGCCCTGCGCCAGATCGGCGACATCATGATCGAGGGCGCCGCCTTCGCGCGCGAGAAGAGCGGCGGCAACGACTACCGGCTGAGCTTCACCTTGCGCAACGCCGCGACCGTGCCGCTCGCGATGCCGGCCGTCGAGCTGTCGCTGCTCGACACGCAGGAGCGCGCGGTGGTGCGGCGCGTGCTGATGCCCGTGGACTACGGCGCGCCATCGGTGCTCGCGGCGCGCGCCGATCGCGCAGCCTCGTTGCCGCTGACCCTGTCGCCGACAGAAGCGGCTGCGCTGCCGCCCATTGCGGGCTACCGCGTGGAAGCTTTCTATCCCTAGCTGGACGACGCCTGCACGCAAGCAATCGTCCTTCTTTCATCCATCTTCATTCAACGAAAACGGTCCACCCATGGCAGCAGTGATTTGCGGTTCCCTCGCGTTCGACACCATCATGACTTTCGAGGGCCGGTTCGCCGATCAGATCCTTCCGGACCAGCTGCACATCCTGAACGTGTCGTTCCTCGTGCCCGGCCTGCGTCGCGACTTCGGCGGCTGCGCCGGCAACATCGCCTACAGCCTCAACGCGCTGGGCGGCACGGCACTGCCGATGGCCACGCTCGGCAGTGACGGCGCCGACTACCTGGAGCGCATGCGCACGCTGGGCATCGACACCGAGTTCGTGCGCCAGCTCGACGACACCTTCACCGCGCAGGCGATGATCATGAACGACGTCGACAACAACCAGATCACCGCATTCCATCCCGGTGCGATGCAGCAGGCGCACATCACCAAGGTGGTTGCGCGCGAAGACATCAAGGTCGGCATCATCGCGCCCGATGGCCGCGAGGCGATGCTGCAGCACGCGGAGCAATTCGCCGCCGCCGGCATTCCGTTCGTGTTCGATCCGGGCCAGGGCCTGCCGATGTTCGACGGCGATGCGCTCAAGCATTTTGTCGATCTCGCGAGCTGGGTCGTGGTCAACGACTACGAAGGAAAGATGCTGTCGCAGCGCACCGGCTGGAGCCTGGCCGAGATTTCCAGGCGCGTGCGCGGCCTGGTGGTCACGCTGGCGGCCGAGGGCTGCGAAGTCTGGATCGATGGCGAGCGCGAACATGTGCCGGGCGTGACGCCCACCGCGGTGATCGAGCCCACGGGTTGCGGCGACGCATGGCGCGGCGCGCTGCTGTTCGGTCTGGAAAAGGAATGGCCGCTCGCGCAATGCGCGGCACTGGGCAACCGCATCGGCGCGCTCAAGATCGCGCAGCGCGGACCGCAGAACTACCAGGTCGACCGCAAGGCCCTGGGCCTGTAAGAAGCGTCTTTTTCGAGCGTCCATAAAAAAACCCGACACCGTGAGGTGCCGGGTTTTTTGCCGTCAAGGCGCTGAGAAAACTCAGGGCTTGCTGGCCGTAGGAAACGGCCAGGCTGCCTGGGGATTCAGCGTCGTTTGCGCGGCAGGGGCAGGCGCTACAGCAGCCTTGGCAGGTGCCTTGGCAGCCTTCTTTGCAGCAGGCTTCTTGGCAGCAGCGGCAGGCTTGGCAGCGGGCTTTTTCGCGGCTTTCTTGGCCGCAGCCTTTTTCGCAGGAGCCTTCTTGGCGGCGGCCTTCTTTGCAGGGGCCTTCTTGGCAGGAGCCTTCTTCGCCGCAGCCTTCTTCGCAGGCGCCTTCTTGGCAGCGGCCTTCTTCGCCGGAGCCTTCTTCGCAGCAGCCTTCTTGGCCGGTGCTGCCTTCTTCGCTGCTACCTTCTTGGCAGGAGCCTTCTTGGCGGCGACCTTCTTGGCAGCAACCTTCTTGGCCGGAGCCTTCTTCGCTGCTACCTTCTTTGCCGGAGCCTTCTTAGCGGCCGCGACCTTCTTTGCCGGAGCCTTCTTTGCAGCGGCTTTCTTAGCCGGCGCTTTCTTTGCAGTTGCCATTTCTATTTCTCCTTGATCAAGTTGAAAAAATCAACCTATTGAAGCACTCCACGCACGTTGGGAGCGTGAAGCGATTCATGGCGTTGGAATCTGAGCCCCAGCACCATGAACACCTGAGCCCTGGTCCATGCCGCGCTCTTCGACGCGATCGGTGGCAAGGGCAATTCTTGAATTCATTAATTCTTATCGGAAAGATTCAATCCCAGGAGAGCGCACCACCCGACTGGTACTCGATCACGCGGGTTTCGAAAAAGTTGCGCTCTTTCTTCAGGTCAATCATTTCGCTCATCCAGGGGAACGGGTTTTCTTCGTTCGGGAAGAGCGTTTCGAGGCCGATCTGCTGCGCACGCCGGTTGGCGATGTACCGCAGGTAGCCCTTGAACATGGAGGCGTTCATGCCGAGCACGCCGCGCGGCATGGTGTCTTCGGCGTATTTGTATTCGAGCTCGACGGCCTTCATGAAGAGGTCCTTGATCTCGGCCTTGAACTCGGAGGTCCAGAGGCCGGGGTTCTCGAGCTTGAGCTGGTTGATCAGGTCGATGCCGAAATTGCAATGCATCGACTCGTCACGCAGGATGTACTGGTACTGCTCGGCGGCGCCGGTCATCTTGTTCTGGCGGCCGAGCGCAAGGATCTGCGTGAAGCCGACGTAGAAGAAGAGACCTTCCATCAGGCAGGCGAACACGATGAGCGACTTGAGCAGCGTCTGGTCGGTTTCGTGCGTGCCGGTCTTGAAGTGCGGATCGCTGATGGCGTCGATGAACGGGAGCAGGAACTGGTCCTTCTCGCGGATCGACTGCACTTCGTTGTAGGCGTTGAAGATCTCGCTCTCGTCCAGGCCGAGCGACTCGACGATGTACTGGTACGCGTGCGTGTGGATCGCTTCCTCGAAGGCCTGGCGCAGCAGGAACTGGCGGCATTCGGGAGCCGTGATGTGGCGGTAGGTGCCCAGCACGATGTTGTTGGCGGCCAGCGAGTCGGCGGTCACGAAGAAGCCGAGGTTGCGCTTGACGATGCGGCGTTCGTCTTCGGTCAGGCCGTTCGGGTCTTTCCAGAGCGCGATGTCGCGCGTCATGTTCACTTCCTGCGGCATCCAGTGGTTGGCGCAGGTGGCGAGGTATTTTTCCCAAGCCCACTTGTACTTGAACGGCACCAGCTGGTTGACGTCGGTCTGGCCGTTGATGATGCGCTTGTCGGAAGCCTTGACGCGTTGCGCCACGACGGGAACCGAAGCGGGAGCAACCTGACGCAGCGGTGCGGCGGCGCCGTCATCGAGCGTGCGCGGGGCAGACGATGCGGGTTGTGCAATCGACGAAGTCGGAGCGTCCACCGAACGGCCTGCGGGCGAGCCGCTGGTCGATGCGTTGTGGTGCTGCAATCCTTGTTGCATATCCTTTGGTAAGGAGGGCTTGACTTCTTCGTCCCAGGTCAACATAGAAAAATCCAATGCTCAAATTATCGGAGTAACGATGTGAGTTGCAAAGTGCTCGTTCACATCGCGCTCCATTTATGTGGTTGTTATGTTGCTCGCATGCATCGCGCGATGTCAGTCAATGGCTTCATTGCTTGAACGTCGCGCGACTTTCGCATGCACCTCACTGGCTCAACGGGCTCACTGTTGTCGCGAGCATCGGCGTGTCACTGGCAGGCTTCGCACGTCGGATCGTCCACACCGCAGAACGCGATGTCGGTGGCAGGCATCGCGCTCATCTGTGCCTTCGCTGCAGCAGCGGCGGCTTCGAGTGCGCTCATGCCCGAGGGTGCGTCGTTGCCCGACGACACCGCGTTGAGACGGCCCGATTGCACCGTCGACTTTTCTGCGTGCGTCGCGCTCTGCGTGCGCAGGTAGTAGGTGGTCTTCAGGCCGCGCAGCCATGCGAGCTTGTAGGTGTCGTCGAGCTTCTTGCCCGATGCGCCGGCCATGTAGATGTTGAGCGACTGCGCCTGGTCGATCCACTTCTGGCGACGCGAGGCGGCTTCGACGAGCCACGTGGTTTCCACTTCGAACGCAGTGGCGTAGAGCGCCTTCACGTCCTGCGGCACGCGGTCGATCGGACGCAGCGAGCCGTCGAAGTGCTTCAGGTCCATCACCATCACGTCGTCCCACAGGCCCAGGCGCTTCAGGTCGCGCACCAGGTAGTGGTTGATCACGGTGAATTCGCCCGACAGGTTCGACTTGACCGAGAGATTGCCGAAGCAGGGCTCGATCGAAGCGTCCACGCCGATGATGTTCGAGATGGTCGCGGTCGGTGCGATGGCCACGCAGTTCGAATTGCGCATGCCGTCGGCCTTGATCTTGGCGCGCAGCGCGTCCCAGTCGAGCGTGGCCGAGCGGTCGACCTCGACGTAGCCGCCGCGTGCCTGCTCGAGCAGGTCGAGCGTGTCGATCGGCAAGATGCCCTTGTCCCACAGCGAGCCCTTGTAGCTCGAGTACTTGCCGCGTTCCTTGGCCAGCTCGGTCGATGCCCAGTAGGCGTGGTAGCAGATGGCTTCCATCGACTCGTCGGCGAACTGCACGGCTTCCTGCGAGGCGTAGGGGATGCGCAGCTCGTACAGCGCGTCCTGGAAGCCCATGAGGCCCAGGCCCACCGGACGATGGCGCAGGTTCGAGTCGCGCGCCTTCTTCACGGCGTAGTAGTTGATGTCGATCACGTTGTCGAGCATGCGCATCGCGGTCGAGATCGTCCGCTTGAGCTTTTCCTGGTCGACCTTGCCGTCCTTCAAGTGCTGCAGCAGGTTCACCGAACCCAGGTTGCAGACGGCCGTTTCGGTGTCGCTGGTGTTCAGCGTGATCTCGGTGCAGAGGTTCGACGAGTGCACGACGCCGGCGTGCTGCTGCGGCGAGCGCACGTTGCAGGCGTCCTTGAACGTGATCCAGGGATGGCCGGTCTCGAACAGCATCGTGAGCATCTTGCGCCACAGGTCCGACGCCTGGATGGTGCGCGCGGGCTTGATCTCGCCGCGGGCGGCCTTTTCTTCGTAGGCGACGTAGGCCTTTTCGAAGTCGGCGCCGAACAGGTCGTGCAGGTCAGGCACGTTGGAAGGCGAGAACAGCGTCCAGGTGCCCTTTTCCATCACGCGGCGCATGAAGAGGTCGGGGATCCAGTTGGCCGTGTTCATGTCGTGCGTGCGGCGGCGGTCATCGCCGGTGTTCTTGCGCAGTTCCAGGAACTCCTCGATGTCCAGGTGCCACGACTCGAGGTACGTGCAGACGGCGCCCTTGCGCTTGCCGCCCTGGTTCACCGCCACGGCCGTGTCGTTCACCACCTTGAGGAACGGCACCACGCCCTGCGATTCGCCGTTCGTGCCCTTGATGTGGCTGCCGAGCGCGCGCACGCGGGTCCAGTCGTTGCCGAGGCCCCCCGCGAACTTCGAGAGCAGCGCGTTTTCCTTGATCGACTCGTAGATGCCGTCCAGGTCGTCGGGCACGGTGGTCAGGTAGCAGCTGGAGAGCTGCGAGCGCAGTGTGCCGGCGTTGAACAGCGTCGGTGTGCTCGACATGAAGTCGAACGAAGACAGCACTTCGTAGAACTCGATGGCGCGCGCTTCGCGGTCGATTTCGCCAAGCGACAGGCCCATGGCCACGCGCATGAAGAACGCCTGCGGCAGTTCGATGCGGGTCTTGCGCACATGCAGGAAGTAGCGGTCGTACAGCGTCTGCAGGCCCAGGTAGTCGAACTGGTTGTCGCGTTCGGCCTTGAGGGCCGCGCCCAGGCGGGGCAGGTCGTACTGCAGCAGTTTCTCGTCGAGCAGATCGTTCTCCACGCCCTTCTTGATGAACTGCGGGAAGTAATCGGCGTAGGCGGTGGCACGGTCGACCGGCATCACTTCGCGGCCGACGATCTCCTTGAAGATCGTGTGCAGCAAGAGGCGCGCGGTGGCGAAGGTGTAGTCGGGATCTTTCTCGATCAGCGTGCGGGCCGCCAGGATCGAGGCCTTGTAGACCTCGTCGAGCGGCACGCCGTCGTAGAGGTTACGCATCGTCTCGGCGACGATCGGCGCGGCGGTGATGCTGTCGCCCAGGTTCTCGCAGGCCGATTCGATCAGGCCCTTGAGCTGGTTCAGGTCGAGCTCGACGCGCTCGCCGTTGTCCAGCACGTGCAGCGTCTGCACGGCGGGCATGTCGTGTTCGCCCTGCTTGGAACGCTCCTGCGTGCGGTGTTCGCGATACAGCACGTAGGCACGTGCGATTTCATGGTGGCCGCCGCGCATCAGGCCGAGCTCGACCTGGTCCTGCACGTCTTCGATGTGGAAGGTGCCGCCGCCCGGACGCGAGCGCACCATGGCGCGAATGACGGCCTGGGTGAGCGTGTCGACCGTCTCGCGCACGCTGGCCGAAGCCGCCCCCTGGGTGCCGTGCACGGCCAGGAAGGCCTTCATCATCGCGATGGCGATCTTGTTCGGCTCGAAGGGCACGACGGCGCCGTTGCGGCGGATGATCTGGTAGTGCGCGAGGTTCTGGCCGGTGGGCGAGCCGGCAGTGTCCCGCTGCTGCTGCGGCGGCGTCGAGGGAACGGCACGCGGGGTCGATGGGGTGTTCAGGGCAGTTTGCATTCGCTTCCTCTCGGTTGGCAATTCTTGTTGGGTGGCGACGCCTTGGCGGGGCGCCGCGCCGGCGTTGTTGACCGGACGGAGGACACTATATCTAGGGTGTCATGGGTCTACAAGCCACTACCGGTAGTGTTTTGTGAGTGGTTCACCTAGGGCGGGTATCTCTCCAGGCATAGGCCATGGCTGGCGATGCCGCGTGAACACTGGCCTATGGTCGCGCAACCCGCATGGGGCGTGGCTTGCAAGCTGATTTGAGCCTGCAAGCCGCATGGTTGCTGCGGTTCACATTTGAATTCTCGAAAGCGATGCGGCCGGAGGGCAGGGCATCGCGGGGCGTCACGCGATTGAAAAAATTAGTGCTCGATCACATGTGGGGGAAACATCTGTGATTTCCAGCCCAATTGCGCGTGCAGCAATCGCCAATCGAAGCCCGCGCCGGGGTCCTGTTTCCGGCCCGGTGCGATGTGCTCGTGACCGGCGATGAATGCGATGGCGTAGTGCTGCGCGATCGCGGGGCAGAGGCTGGCCAGCGTCTCGTACTGCGCGGCTTCGAAGGTCTGGCCCTCGAGCCCTTCGAGCTCGATGCCGATGGAGTCGTCGTTGCAGTTGCCGCGGCCGCGCCACGACGACACGCCTGCATGCCAGGCCCGGTCGTCGCAGCTCACGAATTGCCAGAGCTCGCCGTTGCGGCGCACGTAGAAATGCGAGGACACCTCAATGCCGCGGATCGACTGGAAGTAGGGGTGCGCATCCCAGTCGAGCCGGTTGGTGAAGAGCCGCTGCACCGCATCGCCACCGTATTCGCCGGGCGGCAGGCTGATCGAATGCAGCACGATCAGGTCGGTCTGCGCACCGGCCGGGCGGGGGCCGAAGTTCGGCGAGGGCAGGGCCTTCGCGAAGCGGTACCAGCCGGCCCGCCAGAGCCCGTCGTCGGCGGGCGGCGTGTTGTGCGGGAGGGTCTCTTCAGTCGTCGACATGGCTGCTGCTGGCGCCATCGTCGCCGTTGGGCGTGGTGATGCCCAGCCGCGCGATGCGGTAGCGGATCTGGCGCAGGCTCATGCCCAGGCGTGCGGCGGCCGCGGTGCGGTTGAAGCCGCTCTCGTGTAGGGCGCGCACGAGAATCTCGCGCTCCTGCTGGTCGAGGTAGGCCTGCAGGTCGGAGGGCAGGGGCGGCGGCGCAGGCTTGAACTCCGCCACCGGTGCTGGCGGCGGCACGAAAGCGACCGGTGCGTCGCCGGGCGGTGCGAGCTGCGCGGCCGTGGCCGATGCCACGTCGGCCGCAGCCATCGTCGTGGCGACGTTGCCGCCCATCAGGTCCAGGTGCAGTTCGTCGCCGTCGTTGAGCGCGACCGCGCGGTGCAGCAGGTTCTCGAGCTCCCGCACATTGCCGTCGAGTGGGTGCAGCGCGAGGCGGCGCAGCAGCTCGGCCGACAGGTGCGGCACCGGCAGCCCGCCGTCCTGCGCGATACGCGCGAGCAGCGCGGCGCAGAGCGCGGGCAGGTCCTCGCGGCGGTCGCGCAGCGCGGGCACCGCGATCTCGATCACGTTGAGGCGGTAGAAAAGGTCTTGCCGGAAGCGGCCGGCCTGCACTTCGGCGTGCAGGTCTTTGTGGGTGGCGCTCACGATGCGTACGTCGACCGCTTCTTCCTGCGTCGAGCCGATCGAGCGCACGCTGCGCTCCTGGATCGCGCGCAAGAGCTTCGACTGCATAGCCAGCGGCAGGTCGCCGATTTCGTCGAGGAACAGCGTGCCGCTGCGCGCGGCCTGGAAGTAGCCGTCGCGGTCTTGCGAGGAGCCGGTGTACGAACCTTTTTTCGCGCCGAAGAATTCGGCTTCGAGCAGGTTCTCGGGAATCGCGCCACAGTTGACCGCGACGAAAGGCCCGTCGCTGCGCTGGCTGCAGGCGTGCACCGCACGCGCCACCAGCTCCTTGCCGGTGCCCGACTCGCCACGCACCAGTACCGGTGCCATGCCGCGTGCCACTTTGGCGATGCGCGACTTGACCAGGCGCATCGGGTCCGACTCGCCCACCAGGCGATCGAGCGCCGCAATGCCGCTGCTGCCGGTGACCGATGCGGCCTCGGCGCGTTCGCTGGTGCTCGCAGCGGCCGTTTTCTCCGGCTTGACCTGCACGACGGGCGCCCGCGTGGCCTGCACCGCGGAAGCGACCACGGCCCGGAACTGCTTCAGGTCGACCGGCTTCGTGAGGTAGTCGAACGCACCCGCCTTGAGCGCCTCAACCGCGTTTTCCGCCGAGCCGTAGGCCGTCATCACCACGCAGCGCTCGCTGCGCTGGTTCTTCTGGATGCGGTGGATGATCTCCATGCCCTGTCCGTCGGGCAGCCGCATGTCAGTGATCACCGCATCGAAGCGCGCAGCCTCCAGGTGCTGCCAGGCTTCGGACACGCTGCCCGCGGCTTCGACGCGGTAGCCCTCGCGCAGCAGCGTCAGCTCATACAGCGTGCGCAGGTCGGGCTCGTCGTCGATGACAAGGATCTGCGCGGGACGCGGGGCGGAAGACAGTGGGGTGCTCACGACGCTATTGTGTCAGCCGGTTCTCACTGGCGGCAAAGCTGACGAAGAATTCGTTGCCTTCAGGGCCGCCCGTCACCAGCGCCCGCCGCTCGTAGCCGATGGTGGCGCCGTGGCGCCGGCACAGCTCGCGGCAGAGAAAAAGGCCCAGGCCGCTGGAGCGGCTTTCGGATGAGAAGAAGGGCTCGAACAGGTGGCGCTGCACCGCCGGCTCCAGCGGCGCACCGTCGCTCCACACCTGCAGGGCCGGGCGGTTGGTGCCCGCGCGCTGCAGCGTGGTGATGACCTGGATCGCGCCCTCGCCCTTGCCCGCATAGCGCGACGCGTTGTCCAGCAGGTTCACCAGCAGTCGGCGCAGGTGCTCGGCGTCGAAGCGCACGTCGATGCCGGCCGCGTCGAGCGCGACCAGCACGCCCTTGCGCTGCGTCTGGCGCACCCATTCCTCGGCCAGCACCTGCACCGCCGGGTCGAGCACCACCTGTTCGCCGAGCGAGAGCACGCGCTGCTGACGGGCGCGCGAGACGTCGAGCACGTCGTCCACGATGCGGGCCAGGCGCTGCGCGTTGTGCTGGACCATGTCGGTCAGCTTGCGGTGCGCGGGGTCGGTGAGGTCTTCGCTGAGCAGTGCGCTCGCTTGCGCGATGGCGGCCAGCGGGTTGCGGATTTCATGCGCCACGGCGGCGGACATTCGCCCCATCGCGGCCAGCTTCTCGGTGCGGATGCGGGCCTCGAGTTCGCGCAGGTCCTGCAGGAACATCACGCAGAGGCTGTCGGCGCGCTTGTCGCTGGTGGGCGTGAGCCGGGTGCGCACGCGCACCTCGCGCGCCGCGCCGCGGGCCTGCGCGACGGGAATCTCCTCGGACTGCGGCGCCCGCCGCGCGAAGGTCTGGCGAGAGAGTGCCGCCAGCGCATGCCAGGCGGGCTGCGCATGCAGCGCGAACGGCAGCGGGAGTTTCGCCAGGCCCTGGCCGAGGATCGCATCGGCCGCCGGGTTGGCCGCATGCACCATGCCTTCGGCGTCAATCACCAGCACGCCTTCGGCCAGTGTCTCGATCACCAGGTCATTGACCTCCGCCTGCATCTGCGCGCTGCTGCGGTTGCGTTGCGCCACCGCCTCTTCGCGCGCCAGCCGGCGCGCCAGCTCGTGCGCGAGCAGGGCCACCACGAAGAGGCCGGTGCCGGTGAGCGCCGCCTGCACGAAGCGGGCCGAGGAGTCGCCCGGCTGCTGCAGCCAGTGCCATCCCGCATCGGCCAGCAGCAGCAGCGTGACGGTGGCCGTGGTGCCCAGGCTCACCATCATCGTGCCGAGCACCGCGCTCATGAGCACCGGCAGCGCGAACAGCGGCGTGTAGTTGACGTTGCCGCTCTGCAGCACCTGCATTGCGGTGAAGGTGGCGAGGTCGACGCCGATGGTCAGCAGCCAGAGCGTCGAGAAACCGCGGATCGGTGGTTCGAAGTGCGCATAGCGCAGCTCCAGCCAGGTGGCGACGAGGTAAGCCGCGCAGATCGCGATGGCCACCGCCTGCATCGTCTGCCCGAGCGCGAAGGCCACGCCCTGCAGCACCACCAGCACCAGCGCGACAAAACAGCGCGCGGCCATGAAGCCGCGCCAGAGCCGCAGCAGCGCCGTGCTTTCACTCCCGCCTGGTTCGAGCACGTCCCAGTCGGTGACCGGCTCGCCGCGCGACCAGAGGGGGGTGCTCATGGAGCAGAGGGCGTGTTCAGCCGCGCGCCGCGACCGCGGCCTGACGGTGGGCGGTGCTGCAATAGACCGCATCGTCGGGGCCGGCGATGGCATCGCTCGCGGGCAGGTGCAGGCCGCAATGGGCGCAGCGCACCATCGCCTGCGGCGCGCCGACAGCCGTCGGCGCGGCCGGGCGTTGTTGTGCCTTGGCCATGCGCTCGCGCTGGGCATCGCGCATTTCTTCGCGCCGGTTCTTGCGCCAGAGCCAGATGGCGATCCAGAGCACGGCGAGGACGAGGAGGTATTTCATACGGGAGGACGCGCCAGCACCACTTCGAGCACGAAGCGGGAACCCACATAGGCCAGCAGCAACAGGGCAGAGCCGGCGTACAGCACGCGGCGGGCCGTGCGGCCACGCCAGCCGAAGCGCGCGCGGCCGATCAGGAGAACCGCGAAGGTGACCCAGGCGAGGACCGAGAAGGTCGTCTTGTGGTCCCACTTCCAGGCGCGGCCCGCGGCGCCATACAGCTGCTCGGTGAACAGCAGGCCGGCCAGCAGCGTGGCCGACAGCAGCACGAAGCCCGCGGTCACGAAGCGGAAGGTGAGGCGCTCCAGCGTGAGCAGCGGCACGCCGCCTTCGGGGGCCGTGCCGGTCGTCAGGCGAATCTGCTTCTCGGCGCGCGTGATCAGCCAGGCATGGACCACGGCCGCACCGAACAATCCGTAGGAGGCGATGCCCAGCGCGAGGTGCAAAGGCAGCCACGGCGAGGCGGTGACATGCAGCGGCGTTCCCGGAAACAGGATGGCCAACAGCACGGCCGCCGCCCCAAGCCAGGCGAGCGCCCGCCGCACCTTCAATTGCGGGTACATGCGGCTTTCGATCGCATAGACCGTGAGCACCAGCCAGGCCGTAACTGACAGGGCAGGTGCAAAACCGAAGCGCGGCTCGTTGCCGACCAGCCCATGGGCCAGCACCGCTGCATGCAGAAGCCATGCAATTCCAAGGGCCCATTGGGTGGTTTGACGGCTCAGCCGGGCACCCGCAGCAGCGGCAAACCCATAGGCTGCCGCAGTGGCGATGCCCAGCGCCACGCCGAGTGGGGAGGGGATCGCTAAAATCATCGGCCGGAGTGTACCGGCTCGCCCTTGCGTTCCCCGCGCCCGACTTCAAGTTCTCCCCTCGTCTTTCAGACTTTCCATCCGGCCCGCCGCAGCGGGCAGCAAGGCATCCCCGCTCATGGCCACCGCCCTTACAGAAAAGTTCTCCCGCCTCGTCAAGACGATGAGCGGCCAGGCCCGCATCACCGAAAGCAACGTGCAGGACATGCTGCGCGAGGTGCGCATGGCGCTGCTGGAGGCCGACGTGGCGCTGCCCGTGGTGCGCGACTTCGTCGCCCGGGTGAAGGAAAAGTCGCTGGGCCAGGAGGTGCTGGGCTCGCTCAAGCCGGGCCAGGCGCTGGTCGGCATCGTGAACCGCGAGCTTGCCGCCACCATGGGCGAGGGCATTTCCGACATCAACCTCGCGGCCCAGCCGCCGGCGGTGATCCTCATGGCCGGCCTGCAGGGCGCCGGCAAGACCACCACCACCGCCAAGCTCGCCAAGCACCTGATCGAGAAGCGCAAGAAGAAGGTGCTGACGGTGTCGGGCGACGTGTACCGTCCGGCCGCCATCGAACAGCTCAAGACCGTGACCAAGCAGGCCGGCGCCGAGTGGTTCCCGAGCACGCCCGACCAGAAGCCGCTGGACATCGCGCGCGCCGCGCTCGACCACGCCAAGCGCCACTACTTCGACGTGCTGCTGGTCGACACCGCCGGCCGCCTCGCCATCGACGAAGTGCTGATGACCGAAATCAAGCAGCTGCACGCAGCGCTCGATCCGGTCGAAACCCTGTTCGTGGTCGATGCCATGCAGGGCCAGGACGCGATCAACACCGCCAAGGCCTTCAAGGAGGCGCTGCCCCTCACCGGCATCATCCTGACCAAGACCGACGGCGATTCGCGCGGCGGTGCGGCGCTGTCGGTGCGGCAGGTGACCGGCGTGCCGATCAAGTTCGCCGGCACGAGCGAGAAGATCGACGGCCTGGAGGTGTTCGACGCCGAGCGCCATGCGGGCCGCATCCTGGGCATGGGCGACATCGTCGCACTGGTCGAGCAGGTGACGGCCGGCGTCGACGTGGTGGCGGCGCAGAAGCTCGCGGCCAAGGTCAAGAGCGGCGCGGGCTTCGACCTCAACGACTTCCTCGGCCAGCTGCAGCAGATGAAGCAGATGGGCGGACTCTCCAGCCTCATGGACAAGCTGCCTGCGCAGATGGCCGCCAAGGCGAGCGAGGCCGACATGACGCGTGCCGAGCGCGACATCCGCCGCAAGGAAGGGATCATCCAGAGCATGACCCCGCTGGAGCGCCGCAAGCCCGAGTTGCTGAAGGCCACGCGCAAGCGCCGCATCGCGGCCGGCGCGGGCGTGCAGGTTCAGGAAGTGAACCGCCTGCTCAACGAGTTCGAGCAGATGCAGGGAATGATGAAGAAGATGAAGGGCGGCGGCCTCATGAAGATGATGAAGAAGATGGGCGGCATGAAGGGGATGGGCGGCATGGGTGGGCCTGGTGGTCCGAAGCTGCCGTTCTGAGCTGCGCACATATATATAGACAGAAGCCCGCCGGGGGATGTCCCGGCGGGCTTCGTCGTTTTCAGGTCTGCACGTCGTAGACCGTCTCGTGCGCCTCGATCGGTGCGGGCAGCTCCCAGCGATGCAGCATCCGCTCGATGCCTGCGTTCGACAGCGTGGTGTCGCGCTCGCGGTTGCGGCGCATCAGCTCCGGGTGCGGCACCTCCAGGTACACCAGCTTGATCTGCGCGTGGTACGCCCAGAGCAGGTCCAGCGTCTTGGTGCGCATCTGCTGGCTCAGGTGTGTGGCATTCCAGACGAAGCGCTCGTGCTTGCGCAGCAGCGCCTTCGCCTGGTCGACCGCGTGGTGTGCGGCGAGCCCATCGTTCTCGCCATGCCTGAGGCCCAACTCGGCGCGTGCATCGTCAAAGGACACGACCGGCCAGCCCTTGCGATGCTGCGCCACCCAGTGGTTCTTGCCGCTTGCGGGCAGGCCGCACATCACCGTGACCTGCGCGCCCGGCTGCTGGAACAGCGGGTAGTCGGGGCTGGTGTCGGCGCCGCGAAAGTACGCCAGACGCGTGTGCGCATCGGCCATCTTTCGGGGGCCGGTCCAGCAGCCTTCCTCCTGCGCGAGTTGCTCGAAGAGCGCGATGTCGGCCAGGCTGTCGGCGCGCTTTTCGTAGTGGCGCCCGAGCATGTCGCAGCGCGCCACGCAGCACAGGTCGGGCAGGCTCAGCTCCCACGAGAGCCGGTGCACCAGCCACTCGGGCCGCTCGCCCTTGCGCGAGGCGAAGGCGTGGAACGGTACCTGGTGCACGGCGATGATCCGGCAGATGGCCTCGCGCAGCCCGAACGGCACGCGGGCCTTCCACATCAGCACGCGCACGTCGACCGATCCGCGGCGCGAGTGACCGGGCTGGCCGATGCGGCCGCTGGCTTCGTCGATCACCGTGGTGTCGGGCTTGGCGATGTCGTGCAGCAGGCAGGCCATGAACAGCACGAAGCGGCCATCGGTGTCGGCGCCCTGGAAGTGCGCGTCGGCCATGAGCGCGTCGAGCACCATGCGCGTGTGGATGCCGACGTTGCCCTCGGCGTGGTAGTACGGGTCTTGCGGCGTTTCTTCGAGGCGCAGCAAGGCCGGCAGCAGGTCACAGCACCGGGTCCAGTCGTAGCCCTGCGTGGGCGTGGGGACCAGCGCGCGCAGATCGTCGTAAGTCATCGCGGCCTCCTTGTGGTTGTTGTCAGGTCGGCGGGGTCATGCAGCGTGCGCAGCCCCAGGTCTTGCCAGCTCACTTGCGGTGTCGGCGCGTAGAGGTCCACGCCCGGCGCGAGCTGGTTGGGCAGCACGGGCCGGCGGCTGTGGTGCGAGCCCGAGTCGAGGATGGTCTGCACGAAGTCCGGCCGCACCCACTTGTAGCGGCCGGTCACCTGGCCGTCCGATTCGGTCTTGAGGTACAGGCCCTCGGCCAGATCGGACAGGTCGGTTTGCTGCCGCACGAGATCGAGCGGTTGGTTCTCTTGCGCTACGGCCTGCTCGAAGGCCGGCTTCCAGTCGGTGCTGCGCGCCAGCGACGGCCGCACCAGCATGCGCAGTGCCTTCGCGCTGTGCGGCATCTCGCCCTCGTACAGCACGGGCACCGACATCACCGGTCCATCGGCCAGCAGCGCGTGCCGGGCAGGCGTCGAGAGAAAGCACGCCGCCCGTCGGTCATACAAGTCGAACTCCAGGAAGAGCGCGGGCAGTCGGTCGTACCAGCAGCTGTGCTTGGCAAAGCACCACTCGCCGTACATCACGTAGCGGTCTTCGAGGCGCTCGAGCAGCGCGGCTTCATGCGCCGCGGCCCAGTGCTTGAACAGGTTGAACTGCCGCTCGCCCGCGCCGCCGGCCAGGTAGTGGCCGCGCGATTGCAGCAGCAGCTCGCCTGCCGAAGTGAACGACACGGCGGCATTCGCGCCATCGAGTTTTTCCTCGATGACCACATGCTGGCCGTGCAGCGCGGACAACGGCGTCTGGCCGTCGTCGGTATCGCCGGCCTGCAGGCGAGAGCCTTCCAGATGCGCAGTACGCGGGTACTTGAGCAGCGGAATCGATGAAAGGGAAGAAGAAAGAGGGAACACGTTGTTCTCCAGATGGAAATCAGGAAGAACCGACAACGTGCGGGAGCGAAGCTGGAAAGAGAGTCGACTTCAGTGGCCCGGGAGGCCGTGCCTGGTCAGTGGAACGCAGCTTGGCGCCCGACATGACCAGCAATGAAGTGGTGTTGTCGGCGTCAGAGAGTGATGACGGCGAATCGGGGCACTTGGCGCTCCAGGGGATCGAAGAGATCCGTGGGTTGAAGGAAAAAGAGTGGGCGATTCTAGCCACGCCCCATGAAAAAAGCCGACCCTCGGGCCGGCTTTTCGTGGGCGCTGTGTCTTCAGCGCGTCAGGCCATCTCAGGCGGCGGCCAGCGCAGCAGGACGCGCCAGGCGCAACGCATGCATCCACGCACGGCGCAGCACGGCCGGCGAACGCGATTCCTCGGGAATCAGCAGGAAGCCGCGGTCGCGCAGTGTGGTGCCCAGCGCGATCTGGCTGGTCAGCACGGTCAGCGGAATCGCCAGCAGCAGCGGCAGGCCGACGGGCATGAGCCAGATCAGCGCGCTCGGGTCGATCATCGCGACGCCGACGGCCAGCATGCCGATCACCAGCGTCATGGGCGCCAGTTGCGTGGCCGCAATCTTCCAGGGCACGGCGTTGGCTTCACGCGGGGGCGACTTCCAGTCGAGCTTGATGCCGGTGAGGGCGACCAGCACGAACAGCGAGTGCGCGAGCATGCGGACCGGCGCCTGCACGATGGCCAGGGCGCTTTCCATCACCGAGCTCTTCACCAGACCCCAGGTGCCGCCGTACTGGCGTTGCTCGCCGCGCATCAGCACGGCCGCGATGCCCAGCACGCGCGGCAGGAACAACAGGCACAGGGTCCAGACCCAGAGGCCGGCCAGTTCGGCGGGCAGCACGCTCCAGCTCGACACGAGGCTGGAACCGCTGAGCCACAGGGCCGTGCCCAGCGTCAGGAACGCGAGCCACAGCGGGGCGGAAACGTAGGCCATGGTGCCGGTCACGAACATCGCACGGTGCACGGAATGGATGCCGGGCTCGGCCATCAGGCGGGCGTTCTGCAGGTTGCCCTGGCACCAGCGGCGATCGCGCTGCAGTTCGGCCAAGAGGTCCGGCGGTTGCTGCTCGTAGCTCCCGACCAGGTCGGACACCAGCCACACGTTGTAGCCGGCACGGCGCATCAGCGCGGCTTCGACGAAATCGTGCGACATGATGCCGCCCGACATGCCGCCGGTGCCCTTGATCGGGGCCAGCGCGCAATGCTTCATGAAGGGCTCGACGCGGATGATCGCGTTGTGGCCCCAGTAGTGCGATTCGCCCAGTTGCCAGAACTGCATGCCCAGCGTGAACAGGCGGCCCGTCACGCGGGAAGCGAATTGCTGTGCGCGGGCGTGCAGCGTGACGTGGCCGATGGCCTGCGTCGCGGTCTGGATGATGCCGGCGGTGGGGTTGGCTTCCATCAGCTTGACCATCGAGGTCAGGCAGTCGCCGCTCATCACCGAGTCGGCGTCGAGCACGACCATGTAGCGGTAGTCCTTGCCCCAGCGGCGGCAGAAGTCGGCCACGTTGCCGGCCTTGCGGTGCGTGCGGCGGGTGCGCAGGCGGTAATACACCTCGACCTGCGGCTGGTTCGGGCTTTCGGCCAGCGCGGCACGAAGGTCTTCCCAAGCGGCGCGCTCGGCCGCGGCGGTTTCGGGGCTGTAGCTGTCGGACAGCACGAACACGTCGAACTGCTTCGCGTGACCCGTGGAGGCAACCGATTCGCAGGTAGCGCGGAGGCCGGCGAACACCGTGGCAACGTCTTCGTTGCAGATCGGCATGATGATCGCGGTGCGTGCCTCGGGGTTCATCGGGTGGTTGGTGACCTGCTTGGCCGACAGCGCGTGCTTGTCACCGCGCACCGAAACGTAGAAGCCCATGAGGGCGGTCACGAAGCCGGTCACGACCCAGCCCGAGAGCAGGCCGTACAGGCCGATCTGGCCGTATTCGAGCCAGACGTTGTTGTAGTCGGGTTGCACGCCGGCGAACAGCGTCGAGGCGATCACGGTGCTGAGCACGGTGAGCAGCATGAAGGCGTTGCGGCGACGGGCCGCGGCGCGCTGCCACGGCTGCTTGACCTGGCCGGCCGATTCGGCGGATTCAGCGTCGGTGCCTTCAGCCGCACGGCCTGCGCCGAGCTTGACCAGGAGGGCGGTGCCGATGCTGTTCCAGAAACCGCGCCAGGGGCGGGGCGCCATCGAACCGCGGTTGACGGGCGGTGCGGTGACCGAATTGGGGTGGCGTTCTTCGCGGACCGGGCTGCGGTGCGTGAAATCGGCTTCGGTCAGCACGTTCAGTTGGGAGAAGTCAGTGGGCTTCATGTGATTTACCAACGTTGCTTGTCGAGGGAAGGGGTGTCGCCAATGGCCGGAAAGCGCTTGATGACGCAATCGGGTTCGGCGCCGCCTGCGCTGGCGAGCGCGGCGAGCGAATGGCCCGCGGCACGGGGCCGCGAGAGGGAAAACTGCTTTTGACGCAGGCCGTCGCGCTGCGGGCGCAGTGCGAAAGATGGGCTGGTAAGTGCTGTCATGCCAGTACAGGGGCAAACCCTGTGCCAGCATGGAAAAACGCTTTCAGATCAACGACTTGGAGCGATCTGGATACGGATTTCGGTGGGGAGGCCCGCCGGAGGCCCTCAAAACCCCTGTTTTTGTCGCCGAATCCCGACAAGCCTTGGCGGCTGGTGGGATATGCCCTTTGAAATCAACGACTTAGGGGCGTCGCTACTCGGCGACAGGGTCCGAGCCCGGAGCGACAGCGTCGGCCTTGAAATGCCCCGGCGTGAGTTCGTGCTTCTGCAGCAGCCGGTAGAACTCGGTGCGGTTGCGGTCGGCCAGGCGGGCCGCGTCGGCCACGTTGCCGTCGGTCAGTTTCAGCAGGCCGACGAGGTAATCGCGCTCGAAACGCTGCTTGGCATCGGCATAGGTCTGGACCTCGACCGTCGGCACGCGCAGCGCGCGTTGCACCAGCGCCAGGGGAATCAGCGGCGAGCTCGACAGCGCACACACCTGCTCGACCACGTTGAACAGCTGGCGCACATTGCCCGGCCAGGCGGCCGTGGTCAGTGCTTTCAGCGCCTCCGGTGCAAAGCCCGAGAGCCGCTTGCCGTACTTGGTCGACAGGCGCTGCAGGAAGTGGTTGGCCAAGAGCGGAATGTCCTCGCGCCGCGCCGACAGCGGCGGCAGCGTGAGCGTCACCACGTTGAGGCGGTAGTAAAGGTCTTCGCGGAACTGGCCCGCCTCCATCGCGGCGTCCAGGTCGCGGTGGGTGGCCGAGACGATGCGCACATCGACTTCGATCGACTGGCTCGCGCCCAGCGGCCGCACCGCGCGCTCCTGCAGCACGCGCAGCAGCTTCACTTGCAGGGCGGGGGGCATGTCCCCGATTTCGTCGAGCAGCAGCGTGCCGCCGTCGGCCTGCTGGAACAGGCCCTTGTGGTTCGCGTGGGCGTCGGTGAAGGCGCCCTTCATGTGGCCGAACAGCTCCGACTCGAGCAGCGCCTCGGGAATGGCGCCGCAATTGACAGCCACGAACGGCTTGTCGGCACGCGCGCTGGCCTTGTGGATGGCGCGCGCGAGCAGTTCCTTGCCGGCGCCCGAATCGCCGCGCAGCAGCACCGAGGCGTCCGACTTGGCGACCATGCGCGCCTCGGCCAGCAGCTCGGCCATGCGGTTGCTGCGGCTCACGATCTCGGCGCGCCAGCTTTCGTCGCCGCTCTTGGCCGGCGTGCTGGCGGGGGCGCCGAGCGCCAGCGCCTGTCCGATCTTGTCGAGCAGTTCGCGCGCGTCGTAGGGCTTGGTGAGGTAGGTGAACACGCCGCGCGCGGTGGCTTCGACGGCGTCGGGAATCGTGCCGTGCGCGGTGAGCAGGATCACCGGCAGCGAGGGGTGGCGCTTGCGGATCTCGTCGAAGAGGGCGAGGCCGTCGCGGCCCGGCAGGCGCACGTCGCTCAGCACCAGCTGCGGATGCTCGATCTCCAGCTGGGTGAGCGCGGTTTCGGCCGAGGTGACGGCCGTGACCTGGTAGCCCGCCGACACCAGCCGCATCGAGATCAGACGCAGCATGTCCGGGTCGTCGTCGACCACGAGGAGGCGGGCACCGGAAGTACTCATGGGCCTGGCTTGTTTCCGTTGGTTGCCGGCGCCGGGGCTGCTGCCGGGGGCGGCGCGGCGGCGGGCCGCGCGAAGCTGCGTTCGATGGCGCGCAGCGCTTCGATGCGGTCGTTGAGCTGGTCGATGCGGCGCTGGCTGTCGCGCAGCTGCTGCACCTGTTTGTCGCGGTCGTCCTCGACGCGGCGCTGCTCCACATAGCGGGCGGCCAGTGCGCGCGCGAGCGGGTGCAGGGGCTGCGCCTCGGGCGACGGGTTGGCGATCACGCGCTGCAGCAGGCCCAGCGCGCGTGCCAGGTCGGCCGGCACGCGGGTCTGCGACAGCAGGATTGCGAGCTGCATCTGCGTGGTCGGCGAATCGCCGGGGTCGCCGATGCGGGCGATCTCGGTGTTGAGTTCGCCGCCGCCGAGCGGACGCACCTTGTCGGCATACGACAGCATGGCGGCCTGCGGCCCCTGGGTCATCAGCGTGAAGAGCGAGGCCGGCTGCGTGGCGGGCGCACGGGGCTCGGCCTCGACCGGCATGACGCGCGGCACGACGGCGGGCGGGGGCAGTGCATCGGCCTCGGCGGGCGGCTTGGGGCCTGTGGCGCAGGCGGCCAGCAGCAGGGCGAAAGGCATGGCCAACGCCGCTGCGAGGGTGGGACTGCGGACGAACGGAAAAGACATGGGTCGAAAAAGGGACGCGAAGCGGTGATTCAGATGGGAGGAGTGCCGGGAAGGGTCAGGCCGTGCGCGGCAGCTCGATGCGAAAACGTGCACCGGGCCCGCCAGGCTGCAGCGTGATGCGGCCCCCGTGGGCTGCAATGTACTCCTGCACGATGGAAAGTCCGATGCCGGTGCCTTTCACCGTGTGCTCGGGCTGGCGTTCGCCGCGGAAGAAGGGTTCGAAGATCCGGTCGCGGTCGCCCTCGGCAATGCCCGGCCCGGCGTCGTTCACGTCGATGTAGACCGCCTCCGGCGTGCCCGACACCGCGAGCGTGATGACGCCGCCGGTGATCGAAAAGCGGATCGCGTTGGACAGCAGGTTGGCGATCGCCGTGCCGAGCTTGGTGCGATCGACCGTGATCGCGATCGGCTCGCCTTCTGCGCGTACGCGCAGGCCATGCGACTGCCATTGCAGCCGCTGGGCCTCGATCTGCTCCTCGATCAGCGGCAGCAGCTCGGTGCGTTCGCGGCGCAGTTCGCGCGCCTCGAAGGCGGCAGCGTTGAAGCGCAGCAGCGCCTCGATCTGGCCCTGCAGCGACACGGTGTTCTGGTTCAGGATCTGCGCGACTTCGAGCTGCGCCGGATTCAGCGGACCCGTCACGCCGTCTTCGAGCAGCGAGACGCCCTCGCGCAGCGCGGCCAGCGGCGTCTTGAGTTCGTGCGACACATGGCGGAGGAACCGCGCCTTGTCGGCGTCCAGTTCGGTGAGCCGCAACCGCAGCCATTCGAGCTGCTGCGACACGCGCCGCACGTCGGCCGGTCCGCGGATGTCGATCGGTTCGTCCAGCCGGTTCTGGCCGAGGCCGACGATGGCGTGCTCCATGCGCTTGAACGGGCGCGCGAGCCAGATGCCGAAGGCCAGCGCCAGCACCACCGCCAGCACGCTCGCGGCCACCACTTCGCGCATCAGCCGGCGGCGCGCGTTCTCGATGCGCTTGGCGAGCGCGTCGTTCTGCATCTCGATGAGGAACTGGGCCTGCTGCGCGAGGCTGGTGTTGAGCGTGTCGAGCTCGCGGAACTGCATGGCCATCGTGCTTTCGCGCGTAAGGGCGCTGTCGGCGCTGCCGCTCATCAGGCCTTCGATCACGCCCAGCTGCGCGCGCCACGGCTCGATGCTGGCGGGCAGCAGGCCGTTCTTCTCGAGCCGTTCGAGCACCTGGTGCGACTCACGCGCGGCCTCGTCGAAACGGCGGCGCAGCACCGCGTCGTTGAGCACCAGCGACTGGCGGCCGGCGCGCTCCATGGCCGCGCTGCGTTCGGCCAGCGACTGGGACGCGCCCGAAAGGCGCAGTGCGCGGGCCGCGGCATCGCGGCTCTGGGTCATGAGCGCGTCGTACTGGAACACCGAGCGCAGCGCCACGCCCACCAGCAGCGCGGTGATCAGCAGAAAGGCAAAGAGCAGGAGCTGCTGGAACGAGCCCCGGATCGACGGTCGCTTCGCCATCAGTGGGCGAGTGCCACGGCGGGCTGCTGCAGCGCCGGCGACGATTCGCGCGTCACCACTTCGCCGCGCAGCGTGTAGGCCAGCGAGCGCGTGATGCGCAGGTCGGTCATCTGGCCGACCAGGCGCGCGTCGCCTTCGAAGTTGACGACGCGGTTACAGGCGGTGCGGCCCATCAGCTCGTTGGCGTCCTTGCGGGAAGCGCCTTCGACCAGCACGCGCTGCGTGCTGCCCACCAGCGCGTCGCCGAAGCGGCGCACGTTGCCGTCGATCACGCGCTGCAGCGTCTGCAGGCGCGCGAGCTTCACCTCGTGCGGTGTGTCGTCGTGCAGCGCGGCGGCCGGCGTGCCGGGGCGCGGGCTGAAGATGAAGCTGAAGCTGTTGTCGAACTGGCAGTCGTCGATGAGCTTCATCATCTTGGCGAAGTCTTCGTCGGTCTCGCCGGGGAAGCCGACGATGAAGTCGCTGGAGAGCGCGAGCTCGGGGCGGATGGCGCGGAGCTTCCGCACGGTGCTCTTGTATTCCATGGCGGTGTAGCCGCGCTTCATCGCCATCAGGATGCGGTCGCTGCCGTGCTGCACCGGCAGGTGCAGGTGGCTCACCAGCTGCGGCACCTTGGCGTAGGCCTCGATGAGCCGTGGCGTGAATTCGTTCGGGTGGCTGGTGGTGTAGCGGATGCGCTCGATGCCGGGGATCTCGGCGACGTATTCGATGAGCAGCGCGAAATCGGCGATCTCCGCGGTGTCGCCCATGCGGCCGCGGTAGGCGTTCACGTTCTGGCCCAGCAGGGTGATCTCGCGCACGCCCTGGTCGGCCAGGCCGGCGATTTCCACCAGCACGTCGTCGAGCGGCCGGTTCACTTCCTCGCCGCGGGTGTAGGGCACCACGCAGTAGCTGCAGTACTTGGAGCAGCCTTCCATGATCGACACGAAGGCGGTCGCGCCGTCGACGCGCGCGGGGGGCAGGTGGTCGAACTTTTCGATCTCGGGGAAGCTGATGTCCACCTGCGGGCGGTTCAGGCGCTCGCGGTCGTTGAGCATCTCGGGCAGGCGGTGCAGCGTCTGCGGGCCGAACACGATGTCGACGTACGGGGCGCGCGCGATGATGGCCGCGCCTTCCTGGCTCGCCACGCAGCCGCCCACGCCGATCTTCACGCCCTTGGCCTTCAGGTGCTTCACGCGGCCGAGGTCGGAGAACACCTTCTCCTGCGCTTTCTCGCGCACCGAGCAGGTGTTGAACAGGATGAGGTCGGCCTCGTCCACGTTCTGCGTCGGCTCGTAGCCCTGCGCGGCGTTCAGCACGTCGGCCATCTTGTCCGAGTCGTACTCGTTCATCTGGCAGCCGAAGGTCTTGATGAATACTTTTTTCATGGGGTGCTCTCTCGATGCCCTCCGGGGATGGAGGGCGCGGCGGGCGCGGAAGGCCTGCGCCGCCTCTTTTTGTCTATCTATGTGCAGCGGTTACTGCGTATTGAGGGTGTCGTTCGTGGCGAACGGCCAGATGTTCAGCAGCGGCTTGTTCAGCGACTCGCGGCTGGCCACGGCTTCCTCGGGCGTGAGGATCCAGATCTCGCGCAGCAGGCCGGCGGCATCGCGGGTGTAGTTCACCAGGTACTTCTGGCCAATGATCGCGCCGGGCATCACCAGCATGTTCTGCGGGCTGCGGATGCGGGCGCCGGCGCCGAGGCGGTCGGCGTTGCCGTCGAGCTCGACGTCGGGCGCATTGGTCACCATGAACTTGCCGCGCAGCGTGCCGATGGGGAAGTTGCGCCCGCCGTTGAGCGATTCGTTCTGGGTCTGCGGACGGGGAACCTCGTCCTGGGCGCTGGCTTGCAGGGAGAAAAGTCCGGCGCTGGCGGCGAGGGCGCAAAGCGCGGTCAAAGTGAGGGCATTCATGGTTTTCTTGCAGCGGTTCATGGGGTATATCCAGAGGCTGTGGAGCGGCGATTTTAACGAGGGGGTATGGCCCCCGTCGCGCCGGCCACAGCAGGTTGAGCGCGGGCTTTTCGGTTGACCTGCTTTACATTTCTTTACGGGAACCATGAACGCCGTGAGTTGGGCGCTGATTCAATAGCCAGTGTCAGCCCAAAGTGCACAAGAACCCATGAAGAAAAATGCTGCCATTGCCCTTGCGGGTGTGTTGATCGTAGCCGTCGCAGGCGGGTGGTGGAGCATGTCCGGAGACAAGGCCGGGGCAAAGAATGCGAAGACGGCCGCCGCCTCCGGAAACGGCGCCGCATCCGGCGGCAGCGCCCCCGCGCTGGTGACTCTCGCCACCGCCGAAAAGCAGGACGTGCCGGTCACGGTGCAGGTCAACGGCAGCGTGGTGTCCCTCAACAGCGTCGACCTGCGCCCGCAGGTCACCAACACCGTCAGCACCGTTCATGTGAAGGAAGGCCAGTTCGTCAAGGCGGGCCAGCTGCTCTTCTCGCTGGACGACCGCAACGACCAGGCCAACCTGGCCCGCGCCCGCGCCCAGCAACAGAAGGACGAGGCCACCATGGCCGACCTGGAGCGCCAGTACAAGCGCAGCCAGGACCTGGTGGCGCAGAACTTCATCGCCAAGAGCGCGGCCGACGCCACGCTCTCGCAGCTCGAGGCGCAGCGCGCCGCCGTGGCCGCCGACCGTGCCGCCGTGCAGTCGGCGCAGGTGGCGCTGGGCTATGCAACCCTTCGCGCGCCGATTGCCGGACGCATCGGCGCCGTCAACATCTACCCGGGCACGCTGGTGCAGCCGACGCTGTCGCTGGTCACCGTCACGCAGCTGGACCCGATCGCGGTGAGCTTCCCGGTGCCCGAAGGCAACCTGCAGGACCTGCTGGAAGCCGCGCGCAACCGTTCGCCGGTCGAGGCCCTTGTCACCGGGCGCAAGACGCCGCTCATCGGTTCGCTCGATTTCGTCGACAACACGGTCGATCCGCAGATCGGCACCGTGCGCGCCAAGGCTGTGTTCGCCAATGCCGACCAAGGCCTCTGGCCAGGGCAGTTCGTCGGCACGCGCATCACCGTGCGCACGCTCAACGGCGCCACGGTGGTGCCGGCCGCGGCGCTGATGATGCTGTCCGACGGCACCTCGCTCTATGTGGTCGATGCCGCCAGGAACGCCACCCGCCGCAAGGTGAAGACGCTGCACACCTTCGGCACCAAGGTGGCCGTGAGCGGCGTGGAGCCGGGCGAGCAAGTGGTGATCGAGGGCAGCCAGAACGTGCGCCCGGGGGGCAAGGTGCGCGTCGACGCCAAGGGCGGCGGGCCGGGTAGCGCGCCCAACGGCACCACGGGCGTGACACCGGGTAGCGCGGCTTCGTCCGAAGGCACCGACAACGTCAAGCCGGCGCCGCAGCAGGAACGCGCATGAACATCTCGGAGCTCTGCATCCGTCGTCCTGCGATGACGGTGCTGTTGTCTGCCGCGGTGGTGGTCATCGGTATCTTTGCCTACTTCAGCATTCCGGTCGCGGCGCTGCCCAGCTACAACACGCCGGTCATCAACGTCAACGCGCAGCTGCCCGGTGCCAGTCCCGAGACCATGGCGTCCTCGGTCGCGCTGCCGCTCGAGAAGCAGTTCTCGACCATTCCGGGCCTGCAGACCATCAGCTCGGTCAATACGCAGGGCGTGACCTCGCTCACGCTCGAATTCGTGAGCAGCCGCGACATCGACGCCGCCGCGGTCGACGTGCAGGCCGCGCTCTTGCGTGCTCAACGCCAGCTGCCGCAGGAACTCACGCAGCTCCCCTCGTACCGCAAAGTAAACCCGGCCGATGCGCCGGTGCTCTTCATCGCGCTGATCTCGCCCTCGATGAACCCGGCCGAGCTCAACGACTACGCCGAGAACCTGATCTCGCCCACGCTCTCGACCATCGACGGCGTGGCGCAGGTGGGCGTGTACGGCCGCAAGGCCTTCGCGGTGCGCATCAAGGCCAACGCCGACCTGCTCAACGCGCGGAACATCACGCTCGACGAACTCGCCAAGGCGGTGAACTCGGCCAACGCCAACACGCCGGTCGGCGTGCTCGACGGCCCGCGCCAGACGCTCACCATCCAGGCCAACCGCCAGCTCGTGAAGGCGGCCGATTTCGCCAAGCTCATCGTCGGCCAGCGCAACGGCGCCCCGGTGCGGCTGGACGAAGTGGCAACCATCGAGGACAGCTTCGAATCGGTGAAGACCGCCAGCAGCTTCAACGGCCAGGACTCCATTTCGCTGGCCGTGCAGCGCCAGCCCAATGCCAACACCGTGCAGGTGGTGGACGCGGTGCGCGCGCTGATTCCGCGCTTCAAGGCAGAGCTGCCGCAATCGGTCGAGATCCAGATGGTGAACGACCGCTCGCTCTCCATCCGCGAGGCGGTGCACGACGTGCAACTCACGCTGCTGGGCACCATCGCGCTGGTGGTGCTGGTGATCTTCTTGTTCCTGCACCGGCTGGTGGCCACGCTGATTCCGGCGGCCACCATTCCGATTTCGCTGATCGGCGCGGTCGCGCTGCTCTACGCCTTCGGCTATAGCCTGGACAACGTCTCGCTGCTGGGCATCACGCTGGCCGTGGGGCTGGTGGTGGACGACGCCATCGTGGTGCTCGAAAACATCATGCGTTACGTCGAAAAGGGCATGGAGCCCTTTGCGGCGGCGCTGCGCGGTGCGCGCGAGGTGGGCTTCACCATCGTGTCGATTTCCATCTCGCTGGTGGCGGTGTTCATCCCGATCTTCTTCATGCCGGGCGTCATCGGTCTCCTGTTCCACGAGTTCGCGGTGGTGGTGGCGCTGGCGGTGCTGGTGTCGGCCATCGTCTCGCTCACGCTGGTGCCGATGCTCGCGAGCCGGCTTCTGAAGCATGTGCCGCGCGAAGAGGGCGCGCTCGACCACGAGGAAGAACACCCCGAGCCCGGCACCGCCATCGGCCGCGCCTTCGAGCGCGGCTATCGCTGGGTGCACAGCAACTACATGCGCACGCTCGACTGGACGCTCGCGCACCGCTGGGTGATGCTGACGGCCGCGGGCCTGACCTTCGTCGTCACCGCCTGGCTCTTCGTCACCATTCCCAAAGGCTTCTTCCCCGAGGAAGACATCGGCCAGATCCAGATCACCACCGAGGCCGCGGAAGACATTTCCTTCACCGCCATGAAGGTGCTGCAGGACCGCGTGGCCGCAACGCTCAAGGACGATCCGAGCGTCGATTACGTGAGCTCCTTCGTCGGCGTCGGCGGCCCGACCGCCACGCAGAACTCGGGGCGCCTGTTCGCCGTGCTCAAGGCGCGCAGCGAGCGCCCGCAGATGGCCAAGGTGCTCGAATCGCTGCGCCAGCGCTTCCGCGAGATTCCGGGCATTGCCGTCTACATGCAGCCGGTGCAGAACCTGCGCCTGGGCGGCCGCCAGAGCAAGGCGCGCTTCCAGTACACGCTGCAGAGCGTGAACGCCGGCGAGATGGTGCCCTGGGCCACGCGGCTCATGGAGCGCATGCGGGCCGATCCGGCCTTCCGCGACGTGACCAGCGACTCGCAGAACCGCGGCCTGCAGGCCACGCTGGAGATCGACCGCGACAAGGCCGGCGTGCTCGGCGTGGCGGTGGGCGACCTGCGCACCGCGCTCTACAACGCGTACGGCGACCGGCAGATCGGCAGCATCTACGCCGCGAGCAACACCTACCAGGTGATCCTCTCGGCCGCCGACAACGACCGGCAGTTCGAGGACGACGTCTCGCGCCTGTCGGTGCGCAGCACCACGGGCAGGCTGGTGCCGCTGTCGGCCTTCTCGACCATCAACCGCACCGTGGGGCCGACCTCGGTGAATCACCAGGGCCAGTTGCAGGCGGTGACGGTGTCGTTCAACCTCGCGCCCGACGTGCCGCTGGGCAACGCGACCGCCAAGATCGACCAGTTCAAGAACGAGCTGAACATGCCGCAGTCGATCATCACCACCTACGGCGGCGATGCGGCGGTGTTCCAGAGTTCGCAGTCGAGCCAGGCGGTGCTGCTGGTGCTCGCGGTGCTGGTCATCTATGTGCTGCTGGGCGTGCTGTACGAGAGCTACATCCACCCGCTGACGATTCTGGCGGGGCTGCCGTCGGCGGCGGTGGGCGCGCTGCTTTCACTGAAGATCTTCGGCTTCGACCTCACGCTGATCGCGACCATCGGCATCCTGCTCCTGATCGGCATCGTGAAGAAGAACGCGATCATGATGATCGACTTCGCCCTCGACGCGCAGCGCACCGAGGGCATGAAGCCGGTCGACGCGATCCGCGAAGCCTGCCGGTTGCGCTTCCGTCCGATTCTCATGACCACGCTGGCCGCGCTGATGGGCGCATTGCCGCTCGCATTGGGCCTCGGCGCCGGCGCCGAACTGCGTCAGCCGCTGGGCGTGGCGGTGGTCGGCGGGTTGATCTTCTCGCAGGTGATCACGCTCTACATCACGCCCGCGATCTACCTCGCGCTGGACCGCTACAGCGGCTCGGGGCCGATGGTGGAACTGCCGGGCGAGGCGAAGGCCGAGGCTGCAGCGGGCGGTCACGCCGCCTCGCACGCCTGACGGCGATCCAAAAGATGCCGGATGGCCATGAGCGTGAGCCACCCGGCCAGAAAGGACTTTGGCAGTCCTGCGAAGCGTCACACCCGGGCCATCGCCAATGGAAGGCGGGCCTCTTCTACAACGGCTCCTCCCGTTCCCTCCTCCGCTCTTCCCATCCATGTGTGTGACGGGATGAATGATGGCGATGGGTGAAGGTCTCGACGGTATCCAGCGATACAGGAAGTGGGCTTTTTTCTTACGGTGACGCATCGCGGAAACGCCGCAAGGCCGGCGCATTCGGGATGCTGACCTGCCGGGCCCGCGTTTCAATGAGCCCGTGTCCCGCCAGCGCATTCAACGTGCGGGTGACGGTGACGCGGCTCAATGCCGTCATGGCGCCGATCTGTTCATGCGTCAGATCGACGGTGAGTTGTTTCGATGCCTGCGCCGATGGCAGGCGTGCCACGCGCAGCAGCAAATCGATGATCCGCTCCTTGGGTGCCGCCGAGGCCACCCCGGCAAGCTTGGCGACGATCATGTGATTCTTGAAGCCGAGCAGCTGGATCAACGAGGTCGCGAGCTCGGGAAGCTCCGAAAATTGCTGCGCGACATCCGCCGGGCGATAGCGGCTGAGAATGGCCGGCGCGACCGCCCGGGTCGTCGTGGGCCGAGGACTGTCGGCAAACGCCGGGCCTTCGCCAAAAATCGCACCCGGTCCGAAGATCTCGAGCAGGAACTCCGAGCCGTTGCTTCGGTGGATCGTGGAGTGAACGAATCCCGATCGCAAAAGATAGAAGTAGTCGTGCCGTTCGCCTTCGCGCGCAATCGTGTCGCCGGCCTCCAGGGTGACGAAGCTTCCCAGATGCGTGGCGTTGGTCCACGGCGCAGACAGCGTCTGGGATGCATCCCAACTGGCGTACGCCGAGGGGGTGGGATTGGTTCTTCTCATGGGAGTGTCTTGCCCGGGTCGGAGAAAGGCAAGCGGCCCATCGTGCCGTCGCGCTAGGTCGTGGGCTCGTCGAGCGGCGTGTCCGCCGCCAGGTGGGCGGTGTCGCTCCAGCCCACGAGGCTGAAGCCCTCCGGCGTCCACAGCATGCGGTTGATGGCCGCATTGCCGAGCTGCCAGGTGCGCGGCGCCTGCAGTTCCTGGCGGGTGGCGGCGCGGTAGAGCACGTCCATCACGCCGCCGTGTGCGACCAGCGTGACCAGTTGGCCCGGATGGCGCGCCGCCAGCTCGGCGGCCACGCGCGTGACGCGATCGCGGAAGGTCAGGAGGCTCTCGCCGCCGACCGGTTCGAATTCGGGATCGCGCTCGCGCCAGCGCTTGGCGTCTTCGGGAAGCATCGATTCGATCTCCGCGAAGCTCATGCCCTCCAGGTGGCCAAAAGCGCGCTCGCGCAGGCGAGGCTCGGACTGCACGGCGAGCCCATGCGGCTTGGCGATGGCCTCGGCGGTCTGCCAGGCGCGCGAGAGGTCGCTGGCGTAGATGACGCCGATGTCCTCGTCCGCGAGCGCTTGGCCGGCCCGCTGCGCCTGCCAGAGCCCGGTGGCGTTGAGTCCGATGTCGATCTGGCCCTGGATGCGGGTGTCGACGTTCCAGGCGGTCTCGCCGTGGCGGACGGCAATCAAACGGGTGGCTTCTTGCATCCGCTCGATTCTAGAAGTGGGCTATTTCGCGACCGGCGTCTTCGCCGTGGCCAGGTCGATGTTCACCCGGCGCTCGCCCTGGGGCGGATTCGGAAAGCCCTGCAGCGCGGCCTGGAACATCACCGGCAGGATCGCCGCGCTCACGTTGTACGGGCCGTCGTTGCGGGCCCGGGTCTCGTAGACCACGCGGTTCGTGCCGGCTTCGCGCAGCACGATGCTCACTTCGCGCTCGTACCAGGGGTTGGCCGCCGGCGGAAAGAACGCCGGGCCGCCGTACCAGCCGCCATACCCGCGGCGGCCGTAATAGCCGTAGGCGCCGCCGTAGCCATAGCCCCAGGGGCCGTCGAAGAGCCACGGATCGGCCCAGGGCGAGAGGCCGGCGGTCACGCGGGCGCCGATCTGCGCGCTGTACTGCGGCTTGGCGTCGTCGCGGCGCAGGCCCACTTTTTCGAGCGCCGAGGCGGCCATCGCTTCGAGCGAGTCCTGCCGGGCGGTGTCGGCCTGCTGCGAAGGCAGGCGTTCGAAACGGTAGGTGGCGCCGGGCGGCACGGTGCCGAGCGACGAAAAACTCTTCACGTCGCTGTCGACCACCCAGGAGGTGGCGCAGCCGCTGAGAGTCACTGATGCTGCTGCTACCAAAAGCAGAGCGAGAGAAGTACGTTTCATGAAGGGTCTCCGGGCAAGCGATGCCCAAAATTCCCCTGGGTAGCCGATCAGCCCTGGACGATGCGAAGGGCTGCGGGTGCCTGGGAGAGCAAGTCGAAGGAGGGCGTGTCGAAGGCCTTGTCGCCGTCGTCGTCGGCCACGCCCGTCGCCTTCAGACCCTTGAAGTCGTGGCGCGTTCCGTCGAGCAGGTGCGAAGGCACCACGTTCTGCAGCGCGGTGAACATGTTCTCCACGCGGCCGGGGTGCTTCCGGTCCCACTCGCGCAGCATTTCGCCGACTTGCTTCCTCTGCAGGTTCTCCTGGCTGCCGCAGAGGGTGCAGGGAATGATCGGGAATTCGCGGTGCTGCGCCCAGCGCACCAGGTCTTTTTCGGCCACGTAGGCGAGCGGGCGGATCACGATGTGCTTGCCGTCGTCGCTCACCAGCTTGGGCGGCATGCTCTTCAACTTGCCGGCGAAGAACATGTTGAGGAAGAAGGTCTGCAGCATGTCGTCGCGGTGATGGCCCAGCGCGACCTTGGTGGCGCCCAGCTCGTCCGCCACGCGGTACAGGATGCCGCGGCGCAGGCGACTGCAGAGGCCGCAGGTCGTCTTGCCCTCGGGAATGACGCGCTTGACGATGCTGTAGGTGTCCTGGTTCTCGATGTGGAAGGCCACGCCGAGCTCGCTCAGGTACTTGGGCAGAACCTCTTCGGGAAAGCCGGGCTGCTTCTGGTCGAGATTGACCGCGACGATGTCGAAATGGATCGGTGCGCGCGCCTTGAGCTTGAGCAGGATGTCCAGCATCGCGTAGCTGTCCTTGCTTATCGGACGTAGAGCCCATCAAGAACATGCTTTTTCTGAGGCCTTCGAGAGGGACGGATCGCAGCGGCTAAGGCGCGGTCCTTTACAGCCGTTGAATTTTGTCAAGAAAAGTCGCTAGACCGGCCAATGTTTACATCGGAGGGGCGTCGCTGACAAGTCTTCCCTACAATTCCACGAAAGGTTCCCTATGAGTGTTGAATTTAATAAGCTACGCAAGCGCATCCGCCGACTCGCCGGCCAAGCTGTCGTTGACTACGGGATGATCGAGGAAGGTGACCTCGTCATGGTCTGTCTGTCGGGTGGGGCAGACAGCTACACCATGCTGGACAGCCTTCTTTACCTCCGGGAAGTCGCTCCGATCAATTTTGATGTCGTAGCGGTCAACCTCGACCAGAAGCAGCCAGGCTTCCCCGAGGACATCCTTCCCGCATATTTGACTCAGCTAAACGTCCCGTTTCGCGTCATCGAGGAGGACACCTACTCCATTGTCAAGGAGAAGGTGCCTGAGGGAAAAACGACTTGCGCTCTTTGCTCAAGGCTGCGGCGCGGCATCCTCTACCGGACGGCAGTGGAATTGGGTGCGACCAAGGTAGCGTTGGGTCACCATCGCGACGACATTTTGGAGACGCTGCTTCTCAACATGTTCTTCGGCGGAAAGCTGAAAACCATGCCGCCGAAGCTGGTCTCAGACGACGGACGAAATGTCGTCATTCGCCCACTCGCATACTGCAACGAGCGAGACATCAAGGCCTATTCGGCGGCGATGAATTTCCCGATCATTCCTTGCAACCTTTGCGGCTCTCAGCCCAACCTTCAGCGCAGAGCAATGAAGGAAATGATTCAAGAATGGGACCGACGCTTCCCGGGGCGCTCCGACAACATGTTTCGTGCATTGACGGATGTGGTGCCGTCACACCTACTGGACCGAAAGTTGCATGACTTCAACACGCCAGCGAAGGTGAGCGGGGAACTGGATGACGTCAGCAACTGGCTTGCTGCGCCGAATGAGCCTTCAGAAGTTGTCGCAGCCCCGATCCGGCTCATACCTGTTATTTCGACCATCGGTAGTTCAGCTAGCTGATCGGGGAGCTTGGCGCCGAATGGGGATCGACGAGCGCATGAACACAACAACCCGGGCGAAGCGCAGAGGAATACAGTTCCTTGTCGTCCGGCAGCGTCTTCGGATTGGGTCTCTACCTATCTTCTCGCCTTCTGCGTGTATTACTGGGCAATGGAAGAGCCAGCAGTCCGATGCCACCAGGCAATAGGGACACGTTGTGGACTAGCTGCATGTGACGCAACTGCAGTGCGGCTTGTTTCGCAGACAGGTCGGCAACCTTTAGTTCCAACTCAAAAACTCGCTTCACGTACCAAGACCGACTGTGCTGGGGAGCGCTCGAGCGCTCAGCATCTGGTTTCTTTGCTGCCTCGTATGCGTTGTAGATGGCCTCATTCGCGCTGAGCGATTGGCGCGACCACACGTCTGAAGCTTTGAATTTCTTGGCAATTTGCTTTCTTAGTGAATCCCAGGTCAATCGCTGCTTGGCCGGCCATTCTTTCAAGATGACGACGATCGCCGTTTCGGCCCTCCGATTAATTTTCGGCATTCCCATGGTCATCTCTTTCCGGCGGCGTGCCGACATGTTTCTCATGTAGCCGAGACGTGAGCTCGGACAGGCCCAGAGCCGCTGGCGCCGCATCGAACGTCACGATCGTGCCTGGTGCAATTGAGGGGTCATTCTCCACAGCGAAGATCTCTTCACAGCGAGCGCGAACCCATTCGTGTTGTCTGATGTGGCGCTCGATTGGCTTCTTCAGGCCCCCGCTCGATCGCAACTTTTTGCGCCCCTCGGCGATCATGTGGATCGAGTGCTGATGCATTTCTTTGATGATCGGCAAGCGCTTCTTGTCCCCTTTCATCCAGACGTGGTGGCCACACCCCATGCAGTCGCCATGCTGTTCACAAGGATTGAGAGACCAAGATGTTGAGCATCCCCCCACTTCCGTGATTTGCTTGGGTGTAGCTCTCTCAAAGAGAAAGATTTTTCGATCTACTACTTCAATTGTTCGAGCGGCGTTCGCCACAGGGCCAGTCACCTTAAAGTCGACTGCCGGATCGAACCCCTCGATAGAGCCGCTCACGATCTCTGCTGGGGTGCGCAAATCGTAATGTGCCGACTGCGTGCCTGACGTTCGTCCCGCAAGTAGATCAAGGTACTGCTCGCTCACCCCCAACGTTAGCGCTCGCGTTTGAAGATAGGCTCGTGTGTCGTGAAGGGTGAACGATGGATATTCTCCATTCGAAAGTTTGATGTTCAGTGTCGCGAAGAGTCTGGGAGGTTTACCCAAGCGCACGCTAGTCCATCTGAGAAAGCGAGAATGCGTGACGACAACAGGGCGCCACCAAGCTCGCTTCCGCGCCAAGTGATCAGTTTCCTGATCAATCTGACCATCAAACGCAGCGCAGAGGACCTCGTCGAGCCGCGTCTTTCTGTCTCTGGATGAGTAAGGCCAGTGAGGGAATCTTGCCTTCTTGAAGTCCGCCAAAAGTCTGCTACGCAACTCTTCAACACTGGAAAAACAGGAAAGACTTCGCCCAGCCACCAGAAAAGCCAGTTCGATTCCGATCTTCTGTCCTTCGTTTGCAGAGATCGAGTTGAGTAAGTAGTCCCGATCAATGAAGATATCTTTTTCAAGCAGTTGAACTTCACCGGGCAATTTGACCCCGATGACCCTGAGCAGCACGCTCAGATCGAGGTGTGATAGGTAGATTCGCCCTGAGACTTGAGATCTGGTCTGCTGCGGGAAGAAGTCTTGGGGATGGTTCACGCCACGTAGCGTGCGCAGCTTGACGCAGATGACCTTCGAGATCTTGTCGTAGAGCGAAGGGTATTCACGAGCCATTAAATCCACGGCACTGACGGGTACATATGGGTCATTCTTTCTGGTGCCGAACGGAGGTCTTCTGAAGTACGATTGCGAAAAATCGCTCTGCAGGTGGTCCGGGATATACAGCTGATTGATCTTTTCGAAGCTGTCGAAGTTCTCAATGTAGTACTTGAACGCTGCTCTTGCGTCCGCTGAGAAATTGGAGGCGACCTCGAACAGTTCCTGGGCAAGAGCCTCGAGTTGCTTCGGGATAGGAAGTTCTTGGTACAGATCGGTCTTGGGTCGATGAATTGATATCCGAACCCTTCCTTCAACGCTCCTGAGGGCGTCGGGGTGGAGCTGCAATAGATCCGATAGACGCATCGACACGGTTGTGAAGGGCAGCGCTACCAATGCGGCCATTGAGGTAACTTCGTGCGCCGGACCGAAGCGCTGTTGCGCGGAACGGTATGCCAGTCCAACAGCTGCTACGATTTCATTCGGTAGCCGCCTGGACTGGCTCTTCTTCTGCACATCTTCATCAAGAAGTTGTGCTTTCCGTTTCGTCGGCATGGGCACCTTGGACCTGAAGGTGAAACGAGTTGCCAGCAGGCCGAATCCGTATTGGCCAAACCTGAAGCTTTTCGTGTGATGGCCACCCTGCAACATGCCTGCAATCAAGTCCAACTCGCGTCCAATATCGTATTTGACAGATACGCAATCTGATCCGCCAGTCAAGGCTTGTTCGGCGAGGGCGAAGGTCGCACGCGTCAGCAAGCTTGGGTCGTTGTTTCCAGAGTTGAGCTGGCGCAGGGCCCAGTCTAGAAGCTCCAGGGTGCGGGCGATCGTCTTCGGTGTCCCTCTCAGATTGCGGTAGATGACCATCACATTGATGTATGTCTTCGCAAACATGAGAAAACGGTCTCCACCAACCATTGCCTCTGGGTCGGTAACCTTGGGCGGCCCTGTTCGAGTACGAATGAATATCTTTCGTGCCCTCGCGCGGTGCTCGAGTTTTATGAGCGGTAGTCGTGTGGTCTTGTCACCCGCTTTCAGACGATGTGGAGCCATCGCAAACCATGGAACACTTGGGTCATAACCTTGCTCGTGCACAGCGTCAAAACCTGCGACTCCACCGGGGCATCCCCACCTGAAAAACTCCTCAAATCTGTCAGGGCCTGCAGCAGTCTGGCTTCTGAAGAGCGGAACTACTCCTTGCATTCGTTTTCCCTTCTGCGCTCACAGATTTCCATGACTTGCTTCACCGCGGAGATGATGTTGTCGTCTCTTTGAATCGTTTCCACTGGCAATAGCATCAGCACTTTCCTTTCTCGCGCCTTCTCCATCTTCGCTAGAACTTGGTCGTGCGGTCCATCTACGAAGGCCTTGAACCGCGGACAGATATAGCAACCATCGGGAGCTAAAACGCCGCATAGTTCATCTCCGCATCCGCCCAGGCTGTCGTTCAACTCGGCGTCGAGGATGAGGTTGTCTTCAGGTATGGACTTCTCGTTGCCCGCATCCAGCACCGAACCTCTAAACGCGTCTATGACAAGCACAAAGTGCGGATCCATCTGCCGCTCATACGCCTCAGCCATCTCGTCGGTCAAATTGACATAGCGCGTGAGCGAACCGGTGGTGGTGTGAAAGGCCGCCTGCCTGAGGACCTCCAATGGAGCACCGAGGATGGCCAGATGGGTGAGTTTTGTGTGTTTGAATCGCCTGGTGAAAAGATCGAGATCGCCTAGGTCTGCAATGTGGTCTGTGATTCGCCCTCGAGTGCGAACTATCAGAGATGTGATACCGAGGGATCGCTTCTGTAGAAAAGGAACGTGCTGATTGATGTTGACGCAAAAGAGTGGCTGATCGGGAGAAAGGTTGGGGCCAGACAGCTTCTCCATCCAAGCCAGCTGATCGCGAAGAGCCACGTGTACAGCCTCTGAGACGCTCACGGTCATCATCCTCGAGCGGCTCGGTCTTCCATGGAGTTTGACCAAAGGCACTGCGAGTGTCTTGGCGGACAATGAAACGTCCTTGACCCTCAAGAGTTGCATTTGCGAGGGCCGCAAAGCCTCGGAGATCATCAGACGCCAAAGCAGGTTCTGCTGTGGATTGAACTTCCCGTCGATGTACAGGTCATCTACTTGTCGATGAATCGAGCGCACCTTCTCGATCGAGAAGGGGCGCTCGTGCACCTTCCTTGCCTGAATCTCGATGGAGGTCGCGCTCTTCGGCGATTGAGAGGTCAGAATGTGCGCCTTGAGGTCTGGGGCGACGCCTGGATATCGGAGACGTATCCAATACCTCAACAAGCTCCTGAGCGTCTTTAGATCATTCGGTGAAGATTGCCGCGCTTCCTCCATGTACATCTTCAGCGTGATGGATGCAACTCTTGCGGTGAGATTCAACCTTCTGATCATCCGCTCAAAACGGGAAAACCACTGGACCGCGGTTGAGACCTTGCGGTGGCCGTCCAAGGCGTGCAGAACCACTGCGTAATAAATGGTCGCTGTTGCGGGCGTCAGCAGATCCTCGACATTCCTGAGCCTGAATACGCTTTCTATGCCATCGGTTTTGGGAAGCATCATGCCGTCCAAATTGACGGGGATGAGCCGCGATTCGTTGTCGATGACCTTGATGTGAGTTGGAAGACCGTCGGGAAAAACTTCCTCGCTCCCCACGACGAACTCAGTGTATGGGCCGTACATTCCGCGGTCTCGTCAGGAAATGATCCGGTCTCTTTGCTGAACGAGTTCAGCCGAGCGTTCTTCGATTGCACGAGCGGCGTATCGATCGGGCATTGTTGATTTCGTAGACCATCGACCTCGTTGGATCACGATTTCACGAGCATCACGGCCTTTTGACGTCGCAGTCTTGTAAACATGATTGAGGTTGGTGTGTCGCAGGACGTGAGGCGAGATGGTGGAAGGGAGCGATTCGAAGGATTTGAGTTTGGCGAGTATGCGATTCAGGTTCCTTCGGCCGAGGGGGCTTCCTTCGTACTTGCCCTCATGATTTACAAACAGAAAGGGCGTCGCTGAGTTTGATTTGAAGACGGCCGCTTCGCGATCGCCAACGATGTATTCAATGAGTTTGGTCGCAAGTGATGTGGAGATCGGCACCAAGCCACCCCCGGTCTTGCAAGCGGGTTCGTGCAATCGAGTGTCGGCAGGATCGTTCTGCGCTTCGACGACCTTGATGCATCCGGTGAGGTGCCCAGGCTTGTATTCCCACGACTCCATCACATCTACACAGCAGAGCTTGAGTAACTCTCCCGCTCTGAGGCCCGACTCGTGGAGTGTTTCCACTATCAAGCGGTCGCGCCGCCCCGTTGGAGTCTGAGGAAACGGGCCGCCATTCCCTATGGCTTTCTCGACCGCGCTTCGTTGCTGTTCGTTTAAGGAGCGCACCTCTACAGAATCGTCGCCGGTGGCGAGGTGCCTATCAAATTCCATTCGAATGCTCTGTGCGCTGGCCTCGAGCATTCGATGCTCCTCCGCCGTTAGTTCCGACCGAGGATCGCATTCCTTCGTTAGCCAAGCAACGTAGTTTCCGGTGGTCCTGATGCGGCGGTTTGAGGTGCCGAATTTGACGGCCTTGCCGGTTGCCAACTGAGCGAAGGTGGAGGATTCGTCTTGTAGCGCGGTTGCGAGCTTGTTGGCCGACAGGCATGCCCAACTGCAGTACTCAGTAATTTCTCTATTCCTCAGTGCACGTATGCCGGCAAGCACGCGACCTTCCGGACTGATGAAGGGCGTTTTCGCTTTTCCGGAGGTTTCAGCACGCCTTGCGCGAAGCAACTGCCATTCGAGAAAGAACGCGAGATCCAAAAGAACTGCGATCTGGGTGTTCAGCGGCTTCTGGCCGAATTCGTCGAGCAAAAAAGCTACTGCAAGCTCGTGTTGCAGTTCGGTTTCACGGTCGACAAGGACAACGCGGCGAACGGCATCACTGCCATCCGGCGATGTGTCCAACAGCAATTCAATTCGAAAACGAAGCGTCATGACCGAAACCTTACAAAGAGCGGGTCGTCTCGGCAACAAGATTGACGAATGGCCAAGGACGAAGGCTTCATTCGCTTCAAAAATCTTGTCAAATCCGGAAGAAATCCGATAAGTGTGTTCTCCGGCGTGCAAAACCTTCGTCGAAAGAGGATGTGGCCGGTGCCATGACGTCGGACGTGCGATCACGACAGTGGCGCGTCGAAGTTCTGGGTGTCAGTTGATTGCGACAGGCTTGGATGGCTGGCAATCAGCATTTGGGCCGAGCGAACGAGGGGCTGAGTTCCACTACGGCGCCGACGCTCCGCCTCGCAAAGTTCATGTGTGTGGAAGTTTTCAGACTTGCTGCTGAAGAACATTGATCCACTGACCAGGGCCTGACCAAGTCACGAAACCGTCACCGTGGCTCTCTAGATTAAACGTTTCCACGTATCTAGAAAGCTCTAAATGAAAAACCCAGCCGATCCCAAACAGATCGACTTCAACGACGAAGACTCCAACACCTCGCCCAACCCGACCTTCGACACGGTGCTGGCCGCGAGGCTGAGTCGCCGGGGCCTTCTGCGCGGTGGCGTCGGCACGGCAGGAACGGCCTTGCTGGGCGGCTTGGCAGTCGCAGGCTGCGGCGGCGGTGGGAGCAACGGCGTCAGCTTCCCCGTCCTGCCGCCCGCACCGGCTCCGGCCCCTGCACCAGCACCGCAACCTCCGACCGAGAAGCTTCTCGGGTTTGGCGCGGTTGCAAAGAGCTTGGCGGACGTTGTCTCCATTCCCGCTGGCTATTCTTTCAGCGTTCTCTACGCCCTGGGCGACCCGCTGACCGCTGGCACCACGGCGTACAAGAACGACGGCACGGACACGGATTTCGAAAACCGAGCCGGCGACCATCACGACGGCATGGAGTGGTTCGGCCTCGACGCGAGTGGAAAGTACTCCCTCACGTCCGCCGATCGCGGCCTGCTGGCGGTCAACCACGAAGCGACGACCGACGAAAAGCTCAGCTCGTTCTTCCTGCATGCCAATGGCGGAACCTCGACGCTGCCGCGCCCCGTTGCAGAGGTCGACAAAGAGATCGCCATTCACGGTATCTCCGTGGTCGAAGTCGCCAAGACATCGAACAAGTGGGCAACGGTTCCAGGCTCTAGCTTCAACTTCCGCCTGACGGCGCTGAGCGACATTGAAATCGCAGGGCCTGCACGCGGCAGCAGCTTGATGGTCACCAAATATTCGACCAATGGCACCCGCACCCGTGGAACGCTGAACAACTGCGGCACCGGAAAGACACCTTGGGGCACTTTCCTCACGGGCGAAGAGAACTGGTTCGGTTATTTCACACGCGGCGCCACCGACGACGCAGCGCGTGCCGACAAGAGTGTCGTGGCGCTCAAGCGCTACGGAAGCGCCCAGGGCGGTGCATCGCGTCACGGCTGGGAAAGCGCCGGCTCGGACGACAAATACGCTCGCTGGATCATCAGCAAGACCGGCGCGTCGGTCGACGGCAGCGACGACTACCGCAACGAACTCAACGGCATGGGCTACATCGTCGAGATCGACCCGTTCGACAAGAACAAGGCTGCTCGCAAGCGCACCGCGCTGGGCCGCTTCGCTCATGAGAGCGCCGCGTTCGGCGTGCCGACGGTCGGGCAATCCCTGGTCGTCTACATGGGCGATGACGCTCGCAACGAGTACATGTACAAGTTCGTCTCCACCGCGCTGTGGACGGCTGCAGACGCGAACCCGGCGGACCGCATGGCAACGGGCGACAAGTACCTGAACGATGGCAAGTTGTACGCCGCGAAATACAACCCGGACGGAACTGGCACATGGCTGGAACTGAGCTTCACCAATCCCATCGTTGCAGGCTACGCGACGTACGCGTTCGCCGACCAGGCCGATGTTTCGGTTCATTGTCGCCTTGCAGCCGATGCGGTCGGTGCGACGAAGATGGATCGGCCCGAGTGGGGCGCCGTGAACCCGGCCAATGGCGAGATCTACCAGACGCTGACCAACAACAGCAACCGCCGGATCGACCCGAGCGGGTCGTCGCAGCTTGCGCCCGACGCGGCCAATCCGCGCGTCTACACGGACATGAAGGGCGCAACGGCGCAGCAGGGCAACCCGAATGGCCACCTTCTGCGCATGAAGGAAGGCAGTGCGGGCGGTTCGGCCACAACGTTCACTTGGGACATCTATCTCCTCGGCGCCGAGGCCGGTGCTGACCAGAGTCTGGTCAATATCTCGAAGCTCACAGCCGACCAGGACTTCTCGAGTCCCGACGGTCTGGTCTTCAGCCCTTCGACAGGCATCTGCTGGATTCAGACGGACGATGGCGCCTACACCGATGTGACCAACTGCATGATGCTCGCCGGCCTACCCGGCAAGGTCGGCGATGGTGGCGCAAAAACCCTGAGCTACACCAAGGCCGACAGCAGCAAGCTCGATGTGCTGACCCAGGTGGGCAAGGCCCCGACGCCCGACACGCTCAAGCGCTTCCTGGTGGGTCCGTCGGCATGCGAGCTCACAGGCTTCTGCGAAACGCCGGACGGCAAGGCGATCTTCGTGAACATTCAGCACCCGGGCGAGAACACGAAGCAGGCCGACATTGCCGACCCGTCGAAGTACACGAGCCGTTGGCCCAGCAACGCCGGTTATGGCGCCGGTTCGCGGCCGCGCTCGGCGACGATCGTGATCACGAAGAACGATGGCGGCCGTATCGGCACCTGAGTGATCCGTGCGGCACTTCACCGTGCCGCTCAACGCCAAGGGGGCGCCGGCGAAACGTCGAGCGCCCCTTAGCTATGGCAATGCCACACCGCCGGCGCGCGCCCTCACTACTGGGAGCGTTGAATCAGGCCCGCGCGACGCGCTTGCGGGCGGGTGCTCGACGTCGCTGGACGACTTCTGCCACGCACTGTGGGAGTTCCACCTCGCAGTCCTCCCCGGAGCCATCACAGCAGTGCTCCACGAGGAAGGCGAGCAACTCGTTCATCTGCGCAAACTTCGCGCGGTAGTAAACGAACTTGCCTTCCTGCGTGCCTTGGATGAGGCCAGCGTGAGTCAACTCCTTCATATGGAACGACAGCGTCGCGGCAGGCAAAGCAAGCTCCTCACCGATTTTCCCGACGGACATGCCGCCGCTGCCTGCGACCACCAGCAGGCGGAAGATGGCCAGTCGAGAAGGCTGCGCCAGGGCGGCCAGGGCGACAACGGCGTTTTCAGAGTTCATGGAGCGTTTGGGCGAGGCAGACTTTCCCATATGACAGGGTGATGAGGTGAGTATGGCCCGAGCATATGTCAGTCCTGTTTCAGAAACGTCATCTGTCTGTCACGATCGCGCGCAAAGATAGTACGACTCTAGAAATCTAGATTTATGGATCAATAGCTTCATATGGGCTCATCACCCTTCCGCCGTGTTCTCTTACGACATCCCCAAAAGCGCGCTCATCGTTGCAAGTGACTCCGGAGCTCTCGAGTCGATCAGTGCGACCTGCCGACGCGGTGGCTTCGACGTGTTCCGAGCGCGCAACGACGTGGATGCGACCCGGTCGCTCGGACTTGGCTTGCCCAAGCTCGTCATCATCGACGTGCCGCGCGGTGGGCATGCCATGTTGGAGTGGGGACGGAAGCTGCGCAATCACCCCCGAACTGCCCACCTTCCGATCCTGACGACATGCATCCATGGCGACGCCGATATGGCGGTGGCCGCACTCGACGCCGGGATGGACGACTACGTCTCACGCCCATTCTCTTCGCACGAACTGCTGGCGCGCATCCGAGCTGTTATCCGGTGCCGCGCCCCTGAATTGCTGGAAGAAGATCTGGTCGCGGGCCCGCTGAGCTTTCGCTGGGTACACCGTGAAGTGATGGCAGTCGCAGGGGGACATCAAAGGAAAATACCAGTTGGCCCGACGGAGTACCGGTTGCTTTACTTCTTGGTCAGCCATCCCGAGACGGTGCATTCCCGCACGGAACTTTTGGACCGACTCTGGCCGTCCGGCGCACGCATTGCCGCCCGGACGGTTGATGCCCACATCCGGCGCCTGCGTGATTCCTTGGCACCTTTCGGGCTGCGAGACGTCGTTGAAACCGTTCTCAAAAGCGGCTACCGATTCACCCTACAGAAGAGTGGATAAATGGCTCGTGCCGATCAGCGGCAGTGACCGCAGTGTGGGCATCTCCAACAATCTCTCTACGGCAGCTCTCAAGCCAGCCGGAGGTCGAGTCGCCTACCCATAGCCAGCAAGGCTGCGGCGATGGTGTCGATCTTTGTCGGATGATGCAGGTCGACAAGGCGCGTGACCTCTTGAGGGCGCGCGTTCATCAGCCGCGCCAGCTCCGCTGGACGTTTGCCTTGAGCAATCATTTCGTTCAGCAAAAGCACCTTTGCGGAAACGCTTACGGGCAGATCCACTGCGACCTGTCCTTTTTTCAGCGGAGAAGGCATTGGCACGGGCCGCCTGTCCTCGAAATAGAAGTCCATCGCGGTCGTCAAGGCATCGGCCGCCAGCTCAATCGCTTCGGCTCGTTCCTTGGCGCCGGTCACTGCTTCCGGAATATCCGGGAAGGTCACCAGGTAGCCATCGCCATCCCGCGCCACTCGTGCGGGGTAGCTAAACATGGGTCATCTCAATCTTTAATTTCGAGCTGTCGCAGGATCGCTTTACGCAGCCCGTCGCCCAACTCTTTGGCATGACGCGGTAGCGTCGTCTGTTTACCGTTGACGTAAATCTTGGTGTGCTTTGCACCCTCAACAAACTTGGCGCCTTTCGACGCAAGGAAACGCTTGAACTCCGATGTTTTCATGTGTCCAACTAGGTTGATGAGCGCGGGAGAGCGCTCGATTTGCAGTTGCCATTTCTCTGTTTCCTTGATCAAGTTGAAAAAATCGACCTGTTGGGCCCTCAACCTCACTTGCAACGTCTTAGGTGCGCGCATGTTGTTCGGCGAAGGAGGTTTGCCGATGCTCCCTGTCACTGGGAGCATACGGAAAGCCCACGGCCAGTATAAACAAAAATGTTGATCTGCGCGAATGCATCACCGATGCGCATCGAGCCGCGATGCGGCAAGATCCGTGCATGGGCCTCTTGAACTTTCTCGTAAATCTGATCGTCCCTAACCTTCGGCCAGAGCCAACTCAAGCTGCCGCGCCCGCTGACGTCGATGGGATCCCGCGTTGGGCGCCGCCGCAGCGCCCGCCGGAACGCAAAGGTAAGCGCAAGACGGCAGAAGAATTAGAGGCAGAACGTGCGAGCCTTGCCGCTCACATGCTGGAGCTCGCGCAGAAGCGAATTGCGAGGGACTTTCCGCGGGCGCAGGCCGCCGGAATCACCCACTATCGTTGGCGCTCTATGGGCGACAGTGGCGGTGCATGCCCCACGTGCGTCAGCCGGGAGGGTAAGAAATTCCGTCTGGATCGACGTCCTTCTCATGGTCACCCGGGCGAAGCGTCGTGCGGTGAACGAGGGTACTGTCGCTGCTACCCCGAAATGATCGTCCCCGGGTTCGATTAACCCCTGCAGCCGAGATGCAGCCTGCCTACCGACTCGATTCCAAGGCCTCGCGCGCAACTAGCTGCCGAGCGTTCCCGCCCGAGCCACGTCGCGAAAGCCCATCACGGCATGCGAATGGACTGGGCGCGGCGGTTGAGTTTTTAACGTAGCCAAGCGCAGCCTTTTTCGCGATCGTCTCAACGCCATTCGAAAAAACTGTCATCAGCGCACGTTGGTCTGGTCGTCGACACCGCCGCGGCGCTTTGGCAGGCTCCCTTGACGATTACTTGATTTGCTTCACCCAGTAAGCCTCGATCTGCTGGACCAGTGTGCTCGGCAGCGGAACATAGTCAAACTTCTGTGCGTCGGCCTGGCCGCTTTCGAGGGCCCATTTGAAGAAGCTCAGGGCTTCCTTGCTGGCGGGCGCATTCTTCGGGTCTTTGTACATCAGCACGAAGGTGGTCGCTGCGATGGGCCACGAGTCTTTGCCGGGGGCATCGGTGATGACTTCGTAGAAATCCTCCGCCTTCCATTCGGCGCTTGCTGCAGCAGCCTGGAACGATGCAGCGCTCGGGTCTACGAACATACCGGCCTTGTTCTTGACCTGGGCGTACTTCATTTTGTGCTTCACGGCGTACGACAGCTCGACGTATCCAATGGCGCCTTTCGTGGCGTTGACATAGGTGGCCACGCCCTCATTGCCCTTGCCTGCGACGCCGACCGGCCATTGAACGACCGTGTCATTGCCGACCTTGGTTTTCCATTCTTCGCTCGACTTGGACAGGTAGTTGACCCAGTTGAAGGTCGTCCCCGAACTGTCCGAACGGCGCACGACCGTGATCTTCTGGTCCGGCAACGCGACACCCGGATTGAGCGCGCCAATCGCCGGGTCGTTCCACTTCGTCACCTTGCCAAGGTAGATGTCTGCCAGAACGGTACCCGTGAGCTTCAAAGGGGCCGCAGCGGCGACATCGACGTTCACTACTGGCACAACACCACCGACGACCAAGGGAAACTGCGCAAGACCGCTCTTGCTCAACTCGTCCGGGGCAAGCGGTTTGTCCGAGGCGCCGAATGTGACCATGCCAGCCTTGATCTGTGCGATCCCGCCTCCGGAGCCGATGGACTGGTAGTTCACCCTGGCGCCGGTTTTTTCGTGGTACGTGGCGGCCCACTTCGAGAGGATCGGGTAGACGAATGTAGACCCAGCGCCCATAACGTCTGCGGCGTGTGCGCCAGCACCTGCAAAGATTAGTGCGGCCGCTGATGCGCGCAGGACGTTCACGCGAAGCCGGTTCGCGCGGCCAGCGGCGAGGAGCATCCAAGTACGTGCGGAGCTGCGTTTGTGGGCGATGGGCATGATGGCACTTCCTTGTTTCGATATCACCAGATTTATGGAAATGTAGTCTCCCCAACATTCGTGACGAACAGATGACAGTAGCTTCTGCTTGGTGCCGCAGAACCTGGCTCAATCCTCCGCCTTGGATATGAATGGGGCGCTTCAGCCGGCGGCTGACTGATCTACCCACCACGACCCCGTGGACTGTCATTTCGTTGTCACAGAGGCTCCACAGAATCCGCCCAACAACTCCATAAATCTAGAAATCTAGGAGTTTGGAGCTAATCCCTTCACCCTCATCACGGAAAGACCCAATGAAAAAGTTCGCTTTCAAGCTCACGTTCGCCGCTGTAGCGCTGTCGGCACTGGCAGCCCCCAGCTTCGCCCAGGTTGTGAAGATCGACGGATCCTCCACGGTGTTTCCGCCAACGGAAGGGGTTGCCGAGGACTTCCAGAAGCTGAAAAAAGGTGCCATGAAGGTCACCGTAGGTATCTCTGGCACGGGCGGTGGCTTCAAGAAGTTCTGCCGCAACGAAACCGACATTTCGAACGCCTCCCGCCCCATCCTCAAAGCTGAGATGGAAGCCTGCAAGGCTGCCGGTGTGGAGTACTACGAGCTGCCAGTGGGCTTCGATGCATTGACTGTGGTCGTCAACCCGAAGAACACCTTCCTGAGCCAGCTCTCGGTGGCCGAGCTGAAGACCATGTGGGAGCCTGCGGCACAAGGCAAGATCACCAGCTGGAAGCAGGTCAATCCTGCCTTCCCCGATGCGCCGATCAAGCTTTACGGCGCTGGCTCTGACTCGGGCACGTTCGACTACTTCACCGAAGCGATCAACGGCAAGGCCAAGGCCAGCCGTGGCGACTACGCTGCAACGGAAGACGACCATGTGACGGTCAAGGGCGTGGCCGGCGATGTGAACGCACTCGGCTACCTGGGCTACGCCTACTACGCAGAGAACCAGAAGACGCTGAAGGCTCTTCCCATCGTCGAGAAGGCTGGCAAGGCTGCTGTATTGCCCAGCGAACAGAACGTCATCAACGGCACCTACCAGCCGCTGGCCCGCCCGATATTCATCTACGTGAACACGAAGGCCATGGAGCGCCCTGAGGTCAAGGAATTCGTGGCCTTCTACATGAAGGAAGGCTCGCGAATCATGAAGGAGGTCAAGTACGTTCCCCTGCCCGCCAGCGCCTACAAGAACAACGAGGAGCATCTGGCCAAGGGCAAGAAAGGCACGGTCTTTGGTGGCATCGCCGAAGTGGGCGTGACGATCGAAGAACTTCAACGGCGCGAAGCCAAGCTCTGAGCACGAGCGATTCAATGGCGGCGGTGAGGTCGAACCTCTCCTGCCGCATTGCTCTGCCTATTTGCCTCTTCTGGACGGTCCATCGTGAGCACCATGCCTAGTGAAATAAGAACTGTGCAGCAGAGCGGTGCCCTGACGGGAGCGGCCCGCCTTGCGCACTACGCGCGGCTGAAGAATTCACGCAAAAGACGCGAGAAGCTGATCGAACTGGTGCTGCTCCTCACGGCATGCGTCTCGGTGTTCACAACCATCGGAATTGTTTACATCCTGGTCAAGGAATCGGTGGTCTTCTTCGCCGAAGTACCGATCTCCCAGTTCTTGACGGACACCCAATGGACGCCGCTGTTCTCCGATGCGCACTTCGGCATCTGGGTGCTCATGTCCGGAACGATCACCAGTTCGCTGGTAGCGCTGTGCGTGGCCATTCCGCTGGGCACGTTGATCGCGATCTACCTGTCTGAATTTGCCGGTCACCGCAAGCGCGAAGTCCTCAAGCCCATCCTGGAGATCCTGTCCGGGATTCCGACCATCATCTACGGGTACTTCGCCCTGTTGTTCGTCACGCCACTGATCCAGAAGATCTACCCGGGCCTGCCCAGCTTCAACATTCTGTCGGCCGGCCTGGTCATGGGGATCATGATCATTCCCTACGTGTCGTCGCTGGCTGAAGATGCGATGCGCGCCGTTCCAATGAGCCTGCGCGAGGGCTCGTATGCGATGGGAGGAACCCGTTTGCAGACGTCCCTGCGGGTGGTGGTACCGGCTGCGACTTCCGGCATTGCCTCGGCCTACATCCTCGGGATCTCGCGTGCTGTCGGCGAGACCATGATTCTTGCGGTGGCTGCAGGCATGCAGCCCAACCTCACCTTCAATCCGCTCGAGCCCGCGGCAACCATCACCGCTTACATCGTCCAGGTGGCGTTGGGCGACCTGCCGCACGGAAGCGTTGGCTATCAGACGATCTTCGCTGCAGGCCTGTCGCTGATGGCGCTCACGCTCTTCTTCAACCTGGTCGGGCACTGGATGCGCCGCCGCTTTCGCGAGGTGTACTGATGCGCACCAAGACAGAAAATCTGCGAGCGCTGGTTCGTAAAAACAAGCGGTGGGACTTGGTATTCGGCATCCTGGGGATCCTGGCCATCTCGATCGCCATCCTGACCCTGCTTGCGCTGTTCGTGGACATGGCCATCACCGGCGTTCCTCGTTTGAGCACCGAGTTCTTCACGTCCTTTCCATCGCGGCGCGCCGCCAACGCGGGCATTCTTTCCTCCTGGGTGGGCTCGATCCTCGTGATGATGGTGACGGCTTTTGTCGCTGTGCCGATCGGTATCTCCAGCGCCATCTATCTCGAAGAATACGCGCGAAAAAACTGGTTCACCGACGTCATCGAGATCAACATCACCAATCTCGCCGGTGTTCCGTCCATCATCTATGGGCTGCTGGCACTGGGCTTGTTCATCTACACCTTCGGTCTGGGCCAGAGCATCCTGACAGCCGGACTGACCTTGGCGCTGCTGATACTGCCCATTGTGATCACCACGACGCGCGAAGCGTTGCGATCGATCCCTCAGCATGTGCGCGAAGGTGCATACGCCTGCGGTGCATCGCAGTTCCAGGTGGTCAGCCATCATCTGGTGCCGTACAGCCTGCCCGGCATCCTCACGGGCGTGATCATCGGCATGTCACGGGCGATTGGTGAGACCGCCCCGATCATCACCATCGGCGCACTGACGTTCATCGCCTTCCTGCCGCCTGCGCCTTTCTCCGGCGATCCGCCCGCAGGCCTCTTCGATTGGCTGATGTCTCCCTTCACGGTCATGCCGATCCAGATCTTCAACTGGACCTCGCGGCCCGACCCTGCGTTTCTCCAGAACGCTGCGGCGGCCAGCTTCGTTCTCGTTCTCATGACTCTGTGCATGAATGGTCTGGCGATCTGGCTGCGGTATCGCCTGCGCAAGAACATCAAGTGGTGAGCCCGCCATGCCGTCACCTCAGCCACTCCACGAGCAAAAGATCCAGAACATGACGCCACCCATCCTGTCAGGCACGTCGCCGGCCCCAGCGCTCAAGGCCGAATCCCGCAACCTCGAGTTCTTCTACGGCACGTTCAAGGCACTCAAGGGCATCTCCATGCCTGTCTACGAAAACCAGGTGACCGCATTGATCGGTCCCAGCGGTTGCGGCAAGTCCACCTATCTGCGCTGCTTCAACCGCATGCACGACCTGTACCCTGGCAATCGCTATGTGGGCAACATTCAGCTGCATCCCGACCAGGTCGATCTGCTGGACCCGTCAGTGGACCCGATCGAGGTGCGGATGCGGATTTCCATGGTCTTCCAGAAGCCCAATCCGTTTCCGAAGTCGATCTTCGAGAACGTGGCTTACGGCTTGAAGGTTCGCGGCGAGAAGTCGCGCTCGTATCTGCAGGACAAGGTCGAAGTCGCACTCAAGAATGCAGCGCTGTGGGGCGAGGTCAAGGACAGGCTCGACGAGCTCGCGATGAACCTCTCTGGTGGTCAGCAGCAACGGCTGTGTATTGCCAGGTCACTGGCGACCGATCCGGAGATCATTCTGTTCGATGAGCCCACGTCCGCGCTGGACCCGATCGCGACCGGGAGCATTGAGGAGCTCATCGGTGAGATCAAGGAAAAAGTGACGGTTCTCATCGTCACGCACAACATGCAGCAGGCGGCCCGCGTATCTGATTACACGGCCTACATGTACCTGGGCGAACTCATGGAGTTCGGTTTGACGAAAGACCTTTTCATGAAGCCGAAACGCAAAGAGACAGAGGACTACATCACCGGACGCTTCGGCTGATCGAATCATGCCAACCAAACATCTGTCCACGCAGTTCGACGCCGAACTCCAGGCCATCTCGGGCCAGGTGATGGCCATGGGGGGCCTCGTCGAAAACCAGATCGCCCAGGCTATCCACGGACTGGCGAGCTTCGCACCGGATGTTGCCGATGGCGTTCTGCTTCGCGAAGCGCAGGTGAACTTGATGGAAATGGAAATCGACAGGGATCTGTCCGCCATCATTGCCAGGCGGCAGCCGGCTGCGATCGATCTGCGGCTGCTGATCGCGATGTCGAAGATCACCGCCAACCTGGAACGTGTCGGAGATGAAGCGGCCAAGATTGCGCGGATGGCAAAGTCGATGCACGAACAAAGTGCTGGCATTGTCATGCCAACATCCGATCTGAGCCTCGAGGCCCAGCTCGCCTCGACATTGCTTCGGCGCGCTCTCGATGCTTTCGCGCGGCTGGATGCAGTGGAGGCCCAGTCCATCATTGCGAGCGACGATGAGATCGACCTCGAATTCGATGGATTCGTGCGCAAGTTGGTTACGTACATGATGGACGATCCACGCGCGATTTCGGCCAGCCTGAGCTTGCTCTTCGTGGCGAAGGCCATCGAGCGGATTGGCGACCATGCGAAGAACCTGGCCGAGTTCACGATCTACGTGGTCAACGGAATGGATGTGCGTCACGCATCCATTGCCCGGGAAGACACGACCGATCAGGACGCGGGAGCAGAGAAGATCGAAGGCAGTGCCCGACCCGCGGTCGGGTAGACCTTTGCTGTCGATCAGCCTGACCCCTCGGCGCCGGGGAAGAGGCGAATGCCTGCCAGGCTCAGCGCAGCAATCAACACCACCGTCGTCACGATGAAAACGACCCACAGCGTGCGCTGCCGCACGGAGTACTTGCTTGCTACCCACATGGCCAAGAAGCCAAGGGCCACGGCCGCAAAGTACAACGCCAAACTGATGAGCCTGGATGCCATGTTTCCACTCGCAATCTGATCGACCGGCGGAAGAGCCAATTATTTCATCTTCAGAATCCAAGTCACAAGTGCTTTCGCATCGGCGTCCGAGAGCTGCGCGTTGGGCGGCATGGGAACACTGCCCCATGCGCCCGAGCCACCTTTTTTCACCTTCGCGATGAGCTTGTCGGTGGCAGTGGCATCGCCGGCGTACTTGGCTGCAATGTCCTTGAATGCAGGGCCCACCACCTTGGTGTCTTTGGCGTGGCACGCCATGCAGCTGTTCTTGGCCGCAAGCGCGTCGCTGGCCTGGGCTATTGGCGAAAGAAGGCTGAGTGTGGCGGCTAGGCTGGCAAGCGTGATGATCGATCGAGACAAAAGAGTTCTCCAGTGAGATGAAATACAGCGAGCTCAAACGCTCAAGGTGCGAAAGACCGAGCCCGCATCCGGACGCTCTCGAGCGGGCTTGGGCTGGTCGGTTGTGCCAACTGCAATGAAGCAGACGGCTTGTTCATGTGACTTCAGCGAGAACAGATCCCGTACGGCCGCGGCCTGTAGCGACCGGCCGCTGGTCAACCCACTGCCGTAACCCATTGAAGTCGCACTCAGAAGAATGTTCTGGATGGCACAGCCCAGGGAGATGAGCCGCTCTGTGTGAGAAATTCCATTGGGCTCTGCATCGAGATGGGCGACCGCCAGAAGGAGGCAAGGCGCTCGATCGGCCTTCTCCCTGGCAGCCTCTATCTGCGCTTGTGTTGCGCCGGGATCGCGCTCGATCAGCGCTCTTGCGAAAGCGTCGCCGAGCGTTGGGCGCGACACCGTGGGGATCAGGATGAAATGCCACGGCGTGAGCAACCCGTGATCGGGCGCTGTCACCGCAGCTTCCATCAAGCAAGAGAGTTCATCCGCGCCCGGTCCCGGCTCGACCAACCGCCTGGGCGAGATGTTTCGCCGCGTGGCCAGCAGTTGGTGCGTCCCGGCGCGCGGGTCTTCTGGGACCGGCCGTGCCCGACTCGAATATGAACCCGGCGCAGCGCGCTCGATATGTGCGTCGGATGTCTTCATGCGAAATGCCGGTCCTTGAACGACACGGTCGCCTTGTAGTCGGCCAAAGTACCAACCCGCCGGATGCTGGCCCACGCACCCTTGTAGTAGGGAATGATGTTTCGATCGGTCCAGTCGGTCGTGAGGTTGCCTGCAATGCCGTTGAAGTAACCAAAGAGCATGAACGTCTGACCGGTCTTGATGGACTTGGTCGGATACACCATCGCGTACGTGCCGCCGTAGTCGTTGAAAACCTCGACCACATCACCGGCGCCCACGCCCGACGCCTTCGCGTCGTCTGGATTCATTTCGAGGTACGCCATCGGATAGCGACCCTTGACCTGCTCGTTGTATTGATCGTGATATGCCGTCTGCCAGACCTCGTTGGCACGACCGTTGTTGATCCAGAACTTGTGCTTTTCCTTCTGCCCCGCGACCGGCTTGGGAAGGCCATTCCAAGCGGCGGGCTTGAAGGCCGCCTTGCCATCTTTCGTGTCGAACTTGCCGTCGGTGTAGATCATCTCCGTGCCGATCAACTTGCCGTTCTTGACTTCCTTGATGGGAAGCTGCACACCGTTGTTGCCGGCCTTTCGAAGCAGTTCGTAGGTGGCCAGATAGCCGGTGTCGCCGCCCTGGCTGTCGATGGCCGAGACGCCAGGCCGACCCGCACGCCTGAACCCGTCGTTGAATGCGTCCTCTTCGGACCTCCAGTCGAAACCTTCGAACTGGGCCGCCTTGGCTGTGTTGCCCGCTTGGGTGTAGAGCGCTTTCAACGCATTGGCGATGTCTGCCGCGATGAGGCAGTCGGGCTTGGCGGATCCGGGAGGGTCCATGAATTTCTCGGACAGTCGCAACCGCCGCTCCCCATTCATCGACGTGAGATTCATCTCGCCGGGATGCGCTGCAGGCATCAGCAACTGGGCTGCCTCGGCGAGCTTGGTCGGGTACAGGTTGATCCCGACGACGAAGAGACCGCCCTTGTTCTTGCATGCGTCGTAGATGACGTCGACCATGGCGGCCACATCTGCACCACGTGCCTTGGCCATCGCTTCGCGAACGATGTTGGCTCTGCGGGTGAGGGCCTCGCGATGCCGCTCCGCATTGTTGGTGCTCTGAAACGGATTGGTCCCCCAGATCGTGTACATCAGACCGCGACCCTGGATGACCTCCTGGTCGATATAGATCTTCTTGTCGCCGGGATACGGCGGGCGCGTGTAGCCCTCCTGGTGACCACCCATGCGAACCACGCCAGTGCCGCGACGTCCGACGTTCTGCGTCGCAATGACCAAGCTCACCAGCGCGCTCTGGATCACGTAGTTGTCGTTGCCCCAGATGATCCCTTTTTCGTACGGGTGCATCGTGCGGGGACGATGGCCGGAGGCCTTCGGCTTGTAGGCCCACTCGGCGGCCTGCTTGATTTTTTCAACCGACAGACCGGTGATCCTGGCGCCGTCCGCCAGCGACATCCGGTTCGTCTTGAGCGCTTCCTCGAAGCCGGTGGTGCGCTGGGCGATGAAGTCCTTGTCGTGCCAGCCCTGGTCGACGACGTAGGTGAAGAGCGTGTTGAAGAGTGCCGTGTCGGTCCCGGGCTCCAGATCCAGGTGAAGCACGTTTTCCTTGCCGGCCACCTGCTCCGAGATCGCGATCGTCGATGTCCGCCGCGGATCGACGACGATGATCTTCGCGGCCGCCGCCGTCTCGCCGGGGAACCACTTCTTTTTCTTGTCGACCGTGCCGCCCGACAGGTTGGGCACCCAGTGATTCAGGAAGTAATTGGTTTGGGTCTCGTAGGAATTGCAGCCCGTTGCGAGGATGCAGTCCGCCAGTTCGGCGTCCTCGTAGCTGTTGTTGAGCTCGCCGATGCCCATCTCGCGTGTGGCATGGCATTCGGAGTTGTAGGCCGGGCGGTTGTGGATGCGCGCCATCGGCGTCTTCAACGCCGAGAACATCAGCTTGCCCGTCCCCCAGGTGTTCTCGAAACCGCCGCCTGCGCCGCCGTGGTCGAAGCAGTCGAACATCACGCCCGAGGGACCGTCGGTGTCCAGGATCTTCTTGGTCACGCCAGCGTAGATGGCCAGGGCCTCGTTCCAGTTGGTGTCGAGCCATTCGCTGCCGCGAAAGATGCGCGGTGTCTTCAGGCGCTCCTTGCCGATGCCGTCCGCCGAATACATGTACGACCCCATCCTGCCGCCGCGCACGGACGAGAGGCCGCTGTTGACCACGCACTCCTTGTCCGGCACGACCATGATGTTCCAGCGTTTGCCGGTTCGATCTGTGATGGTGTTCGTCATGGCCGGCGTCATCGTGATCGCCATCGGCGGCAACTGCTTGCGGAAGTCCATCCCGAGTGCGTTGTCGCCGGCTGCGCGCCCGCCCTCACGGCTCGCATCCCACTTGTAGACGTGGTAGCCGCAACCGACGATGCAGAAGTGGCATGTCATGTTGGTTTTCTGGGCGTCCTTGGTGGGCAAGGCGATACGGTCTCGAATGTCGGTAGTCATGACCCTGCCTCCTTAGAGCACGTTGGACTGGCGGCCATACAACAAGCCGTTGATGGCGACGGCCTGCACGCTGTCGCTGCGCGAGTCGTACTCCAGCAGGACCTGCGGCAGGTCTTCCGTGGCCTGACCACAGACCATCTGCCCTTTGTTCTCCGGATCGAACACGGAAAAATGACAGCCGCACTTGAACGTCTTGGTGCCGGTGTCGTAAGCGACAGGGCAGCCCATGTGCGTGCACATGGCGCTGTACGCGACGATGTCGTTGTTGGGGCCAACGCCCCCTGGCACAGGCGAACCCATGCGGATGGCGTAGCAAGGCGAACTGGCGTCGGGATAGCTGAAGTTGACGGCTTGGTTCACGGGCATCGCAGCGGCCTTGCCGACCGCGCGCTTCGGATAGTTCAAGGTGGTGGCGCCGGGAGCGGACGGCGATGCGGCCGGTGCGCCGTGGGCGGGTGTCAAGGCAGAGGTGGCCAGCGCCGCGGCACTGCCGCCGCTGGTCATCATGAAGATGCGTCGGCTGACTTTCGGGTTTTCCATCGTGTCTCCGTTGTTGGGGCAAACGTCTTCTGTGCGCAAGACAGGTGCCAACGGAGCTTTCCAATGTTTTCAACGACTTAGAACAAAGTCGCCTCGGGAATGTCCGAATCACGTAACGCCACTTCCGCGGGTAAGTTACGAACTCGTAACGTCCCACGATCCCACACATGCAACGAAGAACGCTGCTCCAGGCGCTGCCGGCGCTGGTCGGCTTGGGTGCGGCCAACGCAGCCGATCGGCCGCGCATCCGCATCGGCTTGACGGCTGTCATCCTGGCTGACCAGGTTGCGTTTCTTTCGCGCTGGGGCAGCTATCTGTCCAGCCGGACGGGGGTATCAGTGACCTTCTCCGCTCGCGAGTCCTACCAGCAGATCCTGGATCTGCTGTTCGGCGGTCAACTCGAAGCTGCCTGGATCTGCGGTTATCCCTACGTGCTTCAGCAGGCACGCCTGGAGCTGCTGGCCGTGCCGATCTATGAGGACAAGCCGCTGTACCGGTCCTACCTCATCCGTTCCGCCGGCAAGAGCAATGGCATTGAAGGCTGGGCCGATCTGAAGGGGCGCGTGCTCGCGTACTCGGATCCCCTTTCCAACTCGGGATGGCTGGTGCCGCAAGCGCAGCTGCGTGCTGCGGGCCTTCTTCCCCGTGATCTGCGTCGCGGTTTCTTTGCCCATGGCCACCGCAACGTTGCGGAAGCCGTCGCCGCCCGGCTGGCCGATGCCGGCTGCATCGACGGCTATGTGTGGGAGACGATGCGGCGGCAGAAGATGGCCGCGGCCGAGCGAACCGAGGTCGTCTGGCGCTCTGAGCCGTATGGTTTCCCGCCGCTGGTGGTGCGCGCGGGAGCGCTCGGCGAGCTGAGGCAGCAGCTACGCTCTTCATTGCTTGCCATGAGCCAGGACGCGGAAGGCCAATCTTTGCTGCAGGCGCTCAACCTCGATGGATTCGCGCAGGAGCCGGGCAGCATCTTCGCTTCGATCGAGAAGCTGGCGGCCGAGCAGGAACGCGTGAGCTGAAACCATGCTCGGTCGCTTGCCTTATCGCTTCCAGATTCCTTTCGGACTGGTGCTGGCCGTCGTGGTGTCGGCGCTGCTGGTATCGGCCGTTGCGGCCCAAATTTCGGCACGCTCGGTGCGGCAGGAGATTCTGTCGACGGTCAGGCAGTCCATGGTTCTGTTGAGCGCGCAGGCGCGGCCATTGCTTGCTTCCGAGGACACTTGGCGCGCTTTTACGCTGCTGCGCGATACGGCGGCTTTGCTCCCGGGCGCCGAGAGTGGACAGACAAGGGGGGCAATCCTGGATGCAAAGGGCCGCTTCCTGGCGGGCTCCGATCCCTCACGGCTCGCCACCGGCGAACAGGCTCTTGGCCTTCAGACCGGAGCCAGGGTCACACCCTCAGCGCAAGACATTCGGGGTCACGTGGAGTTGCCGGACCAGGCCGGGGACCTGACGTTGATCGAGCCTATCCAGAGCGAAGACGGGGAGGTGCTCGGATTCGTCTACGTGGAAGTCGATGCGCCGGTGTTTGCGCCCGATTGGGTTGCGGTTGCCCAGCCAGCGCTCATCGGCGCCATGCTCGCGGCTGCGTTGCTCATTCCAACCGGCTGGTGGCTCGGAGAGCGCATGGGCCGCCCGATCGCCCGCATCGCCGATTGCATCGCCCGTATCGGCAACACAAGCGCTGCGCAGCTGCAAGCTGAGGTGCCCGAAGCCAAGGACCCGGAACTCAACCGGATCGGCAATGCCGTTCGACGCCTGCTATCGGAGCTCGAGGTCAGGCAAGCGGCGGAGCAGCGCGCGCTGTCGGCGGAACGTCTCGCTGCTGTCGGTCGCATCACCGCGGCGGTCGCGCACGAGATCAACAACCCGCTGGCCGGCTTGCTCACCGCAGCACAGACGCTGCGAATTCATGGTGCCTCCGAGGAGGCACGTCTGCGAAGCATCGATCTCATCGATCGGGGCCTGAAGCAAATCCAGACGATGACGGCAGCGCTGCTGCCGCAGGCCCGTGTCGAGGACCGGGCGTTGCAGCCGGGCGATGTGAGCGATGTCATCACCCTGGTGCAACCCGAGGCCTCCCGGCTGGGCGTCCACCTGACGCACGAGGTGGAGATCGCTTCGGCCTTTCGCGTCCCCTCGGCCGTGGTGAGGCAGGTGCTGCTCAACCTGCTGCTGAACGCCATCAAGGCCGCCGGCAGTGGCGGCTTGGCGCATGCTGCCGTGCACGCCGATGCCCACACCGTGAAGGTCACGGTCAGTAACAGCGGCTCGCAGCTGACACCCGATGCACTGGAGGCCCGGCTGGCCGCGGAAGGCGGCAACGACCCGCGCGGCTTCGGCCTCTGGATCTGCCGCGAAATCGCGAACCGCTTCAGCGGGCACTTTGGTCTGCTGCACTCGCCTGCAGCCGCAACGGAATTGTGTTTCTGCATCCCCAACATGGAAGCAAATGAGCAAGTCACTCCTACTCGTTGAAGACGATCCGATCATGGGCGAGTCGCTCCAGCAGCGCTTCGAGTTGGAGGGCTTCCAGGTGGTCTGGTGCCGGCGGCTGGCCGAAGCCGCTGGCCGCATGGAGGATCCGTGGGCCGCGGTCATCAGTGATGTCCGTCTGCCAGACGGTTTGGCCACCGAATGGTTCGCGGGCCTGTCGCCGCAGATACGGGCCGTGCCATGGTTCTTCTTGACGGGCTACGGCAGCGTCAACGACGCCGTTGCAGCGATTCGCTCGGGAGCGCGTGAGTACCTGACCAAGCCCTTCGAGATCGAGCGCCTGGTCGCGCTCATCCATGCCGCAACGTCGTCAAGCCGCACGCCGAATGACGAGGCGGTGCTCGGCGTTTCGAGTGCCATGCGCAAGATCGAGGAAATGATTCGCAAGGTGGCGGGTCAGCGATCATCCGTGCTGCTGACGGGCGAGTCCGGGGTCGGCAAGGAGGTGGCAGCGCAGTTCGTCCACAGTCTCGATCCGCGCGGCGCCCAGGGTGAGTTCATCGCCGTCAACTGCGCTGCCGTTCCCGAAAACATGATGGAGGCCGAGTTCTTCGGCTACGAGAAAGGCGCCTTCACAGGTGCGCAGCGGGCGCACAAGGGCTATCTCGAGAGAGCCCACGGTGGCACGTTGTTCCTCGACGAAGTCGGCGACCTCCCGCACCAGATGCAGGCGAAGCTTCTGCGTGCGCTGCAAGAGCGGTGCTTTTTCCGGCTGGGGTCGGAGCGCACGACGCGCAGCGATTTCCGGGTGATCGCCGCGACCAATCGCGATCTCTACGCCGACATGCTGGCGGGCTCGTTTCGCGAAGATCTCTTCTACCGGTTGGCCGTGATCAACCTGTGGCTGCCACCGCTGCGCGAGCGACCTGAGGACATCCGCTGGCTTGCCGAACGGATGCTGTCGCAACTCACAGAGGAGCATGGCAGGCCCATTGCAGTCTCGGAACCATTCATGCGTGACGTGCTCGGGCGCACGTGGAAAGGAAACGCGAGGCAACTTCGGTCCTACCTGGAGCAAGCCGTCGTGCTCAGCGATCAGGGCGTGATTGACCTGCCACCAGGTGAATATGAAAGGCCAGGGCTTCGCTCGGAGCAGCGCGATGAGAGCGACGTCTTCGTACCGCTTCAGGCGATGGTCGAGGAAGCGGAAAGACGACACATTCAGCGTGCATTAGAGCGTGCCGACGGCAGTGTCTCTGGCACGGCGGATTTGCTGGGTATCAGCCGTAAGACCCTGTGGGAAAAAATGAAACGATTGAAGGTCAGGGCCGCCGAGGTCGAGTTGAACGAATCGAACCTGACTGGAAAAACGGAAGCAGGAGCTTAGGTAAGCCCGTTCCGTTCTGGACACGCCCTCTGTTCAACCTGGTGCAATTGATTGGATCGAGCACGCGGAGAAAATCCGAATCTCCATTTGCTTCTGGGTTGCCCCTAGCATCCGCAGTTGCTGGGCACTTGGGCTGCCATGCTAGCGCCAGCCATGCCGGGCGATGAGACCTGTTCCGCGCCACAAGCAAACACGCCGTAGTGCCGGCGACCTTCGCCGATCACCTCGAACAGACCGCGATAGCGGCTTCCGCTGAGCATGTCCGCGCTGTTCCGGCATATCGGCACAACCCGACCTGCATCGAAGACATGTCCCTGATCCAATACAAAACGGTCAGGCGCTCCAGGCAAATTTCCCTGATAGACGGCGGCTTGGCCGTAGTCCTCGCATCCGTCCTCCAAGGCCAGCTTGAAGAGCCGCAGCGTCATCGAGTACAGCTTGGCACCGCCCAAGCGAGCTTCGATTTCTGGATTGTTGATGGCTTTCAGGCTGCTTGATACGACACGCACGTCGAGGAAGCCGGCGGCTCGGGCCAACCGGATGAAATCCTCGTAGTAGAGCGCATCACCAATGCATTCGCCAACGATTTGCTGGTCGTCGCGCAGCTCCTGTGCCAATCGACGATCCGCAAAGATGTCTGAAAAATAGATTTCTCCACCTTGCTTGAGCAGGCTGGCCATGCCTTTCAGCACATCAGACTTCGCCATGGACAGGTTGATCACGCAGTTGGAGACGATGACATCGATGCTTTCAGGTGCCAGATTGAGCTGCTCCAAAGCTTCGATACGACCTTGCAGGAACTGCACGTTGCTCCTGTCATAGCCAAATGCCTCACGGTGATACTCGATGTGGCGCTGAGCGAACTCGATCTGCTCGGCGGTGGCATCGACTCCGATAACGTGGCCATGCTCTCCCACCAGGTTGGACAGGATGAAACAGTCGCGGCCGCCACCGCATCCCAGGTCGAGCACGGTCGTGCCGTCGAGCAGCGGAGGGAATGGCGCCCCGCAACCATAGAAGCGCATCTGCACCTCCGGGTGGATCTTCTTCAAGATCGCCTTGATAGCTTCAGATGGCGGTTCATCCACGGTGCAGACGTTGGTCGCCAGATCTTCCTTGTCATTGAGAGTCGCGCCGTAGTAGTGCTGGACCTCTTCGATACGTTGGGCCAGTCCTTGATCCTTCGCATTCATCTGGGTATCCCCTCAACAGGTTGGTTGACACTTGGCGTCTGAATGGCATCGGCTTGCGCCACCTCGTCCCTGCGTTGCTTGGCTGGGATAAGTTCTGAAATGATGGCGACCTATGACGACCCGTTGATGAAGGGTTCTCGGGTGCTTTTCGCGCTATGGCCATCCCAATCGGGGAGTTTTTTGCCAGATTGGGCGCAGAAATGGGGTGTTCCCCGTTATGGCTCGGTCTTCAGGAACTCGTCGAGTTCATTGACGGTACTTCTGGCAGTGCGCATCACGCCGATCAGCGTTGCCGAGGCTGGGCCGGTCCATTCGCCATAGCCCACCAGCCACACGCCAGGCACATCGCATGATTGAGTGCCCCTCACAGCCACTTTTCCGTCTTCGACGATATCAAGTGGCACCAAGTGATCCAAGGCTGCCCGGAAGCCGGTGCACCAGATCACCGCATCGAAGCTGCGTGCCACGCCGCCGCTCCATACGCCGCCGTCTTCCGTCATCCGCTCAAAAGGCCTGACAGAGGACAAGACGCCCCGAGTGCGCGCGTCCACCACAGGCGGCACCATGACGATGTCGCCAAACCCACCAGGTAGATCATCCAGGCTTCGCCCCTCTTGCAGCGCGTGCCATCGCGCGGTCGCGCGTTCGAACAGGACCCGGCCATCGACGTCGTCCGGCAGGAATGTGGGCTCGTCCTGCGTGACCCACACGGTCTCGGCAGCCGAGAGCGAGACCTCGGCAAGGATCTGCGCGCCGGAATTCCCACCACCCACGACCATGACCTGTTGTCCTCTGAACTCGCCCGGGCTTAGATAGTGGGCCGAGTGCAGCTGGCGGCCAGAAAAATTCGCGATGCCCGGATAGTCGGGCACGAAAGGCTTGCGCCAAGTGCCCGTCGCGCTCACGATCGTTCGCGTCGTCCAGGTCCGATTCCCGGCGCGAACCTCGAACCCCTGCTCGGCGCGCGTAACCGACGACACCAGCACGGGCCGCTCGATCGGAAGCGCATATCGCTTCTCGTAATCTCGCAGGTAACTCACCACATGGTCGCGGCCGGGGTAGCTGGTACCCGCGTTCGGCATCGGCCAGCCCGCGATGGAACTCCACGTCGCCGGCGAGAACAGCCTCAGCGAATCCCAGCCGTGCTGCCAGGCTCCGCCACCGGCCTCTTCAGCATCAAGCATCAGGAACGAGCGCTGTGCCCGCCGCAGGAAATATGCGACGGAGAGCGCCGCTTGGCCACCACCGATGATGATCACATCGTGGGTCACGCGACGATCAGGGTTCTGATTTCAATGCACCTCAGAGACACGTAAAACCTTCCTCATGTCAGCGGTCATGACCACCAGTGCAAGGCACGCGGATAGGCCAAGCATCGCGGAGACCCATAAAGCACCATCTCCCCATCGTTCCACGGCGATGCCGAACAGGAACGGCGCGCCGGCCTGAACGATGCGCGCTGGCACCATCAGAAATCCCTGGCGCTGGCCGTAGCCCTTGGTGCCGAAGATCAGGAGCGGGAGCGTCCCGATGGCGATGGTCAGAATGCCGTTGCCCAAGCCGTGCAGCACCGCGAAGCCGGGAGCGGCCGAAGTACCGAACAGGCCGAGGCAGAGGGCGCCGAGTGGGTGAGCCAGCGTGGCCAGGCGGGCCGACAACAGCGGATGCGCGCGCTTGAGAAGCGTGAACTCGATCACCCGGCCCACCACTTGGGCCGGCCCGACCAGAGCGGCGATGCCCACCGCCACGGCCAGCGTGGCGCCGCTGGCCAGCAGCAGTTGTGGCAAGTGTGTGGCCATAGAGGTGCTGATGAACCAGGTCACGGCGAAGACGTAAGCCATCAGGATTGCGGCGCGGCGCTGTTGCGCTGCAGAGAGGCCAAGACCTTCTGCCTTGCCGGCGGCTGCCTGCATGGAAGCCGCGGAAAGGCCCGCGCGCGGCAGCAAGGCGTTCAGCGGGATGCCAATGAGCAAGTGCAATGTCGCCCATGAGACGCATGCCCCACGCCAGCCAACGCGCCCCTCCAGATAGGCAGACAAGGGCCATCCGATCGTGCTTGCAAAACCTGCGAACAGGGTGATGCCGGTGATCGTCCGGCGCGCGTCGTGGCCGTGCAGACGCACAGCCGTCGCGAACGCCGCTTCGTAAAGTCCACTGCCCATGGCAACGCCGATGACAGCCCACGCGATGAAGACGTGAGCCGGCTGTATGGCCTGACTCAAGCCCGCCAGCCCGGCCGCGAAGATCAGATTGCTGGTGACCAGCACCGGGCGTCCGCCGAACCGATCGATGATTCGACCGGCATACGGACCCACGCCCGCGGCGACAAGCAACGCTGTCGAAAAAGCACCGAAGACCATGGAGGTCGACATGCCGACATCTCGGCCCACAGCACCTGCCAGCACCGCAAGAAGGTAGTACGACGATGCCCAAGCCAAGGTCTGGGTTACGCCGAGCATTACCGTTGTCATGAATGTCCGCTCGGCAACGGTCAAACTAGATGCTGCGCAGGTTGACCCGCTTCGACAGGGCTTCCGCGCTCTCGCGCCGCTCGCTGTAGCGGTCGACCAGGTGATCCGCGCAGTCGCGCGTGAGCAGCGTGAACTTCACCAGCTCTTCCATCACGTCGACCACCCGCTCGTAGTACGGCGAAGGCTTCATGCGGCCGTTCTCCTCGAACTCGAGGAAGGCCTTGGCCACCGACGACTGGTTGGGGATCGTGATCATGCGCATCCAGCGTCCGAGCACGCGCAGCTGGTTCACCGCGTTGAACGACTGCGAGCCGCCCGACACCTCCATGACCGCAAGCGTCTTGCCCTGGGTGGGGCGCACCGAGCCGACGGCCAGCGGGATCCAGTCGATCTGCGCTTTCATGATGCCGGTCATCGCGCCGTGGCGTTCGGGCGATGTCCACACCATGCCCTCGGCCCACTGCGCCAGGTCGCGCAACTCCTGCACCTTCGGGTGATCTTCGGGCGCGCCGTCCGGCAGCGGAAGACCGCGGGGATCGTAGATGCGGGTCTCCGCACCCATGGCACGAAGCAGGCGCGCGGCCTCTTCGGTCAGCAGCCGGCTGTAGGAGCGCTCGCGCACCGATCCGTAGAGCAGCAGGATGCGCGGTGCATGTGCGGCGCGCGTTGCAGGCAGGAGACTGTGCAGATCGGGGCGGCGAAAGGCTTCCGGATCGATGTTGGGCAGATCAGGGCTTTGCGACACGCTGGCCTTTCGCGTCGATCACGGCTTCGCCGTCTTCCTTGGTGAACGCGCCAAGCTGCGGGCGCGGCAGGATGTCGAGCACGGCTTCGGAAGGCCGGCACAGCCGCGTGGCAAGCGGCGTCACCACGATCGGCCGGTTGATGAGGATCGGGTGCTGCCCCATGAAGTCGATCAGTTGCTCTTCGGTCCACTTCGGATCGTCGAGGCCGAGTTCGTCGAAAGGCGTTCCCTTGCGGCGCAGCACATCGCGCACCGGCACGCCCATGGCCGCGATCAGCTGCTTCAGCGTGGCGCGATCGGGCGGGGTCTTCAGGTACTCGATGACCGTGGGCGCCTCGCCCGTGTTGCGGATCAACGCGAGCACGTTCCTGGACGTGCCGCAGGCGGGGTTGTGATAGATGGTGACGTCGCTCATGAGATTCGAAAAGTAGGTGTGGAGAGGTGGCGCAGCCTCAGCCGAGGCTCAAGCGAAGCGCAAGAGCGGCCAGCGTGACCGCGAGCACGGGGATGGTCATCACGATGCCGACCTTGAAGTAGTAGCCCCAGGCAATGGTGGTGCCCTTCTTCTCGAGCACATGCAGCCAGAGCAGCGTTGCCAGACTGCCGATCGGCGTGATCTTGGGGCCCAGGTCGCAGCCGATCACGTTGGCGTAGATCATGGCTTCCTTCACGATGCCGCTCGCGCTCGATGCGTCGATGGAGAGCGCACCGATCAGCACGGTCGGCATGTTGTTCATCACCGATGAAAGTGCGGCCGTGAGAAAGCCCGTGCCCATGGCAGCACCCCAGACGCCGCTTTCCGCGAAGACGTTCAGCAGCGAGGCGATCTGGCCGGTCAAACCTGCGTTGCGCAGGCCGTAGACCACCAGGTACATGCCCAGCGAGAAGATCACGATCTGCCAGGGCGCACCGTGCAGCACCTTGCGCGTGCTGATGACATGTCCGCGCGCCGCAACGCCCAGAAGGATGACCGCACCCACGGCCGCCACCGCGCTGACGGGAACGCCCAGCGGCTCCAGGCCGAAGAAGCCGATGAGCAGGAGCACCAGCACGATCCAGCCGGCCCGGAACGTCGCCGGATCGCGAATCGCATCGACTGGCGCCTTGAGCTGGGCCACGTCGTAGCTCGCTGGAATGCCGCGGCGAAAGTAGAGCATCAGCACCAGCAGGCTCGCGAGCACGGCCGCGATGTTCACCGGCACCATGACCGATGCGTATTCGTTGAAGCCGATCTTGAAGAAGTCGGCCGAGACGATGTTCACCAGGTTCGACACGATCAGCGGCAGGCTGGCCGTATCCGCGATGAAGCCGGCCGCCATCACGAACGCGAGCGTGGCGGCGGGCGTGAAGCCCAGCGCGACGAGCATGGCCATCACGATGGGCGTGAGGATCAGCGCGGCGCCATCGTTGGCGAAGAGCGCCGAGACCGCTGCGCCCAGCAGCACGATGAATGCAAACAGCAGCCGGCCGCGCCCGTTGCCCCAGCGCGCCACGTGCAGCGCGGCCCATTCGAAGAAGCCGGCTTCATCGAGCAGCAGGCTGATGATGATGACGGCAACGAAGGTCGCGGTCGCGTTCCATACGATGCCCCAGACGACCGGGATGTCCGCGAGGTGAACCACGCCAAAGAGCAACGCAATGACGGCGCCGAGCGAAGCGCTCCAGCCGATGCCCAGGCCGCGTGGCTGCCAGATGACGAGCACGAGCGTGAAGACGAAGATCAGGATAGCCGCGAGCATTGGAGAGTTTTTCTTGGTTGTTAGTTGAGATGCACAAGCAGGCACTGCCCGCCTGCTACACAAGGCCGGGAATCTCTCAGACCTGGATCAGATGCTTTCGAGGGCCGCGCGCAGCTGTGCGTCGTTCAGGGTGTCGAATGGGATTTGAGCCAGCTTGCGCATGCGTTCGCCGATGGCCTGGCGGGTGGATTCGAAGGCGTCCCGCTTTTCATCCGCGCTCGCTCCGACATTGGACGGATCCGGGTAACCCCAATGGATCTGCACGGGCGAGCCGGGCCAGTAGGGGCAGGTTTCCTGCGCGGCGCTGTCGCACACGGTGATCACCACGCGCATGGTCGGTGCGTCAGGCGCCGTGAATTCATCCCAGCTCTTGCTGCGATAACTGGAGGTGTCGATGTCGGCGTTCTCGAGCACTTCGATGGCCACCGGGTTGATACGGCCGCTGGGCGCGCTACCGGCGCTGTAGGCGCGCGCGTCGACGCCGAGTTCTTGTGCCCAATGGTTGAACATGCCTTCTGCCAGCACGCTGCGCGCCGAGTTGTGGGTGCAGAGGATCAGGATATTCGTCGTCATGTCAGCGGATTCCGATGTCGCGAACTTCGCGTTGAATGGCCAAGGTCTCGAGCTTGGCGAGTGGGAGCGAGAGCAAGAATTCGATGCGGCGCTTGAGCGTGACAGCCGCGTCGGTGAACGCGCGCTGCCGGGCTTCGTCCGATCCTTCGGCCGCCGCCGGATCGGCAAGGCCCCAGTGCGCGGTGATAGGTTGACCCGGCCAGATCGGGCACACCTCGCCGGCGGCCTGGTCGCACACGGTGATCACGAAATCCATGTGCGGTGCGCCGTCCTTCGCGTACTCACCCCAGCTTTTGCTTCGGTAGCCGGAGTCCCTGAAGTGCAGGTTGCGCAATGTGGCCAGCGCGAGCGGATGCACGGCACCCTTGGGGTGGCTTCCCGCCGAGAAGGCGGTGAAGCGGTCAGAACCCAGGTGGTCGAGGATTCCCTCGGCCAGGATGGAGCGGGCGGAGTTGCCCGTGCAGATGAAGAGGACGTTGTGTTTGCGTTCAGTCATGGGGTGCTTTCAACAGCAGGCTTTGCGGGGGGGCGCCACTACGGGGATGGTTTTCAGGCCAACGGGGCCGGCGCAGCAGGCGCTCGCAACCTCCGCTGGGGCGTCCGCCGCACGGCTCTGGCCGTACACGACGGCCGCCTCGAGCGTCCGGTAGTGCTCCCAGGCAATGCCCTGTGGGTCGGTGACCCAGTGCTTTTCGCTCTTGGCATAGCAGCACACGGTTTCGCCTTCGTCGAGCAGCGTCTGGTCCGCGGCTTGGGCGCGAACCTTCAGTTCAGCGAGTTCGCTTTCGTCATCGGCCTGGATACCGAGGTGATCGATGCCGGCGCCATTGCCCACCGTGGAGATCGCGAAATTGACCCGAGGGTCTTCCAGCATCCATTTCGCGTAGTCGCGTTCGACGCGCGCAGGCTCTGCCGCAAAGAGGTGTGAGTAGAAGGCGATGCTCTTGCTTAGGTCATCGACGTGCAGGTGAACGTGGAAACGCTTCATGACGGGCTCTCCTAAATGGGCGTTGAGAAAGGGGTAATGTTTTGGCGATACGCCTAGCTCGAGGTCGTCGATCCAAGCGCGCGGGCCATGCAGGTTGCCGAGGCGGGGCAGATGCTGGCGAATTCAGAGGTAGCTTGGATCGTGTCGGGTGCGTCGGATCTCGGGCAGGAAAGGTAGCCGCGTGCAGCGAAGAAGTCGGGTGCGGTTGTCGTGAGCAGGAACAGCCGCTGAATGCCTGCAGTTCCAGCCCTGGCTTCGATCGCGTGCAGGAGCACATCGCCGAGGCCAGCGCCCCGACTCTCGGGAGCTACTGCCAGAGAACGCAACAGGCCTGCATCTCCCGCACGCTCAAGCCCAACGCAGCCCACCAAGCCGTCGTCGGCTCGAAGCACAAGGAAGTCGTTCATGTGACCTGGGCTCAGATCGCTGTCGGGCAACTCGCAAGTGAGCAGCAGCGAGCGCACTTGCGCAAAGTCAGCGGCGCTTGCCTGTTCGGGGTTCATGGCTCGACGGCGGGCGTGAATGTCAGCAAGCACACGAGGCGTCGGCCTCCGCGACACATGCCTGCCCTTGGCAGCAGTTCTCGGTGAGGTAGGCCAGCAAGTCATTCATCTGGTCGAACGACGCCCGGTAGATCAGATGCCGGCCCTGCCGCTCTTGCGAGACGAGACCGGCATTCGTCAACTCTTTGAGGTGGAACGAGAGGCTGGTCGCTGGAACCGCCAGAGCTTCCGTCAGCGCGCCTGGGGTCATGCCCTGAGGACCTGCAACGACCAAAGCACGAAACACCCGAAGGCGAACCGACTGCGCAAGTGCCATCAAAGAACGGACAACAGTGTTTTCTTCCATAATTCAAGTATCGTCGAATCATTGAATCCATGCAAGTACCCGGCTCCAAAGTCGTGCCGCAACAGGAGATCCTCCAATGAGGCCGTTCCACATGCTTCTCGCCGTTTTGGTTGCCGTGATCTGGGGTGTGGCGTTTGTCGTCAGCAAGATTGGCTTGGAGAGCTTCACACCGCCGCAATTGACCGCGCTACGGTTCTTGGTGGCCGCCGTGGGAGTGCTCTGGCTGCCGCGGCCCGCGATTTCGTGGAAGGCGGTGGTGTTCATCGGCCTCACCGTCTTCACTGGGCAGTTTCTGCTGCAGTTCTTCGGGATCGCATTTGGAATGCCCGCCGGACTCACTGCCTTCGTAGTGCAGACCCAGGCGCTCTTCACGGTCGTATTCGCGGCCCTGATGTTTGGAGACCGCCCCAGCACCCGGCAGACTATCGGCATGGTCGTTGCTCTCGTCGGGCTGCTCGTGATCGGCCTGACGCTCAACGGCAACGTGCCTGTACTGGCCTTCGCGCTGACCCTCGCGTCAGCGTTGAGCTGGGCTGTTGGCAACCTGGTGATCAAGCGGCTGTCCAAGGTCAAAATGCTTCACCTGATGGCGTGGGCCAGCCTGGTTCCCCCTGTCCCCGCGCTGGCGCTCTCGTTCATGCAGGACGGCCCGGGGGCGCTCATGTGGGCAGTGACGCACGCATCGATGTGGGGTCTTTTCGCGCCGGTCTACCTCGGGCTACTGGCGACCGTGCTGGCGTACGCGATCTGGGGAGATCTGTTGCAGCGCTACTCGGCCAGCACCGTCGCACCTTTCGCTCTGCTGGCGCCCGCGGTCGGACTGAGCATGTCCTCGCTGATCTACGGCGAAAGCTTCAGCATCACGCGACTGGCAGGGATGGCTCTTCTGCTTATCGGCGTTGCGATTGCTGCTGGGCTGCTCAATCGTTCGCTCCACTCAGCCGCAGCTAGCGGCGGGGCGAAACGCTGATCGCTCGATGCCATGGCAAGTTCGGTGGACATCCGCGCCCTCGATTGGCTGATTCCGCTCAGCGCGGTGGATGTACAGCGAACTCATCTGCAGGGTCTGCTGGATCACAAGACTTTCAGGCGCCAGCGGCGGGTGCCGCGGGCGCAGGTTGGGGTGCCACGGCTCTTCCGAGCACAAGAGCATCGAGACGCTCAAGCGTGCCAACCACCAATTCGACAACCCCGGGTTCGAAGTCCTCGCGGTCTTCCTCTTCGTGGGTGCCTTTGTTCAAGTAGTTCCAAACGTGAGCGTTGGCGTCAAGGAGCGCCTGGAGGCATGCGATCACCTCCGCCTTGTCCTGATGAGCGAATCCGGCCGCCCTGGCTTTGCTGAGAAGCTGCTCGCACAGGTTCCTCAGCTCTGGCTCCGCACCCGGTCGGCGCATGGAAATAGACAAGTTGCCATGGTCGTGGTTGATCAACCATTTCCAGACTCGGCCGCTGAGCATCTCCAACGCCTGGCGAGACGCAGCGAGGGCGCCGCGATCGTTCATGCCGTTGATGGCTGCCCGAGCCTCCACGAGATAGCTGCGAATCTGGGGGTCGGCATGGATCACCGGGTGATAGTCGCCTCTGTGGGGACGGATTCCATACACCTGCAGGTCGTTGCGCTGAGCCGGCAGCATGTGATTCTGAATGTCCTTGATGAATTCTTGGCTGTGGCAGGTCACGATGAGCTGTGTGCCGGCGAAGCGCTGAGTATCGAAGATGGTTTCCCGAATGCCTTGACGGTGCTCGGTATCGATCGCGTTGATCGCATCATCGAAGACGATCAGCGGTGCGCCAGTGGCAATCGCTTTGGCCAGCACCACGGCCAAGCCGAGGCACCGAATGTGTCCTTCGCTGAGCACCTGCAACGCGTCGTGCCGTCGATCGGGATTGGCTCGGAAGGCGACCTGAATGCGCATGGCGTTCGAGGTCGGTAGGAAAAGCGCGGCGAGCTTGTCCTCATCCCGGTCCTGCCGGTTGAAATCGTTGTAGAGCGCCATTGCCGATTCGTTCAGCCCCGCCATCAACTGCGCCGGTAGGCCGTCACGGTACTGCCTGAGCAACCGAAGAAATGCGTCGTATGCCACGCCAATACGCATATCGAGTTCGATCTCGACTTTTTCCGCCTCCGCCTGCTCGATGAGTGCGGCGTTCTGCTCGTCGAATGCAGCTACACGCATGCGCGCTGCGTCGACCAGGAGCGCAAGCTGTTGCCGCTTGGAAACCTGGACCACGGCGCGTTCCTTCAGGCCTTGCAGCGTGTCTCGTTCGCGGATTCGCTGAGCGCGCTCATCTGTTGCGGTCTTCGTTTCAGCATCGCGCAACGCCGCGCGGTCTGCCGCGGCACAGAGCCTCCCGAACTGGGTTGTGCCGCCATCGATGGGCTCCTGCAGCTTCGTCCACCAAGGGCTGGCGATCTGGATCTGTAGGGGAACTCGGGCGGGTGCTGCACCACCCATTTCCGCATGCTCGAATCTTTGCAGCCTTTCGACTACTTCGTGCAGAGCTGTAGAGACTGCATCGCGCCTTGTGCGCGCGGCATCCCTCGCGTTTTGCAGTTCCGCGAGCTCGCGAAGTTGTGCGAGACCGTCGATCGCTTTGGCGAATGGATCACGAGTCACCTGTGCCAGCGGTGTGTCGCACGCGGGGCATGTCGCGCTGTCGGCCTTGCGCAATTTCGAGACCGCGGTGTAGAGTTCCTGGAAGGAAATCTGATCGCCCTTGCTACGCAACTCTTCCTCGCGGGCATCGAGTGCGGTCTGTTTTTCTGTCGCTTCAGCCAACTGGCGGCCGACGTCCGCGCGCGATACGTTCACCATCGCCGGTTGGACCCTGTCGATCAGCGCCGAAAGCTCCTGCAACTTTCCCGGGGCCTGTTCCGTACCGATGTAGGTCTGCATGGCCTCGAAGGCCAGATCCGGTTGCAACTCGGCCGCCAAGGCGGCGTCTTCCAGGTCCAGCGTAGCGATCGTCTCCTTTTCTCGTTCCAAGGTCTGCTGGTCTTGGGCTAGGCCCGCCCGTGCGGTCATTAGTTGCCTCTGCTTAACAGACACCAGCTTCAACTTCGCATCCATGGAATCATTGAAATCTCCCACGAAGTCGTTGAACTGGTCCATGCCGAAAAGCGTGGCAATTAACGCGGAGCGCTCGGCAGGCGCGCGGGACGCCAACCGAGAGAATGAATCGATTCTGTTCTTCTCAACGAAGAGAAAGCGATGCGCGTCTTGGTTAGGTCTCGGGTTCACCGCTTCGCCGCGTGCATCTCTTGCGCTCAGCGCAGGAGCGACGAAGCGTCGCTCGTGCACGTTCGCCAGATATGCATCGGTTTCGAGACGGGTCGCCTGCGCCTCATCAACGCTGCCAAGCAGCGCATATTCCAGTGCTTCGCAGAAGCTGCTCTTGCCGCTTCCATTCGGGCCATACATCAGGGTGACGCGCTTGCTGAGATCGAATTCCTCGGCTTGGCGAAAGCCCCTGAAGGGACCGACTCGCAAACGACTCAGTCGCGTCCACGCCCAATCCTGCGCTACCGCGTTGGCAGCGATGTCTGGCATGTCGATCGGAGAATCGGCAAGATCGCGACGACAGAGGTCCGCAAGGAGACCCGCTCTCTGCGATTGACGGGTCGAGGTGCGCGCAACGCCGTCGAAATTGGCGAGCACCAAGTGCGCCAGGCGCTTCACGTCATCAGCGATACCCCGGGGTTGCTGATGTAGCCATTGGGTGAATTGCTCGAAGTCTCGTTTTGCGGAGGACATGCCCTTTAACCCTTCTTGGAAGTAGGCAACCCTATATGGCGCATATCGCGGCAGGCTAGATCGGCGAGATCGTCTGGACCGTCAACCGTGCCGGCGATTTCGATCTCGCTTGTCTCGTCCGGGGGGGGCACTACCAAATCGACATGGTCGGCAACGTCAAAGTCGCGGCTGCCGCAGAATCTTGAGGCCGATGCCGGAGGGCACGCCGTCGCGAGAAACCCTCACTACCGTGGATAACTGGGCTTCATGGTGACGTAGTTTTCAACGATCCACGCGGTGACCTTGGTTCTTCCTTGAACATTCGACGGCAGTTTTTCATGCACGATCCATTCGATGATGAGCCGCGTTGCCTTCGACAAGTCGGCCTTCTCCGGTCCGACAAACGAGTTGAGGTAGGCAAGGACTTCGTATCCTTCCTTGCGGCTCAACCGATCCGAATCTGCCTTGACCTTGGTCGGATCGTCCCCGGGAACGGCCGTCCAGCTGTAGTCTGTGTAGTGCAAATCAGCTTTTGTAAGTTGGGGCATGCTGTTCCTCGAAGGTTGGTTTGCAGGTGTGAGGCGGCCCGTTGCGCTGTTGCGTGCGGACGCGAGTGCTGAACAAGGACAAAGGAGGCGGCCGGATCAGTACCGCTGTCTCATATGGCCGACGACGTGAACACCAGGTGGTGACTCGCGGCATCGCGCCGCCAGCTGGTCGGGTTGCCATTGCCGAGCACGCCGACGGACGCTTTGTCGTAGCAATCGTCGCCGAAGCTGAAAGCGGCACCTGAATACACGGGATCGCCTTTGAGCAGGATGCACAGGTTCTTGTATTGATCCTGCTTCCCCTTCTTGAAACCGCCAGCCTTGAACAAGCGCCAGAAGCCGTCGCTAGCATAGCGGATGGCCACCGAGGGATTCATCATGGTGGGATCGATGTCAGGCGCGGGAGCTGGGTTGCTTACGGTGTAGTCGCTGAACAGCACCTTTGCGTATGCAGGTTTGGCAACCAACGTCTTCCAAGCTTTCCATTCAACGCGCTCGATGTCGTGCAGCCCTTGCTTGCGGCCCACGAGGTTCAGCGGGAAAGAGCCGCCTGCGAGCGTGGTGCTGCTGCACCCGGCCGCAAGCGCCTCGTCAAGATAAGGCTGTACGGCCGCAATGCACGCGGCGGGGGCGACACCCACGATCGAGAACTGATCAACGAGCAGGTGAAGCCTCGATTTGGCGATGCCCGCGCCGACCACGACCTTCACGAAATCCTTGACCTGGTCGGAGGTCACGCCGTGTGTCTGAATGCGGAGCACGAAGACCTCGAAGGCCTTGGCGAGGTCCGGCAGGTCTGCCGGACGCGCAACCATCGCCTCCGTGATGACCGGGATGATCTGACGACCTGTCAGCGCCGAGAGTCGCTTGCAGATCGAGGTGAGCACCTGGGTCTGTTTTGCATAGGTAGGCATGAAGTACCGAATGTCGATCGCGATGGGCGAGCCCTGCGGAATCGATTTGGCCATTTGCCCTCCAATCTTGGTGATGTAAGGCACCAGCGTTTCGGAGAGCGTCCCCTTCTTGGGGTCGATGGGGAGGATTTCGATCAGCGGGACCATTCCATCCCACTGGGCGCCCGTGAGCTTGCTCAAGGCGATTCGTTCCCCTTGCTTCCATTTCAGGATGGGCAAGTATTTCCATATCGCAGGCATTGGTCGTCCCTCCAGACTTGTTGTGTCTGGAGGGTACGTCACGATTACTTACATTGGATTACGGGATTTCCCAGGCATGCCACCATGCCGTGGTTTCGGTGCGTGAGCGTGTGCCGCATGCTGCCGGGGCACGCCGCCACGGCTTATGCCAAGCAGTTCAGCGCAAAGGCAACGGCATCCGGGGGGCCATCCGGCGCGAGCGAAGTCGACGGCAAGAAGCCCAACTGCCGTTCACGAAGAAAACCGGTGACAGCATCACGCAGCGTACGCATGCTGAGTTCCCGCGCGAGCATCTCTTGCAACTCGAACTTCGTGGCCCGCTTGGGAGGCAACTCGCCCCTGTGCGAGGCCAGCGCTTCGATGCATTCGGCACGCCACAACAGCATGGCCATGCTCAGGCGCTCCTGTACTGGATTGGCCTTCGGCTTGCGCAGCACGTGCAGCGAGAGCGTACCGTCCGTACGACGCGCGGCTGACCAGACGCCCCACCATGCAGGCATCAAGGCCAGACTGGCCTCGGAATAGACCGGACCCGTGACCAGCGTCACCCGGTCGAAGACGCGGTTGTAGGCATGAATTTGGTTGTGCAGGCGTGCGAATGAATCGAGATCGCTCTTCAGCTCGAAAGCGCTGAGCTGTGTGTCCACCAACGCGAGGTCTACTCGTGCCTCCCCACCTTCGATACCGAACTCTTCGAAGAGCCGTCCACCCGACTTGGTGGCGTCTGCGAGCAGTCGCGAACGAACTGCTTGGCGCAACTCGCGCTCGGTGATGGAGGGGGTGCTCATTTTATGCATTATATAATGCAGTTATGCCAAGAACAGCAAAGCCCACCACCTTGGAAGCTGTCCGGGCCCGAGAAGCACTCAGGCTGTACCTGAAGCGGCAGAGTATCTCTGTGAATGCGCTTGCTCAATCTGTAGGTGTAGGCCAACCCACAGTGAGCCGTTTTTTGAGTGGGCGGACGAAGTCCGTGACGGCAGCCATTCGGCCGCTGTTGGATTATGCAAATATTGATTTCGAAAATGGCATAACCGAGATAGGCGGCGTGCTCGATAATCCGCGTGTGCGAGACGCGCTCGAGCGTGTCTGGGACGGACGACCGGAGACGGCCGACTTGCTCGCCCGATTGATCGAGGCGTTAGGCCCCGTTCTGAAGAGCGCGCCATCGACGGCAACCAGGAACATGCAGTGACCCATCCGGATGCCAAGACCATCTACCAAGCCGTGTCGGCGATTGGCCTGACGCGCGCGCAAGTGCGTCGGCTTCTGCCTGACTGGTGGGATCCCGCACTGGAGAAGGAACGCGGCGGTGCGGCGGAGTTGGCGATGCACGTGAGCAGGCGGCTGAGCGTCGAGCTTCAGCCGCTGCTGTCGGGTCAGATCGTTCCCAAAGGTGCCATGGCCAGCGTTGCCTACAAGCACTCGGTCAACATTGAGGCGTCTTCACTCTCGGCCGCAAGCTTCATTGCGTCATCTCTTGCGCAGGCAGTGCTGGCCGCCTTGCCGATCCCGTACGTTCCGTTGCCTCCAAATCCAGGTGAGTTGCGCGCACTGGCCATGCGCGATCGCGCCGGTCAGTTCGGTTTCAGTGCCCTTCTGGACCTGTGCTGGGCCCACGGAATCCCGGTCATTCCCTTGCCACATCTGCCTGTGGGCGTGCGCAAGATGGATGGGGCCGCGCTGCAGTTGGGCGGACGTCCGGCCATCGTGATCGCGAAGAAGAAGTCGTCGCGGGCCTGGCTGAGCTTCATCCTGGCGCATGAAATCGGACACATCGCACTGGGGCATCTGCGCCCCGGATCCTCCATCATCGATGTGTCGCTTCAGGAGACGAGCACGTATGCAACCGAGTTGTCGACAGACGGCCAGGAAGCAGAAGCGGACAGCTTCGCGCTCCAGACGCTGGGTGGCGACGAGGTGACGGCGCATGTGACCAAATGGCCAGTTTTGGCTGCGCCTGTGGACATCGCGGTACTGGCCCGCGGCGCTGCTGGCGCTGTGGGTATCGAAGCGGGACACTTCGTTCTGAGGTATGCCTTTCTCACGAAGCGTTGGCCCACCGCGCTGACGGCGCTGAACTTCCTCAGTGAAGACTTGGATCCAGAGGGAGCGCTGCTGCAGCAGTTGCGCTCGCACTTGGATCTCAGCCGCGTCGCCGATGATCTGCAGGACCTCGTGTCGCAGATCACCGGCTGGGATGGAGCGAACTGAAGCGTGCGTCTGCTGATCGACGTCGACGCGCTGTGCAAGCTGGCGCACTGGGGGCTTCTCGATGAGATCCCGTTGTTGATGGGCATCCCGCTGCAAGAGTGCACCACGCTCGCCTCGTCAAAGTACCGGGCCATCAAGGCAAAGAGCAAACTCGACGGGCGTGTGTTCCACGCGGTTGAAGCGGCCGACCGCGTACTCGAAGCCATCGCCTTGATGCAGGCGCCGATAGAGCCCGCGAGTCAAAGCCTGGGTGATTTCGAAAACGTGTTGGGCATCGACGCCGGCGAGGCGGTGCTTCTCGCATCGCTCGTGGCAGCACCGGAGACAAGGCTGCTGACCGGAGACAAGCGGGCGCTGCGCGCACTTGCAGCGCTACCGCTTGAAGCGCGTGAACCGTTTCATGGCCGCGTGATCTGCGTGGAACGAATCATCGAGGCGGGGCTGAACCAGTGGGGATTGGATGCGCTGCGATCCAGGGTATGTCCTTGGAAGAAGATCGACGTCGCAGTGAACATCATCATGGGAAGTCGCTGCGACGCAGGGGAGGCCTCGGTCCGGGAGGCGCTCGCTTCGTACATCGGCGAACTGACTTCGCTGTGCGATCCCTCGCTGATCTGCGAAAAGCTCTGACTATCGCGTGGTCAGGCGCTCCGCAATTTCGCGCGCGCCGAGATCTCGCACCGACGCAAGATTTTCGAGCTGTGCCGCCCGCGGGCGTGCCTTGCCTTGTTCCCAGTGGTAGATCGTTTGCCCGGAAACGCCGATCAGTTGCCCATAGCTCGCCGCGGAGAGCCCGAGCTTTGCGCGGTGTGCCGCCAACCTGGTTGCGCTGAATCGGCGCTTCGTGGCTGCTGCCGCCTCATTGTCCGAACCAACTGCTGTGGTGGGGCGCTTCGAACCCTTAGCAACACGACGCAGCTCCTTCTCGAGTGAATTCACTTGGCGACGTAGCTCGGCAATCGATGAGCGATGGGCGACGGATGCCTTCTTGAGTGTTTCTATCTCAGCGCGAACTTCTTTGCGAGCAACGCGGGAAATTTCGGCTTTGAGGATCGAGGCGATGTTTGGCATGGACACATTGTGCCGCGCCGTTGCAGCGCTAGACAAAGCGGTCGTTCAGATCTGTGATCTCGGCGCGTTTGCCTGTCATATCATCGACGGAGAAAGCGGCAGTGCTGATTCCAATGCGCTATAGCGTCAACGTCATGCGTAGCCGCGTCATTCTGGACGCGCCACTAGTCATGATTGGATAACTCCACAAACTGTTTCGATGACCGAAGGGCTCATTGTCGGTTCTCACTGACCCTCGAATTTTTCTCACTGAGTTCTGAACTCTTAACGCACCGAACCACAACGGGCTGCTGCAGTCGGTTTCGCGCCCGCGAAACTCCCCAGACAGCCGGGCGCCGCCGGCCTGGCGCTCAATCGGCAGAATGCGGAGCTAGAACTTCGGAGCCGGTGCCTTCTCGCAGAACAGGGTCACCGGATATGCCCACCCGCCCCTTCCCATCTGCGTATAGGCGCCGTTCAAACGGCTGATCGACAGGTCGTAGGGCTCCACGTGCCCTTTCGCGTCTCTCAGCTGTGCAACCCACCGAATTTGTGTGTCGCTGAATAAGGCGGGCAGGCCGTTCATCGTCCGGGCCTCAGCGTCCATCACGATGACAAGCGGGGAACCCCCATCGCGCGCCGCGCAGAGCAGGCGCATAGGAGCTGCGATAGCCCCCTGCGAGACCAAGCACGCGATCGTCAAACTCGCTGCGGCTCGGACCGGTTGAACCTTCATTTCTTCGCTCCTGTGGTGGTGCGCAGCATAGCGGGCTTGACGCATAAAACACCGATTGCAAGACGCCGTTATGGGCCTTCCAGAAGAAGGCTCCACCAGTCGTGTTGCTCGTGTCCTGGCCGCGCCGCGGGCACGGCAAAATGCGCTCTGACTGTTGCGACTCGTGCATCATGGTCGAGCGCATGGTGCATCGGCAGAGCGAGCGGATCTAGAACCAATATTTAACCGGAGAGAGAAGATGGCCATGGTCAAATGCAGGGAGTGCCAGAAAGAAATCAGCAGCGAGGCGAAGACTTGCCCCCACTGCGGCGCCGCGAAGAAAAAGAAGCCCGGCTTCTTGCGGAACACCATCTACGGCATAGTGATCATCGTTGGCGTGCTCTTCATCATTGGAACGATGTCTGACCCGAAGGAGCGGGCATCCACCAGCGCGAGTGCCAACGCAAGCACTCCGGGCGCACCTGCCGTACCAGCGTTCGACTTTGAAACCACGCCTGCCCAGCTCGCCGCCGCCTACGACGAAAATACCGTGGCGGCAGACAACCAGTACAAGGGCAGGCGCTACAAAGTCACCGGTGCGGTGGATTCGATCAACACCGGCTTCGGTGGGGGCATCTACATCACCATGAAAGGCGGCAACCCGTTCCTTCAGCCGCAGTTCGCGTTAGAGGACTCCGAAAAGAACGCCGCCGCCGCGCTGAAGAAAGGACAGAAAGCAACCTTGATCTGCACCGGCGCGGGCGACATCGCGAAGACGCCGATGTCGAGGAAGTGCGTCTTTTCGTAGGCAAGCATTTCTTGTGTCAGGCAAGCCGCCCGTGGAGAAGCTTTCCTGCACCGCCCTTTAGCTCGTTGCGGTCAATAAGCTTGCCTCGAAACTGGAAGTCCCGATCAATGCGGACGATAAGCAACTGCTCGAAGTTGCCCTGGCTCTTGACCGATGCGCGGTCGCTGGCCTTCTCGGGCGAGATGGTCTTCACTTCAACAAGCTTGCCGCCAATCGTTCCGTCCGAGCCCGGCGCGTGGGTCGCATGGCGGCGAAGCCCAAACTTGATCTCTGCGTAGATTTCTCCGAGTTCCCCCCAGACTTGTAGGTATCGCCCAGTGTTCTCAAAATGGCGTGCCGCGCAGTCAACTAAATCTCGGAAAATTTCCGTCTGTTCAAGGATGCTGAACGGAAAACCGTCTCTGCTTCCAACAGGCTGGATTGACCGAGCATCCTCCTCTAGAACGTGTTCAAGCTGCTCATCGGCCCACTCTCTGTCGACGTACTTCCATTCCCAAGGGGCAACTCCTGTGCCCGCGGCATCAGCGATGTCCTCGGCGCTGTAGCCGCGCTCGCGCATCTCATACAGAAATTCCCAGTCGCTCACGATTGCTCCTCGGCTCTTGCCGTCTGACTTTTGACCGATATGCCGTCAGACGGCCCCAAGTAGCGACGCACCGCGCGGCCAAGACGACCGATGCTCCAGTGTCGAGGTCGCAATTTAGCCGCTAAATTCCAAACTTAGTGATACACAACCCGAGGAATTCAGAGCTCAGTGAGACAGCGGTTCAGACCGCCGTGACCCAAATCCGCCTAAATTGTTGGCGCAGCGGGTTTTCGAGTTCAGAACTCAATGCCGATCGACACTCATGTCGATGACCAGGCCAGGATCGAACGCCTTGTTCTCGATCCTGCCGCTCCAGTTCACGTAGCCGCGCGGATTGCATACGACCCGGCAAGAGCGGGCACGATAGTCGAACGACTGATGCGTGTGGCCGTGGAACCAGAGAACGGGTACGTCAAAGAATGCATCCGGAAGCTCGTTGACGAAGGCCCCCGAGGCCCAGTCATCGGCGTAGCGCTGCGCCAGTGAGCCACGATGAGGTGCGTGGTGCGTCACGACCACCGTCGGTCCGGCGAACGGTTCTGCCAGCCTGTCACGCAGCCAGGCTCGCTGTGCCTGATGAATCCGCAGCGTGTCGGCCGCTTGAAGCTTTCTTCCCTGCTTGTCGCGCCAGGTATCGGGTTCTGCCGACTCGTCGACCGTGCGGATCAGCGCGTAATCATTCAACAGGTTGGTCGCCATCTTCATGGCGCGCCCGACATCGCTGATCGGACCTTCAGGCGTTTTGATGGCGAGCGCGAAGTCGGTCCAAAGCGTCGCGCCGAGGAAGCGTACGCCGTCGATCACCAGCTCGTCACCGTCGAGCAGATGGACATTGCTGCCTTCGGCTTCGCGGCGCGCTTCGGCCAATGTCGTGTCCAGGCGGCCATCGTAGTACTCGTGGTTTCCAAGCAGGTACACCACGGGCTTGTTGCGAAAGCGATCAGCGGCCCATTGGACGGCGCGTTTGGCCGGTGAATGAATGTCGCCGGCGAGAATGACGACATCGAACTCTAGATCGGGCGATGGTTCGAACGGAGCGAACTCGAGGTGCAGGTCTGAAAGAATCAACACTTTCATTGAATCGCCCCTTCAAAGCGCGCACGAAGCTCGGCACTGGCCTTGTCGTCGAAGCCGGTGAATGAGCCACACACCACCAGGTGGTCCTTGCAGCGATCGAACTGCCAATAGGCATCGTCGAGTGCGACCCATGGCTCGTCGACCGCATCGTGGATCTGTAGCCAAGCGAGGATTTCTCCTTCACGCTTCCTGTACGGCGGCTGAAGGCCAAACCCCGAAGGAGGGGTAGCTCCAACGATGCGGGCCCGGATGTCGCTGGAGAACGGCTTCAGCAGCGTCTTGTTGAGCAGGTGCTCACGCCAGGACGAACTGATCACGATCTTCACGAATGGGAACTCGCGCAACAACGCCTCCAGGCGCGGCAGGAAGCAGAAGTCGACGCCGCCGTTGTGGATGTGGTCCTCCCCTTCGGGATGTAGCACGCCGTCGAAGTCGAGGAAAAGGATCACTCCGAGCCTCCTACTCGATCACCATCAAGCGGCCACGCGAGGTGCAAGCCCATGCCGACCCCGAAGGCGCAGAACTGCGCCGCAGCGGCTTTCATACAACCCCGCCGTTTCGAATTGCGTTGAGGATGGATCGCACCTTTTCTGAGCCGCCCTCGGTTGCGAACGCTGCTGGTGTTTGACCGTCGAACAGCTTGTGCGGCTTACCCAGCCAGTCCTGGGCCGCGACACCGAACACCTCGGCTGCGAGATCGAGCAAGTCTTGTGAAGGGCCTTCCGATTCAGTACTGTTCTGGGGATCAGTTGGCCACGCCAAGTGCGAGCCCATGTCGACTCCGAAGGCGCGGAACGGTGCCGCGGCAGTTGTCAGGCCTTCGGCGAGATAGTCGATGTACTGATGGTGGTGGCCATGGACCACCAGCTGGACACCGAGCGTCTCGGCAAGCTCGTCGATCACCTGCCAGCCGTGCGGGTGGGCCGCCGGTGCCTCGTGCGTCACCAGAATGTCGGAGTGGCCGCTCTGCAGCAGTTGCTGGTAGTCGGCCGGGAAGATGGAGGACCGGTGCTTGCGGGAGATGCCGTCGCGCCACCGTTCCTCGCGCTTCATGGTGCGGCGCATGGCATCGCTCGACTGGAACGCCGCCTCCTCGATCGGCCGCTGCGGATCCCAGATCTTGCGGCGAAAGATGCCGCCCAGGCCTGCGACCTTGAATCCGGCGATCTCGACGATGCGTCCGTGTAGGTTGCGGGTGGCGAGCTCTGATCCCCACAGGTTGTCGTAGTCGGCATCGGAGTCCGTGTCGTGGTTCCCGTGGATGAACCAGATCTCGGTGAGATCCAGGATCGGCCTTAGCTCGTCGTGCAGAGGTCGGCGCGCCTGGATGTCACCCAGCAGCACGATCGCCTCAGGCTGAAGGCGCTCAACCGCGGCAATCACCGGATCGAGATCGCCGTGCGGGTCGCCGAAGAACATCAGCTTGGGCTTCGACTGGTTGTGCTCGGATCGCGCATGGAGGTCCGATGAGATGAGCGGTTTCATTGCATATGCCGATGGCGGTTCATCGTCCAGCCGCGAACCGCAGGAAGTGCGAGCGCAGTTCCTGGAAGCTGTCTTGATCGAATGCACGCTTGGGATCGGTGAGGACGAGCCGCGCGAAGCCCGCTTCGAAGTGCGAGGGCCAATCGTCGAGTGCGACCCATTCCGCGTCGCTGCGGCCATTCCCATCGAGCCAGGCCTGGATTTCCAACTGGCGCCCGTGGTGGACGGCCGCATTGGGATCAATTTGCGGCGTCGCTCCGATGATCCGGTGCCGAATGTCAGCACTGAAATACCGCTGCAGTTGCTCGATGCTCTCGGCCAGTCGCCAATCCGACGAGATGACGACGTCGACAGACTCGAACTCTCGAAGAAGCTCTTCCAGCCGCGGCAAATGGCTGAAGAACCTGCTGCTGAACGAGTAGTCCACGCCGACAGGATGGAGAACACCATCGACATCCAGGAACAGCAAATCGCTGGAATCGCCCGTGTAGCCGGTGGCAACATGGGTCAGCGTCGCTTCTGCCATGGGTAGACGGCAAGTACAGGGCTTCATCATCCAACAAGCCCCGCCTGGAAGGACTCAAGGAGATTGAGCACATCGGCAGCTCGTCCTTCGGCTACCAGCGACTCGGCGGTCCTGTAATCAAACAGCGCGAGTGGCTCGTTCCTGTACCAGAGGATGGCCGCCTCGAGGTCCCCACCCGAGACCGCAGTCGCGGCAGCCAGCACTTGCTGGATCGTGCGGATAGATGACTGGATGTCACTCATAGATCGACCACGAGTTCGGGGTTGAACTGCTTGTTCTCCAGGCCGCGGCCATGCTGCAAGTATCCACGGGGATTGCACACCACCCGGCAGTTGCCGACTTGATAGTCGAAGCTCTCGTGGATGTGGCCATGCACCCAGAGTGACGGCACTTCGAAGAAGGAACTTGGGAGCTCGCTCACAAAGGCTGCGGACAGCCAGTCGGACTGATAGTGCCGCGCGAGAGAGTTTCGATGCGGGGCGTGGTGGGTCACAACCACCGTTGGCCCGTCGAAGGGCTCGGCCAGCTTCTGGGCCAGCCAGGCGCGGTCACGCTGGTGGAGCGCCAGTGTGTCCTCGGGTACCAGGCGGCGCTTTCTTGACTTGGCTGCTACCACGGGTGCGTCGGAGGATTCCTGCGCCTCGGCCCACCGGATCGATGAGTAGTCGTTGAGACGGACTTTCGCCGCCTTTATGGCCCGCTCGGTGTCGGTCAGAGTTCCCGTCTTGGTCTGGATCGGCAGTTCGAAGTCTGTCCACAGCGTGCAGCCCAGAAAGCGGACGCCGGCGATCACGGCCTCGCCGGGTGCCAGGAGATGCACGTTGCACGAACTCGCGGTGAGCGCCATTTCCTTGAGCGTGGTCTGCAAAACGCCTTGAAAGAACTCGTGGTTGCCAGGCACCAGGACGATGGGGACCGTCTCCCCAAAGTTCCCCGCCCGCCGGGCCCAGCGCATGGCCTTGGAACCGGGGACGAAGATGTCCCCAGCAAGGATCACTGCGTCGTAGTCGACCTTCGGGACGAGAAAGGTCCCGAACTCGAGGTGAAGGTCCGAAAGGATGAGCAGTTTCACGTCGGTAGGCCCTTCTCTTCAGCAGCGCATTCAGGACATCAGGATCGAGAGCTTGGCGTTCCATGCCTCGCCATCGGACCTGGAGGGTACGGCGACGCGGATCGTCGGGCGATCGAAGTCACTGGTCTCGAAGAGGAAGTGCACGTGCTGAAAGCGAAGCACCGGGTTCCTGGGATATTCGGTCCACTTGAGCTGCCAGGTGTTGAAGTACTCGAAATCGACCGTTCGGGCTTTCTTTCCGCGGTTGACGATGCAGGCCTTGCGCGCATCCGGATCGAACAGGATGCAGGTTTCATCCCAATCGCCCAGCATGCGGCGCGGATCGACCGGGAAGAAGGTCGCACCGGATGCCTGCCCTTGTTCCCGCAACATCTGCTCGCGTCCGGTCTGAATCGAACGAGGCAATGCGATCCAGGTCCAGTAGAAGAGTACCAAGACGACGGCAAGGGCCAGCAGGAGCGGGATTTCCATGTTCAGTTGACCGGCCAGATCTGATGCCGAATGCTGAACGAAGTGGGCATGCCGTAGTGTGTGAACTGCGCTCCGCTCTCATCTTCGAGGACCAGAAGGTCGACTTGATCGGCATCGGCGCTGGTCGCCGACCAGATCTTCCGAATGTCTCGAATTTGCCAGCGATCGGGATCGCTCTCCGTCGGCGCCAGATACTGAACGTGCCGCAGCGACTGCGGCCCCACGCTCTCAAAGAGATCGAGGAAATCGCTCTCATAGATCAGCAAAGCTCGCTCTGGGACCTCGAGGTCGTCTTCTTGCACCACCCAGGTCGGGAAGAAAGCAGGAATGGTCAAGTTCAACTGGACTGCTCTCCAACATCTCGCTCCAGGCCCGGCCAGCATGGAAGAGATCCTCACCTCGTGCGAATCCATCGTCATAAACATAAAAAATGAATCCTATAGGTCGCAGCTCTATGTGAGGCTTGGTCGCAGATACCTTGTTGATCTGATCCTCAAGTAATTCAACAACCTGCACAAATGCCGCTCATTGCCACCAAAAAAGCTATCGTGCTACTTAAACGCATCTAATCGCTATCTTAGTGCTGTCGATAAAAAATGCTAGACAGGGAATTCTTGGTGGATGGGCCAACCTCAACCAAGAACGCAGAGCGCAAGGCAAAGGGTGGCGTTCCATCTACGTGTCATCCGCGCGGAACGCCGCATCTCCCAGGAGCAGCTTGCAGAGGCTGCCGGGCTTCATCGGACGTTTGTAGGGGCAGTCGAGAGGGAGGAGAGGAATATCTCCATCGACAATCTCGAGCGCCTTGCAACTGCACTGGATGTCGACGTTTCGCTTCTCGTTTCGCCGGTGATTCGGCGCTCCTAGCGACCGGCCGGAGTACCAATCTGGCGGTACAGCTCCGCATGCTCCTGGGGCTGGCCTCGGCTGCGCCGTGGTGGAACGACTCGCATGCTCTGAGCAGGGACTTCCACTGAGTTCACCCTTCTGCAGCAGAATGAAATGCGAAGCCTGATTTGCTGCCGTCGCTGAAAACTGCTTGACTACCTTACTGCGGCAAGTGGCGAGGGTTGTGATTCCCGCTGAATCAATGAGACGAGGGTCGTAGCCTCGGGGCAGGTCGTCTCTCAGGCAGGGGGGCCGAATCCATCCATAGCGGAGCGAATGAGAGCCGCTGGCGCTTCGCGGAGAAAGGTCTGTTCGTTCACGACGGCGCGGCCCTTACCGAGATCGCATGAAGACAATGGATTAGCTTTCAAACACAGCCAAATCCTTCCACTTCGGGATCTGTTCCCCAATACAGGGGGCGATTGTCGGGCTTCACAATCTTTTCGGCGCCCATGACGGAAAAGCCTCAACCAGAACAAGCAGTTAGCAAGTTAAAGCCACCATATCAAGGGCGTAATCCAATACCCTTCCCGCCCGAGACGCACACCATGACCTTGTCGCCCTCTTCGATCATGTTGTAGTCGACGATGGCGCGGCCGACCTCGCGGCACAGGCGCTTCTCGAGCTTGTGCGTCTCGCGCTCGATCTTCAGCGAGTTGGTGGGCGCGGCGACGGTCGTGGCGTCGGCAGGCGCCTCGTCGATCCAGACGGCGTTCATTGGTGGGCTACTTCAGGCAAAACGGGGGAAAGGACCCCGATTTTGCCTTGGATCACCATTCCCCGGCTTCCATGCGGATCGCCACTTCGCAGTCGTCGAAGATTTCGAGCTTGGCGATCTTCACCCGCACGCCCAGCACGCCGGGCAGTTGCAGCAGGCGGTGCACCACCTTGCCGATCAGGCTCTCCAGCAGGTTGACGTGCTCGGCGGTGCACTCGTCGATGATGATCAGGCGCACCTTGCCGTAGTCGAGCACGTGGAAGATGTCGTCGTCCTGCGGCAGCAGCGGCTGCTGGCCCATGCTGAGTTCGGCATCGACCTGGATCGGCTGCGGCGCGACCTTCTCGTGGTCGAGGATGCCCAGGTTGGCGTTGAAGCGCAGGCCCAGCAGGGTGAGGGTCTGGCGGCCGTGGGTGTGGGAGGAGGACATGGTGGTGGTGCTCGCAGTTACTCACATGAGCGAGAAATCGCGCTCGAATTTCATCAGGTGCTGGCCGCCGTCCACCAAGAGCGTGGTGCCGGTGATCGAGCCGTTCTCCAGCGCGAACCTCACGGTGGCGACCACGTCGGCCGGCGTGGAGGAGCGGCCCAGCGGCGACAGCTTGTGCAGCTGCGCGAACTTGTCGTCGTCCAGCATGTGGCTGGGCAGCGTGAGGCCGGGCGCGACGCCCACCACGCGCACGCGCGGCGCCAGGGCCAGCGCGAGCATCGGCGTGGCGGCTTCGAGTGCGGCCTTGGAGAGCGTGTAGCTCAGGAAATCGGGGTTCGGGTTCCAGAGCTTCTGGTCGAGCAGGTGGACGACCGCGCCCTGCGCATCGCCGCGCCGTGCGAGGTGGTCGTGCAGCGCCTGCGCCAGAAGGATGGCGGCGCCCGTGTTGCTGCGCGCATGGCGTTCCATGAGCGCGTAGCTGAAGCTGGCGGTGTCGTCATGTTCGAAGAGGGCCGCGCTGTGGACCACCGCATCGACGGTGCGAAAGCGAGCCGCCACGCGGGGCAGCAGCGCGCGCGTGGCGTGTTCGTCTTCGAGGTCGGCTTCGAAGAGCGCCGAATCGCCCGAGAGCGCCGCGCAATCGGCGACGGTTTTCTCGGCTTCGGCGCGCGAGCTGCGGTAGTGCACCGCCACCTGCCAGCCGCCCGCTGCGAGCCCCAGCGCGATCTCGCGGCCCAGCCGTCGGCCCGCACCCGTGACGAGGACGGTGCGGTGAACGGGGGAGAGGGGAGCGGTGCTCATGCGGGGAGAGAGGGAGAGAGAATCGGGGGGTGACGACCAAGACCCCGAACAGTTTACCCACCGCCCTCGACCACCTGATCGCCCGCTCCGTCGAGCGCGCGGGCGGCTGGATCGGCTTCGACCGCTTCATGGCGCTCGCCCTGTATGCGCCGGGCCTGGGCTATTACGCGAACACCTCGGCCAAGTTCGGCCACATGCCGTCTTCGGGCAGCGACTTCGTGACCGCGCCCGAGCTCACGCCGATGTTCGGCCAGACGCTGGCGGCGCAGGTGGTCGAGGCGCTGGAGAAGACCGGCACCGACACGGTCTGGGAATTCGGCGCCGGCTCCGGTGCGCTGGCAGTGCAGCTGCTGCACGCGCTCGACGAGATGGGGCGCAGCGATGTGCGCTATCGAATCGTCGATCTCTCGGGCACCTTGCGGGAGCGGCAGCAGCAGGCGCTGGTGCGGTATGCGGGCCGTGTCGAATGGCTTGGCGAACTGCCCGAATCGATGCAGGGCGTGGTGGTCGGCAACGAGGTGCTCGATGCGATGCCTGTGCAATTGCTGGCTCGCGTGAAGGGCCAGTGGTTCGAGCGCGGCGTGGTGCGCAATGCGGGCAATGACGGCTGGAGCTGGGCTGATCGTGCGACCGACCTGCGCCCGCCGGTCGATGTGCTCGGCGAGCACGACTACCTCACTGAAGTCCATCCGCAGGCCCAGGCCTTCATTGCCACGCTGGCGGATCGGCTGGAGAAAGGCGCGGCCTTTCTCATCGACTACGGTTTCCCCGAGGGCGAGTACTACCACCCGCAGCGGCACATGGGGACGGTGATGTGCCATCGGGCGCATCAGGCGGATGGGGATCCGCTGGCTGACGTGGGCTACAAGGACATCACGGCGCATGTCGATTTCACCGGGATCGCGGTTGCGGGGCAGGAGGCGGGGCTTGAGGTGCTGGGGTACACGAGTCAGGCGCGGTTTCTGCTGAACTGCGGACTGTTGGTGAGGATGGAGCAGGGCACGCTCGCCGAGCGCGCGATGGCGGCTCGGCTGATCCATGAGCATGAGATGGGGGAGCTCTTCAAGGTGGTTGGGTTTGCGGTCGGCGCGGCTTGGGATGCGATGGGGTTTGTTGAAGGGGATCGCAGCCATACGCTGTGACTCTTTCTCTTTCTTGCTTTTTTTGAGTTCCGAGGCCGGGTCTCGCCCCGGCAGGCGACTTACTTTCTTTTGCTTCGCCAAAAGAACGTAAGCAAAGAAAAGGCGACCCCACTGTCTGCGACCCTTCGCTTCGCTGCGGGCAACCTGCGGTGCTCGCGTTTCGCGGGGTCTCGCAGAACTCGCTGCGCTCAAACAGCTGCGAGCCCTGATCCGCGAAACGCTGCGCTCCTCGGCGCAGCCAGAGGGGGTGGGCACCGAACGGGCCATCGCTTTGCTCGGCTTGCAATCGGGCCTTTGCTTTGCTCGGCCTCGTTTCGGGTGGGCCGCTGTTTCGTTCGGCGGCTGGACTTGCTCCCTCTCCCCTTGGGGAGAGGGCGGGGGTGAGGGCATCGGCCTTTGTGCGGGCCAGGCGATGTTTCTGTGCCGACGGCCCTCACCCCAACCCTCTCCCAGAGGGAGAGGGAGCCAGTCAAGCGGCGAAGCGAAGCCCGGCGTGTCTTCAAGCGCAGAGGCGCCCATCCCCGCCGAGCGAAGCGAAGGCCCGTGAGCTGGCCGAGCGCAGCGATGGCCTGTTGGTCCCCCAAGCCCTTCTGTATGCGCCGAGGAGCGCAGCGTTTCGCGGATCAGGGCTCGCCCTTGTTTGAGCGCAGCGAGTTTGGGCGAGACCCCGCGAAACGCGAGCACCGCAGGTTGCCCGCAGCGAAGCGAAGGGACGCAGACAGCAGGGTCGCCTTTCTTTTGCCTACCTTTCTTTGGCGAAGCAAAGAAAAGTAGGTCGCCTGCCAGGGCGAGACCCGGCCTCGGGAAAAAACCAAGCAGCAGAAGATGAAAAGTAAGGAATAAGCTAGCAACGAAGAGTTCGTTGGGGAACGGCACCCCCGCCCCTACATTCCCGGCATGACTGCCGTTCTTCCCCACGAACCCGAGGCCGTAGCGCAGCACTTCGAAGTGCGCCCCTTCAATGCCCCGGTAGGCGCCGAAATCATCGGCCTCGACATCTCGAAGCCCATCAACGAAGAAGACTTCGCCCGCATCCACCGCGCCCACCTCGACCACCACGTCCTGGTATTCCGCAACCAGCAGATCACCCCGCAAGAGCACATCGATTTCAGCCGCCGCTTCGGCCCGCTCGAAATCCACGTCCTGCACCAGTTCCAGCTCAAGAACCACCCCGAGATCCTGATCGTCTCCAACATCAAGGAGAACGGCGAACCCATCGGCTTGGGCGACGCAGGCGTCTACTGGCACTCCGACATCTCGTACAAGCCCCATCCCAGCCTCGGCTCGCTGCTGCACGCGCAGGAGCTGCCGAGCGAAGGCGGCGACACGCTCTTCGCCGACCAGCACCTCGCGTGGGAATCGCTCCGCCCCGAGCTGCAGCAACGCATCCTGCCGTTGAAGGCCGAGCACAGCTACCTCGCCAAGTACGAAGAACTGCGCGCCAAGAACCCGTGGCGCCCGAAGCTCTCGCAGGCGCAGATCGACCAGGTCGCCCCCGCCGTGCAGCCGGTGGTGCGCACGCACCCCGAGACCGGCCGCAAGGCGCTGTTCGTCAGCGAGCATTTCACGACGCGCATCGTCGGCCTGCCGCAGGACGAAAGCGATGCGCTGCTGGCCGAGCTGTTCGCGCACAGCGTGAAGCCCGAGTTCGTGTACCGCCACACCTGGGCGCCGCACGACCTGGTGTTCTGGGACAACCGCTCGCTGATGCACCTAGCGGCGGGTACGCCCGATCATCTTCGTCGTCGCCTCAATCGCACCACCATCGTGGGCGACACGCCCTTCTGATTTTTCTTTCCGGACTGCTTCCAATGAACCGCTTCACACGCAAGGCCGCTGCATTTGTCACCGGCCTCGGCCTTCTCGCCGGCAGCCTCGCCGCGCAAGCCGAGGGCCAGATCCGTATCGCCGAGCAGTTCGGCATCGTCTACCTGCTGCTCAACGTGGCGCAGGAACAGAAGCTCATCGAGAAGCATGCGAAGGCCGCGGGCGTCGATGCCAAGGTCGAATGGATCAAGCTCTCGGGCGGCTCGGCGGTGAACGACGCGCTGCTCTCCGGCAACATCGAGATCGCGGGTGCCGGCGTCGGCCCGCTGCTCACGCTGTGGGACCGCACCAAGGGCAAGCAGAACGTGAAGGGCGTGGCGTCGCTGGGCAACTTCCCGTACTACCTGGTGAGCAACAACCCGAACGTGAAGACGATCGCCGACTTCACCGAGAAGGACCGCATCGCGCTGCCCGCCGTGGGCGTGTCGGTGCAGTCGCGCGTGCTGCAGTTCGCCTCGGCCAAGCTCTGGGGCGACAAGGAATTCAACAAGCTCGACAAGATCAGCGTGGCGCTGCCGCACCCCGATGCGGCCGCGGCCATCATCAAGGGCGGCACCGAGATCACGGGCCACTTCGGCAATCCGCCGTTCCAGGAGCAGGAGCTCGCGGGCAATCCGAATGCGCACATCGTGCTCAATTCGTACCAGGTGCTTGGTGGGCCGGCTTCCGCCACAGTGCTTTACGCCACCGAGAAATTCCGCAACGAAAACCCGAAGACCTACAAGGCCTTCGTCGATGCGCTCGATGAAGCGGCGAAGTTCGTCACGGCCAACCCCGAGAAGGCGGCCGACATCTATCTGAAGGTAAGCAACGCCAAGCTCGACCGCGAGCTGCTGCTCAAGATCATCAAGAACCCCGAAGTGCAGTTCAAGACCACGCCGCAGAACACCTATGCGCTGGCGGAGTTCATGCACCGGGTGGGCGCGATCAAGAACAAGCCGGCGTCGGTGAAGGACTACTTCTTCGACGATGCACAGAACGCTTCGGGGAACTGAGTGAGTTCGGCGAAGGCGTCTTCGGGGGTTGACTCCTTCCCCCTCTGGGGGAAGGTTGGGATGGGGGCGGGCAGAGCGGTGACGAAGCCAGCGCCGCTTGCCCCCACCCCGGCCCTCCCCCGGGAGGGGAGGGAGGAATACCCAAGCCAAGACCTGGCGCCGCTGCTCCAGGTCGACGGCGTCAGCCTCGAATACCGCACCCCCGAACGCGTCGTCCGCGCCACGCACCGCGTGAGCTTCGACGTCCACGCCGCCGACCGGTTCGTGCTCCTCGGCCCCTCGGGCTGCGGCAAGTCCACGCTGCTGAAGGCGGTGGGCGGTTTCATCGCTCCGGTCGAAGGCGAGATCCGCCTCGATGGTCAGCGCGTGACGCAACCCGGCCCCGACCGCATCGTCGTGTTCCAGGAGTTCGATCAGTTGCCGCCGTGGAAGACGGTGAAGCAGAACGTCATGTTCCCGCTGCTCGCATCGCGCACGCTCGGCAAGAAGGAAGCGGCCGAGCGCGCGCTGCACTACCTCGACAAGGTCGGCCTTGCCAAGTTCGCCGATGTGCATCCGCACCAGCTCTCGGGCGGCATGAAGCAGCGCGTGGCGATTGCGCGTGCGCTCGCGATGCAGCCACGCGTGCTGCTGATGGACGAGCCCTTTGCCGCGCTGGACGCGCTCACGCGCCGCAAGATGCAGCAGGAGCTGCTCGAGCTGTGGGACGAGGTGCGCTTCACGCTGCTGTTCGTCACGCACTCGATCGAAGAGGCGCTGGTGGTGGGCAACCGCGTGGCGCTGCTGTCGCCGCATCCGGGGCGCATGCGTGCCGAGGTCAACAGCCACGGCTTCTCGCTCGCGAGCCTGGGTGGCGCCGAGTTCCAGAGCACGGCGCAGCGCATCCACGACATGCTGTTCGAGGAAGATCATGCGGAGGCTGGCGCATGAGTGCCGTCGTCCCGCCGATCCGCCCCGAATACGAGCGCACGCTCGAGCCCTTCACCGAAGTCCCGCTCGAACGCACGCTGCCGCTGCCCGCCCGCATCTGGGCGCAGGCGGGCGTCCGCAAGGGTCTGATCCTCATCGTCATCGCCGTGCTCTGGGAGCTCGCGGCGCGCTGGCAGGACAACGACTTGCTGCTGCCCACCTTCACCGCCACCGCGCGTGCGCTGGTCGAGGGGTTGGCCAGCGGCGAGCTGATCGAGAAGGTGCGCATCTCGCTGGCCGTGCTGCTGCAGGGCTACCTCGCCGGCGTGCTGCTGGCCTTCGCGCTCACCACGCTCGCGGTGTCCACGCAGATCGGCCGCGACCTGCTGGACACGCTCACCTCCATGTTCAACCCGCTGCCCGCCATCGCACTGCTGCCGCTTGCGCTGCTGTGGTTCGGCCTCGGCCGCGGCAGCCTGGTGTTCGTGCTGATCCATTCGGTGCTGTGGCCGCTGGCGCTCAACACCTATGCGGGCTTTCAGGGCGTGCCCGAGACGCTGCGCATGGCCGGGCGCAACTACGGGCTCAAGGGGCTCCGCTATGTGTTGCAGATCCTGGTGCCGGCCGCGCTGCCGTCGATTCTTTCGGGCCTGAAGATCGGCTGGGCCTTCGCGTGGCGCACGCTGATCGCGGCCGAGCTGGTGTTCGGCGCTTCCTCGGGCAAGGGCGGCCTCGGCTGGTACATCTTCCAGAACCGCAACGAGCTCTACACCGACCGCGTGTTCGCGGGCCTCGCGATGGTGGTACTGATTGGCCTGCTGGTGGAAAGCCTGGGGTTCAAGACGCTGGAGCGGTTGACCGTGCGGCGCTGGGGCCAGCAACGCTGAAGCGGCCGGCTCAACCGCTCGATTTCTTCGCCTGCTGCCGCAGCATGCGCAGCTCGCTGTTGAGGAATTCGTTGGCGTCCCGCACCGCGCCATTGTTGAGTTTCACCTTGTAGGCCTGCCCGGTCATCTCGGAGCGCGAGGCGCAGCGGTCGATGAAATCCTCGGCCGTGGCCAGTTCCTTTTTGAAGTGGTCGTACTTCGCCTGCATGTGCTTGGCGGCATCGGCGGCGTTGTATTCGTTGCCGTTGCGAAGGAACACCATGGCGCTCATCTTCGACACGCGCTGGATCAGCGTGTCGATCAGCTTCTCCTCGGCGTCGGAAGGCGTGGCCTGGGCCAGCACGGCCGAGGTGCCGAGCAGCAGGGTGAGGAGCGCGGCGCGCAGGAATTTGAAAGAGGCCATCGGTTCTATCCCTGGCAATTTTCGCGCCATGCTAGGGCGACGGCCCTTGTCGTGTCAAACCCACGCCGGCTCGGGTCTAATCGCAGCTTTTGGCACGCGTTCACTCTCCCCCATGAGCTCTTCCACTCCCGATCTGTCGCCGATTGCCGAGGCGCTGGCCGATGCGGCCGCCGCAGAGTCGATGCACTACTTCCGCACGCCGCTGGACATCATCACCAAGGCCGACGAAAGCCCCGTCACGCTGGCCGACCGCGCGGCCGAGACGGCGATGCGCGAGATCCTCGGTGCGCGCGTGCCGGCGGACGGCATCTACGGTGAAGAGCACGGCCCCGAGCGGCTCGATGCTGATCGCATCTGGGTGCTCGACCCGATCGACGGCACCCGCAGCTTCATCACCGGCTCGCCGCTGTGGGGCACGCTGATCGGCGTGCTGCAGGGAAATCGCGTGGTGCTCGGCGTGATCGACATGCCGGTGCTGAAAGAGCGCTGGATCGGCCAGGCTGGCAAGGGCGCCACGCGCGACGGCCAGCCGGTGCGCGTGAGCAATTGCACCGAGGTGGCCAAGGCCCGCATCGTCACCACCTCGCCCGACATCTTCGCGCCCGCCGACTGGCAGGCCTTCGACCGGCTCAGCCGCCAGTGCGCGATGCGCCGCTTCGGCGGCGACTGCTACGGCTACGCCCAACTGGCGGGCGGCACCATCGACCTCATGGTCGAGACCGGCCTGCAGCCCTACGACTACCTGGGCCCCGCCGGCCTGATCGAGGCCGCAGGCGGCGTCATCACCGACTGGCAGGGCCAGCCGCTGAACCTGAAGTCCGACGGTAGGGTGATTGCCGCGGCAACGCCCGAACTTCACCGACAAGCCATGGCGATCCTCGCCGCCTAGACTGTCCTCATGTTCCGCTGGCTGATCGTCGTCGTCCTTGCACTGGTGCTCATGAGCGGGCTGACCGCGTGGCTGCGCCGCTTCGGCTTCGGACGGCTGCCTGGCGATTTCGAGTTTCGCGCCTTCGGCCGCGACTGGCAGCTGCCGATTGCGAGCACCGTGGTGCTCAGCATGATCGCGGCGCTGGTGGCGCGCCTCATCTAGAGAAGAAAAGAAAACCCGCAATGAGAGCCTGCGTTGACATCGGCGGCACCAAGGTGGCCGTGAGCCTTTCCCCTTCGAGCGATGCGCCGTTGATCGGCCGCCGCAGCGAGCCGACCGCCAAGACCGGCGACAACGATGCCGTGGCGGTGCAGATCATGCGGTTGATCGACGAGGTCTGTGCCGAGCAGGGGATCGATCCCGGCACCATCGACCGCGTGGGCGTGTCGTCGACCGGTCCCTTCGAGCTGCACGACGGCATGGTCGAACTGGCCACTCCCAACATCTGCGGCGGCATCGCCGGTCCGGCGCGCGGTCTTCCCAACCAGTGGATGACCGCGATCGTCGAAGCCCCGCTGGCCAGGCGCTTCGGGCAGGTGCGTGTCGAGAACGATGCGGTGGCGGGCCTGGAGGCCGAGCGCCACTGGGGCGCGCTCAAGGGATTCGATCACTGTGCGTATGCCACCTGGAGCACGGGCGTCGGCGTCGGCCTCTGCGTCGACGGGCGTGCGCTGCGCGGCAAGAACGGCAATGCGGGCCATGCGGGGCACAGCTTCGTGGTCGACGATGCCAGCGGCGCGCTGTGCGGCTGCGGCAACCTGGGCGACGTCGAGGCGCTGGTCGCCGGCAACTCGATTTCGCGCCGCTTCGGGCAACCCGCCCCGGATCTGTTTTCGTCCGCCTCGGCCGGCGAACCGCATGCGCTGGAAATCGTGGATGCGCTGTGCCGCGTGATGGGCCGCATGCTCTACAACATGATCATCACGCTGGACCTGCAGCGCATCAGCCTGGGCGGCAGCGTGTTCTGGCACCACCGCGATTTCCTGCTGCCCCGGCTGCAGGCGCAGATCGACGGCAAGCTGATGCCGCTCACCCGCGGCGTGCTGCTGGTGCCCGCGGGGCTCGGCGAGAAGGTCGGCGACTACGCAGCACTGGCTTTGCTGGACTGAGCGGAATACGCTCGGAGAACCATGCGCATCCCGCCACTCAGGTCTCCCCGCCGCAAGCCGTTCGCCTGGCTGCTGCTGGTGGTGGGCGGCTTCCTGGGTGCGCACCGTTTCTATCTCGGGAGCTACCTGGGCGGCACGGCGCAACTGCTGCTGTTGCTGGTCGGAACCAGCAGCCTGCCGGGCGCGCGGTTCTGCCTGGGTCTGCTCGGCCCCTGGCTCCTGTTCGACATCTACTGGGTCCACGTCCGCCTGAAGCGGCAGGACGAGAGCGACGCCGCACGCCGTCCGGCCGCCAAGACCTACGACCTCGAAGCGCTCAGCCATGCCGACGAACTGCGCGAGCGCTTCGTCGCCGCCGCCGAGATGCACGACTGGGCCCGGGCCGTGGCCCTGAGCGAGCAGATCGTCGCCAATGCGCGCAAGGTCTTCAAGGGACCGCACCAGAACCTTGCGATGTCCCTGTGCATGCACGGCCAGGCCTGCTATCAGTTCAAGGCCTTCGACGAGGCCAAGGCCAGCCTGGAGGAAAGCCTCGCCATCGGCCGCCAGATCGGCATGCCGGTGGAAGACATGGAGATCGTGCGCAAGGCGCTGGCCATGACCCTCGCCGGCATCGGTGAACACCACGCCGCCCGCCAGCTGCGCGCGGGCCTGCCCGTCGGTCGCGGCCCCGGGGACGACACCGTGCTGCTGAGCCTGCTCGAAGACCAGGAGCGGCGCTACAAGGCGGCCTTCGAGCGGCGCGACCTGGCGCTTGCCGAGCGGCTGTGCGCCGAGGCCGTCCATACCAGCCGCCTGCTGTGCGGCGAGGGCGGGCTTGGCAAGGCCGTCGTGTTCCACCTCATCAGCCATGCCGAGTTCTGCCGGCAGCTGCAATGGCACGACAAGGCCGTGTCCCTGCTGGACGAATGCCTGGCCATCATCGACCAGCTGGGCCTGGACGACAGCTGGCGGCTCGGTCCGAGCAACACGCTCGCGCTGCTGCATGCCGGTGCCGGCCGCTCCGACGAGGCGGAGGCCCTCTACAAGAAGACCATCGCAATGGCCGTGGCGCTCAGCAAGGGCAACTCGACCGACGAGGTGGTGCGGGCCATCAACAACCTGGCGTTTCTCTACGCGAACACCGACCAGGACCAGAAGGCCGAGCTCTGCTATGCGCGGGCCATGGTGCACCTGGACAAGCTCGCGCCGGAAGAGAAGGGGGAGGGCGATGCCGACCTGCACGCCGACCTCCTGATCAATTTCGCCCAACTCCACATGGCGCGCAACGAGTCGGACCACGCCAAGCCCTTGTTCGAGCGCGCGCTGGCGATCCAGGAGCGCAGCTGCCGGGGCATTTCCATCAGCGCGGCCACCGCCCACAACGACCTGGGGCTGATCGCGCAGGAGCAGGGCGACCTCCGCGAGGCGCTGAAGCATTTCAAGCGCACGCTGCTGCTCAACCAGATCTGCGCGCCGGACCATTTCGGCAATCTCGCGAACGCGCAGCGCAACATCGACAACGTGAGCCTCGCGCTGGCGGCGGTCGCGCGGGCCGCGCGGCTGGAGCCGAGCACGTGAGCATCGGGGGCGCGTTCTACGCCTTCGACCGTTACCGGCTGCGCGAGCTGGTCATAGATCCGTCCAGCGTGTCGGGCTTTCTCTTCCACACGCCTGAGGACAAGGGCGGACCGCACGCCAGCCAGACGGTGGAGCAAGCGTGGGACGTGGTGCGCGTGCTGCTGCCCGAGGCTGTGGACGGCGAGCAGCTCGAAGGCACGGAGGCCCTCGGCTGCATCTACCTGACCGCCAGCCACGTCGAGCGCGCGGCGGCCCGGCTGGCGCGGCGCAGTGTGCCCGAGCTGGTGGCGCGGTTCACTGGCGAGCCGACGCAGTTCGCCGAGCTCTACTGGGCGAAGACCTGGCAGAGCGGTGCCGAGGACCTCGCGGACTTCATGGAAGGCGTGAAGCGTTTCTTCGCAGAGGCCGCCACACGGCGCGACGCCGTGGTCTTCTACATCGTCTAGGCGGCGGGCGGGCGCGGCGTCTTGCGCGTGGACGACACGATCTCGCCGAGCCGCTGCAGCCCCGCGTCCACCGCCTTCGAGTACGGCCAGCCGCAGTTGATGCGCAGGTAGTTGTCGAAGCGCCCCGAGTTGGAGAACTGCGCGCCCGGCGACACCAGCATGTGCTCGCGCAGCGCGGCTTCGAACACGGTGACCGACGAGCGCTGTTCGGGCAGCTCGACCCACAGCTGCAGGCCGCCGCGCGGCAGGTTCAGCCGCGTGCCCGGCGGAAAGTACTTCGCGATGGCGTCCGCCGTCTGGTCGCGCTGCGCGTGCAGCCGGTCGCGCAGGCGCCGCAGGTGCCGGTCGTAGCCGCCGCTCGCGATGAACTCGCCCGCGGCGATCTGCGCCAGCGCCTCGTTGTTGCGCGTTTGCGCGTACTTGAGCATTTCCACCTGCGCATGCCAGCGCCCGGCGGTGATCCAGCCCAGGCGCAGGCCCGGCGCCAGCACCTTGTGCAGCGAGGCGCAATAGATCACGTTGCCCGTGCGATCCCACGATTTCACCGCGCGCAGCGGCACCTCGGTCTCGACCAGGTCGCTGTAGGTGTCGTCCTCGACCACCGCGATGCCGTGGCTCTCGCACAGCTGCACGAGCCGCTGCTTGTGGGCATCGGGCATCACGCTGCCCATGGGGTTCTGCAGGTGCGGCACCACCACCACGGCCTTGATGTCGTCGTAGGTGTGGATGGCGAGGTCCAGCGCCTCGATGGAGATGCCCGTCTGCGGGCTGGTCGGAATTTCCAGCGCGCGCATGCCCAGGCTTTCGAGCACCTGCAGCAGGCCGTAGAAGGTGGGCGATTCCACGGCCACGGTGTCGCCGGGCTTGGCGACGGCGCGCAGCGCGAGGTTCAGCGCCTCGATGCAGCCGTTGGTGACGAGCACCTCGTCGGGCGACACCGTCATGCCCACACGCAGGTTGCGCTGGGCCACGGCCTCGCGGAACTGCTCGTGGCCCTTCTGGGACGAGGCGGTGGTCAGCAGCTCGGGCCGCTGGCGCAGCGCGCGCGTCATGGAGTTGCGCAGGGCCTCGGCCGGGTACAGCTCGGGGGCGGCGCGGGCGATGGCGAAGTTGAGCTTCACGCCCGCGTGGCGCCCGCGCGCCATGAAGTTCGCCATGCGGGTGCGCATGCTGACGAACTGCGCGGGGTCCGGCGGCACGTCGGCCACCGGCTCCTCCATCGGCGCGATGGCCAGGCGTTGCGGCCGGCGCACGAAGTAGCCCGAGCGGTCGCGGGCCTCGACCCAGCCGTCGCTCTCCATCGCGCGGCACAGCTGCAGCGCGGTCGAGAGGCTGATCTCGTGCAGGCGCATCAGGGTGCGCAGCGAAGGCAGCTTGTCGCCCTGCTTGAGCGAGCCGGTGTGGATCGCATCCACGTAGTGCGCTGCGAGTTGCCGGTAGAGCGGTAGCGAGTCCATGGCGTCGATGCTCCCTCAAACGGGCATCTGAAAACAGATGCAGTTGAACGGGAAAACGACCATAACAGATGGGCGCTGGGCTGGCTGTTCTGGTGCGAATAGCCGGAGTTTGTGCCTGTTTTTTCAGCGCCCGAATTTCTACGATCTGGACTCGCCGAACCGCTTTTCCACCGACTCACCTACCTCGAGGCCCGCCATGATCACCACCCTGTCCCAAGCACCCGACTCCATCGTCCTGGAGCCCGGCCAGTCCCTGCGCACCTGCGTCGATGCGGGCACCTGGCTGCAGGTGGCCGAAGGGCGCGTGCGGGTCGTGTCACCGCCGGGCTGGTTCGGCGGCACGGTGTTCATGAGCGAGGCGGCACTCGATGAAGGCGACGTGCATCGCATGGAACACGGGGGATGGATCGAGGTGTCGGCGCTGACGCCTGCGCACCTGCGGGTTCATGCGCCGAGGGTGTCGCCGGCGCTGGTTTCGGCTTCTTCGGAGGCTCGGCCGGTGATGCGCTTCGTGCGGCTGCTCACTGGCTGGTAAGGGGAGCGCGCCGGATCAGCGTTCGCTCGCCGCCTCGCGCAATGCGTCGAGGAAAGTCCGCCGCCACCAGTGAATGTCCTGCTCGCGAATGCGCGACAGCAATTTCTGGTGGCGCTCCCGCCGCTCTTCCAGCGGCATCTGCAGCGCCTGCTGCACCGTCTCCGCTGTGCCGTGCGTGTCGTACGGATTCACCAGCAGCGCTTCCTTCAACTGCTCGGCCGCACCGGCAAAGCGCGACAGCACCAGCACACCCGGATCGGCCGGGTCTTGCGCCGCGATGTATTCCTTCGCGACGAGGTTCATGCCATCGCGCAGCGGCGTGACCAGTCCGACCGCCGCAGCCCGGCACAACCCCGGCACGCGCTTGCGCGCCACCATGCGGTGGATGTAGCGCACCGGCATCCAGTCGAGCTCGCCGTAGTCGCCGTTGATCGCGCCGCACAGCGATTCCAGTTCGCGCCGGATGTCGCCATACGCATCGACCGTCTCGCGCGTGGGGGAGGCGATCTGGATCAGCGTCGCGCTGCGCCGGTTCTCGGGGTAGTTCGCGAGCAGTTCGCGGAATGCGCGCACGCGCTGCGGAATGCCCTTGGAGTAGTCGAGCCGGTCGATGCCCAGCAGGAGGCGCCGGCTCGAATACTCGCGCTTCATGGTCTCGTACATGTCGCGCGATTCCTTCGCATGCGTGAGCGCGGCGAATTCGTCGACGTCGATGCCGATCGGGAAGGCGCTGCAGCGCACCGTCTGCCCATAGGCGCGGTACATCTCGTTGCCCAGGTACTCGCCATGCGCCTCGTTGCGCACGTAGTGCTCGAAGTGCTGCACGTCCTGCTGCGCCTGGAAGCCGATCAGGTCGTAGGAGAACAGCGAGCGCATCAGCCACTCGTGCTGCGGAATGGCGGCCACGATGATCTGCGGCGGCAGCGGAATGTGCAGAAAGAAGCCGATGCGCTGCCTGCAGCCCATCGCGCGCAGCTCGGCGGCGAGCGGCATCAGGTGGTAGTCGTGGATCCAGATGACGTCGTCGTCCTTGAGCATCGGCAGCAGCTTGCGTGCGAACAGCTGGTTCACGCGCCGATAGCCGCCGATGAAGCCGGCCTCGAAGTGGGCCAGGTCCAGGCGGTTGTGGAACACCGGCCAGAGCACGTCGTTGCTGTAGCCCAGGTAGTAGCTGTCGTGGTCCTCGCGGCTCAGGTCGATGGTGGCGAGCGTGACCTTGCCGGCCTGCTGCTTGTGCAACTCGCCTTCGCCGGTGGGGCCGTCTTCCACGACATGGCCGCTCCAGCCGAACCAGAGGCCGCCGCTTTGCTGCAGGCTTTCGCCGAGTGCGACGGCCAGGCCGCCGGCCGCGGGCTTGCGTGGGTCGGCCACGCGATTGGAAACAACGACGAGTCGACTCATATGCACGAATCCCAGGGAGCGGACAGACGCACGGCCGCGTTGATGATGCCGACCATCGAATAGGTCTGCGGGAAATTGCCCCACATTTCGCCCGTGACCGGGTGGGTGTCTTCCGAGAGCAGGCCGAGCGGATTGCGCGCCGCCAGCATGGTCTCGAAGATCTGGCGTGCCTCGGCCTTGCGGCCGATCTTGGCCAACGCGTCGATGCGCCAGAAGGTGCAGATGTTGAAGGCGGTCTCGGGTTTGCCGAAGTCGTCGGCCGCTTCGTAGCGGCGCATGTAGGGGCCGTCGCAGAGCGACTTTTCCATCGCATCGACGGTGGAGATGAAGCGCGGGTCGCGCGCGTCGATCAGGCCGACCTCGACCATCAGCAGGATGCTCGCGTCGAGCTCGTGCCCGCCGAAGCTTTCTGCAAAGGCCTGGCGTTCTTCGCACCACGACTTGGCGAGGATCTCTTCCTTCATGCGCGCGGCATGGCCGTGCCAGTAGGCGGCGCGCTCGGGCAGCTCCAGCGTGCGCGCGATCTTGGCGAGCCGGTCGCAGGCGGCCCAGCTCATCAGCGCCGAGCTGGTGTGAACGCGTGCGCGCGTGCGCAGCTCCCACATGCCGGCGTCGGGCGTGCCGTAGACGCTCACCGCCCGTTCGCCGACCGCCTCCAGGTGCGGAAACTCGGCCACGCCCGCGCGGCTCAGGAGCCGATGGTCGTGAAAGGCCTGCGCCGCGCCGAGCACGATGTTGCCGTACACGTCGTGCTGGAAATGCTCCTGCGCCTGGTTGCCCACGCGCACCGGCCCCATGCCGCGGTAGCCGGGAAGGCCGTCGACGAAGGACTCGGGCAGCTCGCGCTCCAGCCCGATGCCGTACAGCGGCTGGATGTGTTCGCCGTGCGAGCCGATCACCACGTTGGCCAGCCAGCGCAGGTAGTCCTCCATGGTGCCGACCTCGCTCAGCGAGTTGAGCGCACGCACCACGAAGAAGGCATCGCGCAGCCAGCAATAGCGGTAGTCCCAGTTGCGCTGGCTGCCCGGCGCCTCGGGGATGCTGGTGGTCATGGCCGCGACGATGGCGCCGGTGTCCTCGTACAGCGACATCTTGAGCGTGATGGCCGCGCGGATCACCGCGTCCTGGTACTCGAAGGGGATCGCCAGGCGCTTGCTCCAGGTGCGCCAGTAGGCGATGGTTTCCTGCTCGAACCTGCGCGCCGTGTCGGCGATGCCGTCGAGCAGCGTCTCGTCCACGCCGAACATGAAGTTGTACTCGCGCGAGATCACGAAGGGCTGGCGCGCGAGGATGTGCGAGATCGAGGCGTCGGTGTTCAGCCGGAGCGTGACATCGGGGCCGACATAGCGGATGTGGTTGCTGCCGCGCGTCACCTCGATCGGCTCCGAGGCGCCCCACTGGAAGCGCGGGTCGAGCGACACGCGGATGCGCGGCGCGCCGGCAATCGGCCGCACGCGGCGCACCATCATGAGCGGGCGGAAGTAGCGCGAGCGGCTGTAGAAGCGCGGCGCGAAGTCGGTGATCTCGATGCCCTGGCCGGCGCTGTCGAAGAGCTGCGTGCGCAGCACAGCCGTGTTCGGCTCGTACCACTGCTTGGCTTCTGCGAAGTCCTCGATGTCGATGCTCCACGCGCCCGCGCCTTCGCCGGGATGCAGCAGCGCGTTGAACACCGGGTCGCCATCGAAGCGCGGCAGGCAGCACCAGACCGCGCGGCCGCGTGCATCGATGAGCGCGCTGTAGGCGCAGTTGCCGATCACGCCGACGTTGAGCGACGGCTCGGCCGGCGGTGCGAACCCGCGCGGGCCGGGTGCGGCGGCGGCCGCAATGTCGACCGGCGCGCGGTCGTCGGGGCCGGCGGCGCCGGGCAGTGCCTGGCCGGCGCGGTCCTCGGGCGCCTTCGACAGTTGTTGTTCGCTCATCGGGGGCTCCTCGGTTCTTCGGATTTCTGTGGCGTGTTTTCTTCAGGCTGGGCGGGAGGCTGCGCTGCCAGCATGTCGCGCGCCTGCACCAGCCATTCGTACACTGCGCGCGGTGATTCGAGCCGGTGCAGCGCGAGACTCGGCCCCGAGCCGACCTTGATCGCGATGCCGCCGCGCGGCTGCACGACCGCGAAGCCGCTCTCGTCGGTTGTGTCGTCGCCCGCGAAGACCGGGGTGCGGCCCGCAAAGGGCGCCTCGGTCATGAAGGCGTCGATGGCGATGCCCTTGTTGATGCCCGCGGGCTTGACCTCGAAGACGAACTTGCCGTGCATCAGCTCGAGCGTCGGACGGCCCTCGATGGCGCGCGACATCGCATCGCGGCACACCGCTTCGAGCTGCGGCGCGAGCCGGTAGTGCAGGGCGATGGCGGCGTGCTTGCGCTCCACCAAGAGGCCCTCGTGCACGCGCGCGAGTTCGTTGGCGATGTCCAGGATCGGCACGAGATCGGGCGCGTGCTGCTCCTGCATGTGGCCCTCGGCATCGCGGCGCTGCACGCCGTGCTCGCCGGCCGCGGGCAGCCGCAGCGGCGCGAGAAAACGGTCGATCGAATCGATCTGGCGGCCCGACACCACGGCCAGCGCGCCGCCGAGCTGGTCGCGCAGGTCGCCGAGCAGGGCGACGAGCGCAGGGGGAATCTCGATGGCCTCGGGGGTGGGCGCAAGGCCGACCAGCGTGCCGTCGAAGTCGAGAAAAAGGGCGGCGTCGCGGCCCAGCGGAGGTGGCAACCGGAGGTTGCTGTCGGAGGACTTTGGCATTGGGAAAAACCATAACACGGGCTTCCGTCGCTGCGTGTCGGCGAAAGCCGGTACTCCCCCAGGCTTCGCGCACTTCGTGTCGCTTCTCCTTCCCCCTCGCCGGGGGCAACACCTGCGGCCCGGCGAAGCCGGTTCCGCGGTGTTTCACGAATCAGGCAGGTCAGGCAGGCCGCGTGGCCAGGCCCGGCATGAAATCGGCCAGCATGCGCAGCAGCGTGGCCGCGCTCACCGGCTTGAACAGCACGGGCACGCCGGAGGCGCGCACGCGCTGCAGCCGCTCGGGCGCGGTCTCGCCGGTGACCAGCACCAGCGGCGCGTCGAGCCCGAAGCGGCGCTGCAGGCGCTGGCCCACGTCCAGGCCGTTGTCGCCGTTGGAGAGGCGGTAGTCGCACAGCAGCAGCGCGAAGGGCCGATCCTGCGCATCCGGTTGCGTCAGCGCCGCGATGGCCTCGGCCTCGTTGGCGGCGGTTTCGACAGCGATGCCGTGGGCGTGCAGCAGCCCGCTCATGGCTTCGCGGATCTCGGCCTCGTCGTCGATCAGCAGGATGCGGCCGTGCGCTGCGGCCACTGCTACCGCCGCCGGCACGGTGGCCGCAGCGTGCGCGGGCGCGGCGGGCCGGTCGTCGTGCCGCGGTGCGGCCGCGACCATCGGCAGTTGCAGGCGAAAGCGCGTGCCGCGCCCGATGCGCGAGGTCACCTGCACCGGATGGTCGAGCAGCCGCGACAGCCGCTCCACGATCGACAGGCCGATGCCCAGGCCCTGCGCGCGGTCGCGGCCGGGGTTCTGCACCTGGTAGTACTCCTCGAACACGCGGTCCTGCTGCTCGGGCGCGATGCCGATGCCGGTGTCTAGCACCTCGATCCACACGACCCCGCCGCGCGCGCGTGCGCGCACCGAGACGCCGCCGTGCGCGGTGTACTTCAGCGCGTTGTCCACGAGGTTCGAGAGCATGCGGTAGAGCAGTTGCGGGTCGCTGTGCACCCACAGGCCGCTCGCGCGCACCCGCAGCTGCAGCGCGCGCTGCTCGGCCTGCGCCGCGAACATGTGGTTGAGGGAACGGAACAGCGCGTCCAGCGACACCGGCGCGATGTCCGGCGTGATCACGCCCGCGTCCAGGCGCGAGACGTCCAGCATGGTGTCGAGCGAGTTGCCCAGCGCATTCACCGCGCGCATCAGCCGTTGCGCGTTGCGGCTGCCGTGGTGTTCGCGCAGTTCGTTCTCCAGCGCGGCGCCGAAGAGGGCGATGGCATGCAGCGGCTGGCGCAGGTCGTGGCTGGCGGTGGCGAGGAAGCGCGTCTTCTCGGCGCTCGCGCGCTCGGCGGCGGCGATCTGCACGCCCAGCTGCGCGGCCAGCGCCTCGTTCTCGAAGCGCAGCACCAGCGAATCGGTCAGGAGCTTGTGCTGCTGGCCGCCCACGCGCAGCGTGAACAGCAGGTAGCCGAGGCTGAACACCGCAAGGAACAGATGCATGGCGTCGCCCTGCCAGGCCAGCGCGGCGATCAGGCTCAGCATCATCGGCAGGGTGTAGCCGTAGAGCGCGGGCTTGAGCGGCCACAGGAGCTGCATGGCGCGGGCGCAACTGCCGATGATGACGACGGTCAGCACCGAGGTGGTGGGCAGGTCGTCGGCCGAGATGAAGAGCCACGGCGCCGTGGCCGTCGCCATGCTGACCAGCGTGACGGTGCGCGAATGCCGGCGCGCCCAGCGGGTGGTGTCCTTCAGCGGCACATCGGCGTGCCAGCGCGGCATGAGGAAGAGGGCGAGACCGAAGCTCAGGTGCGCGGCCATCCAGGCGAGGATCCACCACCGGGGGCGGTGCACGTACATGACGATGCCCAGTGCCGCGCCCAGGCCGAAATGGACCAGGATCGACGCGTTGTAGGCCGCGTACACCGAGGCCACGTGTTCCCGCAGCACACGGAGGCCGAGATCGCTCGGCACCGCCGGGCGGGGCGGCGGCGATTCGTGTGACAGCGTCGGCTCGGTGGCATTCACCCGTTCGATGCTATCGAGCCGATCCCCGGGGAGAAGTGCCAGAAGTCATGCCCGCCATGTCCGCGAAAGGCGGATCGCGACTTTTTCTTCAGGTTTCCAGCGATGCCGCCACGGCCTCGATGCGCGCGCGGTGGATGGCATCCCCGATCTGCGGACCGGTCGCACCCGACTGCTGTGCCTTGCGCGCGACCACATCGGTGGGCACGGCCGCGGCGGTGGCCAGCACGGCGAGCAGGCGCTCGCGCTGCGGATAGGGCCTGTCCTCGAAACCGAGCCGGCCGCGCGCATCGCACTCGCAGGCCTGCAGCACCTCGGCGAAACGCGCGGGTTTGCGGAAGGCGTCGCAGCGCTCCAGCAGGCGGACCAGCGGCGTCGCATCGAGATCGCCGCTGCGATGCACGTTGCCGTGCTCGCGCGCCACCACCTCGGCCAGTTCGCGGATTTCGACTGGCACGCGCCAGCGGTCGCACACCGCGTGCAGCAGGTCGACGCTGCGCTTCTCGTGGCCGATGTGGCGCGGCAGCACGTCGGCGGGCGTGGTGCCCTTGCCCAGGTCGTGCATCAGGCAGGCGAAGCGCACCGGCAAGGCGGCTGAAAGCCGCGCGCTGGTGTCGATGACCATCATCAGGTGCACGCCCGTGTCGACCTCTGGGTGATGCGCCTCGGGCTGGGGCACGCCCCAGAGGCGGTCGACTTCGGGCAGCAGCACGGCGAGGGCGCCGCATTCGCGCAGCACCTCGAACATGCGGGAAGGCCGCGTTTCCATGAGGCCGCGCGCGAGCTCCTGCCAGACGCGCTCGGGCACCAGCGCATCGGCCTCGCCGGCCTCGACCATCTCGCGCATCAATGCCATGGTTTCGGGCGCGACCGAGAAATCGTCGAAGCGCGCGGCGAAGCGCGCCACGCGCAGGATGCGCACCGGGTCTTCGCGGAAGGCGTCGGTCACATGGCGCAGCACCCTGTCGCGCAGGTCGCGCTGACCGTGGAAGGGATCGGCCAGTTTTTCGGGGTCAGGTTCGAATTGGCCATCGGCGCTCACCAGTTCGGCCGGCAGCGCGATGGCGTTGATGGTCAGGTCGCGCCGGGCGAGGTCCTGCTCCAGCGTGACGTCGGGCGCGGTGTGGATGGTGAAGCCGCGGTAGCCGGGCGCGCTCTTGCGCTCGGTGCGGGCGAGGGCGTATTCCTCGCGCGTCTGGGGGTGCAGGAACACCGGAAAGTCGCGCCCCACGGGCAGGTAGCCGCGCTGGGCCATGTCTTCGGGCGTGGCACCGACGACCAGCCAGTCGTGATCGGAAACCGGCCGGTCGAGCAGCCGGTCGCGCAGGGCCCCGCCGACGAGAAAGATTTTCATGGCCGCAGTGTAGGGATGCAGAGATGGGGAATGAGCGGGGAATTAGCCCGGGATGCGAGATAGGGATACCCCGCACCCACTAAATAGAACGAGCGTTCGATAATCCGAATTGCAAACAGAACGAACGTTCGTTTATTTGCTCGATCGCAGCGCCGGTCACGGCCTCGCGCCGCGTCGAACGGGATTTTTCAACCAAAGGAGCATTCACATCATGAAGAAAACAATGTTTGCGCTGGCGGCTCTGGGTGCCTTGGCGTCCGGCAGCGCGTTGGCGCAAAACGCCGGCGACTGGGTCGCAGGGGCAGGCTGGTTCCACCTGTCGCCTCAGGACTCGAGCAAGCCGCTCACGGTGACGGCGCCGGTGCAGAGCGTGCTCCAGGGTTCGGGCGCCAGCGTCAAGGACTCGGACACGCTGGGCCTGAGCCTGGCCTACTTCATCGACAGCCACTGGGCTGTGGAAGGCGTCCTGGGCGTTCCGCCGAAGTTCAAGCTCAACGGCAAGGGCACGCTGGCCCGCGTGGGCGAGCTCGGCGAGGCCCGCCAATGGAGCCCGACCGTGCTGGTCAAGTACAACTTCAACGAAGGCAACGACGCCTTCCGTCCGTTCGTCGGTTTGGGCGCCACCTACGTCTGGTACAGCGACGTGAAGCTGACCCCGAACCTGCAGAGCGCGCTGGCCAGCCAGTTCCGCCAGTCGCCGTCTTCGGTGAACACCACGGCCAAGCTCGACAGCTCGTTCGCACCCGTGCTCAACGCCGGTATCGCCTACCAGTTCGACAAGCACTGGGGCATCTCGTTCTCGGTGTCGTACATCCCGCTGAAGACCAAGGCCAAGCTGACGACGACCTCGATCACCGGCCTGCCGGTCGCCCGCAGCGAAGCGAGCCTGAAGCTGAACCCGATCGTCACCTTCCTGTCGGCGACCTACAGGTTCTGATCCCCGCCTGCTGTGCAAGCCCTATCGCGCTGTGCGGTAGGGCTCTTCGAACTGCAGGAAATCCTTCTCCGCCAGCGCTTCGTCGATCCAGGCCTTGATGCCCGGCAGCGCCTGCACGTGTTCGATGTAGGCCGAGATGGCCGGCGGCACCGGCAACCCATAGGTCTTGATGCGCGTGCCGATAGGCGCGAAATACGCATCGGCGATGGTGAATTCGCCGAACAGCAGCGGGCCGCCGTGGGTGCCGAGCAGGTCGCTCCACATCTGCACGATGCGGTCCAGGTCGCTGCGCACCTCGGGCTTCTCCGCCAGCAGCTTCGCGCCGACTTCGGGCAGCGACGCCTCGATGTTCATCCCGCAATGGCCGCGCAGACCCCCGAAACCCGAATGCATCTCGGCGCAGATGCTGCGCGCCCGCGCCCGGTCGGCCGCACCCTTGGGCCACAGCTGCTTTTCGGGAAAGGTCTCGGCCAGGTACTCGGCGATGGCCAGCGTGTCCCAGACCACGAGGTCGCCATCGACCAGCACGGGCACTTTGGCCACGGGGTTCAGCGCGGCGATGGTGTGCTTGAACTGCGACTCCGCCTCGAAGGAGTCGAAGCGCACCATCACCTCCTCGAAGGCGATGCCAGCCTGTTTCATGAGCACCCAGGGGCGCATGGACCACGACGAGTAGTTCTTGTTGCCGATGTAGAGCTTGCGCATCAGGGGTTCCTCCGGTTGGGTTCGATGTACTGCAAAGCCTTCGATGCTAGCCGGGCGCTCCGCGGCCATTGATGCCGAACGCGGCGCGAATTGATGTCAGCGGTCGCGGGGCGTGTCGTCCGGCGAGGCGATCACGCGCGGCGCGCCTTGCGCATCGTCCTTGGCGACGGTGCGTTCGAGCAGGCTCACCAGCCGCGGCACCAGCGACAGCACCGCCAGCGCCAGCAGCGCGCTCAGCAAGGCAGTGGCCTCGCGGCCGAGCCCGCAGGCCATGCCGATGGCGGCCGTCATCCACAAGCCGGCGGCGGTGGTGAGGCCCTGCACGTGCGATTCGTCCTTGCCCTGTTTGAGGATGGTGCCGGCGCAGAGAAAACCGACGCCCGCCACCAGCCCCTGGATCACCCGGCTCATGTCGGCCGGCACGATGCCTGTCTGCTGCGGGATCAGCACGAACATCGCCGAGCCGATCGCCACCAGCATGTGGGTGCGCACGCCGGCCGCCTTGCCCTGCTGCTCGCGCTCGAAGCCCAGCACGAAGCCCAGGATCGCTGCGAGCGTGAGGCGAACGACGATGCGCGTGAGCTGCGCGACGTCCGTCACGTCCGAGAACTCGGACGCGATGGTGTCGAGCACCTCGGCGCGCCAGGTCATTTCAGGCCTTCCGCCGGGCCGCCCCAAGGAAGGCCTGCGCCCCCTCGGGGGGCAGCGAATACACGAAGTGATGAGCGTGGGGGCTCATGTTTCAGGGGAGGTCCTTGTTGGGTTCGGGTTCCGAGGCGTCGCGCGGCCCGACGCGGCCCAGGCGTTCCTTCAGCGACTGCGGCCGCCCGCTGATGATCGCCGCGTAGTTGGTGGTGTTGGCCAGCACCTTCTTCACGTAGTCGCGGGTTTCGGTGAAGGGCACGTTCTCGGCCCAGATCGCGGCATCGAGCACCGGGCCGTTGCGCCAGTTGCGCGGGCGGCCGGGGCCGGCGTTGTAGGCCGCGGCCGCCAGCGCCATCGACCCGTCGAAGTCGTCGAGCGCGAGCTTCAGGTAGTTGGTGCCGATGGTGATGTTGGTCTCGCGGTCGTTGATCTGGCCGGGCGTGAAGTCGGTCATGCCGATCTTGCGGGCCGTCCAGCGCGCGGTGGCGGGCATGACCTGCATCAGGCCCGAGGCGCCGACGCCCGAGCGGGCGTCCATGATGAAGCGGCTCTCCTGGCGGATGAGGCCGTACACGTAGGCCGGGTCCAGGCCGATGTCCTGGCTCTTGCGCAGCACCGTGTCGTGGAAGGGCATCGGAAAGCGCTGCTCCACGTCGATCGAGCCCTTGGTGCGCTCGCTGGTGTTGATGCAGCGGTCCCACACCTCGCGCTGGCAGGCGAAGTCGGCCGCGGCCAGCAGGGCGCGGTCGTCCATGCCGCCCTTGTCGTGCAGGTTGGTGGCGTAGTTCCACTCGCGCGTGCCTTCGGAGCGCAGGCCGATCGCGATCGCGTAGAGGCCGCGGTTGAGCGCGACATTGCTGCGCGCAGCGGCCTTTTCCTCGGGGGTGAGCGGCGCGGGCCGGGTGGCCGCGACGACGCGCTGGCCCAGTTCCTCGAGCGCGAGCATTTCGTAGAAGCCGCGCGTGCCGGCGATGCTCGTGTACAGGTCGCGGGCCTGGGCGCGGCGCTCGTCGCTGCGTTCGGTGGCGAGTGCGCGGGCCTTCCAGTAGACCCAGGTCGGATCGAGCTGGGCGGTTTCGCTCATCGCGTTGATGGCGGGCGCCACGTCCTTCCACTGGCCGGTGCGCAGCGCGGCGCGCACGCGCCAGCCGAGCATGTCGTCCGACAGGTCGCTGTTCTTCGTGACGTTGGCGAAATAGCCGGCCGCCTGCGGCGAGAGCTTGTTCGCGGCCGCGCGGCCGATGGCGCCCCAGAGCCAGTTGCGCTCTTCGGCCGAAAGCATCGGGCCCCATTTGCTGTCGAGCTGCGAGGCGGCCATGTCGGGATCGGCAATGGCGACCTTGATGAGCGCGAGCACCACCAGTTCCTTGCGCGACTTGGCGGCCACGAAGGCGCGGCCGGTCAGGAACTTGGCCGAGCTGGCGTTGAGCTCCTCGAAGAGCGGCAGCGCATCGGGCGCGGCGATGGTGACGGCGCCGCGCGCGGCCTGCGGGCGGTTGGCCTCGATGGCCAGGCGCGCCTTCTTCCAGGCGTCGTTGGGCGACATGAGGCGGGCCGCGACCATGCGGTCGGCGGCGGTGAGGCAGCCGTCGTCGGCGTCTTTCTGGCCGAGCCAGTTGCGGCGCACCTCGTCGGCCTGGGCCTGCGTGGCGGTGCCCGAGCGCAGCGTGTCGACCAGCACCGCGTAGCAGCGCACCTGCGCGTCGTCGCCCATGCGGTAGCCGGCCACGTTGGCGGCAAAGCCGTCCCAGTCGCGGCGCTGGCCGAGCAGCAGCAGCCAGTCGTTGCGCAGGCGGTCTTCCTGGTAGGTGCCGGGGTAGCGGGCGTAGAAGTCTTGCACTTCGTTGGGCGCGACTTCCTGCAGGCGGGCCTTCAGTTCCCAGTAGGCGGCCCAGGGTTCGAGCGCGTGGCCGCGGGCTTGCGGCAGGAGGGCGGTGAGACGGGCCTTGTCGCCGCGCTGGAAGGCCTGCTTCATCTGCACCAGCACGTCGTCGTTGGTGTTGGTCTGTGCGCTGGCGGGTGGATGAAAGAGCAGTGCGGCGGCAGTCAGGACGAGGGAAAAAGCAACGGCTGGCGTTGCGTTGCGCGGGCGGCTGCGCATGGATGCCAAAATGCTTGGGAACTGCATCGGGGGATTATGGACAAGTCAAAGGGTGCCGACACTTCGGCGACGGCGAGTTTTCTGAAGGATCAGTTGCGCAAGGCATTGATCGAACAACGCCTGGCCATGCCGGACCGGCTGACACGCGCCGACCTGCTGCAGCGCGTCATGCGCATCTGGCTGGTCGGCCGGCCCGACACGGTGATCGGCGCCTACTGGCCGATCAAGGGCGAGTTCGATCCGCTGCCCGCGCTGCACCGCTGGAAGGAAGACGGCGAGCTGATGGAAGAAACCCAACGTCGCCGCATCGGACTGCCCGTGATCGACAAGGTTCACAAGACCCTCACCTTCCATGCCTGGTACCCCGGCTGCCAGATGGAAGAAGACGCCTACGGCATCCCCAAGCCCAAGGACACCGAGCTGATCGTGCCGACCCTGCTGTTCGTGCCCTGCGTGGGCTACAGCGCCGGCGGATACCGGTTGGGCTACGGTGGCGGGTTCTACGACCGCACGCTGGCGGCGCTGGAGCCGCGGCCGTTCACGGTGGGCCTCGGTTTCACGCACGGGTTCCTCGACGACTTCGAGCCAGAAGCGCACGACCTGCCGCTGGACGCGATCCTCAACGACAACGGCGTCGTCTGGCCGATGAGCTGAAAAGCCTCAGTCGATGTCGTCGATGGTGTCCGGATCAGGCACCTCGCCGATGGTCCCGCGCGTGGTGCCGGCCTGCAGCAGCAGCCAGTCCCAAAAAGCCTTGATCTCGGGCCGCAGCGCGTTGCGCGGGCCGGCGATGAGCCAATAGGACATCGGTGAATCCATGCGGTGCTGGGGCAGCACCTCGACCAGGTCGCCGTTGGCCAGGCTTTCGGCGATCAGCGAACTGCGCGCCAGCACCACGCCCTGGCCGGTGAGCGCGGCCTGCACCATCTGGTAGGCATAGTTGAAATAGAGCCAGCGCTTGGGCTGCGCGCGCTCCAGGCCGTTCACCTCGAACCAGCGCCGCCAGGTCAACCATTCGAGGTGCGTGCGGTGTGCGTCGCCGGCCTCGATCAGCGTGAAGCGGGTGATGTCTTCCGGCGTCTTGATCGGCGGGCTGCTCTTGATGAGCCAGGGGCTCGCCACCGGCGTCAGGTTTTCGCCGAACAGGCGCACGGCGGTGGGCGGCATGGCCTCGCGCGGGCCGTAGCGCAGGGCGATGTCCACATCGGCCACTTCGAGGTCAACCGCCACGTCGCTGGCGTCGATGCGGATGTCGATTTCGGGGTTGTCGCGCTGGAAGACCTCCAGCCGCGGGATCAGCCACATCGAGGCGAACGACGCGAAGGTGGTGAGCGACACGCTCTTGCGCCCCGCGCTCTGGCGGATCTGGCGCACCGCCATGTCGATGCGCGGCAGCGACTGCTGCACCGCGAGCAGCAACTGCGCGCCGGCGCTGGTCAGCTCCACCGCCCGGGTGTGGCGCAGGAACAGCGACACGCCCACTTCCTCCTCCAGCGACTGGATCTGCCGGCTGACGGCCGACTGGGTCAGCGCCATTTCCTCCGCGGCGGCGCGGAAATTCAGGTGCCGGGCGACGGCTTCGAAGGCGCGCAGGTGCCCGGCCGAGATAGGGCGGGAGCGCAGGTGGGTTTGCGAATGCTGCATGGAGGGGGCTTCCGGTGGCGGGCCGGCGGTCGGGTCGATTGATGCGAAACCAGCATCAGTAGGCTACTTCCTTTTCATTGGACCCACAACGCCATAGAAACGATCATTCATTCCCGAACTGCGCCATTGCCTCCGTCCTGTCAATCGCACTTCGGCAAGCCCAAGGAGTTTCATCATGTCCACCGCTGTCTGCACCACCGAATCGCTCGCTTCCCTGTCCATCCCCGCCCGTACCGCTGTCGCCGTGCCCCCGGCCGTGCGCCGCGGCGCCTGGCAGATCGCCCCCGGCGAGGCGATGAGCCTGAAGGCGCGTGCGGCCAGCGTCCTGCGCGTCAAGCAAGGCCGGGTATGGATCACGCCCGACGCCACGCTGGCCAACCCCAGCGAAGACCTGGTGCTCGCACCGGGCGAATCGATGACGGTGGCCGCCGGCCAGCGCATCGTGATGGAAGCATGGGATGGCTACGGCGCCACCTACACATGGGATCAGGCCTGAACGGTCACAGGTTTCCATGGACGCACAAAGGCGGCTTCGGCCGCCTTTTTCTTTTTGTGGGCGGGTTGCGGCGCTTTTTCAGCCGCTGATGTCGAAGCTGGACCGCAGCGCCAGGAAGTGCTTGAGGGCGGCTTCCCCTTCCAGGGCGTGCACGCCGGCCATCAGATCGGGGCCTTCGCTCTCGGCCAGGCCCATGCCGAAGCCGCTGTAGCGGCGGGTTTCCAGCGGACCCTCGTGGACCACCCGCACGTCGGTGTGCCGGGGGTCTTGCGCGATGCGCCGCATCAATGCCTCCACCGCATCGCGCGGGCCTTCCAGGTGCTGGCAGAAGCGCAGGCCGTCGAAGACCAGCAGGCCGGTGATGTTCCGCTCGGCGTTGCGCGCCCGCGCCTGGCCGACGATGGCGCCCACGGCATGGGCGGGCAGGTCCTGCGCGAGCACGCTGCAGTAAAAAATCTCGTGGAGCGTCTGTTCTTCGGTCATGCGTTTTTGGAGGGAAAGCGGTGCGCAGTCTAGGCAGCCGCAACGCACGGCGAAATGTAAAAAGACATGACCGGAGCGCCTATAGTGAGCCGTGCGATTCGACGACCATCCCGTAGCCGCTTCCCCGCCGCAGGGCCTCAATCCCTGCGACGACTGCGCACTGCGCCGGCTCGAGGCCTTCCTGCCCACATCGGACGAAGAACTCAAGACCATCCAGTCGTTTCGTGTCGGCGCGCGGCGCGTCGAGGCCGGCAGTTCGATCGTCGAGGAGCATCGCCCCAGCCCACAGCTCTTCACGCTCTATGCGGGATGGGCCTTCCGCTACAAGACGCTGAGCGACGGCCGCCGGCAGATCCTGAGCTTCCTTTTGCCCGGCGACTTCATCGGCCTGCAGGACGAGTTCGCCGACGGCCAGACGCACGGCGTCGAGGCGGTGACCGACGCCACGCTGTGCGCCTTCTCGCGCGACCGTCTCTGGCCGCTCTTCCACGCCCAGCCCAAGCTCGGCTACGACATCACCTGGCTCGCGGCGCGCGAGGAAAAGATGGTGGACGACAACCTCGTCACCACCGGCCGGCGCAACGCGGGCGAGCGCGTGGCGATGCTGCTCATGCACCTGTACCGCCGCGCCGAGCGCGTGGGCATGGTGCGTGACGGCTGGGTGGAGTTTCCGTTCAACCAGCAGCACATCGCCGATGCGCTGGGGCTCTCGCTGGTGCACACCAACAAGACCCTGCGCCGCCTGCAGCGCCTGGGGCTCTACAAGCTCGATGCGGGGTGGCTGCGCATCCTGGAGCCGCATGCGCTGGAGACGCTGGGCGATTACTTCGAGCGTCCGCTGCGGCCGATTCCCCTGATCTGAAAGAGGCGCATGCGCCGCGGCTTCAGCGCGCGGCCACCAGCTGGCGCAGATCGCTCTGGTAGGCCTGCAGCCGGCGCACCGCCTGCTCGCGCTGGCTGGCGCTGGTGCCGTTGTGCAGGGCCGCGAGGTTGCGGCAGCCTTCCTCCAGCAGCGCCTGCTGCTGGTCGCGCCAGGGCCCGGGCGGCGGCTCGGCGATGCGCAGCAGGTAGGCATGCAGCGCCGTGCGGGCTTCGGCCGGCGACGGTTTCTTCGTGGCGAACCCGCGCAGCATCGCCAATGCCTCCTGCTGGCGCTTGCGGCGCTCGGCATCCGCGAGCTGCGGGTTGAAGACCGACTGCGCGACCTGTTGCTTGAGCAGGTCGCGCTGCTCGGCGGTCAGCCGGCCGTAGAAGTCTTCCATGCGGTCGAGGAACTGGTCGTAGCGCTTTTCCTGCACCTGCGCGGGCGTGCGGTCGAGCCAGTCCTTGCGATATTCGTTGTTGAGCTTGGCGTACTTGCGCTCGAGCTGCTGCAGCTGCGATTCGCTCAGCGTCAGCGCGAGGTCGGTGGTGGCCGGCTCGGCACGCTCGGTCACGGCCAGGAGGCGCTCGCGAATGCCGTCGGCGAAGTTGCAGGCCTGCGCGGATGTCACCTCGCCCGGCGCCAGGCCTTGCGCCTCCTGCAGCAGGCTGATGACTTTGGGCAGCTCGTTCTGCCGGTGCCAGGCCAGCAACTGGGCGAGTTCGTCGCGGACCTTGGGCGACTGCGTGCTGTCGAAATCGAAGTAACCGTCGAGCCACCAGTAGCTCACCTCGGGCAGGTTGTTGTAGGCCAGCCGGATCGCGCTGCAGGCGCCCAGCGCGGCGACCAACAGCAGCACGCCGATAATCCGCGCCAGTTCAGCGCAACGAATCCGGGAAGAAGAAAGCATGAATCAGACTCCGCAGCAGCAAGACATCCAGGGGCCGATCGACGTGGTGATCATGGCGGCCGGCAAAGGCACGCGCATGAAGAGCAGACTGCCCAAAGTGTTGCATCGTTTGGGCGGCCGCGCACTGATCGCGCATGTCGCCGACACCGCCGCGCGCATCGGCGCCCGCCATGTGGTGGTCGTGACCGGTCACGGCGCGGCCGAGGTCGAGGCCGCCATGACCGGCGCCGTGGGGGGCGCGACGCCCCGTTTTGCGCGCCAGGAGCCGCAGCTGGGCACCGGCCACGCGGTACAGCAGGCGACGCCGCTGCTGCCGGACGACGGCACGGTGGTCGTGCTCTCGGGCGACGTGCCGCTCATCGGCGAAGCCACGCTGCGGGCGCTGGTCGCGGCCAGCGCGGGCGAGCGCCTGGCGCTGCTGACCATCGAATTCGACGACCCGAGCGGCTACGGCCGCGTGATCCGCAGCGCGGCCGGCGGAGCGGTGACCGCCATCGTCGAGCACAAGGACGCCAACGAGGCGCAGCGCGCGGTGCGCGAGATCTACAGCGGCGTGATGGCCGTGCCCGCGCGCCTGCTCAAGGGCTGGCTCGCGCGCCTGGATAACCGCAACGCGCAGAACGAGTACTACCTGACGGACGTCGTGAAGCTCGCCGCGGCCGATGGCGTGCCGGTGGTTGCGCACATCACGACCGATGCGCTGCAGGTGGCGGGCATCAACAGCCCGGTGCAGCTCGCGGCGCTCGAACGCGCCTGGCAACTGCGCCAGGCCCATGCGCTGATGGAGCAGGGCGTGCGCCTGGCCGACCCGGCGCGCTTCGATCTGCGCGGCACGCTGGAATGCGGGGCCGACGTCGAGATCGACGTCAACTGCGTCTTCGAAGGCCAGGTGTCGCTGGGCGAAGGCGTGCGCATCGGCGCGAACTGCGTGATCGCCAACGCCCGCATCGAAGCCGGCGCGGTGATCCATCCGTTCACCCACATCGACGGCGAGAAGGCCGGCGTGACGGTGGGCGAGCGCGCCCTGATCGGCCCGTTCGCGCGCCTGCGCCCCGGCGCGCAACTCGGGACGGAGGTGCACATCGGCAATTTCGTCGAGGTGAAGAACTCCACGCTCGCCGCCGGCGCCAAGGCCAACCACCTCGCCTACCTGGGCGATGCCACGGTGGGCGAGCGCGTCAACTACGGCGCGGGGAGCATCACCGCCAACTACGACGGCGCCAACAAGCACCGCACGGTGATCGAGGCCGACGTGCACATCGGCAGCAACTGCGTGCTGGTGGCGCCGATCACCATCGGCGCGGGCGGCACCATCGGGGGCGGATCGACGGTGAACAAGTCGACCGAGCCCGGCGCGCTGACTGTGGCGCGCAGCAAGCCGGTGAGCTTTCCCAACTGGAAGCGGCCGCAGAAGAAGCCCAAGGCCTGACAGAAGACAGGGCCTCAGCCCAGCGGTACCGCGGGTTCGAACTTGGCGCGCTTGAGGCTGAAGAAGGCCTTCACGTTGCGCACATTGGCATCGGCTGTGAAGAGGCGCTGCGTCAGCGCGCCGTAGTCCGGCATGTCGCGTGCCGCGACGATGAGCACGAAGTCCGGGCCGGGCGAGACGCGCCAGCACTGCTGCACCGCGCCGTCGGCGATCACGCGGGTCTCGAAGGCGTCGAGCGCGGCGGCGTCCTGCCGGTCCAGCGAAATCTCGACCACTGCCTGCAATCCGTGGCCCAGCACCGTGGCCAGCCGGTCGGGCGAGAGCAGCGCGACCTGGCGCTCGATGAGGCCTTCGTCCTTCAGCCGCTGCACGCGCCGCAGGCACGTGGGCGGGGAGATGCCCACGTCGGCGGCCAGCCGCTGGTTGGTCTGCGAGGCGTCGCGCTGAAGGGCGTCGAGCAATCGGAGGTCTATTGCATCGAGGGAGATTGATTCCATATATGTACAAATTATGGAATAAAAATCCAAATCAAAGAAATGATGAAATAAAAGTCCAAAAATCAAGAAACTTCGAGAGCATATTTTCCCGAAGCCTTTCTACCATCACGCCTCCTCTTATCCAAAGGCAGTTCACCATGTGCGGCATCGTCGGGGCAGCGTCCCATCGCAACATCGTTCCGGTCCTCGTCCAGGGCCTCCAGCGGCTCGAGTACCGCGGCTATGACTCCTGCGGCGTCGCGGTGCATGCGGGCGGACTCACGCGGGCGCGCACCACATCGCGCGTGGCGGACCTCGTCACGCAGGTGCGCGAAGACAAGGTCGAAGGCCTGACCGGCATCGCCCACACGCGCTGGGCCACGCATGGCGCGCCGGTGGTGCACAACGCGCACCCGCACTTCAGCCACGGCCCCGGCGCCGATGCGCAGGGCGCGCGCCCCGGCCGCATCGCGCTGGTGCACAACGGCATCATCGAAAACCACGAAACGCTGCGCGCCGCGCTCGAGGTCAAGGGCTACGTGTTCGAGAGCCAGACCGACACCGAGGTCATCGCCCACCTGGTCGACAGCCTCTACAACGGCGACCTGTTCGAGGCCGTGAAGGCCGCGGTGCTGCAGTTGCACGGCGCCTACGCCATTGCCGTGATCTGCCGCGACGAGCCGCAGCGCGTGGTCGGCGCGCGCGCCGGTTCGCCGCTGATCCTGGGCGCGGGCAAGGAAGGCGGCGAGAACTTCCTTGCGAGCGATGCGATGGCGCTGGCGGGCGTGACCGACCAGATCATCTATCTCGAAGAAGGCGACGTGGTCGACGTGCAGCCGGGCAAGTACTGGATCGTCGACAAGAACCACAAGCCGGTGACGCGCCAGGTGCGCACCGTGCAGGCCCACAGCGGCGCGGCCGAACTCGGCCCCTACCGCCACTACATGCAGAAGGAAATCTTCGAGCAGCCGCGCGCCATCGGCGACACGCTCGAAGGCGTGGCGGGCATCGTGCCCGAGCTGTTCGACGGCATCGGGCAGGACGGCGCCACGGGTGCGAGCGCGCACCGCGTCTTCAAGGACATCGACAAGATCCTCATCCTCGCCTGCGGCACCAGCTACTACAGCGGCTGCACCGCCAAGTACTGGCTCGAAAGCATCGCGAAGATTTCCACGCAGGTCGAGATCGCGAGCGAATACCGCTATCGCGACTCCGTGCCCGACCCCAAGACGCTGGTGGTCACCATCAGCCAGTCGGGCGAGACGGCCGACACGCTCGCCGCGCTCAAGCACGCACGCTCGCTCGGCATGGAACAGACGCTGACGATCTGCAATGTCGCGACCAGCGCGATGGTGCGCGAGTGCAAGCTGGCGTACATCACGCGCGCCGGCGTGGAGATCGGCGTGGCGTCGACCAAGGCCTTCACCACGCAGCTGGCCGGCCTCTTCCTCTTGACGCTGGCCATCGCGCAGACCAAGGGCCACTTGAGCGAGGCCGACGAGGCGCGCTACCTGAAGGAAATGCGCCACCTGCCGGTCGCGCTGCAGTCGGTGCTCGCGCTGGAGCCTCAGATCATCGGCTGGGCCGAAGACTTCGCGCGCAAGGACAACGCGCTGTTCCTCGGCCGCGGGCTGCACTACCCGATCGCGCTCGAAGGCGCGCTCAAGCTCAAGGAAGTGACCTACATCCACGCCGAGGCGTATGCGGCGGGCGAACTCAAGCACGGCCCGCTCGCGCTGGTGACGAGCGAGATGCCCGTCGTCGCGGTCGCACCGAACGACGCGCTGCTCGAAAAGCTCAAGAGCAACCTGCAGGAAGTGCGTGCGCGCGGCGGCGTTCTCTATGTGCTGGCCGATGGCGACACGAAGATCAAGAGCGGCGAAGGGCTGCATGTGATCCGCATGCCGGAGCACTACGGGCAACTGTCGCCGCTGCTGCATGTGGTGCCGCTGCAATTGTTGGCGTATCACACGGCGTGTGCGCGCGGGACCGATGTGGACAAGCCGCGGAATCTGGCGAAGAGCGTGACGGTGGAGTGAGGCTGTTGAATTCCGCCGATATCTGCCCCTACTGGGTTTAGGGGGCAATTTTCGGCGGCAATCAACATGCGAGCGCAGCAGGTGGACACCGATCCCATACGGAATAACGGCTTCAGGCGATTTCGCTGGCTTCCGTCCACACCTTGTTGAAAAAGGATTCTCGAGTTCTTTCGAAGACGAGGCTCGAATGCAGTCCGATGGCCGACTCGATCTGCGTCGTCTTGCCGAAGTCGGTGCTGGAAACCCAAACCGTGTCCGGCGCCACGAGCACCGCCTTGGCATTGGTGTTGCGATGCAGTGCGATGCGTACATCGGGGAAGCGGAGCTTGAGCATCCTCGCCTCCTTGTGTGCATCGGTGTTGGCAATGATGAAGATGTCCCGCGGGCGCTTTCCCAATATCTGCGAGATGTAGTCCGGGTCTGGAAGTGATCCGGTCATGATCAGAATGGGACCGACGACGCGCGCGATGTGGGACAGGCGCCTGCTCCAGCTGTTGGCGCTAATGGACATCTTCGCGTCTTCACAGGAGAACGCGAACCCGAAACTATCGTCACTGAAAACCATGGGTGGTGCTTCGAATCCTTGAACGGCCTGCCTCCTCCAATCCGCCGCGTGTTTTCAGACGACGGACACAGCAGCAGCAACAGCCGCAGACCTGCCGCCGCCCGGAAACACCGGCGGCGTCTTGACGATCGAGGTCAGCGCGGGATCGGCCACGCGCAGCGCGGCCAGATCGGGCCGCGGGCGGCGCAGTTGCGCATGGGCCGAGAAGGCTTCTTCCATCGCCCGCGCCGCGCCCAGCACCTGGTGGTCGGCCCGAAAGCCGCCCACCACCTGCAAGCCGAACGGCATGCCGGCGTGGTCGAGCCCAGAGGGCAGTGAAATGGCCGGATGCGTGGTCAGCGTGACCACATAGGTCAGCGCCAGCCAGCGGTAGTAGTTGGCCTGCTGCTCGCCGTTGATATGGCCGGCGTACAGCTGCGTCCATGGAAAGGGCGACACCGGCGTGGTGGGCGACAGCACAAGGTCGTAGTCGGCGAAGGTCGCCTGAAAACGCTTGATGAGCCGCGTCTGCTCGGCCTGCGCCCAGGCGCTGTCGAGCAGGCTCATGCGTGCGCCCATCTCGTAGTTCGCGCGCGGGTTGGGTCCCAGGCTGTCGGGGTTGCGTTCGTAGGCCGTCTGCATGCCTGCCACGAAGGCTTCCGCGCGCAGCACGTCGAAGCAGCGGTGCGCCTCGCCCATCTCGAACTCGACCTTGTCGCAGCGGCGAAACAGGTGCCGCATGGCCCCGATCTTCTGGCGGAAGGTGGCGCGGATGCCGTCGTCCACGGCACAGGTGCCGAAGTCTTCGGTCCACGCCACGCGCAGGCCGGCGAGGTCGACCTGCGCGTGCGCCAGGAAGGACATGGGATCGAGCGGATAACTCAGCGGGTCGCCCGCGTGCATGCCGGCGGAGGCGGCCAACTGCAGGCAGGCGTCTTCCACGGTACGGCCCATGGGGCCGACGACCGAGATGGGCGTCCAGCCCAGGGGCTTGCGCACGCTGGGCACGATGCCCGGCGATGGCCGGAAACCCACCACGCCGCACTTGGCCGCCGGAATGCGGAGCGACCCGCCGGTGTCGGAGCCGGTGCACACCGGGAGCATGTCGCAGGCCAGCGCGGCCGCCGAGCCGCCGGAGGAGCCGCCGGCATTCAGGTCCGGATTGAAGGGGTTGCCCGTGGCGCCCCACACGTCGTTGCGCGAGTTGGCGCCCGCGCCCATCTCGGGCACGTTGGTCTTGCCCGCCACGATGGCGCCCGCGCGGCGCAGGCGCGCCACCAGCTCGATGTCTTCCGTGGGCACGTGGTCGCGGTAGATCGCGGAGCCCCAGGTCGTGAGCAGGCCTTCGGTGGGCTCGAGGTCCTTGACGCCCAGCGGCAGGCCGTGCAGCAGGCCGAGCGTGTCGCCGCGCATCACGGCGCGTTCCGCCGCCGCGGCTTCGGTGCGCGCGCGCTCGAAACAGGTGGCGGTCACCGCGTTGACGAACGGGTTCACACGCTCGATTCGCGCGATGCACGCTTCCAGGAGATCGACGGGCGAGATGACTTTGCTGCCGATGAGGCGGCGCAACTCGACGGCGGATTTCTCGACGAGCTCCGAGCCGGCGACGTGGGATGTGCTGTTCGGGTTCATCAGTCGGCGGTGATGTTCGCGCGCGCCGCAACGGCGCGCATCAGGGGCAGTTCCCGGTTGATGAGTTCGCTCGCCGCGGCGGCGTTGCTGAAGCCCGGCTCCAGTCCCTGGCTCAGCAGCTTGGCGCGCGTGTCGGGGTCGGCGATGGTCGCGGCCAGCGCCTTCTCGAGCCTGGCCTTCACGTCGGCGGGCACGCCCTTCGGGGCAGCGATCATCAGCCACGAATCCATGTCGACGCCGGCGTAGCCGCTCTCCGCGAACGTGGGCACATCGGGCAGCAGTGCCGAGCGCCTTGCCGTGGTCAGCGCAATGGCCTTGATCTTGCCGTTCTTGAGCTGGGGGATCGCGGCGCTGACCGTGTCGATGCTGAAGGGGATCTGGCCGCCCATCAGGTCGGTCATCGCGGGCGCGCTGCCCTTGTAGGGCACGTGCGTCATCTTCAGGCCCGTCGCGTGCAGGATGGTTTCGCCGGCGAACTGCGCGGTGGTGCCGGTGCCGTAGGAGCCGTACGAATACTTGCCCGGCGAGGCCTTCACGTAGTCGACGAACTGCTTGACCGTTTGCACCGGCACCTCGCTGTTCGCCAGCAGGATCAGCGCAACGCGCCCCGCAATGCCGATCGGCTCGAAGCCCTTCACCGGGTCGTAGGGCAGGGTGGGGCGGATCGCCGGGTTGACGGTGAAGGTGGAGCCCGAACTGAGCAGCAGCGTGTAGCCGTCGGGCGCTGCCTTCGACACATAGCTGGCGCCGACCACCGTGCCGGCACCCGCGCGGTTCTCGATGATGACGGGCTGGCCGAGCTCCTTGCCAAGGCGCTGCGCGATCACCCGCCCGTTGACATCCGTCGCACCACCCGGCGGGAAGGGAATGACCAGCGTGACCGGGCGCGTGGGAAAGCCCGCCGCGGTGGCAAGCGCAGCCAGCGGCATCGCGCCAAGGCCGAGGCCGCACAGCAGTGCCATGCGGCGCGTCATGAGCGGGAGATGCTTCATCGTGAACTCCTGGGATTTCGGCGGGGATTCGGCGGGATTGGGGGGAGGGCGGATTCATCCTAGGAGCGCCAAGCAGGTGTCACAAGCGCAATGTTTAGAATTCTTCGTTGCCGAATCGGCAATCGGCGCCATCCACCTGGCTCTGCATCACAGGAGAGATTCATGCAGCTTCGTGCCTTGCAAGAGACCGCGATGCGCTACTTTCTCGAGGTCGTGAAAACCGGCTCGGTGAAGGAGGCCGCGCTCAAGCTCAACGTGGCGCCCTCGGCGGTGAGCCGGCAGGTGGCGCGGCTGGAACGCGACCTGGACACCCTTCTCTTCGAGCGCCATGCGCGCGGCATGGAGCCCAATGCCGCGGGCGAGCTGCTGGCGGCGCATGCCAAGCGGGCGCAGCAGGACATCGAGCGGGTCGCGAACGACATTGCCAGTCTGCGCGGCCTGCGCAGCGGGCATGTGCGCGTCGCGAGCACCGAGGGCTTTGCCTTCGACTTCATCCCCACGCTGATCGCGCACTTCCGCCGCAAGCACGAGGGCATCCGATTCCACCTGGAGGTCTGCTCGCTCGCCGACATTTCCAGGCGGGTGCGCGATGGCGAAGCCGACGTGGGCATCACCCTGAGCGCTGTGCCCGAGCCCGGCATCGGGATCGAACTGCGGCACCCGAGCCCCATCCTGGCCGTGATGGCCAGGGCCCATCCGCTGGCCTCGCAGCGGCAGCTGTCGCTGCGCCAGGTGGTGGCGTATCCGCTGGGGCTGCCGCAGGAAGACAGCTCGATACGCCGTTTGCTCGACGCCAGCTGCACCCGGCAAGGGCTGCGCTATGCAGAGGCCATGTCGAGCAACCATGCGAATGCGTTGCTGAGCTTCGCGGCGGCCGGCGGCGGCATCGCGTTCTATGGCGCGCTGTCGATACGCACGCTGCTGCAGAGCAAGGCGCTGGTCGCCATCCCCTTGAAAGACCGCGAGATGAACGAGCGGCACCTGGAGATCGAGACCATGGCGGGCCGCTCGCTGCCCGATGCGTCAAAGGCCTTCGTGCGGTACTTGGTGGAAGCGGTCAAGGCCAGCGGGTGACGACGACGTCGACATTGGCCGCAGGGCAGTGCCATTCAAGCGATTGCATGAATAAGTGAGAGGCTTGATCTCATTCTTCGCCGCAATAAAGAAAACACCGTGCGAATGGTCCGATTTCAATCGCGGGCAGAGGTGGCGAGAGATGATGAATTAGGTCAACGATTCGTCGCAAACATATAAAAGCACGACGGCTCCTCCTGGCGCTGGAACAGGAGAGATCGTGCGACTGAATGTTTCCCAGCTTCCTTTCGAAACCGCACTGAGCGGTTCGTTTCTCGGCGCCGGCCTTGCGGGCGCCGCGCAGATCGATGACGAGATCGACCCCCTGCGCATCCTGCTCATCGACCACCAGTCGACCCAGTGCAAGTCGTTCAGCGAGGGGTTGGAGAGAAACGGGTTTTCCATCGACATCGCCACCGGCGACAACGCCACGGCGACCGCGGCGCTCGCGGGCGACTACGCACTCATCCTCCTGAATTCGATGCGGCCCGGCCAGGCCGGATTCAGTGCCGTTCAGGCGATCCGGCGCAAGACCGATGCGCCTCTTCTGGTTCTGACCGAACGCGACAGCGTTGCCGCCCGCATCGCGGGTCTGGAGCTGGGGGCGAGCGACTATCTGGTCAAGCCCTTCTCGCTTTCCGACCTGCTTGCGCGGGTCACGGCGTTGGCCCGTCGCCCGCGCGAGCTCCGTCGGCCGGTGTTGCGTCTGGGCGATCTGGAACTCGACGAGCGCACCACGAGGTGCAGCCGCGAGGGCGTGGAACTCGATCTGACCCGGATGGAGTTTGCGTTGCTGCTGGTGCTGCTTCGCAGCCAGGGCGAAGTGCTCTCGCGGCAACAGCTCTCGCTGCGCGTATGGAACAGGGAATTCGACGGCAAGAACAACGCCGTCGACGTGGCCGTGCTGCGCCTGCGCAGCAAGCTCGACGCACCGTTCGAAACGAAGCTGTTGCATTCCGTGCGGGGCGAGGGGTACGTTCTTGAAGAGCGTCCTGGCGCTTGATCGCGCATGTCGAGTGCAGCGAATGAGTGAGCGGCAGAACCTGTTCATCGCGTTGTACGACCGTGACGGCGTGCGCAGTGCCGCGCTCAAGAGCCGGCTGAGTTCGATGGGACACCGAGCCATCGTATTCACCCGCATGGATAACTTTCTGGAAGTCCTGGAAGAGCACCAACGATTCGATCTGCTTCTGGCACCTTTGCAGGACGGTCTGCCCCGGAAGGTTCTTTCCGCCGGTGGAGATGCGCTGGGCATGCCGGCGCTCCTTCTCGTCGAGGGAACGCAGTGGGGGCAACTGCTGCTTCGCAACGAAGACGCCGAGGCGCGCGATGCCATCGAATTCGACGTCTTGCGAACGACCAACGAAGAATTGGATTGGCGCATGCGCACGCTGCTCGCGCGAACGAGAAAAAATTCGGCGCAATCTGCCCAGGCTTCGGAGCTGGCCTGGGGCGACTACCGGTTCATCGAGCGCCATCGCATCGTGCTGCATCGGGAGCGCGAGATCTTTCTGCAGCCGCGCCAGTTCGACTTTGCGCTGGAACTGTTCCGCAACATGGACTGTGTGGTGACGCGAGACTGGCTCTGGAATGTGCTGTGGAGGTCCACGTCCCAGCGCAGTTCGCGGGGGTTCGATGTCTGCGCCACCAACGTGCGAAGAAAGCTTGCGCTGCACGAAGAGAACGGCTTCGTGCTGAAGGCTGTGTATGGACAGGGCTATCTGCTGTCGAGGTGCCCTGCCATGCATGACGAGGTTTGCGAGCCCGGCTCCTGTTGAGCGGTCGGCACGCGCGAGCGCGACCGGGCAACGTCTTTGAGTGGCGCGTTCAGTCCGGCAGGCTCCGGCCCGGTTCGGCATCCATGCGCAGAACGGCTTCATGCATCAGTCCGCGCAGCCAGATCAGCCCCGGGTCCCGGGTGCGGTGCCTGTGCCACTGCTGCATCTGCGCCATGGCGGACATCGGCGTGGGAAGCGCGAACAGCGTGACCGGCAGCGACTTGCGGGCGATGCGGGCGAGCCTGGCGTGCATGGTGGCAATGCGTTCGGTGCCCACGACCAGATACGCAGCGCTCGCGAAGCTGAAGGTCGTGACCTCGATGCGCTCTGCCTTGAGGTAGCGCTGTTTGAACCAGGCCTCGAGGGTCGGCTTGTCCATGGCCGGAGGCTGCACGGCAACATGGCCGGCTGCTTCGTATTGCCCGCGCGTCAGTTCACCGGATTGCGCAAAGCGGCTGCTGTTGCACACCACGCAGCAAAACTCTTCCTCGAACAGCATCTCGGTGGGATGGTCCTGCAAGGCGTAGGTGCGCGGGATCACCATGAGATCCGCCTCGCCGTTCTCCAGTGCACGCTGGGGCCGGTCCAGCAACGGCACCAGGTCGAACCGCACGGTGCGCGATTGGCTCTCGGCCAGTGCGAGCACGTGGGGTATCAGGATGGCCGCCGTGTAGTCGGAGACGATCAACTGGAATTTGCGATCCGACGCCGACGGATCGAACTGCGGAGGCGTTGCAATGGCAGTGTCCACACACGCGAGGACCTCGCGCACGGCTTCCTTCAATACTTCGGCCCGACCGGTGAGTTCCAGCTTGCGCCCCACGGGTACCAACAGGTCGTCGTCGAAGTAAGCCCGCAGCCGCGCGAGCGCGCTGCTCATCGCGGACTGGCTCAGGTGCAGTTGCTCCGCTGCCCGGCTGATGCTGCGCTCCCGCAGGAGCGCATCCAGGGCGACCAGCAGATTCAGGTCCAGGTTCTGGAATCGCATGATTTTTCTTCTCCTCCTGGATCAGATGACGGACCTCTCCTTCGCATCGGCGCAGATGTAGTGCACCACTCGTCGCTGCGGTACGGTACGCAAGCCGCCGGGCGGTGCGTTCAACCCGGCAAGTCCTGGTCGGGTCCGGTATCCATGCGCACAACGGCTTCATGCATCAACCCGCGCAGCCAGATCAGCCCCGGGTCCCGGGTGCGGTGCCTGTGCCACTGCTGCACCTGCTGCATGCGCAGCGGCGGCGTGGGCAGTGCGAACAGCGTGACCGGCAGCGACTTGCGGGCGATGCGGGCAAGCCTGGCATGCATGATCGCAATACGCTCGGTGCCCGCGACAAGATAGGGCGCACTCACGAAGCTGAAGGTCGTGACCTCGATGCGCTCTGCCTTGACGTAGCGCTCCTTGAACCAGTTCTCCAGGGTCGGCTTGTCCATGGCCGGAGGCTGCACCGCGACATGGCCGGCCGCTGTGTATTGCTCGAGCGTCAGTTCACCGGATCGCGCAAAGCGGCTGCTGTTGCAGACCACGCAGCAGAGCTCGTCCTCGTACAGCATCTCGGTAGGGTGGTCCGGCAAGGCGTAGGGGCGAGAGATGACCATGAGGTCTGCATCGCCGCTCTCCAGGGCGCGCTGGGGCCGGCCCGGCACCGGTATCAGGTCGAAGCGCAGGGTGCGGGATTGCTTCTCGGCCAGCGCGAGTACGTGGGGTATCAGGGTTGCCGCGGTGTAGTCGGAGACGGCCAGCTGGAACCGGCGATCCGACGCCGACGGATCGAACTGCGGAGGCGTTGCAATGGTGGTGTCCACGCGCATGAGGATGTCGCGCACGGCTTCCTTCAACACCTCGGCCCGGCTGGTGAGTTCCAGTTTGCGGCCTACGGGTACCAACAGATCGTCTTCGAAATAAGTCCGAAGCCGCGCCAGCGAACTGCTCATTGCGGACTGGCTCAGATGCATCTGTTCGGCTGCTCGGCTGATGCTGCGCTCCCGCAGGAGTGCGTCCAGGGCCACCAGCAGGTTCAGGTCCAGCTTTTGGAATCGCATGGTCTTCCTCCTGGTGGATCGATACACCATCCCCGTTGTCCCGGTTCGGCTGCCGCGGTGCCCCCCGATCGATTTTCAGGTATCTCCAGCATCGATACGAGGTATCGAACGAAACAGTTTTGCGTATACATCCCGCGCTCCTATGCTTCGCCACTTTGTTGCATTACCGTTTGTTTCATCTTCTCTTGCATACCGTTTTTCTCCTAACTCGCTCTGTCCGTCAATTCATCGCTGGCAAGCCCTCCCCGTTCTCGCCAGGCGATCAGGTGCCAGGCGGCGTCGACTCTCCAGATCCAGAGCCTCCTTGTCCCGGTTGAGCCCGGCGCCGTATCCGACTGAGCTCGCTCCGATGGCTGCCGCAGGGTGCGACCGCGCCTGTGTCGCGAAGCCATCCAAAAGGTAATTTCATTGCAGGAAGAACAACGACAAGTGATCGCTCGCCCCATGCATCTCGAAGGCAACGCATGCCCAGGCTGAGGCTTGGCTTGTTCGGATTGCCGGCCGTCGAAATCGTGGTCGTTCAGACGATCGTTCGGCTGTCCGCACAGAACGCTTCATTCCCGTGGAAGCTGGTCGACGCGCCGCCGTTCGACGCGCTGCTCGTCGACGGAACCTTGATCGAAGACCGTCTGGCCGAGGTCGAACAAATGGCGCCCGTTGTGCTGACTGTGAGCCGCATGCATTCGGAGGGCATGGCGAACACGCTGGAGCGTCCGATTCGCGCCGAGAAGCTCCAGCAATGGCTGTTGAACACAGGCCGGGAACTCCTCGAAGCGCGGCGATGGACGCGCCCGGCAATGCTGGAGTCGGCGATGTCGCAGGAGCTTCTCGATTCGGCTCGCTTCACGTTGCGCCGCTGGCCTCCGGTCGCCCTGATGGGGCGCAACGAGGACAACGACAGGATGGCCAATCTGCTCTGGCGGCGCGAACTGAGCGCGAGCGAGTTGGCCGATCGCTGCAGGCAACCGGTTTCGCGGTGCGTGGGTTTCCTGCAGGCATTGCGCAGCGCAGGCGTGCTGGATGTGCATGCATCTCCTCCTGCAAGAAATGCTCGGCCCCAACCCTTCTGATTCATATGCGCGCTTTCCCCGATGCGGTTGCCTTGCGCACCCCCCAAACATTGGATGACCTGCTCCTCTACCGGATATGGTGTGCAGCATGCGCGAGCAACGGCATGGTGACCCGCATGATCGAAGGCGGTTTCGGCATCACGCGCCGCGAGCTGGGAATGATCGGCGTGCTCGAGGAACTGGGGGAGATACCCGCCTCCAAGTTCGCGGAGCGCCTTCATCTGGACCGTGCGAGCGCCTCGCTGGCGCTGCGCAGTCTTACCGAAAAGAAGCTGGTGGAGCGGCGGCAGGACGCCGGGGACGGCCGCATCGTGCATGTGCGCCTGAGCCCTTCGGGCCAGCAGCTCTTCGACGATCTGTTTCCCCGCCTCTCGCGCCTGAACGTCGATCTCCTCGATGGCATCGATGCCACGCAACTCGAGGTTTTTCTCGATTGCCTGGAAGACCTCGAATTGCGTGGAAGCGAACTGAACGCACAGACTGCCAACCCCTGAAAAAATCCGGCCGGCGATGCGATGCAGGCCTTCGGCGCCATGGGCCTGAGCCATGACACGCTGCTGGCGCGTCAGGCCTGAACCAGCGCCGCAATTTCCGTCGGACCGAGTGCGCCGCTGTAGAGGCGCAGATCGTCCACGCGTCCCTGCAGATCGGGATCGTTGGAGAACTGCGAACGGCCGAGCCAATTCTGCGTCGTCTCGCCCAGGTCGAAGGGCGCGAGCGTCATCTGTGCATTGGTGCCCACGACGGCGCCGTCCACGTACAGCGTGCCGAGCGTGCCGGACAAGGTCACGGCGACATGCACCCAGCGGCCGGTCGGAAGTGGCGCCGTGCCATTGATCACCTGCTCGTTGTAGCCGTGGACCGTGGAGATCGCATAGCGCACCGCGCCGGCGTTGCTGCGCGGCGTGAGCATCATGTAGCGGCGCGGGCCGGAGCCGAAGTCGAAGACGCGCGACCACGTCGCGGCGCTGTCCAGGAACACGCGGGCCGCGACCGTGAAGTCCGCGACGTTCTTCGCCAGGCCGGCCGAAAGGCTGACGGGAGCAGTCGTGCTGCTGTCGGCCTTCCACTGCAGCAGCAGTTCGGGCTGCATGGCCACTCGTGCTTCGCCGGACGGGGCACTCGCGCCCGACGCGGTGGCAGCGACGATCACGTAGTAGTAAATGCCCGTCGCGCGGACCGAGGTGTCGGTGAAGGTGAGCACGTCGGCGATGCCCGAGGCGATCTCCGCGTAGGGACCCCCTGCCTGCTCCGCGCGCTGCACCGAATAGCTCAGCGCACCGGTGCAGCCCCACCACGACAACGCCACCTGCGCGCCGCGCAACCGCGCCGTGAGCCCGCTGGGTCGCACGGCTGCCGGCAGCGGATCGCGCGTGAAGGTCAGCGTGCCGAAGCCCAGCTGGTCGCCGCCGCTGCCATCCCCCTCGGGGTGCATCTGCGCGACTTGCAGGGCGGTGTAGGGCGTCGCGATTCCCAGGCGATTCGCGTAGTGGTTGTGCACGCTCTCCCAGACGGGCCGCCGGCTTCCCTGGCTGCCCGTCGACAGCACGGACTGCGTGCCCTGCCTGTTGACGTTGGTGAAGTACGGCACCGTGTAGAAGACGTCGGAGCCATCGCGAAGATTGGACTTGGCCACGTACTCGGCGCCGGCCAGGAAGCGGTTGTTCTCGTAGCCGTAGATGTCGTCGCCCTGGTTCCACGCCATCTCGCAGAACGCCCCGGCTAGGCCGATGCCGAGCGTGCAGTGCCCCTGGTCGCGGCCGCTCTCCTGCCATTGGCCGAGATAGCCCGGATGCACGTGATAGACGGCCTGCAGGCCCGCGCCGTTGCCCTGGCCGGTCTTGTAGTAGCTGATGGCTTCGTCGTAGATGTCCAGCCGGTCGCAGAGCACGCCGATGGCCAGCATCGAGGCCATGGTGCACTGGTCCCAGTTGGCCCAGTAATTGGTGATGCCGGTGGCGTTGGTGCCGTTGTGGTCGGTGAGGAAGCTGTGGTTGAGCGGGTAGAAAACCGTGAGCATCATGTTCTGGAAGCGCGCGAAGTCTTCCGCCGCCCAGCCGTCGTAGGTGCGCATGATCTCGGCCGCATTCGCGAACTGGTAGCCATAGATGCCCGCTGCGAGGAAACGGTCCGCATTGCCCGTGACCGTTGTGAGCGTGGAGGACCAGGTGTTCAGGAACACGACCGCGAGATCGGCATAGCGCTTGTCCTGCGAGACCTTCCAGCGCAGCGCCAACTGGTAGGCGCGCGCGATGTCGATGTACATCTGCGCAAAGTTCTGGCCGTCGCCACCGCGGATCACCGTGGCCAGCGGACGCGGTTTGGCGCCGAGTTGCGCACGGCCGTTGCCTGTCAATGCGTTCCAGCCGTCGAGCCAGGGTTGCGCCTGGTCCTTGACCTTCTGGCGCATGCGCTCGAAGTCGCTCTCCGTGTGAAGAAGGCCGGGGTGGGCGAACTTGCGCGGCTGGGGGGGAGACGGCGGGGGCGGGGCCACCGCGGGGTCGCCAGGTTCGCTGGAAGGATCGACTGCCGCGGGAGTGGCCGGTGGCGCGGCCCCCACAAAAGCCCCCCCGCCGGTGAAGCTGCCGCCGCTCCCTCCGCAAGCAGTTGCGCCCAGAGTGGCGAGACTGATCGCGCTGAGGCAAAAGATGCGGCGGTCCAGGGGCGCGTTGTTCTTGTTGTCGGATGAATGCATTGAGAAAAGGAATGTGTGAGGAGTTTCGACAGCAACATGCGCGCCGTGCTTTTGGGTATCTGTCGATTGCGCAGATCTATAAGGAGAAACGGTGCATGAAGAACGCTCGAGCCTGACAAGGCGTGTCCTGCGTCTGACGTTTCGCGGCACATGGCACTTTCGACGGGCCGTGAAATGTCAGCCGGTGCCGGACCCGAGGAGCCATCAGGCTGCCCGCCCACTCCCGCAGCAGTGCGTTGCAACCGCTTGCGTCGAGAACCTGCATGCGTGCGTGCGTTGTTCTTCTCAGATCGAATGGCCGAGCACCATGGCGACGCCGGCCTGCTTGTTCGGCCGAACAAAACTGTCGCGTGTCAGGCGCCCCATCTTGATGGTGAGCGTGCTGGTGTTGAACCACTTGTCATAGAGCTTGTTGATCTCGCCACTCGCATACAACTGCGCGAGGCTCCGGTCGACAGCGGCGAGCAACGCAGTGTCGCCCTTGCGCACCATCACGGCGTACGGCTCGACCGACAGCGCAAGCCTGCTCAGGCCGAGCGTATCCATCCCCTTGTCGTTGGACACGAGGCCTTGCAGCAGCGAGTCGTCCTGCGCAAACGCGCGCACCTTGCCTTCCTTCAGGGCTTTGTAGGCCTCGCCGTTGTTGTCGTAGGTGGTGAACTTCGCGTCGCGCAGTTCACCCTCGGCGAGTTGCCTGAAAAGCTTCTCCGAGGTCGAACCCCTGGTCAGCGCAACCGGCTGTTTCTGCAGATCCTTCACCGTCTCCACATGAAGGCTGTTGCTCGTCAGCACGCGCATCGCAGCGACGAAGAAGGTGTAGCTGAAGTCCACCTTCTCCTGGCGCGCCATCGTATTGGTCGTCGAGCCGCACTCGAGGTCGATCTCGCCGGCGAGCAGTTTCGGAATGCGCTCCGCGCCGGCCACGAACTTGTACTGAACCTTGATGTCGGGAAGCTTGAGCTCGCGCTTGATCTCCTCGACCGCGTTCATGCACAGGTCCACCGAATAGCCCGCGGGCTGCTTCTGCGCATTGACGAAAGAAAAGGGCGGCACGGCTTCGCGCACGCCGAGCACGATCGTGCGTGTTTCGCGGATCTTGCTCATCGTATCGACGGCGGCCTGCGCCTGCAGTGCCGCCAGCGCGAGGGAAAAAGGAATCAGCGTGGCGCGCAGCAGATGCGCGGAAAAGGGGAACATGAGGTACGGCTCCAAGGGCTGTTTGAATTTCGATGTCGATCACACGCCATTGCCGCTTCGCCAACCTTCAGGCGTCGGTTCATCCGCTGCGCTTCTTCGCCCTTGAAAAAGATTCGAATCTCTCAAAGCAGGCACATGAGTCGTACAGAAAAATAAGCGCCCATTGTTTGGAGCAACGTGTACTTTTCACTAGCAATAAAAATGGAAATCAGACACTCAGTTTTCCGTGCAATCGGCAAGGGCGCTGAGTGTCTAACGCAGAAGTCGCCGTTCAGCCTTCACGTCATTCCCATGAAAAATGAGTGGCTGCATCTCATTCGGCCACCTAGTCGAAAGCACGGTCACCTCAAACAATCGTCATCCTCGGTTTCTTCATGAAACGGGGCACGGGTGGTCTGCTTGTGGCTCTGCGGTCAGCCGACCGCAGGTCAGAGGTCCTGCGCCACCGAACCGGGCGTTGAAGCCGGCGGTGAATCAACGTCAAGAGCGGTCCTTTCGGCGGGCCCACGATTGCTTTCGATGTTGAGGTCGGACCTTGGTCATCGACAGATCCCCAGAAACGAAGTACGCACCGCGCGTCGCGCGCAGCGGCTGGTTGTCTTTCAATCTCAAAAAATCCATATCCATGAACATGCCTACCCGACGATGCGTTTCCGTGCTGATGCTTTCGGCGTTCTTGTCCAGCTGCGGTGGCGGTGGCGGCGGTAGTCAAGGTGGTGGCTTCGCCGGCCTGCTCGGCCTGGGCAGCAGCAGTGGGAGCCAAGGCGGCGATAGCCAAAGCGGCGGTGACACAGGTGACGCAGGTGGCACCGACGGCGGCGCTTCGCCCGTCGCAGCGACCACCGCATTGGTGACCAAGCTCGGCAAGCCCGCCCGGGTGCTGGTCGGACTGGGCTCGGGCAGCATCGATCAGATGAAGAGCCAGGACATTCACCCGGACATCGTGGACACCTACCTCGTAGGCGTCGGCCCGACGTCCTGGCCCAGTTGGAATAGCCCCGAAGGGGCATACCTCACGTTCACCGCGCAGGCCATCCAGGCCTACGGCGCGATTCCCATGTACACGCTCTACCAGATGACGGCGAATGGCGAGGGCAATCTGGGCGGCATCAACGACCCGGCGTTCATGAATAAATACTGGGCGCAGGTCCGGCTCATGTACCAGCTCATTGCAAACCTCGGTGGCCCCGTTCTGATCAACCTGGAGCCGGACTTCTGGGGCTTCGTTGCCTCGCAGGCGCCCGGTCGCGATGCGACGCGGCTGCCGGCCTCCGTGAACAACCAGCCCGAATGTGCCGGGTTGCCGAACACCGCCGCGGGCCTGGGCCAATGTCTCGTGCAGATGGGCAGGCAGATCGCGCCCAAGGCGCTGGTGGGATTCCCGCCCGCCTTCTGGAGCGGCACCCCCGCCGAAATCGGCGCGCAGATGCGGGCGGTCGGGGCCGACAGGGCGGACTTCATCGTTGCCCAGACCAGCGACCGCGACGCGGGCTGCAGGGAAGTCGCATCGCCTCCTGACGAATGCACGGGACGAAGCGGTCCGTTCTATTGGGACGCAAGCAACAAGACCAGCCCGAACTTCCACGAGTCGCAGAGCCAGATTTCGGACTATCGCGCGGCGCTGGGCAATGGCCTCCCGATCCTGTGGTGGCAGACCCCGATGGGCGTGCCGTCCGACACGCCCGGCGGCACCGACCAGCACTACCGCAACAACCATGTCGACTACATGCTGCGCAACGCGCAGGAGTACGGCGACACCCACACGTTCGCGATCGTCTTCAGCCCGGGTGGGAGCCACCAGACCTCGATTGCCACCGATGGCGGTCAGTTTGCCCGCCTCTCGGGCCAGTACCTCGCACGAGGCGGTGCGGCCTTGAAGTAGCGATCGGCCATCGGAATTGCACTTGCCGATTCAAATACCGGGATCCGGTCAGGAGTGCGTCAGCATCAAATCATTGCCTTCCGTAATTCCGCGTATATGGAAAATGGATTGCGTGCAATTTCAGATTAATTGCGCGCAAATACGCGGTTTTACGCGGTAATTGTTTCACAAAAGCATCATATTCCGTCGATAGAGTCGTGGCCGTTCGGGATCATCCTGCATCCCGTAAATATTCAATGCGGCGACGGAATCAAAGAAATGATGAATCGGAAAAATGCGGCAGCAAACTCAATCGACCTGAATGAACTGGCTCGCGTACCGGAAACCCGGCGGCGAGAATTGTTGAAATTGATGATTGCCGGCTCCGCGGCGGGAATTGCAACCCTGTCGGGTTGCGGCGGTGGTGGTGGTGGCATCGGAACATTTCCGATTTCGGGAGTGGGCGGTTCGCCGGACACTGGAGGTTCGACGCCTCCCGGTCAAACCCCTCCCAATCCGGATTCTCCTGCGCAAAAGATCTCCAGCTTCACCATTTCCGTGCTGCCGGACACGCAGTTCTATCCCCGTTATGCATCGGAAAAAATGGGAGAGCTATACCAGAAGCTGTATCCCCATATCAATCCGCAGTACGACAATCCATTCAAGACCCAGACGCAATGGATTGCACAGAACGCCCGGCAATTGAAAATGCCATTCACGATCCATCTCGGAGATATCGTCGATCAGTCGTGGTATTACAAGGCAGAAGGATCGACGCCGTGGAGCGATTCAACCGATCTGGTGGGCAATGGGCAATTGAGCAACGGCCAGGTGACGAAGGAATGGGAACTCGCAAGCCAGGCCATGCAGGTGCTCGAGGTGGCCAAATGTCCTTATTCGATTTGCGCCGGCAATCATGATGTCGGTGCCATTGGCAGCGATATGCAATGGGGTCCCGATTGGGGCGTGGGCGTGACAGGTTTCGCCAATAACGACGGTTATCAGGATGGTGGCAGCCATCGGGCCGGACTTTTCGAGCCCTATTTGCAGGTTTTCCCGGCGGAGCGCGCCAGGAAGCAGGCCACTTTCGGCGGCCGGCATGCCTCCGGATTTCACGAATACCATGTTTTCCAGGCGGAGGGAAATCAATTCCTCGTGCTCTCCATGTCGTGGAGAGCGTCGGACGACGCCATTGCCTGGGCGAACCAGGTCATACAGACGCACAAGGACACCCCGGTCATTCTGGTGAACCATCAGCTGGTAGGCATCGGGACGGACGGTAAAACCGCTGCGGACACCGCTTATTCGAATTACATGTGGGACAAGCTCATCAAGGGCAACGACCAGATTTTCATGGCCGTGAGCGGTCATTACCACGGCTCCTGCGGCGCCGTGAAAAAGAATTCATTCGGCAATGATGTTCATTTGATGGTCGTGGATTACCAGATGGCCTATATGGGCGGCAATGGCCTCATGCGGATGTTCGAATTCGATCTCACCAACAAGAAAATCATTGCCAGTTCGTTTTCTCCATGGGTGCCTTTGAAGCCCGCGGATGCGCTCAATGATTTTGACGCCGCGTGGCTGACGGACACCAATCAATCTTTTTCTCTGGACATTGATTTCGTCAAAAGATTTTCTTCTTTCAACGCCAGTTTCTCCGTGCCCGACGGATCGTCCGAAACCGCTTTGACCGATGCGGCCAAGCAACTGATATTGACCAACTACAGCCAGCCGCCGCAAAAATCCGCCAAGCTCCCTTCGGGCACGGAAGATTACCCCAAGGTCGATGGAACCCTCGCGCACTGGCGCTTCTTCAATTCGGCCGCGGCGGAAGGTGATCTGTTTCCCTGGCAGGCAGGGCAGCAAATTCCGGATTCATCGACCGGCGCCAAAAATCCTGTTTCGGTGAATACTTGGATGGGGAAATCGGGCGACCTGGTGTGGTCCAAAAGCCATCATCCGCTGTCGTCCGCGCCTGGAAGCCTGCGTTTTCTGAATGCAACCAAAACCCGGTCGGCCTATTTCACCACCGATAAAAATTCGGCTTTGAATGTGGAGACTTTCCCCAATGGCTACACCATCGAGGCTTTTGTCAATATCGACCCGGCCTTCGACGCGAACCTCAATGGCTGGATGGGGATCATCTATCGCCTGGGCGCGCGGTCGCAATTGCCGGGATTCGACTCCGGCGACGGCGATTGCGCCCTGATGTTCGCCTTTTCGAACCTGATGGAATTCCAGTGGGAAATCGCTCCGACGGATCAAAACACCAATCTGACCTGCTGGTCCGGCGGTGTGTCGGCGGGCCAATGGCTGCACGTGGCCATCGTCAATGATCCGGCCGCGTCGTATTCGACGACCATGTATGTGGAAGGCGCCCCGGTTCTGCGCAACAACACGAACATGAAAGGCATTCGCTATGTGGCCCCCACGCAGCAGATAGCGATCGGCTGCGGTCAATGGGACGGCAACATGTCCACGGGTTTCCTAGGAAACATGGGTGAAATCCGCATCGTTGGCGCACCGCTTTCCTCGGACAAGTGGCTGACGGCACGGGCATCCTGAAGCGCTTTGGGCATCTTCGCCATGTCGCCGGGTCGGCCCGCAATGTGCCATTGCACATCGCGCTTCACCCGGCGCTGTACTTCCGCGATCGCACAACCGATCCGGATCGTCTAGCGGGGACTTGAGTAGACGCTCCCCTGGGTCAGGCAGATGTCGATCTGCCTTGACCAATGGTGGCGCGTGCCACCCGAGCGACGATCTGCTTTCTCCGGGACGGCACGCTGTGCATTCAATGCGTTGCCGCGCGACTCGAGCAGGCGCAGGCACTGGAGAAAGATGTCGTGGTTTTCGGCATCGAGGCCTTCGAGAAGATCGATGTTGAGGCTGGCGATGCGAGGGAACAACTCGTCGAAGAGTTGTTGACCGGCATCGCTCAATTGCACGTGGACTTCGCGGCCGTCATCGGCGTTCTGGCGCCGTTCGATCAGGCGCTTTTCGAAAAGACTGCGCAGGCCGCGCGATGTGCGCACGCGGTCCAGCTGCAACTGCTCGGCGAGCGCCGAGGGCTTGATCTCTCCGACCTGCGCGAGCATGCCGATCATTCCCCACTCGCGATGCGTGATGCCGAAGCCGCCCTCCACGATGCGCGTCGCCATGGCCGTGCTTGCGCGCGTGGCACGCCACAAGCGGTAAAGCAGGAGGTCATCCAGTGCGCGCGGCGCGCGCAGTGCTCTCGTATCGGGAAAGGCTTGCATGTGGGTCAAGGCTCGCGACGAAGCTGCCGGTAGTTAATTAGGTCAATTGATCGTTATGTTTTTATAACCATCAACGGACGACATGCTGCGGCAACTTGGAGCGAACGGCGAGCTTTTTTTCGCAAAGTACACAGCGCTGACGGGGATGTCAGCCACCGTTCAGGGTTTTGTTTGAGGGGCGTACCTCAAATACATCCCGGGTGCGCACTCGTGGTGCGCCGCATGCGCCCCCGATTGGTGCCTAAAGCTGCCGGGAAAGTTGGAGAAGCATCGAAAAAAGCCGGCTCGAACCCGACGACAACAACAGAAAGAATCCCATGCTCGATCTGAATGAAGTAGCGATGTTTGTGCAGGTGGCTCGCAGCGGCAGCTTTGCCGAGGCGGCAAGACGGTTGAGCGTACCTTCCGCCACGGTGAGCCGGCGCATCCAGCAACTCGAGGCGCGGCTGGGCACACGGTTGATGCAGCGCTCGACCCGCAAGCTCACGTTGACGAGCGCGGGCGAATCCTTCCACGAGCGATGCGGCCCGGCGGTCGAGGAACTCATCGAAGCCGGTCAACTGCATGTGGCGGACAACGCGGAGCCGACTGGCATGGTGAGGGTGGCTGCGCCAACCAGTTTCTTCGACTTCTTTCAGATGGAATGGGTGGAGACGTTTCTGGCCGAGCATCCGCTGGTGCGCCTGGACTTCGTGCTCAGCGATCTTCTGGTCGACCTGATTGCGGATCGCATCGACATCGCATTTCGCGGCGGACCCTTGCAAGACTCCAGCTACGTGATCCGGCGAATCTTCGCGAGCCATGGCGAACTGATCGCCAGCCCTTCCTACCTGGCGGCGAATGGCATGCCCGCCGACCTGGAAGAACTGCGCGAGCATGAATGCGTGGTGCAGTCCAATGCCGGCGGCAGCGTCACGTGGCACCTGCAGGACATGGATGGCATGCAGAAGGAGGTGCGCGTGAGCGGGCGTTTCAACAGCAACGCACAAGAGGTCCTGCGCAAGGCCGCGTGCGCCGGCCTTGGCATCGCGGCGCTGCCGTCGGTCCTGACCGCATCGGATATCGCGGCGGGCAGGCTGGTGCGGGTGCTGCCGCAGTACACGCGGGCCGGTCGTGGGCTGAGCGTCGTCTATCCCAGTCGCCAGCAGCGCCCGCTGGCGGTAGCGGCATTCGCCGACATGGCCGTGGAAAAACTGAGCCAGCAGGAATGGGCGCCCGCATCTGGTGCACCCCGTTCGGCCACGCCATTGCCCTGAAAAATGAGTGGCTGCATTTCATTCATTGGTCTAGTCGAAAGCATTCATTCTTGCAAACAATTGTCACATCAGTTTCTTAACGACACCGGCAAGAGGCTGGTTTTTTGTGGCAAGGAGGCGGCAATGCAAGTTCGGCTTTTGAAGACAGCGAGGCGGCAGCGTGCGACCGTCATCGCGGGCCGAGGCATCGCCGGCTTCACGTTGATCGAAGTGATGGTCACCGTGGCCATCGTGGCGATCCTTTCGGCGATCGCCTTCCCCAGCTATCGCGACTATGTGCTGCGCGGCCAGCTCGTCGACGGCACCAACGGCCTGTCGGTCATGCGTGCGGACATGGAGCGCTACTACCAGGACAACCGGACCTATCTCAAGACCGGGGACTTCGTTCCGCCGTGCACCGCGACCGCTGCCCGCGCCAATATCGTCGGCACCTTCCAGTTGTCTTGCGCCTCCGCGCCTGCGGCCACGTCGACGACGTACACGCTGCAGGCCGTCGGCAGCGGACCCACCGACGGATTCACTTTCAAGGTGGATCAGCTGGGCGTTCAAGGCACCACGGTCAACAACAAGACCGGCTGGACGGGCTGCGACAAGGCCTGGGTGACCCGGCGAGGCCAGGCGTGCCCGAAATGAAAGACCGCATGGCACGCGCAGCGGGATTCACGCTCATCGAGATGATGGTGACGATCGCCTTGATGTGCATCCTGACGATGCTCGCCATGCCGTCGTTCACCACCTGGGTCGCCAACAACAAGGTGCGCACCGTCAGCGATTCGCTGCAGAACGGCTTGCGCTTCGCGCAGTCCGAAGCATTGCGCCGCAGCCGGCCGATGGTCTTCTCGCTCACCAACAGCGCCGCGCCCGACAAGAGCCTGACCGCCGCGGAAAACGGCAGCAACTGGTCGATCAACGTCTCCAAGTCGAGCCTGGATGCGAGCAGTGCGTTCGTGCAGGCTGGCGTGCTTCCCGACGTTGCATCCGGCGTCAGCATCACCGGCCTTGCGGCCATCTGCTTCAACGCCATGGGGCGCCTTGCCGTGAATCCCGATACCGGCGTGAACGGTGCGAACTGCGGCACCGGCTCGCCGGTGTTCACCTACATCGTCAATGCGACCGGCTCCGACCGCCCCCTGCGCGTGCTCGTCGGCCTGGGCGGGCAGGTCCGCATGTGCGACCCGGCCCGCAAGCTCGCAGATTCCCCTGACGGCTGCCCATGAAGAAAAGTCTCCGCAAAGCCTCCGGTGCGAGGCAGTCGGGCGTCGCCTTGCTCGAAGTGCTCGTCTCCGTCCTGCTGTTCTCGCTGGGCATCCTCGGGCTGATCGGCCTGCAGGCGCGTGCCATCAGCCTGTCGACGGACGCGCAGGATCGCAACCGTGCCGCATTGCTGGCCAACGATGTCGCCAGCGCGATGTGGCTCGGCAAGTCGGTGGCGGTGGACACCGGCGCGAACTCGGTCTGGCAGAAACGTGCGAGCGATACAGCAGGTGCGGGCTTGCCGGACGGTCTCGTGACCGTCACCGCGGTGACCGGCACCACCAACAGCGCCGACATCCTCGTCACCTGGAGGGCGCCTGGCCGCGTGGTCGCCGATCAAGACAGCAAGCTCACCACGCGGGTGACCCTCCCATGAAGCAGCGCGGTCTCACGCTCATCGAACTGCTCGTGGCCATGGTCATCGGCCTGATCGTGACGCTGGCCGTGACCAGCATCGTGGTGACGGGCGAGACCCACAAGCGCATCACCACCTCGACCAACGACATGGAGCAGGCCGGCGCGTACGCAGCCTACGTGCTCGACCGCGCGGTGCGCAGCGCCGGCTCGAGCCTGGTCCAGTCGGTGCAGCCGACGGACCGGGGCGTGTTCGGCTGCAAGCTCAACGCGGCCGCCAAGTTACCGGCCACCGGATTTCCCGCGCCGTTCAAGAAGGCCTTTCTGACCAAGGCCGCGTCCGACCTGCGGGTGGCGCCCTTGCTCATCGGCAAGAGCCAGTCCGACACCGGCTCCGACGTGCTGGTCGTCATGGGCGGCGATGCGGTGGCCGGCGGCGTGCCGCGCGGCCTGACGGACCCGGGCAGCGCCAACACGCTCGCGATGGACAACACCGTCGGCGTGTCGGTGGACGACCTTGTGCTGGTCAGCCAGCAGGGCACGACGGACTGCCTGCTCGAACAGGTCTCGGGCGTCGCGAGCAAGGTGCTGACGCTGGGCGGCAACTACTACACGGCCGGCAAGTCCACCTCGCTGGAGACATTGGCGGCCAGCACTTCCACCTATGTCACGCCGCTGGGCAATCCCGCGAACGGCAACGTGCAGTTCCTGCTCCTCGGCGTGGGCGACAACCGCACGCTGGTCGGCTACGACCTGCTGCTGGGCGCCGACGGCGCGACGCAAGCCCTGGCCGACGGCGTGGCCGAACTGCATGCCATCTACGGCGTGGACAGCAACGGCGACGGCATTCTCGACAGCTGGGCGGACCCGGGCGCCGCGGGCTTCGACATCGCCGCCGTCATGCAGACGCCGGAGACGATGCGCAAGATCGTCGCCGTTCGCATCGCGCTGGTCATGCGCAGCGCGAACAAGGAGAAGGAGACCGTGTCGTCCGCCACGCTCAAGCTCTTCGGCGACGACTTCCAGGACGCTTCGAAGAATCCGGTCGCACAGACCGTGACGTTGAGCGACGACGAGCGGCACTACCGCCACCGGGTCGTCGAATTCACCATCCCGCTGCGCAACATGCTGCTGCTGCCATGAAGATTTCAAGCGCCTTCCCGCCCGCGCGACGCCAGCGCGGCGTCGTCCTGCTGCTGTGCCTCATCGTCCTCGTCATCCTGCTGGCCGGTGGTGTCGCGGTGGTGCGGTCCATGAACACGTCGCTGACCTCCGCCGGCAACCTGGCCTTCCGGCGCGACCTCGTGAACCAGGGCGAGCGGGCCGTGTCCTTCGTGCTGGCCAACAAGCTGGCCAGCGGCGGCGCGCTCGCGAACGCGACCGACGACCTGCCGGGCGAAAACTTCAAGGCGACCAAGCTGGACACCAACACGCAGGGCGTGCCGCTGGCGTTGCTGGACGACAAGACCTTCGCCACCGTCGGCAAGGCCTCCAACGACATCGCCGACACGGTGGCGCAGGTTGACATCCGCTACGTGATCGATCGCCTCTGCAGCAGCACCGGACTGGCCACCAGCACCAACTGCGTGCAGTCGTCCGCGGCCCCGGCCGGCGGCACGGCCAGCCCCTCGCCGCCGCCGACGCCACCCACCGCCACGATCTACCGCCTGAGCCTGCGCGTCAGCGGTCCGCGCGACACGCAGGTGTTCATGCAGTCGACGTTCACCAAGCCAGACCAGGAAGGCACCGCATCCCCATGACACGCGCTTTTTGTCGTTCATCGACTGTGGCCTCGCGCATCGGTGCGATCGCGGCCGTCTGTCTGGGCGTGTCGTGCACGGCCGCGCTGGCGGCGACCGCGAAGCTGTCGGACCAGCCGGTGTTTGCCTCATCCGATGTGCCGGGCAATCTTGCGTTGGCGCTGTCGGTGGAATACCCCACTGCGATCAGCGTGGCGAACCTCAACGACTACGCGGATGCCACCGAGTACCTCGGCTACTTCGATCCGCGCAAGTGCTACACCTACCAGTACGTCAAGCCGGCGGAGAAGAAGGGCGCCGCGTCCGACAGCTACTTCCAGCCAGCGGGCGCGGCCACCGGCACCAGCAAGCACAGCTGCTCGGGCCAATGGAGCGGCAACTTCATGAACTGGGCCACGATGCAGACCATCGACCCTTTTCGATGGGCACTCTCGGGCGGCTACCGCAGCGTCGACACGACGAGCGAGACCATCCTGGAGAAGGCGTGGGGTTCCAGCCAGGGCAACCTGACCAACTTCCCGTTGCGGGGAACGGACCAGGGCGCCGGGCACAGGCTGCCAAAGGCGTTGGTTTCCTCGGTCACGCCGTTCAGCAACTGGAGCAACTTCAACGCGAACATCTGGTCGCGCGGCAACACCATGGTGTTCACCGGGACAGGCAACTCCACCGGCACGGGAGACGACCTGAAGGACGTCGACGCTGCCAACAAGCAGAAGAAGGCGGACGCCGTCTACCAGGTCTATGTGCGCGTCAAGGTCTGCGACACGTCGGCCTCGGCCGGCGGCGTGGAAGCCAACTGCGTCAAGTACGGCACCAACTACAAGCCGGAAGGTTTGCTGCAGCAGAACGCCAACAAGATCCGCTACGGCACCTTCTCGTTCCTGAATGCTGGCGGCATAGCGCAGCAGGGCGGCGTGATGCGCGCGCCGATGGGGTTCATCGGCCCGACGTATCCACAGCCGCTGTCCACCGCGGTGGTCACCAACACCCGCGGCGAGTGGGATGCCACGACCGGCATCATGAACACCAACCCCGACGCTGTTTCGGCCACCGCGAGCGGCGTCACGCAGAGCGGGGTGATGAACTACCTCAACAAGTTCGGCCAGTCCGCCAAGAACTACATGATGTATGACAACGTCAGCGAGCTCTACTACGCGACCGTGCGGTACTTCGAGAACCTGGGCAACGTGCCCGAATGGACCAACTCGGTGGCAGCGAACGTGGAGGGCAGGGAGGCCAAGCTCGACGGTTTTCCTGCGGTGACGGACTGGAGCGGCAAGGACCCCATCGCCTATTCGTGCCAGAAGAATTTCATTCTGGGCATCGGCGATGACCACACCCACTACGACTACAACGTGGGCGGAAGCGCCGTGACGAGTTGGCGGGGCAATCCCGCGGCGGTCGCCGCGGACTCGCTGAACAAGGCGGATGCGTGGACGAAGAACCTGCAGGTGCTGGAAGGTTTCAAGACACCGACGCCATGGTGGAGCAACGGCGGCAGCGATACGACCTACTACATTGCCGGTCTGGCCTACGGCACGCACGTCAACGACATCCGCCCCGACCTGGCCGGCGTCCAGAACATTTCCACCTATTGGATGGACGTCATGGAGTACCAGCGGGCCGAGGACCTGAACCCGTACTACCTGGCGACCAAGTACGGCGGCTTCAGCGTGCCCGCGAACTACGACCCGGCCAACACCACCGCGCCGCTGGCGCAGGAATGGTGGAACACCTCGGGCGACAGCATCGACATGAACGGCAACAAGCGCCTTCGGCCCGACAACTACTTCCTGGCCGGTAACGCAGGACAGATGGTGAGCGGCCTGCGAGCCGCATTCACCGACATCGCCAACGCCATCAAGGCCTACACCACGTCTTTCTCCCTCTCCACCGCGCAGGCCGCTTCCACCGGCAGCGCTTCCTATGCGTCGCAGTACGACTCCAAGGGATGGACGGGCGTGCTCACCGCCAGCAAGCTCACCTTCGCCAGCGACGGCACGCCGTCCGCCGCGCCGGTCTGGACCACGAGCACCACGCTCGAGGCGCAACTGGCCAACGGCGGCTGGGACACGGCGCGCCGCATCGCGACATGGGACGGCAGCAAGGGCGTGGCCTTCCGCGCCGGCAGCGTGACGTCGGCACAACTGGCCGCCCTCGCGCCTGCCTACGCCCCCACCACGACCAGCACCGACTACCTCAACTACCTGCGTGGCGATCGCAAGAACGAAGGCACCTCGACGGTGGCCGGAAGCACGCGGGCCCTGCGCAGCCGGGCCCTGCTGCTGGGCGACATCGTCAATGCGAAGGTGATGCCTGTCGGGCCGCCCGGCACCGGCTATTCGGAGAAGAGCAACCCGGGCTACACGGCCTTCAAGACCAAGTGGGCCGCGCGTCCCACCATGGTCTACGTCGGCGCCAACGACGGCATGCTGCATGCATTCAATGGCGCGCTCGACGGCGCCACCGCCGGAGTCGAGCAGTTCGCCTACGTGCCGGGTGCGCTGTTCCAGGGGCCGAACGGCACACCGCAGGTGGATGGACTGGCACAGCTTGGAAGCCCCAAGTACGCCCATCGCTACTACGTGGACGCGACACCGCTGGCCTTCGACATCGACCTCAATAGCGCCGGCGGCGCATTCACCACCGCGAGCAACGGCAACGGCGCCGATTGGCACAGCCTGCTGATCGGCGGGCTGGGCAAGGGCGGCAAGAGCTACTACGCCATCGACGTGACCGACCCGGCAGGCATGGGCAGCGAAGCCGCGGTGGCCGGCAAGGTGAAATGGGAGTTCACCGACGCCACCATGGGCTACAGCTATGGCGCGCCCACAGCCGTGAAGACGAAGAAATACGGCTGGGTCGTGATCCTCACCTCGGGCTACAACAACAGCGACGGCAAGGGCTACCTGTACATCGTCAATCCGAAGACCGGCGCGTTGCTCGAGAAGATGGGAACGCCCACGTCCTCCAGCGGCCTCGCACAGGCGTCCGCCTATGTCGCCGACCATGCCGACAACACGGCGGATGCCGTCTATGCCGCGGACCTCGACGGGCAGCTCTGGCGCTTCGATCTCACCGCCGCCAAGGGCAGCACTGCCGCCTACCCGGTGCCGACCTTGCTGGCCAGGCTCACTGATTCATCCGGCAACGCGCAGCCCGTGACCACCGCGCCGTTGATCGAGATCAACCCTGTCACGCGCAAGCGCTTCGTGTTGCTCGGAACCGGCAGGCTGCTGGACGCCTCGGACGTGAATTCGAAGGCGCCGCAGTCGTTCTACGCCATCGTCGACGGCACGGCCGGCAGCTTCAATGCCGTGACCGATCCCATCACGCGCAGCCAGCTCACGAAGGTGGACGACGTGATCAAGGGCATCAGCCTCTCGAACACTTCGCCGGGCTGGTATCTGGACATGGGTGTCGATACCAGTGTCAGCTGGCGCCTGGTTTCCAACCCGGCGGCCTTCAACGGCATCGTGGCTTTCTCCAGCCTGCTGACCACCGGCGACGCCTGCAGTCCTTCGGGGCAAAGCCGGGTCTATGCCATCAACTACGGAACGGGAAGCTCGGTGCTGCTGCCCTCCGGAACCGCCTATCAGAGTTTCCCCAGCGCCGTCACCGACCTGCGATTCGTGAGCGTGGATGGGTCCGCCCGCATCATCGTCGGGACGGATGGGAGACCGGTGCCCGTGAAAGCCGATCTGACCAAGGGCATCTCGCTGCGTCTCTTGAACTGGCGCGAAGTACCGGCGGTGAACTGATGCGCAGCTGCGTGTGCAAGGGAGGCGAGACATGACCGTTCTGAGACTCGGTGTCTACAGGTTGCCCGCGCCCGAGGCGGCCGTGATCCGGACCATCGTCCAGCTGTATGCGAACGACGTGGCCTTTCCGTGGACCATGGTCAATGCACCGCCGTACGACGCACTGCTTGTCGACGAGAGCGCGACGGCAAACGAGCGCGCCGAGTTCGCCCGCACGGCCGGCGCCGTGCTCGCGCTCACGCGCAGGAATTCCGGTGGCTCGCCCCATACGCTGGAGCGTCCGATACGGGCCGACAAGCTGCAGCAATGGCTCAAGAGCACCGAGCGCGCATTGCTGGCCGCGCGGTCCACGCGCTCGGCGATGGAAGAGCAGTCCGCGCTGGAGATCGAGGTTTCCTATTCGGTCCGCTTCACGCTGCGGCGCTGGCCTTCGGCCCTGCTGTTGCGCAACGACCCCGACAAGGTGCGGATGTCCAGCCTGCTGGCGCGCCGCACGCTGAGCGCCATCGAACTGGCCGAACTGGGCGAGATCTCTCTTCCCCGGTGCGTCACGTTCCTGCAGACGCTGCGCTCGGCGGGCATGCTGGAGCTGCATGTGGCACCGGCTGCCGCAAGGGGGCACGCGGAACTGCCGTACCTCCCGATCACTTCAGCCCCGGTGCGCAGCGAGTTCATGCGCGGCCTCATCGGCGGCATCCGTCGCCGGCTGGGCCTCGGAGCAACGCCATGAGGGAATACAAGATCCTCTTCACGGGCTCCGTGGGCGCCGGCAAGACGACTGCGATCGGTTGCGTGAGCGATGCGATGCCGGTCATGACCGACGTGCTCAACTCCGACACATCGATCGACAAGGAGCGCACCACCGTGGGCCTGGACTTCGGCCTGCTCACGCTGGAGAGCGGGGACCGCGTCCGCATGTACGGAACGCCCGGGCAGCCGCGCTTCGAATTCCTCTGGAAGATCCTGGTGCGCAACGCGCTGGGCGTGATCGTTCTGATCGACAACTCGCGGCCCGATCCGCTGGCGGACCTGGCCATCTACATGACCGGCTTCTCCGAAGCGCTTCGCACGATGCCTTGCGTCGTCGGCGTGGGGCGACTGCTGGCGCATCCGGTGCCGACCCTGGACGACTACGCGGAAGCGCTCGCCGCAAAGGGCCAGGTACATCCGATCCTCGAAGTGGACGTGCGAGACAGGAGCGACGTGCTCCTGTTGATCGACACGCTGCTGGTGCAACTCGAAGCCGATTGTGGGAGAGAGACAAAGTGATTGATCGACAAGACCTGTCCCGTACGGCAGCCGCGCATGCGCAGCGCGAGGCACGCAAGCTGGTCGACGAACTGGACGGCGTGACGGCCGTCGTGGTCGCGACCATCGACGGCTTCAATGTGGCCTCCGCGGTCATCGGCGATGCGGACCCCGCCCGCGTCGCGGCGATGGCCAGTTCCATCGTGGCCATTGCCAGCGTTGTCTCCGAAGAGGCGCGCCTGGGCCGCCACAAGAGCGTGATCGTGCAGACGGAGTCGGGCTTTGCCGTCTTTTGCAGCGTGCCCCGGCGCGACGTCGAACTCGTCATCAACGTGCTCGCCCGCGATGCGGCCGTGCTGGCGCTGGTGGCCTATCGGGCCGCGCAGCTGGCCAGGACCCTCACCGACGCATGACCCACCGAGCGGCAAGGCCGCATTTTTTCGAACCGCTTTTTTTACTGGAGAACAACTTGGCAACCATCAAGCAGACCCTCGACGACATCCTGACCATCGAAGGTGCCATGTGCGCGGCCGTGGTCGACTCGGCCAGCGGCATGATCCTGGGCGCCGCGGGCGCGGGCCTGGACATAGAGATCGCCGCGGCCGGCAACACCGAGGTCGTGCGCGCCAAACTCAAGACCATGCGGGCCCTGGGCTTGAGCGACGTGATCGAGGACATGCTGATCACGCTGGGAAAGCAGTACCACATCATCCGTCCCTCGGCCACCAAGGAGGGTGTGTTCATCTACGTCGTGTTGGACAAGCAGCGTGCCAACCTCGCGCTCGGCCGCCGCAAGACGCAGGACGCCGACAAGCAGATGGAATTTTGAAACCGCTCACGCGAACCATCAGTTCGTTGAGTTCCGCTGTCAGGTGCGCAGCCAATCCGCCGGTCGTTGTCGTGGCCGGTCCGCCGAAGGACCTGGGCTTCACCGACACCGCGCCCGTGCCTGACCCGGCCGCGACGCCGCCCTTCGTCGACAACGTCGCGACCAACCAGCGCGGCGATGCGCGCTACGCGACCAAGACCTGAACAATCGATGGTTTGCCGTGTTCCTTGCCGGCAATGTCGGAGACAGCGCATCGCGATGATCAAACCTTTATGCGCATAGCGCTGTTTTGTACAAGGTTTTGATGCGATGGCGGACAAGATGGCTGCCTCAATGAATCAATGCCTTGGCAAGCACATGAAACCAGTAGCCATCCTTCAACACGAACAACACATGGGCCCGGGCAGCCTGCACGAATGCCTGCAGCAACTCGCCGTGCCGCTGCAACTGATCCGGACCGACAAAGGGCAGGCGGTGCCCAAGGACGCGCAGGCGTTCAGCGGCATTGTCCTGCTCGACAGCGAGCGAAGTGCGCTCGACCGGTTGAATTGGATTCGCGCCGAGCTGAGTCTTTGCAAGGAAAGTCTGGCCCAGGGCGTGCCCGTGCTTGGACTGGGCTATGGCGCTCAGTTGCTGGCCGTGGCTGCAGGAGGCAGCGTCGCGCCAAGCAATTCTCCGAGCTATGGCTGGACACCGTCGTGGCTCACGCCCCAGGCCGGCGCCTGGTTCGACGTGCCGACCAGGTTGGAGATCTTCAATGCCCACGACCACACCCTCGAACTGCCGCCCGAAGCCGAATGCTTCTTGCTGGACAGGCACTGCCACAACAAGGGGTTCACGCTGGGACAAAACATGGGCTTGCTGTGTCCCCTGGGGCTCACGCCCGTGGACCTGGTCGCCTGGTGCGCCCGCAAAGGCACCAAGCTCGCACAGGCCAAAGGGCCTGATGTGCAGAACCGCATCTCCATGCAGCGCGCCCTGCCTGAACGCATGGGCAAATTGAACACCTTGGCCCATCGGATCTTCACGCGCTGGGCGCAGCAGTTGCCAGGCGCGCCGCGCCCCGTGGACTTCGTCAGGCTCGCGGCCTGAAACGAAACGGCGCGGCGGGCTGGAGGTGAAACAGCCTGAGCCTGCCGACGCATTGCACCTGGCTGAGAACACTCAGCCGTTTTTCAAACATCCATGAGCGGAGTATTTGTGCCAATCGCTGAATCCGAAGTCGTTGTTGGAGGCATCTATGCACTGTCCAACACGCAAGAACGCCGAGTGACGGCCATCGAAAACGGGAAAGTCCGTTTCGAGGTGCGCGTAGACACCAGGAGCGAGTGGAGCCGTGGCTCGCCCATGGCCAACCCTCCAAAGCTGAAAACCTTTGCCAATGCCTGCAGCCAGACGTTGGCGAGACCGTAGAGTCGAGCGGTTTTGCGGCATTCGGGCCCGACAGGATGCGCTCCTGTTGGGCTCCACTGATCGCTGACCTCGGATCGGACTGAATCTGCGTTGACCGGATCAGCGGGGTCATCAGCCCGCACGGGAAGTCAGCGCAATTCGTCCAGGCGCAGCACGAACCGGCGCGACCGGGCGCTGCTCAACGCCGGGGAACGGTGCGCGAGCCCCCGGCCGCAGTCCTGTTCATCCGTCCCACGACCTCGAAAGAGAGCAACGGTGTGCAGCGGCATGCGCCGGAAAGGCCCGGCAAATCCCTTCGGCGCCCGCAACGCTGCGTCCGCATGACGGGAGGCTACCCATTCGGCGCCGAGGCCGCTGTAGGTGCACAGCAGATGCAGGCCGGCATCGTCGAAGTGCCAGTTTTCATCGACGTCTCGTCCACGCGCCTGCAGGGTAAGGGTCATTCGGGGGTGTCCCGTGATCAGCGCGAAGCGGGTCGCCAGCATGTCGATGTCCGCCATCAAGCCGTCTCGCTCCGGCCCACTCGGCGTACGCGATGTCTTGCACGCCGCGTTCAGTCCGGATGCGACATCGGCCGCGCGCAATTGCAGTTGCCCTGTGGGAAGCCTTGCCGAGGGCAAGGCTTCCAGCCATGCAGACATCGAAGCGCAGGGGTCACGCTCCCACAACGCCAGATCGACCCCTGGTTCCAGAATCCTTTCGAGCACCTCGATGTCCTGGCCGAGCAATACCTCGTGCGATTGCCGAGACCGCGAAGCTTCCTGCCGGACAGACGGCGCGATCGGCTGCGGCAAAGATATGTTCGAGTTCGTCGAGGACCTTGCACCGGACCATTGCGAGCGCCCCTCGAACTCGCCTGCGCGACTGCGGCCCAGAGTCAGGCCGGACTCGAGGGCCAGGTCAACGACCGTCCTCCGCGAGTCACCCACCGTGGGCCAGCCCACGACGCTGGAGATGCTCGCGCCAGCTTGTGAGGTGGCCGATCTCGCCATCGGGTGCGCATTCGAGCAAGCAGTGCACCACGGAGGCATAGCTCTCCAAGGGCAGACGAATCATGAGGCGCGCGCGCGGGGCTCCGCTCGAACATGTTGCATTCACGCGGATCAGGGGTTCGCAGCGCAGCACGCCTGCCCCCTTGCATACGGCGATGCCGCGCCGAACGCGGCACGCGTCAATCGATGGCACCGTGACATCAAGTACCTTGAAGATCGTCTCGCTCTTGGCGAGCACGGTGCCCGCATATTCCCGATAGGCGGCGTAAGCCATGAAACTCCTGTGATGGAAATGTACACAGCGCCAATATCGTCAGATGCGTATGAAAACGGTGCAAACATTGCGCCCGTCGATGGAAATGCCGCGTAAACGGGATCCCTGAGGATCGATCATGGCCATTCACGCCTGGGCGCGTCGAGCTTGAACCGCCAGACCAACAACTCTGCCGCTGCGACCCACACGATCACGATGGCGGCAATGCACACGAAATCCATTCATCACCTCTGCAAACGACACAAGTCAGCGAGTCTCGGAAGGCGTGCGTAAAAGCGGAAATAAATGTTGGGGGCGACCTGTAAAAAATGAATAGAAGCGCGTGCGCCAGGCCTGCTTGCGGGTTGATCGCGCTTCGACGGCGGCTCAGAATATTTCTCTGCCATCTTCGAGATGGCAGCAAGGAACCGTTGTATGACCGTGGAATTTTTGAGGCACCTCGCCAAGCAGAGTCTTCCCTGCCAGGTGCACACCCCGAGCGAGATCAACATGCTCAGCGTACTGAGAGCAGCGGGGTTGGTCATGGCTTTCATCCCGTCGACGGAAGTCATCCGCCACGGTGCCACTGGCTCCAAGGCGGCCACGATGCTCGCCATCACCGACAAAGGCAGGCTTGCGCTTCGCGTGCCTGCTGATACACCGGGCCTGTAGCTTCCTCGCGCCGTTTTGCTTCTTCGCAGCCGCGTACAGGTCGAGATCAAAAGATTTCCGACGCTCTATGTCTGCCTGCGCGGGTTTTCATTTGCGTGGACATACCACGAGTCAAAGAGTAATCGCATGAATCACAAGGCAACTGCATCTGTCAGCCATGCGCATGTCGAGGTGCTGCGAGCGGTTTCGCGCAGGGACTTCATGCCGGCTTCCGCCATCGCGCAGGCACTGGGGCGAACCGTGCCTCAAGACCTGCTCACGCTGTGCCAGCAAGGGCACATTTGCGAACATCTGGGCCGCCGATTCGATGGAACACCCGCCACGCTTTACACCATCACTGTCAAGGGTGCGGCGCTGCTCGCCGACTCGGGCCATCCCGCTCCCCCGGAGACGGGCGTTCGGCCCGGCAGGCCCGTGTCGTCGCCAATTCGAGAGGCGTACGACGGGTCCGAGATGCGTCCCTTCAACGGCCGACAGGGATGTCTTGATGCGCTCCGACACCCGAGCCGGGTAGGGGATCGGCTGTACTACCGCGACGGAGGCATCAGGTCGCTCAATGGAAGCGACGTGGCATCCGAAGAGCCGTAGTCCTTGGCCGCCGACTCGGATGGAGCAGGTTCTCCATTGATGTCTAAGTTCACGACTCGCCGCACTGGTGATGAGCCACCCTTTGAGGTGTCTCCGGCATTAGTGGCCAAGAACAGCGAGCCTTCAATCCGTGGTTTGCGGGCCCACCGTTGCCTGAATACTCAGCCTCTCGCCGGCCAGCCAGATGTAGAGCTCGATGCGTTCGGACTCGTTCATCTGCTGGTGCCGGGCGGCCATTTCCTCGAACTTGACCAGTACCTCGCCCACGGTGGGATGCACATTCTTCGACAGTTGCATCGGGACCTCGGCCCACTTGGGCCCGGCACCGGTGGCCAGCCATCGCGGGTTGACCCGGAAATAGTCGGCAATGGCGAACAGGTGAGTCGATTCGATGCCCTTGTTTCGACCCGAAAGCCAGTTGGTGATTGCGGCACGAGTCACCCCGCAGCGGCGGGCGAGGCTGGCCTGCCATCCGCGGCCGATGTCCGTCGTGAGTTCCTTCAGACGCTCGGTGAACGTACTGCTCATTGCGGTCAACCCGCGATCCGGCCGCGAGGTAGCGGCGGGGCAAGGAGGCGCCAAGAGCGCTGCGGCGTGGTCCGGAGTGCGAATGCAGCGTCCGACGCGTGTTCGGAAGGCGTTCGAGGCTTGCTGCACAGGGCGCGGCGATGCCGCAGGAGCAGCCAGGGAAACGGGCGCGTCCTTGCGCGTCGGCAGAGATGTTTCACCGGGTGAACAACGCTGCATGGGAAGGCGAAAGACGGATGAGACATGAAATCCAGGGGTTGAGAACGGTTCCGTGACGCTCCCCCTGCCAGGCTCTCCGTCCATTGGCTATGCCGATGCATCTGTGCATTTTTTCACGAAATAGGTTATTTTTCATCATCAACTGGAGATATCTGCGATGAATTGATCGCGCAAGCGACATCCGGCCGGATCGCATGAGCGCCCGTTGCGGCAACGCTGCCGACGCTTCATCGCCTGCCGGCGTTCGTGAAGGGACGCTCGCCACGAACGGCTCGGGAGCATTCGGGCGACGCGGCGGACCGGCAAGGCGCTTCTTCGCCGAATGCGCCTGGAGGTGAAGGGAAAGGAATGAAGGCGCACCCCGCTCGTCACTTCTGTACTGGCAAGGCCACTACCTCTTCGCGAAACTGGTCCGGGCGTCTCTTTTGACCCGTGCCGCCTCTATCTCCCGTTCGGAATGGAGTTGGTGCTTGCCGCAGTTGTCGCAGCGATAGAGGCGCAGCCACGGCAGGACTCGCATCCACGTGCTGCGGCGCATGCGCTTGAGATGATCGATGCCGCATGGGCAGGCAGAAAACAGGTTGTGCATAAAGAGGGCGGTCTGGATGTCATGGGCCCCCTTGCCAAGCTCTATGGCTTATCGGCAGATGTATTGCAACGCAGCATTCTTTCAGCGAACCCGTGACTGCTGCACTACCCTGTTCACGGTATTTGTAATCTTTGTTACTACATACGGGGTCGCCTTGAGCTTCCTCCTTCTCGGCGGTTCAAAGCGGCCGACGACGCCAGAAATCATGAAGATCGACCAGATGCAGCTTGATCTGCCTTGGAGTCGCCTTCAAACCTGCTCGCTGCCAGGCTGAGAAAGCCCTCGCTGCTGTCTGAAGCGCCCGGGTTGCGCCCGCGCGAGCCTTCGAGTCCGGCGGGTTTGAAACCACTTTCCGCCTTGGATGGCAATAGATGGCCGAATTTTTAAGTGAAATACTTGCAGGTTTGGCAAGTTTTTTCTCTCAAAAGTCGTCTGCTTTACATTCAAAAAAGCATTTGGTTTAGAGATGGGAAGAATTCCTCACCTTTCTGCGCAATAGCGGCAGGAAAGATCGGAGGCGAGTTCGCTACTCATATCCATCTTTCCCCGCCTCGGGCATTGCTCTCGGTCCGCTGGTCGAAGGCCTTGCTTGTTCGGCGTCGATAAATAGAACTAACAGGCCTTTGTATTTTCTTTGAATGCCTGCAAATAAACGCGGATTGAATTAAAAATCTGGATCGGGAAAATTGTTTATTGTGATATTTCTAAAATCTTATTCAATACGTTGGGATGTGAAGTTTCATGATAACCGTGGTGTATTGAAAGCCTATTTTCGAGTCGCAAGTGCTTGTAATGAAACCGAGCCATTCCACTTCCCTTGGAAATGAATTTATGATTTCATTTGATAAATCAGGACAAGCGGGTACCGCTGTCAAAGACAAAACCTTTTTTGTAGCGCTGATGGACAGCGATGCGACACAAAGGAGTTTGCTGCGCTGCCGTCTGGATGCGCTCGGATGCGCTTCCCTGGCCTTCGATTCGATGGACGATCTATTTGCCGACCTGCGCGCAGGAAAGAAGTTCGGATGCATATTGATTGCAATCTCCACCGAAGAATTCAAACATCAGTTGAAATCGATCCTGATCGATTTCGATGTGCCCTTGCTGCTCGTGGCGCTTCCCGAATACCTCGGTACCTTGTCCGGTTTGAAGACGGAACTCGCGGGATTGGGAAGCATGGATGTCGTGCTTCCTTTCTGCAGCGATCAGGAACTCGAATGGCGGCTGGAAATGCTGGCACAGCGAAAGTTGGCTGCCAATGCAACTGCTGGGGATTTTGTGTGGGATGAATATCGCTTTGAAATCGCCCGGCGTCAGGTGTGGCTGGGGGAACAAAGCGTGCCCTTGAAGCCCATGGAATTCCATCTGGCGCTCGAATTGTTCCGAAATATGAATTCATTGGTGACCCGCGAAAGGCTTTCCGTCCTATGGCGGGGGCGGCCCCGATCTCCCGGATCGAGAGCTCTCGATGTCTGCATTTCGAACGTGCGCAGAAAACTGAAGCTTCTGCCGGAAAGAGGGCTGATCCTGAGATCGATCTACGGGCGGGGCTACGAGGTGAATTCGATGCGCAAGGAGGCGCAGGTGTGAATCAGCGCGGCTGCTGCTGCGTGGTGCAGTGGATGCCGCCGCCGCCCGCGGCAATGGCGTCGATGTCGAGCTGCACGACCTCGCGCCGCGGAAACAGGTCGCGCAGCAGCCCCCGCGCATTGGCGTCGGCGCCCGCATCGCCGAACTGCGGTGCGATGACGGCGCCGTTGCACACATAGAAGTTGATGTAGCCGGCCGCGAACTCGTCGGTCTCGAAGGTGGGGCGCACCGTCTCGGGCGCCTTGAGCACTTCCACACGCAGCCGCTGTCCGCGCGCATCGGTGGCCCGGCGCAGGATCTCCAGGTGGCGCAGGGTCACGGCGTGGTCGTAGGAATCGGGGTCTTCGTCCAGGCCCGCCACCACCACGCCGGGCGCGGCGAAGCGGGCGTAGAAATCGGTGTGTCCGTCGGTGATGTCGCGGCCCGCGATGCCCGGCAGCCAGATGATTTTGCGCACGCCCAATAGACGCCCGAGCTCGGCTTCGCAGGCGGCCTTGTTCAGACCCGGATTGCGGTTGGCGTTGAGCACGCAGCTCTCGGTGACGATCGCCGTGCCCGCGCCGTCGACCTCGATGCTTCCGCCCTCCAGCACGAGCCGGGTGGCCAATCGCCTCACCTTGGCCGCGCCGGTCACGTATCCGGCCACCTCGGCGTCGTTCGCATGGGCCTGCTTGCCGCCCCAGCCGTTGAAATTGAAGTCGATGCCCGCCCATTCGCCCTTGGCATCGCGCACGAACACCGGGCCGGTGTCGCGCATCCAGAGGTCGTCCACCGGCTGCACCTCGAGTTGCACGCGGTTGCCGCATAGGCGCGCGGCCAGGTCGTGCTCTTGCTCGCGCACGAGGAGGTGCACGGGTTCGAAGGCGGCGATGGTGCGGGCGATGAGGGCCAGTTGCTCGCGCGCCGGCTTCAGCAGGCGTCGGCCCCAGATCTTTTCGCTGGGCCCGAAGGACATCGAGGTGGCGCGGTGAGGGTCGCCTTCGTCCGGCATGTGCCAGGCCTCGGGCGCCGCGGCGACCGGGTCGGCGGCCCAAGCCAGGGGCGCGAGGCCCAGTCCGTTCAGCAGGCGGCGGCGGGTTGGTGAGAAATTCATGGTGTCGATCTTCAGGCTGGTTCCTGCTGTGTGGTGCAGTGGATGCCGCCGCCGCCCGCGGCGATGGCGTCGATGTTCAGCTGCACGATCTGGTGGCTGGGCAACTGGGCCGCCAGCGCGGCACGCGCTGCCTCGTCGGCCACGGCGTCGCCGAATTCCGGCAGGAAGAGGGCCTTGTCGGTGACCAGGAAATTCACATAACCGGCCGCGAATTCCTTGCGCGCATAGGCGGGGCGCACCTGGCTGGGCGTCTGGAGCGTGACGATCTGCAGGGCGCGGCCGCGCGCGTCGGTGGCCACGCGCAGCAACTCCAGGTGCCGCCGGGTCACGGCGTGGTCGAAGGAGTCGATGTCGTTGTCCAGCGCCGCCACGACCACGCCCGGCTTGAGGAAGCGGGCGTAGAAGTCGGTGTGGCCGTCGGTGATGTCGCGGCCCGCGATGCCCGGCAGCCAGATGATCTTGTCCAGGCCCAGCATCCGCTTGAGTTCCTCCTCGGCCGCGGCCTTGCCGACGCCCGGGTTGCGGTTCTCGTTGAGCACGCAGCTCTCGGTGACGATGGCTGTGCCCTGTCCGTCGACCTCGATGCCGCCGCCCTCGAGCACCAGGCGGCTCTGCAGCAGCGGCACGCCGGCGAGCTCGGCCATGCGCGCTGCGACCGTGGCGTCCCGCGCATGCGGCTGCCTGTTGCCCCAGCCGTTGAAGTTGAAGTTCACCGCGGCCCGCTCGCCGCGGGCGTTGCGCACGAAGACGCAGCCGGTGTCGCGTATCCAGAGATCGTCGATGGGGTGTTCGATCAGTTGCACGTTGGAGCCGCAAAGCTGCCGGGCCGTGGCGAAGTCGGCAGCGTTCACGAGCATCTTGACTGGCTCATAGACGCTGATGGCGTTTGCGATGCGCGCCAGCGCCTGCTGCACCGGCTGGCGCAGGGCTGCGGTCCAGATGGACTCGCGCGCCACGAAAGCCATCCAGACCGCGCGATGGGCGCCGCCTTCGTCAGGCATCTGCCAGCCGGCGGCGAGTGAAGGCGAAGGCGCAGCAGACGGGGCAGGCGCAGGCATGGGAAAGGGTGCCGACGGGCCGCCAGTACCGCCGCCACCGCCGCCGCAGGCGGTCACGAGTCCGTGGATGAGTCCAAGGCCGCCCAGGCCCAGGAGAGTGCGTCGAGTTGTCATGCAGATCAGGGTTACTACCAATAAGAAGTCCCGGATTCTGTCTGCGCCTATTCATCTGCACAATTGATCTTTTATTGGTATATCAATCGATATGGCTCATGATTAGCGCGTCTTCGCGTGAAAATGCCAGCAGGCTGTCGAACACCTCCCGCACCAGGGGCAGCCGCGACGGGCCGTTCGTGCGCGAGATCCAGACGGTCCCGAGCGACAAGCCCGGATACGCTGCCAGATGCCGCAGCCGCCCGGTGCGCAGGGCCTCGTCGGCCAGCAGCCGGGACACCAGCGCGATGCCCCGTCCCCGCAGCGCGGCGTCGAGCAGGAGGCGCGGATCGTCGTAGATCGCGGCCTTGCGCAGGCCCCCGAAGTGCGCGCGGATGAAGGGGCCGATGCGGTCGCTCGTGAGGTCCGCTTCGAGGCACAGCAGGCCGAGTCCCGCATCTCCATCGACATCCTCCGCAGCCCCCTGGGGCGGGCCGACGGCCACCAGTTCGTCGGTCAGGAGCGGCACCTCGAACACGTCCGGCTGCTTGAGCGGCTCGAGGGTGATCGCGATGTCCACGTCCAGTTCGTCGATGAAGCGGGCGCTCTCGTCGACGGAGATGATCGGACACAGATCGGGGTGCGCCTGCAGCAGCCGGTCCACGCGCGGCTGCAGCCAGCCGCTGGCAATGGGCGCGGGGCAGACCAGCGTGACGAGGCGATCGTCCATGTAGGTTTCGATGCGGGCGAGCCCGTTGCGCAACTGCTCGATCGACTTGCCCACGCTGTCCAGCAGCAGGCCCCCCGCCACCGTCAGCTCCACGCCGCGCCCCTTGCGCCGGAACAGCGGCTGGCCGAGCTGCTCCTCCAACTGCGCGATCTGGTGGCTGATGGCGGACTGCGAGACGAAAAGCTCCTCCGCCGCGCGGGAGTAGTTGCCCAGGCGCGCCGCCGCTTCGAAGCCGATCAGGAATTTGAAGGAGGGCAGCTTGGCATTGGACATATGAATCAGATCGATGAATGGGCTGAGAAAATATCGCTTTTTAATCGAAGGAGTTCAAGTCAGAGTGGCCGCCTCTGAAATTTCCGCAAGAAGGACACCTTGATTTCCAACGATTTCGACGCGCGCCGTGCCGGGCTGCGCATGCCCGCCGAATGGGAGCCCATGGCCGCGACCTGGCTGGGCTGGCCGGTGCTGGAGAACCGCGAAGCGCTCTGGGGCGCGCACTATGAATCGGTCTGCCAGGCGTTCGGCCTGCTGGCGCGAACGATCGCCCGCTACCAGCGCTGCATCGTCGCGACGCATGCGCCGCTGGCGGGTGATGCCCGGGCGATCTGCGGGCCGAACGTGACCGTCGTGCCCATCGCGGCGGAGGACAACTGGCTGCGCGACTGCGGCCCTATCTTTCTCGTGGACGAGGACCGGGTCACGCAGACGGCGGTCGGTTTTCGCTTCAATGCATGGGGCGAGAAGTACCAGCCCCATGACGGCTGCCAGCGTGCCGCTGCGGACATCGCGGCGCTGGCCCAGGTGCCGCTGGTCGAATCAGAAATGGTGCTCGAAGGCGGCGCTTTCTACGTGGACGGGCAGGGCACCCTGCTGACCACCGAAAGCTGCCTGCTGCACGTCAACCGCAACCCGGGCATGCGCAAGCCGGACATCGAGGCCGAGCTGCGGCGCATGCTGGGCGTGCGAAAGATCGTCTGGCTGCCGGGCCACGCGGCCGAGGTCGAAACCGATGGGCATGTGGACGGCATCGCGTCCTTCATCGCACCGGGCAGGGTTCTCTTCAACACGGCAGATCCCGACCAGGGGGACTACCACCGGGCGATGCAGGAGAACCGCCGCGCCCTGGAACTGGCCACCGATGCACAAGGCCGCCGCTTCGAGATCCTCGACCTGCCCGTGCCGCGCCAGGTGCAGAACCACGGCAGCGCGCGTTTCTGCGACATCTATTCGAACTACATCCTCGTCAATGGCGCCGTGATCTCCACCGCCTTCGACGTGCCGCGGGACGCAGAGGCCCGCGAGGTCTTCGGCCGTGCCTTCCCCGATCGCCGGATCGAACTGCTGCCCATCGGCGCCATCTCGCTGGGCGGCGGTGCTGCGCACTGTTCCACGCAGCAGCAGCCGATGCTGGGCAACCGGTTGGCCGTGCGCGCGTTCTGAACTCGGCGGAACCGGCTCGGGCGCTGCGTTAAAGCGTCCTTAAAAACTTCACGAGAGCATCGGTGCCGGATCGACGAACCGGCCCTTCTTGCGCTTCCCGCACATCCCTGCACACGCGTCGCGACGGGTCGTCTTCAAAAATCTACATGTGTAGACATGAGCTTCGATTCAATTTAGTATACGAGTGTAGACAAACGCGGAAGCAGCGAAGAAAGCGCTCCGCCGCGTCGCCCAACAGGAGCCCGTTTCATGCGGACCGTTCTTTCCCAAACCACCGACTTCAGCCGCTTCTTTCGCTCATGGCTCGCCGACCCGCGGCGGGTCGCATCCGTCGCGCCGTCGAGCGATACGCTGGCCCGCCTCATCACGCGCGGCATCTCGCCCTCCGACGGCGCGGTGCTCGAGCTGGGCGTCGGCACCGGCGTCTTCACGCGCGCGCTGCTGGACCTCGGCATTCCCGAAGACGCGCTGACCCTCGTCGAATGCGACGACGATTTCGCGGCCACCTTGCGAGAGCGTTTTCCGCGTGCGCGGGTGGTGCAGGCGAATGCAACATTGCTCGCGCGCCGCGAACCCTTCGCGGCCGACAGTTTCGGCGCGGTGGTGAGCGGGCTGCCGCTCCTGACCATGCCGCCGCGGCGCGTGATGGAAATCCTCTCGGGCGCCTTCGACAGGCTGCGCCCCGCGGGCAGCTTCTACCAGTTCACCTACTTCCCGCGCTGCCCGGTTCCGCGTGCCTTGCTGGAGCGCCTGGGGCTCAAGGCCGTCTGCGTCGGCGGCACGCTGTGGAACCTGCCGCCGGCCCGGGTCTATCGCATCAGCCGGCGCCAGCCTCTGGCGGTGACGCGGCGCGATAGCCGCGTCGGCACGGGCCGCGTGCGCCTGCACGGCTTCGAGGCGATCGGCTGATGGCTGCTTCCGGACAAACGAAGCGCACGCGTCGCGGCTGGCTCTGGCGCGGCCTGGCTGCGCTGGCCCTCGGCTCGACGTTGCTCGCGGGAGCGTTCACGGCCGGCTGCACGTCGCTTGGCGACACGCCATCCGGTGAGCATCTGAAGCGGCTGCAGAAGTCGCCGCAGTGGCACGACGGCAGCTTCCACAACGTCGAGCCGCAGTGGTCCGATGCGGCCGGCGCCTGGCGCCGCCTGCTGTTCGGTGCGTCCACGCCGGATGTGCAGCCGGCAACGCCCGTGCCTGTCGTTCGCACCGACCCTGCGTTGCTTGCCCAGCCGCCCGCATCGGGCCTGCGCGCGACCTGGTTCGGCCACTCCTCGACGCTGGTCGAGATCGACGGCGTGCGCGTGCTGATCGATCCGTTCTGGGGCGAGCGCGCATCGCCGGTCCCGTGGGCGGGGCCGAAGCGCTGGTTTCCTCCGCCGATCGCGCTCGATGCGCTGCCCGCCATCGACGCGGTGATCATTTCGCACGATCACTACGACCACCTCGACCGCACGGCCGTCGAAGGCCTGAAGTCCTCGCACGCCTTGTTCGTGGTGCCGCCGGGCATCGGCGCGCACCTCGCGCGATGGCATGTTCCCGCCGAGCGCATCGTCGAGCTCGACTGGTGGGAGTCCCGCCGCATCGGCGGCATCGAGATCACGGCCACGCCGGCACGCCACAAGTCGGGCCGATTCATCGGCCAGCAGGACAAGACGCTGTGGGCCGGCTTCGCGCTCGTCGGTCCGAAGCACCGTGTCTGGTATTCCGGCGACACCGGCTTCCACGGCGAACTCGCACGCATCGGCGAACGCCTCGGTCCTTTCGACCTGACCCTGCTCGATGCCGGCCAGTACGACACCCTCTGGCCCGACACGCACCTGGGCCCCGAAGCCGCGGTGCGCGCCCATCAGCTCGTGCGCGGCGTCACGCTGATGCCAGTGCACTGGGCGCTGCTCAAGGAGGCGAACCACGGATGGACCGAGCCGGCCGAGCGCGTGCTGGCTGCCGCGCGGTGCGCCGGCGTGACGGTCGCCTTGCCGCGTCCCGGCGAGAGCATCGAGCCGACGCGGGCCCGCCCGGTGGCGCGCTGGTGGCCGGAACTGCCCTGGCAGACGGCCGCGTCCGCGCCCGTTGCCGCGACGAAGAAGGGCGAGCCCGGGGAGCGCTTCGAGGTCGACGCGTGCCGCAAGGAGAAGCCCGTTTGAACCTCCTGCTGGTGGAAGACGACCTGCCGCTGGCCGATGCCGTCTGCGACGGCGTGCGGCAGCACGAATGGCGCATCGCGCATGTGGCCGATGCGTCGGCGGCGCGGCTGCTGCTCTCGGACCACACCTACTCGGGCGTGCTGCTCGACATCGGCCTGCCGGGCGAATCGGGGTTGTCGGTGCTCAAGTGGCTGCGCGCGCGCTACGACGCCACGCCGGTGCTCATCATCACCGCGCGCGGGCAACTCACCGAACGCATCAAGGGCCTGGACGCGGGCGCCGACGACTACCTCATCAAGCCCTTCGAGTTCGACGAACTCTTCGCCCGCGTGCGCGCACTGGTGCGCCGCAGCCAGGGGCGCGTGGTGTCGGCGCTCGCGTGCGGCGACGTGCGCATCGACCCCGCGGCACGCGTCGTCACGCGCGGCGGCGAACGCGTGCCGCTGAGCGCGCACGAGTACCGTACCCTGCTGACGCTGATGGAGCGCCCGGGCCGCGTGCTCACGCGCGACCATCTGCAGCGCCTGGTGTACGGCGACGAGCACACGGCCGAGAGCAACACCGCCGCGGTGTTCATTCACCAGCTGCGGCGCAAGCTCGGCGAAGGGATCATCGTCACGGTCCATGGCCAGGGCTACACGATCGGGAGCGCGCCATGCCCATGACGAACAACAACAGCAACGGCTCGCTCGAGCGCCGGATGATCCGGGCGCTGGTGCTGTGGACAGTGCTCGCATGGGGCGCCGCGCTGCTCGCGATGTACAGCTTCAGCGTGAGCAACCAGGCCAGCAACTGGGACGACAAGCTGCAGTCGATGGCGATCAAGCTGCTCGAGATGCAGCCCGCGGGAATCGAAGCCTCCGACGCACCGAAGCTGCCCACGCTGCGCGCCGACGTCATCGCCCACAACAACGAGCTGAACTTCCAGATCTGGGACCGCGAGGGCCGCCTGATCGCCGCCACGCCCGGGGCGCCATCGGCACCGCTGAACGCCGGCTTTGCGAACGGCTTCTCCAGCGTGGTGGTCGATGGCCGCGACTGGCGTGTGTACTCGGTGGCCGACGTGGGCGGCCGCGTGCGCGTGCAGGTCGGCAACGACCGCGACATGATCGACGCGGACTTCCAGAAGCACTCGGCCAAGGCCGTTTCGCTCGGCGCGCTGGGCATGGCGCTGGTGGGTCTGATGATGTGGTGGGCTGTGCACCGCGCGTTGAAGCCGATCGCGAAGATGGAGAAGGACACGCGTAGCCGCAGCGCCTTCGACCTGACGCCTCTCTCCACCGGCGCGCTGCCCGCCGAACTGCTGCCGCTGGTGAATTCGTTCAACCATGTGCTGGCGCGGCTGGACCAGTCGATCAAGGCCGAGCGCCAGTTCATCGGCGATGCGGCGCACGAGCTGCGCACGCCGCTGGCGGCGCTGCAGTCGCAGCTCGAGGTGGTGATGCGCGCCCGCGCCGACGACGAGCGCGATGCCGCGCTGCGCAAGCTGCTGCTGGGCGTGAAGCGCGCGAGCCGCCTGTCGGACCAGTTGCTGGACATGGCGCAGCTGGAGGCTGGCGAGCATGCGCCGGTGCGTGAATGGTGCGACCTCGGCGACATCGTGCGGCATGTGGTGAGCGAGTTCGAGCTGCACGCCGAGCGCAGCCACCGGCACATCGAGCTTGCCGTGGACGCGTGCCGCATGCACTGCAATGTCGACGAGATCGGCATCCTCGTGCGCAACCTGGTCGACAACGCGCTGCGCTACAGCTTCGTGGGTGGGCGCGTGCGTGTGCGCTGCACCGCGCACCGCGATATCGACGGCCGCGAACGCACCGTGCTGGAGATCTCGGACGACGGCCCCGGCGTGCCGCCCGCCGAGCACGAGGCGATCTTCGAGCGCTTTCACCGGGGCAGCGGCAACCCCGGCGTGCGCGGCGCGGGCATCGGCCTGTCGCTGGTGCGGCGCATTGCGCGCATGCACAGCGCGCGCATCGAGACCGGCGCGGGCTTCGGCGATCCGGGCCTGTGCGTGCGGCTGGTCTTTCCGCCGGCGGAGGCGGCGCCATGAGCGCGCTGCGTTCGTGGTCCGTGGTGGCGGTGCTGCTGGTGCTCTCGGTGCTGGCCTCGGTGAACCGCAACGCCATCGCGCTGATGGTCGATCCGATCCGCCATGCACTCGGTGTCGGCGATGCGCAGATGGGTCTGCTGCAGGGGCCGGCCTTCGCGATCTTCTTTCTGCTCGGCAGCCTGCCGATGGGATGGGTGGTCGACCGCTTTTCGAGCAAGTGGGCGATCTACCTGGGCGTGACCGGCTGGTCGCTGGCCACCATCGCCTGCGGCCTCGCGGGCACCTTCGTCGAGATGGTGGTGGCGCGCTGCTTCGTCGGACTGTGCCAGGCGATCCTGCAGCCGGCGGGGTGGACCGTGGTCGCGCGGATTTTTCCCGCGCACCGGCTGAGTCTGGCGATCGGCGTGCTGTCTTCGGGGGCGCAGATCGGCGCGGCCGGCTCCTACCTCCTGGGCGGTTTCCTGCTCGCGCAGGCCGGGCAGTGGGGGCATGTTGCGGGCCTGCCGTGGCTCGACGGGCTCGCGCCCTGGCAGCTGGTGTTCGTGGTGGCGGGCCTGCCGGGTCTTGCACTGGCGCTGCTGATCTTCATCGCGCCTTCGACAGCGCGGCGAGCGGGCGGGCAGGGCGCATCGGCCGCGCACGGCTGGCTGAATTTCGTTCGCAGCCGGCGTGCATTTCTCGCCTGCCACTTCGCGGGCTTCGGCCTTCACAGCGCCGCCGTCTTCGGCGCAGCCGCCTGGGTGCCCACATACCTGTCGCGGGTGCACGGGCTCGATGTGCAGACCGTCGGGCTGATCCTGGCTGTGGCGGCGGTGCCGGTCGGAATGGTGGGCGTGCTGTCGACCGGCTGGTTCGTCGACCGCGCCTTCGCGCGTGGCCGGCGCGATGCGCACCTGCGGCATTTCTCGCGCGTGGCGGCGAGCGTCGCGATGATCGGCGGGCTGGGCTTCTTTCTCGCGCCGTCGCTGCCGGTGTCGCTCGCGATCGTGGTGCTGGTCTTCGGTGCGATCCAGTTCCTGCAACCTTTCTCCGGCGTCTCCGGCGCCGTGCTGCAGATCGTGGCGCCCGACGCGTACCGGGGCCGCATCTCGGCCGCCTACATCATGTTCTACAACGCCGTCGGAATGACGCTGGGGCCGAGCACCGTGGCCTTTCTCAGCGATCGCATCGGCGGCCCCGATGGCCTGGGCACCGCCCTGGCCCTGTCCTATGCCTTCTTCGGAGGCTGCGCCGCCCTCGTGCTTCACCTCGGCCGCCGCCATGCGGTGGCCGCCATCGCACAGGCGCATCGCGAATCCACCCCCATCACAGGAGCCTTGTCTTCATGAAAATCATCGACCGCCACTACATCGACGGGCGATTCGTTCCGTCGCACGGCACCGCCACGCTGGACCTCGCCAGCCCGGTCACGCTCGCGCCGCTGGCGCGCGTGACGCTGGGCGACGAAGTCGACGCGCGGCGCGCCATCGGGGCTGCCAGGCGCGCCTTCGCGAGCTATTCGAAGACCTCGGTGCAGGAGCGCGCCGGCTACCTGCAGGCGATCCACGACGCGATCCTCGCGCGGTTCGATGAACACATCGCGGTGCGCACCGAGGAGTACGGTGGCGTCGCGAAACACAGCCGGTTCTCGATTGCAGGCGCGGCCAAGGTCTTCCTCAACATGAAGAAGACGCTCGAGGCGATGCCGTTCAGCAAGAAGCTCGGCGAGGCCGAGGTGGTCTCGGTGCCGGTGGGTGTGGCCGCGCTCATCACGCCGTGGAACTCTGCGGTCTTCATGGTGTGCAACAAGCTCGCGCCGGCGCTGGCCGCAGGCTGCACCGTGGTCGTGAAGCCCAGCGAACTGAGCGCGCAGCAGACGCGGCTGCTTGTCGAATGCATCCACGCGGCCGGTCTGCCGCCGGGCGTGGTCAATATCGTGAACGGCACGGGCGAGGCCGTGGGCAACGTCTTGTCCATGCATCCCGACGTCGCGAAGGTGTCCTTCACCGGCTCGACCGCCGTGGGCAAGACGATCATGCGCAACGCCGCCGAGACGATGAAGCGCGTGACGCTGGAGCTGGGCGGCAAGTCGGCGCACATCGTCCTGGACGATGCGGACCTGGCGCAGGCGATTCCCTTCGCGCTCGCGGTCGGCTTTGCGAACAACGGGCAGGCCTGCATCGCGGGGACGCGCCTCTTGGTGCCCCGCAGCCGGCTCGATGAAGTGACGGCCGCGCTTGCGGAAGCGGTCGCGCAATGGAAGGTCGGCAGCCCCGCCGACGCCGACACCCAACTCGGCCCGCTGGTGAACGAACGCCAGTACGAACGCGTGCAGGCGTACATCCGCCGCGGCATCGAGGAGGGCGCCCGGCTGCTCGTGGGCGGACCGGGCCGCCCGTCCCATCTGCCAACGGGCTGCTTCGCGCGGCCGACCGTCTTCGTGGACGTGGACAACCGCATGACCATCGCGCGCGAGGAGATCTTCGGCCCGGTGCTGGCCGTCATCGCCTACGACACCGAGGAAGAAGCGATCGCCATCGCCAACGACTCCATCTACGGCCTGCAGGGCTGGATCAGCACCACCAACGCCGCGCGTGGCCGCGCCGTCGCGGAGCGCATCGATGCCGGCATGGTGATGGTCAACCGCGGCTTCGACCTGCTCGACGAAGCCGGTGCACCGGCCGGGGGCTTCAAGCAGTCGGGCATCGGCCGCGAGTTCGGCGAGTACGGCATCAGGGAGTACCTCGAGCTGAAGTCGGTTTTTGTGGAATGAAGAGAACAGTCATGAAGAACCATTGGATGAAGAAGACCCTGGCCGCGCTTTCCATGTCGGCCTCGCTCCTGGGCACGCCCTTCGCCACGCAAGCGGGCGAACGGCTCGACGACGCGGCGCGCCTTTCGCTGCTGCAGACCGGCGAGGCGCGGCAGTTCGTGAAGCTGCCGCTCGGCACGATGCATGTGCGCGTGCTCGGCCCCGCCGACGGGCCGGTGGTGCTGCTGGTGCATGGCGGCGTGATCGGCGGCTTCGCGTTCGAGAAATGGCAGCGTCCGCTGGTGGACGCCGGCTACCGCGTGGTGATTCCGGACCTGCTGGGCTATGGGTTCTCGGACCGGCCGGACATGAACTACGACCGCGACTTCTATGCCGCGCAGATCGCGCAACTGCTCGACGCGCTGGACATCCGCGCGCCGGTCGACATCGTGGGCGCCTCGCTGGGCGGTGCGGTCGTCACCGCGTTTGCCGCGAGCCATCCGCAGCGGCTGCGCTCGGTGGTGCTGGTGGCACCCGCGGGCGGTGGGCGTGTGCAGGTGGTGAACGGCGCGCTGCTCTGGCCGGTGGTGGGCGATGCGGTGTTCCACTTTTTCGGCAATCGCAACATGCGCGGCATGATGGCCGACGCCTATGCCGGCTCACCGGACGGCGAGAGCCTGAACCGCTGGATGCAGGCGCAGACCCGCTACGACGGTTTCGCGAGCGGCATCCTCAACACGCTGCGCCATTACGACGCCGCCTGGCAGCCCGACGACTACAAGGCGCTCGGCCGCTCGGGCCTGCCGGTGCTCGCGGTGTGGGGCACCGAGGACAAGGTCAATCCGATCGCGCAGGCCGCCGTGCTGTCCGAAGCGGTGCCGCAGATGAAGCTTGCGAAGCTCGAAGGCAAGGGCCATGCGATCACCTTCGGCGAGGCGCCGGCCGTGCTGGCGGCGGCGTTGCCGTTCATGCAGGCGCAGCAGCGCCAGGGGCGCTGAGCCAGCCTCAATCCTTCGGGGGCTTGGGCGTCTTGCCGTCGTCGAGCAGTTGCTGGATCAGCGGCTCCAGCAGCTTCACCAGCGCGGCCGGGTCGGCATCGGCCAGCGCGCTGAGTCCGACCATCTGCCGCATCACCTGCACGCCCGCGACCAGCGACAGCAGCAGCGCGGCGCGCTGCGGCGCGAGGCGGCCGCGCAAGAGTGTGGCCATCGTGCGCTGGTGGCCTTTCTCGATTTCCTCGCGGCCGATCTCCGCGGCCCGCTGGCTCGAGGCCGAACGCAGCATGACCTGGAAACCCTCGAGCGCCGGTGCATGCGGGTCGGTGATCGCGACGAGCGCCTTGGCGAAGTCCCGGGCCATGGTGGTCGAGCCGATGTTCTTCTCGCTCAGGATGATCGGCTGCTTCATGCCCTCGGCCACCACCTCGGCGAAGAGCTGCTCCTTCGATCCGAAATAGCGGTTGACCAACATCGCGGTGACACCGGCGCCGGCCGCGATCTCGCGCACCCCGGCGCCGTCGTAACCCGCACGGGCGAAGGCCTTGCGCGCGGACAAGAGGATCGCCTCGCGCGTGGCGGCGGCGTTGCGCTTGCGCGCCGGTTCTGCGGAAGAAACCTCGGAAGTGCTCATGGCGTGTATACGGCTGTAGACATTGGATTGGAGTTTGATTAGTATACGGCTGTAGACATGAATCCGGCACCTGCCGGATTCCCCCTTGGTATTTTTGGTATCGGAGTCCTTTCCATGGTCGAAACTGTTCTTGTCACTGGTGGCACCGGGTATGTCGCCGGCTGGTGCATCGCCCTGCTGCTGCAGCGCGGCTATGCCGTGCGCACCACGGTGCGCAGCCTGTCGAAGGAAGCGGGCGTGCGCGCCGCGGTCGAGGCGGTCGCCGGGCGCGAGAGCCGCGTGCGCTTGAGTTTTCATGTGGCCGATCTCACGCAGGACGCGGGCTGGGACGAGGCGGTCGCAGGCTGCGCCTACGTGCTGCACGTGGCGTCGCCGCTCGGCATCGATGCACCGAAGGACCCCGACGCAGTGATCCGCCCCGCGCTCGACGGCACGCTGCGCGTGTTGCGCGCGGCCACCCGCGCCGGCGTGCGCCGCGTGGTGATGACCTCCGCCGCCGCCGCGGCCACGCCGCCGATCACCGGCCCTGACAGCTTCAGCGACGAATCCGTGTGGTTCGATCCGACGGAAAAAGATGCCGACGCCTACCGCAAGTCCAAGCAGCTCGCCGAGCGCGCGGCCTGGGACTTCATGAAGAGCGCGCCCGCCACGACCACGCTCGCCACCATCCTGCCGGGTGCGGTGTTCGGCCCGGTGCTGTCTCGCGACACGCTGGGCTCGGTGCAGGTCATCGGCCGCATGCTCGAAGGCCGCATGCCCGGCACGCCGCGCCTGGGCTTCGAGGTGGTCGACGTGCGCGACCTCGCCGATGCGCACATCCGCGCCATGACCGCGCCCGAGGCTGCGGGCCAGCGCTTCCTGGCGGTCGGGGAATTCATGTGGATGCGTGAGATCGCCCAATCGCTGCGCGACCAGCTCGGCAGCGCGGCCGCCAAGGTGCCGACCCGCGCGATGCCGGACATGCTGCTGCGCCTCTTGTCGCTCCTGGATCCGTCGCTGCGTTCGATGACGCCGCGCCTGGGCCGCAAGCACCGCCATTCGAATGCCAAGGCGAAGGCGCTGCTCGGCTGGCAGCCACGCCCGGCGGCCGAAACGCTGGCCGATTGCGCGCGCAGCCTGTTGCCCGGATTGCCCGCAGGCGCGGCATGAAGCGCATCCTCACGGGTGCCACCGGCTTTGCCGGCACCGAGGTGCTGCGCCAGGCGCTGGCCGACCCGCGGGGTGTGCCGAAAAGAAGCGGGAAAGTGCGCGGTCAGCCGGTGCACAGGTTCAGCGCAAATACTCTCTATGCAGCGTCCAGGGACCTGCATATCCTCGGCTTTTCTTAGGCTATCCTCTCGCACCCGACACGCGTAGCGATTTTTTACACACCCATGGGGCTGACGCGTGCCCGAGCGAAGGGGGAGAGACAAATGCGCTTGATCTTCATCGAACTGCTATTGGCCGTGGTGCTGCTGCCACTGAGCGGCCTGTTTTGGTGGTGGGCCTTCGGCATGGGTGGCTGGGCGCTCGTCGGCTTTCTCGTTCTTGTCGGCATCACCCTGTTCCTGGTGCTGCGCGGCGTTCGCGCCACCAAGGACAAGCTGGGCCAGCCCGGCGACGACCTGGAGCAGTAAGCCTCCTCACGGCCCACCGGCCCGCATCGATCATTGGCCTCCTCACGGAGGCCTTTTTCATTTAACGGCCCCGCGCCTGCGCGCCCGAATTCCCCGATAACTCTTATCGGGGAATTCGTATATCCACATTCGGCCTGAATTCTTTTTTCTGATTCACCCTTCCGATTTGGTGATTAGGCCGGATTTGCATGACCGAAATGCGAAAGATCCGTGGCATCTGGATGACTTCAATTGAAAAACAATGCAAAAGTTTTAGCTGAAAAATGAATGTGAAATTATTCATTTAACTTTGTGAGCAATGGTTGCACGATATTGGTGCCACTCGCGGCCGTGCAAACCGAATTCCAGGTAAATCGAAAAACCTACAACCATTCGAATCGGGGCGTGGATCACCGTCGCGGTGCCCCTTGCGGGTGCTGCCGCATGCCCGGCTGAAGGGCGTCGCCATCGTTCTCCACTCGGGAAGTTCTCCTACACTGCACGAAAACACAAACGCTTACAAAAGGGCGTGCAATATCAAAAACCCTCAGAAATCCGATTTTGTGGCACACACACCACGATCTCCCCGCTTGGCGGGGTAATTAATAAGTCGCCATTCCAAACGCAAAAATGGCATTCCGGAATGCTGTTCCAGCACCGGTTTTCCCAGTGAAAACAGTGTTCCGAAGAGTGCGATGGCAGATACCCATGCATTGCACAGGGTTGCGCCACGTATAGACACGTTTCTTTCGCCTGCACGACGAAAAAATGGGTCTTCGGGCGCAGCGACAATTCAGTTTTCGACCCGTGCACCGATAAATCACGGATTCGCTTTGCGGTGCACCGCGATCAAAAGGTCCGTCCGACCCGAGCGGGCTCGACCTTTGCATATGCACCGCAGTTGAAAGAAAAACCAGTTTTGCAATGGAGATCAATTTGACACGCTACGTGTACCTGATGGGGTGGAGCGCTGCCCTGGCCGGCGCGATGTTGCTCCAGGGCTGTGCGCCGGGCTTCGGCGCCATGGCGGCTTCCGAGCCCGACCTGGGTCCGGCGCCGGCCCTGTCCGCCGACGGCTCGCCCGAAGGCGCGCTCACGCCGATTTCGCCGGCGCTCATCCGCGCGATGGCCGATGCCCAATCGACCGCGGTGCCGGCTGACGTGAAGGCGCTGTTCGGCGAAGCGGCTCCGTACACCATCGGGCCGGGGGACGTCGTGGGCGTCATCGTCTACGACCACCCCGAGTTGCTGCCCAACGCCGGCGCCGTCATCTCCCAGCAGGTCGATCCGACCGGCATCAGCGTGGCGCCGGGCTTCATCGTCGGCGCCAACGGGGAGATCAGCTTTCCGTACATCGGCCGCGTGAAGATGCAGGGCCTCACCGAAATCGAGGCCTCCGATCTCATCACCAAGCGCATCGCGCGCTACATCAAGGAGCCGCAGGTCACGGTGCGCATCCAGTCCTTCCGAAGCCGCCGCGCGTTCGTCGAAGGCGAGGTGCGCACGCCGGGGCTGCAGATCTTCACCGACGTGCCGATGACGCTGGCCGAAGCGCTCAACCGCGCTGGCGGCATCACCGCCAACGGCGACCGTTCGTTCGTCACGCTCACGCGCGGTGACCGCACCACGCTCATCGACCTCACCCGCCTGCAGGACCTGGGCAGCGGCGCCGGCAGCATTCCGCTGCAGAACGGCGACGTGGTGCTGGTGCGCAACCGCGACGAGAACAAGGTGGTGGTGATGGGCGAGGTGCTGCGTCCCTCGGCGCTGCTCATGCACAACGGGCGCCTGAGCCTGAACGAAGCGCTCGGCGAAGCCGGCAGCGCGAGCCTGGGCACCGCGAACACGGGGCAGATCTACGTCGTGCGCAACACCGCCAAGGGCACGCCGGCCGTGTTCCACCTGAACGCGAAGAATCCCGCCGCGCTCGCGCTGGCCGACCGCTTTCCGCTGCAGCCGCGCGACGTTGTCTACATCGACTCGGTGCCGCTCGTGAGCTGGAACCGCGTGGCCAGCCTGATCCTGCCGGCCGCCCAGGTGCTGGACATCGGCGACCGCGTCTACATGAACCACCGATGAGCCAGCGAGGAGGCCACCGATGAAATCCGTGCTCACAGTCTGCATCGGCAACATCTGCCGGAGTCCGATGGCGGAGGGCCTGCTCGCGGCGGGCCTTCCGCAGCTGCGCGTGGTGTCCGCGGGCACCGGCGCGCTCATCGGCCAGCCGGCCGACGCCACCGCGCAAAAACTCATGCGGGCGCGCGGCATCGATATCTCGGGCCACGTCGCGCAGCAGGTGAGCCAACTGCTGTGCCGCCAGGCCGACCTCGTCCTTGTGATGGACCTCGCGCAGCGCCGCCACCTCGAGTCGACCTACCCCTTCGTGCGCGGCAAGGTGTTCCGCATCGCCGACACCCTTGCGCAAGACGTGCCCGACCCCTACCGCCAAGGCGAAGCCGCATTCACCGACGCGCTGGCCCTCATCGAGGCCGGCGCCCGCTCGTGGATCGAGCGCGTCCTGAAGATCACAAAACCCGAGCATCAACCCACATGAATGCATCCCCGCAAGCCGCCCCACCGATGCAAGCGCCGGACGACGAAGGCGAAGGCATCAATCCCGCGGAGTACTGGGACATCCTGGTCGACAACCGCTGGCTCGTCGCGGCCGTGGTCGCCGTTTTCCTGTTCATCGGCACGGCCTATGCGCTGCTGGGCAAGCCCGTCTACGAAGCCAACCTCGCGGTGCAGGTGGAAGACTCAGGCAACTCCGCGGGCAGCTTCCTCGGCGATGCGGCCTCGTCGCTCCTGAGCGTGAAGACGCCGGCCGCGGGCGAGATCGAAATCCTCCGCTCGCGCGCCATCCTCGGCAAGGCCGTGGAGAACACCCGGCTCTACATCAGCGCGCGGCCGCGCTATGCGCCCTTCGTGGGCAGCTACCTCTCGCGCCGCGCCACCGACCTTTCGGAGCCGGGCTTCATGGGGCTCTCGGGCTACGTCACCGGCACCGAGAAGATCCTCGTGCCGCGCTTCGACGTGCCGCCCGACTTCGAGGACAAGCCCTTCACGTTGACCGTCGGCACGAACGGCCAGTACGAACTGAGCAACCCCGCCATCGACACGCCGATGAAGGGCACCGTCGGCACGCTGCTCTCGGCGAACATCCCGAACGTCGTGAACGGCAGCCTCGGCCTGATGGTCACCAGCATCGACGGCAAGCCGGGCGCGCAGTTCCAGCTCGTGCGCTCGTCCACGCAGCAGACGCTGCTCGCGCTGCAGGACGCCCTGAAGGTCGTCGAGAAGGGCAAGCAGTCGGGCGTGCTCGACGTGAGCTGGAAGAGCGCCGACCCCGAAAAGCTCACGCAGCTGCTCAACGAGATCGGCACCCTCTACGTACGCCAGAACATGGAGCGCAAGGCGGCTGAAGCCGAGAAGACGCTGGGCTTCCTCGACACCGCGCTGCCGCAGTTCAAGAAGCAGCTGGAGCAGTCCGAAGACATCTACAACCGCTACCGCAACCAGAACGGCACGGTGAGCCTGGACGACGAGGCCAAGAACGCGCTCACGCAAACCGTCGACCTGCAATCCAAGCTGCTCGAAGCCGAACAGAAGCGGCGCGAGCTCGCCGCGCGCTTCACCGACGAGCACCCCGCGGTGCAGACGCTCGACACCCAGGTCGTGGCATGGAAGGCGGCGCTGGCCAGCATCGATGCGCGCATCCGCAAGATGCCCGAGCTGCAGCAGAACACCGTGCGCATGCAGCGCGACATCAAGGTCAACACCGACCTGTATGTGTCGCTGCTCAACAGCTCGCTGCAGATGCGCCTGGCCAAGGAGGGCAAGGTCGGCAACGTGCGCCTGCTCGACGAGGCCATCGTTCCCGAAGAAGCGGTGTGGCCCAAGCGCCCGCTGGTCATCGCGCTCGCGCTCATCCTGGGGCTCGCTGCCGGCGTGGCGGCCGCGGTGGCGCGCAGCTCGTTCTTCGGCGGCATCCGCAACCCGGGCGAGATCGAGACCCACACCGGGCTCAACGTCTACAGCAGCATTCCGCTGAGCGCCGCCCAGCGCACGATCGACCGGAACATCGAGAACAAGGTGGCCGGCGTGCACGTGCTCGCGCACCTGCAGCCCGAGGACCCGGCGGTCGAGAGCCTGCGGAGCCTGCGCACCGCGCTGCAGTTCGCCATGCTGGAGGCGACCAACAATCGCCTGCTCATTTCCGGTGCAACGCCCGGTGTAGGCAAAACGTTTATTTCGGTCAATTTCGCGGCCATTTCCGCCGCCGCCGGAAAAAGAGTTCTTTTGATTGATGCGGATTTGCGAAAAGGCCGTGTCAATCAATTCCTGTCGATTCCCAGGTCTTCCGGATTGTCGGAATTGATAGCAGGAACCCTCAGCTACGAAAAGGCCGTGCGCCCTTCGGTGCTGCCGAATCTGGACATCGTCACCACCGGCGTGCTGCCGCCCAATCCGGCCGAATTGCTCATGAGCGAATCCTTCGTCCAGGTGCTGGACAAGCTGTCGCCCGGTTATGACCTCGTGATCATCGACACGGCACCCGTCCTGGTGGCCGCCGATACCGCCTCTGTGGCGCCGCTGGCAAGCACCTTGCTGCTGGTTGCACGGGCCGAAAAGACCCAGCTCGGCGAATTGAATGAAAGCGTCCGGCGGCTTGCGCATGCGGGCCGTTCGGTAAATGGCGTAATTCTGAATGCTATTGACCTATCACGTCGCCATGCCGGCAGTGGGGGTTATAAGTTTGGTGCTTACAAGCACTTACAATACACATACAAAACCAACAGGGATTCCACCTAGACCGTGAAAAATTGGAGTTAAATTCATCTCGGTGCGCTTGACATTTAGACGGGCGCATTGAGTCCATACTCAATTTGTATTCAGTCAAACCTATGTAGTAACAATGAACAGTCATTCATTCTTACTACGTCATTCGAGTCCGTTGGCCGCGCAATAGTTTTTGCAGAGCAGAAGCTACGAGGCATTTGCGCGGGTCGTGTCGGCCAAAAAAATCAAGGGCCATAACCGAAGAAATGCAGGCGTTTTGCCTGCATGTGGAAAGGTGCGTCGCCAATGAAATACCTTCCGAAAGAAATCCTTTCGCGTTTCACCGCTGGATGGAGAAAGCCATGAGAAACCTCCGCCCCGAAGAATCACTGGTCCCGCAAGGTTGGGACAATTCGGAAAATCATCACAGCGAATCGCCCTACGACATCGGGCAGAACCGGGTGCGCCATCCGGCCGTGCTTCGAATCGGAAAAAGATCGGTGGACATTGCCGCCGCGCTTTTCTTCTTCATTGCCTTCGGCTGGGTGTTCGTATTGATCGGTCTCTGCGTGATGATCAGTTCCGGCGCGCCCGTCTTCTATTCGCAGCCACGCTATGGAAAAGACGGGCGGGTATTCCGCTTCTGGAAATTCCGCTCAATGACGGCCAATTCGGCACAGGTGCTCGAGGAGCATCTGAAAAACAATCCCGAGGCGCGCCGGCAATGGGACGAATACCAGAAACTGGAAAACGACCCGCGGATCACGCCTTTCGGCAAGTTCATCCGCAAGACCAGCCTGGACGAACTGCCGCAGTTCTGGAATGTGCTCACGGGCGAGATGAGCCTCATCGGCCCGCGCCCCTGCATGCTCGACCAGAAGTCGCTCTACGGGCACGACTGGGTTCATTACTGCGCCGTGCGCCCGGGCATCACGGGCCTCTGGCAAGTGAGTGGCCGCAATCAACTGACCTATAACGCGCGCGTTGCATTGGACGTGAGGTATGTCGAGACGCTTTCCGTCGGGAAGGACGTCGATATTTTCCTGAGAACGATATGGGTGGTCGCGGTCGGTCACGGGTCGCGGTGAGCCACGCCATCCAGCAGGGATATCCAGCGACAACAACAAAAAGAAATTCGGGGCGCGTCAACCCCTATGCGATTGCCGGGATTTCGATCGTGTTCATCTACACGGTCATCTACGTCTATTTTCGGGATTCGCTTCCCGATAAATGGAGCGTCGACTCGGCAAAAATCATCGAGATCCTGAATTACGGCGGTGCGGGCGGTGATCTGGACAATTCGTTCGCGATCACCGCGGCATTGTTCGGCATCATCGGCGTGGACAACCTGGATGTCTTCACCTGCAGCGTGAGCGCGCTGTTTCTGCTGTTCGCGACCCACGATATCCGTCGGGCCGGGGATTTCTTTGCGAGATTGCTGCTGATTGCGCCGTGCATCATGCTCAACATGTTTGCGCCGTCGAAGGAAACGGTGGTGCTCATCATGACGATGTTCATCACCGTGTCGGCGATCTATTTCCGGACCTCGAAGAAATACACCTTCATCTCGTTTATTTTCCTGTACGCGGTCTATGGAATATTCGTCCGGCAATATTATTTGCTGATCGTTGGCGTGTTCTTCGTCGTCTATTGGATCTGGCGGCGCCCGCTCAAATACCACGTGCTGGCAGCTATTGTTGCGGCGGGTGCAATCATGGCAGCGCCGTCCAGTATTTTGCAGACATTGCAATCGCCGCGGGACACGTCGAACGCTTATGCGGAGCAAATAGGCAGCGACAACCGGACAGCCTTTACCAATATCGCGTCGCCCGCCAGCGGCCCCGGGTTTCTGGTCAATTACGTCTATGCCGGTACGGTATTGATCACGCCGGTTCTGTATTTCCAGACGCCCAGTGATTTCTTCATGCAATTGATGATCGGCGTCATGCTGATCATTCTTTACCGCGCCCGGAAAAAAGCCCGGCGCGGGCATGACCGCTTCGAAACCAGATTCTTTGCCAGTCTTTTCATTGCCCACATATTGGTGCAATTGATATTCGAACCCGATCTCGGCAGTTTCACCCGCCATTTGACCTCGGTGCTGCTTTATCTCATTGCCATCAAGGTTGCCGAGAGAAAACCATTCCTCAGATGAAAAAAATCCTGATTTGCGCCGTGCCATTCAGCGACAACCTCGGCGACGGGGTCATTGCAGCGTCGCTGGCGCACATTGCAGCCCTCAAATACCCGGACGCCCGGGTCGAATTTCTCGACATTGCCGGGCGGCACGGATTCGACGAGCAAAACCTGCGCGGCGGCGGCGCATTCGGTGTTTTCCAGAAGCTGCCGGCGCTGCTGCGCTCGGCCATCGTGTTCGCCTATTGCCTGAAGAATTACTTCCAGCGCTGGCGCCCGCACTGGAAGGCGGCCGTGAGCGATGCCGACCTCGTCATCGTCGGCGGCGGTCAGCTCTTCTGCGACGTGGCGCTGAACTTCCCGGCCAAGCTGTTCCTCTTGAGCCGCCTCTTGCGCGGCAAGCGCGTGGCGGTGGTGTCGGTCGGCGTCACGGCCAAGTGGTCGTACTGGGGCAAGGTGCTCGTCAACAAGTTCTTCAAGAATGCCGCGCCCGTCTTCTTCGCCACCCGCGATGCGGAGTCGGCGAAGAACCTGCACGACATCTTCCGCATTCCCCGGCCCGACATCCGCGTGGTGCCCGACCCGGCACTGGTCTGCGAGAGTGCCTTTTCCGGCGAACTCTCGACCGAGAAGAAATGGGACGTGGGCATCTGCGTGAGCAGCCTCGACGCGCTGGTCATGAACTCGGAGTACGGCGAAGCGAACGCCATCGGCTCGGCCGAGTTCTTCGCGAACCTCGCCGAGGCGCTGCAGAAGGAGGGCGCGCGCGTTCTGTACTTCACGAACGGCGCGGCCGAAGACAACCGCGTGATGGCCGAGATCTCGGCGCGCCCCGTCAGCGCGGACGCGGCGGAAACCGCCTTCCTCGTGCCCAAGCGCCCCGACGACCTCGTCGCGCTCATCAGCGCGTGCTCGTGCATCGCGGCGCACCGGCTGCACGCGAACATCGTGGCCTACAGCCTGAACATTCCCTCGGTGGGCATGAACTGGGACAAGAAGGTCGAATCGTTCTTCCGCCTCACCGGCCGCACGCAGTACCTGTTCGACCTGTCGCCGCGCCCGGACCAGCTCAAGGCCTCGGTGCTGGAGCTGCTGCGCGAGAAGAACCCCAATCGCGAACGGCTCGATGTGCTGCAGGGCGAAGTCATCGCCGGCACGCATGCCCTCATCTGAGCACGCCTCATCATGAAAGTACTGCACGTTGCCGAGACGCTCAAGGGCGGGCTGGAGACGTACCTGCGCATCGTCGCGCGCCACCAGACCACTTCGCCTGACATCAGCCAAGTGAAGTTCGTGCTGCCGGGGCAGGTCGACTGGCTGGGCGCGGAGAACACGCACGTCGTGCCGACGGCGCGCAAGGCCTCGGCGCTGCTCGGGTATGCGAAGAGCGTGCGCAAGATCATCGAGGCGGAGCGCCCGGCGATTCTTCACCTGCACAGCTCGATCGCCGGCGGCGTCGTGCGCGCCATGGCGCTCGCCGGGCAGGTTCCGCGCGGCGTGAAGATCGTCTACTGCTCGCACGGATGGGCCTTCGACCAGACCGGCCCCGCGTACAAGAACGTGGCCTACCGCTGGATCGAGCGGCTGCTCTCCTGGCGCAGCGACGCGATCATCTGCATCAGCAAGCACGAGATCCGGATTGCCGAGAAGTTCGGCATCCTGCGCTGCCAGTGCATTCCGAACGGCATCGACCGCATGGAGCCGGTGCAGCAGGGCATGCCGACGAGCGCCGCCGAGCCGCGCAAGGTGCTCTTCGTCGGCCGGCTCGACAAACAGAAAGGCATCGACGCCTTGCTCGATGCGTACGCGAGGGTGCGGCCGAACTTCAAGCTCATCGTGGTCGGCGACTCCGTGCGCAAGGACCTGCAGCTCGCGCAGCCCGAGCACGTCGAGTTCAAGGGCTGGCTCGAGAAAGACGCGCTCGACGCGGTCTACCGCGCGTGCGATGCCACCATCGTCCCGTCGCGGTGGGAAGGCTTCGGCCTCGTCGCGGTGGAAGCGATGGCGCGCAGCAAACCCGTGTTCGCCTCGGCCGTCGGCGGCCTCGTCGACATCGTGGAGCACGGCAAGAGCGGCCGGCTCTTTCCCCTCGAACAGATGGACCAGACCCTGCGCGACATCGACGGCCTCTCCGATGCGGCCCTGCGGCAGATGGGGCAGGCCGGGCGGCAGATCTTCGAGGAGAAGTTCACCTCGCAGCGCATGAACACCGCCATCGTCAACCTGTACAAGGAGTCGGTTCTCCGATGAAGAGCTTTTCCTGCCGCGCCGTGCGCTTCCTGCAGGTCCTTGCGTTGCTGGGCGTGTGGATGTTCGCGGGCAATCCCGCGCAAGCCCGGGGCGTGAGCGGCATCGACACGGATTACCCGGTGGCGCTGAGCGTGCAGATCGACCCCGCCACCATCACCGACGCCGACCTCAACGAAATCCGCGCGGCCGGTTTCGAGTTCGTGCGCTTCGGCGTGCGCCCGCCGCTCAAGAGCGTGAACCCCAGCCTCATCGACTACCCGCGCCTCATCAAGCGCGTGCGCAACGCGAAGCTCGACGCGATCGTGACGCTGTTCGGCGGCAATGCGATCTGGGGCTCGAAGCCTGAAGACCTGCGCGCCGGCGCCCGCAAGGAAAGCCTGTTCTCCGATTTCGCGGTCGGCTTCATGAAGGCGCACACCGACGACGTGGCCGTGTGGGAAGTCTGGAACGAGCCCGACCACAAGACCTTCTTGAACCCCGGGCTGCTGTCGGACTTCGAGGCCGCATCGTCGGAGCTGTGCGCCAACATGGCCCGGCAGAAAGTGCAGCCGAACATCGTCGTTGGCTTCGGTTTCGCGAACCTGCCCTTCGTGGGCGGCAAGGTGCCGGCGCAACTGGAAAACGCCTTCGTCGCGGCCGCGAAGTCCGATTGCCTGACCGACATTTCCATCCACCCGTACCGTCCGGTGCCCGAGACCGCCTTCGCCGACTACGGGAAGCTGCGCGCGCAACTCGACCAGCGGCAACTGCAGAAGACCGGCATCGCCATCTCCGAATGGGGCTATGCCTCGTACCTGCCGGTGCGCAGCCAGAGCATGCAGGCTTCGCTGGTCTTTCGCGAGTACCTCATCAACGCCGCAGCCGACATCAAGCTGCTGAACCTCTATGCATGGCGCGACCGTGGCCGCTCGTCGTTCTCGAAGGAGGACAACTTCGGGATCATGTCGAACGCGGGCGAGAAGAAGGAGGCGTTCTCCGCGCTCACCGAATTCCTGAAGATCGCCAGGCACTCGAAGAAGATTTCGTACGACGACGCGAAGGGTGTGAACCAGCTGGTCCTGAAGCGCGACGACGCGCTGCTGCATGTGCTGTGGACACCCGGCTCAGACAAGGACGTGACAGTCCCCGTCGCCGAAGGCAAGAAGTGCACGCGCGTCGACTTTTTCCCGCAGGTGCGCCGCGGCAGTTGCGGGCCCCGCGCGGACGGCGGGTTCTCCGCAAAGGCCTCGGCCTATCCCGTGCTGCTGTCCATCTCGGACTAGATGCGATGGCGCTCATTGCCCGCCTTTCGGGACTCCGTAAACGTCTCGGCGGCCCTGTCTTCGCCATTGCGGACCAGTGCATCTACAGCGCGAGCCAGCTGCTGCTGAGCTTTGCGCTCGCGCGCGTGCTGTCGCCTTCGGATTTCGGCATCGCCTCCGCGTTCCTGGCGGTCGTGAGCTTCCAGTACATCCTGCACACGGCGATGGTGCACGAGCCCTTGCTGATCCGGCGCTTCTACGTGAGCCGGTCGGCGGCGTGGACGAGCTGGGGGCTGGTGGCGCTCTTCTCGCTCGTGGGTTACTTGAGCTGGCAGCTCATCGTGTTTCCCGGGCAACTGCGCTGGGTGGGCGTGGCGCTCATCGTCGGCTACGAGATCTTCTGGCTCTCGCGCAGTCTGCTGCTTACCGGGCGTCGCTACGCGATGCTGTGCATCACCGGCGTGCTGATCAGCGTGGGGTATGTCGCGGTGCTCGGCGTGGAGAAGCCCGCGACATGGGCCGAGGCGCTGCTGCTGGTCTCGGTGCTCCAGCTCCCGTTCCTGGTCCTTGTTCTGCTGAACCTGCGCAACGTCATGCCCGCGTTGCCTGCACCGCCTGTTGCGAAAGATGCGCAAGGGCTCACCGTGAAGGAATCGATGGCCTACGGCTGGAAGGCCAGCCTTTCGCAGTTCATGAGCTGGATCATGACGGGCGGCGCCATCCTGCTGCTGGGTTCGTCGGCCGATTCGGAGCAGGGTGGCCTGCTCAAGATCTACATCACCTTCCTGTTGCCGATGCAGTACGTGCTCGCGGCGCTGGGCTACTACCTGCTGCCGCAACTGGCGGCCCGCTGGCATGCCGAAGACCGCAGGAGCGTGCACCGGCTCTTCGTGATGTTCGTGGTGGTCGGGTTCCTGATCGCCGAAGTTGCCGGCGTGGTGCTGGGCCTGCTCGGGCCGCACCTCGTGGTGCTGGCCTTCGGCGAGAACTACCGGCACATGGATTTCTCGCCCTTCTATTACGCGCCCGCCATCTTCGGTCTCACCATGTGCCTGCGCACGGGCTTCCGTGCTGCCGCGCGGCCGGGCGCGCTGTTGTTCTGCTCGGTCGTGGGGGCGGTGGTGTTCGGCATCTCGATGCTCGCGGCCAAGCCACCGGTCTCGTACATCCAGACCATCCACGCGATGACCCTGGGCTTTGCCTGCATGGCCGCGCTGATGATCGGCTGGCTGTTCGTGTTCATGCGAACGCCGAGGAAACAAGGCGCCTGAGAGGCCGAGAGGCAATCCGCCATGAACATCAACCCTCTGCTCCGCGACGTCCGCATGGACGAGCGCCTGCGCTTCCTGCGGGATGGCGTGGTGTGCCTGCGCCAGATCATCTCGCCGGAGTGGGTGCGGCGCGCGCAGGACGGCGTCGAGCACGAGCAGGTGATGTTCGAGTCGGGTGCCGGCGAGGTCGCACGACAACTGACCGTGACGAGGCGGCTGCGCTGGATCTACGACCAGCTGTTCGACAGCGACTCCATGGCGGGTACTCCCTGGCACCAGGACACCTCGTACGGCCTCGCCGACAGCCACCGCATCGTGCGCGTGTGGATGCCGGTGGACCACGTGCCGCGCGAAACCGGCATCGAGGTGGTGCGCGGCTCGCACCTCTGGAAGGTGGAGCGCGGCTGGGCCGGCCGCATCGAGGTGCGCGACATCGAGGCCAACCGCCGCGCCTTCGACATCGTGGGCTACGAGGTCGACGCGGGCGACGTGGTGGCCTTCAACTACCGGTCGCTGCACCATGCGGGCGCGAGCGGCGTGAACTTCAACGAGAAGCGAAGGGCGTTCGCGATCCTCTATGCGGACGACGCGCTCGCGCTGAGGCACCGGCCGCCGCTCATGCCCCCGGCCGCCAGAGACCACGGACCTCGCCTGGCATGAGGGGCGGACTATCCTCGCCACACCGCTGACACAGGAGACCTCATGAAACCCCAACCGATCGATTACGCAGACGCCTCCGCCGAAGTGAAGGCCGTGTTCGACGACATCAAGACCTCGCGCAACGTGCCCGACGTCAACAACTTCTGGAAGTACCTGGCCAACGACCCCGCGGCGCTCAAGCGCACCTGGTCGAGCCTGAAGGAGGTGATGGCGCCCGGCGCGCTCGACCCCGTGGTCAAGGAAATGATCTATCTCGCGGTGAGCGTCAGCAACGGCTGCGGCTACTGCATCGCAAGCCACCACGCGGGCGCGGAGAAGGCTGGCATGACGCCCGAGATGTTCGGCGAGCTCATGGGCGTGGTCGGGATGGCGAACGAGACGAACCGGCTGGTCAACGGGTATCGCGTGCCTGTCGATCCTGCGTTCGACAAGTAAGTTCTCTGCGTTCGGGGCGGCACTCGCGCCGGCGGTGGGCTCTGTTTCGCGAATGTCCCCCGCTTCGCTCCTCCTTGATTTCGCGAAACAGAACCCACCATCAGCGCGAGTGTTTTCAGAGCGGTCGTTGATCGGCCGCGCACCAGCAGCGTGCCCAAGTGCGCAGGGCGTCGGGTGCTCCCCGCAGCGAAATAAAGGAGGAGCGAAGCGGGGGACATTCGCGGAGGGGAGTACCCGGCGGCCTGTGCACCCGCCCTGAACAACGGCCTCAGCCGATGGTCATCAAGCTCGCATTGCCCCCGGCAGCGGCGGTATTGACGCTCAAAGCACGTTCGACCACAAGGCTTTCAAGCGGAATGCCCGTATCCCCAGGAGCGAACGCGCGCACGCCGACGATCGGCCCCGGCCGCGACGCGATGTGATGCACGACGCCCGTCAGGCCCGTCGCATCGCCGTGATGAAGAACAGCGTCGAAGACCACGGTCTCCGAAGTCCAGTCGCTCGCAACGGCGACCGATTGCTGCACCTCGACTGGCAACGATGCGCGCAGGCTTTGTGCGCCGGCATCCGCAGGCCAGATCGCGGTGCTTCCCACCGATAGAACGGCCGCCAGTTGCACCAGCCGGTCGGCTTCCGCATCGGCCAGGCACAGCACGGCTTCGCGCGGCTGCAGCGTGTACACGTTGCGCTCGCCCGTCGGACCGGCCAGCGTGCGCGAACTGCCCGAGCGCGAGAGTTCGCCGAAGCGTTGGCATTGCGTTGCCAACGCACTGCGGTTCGTTTCGTTGGCCCATCGGGCCAAGGCCGAGAGCGCGGCATGTGTCTGCGACGTGTTGCCCGGGTCCGCATCCGCGATCGCACGCACCAGCACATCGTCCGGCCGCTTCGACAGCATGCGGTACATGTACAGCGGCCCGCCCGCCTTCGGCCCTGTGCCCGACAGGCCCTCGCCGCCGAACGGCTGCACGCCCACGACCGCGCCGACGATGTTGCGGTTCACATAAACGTTGCCCGCCTTCGCATGCTCCACGATCTGCGCAATGGTTTCGTCGATGCGCGTGTGCACGCCCAGCGTGAGCCCATAGCCCGTGCCATTGATCTGGCCGACCAGCGCGCCCAGGTCGCGGCGGCGGTAGCGCACCAGATGCAGCACCGGTCCGAACACCTCACGCTGCAACTCGGCGATGTTGTCGAGCTCGATGAGTGTCGGCATCACGTAAGTGCCCTGGCGCGTGTCGTGCGCGTACTCGCGGCCTTGCCGGTAGACGCGGCGGCCGCGGCTGCGCATGGTGGCGATGTGGCGCTCGATGTTGTCGCGGGCCTCGGCGTCGATCACCGGGCCCACGTCCACGGCCAGCCGCGCGGGGTTGCCGAGGCAGCTCTCGGCCATTGCGCCTTTCAGCATCTCGATCAGGCGGTCGGCCGCTTCCTCTTGCACGCACAGCACGCGCAACGCCGAGCAGCGCTGGCCGGCGCTGTCGAAGGCCGAGGCCATCACGTCGGTGACGACCTGTTCGATCAGCGCGGACGAGTCCACGATCATTGCGTTCTGCCCACCGGTCTCGGCGATGAGCGGCACGGGCGCGCCATTCGCGCCGAGCCTTGTCGACAGCGTCTTCTGCAGGATGCGCGCGACCTCGGTCGAGCCGGTGAACATCACGCCTTGCACGCGCGCATCCGCGACCAGCGCGGCGCCCACGGTCTCGCCGCGGCCCGGCAGCAGTTGAACGGCCGCGTGCGGAACACCCGCCTGCCACAGCACGCGGATCGCCTCGGTGGCGACCAACGGCGTCTGCTCCGCGGGCTTGGCCAGCACCGGGTTGCCGGCCGCGAGCGCGGCGGCCACCTGGCCGGTGAAGATCGCGAGCGGAAAATTCCATGGGCTGATGCACACCATCGGCCCGAGCGCGCGGTGCGTGTCGTTGGAGAAATCGGTGCGTGCCTGCGCCGCGTAGTAGCGCAGGAAGTCCACCGCCTCGCGCACTTCGGCGATGGCGTTGGCATAGGTCTTTCCGGCCTCGCGTGCGAGCAGGCCGAGCAGGCGGGGTTGCTGGGCTTCAAGCAGGTCGGCTGCGCGGTCGAGCAGGGCGGCGCGTTCTGCGGGCGACGTTGCTGCCCATGTCGTTGCGATGCCTTTGGCTTGTGTCACGGCCGATTCGACATCGGCCAGTGTGGCTTCGCGCACCTGCCCGACGACGTCGCGATGATCTGCGGGGTTCAGCACATCGGCCCATTGTGGGGAGGCTCTGTCACTTGATCCGCCTTCGGCGAGCAGCGGTTCTGCACGCCATGGGTGGGTGGCCGTGGCGCGGAGCGTTTCACCCAGCATGCGCAGGCTGTCGTCGTTCGCGAGGTCGATGCCTTGCGAGTTGATGCGCTGCTTGCCGTAGAGCGCGGCGGGCAATGCAATGGCCGGGTGCGGCAAACCGATGGCGCCTTCAGTCAAGGCCATGCGTTCCACCGTCGCGACCGGGTCTTCCACCAGCGCTTCGAGCGGAATCGTCGGGTCCGCGATGCGGTTGACGAACGAAGTGTTGGCGCCGTTCTCCAGCAGCCGCCGCACGAGGTATGCGAGCAGCGTCTCGTGCGTGCCCACGGGCGCGTAGATGCGGCACGGCCGTCCGAGCGGCCCGACCACCTGCTCGTACAGCGGTTCGCCCATGCCATGCAGGCACTGGAATTCGTACTGCCCCGGCTGGTAGCGCGACGGATCCGCCATCGTGTAGATCGCGGCGAGCGTGTGCGCGTTGTGCGTGGCGAACTGCGGGTAGATCGCCTCGGGTGCGTCGAGCAGCTTGCGTGCGCAGGCGAGGTACGACACGTCGGTATAGGCCTTGCGCGTGTAGACCGGGTAGCCCTCGAGCCCTTCGATCTGCGCGCGCTTGATCTCGCTGTCCCAGTACGCGCCTTTCACGAGGCGCACCATCAACCGATGCCGGCTGCGGCGCGCAAGGTCGATCACGAAATCGATCACGAAGGGGCAGCGCTTCTGGTACCCCTGGATCACGAAGCCGATGCCGTTCCAGCCCGCGAGCGCCGGCTCGAAGCACAGGCGCTCCAGCAGGTCGAGCGAGAGTTCGAGGCGGTCGGCTTCCTCGGCGTCGATGTTGATGCCGATATCGTATTGCTGCGCGAGCAGTGTGAGCGCGCGCAGCACGGGGTACAGCTCGTCCATCACACGCGCGTGTTGCGCGCGGCTGTAGCGCGGGTGCAGTGCCGAGAGCTTGATGGAGATGCCCGGGCCGGCATACACGCCGCGGTGGTTCGAGGCCTTGCCGATCGCATGGATCGCGTCTTCGTACGCGATGCGGTAGCGCTTGGCATCCTCCGTGGTGAGCGCCGCTTCGCCGAGCATGTCGTACGAATAGCGAAAGCCCTCGGCCTCCAGCTCGCGCGCGTTGTCCAGCGCCTGTGCGATGGTTTCGCCGGTGACGAACTGCTCGCCCATCATGCGCATCGCCATGTCCACGCCCTTGCGGATCAGCGGCTCACCGCCCTTGCCGATCAGGCGCGTGAGGACCGTGGAGAGACCCGTCTCGCTGTGCGTGGCCACGAGTTTTCCGGTGAGCAGCAGGCCCCAGGTCGCGGCGTTAACGAACACCGAGGGGCTGCGCCCCGCATGCGACTGCCACTGGCCGTGCGCGATCTTGTCGCGGATCAGCGCGTTGCGCGTTTCGGCATCGGGAATGCGCAGCAGCGCTTCGGCCAGGCACATCAGCGCGACGCCTTCCTGCGAGGAGAGCGCGTATTCCTGCAGCAGGCCTTGCACGAGGCCGGCGCGGCCAGCGGCGTTCTTGCGGTTTCGCAACTGCTCGGCGATTCGGTGAGCGAGGGCATGCGCCTCTTCGGCCTGCCCGGCCGGTAGGCGCGCCTGTTCGAGAAGGGGCGGCAATGCCTCGGGTTCGGGGCGTCGGTAGGCGGCGGTGATCGGTGCACGCAAGGCCGAAGGCGGGGTCAGGCCGTCGGCGAAATCGATGAACGAGGAAGGCAGAGGGTCGGGGTTGTTGGCGCTCATGTCGAATCCGTGCTGGTGAGTTGTTGAATGATCTCAATCTCTTTGACGAATATTCGTTCGAAGAATGGCCGCTTCACTGAGTAAATGACGGGTTGACGTGGTTTCCCTTTTAATGGATATTTAATCCAATATGACGGAATCAACGCCACCCCCGGCCACCACCACCCTCAACGACCGTATCGCCCAGCGCGTGCGCGAGCTTCGCGCCTCCCGCGGCCTGTCGCTCGATGCATTGGCCACGCACTGCGGCGTCAGCCGCTCGATGATCTCTCTGATCGAGCGTGGAGAGAGCAGTCCTACCGCAGTGCTGCTCGAAAAACTCGCCACCGGCCTCGGCGTTCCGCTCGCCTCGCTGTTCGACGACGCCGAGCCTGTCGCCAGCCCCGTGTCGCGGCTGGCCGACCAGTTGCAGTGGCGCGACCCGCACTCCGGCTATGTGCGGCGGAACGTCTCGCCCGGCGGCGCCATCTCGCCGATACAGATCGTGGAGGTCAACTTTCCGCCCAAGGCCCGCGTGGCCTACGAAACCGGCGCGCGCGAGCCGCGCATCCACCAGCAGGTGTGGGTCCTCGAAGGCCGCATCGAAGTCACCGTGGGCGACGACCTCCACCAACTGGATGCGGGCGACTGCCTCGCGCTCACGCTCGACCACCCGATGAGCTATCACAACCCCACGCGCAAGACCGCGCGCTATGCCGTCGTGATCACCACGGCACCCACCTCCTGGAGATGAATGACATGACGACGACAACGACCGAAGTACCCCTCATCCGTGCCCTGTCGACCGTGATCGATGCAGAGGTGAACGCGCTGGCCGACCTGCTGATCGATTGCGTCGAGGGCGGCGCGTCGGTGAGCTTCATGCTGCCGATCACGCGCGAGCGCGCCCTCGCGTTCTGGCGCAAGGTGGCCGACGGCGTGGCGCGCGGCGAGCGCGTGCTGCTCGTGGCCGAAGACGCCGAGGGCCTGCTGGGTACGGTGCAGCTCGTGCTCGACCAGCCCGAGAACCAGCCGCACCGCGCCGAGGTCTCGAAGATGCTCGTGTACCGCCGGGCGCGGCGCCGGGGCATCGGCGCGCTGCTGATGCAGGCGGCCGAGGATGCGGCACACGAACATCGCAAGACGCTGCTGGTGCTAGACACATCGAGCGCCGAGGCCGAGCGGCTCTATGCGCGCATGGGCTGGCAGCGCGTGGGCGTGATCCCCGGCTTCGCGCTGCTGCCGGAGGGTGAGCCGTGCGGCACCACCTTCTTCTATCGCGCGCTGGAGGCGCGCGCGTGAGCGCTTTCGAGCAACTGCTGCGCGATGCGGATACACGGCCGCTGGTCGGATGGGACCTGTCGTGCGACGGCCGCATCACCACCACCGCCACGCCATGGAACTTCGAGGCTGCAGTCGAGCGGCATGCGCGCCGGTCGCTCGACATGCTCGACATGGGCACGGGCGGTGGCGAGTGGTTGAGTCGACTGGCGCATCGTCCGGCGCGCACCGTTGCGACCGAGGGCTGGGCGCCCAATGTCGCCGTCGCGCGCGAGCGCCTTGCGCCGCTGGGTGTCGAAGTGGTCGAGGTCGAAGGCGCCGACGACAACGCAACGCAGGGCGAAGAGCAACAGGCGCAGCTGCCGTTCGCGGATGCGTCATTCCATCTGGTCGTCAATCGCCACGAGTCTTTCGTTGCGAACGACGTGCACCGCATCCTTGCGGCGGGCGGGCACTTCGTCACGCAGCAGGTCGCATCGGATTTCAATGCCGATTGCTACGCGCTGCTGGACCTGCGCATGCCCGCGTTGCCGCGATGGCAACTGGACACTGCGGTCGATCAGCTCACGCTTGCCGGCCTGGTCATCGAGCAAGGCGAAGAGGGCGCCGAAGTGCTGTCGTTCGATGACATCGGCGCGTTTGCCTGGTACCTGAAGCACGTGCCTTATGTGTGCCCCGAATTCACCATCGACGGATGCCGCGCCGCGCTGGAGCGATTGCACGAGCGCATTCAAGACCATGGGCCGCTGACGATGCGGCAGAAGCTGTTCTGGCTGGAGGCCAGCAAGCCATAGGGTGCTGGCCAGGCCCCATCCGAGAAATCCGGGTCCGAATCTGTCAGGGGCGAGACAGAAGCGAGGGCATACCCGCGCTCCCGACCCGGCGGGTTTTCCTATGCTGGCGTCGTCGTTCGTACCGCGTGTCGAATGGACAAACCAGACAGGGAGAGATTCGCATGCGTTCCCGTTTTCGTTTCCTGACCGGCGCGAGGCTGATCGCCCTCGTGGGCGGCGTGATGACGGCCGCGGTGCTGTGGCTGCTGTTCGCGGAGCCGGGCGCCGAGCAGGCACCCGTCGTTGCGGCGCCGAGCACCGCGACGACGGTCGGCACGAAGCCCGTGCCGGCCGGCGACAGCGTCGTGCTCGCGCGGCGCGCACCCGAGTACAAGGTGTTTGCGCCGGGCGCCTCGCCCTACCTCATGTCGGCAGGGCCGCTCGAACGCAAGCTGGATGTCGATCAACTGCGGCGCGATCTGGCGCGCGCCGGCAAGCCTGTCGAGGACGAGGTGGCCCGGCAGGTCGGGCTCGCACGCTACCGCGACCGCATGAACACCCTGGGCGAACTGCTGCCGAGCCTCAGCGAGGAAGAGCGGCGGCAGGAAGCCTATGAAGTGCTCAAGCGGCTTCCCGAGCATGTGGCGCAGGGCGGGCTCCGTCCGAACGAAGCGGTGGTCGTGGCCAAGTTGCTGTCGGAGGTCGGCCAGATCGCCCCCGAGATCCGGGACGAGTTCACCCGGCAGTTGGCTGCCACGCAGCCGGGGTACGCCGGGCAGGTGCCTCAAGGCGGGCGCTGACCGGGTCTCCATTCGCGCATCAGCATCGCGAGCCTCACGACATACAGCAAGACGACCGGCACCACGGACGCCAGCACCAGCCAGCCCGCCCGTTCACTGCGCATCCAGGTGCCGAAGCTGCGGCTGTCGAAGAGGTACCACGCGACCAGCGCCGCGATCGGCATCGCGAGCGAGAGACCGATCCAGAACGCTTGGGATTGCATCCACCGAGCGCTCACCCGCGAGAAGACGCGCCGCCCGAAGGCAAGCGTCAGTGTCCGGGCGTGCGGGAGGCTGCCCGGGCGCATTTCGATGCGGGGTTCGCAGTCGGTCTTGAAGGCGTTCATCCAGGCTGGACTCTAGGTTTCAGAGTCCAGCCTGGGAATGATGGAAGTGACCACAATCGATATGAAAACGGACAAACGTGCTTTGCCTCATTGGGACGAGCTACCCGTTGAGACAAGGCGGCCAGAGGTCAGTTGTCGCTCGACACGCGGAGGTTGTTGTCAAAGATCATCCGCGTGGGACCCTTGGGGCACAGCCCTGGGCAATGGGTGTCCGTCCACGGAAACCACCACTTCAGCTCGAAACCGTCGAACTGCCCGAACGGTTTGCCGTAGCGGGCAAAGTTGGCCACGTAGCCGATGAACTTGTCCGACAGCGCCTTGCGGCTGACGGCGTTGTCCGCGGTCCAGGCAAAGCGCATGAAGCTCGGCTCGTCGGTCACGAAGTTGCCGAACAGTGCCGCCAGGTCGCTGTTGTGGAAGGCGCCGAAAGTGTCCTTCCACGGTTGGGGAATGTCTTTCCAGTTGTAGCTGTAGCGGTAGATGTTGTCGTTCTTCGGCGTCAGCACTCGGATCTGGTCGTCGATCAACTTGTTAAGGGCGGTGGTCCCAGCCCAGGTTGCCATTGCGAAGAGGCCCTGGCTCAGTCCGGGCTTGATGAGTTGACCGGAGGCCACCTTGCTGGGGTCTCCTTCATTGATCAGCTTCCACAACTCCTTTTGCGTCGGCTGGACCATCCACCTCGGACCCATCGAGTCCACCCAGAAGGCCGTGCTGCTGGCGTCTTCGCCTGTCGAGCCGATCATCAGCGGTACCTTGTTGTAGTTGCCCTTCGCCAGGTTGTCATCCGTGCTGCCGGAGCGGATCACGGTGCCGTCGGCGTACGGGCCGGGCATGACCGAGTCTGTCAGCGGTCCCCCGACCGTGAGTCTCATGATCTGCTCTGCGCCGACTTTGCGCAGCAGGTAGGAGTTGATACCTGAAGGGAGCAGGTTCACGACCACGCGTTGCTTGATGGCCTCGCCCAAGTCGCGGGTGGTATCGATCAGCAGGCGGTTGATCAGCTCTTCCGCTTTTGCCTCGCCGTCTATCGGCTTGGAGACGGACGCAAGGTTCGACATGCACAACGCGCGATGGAGCTTGCCTTCGGCCAGCGGCGACTGCAGCAGGGCCCAGGTGTTCAAGCAGCCTGCCGACTGCCCGGCCACGGTCACGAGGCCGGGATCGCCGCCGAACTTTTCGGCGTTGCCCCGGACCCAGTCGAGCGCGCGCACCAGGTCGAGCGTGGCGAAGTTGCCCGAATCGTCCAGCTTGTTGCCAGTTCTCAGGGCCGGATGGCGCAGCAGGCCGAGCATGCCCAGGCGGTACTGCACTGTCACCACCACCATGTTGGCCTGGTGTGCGAGGTAGGCGCCGTCGTAGATGGGCTCGCGCGCCGAGCCCATGATGCTGCCGCCGCCGTGGATCCAGAAGAACACCGGCAGCTTCTCGTCGCGGGAGTTCGGGCGCCACACGTTCAGGTAAAGGCAGTCTTCGCTGCCCACCAGCTTGCCGAAGGTGTCGGGGTCGGGCTCGCCGAACAGGCCGCCAATCTGCGCGCACATGCTGGCGAACTGCGTGGCATCGCGCTCGCTGCTCCACTTGTCCGGCGGCTGTGGCGCACGCCAGCGCAGATCACCGACCGGTGGCTTGGCGAAGGGGATTCCCAGGAATGCCTGCGTCTCGTTGGCGGCCGCCTTGCCCTTGATCGGGCCGTCGGTCAGCGAGCGCACGAGGCTCTGGTCGTAGGCGGCCATCGCGGGCGCCGAGACCGTTGCGAAAGCCGCAATAACCGCCGCGGCGCCAAGCGCCGAGGCGCGACGCACGACGCGTGACAGATATCTGAAGTTCACGAGTTGTCTCCCATGTGGATTCGGCAGGAAGCAAGGCGGTGTCTTGGTTGTCGACTGCCGAGGTGTCGAACGACACGGATACCGCGTCGGACTATGGGTGCGAGCGCTGCGCTTGGGAATGATCGCGGCGGCCTCGAACGATGCGAAAACGGACAACTGCACTGCCCGTCGTCGTTGGCGTCGGATTTACCGAGCAGGCGAACGCCCGAGCGCATCTCGTTCCGGAACGATTCCACACATGCGCGCAGCAACGATGAAGGCTGTCCCTTTTTGTATGGTTTCAGGTCACCGCGATCATTTTCTGGCGCGACTCGCAGGCCCATAGTTCGAACGTCGTCCACGTGTCGAACCCTGTGCGGGTGGGCCTGTACATCGGGCGTGCCTGCGGGCGGGTTGCATTGACGCTGTCCGGCACAGCCGACGCAATGGACGACGCTTCTTCTTCAGCGCCAAGGAAAGCGAAAAAATGACCTACTCCACCGGACACGTCGTCGGGGTCGTCGTGTTCGGCTCGACGATCCTCATCGGTCTTGCGATGCTCGCCGCCAGTTTCTGGGTGCCATCGACCGACGCGGCGATGTACCGCACCGAGGAGCGCGTGGTCCATGCAGTGCAGACGTATTGGGACGCTCCCAGGTCCGAGCGCCCGTCGCGCGAAGCCCTTCACCCGCGACACGATGCGCCCGTGGTGAAGTTTGCAAACTGAGTGAATGAACAACACCGCGCGTGAAGCGAATGCGGCGATGGGCCGGGACGCAAGGATGCTGCGCGTGCTCGCCGCCATCGGGCTCTGCACCACGTACGCGGAACTCGCGCAGGACACCAGCTTGCCGATGGTCATGCTGATGAACACCGTGGGCTATCTGCGCCGCCGCGGCCATGTCGATCGCATCAACGAAGGCGCGCCGAGCAACCAGATCGCACGCTTTCGCCGCACGCAGAGCGGCGATGCGCGGGTGGAACAGGCGACATCGGATTGGGCGTACGCAGCTCCGGAATCTGAACCGGACCCGGAAGCGCCTGTGGATTTCGAAACCCTGACCACGGTGCAGCACGCGCTGCGCACCCAGCCGCCGCTGGCGACGGTGTGGCGGCCGGCGCGGAACGCCGCGCGCGGGCAGTTCCTCGGGCGGTAGCGCGCCCGGTTCACCAAGGCGTGGATGAACGCGAGGGTCAACGGACAACAGCAACCGACCGGGCGAAATCCATGACATCCAGAGTTCTCCTGAAAGATGCCGGTGCCGACGCGATACACCGGACCGGATGGCCGTCGGATGGCCTGTTCCAGGCGAGCGATCCGGGCAGCCTGAAGGAGCTCGGCGGGGTGGCGACACCGGCCTTCCGGCTGAGCGCCCAGGGCGCGTTGAGAGAGGCCCACCCGCTGGACCATGTACAGGCCTATGACCGGCTCTTCCAGGTGTTCAAGCCCATCCTGCAGCGGGACGCCGAACGCCTGACGATGATCGAGGAGGCCGTGGCCGATCCACGAAAGAGAACGACGGTCACCCGCGCGGACTGGCAACCCTTCCATCACCTGAAGCGGGTCGTCGACAACTACGAGCGCTACTGGATCGGCTTCGACTTCCAGAGCGGAAGGACGGCGCGGCTGCACGACAGGGGCCCCACCGGTTTTCGCTTCCGGGTTGCCCGGTCGGTTCAGGTCGATGCGACCATTCCCGTCTCTTCCTTCGAGAGGCAGGAGCTCGACATCGCCGCCCTCAAGGCCGCGATGCTCGGTCTGCCGGTGCGCACGGCGCTGGCCGGCTACGGTATGGCCACTTCGAGCCATTTCGACAGGAACGAGCCGCCGCGCTCATTGCTGCTGCCGGTCGCACGGAAGTACCCGGCCATCGATGTCTGCCCATCGCCGCTGCGCGCATGGTTCCCGAATGAAGACCACGACCTGGGGCGGTCGTGGATCTGCGGCATCAACTGGCTGACGCTGGTGGGCGAGCCGTTCCTGTCGGTGCTGGGCGGCGCCGAGCGCCTGCTGAAAGGCTTGCCGCGCGCCATCGAGGCGGATGTCTCGGACAGGGCCGTGCTGTTCCAGCTGGGCGAGCGGCCGATCACCGGTCAGAAGGACGAAGACGACGCGCTCCTGCCGCTCTATCACGCGCTCGGCCGCAGGCTGAAGCCTTTCGGCGAAGGCTGCCCCAGCGTGCGTTGGCCGCGGGAGCCGGTGTTCGGCAGCGGCGCGGCCCATTCCAGCTTGTTGTGGGAGCGTCGTTTCTACGACGGCCGGTGGTTCGAGGCGCTGCGCGAATGAAGCGCGGAGATATTTGTATCTCACTTTGTCTGGCGCCCCGCCAGATACGGAACACGACGATTCAGTGTGTGTCTCGACACATATGAAGGCGCCTGTCGCGATGGAATGAGCGCTCCATCCACTCGACACGAAACCCGCCATGACCACTTCCTCGTTTCATCGTCCAGGCCGCGCATTCGGCGCTGTCCTGCTGTTCGCCACAGCCTTCGCCGCGCAGGCGCAGTCTTCTTCATCCGCCTCCTCCGATCCGCGCGGTCGCTGGGTCACCGCGAACGGCAACCTCGAAGTGGAGGTCGCGCCCTGCGGCGCCGCGCTGTGCGGCACCGTCACCAAGGTCCTGGGCAACCGCTCGATGGCGCCCGGCGGCGGCGACATGCAGGCCGCCGACAACCGCCCAGTGCTGGGCATGACGCTGCTGAAGGACTTCGCACCCGTCGATGCCACTGCCGACTCCGCACGGCCACCCACCGAATGGGCCGGCCAGATCTACAACCGCGAGAACGGCAAGACCTATAGCTGCAACATGTCGGTCAGCACGGCCGGCAATGCGGCGGGCGAACTGCTGCTGCATGCGTATGTCGGGTTGCCGTTGTTCGGCAAGACGCAGCGCTGGGGGCGGGTTGCGTCGAACTGAACGCGGGTGCCAGCGCTCGCCAGTTCCGCTCTCGCGCGCATCCCGGCTTCGCGATCCCAACTCGTCAGCGCGGCATTGCTCCCCGAAATCCGGCGGCTTCCCCCTCCCACTTGGCACGTTGCGCCCGGTCCTTGGCGCGCTTCGCATCGAGTGCCGAGGCGCGCCTCTTGTTGCCGCGCTCGGCCTCATCGCGCAGCATGGCATCTCCGTCATCACCGAAGAATGTGCGACGAAATTTGGCAATGCCGTAGCCGTTCGTCTCGAACTCGGGCATTCCGAATCCGATGAATCCGGCCATGCTGTCATGCACCAGTTCGTCGAAGAATATCGCGACCTCGCCGGGCACAGGCTGCGACTGGATGGCTTCGAGCAAACGAACACCGTCGCGCTCGACGACGATATCGCGCACTTCGGCTTGTGTCGCCTGAGCCAGAAACTTGCGCCACTCGGCCAGATAGAGCGGCGCCTTCTTTGCCTTGCCGATGGCTCTTTGCAAGTCCTCTTCGCGCAGGTTGCGCTCCATCAACCCTTTGCGAGTGGAAAACCCGCTCATGGCAGAGCCGACCAGCGCATGAACGGAACTGCCGGGCCACCACTCCGACAGACCCTTGACCGTGCTGTCTCTTACTTCGGCGAAAGCGTCGTAGCGTTGCCGCAGCACTTCGTCTTCGGTGCCGCCTGCTTGAATGCGGCGCTGAATTTCGTCGCAGAGCGAGGCGATCACGAAGATCAAGGCGAGCTGCGTCTTCCACAAGGTGCGCGGTTCATCCTTGTAGGAGCCGAGCGAGCCATTGGGTGTTCGGAGGGACTGCTTCATGGCTGGCGAGGTCCGCCAGTCGCTGTGGCGCACACGGTAGGTGAAATACAGGCTCAGGTGTTGCCGCGCCATGTCTTCCACGGGCCCGGCTTGTATGTTGGCCTTCAGGTAGTAGGCGTCGAATGCCTTGACTGTGGCAGGGGAGGGTTTGAGAGCCTTGGCAATCATCTGATTCAGTGGTGGAAATGCGCCAAGTCCGAAGCCGGTTCCCGCGATCTTTTGTCGACCGAAGGTGGTTTGAAAAGGCACTCCGGCGCCCAGCGCTGCGCAATACATCTCGTAGCCCGGTACTCGGGCCAACTGTAGGTCTTCGTCCTCATTGCCCCAATCCTTGCAGCCCAATGCCTCGGGCTTATAGCCGCCACCCACGTCCGAGTGCGAGCCTGGATAAACGTACTCCACCACATTGGCAGGGTAGCTTCTGCCGACGCGCGCCGAATCCAGAGGAAAGCAGGCGCGCACCTCGGTGCTTGCGACCATGTGCACGCATTGCTCCACGCCAGGGTTGATCTGCATGCTGCCGTCGGCCCAACCCGCGCGACCTTCGATGAAGGTGTAGAGACCCGCTGCGCCGACCGACGCCACGGTGTCGAAGAGGCCCAGAAACTGCACTCGAATCGGGATGCCTGCAAAAAGGTAGCCGCCGTCTTTTTGCTTGCAGATTTCATACAGCCAGTTGACGAAGGTCCGCGCTTCGGCTGCCCCCCGGGAAAATCCGAACACGTTGACGGTGATCAGGTTCAGCTTGACAGGCTGATGGGCGAGCTTGTCTTTGAGCTTGCCTTGCCAGTATTCCTTGAGCGATTCTCGGCGGCGGATGTCGATGACGGGCTGCGGCAGCATCATGTCGAAGAACGAAACCGCCAGGTCCTTGGCCGTTGCATCGTCGATCAGATCATCTCCGTGAACATGTCGATTGATGGCATTGAAGATGCGAGTCAAACCCCACACGATGCGAGGGGCCCCGTTCATCGCGCCGATGGAGCCCAGTTGCTGCATGAGCGTGTGCCACTTCTGAGTCAAGCTGCCTTTCTCGTCACCTTCGCCATCGACATCTCCAATTTGAGGGAAGGGGGTGCCGAGGCCAGGGATGTAGTAGCGGTAGTACCCATTGGTTGCGATAGATAGCGGCCCCGGATGCGCGTGATAGAGCCGAACTACATTGCTGTGCCGCATCTCACGTGGTGTACCGACTTGATCGAGGTAATCCTTTTGCTCGTTGTTGCCGGTGCCGTCGAAGAACATGCCTATGAACACACAGCCTGTACACGCGGGCGACGGACCGGATGGATTGGCTGCGCAATGCGCGGCCGCCCGCTGTAATTGCTCCCGATTGCTCAGGGGGCGTTCCCCGCTGCGGGTCCGGCCCAATGCGGGATTCAGTGCGGAATCAACAGGAATCGTCATGCTCATGAAATGTGCTCCGGTGTGTGTAGGAGTTACTCGCCAACAATGTCTGTGCGTGTGATCCAGGGTTTCTTGTCTTCTTCGCTCAGGGGATAGCGTGGGTGCTCGATCGCATATCTGCTAATCACCACCTTGATTCGGTGATCCGAATAGAAATGCACATTGATTGCGCCTGCCGTCTTGGGTGTGTATTCCGGAATCTCGACTTCCGCTTCCTGCGGGGGAGGTGGCGTTCGGGGATCTCCGACCATGACGTCGTAGAACCACCTGACCTTGGCCTTAATGCCAGGGCGCCAGTGCTTTGGAAACGACATGCAGCAGGAACTGCCTGCTCCGTATCCAGGTGAGGCATTGGCGCCCCCCGCGCCGTTGACCGTAAATCCCGCGATGCTCCAACCGGATTCAGGCATGTGGTTGTAGCCGCTGACATCTCCAGCCAGCATGTCGTTCTTGCTGCAGGCGGTCAGCATGACCGTCAATCCGCCGATGCAAGCGAATTGCCGAAGGCGATGCGAAACAGGGCGGCGTTTGGTGATTGATTTCATTGAATTTCCTCATGACGTTTTAGATGCTGCATTACGTTCAATAGATCGAGCCTTCTGCCGTGTCCGTTGGGGTTGATCCAGCGCATGCACGGGGTCATTCGTCAACAATGTCTGTGCGCGTGACCCAGGGTTTCTTGTCCTCTTCGCTCATGGGGTAGCGTGGGTGACCCAATCCGTAGATGCTGATCACGACTTTGACGCGATGGTCGGAATAAAAATGCACCTGGACGGCACCTGCTGTCTTGGGTGTGTATTCAGGGATTTCGACTTCTGCTTCTTGCGGCGGCGGAGGCGTCGCCTCGGGGTCACTGGCTTTGTGGTTGTAGAACCACCTGACCTTGGCCTTCATGCCGGGGCGCCATTTCTTGGGGAACGACATACAGCAGGAATTGCCCGCGCCGCTTCCGGGCTGGGCATTGGACCCCCCCGCACCATTGACCGTGAAACCCGCAATGCTCCAACCGGATTCAGGCATGTGGTTGTAGCCGGTGACATCCCCAGCCAGCATGTCGTTGTCGCTGCAGGAAGCCAGCGTGACAGCCATCCCCCCCGAGACATGCGAACTGCCGGAAACGATGCGAAACAGGATGACGTGTGGCGCTTGATTTCAATGGATTTCCTCCTGATGTTTTTAATGCTGTCGTCATGGTCGTCGACTGAGCCTCGCGTTGTGCTCGCTCGGTTTCTCCGGCGAATGCACTGGGTCATTCGCCAACGATGTCCGTGCGCGTGACCCATGGTTTCTTGTCCTCTTCACTCATGGGATAGCGAGGGTGTTCGATCGCATACCTGCTAATCACCACCTTGATGCGGTGATCCGAATAGAAATGCACGTTGATTGCACCTGCTGTCTTGGGTGTGTACTCGGGGATATCGACTTCCGCTTCTTGCGGTGGTGGAGGCGTAGCCTCAGGGTCACTGGCTTTATGGTTGTAGAACCATCTGACCTTTGCCTTCATGCCAGGGCGCCAGTGCTTGGGGAAGGAAATGCAGCAGGAGAACGCGCCGCCCCCACTCTCGGGCTGAATGTTCGGCCCCCCCGCACCATTGACCGTAAAACCCGCAATGCTCCAACCGGATTCAGGCATATGGTTGTAGCCGGTGACATCCCCAGTCAGTATGTCGTTGTCGCCGCAAGCACTCAGCATGGCCGCAAGGACCGGGGCTCCCAGCGCGCGCCAGAGTCGGCCCGCGATGCGTGAGCGATTCGAGGCGCTTTCAGGAATGATCGTTCTCATGACAGCGTGCTCTGGCGTTGCGTTGCATGCCTCTTCTTCGCTATTCCTATGCCGCAAAGAATCGACCCCGTCACCATGCTGAGCAGGGTGCAGACGGTCCAGGGGTCCGTAGGAAGAGCAGTCAGCACCTCGCGCCAAAGACTGACAACCATTGCCCAGAACTCCGAGGCGTCGTCGGCCATGAAGAAGACATGCCGGAACAAGAAAAGCCAGAAAAGGATGGGCACGAGCAGCAAGGTCAGTCCGAAACGCAAGATCCTGGATCTGACCCGGGCCCATCCGAGCAAGAGGTAGCCGATTGAATAGACGAGCGGAACGAAGATGAACAGGCCGTAGCGTTGCCAAAAATACAGAAGCAACGAAAGAGGAGCGACAAGGTATTCCATACGTTTTCAGATGTTCAAACGATTTTGTGATTCAGCAAGGCTTCGCGCAGATTGCCGGGTTGCCATGCCTTGGTGAGAAGCAACTCCTGCAGCATCGGGTTGTCGTGAATCTTTCCGTTGGTCAGCAATTCGGCCGTGACCAGCGACACCTTGTCGGTCCAGTTTTCGATGCCATGTCTTTCGATCAGGCCGAATGTCTTTTTCTTGATGTAGGCGTGCAGGTTGCCGTGCGCCATGGTGGGGGCGAACACTTCGGGCATCTGGTCGGCCAATAAGCCGAGTGCGGCATCGGGTTCGCAGGCACTCACCATGGTGTCGAGCTGCGCCTGGCTCAGATGCAAGGCCGTTGGCGGGGCAATCGCTAAGGGCTCGGGTAAGCGAACGGCGACCATGGCGCCCTCTCGTTCCACATAGAGCCAACGGGCAAGCGGTGCTGCGATGGCGGACCACTGCGCAGGTGTCAGGATGTCTGGCAACAAGGGCAGCGTGCGGGTGTCGGCAAAGCGCAACAGAAGGCGCTGCTTGTCGTTCGTATGCACGCGATGCAGAGGCAGCCAACGCTTGGCAAGAGCCCACGCCGGGATACGGCTTGCCATCACGCTGAGCATTGGTCGCCCGCTGCAATGGGCGAGCAATTGCGCCATCTGCCGGTGGTTCTTTTCGAACGGGTCCAGTTCGATCAGCCACGGCGCTGCGCCTGTCAGATCATTGAGCGGAAATTCCGCGGCGTAGCAATTCAGTCCTTTGTAGAGAGTTCCTGCGGCGTTGCTGCCGTGATCGAATGCAGCATCGACCAGCGCGATCCAATGCAGGCCGGGTTCGGCGGCGAATGCGTCGGCCAGGTGTTTTTCAGCCGCCTTGAGGTTGGTGGGGTCTTGCGCAAAGTACACGGCTCATCCCCCTACCGCTGCAACAAGGCTGCCGGACTTGAGCGCCTTGAGCACGCAGTCCTCGCACAGCGTCGTCGGGAACTTGATCTCGGGCAGCGGCAAGTCCTTCTGCGGCTGAAGACTGTGGCTGCCGGCGTACTCGCGCCACAGGCCGCTGGTGCCATGCTCGATGCTGGCTTTTTTCCAGAGGCTGTAGCTGGTGCCGCCGTTGATGGTCACGATCTCGTCGGCGTCCAGCGTGATCCTGTTGGCCCTCAGCGTGATGTCCTTCTTGGCCAGCATGTGGATGCTTTTCTTCAGTGCCGTGATGTCGATGTCTTCCTGGGCCGCGACGATCTTGACGAGACCCTTGAAGGCAAACATGCGAACGGCATGGGCGGCGCTGACCAGGAAGCTCCTGTTGGACGAGATGCTGGTGTGGCTGCCGCTGGTCAACGCAATGTGCTCGCCGCTGGCCAGATGCGTCGAGTTCGGCGTGGTGGTTGCAATACCGACCGGACTGGCGAGCACCAGATGAGGAGCCAGAAATTCAGGGAATTCGCCCTCTGCACGATTGCCTCCATGGCCCTTGATCTCATCGCCTTGTTTTTTCAGGGCCTGGGCAACTTCGTCTTGGTCTCCCGTCTCGTGAGCCTCCGCCTTCATCGCCGCAGCGGCAAGGCTGTCGTGTTGGTCCTGGCCTTGCAACAAGCGGATCGCGGTTTCGGCGCTGTCGAGCACATGCGATCGCGCATTCGGGCGTGGCTCGGTGGTGAGCAGCAAGCCGCTGTTCGCGCGCACCGCACCATGTCCGTCGGTGCGCAGTTCAAAGCCCTGGCCGCGCGGGTCCTTGCGTCCCGCGTTGTCTTCGATGCGTGTGATGTGGCCGAGGGATAGCTGGCTGTGCTGATGGTCGGACTTGATCTGGGCCTGGATCTTTCCGTCGGTGTCGTCAAAAGCCAGGTGGTTGGAGCGCCCCGACGCGCTGTTGCCGCCTTCCTTGGTCAGCTCGCGGCTGCGAAAACCGGAGAGGGCTGATTGATTGGGCAAGACCCAGGGCGGCAGATTCGACTGGTTGTGGATACGGCCGGTGCAGATGGGCAGATCAAGGTCTCCACCCAGAAAGTCGACAAGTACTTCCTGACCGATGCGCGGAATATGAATGCCGCCCAGCTGGTTGCCGGCCCACGGTGAACTCACACGCAACCAGCAGGTGCTGTGCTGGTTCTTCAGGCCGATGCGATCCCAGGGAAACTGGACCTTGATGCGCCCCAATTCGTCGGTCCAGAGGTTCTGCCCTTCGGGGCCGACCACCAGTGCGGACTGCGGGCCGCCCGCTTGCGGCTTCGCGCGCGTGGAAGCCGGGCGCAAGGGCTGGGTAACCGGATGGGCGGTGAAGTCCACCAGGACGTGCCACTGTTGTCGGCGTGCTCGCTCCGCATCCTTGTTCTGGCTGTCCTGTGCGACGTTCTCGATGACGAAATGGGTGTCGAGCACGAGGTACTCGGTGTTGGATTTTTCGCGAGGATGCTTTTGCAACTCGAAGGTGCAGCCGGGGCACATGCCGCGCAGATTGCCGCTGGCCTCTGCCCGTTCGCCGTGGGTGCGCAGGGTCTGCATGCGCAGCAGCGCGAGCAGCCGGCCTTCGTCGTGAGGATCGTTCCGCTGTGCCTGGCCGGCGCGAGGTTGAGCGTAGTGGCTGCCAGCATGGACGGCATGCCATTGGTACACCTCGGCGCCGGCCTGCCCCGTTGGCCGAGGCTCTTTGCGGCTGACGCTCAGGTCGGCGCGCGGACGGGTGTAGTCGTAGTCGCGGGTCGAATACTGGCCGCTCGTGAGGTGGGCATGCGGAACGAAACTGCTGATGTATTCGGCATCGACCTTCCAGCCGGGCGCGTGATACTCGACTTCCCGATACGCCGCACTGTCGGCAGGCTTGTAAGCCCCCATGGCATCGCTCAGGACCAGGCGATGCTTTCCTTCGTTGTGCTCGAAGTGGTAACTCAGTCCCCACTCTTCGCACATCCGGCTGAAAAAGTCGAAGTCTGTCTCGTTGAACTGGGTCTGGAAATCGCGCACCGGGTAGGTCTCGAACAGCCGCTTGTCGACCGGGAAGGCGTAGTCGGCGAGCAACTCATCGAGGATCTGGACAACGGTCTTGTCCTGGAAGATCTTGCAGTCGGTGGTGAGGGTGGCCAAGTGCAGCCAGGGCCTCAGCGTCAGCTTGTATTGGATATGCCGGCCTTCTTCGCCCCAGATGGCGGCATCCGTGACAAGTGCATTGATCTGGCGCACGCCGGATCCGATGTGGCTGCTGCCTGAGCCAGTGGCACCGGGCACGAAGGCGCCGGAGCCATCCAGTTCGATCGTGCAGTTGATCTCGCGACCAATGAAGGCATCGAGGTCGAAGTCGGCGGCCCCGTCGGCTCCGGGATTCAGTGCATCCGGTGTCTTGAGAAGCAGCTCATATTCGAAGAGGCTGTTCATGCCTTCGCGACCTGCGAGCCGCACAGGCTCGAGGCCCGGGTGGTCCTGGATCGGCGAAATGGCGGTGCTGGAAATGGAGAGGGTCTGTGGCATGCGAGAGCTTCTTGTACGGAAGGCTCAAAAGTCTGGCGCACGCCAGCTGCACACACTGCCAACAATAGTGAACTAGCCTCGATCTCCATCAATCAAGTTTGGAGGGGCATGAAAACTTCACATGCGCGAAAGCGGACACGGTGAAATTTCGATGAGCGGACCGACTCATCGGGCAATCTGCCGCGGGCTACTCAGAGCAGCGGCACGGATATGCGGATGCCGGCTGCAGCAAGAGATGCCGCAGCCGCCGATCTGACAGCGAGCATCAACGCGCCCCGAACGCCGCGTTCTCGAACAGGTCCTTGAACTCCCGCGGCTGCGAGCGCCAGTACTGGTGCGGCGCCTTCACCTGCGCGCCCAGCTCGGCGGCCGCATGCCACGGCCAGCGTGGGTCGTAGAGGATCGCGCGTGCGAGCGACACCGCATCGGCCTGTCCCTTCGCGATGATCTCCTCGGCCTGCCGCGGTTCGGTGATGAGGCCCACGGCAATGACCGGCATGCCGACCTCCGATTTCACGCGCTCGGCGAACGGCACCTGGTAGCCCGCGCCGAGCGCGATGGCCTGTTTCGGCGACACGCCGCCGCTGGACACGTGAATGGCCGCGCAGCCGCGCGCTTCGAGCGCTTTGGCGAAAGCGACGGTGCCCTCGAGGTCCCAGCCGTCCGGCACCCAGTCGACGGCCGACACGCGCACCCACACCGGCTTGTCGGCGGGAAAGGCCTCGCGCACCGCATCGAACACCTCGAGCGGAAAGCGCATGCGGTTCTCCAGGCTGCCGCCGTATGCGTCGTTGCGGTGATTGGCCAGCGGCGAGAGAAACTGGTGCAGCAGGTAGCCATGCGCCGCATGGATCTCCAGGCCGTCGAGGCCCAGCCGCGCCGCACGCCGTGCGGTATCGGCAAAAGCGTTGCGAATGCGTGCGAGGCCTGCGGCGTCGAGTGCAAGGGGTGGGTCTTCGGTGGGCGCATGCGGCACCGCCGAAGGTGCGTAAGCCTTCCATCCGCCGGGCTCGCCCGGCGCAATCTGCTTGCCGCCTTCCCACGGCGCGCGGCTCGACGCCTTGCGCCCCGCGTGTCCGAGTTGCATCGCGATCTTGATGGGTGAGTTCGCCCGTGTCGCCGCGAGCACGCGAGCCAGGCCCTCTTCATTCGCATCGGAGTAAAGCCCGAGGTCGCCCGGCGAGATGCGCCCTTCGGCCTCCACCGCCGTCGCCTCCAGGATCATCAGCCCCGCGCCCGAAAGCGCGAGGTGGCCCAGGTGGATCAGGTGCCAGTCGCCCGGCGTGCCCTCGGTGGCGGAGTACTGGCACATCGGCGCGATGACGATGCGGTTGTCCAGGCGAAGCGTTCCGAGTTGCAGGGGCGTGAAGAGTTGGGCTTGGCTCATGTCATGAAGTGGCGGCGCAGGTGCCGCGATTCTGGAGCGGCGGCACGGCCTCTGCTGCCGCCGCCGCAGAAGCCTTGCGGCCCGCCGCGGTATGGATCAGCAGCGCGCCGATCACCATCGCCATGCCGACCGCTTCGTTCGCCGTGGGCATCTTGCCCATCGCCATGCTCATCAGCAGCGCCGACACCGGCACGAAGTTGAAGAAAGCCGTGCCCGTCACGGCCCCGAGCTTGCTCACGCCATAGTTGAAAGCCAGCACCGCGATGGCCGACGACACCAGGCCCACGTAGAGCAGTGCTTCCCACGACAGGCGCAGGCCCTCCGCGCTCGGCATCTGCGAGAGCCCCAGCAGGCTCGCTCCGACGGCAACGGCCAGCAGCAGCGGCCACGCGGCCAGCACGGTGAGCGCGCTGTACTCGATCACGTCCAGTCCGGGAAAGCGCGCGGCGCCCCGCGTGTACCAGACCCAGCCCAACGTGCCGACGAAGGCCACGGCATCGCCGAAGAGCGTCGACGCGCCCGCCGCCGCATCGCCGAACAGCAGCCCCGACACGATCGCCACGCCCAGCAGCGCCAGCGCCGAGGCCAGCAGCGTCGTGCGCGAGGGGCGCACGCCGTCGAGCGCCCAGCGCAGCAGCTGCGTGGTCATCGGCGTGGTCGCCACGATGACCGCGCCGTGCGAGGGCACCGAATGCGCAAGGCCGACCAGCAGCATCACGCTGAAAACGCCGAAGCCCGCGAACCCGCGCAGCGCCAGCGGCCCCGCGTGCAGCCGCAGCTTGCGCCAGGGCGCCGTGCCGCGCGGAAGAATGAGCAGCGCGAACAGCAGCGCGGACATGCTGTAGCGGATCAGCGTGAACCACACGGGTTCGACATGGTGGAGCACGCCCTTGCTGACAAGGAACATGCCGCCCCAGCTGGAGGTGGCGAGCAGCAGCGCGGCGATGCCGAGCAGGCGTTGACGATGGGATAGAGGGAGTGACACGGGGAGCCTTTGCAATGAATCAATGGCTCCAAGAATCGGGGTTCCGCGCCCCGATTTCCATTCGCTTCTTTGGACCGGGTCCTCCAAAAAAGCGAATGGCCGATTCGCGCCGAAGCGCCCACAATTTGCCCCATGGAGCTCTACCAACTCAAGACCTTTGTCGCCATCGCCAAGGAGGGCAGCCTGACCCGCGCCGCCGAGCGTGTGTTCACCAGCGCACCGGCGGTCAGCGCGCAGCTCAAGGCGCTGGAAGACGAATTGGGCGTGAAGCTGTTCGACCGCACCCCGCGCGGCATGGTGCCCACCGAAGCCGGTCACAGCCTGCTCGACGAGGCCGAGCGCACGCTGGCCTCGGCGATGCGCATGCGTTCGGCGGCCGACCAGTTGCGCGGCGCGGCGCAGGGCGTGGTGCGCTTCGGCACGGTGGTCGATCCGGTGTCGCTGAAGCTGGGCGAGGTGCTGGTGACGCTGGCGGAGCGGCATCCGCAGGTCACGCTGCAGCTCAAGCAGGGGCTGTCGTTCGAAACGCTGGCTGGCGTGCAGCGCGGCGACCTCGACTGCGCCTATGTGCTCAGCGACAGCGAGCAGTCCGAGGGGCTGGAGCTGCGGCGCCTCGGCGTGGTCGACCTGGCCGTGGTGCTGCCGTTGCCGGTGGCCCGGGCGCATCCCGATCTCTCGCTCGACGAACTCGTGAACCTGCCATGGGTGGGCACGCCGACCTCCTGCATGCTGCGCGTGCACCTCGACAAGCTGTTCGCGAGCGCGGGTCGCGAGTACCAGCAGGGCCGCACCGCCGACGGCGAAAGCGCGATCCGCAGCATGGTCGCGAGCGGCATGGGCGCGGGGCTGATGCGGCTGGACCAGGCGGAGCAGGGCGAGCGCAACGGAGAGTTCGCGATCTGGAACGGCTGGCGCTCGCACACGTGGCTCTGCTGGATTGCGACGGTCGATGGCAAGCGCGCCGTGTCGGTCGATGCGGTGCGGAGTGCAGTGCTGGAAGCCTGGGCCCACTGACTCTCGCCTGACTCTCGCCTGACTGGTGCCGACGCAGCGCGCCGAGTAGCGTGCGCGACACGCCGCAGCGATATTTACATCTGTCCGCCCCTGTTCTTACGAGTTTCGACTTACGGCCATGACGAACGGCTTATTGACCGGCTCGCCGCGCCGCCGCTACCTTTGAATCGCGCTCCATCCGGGGCGCGATCTGCATTGGAAAAACGGAAAACTACATGGCTCATTCTTCATCGCCGACGTTCGTCCGGCCCGGACGCGCAGGCTCCCACTGGCATCACCTTCTGGCCTTCGTCGCGCTGCTCACGACAGCCGCCTTCGCATCGGCCGCCGAGCCGGCCAAGGACCACCCGCTGGTCGGCCGTTATGAAGGCTCGGTGCTCGACGCGTTTCAGAGCAACGCCTACGACGAGGTCGGCCTCATCCGGGGTCCCATCAAGTACGCGGACAAGACGAACCCCGATGCGCTGAAGGTGGCGGGCAAGGTCTCGCTCTACTACTACAAGCTGCCCGACGGACGTTCGCTGCTCGAGGTGCAGCGCAACTACGAAGCCAGCCTGAAGGCCAAGGGCTTCCAGCTGAAGTTCAGTTGCGCGACGACCGACAGCAGCTGCTACAAGAAGGACCCGGACCGCGAGACCCCGTACACCGATGTCTCGGGCCTGGCCAACGCGATCGACACGCCCGAGTGGCCGCAGATCGGCCGCGGGCGGCAGTTCGTCAGCAACTACTTCGAGAACAGCGGCCGCTATGTGCTCGCGCAGTACGACGGTCCCGCGGGCACGGTGTACGCCAGCATCGCGCTGGCCGAGAGCACGCCGGGCAAGGGCAACTTCGCCTTCGTGCGCGTGGTCGAGACGAAGGCGATGGAGGCCGACAAGATCGTTTTTGTCGATGCCACCGCGATGCAGAAGGGGCTCGCGGAGAACGGCCGCGTCAATCTCTACGGCATTCACTTCGACCTGGACAAGGACACGATCAAGCCCGAGTCGCAGCCCACCATCGACGAGATCGCCAAGCTGATGCGCGCCAACCCGCAGTTGCGTGTGCAGGTGGTGGGCCACACCGATGCGCAGGGCGAGGAGCCGCACAACGCGGACCTCTCGCGCCGCCGCAGCGTGTCGGTCATTGCAGCGCTGGCGAAGACGGGCGTCGACGGGCGCCGTTTCACCTCGCGCGGCGCCGGATCGAAAGAACCCGTGGCGCCGAACACGAGCGAAGACGGCCGCGCGAAGAACCGGCGCGTGGAACTGATGCGGCTGTAGACCTGATACCTGAGCAGCACCTGAATAAATAGCGGCCGGGCAGTATCCGGCGTCATGGGTTACCGGGATGGCAGGCTGCATCGTGGCCTGTCATCATTCGCAGTGGAATGACGCACGACCCTCACCCCCTCTCCGATCTGTTGAGCCGTGCCAGGCTTGCCCTGGTCGATGCCGGGGGCGCGCTGCCCTCCGCATCGCCCGCCACCGCGGAGGCGGGGTGCGTGGTGTTCTTCGCCATGGGCGAAGGCGAAAGCCGGGCCCGCGTGGCATCCGGACGCGGACCCGACATCGAGGCCGCATGGAAGCGCACCGCCGATGCCGCGGCTGTCCAGGCCAAGCGCGGCGACCGGCCTCCCGAACGTCTGCGCGCGGAGATCGTCGACACGGTCACGGCCATGAGTTGGGGCGAGCTGAAGGCGAAGCTGGCGCAAACCAAGCGCAACTACTTCAACCTCGGCATCGCTTTCGACGCGCATTTCAAGCACGCGCTGCTCGCCCAGGAGATGCAGGGCGCCGCGGTCCTCTACAGCGGCGAGGTCGAGCATGCGCTCCCCAACCTCGCCAACCTGCGCCTGTACGCCAAGCGCCGCTTCGGCGCCGAGATCGACTTTCCCACGGAGGATGCCGCGCCCGTCTGGTGCTTCACCACCCGCGCCGTGTACGTCGATGCCGAGGGCGCGTGGCCCCTCACCGCCGAAGGCCAGGCCGCGGGCTTCCGTCGGCTGGACCACTGGAACGCACGGCAGGTCCGCACCATGATCGATTCGGCCAGCGACTACCTCGCCGAGCAGGTCAAGCCCACCGGCGAGTTCCACTACGGCTGGTTTCCCTGCTTCGACCGCGTCATTCCCACCTACAACACCCTGCGTCACGCCAGCACCACCTACGCGATGCTCGAAGCCTGGGAGCTCACCCGCAGCGCCACGCAGAAGGCGGCCATCGACCGTTCGCTGGGCATCCTCACGCAGCGACTGATCCGCCAGGTGCCGCTGCCTGACGGCACGCGCGCGGCGCTGCTGGTGGACGTCGGCAACGAGGTCAAGCTCGGCGGCAACGCGGTCTGCCTGCTCGCGCTGGTGAAGTACACCGAGCTCACCGGCGACCGGCAGTACCTGACGCTGATGGAGCAACTCGCGCTCGGCATCCGCGCCATGCAGGACCAGAAGAGCGGGCGCTTCGTGCATGTGCTCAATTTCCCCAAGCTCGACATCAAGGATGCGTTCCGCGTCATCTACTACGACGGCGAGGCCGCCTTCGGGCTGATGCGCCTGTACGGGCTCACGCGCGACGAGCGCTGGCTTGCGGTGGTGGAAAAGGCCTTCGACCATTTCATCGCCGCCAAACACTGGGAGGCGCACGACCACTGGCTGAGCTACTGCGTCAACGAACTCACGCGCTACCGGCCCGAGACGCGCTACTACCGGTTCGGCCTGCAGAACGTGACGGGTTATCTTGACTTCGTGCTGGAGCGCATCACCACCTTCCCGACGCTGCTCGAACTGATGATGGCGGCGCGCGAGATGGTGTTGCGCATCGATGCCGACCCGGCCCTTCGCCCGCTGCTCGATGGCCTGGACCGCGAGAAGTTCGACCGCGCGTTGGAGCACCGCGCGCGGTATCTGGCCAACGGCCACTTCTGGCCCGAGCTGGCGATGTTCTTTCGCAACCCGGACCGCGTGGCCGGCTCGTTCTTCATCAAGCACCACAGCTTCCGGGTGCGCATCGACGATGTGGAGCACTACCTCTCGGGCTATGTGGCGTACCACCGGTTGCTGCGCAACCGCGAGGCGCAGCAGGCGGAAGCCGGCGCCGCGGAAACGGCGGCCGCATCGGGCCCGCGCGGCCCGAGCGGTGTAGTGGCCTGGGGCGGCGACGTGAACCTGGGCCGGCGCCAGCACTACCGGGTGGCCGAGCTGGGCGGCCCACAGGCGATGCTGGGCAACATCGCCGCGCTGCGCGATGCGGACCTGCGCATCGTCAACCTCGAATGCGTGGTCGCGACCACCGGCGAGCAGGGCGCCGACAAGGACGAGACCGGCGCGTATTACTACCGCGCGCGTCCCGAGATGATCGACGTGCTGACGGCCGCGCGCATCGACCTCGTGAGCACCGCCAACAACCACAGCGGCGACTACGGCCCGCAGGCCCTGCTGGAACAGAAGACGCTGCTGGACGCCGCGGGCATCGGCTCGGCGGGCACCGGGCCCGACCTCGAGGCCGCGCTGCAGCCGGTGATGGGCCGCGCCGGCGAGGTGCGCGTGGCGCTGTTCTCGCTCGATGCCACGCAGCCGAAATTCGCGGCCACGGCCTGGCACCCGGGCGGCGCTTACCTGCCGCTGGCCGACCCCGCCGAATGGACCGCGGTGCTCGCGCCGCGCATCGCACGCGCGCGGTCGCAGGCCGACGTGGTGCTGGTGGCGGTGCACTGGGGCGACAACCTCGAGACCGTGCCCTCGCGCGCCGAGATCGCTGTGGGCCACGCGATCATCGATGCGGGCGCAGACGCCATCCTCGGCACCTCGGCGCACGTGCTGCAGGGCATCGAGATCTACCGCGGGCGGCCGATCATCCATGACGCGGGCGACCTGCTGTTCGATGCGATGCGCGGCGATGCGTGGAACGCGGGCATCTTCTCGCTCACGCTCCATCCGCACGGCGTCGAGCGGGTGCAGTTCACGCCTATCCGCGTGGACTTCGGTTTCTCCGAACAGTACGAAGGCGACCGCGCACGCGCCGCGAGCGAACACTTCGCCGCCCAATGCCATGCGTTGGGCACACAGGTCTTTCCGACGCCGGGGGGCGGCTGTGTGCTGCACCTGGCGCCGCCCGCGCGGGAGGTGCTGCCGCAACAGCCGCTGCAATCAGTAAAAGCCGAAGCGGCGGCTCGCCCCGCCTCGCCGCCCTTGGGCACCGCAAGGCCCGGCTGGGTCGTCGATGCCGTGCCCGCGGACGCGGCCATGGCGCCGTTGAAGATCGGGCCGCTGCGCCTCGTGGGCATGCGCTGCATGCCCAACCAGGTCTTCGGCCGCCAGCTCCTGTGGGTCGAATCGTTCTGGACGGTCGATGCGCCCGTCGAGGCCGACCTGCGGCTGCAGTTCCGCGCGCTGCCGGTGCGCAGCAAGACCATGCCGGTGTGGGGCGAGGGCATGGACCACGACCCCTGCGACTGGATGTGGCCGACCAGCCGCTGGACGCCCGGGCGCATCTACCGCGACCGCTACGGCCTGCGGCCGCCGCTCACGCGCCAGATGGAAAGCGATGTGTTGCAGCTCGAAGTGCGCCTGCGCGGCGCGCCCGAGCTGCCCGGGCCGCGTCGGCTCCCCGTGTGGTGCGGCCTGCGCATGCCCGGCGTGCCGGCGCCGCTGCCCGAAACCCGCGCGCCGGTGCTCTCGGTCAACCTGCCGGGTGCAAGCCGCGAACCCGGGCCGGTGTGGACGGCCGGGCAGCTCGCGCAGATCACCGGTGGCCAGTGGCTGGTGCCGCCGCCCGCGGGCTGGTCGGTGCAGTCGGTGGTGCGCCTTCCGATGCACCTGAAGGTGCGGCCGGGGCCGGCGCTGTTCGTCGCGTCGGATTACCGCACGCTGGCCGCGCACGAGAACTTCAGCCGCGCGCCTGAAGACTGGGACCAGCACGATGACCTGCAACGCCTGCATACCCTGTGCGCGGGCGCGATCGTGCAGCACCCGGTCGAAGGATTGCCGCCGGACTTTCCGCTGCTGCAGGTGCCCGACCCGATCCGCGCGCTGCTCTCGCTCGGCGCGGCGGCCCGGGCGCGCTACAAGGGGCTGGTGGTGGGCGTCACCGGCACGGTGGGCAAGTCGTCCACCATCGCGATGGTGCGCGACCTGCTGCCGCCCGGCGCGCGCGTGCTCACCACGGTGGAGAACAACAACTCGCGCGTCGGCGTGCCCGGCGCCATGGCGAGCCTGGGGCCCGACGTGGACGTGTGCATCCTCGAAATGGCGCAGAGCGCGCTGTGGATGGACCGCGGACCGATCTCGCTGGAGGCGCGCCCGCACGTGGCGATCCTCACCGAGGTCGGGCTCTCGCAAACCGCCAAGACCGACACGCTGGAGAAGACGGCCGAGTACAAGTCTCGCGCCTTTCTCGGGCTGGAGCCCGGCGGCATCGCCGTCGTCAGCGCGCACATTCCCTACATGGCGAAGGTCGTGAAGGCCGCGATGCGCACGGCCGCCAAGGTGTGGACCGTGGGCACCGGGCCGAACGACAACATCCGCCTGCTCGATGCGCGCCCCGAGTCCTCGGGCTGCCGCGTGCGGCTCTCGTTCAAGGGGCGCATCCACGAGTACCTGTTCCCGGTGGCGAGCATCGGGCTGGTGCGCAACTCGGCGCTGGCGTTCGCCGCGATCGTGGCGATGGGCTTCGATGCCGAAGAAGCCAGCGCGCGCATGCCCAACGTGCGGCTGCCCGCGTCGGTGATGCAGGTGGAGCCGCTGCGCACCCGCAGCGGCGCGCTGGTCACGCTGATCGACGACAGCTGGAATGCCGAGGTCATGTCGATGCGCAACGCGATGAGCTTCGTGCGCAGCTACCGCGCACCAGGCGGCAACGCGCCGGTCGCCCGCAAGGTCGGCGTGCTCGGGCGCATCGTCAACCTGGGCGAGCAGGCCGAGGCAATGCACCGCGGACTGGCCGAACCGCTGCTGGCCTCGGGCATCGCGCACCTGGTGACGCACGGCGACGAGATGCGCTGGCTGCGCGAAGAAGTGCCCGTGAGCCTGCTCGGCCCGCATTTCGACAACGCAGCCGAGCTGACCCTCTACCTTGGCGAGTACCTGCGCGATGGCGACCTGCTGCTGGTGAAGGGCGACCGCGACCGCTCGGACTTCGGCACCATTCCCTCGCTGCTCAAGAAGCTGTGACGACGCTGCCTTTCATGCCCGTCCTGCGGTGGCACCGGCGCCTCGCGTTCGTGCTGCTCGCGTTGATGCAGGCCGCCTGCGCGCAGCGCGCCGGCGCCGACCTGCGCGCGCCGGCGGCCGAAGACGAAGTGCTGCACTGGAACCAGCCCGCCGTGCGCGCGAACTGCCCCGACCGCCGCGGCTACCTCTGGGTGCAGCCGGTCGAAGGGCCGGCCTGCATCCGTTATTTCGCGAGCGACGAAATCGACGGCGCGCGCGTGGCCATCGTGCAGTTTTCCGGCGACCGCGACAGCGTGATGGACCAGCCGCCCACGCGCATTTCCGGCAATACCGAGGCGCTGCGCACGCTCGATGCGCAGCGCAGCCGCGACCGTGCGGGCGTGCCGTGGATCTTCATGGCACGGCCCGGCACGTACGGCTCCTCGGGCGACCACCGGAGGCGCCGCGAGCCCGTGGAGTTTCACGCGCTCGATGCGGCGCTCGATGCGCTCATGCAGCGCCACCAGCTGCAGCGCATCGTGATCCTGGGGCACAGCGGCGGCGCGACCGCCGGCGCCGCGTTGCTCACCATGGGCCGCACGCGCGTGGCCTGCGCGGTGCTGACCTCGGGCGCCTATGGGCTGCTCGAACGGGCGCGCATGCTGGGCATGTCGAAGGACGGACGCACCGACACCACCGGCAGCACGCTGTTCTACGACCCGCTCGACCATGTGAACGGCATCGTGCGCGACCCGGCGCGGCGCATCGTGCTGATCGGCAACCGCGACGACAGGAACACGCCCTTCGCCCTGCAGCAGCGCTTCGGCGATGCGGTGGCGAAGGCGGGGCACCGCATCGAGGTGAAGACCCATGCGGCCGAGCCACCCACCTATCACGACCTCACGGACCGCATCGGCCTGCACACCGCATCGCTGTGCGCGCGCGAGGCGCTGTTTCCGCCAACATCTGGAGCCGAATGAGCATCAGCATCACCTCCCGTGAATACGGCCGCATGCCCGATGGGCGCGTGGTGACCGAATACACCCTCGACAACGGCCGCGGCCTGCGCTTCTGTGCCATCAACCACGGCGGCATCGTCACCGCGCTGCACGTGCCCGACCGGCATGGGAACGGCGCGAACATCGTGCTGGGTTTGCCATCGCTCGATGACTACCTGAAGCCGCATCCGCATTTCGGCACCATCGTCGGCCGCTATGCGAACCGCATCGCGGCGGGGCGCTTTGTGCTCGACGGCACCACGTACCAGGTTGGCCTGAACGACGGCGCGAATTCGCTGCACGGCGGGCCGAAGGGGTTCGGCACGCGCTTCTGGGAGATCGCGCCGGTGTCCGCGGAGGACGCGCGCGGCGATGTCGCCATCGAGCTGCGCTACACGAGCGTCGATGGCGAAGAAGGCTACCCCGGCGAAGTGCAGCTCACGGTGCGCTACACGCTCTCGGCGACGCAGAACATATGGCGCATCGACTACCGCGCCGAGACCGACAAGCCGACGGTGCTGAACCTGAGCCACCACGACTACTTCAACCTCGCGGGCAGTGGCCATGTGATGGACCACCGATTGACGATTCCCGCGAGCCGCTTCTGCCCGGTCGATGCGCAACTGATTCCGCTCGGCACAGCCGAGGTGAGCACGACGCCTTTCGACTTCCGCACGCCGACCCTCATCGGTGAACGCATTCGCGAAGGACACGAGCAACTGCTGCGCGCGCATGGCTACGACCACAACTGGGTGCTTGATCGCAAGGACGACGGCCTCGCCGGCCTTGCCATGGCCGCGCGCGTCGAACACGAAGCCTCGGGCCGCGTGATGGAAGTGCACACCACCGAACCCGGCGTGCAGTTCTATTCGGGCAACTTCCTCGACGGCAGCCTCATGGGGTCGCAGGGTGCGAGCTTGCGGCAGGGCGATGGCCTCTGCCTCGAGACGCAGCACTACCCGGACTCGCCGAACCAGCCGGGTTTTCCGTCGACCGTGCTGCGGCCGGGCGAGGTGTTCCGCAGCATCACGGAACACCGCTTCAGCGTCGCTGGCTGAAGCCTCGCGTCAGCCAGCGAACAACGCAGCCGGCACGCCGGGGCTGCCGATGCGCACGGCGAACAGGCCACCGGCCAGCGGTTCGCTCTTCAACTGTTCTTCGGTGCGGCCGTTGCGCGCGGTCGTGATGTAGAGCGTCTGCATGTCCGCGCCGCCGAAGGCGCAGTCGGTGACGTTGCTTGCAGGCAGCGCGATGCGCGCGAGTTCCGCCGCGGTCACTGGGTCGTGGCAGGTGACGCAGGCGCCGTCCCAGTGCGCGATCCACAGGCGCCCGGCCGCGTCGGTGGTCATGCCGTCGGGAAGGCCATCGGGCTTGGGGAAGCGATGCCACACGCGGCGGTTCGACACGGTGCCGGCTTCCATGTCGAAGTCGTAGGCGTAGAGGTTGTTGAGCACCGTGTTGTTGAAGTACATGGTGCGTCCGTCGGCCGACCACGTCGGGCCGTTGGTCACCTCGAAGCCGTCGTCGTGCTTGGTGCAGCGGCCGTCGGCGTCGTAGCGGTAGAGCGCGCCGGTGGGTGCCTTGCAGTCGAAGTCCATGCTGCCGCCCCAGAAGCGGCCGCGGCTGTCGCACTTGCCGTCGTTGAAGCGGTTGTTGGTGCGCTCGGGTTCGGGCTGGTGCAGGTAGCGCGGCTGGGCGCCGGCGCCCGGCAACTGCGTCGTGTCGAAGAGCGCGAAGCCGCGGCGCAGCGTGAGGATGAGGCCCGGCGCGTTCGCGCGCTCCGAGATCGCGGTGATCTCTTCGTCGAACAGCCAGGCGCGCCGCGCGCCGTCCGACGGGCGGAACCAGAACAGGCGCGGCGTGAGGATGTCGATCCAGTAGAGCGCCTGCTCGCGCTGCGACCAGAGCGTGCCCTCGCCGAGGTTCGCTTCGGCGGGCCAGATGCATTCGGGGGAGCCCTCGATCGAGGGTGCGGTGTAGCTCGTCATTGTTTTCCTTGTCATGTCTCCTTGACGCGGCGGATCGTATCAAGGCATATTGATAATTGAAATCAAACAATATGGAATAGATCGATATGCATTTTGCAATATCACTTTTCCATCTCACTGGAGACCTTTCTTGAATTCGCCCCAACTCTCGATCCATCCGAGCCTGAAAGGCCGCACCGTGTTCGTCACCGGCGGCGGCAGCGGCATCGGCGCGGCCATCGTCGCGGCTTTCGCTGCGCAGGGCGCGCGGGTGGCCTTTGTCGACATCGCCGAAGGCGCGAGCGCCGCCCTCGCGCAGCAGATCGTCGCAGCCGGCGATGACGCGCCGTGGTGGCGCGCCTGCGACGTGCGCGACATCGGCGCGCTGCAAGCTGCCATCGCCGATGCATCGGCCTCGCTCGGTGACTTCGCGGTGCTGGTCAACAACGTGGCGAGCGACGACCGCCACACGCTCGAATCGGTCACGCCCGCGTACTACGACAACCGCATGGCGATCAACGAGCGGCCCGCGCTGTTCGCGATCCAGTCGGTGGTGCCGGGCATGAAGCGGCTGGGCTTTGGCTCGGTGGTCAACCTCGGCTCCACGGGCTGGCAGACCAAGGGCTCGGGCTATCCCTGCTATGCGATCGCGAAGTCGTCGGTGAACGGTCTCACGCGCGGGCTTGCGGTGGACCTGGGCAAGGACCGCATCCGCATCAACACCGTGTCGCCGGGTTGGGTGATGACGGAGCGGCAGGTGAAGCTGTGGCTCGATGAAGAGGGCGAGAAGGCGCTCAAGCGCAACCAGTGCCTGCCCGACAAGCTGATGCCGGAAGACATCGCGCGTATGGTGCTGTTCCTCGCATCGGACGACGCGAAGATGTGCACGGCGCAGGAGTTCACGGTGGACGCGGGCTGGACCTGATCAGTCCATCTCCAGTTTGCGTCCGTAGACGCTCATGCTGGCCGTCTTGAGAGCCTTCATCATCACCCGCGCCGCAGGCGACAGCAGCCGGTCGGTGCGCGTGATGATGCCGAACTGGTCCATGTGGCAGGGCATGTCGAGCGGCAGCATCGACACGATGCCGTGCGACGCGTAGTAGCGCGCCACGTCGGTCGCGAGCACGGCCACCATGTCGCTCTGCTGCAGCATCCGCGTGATGAAGAGCAGGGCCGAGCTCTCGATGGTGTTGGTCGGCGGCGCGAGGCCGTCCTCCTGGAACATCAGCTCGAAGCGGTGGCGCAGCACGCTGCCCGCGGGCGGCACGATCCAGCCGGCGCCGACCACGTCGCGCAGCGTGAGGCCGCTCTCGCCGAGCATCGGATGGCCCGGCCGCACCATCGCGCACACCGGCTCCTCGCTCAGGGCTTCGTAGCGCAGCTGCGACTTGTCGTGCTCGGCGAAGAGCCGGGCCACGAGGATGTCGAGCTTGCCCTGCTCGAGCCGCTCGATCAGCACCGGGCTGGTTTCGATTTCCAGCGACACGCGCAGATCGGGCTGCTCGCGCTTGACCATCGCGACGGCCGGCGGCAGCAGCGCCAGCCCCGGCGCGGTGATGGCGCCCACGCTCACCTGCCCGAAGCGCCCGGCCTTGAGCGCGGTGAGTTCGTCGTGTGCCTGGTTCAGGCTCGCGAGCGCGACGCGGGCGTGGCGAATCATGGTTTCGCCATACCAGGTGGGCCGCATGCCGCGCGGCAGGCGGTCGAAGAGCGGCACCTCCAGCACGTCTTCCAGGTCTTTCAGCAATTTCGACGCGGCGGGCTGCGTCATGTTGAGCACCTGCGCCGCGCGGTGGATGTTGCCTTCCTCGGCCAGCGCGACCAGCAAGAGCAGCTGCCGTGTCTTGAGGCGAGCGCGAATAAACCAGTGGTTGTAGTTGGTCATGGTTCGTGGGAACTGAGAGCCTGTTCATGGTCTTTTTGGGGCCACGCAGGTGCCTATGGGGGCGGGCTGCAAGGCGCGGTGCGCGGCCAATAGCATGGCTATTGGCAAGCAGCGCAACGCCGCAGCCCGCCCCCATAGGCACCTGCCCTTCGGGTTGGGGTGAAATCGGGCGATTTGGCGCCCCAATCTCTTGCATGGGCATGAGCCCATGCGGCGAGCTCGGCGCACCAACTCATCCCGATTGCACCCCAACGTGGCCCCAAAAAGACCATGAACAGGCTCGAGGCTGCGCGGGTTTTCCAGAATCCGGCGATCGATATGCATTTTGTCTAAAAAACGATTGGATCGATATCAATTCTGTTCCTAGACTCTCGCCAGTTCAAACAATGAGACAAGGTCGGCGCCTTCGTGATCCACGGCGAGATCCACCAGAACGTGCGGCAGTACATCAACGGCCGCTGGGAAACCAGCGCGACCACCGGTGTGAGCGCCAATCCGTCGGACACCAGCGAGGTGGTCGCCGAGTACGCACGCGCCGACCGCCGCCAGGCCGAAGCCGCCATCCGCGCGGCCACCGAGGCCTTTCCGCACTGGAGCCACAGCACCCCGCAGCGCCGCGCCGACGTGCTCGACCGCATCGGCGCCGAGCTGATCGCACGCAAGGACGAGCTGGGCCTGTTGCTGGCGCGCGAGGAAGGCAAGACCTTGCCCGAGGCCGTGGCCGAGACGGCGCGCGCGGGGCAGGTCTTCAAGTTCTTCGCGGGTGAGGCGCTGCGCGGTGGCGCGGGTGCGGGGGGCGGCGAGAACCTCGCCTCGGTGCGCGCCGGCGTGCAGGTCGACGTGACGCGCGAGCCGGTCGGCGTGGTCGGGCTCATCACGCCGTGGAACGCACCCTTCGTGATTCCCGCCTGGAAGATCGCGCCCGCGCTGGCCCATGGCAACAGCGTGGTGTTCAAGCCGGCCGAACTGGTGCCGGCCTGCGGCGGGGCGCTGGCCGAGATCATCAGCCGTGCGGGCCTGCCGGCGGGCGCCTTCAACCTCGTGATGGGCAGCGGCCGCGAGGTGGGCCAAGCACTGGTCGACAGCGCGCTGGTCGATGCGCTGAGCTTCACCGGCTCCACCGCCAACGGCGAGCGCGTGTTGCAGGCAGCTGCCACGCGCCGCGCCAAGGTGCAGCTGGAGACCGGCGGCAAGAACGCGCTCGTGGTGCTGGCCGATGCCGACCTGGACCGCGCGGTCGATTGCGCGGTGCAGGGCGCCTACTTCTCCGCGGGCCAGCGCTGCACGGCATCGAGCCGGCTCATCGTCGAGGCGGCGGTGCACGACGCCTTCGTGGCGAAGCTGCGCCAGCGCCTGAAGACACTGAAGATCGGCCACGCGCTGGAGCGCGGCATCGACATCGGCCCGGTGGCCAACGAAGAGCGTCTGGCGATGAACCTCGCCTGGGTCGAGATCGCGCGCGAAGAAGGGGCGGAGCATGTGTGGGGCGGCGAGGCGCTGGAGCGTTCGACGCCTGGCCACTACATGAGCCCCGCGCTGTTCCTCGCGAAGCCGTCGCACCGCATCGCGCGCGAGGAAATCTTCGGGCCGCTCGCCTCTGTGCTGCGCGCCGACGACTACGACGAGGCGCTGGCGCTGTGCAATGACACGCCCTTCGGCCTGTGCGCGGGCATCTGCACCAACTCGCTGAAACACGCGATGCATTTCAGGCGCCATGCCGTGGTCGGCATGACGATGGTCAATCTGCCGACCGCGGGGGTGGACTTCCACGTGCCCTTCGGCGGCCGCAAGGGGTCGGGCTACGGGCCGCGCGAACAAGGGCGCCACGCCGCGGAGTTCTACACGACGGTCAAGACCGGCTACATGCTGGCCTGACCCGGGCATCCATCACCCATCGCAAGCAAGAAAGAAGGAGACATCCCATGACCATGAATCGCCGCACCCTCAACATCGCGCTCGCCGCAGCGTCCCTGGGCAGCCTGCTGCCCGCCTCCGCCTTCGCGCAGAAGAAACTCGTGCTCGGCTTCGCGCAAGTCGGCGCCGAGAGCGAATGGCGCACCGCCAACACCGAGTCGATCAAGTCCTCGGCCAAGGAGGCGGGCATCGAGCTCAAGTTCTCCGATGCGCAGCAGAAGCAGGAAAACCAGATCAAGGCGATCCGCTCGTACATCGCGCAGAAGGTCGACGTGATCGCGTTCTCGCCCGTGGTCGAGTCGGGCTGGGAAACCGTGCTGCGCGAAGCCAAGGCCGCCAAGATCCCGGTGGTGCTGACCGACCGCTCCGTCAACACCAAGGACGAAACGCTCTACGTGACCTTCATGGGCTCCGACTTCACCGAGGAAGGCCGCAAGGCCGGCCGCTGGCTCGCCGAGAAGATGAAGGACCAGAAGGGCGAGGTGAACATCGTCGAGCTGCAGGGCACCGTGGGCTCGGCGCCGGCCATCGACCGCAAGAAGGGCTTCGAGGAAATCATCAAGGCCGACCCGAAGTTCAAGATCATCCGCTCGCAGACCGGCGACTTCACCCGCGCCAAGGGCAAGGAGGTGATGGAGGCCTTCCTCAAGGCCGAGGGCAAGAAGATCAACGTGCTCTACGCGCACAACGACGACATGGCCATCGGCGCGATCCAGGCCATCGAAGAGGCGGGCCTGAAGCCCGCGAAGGACATCATCATCATCTCCATCGACGGGGTGAAGGGCGCCTTCGAAGCCATGATCGCCGGCAAGCTCAACGTGTCGGTGGAGTGCAGCCCGCTGCTCGGGCCGCAACTGATGAGCGCTGTGAAAGACATCAAGGCCGGCAAGGCGCTGCCCAAGCGCATCGTCACCGAAGAAGGCATCTTCCCGATGGAAGTGGCCGCAAAAGAATTCCCGAACCGCAAGTACTAAGAAGAGCACCCCATGAAACGCAACTTCCTCAAGGCCTCGCTCGCGGGCCTCGCCTTCGCCGTCGTCGGCTTCACGCCCCTTGCCAACGCGCAGGACAAGGGCCTGATCGCCATCTCGATGCCCACCAAGTCGTCGGCCCGCTGGATCGCCGATGGCGCGAACATGGCCAAGTACTTCAAGGACAAGGGCTACAAGACCGACCTGCAGTACGCGGACGACGACATTCCGAACCAGCTCGCGCAGATCGAGAACATGGTGACCAAGGGCTCGAAGGTGCTGGTGATCGCGGCCATCGACGGCACCACGCTCTCCGACGTGCTGCAGAAGGCTGCTGACAAGGGCGTGAAGGTCATCGCGTACGACCGGCTCATCAAGGGCTCGAAGAACGTCGACTACTACGCGACCTTCGACAACTTCCAGGTCGGCGTGCTGCAGGCGCAGTCGATCGAAACGGCGTTGGGCCTCAAGAGCGGCAAAGGCCCGTTCAACATCGAACTGTTCGGCGGCTCGCCCGACGACAACAACGCCTTCTTCTTCTACAACGGCGCGATGTCGGTGCTGAAGCCCTACATCGACAGCGGCAAGCTGGTGGTGCGCAGCAAGCAGATGGGCATGGACAAGGTCGGCACGCTGCGCTGGGACGGCGCGGTGGCGCAGGCGCGCATGGACAACCTGCTGTCGGCCTACTACACGAAGGACCGTGTCGATGCGGTGCTGTCGCCGTACGACGGTCTTTCCATCGGCATTCTCTCGTCGCTCAAGGGCGTGGGCTACGGCTCGGGCACGCAGGCGATGCCCATCGTCTCGGGCCAGGACGCCGAGGTGCCGTCGGTCAAGTCGATCCTGCGCAAGGAACAGACCTCCACCGTGTTCAAGGACACGCGCGAGCTGGCCAAGGTGACGGTCGCGATGGTCGACGCCATGCTCTCGGGCAAGACGCCCGAGGTGAACGACACCAAGACCTACAACAACGGCATCAAGGTCGTGCCCTCGTACCTGCTCAAGCCGGTGAGCGTGGACGCCTCGAACTGGAAGCAGGTGCTGGTGGACAGCGGCTACTACAAGGAAAGCCAGGTCAAGTGAGCGACAAGGGCAAAGAGGACGGACGCACGATCCTCGAGATGCGCGGGATCACCAAGACGTTCCCGGGGGTGAAGGCCCTCAGCAACGTCAACCTCGCCGTGCGCGCGGGGGAGATCCACGCGGTGGTCGGCGAGAACGGCGCGGGCAAGTCGACGCTCATGAAGGTGCTGAGCGGCGTCTACCCGTGCGACTCGTACACCGGGGAGATCCATTTCGAGGGCGAGCTGCGCCGCTTCAAGGGCATCGCCGACAGCGAGAAGCTGGGCATCATCATCATCCACCAGGAGCTCGCATTGGTGCCGTTGCTCTCGATTGCCGAGAACCTGTTTCTCGGCAACGAGATCGCCACCGGCGGCGTGATCGACTGGTTCGCCGCCTATGCGAAGACGCGCGAGCTGCTTGCCAAGGTGGGCCTGAAGGAACTGCCCACGACGCTCGTGACCGACCTGGGCGTCGGCAAGCAGCAGTTGGTGGAAATCGCCAAGGCGCTGGCGAAAGAGGTGAAGCTGCTGATCCTCGACGAGCCCACTGCGAGCCTGAACGAGAACGACAGCGACGCGCTCCTCGCGCTGCTGCTCGAATTGAAACGCCAGGGCATCGCATCGATCCTCATCTCGCACAAGCTCAACGAGATCGCCAAGGTGGCCGACTCGATCACCGTGCTGCGCGATGGCGCCACGGTCGAGACCATGGACTGCGCGCGGCAGGCGATCAGCGAGGACCGCATCATCCGCGGCATGGTCGGGCGCGACATGGAGCACCGCTACCCGCAGCGCTCGCCGAAGATCGGCGAGACGGTGCTGGAGGTGCGCGACTGGCGCGTGCACCACGCGCTGCACGCCGACCGCGAGCAGATCAAGGGCGTGAACCTGCATGTGCGCCAGGGCGAGATCGTCGGCATCGCGGGCCTCATGGGCGCGGGCCGCACCGAGCTCGCGATGAGCGTGTTCGGCAAGTCGTATGGCCAGCGCATCAGCGGTTCGGTGCTCATGCACGGAAAACTGGTGGACGTGAGTACCGTGCGCAAGGCCATCGACCACGGCATCGCCTACGTCACCGAAGACCGCAAGGGCCTCGGGCTGGTGCTGGAGGAAGGCATCCGCAAGAACATCAGCCTCGCGAACCTCGATGCGATTTCCGAACGCGCGGTGATCGACGACGGGCGCGAGTTCAAGGTGGCGAACGACTACCGCAAGGCACTGAACATCCGCTGCTCGGGCGTCGAGCAGTTGGTGGTCAATTTGTCGGGCGGCAACCAGCAGAAGGTGGTGCTGAGCAAGTGGCTCTTCACCAAGCCCGAACTGCTGATATTGGACGAACCCACGCGCGGCATCGACGTGGGCGCCAAGTACGAGATCTACACCATCATCGACCAGCTCGCGAGCGAGGGCAAAGGCATTCTCATGATTTCTTCCGAACTGCCCGAGCTGCTCGGCATGTGCGACCGCATCTACGTGATGAACGAGGGGCGCTTCGTGGCCGAGTTCACCGCGGCCGAGGCTTCGCAGGAGCGCATCATGCATGCCATCGTGAGCGCAGGGAGCACGGTCCATGTCGCAGCCTGAAGCCAACGCGGTGCAGGGCGCCGCACCCGCTGCCACCCCGAAGCTGCATGTCGGCTTCCTGAAGAACAACCTGCGCGAATACGGCATGCTGATCTCGCTGGTCGCGATCATGGTGCTGTTCCAGGTGCTGACCGATGGCACGCTGCTGCGGCCGCTCAACCTCACCAACCTGCTGCTGCAGAACAGCTACGTGGTCATCATGGCGCTGGGCATGCTGCTGGTGATCGTGGCGGGGCACATCGACCTGTCGGTGGGTTCGGTGTGCGGCTTCATCGGCGCGCTCGCGGCGGTGCTGATGGTGGAATATGAATGGCACTTCATACCGACCGCGATCATCAGCATCGCGGCCGGCGCAGTCATTGGCGCCGCGCAGGGCTGGTTCGTCGCGTTCCGCAAGATCCCGTCGTTCATCGTCACGCTCGCGGGCATGCTGGTGTTCAAGGGGCTCACGCTGGCGCTGCTGGCGGGGCAGTCGGTGGGGCCGTTTCCGGTCGAGTTCCAGCGGCTCAGCTCAGGCTTCATTCCCGATCCGCTGGGTGGCGACACCTTGCGCACCACCTCGCTGATCGTGGGCGTGCTGGCCGCTGCGGCGCTGGTGTTCTTCAAGCTGCGCGGACGCGCCAAGCTCAAGGCGCATGGCATGGAGCAGGAGCCCTATGCCTTCTTCCTCGTGAAGAACCTGTTCTTCGCGGCGATCATTCTTTTCTTCAGCTACCTGCTCTCCACCTACAAGGGCCTGCCCAATGTGCTGGTGGTGATGGCGGTGCTGATCGTGGTGTACGACTTCGTCACCAACCGCACGACCATCGGCCGGCGCATCTACGCGCTCGGCGGCAATGAGAAGGCCGCGCGGCTGTCGGGCGTGAAGACGCAGCGCCTGGCGTTCCTCACCTTCGTGAACATGGGTGCGCTCGCGGCGCTCGCGGGCCTCGTGTTCGCGGCGCGGCTCAACACGGCCACGCCCAAGGCGGGCCTCGGATTCGAGCTCGACGTGATCGCGGCCTGCTTCATCGGCGGCGCCTCGGCTTCGGGCGGCGTGGGGCGGGTGATGGGCGCGGTGATCGGCGCCTTCATCATGGGCGTGATGAACAACGGCATGTCGATCCTGGGGATCGGCATCGACTACCAGCAGGTCATCAAGGGGCTGGTGCTGCTGGCGGCGGTGTTCATCGACGTCTACAACAAGAACAAGTAGACATGGCCGACTCCAGCGCCGCACCCGTGCTCGAACTGCGGGGCATCCACAAGCAGTTCGGCGGCATCTCCGTGCTGAACGACGTGCAGCTCAAGCTCTACCCGGGCGAGGTGCATGCGCTGATGGGGCAGAACGGCGCGGGCAAGTCGACGCTCATCAAGGTGCTCACCGGCGTGTTGCCCTCGAGCGGTGGCGAGATGTTCCTGGGTGGTGAGGCCATCCGGCCCGGCTCGCCGCTGGAGGCGCAGAAGCTGGGCATCAGCACGGTCTACCAGGAGGTGAACCTGTGCCCGAACCTCTCGGTGGCGGAGAACGTGTTTGCGGGGCGCTATCCGCGCTGCAGCGCGATGCAGGGTTTTCGCATCGACTGGGCGGCGGTGAATCACCGGGCAGAAGAGCTGCTGGCGCGCATCGGGCTCGATATCGACGTGACGCGCTTGCTGTCGAGCTATTCGGTCGCGGTGCAGCAGATGGTGGCGATTGCGCGCGCGCTCGGCGTGTCGTCGAAGGTGCTGATCCTCGATGAGCCGACATCGAGCCTGGATGACGACGAGGTCGAGAAGCTGTTCGAGGTGCTGCGGCGGCTGCGCGGCGAAGGGCTCGCGATCGTGTTCGTGACGCACTTTCTGAACCAGATGTACGCGGTGTCGGACCGCATCACGGTGCTGCGCAATGGCAACTGGGTGGGCGAGTGGCGCGCTGCGGATCTCGGGCCGCAAGCGCTGATTGCGGCGATGCTGGGGCGCGAGTTGGCGGCGCAATCTGCGCGACCTGCCGCACTGCCGGCATTCGATGAAGCGGCGCCCGCCTTGCTGCAAACCGAAGGGCTGGGTCAAGCGGGACAGTTGCAGGCGACCGATCTGCGCGTGCGTGCCGGCGAGGTCGTCGGCATCGCCGGGCTGCTGGGCGCGGGTCGCACCGAACTCGCACGCCTGCTGTTCGGGCTCGAATCGCCCGACCGTGGTGTGTTGAAGATCGATGGTCGCTACGTCAGTTTCTCGAATCCGGCCGATGCGATCCGAGAAGGGATCGCGCTGTGCCCCGAAGAGCGAAAGACCGACGGAATCGTGGCCGAGTTGTCAGTGCGCGAGAACATCGCGCTGGCATTGCAGGCGCGCCTCGGCACGCGGAAGTTTCTTTCGCATGCGGAGCAGACCGCCATGGCCGAGCGCTTCGTCGCCTCGCTGGGCATCAAGACAGCGAGCGTCGAGACCCCCATCGGCCTGCTCTCGGGTGGCAACCAGCAGAAAGCCATGATCGCGCGCTGGCTCGCGACCGAGCCGCGCCTGTTGATCCTCGACGAGCCCACGCGCGGCATCGACGTGGCGGCCAAGCAGGAAATCATGGAAGAGATCCTGCGGCTCGCCCGTGCGGGCATGGCGGTGATCTTCATCTCGTCGGAGATGAGCGAGGTGGTGCGCGTGGGGCATCGCATCGTGGTGCTGCGGGACCGGCAGAAGGTGGGCGAGCTGCCGGGGGGCTCCACCGAGGACGAGGTCTACGAAATGATTGCCGCGACATGAGCTACGCACTCCTCTGGCCCTTCTCCCTCCCCCGCTGGGGGAGGGCCGGGGTGGGGGCAAGCGGCCTTCACCGCTGCACAGCGTTCGAGGCCGCCTGCCCCCATCCCAACCTTCCCCCAAAGGGGGAAGGAGCAAGGCAGACCAGATGAACCGCCTCTCGTCCCTCATGAGCCATCGCCTCGCCTGGCCCATCGTCACATTGCTGCTCCTGCTCTCAATCAACACCGCCTTCAACGCCAGCTTCCTGCACCTCGAATGGCGCGAAGGCCATCTCTACGGCAGCCTGATCGACATCCTCAACCGCGCGGCGCCGCTCGTGCTGGTCTCGCTCGGCATGACGCTCGTGATCGCCACGCGCGGCATCGACATCTCGGTCGGCGCGGTGGTCGCCATTGCGGCATCGGTCGCGGCCTGGATGATTGGCGGTTCGGTGACCAGCGACGTAAGCCGCTTCCCGATGCCCCTCGCGATCCTCGCGGCCATCGGTGTCGCATTGCTGTGCGGCCTGTGGAACGGGCTGCTGGTCGCGAAGGTCGGCATGCAGCCGATCATCGCGACGCTGATCCTCATGGTGGCAGGGCGCGGCATCGCACAGCTCATTTCGGACGGGCAGATCATCACGATCTACTACAAGCCCTTCTTCTTCCTCGGCAGCGGCTACCTGCTGGGCCTGCCGTTCTCGCTGTTCATCGTGGCGGCGGTGTTCGTGCTGCTGTACCTCGCGATCACGCGCACGGCGCTGGGGCTCTTCATCCAGGCGGTGGGCATCAACCCGACGGCCGCGCGTGTCGCGGGCATCCAGGCACGGCGGCTCGTCGTCGGCGCGTACGCGTTCTGCGGCGTGTGCGCGGGCGTGGCAGGTTTGCTGATCAGCTCTAACGTCAAGAGCGCGGACGGCAACAACGCGGGCCAATTGCTGGAGCTCGATGCGATCCTCGCGGTCACGCTCGGTGGCACGGCGCTCACGGGCGGGCGCTTCAGCCTCATGGGCAGCGTGATCGGCGCGCTGATCATCCAGACGCTGACCTACGCGATCTATTCGCTGGGCGTGCCGCCCGAGATCAACCTCGTGGTGAAGGCGGTGGTGGTGTTCGTGGTGATGCTGCTGCAGTCGCCGGAGTTCAGGGCGGAGGTGCGGTCGCTGGTGCAGCGGCCGGCGCATGAAGGGGGGCGGGCATGAGTGCGGTGATCGAGACCAGCGCTGCACCCTCACCCCAGCCCTCTCCCGCGCGCGGGAGAGGGGGCAAGACAGGGCTCAATCCGAAATACCTGCCGTTGACGGCGACCATCTCGCTCTTCATGCTGATGGCAACGCTGGGCTCGGTGTTCTACGACGGCTTCTTCTCGGCGCAGGTGTTCCTCAACCTGCTGATCGACAACGCGTTCCTCATCGTCGTCGCGGTCGGCATGACCTTCGTGATTCTCTCGGGCGGCATCGATCTCTCGGTGGGCTCGGTGATCGCGCTCACGACGATGGTGTCGGCCTCGCTGGTCGAAAAGCACGGGTGGAGCCCGGCCATCGTGATTCCGCTGGTGCTGGCGATGGGCACTGCGTTCGGCGCGTTCATGGGCCTGCTCATCGAGCGCTTCCGGCTGCAGCCCTTCATCGTCACGCTCGCGGGCATGTTCCTCGCGCGCGGGCTCTGCTATCTCATCAGCATCGATTCGATCAGCATCACCAACGAGTTCTACTCGGAGGTCTCGCAGATCCGCATTCCGATCTGGGGCGAGGCTTCGGTCTCGATCAGCGCGGTGATCGCCATCGTGGTGCTGTTGGCCGCGGTGTTCATCGCGCACTGCACGCCTTTCGGCCGTGCGGTGTACGCCATCGGCGGCAGCGAGCATTCGGCCATGCTGATGGGCCTGCCGGTGCGCCGCACGCTCGTGGGCGTGTACACGCTCTCGGGTTTCTGCTCGGCGCTGGCGGGCGTGATCTTCACCTTCTACATGCTCTCGGGCTACGGCCTGCATGCGCTCGGGCTGGAGCTCGACGCCATCGCGGCGGTGGTGATCGGCGGCACGCTGCTCACCGGCGGCGTGGGCTATGTGGCGGGCACGCTCTTCGGCGTGCTGATGCTCGGGATCATCCAGACGCTGATTTCCTTCGATGGCACGCTGAGTTCGTGGTGGACGCGCATCGTCGTCGGCGCGCTGCTCTTCGTGTTCTGCCTGCTGCAACGCTTCTTCACCTCGCGTGCGCCCCGTCATTCCCACTGATCGATCTACATCCCCCATGACTCCCAGATACCGCGGCATCTTCCCGGTGGTGCCGACCACCTTCACCGAACAGGGCGCGCTCGACCTCGAAAGCCAGAAGCGCTGCGTCGATTTCATGATCGACGCGGGCTCCGACGGGCTGTGCATCCTTGCGAATTTCTCGGAGCAGTTCGTGCTGTCGGACGAGGAACGCGAGGTGCTCACACGCACGATGCTCGAGCACGTGAAGGGCCGTGTGCCGGTGATCGTGACCACCACGCACTACAGCACCAAGGTGTGCGCCGAGCGCAGCCGCCGCGCACAGGACATGGGCGCGGCGATGCTGATGGTGATGCCGCCGTATCACGGTGCGACCTTCCGCGTGCCCGAGCCGCAGATCTTCGAGTTCTATGCACGGCTCTCCGATGCGGTGAGCATTCCGATCATGATCCAGGATGCGCCCGCGAGCGGCACGGTGCTGTCGGCGCCGTTCCTTGCGCGCATGGCCAAGGAGATCGAACACGTCGCGTACTTCAAGATCGAAACGGCCGGTGCGGCCGCGAAGCTGCGCGAGCTGATCCGTCTGGGCGGCGACGCCATCGAAGGCCCGTGGGACGGCGAGGAAGCCATCACGCTGATGCCCGATCTCGATGCCGGCGCGACCGGCTCGATGACCGGCGGCGGCTATCCCGATGGCATCCGCCCGATCATCGAGGCGCACCGCGCGGGCGACCGCGACAAGGCCTGCGCACTCTACCAGCAGTGGCTGCCGCTCATCAACTACGAGAACCGGCAGGCAGGTCTCCTGGCCTGCAAGTCGCTCATGAAGGAGGGCGGCGTGATCGCTTGCGAGGCACCGCGGCATCCGCTGCCGGCGATGCATCCCGCGACGCGCGCAGGCCTGATCGAGACTGCGAAGCGGCTCGATCCGCTGGTACTGCGCTGGGCGCGATAGCCAGTTCGCTGTCCTCGACGAAGTAGGGCGCGAGGATCTCGGTCAGCCAGTTCATCACCGCAAGCACGCGCGGCGCGAGCTGGCGCCGGTTGACGTACACCAGCGACACCGGCATCGGACGCGCGGTGAACGCCGGCATCACCTGCACGAGCGAGCCGGCCGCAAAGCAGGGCAGCAGGCCGCCGATCGGCGCCTGGATCAGCCCGAGGCCCGCGACCGCCGCGGCGTTGTAGGCGTCGGTGCCGTTCACCGTGACGAGGGAGCGCACCGGCTGCATCCGGTAGCGGCCCTGGGTCGCGTCGAAGTATTCCCAGCCCGCGTCGTTCGGCGAGAGGGTCTGCGCGAAATGCACGATGCGGTGCTGCGCGAGGTCAGCCAGCGTCTGCGGCGTGCCGTGCGCCTGCAGGTAGGCCGGGCTGGCGGCATTGGCCATCCGCATGAAACCGAGCGGCCGCGCGACCAGTTCGGAGTCGCCCAGCACGCCCGCGCGCAGTACGCAGTCGAAGCCCTCGTTCACCAGGTCGACGCGGCGGTCGGTGGTGCTGATGCCGATCTCCAGCGCGGGATGCCGCGCGAGAAATTCGGGCAGGCGCGGAATGACGAGGTCGCGCGCCACGGTGGCCGGCAGGTCGATGCGCAGGCGCCCGGTCAGGCCGCCGGTGTCCGCGCGGAACATGGTGGTGAGCTGCTCGCCTTCGGCGAGATAGTCCTTGCAGCGGTCGAGAAAGCGCTCGCCGTCTTCGGTGAGGCGCACGCTGCGTGTGGTGCGCTGCAGGAGCCGCGTGCCGAGGCGCTCTTCGAGGTGCTGCACGGCGACCGAGACGCGTGCGCGGGTCAGGCCGAGCTGGTCCGCGGCGCGGCTGAAGCTCGCGAGCTCGGCGACCCTCGCGAAGATGCGCAGTTCGTCGGTGTTCATGGCGGCAGATTGTTTCTCTTGTGGATAACAGTGTGCGTAGTTTGGCGGAATTTATCTTTCTGCCGGTAATTTTTAAAGTCCACCCATCGATCCACCGATCAATTACCCAAGGACTTTGAAATGACCGCTTCCACCATCTCCAACCCTTCTCGCATCGCACTCATCACCGGCGGCAGCCGCGGCCTCGGCCGCAGCGCCGCGCTGGCGCTCGCCGCAGACGGCGTCGATGTGATCCTGACCTACGTGTCGAACGAAGCCAGCGCGCAGGCGGTGGTGTCCGATATCGAGGCGAAAGGGCGCCGCGCCGTCGCATTGCAACTCGACGTCGGCGACAGCACAGCCTTTGCCGCGTTTGCGGATTCAGTGAAAGCGGCACTGGCGGCCACCTGGCAGCGAGAGCGCTTCGACTTTCTGGTGAACAACACCGGCGTCGGCCTGCACGTGAACTTCGAGGACATGACCGAAGCGCAGTTCGACACGCTCTACAACATCCACTTCAAGGGCACGTACTTCCTCACGCAGAAGCTGCTGCCGCTCATCAACGACGGCGGGCGCATCGTCAACGTGTCGACGGGGCTCACGCGCTTCGCCATGGAAGGCGCTTCGGCCTATGCCGCGATGAAGGGCGCCGTGGAAGTGCTGACGCGCTACCTCGCCAAGGAACTCGGCAAGCGCGGCATCGCGGCGAACACGATCGCACCGGGTGCGATCGAGACCGACTTCAGCGGGGGCATGGTGCGCGACAACGCACAGGTGAACGCGATGGTCGCGGGCTTCACCGCGCTCGGACGCGCGGGCAAGCCCGACGACATCGGCGGTGCGATCGCGGGCTTGCTGGGGGAGGGGAGTCGCTGGGTGAATGCCCAGCGCATCGAGGTGTCGGGCGGGATGCTCGTCTGAACGGCACCCCGGCGACGGGGGCGTTCAGTCTTTTTCGAGTTCGGAGACCTGCAGCGACAGGTCGAACAGCTTGGACTTGCTGGCGTAGTAGCGGTCGAGCCGCCATTCCTTCAGGATGTTCATGGCGAGCTCGAAGCTCTTGTAGTCGAGGGAGTAGAGCGTGACCAGCTCGAAGCTGTGTTCGGACTCCAGGGCCAACACGAGTTGGGCCAGGATCTTGGCCGATTCGTTGGCCGGGTCCGTTTCTATGAATCGGCGAGCGACCTTGATGGCATTCATGGGAAAGAGTTCCTCGGTGGGCAGGGACCGAGAACTATAGCTAGCACGGGATGGCCTTTTATGACAATCTCGTGACAATCAAGGCCATCGCCCGGAGGCCGGGGCCTCCCGCCGCCCAAAGCGAATGCCTATGGCTTCATTTGCGTGCCAACTCAGCGGATCGGCGCCGGCATCGGCGCGATGATGATCGGCGCCGGAGCCGGTGCAGGCATCACGGCGGGTGCCGGCATCACGACCGTGGTGACCGATTCGCGGATCACGCCGCCGCCCATCACGCTGCCTTCGACACTGGCGCTGGTGTTGCCTGCGCCGCCGAGCACGCGGGCTTCGCAATCCCTGCGATCACCGGGCGACTACTGCAGGCCGCAGCGCGCGAGCGCATTGGCGCGGTAGTCGGGTGCGCCGGTCAGGCCGCCGCGCGCGGCTTCCTGGCGGGCGGCGCCGGCTTCGCGGATGCAGGCTGCGCGGTCTTGCTGGTTGTGGCCGCAGACCGAGAGCTCCTGCTGGTAGATGCCGCCACGGCCGCTTTGTGCGGTGGCCAGGGTGGCGCTGGCCATGCCGCCGACGGCGAGCAGGGCGATGAAGATCGAACGGGTGTTGCTTTTCATGATGTTCTCCTGGGAGGGATCAGAGCAAATCAACGTGCCGGCGCGGGTTGCGCAGGCAGGGGCGTCACGGTTTCGCGGATCACGCCGCCGCCCATCACGCTGCCTTCGGTGGTGGTGCGGGCGCCGCCCTTGATGCGGGCTTCGCAATCGGCCTGGTCGGCAGCGGGTTGTTCGGCACAGCGCGCGAGGGCGTTGACCTGGCCGCGTGCCGGGCTCGGCGTGGTGAGGCCGGCGCGGCCGGCTTCCTGTTTCGCGGCGCCGGCTTCACGCAGGCACGCCGCACGGTCTTGCTGCACGCCGTCGCACACGGCGCGTTCCTTCTGTGCGCGGGCATCCGTGCCGGGCGCTTGCGCGCTGGCGGTCTGTGCGCCGAAGACGATGAAGCCGCCGGCGGCGAAGAGGGCCGTGGCGGAAAGAAGGGAACGAACTGTTGTTGTCATGCGGGCTCCTGGTTGGGGCGCGCATGCCTGCGAGAGGCATTGCGCGACCGGAGCCACAGTGTTGTGCCGACCCTGGCCCGCGGTGTGTGGGACAGGCCCGTTCACCGGGCGGGCCGGACGCGCCCCTGTGTGTGGGACACGTCCGTCAACCCCGGGATCAGCCTGCCGCGATGCGCTGTGCGAGGTGAGCGAGCGCTTCCTCGACCTGGTCGACCAGGATCAGCGACAGGTCACCCGGCTGCAAACGGGCCAGCGCCGTATCGATCGCCACGAACTCGCCGCGGATCTCGTCGATCTGGCGCGTGCGGCCCGCGCCCTGCAGGCCCTGGCGCAGCAGCGCCATCACCTCGCCATCGGCGCGGCCCCTTTGCGCGGCATCCTGATAAAGGATCACATCGTCGAAGGCTTCGCCGAGGATCGCCGTCTGGTCGCGGATGTCCGAATCGCGCCGGTCGCCCGCGCCGCTGATCACCACCGAGCGCTTGTTGGCCGGCATCGTGTCCACGGCCGAGACCAGTGCGCGCATCGCGTCGGTGTTGTGGCCGTAGTCGGCGATCACGGTCGCGCCGCGGTAGTCCATGACGTTGAAGCGCCCGGGCACGCCGGCCGCGTCGTTCATGAAGCTCGCGAGGCCGCTGCGGATCGTGTCCCAGTCCAGGCCCACGGCCCAGGCCGCGGCCACCGAAGCCATCACGTTGTCGACCTGGAAGCCGATGGTGCCGTTGCGCGTGATCGGCACGTCGCGCAGTGCAATGCGCTCACGCCACGAGCCTTCGGCGGCCACCAGCGTGTCCTGGTCCACATAGACGGTGCGCTTGCCCTGCGCGCGGTGCGTGGCCATCACCGGGTGCATGCGGTCGGCGGTGAAGAAGATCACATGGCCGGGGCAGCCGGCCGCCATGGCGGCAACGTTCACGTCGGCCGCATTCAGCACCGCGTAGCCGTCGGCGGCCACGTTGCGCACGATCACGCGCTTCAGCACCGCAAGGTCTTCCACGGTGGTGATGTAGTTCAGGCCCAGGTGGTCGCCGCTGCCGATGTTGGTGACCACGGCCACCTGGCAGCGGTCGAAGCCGAGGCCTTCGCGCAGCACGCCGCCGCGGGCCACTTCGAACACGGCCGCATCGACGTCGGGGTGCATCAGCACGTTGCGCGCGCTCTTCGGGCCGCTGCAGTCGCCGCTGTCGGTCTGCCGGCCATCGACGTACACGCCGTCGGTGTTGGTCATGCCGGTGCGCAGGCCGCTGGAGGCGAGCAGGTGGTTGATGAGGCGCGCGGTGGTCGTCTTGCCATTGGTGCCGGTGACGGCGACCACGGGAATGCGGCCGTCGTCGCCGTGGGCGAACATGGTGTCCATCACCGCTTCGCCGACCGCGCGGCCACGGCCGAACGAGGGCGAAATGTGCATGCGCAGACCCGGCGCGGCGTTCACTTCGACCACGCCGCCGTGCTGCTCTTCGAGCGGGCGCAGCACGTTCTCGCAGACCATGTCGACGCCGCAGATGTGCAGGCCCACCATCTGCGCCGCATCGACCGCGCGCGCGGCCACTTCGGGGTGCACGGTGTCGGTCACGTCGGTGGCGGTGCCGCCGGTGGAGAGGTTCGCGTTGTTGCGCAGCACCACGCGCTGGCCGCGCTCGGGCACGCTCTCGGGCGTGAGGCCCTGCGATTCGAGCCGGCCGATGGCGATGTCATCGAGGCGGATCTTGGTGAGCGAGGTGGCGTGGCCCTCGCCGCGGCGCGGGTCGAGGTTCACGGTGTCCACCAGTTGGCGCACGGTGAGCTGGCCGTCGCCGATCACCTGCGGCGGATCGCGCCGCGCGGCGGCCACGAGCCGGTCGCCCACCACCAGCAGGCGGAAGTCGAAGCCCGGCAGGAATTTCTCGACCATCACTTCGCCGTAGACGGCGGCCGAGTCGTAGGCCGAGGTCAGCTGTTCCTTGGTGGTGATGTTGACGGTGACGCCCTTGCCCTGGTTGCCGTCCTGCGGCTTGACCACGACCGGCAGGCCGATTTCACCGGCCGCGACCCAGCCGTCTTCGGCGCTGGAGACGGGGCGGCCCAGCGGCACCGGCACGCCGGCGGCGTTGAGCAGCTGCTTGGTCAGTTCCTTGTCCTGCGCGATCGATTCGGCCACGCCGCTGGTGCTGTCGACCTCGGCGGCCTGGATGCGGCGCTGCTTGGCACCCCAGCCGAATTGCACCAGGCTGCCGCTCGTGAGGCGACGGTATGGAATGCCGCGCGCCACGGCGGCATCGACGATGGAGCCGGTGCTCGGGCCGAGGCGCTCGGATTCGTCCAGGTCGCGCAGGTCGGTGATGGCGGCGGTGGCGTCGAAGGGCGTGTCGGCCAGCGCGGCGGCGATCAGCTGTTCGGCCAGTTCGATCGCGCGGCGGCCCACGGCCTCTTCGCTGTACTGGAACACGACCTGGTAGACGCCGTCTTCCACCGTCGGCGCGGTGTGGCCGAAGTTGACGGCGCAGCCGGCCTGCGCCTGCAGCGCCACGGCCGCGTTTTCGAGCACATGGGCGAGCGCCAGCGGCTGGCCCAGCACCATCGGGTGCAGTTCGCCAATGGTCGGGAAGCGGGCGCGCAGGCGCGCTTCGAAACCGGCGAGCTTGCTGATGGCGTTTTCATCGCCTTCGCAGGCCACGACCGCTTCGATGGCGGTGTGGCGGCTCCAGAGATTGGGCCCGCGAAGGGCTCGGATGCGGGTGACTTTCATGGGGCACTGACTTATTCAAGAAACACCGTGGAACCGGCTTTGCCGGGCCACTGGTGTTGCCCCCGGTAGGGGGTTGGAGAAGCGACACGAAGTGCGCGAAGCCTGGGGGCGAGCATCATTCATGCGAATTGGGGTTGAAGGGGCTGCGTTTGCGAGAGTTGCAGCGAAGCCAGGGCCGCCTGCAGGTCGGCTTCGAAAGCCTCCACGCCGGCGCCGATCAGGTTCAGCGGAATGCCCATGGCCCAGGCGGCGGCCACGGCGGCCAGCAAGCTTTCGAGCGTCACACCGGCATGGGTGGCGCGCCAGATCGTGAGGCGCCCCAGGCCCGGCAGGAACGATTCGCTGCTGCCGTTGGCCAGCACCACGCGGTCTTGCCGCACGAGCACGGCCTTGCCGCCGGCGCTCTGGTGCGCGGTGAGTGCTGCGGCCTGCGGGTCGGCCGAATACAGGATGACGGCGCCATCGCACAGTGGCGCGAGGCCGGCCACGCGCGCATCGGCCGCATTCAGCACGGCCGTACCTTCGCCCAGCACCACGTCGACCTGGGTGCGCAGCACCTTCACCATCTGGTCGCTCTCGGTGATGTCGTAGTCGGCGAGCGCTTCGGCGCCTTCGAGGTCGGTCACGATGCCGACTTCGCAGCGGTCGTAGGCCAGGCCGTCGCGCAGGATGGTCTCGGCGCCGTTCTCGATCACCACGGCCTGCACCGCGCGGTTCACGAGCAGGCGGTGGCCGGCTTCCCAGTTGGCGCTGTCGCGCGCATCGACGCGGCGGCGCTCCAGGAACAGGCCATCGCGGCAGGCCAGGCCCGTGTGGCGCCCGCCCAGGTTGATGAGCCAGGCAACCAGGCGCGCGAGCACCGCGGTGTCCTGCGAGCCGGCCACGCCGACCACGGGAATGCGGCCGGGCGCGTCGTTGGGGAACAGGTGGTCGCAGATCGCGCGGCCCACCGGGCGCGGCGAGCCGACGGCCGGCTTCAGGTGCATCAGGAGACCCGGGCCGGCGTTGACTTCGACGATCGCGCCGCGCTGCGGGCCGAGCGGCTTGGAGATGTCCAGCGCCACGAGGTCGATGCCCGCGATGTCCAGGCCCACCACGCGCGCGGCCAGCACGGCGGCGTGCGCGACTTCGGGGTGGACCTGGTCGGTGCAGTCGTTGGCCATGTTGCCGTTGCGCTGGATCGTGACCACGCGGCCGGCGGCCGGCACTGCCGCGCCATCGAGTTCCTGGCGTTTGAGTTCGAGCTGCAGCTTGGCGTCGGTGGCCAGCACGATCAGGTCGAGCGGGTATTCCTCTTCGGCGCCGCGGCGCGGGTCGCTGTTGAGCTGCTTTTCGATGAGTTCGGCCACGCTGAGCTTGCCGTCGCCGGTCACGGTGATGATCTCGCCGCGCGCGGCCGCCACCACTTCGCCGCCCACCACCAGCAGGCGGTGTTCGTGGCCGCGGATGAAGCGCTCGACCATCACGTCGCTGCCTTCGGGCTCGGCGACCGCGAAGGCGGCCATGACTTCTTCGCGCGTCGTCAGTTCGAGCGACACGCCGCGGCCGTGGTTGGCATCCGAGGGTTTCACGACCACCGGCAGGCCGATGTCCTCGGCGGCTTCCCAGGCTTCTTCGGCACTGGCGACGATCTGGCCTTCGGGCACCGGCACGCCGCAGCTCGCGAGCAGGGACTTGGTCAGTTCCTTGTCGCTGGCGATCGATTCGCCGATGGCGCTGGTGTAGTCGGTCTCGGCGGTCCAGATGCGCTGCTGATTGGCGCCGTAGCCCAGTTGCACGAGGTTGCCGCTGTTCAGGCGCATGTGCGGGATGCCGCGGTCGGTGGCGGCGGAAACGATGGCGGCGGTGCTCGGGCCGAGGTAGCAGTCTTCGACCTTGGCCTTGACCGCGTCGACGGCCTTTTGCACTTCGGCAGCGGTGAACGGGTCGTTGTTGATGGCGGCCATCAGGAGCTTGTGCCCCTCGGCCAGCGCCACTCGGGCGACCTGCTCGTCGCGCGCCCGGAACACCATGCGGTAGACGCCGTGCTCCGAGGTGCTACGGGTTTGCCCGAACCCGGTCGGCATGCCGGCCAGGTTCAGCAGTTCGATGACGACGTGCTCGAGCACGTGGCCCGACCAGGTGCCTTCGGTCAGCCGCTGGATGAAGCCGCCGCGCTCGCCCACGCCGCAGTGGTGCTCGATGAGCGCCGGCAGCAGGCCCGTGAGGCGGTCGGTGAAACCGTCGATCTTGTTGGAGGGGAAATCTTCCAGTTGGCCCAGATCGAGCCAGACTTCGAGCACCGGACGGTAGGTCCAGAGGTTGGGACCGCGCAAATAGTTGATGCGCAGCAGGCGGATGTCGTCGAAACGGGTCATGCAAACGTTCGATGTGCTTTGGCCGAGCACCACGGCGCCTTCAAGCGCGCCCATGGCAATCAGTCAGAATCGGCGCCCGACAAAGGACGCCATGACGCGGTCCCTGCGGCCCGCGACGGGCAAGAGTCAAAGAAACACAATGCAACATCACGATCCAGTCGGCACCCGGGAGGGCGAAATCGAGGCGGCTTCAGACGCGCTGAAAAACCGGCTCGCAGTCGCGGAAAACGTTCTGGTAACACTGGCGGTTGACCTCGATTACGAACTTCGTTTCGCTTTCGGCTTAGTTGCCCTGACTGACCAGCGCCTGATTGCGCTGGAGCCGGGCGGCGAATGGTGTGAGTGGCCGCTCACAGAACCCGCACTTCAATTGCGCCTGGCCGACCATTCGGGCGTCGGCACGCTTGACCTGATCGGCCCCGATGGCCGTTTGGCGCGCTGGCGCTACACGCTGGCCAGCCAGGCCAATGCGCTGCGCCTGCTCAAGCTCTTCGGTCAGCGCGCGACCGATGTCGCGGAGGCGACACCCGAGGCCATCGACGGCGACGAGCCGGCCGACACCGAACTCCAGACCCCCCCCTCGACCTGGGTGCTGCTGCGCCTGGGCCGTTTCGCCAAGCCGTACCGCAAACAGCTTTTCCTGGGGTTTTTCCTGACCCTGCTTTCGACCGCCGCCACGCTGGTGCCGCCGTACCTGACCATTCCGCTGATGGACGACATCCTGATCCCGTTCCAGAACGGCAAGCAGATCGATCCGGGCCTGGTGGGCCTCTACCTGAGCGGCCTCCTGGGCGCCGCGCTGCTGGGCTGGGGCCTGGGCTGGGCGCGCACCTATCTGCTGGCACTGGTGTCCGAGCGCATCGGCGCGGACCTGCGCACCAGCACTTATGAACACCTGCTGACCCTGCCGCTCGACTATTTCGGCGGCAAGCGCACCGGCGACCTGATGTCGCGCATCGGCTCGGAAACCGACCGCATCAACGTCTTCCTGTCGCTGCATGCGCTCGATTTCGCCAACGACGTGCTGATGATCGTCATGACGGCGGCCATCCTGATCTCCATCAACCCGCTGCTTGCGGTGGTCACGCTGGTGCCGCTGCCCTTCATCGCCTGGATGATCCACGTGGTGCGAGATCGCCTGCGCACCGGCTTCGAGAAGATCGACCGCGTCTGGTCCGAGGTGACCAACGTGCTGGCCGACACCATTCCCGGCATCCGCGTGGTCAAGGCCTTTGCGCAGGAACGCCGCGAAGCCGACCGCTTCCGCACCGCCAACGCCTACAACCTGCAGGTCAACGACAAGCTCAACCGCACCTGGTCGGTGTTCACGCCGACCGTGTCGCTGCTGACCGAAATCGGCCTTCTCGTGGTGTGGGGCTTCGGCATCTGGCAGGTCTCGCGTGGCAGCATCACGGTGGGTGTGCTCACCGCCTTCATCGCCTACATCGGCCGCTTCTATACGCGCATGGATTCGATGAGCCGCATCGTCTCGGTCACGCAGAAGGCCGCCGCCGGCGCCAAGCGCATCTTCGACATCCTCGACCACGTGAGCAACGTGCCCGAGCCGGTGAACCCGGTGAAGGTGGAGCGCGTGCAGGGCCGCATCGAGATGAGCGGCCTCGGTTTCCGCTACGGCTCGCGCGCGGTGATCCACGACCTGAACCTCGTGATCGAACCCGGCGAGATGATCGGCCTCGTGGGCCACAGCGGCTCGGGCAAGAGCACGCTGGTCAACCTGATCTGCCGCTTCTACGACGTGACCGACGGCGCCATCAAGGTCGACGGCACCGACATCCGCCGCTTCGCCGTGGCTGACTACCGGCGGCATGTGGGGCTGGTGCTGCAGGAGCCGTTTCTCTTCTTCGGCACCATCGCGCAGAACATCGCCTACGGCAAGCCCGACGCCACGCGCGAAGAGGTGGTGGCCGCCGCCCGCGCCGCGCACGCGCACGACTTCATCCTGCGCCTGCCGCACGGCTACGACTCGCTGGTCGGCGAGCGCGGCCAGGGGCTCTCGGGTGGCGAGCGCCAGCGCATCAGCATTGCGCGCGCACTGCTGATCGATCCGCGCATCCTGATCCTCGACGAAGCCACTTCGGCGGTGGACACCGAGACCGAGAAGGAAATCCAGAAGGCGCTGGACAACCTCGTGCAGGGCCGCACCACCATCGCCATCGCCCACCGGCTGTCGACGCTGCGCAAGGCCGACCGGCTCGTGGTCATGGACCGCGGCGAGGTGGTCGAGGTCGGGCCGCACGATGCGCTCATGGCCAAGCAGGGCGCCTACTGGCGGCTCTACCAGGCGCAGCTGCGCCAGGCCGACGACGATGCGAGCGAAGGTGCTGTCGACGAACGCGCCGGCGCGCAGTTGCCACTCATCAGCCACGCAGCCCATCCGGCAGGTGACGCATGACAGACAACACCACATTTGATCTGGAGCGCGACGCCTTCGGCCGCCTCGTGCTGACCGACGCCCAGGGCGAGCGCCACGTCGGCATCACGCCCGTGCGCGCCTTTCCGCTCACGGCGCCCGGCGAGGGCATCTCGCTGGTCGGCGGCGACGGCCGCGAGCTGGTCTGGATCGACCGCGTCGAGACGCTGCCGCCGCAGACCCGGGCATTGCTCGAGGAAGAACTCGCGGTGCGCGACTTCGCCCCCACGCTGCTGAAACTGCACAAGGTCTCCAGCTTCGGCGTGCCCAGCACCTGGACCGTGAGCACCGACCGCGGCGACACCAGCTTCGTGCTCAAGGCCGAGGAAGATATCCGCCGGCTCGAAGGCGGCGCGCTGCTGATCGCGAGCGCGCACGGCGTGCAGTTCCGCATTCCCGATACGAAGGCGCTCGACCGGCCTTCACGCAAGCTGCTCGAACGGTTCCTCTAAGAAAGCCGCTCGGCCGTCCTAGTGCGCGCCGACCGACACCATGACCTGCATCGGCGGGGCCTTCTCGAAGAACATCGTCATCTCGTAGCTGCGGCCCCATTGCAGCGGCACCTTCAGGTTGCGCAGCACCATGTGCGGGCGGTCCTTGCCGAAATCGAGCTTGTCGGCCGGCGCAAAGTCGATGCTCTTGATCGCCTTGGCCGAGGGCGCGTCGCTGCTGCGAAATTCCACCGACTCGGCGTAGGGCGTGCTCACGCGCACCAGGCGGTCCTTGCTGCGCACGCTTTCCATGGTGAAGTAGATCGGTGCGGACGCCAGCTGGCCTTCTTCCGTGGCGTCGGCCCAGGGATGGATCAGCGTGAAGTCCAGGCCGTAGTACTCGTGCGCCGAAGCGGCGATCGGCGAGAGCACCAGCGTCAGCAAAAGGACGCGCCGCACGGCGGAAGCGATGCGGGAGAAGCGCGGGGTGGGTGTCATGGGGTCGGGAATGAAAGAAGAGAGAGTTCGACGCCTCAGCTCGAAAAGGACATCGCGTAGCCCCACGCATCGAGCCGATGCGGCATGGCGTTGAAGGCGAGGGTGGTGCGCGTTGCCCCGCGGTTCACCGGCACCTCGTGCAGCAGGTAGCTCGGAAACAGCAGCAGGTCGCCCGCGGCCGGCGTCGGGCCGATCCACCGTTCGGCGTTGAAGGGGCCGGTGGCGCTGCGCGGGTTGGCGTTGCTGAACACGTAGTCGCGCCCGCCCAGGCTGCGGATGAAGGCCGTGTTGCTCGCCGGCTCGCAATCGCTCAGATAGAGGATGCCCGAGGCAAAGCTGTTGGCGTGGTTGTGCACCGTCTGCTGGCCGCCGGCCTGCATCACGTTGAGCCACATCTCCTTCAGGCGCCACTGCAGCGCCTCGCCGAAGAGCAGCGTGCCGAATTCGCGCAGCGGCGCATCGAGGCGCTGCGCCACTTCGCGCAGCAGCGGTGCGTCCTCCGGCGACAGCAGGCGGCTGTGCGCCAGCGCGTCGGAGCGATGGTTTGCCTGCGAGAGGCCATCGCCGAGCTGCGCGAGCACCCCGGCGACCAGCGCAGCGTCCAGGCAACCTTCGACGCGCATCACCGGCGTCGGGAAGAGCTCGAAGACCTGCGCGCGAGGTGAAGGAGACGAAGGCTCGGTCATGGCAATCAGCCCGCGATCGCGACGATGCGCGAGATCGTCCAGAAGCTCGCCAGCGCGCCGATGCCGTAGAGCGCCGGCCGCTTCACGGCGAGCGCGAAGGCGTAGCGCCGCAGCAGCACCACAAGGCCCCACGCCAGCGCCACCACCAGCAGCTGCCCGGCTTCGACGCCGAGGTTGAAGCTCAGCAATGCCAGCGGAATGTTCTGCTGCGGCAGGCCGATGTCCTTCAGTGCACCGGCGAAGCCCAGGCCGTGGATCAGCCCGAACAGGAAGGCGACGAGCGCGGGCCAGCGGCGGCTCCAGGTCTGCCGGTCGTGCAGCGCCTCGGCGGCGACCAGCACGATCGACAGGGCGATGGTCGCTTCCACCGGCGGCGATCGCAGCGTCAGCCAGCCCAGTGCGCTGGCCGCGAGCGTGAAGCTGTGCGCCAGCGTGAAGGCCGAGATGGTGCCGATGAGCCGCTTGTTCAGCCCGACCAGGAAGAGCAGGCCGATGACGAACAGCAGGTGGTCGATGCCGCTCAGGATGTGCTCGACGCCCAGGATGCCGTACACCTTGGCCAGCTCCAGGCCGCCGCGTTCGTCGCGCGCGCCGCCGAAAAGCCGCACGCTGGGCTGCGAGCCGCTCAGCGTGTGCACGCTCTGCTGGCCGTCGCGCCAGTAGATGCGTACCAGCGCGGCCGAATACGCCTTGCCCACGCCCTCGACTGACAGCGTGCCCGCCATCGGCCCGGGGCACTGCACGGTCTGCGCATCGCCCACGCAGCCCTCGGGCCAGGTCGGCGTGAGTTCCTCGGAAACGGGCCGGCTCTTGCCCGGCGCGCCCCAGGCCCAGACGAACTGGCCCGTGGCGACCTCGCGCATCGTCATCTCGGCGATGCTCATCTCGTGCGCGCCGGCACCGGCCGCGTGCCAGCCGATGGCCAGCGCGAACAGCGCGCGCAGCGCCAGGCGCCAGAGTGCCGTTGCCGTCATGGCCGTCACGGTTTCGGGCCCTCCATGCGGACGGCGTACTTCCTGCCCATCTCGCGCACCGCGTCGGAGGTGAGCTGCGCCATCGTGTCGTCCTTCCAGTCCTGGTGCACCGAATCCTTCATGTCGTCGAACTTCGCCGTCGTGCCGGGCTTGATCGCTTCGACGCGCACCACGCGCAGGCCCGCGGTGCTCGCCACGGCCTGCCATTCGCCGGGCTTGAGCTGCGTCAGCCTGTCGGCGAAGTCGCTGCCGTAGCTCTCCACCAGGTTCGTGCGCGGGCGGTCCTTGAAGACGCGCAGGTCGCTTTGCGAGTCGCTCTTGGCCGTGCCGTTCAGGGCGGCGGCGAAGGTCTCCAGCGCCTCGGGCGTGCTGTCGCCGATGACCACCGCCTCCATGAAGTCGTAGCGGGTCGGCGTGTCGTAGCGGTCGCGGCGCGCCTCGAACCAGGCGCGCAGCCGCGGCTCGTCGATCGGGGGCAGGCTGAGGCCGCTGCGCGCGATGCTCATGGCCTTGAAGATCACGCGCTCGCGGATGGTGCTGTCGCCGCGGTCCAGGCCGAGCGACAGGCCTTCGCGGTAGAGCACCTCGTTGTCGACCCAACGGTCGACGAGCTTCTTCATGTCACCGGGCGTCGGCTCGCGCTTCATGCCGGCCACGAAGATCTCGCGCACTTCCTTCTGCACGTCGGCGCCGACGACGATGGTCTGCGGGTCTTCTCGGCGGGCATTGAGCAGGTGGTCCGCGCCGAACAGCAACAGGCCGAGGACGAGGAAGTGAAGCAACGGCTCGCGTGCGGCGCGTTTCAGGGCGTTGGAAATGTCCATGGGTGGGCGGTGAAGGTGAAAGGATTGAGAGGCCGCGTGATCGGGGCGCTCACGGCGCCGGTGCGGCGGTGCGCGGGGCATGGGCGCAGGTGGCGCCCGTGCCGTCGAGTGCGGTGGCGATGGCCTGCGCGCGTGCCGGGTCGCTGTCGCGCAGGGCCCGGGCCATGGCCACCAGCGGCTCGCAGGCGGGCCGGAATTCGGGGCTATGGCGCAGCAGGTCCAGCAACGGCGCCTGCACGCGCTGCAGCATCTGGCCCGGGTCGGCGACGGGGCGGACGGTGGCGCCGAAGTCGAGGTAGCGGCGGCGCGCGGACCAGTAGGCCTGCATGCGGTCGGCCTCGGTGCCCCGCGATGTGCGCAGCAGTTCGGCGGCGCGCGGCTGCAGTTCGTCCAGCAGCTGCAGCAGCCGCTCGCGCGGCGTCGATGGCGGCGCATAGGTGGCCCACGGCGCCTGGTGCACGACCACCGGGCGGTCGTCGGTGTTGGCGGTGGCGCCCTGGGCAAAGCGCGCGAGCGTCGCGGGGCCGGCCAGCACGCTGCCGACCACTGCGAATTCATCTTCGAGGCGCGCGGCCGCCAGCTGCGGCGAGCCGGCCAGTCGCGCGAGCCGGGTGCGCACGGCGGCCAGGTCGATGGCCGGCTCGTCCGGCCGCGCGATCAGGCCAAGCACCGGCGTGTCGAGGCTGTTGCTGGCCAGCACCGCGATTCCGTCCGGGTACACGGCGAGGAAGGCCGCGACGATGCTGCGCAGCGTGCCCAGGTCCATCTGGTGCAGCGCGAGCCATTGGCAGAAGACGCCGCCGGGTGCGAGGCGCGCGCGGACGGCCGCGAACTGCTCTTGGGTGTACAGCGCGCCGGCGCCACTGCGCGCGGGATGGAACAGGTCGGCCACGATCACGTCGTAGCGCGCGCCGGAGGCCTGCACGAAGCGCCGCGCATCGGCCGGCACGGTGTGCACGGGCTGCAGCGGCATCGGTGCGGCGGGATATTTTGCGAACAGGTCGGCGGCGGCGATCACCTCGGGCAGCAGTTCCACCGCATGCACCTGCAAGCCCGCCTCCTGCGCCGCGGCCGCGGCCGTGAAGCCGGTGCCCAGTCCGAGGAAGAGCGCCTGCCGGGGCGGCGCCGTGTGCAGCAGCAGGGGCAACTGCGCCAGGCGCCACTCGACCAGCCCGCTGGCGCTGCTGCCTTCCTGCGCGCGGTTGTTGATGCGCAGCCGCGCCACGCCGTCGGCGTCGGCCACCACGCTGACCGCGGCCATCACGCCGTCGCGGTAGCTCAGCACCCGGCCGCCGTCGGGCACGTCGACGAAGCGCAGGTTCGCGCCCCACAGCACCGAGGCGCCGGCCGCCGCGGCGATCAGCAGGTTGTGCGGGCGCCGCCAGCGCGCGGGCGATTGCAGCAGCAGGTAGCCCGCGACCATCAGGGCCAGGCCGGCCGGCGCACCGACCGCCGGAATGAGCCACACGCCGACCAGCGCGGGGGCCGCCGCCGCGCCCGCGGTGTTGAGCGCCAGCGCGCGGCCGAGCGGCCGGCCGGCGGACTGTGCCTCGATGCACAGGTGCGTGAACAGCGCGCCCATCACCAGCGTCGGCGCCCACATGGCGGCCGCAGCCGCGAGCGCTTCGCCCGCCAGCGCACCGGCCGCGCCGGGACCCATCCAGCGGGCGGGCCAGGCGCACAGCACATCGGCCCAACCCAGGGCCAGGCCCGACAGCAGCACCGCGGCGGCCAGCGCGAACAGCAGTTGGTCCCGCAGCCGGCGTGCATCGTCCGCGCGATGGGCCAGGCGTTGATAAATCGCGGCGCCGGCAGCCGTACCGAGCAGGTACATGGCGAGCAGCAACGCGTAGCTGTAGACGGTGCTCTCGGTGACCTGGCTGAGCACACGCACGGCGAGTACTTCGTAGCCGATGCCGAGCACGCCGGTGGCCGCCAGCAGGGTCGACACGCGAGGGCCGGCGGCCGCTCGCGCTTGTGCCGGTGCAGGCGTCTCGGGCACTACCGGCGCATCGCGCCAGAGCCACCACGCCAGCGCCGCGCACACCGCATTCGCCGCAGCGCAGAGGAGCGCGGTGCGCAGCAGCCCGCCGTGCGGAATCGCGACGAACACCGCCAGCAGCAGGCCGAGCACCGCGCCGAAGGTGTTGGCCGCATAGAGCCCGCCGAGGCGGCTGCGCGCGGCGCTCAACTGGCGCTCGAGCGCGGGCAGGGTGGCGCCCATCGCCGCGCTGGCGGGCAGCAGCAGGAGGAACGGAAAAAGGAAGGCGACCGTCCAGTGCCGCAGCACCGAGGGTTCGGGGCCGATCAGCAGCGCCGTCGCCTGGATCAGCGAGGGCATGGCCATGGTGAGGACGAGGCCCCATGCCAGCAGCAGCACCTCGCAGCCGGCATACCAGCGCCCGGGCCAGCGGCTGCGTGCCAGCGTCCGGCCCAACATCTGCGCGCCGAGCGCGAGGCCGCCGAAGAAGGCGGCCAGCACGGCCAGCACCGCAACGATCTCGTGGCCCATGGCGGCGCCGAATTCGGCGGTCCAGACCATCTGCCACGCCAGCGCCGCGGCGCCGGACAAGACCATCAGCAAGTGAGCGGCGGAGAGTTCCGGGCGCACGCCATCCGCCCGTCGAGCGGATGACAACATTTCATGGAGCCCGTCGGGCATGGCGCTCCGGATTTCTTCTGACATGGATCTGCACCAGGGACCGCCCCGCCGCACAAGGCAACAGGCACGGACCGTGGTGGCTTCTTTTCTTACTTGATGCCGGCGACCCTGACGGTGTTCACGACTTCGATGAACACCGGGTTGCTGTAGAACCAGAGGTCGGACCAGCCGGCCACGTCATGGCTCGAGTACTTCGTGCCCGACAGCGTGCGCATGTGGGTCGGGCAGGCGGCGTCCGAGCAGGCGATCTTGCCCGGCTGGGTGCCGTCGGACGGGTTCGAGGTGAAGTCGAGCAGCGGGTTGCCGTCGGCATCGGTCTCGAAGGGCACCGAGGCCGGCAGGTTGCTGCCGCGCAGGCGGAAGTACTGCGAAGCCTTGGCGGCCGGAACCACGTAGCTCATCATCCGCGTGCCGTCGGGCAGGGCCGTCCAGTTGGTGCTGTTGAACACCTTGGCGACCTTTGCCGTCGTGTTGGTGGCGGCCTTCGAGCCCAGCGTGCCGGCGTAGTTCTCGGTGTCGGACGGGCTGACCATGCCCTTCACCATCCCGTTGATCACGTCCACGTGGTCCAGCACCGGCGCATTGAGCGGCTGCGTGATGTTCACTTGCTTGAGCGACGGGTTCGGGAACGAGTACGGCGAGTTGTTGGTGCCTTGCGGATCGCGCAGCACCACCGTCACCACCAGGTCCGCGCCCGGGCGCACGACCAGCTTCTCGCCCATGGTCGCGCAACCGTTGATGCGCACGTCGCCGTTGGCCGACGCGGCGTTCTGGCCGGCCTTCTCGAACAGGGCGTTGCCCGCGCTGCGCGGCAGGCCGGGGTTGGCGGCGCACACCGTGAACGACAGGCGATCGATCAGCTGGCCGTTGGCCACGAAGCTGTTGCCGCTGCGCAGGCCGTCGATGATGCCGTTGGCCGTGAGGTTGTTGCTGCCCTTGCGCACCATCACGTAGTCGCGGGTGTACTCGCCGGGGAAGAAGTCGGCGGTGCTCTCGCGCTGGTCGGCGCCGAAGCTGCCGCGGTTGTGATAGTCGGAGCTCGCGAAGAAGAACCAGTTGCGGCCTTCGCCGAGCAGCGCATCCCACACGCCGCCCACGGTCGCGGCGTAGACGCCCGTGCCGCCGTAGGTGCCGCCGCCCACCGCGTTGGTGGTGTAGCTGCCGCGGTTGCCTTCGGCCTGGTGGCCCGGCATCGACTCGAAACCGAAGGCGACCTTCGGTGCGGCGTTGTTGAAGTTGCGCAGGTGCTCGATGTTGAAGCCGTTGCTGCCGGTCGGGTTGTAGGCACCCGCGCGTTCCAGGTGGGCCGGAACGAAGTAGCTGGAGGTCGGCGCCTTCTCGTTCATCCACTTGATGCCTTCGACGGTCTTCAGGTGACCGAGGTTGGGCGTGGCGCCGCTGTTGTTGCCGGTGATCTTGCGCGCGGCGGAGTCCAGCAGGTTGTTGTTGTTGCTGCCGTTCACGGTGCAATCCCACTGGTTCTCCGCGCCGCGGCTGGTGTCGCCGTCGCTGCGGTCGAAGCAGTACTCGTACTGCGCCTGCAGCGCGGCATTGCCGCCGGCGGCGGTCGAGGGCCAGGGCAACTGGCCCGGCAGCACGTTGGTCGACACGTGCTCATGGCCCGGCGCGTTCTGCTCCACGCCGATCCAGATCGGCTTGTTGCGGGCGCGGCTCTCGGCCTCGATCACGGGGTATTGGTATTCCTTGATTTCCTGCCAGCGCCACATCTTCTTGGGCGTGTCGGTGCCGTCGCCCTTGATGCCGGCGCGGCCGTTGGGCAGCGTCGCTTCCCAGGTCTGGTTTGGACCCTTGCCCATGCTGGCGGGTTGACCGGGGTTCGGGTAGGTGTTGGGCGGGTACGGGCCGGTCGCGCTGTTGGTCAGGCCCAGGGCCGGCGCCACCGGCTCGAACGGGTCTTCGGCCAACGTGCAGTTGCGCGCGCTGTTGCCGCCGTGGTCGGCCTGGACGAACCAGTCCAGGCCGAAGGTCTTGGCCGACTTGTCGACCAGCTTCTGCACCGACAGCGAGCCGTCCGAGCAGGTCGTGTGGTTGTGGAAGTCGCCGGCGACGTAGGTGCCGCTCGCCTTGGTGTCCGCGCGGTCGGCGGCCTGGGCGAGGCTCAAGGGAATCGCGGCGATGCTGGCCAGCGCGACCAGCGCAAGTTCGCGTCGGGGAAAAGGAGTCTTCATGAGAGGAATTTCCGTGTTCGGTTCGTGATGGAGAACAGGCGGCTCAGGCCTGCTTCTGGTCGCCGAGCAGGCGGAACTTGCCGCCGACGTACGACAGCTGCGTGGTGAAGGTCACGGCGGTGGTGTCGACATCCGAGTTGGTCAGCGTGGCGGTCAGCGTGCACACGTTGGCCGCATTGCAGCCGGTGATGGTGACTGCCGACAGCTTCACGGACGGGAAGGACGACAGCTCCGTCGAGAACAGCAGCAGCGCGGCGGCTTCCTGCGCCAGGGCGTCGCGCACCTGCGGCTTGGAATAGCCAGCGTCCAGGAAGGTGTCGTCGAAGTTGTTGAGGAAGGCGGAGTTGGTCAGGCCGCCGTAGCTGTTGAGTGCGGCCAGGCCGCTGCCGTAGTCGGTGGCGAACGCCGCCGCCTGCTGGGTCGTGTCGTTCGAGCCGCCGCCCGCGCCGCCGCCGGAGGGTGGTGGGAAGAAGAAGGCTTGGCCGCCGCCGTCACTGCCACCGCCGCAGGCGGTCAGTACGGCCAGCAGGCTGCTGGCGAGCAGGAATCGGAAACGCTGACCTTGAGATGAATTCATGGCGGATGCCTTTCTCTTTTCTGAAGTGAGTTGTGGATGAAGGGCTGTGTTTTTTCGGGGCGCGTGCGTCCCGTCACCGAAAAGTTCACTCTATTTTTCGGTTGTTACGTTGCCGTGAATTTGAGGGTCCGAAGCTTTCTTTTTTGAAAGCTTTGCAATCCGTACACAGTCGCCGCGTGCAGGCAAACCTCCATCGCCGATGTCGCGATGAAGGCTTGAAGTGGTGCTGATCCCGCCCGCTCAGCCCAGAGGCTGAGAGGCAGAGGCGGCGATGGCTAGAAAGTCCAGCGCGCGCTGACACGCGCGCTGCGCGGCTCCATCGGATGCACGTGGCGGCCGTCGATGCCCTCGCCGCAGGCACCGCTGGCGATCTCGCCTGCCGAGCACGAGGCGTAGGCGTATTCGATGTCGTTGCCCTTCTTGCCGGCGAGATTGAAGACGTCCAGCCCAAGCGTGAGCCGTGGGTTGACGGCGTAGCGAATGCCCAGGTTGAGCAGGGTCGCGGCCTTGGAGCGTTCGATGTTGCGCGAGTCGAGGGCGCGTGGGCCCAGGTAGCGCAGCCGCAGCGACGTGGTGAGCGGGCCTTGCGTGTACGTGACGCCGGCGGCAAACACCTTCTCGACCGCGTTGTCGATGTAGTTGCCTTCGCCTTCCGGCGCGAGCCCCTTGAACCGCGCGCGCGACACCGCACCGTCGAGCTCCAGGCGCCAGGCGTCGGCCAGCTTCCAGCGCATCGTCGCCTCGATGCCGCGGCGGCTGCTGGCGCGTCCGGGCTCGGTGGTGCCGGCGTCGCCGACATACACGAGTTCGGAGTCCAGCCTGAGCTGCCACAGCGCCACCGTCGCGGTGAAGTTCTCGTCGGGCTGGAAGCGCCAGCCCAGCTCCGCGCCCCGTCCCTTGACCAGCGCCGGCACGCGGTCGGCGGCCGCACCGCTCGCGGGGTCGACGGCGATGGTCGCGCCGCGCACGTCGTTGCTGTGAAAGCCGACGCCCGCGTTCAGGTAGAGCTCGTGCTGCGGCGTCAGCGCGAAGGCGAGGCCGGCCTTGGGGCTCGCGATCGAGTCATGCCCCTTGCCGCTGTTGACCGCGCCGTACACGGGCTCGAGGCCGTCGACGCGGTAGCGCAGCATGTCGCCGCGCACGCCCGCATAGCCGCGCAGCCGGTCGGTGAAATACACCAGCTGCTGGCCGTACACGGAGAACAGGTCCTGCGAGACCTTGTCGTTGCGCACCGTCGAGAGCCGCTCGCGGGCCTGCGTGTTGTAGAGGCCCACCTCCGAGATCCGGTCGCCGCGCCAGCTCGCACCGAAGCTCAGCACACCGTCCAGCCCGCCGAACTTCGTGGGCATCGTGTGCGCCGCCTGCGCGCCGAAGATGCGTCGGCGGTCGGTCTGCTCGAACTGGTCGCCGTTGACCGGGTTGTTCAGGAAATAGGTGAAGTCGGAGAACAGGTCGAAGCGGTAGGCAATTGCATAGGCGCTGATCGTCGTCTCGCCTTCCGGTCCCTTGTCGAACCATTTGCCCGACAGGCTCACGCGCTCGGTGGTGCCGCCGTCGGTGGGGTTGAGCGAACCGAAGCGCGAGAGTTGCCCGCTGTCGATCAGGCGCTCGGGCACCTGGTCGGTCGAGGTCCACCGGCTCTTGTAGGCCATGCCGGTGACGCTGAATCCGCGCGTGGGCGAGCCCTGCGAGTAGCGCGCCACGGCGCTCACCTTGCGCAGGTTCTCCGGCACGTCCCAGGGCCCGTTGTTGCCCTCGATCTCGATGGCGCCCAGCCAGGTCTGGTCCTGCCGGGTCTGCGAGCCCGCGGCCAGCAGGCGCTTGAAGTTGTTGGCGCCCAGCGTGAGTTCGGCAAAGGGCGCGTCCAGCACGCTGAAGTAGTCGAGCGACGCGCTGCCCGCGAGCGAGAAGTCGCCGCCCTCGGCGAAGTACGGCCCCTTGCGGTAGCGCACCCCCGACACGAGCTCGGGAATCAGGAAGTTCAGGTCGGCATAGCCCTGGCCGTGTCCGTGCGTGGGCATGTTCACCGGCATGCCGTCGACCGTCACCGCGAAATCGGTGCCGTGGTCGAGGTTGAAACCGCGCAGGAAGTACTGGTTGGCCTTGCCGTCGCCCGAGTGCTGCGTGGCGACCACGCCCGGCACCGCCTCGACGATGTCGCCGGGCCGCAGCTTGGGCCGGGCCTGGAACGACTCGCGCTCCGCCGCGCCTTCGCTCGCGCTGTCCGCCGAGCCCACGGTGGCATCGCGCGGCCCCTGTACCTCGATCTCCCGCAAATGACTTTCCTGCGCGCAAGCGGCGCTGGCGGCGAAGACCACCCCCAGCAGCAGCGGCCGCCGAAGTGGCTGTCCGACCCTCATTGAAAAACCTTGTTTTGTTTGAAAGCCCGCGGATTCTTCACAGAATGAGTGACGCCGCCATGACGCGCCGGGCGAAATGGCTCAGGCGAGCGGGCTGCCCCCCGCCGGACGCAGCGCCATCGGCTGTTTCACCGCCCTGGCCCAGCGGTGGCCCCAGTCGGTGATCGGCTTCTCGAACCAGCGGTAGAGCTGGTCCGAGAACACCAGCGCCACCGCGAACGAAAGAAAGAGCAGCGTGCCGCCCACGATGGTGGGGCCCGGCAGCACCGCGATCACCGCGTGCGCGGCGGTGTACTGCACCAGGTACATCGCATACGACCGGTGCCCGACGAACACCAGCGGCTTCGATGCCAGCGCTCGGGCGACCCAGGTGCGGGCGGCGATGAGCGCGGGGATCAGCATCGCGATCAGCAGGCTGTACAGCGCGATGGCCGAGGCATCGCCGATGCGTCCGGCAATCACCGGGAAGCGCCGATGCACCACCAGCAGCGCCAGCACGAGCGCGATGGCCGCGCCATGGCTCATGAAGCAGCGGACCAGCCCGAAGGTGCGGCGTGCATTCATCAGAATGGCCAGCCCCGAGCCGAACAGCATGCCGACGTAGTTCTGCGGAAGCAGCAGCTTCCACTGGAAGTCGCCGATGCCGATCATGGCCAGCGCCACGAGGCAGAAGCCGACGGTCGCCAGGCCCGACCTGAGCGTCGCACCGAAGGCCACGAGCAACGCGGGCCAGACCAGGTAGTACTTCCACTCCACGCCCAGCGTCCAGGTCATGTGCAGGGGCGCCATGTCGGCCAGCTCGTTGAGCAGCGTCAGGTAGTAGGGCGTGGCCGCCTTCATCTGCTCCCAGGTGCCGTCTTGCGCGACATGGCTCAGGCCCAGCACGGCGAGGAAGACCAGCAGGTAGAGCGGCAGCAGGCGGGTGGTGCGGCGGATGTAGAAGGCCTTGAGCGACACGCCGCCGGTGCTGTCGCGCTCGCGCAGCAGCAGCGTGGTGATCAGGAAGCCGGAGAGGACGAAGAAGGCGTGGACGCCGAGCCAGCCCGAGAAACGTGTCCAGCCGATGCCGCCGAAATGGTCACTGAAGACGAGGAAAACGGAGACGGCCCGCAGGCCGTCGAGTGCGCCGAAATTGCGTGTGCCCTGAAAGTCTTCGAAGCTGATCGCGGTGCCGCGCTCGCCCATCTTGTTGCCCCCTGCATTGTTGGTGCAGGATTTTGCATTGACAAGGCGTTACAACCCCCATGACGAAAGTCACGATGTGGGGTGGAATCAACGCGCGGCGAACCAGCGCAGGGCCAGGGCGCCCGCCGCCGCGGCCACGCCGCTCACCAGCGTGCCCCAGGCGATGTCGATGAACGACAGCGCCAGCGGCCAGTTGCGGATCACCGCCAGGTTCGTGAGGTCGTAGGTGGCATAGCAGAAGAGGCCGAAGAGCGCACCCAGAAGGGCGGCCCGGGCGACGCCCTGCGCCTCCATGCCCGGCAGGATCGCGAAGACCAAGAGGCCGACGGGATAGATCAGGTAGAACACCGCCGCGAAGGCCAGCCGGGGTTGCGGCGACATCAGGTCGCCCATCGCCTCCTGGTACATGCTCTTGGCGACGACGCCGAGCCAGAGCATGTCGATCACCAGCAGCACGACGAAGGTGGCGGCCCATGCGACGAGGTGTTTGGTGCTCATCCGCGGGATCGTATCCGCGCCCCAGGCCGGGCCTGCGAAAATCGCGTCTTTGGACTACAACGGCCCCGCTGACGGACATGCCCCTGCACACCACCGCCCTCGTCTTGTTCTCCGGCGGCCAGGACTCGACCACCTGCCTGGCCGACGCGCTCTCGAAGTACCAGCGTGTCGAGACGCTGGGCTTCGACTACGGGCAGCGCCACCGCGTCGAGCTCGACGTGCGCGGCACCATCCTTGCGCAGATGCGCGAGCGCTTTCCCGATTGGGCGCCGCGCCTGGGCGAAGACCATGTGCTCACGCTCGCGGCGCTGGCCCAGCTCGGCGGCTCCTCCCTCACCGAAGAGGTGGCGTTCGCGATGCAGGCCGACGGCCTGCCCAACACCTTCGTGCCGGGGCGCAACCTGCTGTTCCTCACGCTGGCCGGCGCGCTGGCGTACCGGCGCGGGCTGCAGGTGATCGTCACCGGCGTCTGCGAGACCGACTTCTCGGGCTACCCCGACTGCCGCGACGACACCATGAAGGCGATGCAGCTCGCGCTCTCGCTCGGGCTGGAGCGCCGCCTCGTCATCGAGACGCCGCTCATGTGGATCGACAAGGCCGAGACCTGGCAGATGGCGCAGCGCCTGGGCGGCGAGCCGCTGGTCGAGCTGATCGTGGAAGAGACCCACACCTGCTACCTCGGCGACCGGGTGCATCGGCAGGCGTGGGGTTATGGGTGTGGCGAATGCCCCGCCTGCGATTTGCGCAAGAAGGGCTGGGAGCGTTACGTCGATCAGGCCGCGGCGGGCTGAGCCGCCGAGGTGTTCAGCCGGTAGCGCGCGCCGCCCGCTGTTCCTTCTTCCTGCGGCACCAGCGTCCAGCGCTGGTTGTGGAAGTCGCCGACCGCCGCGCGGTGCGCGATCGACACCATCGCGCCGCCCGCCGCATGCACCGTGTCCGACAGCCGCTTGTAGAGCTCGCTTTCGGCCTTGGCGTCGAGGGCGCTGGTGATCTCGTCGGCGAAGAGCCATGCCGGTTTCTTGAGCAGCACGCGTGCGATGGCCAGGCGCTGCTGCTCGCCGCCCGAGAGCTTCTGGCTCCATGAATCGCTGTCGTCGAGGCGGGTGACGAGGTCGGGGAGCAGGGCGTCGGTCAGGGCCTGGCGCAGTTGGTCGTCGGTGAAATCGGCGGCGGGGTTTGGGTAGGTCAGCGCGTCGCGCAGCTTGCCGTCGGGCACGTAGGGGCGTTGCGGCATGAACACCGCGCCGTCAGGCACCTTCACGTGGCCGCTCGCGAACGGCCAGATGCCGGCGAAGGAGCGGAACAGCGTCGACTTGCCGCTGCCCGACGGGCCCTGCAGCAGCACGCTGTCGCCGGGCTTCACGGCCAGCGCGGCGCCGCTCAGCAGCGTGGCGCCGTTGGGCAGGGTCACCGAGAGGTCATCGCTGCGCAGTTCGGCGGCCTCGTCGCGTTCCAGCGGTATGGCCTGCTCCGCGTGGGCGCGCATCGCGTCGTCGAAGCTGGTCAGGCGGTCGGTGGTGGCGCGCCAGACGGCCACGCGGTCGTAGTTGTCGACGAACCAGCTCAAGGATTCCTGCACCTTGCCGAAAGCCGACGAGATCTGGATCAACTGGCCCAGATGGATCGCACCGCTGAAGAAGCGCGGCGCGGCCACGATGAACGGGAAGATCACCGCGGCCTGTCCGAAGAACGAGGTGAAAGTGATCAGGTTCTTCTGCTGCTTGATGAGCACCAGGTAGTTGCGCAGCACGCTGCCGAAGCGCAGGTCGAGTTGGCCGTGCTCGACCTTCTCGCCCTTGTCCAGCGCGATCGCCTCGCTGTATTCGCGCACTCGCACCAGGTGATGCCGGAAGTCGGCCTCGAAGCGCTGTTGCCGGAAGTTGGTATCGATCAGCGGCCGGCCGATGAAGTGCGTGATGACCGTGCCCACCACGCAGTACACCACTGCCAGCCAGACCATGGCGCCGGCGATCTGGTAGGTCGTGCCGCCCATCGAGAATGCGAAGCTGCCCGACAGCGCCCACAGGATGCCGACAAAACTCACCAGCGTGACCACGGCGTTCAAGAGGCCCATCGACAACGTCATCGTGTAGTCGGTGAACAGCTGCATGTCCTCCTGGATCCGCTGGTCGGGGTTGTCCGGCGTCTGGCCGTCCTTGGTCGCGTAGCGCGCGAGTTCGAGGTGATAGAAGGTGCGGTTGGACATCCAGCGCGTGAGGTAGTCGCGCGTCATCCAGGTGCGCCAGCGAAGCTGCAGCAGCTGCGTCACATAGAACTTGAGCACCTGCACCGCGATGTTGGCGAAGGCGATCCAGCCGAAGACGCCCACCTCGCGCCAGAAGACCACCGAGTCCTTGTTCTGCAACGCGTCGTAGAAGCGCCCGTACCACTGGTTGCCCAGTACCGCCACAAATACATAGAACAGGTTCAGCGCGACGATGCCCAGCAGCATGACGCGCGCCCGCCATTTCTCTTCAGACCTGAAATAGGGCGCAGACAGCGCAAAGACGCGCTTCAGAACCTGGGCGAACGTGGCGGCACGCGCCGTGACGGATGAAGACATGCAGGTTTCCTCGCAGGCGCTCGCGCGCCGGACATCGTGAGGAACCCATCGTAGTCAAGTGTTTCTTAACTGTTTCTTAAATGTTCGCCAATCGTCAGCGCAGCAGAACCCGCGCAGCCGTCGCAAGGAAGTGCGCCAGCGGTGGCGTCTTCAGCCCTTCGACCTTCGCCTCTTCATCCCACAACCGCAGCCGAACAGCATCGTTGGCCCACCGATGCTCGGCAAAACGAGTCGCCGCCGCCGCATCCATCACCCCGCCCTGCAACGCCAGGCTGCGCACCGAATCCGGCGAGAGCTTCGAGAAATAGTCCGGCCGCGTTGCGCACAGGTAGCGCTTCGCATCCACGTGCAGGCGGATCGGCTCGCGCACTTCCACGTCGAAAGCGCCGCGCAGCAGGGGCAGTGCAATGTACTGATGGCGGTCGTCGATGCCCAGCTCGGTGGGCGACTGCGACAGCGTCTGGTGCTCGGCGATCAGCAGGTGTCCGAGGTCGTGCAGCAGCGCGGCCGTGACGAGCGCATCGCCCGCACCTGCCTGCTCGGCGAGCCACGCGCATTGCAATGCGTGCTCCAACTGCGACACCGGCTCACCTGCGTAGGCAACCCCGCCGCGTTCGGCGAACAGGCGGGCAATCTCGGCAAGGTCGAGTGTCATGGAATTGAAACGAAGCGCGTGCGACAGCCTGTAGAGCGTCGCCGCACGCCATGACGCCCGTGTGACGCGCCTGACAAACCCCTGTCACATGGTGCTGCCAGCATCGCCGCGTTCACGGCCACGCCGTGCGTACTTTTGTCCGCGTCATTTCAATCATCGCCAGGGATTTCCCATCATGCTGCTTCGCTTCATCCGTCGTGCCGCCGTACCGGCCGCCCTGTTCTCGCTGGCGTTCGCCGCTTCCGCGCAGGGCCGCACCGAGCTGCTGGTCTACACCGCGCTCGAAGCCGACCAGGTGCAGGCCTACAAGGCCGCGTTCGAAAAGGAAAACCCGAACATCGAGCTGAAGTTCGTGCGCGACTCGACCGGCATCGTCACCGCCAAGCTGCTGGCCGAAAAGGCCAACCCGCAGGCCGACGTGGTGTGGGGCCTGGCCGCCACCTCGCTGATGCTGCTCGACAAGGAAGGCATGCTCCAGCCCTACGCGCCCAAGGGCCTGGCCGCCATCAAGCCCACCATGCGCGATCCGGCCAACCCGCCCAAGTGGGTCGGCATGGACGTGTGGTCGTCGGCCATCTGCTTCAACACCGTCGAAGCACAGAAGAAGAGCCTGCCCAAGCCGACCAGCTGGGCCGACCTGACCAACCCGGTCTACAAGGGCCAGATCACCATGCCCAACCCCGCGGCATCGGGCACGGGCTACCTGATGGTTTCGGGCTGGATCCAGATGATGGGTGAAGAAAACGCGTGGAAGTACATGGACGCGCTGCACCAGAACATCGGCATCTACAGCCAGTCGGGCAGCAAGCCCTGCCGCCAGGCCGGCGCCGGCGAATTCGCGCTCGGCATGTCCTTCGAATACCGCGCCAACAAGACCAAGCGCGACGGCGCACCGATCGACATCGTGCTGCCGAAGGAAGGCCTCGGCTGGGACATGGAAGCCACCGGCATCATCAAGACGAGCAAGAAGCAGGACGCCGCCAAGGCGCTGGCCGACTGGGCCGTCACCAAGCAGGCCAACGAGCTCTACGCGAAGAACTTCGCCGTGCTCGCGCTGCCGGGCATCCAGGAGAAGCTCGAGTTCGTGCCGGGCGATGTCGAGAAGCTGCTCGCCAAGAACGACTTCACCTGGGCCGCTGCCAACCGCGACCGCATCCTGACGGAATGGTCCAAGCGCTACGAATCCAAGTCGGAAAAGAAGCCCATGTAATCCGGCTTCCGGACAAGCAGCACATGACGAGCTTTCTTTCTCTCCGCGGCATCGGCAAGTCCTTTGGTGCCACCCGCGTGCTCGACGGCATCGATCTCGATATCGAGCCGGGCGAATTCGTGTGCCTGCTCGGTCCCTCGGGTTGCGGCAAGACCACGCTGCTGCGCATCGTGTGCGGCATCGAGCGTGCCGACAGCGGGCAGATCCTGCTCGGCGGCCAGGACATCGCGGGCCTGCCGCCCGCGGCGCGCGGCTTCGGCGTGGTGTTCCAGTCGTATGCGCTGTTCCCCAACCTCACGGCGGCGCAGAACATCGCCTACGGCCTGCATCCCACCGGCGCGCTGGCGCGCGAGATGGCCAAGCGCTCGCGCGAGATGCTCGACCTCGTGGGCCTCACCGCGCATGCCGACAAATACCCGGTGCAACTCTCGGGCGGCCAGCAGCAGCGCATCGCGCTGGCGCGCGCCCTCGCGCCGAACCCACGCCTGCTGCTGCTCGACGAGCCGCTCTCAGCGCTCGACGCGCAGGTGCGCGCGAGCCTGCGCAGCGAAATCCGTGCGCTGCAGAGGCGCCTGGGCATCGTCACCATCATGGTCACGCACGACCAGGAAGAAGCGCTCTCGATGGCCGACCGCGTGGTGCTGATGCACAACGGCCGCATCGAGCAGGCCGGCACGCCCGATGAGCTGTACCGCCAGCCGCGCACCCGTTTCGTGGCCGGTTTTGTCGGCCGCATGAACATGCTGCCCGCCACCGTGCTGGCCGACGGCAAGGTGCGTGTGCGCGACAGCGAGCTGTTCTGCGCGCCCGGCAACCTCAGCGTCGGTTCGCAGGCCACCGTGGGCATCCGCCCCGAACATGTGGTGGTCAAGCGCTTCGGCACCGAGCTCGGCGCCAACAGCTTTGCGGCGCGCCTGCTCGACACGGAATTCTTCGGCAACCGCACCTCGGCGCGGCTGGCCTGCGAACCGCTCGGTATCGAGATCGAAGCCGAGTTGCCCGCCGATGCGCGCAGCGGCGGCGAGGAGCCGCTGGTGCCCAGCAGCATGGTGCACATCCAACTGCCCCTGAATGCGCTGTCGGTCCTGGCGCGCTGAGCCACGCCATGAGCAGCACCCCTGACGCCATCGCCGTCGTGCCGGTGGCGATATCGTGCAGCAGCGCGTTCGACCGCGAGCGCTGGCTCACCGGCGCGGCCGTTGCACTGGTCGTTCTGCTGCTGGTCGTGATCGTCGCGCTGCCCGTCGGCGCGCTGGTCGGCCAGAGCTTCTTCGATCGCGCCGGCGCTTTTGTCGGCCTCGCGAACTTCGCGCGCTACCTCGACAGCCCGGCGCTCGTGCAATCGGCCTTCAACAGCCTGTGGATCGCCGCGATCAGCGCCGTGATCTGCACGGCCATCGCCTACGTGTTCGCCTATGCGCTGACGCTCTCGTGCATGCCGGCCAAGGGCGTGCTGCGTGCGGTGGCGCTCATTCCGCTGCTCGCGCCCTCGCTGCTGCCGGCCATCAGCCTGGTCTACCTGTTCGGCAACCAGGGGCTCTTCAAGGGGCTGATGGGCGGTGCCACGATCTACGGCCCGCTGGGCATCGTGCTCGGCTCGGTGTTCTGGACGCTGCCGCATGCGCTGCTGATCCTCACGACCGCCATGGCCACGTCCGACGGCCGTCTCTATGAGGCGGCGCAGACGCTCGGCGCCTCGCGCTGGCGCATCTTCCGCACCGTGACGCTGCCGGCCTCGCGCTACGGCCTCATCGTGGCCGCGATGGTGGTGTTCGTGCTGGTCATCACCGACTTCGGCGTGCCCAAGGTGGTCGGCGGCCAGACCGGCGTGCTCGCGACCGACATCTACAAGCAGGTGGTCGGGCAGCAGAACTTCCAGATGGGCGCGGTGGTCGGGCTCGTGCTGCTGATTCCGGCGGTGCTGTCTTTCCTGGTCGAGCGCCGCGTGCGCAGCAAGCAGGCGGCGGCGCTCTCGGCGCGCGCCACGCCGTACCAGCCCGAACCCGTGGCGTCGCGCGACCGCGCGCTGCTCGTTTTCTGCGTGCTCACGGCCTGTGCCATCCTCGTGATGATCGGCATGGCGGTGTTCGCATCGCTCGCCACCTACTGGCCCTACCAGCTCGCGCCGTCGTTGAAGAACTACGACTTCAGCAACATGGATGGCGGCGGCTGGGGCAGCTACTTCAACTCGCTGCGGCTCGCGCTGTGCGCCGCAGTGGCGGGCGCGCTCGTCACTTTCGTCTCGGCCTATCTGGTGGAGAAGCCGCGCCATTTCGGCCTGCTGCGCGAACTGCTCAACCTGCTCGCGAACCTGCCGCTCGCGGTGCCGGGGCTGGTGCTGGGCGTGGGCTACATCTTCTTCTTCATCTCGCCGTCGAATCCGCTGAACGGGCTCTACGGCGGCATGACGATCCTGGTCATCTGCACCGTGGCGCACTTCTTCTCGGTGGCGCACCTCACCTCGCTCACCGCGCTGCGCCAGCTCGACCGCGAGTACGAGCTGGTGTCCGAGTCGATGGGCGTGCCGTTCTGGCACACGATCTGGCGCGTGCACCTGCCGGTGGCGCTGCCGACCGTGCTCAACGTGGGCGGCTATTTCTTCGTCAACGCGATGACCACCGTGTCGGCCGTCGTGTTCCTCTACTCGCCGCAGACCACGCTGGCCGCCATCGCCGTGCTCAACATGGACGACGCCGGCGACGTGGCGCCCGCGGCCGCCATGGCCTCGCTGATCATGCTCACGGCCGCCATCGGCCGCGGCGTGTTCGCACTGGCCGGGCACTGGACGCTCAAGCGCACCCAAGCCTGGAGAAACCGGTGATGCCCGGAACCCCAAAGGACAGCTTCGACCTCATCGTCGTCGGCGCCGGCATCGTCGGCCTGGCGCATGCCTACACCGCCGCGCAGCGCGGCCTCAAGGTCTGCGTGGTCGAGCGCGATGCGGCCTGCATCGGCGCATCGATCCGCAACTTCGGCTTCATCACCATCTCGGGCCAGGCGCCGGGCGACACCTGGCGCCGCGCGATGCATGCGCGCGAGGTCTGGCAGCGCGTGGCGCCGGAGGCCCGCATCGACATCGTGCACCGCAACCTCTGGCTCGCGGCCTACCGTCCCGAGGCGCATGCGGTGCTCGAAGCCTTCATGCGCACGCCGATGGGCGAAGGCTGCGAGCTGCTCGATGCAGACGACGCGCAGGCCAAGGCGCCCGCCATGAGCCTGGCCGATGCGCGCTCGGTGCTGTTCAGCCCACACGAACTGCGCATCGAGTCGCGCACCGCCATCGGCCTGCTCACCCAATGGCTGGCCGAGGTGCATGGCGTCGTGTTCCGCTTCGGCGAGACCGTGCACGAGGTGGAAACGCCGCGCGTGCGCACCTCGCGCGGCATGCTCCGCGGCGAGCGCGTGGTGGTCTGCACCAACTCCGACCTGCACGACCTCTTCGCCGACCGCATCGCCGCCTATGACCTCACGCTGTGCCGCCTGCAGATGCTGCGCGTGAAGCCCGAGGCGGGCTTCCGCCTGCCGGGCTCGGTGATGACGGACCTGAGCCTCGTGCGCTACGAGGGCTACAACACGCTGCCCGAGGCCGCCGCGCTGCGCGCGCGGCTGCAGGAGGAAGAGGCGGCGTCGCTCGCGCACGGCATCCACCTGATCGTGGTGCAGAGCGCCGACGGCTCGCTCGTGGTCGGCGATTCGCACCACTACGGCGATGCACCCGAGCCCTTCGCGATGGAAGAGGTCGACCAGCTCATCCTGCGCCACCTGCGCAGCACGCTCAACCTGGAGACGGCGCAGGTCACCGAACGCTGGACCGGCGTCTATCCGTCGTCGAAGACCACGCCCTGCGTGATCGACGCACCCGACGATGCCACGCGCGTGGTGCTGGTCACCAGCGGCAGCGGCGCGAGCACCGGCTTCGGCATCGCGCACGACGTTCTCGACGCGTGGTGATGCGCACCTCGCCGATCCCTTCCATCCCTTCAGCCGCCATGAACGCCCACAACCACTCCAAGCTCCAGGCCGTCGTCTTCGACTGGGCCGGCACCATCCTCGACTTCGGCTCCTGCGCGCCCATGGGCGCCTTCGTGAAGCTGTTCGAACAGTTCGGCGTGGACATCACCATCGCCGAGGCCCGCGGCCCGATGGGCATGGCCAAGTGGGACCACATCAAGGCGCTCGGCACGCTGCCGCGCATCGCGTCGCAATGGGAAGCGAAGCACGGCCACGCCTTCAACGATGCGGACGTCGACCGTCTCTACGAGGTGTTCACGCCGATGAATGCCGCGAGCGCGCGCGACCATGCCGATTTCATTCCCGGCGCGCTCGACGCGGTGAACGCGGCGCGCGAGCGAGGCCTCAAGATCGGCTCGACCACCGGCTACAACCGACCGATCATGGAAGTGGTCGTGCCCATCGCCGCGGCCGGCGGCTATTCGCCCGACAACCTTGTGTGCGGCGGCGACCTCGCCGAAGGTCGCCCGTCGCCGCTCATGATGTACCGCTGCTTTGCCGACCTCGGCGTGTGGCCGCCGCACACCGTGGTGAAGGTCGACGACACCGGCGTGGGCCTGCAGGAAGGCCTCAACGCGGGCACCTGGGCCGTCGGCCTCGCGGTCAGCGGCAACTCGGTGGGGCTCACACTGGCCGAGTGGACGGCGCTCGACGAAGCGAAGCAGCAGGCGTTGCGCGAAGCCGCGACCGCGCAGCTCAAGGCCTCCGGCGCGCACTACGTGATCGACAGCGTGGCCGACCTGCCGAACGTGCTCGAGGACATCGAGCGCCGGCTGCAGGACGGCGAACGCCCGACCCTTGCCTGATACCGCCGATACCGGCGCGGCATTGCGTCCGACTTGACGCGCAAGGCGGCAGGCATAGCATCCGCCGCATGAGAAGCACAGCACTCGCTCTTCTGTTCTGCATCGGCCTCATCGCGGCCGGTTGCGACGACAAGCCCAAGCCGGGTGGGCCGATGCCCAAGGCTTCGGCGAACGTCGTGCTGCCGGCCGCGTTGGCGAGCTGATCCGCGTCTCGCGCGCGAAGGCGGCCCCGCGTCGCCGGACACTGCTCGCTCGCATCTTCGCGCCGGGGGTATCCTCGGCGGGGAGAAAAACAATGAAGACATCCGAGACAACCGTCCACGCGGCGGATTCGCGTTACGCCATGCTGCGCCTGGGCCTCACGCTGCTGATCATGACGGTCGGCAGCAGCGGCATGTATGTGGTGTCGGTGATGCTGCCCGCGGTACAGACCGAGTTTGGCATCGACCGTGCCGCTGCCTCGCTGCCCTACACCTGGTTGATGCTCGGCTTCGGTTTCGGCGGCGTGCTCATGGGCAAGCTGGCCGACCGTTTCGGCGTGATGTGGCCGCTCTTGATGGGCTCGGTCTTCCTCGCCGCGGGCTACATCGCCACGGGGCTGTCGGGCGGCATCGTCTCGTTCACCATCGCGCAGGCCCTGCTGGTCGGCCTGCTTGGCAGCTCGGCCGCCTTCGCACCGCTGGTGGCCGACACCTCGCTGTGGTTCGTCAAGCGGCGCGGCATCGCGGTGGCGGTGTGCGCAAGCGGCAACTACGTCGCCGGCGCCATCTGGCCGCCAATCGCGCAGCACTTCATCGAGACGGTCGGCTGGCGCCAGACCTACATCGGCATGGGCATCTTCTGCGGCATCGCGATGGCGCTGCTCGCGCTCTTCTTCCGTGCGCGACCGCCGGCAGTGGCTGCCGCGCCTGTCAACGGCACATCGAATGCAGCACCGTTTCGCGACCTGACCCGGCCCTTCGGCCTCGGCATGGGCACAGCCCAAGGCCTGCTGTGCGTCGCAGCGGTGGCTTGCTGCGTGGCGATGGCGATGCCGCAGGTGCACATCGTGGCCTACTGCGGCGACCTGGGCTACGGGCCCGCGCAGGGCGCGATGATGCTGTCGCTGATGCTCGGCTTCGGCGTGGTGAGCCGGCTGGTGTCGGGTGCGATCTGCGACCGCATCGGAGGTCTCCGCACCCTGCTGCTGGGCGGCGTGCTGCAGTGCATCGCGCTGCTCCTGTTCCTGCCGTTCGACGGGCTGGTGTCGCTCTATGTGATCTCGGCGCTGTTCGGGCTTTTCCAGGGCGGCCTCGTGCCGGCCTACGCGATCATCGTGCGCGAGCACTTTCCGCCGAAGGAAGCCGGCGCGCGCGTGAGCACGGTGCTGATGTTCTCGCTGTTCGGCATGGCGCTGGGCGGGTGGATGTCGGGCAAGGTCTTCGACCTGACCGGCAGCTACCACGCGGCCTTCATCAACGGCATCGGCTGGAACCTGCTGAACCTCGCCATCGCGTCGTTCCTGCTGTTCAGGCTGTACCGCCTGCGGCTTCGGCCACCAGGCGGCCCAGTGTCCGCATCGCCTTCTCGCTCTGCGCATCCCACACGTGGCCGTAGTTCAGGCGCAGGCAATGCGTGAAGGCGCGCGTCGCTGAAAAGATCGGGCCCGGCGCGACGCTGATGCCGAGCGCCAGCGCCTTGCGGTGGATATCGAGCGCATCCACCTGCGCCGGCAGCTCGACCCACAGGAAGTAGCCACCCAACGGCCGCGTGGCGCGCGTGCCCTCGGGAAAGTAGTGCCCCACCGCCTGCGCGAAGGTCGCCTGCTGCATCGCGAGCGTCTGGCGGAGCTTCCGCAGGTGCTTGTCGAGGCCGCCCTTTTCCAGGTACGCCGCGAGCGCAAGCTGCGCGGGCGCCGAGGTGCTGAGCGTGGACGTGAGCTTCTGCCGCGCCACCTTGCGCGCGAAGCGCCCGGCCGAAGTCCAGCCGATGCGGTAACCCGGCGCGAGGCACTTCGAGAACGACGAGCAGTGCAGCACCAGCCCTTGCGTGTCGAAGGCCTTGGCCGGCGCGGGCCGGCGGTCGCCGAAGTAGAGCTCGGCGTACACGTCGTCCTCGATCAGCGGCAGTTCATGGCGCGCGAGCAGCGCGACCAGCGCCTTCTTCTTCGCATCGGGCATCAGGCTGCCGAGTGGGTTCTGGAAGGTCGTCATGAGCCAGCAGGCCTTGGGCTGGTGCGCCGCGATGGCCTGTTCGAGCGCGCCGAGGTCGATGCCTTCGCCGGGATGCGTCGGCACCTCGATGGCCTTCAGGCCCATGCGCTCCAGCGCCTGCAGCGCGGCATAGAAGGTGGGCGATTCGACGATCACCGCATCGCCCGGCCGCGTGACCGCCGCGAGGCACAGGTTGAGCGCCTCGAGCGCGCCGTTGGTGATGACGATCTCCTCGGCCGGCACCTGCATGCCGTCAGCCAGATACCGCAGCGCGATCTGCCGTCGCAGCGCTGCGCTGCCGGGCGTGAGGTCGTCCACCGTGCTCCACGGGTCGAGCGACTTGGCGCTCGCAGCCATGAACTGGCCCAGCCGCGCGAGCGGAAACAGCAGCGGGCTCGGAAACGCCGAGCCGAAGGGCACGACCTTGCGCGACATGCTGGCTTCGAGGATGTCGAACACGCGGTCGCTCACGTCGAGCGACATGGGGCCGTCCGCGGGGCGCGAGGTGAGGGTGGATTCGGGCGGCGCATCGCGCAGGCCGCCGCCCGTCACGTAATAACCGGAGCGGTCGCGTGCGCGCACGAGGCCGCGCGCTTCCAGCAGGTAGTACGCCTGGAACACCGTCGATGCGCTGACCCCGCGGCTCTGCCCGGTGTGGCGCACCGAGGGCAGGCGGTCGCCGGTCTTCAGGGTGCCGTTGCGGATCGAGGCCTCGATGTCGGCGGCCAGGGCTTCGTAACGCTTCATCGCACAGGTGCTCGTTGTTTCATTTCCGGGGGCTCGTCATTGGCACGGACTTTATCTGCACCGGTGAATCGGGCTGGATCTGCATCTGTTTTTTCGGGGCGTTCTGGCGCACAGTCGGTGCATGTCCAATCTCATGCGCGCGGTGCGCGCCGTTCTCTGGAGCTTCATCGGGCTGGGCGGACGCCGCGCCGACGCCGACAAGCGGACCGCGCAGGTCGGCATCCTGCCGCTGATCGGCGTCGCGCTGTGCGTGGTGCTGTTGCTGGTCGCGGGCCTGATCACATTGGCGCGCTTCGTGGCCGGCACATGACGGCCGGTCTCCGCTCCTTCGCGCTCGCGCTGCTGTTCCTCGTGCAAGGCGTGGCAAGTGCCGCGCCGCCGGCCACCGTGCCCGACACCATCGAGCAGCGCGTGGCCGCGTGCATCGCCTGCCACGGCCGCGAAGGTGCGACCACCAACGCGGGCTTCTTTCCACGCCTGGCCGGCAAGCCCGCAGGCTATCTCTTCAACCAGCTCGTGAACTTTCGCGACGGCCGCCGTTTCAACGCCGACATGGCGTACATGGTGCAGCACCTCTCCGACGCCTACCTGCGCGAGATGGCCGAGTACTTCGCGGGGCTCGACCTGCCGTACCCGCCGATCTCGCCCAACAGCGATGCGACGCCCGAGCAACTGCAGCGCGGCCGCAAGCTCGCGCTCGAAGGCGATGCGGCACGCGGCATCCCGGCCTGCGTGCAGTGCCATGGCGCGGCGCTCACCGGCGTGCGGCCGGCGATCCCGGGGCTGCTCGGGCTACCGCGGCTCTATGTGTCGTCGCAGCTCGGCGCGTGGCTCACGAGCGAGCGGCATGCCATGGCGCCCGACTGCATGGCGGATGTCGGCCGTCACATGAACACGGCCGACATCAACGCGGTCGCAAGCTGGCTGGCCGTGCAGCCGATGCCGGCGAACAGCAAGCCCGCGGCTTCGTTGCCCGCACCCTTGCCTGGATCGCAGCGTGTGGCGTGCGGCGGCATGCCGAAGTGAGTCCGCGATGAAACTGCGACACCTCGGCTGGACCCTTCTCACCCTCATCGTGCTCGCGACCGTGTTCGCCGGCGTGCTCGTGGCGATGAACCTGCGCGGCGAAGACCCGCTGCCCGAACAACCCCAGGCTTTCGACGCCACGCCCCAGCAGGTCGAGCGCGGCCGCTACCTCGCGCTGGCCGGCAACTGCGTGGGCTGCCACACCACGCGCGGCGGCCAGCCCTATGCAGGCGGACTGCCGATCGAGACGCCCTTCGGCACCATCTATTCGAGCAACCTCACCTCCGACGCCAAGGCCGGCATCGGCGGCTGGAGCAGCGCGCATTTCTGGCGCGCGATGCACAACGGCCGCAGCAAGGACGGGCGCCTGCTCTACCCGGCGTTCCCGTACCCCAATTTCACCAAAGTGACGCGCGAGGACTCGGACGCCATCTACGCCTACCTGCGCACCGTGGCGCCCGCACCGGTGCCGAACATGGCGCACCGGCTGCGCTTTCCCTATGACACGCAGGCCGCGCTGGCCGTGTGGCGCGCGCTCTCGTTCAAGCCCGAGCCCTTCGTGGCCAATGCGGGCAAGCCTGCCGAATGGAACCGCGGCGCCTACCTTGTCGACGGCCTCGGCCATTGCATCGCCTGCCACGGCGCACGCAATTCGCTCGGCGCAACCGAGACGAAGCTCGGCCTCTCGGGCGGGCTCATCGCGGTGGAGAACTGGTATGCGCCCTCGCTCACCGACAGGCACCAGGCCGGCGTGGCCGCGTGGCCCACGGCCGACGTGGTGGCGCTGCTCAAGACCGGCACCGCGCCGGGCGGCTCGGTGATGGGGCCGATGGCCGACGTGGTGTTCCGCAGCACGCAGCACCTGAGCGAGGCGGACCTCACGGCCATGGCGGGCTACCTGAAAGACCTGCCCGAGGTTCCCAGGGCCGACGAACCCGCACGCTCGCCAACGCCCATCCGCCGCGATGCCGGCACGATGGCGCGCGGCGGCAAGATCTACGACCAGCGCTGCGCCTACTGCCATGGCGACCAGGGCCAGGGCGCGACCGGCGCCTATCCGCCGCTGGCAGGCAATCGCGCGGTGAACATGTCGCCACCGACCAACCTCATCCAGGTGGTTTCGCACGGCGGCTTCCTGCCATCGACGGCGGGCAATCCGCGCCCGTACGGCATGCCGCCGTTCGGACAGGTGCTGGATGCCGCGGAAGTGGCGGCCGTGCTCACCTACATTCGCGGCTCGTGGGGCAACGACAGCGCACCCGTCACGCAGCTGGACACCATGCGGCGTTGAAGCGCCGTCAGATACGCGCACGATCCAACGACACAAGGCAGCGGAGGCCGTATGCAGAGAGCGAGAGCGATGGGAGGACTGGTCTTGTGGCTCTTCGCAGGCACCGTCATGGCGGCCGATGCGCCGTTCACCGGCGCTTTCAACGGAACGGGGCGGGCTTGTTCCGGAGGGGTCTATATCCGCGAGAAGACGGTCGAGTGGATATCGACCTACAGCATCTGCAAGCCGAGCCGGTACGAAGTGCTTGCGAAGGATTCGACGGCCGGCCACCAGCGGATTGCCGTGCACATCAAATCGCGAAGCCGTCGGTGCCTGTATGAAGTCTTCGAAATGGAACAGACCAGCACCTACGGCTGGAACATCAACGGCTACCAGTCGCTGGCGTCGTACAGGAACAGGGCATTGCCCGATTGGCGCAACTCGCCGCTGGAGGAGCGGCTGATCCTGTCGTGCCCGATGGTTCGCTTGAACTGAGCGTCCTTATCGCGCGCCCACATGCGGATGCCGGGCGCTCTCATACAGCGTTCGCGCCAAGTCCCGATGCCTCGCGAGCAACGGCCTCAACTCCAGCCCCGTGAAGCGTCCATCGCGAATGCGGACCTCCCCATTGATCACGCTCAGCGAAGCCGCTGCCGGCGTGCAGAACACCAGCGCCGCCACCGGGTCATGCCACGCGCCCGCGTGCGCCACGCCCCGCATGTCGAAGGCCACGATGTCCGCCGACATGCCGGGTGCCAGCGCGCCAATGTCGTCGCGCCCGAGCACTTGCGCGCCACCGAGCGTCGCGATCTCCAGCGCCTCGCGCGCCGTCATCGCCGCGGGGCCATGACCCACGCGCTGCAGCAGCATGGCCTGACGCGCTTCGCCCAGCATGTGCGCGCCGTCGTTCGACGCGCTGCCATCCACGCCCAGGCCCACCGGCACACCCGCGCGCCGCATCGCCCCGATGGGCGCGATGCCCGAGGCCAGCCGCATATTCGAGCAGGGGCAATGCGCCACGCCCGTGCCGGTACGCCCGAAGAGCGCGATGCCGGCTTCGTCGAGCTTCACGCAGTGCGCGTGCCACACGTCGCGGCCGACCCAGCCCAGGTCTTCGGCGTACTCGGCCGGCGTCATGCCGAACTTCTCGCGTGAGTAGGCGACGTCGTTGTCGTTCTCGGCGAGGTGCGTGTGCAGCGACACGCCGCGCTCGCGCGCGAGTTCGGCCGACAGCCGCATCAGGTCGCGCGAGACCGAGAACGGCGAGCAGGGCGCGAGCACGATGCGGCGCATCGAATGGCGCGAGGCATCGTGCCAGCGGCCGATGAGGCGCTCGCTGTCGCGCAGGATGGCTTCTTCGGTTTCCACCACCTCGTCGGGCGGCAGGCCGCCGGCGCTGCGGCCCACGCTCATGCTGCCGCGCGCGGCATGAAAGCGCATGCCCATCGCGTCGGCCGCCTCGATCGAATCGTCGAGCTTCGAGCCGTTGGGAAAGAGGTAGAGATGGTCGCTGGTGGTGGTGCAACCCGAGAGCATCAGCTCGGCCATCGCCGTCTGCGTCGAGACGCGGATCATCTCGGGCGTGAGGCGCGCCCACAGCAGATACAGGTTCGTGAGCCAGCCGAAGAGCTCGGCATCCTGCGCCTCGGGCACGGCGCGCGTGAGGCTCTGGTACATGTGGTGGTGCGTGTTGACCAGGCCGGGCATCACGACGTGGCCGTGCATGTTGATGGCCTCGGCCTGGCCGTTGCGCAGGGCATCGAGGTAGGCGGTGGGCAGCTCGGCGGTGGGCCCGGCCCAGGCCACCGCGGGCCCGTCGGTCACCACGGCGCCGTCGGCGATTTCGCGCCGGGTGGCGTCCATGGTGACGAGGATGTCGGCGTGTTGGAGGATCAGCATGGCGGGATTTTGCGCGAGAGCCCGTGTGCGGCTCAGAGGTCCCGTAAGCCATCGCGGGATCGCTCGCCGTGTGCTTGCCGCGTTTCCACGCGGCCGGCGAAGCGGCAGTAGTGACCAGTGTCTGCCTCGCAACTCACCACGAAGTCAGTACCACTGGCCGCAATGCTTCAGGTCACCGCAAACGCCACCGGCCCCGCCAGCACTTCATATCCATCGTCAGCCAGAAGCCATACCTTGTAAGAACCCGCAGCAAGCGCTTCCGTCTTCAGCGTTACCTGGCCGCTGGCACTGGTCGCGTATTGCCAGGCCAGGGAGGGTGACACTGGCGTCGCGAGGGAGGAGGAGAAAACACCGACCCAGTTCGTTGCATCGACGTCCTTGTCCGGAACGCTGTAGCTGAAATCGATGGTGCTTCCCGCCGCGATGCTGGTCTTCAAGGCCGTCAGCGTCGCAGGCGGGGCCGGTGGTGGTGGCGGCGGAGGAGGAATCACCGGCGGCGGCGCCAGGCCCAACTTCGAGTCAGACTTGCTCGCTTTGCCGTTCTCGACATGCCCCGCAAAGCGCCGAAGAAAGCTGTCGCCGGTGTTGGCCGTGATCGACAAGTCGTACCACCCGTCGCTCGTGCTCAGGTCCCAGTAATCCTCGACGCTGGCGCCGGCGTTCAACGTGAAGTCGCGCTGCGCCGCGCTGCCGTAGCCGTTGACCACCGTCACCTGGCATGGTGCGTCGCCCGTGTTCTTGAGCGTCAGCTGGATGCTGCGGTTGGTGATGTCGTAGCAAGCGGCGACTTCCGGATTGGCGTGTCCCGCAGCGGTCGCCGTCGACACATTGCCTTTGAACTGACGCAGGAAGCCATTGGCGCCGTAGACGCTGAAATCGTAGATCCCTTGCGTGATGGCAACCGCGTTCCAGTAATCCGAGAGCTTCTTGCCCGCTTCGACGGTGTACACCCAGGGGCCGTCCGTGCGATTGCCGGCATACACCTGAAACACGGCCGCCACGCTGCCGGTGTTGCCGAAGTCGAGCCAGTACCTGCCGGCGGCGCGATCGGTCCTGCCATGCACGAACAGTTCGTAGGGGACGGCGCGAGCGGGGCGCTGACCGGGTTCCTGCCTCGGCAGCGTCTGGGCGGCCGGTGGCGTGGATGTATAGCTGCCCGGGTTCGTCGTGGGTGGCACATAGCCCGCGGTGGGCGAGAGCGCCGGAATGACCGGGTCCGGATTGGCGAAGTTGAAAGCCGAAGTCAGGTCGCCACAGACTGCGCGACGCCAGGGCGAGATGTTCGGCTCCTGCACGCCAAAACAGGCTTCGATGAAACGAATGATCGACGTGTGGTCGAACACCTGCGAATTGACCCAACCGCCCTTGGACCAAGGTGAAACCACCAGCATCGGGACACGCACGCCAAGGCCGAAAGGCTGGCCATCGGTGTGGTATTCGTTCCGGGTGCTGACGGTGGACAGCCCTTGATCCGCGGAGAAGGGCGCGAAGGGCGGCGGCACATGGTCGAACCAGCCATCGTTCTCGTCGTAGGTCACGAGCAGCACGGTCTTGCTCCACACATCCGCGTTGGAGGTCAGTGCCTGCAGGACATGGTCGATGTACCAGGCGCCGCCATTCGCTGGCCAGTCGGGGTGCTCGGTGTAGGCCTCGGGCGCGGCGATCCACGACACCTTTGGCAAATTGCCGCTGGCGACGTCGTTCTCGAGTTGCTCGAAGAGCGATCCCTTGGTGACGGCAATGTTGGTTCCGGTCCGAGCCCTGTCGTACAGCGCACTGCCCGGCGTGGCATCGCGGTACTGCTTGAAATAGAGCAACGAGTTGTCGCCGTAATTTCCAATGAACTTGTCGTTGCTCGTCCAGCCCCAACCTCCGCCTGCATCCAGCCCGGTCCCGATGTCCTGGTAGACCTTCCACGAGATCTTTGGATTTGCCGCCTCGAGCCGCTCAGGATAGGTCGTCCAGCTGTAGTTGCCCGTCTCGCCATTCGAGATGTCCGGGCCGCCGGTGGCGCCGTTGGTGCCGTCGTTGCCGCAGCATCCACTGAACATGTAGTACCGGTTGGGGTCGGTGGGGCCCAGCAAGGAGCAGTGATAGCCGTCGCAGATCGTGAAGGCGTCGGCCAGCGCGAAATGAAAGGGGATGTCCTCGCGCGTCATGTAGGCCATCGTGCGGGCGCTCTTGGCCGACACCCATCCGTCGTATTGACCCTTGTTCCACGCGTTGTGCCCGTCGGTCCAACCGTGATTCAGGCCGGAGATGAATTTCGAGCCGAGGTTGCCGGCATCCGGGTGATAAGGCAGCACATAGCCGCTGCCCTTGGGCTGATACCAGACGGGCTTGCCATCGGGCAATGCGATCGGACGCGGGTCGCCGAAGCCGCGCACGCCCTTGAGGGTGCCGAAGTACTGGTCGAACGACCGGTTCTCCTGCATTAGGATCACGATGTGCTCGACGTCCTTGATCGTGCCGGTCTTGTTGTTGGCGGGAAGGGCGAGGGCGCGCCGGATGCCCGGCGGAAAGGCCGCGAGCGCGGCCGCGGCGAGGCCGGTGGTGGCGGTGCCCGTGAGGAATTTGCGGCGTGAGTTCATCGTGGCTGGTCCTGATGATTCTTGAGGTGGGGGCGTGGCAAGGCGCGGGTGCGTCTTGTGCGCACCCATCGCCTTGTCATCGAAACGAGGCAGCGAGGCTCAGAGGTCTGGCATGCCCATCGCGGGGTCGCTCACCGAGTGCTTGCCGGTTTCCACGCGGCCGGCGAAGCGGCGGTGAAAGGTGGTGTCCGCATCGCAGGTCACGTCGAAGTCGTACCAGGCGCCGCTGGCTGCGAGGTCCCAGTGCTGCTCGGCCGAGTTGCCGCCGGCGACGGTGGCAGTCCATGAGCCGTCGTTGCGGTAGGCCTTGGCGCGAATCGTGAACGTGCAGGCGCTCTTGCCGTCGTTGCGCATGCTCAGGTACACGTTGCCATTGGCGATGTCGTAGCACACACGCACTTCAGGCACCGCTGCATCGCCCGCGCGCAGGCGATTGAGGTCGCCCTTGAAGTGGCGGTGAAAGCCATTCGGCCCGAGCACCCAGAGGTCGTAGAAGCCGCTGTTGTCGGTCATCGCGCTCCATGCGTCGTCCAGCGTCTTGCCGGACTCGACCATGTAGCGGCGCGGCAGGCGATCCAGGTGGTACTTGTCGTAAACGTGGAACACGGCGGCGGCCTTGCCGGTATTCGAGAACAGCAGTTGCACCTTGCCGCCGATGGCATCGCTGCGCGCGCTCACGTGCAGTTCATAGGGGAGGGCACGTGACGGGCGCGTGCCGGTGGCCTGGCGTGGCACTTGCGGATCGAGCGGAAGCGGGACCGCACCCAGGGCCTCCTGAGCCAGTCGCAGATCGCCGGTCTCAGGCTTCGTCGTGCGACCCGCCAGCGGGGGCGGCACTTCCGTATTGGGCGTCACGAAGTTGAAGGCGCTCGTGAGGTCGCCGCATACCGCGCGCCGGAAGGGCGGGATGTTCGGCTCCTTCACGTCGAAGCATTCCTCGAGAAAGCGGATGACCGAGGTGTGGTCGAACACCTGCGAGTTGACCCAGCCACCGCGGCTCCACGGCGAGATCACGTACATCGGCACACGCGGGCCCGGACCATAGACGAGACCGTCCCCGTTCGAGGGATACATCGAGCCCGAAACCGACTTGTGGGTGAAGTACTCGTAGCTCAGGTCTGCATCGGACAGCGTGGTCTTGCCTGCGGCGAGGCTGTTGCCGGGGGTATCAGGGTTGATCAGCGACGGAGCCGAAGGCGAAGGCATGTGGTCGAAGTTGCCGTCGTTCTCATCGAAGTTGACGATGAGCACCGTCTTGCTCCATGTGTCGGGAGAGTCGGTGAGCGCTTCCAGCACCTGTTGCGTGTACCAAGCGCCTTCTGCCGGGCTGGAAGGCCCTGGGTGCTCCGAGTATTGGGCGGGTGCGACGATCCATGACACCTGCGGCAGTTTCTTGTCCAGGATGTCTTGCTTGAATGTCTTCAGAAAGCCGCCGTCGGGCATGGTGTTGGAGATGCCTTTGTAGAGCGGGTTGTACTTCTCGTTCGTGCGATCGTCGTAGATGGATTTGTAGGGACCTGCTGTCGTCGCCTTCTCGTCGACCATGTTCTTCTCGTTGGCCTTGCGATAGTTCTTGAAGCCGGCGAGCGGGTTGTCCGTGAAGTTGTCGGGCAAATTCTGATAGACGAACCAGGTGATCCCCTTCTCCTGCAGGCGCTCGGGAAACGTCTTCCAGTCCAGGGAATCCCCGGAAGGGCCGATGCTGTCCCAGGTGTTGTCTACCGATGCGACACCGGCAACGCCGGTGGTCGTCTGGCCCGAGGGGCCGTTGGTTCCGGTCCAGTGGAACAAGCGGTTCGAGTTGGTGCCTGTGTGCATGCTGCAGTGGTAGCTGTCACATATCGTGAAGGCGTTGGCGAGGGCGAACTGGAACTGCAGTTCGGCTTCCTTGAGGTAGCCCATCGCCTGTGTGTGCGGAGGCGTGTCTGCTCTCTTGTACTTTGCCCACTGATACATCCGGCCGCCGTCCCAGGCGGGCTGGGCGTTCTCCCATCGATGCGGCGTCTCGCCTGCACGTTGCGCGTTGCCTTTGGTCTGGTCGAGGTGGTAGGGCAAAACGAGCCTGCCGGTGTCATCTTCCTGCTGCCAGACGTTGCGCCCCTTGGGCAGAGGAATCGTGAACCGGTCGCCGAAGCCGCGCACGCCCATGAGCGTGCCGAAGTAGTGATCGAACGAGCGGTTTTCCTGCATCAGGATCACGACGTGCTCGACGTCCTTGATCGTGCCGGTCTTGTTGTTGGCGGGAAGGGCGAGCGCACGGCGAATGCTCGGCGGGAATGCCGAGAGTGCGAGGGCGGCAGCGCCTGTGGTGGCGGTACCGGTGAGGAATTTGCGGCGTGAATTCATGGTCTTGTCGTGGGGCATGAGTTCGCTCACGGTGCGCAACGCATCTCGGGCTTGACGCCGGTGTCTGGCGGGGGCGTGACGGGGGGCGTGGTGGGTGTTCCGGCGCCCGGCAGGCCACCGAAGAAGCCGCCACCGTCGTTGCCGCCACCGCAGGCGGAAAGCGTGCAAGCCAGGATCAATGCGGACACGAGCCGCGCAGGAAGTGAATGAAGCATGGAGTGGTCCTCTCTGTGTAGTTCGTGGGTATCGATCGAGTGATCAGGCGCAAGCAGTGGGAGCGGGCGCAACAAAAAAAAGGCGCCATGAAGGCACCGCGCACCGGACTGACCGCAAGACTATGGAGAACGCGTGACGTCGCCGTGAACCGACGATGACAAAGCGAAGGCGCTCGCGTGACGAACTGTGTCCCGAGGGCCTCTCAAGGGGCACTCAGGCTGCTCGCTCACACCTTCTCAGGGCTCGTTGCTGATGCCGCTGGACACATGCCCCGCGGGCACATGCCGCGAGGCTGCATCGACGTGACCCGTCTGGTCGTCGAAGAAGAAATCGGGCTCGAACTCGCGCAGGAACTCGCCCTTGGGCAGGCCGCCGAGGAACATCGCCTCGTCGACGCGGATGTTCCAGTTCATCAGCGTGCGGATCGCGCGCTCGTGCGCCGGTGCGCTGCGTGCGGTGACCAGTGCGGTGCGGATGCGCATCTGCGCGTTGCCCGCCATCTGCAGCCGGTGCAGCGCCATCAGCAGCGGCTTGAACGGGCCTTCGGGCAGCGGCAGGTCGGCCTTGCTGAGTTCATGGGCCTGGAAGGCATCGAGCCCCTCGGCCTGGAACACGCGCTCGGCTTCGTCGGAGAACAGCACCGCGTCGCCGTCGAAGGCGATGCGCACTTCGTTGGGCCAGGCATCGCTCGCCTTCACCGATTCGACCAGCACGCGCGCGGCCGGAAAGCCCGCGACCAGCGCCTCGCGCACGTCCTGTGCATTGACCGAGAGAAACAGATGGGCGCGCAGCGGGCGCAGGTAGCCGAAGGGCGGGCGGCCCTGCGTGAACACGCCGCGCTGCAGCTTGATGTCGGCCGCCGCGCTCGACTTGAAGATGCGCATGCCCGAGACCGGATCGTTGCGCGAGAGGATCACCACCTCCACGCGCTGCACGCCGTCGTCGTTGAAGCGCAGCAACTTCCGGATCAGCGAGTACGCGATGCCGGGCGCGGCCGGCACGTCGAGCCGGTCGAGCTGCAGCTTCATGTAGCCCTCGTTGTCGCCGGCCTCGAAGATCTTGTTTTCTTCCTCGAGGTTGAACAGCGCCCGCGAGGAAATCGCGACCACGAGTTTGTCTTCGAGAGTGACTGGCATGGCAGGAGGCGGTTCAGGCGTCGTCGGTGGGCGCTGCGTTGAGCGAGAAGTAGAGCGTATCCGACCAGTAGCCCAGGCCCAGGTCGCGCAGCGGCGCCTCGATGCTCTCCTGCGAGGGCGTCAAGATGCGGTCCCAGAAGCTCTTTTTCTTCGGGGTCAGGAGGGCCAGGGCTGCCTCGACCTCGGCGTCGATGTTTTGCACGCCATGCAGCAGACTCGCGGCCTGCGTGTCGAGCGGCGTGTCGTCCATGCTGAGAACCTCGGCGCACTCCAGAAAGATGTAGCCGTTGCGGTCGGCGTGGCGGTTCAGGAAGTCGAGCGCCTGGTCACGCATCGGTGCAATGGCGGGGTGGTCGATGCGGGACAGGAACTGCTCGAGCCGGTCGATGCCCGCGCCGGCGCGGCCCGCGAGAGCGGTGGGTTCGGGCATGGACCAGATCAGCGAGCGGCAGCGTTGCACGTCGGCCGACACCAGCAGCCGGTAAACCAGCGGGATGTTGTAGTTGCACTCCGAGAGGCCCTTGACCTGTTTCGGATCGTTGCCTGCGGCGTCCGGGCCTGGAACGAAGGGGCTTGCGAACAGGTAGCTCCGATTGGCCATGGCGCGACTCCGCTATTTGACGAGCTGGTTCAACTGGATGATCGGCAGCATCACGGCCAGCACGATCAGCATCACCACCCCGCCCATCGCCACGATGAGCAGCGGCTCGAGGATGGTCGCCAGATGCATCGCGCGGCGCTGCACTTCGGCGCCCAGCTGGTTGGCCGCGCGCTGCAGCATCAGCGGCAGGGTGCCGGTCTGCTCACCCAGGCGCGCGAACATCGACACGAGGCCGGGAAAGCGCTTCTTCTGCGCAAGCGCCGAAGCGAGCGGCGCGCCTTCGCGCACCAGCACCAGGGCGTCGAGCGCATCGGCCCGCATCGCGCGGTTGCCCAGCGTTTCGGAGGCAGCCTGCAGCGCACGCAGGATCGGCACGCCGGCTGTCGCGAGCATCGCGAGCGTGCTCGCGAAACGCGCCGCGTTGTAGCCGCGCGCGAGCTTGCCGACCAGCGGCAGCTTGAGCCAGGCCGCATCGAACTTGAGGCGGAACGCTTCCTGCGCCAGCGCCACGCGCGCACCGATGGCGACGAGCGCGAGCGCGCCCAGCATCCACCAGCCGTAGTTGCGCACGCCCGCGCTCAGCGAGAGCATCACGGTGGTGAGAAAAGGCAGCGAGCGCTTGCTGCCCGCGAACACCTGCGCCACCTGCGGCACCACGTAGCTCACGAGGAAGATCACGATCACGATCGCCACCAGCGTGACGATCGCCGGGTACAGCGCCGCCCCGATCAGCTTCTGCTGCAGCACCTGGCGTTCTTCCAGGTCGTCGGCCAGGCGGTCGAGCACGAGGCCGAGATTGCCGCTCTGCTCGCCGGCGCCGATCACCGCGATGTAGATGGGCGAGAACTCGCGCGAGTGCGCCGACAGCGCGCGCGCGAAGGGCGAACCCGCGTTGACCTCGGCGCGCAGCGAGGCGACGAGGTTGCGTTGCGGCTCCGACTCGGCTTCGTCGGTGAGCGCCGTGAGCGCGCGTTCGAGCGGCAGGCCCGAGGAGACGAGGCCCGCGAGCTGGCGCGTCCACACGGCCAGGCCCGTGGAATTGAAGACGCGCTTGCCGCCGCCCAGCCAGCGGGAAAGACCGCTGCGCTGCCCGGTGCCATTGATGTGGTCGCTGCCGACCGGCTTGACCGACAGCGGAATCAGCGCCTGCGCACGCAGCAGGCTGCGGGCGCTGCGCGCGGTGTCGGCTTCCAGCACGCCTTCGCGCGACTGGCCGCTGGCGTCGATGGCTTCGAAGGAATAGGCGGGCATGGCGAGGCTGCGGCGCTAGTCGCGCGTGACGCGCAGGAGTTCCGCGCGCGAGGTGATACCGGCCTGCACCAGCCGTTCGCCGTCCTCGCGCATCAGGCGCAGGCCGCCGCGCGCGCCGGCCTTGAGCAATTCGCTCTCGGCGGCCTTGCTGTGGATGAGGCCCTGCACGGTTTCATCGGCCACCAGCAATTCGAAGATGCCGGTGCGGCCCTGGTAGCCCGTTTGCCCGCAGACATCGCAGCCGGCGCCCGCGCAGGTCGTGCAGACCTTGCGCACGAGGCGCTGCGCGAGCACGCCCAGCAGCGACGAGCTCAAGAGGAATGGCTCGACGCCCATGTCGGTGAGGCGCGTGACGGCGCTGACCGAATCGTTGGTGTGCAGCGTCGCGAGCACCAGGTGACCGGTGAGCGAGGCCTGGATGGCGATCTGCGCGGTCTCGAAGTCGCGGATTTCGCCGATCATGATCACGTCCGGGTCTTGCCGGAGGATCGCGCGCAGGGCCTTGGCGAAGGTGAGCTCGATCTTGGCGTTGATCTGCGTCTGGCCCACGCCCGGCAGCTCGTACTCGATGGGGTCTTCCACCGTCATGATGTTGCTGCGGCTCGCATCGAGCCGGGCCAGCGCGGCATACAGCGTGGTGGTCTTGCCCGAGCCGGTCGGGCCGGTCACCAGGATGATGCCGTGCGGCTGCGTGATGAGTTTTTCGAAGCGCTGTAGCGTGTCGCCCTGCATGCCCACCGATTCGAGCGTGAGCTTCGATTCGCTCTTGTCCAGCAAGCGCAGCACGGCGCGCTCGCCATGCGCGCTCGGCAGCGTGGAGACGCGCACGTCGACCGCGCGCGTGCCGATGCGCAAGCTGATGCGCCCGTCCTGCGGCAGCCGCTTCTCGGAGATGTCGAGGTCGGCCATGATCTTCAGGCGCGAGATCAGCGCGGCGTGCAGCGCGCGGTTGGGCTGCACCACTTCGCGCAGCGTGCCGTCGATGCGAAAGCGCACGGACGAGGTGCGCTCGTAAGGCTCGATGTGGATGTCGCTCGCACCGTCGCGCGCGGCCTGCGTGAGCAGCGCATTGAGCATGCGGATGATGGGCGCATCGCCCGCGCTGGCCAGCAAGTCTTCGACCGCGGGCAGCTCCTGCATCATGCGCGAGAGGTCGGCATCGTTCTGCACTTCGCTCACCACCGCGGCGGCACTCGATTCGCCCTGCGAATAGGCCGCGCTGATGCGCTGAGCGAGCGCCGCATCGGCCAGCACCTCGAAGGCTTGCACGCTGTACTTGCGCGCCACTTCGCCGACCGCGCTGCGCGCGGGGTGGTCCGACATCCACAGCGTGTAGCGGCCGTCGTCGGCTTCTTCAAGAAGGAGTTGCTGGCTGCGTGCGAACGCGTAGGGAAGCGGGTAGCGCATGGACATCAAGGCAGTTCGCGGGCGCTGATCGGGTCGTCGGTGGGGGGCAGGGCGCCGCGCAGGGGGCTGGGGGCGAGCTTGCGGGGGTCGGTCGCCGGCTGCGGCGGCGGAATGAGCTGCGTGCCCTGGAGGCGGGATTCCCTCTGCCGGCCGGTGTCGGCTGCACGTGGCGGGAGCTCGGGCAGCACGTTGGCGCCGTCCACGGCGCGCAGCATCACGTTGGATGGGTCAGGCTGTGTGCGTTGCTGCATGCCGCGGATCTCGTCGTAGCGGTCGAAGGCAAAGGCCTCGGTCGCGTTGCCGTCGCGCATAACCGCCGGACGCAGGAACATCATGAGGTTGATTTTTTCGCGCGAGCGGGCCTGGCTCTTGAACAGGTTGCCGAGCACAGGAATGTCGCCGGCAAGCGGGACCTTCTCGACCGTGTTGTTGTAGGTGTCCGAGAGCAGGCCGCCCAGCATGACGAGGCCACCGTCTTCCACCAGCACGCTCGACTCGATGGAGCGCTTGCTGGTGGTGGGGCCGTTCACGTTGTTGATGCTGTTTGGATCGACCGTGGAGGTCTCCTGGAAGATCGTCAGCTTGACGGTGCCGTTCTCGTTGATGGTCGGGCGCACGCGCAAGGTGAGACCCACGTCCTTGCGTTCGACCGTGGTGAATGGATTCACACCCACCGCGCCCCCGGAACTGGCGTACGAGCCCGAGGGAAAGGGCACGTTCTGGCCGATGACGATCTTGGCCTCTTCGTTGTCCAGCGTCAGCAGGTTGGGCTTGGACAGCACGTTGGCGTCCTTGTCGCTGTCGAAGAAGCTGGCGATCGCGCCCAGGATGTACTGGCCGCCGACCTTGCCGGCGATGCCGAGGTTCAGGCCCGCCGGCAGCTGAATGCCGGCCGCGTTGCGCGTGGCCAATGCTTGCGTGAGCGCCAGGATGCTGGAACCCGCGACGGTGGAGTTGGTGCCGAGCACGGCATTGCCGCCCAGCGCGCTTTGCCATTGCACGCCGAACTTGGCAGCCGCGGTGTCACTCACCTCCACGATCAGCGCCTCGATCATCACCTGTGCACGCCGGCCGTCGAGCTTGTCGATCACCGCGCGCATCTGCCGGTACTGCGGCTCGGGCGCCGTGATGATCAGCGAGTTGGTCGACGGGTCGGCCTGGATCTGCCCGCCGGTCGACGGCTGGTTGGCGTTGTTGAGCGGTGCATTGGCGGCCGGCGAGCCGCTTTGCCCGCTGCCGCTCAGGCTGTTCTGGTTGTTGGGCTGGAAGCTGGTTTGCTGCGGCGCGGGGCTGCCGCCACCGCCGCCCGCGGCACCGGGCGTGCCCGGCGTGGACTGCTGATTCGCCGCCATCGCAGCACGCAGCGTGGCCGCGAGCCGCACCGCATCGGCGTTCTTCAGGTAGACCACGTAGATGTTGCCGGCCAGACCGTTGCTGCTGTCCACGGGCGGGCGGTCGAGCTTCTCGACCAGCGTGCGAACCAGCTGCGCGCGCGCCGGATTGGCGGCGCGCAGGATCAGCGAGTTGCTGCGCGGATCGGCCAGCAGCGTGGTGCGGAACGACGCATCGACCGCGCCCGGTGCAGCCCCCGGTGCCGCGCCCGAACCGCTGCCGTCGACCAGCCGCTGCACCAGCGGCAGCAGGTCGCTCGCGACCGAGTGCTTGAGCTGGATGATCTCGATATCGGACGCGTTGGGCACGTCGAGCGCCGCGATGATGCGCGCGAGACGGCGCATGTTGTCGGCGTAGTCGGTGATCACGAGCGAGTTGTTGCCCGGGTTCACGTTGATGGTGTTATTCGGCGGAATCAGCGGGCGCAGCACCGGCAGCAGGCTGTTGGGCGACTCGTAGTTGAGCCGAAAGATCTGCGTGACGATCTGGTTGCTGCCCGAGGACGCGGTGGCGCCGATCGAGGTGTTCACGGTGCTGCTCTGCAGCTTGGCATCGGCCTCGGGCACCACCTTGTAGAGGCCGTCGGCCTCCACCACCGCAAAGCCCTGCAGGCGCAGTGCCGAGGCGAACTGGTTGAAGGCGGCGGCCGGCTGGATGGCCCGGTCGGTGACCAGGTTCATCGTGCCCTTGACGCGCGGATCGACCACCACGTCGCGACCGGTGACCACCGCCATGGTGCGGGCCACGGCCTCGATGTCGGCGTTGGAGAAGTTGAGCGTGATCGGCTCGCCGCGGCGCGGTGCTTCGCCCTGCGCGAAGGCGGGCGGCACGACCTGCAGGAAGGACGCCGCGATCAGCAGGCGCGCCGCGAGTGCGACGATGCCGAGGCGGGCGCCGGGCGTGGACAGTGGCTTCATCATGATCAACCCAGGGTGATGATCGAACGCGCGTTGTCGCGCCGTCCGATGATGTTCAACAAATTGGAAAGAGCGTCTTCGCGGCCGGCCGCGGCACTGGCTTCGCCGTTGAAGCGGAAGGCGGTGCCGTTCCAGCTGCCGCTGCCGTTCAGTTGCAGGCTGCCTTCGCGCGTGCTGAGCAGGAGCGTGGGGCTGTTGCCGCCTTCGAGCGAGAGCCGGTAGCTGCCCATCGGCCGCAGGGTCGACAGGCTGGAAGAAACGTCGGTGGCGTCGAGCGTGGCCTGGCCCGCGATGCGCAGCACGGGGCCGTCCCATTGCAGCGAGAAGGCCTTGGTGGAGAGGTCGAGCGCGCCGTCGAGCTTGAGCGTGTTCCACGGGGCGCCGAGGCCGGTGAGCATCGTGGCGGGCCAGCGCGAGCGGCCGTCCTGCCAGTCGACCTGCATGCCGTTGCCGCGCGGGCTGGCCTTGAGTTCGAGCGGGCGAGGGGCGCAGCAGGGCAGGTCGAGCGAGGCGAAGATGCCGCTGAAGCTCGGCCGCAGGCGCCAGTGCAGGAGGCCGGGCAGCGAGACGGCCTGCGCGCCGCCGGCACCGCTGGCAAACACCACGGCGGCCGCGCCGTTCCACACCGTGCCGCGCGGATTGACCAGCAGCAGCCGGCCCTGGCTCCAGTTCGACAGCGCCGAGGCAAGCCAGCGCGCGGGCGCGAACAGCACCACCGCCAGCACCGCGCCGATGACGATGCCGAGGAGGGCCCAGCGCCAGCCGCGTCGCGGCTTCGACTCGGAAAGCGAGGAGAGAGGGGCGCGCGTCACCATGCCGGGCTGTTCATCGGGGGGCGGGCAGCGCCATCACGACCGTGCCCTCCCAGCGGACTTGCGGGAGCTGCGGCGCGTCCTTGCTGGCGGGCGTCGGCGTGGCTGGCGGAGCGACGGGAGCGCGCGTCAGATGCACTTCGCGCGGCACCGCATGGGCGTTGCCGCGCGCCTGCGCGAGCCATTGGGCGACCGTACTGGCGGGCGTGGCGCGCAGTGTGACGGTGGCGCCATCGCCGCCGGCCGTCATGAGCTGCGCGTTGTTGACGCCGAGGCCTTCGCGCACCGAGGTTTCGAGGGAGCGCAGCGCGTCGTCGCGGGCGAGCCGGGGCTGCGACTGCAGCGCCTTCGCGCGGTTCTGCAAGGTGGCCATCTGCTGCAGTTGCGCATCGAGCTGCGCGTGTTCGGCCGGGGCCGCGGCCAGCGTGCGCAACGCGGGGGCGAGCGCAACCCACCAAAGCAAGGCCAGTGCCACGAGCGCGATGGCCGCGCCGACCATCTGGCGCTCGCGCGTTTCGAGGGCGGCCCAACGGGCCTTGAGTTGTTCGCTGAAGTTCATCGGGTGGCCTCGGCCTGCACGAGCAGCAGATCGCCCTCGGTGCGCACGCTGTAGCCGCGCGGCGCCATCGCGCCGGTGATCTGCGAGACCTCCGACGGTTGCAGCCCGAGGCCGCGCAGGCGCAGCTGGCCGCCGGTGTAGTCGACGGCCGACGGCGTGCGGCCGGGTGGAAGGTTGGTGGCGAGCGCGCCGACCATGGGTTCGAAATCGGTTGCGGCCACGTCGCCCACGGCCTGCTGCAGCGCCGCGACTTCGCGGGTCATCTGCAGTTGCGGGTCGATCACGATCTTCACCGAGGGAAAGGTCTGGGTGAGGATGGTCTTGGCGGCCTGGCGCTTGGACTCGAGCGCGCTGCGCTCCTTCCAGGCCCAGGCGTTGAGGCCGATCAATTGCGTCAGCAGCAGCACGACGATGCCCCAGCGCGCGGCGCGCCATTCGGGCGCGTAGCGCAGCGTCTGCAGCACGGAGGCGAATTTCTTGCCGGCGCGCGCGCGGCCCGTTGCGGCGAGATCGAACTGCGCAAGCTCCCACGGCGTGCGCGCGGCGTTGAGCCAGCGCTGCGGCGCCTGCACGATCGGCACGCGGCGCTCCAGCAGGTGCTCGGCGGCCTCGGCGACCGCAGGCTCGGTGGTGATGACGGCGGTGTCCAGCGGCAGGCTGCCCGAGAGCGCGAGCCCGGCGCCGGCCAGCGGCAGCGAGACCACGCCGTCGGCATCGCAGACGGTGAGCTGCGGGGCTTCGGGTTCGCCGGTGACCTGCAGGAGCGGCGGGCCGTCTGCGGCCTGCGGTGCGAATTCGGGGACGATGCGCACCACGCGGCGCCCGGCCGCTTCGAGCCCCTGCACGATGCTGCGCAGCCAGATGCGGTTGCACGCCGCCACCCACACGGGGGCGCCGGCCTTCGCGTCGGGCTCGAGCGCGAAGTGCAGGGCCTCGGGGTCGTCGAGCAGGTGTTCTTCGAGCAGGCCGTCGAGCACGGCGCGCAGCTTCGACGCGCTGCCCATGCTGCCCTTGGGCAGCGTGACGCGGTGCCACGACAGGGCCGCGGAAGGAATGCCGAGCGTGACTTCGCTGCCCGAAGGCAGCAGCGCCAGCAGCGCACGGCCCTGGTCGCGCAATGCAATGCCGTCGTCGCCGGCCTGGGCCCAGTCGTACTCACCCGCGGCGTCGGCCGGAGGCAGAGGGGCAATGAGCAGCAGCGGGGTCATGGAGGTGGTCGGAAAAGCCGGTGATTGTAGGAGGGCGTCTGACAGTCAATTGCTATTATTTGAATAGCGTAGTTGACAGATGTGACGGGCGTTATAAGGCTTTTTGATCAATATATGTCAACGGTACTCAGGGTTTAGCCGGAGTGGTCGTTGCGCCGGCGCCGCGGGTGCGCCAGACAGTCGTCACGGTGACACCGTTGCGTTGCAGGAGCGAATGCTCTTCGACCCAGGTGCGGTCCAGGCGGAGGCGCCCGTAGACCTCGAAGTACTGGGTGCCCACGCCGTGCTGGGCTGCGTTGAAGCGGGAGCCTTCGCTGGGCAGCCCCTGGTTGGCCTCGTCGATGGTCTTGAAGAAGGAGCGGGTGCGCTTTTCCACCAACTGCCGCGCGCTGGCGATCGGCAGGTTCTCCATGCTGGCGCTGATGGCTTCGGCGCTCGCGGTGTTGAGGTTCAGGGTGGTCTTGACCGGCAGGACGGTCACGTAGGGTTCGATGGCCGCGGCGGTCGAAGGCGAGAGCCCGAGCCACACCAGTTGCGAGACCTCCTGCGGCATCAAGGGCGCATTGCTCGCATCGCCGCCGCCGGAGGCTTCGTCGGTGCCGGTGGACAGCGCCCTGACGAGTCCGGTCGTCATCAGGCTGAGCTCCGAGGCCGGCAGGCCCAGCAGGGTGAAGAGCCGGGTGAAGGTGGCGACGCTGGCCGGCACCGGCTTGCCCGCATCGACCAGCGACAGCACATTGAGCTTGGACTGCGCATCGACGATGCGGCCCGAGAGAAAGGCGTCAGGGAGGCCTTCGAGGTTGTCGCTTGCCACGTTCTTCTCTGCCGACAGGAAGCTGGTGAGCCGGACCTCTTCGAGCGGCACCGCCCACGGTTCGCCCAGGTGGTCGGGGCCGCCGGCACGGCCGTCCTCGGCAAGGATCAGCCGCGACCAGTCGAGCGCGCCGATCAGCACCCAGGCCGCCTGCACGCGCGCGCGCTCGGCGCCTTCGACCTCGGCCGCGCGCCATTGCTGCCACAGCGCGGCCGCGGAGAAGGTGGCGACGAGCATCACTGTCAGCATCGCCGCGAGCAGCGCGGCACCGGACTGGCGGCGTGCGCGGCGCATGAATGCGGGAGCGTGCTTCCTCATGACCGCGCGCCCCCCACGATCGGCTTGACCCAATCGCGTGTGAGCGTGCCCGACAACCCGTCGCCGGGCGGCAGGCTGATCACCAGGCGTACGCCATCGGGCATGGTGACGATCGGGCCCGCGGGGTTGGCCGGATTGACCGGCGTGGTGGGTGTCGTGGGCAGCGAACTCGCGGGCGTCCAGTTGTTGTCGCGGAAGTAATAGAGCTGCCAGCCGCTGGCGGGCATCAGCACCACGTCGTTGTAGCCACCGCCTTGTGCGCCGCCATCCTGCGCCCAGGAGGCCGCGAGGTTCCAGGCCTGCTGCCATTCGCCGCGCGTGGTGAAGGACTGCGACTGCCAGCGCTGCCAGCGCGGGCCTTCGGCGCCCGGCCGCAGGATCCAGGCCACCACCTGCATGCTGGGCGCCATCGGATCGCTGCCGCGGCGCGTGAGCCGCAGCACGTTGCCGTCCCAGTCGATGGGGCGGGTCTGCGCGATCGAGGTCACGGCGTCGAGGTCGGCGCCCCATTGGGCGAGCGTGGCCTGCAGGGTCAGGATGGCGTCGGCGCGCTGCTGGTTCTGCGTGGTGGCGCGCGACATGCTGTCCAGCCCGCGCCAGCTCACAAGCGAGAGCAGGGCCATCACCGAGATAGCGACGAGCAGTTCGATCAGCGTGAAGCCGCGCGATGTCTTCTTCGTCTTCATCAGTAGCGTCCCACCACGGTCGAGATGCGCAGGATCGGCAAGTCGCCTTCATCGCGCACCTGCACATCGACGCGCCGGAAGTTCGGATTGAGCGTGGGAACGGTCGAGGTCGTCACGTTGAACGAGGCGCCCGCCTGCACGCAGATCGAGCCCGAGTCGCCCACGGCCGGCATCTGGCGCGCGAGGCGGGCCTTGGCGAGTTCGTTTTCCGCGCACAGGTCGGCCAGCACCAGGTCGGACTGGCGCAGCGCATTGCGCGTGAGCGACATCGTGGCCTGCGAACCCGCGGCCAACGCGAGCGCGACGATGCCCAGCGCGATCAGCACTTCGATCAGCGTGAAACCGCTGGAGGCCCATGCCCTTTTTCGGCGCCGCAATCTCATGGCACGGGGAAGACGGTGAAGGGCCGCAGGCCGTCGGTGGCGATGCGCAGCGCGCGCGCGGGCGGGCCGGCGGAATAGAGCGTGATCTGCTGCGCCGCGATGATCGGATCGGGCCCGAGCTGCAGCGCGGGAACCAGCGTGCCGTTGCCGAGCGCGGCCTGGGCGGTGATGCCTTCGGCGACCCAGCCGCTGGGGATGGCGTCGGCCGGGAGGCCATCGAACACGAAGCTGCCTTCGACAGGGCGCCACCGCACGGCGACGCCGCTGGCCCGCGACTGGGCGCGGGCCGATTCGAGGAGCGCGGCGAGCCGGTCGGCTTCGCGGTCGAGCTTGGCCGCGTTGGTGTCGCGCATGGCAAAGCTCACGCTGGCGGTGGCGATCGCGATGATCGCGATCACGATGATCAGCTCGAGCAGCGTGAAGCCGCGCGCCGTGCTGCCCTTGCTGCTATTGCCAACTGCCGATGTCGGCATTCTTGCCCTCGCCGCCGTTCTGTCCATCAGCGCCGAACGAGAGCACGTCGATTTCGCCCTTGATGCCCGGGTTCATGTACTGGTAGGGGTGGCCCCAGGGGTCGTTGGGCAGCTTCTCGACGTAGGGCTTCCAGTTCGGAGCGGCCGGGCCCACGGTGGGGCGCGTCAGCAGCGACTGCAGGCCCTGCTCGGCGGTCGGGTAGCGCTGGTTGTCCAGGCGGTAGAGCTTGAGCGCCTGCATCAGGTTGTTGATGTCGGTGCGGGCGGCCGTCACGCGGGCGTCGTCGGCACGCTCGATCACGTTCGGCACGATCAGCGCGGCGAGCACGCCGATGATGACCAGCACCACCATCAGTTCGATCAGCGTGAAGCCGCGCTGGGCGGTCCGGGAAGCGGCACGAAGGAATTTGTTCATAGGTTGGGCGACATGATTCGGAAAGCGCGCTGCATGATAATCCGCGCCCATGACAAGTCCTTACTCCGCTGCCCGCTGGCATGCCCCACTTGCAACAACGGGGCTTTGGGCGCTGGCCGCTGGCGCTGCGGTGTTCTGGGCCCTGCGCCTCTCCTCGCCGGCCGATGCCGTGGCCGCTGCGGCCGCGATGCCGCGGCCTTCGGTCACGGCGGATGCCGAGGCGGTCGGGCGTTTGCTCGGCGTGGTGTCCGCGCAGGCCGCGGCGCCCGCAGCCCCCGAGGCGGCCAGCCGCTTCGCGCTGGTGGGCGTGGTCGCCGATCCGTCGAACCAGGGCGCTGCGCTGATCGCCATCGACGGCAAGCCGCCCAAGCCGTTCCGCGTCGGCTCGCGCGTCGGCGACAACTACGTGCTGCAGTCGGTGGGCGTGCGCGCGGCGACGCTCGGCGCACAAGTAGACGGACCGCCGGCGTTCACGCTGCAGCTGCCGGTGCGCGCGCCGATCGGCGTGGGGCTGCCGCCGCCGCCGATCTCTGGCGTGTCGCCCGCACCGGTGCCGGCGCAGAGGTCGGCCGGGATGTTGCCGTCCACCATGCCCGCCGTGGTGATGCCGCCCCCGACCGAGGCGGCGCAACAGCCGCAAGGGCAGGCGCCAGTCGCTGCGCAATAGCGGCAATGCAACGCCCATGAAAAAGCCGGCTTCGCGCCGGCTTTTTCGTTGGTTGCAAGGGCCGTGCCTCAGGCCTGCAGGAACAGCCGGTAGGCCGGATTGGCCGTTTCCTCGACGTAGGGATAGCCCAGGTTTTCGAGGAACGCATCGAAGGCCGCGGCGTCGCCCGCCGGCACCTGCAGCCCCACCAGGATGCGGCCGTAGTCGGCGCCCTGGTTGCGGTAGTGGAAGAGGCTGATGTTCCAGTTCGGCCGCATCAGGCTCAGGAACTTGAGCAGCGCGCCGGGACGCTCGGGGAACACAAAGCGCAGCAGGCGCTCGTCGTGCGCGAGGCCGGTGCGCCCGCCGACCAGGTGCCGCAGATGTTCCTTGGCGAGCTCGTCGTGCGTGAGGTCGAGCGCGTCGAAACCGTGGTCGATGAAGCTTCGGGCGATGGTGGCCGATTCACCGCGCGCCGATGTCGTGAGGCCAACGAACACGTGCGCCTTGGCCGCGTCGCTGATGCGGTAGTTGAACTCGGTCACGTTGCGCAATGCGCCGCCGGTCGATCCCGATTCCTCGGCATCGCTCGCAGGCAGCTCGCTGACCAGTTCGCAGAAGCGGCGGAAGCTGCCGCGCTCTTCTGGGATCGTGACGGCGAACAGCGCCTCGCGTTCTTCGCCGACCTCGGCGCGCTCGGCCACGAAGCGCAGCCGGTCGAAGTTCATGTTGGCGCCGCACAGGATGGCCGCGTAGGTCTCGCCGCGGCGACCGTGTCCGGCCACGTACTGCTTGATCGCCGCCACGGCCAACGCGCCCGCGGGCTCCACGATGCTGCGCGTGTCGACGAAGACGTCCTTGATGGCGGCGCAAACGGCATCGGTATCGACGGCGATGTATTCGTCGACCAGTTCGCTGGCGATGCGGAAAGTTTCCTCGCCGACCAGCTTGACGGCGGTGCCGTCGGAGAACAGGCCCACGTCGGGCAGGTTCACGCGTTGGCGGGCGGCGACCGATTGCATCATTGCGTCGGAGTCGTTCATCTGAACGCCGATCACCTTGATCTCGGGACGCACGGCCTTGATGTAGTTGGCCACGCCGGAGATCAAGCCACCGCCGCCGATCGCGACGAAGACCGCATCGAGCGGACCTTGGTGCTGCCGCAGGATTTCCATGGCGATGGTGCCCTGGCCCGCGATGACGTCCGGATCATCGAAGGGATGGACGAATGTCAGGTTCTGCTGTTTCTGCAATTCAAGCGCATACAGATAAGCATCGGAATAACTGTCGCCGTGCAGGACGATTTCGCCGCCGAATCCGCGCACGGCATCGATCTTCAGTTTGGGCGTGGTGACCGGCATGACGATCACTGCACGGGTGCCTAGCTTGCGCGCGCCGAGCGCGACGCCTTGGGCGTGATTGCCGGCCGATGCACAGATCACGCCACTTGCCAACTGCCCAGCGCTCAAATGCGCCATCTTGTTATATGCGCCGCGAAGTTTGAAGCTGAATACCGGTTGCTGGTCTTCGCGCTTGAGCAATACGGTATTTCCAAGACGCTCACTGAGTGCGCGCGCCTTCTCGAGCGCGGACTCGACAGCAACGTCGTAAACCCGGGCGTTGAGAATTTTTCTGAGATAGTCGGCGGGCGTCAATTGCGCCGGTACAGATGCCGTGTGCGTAGTTTTTTCCAAGGGAGTTTTCATTTGTTTACCCGTGATGATAAATGGTATCGAGATTGCTTGCGAGATATGACATGGACACAAATGTCATAACCCTCTTCAATAGCGTGCCAGCAGCAAATGATTCCGGTTTTTTTGCGCGCACCTATTCCGCAATTCATACGCCTGCAAATGAAATTACGTTCGAACAAAATTTGTTATCAGTTTTTGTCAGTGACCTTTCGAAGGGACTGATGCAAGCCGAAGCGGCGCGCGTTCAGCGAGGAGAAATCGGACGCGCCACATGGCAAGTGATGGGCAACAGATTGCGTGCGCACATCGTTCCGCTGCTGGGCGATTTGCCTGCCCAGTCGCTTGCTACATCCGATGTGCAGCGACTGATCGATCACCTTGGTGAGCAGGGTTTCACCAGCACGACGATTGCGCAGTACCTGGTGCTCTTGCGAAAGGTGGTGATGCATGGCGTGCACACCGGCGTGCTGCGCGAGGCGCCACTGTTTCCGAAGGTCAAGGTGCGCAGTCAGCCGCGTGGAAGCTTCAGTGTTTCTGAATACCGGACGATCGTTGCAACTGCGCGCAGCTTGCGAGGACATTCGCATCCAGTGCTCGACAGGCTGAGCTCGGGCGAGCGCTTCTGGATTGCACGTGAACTTCTCGTGATGCCGAACGAGCTGCCTTGGCTGATTCGCTGGATGGTTAACACCTTCGTTCGTCCGAGCGACATCAAGCTCATGAAGCACAAGCACATCGAGGTCGTGCGCGGCAAGCACGTCTACCTGCGAATGAATCTGCCGGAGACCAAGCGGCACAGCCAGCCCATCGTGAGCTTGCGTCCGGCTGTGCGGGTCTATGAATGTCTGCTCGCTTGTCGCCGTGAACACGGATTCGGCGCCGCAGAGGACTATATTTTTCTGCCTCAGTTGAAGAATCGTGAACATGCTCTCGCAGTGCTCAACTTCTTCTTTCATTGGGTGCTCGAGAAGACCGGTCTTGAAAAGGGGCCGTTGGGTCAATCGAGAACCCTTTATTGCCTGCGACACACTGCGATCACGTTGCGGCTTTTGTATGGGCAAGGCATCGACATGCTGACCCTGGCGCGCAATGCGCGAACGAGCGTCAACATGATCGAGCGTTTCTACGCATCCGTCTTGAGCGGAGAAATGAATGTGGGACTGCTGCAAAGCAGGCGTGGTCGGATGAGCTGAGAAAAGGCAAAAAGCCGCCCAGCGTGGGCTGGGCAGCTTGAGGCTTTGCCGATTCGAACTGGCGTGAGCCAGCATGGGAATCAAGACCTGCGGATCAGAACGCGTGACGGATGCCGAAGTCGTAGCCGGTCGAAGTCTTCGGGGTGAACACGCCGTTCTTGGTCTCGAAGAAGGCCGGACCGCCCGTCGTCAGAGCTGCACCATTCTTGTTGCTGATGCGAGCAACTGTTGCGTACAGAGCCGTGCGCCTCGACAGGTTGTGCACGTAGCCGATGGCCAGCTTGCTGGCCTTTGGGTCAGCGATGCGCGGCTGGAACAGCACGTCAGGTTGGTTGTTGTCGTACTTGACCGCCGAGTACGAAGCGCGAATCAGGCCCGCACCAACCGGAACAGTCACGCCGAGCAGGTAGCCCGTCAGATCGGTTCCATTGACACGATCGACGATGTTGAATTGCTGGGTTTCATAGTCGACCTTGTTCTTGGCCTTCGAGAATTCACCGAAGAGCTTCACCGGACCGAAGTCATACGAAGCGCCGAGGTTGAACGTGTTCACCTTGTTGGTGATGCCAGCTTGATACTGATCGCCAGTGGTGCTGCTGCCGTAGGCGAGTGCGATGTCCAGGGGACCGTTGGCGTAACCGAAGCGGCCGCCGACATAACGACCGGCGCGCGCCGTGTTGTTGTCCTTGTAGAACGCATTAGTCAGGGCCGCCGAGTCGGACTTGACTTTCGCCTGCTCATGGAAGGCATACATCACCTGACCGTAGAAGCCCCCGAGGTTCGGCGGCAGGAAATAGCCGATCGAATTGCTTGCGCGGTCGTAGTTCGTGTTGCCGCCGAAGCCGCCGGTGTCTTTGGCACCAAAGCTCGCAGTGTTGTAGCCGTGGGCGGTGTTGATCAGGTTGGTGCCAACGCCGTTGGTACCGAACGGATCGAACACGGTGTCGTTCCAGAAGGTCGGGGTGTAGTCGCGACCGAGGCGAACTTCGCCGAAACCGCCAGACAGGCTCACAGTCGAGCGACGCTTGAAAGATGCAACACCGGTGGCGCCGTCGTCATTGGTAATCGGAGCTTCGAGCCAGAAACTGGCTGCCAGGCCGCCACCGAGGTCTTCGGTGCCGCGGAAGCCCAGACGACTGCCGTTGTAGCCCGAGCTGGCCAGAGCGCGTTTGCTGACTTTGACGCTACCCCGGTTCACGTAAAACGGGTTGCTGACCGGGAAACCGTTGACGTACGTGACGCCATTGTTCAGGTCACGCGAGGTGGCCGAGTAGCCGCTGATCGACGCGTCGACCACACCGAACAGCGTGACGGACGACTGAGCCGAGGCAACACCGGCAACAGCCAGGGCAGCCAGAGCAGCTGCCCTTTCGGGACGAAAACTAGAGTTGGGATGCCGGTAGCGCGCCGGGCGATCGGGAAAGAAAAAAGCCCCGAGCTTTGCAGCTCGGGGCTAAATCCACCAATTGGAAGGGTGGAGGAGACAACTGTGGGCGCAAACGTATGCGCGATGAAATAAAGTATATCGACTGTTTGTTGCGTTGCAACAAGCGAGTGATGCTTTTCCCACACAAATCCGATGCCAACGTGCGTTTTTGCCGGGCATCCTGACTGGAATCAGAAGAACCATGGAATGCACAGTGAGTTGGACCGGCGACGCGGGAACGCGTTCGGCCATGGGCTTTGTCGCCGAGACCGGCAGCGGCCATGTCCTGATGATGGACGGCGCGCCCGATGCGGCCAAGCCGGAGAACGGCGGCCAGAACCTCGCCGCGAGGCCGATGGAGACGGTGCTTGCAGGCACGGGCGGCTGCACCGCGTATGACGTCGTGCTGATATTGAAGAGGGGCCGCCATCGCGTTGAGCGTTGCAGCGTCAAGCTGACCAGTGAGCGCGCGGAAAAGGACCCCAAGGTCTTTACCAAGATCCACATGCATTTCACCGTGGCCGGCAAGGGGATTCCGGCCTCCGCGGTGGAGCGCGCGATTGCGCTGAGCCATGAAACCTACTGTTCGGCCAGCATCATGCTGGCGAAGACCGCCGAGATCACCACCAGCTTCGACCTGATCGAAACCTAAGGCTGAGGGCTTTCTAGATCCGGTGCGCCACGGTGGTCATCAAGCGCGAGGCCAGGCGCATCAGGGCCTTGACCGGCGACGGGAGTTCCGCAGCACCGGCATCGACGGCCTGCGCCGCATGGCGCGCCTCGTCGAACTTCATCTGCTCCACCACGGCCCGGGAGGCGCTGTCAGATGGTGGGAGCCGATCCAGATGGCTGTCGAGATGGGCCTCCACCTGACGCTCGGTCTCGGCCACGAAACCCAGGCTCCAGGGATCCCCCAGGCGGCCGGCGACGAGGCCAAGGCCGAAAGCTCCGGCATACCAGAGCGGATTCAACAGGGAAGGCCGATCGCCCAGCTCGTCCAGGCGCTGCCGTGTCCAGGCCAGGTGATCGGTCTCTTCGTGCGCAGCTTCAAGGAATTGGGCGCGCAGGCCCGGATCGCGCGCCACGGCGGCCTGGGCGGTGTAAAGCGCCTGTGCGCAGACTTCCCCGACATGGTTGACTCGCATCAACGCACCGGCATGGCGGCGCTCCTTTTCGTCCATTTCGCCGGGCGCCTGGGACGGAATGGGCGTGGCCCGTGTGGCATGGGGGCGGGCAAAAAGGGTGCGCAATGCCGCATCTGCTGCGGTGAGGACGGGGTCAAGCGAGAGCGTCATGCGCTTATTTAAACGCACCTCGAAAGTGCTGCAAAAAGTTACGTCGTTGTTCCGCATTGTGGTGCGGCGGACGGGCTAAGTCCTTTGTTGCAGGACTGCAACGAAACGCGGGAGCCATCCAAGATTTCGGGCGATTTGTTTTGCCCTGCCGCAGCGGCTCTGGTGCAATAGCATCAACTTCCCAAAAGGAGGTTGGCCCGGGGTCCGGTGGGAGCACAAAAGTGCCAGTCACGGTGAGCCCTTCGCACCGGAGCCCTATGTTTAACCTTGGAGAAACTTGCAATGAAAAAATCTCTAGTTGCTCTGGCTGCCCTGGCTGTTGCCGGTGTTGCCTCGGCTCAGTCGTCCGTCACGCTGTTCGGTGTGGTCGACGCGTCGATCAGCGGCTACTCGGCCACCTCGCGTGACCTGAATGGTGCGACCCTCGCTAACCCGTTCTACGTGAACAAGGGCAGCATCAAGGCAAGCCGTCGCGAACTGGCCAATTCCGGTTACAACTCCAGCCGTCTGGGCTTCCGTGGCACGGAAGACCTCGGCGGTGGTCTGGCAGCCAGCTTCTGGCTCGAAGCCCCGATCACCAATGACGACGGCCAAGGCGGTGTTTCGACGTTCGCTCGTCGTTCGACCGTGAGCCTGTCGGGTGGTTTCGGTGAACTGCGTCTGGGTCGTGACTACTCTGCCACGTTCTGGAACGACACCGTGTTCGATCCGTTCGGCACCAACGGCGTCGGCACCAACCTGGTCTTCGCAGCTTCGTCTGGTTTCGCTTCTTTCAACGGCTACGGCGCTGCAAAGACGCCTCTGGTGAACACGCCCCAGATCACGGACGTCGGTGGTAGCAACTACACCCGCACCAGCAACAACATCGCCTACTTCCTGCCCCCGAACCTGGGCGGTTTCTACGGCCAACTGCAGTACTCGTTCAGCGAAAAGACCAAGTACAGCCCGGGCACCGCTACGCCTAACGTTGCGAACAACTCGCGCGCTGGCCGTTACATCGGTGGTCGTTTCGGCTACGCAAACGGTCCTCTGGACGTCGCAGCAGCCTATGGCAGCAGCACCGTTGGCGACCAGTTCTACGCTGGCGTGACCAGCAAGGTCAACACGTTCAACCTCGGCGCTTCGTATGACTTCGGTCCCGTGAAGCTCTTCGGTGAGTTCTCGCGTTCGAAGAAGAAGGACGACTACGAAAACGAACCCCTGGTTCGCACGCCTGACACTGACCTCACCGGTTACCTGCTCGGCGTGACCGTGCCGGTCGGTGCTGGCCTGATCCGCGCTTCGTACTCGGCTGTCAAGTACGACCTGAACCAAGCTGACGTGCTGTTCCAACCGCGTGTTGCTGACCCGAAGGCCAACAAGCTGGCAATCGGCTACGTGCACAACCTGTCGAAGCGCACGGCTCTGTACGCAACTGTTGCTCGTATCAGCAACAAGAACGGCGCCTCGCTGACCACTGGCGGTCCTGGCTTCGTGACCACCGGCGGCCTGACCCCGAAGACCGCTACCGGCTACGACTTCGGTATCCGTCACGCTTTCTGATTTGACGCTGGCGTAAGCCAGCTTCGAAGCCAAAAGCTCAAAAGCCACCCGACGCAAGTCGGGTGGCTTTTTTTCGTTCCGGCGTCGCAAGGAACGAGGTGTTGGCAATGAGCACCATGTGTGTGCACCCCCGGGGAACTCCCGTGCGGGCACGCACCTTGCACTGCTAGCATGCCCGATCACTTTGTTTGCTAATGATTGCCTTTGTACTGCGCCGCCTGATCCAGGCCGTGATCGTGATGATCGCGGTCGCGTTCATTGCCTTCCTCTTGTTTCAATACGTCGGCGACCCCGTCGTGTTCCTGCTGGGCCAGGATGCCAAGCCCGAGCAGATCCGTGAATTGCGCGCTGGCTTGGGGCTCGACAAGCCCTTCTTCGTGCAGTTCTGGCATTTCCTCGTCAATGCGGCCCAGGGCGAGTTCGGCCTGAGCCTGCGCCAGGGCGCCAAGGTCTCGCGCCTGATCGGCGAGCGCTTTCCGGCCACGCTCGAACTGGCGCTCGTCGCGGCCGTGCTGGCGCTCTTCGTTGGCATCCCGATGGGCGTCTACACCGCTCTGCGCCGCGGCACTTTCATGAGTCAGGTGTTCATGACGGTCTCGCTGCTCGGCGTGTCGCTGCCCACCTTCCTGATCGGCATCCTGCTGATCCTCGTCTTCGCGGTCACGCTGGGCTGGTTCCCGAGCTTTGGCCGAGGCGACACCGTGAAGTTCGGCTGGTGGACCAGCGGTCTCTTCAGCGCCGACGGCTGGCACCACATCGTGCTGCCGGCGGTGACGCTCGCGATCTTCCAGCTCACGCTGATCATGCGGCTGGTGCGTGCCGAGATGCTCGAGGTGCTGCGCACCGACTACATCAAGTTCGCGCGCGCCCGGGGCCTGTCGAACCGCGCGATCCATTTCGGACACGCCCTCAAGAACACGCTGGTGCCGGTGATGACCATCACCGGCCTGCAACTCGGCGGCCTGATCGCCTTTGCCATCATCACCGAGTCGGTGTTCCAGTGGCCCGGCATGGGCCTCCTGTTCATCCAGGCCGTGACCTTCGCCGACATCCCGGTGATGGCCGCCTACCTGTGCCTCATCGCGCTGATCTTCGTGGTGATCAACCTCGTGGTCGACCTGCTTTATTTCGTGGTCGATCCGCGTCTGCGCGTCGGCAAGGCGGGAGGGCATTGAACATGAGAGCAACAGCTTCTTCCACCGGCACCACTGCATCGGCTCCGCGCCTCCAGGCATCCGGCAGGGCCTTCGCGAACATCGCAAGCTTCTATCCCGAGCTCACGGCCTTCCGCCGTGACCTGCATGCACACCCCGAGCTCGGCTTCGAAGAGGTCTACACAGCCGGCCGCGTGCGCGAGGCGCTACGCGCCTGCGGCGTCGACGAGATCCATGAGGGCATTGGCAAGACCGGCGTGGTCGGCGTGATCCGCGGCAAGTCGACCGCCAGCGGCCGCATGATCGGCCTGCGCGCCGACATGGACGCGCTCCCCATGCGCGAGGACAACAGCTTCGGCTGGCGCTCCGCCAACGACGGCCTGATGCACGGCTGCGGCCACGACGGCCACACCGCGATGCTGGTCGGCGCCGCGCGCTACCTCGCCGAAACGCGCGATTTCGACGGCACCGCCGTGCTGATCTTCCAGCCCGGCGAGGAAGGCTTCGCCGGCGCGCGCGTGATGATCGAGGACGGCCTGTTCGATCGTTTCCCGGTCAACGCGGTCTACGCGATGCACAACTGGCCCGCGATGCCGGCCGGCACCGTCGGCATCAACCGCGGCGCGATGATGGCCGCGGCCGACCGCATCACGATCGAGATCAAGGGCAAGGGCGGCCACGGCGCGCATGCCTACCAGACCGTCGACCCGGTGGTGGTCGCCGCGCACATCATCACAGCCGCCCAGACCATCGTCTCGCGCAACGTGCGCCCCATCGACGCGGCCGTCGTCAGCATCTGCGCGGTGCAGGCGGGCGACCTCGGCGCGATGAGCGTGATTCCGGGCGAGGCCACGCTGGTCGGCACGGTGCGCACCTTCAGCGCGCGGGTGCAGGCCCAGGTCGAGCAGCGCCTGACCGAGCTCTGCACGGCGATTGCCGGCGGCTTCGGCGCCACCGCCGCCATCAAGTACGAGCGCATCTACCCGGCCACCATCAACACCGCGCCCGAGGCGATGTTCGCGGCCGACGTGGCCGAGTCGCTGGTGGGTGCCAAGAATGTCGAGCGCAGCATGGAGCCCAGCATGGGCGCCGAAGACTTCTCTTTCATGCTGCAGAAAAAGGCGGGCGCGTACCTGCGCATCGGCCAGGACGTGCGCGAAGGCGCCTTCCTGCACAACAGCCGCTACGACTTCAACGACGAGATCCTGCCGCTCGGCGCCGCGTTGCACGCGGGGCTGGTCGAGCAGGGCATGCCGCTTGCCGCTACCCGCGGCACGCAGCCAGGGAAAGCAGCCGCCACCGCGGCGTCGTGATGTGTTCGATTTCAACCCGAGGAGTGTTCCCATGAGTTTCAAGAAGAAAGCGGCCGCGGTCGCCGTCCTGTGCGCCCTGGGCGCCGCCAGCCTGGTCGCGAGCGCGCAGACCATCCGGATCGCGAACCAGGGCGACGCGCTGTCGCTCGACCCGCACTCGCTCAACGAGTCGCTGCAGTTGAGCGTCACCGCCAACGTCTATGAAACCCTCGTGGGGCGCAACAAGGACCTGAGCCTCGCGCCACTCCTGGCCACCAGCTGGAAGCAGACCTCGCCGAACGTCTGGCGCTTCGAACTGCGCAAGGGCGTGGTGTTCCATGACGGCACGCCGTTCACCGCCGACGATGTGGTGTTCAGCTTCGCGCGCGCCCAGGGCGACGGCTCCGACTTGCGCGCCACGCTGAGCGACATCAAGGCCGTGCGCAAGGTCGGCGACCTCGCCATCGAGATCGAGACCAACGGCCCCTTCCCGATCCTGCCCGACGTGATCTCGCTCACCATGATCATGAGCAAGAAGTGGTGCGAGGAAAACCAGGCCACCAAGCCGGTCGACCGCCGCAAGGGCATCGAGAACACCGCCTCGTTCAAGGCCAACGGCACCGGCCCGTTCCGCGTACGCGAGCGCCAGCCGAACGTGCGTACCGTGTTCACGCGCAACGGCACCTACTGGGGCAAGATCGAAGGCAACGCGCAAGAGATCGTCTTCACCCCCATCGCCAACCCTGCCACCCGCGTGGCCGCGCTGGTCTCGGGCGAAGTCGACGTGATGGAGCCGGTGCCCGTGCAGGACATCGCCCGCATCAACGCCGCGCCCAATGCCCGCGTCATCACCGGCCCCGAGCTGCGCACCATCTTCCTGGGCATGGACCAGAAGCGCGACGAGCTGCTGTACTCCAACATCAAGGGCAAGAACCCGTTCAAGGACAAGCGCGTTCGCCAGGCCTTCTACCAGGCCATCGACATCGCCGGCATCCAGCGCACTGTGATGCGCGGCGCTTCGCGGCCCACCGGCCTTCTGGTCGGCCCCGGCATCAACGGCTGGAGCGCCGAGCAGGACAAGCGCCTGCCCTACGACGTCGAAGCCGCCAAGAAGCTCATGGCCGAAGCCGGCTACGCGAGCGGCTTCGAAGTGACGATGAACTGCCCGAACGACCGCTACGTGAACGACGGCCAGATCTGCCAGAGCGTGGCCGCCAACCTCGCGCGCATCAACGTCAAGATCAACCTGGCCGCCGAGACCAAGGGCACCTACTTCCCCAAGATCCTGCGCCGCGACACCAGCTTCTACATGCTGGGCTGGACCCCGACCACCTACGACTCGCACAACGCGCTGAGCTCGCTCACCGCCTGCCCCGACGACAAGGGCACGGGCCAGTTCAACCTGGGTGCGTACTGCAATCCCAAGCTGGACGAGCTGACCAAGAAGATCCAGTCCGAGAGCGACAAGACCAAGCGCAACGAGCTGATCAAGGAAGCCTTCAAGCTGCATGCGGACGACATCGGCACGCTGCCGCTGCATCAGCAGTCGTTGGCGTGGGGCGTGAGCAAGAAGGTCGAGCTGGTGCAGCTGGCCGACAATTTCATGTACTTCAAGTGGATGAGCGTCAAGCCCTGATCGCCACGAGGGCCGTCACGGCGGCCTGACCATGGGCCCGCTTCTTGCGGGCCCATTCCTTTTGATTCACGATGAAAATTAACCCCCACGCTCCCCTTGCTGCGCAAGGTCCGCTGCCCCCCGAGGGGGCCGTTTTTCATCTTGGGGCGGCCCGGCAATGAAAAAAACTCTTGCCCGCTGGCTCGACAGCGACGTCGGCTACAGCTTCCGCACCTCGCCGGTGGCAATGGTGGCGGCACTGATCGCGCTCGTCTGCCTGTTCTGCGCGGCGTTCGCCGGATGGGTGTCGCCGCACAACCCCTTCGACCTCGCGACGCTCGAACTCGGCGATGCCCGCCTGCCGCCCGCATGGAGCGCCGAGGGTTCTGCCAAGTACCTGCTCGGCACCGATGACCAGGGCCGGGACATCCTCTCGGCCGTCATCTACGGCGCGCGCATCTCGATGATCGTGGGCGTGGTTTCCGTCGTGCTCTCGGTCGTCGTCGGCGTGGTGTTCGGCCTGCTGGCCGGCTTTCTCGGCGGCTGGCTCGATTCGTTCCTCATGCGCGTGTGCGATGTGATGCTGTCGTTCCCTCCCATCCTGGTCGCGCTGCTCATCGCCGGCGTCGGCCGCGCGCTCTTTCCGGGCGCGCACGAGTCGCTCGCCTTCGGGGTGCTGATCATTTCCATCTCGCTCACGGGCTGGGTGCAGTACGCGCGCACGGTGCGCGGCTCCACGCTGGTGGAGCGCAACAAGGAATACGTGCAGGCCGCGCGCGTCACCGGCGTTGCGCCGATTCGCATCATGCTGCGCCATGTGCTGCCCAACGTGATGGGGCCGGTGATGGTGCTGGCCACCATCCAGGTCGCGACCGCGATCATCACAGAGGCCACGCTCTCGTTCCTCGGCGTCGGCGTGCCGCCGACCTCGCCCTCGCTGGGCACGCTCATCAGCATCGGCAACCAGTACCTGTTCTCGGGTGAGTGGTGGATCACGGTGTTCCCGGGCCTGATGCTGGTGCTGATCGCGCTCAGCGTGAACCTGCTCGGCGACTGGCTGCGCGACGCGCTCAATCCGCGCCTGCGCTGAAGAGAAAAGGAGAACGCCACCATGACGCTGCTCCAGGTCCAAGACCTTGTCGTCGAGTTTCCGCATCGCCGCGGCACGCTGCGTGCGATCGACCGCATTTCCTTCGACATCGCGCCGGGCGAAATCCTCGGCGTGGTGGGTGAGTCGGGTGCCGGCAAGTCGCTCACGGGTGCCGCCATCATCGGCCTGCTCGAACCGCCGGGCCGCGTGGCCAGCGGGCAGATCCTGCTGGAGGGCCAGCGCATCGACAACCTGAGTTTCGATGCGATGCGCCCCATCCGCGGTCGCAAGATCGGCGCGATCTTCCAGGACCCACTGACCTCGTTGAACCCGCTCTACACCGTGGGCCGGCAGTTGATCGAGACCATCCGCGCGCACCTGCCCGTGACCGAATCCGAAGCCCGCAAGCGCGCCATCGGCTTGCTGCAAGACACCGGCATTCCCGCGGCCGAGCAACGCATCGATCACTTCCCGCACCAGTTCTCGGGCGGCATGCGCCAGCGCGTGGTGATCGCGCTCGCGCTCGCGGCCGAGCCCAAGCTCATCGTGGCCGACGAGCCGACCACCGCGCTGGACGTGTCGATCCAGGCGCAGATCATTCAGTTGCTCAAGCGCATCTGCAAGGACCGCGGCGCGGCCGTGATGCTCATCACGCACGACATGGGCGTGATCGCCGAGACCTGCGACCGCGTGGCCGTGATGTATGCCGGCCGCATCGCCGAGATCGGCCCGGTGCATGAAGTGATCCACCAGCCTTCGCATCCCTACACCTCGGGCCTGATGGCGTCGATTCCCGACATGGCGAGCGACCGCGAGCGGCTCAACCAGATCGACGGCGCAATGCCGCGGCTCAACGCCATTCCGGCGGGCTGTGCCTACAACCCGCGTTGCCCGCGAACCTTTGCGCGCTGCCTCACCGAGCGGCCCGAGTTGCTGCACGCGGGAGCCACGCGCGCCGCGTGCTGGCTGCACGACGCGGCCGACCCGCACCTCGGCCAGACCGAGATCGCGGCGAAACACCACGACGCGCTCGCGGCCGGCGAACGCGCCACGCCCGAAGCGGCCGAGCCCATCGCGGAGGTGACGCGATGAGCGCCGTGATCGAGCCCCGCAAGGACAACGCCACCGCGACGGCCGAGCCGCTCGTGGTCGCGCACGACCTGGCACGCACCTTTGACGTCTCGCCGCCCTGGCTCAACCGCGTGCTCGAACGCAAGCCGCGCGTGCTGCTGCATGCGGTGGACGGCGTGAGCTTCTCCATCGAGCGCGGCAAGACGCTCGCGCTGGTCGGCGAATCGGGCTGCGGCAAGAGCACCGTCGCGCGCCTCCTGGTCGGCCTCTATGCGCCCACGCGCGGCGGCCTGCAGTTCGATGGGCAGGACGCGCATGCCGCGTTCAAGACCCCCGAAGGCCGGAAGCTGCGCCGCCGCATCCAGATGATCTTCCAGGATCCGTATGCGAGCCTGAACCCGCGCTGGATCGTGGAAGACATCATCGGCGAGCCGCTGCGCGAGCACGGCATCCTGAGCGGCAAGGCCGAACTGCGCGAGCGCGTGGGCGAACTGCTCAAGTCGGTCGGCCTCTCGCCGCTGGATATGAGCAAGTATCCGCACCAGTTCTCGGGTGGCCAGCGCCAGCGCATCTCGATCGCCCGCGCGCTCGCCACGCAGCCCGAGTTCCTGGTGTGCGACGAACCCACCTCCGCGCTCGACGTGAGCGTGCAGGCGCAGGTGCTCAACATCATGAAGGACCTGCAGCGCGAGCAGGGCCTGACCTACCTCTTCATCTCGCACAACCTCGCGGTGGTGCGCCATGTGGCCGACCAGGTCGGCGTGATGTACCTGGGCCGGCTGGTCGAGGTGGCGGACAAGCAGAAGCTCTTCGCCGAGCCGCAGCATCCATACACCCGCATGCTGCTGGACGCGATCCCGCAGATGAAGCACACGGGGCGCCAGCGCACGCCGGTGCAGGGCGAGGTGCCGAATCCGCTGAACCCGCCGACGGGGTGCGCGTTTCATCCGCGCTGTCCGCATGCGAATGCGCGCTGCTCCGCGGAGCGGCCGAAGCTGCTGGGCATCAAGGGCGTGCAGGTGGCCTGCCACGCGGTGGAGGAAGGACGGCTGTGACGGCGGGCGGTCCGGTCGAATGGCCGGTGGGTTTTCCTTACCGGCCGCACCTGCGCTTCTGCTCGCTCGGCAACGAGAACGTTGCCGAGGTGATGGAGAGTTTCCGCATCGCCTGCGAGCGGCTCGGCTATGCAACTTCCATCGAAGCCACACCGAGCGTCGACAACGCCGACATCAATCTCTTTTTCTTCGCGATGGGCCTGGGCCTGCCCTCTGACGAGGACTTGCCGCCCAACGCCATCGTCGTCAACTTCGAGCCGGCGCTGCCTGAGCTGCTGGCGGAAATGCCCGGCTATCGCCGCCTGCTCCAGCGAGCCTGGGTGTGGGAGTACAGCCTCGAGAACCTGATGCACCACCAGGCCCTGGGCATCCTCAGGTCCGACTACGTGCCGCTGACCTTCGAGCCGCAAGCGACGCCCGTGATGCCGCAAGACCAGGTGCTGCCCGACGAAGCGCAGGACATCGACGTCATCTTCTTCGGCGAGACCATGCCCCGGCGTCTCGAGGTGCTGCGCGCGCTGGAAGCCGGCGGGCTGCGGGTGGCCTATCCCATCGGCACGGCATGGACGCCCGCGCAGCGCGATGCGCTGCTGCCGCGCGCCAAGGTCGGCCTGAACATGCGCAAGGCCGACCGCACCGCCACGGCGGAAGTGCCGCGCCTGTCCATCCTGCTGCGCAACCGCAAGGCGGTGGTGTCCGAGCTGTACCCCCATTCCGAGATCCCGGCGGCGCTGCGCGATGCGGTGGAAGGTTGCACGAAAGATGAGCTCGTGGAGCGGGTGCGCGCCCTGGTGGCCGATGCCCCGCGGCGGCGTGCGCTCGAAAAGGCAGGGCCCCTGGCGCTGATGCGCCTGCCGCCGCAGCAGGACGTGCTGGCCGAGGCGCTGCGCCGTTATCTCGCCGCGACCCGTCAGCGCCTGATCGGCAGTCAGGCCGTGACGGCCGGCTCCGGGGCCGCGGTGTCGGTGCTGATGGTCACGCGGAACGACGAAGCCAACGTGGTCGAGGCACTCGCCTCGATGGCGGCACAGACGCTGACCCCGCATCGGATCATCGTGGTGGACGACGCATCGACCGATGGCACGGCGGCGCTGATCCGCGACCGGATGCGGGCCGATCCGCGTCTTTCCGGACTGCTGTTGCTCCAGACTCCTGCGCCGATGGGTTGGGCGGCTGCGGCGCAATGGGGTCTCTCGCACGCAGAGGGCGATGCACTGGCCCTGTGGTCGCCGGGCGCGCCGAGCGAGCCGAACCGCCTGCAGGTGCAATCTGCTTTCCTGCAGGCGTCGCCGGCCGTCGGCGCCGTCGGCGCCTGCAGTCCGTCCGGGCTTCTACCGGAGATGCACCCGCAGATCCTGGCCGGGATGCTGGTCCACATGCCGTCCGACCAGCAGCCCATGCCGATGGGCAGCCTGATGCTGGCGTTTCCCCGCATCCGGCAACGCGGCCTCGGATTCGACGCCACGCTCGGCGACTTCGCCTGGATGGGGCTGCTGCTGGAACTGGTGCGCGACGGCGCCTTGCTGGCCAACCTGAATGTGGCGTTGCTCGGCCGCCCGAAGGCCCAGGTTCCAGCCCACCCGACAGCCGCTGACGTGATCGCGCTCGCCCATGTGCGCGAGCGCCTGCTGCCTCTGGTCTTTCCAGACCTGCCGTCGAGCGATGCCCGGCGGCTCGCGCGGCTCTACGGGCAGGAATGGGCGCCTGATGCATCGGACGCCACAGTCCTGCTGCGCGACATGGCCACCGCCTGCGAAAGCCACGACGACCCGCACGTCGCTACCGTGCTGCGCGGCGAATGCCTGCGTGTGCTCGACGTGTACGCACAGAACGCCCGTCTCGCGCCGGGCTACATCCGCGGGCTGATGGCAGAGCCCTTGCTGCGCGACTTCCTGGCCCCGCTGGGCGAGCGCATCTACAGCTTCGAGCCGGGCGGCACTTCCTGAACGTGTGCGTAAACGCACAGCCTGGATGTTGCAGCCGCTGCAAAGTGGCGCGGCAGACTTCGAAGAGACCATGGCAAGCAAGACGATCTTCTCCCTCCGGCCCGAGCCGATGACGCCCGCACCCGGGCGCCGCGGCTTCCTCATGGGGTCGGCGGTTGGCGCCGCCGCGGCATTGGCATCGCTCGCGACGCTGTCGCATGCGGCCGCCGGTGCTCCCTCGCGGCGGATGCCGGTCATCTTCATCGGCCACGGCACGCCGATGAACGCCATCGCCGACAACGCATTCACGCGCCGCTTGAACGCATGGGGGAGGGAGCTGCCGCCGCCCACGGCCATCCTCAGCGTGTCGGCGCACTGGCTGAGCCGCGGCGCGACCGGTGTCGGCATGCAGGCGAAGCCGAAGACGATCCACGACTTCGGCGGCTTTCCGCAGGCGCTGTTCGACGTCGACTACCCCGCGCCCGGGCATCCGGCGCTGGCCCGCGAAACTGTCGGCGTGGTGAAGCAGGCGCCGGTGATCGCCACCGAGCAATGGGGCCTGGACCATGGAACCTGGTCGGTGCTCAAGCACCTCTATCCGAAGGCCGATGTCCCCGTCTTCCAGCTCAGCATCGACTACGACAAGCCGGCGGCCTTTCATTACGCAGTGGGGCGCGATCTGGCCGCGCTGCGCGACAAGGGCGTGCTGGTGATGGGCAGCGGCAACGTCGTGCACAACCTGCGCGCCACCGACCGCGGCACCGTCGATGGGCCGAAGGCGAGCCGCCCGTGGGCGCAGTCCTTCGACGATGCGGTGAAGTCGGCGCTCGCAGGTCGTGATGACCGCGCGCTGATTGGCTATGAAAAGCTGGAGGGCGCATCGACCGCAGTCGCGACGCCCGATCACTACTTCCCCTTCCTCTACGCCCTCGGCGCTGCCGGAGAGGGCGAGCGCGCGAAGACGGTCTACGAAGGGTTCCAGTCCGGCACGCTCAGCATGCGCTGCGTGCAGTTCGGCTGAACGCTTACTGCTCTTCGCCCCACGCAAAGCCGTCGCGCGCGATCATCGCGCTCGATGCGCTCGGGCCCCAGGTGCCGGCCGCGTAGGGGCGCGGTCCGCCATCCGATTCCCAGCTGTCGATCAGCGGCTCCACCCAGCGCCATGCTTCTTCCTGCTCGTCGCTGCGCACGAACAGGTTCAGGCGCCCGTCGATCACGTCGAGCAGCAGGCGCTCGTAGGCGCCCACGCGCTCGGCGCCGAAGCGCTTGTCGAAGTCGAGGTCGAGCTGAACAGGTGCCAGTTGCGCGGCGGCGCTCTGGTTGCCGTTGGTGCGCTGGCGGTTGTCCTGGGCCTGCGCGAGCATGTGCAGCTCCAGGCCGTCCTTGGGTTGCAGGTTGATCACCAGCTTGTTGACGTTGCCTGTCGGCGCGCGGTAGATCGCATGCGGCGTCGGGCGGAAGTTGACCTCGATGCGCGCATCGCGCGACGCCAGGCGCTTGCCGGTGCGGATGTAGAACGGCACGCCGGCCCAGCGCCAGTTGGCGATTTCGGTGCGCAGCGCGACGAAGGTCTCGGTGCGGCTGTCGGGGTCGACGCCGGGCTCGTCGCGGTAGCCCTGCACCCGCTCGCCGTAGGCGGTGCCGGCGGTGTACTGGCCGCGGATCGCGTGCAGGCTCAGGCTCTCGGGCGTCCAGGGCTTGAGGGCGCGCAGCACCTTGAGTTTTTCGTCGCGGATCGCGTCGGCGTGCGAGTTGATCGGCGGCTCCATGCCGATCGCGCACAGCAGCTGCAGCGCATGGTTCTGCACCATGTCGCGCAGCGCGCCGGTCTGGTCGTAGAAGGCGCCGCGCTTCTCCACGCCCAGGTCTTCGGCGATCGTGATCTGGATGTTGGCGATGTGCTCGCGGCGCCAGATGGGCTCGAAGAGCGCGTTGCCGAAGCGCATCGCGAACAGGTTCTGCACCGAGGGCTTGCCCAGATAGTGGTCGATGCGGAAGACCTGCTTTTCTTCCAGCACCTTGCCCACGGCCGCGTTGATGGCGCGGTTCGATGCGAGGTCGTGGCCGAGAGGCTTCTCGAGCACGATGCGGGTCTTGGGGCCGTTGAGGCCGGCCGCTGCGATCTGTTCGACCACCTGGGTGAAGAGGGCGGGCGCCGTGGCCACGTACATCACGACCGTGGAGGCGTCGCGCTGCTTGAGCAGGTCGGCGAGCTTCGCGTAGTCGTCGGGCTTCGAGAGGTCCATGCGCAGGTAATGCAGCATCGACGCGAACTTCTTGAACTCTTCCGGAGAGGGGCGCTTGGCCCCTTCGACCGCGCTGAAGCGCGACTGGATCAACTCGCGGTACTGGTCGTCCGACAGGTCGTCCCGTGCCACGCCGACGATGCGTCCGTCCTGCGGGAGGCTGCCGTGCCGGAAGGCCTGGAACAGCGCGGGCATGAGTTTGCGCCACGCGAGATCGCCAGTACCGCCGAACAGAACGAGATCGAAGCTCATGAGAAAACTTTCCTTTGTCTGAGAAGGTGTGAACGAATCCGCCGTGCCCGCTCATCCCACCCAGGCGCCCCCGCTCGGCGTTGCAAATGCTCGCCATAGCCCGAGCTATGGCTGCGCTTTGCGCCTTGATCGGGCGCGCCTGGGCGGGCTGCTCGGACACGCCGAATTCATTCACACCTTCTGAATGCCGAGCAGGCCATGCGCCTGGAGGCGCCCGGGCTTGGCGGGACGCCAGTCGCGATGGTACTTGTACCGATTCCCGGGACTGGTACTAAAGCTACGCTGCCCTCCGGCCGCAGGGCCTTTTTTTGTGAGCGAGTCAGGGAAATACAAGATGAAGAGGCTTTTCTGCGTGGCGGCGCTGCTGGGGCTGTCGACCGCCGCATCGGCGCAGACCGTGAACGTGATCTGCTCCGTGCAGGCTGAATGGTGTGGCGCGATCGCCACCGTCTATGCCCGCGCCACGGGTGTTCGCATCAACATGGCGCTCAAGGGCTCGGATGAGGCGCTGGCCCAGTTGATCGCCGAGAAGGACAACCCCAAGACCGATGTCTGGTTCGGCGGCACGGGCGAACCGCACCTGCAGGCCGCCGAGCAGGGCCTCACGCTCGAATACAGGTCGCCCACGCTGGCGCAGTTGCATCCCTGGGCCCAGCAGCAGGCCAGGCAGTCGGGCTACAAGACCGTGGGCATCTATTCGGGGCCGCTGGGCTTCGGCTACAACCCCGAGCTGCTCGCCAGGAAGAAGCTGCCCGTGCCCAAGACCTGGGCCGACCTGCTCAAGCCCCAGTACAAGGGCGACATCCAGGTGGCCAACCCTGCATCGAGCGGCACGGCCTACACAATGATCGCCACGCTGGTGCAACTGATGGGCGAAGACAAGGCTTTCGACTACCTCAAGGCGCTGCACAGGAATGTGGGCCAGTACACCCGCTCGGGCACCGGCCCGATCAAGGCGGTGGCGCGCGGCGAAACCGCGATCTCCATCAGCTTCGTGCATGACGGCCCGGGCGAGAAGATGCAGGGCTTCCCGGTCGAGACCCTCACGCCGAGCGACGGCACCGGCGCCGAGATCGGCGCCATGAGCATCATCAAGGGCGCGCGCAACCTCGACGCCGCCAGGAAGTTCTACGAATGGGCGCTCACGCCCGCCGCGCAGGAACTGGGCGCCGCCAACAGGCAGTTCCAACTGCCGAGCAATGCGGGCGCCAGGCTCGACGCGCGCATCCCCGTTTTCAAGAAGACCAAGTTCATCGACTGCGACTACGCCAGGTACGGTGCCAGCACCGAACGCCAGCGCCTGATCGCGCGCTGGGAAAAGGACGTCAACTCGCTGCCCAGGTAGCAGGGTTTCTGTCGCATGAAACAATGGCGCCATGAACGTGGTTTTCGATCTTGGCGCCGTGCTGCTCGCATGGGAGCCCACACGGCTGGTACAGGCCCATCTCGCGCCTCACGCGCCCACTGAAGCCGCCGCCGCGGCGCTGGGCCGGGCGATGTTCCACCACGACGACTGGACCAGTTTCGACTGCGGCACCCGCACGCTGGACGATGCCATCGCCCGCATGGCGGCGCGGCTGTCGCTGCCGGCGGACCGGCTCGATGCCATGCTCGGCAACCTGGGCGAGCGCCTCGAAGCCATCGAAGTCACGGTCGACATGCTCGAGCAACTGTTCGCTCACCGCGAAGCGGGGCAGCCGCTGCGGCTCTATTACCTCTCGAACATGCCGGCGCCGTATGCGCGCGCGCTCGAGCGTCGGCACGCGTTCATGCGGCGTTTCGACGGCGGGGTGTTTTCGGGCGATGTGAAGTTCATCAAACCGGATCGTGAAATTTTCGAAGTGCTGGCGGTGCGCTACGCGCTCGACCCGGCGGAGACGGTGTTCATCGACGACTCGGCCCCCAACGTCGAGGCGGCACGCGCCTTCGGCTGGCAGGCGATCCACTGCACCGCGCCGGACATGCTGCCGGCGCAGCTCTCGCGCTATCTGCCGGTCAACACGACCTTGTCGGCGTCAAAGCCCAGGCTGCGCGCGTAGTCCAGCTCGACCTGCAGCGCCGCGTCGTCCAGCCGCGGCGCGCGCGACAGCACCCAGAGGTATTCGCGGTCGGGCGTGCCGACCAGCGCGACCTGGTAGTCGCGGTCGAGCTTCAGGATCCAGTAGTCCGCCCACACCATCGGGAGCCAGCCGAGCCAGGCCGGCGCAAAGCGCACTTCGAGGCGGCCCGCGCCGGGCTGGCCGGCCACGGGCACCACGCGCGCCGTGCCGATGGCCTCGTTGAAATTGCCGTCGGCCCGCACACAGCGGTTGAGCACCTGCACCGCGCCGTCGGGCTGCGGCGTGTATTCGGCTGTGACGGGGCCTGAACAGGTTTTCTGAAAGCGGTTGGGCAGGCGGGCCTGTTCGTGCCAGATGCCGGCATAGCGCTGCAGGTCGACGGGTGCCACCACTTGCAGCGGCGCGCGCATCAGCGGTGCGCCATCGGCCGGGCCGGCCGGCCGCACGCGGGCATTGCGCGCCGCACCCAATGCGAGCCAGGTCGCGACGCCGCCCACGACGAAAGCCGTGGCCATCGCGCCGATCGCCTGGCTGGTGCGGCGGTCGTCGAAAGCGGGGCCGGCAGGGGCTGCGGCTGGGCGTCGTTGGTGAGGGGACATGGGGCACTCCTGAAGGTAAGACGTTCGGCGTAAATCGCTCGTAACGTTCAGGGTAGCCCTGGCCGATGGCCGTGTGCCGTCAGTCACGGACCACAGCCCCTGTAGGGCGGGGCGGCCGACAACCCTGCGGGCAGCAGGCCGATGGAACCACGCGAAAACCCGTGCTACGGTGCGCATGAAAACATCGGCCGACGCGCAACTGCGTGCAGGACTTGTCACAACCCGCACAGGATAATGATTTCATGAACCAACTCGATGCCCTCCGCCAGTGGACCACCGTCGTCGCCGACACCGGTGACTTCAAGCAGCTCAGCGTTTCCAAGCCGCAGGACGCGACCACCAACCCGTCGCTGATCCTCAAGGCCGTTCAGAAGCCCGAATACCGCCCCCTGCTCGACGAGACCGTGAAGAAGCACGCGGGCAAGCCACTCGACGAAGTCATCGACCGCCTGCTGGTCAATTTCGGCACCGAAATCCTCCAGATCATTCCGGGCCGCGTCTCCACCGAAGTCGATGCGCGCCTCTCGTTCGACACCGCCGCCACCATCGCCCGCGGCGAGCGCATCGTGGCGCTCTACAAGGCCGAGGGCATCGACACCGAGAAGCGCCTGCTGATCAAGGTCGCCTCGACCTGGGAAGGCATCGAGGCCGCGCGCCAGCTCGAGCTCAAGGGCATCCGCACCAACCTCACGCTGCTGTTCTCGTTCGCGCAGGCCGTGGCCTGCGGCGCCGCGAAGGTGCAGCTGATCTCGCCCTTCGTGGGCCGCATCTACGACTGGTACAAGAAGTCGGCCGGCGCCAAGTGGGACGAAGCGGCCAGCGCGGGCGCCAACGATCCGGGCGTGAAGTCGGTGCGCGAAATCTTCGATTACTACAAGCAGCACGGCATCAAGACCGAGGTCATGGGCGCGAGCTTCCGCAATGTGGGGCAGATCCAGGCGCTGGCCGGCTGCGACCTGCTGACCATCAGCCCCGAGCTGCTGGCCGAGCTGGCAGCGAGCAACGAGCCGCTGGAACACACGCTCGACGCCAAGGCTGCAGCCAAGGGCGACGCGAAGAAGGTGAGCTACGACGAAGCTGGTTTCCGCTTCGCGCTCAACGAAGACGCGATGGCCACCGAGAAGCTCGCCGAAGGCATCCGCGCCTTCGCGGCCGACGCCGTGAAGCTCGAGAAGCTCATGCAGGAAAGCGGCAAGTAAACATGGCCGAGACCCACGGGACCCACGTGACCCAACGCTGCGACCGTGCGCCGGCCTGGGCGCAACTGCAGTCGTACTTCGAGACGGCGGGCCGCCAGTTCGACGTGCGCCATGCCTTCGTGGACGACGCGGTGCGCTTCGAGCGCTTCAGCCAGGAGGCGCCGTATGTGTTCGCCGACCTGTCCAAGAACCTGATCGACGTGCGCACCGAAGAACTGCTGCTCACGCTGGCCCGCGAATGCGGCCTCGAAGCACACCGCGACGCGATGTTCGCGGGCGAGCACATCAACAACACCGAAGACCGCGCCGTGCTGCACACGCTGCTGCGCGCGCCCGCCGATGCGAAGGTCGGCAAGACGGCCGACAAGCTGCGCGAAGTGCACGAGACGCTAGCCGCGATGCTGGCCTATGCCGAGAAGGTGCGCGGCGACCACACGATCACCGACGTGGTCAACATCGGCATCGGCGGCTCCGACCTCGGCCCGCAGATGGCGGTGCTGGCGCTCGCGGAGTTCGCGGCGCCGGGCAAGCGCTTTCATTTCGTCTCGAACGTCGACGGCCACGAGCTGGCCGGCGTGCTGCAAGGCCTGGCCCCGGAACACACGCTGTTCCTGATCGCCTCCAAGACCTTCACCACGACCGAGACGATGACCAACGCGCTCTCGGCCAAGCGCTGGTACGAGCAGTCGGGCGGCAACGACATCGCCGGCCACTTCGCCGCGCTCACGACGAATGTCGAAGCCGCGAACAAGTTCGGCATCGCCACCACCTTCGGTTTCTGGGACTGGGTGGGCGGCCGCTATTCGCTGTGGTCGGCCATCGGCCTGCCGATCGCGCTGGCCATCGGCGCCGACGGTTTCCGCCGGCTGCTCGCGGGCGCGCATGCGATGGACGAGCACTTCCGCACCGCGCCGCTCGAGAAGAACCTGCCGGTGCGCCTGGGCCTGCTCGATGTCTGGTATCGCAACTTCCACAAGTTCACGAGCCGCAGCATCGCGCCGTACCACAGCGCCCTGAAGCGCGTGCCGGCCTACCTGCAGCAGCTGGAGATGGAGAGCAACGGCAAGCAGGTCGATGCGAGCGGCAAGCCTGTGGCGTTCGGCACCTCGCCCGTGCTCTGGGGCGAGCCCGGCACCAACGGCCAGCACGCCTACTTCCAGATGCTGCACCAGGGCACGGACGTGATCCCACTCGAGTTCGTGGCGGTGCGCGATGCGGCGCACGACCTTGAAGGCCACCACCCCAAGCTGCTCGCCAACGCGCTCGCGCAGGCGCAGGCGCTGATGGTGGGCAAGCTGGACGACGGCGGCCACAAGAACTTTCCAGGCAACCGGCCGAGCAGCTTCTTCGTGTTCGAGAAGCTCACGCCCGAAGCGCTCGGCGCCTTCCTTGCGATGTACGAGCACCGCGTGTTCACCAGCGGCGCGCTGTGGGGCATCAACAGCTTCGACCAGTGGGGCGTGGAGCTGGGCAAGGTGCTCGCCAAGGACATCGAGCCGCGCCTCGCCTCGGGCGACGTCACGGGGCTCGACGCCTCGACGGCGGGCCTGCTCAAGCGCCTGAGTTCCTGAGGAACCTCAGGCCGCAGCGGTTTCGGCGGGCGCCTTCAAGGGCGCGCCGCCGCTGGCCATCCGCACGCACAGGTCGAAGGCCTGCTGCAGCCCTTCGATCTGCGCGATGCCCTTGCCGGCAATGTCGAAGGCGCTGCCGCTGGCCGATGTGGCCACGGGCACGGGCAGCCCGCCATGCAGCGTCACGCCCTGCTCGAAGCCCATGAGCTTCATCGCGATCTGGCCCTGGTCGTGGTACATCGACACCACCGCATCCACGTCGCCGCGGCGCGCACCGATGAACACCGTGTCCGGCGAGAACGGGCCGCGCGCGTCGTAGCCTTCGGCGCGCAGCTTCTCGATGGCCGGCGCGATGATCTCGATCTCTTCCATGCCGATGGAGCCGCCGTCGCCCGCGTGTGGGTTGAGCCCCGTCACCGCGATGCGCGGCTGCGCCACGCCCGCGCGGTGCAGCGCCTGCGCGATGATCTTCACCGCATCGCCCACGCCCTCGACCGTGATGTGGCTCGCCACGTCCTTGAGCGGAATGTGCGAGGTCACGCGCGAGGTCCACAGCGACCCGGTGAGATTGAACTCGCAGACGAAGCCCGTCACCGCAAAGCACTCCTGCATGTAGCGCAGCTCGTCCTCGTGCACGAGGCCGCCCAGGCGCAGCGAATGCTTGTTGAGCGGCGCAAAGACGATCGCATCGGCCTGGCCGCGCCGCACCGTCACCGTCGCGTATTCGAGCGCCTCGAACGAGGCCCGGCCCGAGCGCTCGTTCGATTCGCCGAGCACCGGCGCCTCGCCCTCCATCCAGTCACGCAAGTACAGGCTGAGCCGGCCGTCCTCGAAGCGCAGTTCGTCCAGGCTGTTGACCTGCAGCGGATCGAGCTTCACGCCGGTCACACGCTCGCCCTCGGCCAGCACGGCCGGGTCGGCGATCAGCAGCACGCGCGCGGCGTCCAGGTTGCGCTGGCGCGCGAGCAGCTTCACGGCCATCTCGGGGCCAACGCCGCTGGGGTCGCCCAGCAGCACGACGATGCGGGGCTTGGCGGAGATCACGCTCGGGGTTTTCGTTTGCGTTGACATGGGTCTGGAGGTTGAAGTGAGTGAGGGGAGGGCGGCCTCATTCGGCCTTGATGTTGGCGTCGCGCACGAGCTGGCCGTAGTGGTCGAACTCCTGCTTGTTCATCGCGGCGAAGGGGTCGCCGGTCAGCGTGCCGGGCTCGCCGCCCAGCGCCTTGATGCGCGCCTGCACGTCGACCAGCTTCAGCGTGCGCACGAGTTCGGCGTTCAGCCTGTCGACCGCGGGGCGGGGCGTTCCGGCCGTCACGTAGAGGCCGTACCAGGTGGACACGTCGGCGCCCTTGATGCCCTGCTCGGCGAGCGTGGGCACATCGGGCAGCTCGGGCGAGCGCTGGGGCGCGCTCACCGCCAGCGCGCGGAACTTGCCGGCCTTGATCTGGCCCATGGCCGAGGAGGTGCTGTCGAACATCATGTCGACCTCGCCCGAGATGATGTCGATGTGCGCCTGCGAGCTGCCCTTGTAGGGCACGTGGATCGACTTCATGCCCGTGGCCAGGTTGAAGGCCTCGCCGCCCACGTGCTGCGTGCTGCCGATGCCCGAGGATGCGTACTTGAAGCCGCCGGGCTTCGCGGCCATGGCGGCCACGAGTTCCTTCACCGACCTGTAGGGCGAGTTGGCCGAGACCACCAGCACGTTGGGCATGACGGCGACGAGGCCGATGGGCGTCAGGTCCTTCAGCGGGTCGTACTTGAGCTTGAGGATGTGCGGCGCCACCGCCTGCGCGGTGTTGGTGGCCAGCAGCAGCGTGGCGCCGTCGGCCGGCGCGCGCGCCGTGAGCTCGCCGGCGATGGTGTTGGAGGCGCCGGGGCGGTTCTCCACCGTCACGGGTTGCTTCAATACCGGCGAGAACTTGTCGGCCAGCACGCGCGCGAGGATGTCGGTGCCGCCGCCGGGGGAGGCGCCGACCATGATGCGAAGGGGCTTGTCGGGGTAGTTCGGCTGGGCGCCGGTGGTTGCCGCGGCCAACGTCAATACGGAAATGCTGGCCGCGCGGGCCAGGGAGGAAAGCTTCATCGGGTTGTCTCCTGCTTTGTTTGGCCCGAGCCTACGGAGCTTCACCCTCGCAATCCAATCGTAAAAGTCCGAAGCTTCATATACTTTTGTGCATGACCGATGCGACCCAGGGCCTGACCGATGCCTCGCTGATGCTCCATGTGCGGCCGCGCCAGTTGCTGCTGCTGGCCCGGCTCGACGCCCACCGCCACCTCGGGCGCGCGGCCGAAGCCATGAACATCAGCCAGCCCGCCGCCACCAAGCTGCTGCAGCAGCTGGAGGACTCGCTCGGCGAAAAGCTCTTCGAGCGCCTCGCGCGCGGCATGGAGCCCACGCCCTACGGCGAGATCCTGATCCGCTACGCCCGCCGCGTACTCAGCGACTTCGGCACCGCCCGCGAGGAAATGCTCGCACTGCGCTCGGGCCTGAGCGGCGCGCTGCGCGTGGGCAGTGTGCCGGGCGCGGTGCCCGAGCTGCTGGCGCCGGCGCTGGTCGAGTACCGCCGGCGCCATCCGCAGGTGGCCGTGTCGGTGGTGGTCGAGACCAGCGATGTGATGCAGGCGCAGCTGGAGCAGGGCGACGTCGACCTCGTGCTGGGCCGGCTCACCGACGGCCATGACGAGGCAAAGTATTCGAGCGTGCCGCTGCTGGGCGAGTCGATGGTGGTCGTGGTGCGCACCGCGCACCCGGTGTTCGAGCGCACGACCGTCACGCTGGCAGACATGGCGAACTGGTCCTGGGTGCTGCAGCCGCCGGGTTCGCCGCAGCGCGGGCGCTTCGAGGCGGCGATGCGGGAGGCCGGCATCCAGACGCGGCTCGACATCATCGAAACGGCATCGCCCATCGCCATCACCGCCCTGCTCGAAAACTCCGACATGGCCGCCGTGATGCCGGCCTCTCAGGCCAACCACTATGCGCGGCTGGGCGTGCTGCGCACGGTGCCGCTAGAGCTGCCGGTGCGCGTGCCGCCCATCTGCCTCATCACCCGCGAGGACCGGGCGCTGTCGCCGGCGGCCGCGCAGTTCCGGCGCCAGTTGCTGGGCGGCGGTACCTGAAGTTCGCCTGAGGCCTTTGGCTTGCGGTTTTCCATGCTGTGTTGCACCAATTAGGGAATTCACTAGCCAACCAGTGCATGAAAGTACTGGAGGTAACCGTCGAAGTACCAAAACCGCAACTGAGTTTCTCCAGAATCCCCCCACGGCGACCCGACAACAAGAGGGCGTCGCTCACCTCTAGGAGACAACATGAAGCGTTTTCTGAAAGCGGGCCTCGTCCTCGCACTCCTCGGCACGGGGCTCGTGTCCCAGGCCGCCACCGAACTCGTGATCGCGACCGTGAACAACGGCCACATGATCGAGATGCAGAAGCTCACGCCCTTCTTCGAGAAGGCCAACCCCGACATCAAGCTCAAGTGGGTGACGCTGGAAGAAGGCACGCTGCGCCAGCGCGTGACCACCGACATCGCCACCAAGGGCGGCCAGTTCGACGTGATGACCATCGGCCTGTACGAGGCGCCGATCTGGTCCAAGAAGGGCTGGCTGCAGCCCATCGCCACCGACGCCGCCTATGACGCGGACGACCTGCTGCCCGCCATCCGCGCCGGTCTTTCCTACGAAGGCAAGCTCTACGCGGCGCCGTTCTACGGCGAGAGCTCGATGCTCATGTACCGCAAGGACCTGGCCGACAAGGTCGGCTTCCAGATGCCCGAGCAGCCCACCTGGGCACAGGTGAAGGAACTGGCCGGCAAGATACACGACCCGAAGGCGGGCGTGTACGGCATGTGCCTGCGCGGCAAGCCGGGCTGGGGTGACAACATGGCCTTCCTCACGACGCTGGTCAACACCAACGGCGGCCAGTGGTTCGACATGCAGTGGAAGCCGCAGATCGACACCAAGCCGTGGAAGGATGCGATCACCTTCTATGTCGACCTGATGAAGGCCTATGGCCCGCCGGGCGCCTCGGCCAACAGCTTCAACGAGAACCTGGCCCTCTTCAACGAAGGCAAGTGCGGCATGTGGGTGGACGCGACCATCGCTGCATCTTTCATCAGCGATCCGAAGCAGTCGAAGGTGGCCGACAAGGTCGCGTTCGCTCAAGCTCCTGTGGCCGTGACGCCCAAGGGCGCCAACTGGCTGTGGACCTGGAACCTGGCCATTCCCGCCAGCTCGACCAAGGGTGCTGCCGCGCAGACCTTCGTGAAGTGGGCGACCTCCAAGGAATACGTCAACCTCGTCGCCAAGGAACACGGTTGGGGCACTGTGCCCACCGGCACGCGCAAGTCGACCTATGCGAACCCCGAGTTCCAGAAGGTGGCCAAGTTCGCCGCGGCCGAGAAGAAGGCCATCGACAGCGCCAACCTGAGCGACAGCACGCTGCCCAAGTCGCCTTACGTCGGCGTGCAGTACGCGGCCATTCCCGAGTTCCAGGCGATTGGCACCGGCGTGGGCCAGCAGATGAGCGCGGCGCTGTCGGGCAAGGTCACGGTCGACCAGGCGCTGAAGACTTCGCAGACGCTGGCCGAGCGCGAGATCAAGAAGTCGGGCCAATACAAGTAAGCCCGGGCTTTACTCCCTCCCCTTCCGGGGGAGGGTAGGGGTGGGGGCACGCGGCGCATCAAACCGCCGTGGTGGTCGATCAGGGAGCCCCCATCCCCGTCTTCCCCCAAAAGGGGGAAGGAGCCAGAGACAACAAGAAGGGACCTCCTCATGAAAAGACTCCTGCCCCGGGCCCTCATGGCGCCCGCCGTGCTCACGCTCTTCCTCTGGATGATCGTGCCGCTGTTGATGACGTTGTACTTCTCCTTCGTGAACTACAACCTCATGCAGCCCGGCGAACGAACGTTCGCGGGCATCGAGAACTTTCGCTACTTCGTCACCGATCCGGACTTCTGGCCCGCCACGTGGAACACGCTGCTGCTCATCGGCAGCGTGATCGTCATCACCGTGGTGTTCGGCGTGCTGCTCGCGCTGCTGGTGAACGAGCCCTTCCCGGGCCGCGGCATCGTGCGGGTGCTTTTGATTTCGCCGTTCTTCGTCATGCCCGCAGTCAACGCGCTGCTGTGGAAGCACATGATGATGAACCCCATCTACGGTGTGCTGGCCGACGTGTGGCGCTTCTTCGGTGCCACGCCCGTCGACTGGCTCACCGATGTGCCGCTGCTCTCGGTGATCATCATGGTGGCCTGGCAGTGGCTGCCCTTCGCCTGCCTCATCTTCATCACCTCGCTGCAGTCGCTCGACCGCGAGCAGATGGAAGCCGCGCGCATGGACGGCGCGAGTTCCCTCCAGCGCTTCTTCTATCTCACCATCCCGCACCTGGGCCGGCCGATGGCGGTGG
>NZ_JANLNM010000005.1 GCF_024701975.1 Variovorax sp. ZS18.2.2
CCTTGAGCGACGCGAGCGTCTCCAGGTTGCCCGCATAGGTCAGTTTGTCCAGATTCACGACCGGCTCATCGCTTTGCGCGATCCAGTCGAGTACGAAATTGGCGCCAATGAAGCCCGCGCCGCCGGTTACCAGGATCATGAGGTCCCCTGTTGTTGTGGAACGATCGCCCTCCGGCGAAATGAACGGAGGATTATCCCATCGGCCCAAGGGGCCGAAACCCGGGGTTGGCGCATCCGCGGTGCCCGCCTACAATCGCCGCACTGCAGGAGAGCGGGCCACCCCGGTGGCCCTACCGAAGGCGCAAACTCCCATAAACGCTCAGGTCGGCCCGAACAAGGGGTCAGTACTGCATCACATCAAACGCCGTCTGGAGAGCCATCGCACCCTGCAAAGGTGTCGCGATGCACCGAAGGAGCAAACCCGTTGCAAAAGTGCAACAGGTGAATCTCTCAGGTACCGAGGACAGGGGGAGCGGCAACTTGGACGGCGGACGTCCGGTTGCTTGCTATTGAATCAGTAGCACACCACGCCCGCCATTCAAGCGCTGCACCTCAAAGGTACCTGCAATGCGCGTGATCGTTCTTGGCGCCGGCCTGCTCGGCGTGACTTCGGCTTATTACCTCCAGCAACTCGGCCACGAAGTGACCGTCATCGACCGGCAGGCCACCCCCGCCGCCGAAACCAGCTTCGCCAACGGCGGGCAAATATCAGTCAGCCACGCCGAGCCCTGGGCCAACCCCAGCGCGCCGCTCAAGGTGCTGCAGTGGCTGGGCAAGGAAGACGCCCCGCTGCTCTTTCGCATCCGCGCCGACATGCGCCAGTGGCTCTGGGGCCTGCAGTTTTTGCGCGAATGCACGCCGGCGCGCACGAAGCACAACATCGAGCAGATCGTGCGCCTGGGCACCTACAGCCGCGACACGCTGCAGCAGCTGCGCCGCGACACGGGCCTGAGCTACGACCAGCGCACCCAGGGCATCCTGCATTTCTATACGACACAGAAGGAGTTCGACGGCGCACTCAAGCCGGCCGAGCAGATGCGCGCCCTCGGCTGCGAGCGGCTGGTGATCTCGGCCGACGAGGCGGTGAAGATCGAGCCCGCCCTCGCCCACATCCGCTCCCAGCTGGCCGGCGCCACCTACACGGCCGAGGACGAATCCGGCGACGCCAACCGCTTCGCCCGCGAGCTGGTCGGCCTCGCCGCCGCGGCCGGCGTGAAGTTCCTCATGAGCCACACCGTCACCGCGCTGCGCGAAGCCGGCGGCAGCATCGACCACGTCGAGGCGACCGACAACGAAGGCCGCTTCCAGCGCATCCGCGGAGACGCCTTCGTGCTCGCGATGGGATCGCTCAGCCCGCTGTACGCCGCGCCGCTGGGCATCCGCCTGCCGATCTACCCGGCCAAGGGCTACTCGGTGACGCTGCCCGTCAAGGACGCGTCGAAGGCGCACCAAGTCTCGCTGACCGACGACGAATACAAGCTCGTGTTCTCGCGCTACACGTCTGAATCGGGCGACCGCCTGCGCATCGCCGGCACGGCCGAGCTCAATGGCTACGACCGCGACCTGAACCGTGTGCGCTGCGAAGCCATCGTGCGCCGCGTCGAGGAACTGTTCCCCGGCGCCGGCGACACCACGCAGGCCCAGTTCTGGACGGGCCTGCGCCCCGCGACGCCGAGCAACGTGCCGATGATCGGCAAGACGAAGCTGCCGAACCTGTACCTGAACACAGGCCACGGCACGCTGGGCTGGACGCATGCGTGCGGATCGGGCAAGTCGATCGCTCGGATCGTGAGCGGGCTGGCGCCGGAGGTGGACTTTGCGTTCACCGGCATGCCGGCGCCGCAGCCGCGCGTGCTGCAAGCGGCCTGATCGCGATCCGTCAATCCTTGCTGGTGAACACCGTCAACACACCGGTGTAGCCATACAGGTGGTGCCGGGCGATTTCACCTGCGGCGAAGAAGCCGACCAGCGGCACGTCGCCCAGCGCGTGGCGCACGATCTGCAGTTCGGCGCCAGGTGCGCCGAAGTGCGGCCCGCCGCGCCCGGAGCAGCTCACGTACACCGCGCCCGCGATGCGGCGCGCGGGGTGCGGCGCGGCCTCCGCTTCGCCAGCAGCGACGGCACGGGCGGTGGCCAGCGTCTGCTCTTCCGGCTCCAGCTCTTCGCGGATCTCCGCGCAGATGCGCATCAGGTCGGCCCGCGCAGCCTGCGCATTGCGGCGACAGAAGGTCAGCCGCATGCCGGCCTCGGCCGTGTCGGCGATCGCGATGCCGCGGCGCGTCGGGTCCAGGCCGATGATGTGGCGCACCAGCACGTCGGCGCCCAGGTCGCCGGTGCGGCGCACGCCGTCGCTGCCCGCGTCGGCCAGGCCGACCAGCGTGTTGCGCACGGCGTCGATGGCTTCCTGCGGCCGTTCGAGCGACACCTGCAGGTCGGCCAGCAGCACATCGAGCGCGGGCTCGCCGTCGAGCTTGAGCAGGAGGTTGCCGTCGGCCTCGGTGATCTCGCGCTCGCGCACGCCCGAGCGCAGCGGCTGGCAGCCCTGCGTGACGCGCGACACCACCCGCACGCCTTCGCCGAACACCACGCCCGACAGGCCGCCCGAGAACACGCCGCCCGCGGCGCCGTGGCCGCGGATGTTGCCGTTGCCGCCCACCGCGAACTGCAGCGCACCGCCACGGCCCGACGAGAGTCCGCCGAAGAGATAGCCGGTGTCGACGCGGCCGGCCATCTCGCCGATCAGCTCGGTGAGGTCGGGCGTTGCGGGGTCGGCATGGACGAGCGCGGTGTGCGCCTCGAACCCGCTCATCTCCGAATTGCTCAGCGGCGCCACGCCCGAGAACACGCGGTACTGGTCGCTCGGCAGCGCACAGAGCATGAGGCTCATGCCCGGTTCGTCGAAGTACTCGGCGTTGTTGGCCGAGACGCCGATGCCGACGGTGCCCGACCAGTCGGTCACCTCGGGCAGTTCAGCGCTCAGGTGATCGAGGATGTCCTGCGCCTCGGCTGCGTAGTGGTCGGTGATGTAGAGCAGCCCGAGCGTCGGCGCCGACGCGTAGTCGGGCAGGGCCATCTGCGCGCGCAACTGGGCCAGCACGAGACCGGCCGCCATGCGCCATTGCGGATGGGTGGCATGACCAGTGGGAAACAACTTCATGATGCGTGCCAACCCGTTCTCTTCAAAAGTGGAATGTGTAGGACGTCAGCGGCGGCCGGTGGTTCGCTTGCGCGCGGTGGCCGACGTCTTTTTCTTCGCGGCGGGCGTTGCCGCCTTCCTGGCCGCAGTTCTCGCCGCAGTTTTGGCCGCGGGCTTCTTTGCTACGGCCGTCGTCTTGCCCATCACCTTGCCGACCGCATCGGCCAGCGGCTGGGCCATGGCGGGGACCTTGAGCTGGGCCGCGTCCTGCAGCGCCGTGCTGGCGATCTGCTGGAACTGCTCGGTCAGCGAGCCCCACCATTGCATCGGATCGACCACGCCTTCGGCGGCAGCCGACTTGCCCGAGGCGGGCTTGGCGCGCGGCTTTTTCCTGGGCGCCGGTGCTTCTTCTTCCTCGATCTCGGTTTCGTCTTCTTCCTCGACCGGCTCGGGTTCGGGCGCGGCGGTGGCTGCAAAAGGTGCAGGGGCCGGCGCGGCTGCGGCCTGCTTGGTGAACACGCTCGCCAGGTCTTCCATCCGCACGTTCATGCCGCGCAGGGTCGAGAGCGTCATCTTCTGCACCTCGAGCGCCTGGATCGTGGCCTTGAGCGCATGGCCGTTCTGCTCGAGCCAGTACTGCACGGTCTTGAGTTCCTGGATGCGCTTGTCGACCTCTTCCACGCTCAGCGTGGGCGCCACCCAGCTCGCCAGGCTCGGGATGCCCGGCACCGACGATGCGGCGCCGGTGCCTGCGGCGGCGCCCCCGGCCAGGTTCTTCAGGAAGTCGAATCCGGGGACGAACTGGCTGAAGTTGAAAGGTTGGCTGGCGTTGGTCATGCGGGAGGTCTCCTGGCTGGGTTTTCTTGTGCTGGCAGCTTACTCCAAGCCCCCGGCCTTTGGCCCGCCAGGCGCCGCCTTTTACCCGCCGTCAGAGCTCGCTTCGAACCTTGCTGAAGACCTTCCAGAAGGTCGCGTCCTGCGAGGTCGCGAAGTTGATCCGCATCATGGTGCTCGGTGGCCGGCGCGCATGGAACAGCGAGCCCGGCGCCAGCAGGTAGCCCTGATCGAGCATGCGCTGGGTCAGCGCGTCGGTGTCGACGCCCGTGTCGACCCAGCCGAACAGCCCCGCCGGCTCCGAGGCGAAGGTGCAGCCGTGCGACATCGCGAGCTTCACCGACCGCCCGCGCGCGCCGTCGAGCCGGATGCGCACGCGCTCCGCATGCCGGCGCAACTGCCCCTGGTCGATGCACCACGACAAGGCCCGCTCGAACAGCGTGGGCGAGGTCAGCGTGGCCAGGAGCTTGGTCTCCAGCAGCCGCTCCTTCAGCGCGGGCGGCGCGGCCAGGAAGCCGATGCGCCAGTTGGGCGCGATGATCTTGGCGAAGCCGCTCACGTAGACGGTGCGCTGCAGCCCGTCGAGCGCGCTCAGCCGCGTAGCGTGCTCGGGTGCGAGGTGGCTGTAGGTGTCGTCCTCGACGATGTGGAAGTCGTGCTCGTTCGCCAGCTTGAGCACCCGGTGGGCGCTCCCGGGCGTAAGGCTGTAGCCGGTCGGGTTGTGCAGCACGCTCACGCTCACGAAGAGCTTGGGCTTGTGCAGCACGCAGTACTGCGCCATCACCTCCAGGTCGGGCCCGTCGGCGCGGCGCGGCACCGGCAGGATGCGCATGCCCAGCGCCTCGAGCCGCGCGAACTCCAGCGCCCAGCCGGGCTCCTCGACCATCACCGGATCGCCCGGGCGCAGCAGCGTGCGGCTCACGATGTCCAGCGCATGGGTCGCGCCGATGGTGGTGATGATCTGGTCCGGCGCGGCCGGCACGTTGATGCCCACCAGCTTCTGCGAGAGGCTGCGGCGCAGGCTCATGTCGCCGGCGGGCTCGCCGTACTGGAGCGACAGCTCCTGCAGCACGGCTGTACTGGTCATGCGCCGCACGGCCGTGGGCATGAAGGTGGACGACATCCAGTCCGGCGGGAACACGCCCATGCCGGGCTGCGGCTTGTCGCTCGGGCGGTGGAACATGCTGCGGATCAGCGAACTGGCGTCGGCTGGGACGCGCGAGGCCATCATCTGCACGGCCATCGCCGCCGGCATGCCGCTCAGGCCCGGCGCACCCGCGCCGTTGCTCGGGCGGCTGTCCTGTACCGGTGCCGAATCCCGCACGTAGAAGCCGCGCTGCCGGCGGGCTTCTACGAGGCCCTGCGCGAGCAGTTGGTCGTAGGCGGCGACCACCGTGTACGGGCTCACGCCCTGCTGCCGCGCGCATTCGCGCACCGAGGGCAGCCGGGCACCGGGCGGCAGCAACCGGGTGCGGATGCGCTCGGCCAAACGGTCGGCCAGTTGGCCGGTCAACGACTGGGTGGAGGTTCGAGTCAGCATGCTGTGTCGATGGGCTGTGTCGAAGGAATGACCAATACAGATTCCCTATTTGTCCGATCATCTGTACTGGCACTGTAATGGTCACAAGTTTAGAGTGTGTGCCATGAACTGGCAAGAATTCACCGCGCTGCTGGTGCTGGCCACGGCGATGAGTTTTTCGCCCGGCCCCAACACCACGCTTTCCACCGCCCTGGCGGCCAACGGCGGACTGCCGCGCGCGATGCGCTTCGTGGTCGCGGTGCCGATCGGCTGGACGCTGCTGCTGGCGATCTGCGCCGCCGGCCTCGGCGCGCTGGTGGTGGCGGTGCCGCCGCTGCGCCTGGCGATCAAGGGCCTGGGCATCGCCTACTTGCTGTGGCTGGCGTACAAGCTCAGCGGCAGCGCCAAGCTCGGCAAGGCCGACAGCGCCAGCCTCTCGGTCGGTTTCGGCCAGGGCGTGATGCTGCAGTTCGTCAACATCAAGGCCTGGCTCCTCGCGCTCACGCTGGTGGCCGGGTGGATCGCCGGCCAGCCCGATGCCCTCTCGCGCTTCGCCATCGTCGCGCCGGTGATGCTGTTCTATGCCTTCACCAGCAACTTCGCCTATGCGCTGGTCGGTGCGCTGCTGCGCGATTGGCTGGCCAAGGGCAAGCGCCTTTTGTGGTTCAACCGCGCGATGGGGTTGGTGCTGGTGCTCACGGCCTGGTGGATGGTGAGCGTATGAGCGGCCGGTTGAACATCAAGGACGAGACGCTGGGCATGTGGCTCGGGGTGCTCGGCGTCGCCATGTTCGCCATCACGCTGCCGATGACACGGCTGGCCACCGGCTCGCAAGACGCACCGCAGCTCTCGCCCTGGTTCGTCACGCTCGGGCGCGCGGCGCTGGCAGGCGTGCTGTCGGCCATCTTCCTCATCGTCACGCGCTCGCCGCGGCCGGCCGCGCACCAGTGGCGGCCGCTGGGCATCGCGGTGCTGGGCAATTGCATCGGCTTTCCGCTGCTGTTGGCCTATGCGCTGCGTGTGGTCACGGCCAGCCACGCGGCGGTGGTGACGGCGCTGCTGCCGCTGGTCACCGCGGCGGTCGCCGCATGGGTGCTGCATCAGCGTGCGCGGCTGGGCTTCTGGCTCTGCGCCATCGCGGGCAGCCTGCTGGTGGTGGTGTTCTCGGTGCTGCGCGCGAGCCAGAGCGGCCATGGCTTCGGCTTCGAATGGGCCGACCTGCTGCTGGTGGGCGCGGTCATCGCGGCGTCGTTCGGCTACATCTACGGCGCGCAGGTCACGCCTTCGCTGGGCGCCGAGCGGGTGATCTGCTGGGTCTGCGTGATGGCACTGCCCTTCACGCTGCCGGCCACGCTGGCGCTGTGGCCGACGCAGCCCATCGCCACGGCGTCGTGGCTGGGCTTCGTCTACGTCGGCATGTTCTCGATGTGGATCGGCTTCTTCGCCTGGTACCGCGGCCTCGCCCTCGGCGGCGCACTGCGCGTGAGCCAGACGCAACTGCTGCAGCCCTTTCTGTCGATCCTCGCGTCGATCCCGATCCTGGGCGAACCGCTCGATGTGGTGACGCTGGGCTTCGCGATCGCGGTGGTGGCCACGGTGGTCATCGGCAAGCGGCTCTCGCAGCCGCAGGCCGCACCGGTAGCGGCGCCGCTCCCAGCGGGCGCAGCCGGAAGAAGCCGATGACCGCTCCACTCCGCGCCGGTTGCAACAAAATCCATGTTGCAACCCATGGCGACCTGCCATCGAATCTCACCTCACCCGCCTGAAAGAAGAAACGCCATGAACTGGAAACTCGCCGCCCGCGCCGCCAAGATGAACCCGTCGGTGCTGCGTGAAATCCTCAAGGTCACCGAACGCCCCGGCATCATCAGCCTGGCGGGTGGCCTGCCCTCGCCCAAGACCTTCCCGATCCAGGCTTTTGCCGACGCCTGCGCCGAAGTGCTGCACAACGACGGCCAGGCCGCGCTGCAGTACGCCGCGAGCGAAGGCTATGCGCCGCTGCGCCAGGCCGTGGCCGACATGCTGCCGTGGAACGTCGATCCCGCACAGGTGCTCATCACCACCGGCTCGCAGCAGGGCCTGGACCTCGTGGCCAAGGTGCTGATCGATCCGGGCAGCAAGGTGCTGGTCGAAACGCCCACCTACCTCGGCGCGCTGCAGGCCTTCGGCCCGATGGAGCCGAACCCGATGAGCGTGGCGAGCGACGAAGACGGCGTGATCGTCGACGACCTCGTGGCCAAGGCGAAGGACGCACGCTTCGTCTACCTGCTGCCCAACTTCCAGAACCCGACGGGCCGCACCATGACGGAAGAGCGACGCGCCGCCGTCTCTGCCGCCGCCGCCGAAGCGGGCCTCCCGATCATCGAAGACAACCCTTATGGCGAACTCTGGTTCGACGAAGCCCCGCCGCTGCCGCTGACCGCGCGCAACCCCGAGGGCTGCATCTACCTGGGTTCGTTCTCGAAGGTGCTGGCGCCCGGCCTGCGCCTGGGCTTCCTGGTCGCGCCGAAGGCCATCTACCCGAAGCTGCTGCAGGCCAAGCAGGCGGTCGACCTGCACACCCCGATCTTCACGCAGCGCATGGTGTCGGCCGTGATGAAGGACGGTTTCCTCGACCGCCACGTGCCCACGATCCGCGCACTCTACAAGCGCCAGCGCGACGCGATGATCGCCGCGCTCACCCGCGAGATGGCCGGCCTGGACGTGAAGTTCAACGCGCCCAAGGGCGGCATGTTCCTGTGGGCGCGCCTGCCCGAGGGCATCGACACCGTGAAACTGCTGCCCAAGGCGGTCGAGCGCAACGTGGCCTTCGTGCCCGGCGCGCCGTTCTACGCGGGCCTGGGCGATCCGCGCACGCTGCGCCTGTCGTTCGTGACGGCCAGCGAGGAGGAAATAGCCACCGCCATCGCCGCGCTCGCGCTCACGCTGCGCGAAGAGCTGGCACTGCTCGGCGAGCACAAGCTCGCGCCTGCATCGGTCTAAGGCAAGGGGACCTGCCGATGATCGGACTCGCGACGCTCTCGCTCTTTCTGCTCGCGGTGCTGGCGCTGTTCCTCTCGCCTGGACCGAACATGGCCTTCGTGCTCTCGCACGGCGTGGCGCACGGCCCGCGCGGCGGGTTCGCGGCGGCGATCGGCATCTCGGCGGCCGACCTGGTGCACACGCTCTTTGCGGCGACCGGCGTCACTGCGCTGGTCGCAGCGTGGCCGCCGTCGTTCGACGTGCTGCGCTATGCGGGCGCGCTGTACCTGGTGTGGCTCGCGGTGCAAGCGCTGCGCAGTGGTGGCGGCCTTCGCATGGGTGCGCAGGCCCAGCCCGCTGGCTTCGGGCGCATCGTGCGCATGGCGCTCTTGAACAACCTCGTCAATCCGAAGGCGCTGCTGTTCTTCATGGTGTTCCTGCCGCAGTTCGTCGATCCGTCGCGCGGCAGCGTGGCGCTGCAGCTGGTGCAACTGGGCGTCGTTCTTTCGATGGCCGCGCTTGCGTTCAACACACTGCTGGGCGCCTGCAGCGGACAGGTCGGGCGCTGGCTGCAGCGCCGGCCTGGCGCCGAGAAATTCCAACGCACCCTGCTCGCGCTGGTGATGGTCGGCCTGGCCATCCGCCTGCTGATGCTCGACCGACCCGCGGCCTCCGTAGCCGCACTTCCCACTCAAGGACACTGAACACCATGCTCAACATCTGGGGCCGCATCAGCTCGATCAACGTCCGCAAAGTCGTGTGGTGCGCGCAAGAGCTCGGCCTGGACTTCCAGCGCACCGAGGCCGGCGGCAAGTTCGGCATGGTGCAGACGCCCGAATACCTCGCGCTCAACCCGAATGCGATGGTGCCGACCATCGACGACGGCGAAGGCGCCGAGCGCGTGACGCTCTGGGAGTCGAACGTGATCCTGCGCTACCTCTGCGCCAAGCATTCGCACGGCACCCTCTATCCGAGCGAACTGCCCGCGCGCTTCGACGCCGAGCGCTGGATGGACTGGCAGCAGACCACGCTCAACCGCGCGAGCCACGGCGCTTTCATCCAATGGGTGCGCACGCCGCCGTCGGAACGCCAGCCGGCATTGATCGAGGCCTCGGTGCGCCAGAGCGAAGCGCTGTTCGCCATGCTCGACACGCACCTCGCGCAGCGCGCCTACATGGGCGGCGAGCGCTTCACCATGGCCGACATTCCCGTGGGCTGCGAAGCGCACCGCTGGTTCGGCCTGCCGGGCGCCGAGTACCGCCGGCCCAGTTGGCCGAATGTGGAGCGCTGGTACGCCGATCTTCTTTCCCGCCCGGGCGCGCGCGGCGTGCTCGACCTAGCCCTCGAATGAACCCGATGAAATCCCGCCCCTTCAAGCAAGTCGACGTCTTCACCGCCACGGCCTACCGCGGCAATCCGCTCGCCGTGGTCATCGACGGCGCGGACCTGGACGATGCCGCGATGCAGCGCTTCGCGCAGTGGACCAACCTGTCCGAGACCACCTTCCTCCTGCCGCCGACCGAACCGACGGCCGACTACCGCGTGCGCATCTTCACGCCCGGTGGCGAGCTGCCCTTTGCGGGCCACCCGACCATCGGCAGCTGCCACGCGTGGCTGCAGGCCGGCGGCAAGTCCAAGGTGGCCGGCCGCGTGGTGCAGCAATGCGGCGCGGGCCTCGTGCCGCTGCGCCGCGACGGCGACCGGCTGGCCTTTGCCGCGCCGCCGCTCAAGCGCAGCGCGCCGAGCCCCGCGCTGCTGGCCAAGGTGGCCGGCGCGCTCGGGTTGAAGGCGCAGCAGATCATCGCGGCGCAGGTGCTGGACAACGGCCCGGTCTGGTTCGGCCTGCTGGTCGAGGATGCCGATGCGGTGCTGGCGCTGCAGCCCGACCACCGCATGCTCAAGGAACTGGGCGTGAAGGCCGGCGTGGCGGGCGTGCCCGCGGCGGTCGACATCTCGCCGCTGATCGGCCGCTCGAACCGCGAGGCCCGTGCCTTCGGCAACCGCAAGGCCGCCGAGTACGACGACGGCGCGAAGATCGACCTCGAAGTGCGTGCCTTCGCCGAACCGATCGGCGTGCAGGAAGACCCGGTCACCGGCAGCCTGAACGCGAGCCTGGCCGAATGGCTGATCGCCGACGGCCACATGCCCGAGCGCTACCTCGCCGCGCAGGGCCAGTGCCTCGGCCGCGCGGGCCGCGTGTACATCGAGCGCGACGGCGAAGGAAAGATCTGGGTCGGCGGCGATGCCGTGACCTGCGTCGACGGCAACGTCACGCTCTGAGAGGCTTTGCCATGCACGCCGAACTCGACCACCTGGTGATCGCCGCCGCTTCGCTGGCCGAGGGCGTGGCGTGGTGCGAAGCAACGCTCGGCGTCACGCCCGGGCCGGGCGGCGCGCATCCGCTGATGGGCACGCACAACCGGCTGCTGAATGTGGCGAGCGATGCGTTCCCGCGTGTCTATGCGGAAATCATCGCGATCGAGCCCGGCAAGGAGCCATCGCGGCCCGGCACGCGCCGCTGGTTCGACCTGGACGATGCGGCGCTGCAGGCCGGCCTCGCGCAGCACGGGCCGCACCTGATCCACTTCGTCGCGCGCGTGCCCGATGCCGTCGCCGCAACGCGCGCGCTGGCCCACGAGGAGCACGCGCACATCGACCGCGGTCAGTTGCTCGAGGCCTCGCGCGACACGCCGGCCGGGCGGCTCGAATGGCAGATCACGGTGCGCGACGACGGCCAGCGCCTGTTCTACGGCGCGCTGCCGACGTTGATCCAATGGGGGCCGGTGCATCCAGTCGATGCCATGCCCGCCTCGGGTCTCGCGCTGCGCTCGCTGCATGTCGCGCATCCGCGCGCACCTGCGCTTGCCGCCGCGCTCTCGGCCATCGGCATGGGCGCCCTGAAGGTGGACGCCGGCCCGCCGAACCTCGTTGCGGTGTTCGACACGCCGCGCGGCCCCGTCACGCTCGAATCCAAAGGACTCTGACATGCTGACCCTGACCGAGATCGCCTGGTTCGCCCTCGCCTCGCTGCTGCTGGCGCTCACGCCGGGGCCGAACATGATCTATTGCGTCTCGCGCACGCTGATCCAGGGCCGCCGCGCGGGAATGATCTCGCTGGGCGGTGTGCTGATGGCGTTCCTGGTGCACCTGTTCGCCGCCGCACTCGGGCTCACCGCGCTGCTGCTGGCGGTGCCGCTCGCGTTCGATGCGATCCGCATCGCCGGCGCGGCCTACCTGCTGTGGCTCGCATGGCAGGCGGTGCGACCCGGCGGCAACGCGCCCTTCGAGGCGCGCGCGCTGCCGGCCGATCCACCGGGCAAGCTGTTCCGCATGGGCTTTCTCACGAACCTGCTGAACCCGAAGGTGGCGATGTTCTACCTGTCGTTCTTTCCGCAGTTCATCCATCCCGAACGCGGCTCGGTGCTGCTGCAGAGCGTGCAGCTGGGCATAGCGCAGATGGCGAGCAGCGCGGTGGTCAACACGGTGATGATCTTCGGCGCCGCGAGCATCACCGCGGTGCTGTCGCAAAGCGCCGGCTGGCTGCGCGCGCAGCGCTACGTGATGGGCAGCGTGCTGGCCGCGCTGGCGGTGCGGGTCGCCCTGACAGAACGCAAGTAAGCCAACAAGAAGGACCTCCGTGAAATTCACCCGCGAAGAGATCGAAGCCGCACAGCGCACCGTGCATGCGGCGATGCCGCCCACGCCGCAATACACCTGGCCGCTGCTGTCGCAGCGCCTGGGCGCCACGCTCTGGGCCAAGCACGAGAACCACACGCCGGTCGGCGCCTTCAAGATCCGCGGCGGCCTGACCTACTTCGAGACCCTCGCGCGCGAGCAGCCCGAAGTGCGCCACGTGATCAGCGCGACGCGCGGCAACCACGGCCAGTCGCTCGGCTTCGCAGCGCGGCGGCATGGGCTGGGCGCGACCATCGTGGTGCCGCACGGCAATTCGCAGGAGAAGAACGCCGCGATGCGCGCGCTCGGCGTCACGCTGGTCGAGCATGGCGACGACTTCCAGGCGGCGTCGGAACACGCGGCCCTGCTGGCCGAGCGTGACGCGCTGCACCGCGTGCCCTCGTTCCATCGCGAATTGGTGCGCGGCGTATCGACCGCGTATGTCGAATTCTTCAGCGCGTTGAAGGACGCACCGCCCGACGTGCTGTTCGTGCCCATCGGCCTGGGGTCGGGCTTTGCCGGCGCGGCCGTGGCACGCGCGCATTGCGGCGTGTCGACCAAGATCATCGGCGTGGTGTCGGCCCACGCGACGGCGTACCGCGATTCCTTCCGCGCGGGCAAGCCGGTCGAGTCGCCGGTCAGCACGCGACTGGCCGACGGCATGGCCTGCCGCGTGCCGGTGCCCGAATCGGTCGAGGTGATCCTGCGCGAAGCCGACGACGTGATCACCGTGACCGACGACGAGGTGGGCGAGGCGATGCGCATCCTTTTCAGCGACACGCACAACGTGGCCGAAGGCGCCGGGGCCGCCGCATTGGCTGGCGCGCTTCAGCAGCAGGCGCGCTGGCGCGGGAAGACGGTGGGCGTCAGCGTGAGCGGCGGCAATGTCGATTCCGACATGTTCGCTGGCGTGCTCGCGCGCAACGCGTCCTGAAGACGGATCAGGGAAGCGGCTGGGTGTTGGCCGTGTCCAGCGGCAGGCGCGACACCTCCGCCAGCAGCAGCGCCAGTTGCTGGGCGGCCGCATCGACGACCGCCTGCCCCTTCGCCGCCGTCGCCGCGGCCGCGTTGCCGGCCGCGCCCTGCGCGTTGTAGTCCTCCATCGCCCAGCCGAGCTTGGCGCTCTTGCCGTTGCCGAGGATCGCGTAGTCGGTGGCGCGCTGCTCCGAAGTCGATCGGAAATCCTTCGCCTCGCCCATGCGCACGAGTTGCGGGGTCAGCGCCAGCATCATCGAGGTCTCGATCTCGCCCGCGTGCACGCCGAAGCGGTGCTCCCCCGCGCTGAACTGCGCGCCCGCATCGCCCAGCGGCAGGTTGAACCAGCTCACGCTGTAGACGATGAGCCCGTGCGCCGCACGCAGCTCGCGCGCCACGATGTCCATCGCGCCCACATGGCCGCCGTGCGCATTGAAGAGCACCAGCTTCTTCACGCCGGCGCGCGCGACGCCGGCGCCGATTTCGCTCCACATGCGGATCAGGGTCTCGGCCGACAGCGTGAGCGTGCCCGCGAAACGAGCGTGCTCGGGGCTGAGGCCGATCTGCTGGGTCGGCAGGAACAGCACCGGCAGATCCGCCGGCAGCAGCGGCAGCGATGCGGCCACGATGCCGTCGGCCAGCACCGTGTCCACGCCCAGCGGCAGGTGCGGACCGTGCTGCTCGGTGGCGCCCAACGGCAGCACCGCCACGGTGGCTGCCACATCGAGCGATGCGAAGTCGCGCGTGGTGAGGTGAGACCAGAAGCGGGGCAGGGATACCGGGGATGCGTTCATCCGGCGATCTTAGAGCGGTGATTCAATCCACGCGACTCCCAGATCGGCAACCTCTCCCAAGGACATTCCCATGGATCTCCAGCTCCAGGATCAGCACGTTCTCATCACCGGCGGCAGCAAGGGCATCGGCCTGGCCTGCGCGCTGGGCTTCCTGCGCGAGGGCGCGCGCGTGAGCCTCGTCTCGCGCGACCTGCAGAACCTGGAGCAGGGCCGCAAGACGCTCGTCGACAGCTTCGCCGGGGCCGAAGGCCGGGTCTCGGTGCATGCCGCCGACCTGAAGGACCCGGCCAGCGCCGTGGCCGCGTTCGATGCGGCCGAAAAAGCCTTCGGCCCGGTCGACGTGCTCGTCAACTCGGCCGGCGCCGCGCGCCGCACCCCGCCCGACGACCTGACTCCCGCCGCGTGGCACGACGCGATGGACGCGAAGTACTTCACCTACATCCACATGATCGACCCGGTGGTCAAGCGCATGGGCCAGCGCGGCCGCGGCGCGATCGTCAACGTGATCGGCCAGGGTGGCAAGGTCGCGAGCCCCGTGCACATGGCCGGCGGCGCGGCCAATGCGGCGCTGATGCTGGTGAGCGCCGGCATGGCCGCCGCCTATGCCGCCAAGGGCGTGCGCGTGAACGCGGTGAACCCCGGCCTCACGCTGACCGCGCGGCTGCAGGAAGGCATGAAGGCCGACGCGAAGCTGCAGGGCATCGACACCGACGAGGCCTTGAAGCGCGCCACCGCGCGGCTGCCGCTGGGGCGCATCGCGACGCCGGAAGAGATTGCCAACACGGTGGTGTTTCTGGCGTCGCCGAAGGCAAGCTATGTGACGGGAGCGATCGTGGCGATGGATGGGGCGGTCACGCCGATGATTTGAGGGCGTGCGCTTTAGCCCGCCGCCGCCCTCACCCCAGCCCTCTCCCCAAGGGGAGAGGGAGCAAATCCAAAGCCGAGCGAAGCGAAGGCCCGAAAGAAATCAGAGGGCCGAGCAAAGCGATGGCCCGCCCCGAAGCCCTTCTGTATGCGCCGAGGAGCGCAGCGTTTCGCGGATCAGGGCTCGCAGCTGTTTGAGCGAAGCGAGTTCTGCGAGACCCCGCGAAACGCGAGCACCGCAGGTTGCCCGTAGCGAAGCGGAGGGACGCAGACAGCAGGGTCGCCTTTTCTTTGCTTACTTTCTTTTGGCGAAGCAAAAGAAAGTGAGTCGCCCGCCGGGGCGAGACCCGGCCAGCAGCCTCAAAAAAACCAATCAAGAACCAAGCCTCAACCCCTCGAACTTCAACGCAAGAAAATCAACGAACGCCCGCACCCGCGCCGGCACAAAGCGCCCACTAGGCAACAGCGCATGCAGCGGATAAGGCTCAGTCTGCCAATCAGTCATGAGGTGCACCAGCCGCCCGCTGCGAATGTCGTCGCGCACATCGAGCGCCGACTTCAGCGTGATGCCATACCCCGCCACCGCCCACTCGCGCGCCAGCGAGGCGTCATCCACGCTGCGGTTGCCGCTCACCCGCACCTCGGTCCACTGCCCGTTCTGCGCAAACCGCCAGATGCGGTGCCGCCGCCCGCCGCGATTGAAGATCAGGCAGTTGTGATGCACCAGATCCTGCGGCGTCTTCGGCGCGGGATGGCGGCCGAGGTACTCGGGCGAGGCCGTCAGCAACGGATTCGTCACCGCAAAAGGCCGCGCCACCAGCCGCGAATCGGCCAGCGCGCCATAACGCAGCGCCACGTCGACCTCGTCGCGCATCACGTCCAGCGGGCGGTCGCCGACCGAAAGCGAGAGCTGCACGCCGGCATGCAAGGCAAGGAATTCGTCGAACCACGGCAAGAGCGTGCTGCGCGTGAGATCGGACGGCGCAGCGACCCGCAGGGTGCCGACCAGTTCGCCGCGGTCCGCCGTGACCAGCGACTCGCCCTCGTCGAGCAGCTCGAACGCCCGTACCGCATAGTCGAGCAGCGTCTGCCCCTGCGGCGTGAGGCGCATCGCACGCGTGGAACGCTCGAACAGACGCGCCCCGAGCTGGGTTTCCAGCCGCTTGAGCGTGGCGCTGGCGGCCGCCGGCGTGATGCCCAGCGCATGGGCCGCGGCCGTGAGCGTGCCGCCCCGCGCCGTGTGCACGAGCACCTGCAGGTCCGATGTATTTTCAATCTTCATTTGAAAGTGTTGCTGTTTCAGGCAGTCTTATCAAATGCCCGTTGCCATCCTACAGTCGAGCCATCGTTACAGAAAGGTCCCCCGTCATGAAAGCCATCGGTTACTACCAGCCCCTTCCCATCGACAACGCCGAGTCGCTGCAGGACATCGAACTGCCCGCGCCCGTCGCCGGTGCGCGCGACCTGCTGGTGCGCGTGAAGGCGGTGTCGGTCAACCCGGTCGACACCAAGGTCCGCAAGAACGCCGCGCCTGAAGCCGGGCAGGCCAAGGTCCTCGGCTGGGATGCGGTCGGCATCGTCGAAGCCATCGGCAGCGGCGTCGAGAACTTCAAGGTCGGCGACCGCGTGTACTACGCGGGCTCGATCATTCGCCCCGGCGCCAATTCGGAGCTGCATGCGGTGGACGAGCGCATCGCCGCGATCGCACCGAAGAGCCTGGACGACGCGCAGGCCGCCGCACTCCCGCTGACCACCATCACCGCGTATGAACTGCTGTTCGACCGCCTGCAGGTGCCCAAGGGCGGCGGCGCGGGCCAGACGCTGCTGATCACCGGCGGTGCCGGCGGCGTGGGCTCCATCCTCATCCAGCTCGCACGCCAGCTCACGCAGCTGCGCGTGATCGCCACCGCCTCGCGCCCCGAAACACGCGAGTGGTGCCTGGCGCTCGGCGCGCACGTGGTCATCGACCACTCGAAGCCGCTGGCCGCGGAGCTCAAGGCCGCAGGCATCGGCGAGGTCGACATGGTCGCCAGCCTCACGCAGACCGAGCAGCACTACGCGCAGATCATCGAGAGCCTGAAGCCCCAGGGCCAGCTCGCGGTGATCGACGACATGAAGGTGCTCGACGCGATGCTGTTGAAGACCAAGTGCATCTCGCTGCACTGGGAATTGATGTTCACGCGCTCGCGCTTCACCACGCCCGACATCGCCGAGCAAGGCGCGCTGCTGGCCGAGGTAGCCGCGCTGGTCGACGCGGGCCGCATCCGCACGACGGCAAATGCGAGCTTCGGCACCATCAACGCCGCGAATTTGAAGAAGGCGCATGCGCTCATCGAAAGCGGCAAGGCGCAGGGCAAGGTGGTGCTGGCCGGGTTCTGAGTCAGCACAATCGGTCGCATGACCGACAACGCTCAACCCCTCATTGAATTCGAAACGCCGCGCCTGCGGCTGAGGCAATGGCGCGAGAGCGATCTCGCGCCTTTTGCCGCGATGGCGGCCGACCCGCAGGTGATGGAATTTCTGCTGCCTTTGCCCACGCGCGCCGACAGCGATGCGTCGGCCGGCCGCGCCAGGGCGCTCATCGAGCAGAACGGCTGGGGCTTCTGGGCTGTCGAGCACAAAGCCACAGGCGAATTCATCGGCTTCACGGGGCTGAACGTGCCGCTGGCCACCCTGCCGTTTTCACCGTGCGTCGAGATCGGCTGGCGCTTTGCGCGCCACACGTGGGGCCAGGGCTTCGCGATCGAGGCCGCGCGCGGCGCGTTGCAGGTCGGCTTCGAACGGCTGGGGTTCGACGAGATCGTGGCCTTCACCACGGTCGGCAACCTGCGCTCGGCCGCGGTGATGGAGCGCATCGGCATGCACGAGGACGTGGCCGGCGCGTTCGACCATCCGGCCGTACCCGCGGGGAGCGCGCTGCTTGCGCACCGGCTCTTCCGCATCCGCCGCCCGCAGCGCTGAGGCTTGCCTACCGGGGCTTATTGCGGCTTGGCCCGCGACACGCGCCACACCGCGTTGCCCACGTCATCGGCCACCAGCAGCGCACCGCTCTTGTCGAGCGCCACGCCCACCGGCCGGCCTTGCGCCTTCTCATCCGCAGTAAGAAAGCCGGTGAGGATGTCCACCGGCGGCCCGCTCGGCTTGCCGCCGATGAAGGGCACGAACACCACCTTGTAGCCCGACTTGGGCTTGCGGTTCCACGAGCCGTGCTCGCCGATGAAGACGCCGCTCGCGAATTCCGGCGGCATGCCGCGCGCGTGGGAGAAGGCCATGCCCAGCGGCGCGACGTGCGAGCCGAGCGCGTAGTCGGGCGCGATGGCCTTGGCCGCCATGTCGGGGTTCTGCGGCGTGACGCGCGCATCGACGATGCCGCCGTAGTAGGTCCAGGGCCAGCCATAGAACGCGCCTTCCTTCACCGAAGTGAGGTAGTCGGGCACGAGGTCGCTGCCGATCTCGTCGCGCTCGTTCACCACGGTCCACAGCGCGTTGGTGTCGGGGTCCCAGCCCATGCCGTTGGGATTGCGCAGGCCGCTGGCGAAGAGGCGCTTTTCGCCGGTCTTCGCATCGACCTCCCAGATCGCGGCACGGCCTTCCTCGGCCGCGAGGCCGTTCTCGCCGATGTTGCTGTTGGAGCCGACCGTCACGTAGAGCTTCGTGCCGTCGGCATTGGCGATCACGTTCTTGGTCCAGTGGTGGTTGATGCCCGCGGGCAGTTGCGTGACCAGCGTGGGATTGGCCTTCACCGAGGTCTCGCCCTCGGTGTAGGGCACCTTCACGAGCGCATCGGCATTCGCGATGAAGAGTTCGTTGCCCACCAGCGCCATCCCGTAGGGCGACATGAGGTTGGTCATGAAGACCTGCCTGACCTCGGCCACGCCGTCGCCGTCGGCATCGCGCAGGAGGGTGATGCGGTTGGCGCTGGGCACGCCGGCGCCCGCGCGGCCCATGACCTTGCCCATGACCCAGTTGCGGATCTGGGCGATCGGCCCGCTGCCGCCGTCGCTGCTGCCGCCGGGCTTGGGCGGCTTGTTGCTCTCGGCCACCAGCACGTCGCCGTTGGGCAGGGTGTAGACCCAGCGCGGGTGGTCGAGGCCGCGTGCGAGCGCCGTCACGCGCAGGCCTTCGGCGGGGGTGGGCGCGGCGGTGTCGGTCCAGCCGACGGCGGGTGCCACGTTGACGGTGGGAATCAGGGTCTTGTTCGGCTCGGCCAGCTGCGGGCGGGGGCCGGTCGTGACCTCGGGGGTCAGCTTGGCGGCCTCGCCGCAGCCCGCGAGCAATGCGGCCGCGACGGCCAGGGCGGACAACTGCCAGATCGAAGAGCCGATACGGGTGGGTGCTTGCTGCGGAACTTTCATGCGTGATCCTTCGCGGCGGGGGCCGCATACCGGGCGGATCATGACCGGCCGCGCAACCCCGGGGCTGTCGGTCGTGGGCGCTTTCTGGCGTGGGCGCACCCCAATCGCGCATCGCCGCTACCATCGCCGCATGACCGACGACCTGTTCCGTGCCGACGCCTACCTGCGCGCCTGCGAAGCCCGCATCCTGCGCATCGACGAAGCCGGCATCGTGCTGGACCGCACGGTGTTCTATCCGCTGGGCGGCGGGCAGGCGGGAGACAGCGGCGTGCTGGCCCTGGCCGACGGCCGCGAAGTCCTCATCGCCGACACCCGCAAGGCCAAGAATGAAGAAGGCCAGCCGACCCATGAGTTCCTCCATGTGCCGGCGCCCGAACAGGCCGAGTTGCTGGCCGCGCTGAAGCCCGGCGACACCGTCACCGCCCGCCTCGACTGGGAGCGCCGCCACCGGCTGATGCGCTTTCACACCGCCTCCCACCTGCTGTGCCACCTCGTGCCGGTGCCGGTGAACGGCTGCTCGATCACGCCCGACTACGCGCGCATCGATTTCCACATGACCGATCCGCTCGACAAGGAAGCGCTCACCGCCGGCCTCGCCCGCCTGGTTGAGGCGGCGCATCCGCTGACCGTGGGCGCGATCACCGACGAGGAGCTCGATGCGAACCCGGCCCTGGTCAAGAGCATGAGCGTGCAGCCGCCGCGCGGCACGGGCACGGTACGCACCATCCGCATCGGCGGCGAAGGTGCAGTGCAGATCGACTTCCAGCCCTGCGGCGGCACACATGTTGCAAACACCTCGGAAATCGGGGCGGTCATGGTCACCAAGATCGAGAAGAAAAGCGCCAACAGCCGGCGCGTGGTGCTGGGCTGGGCGACCGCGGCAGCCTGACGCCCCCGGAACTTCGCCCTGCCCCAACGCTCCGACTGACGGCATGATCTTCTCGCGCATCCATTTCGCTACGCTTCTGATAGCAATCTCCGCAGCCAGCATGCCGGCTGCGGCGCAACTGGCTTCCAAGACCGGGGCCGTCGTCACCACCCCCCACGTGCGCGCCGAACTGATCGCGCATGCGCCCGACGGCGTGGCGCCCGGCGCACAGGCCTGGGTCGGCCTGCAGATCACGCACCAGCCCGAGTGGCACACCTACTGGAAGAACGCCGGCGATTCCGGCCTGCCCACCGAGCTCACCTGGACGCTGCCCGCCGGCGTCTCGACCGGCGAAATCGCCTGGCCGGTCCCGAAGAAGATCCCGGTCGGCAGCCTCGCCAACTACGGCTACGAGAACACCGTGCTGCTGCCGGTGCCGCTGGAGGTGTCGACGCTCTACAAGCCGCCGATGGCGCTCGCAGGCGGCACGCCCGCGATGGACGTGAAGCTCAAGGCCTCCTGGCTGGTCTGCCGCAAGGAATGCATCCCCGAAGAGGGCGAATTCACGCTCTCGCTGCCGCTGCAGGGCTCGACCGCGCTGCACAAGGCCGAGTTCGACGCCGCAGAGGCCGCCCAGCCCCAGCCGCTGGCCAAACCGGGCGGCATCGAGGTCAATGGCAACAACCTGCAAGTGAAGCTCGAAGGCCTGCCGGCCGCCGTGCAAGGCAAGACGCTGGCCTTCTTCCCCGAAACCCCCGAGGTGATCCGCACCGCGGCCGTCTCCGGCAAGGACTGGACGCAAAGCTGGCAAGGCAACACCTGGACCGCGACGATGCCGCTGGCCGACCAGCGCAGCGCGAGCCCCACGGTGATGCCGGTGGTGGTCGCGCTCGCCGAGGCCGACCGCCAGCCGGGCCAGCCAGTGGCGTGGCGCACGGAAGCGCCGGTCGCGGGCACCTGGCCCGCCGCCGCCACACCGGCGCGCACCGAGGTGTCGCCCGCACTGCAGGCCGCGCTCGCTGCAAACGCCGCCAACGCCGTCGCATCGGCATCGTCCACCGACCTGCCCGCCCAACCCACCGGCACCTTCGCCATGGCCTTGCTGGGCGCGCTGCTCGGCGGCCTGCTGCTGAACCTGATGCCCTGCGTGTTCCCGATCCTCGCGATCAAGGTGCTGGGCTTTGCGCGGCAGGCGGGCAACGCCAGTGCGCACCGCAAGGCGGGCCTCGCGTACACGGGCGGCGTGATGCTGTCGTTCCTCGCGCTCGGCGGCGCCATGCTCGCGCTGCGCGCGGCCGGCGCGCAACTGGGCTGGGGCTTCCAGCTGCAGTCGCCGGGCGTGGTGGCGGCGCTGGCGGGGCTCTTCACGCTGATCGGCCTCAACCTCGTGGGCGTGTTCGAGTTCGGCCACGCGGTGCCGTCGTCGATGTGCACTGCGCAGGCCAAGCACCCGCTGGCCAACGACTTCCTCTCCGGCGTGCTCGCCGTGGTGATCGCCTCGCCCTGCACCGCGCCGTTCATGGGCGTGTCGCTCGGTTTCGCGATCGGCCTGCCGGCCGCGCAGGCGCTGCTCCTGTTCGCGGCGCTGGGCCTCGGGCTCGCGCTGCCTTACCTCGTGGCCGGCTTCGTGCCCGCCATTGCGCACCTGCTGCCCAAGCCGGGCCCGTGGATGGGCACGCTGCGCCGCCTGCTGGCCTTCCCGATGTTCGCCACCGTGGCATGGCTGGTCTGGATCCTCGGCCAGCAAAGCGGCATCGACGGCGCGGGCACGCTGCTCGCGCTGCTGGTGTGCCTGGCCGCCATCGTCTGGGCGTTCACGCTGCGCGGCCGCACGCGGCTGGTGATCGCCACGGTGCTGATCGCCTTCACCGCCATGCTCACCGGCGCCATCGGCCGCAATGTGCTGCAGGTGGTGGAGCCGGCCAAGCTGGCTGCGGCCAGCACTGCCAACCAGCGCTGGCAACCGTGGTCGGCCGAGCGCGTGAGCGAGCTCTCGGGCGCCGGCCAGCCGGTGTTCATCGACTTCACCGCCGCCTGGTGCGTGACCTGCCAGTACAACAAGAAGCGCACGCTGGCCGATGCCGAGGTGCTGGCCGATTTCGATGCCAAGAAGGTCGCGATGCTGCGCGCCGACTGGACCCGCCGCGACCCCGCCATCACCGCCGCGCTCACCGCGCTCGGCCGCAGCGGCGTGCCGGTCTACGTGCTGCAGGCGCCGGGCAAGGCACCAGTCGTGCTGACCGAAATTTTGGGTAAAGAAGAGGTCCGCGCCGCACTCGCCGCGCTTTGACCACTGCGTGACATGGGTTGTCACATGCACTTGAAGAAACGGTTCTAAGCTGCAGTTGTCGTTTGGAATTTTCTAATGGAGCTCAAGCTGGCCATGTCTCTCTCGCCAATCTCCGACTCGCGGTCCCTTCGTGCCGCGCGCCATGCCCGCGCCGCCCTGAGCCGAGCCTCCCGCCGTGCCGTCGTTGCTGCCGCTGTCGCGCTCGGCGGTGCATTCCTGATGGGCAACGCCTTCGCCGCACCGGCCGTGGGCCAGAAGGCACCCGACTTCGTGGCCGTCGACACCACCGGCGCCAAGCACAAGCTCTCGGACTTCGCCGGCAAGTTCGTGGTGCTCGAATGGACCAACCCCGGCTGCCCCTTCGTGCGCAAGCACTACGGCAGCGGCAACATGCCCGCCACGCAGAAGGCCGCGACCGACAAGGGCGTGGTGTGGCTGGCCATCAACTCCACCGAACGCGCCGCGAGCGACTACCTGAAGGCCGACGCGCTCGATGCCTGGATGAAGTCGCAATCGGCCGCGCCCACCGCCGTGCTGATGGACGAGGACGGCGTCATCGGCCAGGTCTACGGCGCGCGCACCACGCCGCACATCTTCATCATCGATCCCAAGGGCGTGCTGGTGTATGCGGGCGGCATCGACAGCATTGCGTCGGCACGCGCGGACGACATCAAGACCGCGACCAACTACGTGAACCAGGCGCTGGGCGAAGCCTTCGGCGGCAAGCCGATTTCGGCCGCCACGACGCGGCCCTACGGCTGCTCGATCAAGTACAAAGCCTGACGCGCGCACACCGTCACTCTGCGAGTGACAGCTACCTGACTCCCGGGGTCAGGTAGCGGTCGGGGAGCCCGACCTACTCTTGGCGAACACACATCGCCCAAGGGGACAACAAGATGAATCCTGCGCCCTCCGCTGCGCAACAAGGCGCGGCCGTCCGCCCTTCTTCCACCACGGCTTCCTCCTCCTCGAAATTTGCCACGGTCCTGCGGGTGACCGGCGGCAATTTCATGGAGATGTTCGACTTCTTCTTGTTCGGCTTCTACGCCACGCAGATCTCGAAGGCGTTCTTCCCCGCGGGCAACGAGTTCGCCTCGCTGATGCTGACCTTCATGACCTTCGGCGCGGGCTTCCTGATGCGTCCGCTGGGCGCGATTTTTCTCGGCGCGTATGTCGACCGCGTCGGCCGCCGCAAGGGCCTGATCGTCACGCTGGCGCTGATGGCGCTCGGCACGCTGCTGATCGCCTGCGTGCCGGCCTACGCGACCATCGGCGTCATCGCGCCGCTCCTGGTGCTCATCGGCCGGCTGCTGCAGGGCTTCTCGGCGGGCGTGGAGCTGGGCGGCGTGTCGGTGTACCTCTCGGAGATGGCCACGCCGGGCCGCAAGGGCTTCTACGTGAGCTGGCAGTCGGCCAGCCAGCAGGTCGCCATCGTGGTGGCGGCCGCGCTCGGCTACTGGCTCAACGTGACCTACTCCTCGCAGGAGATCGGCGACTTCTACTGGCGCGTGCCCTTCTTCGTCGGCTGCCTGATCGTGCCGGTGCTGTTCGTCATCCGCCGCTCGCTGCAGGAGACCGAGGAGTTCATGGCGCGCAAGCACCGCCCCGATGCGCGCGAGATCTTCCAGTCGATGGTCGCGAACTGGGGGCTGGTCATCGCCGGGATGATGCTGGTGTCGATGACCACCGTGTCGTTCTACCTGATCACGGTCTACACGCCGACCTTCGGCAAGTCGGTGCTGCACCTGAGCACGACCGATGCGCTCATCGTCACGCTGTGCGTGGCGATTTCGAACTTCATCTGGCTGCCGATCATGGGCGCGCTGTCGGACCGCGTGGGGCGCAAGCCGCTGCTGATTTTGTTCACCGTGCTGACCATCCTCACCGCGTACCCGTCGCTCAAGTGGCTGGTGGGCGCGCCGAGCTTCGCGCGCATGCTCGAGGTCGAGTTGTGGCTGTCGTTCCTCTACGCGAGCTACAACGGCGCGATGGTGGTGGCGCTCACCGAGGTGATGCCGGTGAACGTGCGCACAGCGGGTTTCTCGCTGGCCTACAGCCTGGCGACCGCGCTGTTCGGCGGCTTCACGCCGGCCATCGCGACGGGGCTGATCGAGATGACCGGCGACAAGGGCGCGCCGGGCCTGTGGATGACGGCCGCCGCGATCTGCGGGCTGATCGCCACGCTGGTGCTCTACCGACGCAATGTGAGCCCGGCGGACGCGCAGCGCGTGCCGGTCGTCTGAGTTTTCAGACCCGCCGAAGCCCGCCGTCGCTCTCGATCACCGTGCCCGTGGTGTGGCCGTTCTCGATCGGGAACTGGATCGCATGCGCCACGTCCTGCGGCTGGCCCACGCGGCCGACGGGCTGTGGGGGTTGCGGCGCTGATCAGCCTTGGTGCTCTTCAGGTTGCACGGGGTCCCGAGCGCTCATTTCCGACCGCACCGTTTGCGGCGTCTTCCCGGTCCAGGCCTGAAACGCCCGGGCAAAGGAATTGGAATCCTCGAAGCCCAGCAGGAACGATATTTCCGCGCCCGACATTTCCGTGTTGCGCAGGTAGTGGTGCGCCAGGGATTCGCGCAAGGTGTCCAGCGTCTGCTGGAACGAGGTGCCCTCCTCCTGCAGCTTGCGCTGCAGCGTGCGGGTGCTGACTGCAAGCCTTCGACTGACCGCCTGCATGGAGACCTCGCCCGCCGGCAAGGTCTCCAGCAGCGTGCTGCGCACGCGTTCGGTCATGCCGGCCGTCCGATCCAGGTCGGCCAGCCGCTGGCGCAAGGTGGGCTCGAAGAAGGACCACATCTTGTGGTTCTCCGTCAGGAACGGCCGCTCGACGTCGGCGGCAGCGAACACCAGGGTGGCCAGCGGCGCGTCGGTCACGGGAATGCCGAAGTAGGACTTGTAGGTGAGCGCATCCGCTTCGACGGTCGGCGGCGATGGCCAACTGACTCGCAGCGGCTGCACCTGGCTGCGCGTTGCCAACCGCGCCAACTGCACGAAGAACACCAGCTTGAACGCCAGAAACACGCCGGGCGGCGGCTCGGCGGGATCCAGAAAATCGACGGTGACCGTGGTGTGCGCCACCGTGCGTTCGATCCGGATGGCCATCGGCGCGATCAACTTCACGTACTTGGCAATTCGATCGAGCGCGCCGCCCATATTGGCACTGCAGAGGGCTGCGAAGAGTTCCGGGTCGAACCAGTCGGAGGTCATCACCCGGGCGATTTGCAATGGCGCCGGCAAGTCCGGGGCGACGGATTGGGCCTCCGCTTCGAGGGCCTCCCAAAGCTTGAAGAAATTCCGCGAATCCAGGCGAACGTTCTGGCGCGAAAACAAATCGGCCGGCAGTTGCGCGCGACGCAATACGGGAGAGGTTGCGAGCCCTGCGTCCTGCATCAATATCCGCCAGCCCGGCCAAACCGAAAATTCCATCGCTGAACTGCGCCGGCCAGCCGGGGGAGAGAGATTTTCATGATCCATTGGCTCAGTCTAGGTCGCGGATCACGCCATCGCAATGGCAGATGGCGCCAAGATTTGCCGGGATCTTGGCGCGTTTCGCTGCCAAGTTGGCGCATTTCGCGAGTGTCAATCACTCACTTCGTCGGCAAAGTACAACCCGTCTCGCCACTCTTTTTGGCAGCAGCAATCGTAATTTCCGACATCGGGTCTTCAATAAACAGCAGGCGAACAGCGAAATGAAAAAAACAGTCTTGATTACAGGTGCCTCATCGGGTTTTGGCTTGATGCTGGCCAACAACCTTCACCAGCAAGGCTTCAATGTCATCGGCACCAGCCGCGATCCAGAAAAATACGCAAGCAAGGTACAATTCAAATTGCTGCGCCTGGACATCGATGACGACAATTCCGTCAGGTCATTCACCGACGAATTGTTCCGGCACACCAAACAGCTAGATGTGCTGGTCAACAACGCAGGCTACATGGTCACCGGCCTTGCCGAAGAAACCCCGCTGGATCTGGGACGGCAGCAGTTCGAGACGAACTTCTGGGGCACCGTGAAAGTGACCAACGCCTTGCTGCCGCATTTCAGGGCGCAAAAGCACGGGCAAATCATCACGGTGAGTTCCATCGTGGGCTTGATTGGCCCACCGAACCTGTCGTATTACACCGCCTCGAAACACGCCGTTCATGGGTACTTCAAATCCCTGCGCTTCGAGCTGGATCAATTCAATATCAAGGTCAGCATGGTGGAGCCGGTCTGGTTCAAGACCAATCTTGGGAACCATGCCGTTGCCGCCGGCAATGGACGCATTGCGGACTACAACGCTTACCGCAAGCAAGCCAATGCCGCAACGCAAAAAGGCATCGATGAAGCGGAAGCGCCCGATGCGGTGGTCCACACCATCACCAAATTGATCGAAGCGAAAAATCCAAAATTCAGCAACCCTGTGGGGAAGATGACCGGGATGATTCTTTTCCTCCAAAGCTATGCACCCAAGATGTTCGAGGGCTCGATCCTGAAGAGTGTGCAAACAGCCAAATAATCAAATATCTGGCCACGGACCAATTCCTCGAATCAAATCATTCAATGGAGATTCCAGAATGAAATATTATCTTTGCAAATTCATTCCGCCGCGCGTTGATTTTCTGGCCACGATGTCCACCGACGAACAGGCGTGGATGAAACAGCATGGCGTTTATTTGAATGGACTCCTCGATCAAGGCTTGATCGTCGCCCATGGTCCGGTGATGGATCCCGCGGGCGGCTATGGCGTATCGCTGTTCCAGATCGCCGATGACCAGGATATTGCTGCGCTCACTTCGGCGGACCCCATCATCAGGAATGGCGTGGGTCATTACGAGCACCACCCCATGCTTCATCTGAAATTTCGAGGCTGATTCGGCCAAATCGAATTGCAGCCTTGTATCCGACGTTCATTCAATAAAAACTCCCAACAGAATTCACTCGATGTTCAATCCAGCCAATTCCAGTTCTTCCGCTCCGAGAATTCCTTCGAGTCCATCGACGCGCAGACAGGCGCTCATGGCAGGCGCCGCGGCGCTCTCCGCACTGTCCCTGTCCACGCCCGCCTTGGCGCGGAGCGGCGGTGCCGATGCGGCGCCCACCCTTTTCGTCGAAGCCGGCGGCCGCAAGCTGGCCTACCGCTCGGTGGGCAAGGGCAAGCCGATCGTGCTTGCCCATCGGTTCCGCGGGGTGCTCGATCTGTGGGATCCGGCGTTCATCGACGCGCTGGCGGCGCAGGGGTTCCGGGTCGTGACCTTCGACCATTCGGGCATGGGCCTGTCGACGGGCGAAAGGTCCTACAACCCCGCTTCCCTGGTGAAGGACGCCAAGGATCTGATCGACGGGCTGGGCCTGAAGGATGTGGTGATCGGCGGCTGGTCGTTCGGCGGCATCGTCGCGCAGATCTATGTGGCCATGTTCGGCGCCAGCGTCAGCCACGCGGTGCTGATTTCCACGACGCCGCCGGGCAAGCTGGTCAAGCCGGGCGAACAACTCTTCTATGACATGGCTGCACAAGGCCCTGCCACGCTGGAGCAATACACCACCATGTTCTTCGAGCCCAAGGACGCCGCCAGCCGCGCCGCTTCGCAGCGTTCGTTCGAGCGCATCTTTGCCCGCAAGACCGACCGCAGTCCCGACGTGCCTGTGGAATGGGCGTTGACGCAGGTTCCTGCTTCGCCGCCGAATCCGATGTTCCCCTCGGAGGAGGTGCTGCAGGCCTTGAAGAACACCAACGTGCCGATCCTTCATCTGGGCGGCGACCACGACCTCTCCGTTCCGGTCGAGAACTGGTATGCCTTGGGCGGCCAGCTGCCCACGGTGACTCTGATCACCTACCCCCGCTCCGGCCACGCGCCGCACCATCAACAGCCGGAGTTGGCTGCCGCGCAGATCGCAGCGTTCATCAAGGGCACGCGCAAAGCCTGACCTCGCGCCTTGGACGCAGGTTCTGACGCGCTGCGGCGGGTGGGACGGGTTGGGGCAACTCGAATTGCGCTGTCGGTCAACGCGCGAGCCCCTGCGACAATCGCCGGATGCCTTTCGCCCCACTGCAAAACGATACTTTCCTGCGAGCCTGCTGGCGCCAGGCCACCGATCACACCCCCGTCTGGCTGATGCGCCAGGCCGGCCGCTACCTGCCGGAGTACGTCGCCACGCGCGCCAAGGCCGGCAGCTTCATGGGGCTGGCGACCAACACCGACTACGCCACCGAGGTCACGCTGCAGCCGCTCGCGCGCTATCCGCTGGACGCGGCGATCCTGTTCTCCGACATCCTCACCGTGCCCGACGCCATGGGCCTGGGCCTCTCGTTCGAGGCTGGCGAAGGCCCGCGCTTCGCGCGCCCGGTGCGCGACGAAGCGGCCGTGGCCGCGCTCGAAGTGCCCGACATGGCCAAGTTGCGCTATGTGTTCGACGCCGTGGCCTCGATCCGCAAGGCGCTCGACGGCCGGGTGCCGCTGATCGGCTTCTCGGGCAGCCCCTGGACCTTGGCCTGCTACATGGTCGAAGGCGCGGGCTCCAGCGACTACCGGCTCGTGAAAAGCATGCTCTACAGCCGCCCCGACCTGATGCACCGCGTGCTCGCGGTCAATGCCGATTCGGTGGCCACGTACCTCAATGCGCAGATCGACGCGGGCGCGCAGGCCGTGATGATCTTCGACAGCTGGGGCGGCGTGCTGGCCGACGGCGCCTTCCAGGAATTCAGCCTCGCCTACACAGCACGCGTGCTCGCGGGCCTGAAGCGCACCGGTGCCGACGGGCAGCCCGTGCCGCGCATCGTGTTCACCAAGGGCGGCGGCCTCTGGCTTGAAGCCATGCGCACGCTCGACTGCGAAGTGCTCGGCGTGGACTGGACCGTGAACCTCGCCACCGCGCGCCGCCAGATCGCCGAAGGCACCGACGGCCAGGCCAAGGCGCTGCAGGGCAACATCGACCCGAACGTGCTGTTCGCGCCGCCCGCGCAGATCGAGGCCGAGGTGGCGAAGGTGCTGCAGGCTTTCGGCAAGCCGCACGCCGACCGCAACGCGCAAGGGCCGACGCACATCTTCAACCTGGGCCATGGCATCAGCCAGTTCACGCCGCCCGACCATGTGGCGGCGCTGGTCGAAGCGGTGCACACGCAGTCGCGCGCCCTGCGCGGTTAAAACTGTGGCTGAAGGGGCCGGCCGCGCGGGAAGCGCGAAGTGCCCGGGAAATTCGCTCCGAATCCGTTTGTCAAGCCCAAAAACGGTCTAGGAGGCCCGACTTATGCACAAAACGCGTGTTGCACTGCGCAAGATTATCTGAGGTACCTCCCTCTTTGCTCCCAAACCAATAGCACGCGTAAGTCGTTGATTTATATAGGATTTGAACTTTGCTTTTTTTTGGGGCATTCCAGCCAGAGCCTTGATTTTCAAGGCTCCCCAGCGTGTCGAGCCCGGTTGTCAACAAAGTTATCCACAGAAACTCTGGATGGACGCCAAAGCGCTGAAAAATCAACGACTTAAGCGATTTAGCTCAAAGTCGCATTAACAACCGTTGCCAATAAGGTCTCCCATCTCCACCGCCAGCCCCGCCCCCGAAACGGATGCCCCGAGTACGGGTAACTCCGCTGCACCGCCGCCTGACAACGCGCCGGCGGGCCTGGCGTGGCGTCTCGACATCGCGGTGCAGACGCCGGCGCACGCCGCGCTCGGCGACCTGCTGAGCTACGCCGGCGCCGCGCCGCTGGTGCCGGGCACGCTGGTGCGGGTGCCGCTGGGCCGGCGCGAGGTGCTGGGCGTGGTCTGGAACGAGGCGACCTCGCTGGCAGGGACCGGGGCCGAGCCCGACATGGCCCTCAAGCCCGTGGGCGCCGCGCTCGATGCGCTGGCGCCGCTCGGCGAGGCCTGGCGTGACCTCGTGGCCTTTGCCGCGCGCTACTACCAGCGCTCGATCGGCGAAATCGCGCTGGCCGCCCTGCCGCCGCAACTGCGCGACCTGACGACGACGCAGCTCGCGCGCCGCCTCAAGCGCAAGACGACGACCGGCCCCATCGCCCAGACGGCCGAAGCCGCCAACCTGATCGCGCTGAGCCCTGAGCAGACGGCGGCGCTGGCCCGCATCGAGGCGGAGAGCGGCACTTTCCTGCTGGTCGGCAGCACCGGCAGCGGCAAGACCGAGGTGTACCTGCGCTGCGTGGCCGACCTGCTCGCGCGCGACCCCGAGGCGCAGGCGCTGGTGATGGTGCCCGAGATCAACCTCACGCCCCAGCTCGAAGCCCGCTTCAAGGCCCGCTTCGGCGACGAGGCCGTGGTGTCGCTGCACAGCGGCATGACAAATCCACAGCGGCTCGCGAGCTGGCTCGCGGCCCACAGCGGCGCCGCGCGCATCGTGCTGGGCACGCGCATGGCGGTGTTCGCGTCGATCCCGGGGTTGAAGCTCATCGTCGTCGACGAGGAGCACGACCCGAGCTACAAGCAGCAGGAAGGCGCGCGCTATTCCGCGCGCGACCTCGCCGTGTGGCGCGGCCAGCGCGAGGGCGCGAAGGTGATCCTCGGCTCGGCCACGCCTTCGCTCGAGAGCTGGCACCAGAGCCGCCCCGCCGAGGGCGACGACCCGGGCGGGCGCTATGTGCGGCTCGAAATGCCGTCCCGCATCGGCGCCGGCGAACTGCCCGCGGTGCGGCTGGTCGACATGAACCTGCAGCCGCCGAAAACCGTGCTCTCGGGCGCGCTGCTCGACGCCATCGGCCAGCGCATCGCGCGTGGCGAGCAGAGCATGATTTTCCTGAACCGCCGCGGCTACGCGCCCGTGCTGGCCTGTGGCGATTGCGGCTGGAAGAGCGAATGCCCGCACTGCAGCGCCTACCGCGTGTTCCACAAGATCGACCGCACGCTGCGCTGCCACCACTGCGGCTTCACCGAGCGCGTGCCGCGCGCCTGCCCGGCCTGCGGCAACCCCGACATCGCGCCGGTGGGCCGCGGCACCGAGCGGCTCGAGGAGCACCTGGCCGAGCTGTTCGCCGCGGTGAAGCGGCCCGACGGCAGCGCAGTGCGCATCGCGCGCATCGACGCCGACAGCACCAAGAAGCAGGGCGCGCTCGAATCGCAACTCGCGGCCGTGCATGCGGGCGAGGTCGACGTGCTGGTCGGCACGCAGATGATCGCCAAGGGCCACGACTTCCGGCGCATCACGCTGGTGGCCGCGGTGAACCCCGATGGCGCGCTCTTCTCCAGCGACTTTCGCGCGCCCGAGCGGCTGTTCAGCCTGTTGATGCAATCGGCCGGCCGCGCCGGACGCGATGCCGCCTACCTCGCCGCGCAAGGCGCGACGGCCGAGATGTGGATCCAGACTTTTCACTCGCAGCACCCGCTCTTCATGGCGCTGCGCAAGCACGACTACGCCGCGTTCGCGAAGCAGCAGCTCGACGAACGGCAAGCGGCCGCGATGCCGCCCTTCGCATTCCAGGCGCTGCTGCGCGCCGATGCGCGCGAGCAATCGGTGGCGCAGGCTTTCCTGAACATCGCCGCCGATGCAGCCGAGGCCCTGCCGGGCGCCGACATCGTCACGCGCTACCCCGCGGTGCCGCTTTCGATCCAGCGCGTGGCCAATGTGGAGCGCGCGCAGATGCTGATCGAAAGCCCTTCACGCGCCGCGCTGCAACGCCTGCTCGCGAGCTGGCAGCCGCTGCTGCACGCGCTGCGGCGCACGCCCGAGGGCAAGGGCGTGATCCGCTGGCTGGTCGACGTCGATCCGCACAGCATCTGAAAAGAAAAATGCCGGCCCGGACCCGAGGTCCCGGCCGGCATCGCGTGCGGACGCTGCTTGCTACTGCTGCAGCGAGGCCTTCTCCTGGAGGGTCTTCATCTGCAGCTTCAGGATGCGCTCGTTCGCGGCGTCATCCGAGGTCGAGGCTTCGTAGAACCTCACGAGATCGGACTTCGCCTTGGTGCGCGACGGGCCGTCCAGGTAGATCTGGTGCCCCGAGGGGTACTCGTTGATCTCCAGGTTCTTGCGCAGCTTCGGGTCCAGCGGCAGGTTCTGCTCCAGGTCGATGCGGGTCTGGTACCAGGGCGTGACGTTGTCGTAGTAGCCGCTCAGCTGGAGCACCTTCACGTCGGGGTTCACGCTCATCGTGGCCGCCAGGTCGGGCAGCGTGTTGAGCGCTCCGCGCGTCTTGGTGGTCTTGTCGGTCGGGTCCTTGTGGGTGTAGTCCCAGCTGACGTTCGAGATGCCGGTGAACGCCGAGTTGGAGGTGTATTTCAGTTCCTGGTTAATGTAGAAATTCCACGCCGCGATGTAGACGCCGTTCACGGCGCGGTCGAACGCGTCGTTGTTGATCAGGCTGATCTCGCTCGCCACGCCCAGGTTGGTGGTGGTGGCACGGCCGTCGTAGGCGCCCACGCTCACACCCGGCACCAGGTTGCGCTGGAAGTCGTCGGTACCGACCGCCAGGTAGCTGCCCTTGACCAGGGGCTTGGAGATGCCGATGAATTTCGACGTTGCCGTCACGATCGCATCGCTGGGCTCCGGCCGCGCGGCTTCTGCATCCGCCTGGTCCTGCAGGCGCTTGTTGAGCCGCGCCGTGAGGTCCGCCGCATTCGGCAGCGTGGCGAGGTAGTCGAAGACGTCCTGGTACGTGGGGTTCGGCACGGTGTCGATCACATGCCGGATGGCGGCCTCGATCTCGGGGTCGTAGTCGACGTCGTTCACCGCCTTGTAGTAGGCCTTGAACTTCGGCAGCACGCTCGCGCTGTTGGGCAGCGTGTTGATGTAGTCCACGATCACCGACCAGGCCAGGCTCGAGGGGCTGCCCGCCGCCTCGAAGGCGCCGTTGATGGCGGCCTCCAGTTCCGGGTCATCGCGAAGGTCGCTGATCTTCTTCTTGCGCGCGACCTCGGGCGCCACCGCTTTCGCGAAATCGCCCGACGCGAACTTCGTGAGCAGCGCCATGTACGAAGGCAGGTCGGCCGGCAGCGGCGTGTACGTGGCCTTCTTGTGGTACCAGGCGTCCGCCGCGTACGTCGGCAGCAGCCCGACCGGGTTTTCGTTCTGCGAATAGTCCAGGATGGACGAGAGCAGCACGATGCCGTTCAGGTCGATGCCGTCCATGTGCAGCAGGTACGACATCACGGCGCTGCGCGGCGTGCCATAGGACTCGCCGAAAAGGTATTTCGGCGAATTCCAGCGGCCGTTGGCGGTCAGGTAGCGCTTGATGAATTGATTGATGGATTTGGCGTCCTTGTCCACACCCCAGAAATCCTTGTTCTTGTTGGGCGCGATGGCGGCCGAATAACCGGTGGCCACCGGGTTGATGAACACCAGATCGCTCCGGTCGATCAGGCTGTCCGGATTGGTTTCCACCGTATAGGGCGCCGGCGGCGTGAAATCGGGCAGCGAGGTCTTGATGCGCTTGGGCGCATACGAGCCCAGCAGCAGCCAGACCGAGGCCGAGCCCGGGCCACCGTTGTAGAAGAAGGTGACCGGGCGCGTGCGGGCGTCCTTGCCGTCGGCCGTATAGGCCACGTAGAACATCTTGGCGCTCGGCGTCGAATGCAGCGGGTCGTAGGTGACCAGGTGGCCGGCCGTGGCGGTGTAGCGGATGCGGTTGCCATTGATGACGGTGTCGTGGTGCGTGATCGCGCCGTCCTCGCTCGCCTCGGCCACCGAGTCGTCGGGGCCGTTGCCGTAGGCCACCGGGTCGAAGAAAGGCCTGTCCGCCTCCAGCGGCGGCGGCCGGGAGTCCGTGAGCGCGTTGGCCGAAGTGTCGGTCTGGCCGGCTGCGCCTGACCCGAGCCCTGCTCCGGCAAAACCGCCGCCGCCGCCATCGCTGCCGCCCCCACAGCCCGCGAGCGCCAGGGTCGCCGCAACGAGTACTGCGCCTATCACTCTGACTGTTATGCGTTGTTCTATGTCCATCTTCACCTCCAATTAATTAAAAAGTAAAAGGAACCATGGCCTGTCTACTTTTCGGTGAAATTCAACAAAAACAACCAGCAATCAATTGACGGTCAAAGAGGCAATTAAGCCATTGATCATCAAATTTCATCGAATTTGAACGGGCGCGACATCCTAAGCACAAGTTGCATTTGTGCGGAACAAATTCGGTGAAATTGCATCGTTAAATCTCCAATGCAATCTTTTATGCTAATTTTCAATTCAAATTTTAGATAATAGACAAAACAGATTAATTAGAATTAAATAGCTATATTTGAATTCAGAAATATCCCTGGTCGATCGACGCAGAGCCGCACAGCATCTGGGCCGGTTGTCCTGCACGGAGCAGCCAGGGGCACCGCCAAGGTGAATCGCCATGAACACGTTCTTCGTCACTCCAGGAATACGCCGCGCGGGGCTCGGCATGCTGCTGCTGGCTGCTTCGGTGCTGATGCCAGCGATGTCTTATGCGCAGCAGCAGCCTGCGCCGGCCGCCGCGCTGCGCGCGAAGCTGCAGGCGCTCGCGCCGCAACTGGAGCGCAATGCCTTTCGTCGCCCGCTCGCACTCGAATCGAGCGAAGCCGCGGACCGCTTGAGCGGCGATGTCTATGCGCTGGTGGACCATCCCTTCGCACGCGTGAGCAGCGCGCTGCGGGAGCCGGCCGCGTGGTGCCAGGTGCTGATGCTTCACCTCAACACCAAGCACTGCGCGGTGCAGGGCGGCGGCGCCACGCTGGCGGTGGCCATCGGCCGCAAGTTCGACCAGCCGCTGTCGGATGCGCAGACCATCGCCTTCGCCTACACCCCCGGCAAGGCGGACGCGAACTACCTCAATGTTCGCTTGAGCGCCGACACCGGCCCACTCTCCACACGCGACTACAGCATCGTGTTCGAAGCGGCACCGGCCGATGGCGGCAAGACGGCGATCCACCTGCGCTATGCGTATGCCTACGGCACGGCGGCGCGGCTCGCGATGAAGGGCTACCTCGCCACGCTCGGCAGCGACAAGGTCGGCTTCACGCCCGCGGGACAGGGCGGCTACATCGGCGGGGTGCGCGGCGTGGTGGAGCGCAACACCATGCGCTACTACCTCGCGATCGACAGTTATCTCGATGCGCCCGGCGCGGGCCAGCTGGAGCAGCGCCTCGCGGCATGGTTCGATGCGACGGAGCAGTACGCCAAGCAGCTCCACGAAATCGAGAAGAGCGACTACCTCACGATGAAGCGCCACGAGTTCCAGCGCATGCAACAGCAGCAAGCCGCGTCCTGAAGCAACGGCGCGGCGACGCGCTCATTCAAAGAACTCAGTGATCAGTGGTGGCCGGTGGGCTCCTTGCCCATGTCGACATAGCGCAGCTCGCGATGATGCCGACGCCGCGAGCTGCTGCCCGGCCATGCGAACACCACGAGGCTCAATGCAGCCAGCGCGATCGACGCCGCGGTGCCGAGCACACCGACATGCCAGACCCAGCCCACGCCGGCGAGCCAGGCCGCCCACAGCAGGATACGAACCAGTATTGCCATCGCGCGCCCTATTCACGTCTTTCACATCTTTGACCTGGAACCACTTTAGCAGCGCATCTGCAAACTCAAGCATTCAACTGAAGGCATACCGATGCCTACGACTTACGGCCTGCCCTGTGATTACCCAGAAATAATCTGCAAAAAGTGTTGACGCGATGCCATGAGGCTGTTCAAGCTGTAAACGGGCAGTAAACCCGCGAACTCAGCGCGGGCCCCGGGTTCCAAGCAAGCTCGCTCGCTCACACGCAAAGGCCGCCGTGAAACCGTCGTTTCTTCCTGGTTGGGTTCTCTCGCTTGCGTGCATCGCCGCCGTTCTCGGCACACCCGCTGCCGCGGCGGACATCGAATTGCAAGGCCGCGAACTGGTGGTGTCGGGCATGCTCGACGGCAGCGCGATCAAGCCCTTCACGGACCATCTCGCAAGCGGCACCGTGCGCATCGTGGTGTTCGAAGATCTCTCCGGCGGCACCGCCGATGCGGCCGGCGCCTTTGCCGATGCCATCCGCGCGAGCGGCGTCGCCACCGAGATCCGCGGCCAATGCATGGCCGCCTGCGCCTACGCATTCCTCGCGGGCAAGACACATCGATTCGGTTACGGCTTCCAGGTCAACGGCATCCTGCTGCCGGTGGCCGCGCGCCCCACGGCGGCCGAGCTGGCCGTGCGCTGGCGCGGCGAGGAAGCCCACAAGACACTGGCCGACTTCACGCCCGCAACCGCCAGCACCGCGGGCACGGCGACGGCGAAACCGGTGGAGGCCAGTGTCCCGCCCGCGAAGGACAACAAGGACGCCAGAGACAACTGGCAGCCCGAGCACGGCGTGCTCTTCACCGCGAGCCCCACGCTCTTCGGGCGCATCTACAACGCCTACTACTGCGACGGCACGCAGGGCCGCGATTTCTCGAAGTGCGAGCGCCTCTCGGACGCCGATCCGTACAAGCTCGGCGTGCTCACGCCGTAGCCCTTCGCTTCAGCGCAGCAGCCCGACCGCCAGCGGAAAGCTGAAGAAGGCCGCCACCGTCGTCCACAGGATGATGCGTGCGATGCGCCCGTTGTCGGCGCCGAAGCGCTCGGCCAGCATCGACACATTGCTCGCGCTCGGCAGCGCCGCGACCAGCACGATCACCACCAGCGCCGCATGCGAGAGCGGCAGCCCCAGCGCGATGGCGCCCGCGCCCAGCGCCCACACCAGCAGCGGATGCAGCAGCAGCTTCACGGCCACCACCGGCAACACGTCGGCCAGCGGCGCCTTGGGCATGGCGGCGCCTCCCGTTCCCATGGCCTGAGCTACCGCGGCGCTCGCCACATGCTCGCGTGCCAGCAATGCGGAACGCGCCAGCACCGCGCCGATGGTGAAGAGCGCCACCGGCGAGGCCGCGTCCGCGAGCATGGCGATGGTGCGGTCGATGGGCCCCGGCAACTGCCAGCGCGCGGCCGACAGCAGCACGCCCAGCAGGATCGACCAGGGCATCGGGTTCACGACGATACCGCGCAGCGCCTTGCGCGCCGCCTGCGAGGCACCGTGCTGCCCTGCGCCACCGGCTCCGTCCAGACGCGACAGCGCAATGCACAGCGACGAGGTCACGACCAGGTCGAACGCGATCGTGATGATCATCGGCCCGGCCGCCTGCGCGCCGAGGATCGCGACCAAGAGCGGCACGCCCATGAAGCCCGTGTTCGGAAAGGCGGCCACCAGCGCGCCGAAGGCCGCGTCGTTCCAGCCGATGCGCGCGTTGCGGGTCAGCATGACCACGCCCGCCACCACGGCCAGCGCGCTCGCGCCCCAGATGAGTGCCACGCTGCCGTCGAGCAGCTGCGCGATCGGCGTGCCGGCGCCGAAGCGCAGCAGCATGCACGGCAGCGCGAAATACAGCACGAAGGTGTTGAGGCCGGGAATCGCCTCCAGGGGCAGGAGGCGGGCGCGGGCAGCGGCGTAGCCGGCCGCAATCAACGCGAAGAAGGGGAAAGTAACAAGGAATACGGGCAGCACCGCCAGATTGTCGTTGCCCCGCCTGCGCCTGGCCCCTTTCCTGCGTGTGCCGCCTACAACGTCCCGGGGGTCAGCCCCGTATCATTGCCCGCTTTGCGCCTGCCGTTCCCCACGGCGTTTTCCGGTTCGCCCCCTCTCCCATGTCCCACGGTCTCAATCTCGCGCAACAAGAAGCGGTCAACTACATGCACGGTCCCTGCCTTGTGCTGGCAGGCGCGGGTTCGGGCAAGACACGGGTGATCACGCACAAGATCGGCCGACTGATCCAGGCCGGCCTCGAACCCAAGCGCATCGCGGCCATCACCTTCACGAACAAGGCCGCCGCTGAAATGCGCGAGCGCGCGAAAGACCTGATCGGCCGGGACGCGCGCAAGGTGATCGTCTGTACCTTCCACGCGCTGGGCGTGCGCATGATGCGGGAAGACGGCGCGGTGCTGGGCCTGAAGCCCGCCTTCAGCATCCTGGACAGCGACGACGTGACCAAGATCCTGAAGGACGCCGGCGGCACCACCGACATCGCCACCGCCCGCATCTGGCAGTGGACCATCAGCAAGTGGAAGAACATGGGCCTCGATGCCCAGCAGGCCGCAGCCGCCGCAGTGGACGACAACGAGCGCATCACGGCCGAGGTCATGCGCCACTACGAGGAGCGGCTGCAGGCCTACCAGAGCGTCGACTTCGACGACCTGATCGGCATGCCGCTCAGGCTGTTGCACGACTTTCCCGAAGTGCGCGCCAAGTGGCAGGCCGCGCTCGGCCACATCCTGGTGGACGAATACCAGGACACCAACGCCACGCAATACGAAGTGCTCAAGGCCCTGGCCGGCGACCGCGCCCGCTTCACCGCGGTGGGCGACGACGACCAGTCGATCTACGGCTGGCGCGGTGCCACGCTGGACAACCTGAAGAAGCTGCCGATCGACTACCCGACGCTCAAGGTCATCAAGCTGGAGCAGAACTACCGCTCCACCAGCGCCATCCTGCGCGCGGCCAACAACGTGATCGGCCCCAACCCCAAGCTGTTTCCCAAGACGCTGTTCTCCGAGCTGGGCGAAGGCGAGCCGGTGCGCGTGGTCGATGCCGACACCGAGCTGCACGAGGCCGAGCGCGCGGTGGCGCGCATCGTGAGCCTGCGCGCGGGCGATGCGGTCACGCAAGGGCCGCAGCACAAGGAGTTTCGCGACTTCGCCATCCTCTACCGCGCCAACCACCAGGCACGGATCCTGGAGCAGGCGCTGCGCCGCGCGCAGATTCCCTACAAGGTGTCGGGCGGCCAGAGCTTCTTCGACCGCGCCGAAATCAAGGACCTGTGCGGCTGGTTCCGCCTCTGGGTCAACAACGACGACGACCCCGCGTTCCTGCGCGCCATCACCACGCCCAAGCGCGGCATCGGCCACACCACGCTCGCGAGCCTGGGCACCTTCGCGAGCCAGTACAAGCTGAGCCTGTTCGCGGCGCTGTTCAGCCCGTCGCTGCCCAGCGTGATTCCCAAGCGCACGCTCGAGGGCGTACACGAGTTCGGCCGCTACATCAACGACCTGGAATACCGCGCGCGCCGCACCATGGGCGCCGAAGACTCGCGCACCTTCATGCTCGACTGGCTCAAGGAGATCGACTACGAGCGCCATCTCTACGAAGGCGAAGAGAGCGAAGCGGCCGCCGCCACGCGCTGGAACAACGTGCTGGAGTTCGTCGACTGGATGTCGCAACGCGCCGGCGGATCGCTGGACGACGCCTCGGGCGCCAACGACAACAACGAGACCGAACGCAAGAGCCTGCTCGAGGTCGCGCAGACCATCTCGCTGCTCTCGACCATCAGCGAACGCGAGCAGGACCAGAACGTGGTCACGCTCTCCACGCTGCATGCCTCCAAGGGCCTGGAGTGGCCGCACGTGGTGCTGATCGGCGTGACCGAGGGCATGCTGCCCTTCAAGCTCGACGACGACAACGGCCGCCAGAAGGTGGTGAGCGACGAGACAACGCAGCGCCTGCAGGAAGAGCGCCGCCTGATGTACGTGGGCATCACCCGCGCGCAGCGCAGCCTGGCGGTGAGCTGGACCAAGAAGCGCAAGCAAGGCCGCGACATGGTGCCCTGCCTGCCGAGCCGCTTCATCGCCGAGATGGGCCTGGACAAAACCACGACCCGGGAAGACCCGCGCGAGAAGCTCAAGGCGCTGCGCGCCGAGTTTGCGCAGAAGGCACAGGACAGCGCGGCTGCGAAGGCGGCCGCCGCGGCGGCGCCATGAAGGCACTGCTCGCTGCCTTCGCCGCGCTCGCCGTCACGGGCTGCGCCGCGGTCGACCCCAACTGCCCCGCCGACGCGCGCGACCTGCCGCTGCCATCGCTCTACGGCCGCTGGGAAGCGCGCTTCGACGGCCTGCCCGCCGTGTCCGTCGTACAGCTGGGCAAGCACCCCGACTACGCCGGCGTGCGCGGCACGATCACGCGCAACGCCGATGGCAGCGCCAAGGCTTCGGTGGCGCAGCTCGCGGGCGACGTCGACGACGAAGGCGCCCTCTCCATCGACGAATCGCTGGACGGCCGTGCCATCAGCGGCAACTGGGCCGGCACCTTGCAGCCGCGTTCCTGCGGCCGCGAATTCAGGGGCACGTGGCGCAATGCCGCGGACGAAAGTACGCACCCGTTCGTGCTGATCAAAACGGGCGGTTTGGAAGGAAAACAATGACCACTCGCACACACGCGTTCTCCGCAACGTTCATGACGTTCGCGGCCTGCCTGGGCAGCGCGGCCACCTACGCACAGGCCGTCGACAAGCCGTCGAGCCCGCTGGCCGATTCGCAGCTCACCTGGCAGCAATGCGCGGCGCTCGGCAACAACAACGAAGCCCGCCTGGCCTGCTTCGACCGCTGGGCGCAGCAGCAGACGCTGCCCTCGGTGTCGGTGCCCGTCGCACCGCCGGTGCTGGCCAGCACGCAGGCGCCGCCGGTGGACGGATCGATCCCGGCCACCCGCGTGATCTCGGTCGCCACCACCGAGGGCTGCCGCGACCGCCAGTACTCGGCGCTCTCGCGCTTCTGGGAGCTGGAGAACGCCACCGACTGCGGAACCTTCGGCTTCCGCGGCTACCGGCCGCTCAACGTCTCGGTCTCGGCCGCCACCAAGAAGCCGCAGGTGCCCACCTCGCCGTCGCCCGACCACACCGGCGAGCCCGTCGCCTACCAGGCCAACGAGATGCGCATCGGCCTGTCGGTGCGCACCAAGCTCGCGCAGGGCATGCTCACGCAGAACGACCCGATCCGGAAAGACTCGCTGTGGTTCGCCTACTCGCAGCAGTCGACGTGGCAGCTGTTCAACGGCGCGATCTCGCGGCCGTTCCGCACCACCGACCACGAGCCCGAGCTGATGTATGTCTACCCGACCGACTTCCACCTGCCCGGCGGCTGGCGCTGGCGCTATGCGGGCCTGGGCATCGTGCACCAGTCGAATGGCCAGACCTTGCCCCTGTCGCGCAGCTGGAACCGCGTCTACCTGATGGGCGGCGCCGAGCTCGGCGACAAGTTCCAGATCACCGGACGCATCTGGAAGCGCATCTCGGAAGATGCGGCGAAGGACGACAACCCCGACATCGCCGACTACATCGGCCGCGCCGAAATCTCCGGCCGCTGGAACCTCAACCGCGACAACACGCTCGGCGTGACCGTGCGCAACAACCTGCGCGACAGCGGCCGCGGCTCGGTGAAGCTCGAATGGTTGAAGGCCATCGGCGACCCGACCAAGAGCAACCTGCGCTTCCACACGCAGCTGTTCCATGGCTATGGCGACACGCTGGTGGACTACAACCGCAAGCGCACCGTCTTGAGCATCGGCCTGAGCCTCGTCGACTTCTGATCTTCTTCATTCACACCGGCAAACACCATGAGTGCTGACCTGTCCCCCGTCGATGCCACGCAGCGCGAGATCATCGCGGCGCTGCACGTGGCTCCCGTCTTCGATGCCGCCGCCGAACTCGCGCGGCGCACCGACTTTCTCGCCAGCTACCTGAAGCAGACCGGCCTGAAGACGCTGGTGCTCGGCATCAGCGGCGGCGTCGATTCGCTGACCGCCGGCTGCCTCGCGCAGCGCGCCGTCGAGAAGCTGCGCAGCGAAGGCTACGACGCCACCTTCATCGCGATGCGCCTGCCCTACGGTGTGCAGAAGGACGAAGCGGAAGCCCAGCGATCGCTCACCGTGATGAAGCCCGACCGCACGATCACCGTCGATATCCGCCCCGCGGCCGACGGCATGCTCGCCGCGCTGAAGGCCGGCGACCTGAAGTTCCGCGATGCGGCGCACGAGGACTTCGTGCTCGGCAACATCAAGGCGCGCGAGCGCATGGTGGCGCAGTTCGCGGTGGCCGGCGCGCACGACGGCATCGTCATCGGCACCGACCATGCGGCCGAGGCGCTGATGGGTTTCTTCACCAAGTTCGGCGATGGCGCGGCCGACATCACGCCGCTCACCGGCCTCAACAAGCGCCGTGTGCGCGCGGTGGCGCAACTGCTCGGTGCGCCCGACGAACTGGTCTACAAGGTGCCCACCGCCGACCTCGAATCGCTGGTGCCGGGCAAGCCCGACGAGGACGCCTTCGGCGTGACCTACGAACAGATCGACGACTTCCTCGAAGGCAAGCCGGTCTCGGCCGCGGCGCGCGCGATCATCCTGTCGACGCATCGCAAGAGCGCGCACAAGCGCGCGCTGCCGGTCGAGCCGCCGCCCGCCAACGCCGGCTGACGCCGCAGCCCCGTTCCCTCGCCACGCGCCCTTCCAGGGCGCGTTTGCTTTTGTGCGCCTGAAAAACTAAGGCCACAGAAATTTGCGGGAACATCGATTCCAAATAAAACGTTGGATTTTTTCAGATCAACGTTCTAACATTCGCCCCGCACCGGAAACACGGCGCACTTCCAGCGAAGAGCTGCATGGCTTGGGCAGATGAAGGAAACAACATGACAAGACGAGTCCCCCTTTCGGCGGCCGCTGCGCTGGCGCTGCCGTTGTGTGCCGGCACCGTGTGGGCACAGAGCAGCCTCACGCTGTACGGCACGGTCGATGCGGGCCTGCGCTACGAGACGCATGCCACCGACTACGGCGCCGACGGCGCCCCCGTGAACACACGCTCACGCCTGCGCATGACAAGGGAAGGCGGCATGTCGGAAAGCTTCTGGGGCGTGAAGGGCACCGAAGACCTGGGCGGCGGATTGCAGGCGATCTTCCAGCTCGAGAGCCACTTCGACCTGCGCAACGGCGACCCGCTTCCGAAGGACGGCTCGCAGTACATGCAGATCGCCTCGGTCGGGCTGATATCGCAGTCGTGGGGCCAGCTCACGCTCGGGCGGCAGTACAACGTGGCGATGGAGGCCACATCGCTCGCCTACGGCTCCAACCTCTGGGCCGACTACTTCAACGCCTTCAAGCCCGAGCACACGCTCCTGGCCGCGAGCAAGACCAACAACATGGTCCATTGGGGCGCGCAGCTGGGCGACGTGGTGCTGCTCGCGCAGTACGCCATCGGCGAGGGCGAGGGTTCCTCCAAGCGCGGCAGCCAGTACGGCGTGGGCGCGGCCTACGTGCCGGAGAACGGCCCGGTCAAGCTGGCCGGCGCGCTCATGCGCACCAAGGACGATGACTCGAATGCGAAGTTCGACATCTACACCGCCGGTGCGCAGTTCAGGCTCGGCGAATCGACCACGCTGCAGGCCGGCTACATCGAGAACCGGCGCGACAACAACTTCATCTCGTTCGCGAACGGTCCGTTCAGCGCGGTCGACCTCGCGGGGCTCGGGATCATCTCGCCGGCGCAGACGGTGGACCCGAGCATCCCGGGCGGCTTCAGCAAGCGCCGGATGATCCTGGGCGGCATTACCTACAAGGCCACGCCCTTGCTCACGCTCGCGGCCAACGTATGGTTCACGCGGCAGCGCGGCTACACGAGCGACTTCGACGGCTCGGCGAGCCAGTACCAGCTGGTGGCGGGGTATGCGCTGTCGAAGCGGACCATGCTCTACGCCGAGATCGATCACTCGGTGTACCGCGGCGGCCTCATCGGCGCGCAGCTCGTGGGCATCAATGCGCAGAGCCCGACGATCGCGCGCACGCAGACCGGCACCACCGTCGGCATCCGCCACACCTTCTAGCCAGGCAACGAACGCATGCGAATCGTCTCTCGTCTCTTTCTGTCGATGCTCCTTCTCACGGGTCTCGCGGCCTGCAAGGAAGAGGCGCCACAGCCGCCTTCCGCCTCGGACATCCAGCGCGCCGAATCGCTGCGGCCCATATCCACCGAACTGCACGCACGCTACGAGCGTTCATGCCTCGCGTGCCACACGTCCATCGACGCCAAGGCCCCGCTGACTGGCGACATCGCGCAATGGAAGCCACGCCTGGACAAGGGCATGGATGTGCTCGTGAAGCACGCGATGGAAGGCTTCAACGCCATGCCGCCGAAGGGCCTGTGCGCAGATTGCAGCGAAGCCGACATGCGCGCGCTGATCGTCTTCATGAGTCAAGGGAAGGAAGAACGGAAATGAGCAAGAACAACAACGACAACGCACAACCCACGCACGGCGAGCGCCGCCGCACGGTGCTGAAAGCCGGTGCAGGCATCGCGGTCACCGCGGCATTCGCCGGCAGCGGCATCGAGGCCCGCGCTGCGGCAGATGCTGCCACGCCAACGGTCGCAACAACAACGCCCGCCCCCGGCTGGACGAACTGGTCCGGCATCGAACGCTGCACGCCCAAGGCCATCGAGACGCCGGGCGATGAAGCCGAACTCGCGGCGGCACTGCGCAAAGCCGGCCCGGGCGGCGCGCGCTGCGTCGGCGCAGGCCACTCGTTCACCGCACTGGTGCCGACCGACGCCACGCTGATCTCGCTCGATCGCATGTCGGGCATCGTCGCAAGCGACGCACAGGCGCAGACCGTGACGCTGCACGCCGGCACGCGCCTCGCGCTGCTGTCGCGCCAGCTCGACACGCAGGGCCTGGGCCTGCGCAACCTGCCCGACATCGACGCGCAATCCTTCGCGGGCGCCATCGCCACCGCAACGCACGGTACCGGCAAGGACCTGCCCGCGCTGCACGCCGACGTGGTACGCCTCCGGCTCATGACGTCGAGTGGCGAAGTGCTCGAGTGCAGCACCGAGCGCAACCCCGAGCTGCTCGCCGCCGCGCGCGTGTCGCTCGGCAGCCTGGGCGTGATCACGCAGGCCACGGTGCGCGTGCTGCCGGCCTTCAACCTGCACCGCCGCGTGTTCCTGAAGCCGCTGCAGGCGATGCTCGACGAAGCGCCCGCGCTCGCGGAGAAGCACCGCAACTTCGAGTTCTATTACCTGCCCTTCACCGGCTACGCCGCGGGCATCACGAACGATCTCTACACCGGCACCGACACGGTCCAGGCGCCCTCGGCCGATGAAGACATGCTGCGCGACCTCAAGCGTCTGCGCGACTGGCTGGGCTGGTTCCCGTCGCTGCGCCGCTGGGTCGCCGGCAAGCTGATTGACGGCGAGCAGACCGAGGAAGCGAAGAACCGCTCGTGGAAGCTGCTCTCCACGCAACGCCCCACCAAGTTCAACGAGACCGAATGCCATGTGCCGCGCGCCGACGGCATCGCCTGCGTGCGCGAAGTCATCGCCGCGCTGGAGCGCCGCAACGACGTGTTCTTTCCGCTGGAGTTCCGCTTCGTGAAGGCCGACGACGCCTGGCTCAGCCCCTTCCACCAGCGCGACAGCTGCTCGATCGCCGTGCATGCCGCACAGGGCGAGCCGTACGACTACCTGCTTTCGGAGATCGGCCCGATCTACCGCAAGTACCAGGGCCGTCCGCACTGGGGCAAGCTGCACGACCTGAAGGCGCCGCAGCTCGCGGCGCTGTATCCGCGCTGGAACGACTTCCTGGCGCTGCGTGCCCGGCTCGACCCGCAAGGGCGCATGCTCAATCCCTATCTGCGTCAACTCTTCGGGGTCACCACATGAGCCGTCGGAAAATTCTCCTGGGCACGCTGGGCGTGGCCGCTGTAGGCACCGTGGGCGCCTTCGCGCTGCGTCCCGGCGACAACGGTGCGCCGCACGACGATTACTTTCGCGCGCTCAACGACGAGCTGAAAAAGAACGGCCCGATGCGACCCTGCATGGTCATCGACCTGGACCGCATGGACCGCAACATCGACCGCGTGATGCAGAGCCTGCGCCAGGGCGGCAAGCACTACCGCATCGTCGAGAAGTCGCTGCCCTCGCATGAGCTGATCGACTACGTGGCCAAGCGCACGAGAACGAAACGGCTGATGTCCTTTCACCAGCCCTTTCTCAACATCGATGCGGAGATCTTTCCGGGCTTCGACATCCTCATGGGCAAGCCGCTGCCGGTGCAGTCGGCGGCGCTGTTCTACAAGAAGCTCAGGGGGTCGTTCGATCCGTCGCGGCAGTTGCAGTGGCTGCTCGACACGCCGGAGCGGCTGCAGCAGTACCTGGCGCTCGCGCAGGGCATCGGCAGCAAGCTGCGCATCAACATCGAGATCGACGTGGGCCTGCACCGCGGCGGCGTGGCCGACAACGCCACGCTGGGCCGGATGCTCGACCTCATCGCCGCGAACCCGCAGCAACTGGAGTTCGCGGGCTTCATGGGCTACGACGCGCACGTGGGCTTCGGCGTGCCGAAGGTGCTCGGGTCGCCCGAAGAACTGCTCGCCAAGGCGATGACGATCTACCAGGGCTTCGTCGATCACGTGCGCGGCCAGTACCCGGCGCTGTGGAACGACAGCCTCACGTTCAACACCGGCGGCAGCCCTAGCTACAAGCTGCACGAATCGGAGAAGGTGAGCAACGAGGTCAGCACCGGCACCGCGCTGCTCAAGCCCACACACTACGACATCGAGACGCTGGCCGCGCACGAGCCCGCCGCCTTCATCGCCACGCCGGTCATCAAGGCGACCGGGCCGGTGACCATTCCGGCGCTCGACGGCAAGTCGAAGATCTTCTCGTGGTGGGACGTGAACCAGCGCCAGACCTACTACATCTACGGCGGCTACTGGCTCGCGGACTACGCCTCGCCCAAGGGGCTGCAGTTCAACAACATCCTGGGCCACAGCGCCAACCAGGAGAACGTGAACGGCTCGCCGGCCACGGGCTTGAAGGTGGACGACCAGGTGTTCCTGCGCCCCGCCATCGCCGAAGGCGTGCTGCTGCAGTTCGGCGACCTCGTCACCCTGCGCGGCGGCAAGGTGCAGGACCACTGGCCGGTGTACCGAGAAGGCAGCTGAAGCAACGAGGATTCCCCGTCAACGAACAGCCGCGATGCGGCGCAAGGAGACTTCCATGGACACAACACAAAAAGAACAATGGAAAAAATTCACGCGGCCATCCGCATGGCCCGCACGCGCGGCGGCCGCGATGCTGCTGCTGGCCGGCCTGCATGCGGCCCATGCGGGCTACAACGTCGGCGTCGGCAAGGGTGACATCACCGCGGTCGACCTGGGCAGCCTGAGCGCAGGCTTCGTCTTCGATCCGCCCTACGACGGCCTGCAGTCGCGCCAGTTCGTGCGGGCCTTCGACATCGAGGACGATGCATCGCGCCGCGAGGTGATGGTTGTGGTCGCCGAGCTGGGGCTTGCCAGCGGCAACCTCAAGCGGGTCGCGCTGCAGCAGCTGCAGGCCCGCTACCCCGGTCGCTTCACCGACGACAACTTCGTGCTCACGATGACGCACACGCACGGCGTGCCCAACGTGGGCAACGCGTCGAGTCCGCGGCTCTTCAAGGCCCAGGTCGATGGCGTGGTGAAGGCCGTCGAAGCGGCGATGACCGACAAGGCGCCCGGCAGCATCGAGGTCCACCGCGGCCAGCTGCGCGGCGTGGGCGCCAACCGCTCGGCGCAGGCCTTCGTGCTGAACAAGCCCGAGGACCAGGCCGTGTTCCCCGAGCGCATCGACACCGGCATGACCCAGCTGCGCTTCGTGCGCGGCGGCGCCGCCGTGGGTGCGCTGACCTTCTACGGCCTGCATCCGACCAACATGGTCGACGAGGCCTTCAGCTTCATCAGCACCGACAACTACGGCCATGCGGCGCGCGAGCTCGAAGACGACATCGATCGCAGCCGACCGGCGGGCACGAAGCGCTTCGTCGCGGCCTTTGCGCAGACCGGCACGGGCGACGTCACGCCGAACATCAACTTCAAGAACTGCAACGACGTCGACCCGCCGTTCTGGGTCAACTGGAAAACCCATGTGCTGGCGCGCCACGACTGGGACTGCAACCGCGGCTCCAGCACGCTCGGGCCCTTCGAGAGCATGCGCGACACGGGCGACAAGCTCTTTGCGGCGGCGAAGTCGCTGCTGGTGGCGGCGCCCTCCTCCACCGGCCATGCGGTCGATGCTGGCGTGCCGCCCAACCAGCGGCTGAACTATCAGTACAAGGCCGTCGACTTCGCGAAGATCGCGGTGTCCGGCAAGTACACCGGCGGACACGGCGACCAGGCGACCTGCGACCCCGCCTGGGGCATGGCCTTCGCGGCGGGCAGCAGCGAGGACATGGGCTCGATCCTCGCGCAGGAAGGCGCCGACAACCGCACCAGCCTCGCGCAGATCGTGAGCATCCTCATCAACCTGCCGGTGATTCCCGCGATCGTGAAGCCGCTGCTCGACGCCTCGTACCAGCCGATCACCGACGACGTGCGGCAGTGCCAGGGGCGCAAGGACGTGCTCGCGGCGCTGGTGCCCGGGCCGACCTCGCTGCAGGTGGTGAAGCTCGGTTCGCTGACCCTGGCCTTCACGCCCTTCGAGCTGACGACGATGACGCAGTACCGCATCCGCCGTCACATCGCGCAAACGCTGGGCGTGGGCGTGGACGACGTCATCGCCGTCGGCTACAGCTCGGGCTCGGTGCCCAGCCTGCAGGTCGACAGCACCGGCGGCTATGTCGTGACGCCGGAGGAATACGACAGCAAGCAGTACGAGTCCGGCTACACCGCCTGGGGCAAGTGGACGCAGCCGGCGCTGGCGCAGGCGCTCGATGCCATGGCCGCCACGCTGGTTGCCAGCGATGCGAAGCCCAGCGTCACGCCCGTGGTGCCGGCGCCGCAGGATCCGCTGGTCGTGGCCGCACGCACGCCCGAAGACAAGCTGGCCGCGCCGGTGCCGTGGGACGGCGTGCCGCTGTTCTCGGGCATGGGCGTGGTGCTGAAGGCGCCGCAGGTGGTGCAGCACGAGGTCAACGGCAAGCTGCAGGCCGACGACAAGCGCCGTTTTCTCGAGGCCACCTTCGTGAGCAGCCATCCGATGAACCGGCTGGGCAGCATCGACTCGTTCCTCTTCATCGAGAAGCAGGCAGCCGACGGCAGCTGGAGGGAAGTCGAGCGCGACGGCCGCTGGGGCACGACGGTGCAGTGGAAGGCGATTGCCCTGTGCATCAACTGCCGCTCGGCGACCGTGTCGTGGCAGATTCCGGCGGATGCGAGCGGCACCTACCGCATCGTCCACAAGGGCAACTACAAGCCCAGCTGGATCCTGCCCGACGTGGTCGAGTACCGCAGCGCCACCACGCCCTTCGAGCTCAAGGCCTGAGTCATGACGCGCAACGGATACATCTGGACGATCGCGGCGCTGTGCGCGCTGGGCGTCGGCGCGGCGATCTTCGCCGTCGACACCAGCACGCCGGGTTCCGGCGCGAAGGACGCGACGGCTCAGGCTGCGACGGCCGTGGTGGCGAGCACGCCGCCCCCTGCCGCCGCGCAAGGCAACGAGGTCGCTTCGCCCTGGACCGCCTCGCCCTTCGTCAAAGGCCCGGCTTCGCCGCAGCCCGCATCGACGGGGCCCGGCCCCGTCGAACGGATGCTGGACATTCCGGCACTGCAGGCCCGCTGGGCCGGCGACCCGAGGCGCGATGAGAAGATCGGCGAGGTGATCGCGGTCACCCGGCTGCAGGACCGCATCGGCGGCATCGGCGAGACGCTGGCCGGGCTCCCGCCCGAAGCGCGGCGCGGCGAGGTCGAGATTCTGGTCACCCAGATGCAGGCCTTTGCGGCGCGCGGCGTGCTTCCGAAGGAAGAGGTGGAAGATGTGGAGGCCCAGTTGCTGGCTCTCGTCGATCCCGACGCCAACAGGCAAGACAACGGCCAGCCCCGCAGGCATGGCCCCCGAGGATTCAGATGACGACCCAGACCATGAGACAAACCTTCGACGCGATGCGCGCCGCCAGCCTGCGCATGCAGACACCGCCGTGGAGCGAGCGCGCCGATCGCCTCGAGCGCCTGCGTGCGCTGGTGATGGACCAACGCAAGGAGATCGCCGCCGCCATCAGCGCCGATTTCCACAACCGGCCCTATCAGGAAACCGAACTGGCCGAAGTGTTCCCCGCCGTCGAAGGCATCAACCACGCGCTGCGCCACGGCCGGAAATGGATGCGCACGCAGCGCCGTTCCACCGGCCTGTGGTTCAAGCCCGCGTCGTCGCGGATCATGCCGCAGCCCCTGGGCGTGGTGGGCATCGTGGTGCCATGGAACTACCCGCTGAACCTCGCGGTGGGGCCAATGACGGCCGCGCTGGCCGCAGGCAACCGCGTGATGGTGAAGCAGTCGGAATTCACGCCGCGCTTTGCCGAACTGTTCGCCACGCTCGTGCGGGCCAGCTTCGCGGAAGACGAGATCGCCGTCGTCAACGGCGATGCCGAAGCGGCACGCGAATTCTCCAGCCTGCCCTTCGACCACCTGCTGTTCACCGGCTCGACGGCAGTCGGCCACCACGTGATGCGCGCCGCGAGCGAGAACCTCACGCCGGTGACGCTGGAGCTAGGCGGCAAGTCGCCCGCGATCATCGGGCCCGGTGCCAACTTCGAGAAGGCCGTCGAACGCATCCTCGTGGGCAAGACCCTCAACGCCGGCCAGACCTGCATCGCGCCCGACTACGTGCTGGTGCCCGAAGGCCAGCAGCAACGCTTCGCAGACAGCGCCCGGCGCGTGTTCAACGCGATGTACCCGGACATCGCGCGCAACCCCGACTACACCAGCATCGTGAGCCCGCGCCACTTCTCGCGCCTGCAGGAGCTGGCCGCGCTCGCGCAGATGGAAGGCGCTTCGGCCACCCCGCTCTCGGACATGACGCCCGATGCCGCAACGCGCCGCTTCCCGCCCGTGCTGCTGACCGGCGTGCAGGACAGCATGCGCGTGATGAAGGAAGAAATCTTCGGCCCCATCCTGCCGGTGATGACCTATGGCGCCATCGACGAAGCCATCGCCTATGTCAACGCGCACCCGCGCCCGCTGGCGCTCTATCTCTTCGAGAAGAACAGCGCGACCATCGACCGGGTGATGCAGCAGACGGTGGCTGGCGGCGTGTCGATCAACGACACCCTGCTGCACATCGCGCAGGACGACCTGCCCTTCGGCGGCGTCGGTGCGAGCGGCATGGGCGCGTACCACGGGGAGCACGGTTTCGAGACCTTCTCGAAAATGAAGCCGATCTTTCGCCAGTCGGCTTTCAACGGCCTCGGCCTCTTCAAGCCGCCCTACGGCAAGACCTTCGAACGGATGATGAAGCTGCTGGTGCGCTGAACGGGCCAGCTTCTCAGCTGCGGCCCTGCGACAGCAGCTTGATCGCCGCGGCCGACCTGGCGCCCGGAAAGCGCTGCACCATGCCGAGCAGAAGAATGTCGAGCAGCAGGTTCAGATGCGCCTCGGCATCCAGCCGCTCGATCCACGGATCGTCGCCGGTGGAGACGCGCAGCGAGGTCATGCCGTGCAAACCCTCCCAGACGATCTGCGTGGCCACGGCCACCTGCTTCTCGTCGGCTGCCATGTAGCCGTCGCGCACCAGCTCCGCCGTGAGGCTGCAGACGAAGGCATAGGGGTCGTTCGCGATGTCGCCGAACGTGAGCGTGGAGGTCTCGATGGGGGCCGCGGGACGGCGCTCCATGAACACGAGAAAGTATTGGTCGGGGTGCTTGAGCCCGTTCTCTACATAGGCGAGGCAAGCGCGCCGAATGCGCTCGATCGAACTCTTGCCTGCAATCACCGCGGCCTGCATGAGCTTGTTGAGCCGGATCAGGTCGTCGTCGACCGCGTTGGCGATCATGCTGGCCTTGTCGCCGAAGAGCGCATAGACCACCGTGTTCGAGAAGCCCGATTCCTCGGCCACCTTGCGCATGGTGATTTCGCGCGCGCCGCTCTTGGCGACCATCTTGCGCACGACCTTCAGGATGTCCTTGCGGCGTTGTTCCAGCTCTCGCTGCTTGCGTTCCTGAAGGTTGCTGCTTGTGGCCATGGCGTCTTGGAAAAATGGGCGTCTTCTTGCTCGGCGGAATCTTATCCCGTCGATCTTCCACGGCAGCCAGTGCCCGTGGCGCCGTGGGGTTTCGGCATCGGACATTCGTCCGATGGCGCCGAAAGCCTGCTGCGCCGACAGTACGGGCTCCTCTTCACCACTCCCGACCTTTCTTTCCAGGACCCTCATGAAAACCGCTCAACGCTTCAAGCTCGCCGCCGCTGCCCTCGCCATCGGCCTCTCCTTCGCCACGGGCGCCACCGCCGCAGACAAGCCCAGCGTGGTCATCGTCCACGGCGCCTTTGCCGACGGCTCCGACTGGGCCAAGGTGATTCCGCTGCTGCAGGCCAAGGGCGTGAACGTAGTGGCGGTGCAGAACCCGCTCACCTCGCTCGAAGACGACGTGGCGGCCGCCAAGCGCGCCATCGATGCGCAGCCCGGCAAGGTCGTACTGGTCGGCCACTCGTGGGGCGGCTCGGTCATCACCGAGGCGGGCGCGAACGACAAGGTGTCGTCGCTCGTGTACGTCGCGGCCTTCGCACCCGACGCCGGCCAGAACTCGGCCGAACTCGGCAAGGACTACCCGGCAGCGCCCGGCTTCGCGCACATCAAGGCCGATGCGAGCGGTTTTCTCTCGCTCACGAAGGAAGGCATGACCAAGCACTTCGCGCAGGACCTCCCCGCCGCCGCCACCGCGGTGATGACCGCGACGCAGGGCCCGATCCTCGGCAAGTCGTTCGAGCAGAAGCTGACGGTGGCCGCATGGAAGACCAAGCCCTCGTGGTACCTGGTCGCGAGCTCGGACCACATGATCCAGCCGGCGCTGCAGCGCGACATGGCCAAGAAGATCGGCGCGACCGTCAGCTCGGTCAACAGCAGCCACGTGCCGCAGCAATCGCAGCCGGCCAAGGTGGCGCAGGTGATTCTGGACGCCGTGAACCAATCCAAGTAAGGTGCCCGGCGCGCTGGCCCAGGCCGGCGCGCCTTCTTCCTTTTTTTTCGATTGCTCCCGTGCAGCCTGCGCCCCACATCCCGGTCTTCGACGCCATCAAGGCCCTTGCATTCGTCGGCGACCTGAGCATGGGGCAACCCATCGATCATTCCGCGCGCACCGCGTGGATCGCCTCGCAACTCGCCGCCGCCATCGGCCGCGATGCAACGGTGCAAGGCCATGCGGCCTGCGCGTCGCTGCTGCGATGGTCGGGCTGTACCGCGAATGCGCCCGAGTTCTCCGACCTGATGGGCGACGACGTCGGCGGACGTCGCGCGATGCTCTCGACCGCTTCGGCACAGGCCGCGGCCGAGCTCGCAGGCTCCGTGGGTCCGATGGTGGATATCCATTGCGAGGTGTCGGGCGACATCGCGCGCACGCTGGGCATGCCGCCCGAGGTCGAGCGCACGCTGCGCCACATGTTCGAGACCTTCGACGGACACGGCAAGCCGCACGGGCTGCGCGCCTCGCAGATTCCCGAAGAGGTGTTCATCGTCTCGGTTGCCGGTGACCTTGAAATCTTCTCGCGCGTGCATGGCCTGAGCAACGCCTTGCGCTACATCGCCGATCGTGCCGATGCGCGCTATCCGGCCTTCCTGGTCCATGCGGTGCAGCAGCATGCGGTCGACTGGCTGCATGCGCTGGAGCAAGGCGCGGCGGCCGACATGCAGTCGCCTTCCGATGCACTGCGCGAGGCGACTGCATCACTCGAACTGATCGCCGACGTGATCGACCTCAAGCTGCCGTGGATGACGGGCTTCTCGCGCCGCGTGGCCGATGCCGCGTTCGCGTGTGCTGCGGGTGTGGGGCTGGGCGACGTCGAGCAGGGGCAGGTGCGGCGCGCGGCGCTCATTCATGGCATCGGCCGCGCGTCGGTGCCGAACGCGGTGTGGGATTCGCCGGGCGTCCGCAGCGAGGCCGACAAGGAGCGCCTGCGCCTCGTGCCTTACTGGACGGACCGTGCGGCGCGCCGCATCGGCACGCTGCGCACCGAAGCCGAGATCGCCTCCTTCGTGGACGAGCGCCTCGACGGTTCGGGTTTCTTCCGCGGCATCAAGGGGCCGGCCATCGATGTCGCGGGCCGTGTGTTGGCGGTGGCGGCGCACTGGGTGTTGTTGCGCACCAGCCGTCCGGGGCAGGCTGCACTTGACGAAGCCGATGCGATCGCGGCGCTGAAACGCGAGGCGGAGATCGGGCGGCTCGATGCGGCGGCTGTTGCTGTGCTGACGGGACATCCACAGAGCGGCACCACGCATGCGCCATCGGGCGAGGCGGCTGCGCTTCTCTCGAGCCGCGAGATCGAAGTGCTCGGGCGCATCAGCCTTGGCGACAGCAACAAGGAAGCGGCGCGCGTGTTGGGCATCAGCCCGAGCACCGTGCGGGCGCATCTGGAAAACATCTTTCGCAAGCTCGAATGCACGACGCGGGCTGCGGCTACCTTGAAGGCGTTGACGCTCGGGTTGCTCTGAATGCGGGGCATTCGCGGAGCAAGGTACCCCGTCGGCGCGATCGCCGCCCTGAACGGCTTCAGCCGAACGTGAACGCGTAAGCCTGCGCGCCGCCGTCGAGAAACTCGATCTCGAACAACCGGTCCCTCCCGCTCCTCGTCTGACGAACGAGCTGGTAGAGCTTCTGGGCCTCTATGGTTCCGTAGCCTTGCGCGTCGGTGTCCGCGCCGTGGTCCGCGAGCGGCGGCTTGCCGTCCACGAGCACCCGGAAACGCACCGGCTTGCCATCGGTCATGGGGCCGAGCACCAGGTGCAGATCACGCGCCTGGAAGCGGTAGGCGATGCGGCCGTTCGGCTGGTTCGATACGGCGCGCTCGGGCTCCACGGTCCATTCGCCGGCGAGCGCCCATTGGTTCGTGCGAAGCATCGCGGGGCTTTGGTAGACATGCGCGCGGCCGTTCACGAGACCACCGGGCGATGCGAAGCCCTGTGCACGCTCGGCGCCCACATAGGTCTCGCCCGACATCGCGAGTTCGTCACCCGGCGCGGCCTGCGTGCCCTCGCCCTTCGGCGTGACCAGGGCGGCTGGCAGGTTCCGCTGCCCCGCTTCGGCGAGCAGTTGCTGGATGATCTGTTCGGCCTTGTCGTAGCGGTTCTCGCCGAACTGGTGATAACGGATGCGGCCCTCTGCATCGATGAAATAGAACGCAGGCCACGACTGGTTGTCGAAGCCGCGCCAGATCTTGAAGTCGTTGTCCAGCGCCACAGGGAAATCGATGCCGAGGTCCTTCGTTGCCTTGCGCACGTTGGCCGAGCGCTTCTCGAACGCGAACTCCGGCGAGTGCACGCCGAGGACGACGAGCCCCGCGTCCTTGTACTTCTCGGCCCAGGCGCGCACGTAAGGCAGCGTGCGCAGGCAGTTGATGCACGAGTAGGTCCAGAAATCGACCAGCACGACCTTGCCGCGCAGAGCCTCGGGGGTCAGCGGTGGCGAGTTGATCCATTCGGTCGCGCTGGCGAGCGAGGGGAACTGGCCCTCGATGCCGAGCTTGCGCATGGGCGCTGGTTCCGGGAGCACGGCGGCTGTCTTCACGAAGCCGGTGTCTTGCTGCTGCGAGGTCGATTCGACCAGCGGCCTTGATTGCGGTTGCGGCTTCGGCATATCGATCTTCTCCACGAGCGCTTTTTCGAGTGCCGAGGTGGTGCCCACCGAGAGCTGGCTGAGCACGCCGGTGTCGAGCCCCAGCGCGATGGCGCCCACGCCCACCAGCACGGCCACGCCCGCCACGCGCCGCACCCACTCGCCTGTGTGCAGCGAACGCTTCATGACCGCGAACAGGCGTCCACCGAACAGCAGCGCTGCCGCCAGCGAGGTGCAGGCGCCGGCCGCATACGCGAGCAGCAGCACCGTGGTGCCCACGCTCGCGCCGTTGAGCGCCGCACCCGTGAGGATGAGCCCGAGGATCGGACCCGCGCACGGTGCCCACAGCAGACCTGTGCCGACACCCAGCAGCAGCGGCGAGAACACCGAAGCCTTGGCGTCTTGGCCGCCGGGTTGCGCTTCGGCCAGGCGGATGCCCAGCGCGACCAGCGGCCGGCTCATGCGGTCGGCCAGGCTCGGGAACAAGAGCGTCACGCCGAACAGCGCGAGCATCGCGATCGCCGCATAGCGCCCGTACTCGTTGACCGTGACCACCCAGCCGCCGCCGACCGCGGCCAGCGTGGCGATGGCGGCGAAGGCCACCGCCATGCCCAGCAGCATCGGCAGGCCGTGCGAACGGAACGGGCGATCGGCGCGTGCGAACACGAAGGGCAGCACCGGCAAGATGCAGGGGCTCAGGATGGTGAGCACCCCGCCCAGGTAGGCAATGAGAAGGAGCAGCAGCATGGTTCGGGTCTCGTCTGTAGGGGTCGAAGCGCGCCCTCGGGGCGTGCGGGGTCTTCACGGTCTCGACGCACGAGCCGCGGGATGCTTGAAACAGGTGGACGGAAACAGCGCCGCGAATGCGCGGCCCGTTCCCTCTAGGTGATTCGCGTGGGCATGGTCAGGCGTGCCTCCAGTCCGCCTTCGGGGCGGTTCTGCAGCTTCAGCTCGGCGCCCATCGCCATCGCGAGCTGGTGCGCGATGGCCAGGCCGAGGCCGGTGCCGCCGGTGCTGCGGTTGCGCGAGCTCTCGACGCGGTAGAAGGGCTTGAGCACCGCGTCCAGTTCGTCGGGCGGAATGCCGGGGCCGTTGTCGACCACCGCGATGGCCAACTGCCCGTCCCCGGCCTGCACTCGCACGCGCACATCGCTGCCGAAGATCAGCGCGTTGTCGATCAGGTTCATGACGATGCGGCGCATCGCGTTCGGCCGACCGACGATCGGCGCGCCCGCCTTGCCTTCGAGGTGCACCGTCTTGCCGGCGTCCTCGTAGTCGGCCTGCATGCTTTCGAGCAGCGCGTCGGCATCCATGCGCAGCGGCGGCTCGGTGGCGCCGTGCAGGGTGCGCGCATAGGTCACGCCTTCACGCACCAGCGAGTTCATCGCGTCCAGGTCCTGGCGGAACTTGGTGCGGTCGTGTTCGTCGTCCATCATCTCGGTGCGCAGCCGCATCCGCGTGATCGGCGTCTGCAGGTCGTGCGAGATGGCCGCGAGGATTTCCACGCGCTCGGCCATGTAGCCGCCGATGCGCTGCTGCATCGCATTGAAGGCGCGCGCAGCGTGCGCCACCTCGGTGGGGCCTTCTTCCGCGAGCTTCTGCGCCTTGAGGTCGGGGCCCAGGTCGTCGGCCGCGGCGGCCAGCTCGGCCAGCGGCCGCGTGACCAGCCGCACGGCAAACCAGGCGCAGACGGCCAGCACCAGCAGCTGGATGGCCAGCAGCCACATGACCCAGCGCGACACCGGCATGCCCACGCGGCGCGCGTGCACGACCACCGAGGAGCCATCGGTCATGCGCACCTGGATCTCCAGGCCTTCGGGCGGCTGCAGCACCTCGCCGACCTTGACAATCTCGAAGGGGCGCATCGCATCGACGATGGCGGCGGCGAACTGCTGCGACAGCAGCGATTGAGGTGCCACGCCCTCGGCCATGCCGCCCAGCACGAAGCGGTAGTTGCGCCGCTCCAGCTTCTCGAGCCAGCTCGGGCGTTCCGCTGCGGGCAGGCGGTCGAGGATGGCGACCGAGCTGGCGATGTCGCGCTCGATGCCGATCATCATCAGCTCGCGCATCGCCATGTCGCGCTCGTAGCGGATGGCGGCGAAAGTCAGCAACTGGGCGATCGCCAGGCCCACCACGATGATCAACGTCACACGGGAGAACAGCGATCGCGGCACCAGGCGGCACAAGCGGCCAGCCTTGCCGGCCTTCTCGGCAGAAGGATTCACGACGACGGGGCTGGCGGGTGGGGTGGGCATGGCCTCGTTTATAGACCCCGGCCTGCCCGGAAAGCCCATCGCATGTATCGCAGTGTGTTCGGCAGCAAGAAGCGACATGGAACATTACCCGTTCGGCCCCGTCGTGCGTCCGGTCAGACCACGTTGATCGTGACGTCGATGTTGCCGCGCGTGGCCTTGGAGTACGGGCAGGTCTGGTGCGCCGCATCCACCAGCGACTGCACGACGTCGCGCTCGATGCCGGGCACGCTGACGTTCAGGCGGGCCTTGAGGAAGTAGGCGCCGTCGGTGTTGGCCAGGTCCACCTCGGTGTCCACGGCCAGGTCGGCGGGCAGCTTGATCTTGAGCTTGCCGGCTGCGAGGCCCATCGCGCCGATGAAGCAGGCAGACCAGCCGGCGGCGAAGAGCTGCTCGGGGTTGGTGCCGGTGCCCGGACCGCCGGGGGACGAGAGCTTGACGTCCAGGCGGCCGTCGCTGCTGGTCGATGCGCCGTCGCGGCCGCCGGTGGTGTGGGTCTTGCCGGTGTAGAGGATCTTTTCGGTGGAGGTCATGGTGGTTCCTTTGGAGGGGTTGCGTTGAAGAACGGCTGGATTGTTGGACCTGCCCGACCTCGCCGGAACACATTGCGTATGCCTCTGTATCTGCCTCGAAAACTCACACACTACGTTTCACTGCGGTCCGTCGGCGTTGCGCGGGTGCGGCTGCTTTCGGGTCACTTTCCGGTGTTCGGCAGACGTGCCTCTCGACGAAGAAAACACACCGCCGTTGAAACGTAGTGTGTGGATTTCTCGCGTCGATACACGGGCATACAGCCTTCGGATCGCAGAGGGGAAGCACGGCCAAAGATGCGCCCGTCCGTTCATTCGGGCGGCCCGCAAGGCCTCTTCATTTCACCCTCACTCGACGAAAGAAAGATCACCATGTCTTCTGTGTCTCCAGCGCCCACGCGGCGCCACTTCTTCGCCACCACCGCCGTTGCGGGTGCTGCAGGTTTCGGCCTGCTCTCCAACCCGGCTTTCGCGCAGGGTTCGGGCGCCGCGGCCGCCGCCGATGTTCCCGCCACGACGAAGCCCCGCGCACCGACCGGCGACACGTCGATCCGCCCCTTCCGCATCCATGTGCCCGAGGCCGTGCTGGTCGACCTGCGCCGCCGCATCCAGGCCACGCGCTGGCCCGACCGCGAGACGGTCAATGACCAGACGCAAGGTGTGCGGCTCGAGAAGCTGCAGCCGCTGGTGCGCTACTGGGGCACGGGCTACGACTGGCGCAAGGTGGAAAAACGGCTCAACGCCCTGCCGCAGTTCATCACCGAGATCGACGGGCTCGACATCCAGTTCGTGCACGTGCGCTCGCGCCATGCGAACGCGATGCCGCTGGTCATCACGCACGGCTGGCCAGGCTCGGTGATGGAGCTCCTGAAGGTCATCGGCCCGCTCACCGATCCGACGGCGCACGGTGGCCGCGCAGAAGACGCCTTCCACCTCGTGCTGCCCTCGATGCCCGGCTACGGTTTCTCGGGCAAGCCGCAAAGCACCGGCTGGGGCGCCGACCGCATCGCGACCGCCTGGGACGTGCTGATGAAGCGCCTGGGCTACACGCGCTACGTGTCGCAGGGCGGCGACTGGGGTTCGGTGGTGGCCGACAAGATGGCACGCCAGGCGCCGCAGGGGCTGCTGGGCATCCATGTGAACATGCCCGCGACGGTGCCGCCGGACGTGGCGAAGGCGCTCAACAACGGCGACCCCGCGCCAGCCGGCCTCTCGGAGAAGGAAAAGGCCGCGTTCGAATCGCTCAAGTATCTGTACACCAAGGGCGGCGGCTACGCGGCCATGATGGTGACGCGCCCGCAGACCCTGGGCTATGCGCTGGAAGATTCGCCCACCGGACTGGCCGCCTTCTTCTACGACAAGTTCAACGAGTGGACCTACAGCGGCGGCGATGCCGACAAGGCGTTCACCCGCGACGAGATGCTCGACGACATCACGCTCTACTGGGTGACGAAGACCGCGACCTCGGGCGCACAGCTCTACTGGGAGAACAACGCCAACAACTTCAACGCGGTCGATATCTCGATCCCCGCGGCGGTGACGGTGTTCCCCGGCGAGATCTACCGCGCGCCCAAGAGCTGGACCGAGCGGGCCTACCGCAACCTGATCTATTTCAACGAGGTGGACAAGGGCGGCCACTTCGCAGCGTGGGAGCAGCCCGAGCTGTTCGCGGTCGAGATCCGGGCGGCGTTCAGGTCGCTGCGCTAGCGGCATGACGAGGCGGAGGTCGCGAAACATAGTGTCGCGACCTCCGCCTCCAGATACTTGCGAATACAAACCCCCTGCCCATTCGCGGCAGGCGGGATACATTGCGGCTGCGGCGCACTTCACACCCCATACACAGCCATGACTCCCAAGACCTCCGACCACATCCTCATCGTCGACGACGACCGGGAAATCCGCGAACTGCTCACGACCTACCTGGTCAAGAACGGCCTGCGCGTGGTGGCGGTGCCCACCGGCCGGCACATGCGCGCGGCACTGGAGGAGTCGGGGCCCTTCGACCTCATCATCCTGGACCTGATGCTGCCGGGCGAAGACGGCCTCACGCTGTGCCGCGACCTGCGCACCGGCAAGTACAAGGCCACGCCGATCCTGATGCTCACCGCGCGCAGCGAAGAGGCCGACCGCATCCTGGGCCTGGAGATGGGCGCCGACGACTACCTGGCCAAGCCTTTCTCGGCGCGCGAACTGCTCGCGCGCATCCGCTCCGTGATGCGGCGCACGCGCATGCTGCCGCCGAACATGGGCGCGGTCGAGCCCTCGCAGAAGCTGGCCTTTGGCGACTGGCATGTGGACACGGTGGCGCGCCACCTGCTGGACGACAGCGGCACGATGGTGGCGCTGAGCGGCGCCGAGTACCGCCTGCTGCGCGTGTTCCTCGACCATCCGCAGAAGGTGCTGAGCCGCGACCAGCTGCTGAGCCTCACGCAGGGCCGTGAAGCGGAGCTCTTCGAGCGCTCGATCGATTTGCTGGTGAGCCGCCTGCGCCAGCGTCTGCGCGACGATGCGCGGGAGCCGCGCTACATCAAGACGGTGCGAAGCGAAGGCTATGTCTTCGCTTCGACGGTCGAAGCGCGGGACTGAGAAGGTGCGAACGAACCCGCCATGCCCGCTCATCCCGCTCAGGCACGCCGGATTCATTCACACCTTCTGAGCGTCGCCCCGCTGCAGCCTCATCCGGCGCGGCGCGCCGAGAGCAGTTCCCACGTCGCTTCGGCGAATTCCTTCGGTGCTTCTTCGGGCAGGTTGTGCCCGGCGTTCTCGACCACGCGGTGCGAACGCGGGCCGGTGAACTTCGCCGCGGTCGACTTGCCATCGGTGGCCGGCACCACGCCATCGGCCCCGCCGTCGAGCGTGATGGTCGGCACCGTGATCGCCGGCAGCGCCGCGAGCCGGCGTTCGACTTCCGCATACGCCGCGTAGCCGTCCGCCGCGCCCAGGCGGTGGCGGTACGAATGGATCACCACGTCGACGTAGTCCGGGTTGTCGAACGCGGCAACGTGACGGGCCAGCGTGGCCTCGTCGAAGCGCCAGTTCGGTGAGTTGCGCAGCCAGATGGTCCGCGCGATCTCGCGGCGGTTGGCAACGAGTCCGGCGCGGCCGCGTTCGCTCAGGAAGTAGTGCTGGTACCAGATGCCCGATTCGACCGACGGCGCGACCGGCAGGCTCGCCTTGGCGATGTCCTGGATCAGGTAGCTGTTGACGGACACGAGGCCTGAAACGCGCTCGGGCCACAAAGCCGCGGCGACGCAGGCTGCGCGGCCGCCCCAGTCGTAGCCGGCAAGCACCGCGCGGTCGAGCTTCAGCGCATCCATCAACGCGACGACATCGACGCCGATGGCGGCCTGCTGGCCGGAGCGCGGCGTGGCGTTGTCGATGAAGCGCGTCGGCCCATGGCCGCGCAGATAGGGAACGATCACGCGCGCACCGCGAGCGGCAAGTATCGGTGCGACCTCGACGAAGCTGTCGACCGAGTACGGAAAGCCGTGCAGCAGCAGCACCGGTGGCCCGTCAGCAGGCCCCGCTTCGAAGTAGCCGACATCGAGCACGCCGGCCTTGACCTGCCGGACGGGCCCGAGCTGGAAAGCAGCGCCCGCATGAGCCGAACTCATCGACGCGAACTGCGCCGCGACCACACCGGCGGCGGCCGTGGCCAGGAAGCCGCGGCGGTTGTGCTGGATCTCTTTGAACATGGATGAACCTTCTTCCCGCGTCATGTGCGGGCGTGTTTGCGAGGACCCGCGAACTCGCGGGCCGTGATGCATTGGCAACTCACCGGGTTGCGGACTTCGTGCGCGAAGCCGCCCGCGAAGAAGATGAGTGCGAACCAGAGCTTCTTCATCTCAGCCTCCGACAGCAGCAGCGGCCGGCGACGGCTCGGCGAGGAGCGCCTGGATTTTTTTCTCGGTCGTGCCGTAGCTGCCTTCGCCGAAGTGCGAATAGACGATCTTTCCCTGCTTGTCGATCAGGTAGACCGCGGGCCAGTACTGGTTGTTGAAGGCCTTCCAGGTGCCGTAGCTGTTGTCCTGCGCCACGGCGTGCTGGATCTGCAGGCGCTTGATCGCGTCCTGCACGTTCCTGGTCGACTTCTCGTAGGCGAACTCCGGCGTGTGCACGCCCACGACGACGAGGCCCTGGTCCTTGTACTTCTCGTTCCACGCCTTGACGTAGGGCAGGTGGTTGAGACAGTTGATGCAGGTGTAGGTCCAGAAGTCGACGAGCACGACCTTGCCGCGCAGTTCCTGCAGCTTCAGCGGCTCGGAATTGAGCCACTTGTCGATGTTCTGAAATTCGGGCGCCCGCTGCGCGGCGCTGGCGGGAACGTCGCCGCCGGGCGGCGGTGCGGCAAAGGTGAGAACGGCGACCGAGGCCGCGACCGCCGCAACGGCGAGAACTACATTGGATCGGATGCGCATGGTGATGTCCTGGACACGGAAGTGGGAGGGTGGTTGGCGAAAGAACGAGCGGATTGTTCGCCGTACCCCACCCCTCGGGCACACATTGCGTATGCCTCTGTGTCGGCCTTGAAACCGAACACACTACGTTTCACAACGCGGCGGATTTCACCCCTGCGCGGCCTCGTCCTCCCGACGCCTGTCGATCAGCTGCGCCAGGAAGTCGCCGAGGTCGGACGCCAGCCGGCGCACCCGTGTTTCGTCACGGCCCATCGCGAGGACCTGGCTTGGTCATCGGCTCCTCAGGAGTCGACTGCGGGATGGCATGGCCACGCATGAACTCGGCCTTGTCGCTTCACACCGGCGGCATCGGCGCCGCCTGCAACATCTGCGGTGCCGCGGCGCCATAGGTCCGGCCAACGCGTTGCGAGAACCGCAGGTAGAGGGTCCACGCCAGTGCAGCGGCAACGTGGAGGCCGAGCGTGACTGCAGGCCCCACCAGTTCGCCGGCGCTCGTCATTCCGCCGAGCAGCGCAAGGGGCAGCACGATGCCCGCCAGCACGAACAGCACCGGGCCGCTCACCCACAGGACGATCACGGCGCGGCGCACGACCGCCACGGTCCGCGTCTTCCAAAGACCCCAGCCCGCCCACGCGCAAAGTCCCCAAACCAGCAAAGCACTGCCGATGCCCAGGGACCAGAGGGTCGTGTAGTTCGCGCCCGCGTCGCTTTCGGGGCCGGGCCTGTTGACGCCGAGCACGAGCAGCCATGCAACCAGATCGAAAAACGGCCCGGCGAACAGGCAGCCGATCAGCAACGCGAGCCAACCTCCCACCCCGCCGCGCGCGGGCCGGGTTCGGCGAAGCCGGAGCGTCCAGCCGATGGCGGCGGCCAGAAGCAGCGCGAGCACGGGGCCGAGCAGCGGAAAGAGCGAGAGAAGAATGGCGGTGAAGGTCACTGTGTTTTCCTGCGTAACGATCGGGCAAGGGCAAGGCCGACGTCAAGGCGATGAAGAGGTGGCAGCCGGCACGCTCGCGCCCTGCCGGAACTGCCGCGGCGTGACACCGATCTGCTGGCGGAAGCGCCGGCTGAAATAGTCGGCATCGCTGAAGCCGCATTGCAGCGCGATGTCGCCGATGCGGATGCTGGAGGTCAGCAGCAGTTCCTTTGCGCGCTCCAGCCGCCGCTCGGTGACGAGTTCGGTGAAGGTGCGGTCGGTCTGCTTCTTGAGCAGGTGTGCGAGGTAGTTGGGCGAGAGCATCGCGGCAGCGGCAGCGTCGTTGAGCGACATCTCTTCGCCGAGGTGCTCGCGCACGTAGCGCATCACACGCTGCAGTGCGTCGCGCCGCGAACTGCGGCCGCTGTGGCGCGCGGCCTGCTCGATCAACGCCGCCTCGTGCCGCTGGCAAGCCAGCGCGATGAGCTGCAGCAGGATGCCGCGGAGCGCGCCCGCCGTGGCGAAGCCGCGCTCCCGATTGAGCGCGGAGAGTTCGTCGAGCCAACGCAGGATGCGCGTGAAATCCGCTTCGTCGAAAGAGAAGTCGACGTACTCCTGGAACAGGAACGGCGCGAGTTCGGGATGCCGTGCGACGGACACTTCTTCGAGGTCGAGCGGCTCGACGGCCAGCTCCGGCCAAAGAAAGCCCTGGTCGAAATTCACGATGGCGTAGCGCGCGCCGACGGGATGCGGCACCACATGCACGCGGTACGGCAGCACGAAGCTCAGGTGCCCCGCGCGAAACGGCCGCACCGCACCGCCGATGAGTTGCTGCCCGCCGCCCTCGATGCTCACCTGGATCTGGAAGTACTCGTGTCGGTGCGGTCGCGCGAGCACGTCGCGCGCGCCTTCGAAGCGGATGTCGAAGTCGAGATGGTTCGCGCGCTCCTGCATGCCGTAGAGGCGGGAGCTGGACTGGGGAGCCGTCATGGCGCGATGGTAACGAGGGGTCGGGGCGATGGTTTCGGGGGCGTGTTGCTTGCGTCCTGTTTTTGCGTAGATGCGTGCGGCGCGGCGGCCGTGCGCGATCCCAGAATCGATCACTCGCTTTCAGACGACACAACCCAGAAGGAGACACAGAACATGTCCAACGCATCATCACGTCGCGGCCTCCTGGCCGGTTCGGCCGCCATGGCCACGGGCGCCATCGCCGGCTGCGCGCTGCCCGCGGGCGCCGCGCGCACGGCGCCCACGCCCTTCGACGTCGCGGTATCGACCGTGCCGATCGTCGGCAGCGAGCAGGTGTTCCCGGTGCGTCGCATCTATTGCATCGGCCGCAACTACGCCGCCCATGCGCGCGAGATGGGCTCGGACCCGACGCGCGAGCCGCCCTTCTTCTTTCAGAAGCCGGCCGATGCGATCCAGGTCGTGACGCCCGGCAAGGTGGCCGACCATCCCTACCCCTCGCTGACAAAAAACTACCACTACGAAGTGGAGTTGGTCGTTGCGCTCGCCAAGGGCGGCAAGAACATTCCGGCGAGCAGTGCGCTCGACCATGTGTACGGCTACTCGCTCGGCCTGGACATGACACGCCGCGACCTGCAGCGCGAGATGGGCGACCAGAAGAAGCCGTGGGAAATCGGCAAGAGCTTCGACCACTCGGCGCCCATCGGGCCGATCCATCCGGTGGCGAGGGTAGGCCATTTCGCGGACGGCGCGATCTGGCTCAAGGTGAACGGCGAGACCAAACAGAACGCCACGCTCAAGTACATGATCTGGTCGGTCTCGGAGCAGATCAGCCGCCTGTCGCAGGCCTTCGAGCTGATGCCCGGCGACATCATCTATTCGGGCACGCCCGAGAACGTGGGGCCGGTGGTGCGCGGCGACCTGATCGAGATCCACATCGACGGGTTGCCGAACCTGTCGGTACGGATCGTCTGATCGATCACTTCCGCATTGGCGCATCCACCGCGAGGTGGTGGTCGAAGGCCTGCGTGTCCGCGTAGTTGCGCAACGCCTGCTTCATCGCTGCGGCGAGGGCGGGATGCGTGGGGTTGTGCCCCGCTCCCTGCGCCCATTGCAGGGCGGCCCGGCCCCGCAAGACCTGCGCGAGTGCTTGCGCACCTTGCGGTGGGCAGAGGGCATCGCGCGTTCCCTGCACGATGAGCGTGGGGACCACGGGCAGCGCGGCGCATCGCTGCAGCAGCGTGGGCGCGGCGAGCCAGCATTCGTGGCGCAGGTAGTGGCTCTGCACGCGGTAGCGCGACACCAGCCGCTGCAGTGCGGCGCCGTCGCCCGGCAGTGCGGCACTTGCACCTGACGCGCCCGACGACATCCGCTGCTCCCACTCGGACCAGCACAGCGCAACATCGCGCTGCCGCTCCCACGTTCCGTGCGTGAAGATGTCCGCGAGCACCATCGTGATCGGGCATTGCCGGCGCCGCGCTTCGTTCCACAGCACACGCCATTCGGGGCCGCCGTGCCGCGCCGCCTCCGCGAAGAAATCGTGGATGTCTGAAGTGCGGGCCAGGAACACGTTGCGCAGCAGGAGCCCTGCGACGGCGGAAGGCTGATCCAGCGCGTGCAGGAGTGCCAGCGTGGCGCCCCACGATCCGCCGACCACCAACCACCGGTCGACCTTCAGATGCGCGCGAAGCAGCCGCAAGTCATCGAGCAGATCGGCGAGCGTGTTGTGCGCGATCGACCCTGCGGGCGTGCTGCGGCCCGCGCCGCGCTGGTCGGGGCAGATGATTCGGTAGCGCGTTGGATCGAAGCCGCTGCGCAACAGCGGCGAACTCCCTGAGCCAGGCCCGCCGTGAAGCACCAATGCAGGCAGCCCGCGCGGATTGCCGTGCTCCTCGACATGCAGGACATGCCCGCCGCTCGACGGCAGGCGATGGGTGATCGTCATGTGCGAGTCGGCTCAGCCTCGCGCATTGGCGTCGGTACGGAAGACGAGTTCGCCTGCACGCCGCGCGCCCGGCACGAAACGGATCGGCGCGCTGACCTCGCGCGGATCCACCGCCGCAGCAACCATCGCTTCGACCTCCGCATGCTGCGGGCTCTTCGGACAGACCGGGTCCGTGGCGGTGGCATCGCCGGTGAGCAGAAACGCCTGGCAGCGGCAGCCGCCGTGGTCCTTCTCCTTGTCTTCGCAGCTTTGGCAGGTGCTGCTCATCCAGCCGGTGCCGCGGTAGGCGCCGAACGCCGGGCTCTCCTGCCAGATCTCGCGGATGGAGTGCTCGCGCACGCTCGGGAAGTCGAGCCCCGGCAGCATGCGCGCGCTGTGGCACGGCAGGGCCACGCCATCGGGCGCGACCACCAGGAACACGCTGGCCCAGCCGGCCATGCAGGGCTTGGGCTTGCCCTCGGCGTAATCGGGCACGACCCAGAGGATCTTCATGCGGCCATCGAGGCGCGGCCGGTGTTCGTCGACCACGGCTTCGGCGGTGGCCAGCGCCGCGCGCGTGGGCATCAGCATCTCGCGGTTGCGCCACGCCCAGCCGTAGTACTGCACGTTGGCGAGCTCGAGGAAGTCCGCCTCCATCGACTCGGCCATCTCGATGATGCGGCCCACATGCGGCAGGTTGTAGCGGTGCATCACGCAGTTCAGCACCATGGGGTAGCCGAGGTCCTTGATCGTGCGGGCCACGCGCTGCTTGAGGTCGAAGGTCTTGGTCGAACTCAGGAAGTCGTTGAGCTCGCGGCTCGAGTCCTGGAACGACAGCTGGATGTGGTCGAGTCCGGCTTTCTTCAGCGCCTCGGCGCGCTGCGGCGTGAGGCCGACGCCCGAGGTGATGAGGTTGGTATAGAAGCCCAGTTCGTGCGCCGCCGCGACGAGCTCCGTGAGGTCGTCGCGCACCAGCGGTTCGCCGCCCGAAAAACCCAGCTGCACCGCGCCCATCGCACGTGCTTCGCGGAACACGCGGATCCATTCGTCTGTAGTGAGCTCGTTGTTGTACCTGGTGTAGTCCACCGGGTTCGAGCAGAAGGCGCAATGCAGCGGACAGCGGTACGTCAACTCCGCGAGCAGCCACAGCGGCGGCTTCGCGGCGACGCTGCGCAGTTCACCGGATCCAGTGGCGTCCATGGGCCTGCTCCAGGAACTCGATCACGTCGGCCCGCAGGTCGGCTTCGCCGAAGGTAGTCTCCAGATCGGCGACGAGCGCGGCCACGGAGGTCTTGCCATCGCAGCGCTTGAGGATTTCCGCCGCCGGTCCGTTGAGCTTGATCATGCCCTCGGGGAACAGCAGCACATGGCATTGCTGCGCGTCTTCCCATTGCAGCCGGTACATCGTGCCGAGCGACGGTTGCGCGCTGTCGGTCCATTGCGTGGTCATGGCTGCTGCTCTTTCGCAAGATCGTCGGGGTAGGCGCGCTCGATGGCATCGAGCATGGCCCAGAGGATGTCGAGCTTGAAGCCCAGGATCTGCAATGCGCGTTCCTGCCGCTCGCGCGTGGTGCACCACTGCATCGCAACCTCCAGGCCGTGCTCGACGTCGCGGTCGGCCAGCGGGATGCGGGTGCGGAAGTAATCGAGGCCCGAGGTGTCGATCCACGGGTAGTGCGTGGGCCAGCCCGCGAGCCGGTCCTTGTGGATGCGCGGCGCGAACATCTCGGTGAGCGAGGAGATCACCGCCTCCTGCCACGGCGCGGTGCGCGCGAAGTTGACGTAGGCATCGACGGCGAAGCGCACGCCGGGCAGCACCAGCGCATGCGATTCGAGCGTGTCGCGCTGCAGGCCGGTGGCGATGCCCAGGCGAGTCCAGATCTCGATGCCGCCGGCGTTGGCGCCTTCGTGGCCGTCATGCCCGTCGTGGTCGAGCATGCGCACCACCCAGCGCCGGCGCGTCGCGCGGTCGTCGCAGTTCGAGAGGACGGCCGCGTCCTTCACCGGAATGCGGCACTGGTAGTAAAAGCGGTTCGCGACCCAGCCGCGCACCTGGAAGGGCTGCAGCTCACCCGCGTTGAGGCGGCGGTTGAACGGATGGTGGCTGTGGTACCTGGTCTCCATGGCGCGCAGGTTCGATTCGAAATCCTGCGGGGACCATGGGCTTTGCTGCTGCGTCACTTGTTCAGATCTCCAGTTCCATGCCGTCGAAGGCGACCTCGATGCCACGGCGAGTAATCTCTGCGCGCTCCGCGCCGTCTTCGTCGAGGATGGGATTGCTGTTGTTGATGTGGATGAGCACCTTGCGTTTTGCAGCGCAGGCGTCGAGCGCTTTCAGCATGCCCGGGCCATGCGGTCCGTCGCATTGCGGCAGGTGGCCCATGTCGGCCGCGCGCTTGGTGCCCAGGCCTGCGGTGAGCATCTCGTCTTCGGTCCAGAAGGTGCCGTCGACCAGCACGCAGTCGCAGGCGTCGAGGCTCTTGCGCTCGGCATCGCCGACCTGCGCGAGGCCCGGCGCGTAGAGCACGCGCCTGCCGGTGGACGGGTCATCGATGAGCACAGCCGCGTTGTCGCTGCGTGCCTCGGTCTGCCGGCGCGGCGAATACGGCGGCGCCTTGCCAGGAACCGGCACCGCTTGCAGGCGCAGGCCGGCGATCTCGTGCCACGCGCCGCCGCCGGGCTCGAGCGGCATGGGGTGCCAGGTCACGCCGCAGTATTTGTCGAGCGCGTTCAGCAACGGCAGGCTGCCGGTGAGGTCTTCGTAGGACTCGGGCGTGCAGTAAAGCTGCAGCCGCGGGCCTTCGCGCAGGCTCAGAAGGCCTGCGACGTGATCGATCTGCGAGTCCATCAGCACCACCGCCTGGATCGGCGAGTGGCGCACGCCGTGGCGCGGCTGCAGCGCTTTCGACGCGCGCAACTGCGCGCCGATGTCGGGCGATGCATTGAGCAGCACCCAGTCGGCGCCGTTGGCGGACACCGCGATGGAGCTTTGGGTGCGAGGGCTTGCCCGCACCTCGCCTGTGCGCTGGCCAGCGCACAGGCGGCAGTTGCAATTCCATTGCGGGAAACCTCCGCCCGCCCCCGAACCCAGAACCAATATCTTCATAGGCACAAGAAAAAACGGCACCGGTGGTAGCCGGTGCCGTTGTGGTCCGCTCTCAGCGAGCGGAGATGTACATCGTGATCTCGAAGCCGAAACGCAACTCTTCGAACTCAGGCTTGCACCATTTCATCGCATTGCTCCTTCAGGTTGGGGTTGAGGGACGGTACCAATATACGACGGTCTGCTCCGTAGGACACGGGACATGTTTCTTCTCCTGGGCGATCGGGGCGCTGCCCGCTGCGCGAGTTCTTTCGGCATCGGCCTACGACACCCACGCGCGCAGGCCGACCCACGATGCAGTCAGAAGATTTTTTAAGCTGCTGCGAAGCGAATCAACAGGAAGGAAATGACCCATGGACACCCACGTGCGACACCGCCGCATCCAGGTTGGCGATGTCGAAACCTTCTACCGCGAGGCCGGCCCGGCCGACGCCCCCGTCGTGCTGCTGCCGCACGGCTACCCGTGCTCGTCGTACGAATTTCGTGACCTCATGCCGCGCCTGGCCGACCGCTGGCGGCTGGTCGCGCCGGACTATCCCGGCGCGGGCTACAGCGCGACGCCGAACCACTTCGACTACAGCTTCGATGGCTATGCGGATTTTCTCGATCGCTTCGTGAAGACGCTCGGCCTTGAGCGCTTCGCCCTGTACCTGCACGACTTCGGATCGCCGATCGGCGCGCGCCTGGCCATCAAGGCGCCCGAGCGCGTGGTGGCGCTCATCATCCAGAACGGCGACATCCCCTACGAAGATGCCCTCGGGCCGAAGTACACGGAGATCGAAAACACCTGGGCACTGCCCATGGCGCAGATGCGCGCGAAGCTGGCCGAGGCGATCACCAAAGAAGTGTTCGAGGAGGAATTCCTCAACGCAGTGAGACCCGAGCTTGCCGAGCGCATTCCCCCGGATCTGTGGAAGCTGCACTGGTCGCTGGTCACGCCAAAGCGCAAGGAGATCGCCGTCAGCCTGATCGCGGGGCTGAAGGAGAACCGTGCCTGGTTTCCGCAGCACCGCCAGTACCTCGCCGAGCACCGCCCGCCGACGCTGATCGTCTGGGGGCCGCAGGATCACTACATGCCGGAGAAATCGGGCCGTGCCTATCTTCGGGACCTGCCGAATGCCGAGTTCCATCTGCTGGACGGCGGGCACTGGCTGCTGGAGACACACCTGGATGAAGTGGCAGCGCTGATACGCGATTTTCTGGGGCGGGTGCATGTGCCGCCCGGGTGACGAAGGACACTTCCGCGCCAACGCCTGTAGCCGGCCAGAATGCAAAAAGCCCTAAGCAGTTGATTTGCTTAGGGCTTTTTGGCTTCGCAGTGCTCTTTTGATGCCGTCTAACCCATAAATATGCTCGCTGCGTCGGCATAAGTTGGCGTAATTTGATCGCCCACACGTGGCTCCGAACAGGGTTTTCATATCCCTTCCGAGGCTGCCAAGACGTTCGCAACTCATAAGTTGGCACGATCACCCAAATTGCCTCCATAAGTTGGCATAAACGAGATAGCGCTTTTTGCAGTGCTGCAACGACCATTGGCATCTAATCGCGACGACATCGGTTGACTTAGATGCACTCGATAAGTACTGTGATGGCATCTTTCAGGACTTCATCATGTTTAGCCATCGCAACCCCGCCCGAAATCGCCTTGCGATTTGCTGCACCTGCTCATCGCGCGGTGGAATAGCCGTATGCATATCGGCGGTCGGCCGCTCCACGCGAATAGCCCGCCACTCGCGTTCGCTCACCCCGACAAACCTCGTGATCCTAGAGCCTCTCGGCCTCTGAAGCGCCTGCACTGAATCGCGGCGCAACGCCGCAGGCTCCACCACCAGTTTGGAGCCCATCATGTCCAGTGCAACGCCCCACGAAGAGCATCCCGCTAATCCGCCGCCGGCCTCTCTGCCTGCCGGCTATCGCCTCTATACCCGGCAGCATCATCAGTCCGCTGCCGATCCGCGCAACTTCAAGCTGGCGGTGCCAGAAGCCGTCCTGCACGCCATCGAGCGGGAGGAATTGGAGCGCCGAATCCGGGAGGGACAAGAGCGGGAGCAACGTATCCGCGATCTCCAGGCCCAGCGCGCTCTCGAGTCCACGACAGCTAGCGCCAAGGCGCCGACTCCGCCGTCTATCGTTCGGAATGTAAGCAAGTCCACCGAACCCGACGCCATGGTGCTGACCAAACAGCCGCCGAAGCGCAAGCACACCGTCCCCGTCTTCGACTGGAAGGCTGCACTTGCGCATTTCAGGAACCTGGAGTCCACGCCGAGTTCGCCCGACAGACAGCTCGTCAAGCGCGATCGGGCGCTCCTGGCTAAAGCGATGGAAAGAGGTTCCTGGCGCCGCATCAAATCGCCTCACGGCTGGCGCGACGAACTGACTGCACTCGCTCAGGAGATGCCCAACTTTGCGCCTGTGGCCCAGTTCATCGCCCAGCGCCTGGCACTGGCCGAACTCGCCGGTGCACCGTTGCATCCTCCACCCATCCTGCTGCTCGGTGACCCTGGTGTCGGGAAGTCGCACTTTGCCCTGCGCCTGTCCGAAAGCCTTGGCACGGTGGTCCAACGCGAGGCCTTTGACAACGCCGAGACGAGTTCGGGCCTGCGTGGCTCTGACCGGCACTGGGCCAACACGTCCGTCGGCGCCCTGTTCGAACTGATCGTCCTGGGTGAACACGCCAATCCGATCATCCTGCTTGACGAACTCGACAAGGGAAAGAGGGGCGGGAGCGGTTACCAGCCAATCGATTCGTTGCTCACGTTGCTCGAGCCCGTCACTGCATCACGGATCAAGGATCTGAGCGTCCAGTTCGAGTTCGATGCCTCCTATGTCTGGTACATCGCCACGGCGAACGACCCACGACGCATTCCCGCGCCGGTTCGTTCGCGTTTTGTCGAATTCACCATCGTGCCACCAGACATCGACGGCCGTTTGGTTCTGGCCCAAAGTATCTACGCAGCGACGTTGAAGCGCATGGTTCCCGCCAAAGGCATCCGATCACGCTTCCGGCCGCTGACGAACCTGCAGGTCTGCCGGCTGGCCTGGCTCACGCCGCGCCAGATCCGCATGACGGTTGAACGCGTCCTCGGCGCCGCCGCCCTGGCCGGACGCTGGCACATCGAGGACGCCGATCTAAACGAAGCCTTGCCGACGGTCATGCCGTCCGCAGGGAAGTCGCCGCCGCGAGATGACGACCCGGGCGACTCCTTCGCCTTTGTTCTTGTCAGGGATCCATCATGAAGCTGCTTGTCTATTCCGATCTGCACCTCGAGTTCGGCACTTTCAACGTCCCGAAGGTCGACTATGACGTCGTCATCCTTGCCGGCGACATCTCCGTGCCTGCTTCCAAGGCCATGCGTTGGGCTCGACGACTAGACAACTTCGGGGAGACTGTTCCGATCGTCTTCGTGCCGGGAAACCACGAATTTTTCGGGGGAGTGCTGCAAACCACGCAGAAGGAAATGGCGCTGACCGCGAACGCGTGCAACATTCACCTTCTGGCTCCCGGCGAAACCGCGATCGACGGCGTCCGGTTTCTGGGGTGCACGTTGTGGACCGATTTTGAACTGCCCATCCAGGCCAAGCCCGGCCCCGTCGTTGACATCGAGCGCGCCATGAAAGTGGCCAAACTCCAACTCAACGACTACTCATCGATCCGGTGGGCTGAGACACCAGAGGCGGCCAATCAGACCACGCAGCACGTCAAGCCGAGTAGGCGCCGGCTAACGCCCAAAGACACGTTAGCGCTACACCAACGTGACCGCGCTTGGCTAGCGGACAGGCTGGCTGAGCCCTTCGGTGGACCGACGGTGGTGGTGACCCATCACGCACCACACCGAGGGTCACTCGCGCCGCACTACCAGACCAACTGGTTGTCCGGTTCCTTTGTGAGCGAACTGCCGTCCTCATTCTTCGATGTGCCCGCGATCTGGGTGCATGGCCATATCCACGAGAGCTTCGACTATCAAGTTGGTAAGTGCCGCGTGGTGTGCAATCCGCGCGGCTACCACTTGAACCGGCGGAGGGAGTTCGAGAACAAGAGCTTCGACCCTGGATTGATTATTGAGATCATGACCTTGGTGCGGCCGGAGACGGCCCGCCTTTCACAAGAATTGCAGGCTCTTGCAGCCCAGGTGTTCGGCGTGTCGGCCCAGGCCTGGCTGGATAAACCACACGAATTGCTCGATGGCCGAACGCCGGCAGCGTTCGCTGCCGAGGGCGGCTCTGACAAGGTGCGATCGATGCTCAACGCCATTCAACACGGCGGTGTCGTATGAGGACCGCGGCGGCGCCGTTCCGCGCCTTCGGCGTTGGCATGGGCTCGCACCTGACGCGGCCGCTGAATTGGCGTGGGTTGGGAGGTCCGAAGTGATCCTGTTCCTCGACTTCGACGGCGTGCTCCACCCCGAAGGGGAGGACCGCATCTACGACGGCGGCGTCGACTTCTGCTTCCTGCCGCGCCTAGAGGCCCTGCTGCGCGAGTTTCCTTTCGTGAAGATCGTGATCAGTTCGTCCTGGCGTGAGCACCTGCTCAACAAGACGCTGCTGAAGCCGTTCTCCAGCGACATCCGGACTCGCATCGCTGGAGTTATCCCTCCTTCGGGCTTTGGCCTTCAGCCGCCGTACAGGAATCGCGAAGGAGAAATCCTCGCCTGGCTCCAGATCCACGATGTGGTCGACGAGCCCTGGGTCGCACTCGACGATGCCTATTGGCAGTTCGATCAATGCAAGGACCATCTGGTGGTGTGCGGCTCGTTCACCGGCTTCGACGACAGGGCCAGTGCCGAGCTTCGTGCTCGCTTTGAAGGGGCATGCCAATGAAAGTTCTGGTCCTCTCCGACCTTCACCTCGAGTTCGCACCCTTCGAGCCGGTGCCTGATCTCGAATTCGATGTCGTCATCCTCGCCGGCGACATCCATTCGCCGGCCAAGCGCGCCGTTCAATGGGCGGCGAATCGCTTTCGCGGCAAGCCCGTGGTCTACCTGCTCGGCAACCATGAGTACTTCGATGGACGCTTGGACACGACATTGGCCGAAGCGCGCCGCGAAGCCGAAGGCAGCAATGTCCATCTGCTCGATGGTGACGAGTTGGTGATCGACGGTGTGCGCTTTCTGGGCGCGACACTGTGGACCGACTTCGAACTCGCCATCGAGACGCCTGAAGGTCCGATCAGCGATGTCGGGCGGGCCATGAAGATGGCGACCAATCTGCTGAACGACTACGCGCTGATCCGCACAGCGGACGAGTCGGCAGAGCCAGATACCTGGCGCGACAAGCAGGGAAGAAAGCTCCAGGCGGCCGACACGCTTCGGATCCATCAGGCGCAGCGTGCCTGGCTGCGCGACAGACTCTCGGAACCGTTCGCTGGACCGACGGTGGTTGTGACGCACCATGCTCCCCATCGCGGTTCACTCGCGCAGCGCTACGCCGATGACTGGGCCTCAGGTGCCTTCGTCACCGAGCTTCCGGATGCATTCTTTGATATGCCCGTGCTCTGGGTCCACGGTCACACGCATCAGCAGTTCGACTACCGAGTCCGCGCTTGCCGATTCGTGTGCAATCCGCGCGGTTATGTGAACTGGAGCGGCAGGATCGAAAATAAGGCATTCGATCCGGGCCTGGTCATCGACGTGAATCCTTCCGCCACTTAAGCAGCTCATATAACTCCTCACACGCCTTGAGACCGAACGTCGCAGATCCGTTTGAAATGTGCGGCCAGCGCATCGACGTGAATGACCGCTTTGTTCAGCGCGGCACAATGCGTCCATGCCAAACATCGCCTCGATCCTCAAAGCCGAAATCTCCCGCGTTGCTCGCAAAGAAGTGCGCGCTGAGATAGAAACCCTCAAGAAGGCATCCGTCGCCCATCGCTCATCGATTGCAGAGCTACGTCGCCAAGTGAATTCACTCGAGAAGGAACTGCGTCGTGTTGCGAAGGGTGCGAAGCGCCCCAGCACCGCAGTTGATTCGGACAATGACGCGGCAGCAGGCACGAAGCGCCGATTCAGCGCAAGCAGGTTGACCGCACACCGCGCAAAGCTCGGGCTCTCCGCGGCAAGCTATGGACAACTGATCGGCGTTTCCGGGCAGACGATCTATCACTGGGAACAAGGCAAGGCACGTCCGCGGGCGGCACAACTCGAAAATCTTGCGGCAGTGCGAGATCTCGGCGCTCGCGAAATTGCAGAGCGCCTGACCACGCGGTAGTCAGAGCATCTCGCAGATCAACGAGGGATCGCACAGCGAAGTCAGCTCGCCGATGTAAGAGGCGAGTGCCTCCCGGACCGAAGCCTCCCCTGCGTCGCAGCGGCTCCCCATGATGATGTTCACGGCAACGTCGATCTTCTTCCAAGGACACACCTTGGATCGAAGCACGTCCAATCCCCACTGGTTCAGTCCTGCCTCGATGATTCGTTCCACGCAGATCACTCGGCCATGAAACGGTTCACGTGCTTCAGGCGGTAGCGCTGCGAGTGCCCGCAGCGCCCGCTTGTCTCCCGTCAGCAGCCGTGTATCCGGCGCTGCCACGAGCGATGCGAGCAGCACCGCCTCGCCAGCGTCGATGCCCAACACGTTTTCGAAATCCCCTAGGCTTTGACTCGCAGGCTCGATCGGCGCCTGCATCAAGGCGATGGCTTCGAGCACGCGGTCGGCCGCCTCGACCGCGTGGAACACCCGCCCGTCGAGCTTGCTCTTTGCCTTGATGGCCCGGTATTTCGACGAGGCGAGCGTCGTGCACTCTTGCAGCGGGATACCCATCAACGACGGGATCTCCTCGAGAAGCCCCCAGTGCGCCAGCTTGCACAGCGCGTCGACGTCAATCAGCAGACGCACGCCTCAGTTCGCTCCATCCCAGCCGGTGATCTGCGACACGAGGTCTTGCAGGTCGTCGGCGACGCGGCTGAGATCCAGGTGCGAGCGCAACTGCTGCAGCAGCGCCCCCTCTGGATCCAGGTCTTCACTGAGGAAGTTCAACGCCGTCAGCGCAGTGGGCCAACGCTTTGTGAGAAAGGCATATCTCAGAACGAAGTGTCCCGCTTCAATCCCCACAGCGCTGGCAGCACCGCGGGCGAGTACCGCGATGTCCACAGGCGCGGCCAGAACGGGCCATTTGGTCACATGCGCCGTCACCTCGTCGCCGCCCAGCGTCTGGAGTGCGAAGTTGTCCGCCTCTGCTTCCTGGCCGTCTGTCGACAGCTCGGTTGCGTACGTGCTCGTCTCCTGAAGCGAGACATCGATGATGGAAGATCCTGGACGCAGATGCCCCAGCGCGATGTGTCCGATCTCATGCGCCAAGATAAAGCTCAGCCAAGCCCTAGACGACTTCTTCTTGGCGATCACGATGGCCGGACGTCCGCCCAACTGCAGCGCGGCCCCATCCATCTTGCGCACGCCCACAGGCAGGTGTGGCAAGGGAATGACCGGGATTCCGTGGGCCCAGCACAGGTCCAGAAGGGCACTGAAACCGAACTGACCGGCGCGATCGCGCATGGCCAGTGCGCGCAACTCACCTGGATTTGGAGGCAGCGGAACGTACGGGATCGGCAAGGCGGCCAGCACTGCCTGCGCAAGAGATGACGCAATGAAGCTTGCGGCCGAGAGTGAAGACGCCTCAATGTTGACCGAGTGCTTGTAGGCAACGCTGGCCATGGCACCTTTGGGAACGATCTGCCCCGACAGCAGCGGCTGAAGCTCGACGCTCAGCCGCCTGCTCACGTGCATCGCCAACTCCGCCGCACCGCCGCGTTCCTTCTCCAGTGCGGGATCCCACCAGTCAGGCAGAAGCCGACGCACTTGCGCGCGCGTCAGGCCGATCGCCGACACGGCTTGGTAGATGGTCTTGGCATCCGGATGGGTCACTGCATGTTCCTGGTTGCCGTCAATGGTGCACTTTTCAGGACGGGCCCTAACGCCTCGATCAATCGGGCGAGCAAGTCGGCCGTCTCCGGCCGTCCGTCCCAGACACGCTCAAGCGCCCCTCGCACACGGGGATTATCGAGCACGCTGTCTATCTCTGTTATGCCATTTTCAAAATCAATATTTGCATAATCCAACAGCGGCCGTATGGCTGCCGTCACGGACTTGGTCCGTCCACTCAAAAATCGGCTCACTGTGGGTTGGCCTACACCAGCAGCCTGAGCAAGTGCATTCACAGAGATACTCTGTCGCTTCAGGTACAGCCGTAGCGCTTCTCGGGCCCGGACAGCTTCCAAGGTGGTGGGTTTTGCTGTTCTTGGCATAACTGCATTATATAATGCATAAAATGAGCACTCCGTCCATCACCGAAAGCGAGTTGCGCCAAGCGGTGCGCTCGCGACTGCTCGCAGACGCCGCCAAGTCGGGTGGGAGGCTCTTCGAAGAGCTCGGGATCGAAGGTGGGGAGGCGCGAGTGGACTTGGCGCTGGTGGATACACAGCTCAGCGCTTTCGAGCTGAAGAGCGATCTCGACTCGTTCTCGCGTCTGCACAACCAGATTCATGCCTACAACCGCGTCTTCGACCGAGTGACCCTGGTCACGGGGCCGGTCTATTCCGAGGCCAGTCTGGCCTTGATGCCCGCGTGGTGGGGAGTCTGGTCAGCCCTGCGCCGTACGGATGGCACGCTCGCGCTGCGCGTGCTGCGCAAGCCGAAGGCCAATCCGGTGCAGGACCGCCTGAGTATGGCCATGCTGTTGTGGCGCGCCGAATGCATCGAAACGCTGGCGTCGCACAGGGGCGAGCTGCCTCCCAAGCGGGCCACGAAGTTCGAATTGCAAGAAATGCTCGCGCGGGAACTGAGCATGCGCACGTTGCGCGAAGCCGTCACCAGTTTGCTCCGCAAACGACAGTCGGGTTTCTTGCCGTCGACTTCGCTCGCATCAGCTGGCACTTCGGATGCCGTCGCCTTCGCTCTGAACTGCTTGGCATAAGCCATAGCGCGTGCGCCAAGGCTGGCAAAACACTGTGCCCGTCCGCGCGTGGAAACTGCGGCATTGATGTATCCGGGGAAATCCCGTAATCCAGTGTAAGCAACCGTGACGTACCCTCTAGGCACAAAGAGTCTGGAGGGACCAATGCCTGCGATATGGAAATACCTGCCCATCCTGAAATGGAAGCAGGGGGAACGAATCGCCTTGAGCAAGCTCACGGGCGCTCAATGGGATGGGATGGTCCCGTTGATCGAAATTCTTCCCATCGACCCCAAGAAGGGGACCCTCTCCGAAACGCTGGTGCCTTACATCACCAAGATTGGAGGGCAAATGGCCAAATCGATTCCGGAGGGCACGCCAATCGCGATCGACATTCGGTACTTCATGCCCACCTACGCAAAACAGACCCAGGTGCTCACCTCGATCTGCAAGCGGCTGTCGGCGCTGACCGGTCGTCAGATCATCCCGGTCATCACGGAGGCGATGGTTGCGCGTCCGGCAGACCTACCGGATCTCACCAAGGCCTTCGAGGTCTTCGTGCTCCGGATCCAGACACACGGCGTGACCTCCGACCAGGTTAAGGATTTTGTCAAAGTCGTGGTCGGCGCGGGTATCGCCAAGTCGAGACTTCATCTGCTCGTCGATCAGTTCTCGATCGTGGGTGTCGCCCCCGCGGCGTGCATCGCGGCCGTACAGCCTTATCTTGACGAGGCGCTTGCCGCCGGGTGCAGCAGCACCACGCTCGCCGGTGGCTCATTCCCGCTGAACCTCGTGGGCCGCAAGCAAGGTCTCCACGACATCGAGCGCGTTGAATGGAAAGCTTGGAAGGCGGTGGTTGCCAAACCTGCATACGCAAAGGTGCTGTTCAGCGACTACACCGTGAGCAACCCGGCCCCTGCGCCAGACATCGACCCCACCATGATGAATCCGTCAGTGGCCATCCGCTATGCCAGCGACGGCTTCTGGCGCTTGTTCAAGGCTGGCGGCTTCAAGAAGGGGAAGCAGGATCAATACAAGAACCTTTGCATCCTGCTCAAAGGCGATCCCGTGTATTCAGGTGCCGCGTTCAGCTTCGGCGACGATTGCTACGACAAAGCGTCCGTCGGCGTGCTCGGCAATGGCAACCCGACCAGTTGGCGGCGCGATGCCGCGAGTCACCACCTGGTGTTCACATCGTCGGCCATATGAGACAGCGGTACTGATCCGGTCGCCTTCTTTTTCCTCATGCAGCACTCGCGCACGCACTCTGCAGCCCGACGTGCATCCTCACCCCTGCGATACCAACCCTCAAGGAACAACATGCCCCAACTTGCAAAAGCCGACTTGCACTACACGGACTACAGCTGGACGGCCGTTCCCGGAGACGATCCGACCAAGGTCAAGGCAGATTCGGATCGGTTGAGCCGCAAGGAAGGTTACGAAGTCCTTGACTACCTCAACTCGTTTGTCGGACCGGAGAAGGCCGATCTGTCCAAGGCAACACGGCTCATCATCGAATGGATCGTGCATGAAAAGTTGCCGTCGAATGTTCAAGGAAGAACCAAGGTCACGGCGTGGATCGTTGAAAACTTTCCCACTCTCAGACCCAGCTATCCGCGGTAGTGACGGCCTCTCGCGACGGCATGTCCACCCGCGTCGCCCTCAAGATCCTGTGGCGGCCGCGACCTTGACCTTGCCGACCATGCCGGCTTGGTAGTGTCCCGCGATGAGACAGGCGAAATCAAATTCGCCCGCCCGGTTGAAGGTCCAGACGATCTCGCCGGTCTTGCCAGGAGCGACATGCGCCATATAGGGCTCGGAATGCTCCATGCCCGGGAACTTCATCATGAGCGCGGCATGTTCGTCGAGCTCCTTCTTCGTGCCGATCACGAACTCGTGCATGACCTGTCCTTCATTGCGAATGGACAACCGGACGGTCTCGCCCTGCTTGACCTGGATGCGATCAGGTGTGAAGCGCATGCCGTCACTCATCTTGAATTCCAGCGTTCGCTTGGCCGCGCTCGCGTCGCCTGCGATGCCCCAACTCTTTTGTTCCTTGCGTGTCGGTCCGCTCGGCGCGCTGTGGTCCTCATCGCCGTGTGCAAGGGCCAGGCCCGAAAACGCCAGGGTGCTGGCGAGCACCAATGTCTTGATCGATTTCATGTGAATCCTTTTGGGGGGTGGTTGGGCACGTCTGGAAAGGGTTCTCGATGGTTCTTCGACTCTCAGTGCGCGAGGATCTTGGAGAGGAAGTCTTGCGCGCGCGGTGCCCGGCTCTCGGGACGCCCGAAGAACTCTTCGCACGAGCAGTCCTCAACGATGCGCCCTTGGTCCATGAAGATCACCCGGTCGCTGACCTGCCGGGCAAACCCCATCTCGTGGGTCACCACCATCATCGTCATGCCTTCGCGCGCGAGCTTCACCATGACATCGAGCACCTCGCCCACCATCTCTGGGTCGAGCGCCGAGGTCGGCTCGTCGAACAGCATGACGATCGGGTCCATCGACAGCGCCCGCGCTATGGCGACGCGCTGTTGCTGGCCACCGGAGAGCTGGCCTGGGAACTTGTCCTTGTGGATCGACAAGCCCACGCGATCGAGCATGCGCAGTCCACGCGCGACCGCTTCTGCACGCGAGCGCTTGAGCACCTGAACTTGCGCCAGCACGAGGTTCTCTGTCACGCTCAGATGGGGAAAGAGCTCGAAGTGCTGGAACACCATGCCGACCCGAGAGCGCAGCTTCGGTAGATCGGTCTTGGGATCGCAGACCTGGATGCCATTGACCGTGATGCTGCCGCGTTGAACGGGCTCCAGTGCGTTGACCGTCTTGATGAGCGTGGATTTGCCGGAGCCGGAGGGGCCGCAGACCACGACCACTTCGCCCTCGCGAACATGGGTGCTGCAATCCGTGAGCACCGCGAACTGGCCATACCACTTGGAGACGTCGTTGATTTCGATCATTGCGTTCATTCAGATCGCCGCTGCGGCCTTGCGCCGCTGCAGCCAGGTGACCCACCAGGCGCCTGCTGTGCACAGCACCAGGTAGACGACGGCGACCAGGATGTAGACCTCGACCACGCGCCCGTCACGTTGTCCCACCTTGCTGGCTGCCCCGAGGAAGTCGTTCAGGCTGATCACGTAGACCAGCGACGTGTCCTTGAGCAGGGCGATGGTCTGGTTGATGAGCGAGGGCGTCATGTTGCGAAACGCCTGCGGCAGGATCACATGCCGCATGGCCTGCCACGGCGACATCCCCAAGGATTGCGCCGCCTGCATCTGGCCTGCGCGCACGCTGCCGATGCCAGCGCGGATGATCTCGCAGTAGTAGGCGGACTCCGCGAGCACGAACGCCACGAGTGCGGCATAGATCGGACCGACGCTGAGGTTGGGGTCCCCGGTCACGCTGCGCAGCACCACCGGCATCAGGAAATAGATCCACAGGATCGTGAGGATCAGCGGGATCGAGCGGAACAGGTTCACATACCCCGCCACGAGGGCCGCCACCGGCCGTGGCGCGAAGATTCGGGTGATCGCCAGCAGGGTTCCAAGACCGATACCGGCCGCCATGGCGGCCACTACAAGGAAGGCAGTCATCTGCAGGCCCTGCAGCAGGTAGGGCCAGGCGCGCTGCAGGGATACCCAGTCGAAGTCGTAGCCCATCACGCGGTTCCCAGCAATCCGGGCACCCGTGCCCGGCGTTCGATATGGCGCATCAGCACGATCACGCCGTAAGTGATCACCATGTAGATGAGCGTCGCCGCAATGAAGGCCTCGAACGGATGGGCACTGAATTCACTGAGCTGGCGCGTCTGCCCGGTCAGCTCCATGAGTCCGATCGTGAGCGCGACGGCCGAGTTCTTGAACACGTTCAGGAAGTCCGAGGTCAGCGGTGGGATGACGATGCGAAGGGCCTGCGGCAGGATCACATGCCGGTAGGCCGCTGCGGTCCCCAGGCCGAGCGCCATGGCTGCCTGCTTCTGGCTGCGCGGCACCGACTCGATGCCCGCACGCACCTGCTCGGCCGCCTTCGCAGCCGTGTAGAGGGTGAGGCCCACCAGCACGGTCAAGAACTGGTTCGTGGTCGGGTTCATCTGCTTGAGCGCATTGCCCCATTCGAGGGGTAGCAGTTCCGGCACGACGAAGTACCAGAGAAACAGTTGCACGAGCAACGGCGTATTGCGAAAACAGTGGATGTACACCGTGGACAGGTAGCGCGCGGCCCGATGGGGCAGGGTCCGTGCAACGCCGGCGATCAGGCCGAGGCCCAGCGCCAGCGTCCAGGCCAGCAAGGACAGCGCCACTGTCCACAGCAATCCGCGCAGCAGCATCAAGCCGTACAGGCCCTCACCCGTGACCGAGGGTTTGAAGAAGATCAGCCAGTCCCAGCTGTAGTGCATCGCGAAAACTATTTAGACGGTTCGTGAGAAGGTCGTCGAACGTGTGACGTCGTCGCCTTACAGCGGCTGGTCGTTCGGATGACGCAGGAGCTCTTGCATGTCGGGCGACATTGGGAAGTTGACCGTCACGCTGCCCTTTACGGCAATGGGCTTGAGGAAGTACTTCTCGTACAGCGAGGCAAACTCGCCGGAGCGCATCATCCCGGTGATCACGCCGTCGACCAGCTTCTTGAAAGCCACGTCCCCCTTTCGCAGCATGCAGCCGTAGGCTTCCTTCTGCTGCGGCACACCGACTACCTCCCAGTCTGCGGGGTTCCTGGCGCGGGCGATGTTGCTGAAGAGAATGATGTCGTCCTGCGTTGCCGCTACGGCGCGTCCCGTCTCCACGGTCAAGAAGTTCTCGTTGATGTCCTTGGCCAGGATGATGTTGATGCCCCACTTGTTCTTCTCGTTGAGCTGCCGCAGCATGCGCTCCGCGGTGGTGCCTGCACTGACCACGACGTTCTTGCCGACCAGGTCGGACCAGTGCTTGATGCCGGAGTTCTTGCGCACCAGAAGCCGCGCGCCAACGACGAAGAACGTCGTCGAGAACGACACCTGGTTCTGGCGCTCCGCGTTGTTCGTCGTCGAGCTGCACTCCAGGTCGACGGTCTGGTTGGCCACCAGCGGAATGCGCGTCTGCGGCGTGACTTCCAGGGTCTTGACCTCCAACTTCGCAAGCTTGAGCTCCTTCTTGACCTGGTCGACCACGCGTTGCGCAATCTCCCAGGCAAAGCCCGCCTGCTTGTTGTTGTCGTCCAGGTAGTTGAACGGGATGGAAGCGCCACGCGTGGCCACCGTGATCGTCCCGGTGTCCTTGATCTTCTTGAGCGTGCCATCCAGCGGCTGCGCGGTTTGCGCGGCGACACTGGCGCACAGCGCGAGGCCGACAACAGCGAGGAAGGGGCGGATCAGCGCAGTGTGAATGGTCGGCTTGAGGGTCATCGCGTGCTCCAGGTATCGTGAATCAAAGGTTGAAACTCGTTTCGCAGGCGCTCAAGGCGCCATGCAGTTCATCAAGCAGCGCTTGGGGATCATCCAGGCCGATCGACAGGCGGATGACCGGGCCTTGAACATCACAGAAGTTTCGTTTGGCCAGCTCTTCCGCCGGATAGAAGGCCGCGATGCTGCGCACGCCGCCCCAGCTCGCGCCGATCGAGAACAGCTTCAGGTGCCCGAACAGTGCCCGGTAGGCGTCGTAGGGTCCATCCACAAGCTGCATCGACATCACGCAGCCGGACTGCTTGAAGTCACGCGCCCAGAGCACATGGTCCGGCGCGCCGGGCAGCGCCGGAAAGAGCATCCGGCGCACCAGAGGGTGCGTAGCGAGTCGCTCGGCGATCAACTGTGCGCTGGTGGCCTGGCGCTCCATGCGCACCTGCATCGTGTCGAGGCCTCGTGCAACCAGGAAGCAGTCCTCCGGGCTCACGGCCAGTCCCATCTGCGACTGCAGGCCGCGCAAGGACTTGTACAGGCCTTCGTCATTGGTCGCGATGCTGCCCATCAACACGTCCGAATGACCCCCCATGTACTTGGTGCAGGCGTGAATGCACAGGTCGACGCCATGTGCCAAGGCCGCGAATCCCAACGGACTGGCCCAGGTGTTGTCGATGGCCGTGAGCACGCCGCGCTCACGCGCCACGGCGGTGATGGCCGGCACGTCTTCCACTTCCATCGTCACCGTGCCGGGAGACTCCAGCCAGATGAGGCGCGTGTTGGGGCGCACCAGGGAGCCGATGCCCGCGCCGATCCGCGGCGGATAGAACTCGACCTCGATGCCGAGCGCCTGCAGCCGCTCGACGGCGAAGGACTTGGCCAGGCCGTAGGCGGCGTCGGTCATCAGCAGGTGATCACCCTTCTTGAGCAACGCCAGGAGCGCACTGCAGATCGCCGCCTGCCCGGAGGGAAAGACGACGCAATGTGCGGCGCCATCCAGTTCGGCGATGCGTGTCTCCAAGGCGCGCTGCGTCGGCGTGCCAGTCGTGCCATAGCTGAAACCATCCGGCAGACGGGTGCGGCGATTCACGAAATCGTCGAGCGAATCGAAGACGACGGTGGAGGCACGCCACACCGGGGGGGCCAGGCTGGCGAATGCGCCCCGAGGAGAGGCGTCGAGATTGGAAATGGGAGAGTTCACGATAGAAGACGGAGCTGTTCGTTGGAAGTGCGATCAGTTGGCGGGTGCGGATTCGATGAGCTGCAGCGCTTGCTTCATCTGATCGACGGCCATGTTCTCGAGATCGGTGTAGACCTTCATCTCCACCGACAGGCGGGCGAAGGTTTCCTTGGCCGCGGCGATCTTGGCCGGGTCGTTGGTCTTGGGGTTGGCCAGTGCAGCCTCCAGGCGCTTGTACTCGCTGGTGAGAAAGGCCGGTTGTTCGCCGATGGCGCGCAGGCCTGCGTTGGTCATCGAGCGGATGCGCAACACCATCTTCACATCCGACTGCTCCATCTCGCCCTGCGCGCGCTCCAGCGCAAGCTTCGCTGCAAGCGCTTGCTGGCTGTCCGGTTTCTTGGTGGCGGCGATGGTCTGGAATTTGGCGATGTCGCCGGAAAAATCGTGCGCCCACGCAGGTGCGGCACATGCCAGGACGGTCACTGCAAGAACTGTTTGAAGTTTCATGTCGCTTCTCCGGAAGGTGGCTGAAGACGCCAACTCTAGGACGATGGGGATAATCTGAATCGCACTCGAAATTCTTTCTCCATAAGCGGTTGTTATATGTTGCTCCGAGAGATCGAGGTTTTCCGTTCCGTGATGTCCGTAGGCTCTGCGAGCAAGGCGGCGGCGCTCCTGGGCGTCACGCAGCCCGCCATCAGCCAGTCGTTGCGCAGACTCGAGGAATCGGCGGGATTCCCTCTGTTTCGCCGATTGCGAGGCCGTCTGCATCCGACGCCCGAAGCGCAAGCCTTGTTGGTCGAGGTCGAACGAGTCTTCGTGGGCCTGAGCAGCATCGAGCACCGCATGCGCAGCCTCAAGCGTTTCGGCGTCAACACGCTGCGCATGGCGGTCTACCCGGCCTTTGGCCTGACCTTCGTCCCTCGGGTTCTGTCGCGGCTGGTGGCCGAGCGCCGCGACAGCGACGCCCGGCCGCAAATTTCGCTGCAGGTGCTCAGCTCGCGGGAGGTGCACGAGGCCGTCCTGGGGCGGCAGGTCGACTTCGGGCTGATGGCCGATGAGATGCCGACGACAGGCCTGGAGCATTCCGAGTTCGCGCGCTTTCCGGGTGTGGTGGTGATGCATGCGAAGCACCGCCTGACCAAGGCGAGAACCATCCAGCCGCATCAGCTTGCGGAAGAGCCATTCCTGGCGCTCAACCCCGAAGATGCATCCCGGCGGCGTCTGGAGCGGGCCTTGGCGGAGTGCAACGTCGGGTTGAGCGTGCTGGTCGAGACGCCCTACGCGGCGAGCGTGTGCGAAATGGCCTTGAGCGGAATGGGCATCGGCTTCGTCAACCCGGTCACCGCCATGGAATACGCCCAACGCGGTTTGGCCATCCGTCCGCTGTCCCTGGAAGTCTCTTTCGCGGGGGTGTTGGTGCTTCCCCCTGGGCAGCCGCTGTCCGGCCTCGCCCTGCGAGTGCTTCAGCTCATGCGCATCCAGTTGGCCGAAGACCAGAAGGCCCTCGCGAATCTTCTTAAACCCCGCGCCAAAGGTTGACTGCCAAACCGTCGATTACGGCATTCATGTTTGTGCAGGAATGGAGCTGGTATCGAAGCGCGCTGCAAAATGAACATAGGAAACCAGATCATCATGAAGATTCAAACGCTCAAGCCTTTGCACTGCCTTGCTTCTCTTCGCGTCGGCTATCGCCACCTCACCAGCCTTTGCCCAAGAAGCTGCGCCGGCCCGCCATGCCGGCGTGGTGCAGGCAGCGAACGACATGTCCGTCGAATCCGTTGTGGCGGCCGATAGGGCGGCCATCCACGTGGTGGACCACGATGACGATTACGACGTTAAGCAGATGAGCGGCAAGCTGCCCGTCCTCAACGGCGCCGAAAAGTTCTGGGCTGAGGCTGACCGATGGCGACACGCTGGAGGCCACGGGTACACGCTCGGCAAGGGCGCCAAGGTGATTGCCGCAGTGACCGAAGAGCGCAAGACAGCGACGGTCCGTTTGACGATCGAGTGACTCGGCCATGACTGCTCGACAACTTTCTCTCCCAGCGGTGAGAGGCGGCCTGCTCGCCCTACTCGCCGCCGCCCTCTTCGGGATCAGCACACCACTTGTCCAGCACTTCGGGAAGGGATTGGGTGCCCTCACGACCGCTGCGCTGCTCTACGCGGGCGCGGCTGCCGTTGGTTTTGCTTCCCGCCAGCGAGTGGAGCGCGAAGCGCGAATGGTGCGCGCTGATCTACCGAGGCTTTCGCTGATGGCAGCTTTCGGCGCGATACTTGGTCCGGTTGGTCTTGCCTGGGGACTTCAGCACACAAGCGGCACCAGCGCTTCGCTGATGCTGACGTTGGAGGCACTGTTCACGGCGCTGTTGGCGCGACTGCTCTATCAGGAGACCATGGAGCGACGCGTATGGCTGGCTATGCTGTGCTTGTTAGCCGGCGGCGTGGCGTTGGTTCTGGATCAAGGTCGCGGGGGCGGGACGCAACTCTGGGGAATGCTTGCCGTGCTCGTCGCGACTGCTGCCTGGGGTATGGACAACACACTCTCGCGGGCCTTGGCCGAGCGTGATCCGGGTCAGGTCGTGTTAGGCAAGGCCGCGATGGGTGCCGCGGCGACGGCCTTGCTGGCTTGGCTGTTCGGAGAGCGTCCACCTGCATTGACCGCCGCAATGGTCCTGTTCGCGGTCGGAGCGAGTGGCTATGGCTTAAGCCTTCGCTTCTACCTGCTCGCGCAGCGCGCCTTCGGTGCAGCTCGGACTGGCTCGGTTTTTGCCTTTGCACCGTTCATCGGCGCAGCTTTTGCCATCGCGCTTGGTGATCGAAGCGGCACGTGGGCAATGGCGGTCGGCGGCATCTTCATGATGCTTGGCGTGGCACTGCACTTAGTGGAATCGCATGGCCACGAGCATGCACACGAGCGGATGGAGCACGAGCACGCACATCGTCATGATGACGGCCACCACGACCATACCCACGATGTACTCCCCGTGGGCTCACATAGCCACTCTCATGTCCATGAGCTAATTCGCCATGCTCACGCGCACGTCCCTGACTCTCACCATCGACACATCCACTAAGCCGGCGCTAGCTCCTACTGCTCCGAGCCATCCGCATCTCCCTTACCCAGCGGCTTGAACCTGCTGAGTGCGAACAGGACAAGGAAGTTAGCCAGGGCAAGTACAAAACCGATGTCGTAGTACCCGAATCCTACTGCGGCGCCCACCACTCCGGTATTGAGGATGCTTGCCGCAGTGGCGGTGCCATGGGTACTCGTGCCTGATTTGAGGATTGCGCCACCGCCGATGAAGCCGATGCCGGTGATCACGCCCTCAAGGATTCGGGCTTGGCCTACTGAATGTTCGCCGAGAACTTCAATCGCGAGCAGTACGAACCCACAGCTCGCCATTGCCACGATCGGAAACGTACGCAACCCGGCACTGTTCGAGCCGTGCTCGCGATTCCATGCAATGGGCAGGGTGAAGATGAAAGCCAAGGCCATGCGTACGATGTGATTCGTCACGTCTCCCCATACTCCCCAAATTGAGCTTGTCATGTCGGTGTTCTTGTTTTCTGTATTTCCGGGGGGACTGCCGGCCGGTGCTCCGCCATCCTAGCAATGCGCATCGACAATCGACGAACTGCCGCATTACAGATGTGTAATCTGACCACGGTTGCCGAGGCGCAGGCGTCTCACCGCAGGGCTCACTGCAGGGCCGTGCGTCGAAATCTTGCCGGCGCACTGAATGCGTCCGCTCAATGCGCGGGTTCAGGTCCGATGGCTTATCTCGCTTGGTTCACGGGCCTCGAAGCGGTGTGCATACAGGTCGCCGCGGCGTCCTGCCTCAACGGACCCCTCATGGTGCGAGGTCGCAAAGGGTTTCGCATTGAACAGGGATGGCAAGCATGCCGCAAGGCCCCGCGCCGGGGCGCCCGACGGAGCCAGCGAGCATTTCATGCCGCTGAGGAGCGCGGACGTGCAAATCCGACCGCGCCTGCGCAGTCCAGCGTCGCTGCCGTTGGATGTCGATACACTCGGCGGCAGACGTACCCCCCTGATGAGCATCACTGCTTGGCTTACGGAGTTTCTGGAGATCGCTGGTCCCGGCCTGTCGCGCGGTCGACGTCGACTTGCAGCACATACACGCCACCGCCGCGCCGCCAGGGGTGGTGGGTCAGATTACAGCAATGTAATCTTGAAGTTCACGTTCTTGGCAAAATAGCTCATAGGATCGCAGTCACGAATGCGGTTTGCCCTTCATATCCCTTCGCCCTCCATTGGCGCACTGCACGCTCCTGGTCATGAGTGATCTTGAGTCATGTGCGACTTCATATCGCATAGATAAAATTCCTCGATGGTCCGCTGCTTGCTTGTCGTCTTGATGCTTTTGCTGCCAACCCAGTTCACCTGGGCGGCGGTCGCGACCTATTGCGAGCACGAGACCAAGCCAACTTCGTTTCATATCGGGCACCATGTCCATCAGCATCAGGCTGACGCCTTGGACCTCGTGCAACAAGAAGCCGATCTGGCGGACAAGCCCATATTCCTTGAACACGACGACTGCAGCTACTGCCAGACTGGTGTAGCTCAGTTTGGAGCGGCCTTGGACAGGTCTTTCGTGGGTCCCCAAGGATGCGCTTTTGTAGGAGCAACCTCCAAGCCCTACAACTTCAGGGTCGACGAAGACATCGATCGCCCGAAATGGATGCGCGCCGGTTGACCCGGCGCGCATCTGTCTTACTTTTTCGCTCACAAACGATGTTCTGACGATCGCGCCGGATTCCCTTGTCTCGTTCCTTTGACTGGAGAATTCGATGTGCAGGTTTATCGTGCCGTTCGCGCTCGCGCTTTCGGCATTCGCGGGCAGCAGTGCGCTCGCTCAAGGCAGCAGCTCGGGTACGCCCCCTGTGCCGAATCAGGCTCCTTTGCCTGTTGTTCCAACTTCTCCGCCCCTTACCTTGGCGGCCGCGATCCAGATCGCCCTTGATGGAAATCCCGAAATCGCTTCTTCTCGACGCGAGGTCGAAGCGATGGAGGGTGCGCGCGTCCAGGCCGGTGTCTTCCAGAATCCCACGCTGAGCGTCGAGGTTGAAGATGTGCGGCGCGACACACGCACGACCACAGTACTGCTGAGCCAGCCGTTCGAGCTTGGCGGCAAGCGGGGCGCACGTATCGAGGCGGCAGAGCGTGCCATCGATGTCGCGCGCGTACAGCTCGAGACAAAGTACGCAGACATCCGGGCGAATGTGACGGCGGCATTCTTCGCCACCCTGATCTCGCAGGACCGTGTGCGACTGGCGCAAGCATCGCTCGAACTTGCGCGAACCGGCAGTGAGACAGCAGGCAAGCGCGTCACTGCTGGCAAGGTATCTCCGGTCGAGGAGACGAAAGCGAAAGTCGCGGAAGCCAATGTCCGACTGGAATTGGTCCAGGCGCGTGGTGAGTTGCAAACAAACCTCTATCAGCTTCGTGCGTTGACGGGACCGACTGCGGTGTTTGACGCGGTCGACGGCAATGCGCTGCAGATTCCCAAGCCGCAGACCCAGGAGACCATCGAGGATCGGATCACGAACGCGCCCTCCATGCGGCAGGCACGTCTGGAAGTAAAGCGATACGGCGCTCTCTCGGAACTCGAGAAGGCCAAGCGCATTCCGGACATCACCCTGAATGCAGGAACGATGCGTTCAAGGGAAGTCGGGCGCAGCCAGGCGGTCGTGGGCATCTCTGTGCCATTGCCCATCTTCGACACCAATCGGGGAAACATCACGGAGGCGCTTCGACGTCAGGACAAGGCGGAAGAGGATGCTCGTGCGCTCGAACTCAGGCTGCGTGCCGACGTAGGCGGCGCGCGCCAGCGATACGTCACCACCCTGGCCGAGGTCGAGGCACTCCAGTCGGACATCCTGCCGGGTGCACAGACTGCATTTGACGCAGCCGCCAAAGGTTTCGAACTGGGCAAGTTCAGCTACCTGGATGCCCTCGACGCGCAGCGTACTTTGCTGCAGGCACGTTCGCAGTACCTGAGGTCGCTCTACGAACTGCATCGCTCCATCACTGATCTGGACCGCCTGCTTGGCGGCCCCGCCGCTGCAAGCGGCTCCCCCGTCTCCAATCCTTAAGGACCGATCATGGCCAACTCTTGGCAGTCGACGCTCGGAAAGCCCGGGCGCAAGCAGCTTTTCATCATCATTTTTCTCCTCATCGTCGGTGCGGCCGCAGGTGCGCTCATATTGCGCGGCGGCTCATCCAAGAAAGCGGTCGAGGGCGGTGGCCATGCCGAGGAAACGGCCAAAGGCGAGGATGGGCACGGTCACGGCAAGAGCGCCGAGGACGATGGCCACGGGCACGGCAAATCCGAAGAGGGCGGACACGAAGAGGAATCCGCACCCAAAGGCCCCAACGGCGGACAGCGTTTCACGGAAGGCGACTTCAGCATCGAGCTGAAGCTGGCCGAGGAGAACGGCGAGCCAAGGTTCAAGGCATGGCTCTATGACAAGGAAAAGCCGATCGCGCCGACCGACGCCGAGGTAACGGTTACGTTGAATCGCCCGAACGGCGACCAACAAGAAGTCAAGCTGGCGCCGGTCGCAGGCGTTCTGACGAGTCAGCAGACGGTGGCGGAGCCTCATATCTTCGAAGCCACGATCGCCGTGCAGACGCCGAAAGAACCGTACCTGTTCACGTTCAATCAGCAAGAGGGCAAGGTCAACATGACCGACGCCCAGATCAAGGCATCGAGCATCACGCTCGATACCAGCACACCGGAATCGATTCGCAGTGGACTCCAGTTCCCGGGCGAGATCCGCTTCAATGAGGACCGCACTGCGCACATCGTCCCGCGGGTCGCCGGCGTCGTGGACAGCGTCAGTGCGAACCTCGGGGAACGGGTCAAGAAGGGGCAGGTACTGGCGGTCGTTTCCAGTGCCGCGATATCCGAGACCCGTTCTGAACTTCAGGCTGCCCAGCGGCGGCGCGAGCTCGCCAAGACCACCTACGATCGCGAAAAGTCGCTCTGGGAACAGAAGATTTCGCCAGAGCAGGATGTCCTCCAGGCCCAGCAAGCGCTTCGTGAAGCAGAGATCAGCGTGGCCAATGCGACGCAAAAGCTGCTGACTGTCGGCGCCTCAACCAGCAGCAGTTCTCTGGGGCGCTTCGAGCTACGCGCACCCTTCGACGGCATGGTCGTGGAGAAGCACATCGCCCTGGGTGAATCGGTCAAGGAAGACGCGAGCGTGTTCACCATCTCCGACTTGTCCAATGTGTGGGCCGAGATGAACGTTCCAGCACGCGACCTCCAGCAGGTGCGCGTGGGTGAGCGTGTCGTCGTGCGATCAGGCGCCTTCGATGCAACGACCAACGGCACCGTCGCTTACGTCGGCTCTCTGATCGGCGAACAGACCCGTACTGCACGTGCTCGCGTGGTGTTGCCCAACCCGCAAGGTGCCTGGCGACCGGGTCTCTTCGTCAGTGTTGAAGTACTCGCCAACGAAGTCATCTCGCCCGTGACGGTTGCTTCCTCTGCTCTGCAGACCGTCGAGGACAAACCTGTCGTCTTTCTCAAGGTCCCTGGCGGATTCGTGCCGCAGCCCGTGCAGATCGGCCGGACGGATGGCAAGCGTGTGGAAATCGTCAGCGGCCTGAAGGCGGGCGCGACGTACGCTGCCGCGGGCAGCTTCGTTGTGAAATCCGAGCAGGGCAAGGGCTCTGCGACCCATACGCATTGAGGCGGAACACGCATGTTTGAACGCATCATTCGCTTCGCCATCGAACAACGATGGCTGGTTCTGCTGGCTGTGGTGGCCATGGCAGGCCTTGGCGTATACAGCTATCAAAAGCTGCCGATTGACGCTGTCCCGGACATTACCAACGTCCAGGTTCAGATCAATACCAGTGCTCCTGGCTATTCACCGCTGGAGACGGAACAGCGCGTGACCTTCCCGATCGAGACTGTCATGGCGGGCCTGCCTGGGCTGCTTCAGACACGCTCGTTGTCGCGCTATGGTCTCTCGCAAGTCACCGTGATCTTCAAGGACGGAACTGACGTCTACTTTGCGCGCCAGCTCGTCAACGAACGTCTCCAATCTGCAAGCGGCGAGATGCCTGAAGGCGTCCATCCGCAGGTCGGTCCCATCTCCACGGGTCTCGGCGAAATCTATCTTTGGACGGTGGAAGCGAAGGACGGAGCAAAGAAGCCCGATGGTACCCCGTACACCTCGACGGACCTGAGAGAAATTCAGGACTGGATCATCAAGCCGCAGCTGCGCAACGTGGCCGGGGTCACGGAAATCAATTCCATCGGCGGCTACGAGAAGCAGTATCAGATCGCCCCTCTTCCAGAGAAGCTGTCCGCGCATGGGCTGTCGATGGCGGACGTGGTCAAGGCTCTGGAGCGCAACAACACAAACGTTGGCGCAGGCTACATCGAACGTCGCGGCGAGCAGTACCTCATCCGTGCGCCTGGCCAGGCGCGAGGCGTGGAGGATCTGCGCAACATCATTCTTTCGAGCAACGGAAGCACGCCGGTGCGCGTGCGTGACGTCGCGGAGGTCGGGATCGGGAAGGAACTGCGCACAGGTGCTGCGACCGACAACGGTCGTGAGGTCGTGCTGGGCACTGTTTTCATGCTGATCGGCGAAAACAGCCGCATCGTTTCGCAGGCTGTCGCGAAAAAGATGGCGGACATCAACCGAACGCTTCCTGAAGGCGTCGAAGCTATCACCGTCTACGACCGGACCGTGCTCGTCGACAAGGCGATCGCCACGGTCAAAAAGAACCTGCTCGAAGGCGCGGTGCTCGTGATCGTGGTGCTCTTCCTGTTCCTGGGGAACATGCGTGCCGCAGTGATCACGGCGATGGTGATTCCGCTGTCGATGCTGTTCACCTTCACCGGCATGGTCAATCAGAAGGTCAGCGCCAACTTGATGAGTCTGGGCGCGCTCGACTTCGGCATCATCATCGACGGTGCGGTCGTGATCGTGGAGAACTGCGTGCGCAGGTTGGCTCATGCTCAGCACAGGCACGGGAGACCACTGACCCGCAAGGAACGCTTCCACGAAGTCTTCGCCGCTTCTCAGGAGGCTCGCCGCGCGCTGCTCTTCGGGCAACTGATCATCATGATCGTCTATCTGCCCATCTTCGCGCTCACTGGCGTGGAAGGGAAGATGTTCCATCCGATGGCCCTCACCGTTGTGATCGCCTTGCTCGGCGCGATGATTCTGTCAGTCACATTCATTCCCGCGGCCGTTGCATTGTTCATCGGCAAGAAAGTTTCGGAGAAGGAAAACCGCCTGATGGGCTGGGCCAAGAAAGCGTATGAGCCGATGCTGGTACGCGTGCTCGAGGCCAAGGCGGTGGTTCTCACGGTGGCCGGCATTGCAGTGGTCCTCGCCGGCTTGCTGGCAACCCGACTGGGCAGCGAGTTCATCCCGAACTTGAACGAGGGTGACTTTGCCGTGCAGGCGTTGCGCATCCCTGGAACGAGCCTGAGTCAGTCGGTTCAAATGCAGCAGCAGCTGGAACGCACGCTCAAGGAGAAATTTCCGGAGATCGATCGAATCTTTGCGCGAACAGGCACTGCGGAGATCGCCTCCGACCCCATGCCGCCGAACATCTCGGATGCGTATGTGATGCTTAAGCCGGTGGATCAATGGCCGGAGCCCAGGCGCACGCGTCAAGAGGTTCTTCAGGGGGTGCAGAAGGAAGTCGCGAAGATCCCGGGCAACAACTACGAGTTCTCGCAGCCTATCCAGTTGCGTTTCAATGAACTGGTCTCGGGCGTGCGGGCCGACGTTGCCGTGAAAGTCTTCGGCGACGACATGGATGTACTGAACAAAACGGCGCGAGAGATCGAAGGTGTTCTGAAATCGATCCCTGGTTCAGCCGAAGTCAACGTGGAGCAGACAACAGGTCTGCCGATGCTGACGGTCAACATCGATCGAGACAAGGCCACGCGCTATGGGCTGAACATCGCGGATGTCCAGGACACCATCGCCACTGCAATCGGCGGTCGCAATGCAGGCACCCTCTTCGAGGGGGATAGGCGCTTCGACATTGTTGTCAGGCTGCCGGACAACGTGAGAGGCGACCTCGAGGCGATCAAGCGCCTTCCCATCGCGCTGCCCGCCAGCGCGGCCGCGGCCGACGTCGTCGGGGCAACGTCCGTTGCCGGCGCTGGAGCAAACGCTGCCCGCGTGAACTTCATTCCGTTGAGCGAGGTCGCCACACTGGAACTGGCGCCGGGCCCGAACCAGGTGAGCCGGGAGGATGGGAAACGTCGCATCGTCGTCAGCGCCAACGTACGCGGCCGCGATCTCGGGTCCTTCGTCAGTGAAGCGACGGGAGCACTCGATTCGCAGGTGAAGATCCCAACCGGTTACTGGACCACGTGGGGCGGCCAGTTCGAGAACCTTCAGTCTGCCACCAAGCGTCTGCAGATCGTGGTGCCTGTCGCGCTGCTGCTGGTCTTCACGCTGCTGTTCGCCATGTTCGGCAACATGAAAGACGGGTTGATCGTATTTACCGGCATTCCGTTTGCGCTCACCGGCGGCATTCTGGCGCTGTGGCTGCGTGACATCCCGTTGTCGATTACCGCGGCCGTCGGGTTCATCGCGCTGTCGGGGGTCGCCGTTCTCAACGGCCTGGTGATGATTTCCTTCATCCGGAACCTTCGCGAAGGGGGCGCGTCGTTGGACCACGCCATTCACGAGGGTGCGCTCACCCGCCTTCGCCCAGTGCTCATGACCGCGCTCGTCGCATCTTTGGGCTTTGTGCCGATGGCGATCGCGACAGGCACAGGGGCCGAGGTGCAGCAGCCGCTCGCGACAGTGGTGATCGGTGGGATTCTTTCCTCAACGGCACTGACGTTGTTGGTGCTGCCAGTGCTCTATCGACTGGCCCATGGTCGAGACGAGGAGGAGGCGGTGTTCAACGAGGCTCAGAAGCAAGCTGCTTTGGAGCATGAGATCCCTCCACAGCCAGCCGCCTAGGGTCAGTGCCGTGATTGCCCCCGCACGGCCGTTCAACGGGGGCGCCATTCATACCAGAGAGCCATCATGAAACTCGCAACATTCATCGCAGCCGCGACGCTGGGCATTTCGAGCGGCGCATTCGCTGCCGACGATCACAAAGGGCACGAACACGAAGGCAAGGGGGCAGCAGCCCATAAGGATGAGGCCAAGCCCGCGCATGGCGGCATCGTGACTGTCGCAAAGGATGTGAGCTACGAGCTCGTTGCTCGGCCCGACCTGATTTCCCTGTACGTGTCTGACCACGGAAAACCAGTGGATCTCGCAGGCGCTACCGCCAAGGTGACCTTGCTGTCGGCGGGAAAGAAGGAGGAAGCCGCGCTGGTGCCGGCTGCGGACTCTCTCCAGGCCAAAGGCACTTTCGCCGTGGGCGCGGGAACCAAGGTGGTCGCCAACGTTTCCCTGAAGGGCCAAGCACCCCAGCCCATCCGCTTCAGCCTCAAGTGAAAAGCTGATAACCAAACTGTAATCCCGCAGTTAGAAGCCTGGCGGACTGGTTTTTTAAAGTTCATTCACGCAGTCGAGAACGGCTGCGTATGAACCTACCAATCCAAGGACTTCCTCATGCAAATCTCCTCGCTTCGACTGCCCCTCGCCTCCTTGCTTCTCGCTGCCGCGGCGGTTCCAGCTTTCGCCGGCAACTATGCAGAAGGTGACCCGCGCCCTGTTGCGCAAACTTCCAACGTCTCCAGCCCCGCAGTGGCCGCAGAGACGCGCGCCTGGATGGCCGCCGCACCTACGCTCGGCTACCCGGAGGGCAATCCGCAGGCCGTCGTACAAGTCCAGCAAAAGACCCGCGCGGCGGTGCAAGCCGACACGATGAACTGGATCCGATCCGGCCTGGGCGCTCTCAGCTACAGCGACGCATATGCAAGCGGCAACCATCCGGCCTACGCCAAGGCAAGCCGCGCATATGCTCAGCTTCGCGGCTCGAGTGACGCGGCCAGTGCTTCGCTGACGCCAGTTGACGGAAATGCCGTCACGCGCTGATCCGGAGGGGAATTTGCCCATTGCAGCATGTTTGCCGGCAACCGAACACGAGCCGACAAGACATAGCCCTCAGGCGCAATCGCCGACACCTAACCTCGGTATTCGCGAGGTAGAAAAATCAGAACACCACGCTGGTCCACCCAGATGGTGTTCTTGTTGTTTATGACATTTCGATGACGCATTTGTAATCCGGTTGCAGGCCAAGTGTTCGAAAGGCTTTCTAGAGTCGTTGAGCGCCCCGGACTCTTCGGGGCGGAATACAACAAGGAGACCCTAATGTCGATTCGCACTTTTCGTTCCGCCGCGACCGCAGCAGCCGTCGTCGCTGCAGCTTTTTCAGCCGTAAGCGCATCCGCCGCGGGCGCCTATCACCCCGCACCCAACGAAGCCGGGGCGACCTATCATCCGGACCATGCCTCCAAGCGGAGCCGAGCAGACATCGACTCGGACCTGAGCTCGGCAATGAAGCAACCTGCCTGGAATGCTGCTAGCCGCGGCGCGCCGTGGCCCGTTGCGAAGACGGGCGAACCCAAAACCCGCGAGCAAGTCGTCGCTGAGCTCGACGCAGCGATGAAGCATCCCGCATGGAACTCGGTGAGCCGCGGTGCACCTTGGCCGCCGGTGCTGAACAACCCGAAGTGAAAGGCGTAGGCGCTCTCTTCTGAGCGCCGTCCTGTTTCGCGCCGACGAACCGTCAACACCCCGTTGGTTTGGCGGAGTATTCCGTGAGCGTCCGGTGAAGTAATGTGTGCTCGGCACATCACGACCGTCAGCGTTCCCTGATGCACCTCTAAGCTTTAACAAGCGATAAACAGCCTGAGGCCAGCGCCGCTTCCGTAAAGAGGCGTCATGCGGTTCCGTCTGTGCGCTACCGAACATCTGTGGGCGTACGTTGCTGATACTTTGAACGCTTTCCAAGCGAGGGATCCAGCCAAATTGCCTGCGATGAACCAGCCACGCAACATTTCTGCATTCAACTCCGTGCTCAAAGCGCGAGGAGCGAAAGCGTCACTGGGGTATCTGAACGAAGGGGTTGCTCACCGCTACACCGCCGTGTACAGGATTGAGGGTGACATGCTGCGTAAGCGGCCAGCCGTCCCACGTTGACGGCCGAACGCGATGTCGGATATGGGCGGGCTGGCTCAGGTCAGGCAGGACGCCACTTGTGCGGTAGCAACTCATCGATTCGGCTGTTCAGATGCGTCGGCAGACGCTCGAGCACGTCCTTGAGGTAGGCCCATGGATCATGTCCGTGGAGCTTGGCCGACTATGCCGACCGCCGAACTATGCCGAGCGGCCTCGCTTCTCCCCGGATTCACTGTAGGCCGCGTGTGATCGGTTCGGCATAGTTCATCCTGCCTCCGTCCTCAACAACGGAGACTTCGATGACGAATACGGAAGAGTATTTGAGCAGGAGCCGGCTGTTCCGGCGCCTGAGAAGCGGTACCCATGGGCGTCTTATCGAGCTGTATGCGGCGCGCCTCGTCGAGATCGGGCTCGCCAGACCCGGCACTTGGCGCTCCCTCAATGTGGTCGGCAATCTCTTGGCTTGGATGGCAATCCATCGAGTCAAACTGAGCAAACTCAATGAACCGATGGTGGAGCGCTACCTGCGACACCATGGAGCGAAGCAGACCATCCATCTCGACGACCGGGCCGCGTTGAAGCGGTGGCTTTCGACCCTGCGCGCCGCTGGCGCAATCGCGCAGGCGCCCGTCTCAACAAAGACTCTGCAAGAGCAGGTCTTCGCGGGATTTGGCGACTATCTGCGTATTGAACGCGGTTTGACAGCGAAGACGATCGCGCACCATCAGCCTGCGATCCGAAGGTTCCTGTCTGAAGTCTGCCCCGCTGGCGCCAGCGATCTCGGCAAGATCAAGCAGGATGAGGTGATTCGCTATGTCGAGTGCCACGCCCAGGATTGGAGCCCGAAGTCCGCCCAGTTGATGTGCTGGTCGCTGCGCGCGTTTCTCCGATACCTTCATCACACGGGATTGAACCCGCACGCATTGGCCGGCTGCGTGCCCTCGATCAGGCACTGGAACCTCGTGGGCCTTCCGACCTATCTCTCCGCGGCACAGGTTCAGAAGGCCCTGGATGGTTGCGACCGGGCATCGGCGGTGGGACGACGTGACTTCGCCATTTTGATGATGCTTTCCAGGCTCGGCTTGCGGGCCGATGAGGTCGCAACACTCACTTTGGATGACATCGACTGGAGAGCCGGTGAGATGCTTGTTCGTGCCAAGGGCCGACAGCGCGCCAGGATGCCGATCGCATCAGACGTCGGCGCAGCGATCGTTGCCTACCTACAGGAAGGCCGACCCAAGTCCTCCTGTCGTCAGCTATTTCTCCGCAGCCTTGCGCCCCACACCGGATTTGCGTCCGCAAGCGCAATCACGATGATCGCCAAGACCGCGCTCGAGCGCGCCGGCATCCAGGGCTACGCCCACCAAGGCGCTCATATCTTCCGGCACAGCCTGGCCACGGAGCTCTTGCGCGCCGGCGCCACCTTGTCGGAGATCGGCCATGTGCTGCGGCACAAGAGCCACGACACCACTCGGATCTACGCAAAGGTTGACATCGAAGCGCTCCGCACGTTGAGCCTGCCGTGGCCGGGAGGTGCGCAATGACGGATCTACATTCGGCACTCCAGCGGTACCTGAACATGCGCAAGGGCTTTGGATTCAAGTATCAGCATCAGACACGACGGCTCGCCGACTTCGTCTCCTTCATGGACAAGTGCAAGGCCGCGACCATCACCACGAAGCTCGCGATGGAGTGGGCGACGTTACCTGCCGGTCGGCATGCGTCCTGGGCATTGCGGCTGACGGATGTTCGCGGATTTGCGCGACATATCGCAAGCTTCGATCCAAAGACGGAAGTGCCTCCGGTCGGCCTCCTGCCAGGCCTGAAGCGTGCCAAGCCCTACGTCTATAGCGATGAAGAGGTCAGCGCGTTGCTGGCAGCCGCACTGTCCTTGCCGCCAACAGGTGCACTTCGCCGCTGGACCTACCACTGCCTGTTCGGACTGATCGCAGTGACGGGCATGCGTCTGTCCGAGGCGATCAGCCTTGAATGTGACGACGTTGACCTGGACGCCGGCGTGCTGACGATTCGATTGACCAAGTTTGGGAAGTCACGGCTCGTACCCCTGCATCCAACGACGAGCGCAGCGCTACGAGATTACGCGCAACGGCGAGACACCCATCTGCCAACGCGCCGCACCCCACGCTTCTTCGTTGCGGAGCGCGGTGGACCACTGCTGCATCAGTACGTCCACCGCGTCTTCTGGTGCTTGTCGCGTGAGATCGGTCTGCGGCGTCCTGGCGATCATGCGGGACCGCGCGTGCATGACTTCCGGCACCGATTCGCTATCTGCACGCTGTTGGGGTGGTATCGCGAAGGCATCGATGTCGAGAAGAAACTTCCTTCGCTTTCCACCTATCTTGGCCACACCTGCGTGCGCGACACCTATTGGTACCTCTCGGCGTTCCCGGAACTGATGCAAGAGGCGGCGCGGCGTCTCGATCGACGGTGGGAGACTCAACCATGAAGCCCGGTTGCAACGTCGCCTCACTGGTCGAACGCTTTTTTACCGAGCGGCTTGTCCGTCAGCAAGACGTGAGCGTCCATACGATCGCGTCCTATAGGGATACGTTCAGGTTGCTGTTGAAGTTCGCGATGGCGAAGCTTCGCAAGGCGCCGTCCGCCTTGACCCTCGATGAACTGGACGCGCCTTTCATCGGCGCGTTCCTGACCGATCTCGAGATGGAGCGCGGCACCAGCGCCACGACACGCAACCTGCGCCTGACCGCCGTCCGATCCTTCTTCCGGTTTGTGTCCTTCGAAGAGCCGGCTCACAGCGCCCTCATCCAGCGCGTGCTCGCGATACCGAGCAAGCGACATGACAAACGTCAGGTGGATTTCCTGACGCGCACCGAGATCGAAGCCGTCCTCGCTGCGCCCGATCGGACGACGTGGATCGGCCGGCGCGATCACACATTGCTGCTGCTCGCGACCCAGACCGGCTTGCGCCTCTCCGAACTGATCGGCTTGAGAAGAGAAGCCATTCATCTCGGTACCGGTGCGCATGTGCGGTGTGTGGGCAAGGGCCGCAAGGAGCGATGCACCCCATTGGCAAGATGCGCCCGGATCGCGCTTCAGGCGTGGCTCAACGAACCCGCGCGACGCGATGCCAGGGCCTTATTTCCCAGCTTGCATGGCGGTCATCTCAGCCCGGACAGCGTTCAATCGTTGCTGGCTAAACATGTGGGCGTCGCCAGCAAGACATGTCCATCGCTGGCAACCAAGCGGGTGTCACCGCACGTCCTGAGGCACAGCGCTGCAATGGAACTCCTACAGGCGGGAGTCGACAGTTCGGTGATCGCGTTGTGGCTCGGCCATGAATCGATCGAGACCACGCAGACCTACCTTCATGCCCACCTCGGCCTCAAAGAGGCAGCTCTCGCGAAGCTCGAGCCGTACAAGCAGCACAAGCGACTTCGATTTCGTCCTGACGATCACGTGCTCGCCTTTCTCGAGGCGCTGTGAGCGGTCAAACTATGCCGATTGGATCGACCGCAGCCTACAGTGAATCCGGGGAGAAGCGAGGCCGCTCGGCATAGTTCGGCGGTCGGCATAGTCGACACTATGCCGCGCGCGGCATAGGGCTGACTGCACCAAGCTCATGACGACGGCGGCACGTTGGCCGGCCAATTCGCTGCCGCAGAAGAGCCATGCCTTTCTGCCAAGGGCCCAAGGACGGATCTGATTCTCGCAATGGTTGTTGTCGACGTTCACGTCGCCATCAAGCAGGTTTTGCGTCAACGCCGCCCAGGCGTTGAGACTGTAGTTCAGAGCCTTGGCCGTGGCGCTGCCGTCCGGCACGCGGCTTCGCTCCAGCCGCAACCACTCATGCAGGTCATCCCACAGCGGCTTCGCGTTACTTTGCCTGCTGGCCAGTCGTTCCTCGCACGTCAAGGCAGCCAGCTCGCGCTCGAGGCGATAGATCTGCGCGATGCGCAGCAGCGCCTCCTGCGCGACCGCGCTCTTGCCGCCGTCGCGCAGCAACTCATCGAACTTCCTCCTCGCGTGCGCAAGACACCCCGCAGGGATGCGTCCGGGCTGGGCGATCAGCACCTTGTCATAGGCTGCGTATTCATCGCGCACCAGCGTGCCGCGCCACGCTGATGCGCCGCGTCCATCATCTTCTGGGCCGAGGAAGGCAACGGGGTACTGCGCACCCCGCCCGACACAGAAGTCGTAAATGACCCCCGGCACCGCATCGAAGGCGCCGCGCGCATAGGCCCAGACGTAGGCCCGCTTTGTTTTGCCGGCGCCCGGATCCAGCATGGCCACCGGCGTCTCGTCGGCGTGCAGAATCGGCGCCGAGAGCACGAAGCGCTTGTGCGCGTCGTACAGCGGCATGAGCGCCGCACCACCTCGCCCGGACCAACTCGCCAGCGTGGAGCGCGGCGTGTGCACGTCCGAGCGCGCGTTGATGAATTCCATCCGGTAGTACGGCAGGTGGTCCACGAAGTGACTGATCATCGTGTGCGCGACCAGGCCGGCCGACGGCATGCCGCCGTCGATGATCTGTGGCGCGGCCGCCTCCTGCACCAGGCACTGGCAGCAGCGGCAGGCCCACTTGCCGTAGATGTGGCGCTGAACGAAGAACTCCGCCGGAATGACGTCCAGTCGTTCGCTCACGTCCTCGCCCACGCGCACCATCGGCCGGCCGCAATCCGGGCTCGGGCAATCGGTGTTCTCGGGCTCGTGGTGGTGCTCCTCGCGGCGCAGGTGCTCGGGCAATGGCCGACGGCGGGGCTTGCGCTTGCTATCGTTGTTGTCGCCCGTGGTCGCCGGCGGTGTCGACGACTCGCCCTTGGCTTGCTCCAGCTGCGCCTGCAGGCTGGCTTCGTCCTCGGCCAGCGTCTCCTCGAACAGGCGCCGCTGCTCGGCGTTCATCGCCTCGGTCTTCGCACCGAACCTCCAGGCCTTCAGCTGCGCGAGCTGGAAGGTAATCTTCTCGATCTTGGCGTCCTTGAACTGGATCTCGCTGTCCTGCTGGCGGATGCGTTGGAGCATCTGCCGGGCCAGCGCGGCGACGATCTCAGGCGTTAGACCTTGGAGGTCTTCATCCTTGAGATCGCGCAGTGCTTGCATCCGTGAATCATGCATGCGGCGGCGAGGTGCCGCCACTGGGAGATGCGCTGTCAACGCACCACCTCACCCACTTTGTTTACAGCCTTGTGATCGCGCTCATCTCTGGCAGGCGCTGCCAGGGCAGCCCGACCACCAGCGCATCGAACTGCGCCTGCGTCAGAGAGATCGGCTTCGCCGCATCGATCTCGCGTGGCCAGGCAAAGCGCCCGATGTTCAGCCGGCGCGCGGCGCACCACACGCCGAAGCCGTCATGCACAAGCATCTTGATGCGCGTGGCACGCGCATTGGCGAACACGTAGCCGTGGTGGGCGTTCGCGCTTCCCAGCGCGTGCACCACGTGCGCGAGAAGGCGCTCGGCACCACTGCGCATGTCCACCGGCTTCGTGCACAGCCACAGCGCGTCGATGCGGATCATCGCAGCACCTCCCGCAACCACGCCGCGCAGTCCGCAGCGGCGCAGACTGGCCACGTCACACTCACGCCGATAGCTCCACGCTTGAACTCCAGCCGGATCGCCTCGGCAGAGGCTGCCGGCGCGCGCGAAGGAGCCGGCGTCGACGCCACAGATGCCGCTGGTGGCGAGGGCAGCGACAGCGCAATGAACTCGGCCGATGACTCCTGCAGTGAGGTAGCGGCCGGTTTGCCTGCGCCACTGCGACCGCGGCGCCAGTCGTGAACGAGGTTGTCGTTTAGACCGAAGGCTCGAGCAACCGCGGCGACACTGACGCCGGGCTCAGCGCACGCGGCCACGACCTGTGCCTTGAACTCGGCGGTATGCCTGCGCCGCGACTTGGGGTTCACATCCATAAGCGTCCAGTTAGAAGTTAACCGGACAGCATCGTTTAGTCGCCCCCTCCGTTCAAGGTGGGACGCCTAGCCGCTTACCATGCTGCGAAACGTGCTGCTGCATGACAAGCACGGACAAATCAGAACTGATTTTCTTGAGGTCGTTCCGCTGAACACCAGCTTCTGCCAATTCGTGCTGCGCGAGGGGCTCTTCCAGACCAACAACTCCGCGCTGGATCCCAGGCTCAACGGCAACCCGCACCAAGGCATCGTTATCTGCTATCACGGCGTGCCGATGATGGGCGGTGGTGCTGAACTTATGGGCACGCTGTGTCACTTCGATCTGGTCGGTCACTCCATCAGCGATAGCGAGTTTGACCTGCTAACGCAGGCTGGGAGCAGCTTGCCGGATTTCGTCCCGCCTGCACGGGCCGGCGTTCTGATCGCAGAGCCTCTAGAGCCGCCCGTCTAATGCGAACGTCCGGCGAACTCGCCGTGACGGCAAACTCGGAGATCAACTTTGCTGCCAGCGATGTGGCAGGAGGTCTTCGACACGGCCAGCCGATCTCGGTCAGGGCCTAGTGATCCTGGACCTGTGCCCGGCGAAGTTGGCGCAGATTTGATGCGCGGCTAGAGAGACGCTGTGCGGCCTCAAGTATTCTTTTCTGGCTCAGTCTCCGCTCGACTCGGGCCGGCCCAGCACGAGCCCGATGCGTGTCACTCCGCCGGCCGAAGAAGCGAATGTTGAACCGCCGTGCATACGTGCGATGGCCGACACGATCGTCAGACCCAGCCCGTGGTGGCTGGAGGAGCCAGAGCGCGATCGATCCGCACGGTAAAAGCGCTCAAACAGGTGCGGCAGCGCGGATGGGTCGATCGGCTCTCCGCGGTTGTCCACGAAGAGCTTGACCGCGTTCGCCTCTTGCTCGATTGCCACACGAATAAGGCTTTGCGGCGTGGCGTATCGGATCGCGTTGCTGACCAGGTTGGAGACAGCGCGCCGAAGCAGGCCGACGTCTACGAGGAGATTGGCGTCCCCATCGATCTTCAAAGAGAGGTCGGCGGCCTCCAGCTCGGCTTCATGGAATTCGGCCACGGCAGCAACCTGCTCGGCTATGCTCACAGGCCCGGTCCGTCTTGCACGCGCACCGCGATCCGCTTTGGACAGGAAAAGCATGTCAGTCACGATGCCCGAAAGGCGGTGTGCCTCTTCCAGTTGGGAACTCAACGCGTCCTGAAGGGCGGCGACGGATCGCGCCTGGCTCAGTTCGACTTCCGCTTGGGCAATCATGTTTGCCAGGGGCGTCCGGAGTTCATGCGCGACATCGGCGTTGAATGACTCGAGTTGCTCGTACGCACCCTCAACGCGCTCGAGCAAGGCATTGAATTGGCCCACCCATGGCTGGAGTTCGCTTGCGTACTTCGAGGCGTCAATGCGAATGCCGGCGTTCTCCGGTCCTGCTTCCGCGGTTTTGGCCGCGAGCAGCTTGAGCTGCTTCAGTCCGCGGCGAACCACCAAGGATCCCGTGAATGCCACCAGCAAAGACCCCAGTGTGGTTGCCAGAAAGAGAGTCCATGCGAGCCGGCGCAGCAACAAGTCATCCTTGGAGACATCGAGTGTCAGTTGCAACTTGATCGGCTTGCCATCGATTGCGAGTCCCTCCAGCATGCGGTCCTGCGTGACCCAGTTGCCCTTGGCGGCCGGACCCGGCGACAGGTAAACCTGCGCCTCGCCAACCCACACCGCTGCAGCTGCATCCGGGTGCGAAAGGAAGTAGTCACCCAGCTTGTGGCGCAAGGCGTTGAGATCGGGAGGATTGCTGGTCTCTTCGACCACATGCTGCACAAGTTCGATATACCTCACGAACTCTTCCGATTGCTTGAGCTGAAAGCTCCATCGTGTTGCGGCATACACGGCTACGCACACGAAGCTCAAGCCAATCAACGTCTGTATCGCGAACCAGCGAGACAGCGATGTCTGGATGGAGTTTTCTTTCACGCCGAGTCCGCGTCTCGCAGCTCCAGTACGTACCCCATGCCTCGTACCGTATGGAGCAGCTTCACGTCGAAAGGATCATCGATCTTCATCCGAAGCCGCCTCACAGCCACTTCGACCACGTTCGTCTCGCTGTCGAAGTTCATTCCCCAGACCTGGTCAGCCAGGATGGCTCGAGGAAGGATCTGACCTTGCCGGCGCAGCAGAAGCGAAAGCAGGGCAAATTCCTTGGCCGTCAGCTCCAGGCGCTTCGAACCCCGTGTCGCCTTGCGCGTGGTGAGATCCAGCTGAAGGTCCGCGAGCGCGTAGCGCGTCGTTTCCTGCAGCGTTCCGCGACGCAGAAGCGCTCGGATGCGCGCCTGCAATTCGGAAAAAGCGAAGGGCTTTGCGAGATAGTCATCTGCACCACTTTCCAAACCCTTGACGCGATCGACCACATCGTCCCGTGCGGTCAGCATCAACACGGGAATGGAAGAAGACTTGCGGATCGCTTCGAGGATCTTGAAGCCGTCGATGCCTGGCAGCATCACATCCAGGACGATCGCATCGTAGTTGCCTGTCAGCGCCATGCCCAGCCCCTCGGAACCATCGCGTGACAGGTCGACGTTGAAGCCGCTCTCCACCAGGCCCTTGCGCAGGTAGTCTCCCAACTTCACTTCGTCTTCGATTACTAGCAAGTGCATTCCTTGATCGTAACTTCGCGATTACGGGGGGTGATTACATTTCGGTCATCTGCGATTTTCCTCCGCCTGCCTATCGCTCGCACCCACGCGGAGCGCGGCATTACATGTTTGTAATGTTCCAGTTCGGATTTTGTTCGGCATGATTTCTAGAGTCCTCCCACGCGACTGGTGAGGTGGCAGCCGCCGCCCTTGTTCGGCGTGAATGACTCCAGACCATGCCAGATCACAAACCCCTTCGGCTGCCTTTCGACGCCGAAGGCAGCCCACTTGCCCCCTCGCGGGGAACGAACAAGGCGCTCTCCGCAACCTGGGCATGCTTGGGTACCGCAAGCTGGATTGTTGCTGTAGACAATTTCAGTTTCTGGAAGACTTTCGCTTCTGCGCAGGACAGCTGGAGTGCCGCCGCCTTGGCTTCGACCGTCGGGCTCGGGATTTTTCTGGCGCTGTTGTTCGCTGTGCTCCTGCGACCGTTCGTCACCGGCAGGGTTGGCGTCGTCTTGCTGTGTTTCCTGTTGATCGTGTCGGCCAGCGTCTCGCACTACCTTGATGCATGGGGAGTGCTCTTCGACAAGGGCTTGGTCCGGAACATGGTCGAAACAGACACGCGCGAGGTCCGCGAGCTGCTCTCGCTCCCCGCGTTCGTTGATGTGTTCTGGCGGGGCATCTTGCCCGCGGCATTGCTGTGGTTCGTCGGCATTCGCAGAGCCGAATGGAAGCGATCGACGATCCACACGGCGCTGCTGGGGGCAATGGCGGCCGGCGTCGCCAGCGCCTTGCTTGCCACTTCGTATGGGACGCTGGCATCCACGTTCCGCAACCACCGTGAACTCCGTTTCCAACTCGTGCCTACCAACTACATCAATGCGGTTTACGGCTACCTCAAAGGCGAAGACGTTACATCCGGGGCGATTCTTCGAATCGCACCGGACGCGCGGCGTACCCCGTCCCTCTCAGCGCGCCCGCTGGTGCTTGTCCTGATCGTGGGTGAAACCGCACGAGCGGCGAACTTTTCCCTGGGCGGCTATGCGCGCGAGACGAATGCGGCCCTCGCCAACCGCGACATCCTGTACTTTCAAAATGTCGTTTCGTGTGGAACTGACACCGCGACATCGTTGCCTTGCATGTTCTCCGGGCTGGGGGCCGAGGATTTCTCTGTGCGGAAGGCGCGTGAGCGCGAGAACGCACTCGACGTCTTGCTGCGGACAGGCGTTTCGGTGCAATGGCTCGACAACAACTCCGGTTGCAAGGGGGTCTGCGCGCGAGTGCCGACCCAGCAGATGCCGACGTCAGGCATTGACGGCCTTTGCGGTGAGGATGCGTGCCAGGACGAAATCCTTGCCCGGTCGCTGGAGGAGCGCCTGAATGAAGTGAAGCAGGACACGGCAATCGTTCTGCACCAGATGGGCAGTCACGGGCCAGCCTACTACCGGCGGTATCCAGCACCTGGCAAATTCCAGCCGACGTGCGATACGAATCGGATCCAGTCTTGCGACCGGCAGGCGCTCGTCAACACCTATGACAACACGATCGAGTACACCAGCCAGAACATCGCTCGAATCGTGGATGTAGCGCGCGCTCGCGCCCCCGCGATGGACATCGCGGTTCTCTACATCTCGGACCATGGTGAAAGCCTTGGCGAGCGAAACATCTATCTGCACGGGCTGCCGCCGATGCTTGCGCCCAGCGAGCAAACGCACGTTCCCATGCTCGCCTGGCTACCGGCCCGGACACAGGAGCGCCTGAAATTGCCGATCTCGTGCCTTGCCTCGGTTGCAGGGCAGGAATATTCCCACGACAACTTGTTTTCAACCTTGCTTGGGTTTTTCGGCGTTGCCACCGCAGCGTACCGAGCCGATCTGGACGTGTTGGCGATCGCGCGAGCATCCCGTGCATGCGGAAATGCACCGCTGCGCTTGACCTTGAAGTGACTTCATGGTTTCCAATCACTTCATTCCACAGCAATGGGCGCTCCTGCCCTCCAAGGAATCATCATGAGCTTCTTCAGCGAAATCTTTCGAAACCTGGCAAACGGTGACCACGGCCGACGTGGGCATGGTCAGTCGAGCCGTTCTGGGCATCACGGTGGGCGGGAGAGTGGTTATCCGTATGGAGGAGCCGATGCGCGCGGCGGGCAGCCTTGCCGGTCGTGCGGGGCTCCGTTCCTTCCTGGCGCGAATTTTTGCGCACAGTGCGGCGCCGCTCCTGCAGCTGCACGGGTCTGCTCTGGCTGCTCTACCGCCTTGGTGCCCGGAGCGCGCTTCTGCGCGAAGTGCGGCCAGGCGGCGACGTAAGCCGCGATAGCGCGAGATCACCCGGTCCCTGGCCTGAGTTTCACACACAAGCCCATCGAAAAAATCTCGCGCCATCGATACACTTGCCATCATGCGTACGTTTCTCTTAGCCATGCTTCTCGCGATCCTGCCGCTGCAGTTCGCGTGGGGTGCGGCCACGGGTTACTGCAGGCATGAGGCTGGCACTGGTGCCGCGCATTTTGGTCACCACGAGCACCAAGCCAACGCATCTTCGGGTGAAAAGAGCAAAGACCTGAAGTTGAAGACGATCGCCGACAGCGACGACTGCATCGGTTGTCATGCCAGCGTTGCCTACATCGCTCCGGTTCTGTCTCTTCATTTTCTGGCCCCTGTCGGAGGATGGCCACCAGCGCTCAGCCTGCCTACCTATCGTTCCCCAATCCCCATAGGGCTTGAACGCCCAGCACGAACGCTCGCCCTCTGATCGGCGAGCTCGTTCCTTCTTTTCCTTTTCACACGACGACAGCTCGCCGAATCTCGCCTTTGGTTGTTTTTCAACGCTAGGAGAATTCGATGCGAATCAAGACGCTGGTCATTGCCAGTGCATTGGCTTTGGCCGCATGGCCCAGCCTCGCGCAAGTCGCGAAATCCACCGCCCAAGCTGCGCAACCAGCACAACCCCGGCCGGTCCTACAGGGATTGAGCCTGACGGAAGTCTGGCGTCTGGCTGAAGAATCCAATCCGGCTTTGAGAGCCAAGCGGGCCGAACTCGCTTCGGCGGAAGGTTCGCGCACCGACGCCAACGCGTTCCTCTATAACAATCCAGTCGTTTCTTTCGATGGCATCCGCCGGACTGTCCCCCAGGAGGGGGCGTCGTCTGAACGGCGTCGCGAGTGGTCGAGCAGCGTTCAACAGACGTTCGAGATTGCAGGCCAGCGAGGCTTTCGCCGCGAAGCTGCCGATGCGGCGCTGACGGCCCTGCAGGAAGAGATCGCCGAGACACGCAGACAGGTTCGCGTCGAGGTGGCGCAGCTGTACTACCGCGTCCTCGCCTTGCAGCAACGCACCGAGCTCGAAGAGCAGGCGCTGGGCCTCTTCGAGAGCACCGCGGCAGCTGTGCAAAAGCGGCGTATCGCCGGTGAAGACACCAAGCTGGATTCCAACGTGGCCACGGTCGAGGCCGAGCGTGCCCGCAACCAACTGGCCGTCGCGAAGGAACAATTGCTCGACGCTCGCGCTGATCTGGCAACGAAGCTTCAACTCCGCGCGGAAAGCCTGCCACAGGCGAGCGGCGAGCTCCGCCCCACGGCAACCGCGGCTTACAGCCTCGAGTCCCTGCTGTCTCAGGTCGATAACCAGCCGCGCCTCCAGGCGCTGCGTGCACGGGAGGAGTCGGCACGGGCCAAGCTGAAGTTGGAGAGCGCCAGCCGATATCCCGATCTCACCGTCGGCGTCGGCGTGGGACGTGAAGGTGCATCCGGTGCTCGCGAACGTCTCACAACCGTTTCGGTCTCAGTGCCATTGCCATTGTTCAAACGCAATGCCGCCGGCATCGGACAGGCAAGCAGCGCGCTCACCCAAGCCGAGAACTCGCGCAGTGCGGGCGTTCGAGACGCGCAAGCGCAGGTGCAAGCGCTCTGGGCCAAGCTGGAGAGCCTGAGGGATCGTGTCACCAGGCTCCAGGAGCGTGTGCTTCCGGCGCTGCTCGATAACCAGCAGCTTTCGGTCAAGTCCCAGCGCGCCGGCCAGATCGGTCTTCTCGAGTTGATCGTGGTGAACAGGCAAGCCCTCGACGCACGCCGCGATCTGATCGACGCGCTCATCGACTATCAATCCACCCGTCTTGCACTGGAGCTAGCCGCCGGCTGGCCTCCTGAAGGAGTCACGCCATGAAATTCAATTCCACCCTGGTCGATCAGCGCAGTACCGAACGTTCCGCTCTGACCAAGCTTGCCGCAGCGATCTGCGCGGCCTTTGCAGTGATCGCACTTTCCGGTTGCGGAGGCAGCAACGGTTCGGCCGAGAAGCCCGCTGCCGAAGAGAAGGCTGCCGAGAAAGAAGGCCTCAAGCTCTCGAAGGAGGAAGCGGATCGCGCCGGCATCGTCCTGGAGGAACTTAAGGCGCAGGCTCTGGCCGATACCGTCACGGTGACAGCGACGATTCGCGCGAACCAGGATCGCATTGCCAGGATTGCGCCTCGCGTCGAAGGTCGCGTTGCCACCGTAGCGGCAAGCCTTGGTGACAATGTTCGAACCGGTCAGTCGCTTGCGACCCTGGACAGTTTGGCTGTCGGCGAGGCTTCGTCTGCGTTGAGCCAGGCACGGTCTGCTCAGCGAGTGGCTGACGCGGACTACAAGCGCGCCACTGCCTTGCAGGCAGAAGAGATCATTCCGCAGAAGGACTACCTGCGGGCCAAAGCGGAGCATGAAAAGGCAAGCGCGACGCTCCGCGCCGCAGAGGACCACCTTCGGCTGCTGGGCGTCCCATCGGGCCAGAGCGCAGGCGTGGCCTCCGTGTTCCCGCTGACTTCGCCGTTGGCCGGCACGATCATCGAGAAAAAGGCCGTTGTGGGCGGCTTGGCCGGGCCCAGCGATGCCTTGTTCGTCGTCGCGGACCTGTCGACGCTGTGGATCGAGGCCAACCTGGCCGAGGCCCAGTTGGCGAAAGTCCGCGTCGGGGCGAAAGCGACCGTCACCGTCGGTGCCTATCCGGACGAGCGTTTCGAAGGACGAGTGACCTACGTTGCAAGCATCCTCGACAAGGAGACGCGTTCGATTCCGGCGCGCATCGAGGTGAAGAACGGTGAGGGTCGCCTCAAGCCTGAGATGTTCGCGACCGCCACCATTGAAAGCCCCTCGCCGAAGTCGGCCCCGAAGACGGACGTGCTGACGGTGCCGGACCAGGCCATCGTGCTCATGCAGGGCCAGCCCAACGTTTTCGTCTTTGAAAACGGCGCTTACGAACAGCGCGCCATTGATCCAGGCGACAGGCTCGGTACCCGGACGGTTGTGAAGTCAGGCGTGAAGGCCGGCGAGCAGGTGGTGAGTGCGGGAACCTATGCCCTCAAGGCACGCGTGCTGAAGTCGCAAATCGGCGACGCACATTGAGGAATCGAAAGTAAAACATGCTCAACGCACTCGTAGACGCGTCGCTTCGATACAAGGTCCTCGTCCTGGTCATCTTTGCCGTCTTGGTCGGACTCGGTGTCCAGGCGTTTCGCAACGTCCCTGTCGATGCCTTCCCCGACGTCACCCCGGTTCAAGTCAACATCTATACGGAGTCTCCAGGCTTGGCCGCGGAGGACGTTGAAAAGCTGCTCACGACACCGATCGAAGGCGCCATGGCCGGCTTGCCGGGCGTCGAAGAAGTGCGCTCGGTCTCGCTCTTCGGCCTGTCCTACGTAGGCGTCTACTTCAAGGACGATGTCGACATCTATTTCGCTCGGCGCTTGGTGGGCGAGAAACTGCAGGAAGCGAAGGGGCGTTTGCCTCAAGGCTATGGCGAGCCAGTGCTGGGTCCAAACAGTTCGGGTCTCGGCCAGGTGTTTTGGTACACGGTCGAGTCCGAAGACAAGAAGATGAGCACCATGGATCTACGTACGCTCCATGACTGGACCGTGCGACTGATCCTGCGTACAGCCCCCGGCGTGGACGACATCGTCTCGTGGGGCGGGGAACAGAAGCAGTTCCAGGTTCAGATCGATCCGCGAAAGCTCATCAAGTACAGCGTGAGCTTCAAGGAGGTGATGGAGCGGCTCACAGCCAACAACAAGCAGGTTGGCGGTCAATCGATCAACCTCGGCGCGGAACAGTTTCTGGTGCGTGGTCTCGGGCTGGTGGGAACCACAAAAGACATCGAGCAGATTGTCATCGCTGAGCGTAACGGCGCGCCTGTGTATGTACGGGACGTTGCACAAGTCAAGGAAGCTCCCGCGCCCCGATTCGGCGCAGTGACACGAGACGGCAAGGAAGCCGTCTTGGGGATCGCTTTGGCCCGGGTCAACGAAAACGCCAAGAACGTGGTGGACGCCGTCAAAGCCAAGTTGGCCGTGGCGCAGGCAGCGCTGCCGAAGGGCGTGACGCTGCAGCCGGTCTACGATCGCACCGAACTGGTCAAGAAAGCCCTGAACACCGCGGAGAGCTCGCTGGTCGAAGGCGCGATCCTTGTCGCCGTGATCCTCTTCCTGTTCCTGGGCGAGTTTCGATCGGCGATCGTGGTGGTGATCACTCTACCGATGGCGATGCTGATCGCATTCATCCTGATGCAGCAGTTCGGTGTCTCCGCCAACCTGATGTCGCTTGCCGGCTTGGCGATCGGCACAGGGATGATGGTGGATGGCGCGGTCGTGATGGTCGAGAACGCGTTTCGACTTCTGGCGCATGCGAAGGAATCGGGCAAACCGATTCAGAAGACGCACCTTATCCTGGAAGCAGCCCGAGAGGTGGTCAATCCGATCGCATTCGCCATCTTGATCATCATCGTCGTTTTCTTGCCGTTGTTCTCGCTCACCGGGCTCGAGGGAAAGCTCTTCAAGCCGATGGCGTACACCATCACGTTTGCCATGGCGGGCTCGCTCCTGCTTTCGCTGACGTTGGTCCCGGTGCTCGCCGCGTTGATCCTGAAGCCCAAAGAGGAGAAGGACACTTTCCTCGTTCGGCGCGCCAAGCGGATCTACCTTCCTCTGTTGGATTGGGCGCTTGAGCGCAAGCGTCTGGTCGTCGGCTCGGCAATCGTCCTGCTGCTCGCCTCGCTGGCGCTGTTCCCATTTCTGGGCAAGGAGTTCATGCCTCAGCTGCAGGAAGGAACGATTCAGTTTCGTGTGACGGGTATTCCTTCCACGTCGCTCGACGAGTCCATCCGCGTGTCCAACGAGGTGAGCGCGGCACTGCACAAGCAATTCCCGCAGATCCGATCTGTGCTCGCGACCATCGGCCGCGCCGAAGGGGGCGAGACCACGGACGTGAACTACATGGAGTTGAACCTGGACACCAAGCCACCCGGGGAGTGGCCAGAGAAGATCTCCTACGCAAAGCTGGCCTCGGAAATGCAAGAGGCTCTCGAAAAAGTGGTGCCCACCGTTGTGTTCGGCGCGACCCAGCCGATTCAGTCCCGCGTCGAGGAGCTGATCTCCGGGGTGCGGGCCACGCTTGCGCTCAAGTTGTACGGAGAGGATCTGGCAACACTCGACAGACTCACCAGCAAGATTCAAGGCGTGCTCGGGAAGATTCCGGGTGTTGCGGACCTGTCGGCCGAAGCCAACAAGGGAAAGCCGCAACTCATCATCAAGGTCAACCGGGACGCCGCGGCGCGCTACGGCATCAATGCGGATGAGATCCTGGAGGTCGTGCAATCCGGTATCGGTGGCAGCGCGGTCTCCACATTGATCGATGGCACCAAGCGTTTTGAAATCGCGGTTCGCCTCTCCGACGAGTTCAGGGTGAGCCCAGCGGCCATCGCCAGCATTCCAATCCGCACGGGTGGCGGGGCGCTGGTGCCTTTCTCGCAGGTCGCATCGATCGAGCTCGACGAGGGGTACTCCTTCATTCGGCGTGAATCTCTGCAGCGTTATTCAGTGCTCCAGATGGACGTCAAGGGCCGCGATGTCGACAGCTTCGTGAAGGAGGCGGATACGCAACTGAAGGCGCAAGTCGAGTTGCCAACCGGCTACTGGATCGAATGGGGCGGCTCCTTCGAGAATCAGCAGCGAGCGATGGCCAGGCTCGGGGTGATCGTTCCGTTGACCATCGGTCTGATCTTCATCCTTCTGTACACCGCCTTCAACTCTGTGCGGCATGCGACGCTCATCATCGCCAACGTGCCGTTCGCAATCATCGGCGGCATCGTCGGCTTGTTTGTCAGCGGGCAATACCTGTCGGTCCCCTCGGCCATCGGCTTCATCGCCGTCTTCGGTGTTGCCATGCTGAACGGCATCGTGATGGTGACGTTCCTGAACGATCTGAGGCGCCAAGGCTTGCCAATCCGAGAGGCGGTTCAACAGGGTGCAGCGCTGCGGCTGCGCCCTGTATTGATGACCGCGTCCGTCGCGATCCTTGGCCTCATTCCGATGCTGCTGTCGACCGGCGTCGGTGCGGAGACGCAACGCCCCCTTGCCACGGTGGTGGTGGGTGGCCTCTTCACCTCCACCGCGTTGACATTGCTGATCCTGCCATTGATGTACGAGTGGGCGGAGCAGCGAGCCGAAAGGCGCAAAGCCAAGACTCAAGAAACCTTAGAAGGAGAAACACCGTGAAAGAGATCAAGGCATATGTCCACAACAACAGAGTCGCGGCCGTTATTGCTGCATTGAAGGGGTCCAGCGCGTGGGGAGATGACACACGCGGCCGCCGACACAACCTGACCCTGTACGTCGTGAAGGGCTCGTTGACCCCACTTCACGAAGCCGAGCGTCGCTACTCCATTGAACTGGGCGACGAAGTGGTGAACGAGTACAAGCTCGAGCTCCATTGCAATGATGAAGATGCCGACGAGTTCGTGAAGATCATCGCAGCCTCAGCTCATACTGGCCAATCAGGTGCGGGATGGATATACGTCATGGATGTCGGGTACGGGCAAGCCATCGTTTGATGGTGCTGTGGTGAACGACTCCGATCCGCACGCCCGTTGTCTCGCGAAGGGTGCTGATCGCGCATGCGCCTCGCGGGCCAGACGACTGCTCGCGATGGCCGCGTTCGGCACGGGTTGCGCCGCAAGCTTGGGCGGCTGCGCGACCCTCATGGAAGACGCCAGTGCGTTCCGGGAAGGCTGGCGCACCGCAGAGGTGACCGAACTGGCCTCCGCTCGTCAACTGCGAGGAAGCGGTCGGACCGATTGCCGACAGACGGCAAGCTCACAACAACTTGCGACGTCGCGCTTCGCTCGCTTGTCCTACCGCTCAGGCGGGTCCAAACACTCGCATGTTGTCGCGGTGAGCGACGGCTTTCCCGTCACCGTAGGCGATGTCGTCTTCACCAATGTGATGCGTTGCGGCACCCCCTTGGAAATTCGTTGGAGGCCAGTGGCCGACACGATCAAGACGGGGAGCGCGCACGAACCCCTCCAGCTTCCCACTCCCAATCTTTGAAGGCAATCATGGCATCCGGAAAATCACACTCGCACGTACAAGCCGCCTCGGGCCCTGGTCACGAGCGGTCCCTGTGGATCGCACTCGCCCTTACAACGACGTTCATGGTCGCGGAGGTGATCGGAGGACTTGTCACCGGAAGCCTCGCACTGATTTCCGACGCAGCGCACATGTTCACCGATACGGTGGCGCTGGCAATATCGCTCGCGGCGATTCAGATTGGTAAGCGCGTGGTGGATACCAAGCGGACCTTCGGCTACTACCGATTCGAGATCCTGGCAGCGGCGTTCAATGCTCTCCTGCTCTTCGGCGTTGCCATCTACATCCTCTATGAAGCCTGGCGGCGGATGCGTGAGCCGCAAACGGTCGACTCGATTCCGATGCTGATCATTGCAGCACTGGGTCTCGTCGTGAACCTCGTGAGCATGAGATTGCTTTCTTCGGGCAAAGATCGAAGCCTCAATGTCAAGGGCGCCTATCTCGAGGTCTGGAGCGACATGCTCGGGTCGGTGGGAGTGATAGTGGGGGCGGTGGTGATCTGGCTGACGGGATGGACTTGGGTCGACTCGGTCATCGCCGTCGCGATCGGATTCTGGGTCTTGCCAAGGACATGGGTTCTGCTGCGTGACAGCATGAATATTCTTCTCGAGGGCGCGCCGGACGATGTCGATGTCGACGAGGTCAACAAGGCGTTGCGCACGCTGCCTGGGGTCGATTCCATTCACGAACTGCATGTATGGGCTATCACCAGCGGCAAGGCGAGCCTGAGCGTTCATCTGGTCAGCGCGAGCGGCGACTTCAACGAACTCGTGGCTGAGGGGGCCCGCACCCTGGCGGAGCGCTTTGATATTCATCACTCGACGATCCAACTAGAACGCGTTCCATGCGGGCAAGCGTCGGGAACACATCGGTTTGAGTGATCTCGCGCTCGCGAACCATTCTGAACTCAATGGAAAGGCAAGGCCGTGTTCCGCACCACAACCGACGACGGCTCGCACTTTTTCATGATGCTGGGCCTGTACATCAGCATCCTCGCCATCGGGGCCGTGATCTTTCTTCTCGTTCGATGGTGGAAAGAGCGCCGCGACTTTCCGGCGGCGCATCGCCGCCCCTACGCAAAAAGCTTGCTCGATCGGCTGTCGGGCAGTGACGCCAAGAAGAAAAGCGCGCCGGCTCGCAAGAGCCAAAAGAACCACAAGAGATAGTGCCCGGCGTTCATCGATAGATGAGCCGAGCGGGGAAAGAGCCACCAGTGAAACTTGATCGCCGAACCATGCTCGGATTACTGCTCGCAGCGATATCACCCCAGGCCCTGGCAGCGGAGTTGCAGCTCATGGATCAGCGCATGCGGTTGCTGCCAGGCGAGCTTCCGGCCGCGGGCTACTTCACAGTCACCAACACGGGCAGCAGGCCACTCGTGTTGGTTGGGGCCGAGAGCCCCGCCTTCGAGACCGTGATGATGCACAAGAGCACTCAGAAGGACGGGACCGCAAGCATGGAGCACATTGAAGAACCGAGGCTCGCACCCGGGGAGTCTGTCAAGTTCTCCCCTGGGGGTATCACTTGATGCTGATGAAACGCCTCCAGTCTCTGTCGGTGTGAAACCGCATATCGATGACGTTTTTTTCTCCGATGGCCAGCGGCTGCAGACGGTTTTCAGGGCTGTCCCGCCCGCGGCACATTGATGCAGGCAAGAGCGTTCGAGACGATTCGTCGCGTTGCAATCGATCCGTCGTCGCTTTAGGAGGTTGCGCCCGCCGGGATGGCTGCCACGACCTGTGACGCCGGCAAGGTTCCTTTCTTGTACGCCAGCAGACGCAGCGCGTTCACGACGACCAGCAAGGTCGAGCCTTCGTGGAACAGAACCGCGGTGCCGATGTTCAGGCCGAAGATCGTTGCGGGAATCAGCACAGCGACAACACCCAGGCTCACGTAGAGGTTCTGCTTGATGATGCGGCTCGTGCTGCGCGACAACCCTACCGCGAACGGTAGCTGGGCCAAGTCGTCGGCCATCAGGGCGACGTCGGCCGTTTCAAGCGCGACGTCGGAGCCCGCTGCACCCATGGCGATGCCGACTGTCGAGTTGGCCATCGCAGGCGCATCGTTGACGCCGTCGCCGACCATGGCGACCTTGCCATGCTCCTTGCGTAGTGCCTTGATGGCATCGACCTTCTGCTCCGGCATGAGATCGCCCCGTGCCTCGGTCAAGCCGACACTCTTGGCCACCGCATCGGCGACTTGCTGGTTGTCCCCGGAGATCATGATGAGCCGCTCGATGCCAAGCGCTCGGAGCTCGGCCATGACCTGCGCCGCCACGGGGCGTGGGGTATCCATGACGGCAATCACCCCCAGGTAACGCTCACCTTTGCGCACGACCATGGTTGTTCTACCGGAAGCGACCAGCTTGTCGTTTGCCTCCTTCACGTCCTGAGGCAGTGAAGAGCCTGGCAGCTCGGAAAACAGGATCGGCTTTCCGATGTAAACGGCCTCGCCGTCGACATGTGCTTGGACGCCGCGTCCGGTGATGCTTTTGACGTCTGAGGCAACAACCGCCTTCGCGCGATCACCGAGGCGTTCGCGCGCGCCGGACACGATGGCGGTCGCCAGGGGATGATCGCTGTGCTCTTCAACGGCCAGCGCCACGGCCAACAGTTCATCGTCTGTGACGCCCTGCATTGCGACGGCATCGGTCAGTTTGGGCTTGCCTTCGGTCAGCGTTCCAGTCTTGTCAAAAGCGATGGAAGTCAGCGTGCCGAGATTCTCCAACGGGCCGCCGCCCTTGACCAGGACGCCGCCTCTGCCGGCGCGTGCCACGCCACTGAGAACGGCGCTGGGGACGGAGATGGCCAATGCGCATGGGCTGGCCGCGACCAGAACGGCCATCGCCCGATAAAAGGTGTCGGAAAACGGTTCGTCGATCACGATGCCTGCGAACAGCAGCAGGACAACCAGGGCCAAGACCGCGGGGACGAAGATGCGTTCGAAGCGTTCGGTGAATTGCTGCGTCGGCGAGCGCTGCGCCTCTGCCTCGGTCACCATTTTGACCACCCGGGCCATCGTGGATTGTTCGGCACGGCGAGCCACCGTCACCTCGATAGCACCCGACCCGTTGATCGTGCCTGCGAAAACCCTGTGCTCCGGCGCGACTCGATCAAAGGCCGCAAGTGCCGCTTTGATGTCGTCGACCGGCCGCTTGTCGACCGGCACGCTCTCGCCAGTGACGGGCGCCTGGTTCACGCTGGACGTCCCAACCACAACGACACCGTCGGCCGGCAGCCGTTCGTTGGGCCGCACGACGACCACGTCGCCGACCTTCAGTTGTTCGACAGCGACCTCTTCGGTACCACTGTCGCGTCGCACGGTAGCCGTCTCGGGTGCGAGCTTGGCAAGTGCTTCGATGGCCTTTCGGGCGCGTCCCATCGCGTAGTGCTCGAGCGAGTGACCCAGGCTGAAAAGGAACAGCAGCAGCGCGCCTTCGGCCCACTTGCCGAGCGCCGCGGCACCCAGCGCCGCCACCAGCATCAGCGTATCGATTTCGAAGCGACGTGCTTTCAGGTTTTCAAACGCTTCCTTGACCGTATAGAAGCCGCCGAAGAAATATGCAGCGATGTAGGTGGCCGTGGGGAGCCAGGCGGGGCCGGCGCCGCTGCGCTCGATCAGCCATCCCACGGTCAGCAGTACGCCGGCGAGCGCCGCAAGGATCAGTTCGCTCTTCTCCCCCAGGAGGCCGCCCTCGGAGTGGTCATGACCCGCATGACCGCCAGCACCTTTTTGGCCGTGATCGTGGCCCGCATGATCCGCGTGGTCGCTGTGGTCAGGCCCGCTGTGCTTGTGGCCCGCGTGGTCATGGTTGGCATGGTCGATGGATTCGTCGCCGGAGCGGGAAGGCCGGGGAGGGATCTTCGGTGCGGCGTCCGTTGGCAGTGCGTTGGCGCCCGTCGTGCGGATCCCAAGCGTCGCCACCTTTGCCCTCAATGTCTCCGCCGACACCAGTAGCCGGTCGTATTCAATACGAACGGAACCGGAGCCCGACACATCTGCTTCCAGAACGCCCGGAACACTTCGCAGATCGGCGGCAACGCCGCGCGCTGCGCGTGCATGAAGCGAGCCATCGGCTCTGATCGTCAGGTGAGAGAACCGCTCGCTCAACTGCGCGCCGACCGAGCCGACCAGTTCGCGCAGGCAAGTTATGGAGACGGCGGACTGGTCGTAGTGCAGGCACAGCTGGGGTTGCCCATTGGGGTCTCGAACGACGTGAGCCTCGGAGATGCCGGGTCGCCCCTCGAGCGCTTCCGTCAGCCGTTGTACGCAGTGATCCTCGACGTCGTCCACATCGGGAAGGATCAGGGGTAGATCCAAACGGAGCTTGCTCGAGTCAGTCATGGGCGTTGCCTTCTATTGAAAAGTAAATACCGAATGCTGTGGCACTGGCATGATTCTTTCGCATCTCATCGCGCAGCAGGGACTGTCGATTCGTTTTTGATCTCTCGATGTGCGACAAGACCCCAAGTTGGTATGCGCAACGCGGGAAGTAGCGAGTTGACGCTCAACCGGCGTTACTTTGATTTACCCACGAGTTTTGGCCAACAGCCAGTCACCGCCAGCAAAGAGATGTCTTATGTCCTTCCGATGGTTCCCGTTGAAGTGCTGTTGACTGCTCGGCTAAGCAAAAACGAACACGCGCGCGACGCGTCGCCTGTTACATGCCTTTCGACTGGCAGGGCCGCCGCTCGCGGCGACCCCCTAAGTTCGCTGTCGCGCACCTCCTCTCAAGCGCAGGGCGTTGGTGATGACCGAGGCCGAACTCAGGCTCATCGCCAACGCCGCGATCATCGGCGACAGCAGCCATCCCGTGAACGGAAACAGCACGCCGGCGGCCAGCGGCACGCCGAGGGCGTTGTAGAGGAAGGCGAAGCCGAGGTTTTGCTTCATGTTGGCGATGGTCTGCTCGGAGATGACGCGCGCCTGTGCAATGCCGCGCAGATCGCCCTTGACCAGCGTCACCTGGGCACTGTTCATGGCGACGTCGGTGCCTGTACCCATCGCCACGCCGACGTCGGCCTTGGCGAGCGCGGGGGCGTCGTTGATGCCGTCACCCGCCATCGCGACGATGCGGCCCTCCCGCTGCAGCTTGTCCACCAGCGCGAGTTTGTCGGCGGGCTTGACTTCTCCATGCACCTCATCGATGCCCAACCTGACCGCGACAGCCCGGGCCGTGGTCAGCCCGTCGCCGGTGGCCATGATGACCCGCATGCCCGAGGCCTTGAGCGCGGACAGCGCCTCCATGGTGGTGGCCTTGATCGGGTCCGAGACTGCAAGCAAGCCGGCAGGCTGGCCGTCCACCGCCAGGAACATGACGCTGGCGCCTTCGGCCCGCATCGCCTCGGCCTGCGGCTTCAGGTCGTCGATTGGGACGCGCAGTTCATCCATCAGCGCCGTGTTGCCAAGCGCCAGCTTCATGCCGCCCACGCCGCCACTCACGCCGATGCCGCTGCTGGATTCGAAACCGTCGGGCGTGTCCAGCGCCAGGTTGCGCTCGCGCGCCGCGCGCACGATGGCATCGGCCAGCGGGTGTTCGCTCCCCTGGTCCAGGCTGGCCGCGAGGCGCAGCACCTCGTCTTCGGTGAAGCCTGGCGCAGGCACCGCGCGCTCGAACTGCGGCCGGCCTTCCGTCAGGGTGCCGGTCTTGTCGACGATGAGCGCATCGACCTTGCGGAAGTTCTCGATCGCCGCGGCATCGCGGAACAGGACGCCCTGCGTGGCCGCCTTGCCCGTGGCGACCATGATCGACATCGGCGTCGCGAGCCCAAGTGCACAGGGGCAAGCAATGATGAGCACTGCCACGGCATTGATGAGGCCGTAGACCCAGCTGGGCTCCGGCCCGAAGAATCCCCAGGCCAAGAACGTCAGCACCGCGATGCCGATGACCGTCATGACGAAGTAGCCGGCGACGTGATCGGCCATTCGTTGCATCGGCGCCCTGGAGCGTTGAGCCTGCGCGACCATCTGGACGATGCTCGCCAGGACGGTCTGCGAGCCGACCTTTTCCGACTGCATCACCAGTGCGCCGTTGGTGTTCAACGTCGCACCGATGAGCTTGTCGCCAACTCGCTTGGTCACGGGCAACGGCTCACCTGTCAGCATGGACTCGTCGACGGCGCTGCTGCCTTCGATCACCACACCGTCCACGGGCACTTTCTCTCCAGGGCGTACGCGCAGCTTGTCGCCCACATGCACATGACCGATCGGTACGTCCTCCTCGGCGCCGTCAGGGCCGACGCGGCGCGCTGTTTTGGGGGCGAGGCCCAGCAGCGACTTGATGGCTGCGGAGGTCTGCGACCGCGCCTTGAGCTCAAGGATCTGACCCAGCAAGGTCAAAGAAATGATCACCGCGGCCGCTTCGAAATACACCGCCACGCGCCCCATCGAGACGAACGAGGCAGGAAATACGTGCGGCGCTACTGTGGCGACGACGCTGTAGATGAACGCGGCGGCAGTGCCCAGACCGATCAGGGTCCACATGTTCGGGCTGCGGTTCGCCACGGATTGCACCGCGCGCTCGAAGAACGGCCACCCGGCCCACAGCACGATCGGCACGGTGAGCACGAGCTCGATCCAGCTCTGCGTGTCCATCTCGAACCACTGCAGGCGGTGGCCGGCCATGGCGAGCACGGTGACGACGACGGTGAACGGCAACGTCCAGAAAAAGCGCCGCTTGAAGTCCTTCAATTCGGGATCTTCTCCCTCGTCGAGGGTCGGCATCTCGGGTTCCAGTGTCATGCCGCACTTGGGGCAGTTGCCTGGGTGGCCCTGCCGGATCTCCGGGTGCATGGGGCAGGTGTAGATCGTGCCCACGGGAGCGGGCAGCGCAGGATCTGCAGGTGCAAGCACGAGCGGGACCGCTGGCTGGGAATCGCGCCTTGCGTACTTGGCCGGGTCGGCCGAGAACTTGGCCTTGCAACCCGCACTGCAGAAGTAGACCGGCGCGCCTTCGTGCTGCAAGACGTGCGGTGACTGCGCAGTCACCGTCATTCCGCAAACGGGATCCTTCAGAACCGCATCGGTCTCATGGGAAGGTTCTCCAGCGCGGTGCGGGTGCGCGCCATGATGCCCCTCGCGGTGCTCATGCAGGTTGGACGGCGTAGGGTTCATTCGAGTTCTCCAACGAAAAATGGGGTGAATGCGCGCCCGGATGGCGCGCATTCACCTCACATTGGCCCGCACGACACAACATCAGCCGATATAGGCCGAAGCCACGTGCGTGGCGTATCACTTCGGCGGGTAGCCCGCTTGCGTCAGGGCCGCCGTCACAGACGCGCGGTCCTCGGCGCTGTCGACGCGCAATGTTTTGGTCGGCAGGTCGACTTCGATCTTCGCCGTGGCGTCCAGATTCTTGACGGCCTGAGCGATCCGGCTCGCGCAACCCCCACAGGACATTGACTGGATGACGAACTCTTGCATGAGAGACTCCTTGATTGAACGTGATCCCAGTGTCAGGCTTGACATCGTGTGAAGGTCAAGCGATTGCTACCAGATCCTCCAACCGTGTGGTTCCTTGCATTCAGGCTGCCACCTCCAGGACCATCATCAGGCCGCCGCCTCCGTCCTGCTCGACGTTGTTGTTGGTCGTGTGGTGCGGGATGTGGCAGTGGACCAGCCATTTTCCGGGCCGCAAGGCCTTCCAGATCACGTCGTAGCGCTGCCCGGGTCCGACATTGACGGTGTCGGCCTGGAAGCGCGCCGACTCCGGCAGGACGTACCCGTCCCTTGCGATGACGGTGAACGGGCCGCCATGGACGTGCATGGGGTGCACGAAGTTGTTGTTGCTGCCTACAAACCTGAGTTTGATCGTCTCACCGACCTTCATCTTCACCGTGTCGGTCGCGGGGAATGCCTTGCTATTGATGGTGAAGTAGTTGGGAAGGCCACCTTCCATCAGCATGGCCGGATAGGTCAGACCTTCGCGCTTGAGCCACTCCTGCAACTGCAACACGTACTCATGGTCGGCCTTGGGTTCCTCCTGCGGGCTCTTGGGATCGATGATCAGCGCACCGTACAGGCCGAAGGCCTGCTGGCGATCGACATGATCGTGTGTGTGATAGAAAAAAGTCCCGGCCTGCTCGGTCGTGAACTCGTAGGTGTACGAGCCGCCGGGCTGGATCGGCTTCTGCGTGATCTTGGCGGGGCCGTCCATTTCGTTCGGCAAGATCAAGCCATGCCAGTGCACCGTGGTGCTTTCGGGCAAGCGGTTTGTCACCTTGATGCGCACGCGATCACCTTCCGTGACACGAATTCTCGGGCCTGGAATCGTCGCATTGAACGCATAGCCTTCGACCGCCACATCCGGGAGGATGTTCCAACGGATGACGCTGGTCTCAAGGTTGAAGACCTTGACCCCGTTGTCCAGCGTTGGGACCAGATCCACGTCGCCACGGGCCTGAGCTGCAGCAGCGTGTGCGACCAGACGCGGGTGGATTGCGGACATGTCACGCATCGCGTCGCCCGGGGTGTCCCAGCCCATGATCATCGACGGCGGCATGATGGCGCCGCGCACGTCCCGGTTCGACAAGCGCATGTTCACGAACATCGCGGGCATCGTCATGCCGGCGAGCAACATGAGCGTGGTCGTCATGGTCACCGCGGCCAATTGTGGCCGCGTCACGTCGGGGCGCATGCTGTGACCATTGCGGCCACCATGTCCACCTTGGCCGGGCTTCGTGCCGTGCGCGTTGCCGGTTGAAGCGTCAGTTGGCGCTTTGTCTGGAAGTGCGCCTTCTTCATGGCCCGCGTGAGCACCATGACCCTGTGTATTGTTTGCCGTGTCATGCGATACCGCAGGCATTGCACTTTGCCCATGATTGCCCTGCGTGGGCATGTCTGATTGGTCGCCTGCAGCCTTCTCGGGCTGACGTTCTGTCATCAATCCGTGCTTCATCTTGCGCGACACCATCCAGACGTTCACCGGGTAGGCCACTGCAAATCCGACGGCCACGCCCAGGGACATCACGCCCCAGAAGATGAGCTCGGTCGGATCCATGGCGCGCATGTCGCGGCCCATCATCAGCAGCGCCATCACCGGCGCCATGCCCGCCATCATCGCGTTCATGCTGATGAATTCGGGCATGAAGGATCTCTTGACGTTCTCCAAGTACGTGCCGCCCATCATGTTCTTCATGAAAAGCGACTGAAACACGAAGAGGCCGAACGCGAAACCCGCGATGTACTCCACGATCAGGTCGATCCACATCGGAAGTCCCAGCACCGCGGTCACGACGGCTGCCAGGATGATCCCGGTCGCATCGCCCGCAACGCAGTGGATCGTCGAGCCCACGCCCTGTTTCCAGAGCGGCTTGACGAACTCCTCATGCTCTCCTGGGGCTGGCTCCTTGTCCGCCATCACATACAGCAGCAGGCCCACAGGCCCCAAATACAGGGTGACAAGGATGAACCCCCACTTCATCACCACAGGCTCGGGGTTGTTCCTCAGTTGGTCCCAGGCCACGTAGGCCGTCGACAGCGCGGCCAAAGCGAACCAGACGGCCAGGAAGTAGTCGATGGGTTGAACGAACATAGGTGATCACCGGTGTTTGGGTTCAGGCCCGCACGATGTCGCCAGCCACCTTGCGCCGTTCGGACCGAGCGAGCCCTGGACGTTAATGTGAGCGTGCCCTGCGCGAGGCACCGCTTTACCGCTCAGGGATTCTTTTTCATCCACGCATCCAGCTGCGCGATTTCCTTGGTTTGGTCCTTGATGATCTTGCGCGCCATCGCTCTGAGCTCCGGCGATTTACCGTGCGCGATCTCTGGCTTGGCCATCTCGAGCGCCTGCTGGTGATGCATCTTCATCAGCATTGCGAAGTCCTTGTCGGTGTCGCCCGACATCTGCATCTTTTGCATGCCGTCCATGCCACTCATCATGGACTTTTTCATCTCATCCGATCCGCCACCCTTTTGCATTTGTGCGGAAGACATGGCCATTGGCGCCGGTGAAGTGGAGGGTTGAGTTTGCGCCGTCGCAGTCAGCGCAAAGGCCGCGAGCGCAGAGGCGCTCGCCAAGGTCTTGAAAGACAGGGAGGTCATGGTTTTCCTTGGTGGTGTGAAATCAATGGGCCATTTCCAGGCACGCGACCGCGCAGGCTCGACAACCCTTGGCACAGGCTTGGCAGTGCGGCGCCTGGTGCTTGTCGCATTCCTGTGCACAGGCTTCACAGATGTCGGCGCACAGTCCGCAAACTTCTGTTGCGCACTCGCTGTCGCGGGCGATCGCGGCGGCGGCGAACTGACAGATTGCCGCGCAATCCATGTCCAGCGCGATGCACCGGGACATCATCTTGACGTTGTCCTCTTTCAAGCAGGCGGCAGCGCAGCGATTGCACGCGACGGCGCACTCGTTGCACGCCTCAATACAGGCAGAGTCGGTTTCACGTGACACGGCTGTCTCCTTTGCATAGCGGCCGACGATCGGCGAAGAGGCACGTTGCAACCACCCCGGCATACGCGACCCGACGGGTCGCGGGTGAAAAGAGCTCCAATCAAACGATCGGCGTGTGACTCGACGTGACGGCGATGCGGATGTCGACCGTGCGAGAGCCTGAACTTGTATGCAGAGTGCCGAAGACGCGAGCGGCCGTCTGTCGGACGCAAGCCCGGTCGCAGTTGCGAATTGCCGATGCTTCATCGTTTGCTCCGCCTGGACTTCCTGGATGCAGTCGAGCGAAGGGTTCCCCGACCTCTGTGCCCGTCCGATCGGCTTTTCCGGTGTTTGCGGCGCTGCCAGCACACGATCGCCGCGAAAACGATCACTCCCAGGATCCACGCGATGAACATGGTGCTCACCACATTCTCGGAAACCCACCGGCCTGTCACGTACATGCGTCACCTCGTTTGGCTTGCCGGCCACTGGCAGGTACGCGAGGTACGCGCGCGACGGCAGCAGAAGTGGGATAGGGCGTACTGAATCGACCGCATGGTGATTTCAGGCAGGTTGCCGGAGGCTCAGTGCAGGCCCGCGATGTAGTCGGAAACGGCCTTGATTTCGCGATCATTGAGCTTCGCTGCAACGCCACTCATCGGCACGCTGTTGAGTCGCCCCCCATCGCGAAATGCAGTCAGCTGCGCCGCGATGTATTCGGCGTGTTGTCCGCCCAGTCGGGGGTACTGAATCGGGATGCCCGCGCCGTTGGGGCTGTGGCAGCCCGCGCAGGCCGGCACACTGCGGTCTCCAATGCCGCCACGGTAGATCTTCTCGCCTAGCGCCACGAGATCCTTCTCCTTTGCAAACCCGGGTTTGATAGGTTTGGAGCCCAGGAACCAGGCAACATCGCGCATTTCCTGCTCGGACAGCATCGCGGCCATGCCGCTCATGACTGCGCTTTTTCTCTTGCCGGATTTGAACTCCTGCAACTGCTTGAGCAGGTACTCGGGATGCTGCTGAGCCAGCTTGGGGTTGGCGGGGATGGCGGAGTTGCCGTCCGCCATGTGACACGCGGCGCACGACTTGCCATTGAAGATAGCTTCGCCGTTCGCAATGTCGGGTTTCGCCGATTTGGCGGGGGCTCTTTCGGTTGGCACCGGTGCGGCAGGATCGGCAGCGAAAGAGAAGCCGGAGGAAAATCCACCGAGAGCGGCTAGCAAAAGAGGCACGAACAATTTCATGGAATTCTTAGGTTTGTGGGTGGGCTGGCTGCAAAGATGGCGGGGATCGTGTGGAGGCCGCGTCAGTCGCGCGGTGCTCGTGCATGCGACAACACGTGAACGGGTGTGCCGCACCTGACGACGTTGGTCGAGACGGTGTCGCCCAACTCGACGGATGTCGCGGGATCCAGCATCACGATGTGCGCGTGGCGCTGGCCCGTGGAACGATCGAGCAGGATGGCAAAACGCTGTACTGCAAGTTCGTCGGCGCTGGCCGTCTTCCTGCAATCCGTGCGCCCACCGCGCTGAATCTCGTTCGCGCGGCCGATTTCGACAATCTCGCCTGTACGCCAGCCGTCCTGAAAATCGCGGTGCTGCCGGTAGAAATCGGCGCAGCCCGTCAGACCGGCGGAGATCGCCACAACGAGAATCCCGCTCGCAACAGCATGCGCCATCACGACGGTGCGATGCCTCGTCTTCTTCGTGTCGACGGCAGGCAACGTAGATCCCGATCCGCCAGGACTGACCAGGGCGCATCGACGCTTTGGCTTGCGTCGCTCAGATGGCAAAGTAAAGGCCACTGAACGCGGGAATGCAGCGCTCTGAAAACCCCGGCAGGTATATCGAGCGCTCAGGAACCTGCCATTGGTCGCGCAGGGTGTAGCCCAGCGCTTCGATCTCCTTGATGAAGCGCTGGCGGTTGTAGACGTGCATCGGCGCAAAGCAGCCAGCGCCGATGTTCTGTGCCGTGACGTAGTCCTCGCCGTCGTACAGCGGAAGCTTGTTCAGCAGGACATGCCGTGGCCGCGTGTCGCACTGTTGAAGCAGATCACCGGGACGCGAATTCTCGACATAGTGCAGGGCGCCGGCAGACAGCCAGATGTCGTTGCCGTGCAGCGCCTGCGATAGATCCTCGGCGAAGCTCAGTCCAGTGGCCTCGGCCTGGCTGGCTATTTTTCGCCCGATGGCCGTGATCGCAGGCACTTCGACGACGCGCCAGGACAGGCCCTGCGGCATCTCGAAATAGCGGCGATAGGCGTAGAAGTGAACTCCCACCGAGCCACCGATGTCGAGCAACTTGGTGGCACCGTCTCTGAACGCGCGTTCGAGCCACCACATCACGGGGGAGTCGTACGCAAACACCTTCTTCGTGCGGACATTCACGTACTCTTCCGCCAGGGCTGTGTGGTCGAATTCCGGACTGTCAGGCAGCCAATCCCGGGCTTCGGAAAAGTTCTTGAACAGACCGAAGTAGCTGCCGAACCCGGCCTCGGAAAAGAACTGCTGGCGTCGCCAGCGCTGCAACGCTGGCCGGGTGACCGGTCCCTCCAGGATCTGCCGAACGACTTGCGAAGCACTTGAGTAAGCCATTCCTTCCTCCATCCTTTCGATAGTCGCCGCCCGTTTATTTTTTACGCGCTCAGCGGGCTGATTCGATCTTCGTGACGACGATCTTGCCGTCGATCTTTTCCGCCTGGAAACGGATCTTGGCGCCAGTCTCGAGCTTGTCGAGCATGGCGTCGTCCTTGACCCCGAACACCATCGTCATGCCGGGCATGTCGAGGTTCTTGAGCGGGCCGTGCTTGATCGTGAGCTTCTTGTTGTCCTTGTCCACCTTGCGGATCTCGCCTTCGCTGAGATCCGAGGCTGCGGCCGCATCCGAGCCGCCGGCCGCTGGTGCCTTCTCGGACATACCCGGCATGTCCGCCGTGGGTTTGGAGGTTTGCGCGTTGGCCGCGCCAGCGAACGAGAGTGCGGCAACGAATGCCAAGAGTGCGATGCGGGTGTTGGTCATGAGAATCTCCTGAGATATGAATGAATTTGGAATCCCGCCGCGTTCCGATAGAAGCCCGCGGCGGGAGTGTCTTGCTTACTTCCCGGTCTTGGTCACGTTCACGGCGCCCTTCATGCCGGCGTCGTAGTGGCCGGGCTGCAGGCACGCGAAGTCGACCTTGCCGGCCTTGGTGAATTGCCAGACGATCTCGCCGCTCTTGCCCGCAGCCAGCGTCACCATGTTCGGATCGGAGTGCTCCATCTCCGGGTTCTTCTTCATGACTTCGTAGTGCTCCTTGAGCTCCTTCTCGGTCCCGATCACGAGCTCGTGCTTGAGTTGGCCGGAGTTCTTGATGACGAAGCGCACGGTCTCGCCTTGCTTGACACTGATGTCGGCCGGCGTGAAGCGCATGCTGTCGGCCATGTCGACATTGATCGTGCGGGTGGTCTTAGTGGCCACGCCGGGCTTGCCGATCGCCTCGTCGGCATCGTGGCCGTGACCACCGGCGTGGGTGCCAGATGCCGAAGCGCCCGCGGCGGCCAAGGCCAGGAGTGCTGCGAGAGCGGTCTTGCGGAAGGTGTGTTTCATGGGTTTCCTTTGAGAGTTGGAGGTTGGAACGGAGGGGGAAAGATTCAGTGGCCGGAATGGCCGCTAACGGGCTTGCGAATCTGTACTTCGATGTTCTTGGCCGGCATGTTTTGTGCGGGCATCGCCGCCGCGCCGGCGCCACGCTGGCGCGAGGTCTCCGGCACCGGGCCGTCCAGCTCGTAGGCCACGGTGCCCTTGGGATGCTTGAACCAGCCAGGGTTGGAGTAGTCGCCGGCCTTCTGGTTTTTGCGTACCTTGACCATGCTGAACATGCCGCCCATTTCGACCGAGCCGAACGGGCCTTCGCCGGTCATCATTCGCGCGGTGTTGTCGGGGATCGGCATCTCCATCTCGGCCATGTCGGCCATGCCGCGCTCGCCCATGACCATGTAGTCCGGCACCAGGTTTGAGATCTGCTTGGCCACGTCCTTGTGGTCCAGACCGATCATGGTTGGCACCTCGTGGCCCATCGCGTTCATGGTGTGGTGGCTCTTGTGGCAATGGAAGGCCCAGTCGCCTTCCTCGTCGGCCAGGAATTCGATCTGGCGCATCTGGCCAACCGCCACGTCGGTGGTCACCTCGTACTGGCGCGAAGACTTGGGCGTCGGGCCGCCATCGGTGCCCGTGACCAGGAACTCGTGCCCGTGCAAGTGCATCGGGTGGTTCGTCATCGTCAGGTTGCCAATGCGGATGCGCACCTTGTCGTTGAGCCGGACGTTGAGCGAGTCGATGCCGGGGAAGATCCGGCTGTTCCAGGACCAGAGGTTGAAGTCCAGCATCGTCATGATCTTGGGCGTCGCGCTGCCGGGCTCGACGTCGTAGGCGTTGAGCAGGAACACGAAGTCGCGGTCGACCTTCTCGATCAATGGATGCTCTGCCTTGGGGTGCGTCACCCAGAAGCCCATCATTCCCATCGCCATCTGCGTCATCTCGTCCGCATGTGGGTGGTACATGAAGGTGCCGGGGCGGCGCGCCACGAATTCGTAGACGAAGGTCTTGCCCGGGCGAATCGGCGGCTGGTTCAAGCCCGCAACGCCGTCCATGCCGTTGGGCAGGCGCTGGCCGTGCCAATGCACGCTCGTGTGCTCTGGCAGCTTGTTGGTCACGAAGATCCGCACACGGTCGCCTTCCACCACTTCGATGGTCGGGCCGGGCGACTGCCCGTTGTATCCCCACAGGTTGGCCTTGAAGCCCGGTGCCATCTCGCGCACCACGGGCTCGGCCACCAGGTGGAACTCCTTGACGCCGTTGTTCATGCGCCAGGGCAAGGTCCAGCCATTGAGTGTGACCACGGGGTTGTAGGGGCGCCCGCTCGAAGGCATCAGCGGCGGCATGGTGTTGGGCGTGGTCTGGAGCACAGGCTCGGGCAAGGCGGCCATTGCTACCTTGCTCACGCTGGCCGCGGCGATGGCGCCAGTGATGGCACCGGCGCCGCTCAGGAAATTGCGTCTGTTTGTCATGTCGTTCAATTCGGTTGGAGAGCGCAGAAGTGCGCTCAGTGGGCCGCGCCAGCAGAGGCGCTTTCGCCGCCGGAGCCACCCATGGCAGCCCCCATGGCGGTCGGCTTGCCCATCACCGAAGCCGCGAGGGCGGCGTCGGCCAGCCAGAACTGCTGCTGGGCATTGATCGCGTTGGTCACGCTGGAGATCTGGTCGCGCGCCTCGGCCAACAGCTCGAAAACGCCAATCAGCATGCCGTTGTAGCGAAGGACGTTCTCGTCGGCCATCGCCTGGCGCAACGGGACGATTTCGTCGCGGTAGTGCCTCGCGATGTCGTAGGCCGTGCGGTAAGCCGAGTAGCCCTCTCGCAGCTGCGAAGAGGCGCCGCGCACGGTGGCGTCGTAGCGGTTGGCCGCGGCCAGCGACTGCGCGTTCAACATGTCGCGCTGCGCCGACCCCCAGTCGAACAGCGGCAAGCGGATGTCGAGCTCGAAGCCTCGACGGGTGCTCTTGGTGTTTTCCGCGTTGTCGAACACCGTGTCACGCCGACCGCCCACCTCGACGTCGATGAAGGTCGACAGCAGGTTGATGCCTTGCGATTTGCCCGCCACATCCAGCTGGGCACGTGCGAGTTGGACATCCAGGCGCTGCTCAGTCGCGGTCGCCGCGACTTCCTTCGCCTCTCGAGGGGCCTTGGGCAGGTCAGGCAAACGTTCGGGCAAAGTCAACTTGGTGGCTTGCTCATCGTTCAACCCCAGGACACGAATCAACTCTTCGCGCGCAGCGGTGGTGGCGTGCTGTGCCGAGGCGAGTTGGGTCGTCGCGTCGGCATAGAAAACCTGCTGGCGTGCACGTTGCAGCTTGGAGAAATTCCCAATGAGCTGCATCCGGCGCGCGAGCTCGGCGCTGGCCTGGGCCGACTTATTGACCTGCTCGGCGTACTTCAGCGTCTGTTGTGCGGCGACCGCACGGACCCAGGCCTGCTTGACCTGCGTGACCTGGTCGACCACGGCGCCGGTCAGTTGGACTTTGGCCTGGGCGGCCTGGCTCCTGGAGATCGACAGACGTTGCGGCAGCAGAATCAGGTCCACCAGTCCGAAAGACAGCAGGCGCTCGAGCTCGAGCTCGCTGTTCAGGCGCGTGCGTGCGAACGAGAGGATCGGGTTCGGCAGCCTGCTGCTCTGGTTGGTCGCGGCGATGTCGCCCCAGCTCTGGGCGATCAGGGCCTGGACGGATGGGCTGTTGGCCAGCGCGAGCTGCACCGCGTCACTCTGCGACAGCGGTTTGGCGAGCAGTTCCTGCGACAGTGCGGCGCGGCGGTCACGCTGCTCCTGGGTCCGGCTGAGTTCGAGCTTCCCGCCGGTGAACTGCTGGGCATTGGTATTTGTGTCGCTCAGGGCGTCGTCGATGCTGACGGATGCGCATCCGGCGAGGACAGCCGTCGCGACGGCAACGGCCGTCAAACGAAGGGCGCGCTTCATGGCTTCTCCTTCTTCGCAGGCATGGGCATCGAATGGCCTGGCTGCGCGGCAGGCGCAGCGGCTGCGCCCTTGGGCGATTCGGCCTCGGCTGCACTGGAGCCTGACGCCTCTTTGGCGTAGGCCTGCCAGCCACCGCGGCGGTAGACCGTCTCGTTGGCTTCTTTCCAGGGGATGGGCTTTTCGTCGGCAAAGGGCTGATAGCCCTCGAGCGCGGACTTGTAGGTCAGGACGGTGGGCGCCGCAGCCTCAGCGGATTTCGCGGGCGCGGGTTGAGCCACCGCAACAGCGGCACTCAGGGTCGCCAAAGCGGCGAACGCAGCCAAGGCGGGAAAAGCTGCCAACCAACGGGTCGGCGATGAATGGAACATGGAGTCCTCGCAAGTTCATGAACGGAGTACGTCAGAGCTGCCCGAAAAGGCATGACGCAGGCGATGCATGAGCGTTCGCGGCGGCCCGTGACGAGAGTCACAGGCGCACGAACGCGTTAAGCGCGAGGAGGTTTGTCGAGAACGCGCGGAGCGAGCGTGGCCACCGTGATGGCTGGCTCCGCCAGATCGGCTTTTGGAAGGTCGTGGAAGACGGCCACGTCCATCGTGCTGGTCAGCGCCGTGGCATGGCATGCGCCGCAGGTACCGCACTTGTGCATCGCATCAGGCTCGGCATTCGCTGTCTTGGCGGTGCTGTCCTTTGCGGGAGGCTTGGCAGCCTGTGCCGCCTTGTGCTCGTGATCGCCGTGCCCGTCCGCATGAGGGTGCCGGGCATGGTCGTGCGCGCCGGGCTGTGCAAGCGACACTTCGGCCGCCGCACCGGCGTGACCAGGTCCGCAAAAGACCATGGCTGCCGCCGCGTACCCCTGGAAGGGCACGGCGAACATCATGATCCAAAGGACGAACAGGCGAACCCGGTGCATGCGGCGAATTCTAAGTCGAGCAGTATGTCAGGAGGCCTGTATGGACATCCAGTTTTGTGCGCAACCCTCAGGGCTGCGCTTGTGCGCGAGCCTTGCTCGCATCACCTCTGGGCGCTGGCAGGGGCGCACCGAGCCTTGCTGCTGCATCCCAGTTGGGCTGCTTCTGCGCGGCTTCCAGTTCGGCCACCACTTCAGCGCGCGACTTGGCGGCTCCGACCTTGGGCGTACTCATCGACCCCCAGCGCAGCATGCTGGCCCCGGCAGGGGTTTTCTGCGCGTCCGCGAGTTCAGCTGATACCTGAGCCTGGGATTTGGCCTGTCCCGCCTCACCTGGGTGGTAGACCACGCCGGCTTCGTTGGGCGCAAAGTGGGACGGCCCTTCCGCGTAGGCTGCAAACGGCGCAACGAATGCAGCGCCTGCACCCACGGCAAGTGCGAGCGAGAGGATTTGACGGTTCTTCATGATAGGTCTCCTTTAACGGATTGCGCGATGCCGCGAGCTGCACTGAACGCGTCGGCATCGACCATCGAGCCGGCGATGCCAGTCATCTAACTGGCATGCACTCACTCTAGGAAGCCAGTCCGCCAATCACCCACCACCTGGATTACAAAGAAGTAATCCCCGCGTGCGACCTCGCGCCGTAGCATTCGACGATGCGAATCCTGGTTATCGAAGACGAACACAAGCTGGGCGACTATCTCGTGAAGGGACTCTCCGAGAGTGGCTTCGTGGTTGATCTCGCGCGCACGGGCATCGAGGGGCGCAGTCTCGCGCTCGACGGAGACTACGACCTGCTGGTCCTCGACGTGATGCTGCCGGGCATCGATGGCTTTGCGGTGTTGGACGCCGTGCGCAAGTCCAAGTCGATGCCGGTGTTGATGTTGACGGCTCGCGACGAAGTGACCGATCGGGTGCGCGGACTTCAAAGCGGCGCGGACGACTATCTTTCCAAGCCGTTCGCCTTCTCCGAGTTGCTCGCCCGAATCCAGGCACTCCTGCGCCGCGGCAAGCTGCACGAGGTATCGAACTACGTGCTCAAGGATCTGAGTCTCGATGTGGTCGCGCGCAAGGCTTTGCGCAACGGGCAGCGGCTCGAACTCACCGCCAAAGAGTTCGCGCTGCTGACCCTGCTCATGCGCCGGCAAGGCAACGTGCTGTCGCGCACCCAGTTGGCCGAACAGGTCTGGGACATCAATTTCGACAGCGACACCAACTTGGTGGAGGTGGCCATCCGGCGACTGCGCAGCAAGATCGATGATCCTTTTGAAGAGAAGCTGCTGCACACGGTGCGCGGCATGGGATACGTGCTGGAGAGCAGGCAAGGCGGCGCGCCGTGAGTGCCGCCAAGACCGCCGCTGAAGGACTGGGTCCGACCACCGACGTCATGGCAGTCACGCCAGAGGGACGTGCGCAGGCCGTCACCGCGCATGCGCAGGGCACAGGGTCCATCCAGGCCGCGCTGTCGCGCTGGTTTGCAGCCCAGGCCTTGGTCGGTCTCAGTTTGGTGTGCGTGGCGATCTACGCCGTTACCGCTTGGAGCTTTCAGGTCAAGCAGACCAGCGAATTCGAGCGCCAGTCCGAGTTGATCAGGCACCTGATTCAGGAATCACGCGATGACCCGGGGCGCGAAGGGCTGCGCCACAAGCTGGACGACTTCTTCTCGACCCATGCGGAGATCAGTCTCGTGCTGCGCCGCGGCAACGAGATCATCTATTCGTCCGCGCCGGCTCGGACCTCGGGGCGCTGGGTGTGGATGCCGACGCAGGAGCAGCCGACGCCGTCGGGCGATGCCGCGATGCATCTGCAGCTTGGCATCGACGTCCAGGAGGACGCCAAGATCCTAGCCCGACTGGCCTGGACGCTCGTGGGCGCTGTCGTCCTCGGCTCGGCGGTCATCTCGCTGACCGGCGCCTTGCTGGTGCATCGGGGGATGCAACCATTGAAGAATCTTGTTCGGCAGACTGCCGCGACCGGGCCAGAGCATCCGGGGCGACGCATCGATCCCGCCCCGTATGCCTCCGAGATCACGCCGTGGGTGGCGCAGTTCAATGCGGTGCTCGATCGCGCCGAACAGGCCTATCAGCAGCTGGAATCCTTCAACGCGGATGTGGCGCATGAACTGCGTACGCCATTGGCCAACCTGATCGGGATGGTCGAAGTCGAGTTGGCCCGGCCCCGATCGATCGAGGAACTGCGAGACGCCTTGCTGTCGGCGCTGGAAGAGGCGAGACGGGTCTCCGCGATCGTGATCGACATGCTCTTCCTGTCGAAGGCGGACCGCGGCACCGTGGCGCGTCGATCGGCACCCGTCAGTCTGGCCGACCAGGTGCGCACAGTGCTGGATTTTCACGAAGCCATGCTGGAAGATTCAGGCCTGAAGGTCCATGTGAGCGGCGATGCGCATATCGGCATCGATGCAGGGCTGGTGCGACGGGCGCTGTCGAACCTGCTGAGCAACGCGAGCCGGTATGCGGCGCCAGGCTCGACCATCGCGGTCGTGATCGACACGCAGCCCGACGGTGTTTGGGTCAAGGTCGCCAACCGGGGCGAGCCTGTCCCCGCCGACGTGCTGCCCAATCTTTTCAAACGCTTCTTCCGGGCGGAGCGCTCCCGCACCGACTCGTCAGACCACCATGGGCTGGGCCTGGCGATCGTCGCCGCGATCGCGCGCATGCACGGCGGGCAGACCCGCGCCACCTCCCGATCGGGCGTCACCGAAATCAGCTTCTCTCTGAGGTTGCCCGAAAGCTGATTCGACCTGGGCCGCGCGCCGCTTTGACGCGCCATCCGCAGCCCTCAACCGCGCGGGCGTTGCGGATCGTCTTCTTCGATGTCAGCGTCCAATGCGCCATCGTCGTGCAGCGGGTCGGCCTGCGCGTCCCTTGCCGCATCCAGACTCTGGGCGACGAACGACGCAAACGGCTTGATGTCACCCTGGCCGCTTGCCGCATTCAGCGCCGCCATGTACCGATCGCGATCCTCGAGGCGCAGTACTGTCCAGGGAAAGCCGCCCGAGGCCAGCATCGTGTTCATGATGAAGCGCCCGAGCCGGCCATTGCCGTCCATGTACGGGTGAATGAAGACGAACATGAAGTGACCCAGCACCGCGCGCACCGCGGCCGAGCGTTCGTCGCGCAGCAGTTCGAAGAGCACGGGCATCATCTCGCGCACGGCTTCGCGCGGCGGTGGCACATGTTGCGCGTTGCGAATGTAGACCTGATGCCCGCGGTAGCCCGCCAGGTCCGTCGCCGCCAGAAGCCCAGCGGTAACGCTGGGCGCGAACATCGCGCGAAACCAGACGCCATGATCGCCCTTGAGGACATCACCGGCGTTTGCGCCGCTGAAGATCTTCCGGATGGACACCTTGACCTCGTTGTGCGCCAGCCAGTAGCCGTGCGCCGCCATCGCATCTCTGGACTGCCGGTCCTGCTCGTGGATGTCCTCGTTCCAATCCCCGCCCGCCACGCGACGGATCAGTTCCGGCGTGACTCTGTAGCCTTCGATGGACAGCGAATGGTAGGCATCGGTGACATAGACATCTTCGACCGCCTGCATGAATGCGTCGACGTCGCCCGGCGACCCGGGCTCCTGCTGCGGGAAGTCACCCATCACGTCGTCGCGCATCGAAGCCCACATGAGTCGCAGTCTGGAGACATAGGGAGACTCGATGCGGTCGCCCGGGACAATCCTCGGCGGGATCTCGAACGGATTGAATTCAGTGACCTGGTTGCCCAAAGCGCGCATGAATCCCAGGATGTCGTCCGCGATCGCACCTCGGCCCACCGCCCGGAACGCGCCGGCAAGCCGCCCGGCGATCGTGCTGTGGTTGCCCTCGGCGAGCAGCCGGCTGAGTTCCGATGCATCGCTGATGGACAGCAGCGCGACCTGCGCGTCCTGGGCGGAAGCCCTGAAGAAGTTCTCCGGCGCCTTCAAGAGAGCTTGGGCCAGCGTCATCGTGCGGATGTTTCCGACGCTGTCGCGTCGGTCGAGCCCAGGAAAGTCTCTCGCCTGATAGTCCATCAGCGAGAACCCGTTCGGCAAGTCCAACACGCCGTTCTTGCCCAGTGGCGAGTGAATGACAACCTGTTGGGGTAGCAAGGTCGTGCCGGCGTGCAGTTTCAGCGAGTACTCCGCCGATACGCACCAGTCGGCGCCGAACCTGGCGTTGCAATAGGCGGCAATGAAGTCCTTCATTCCAGCAATCCAGGGCGTCGTGTCGCCGGCCTTGGCCGAAGGGCTGGCGGACATGTACCAGCCCTGGATCACCGGCTGGAGATACCTCGCGGCGAGCAGCGCCTCGCGGTCGGTGCGGGAAAACTGGCTCGTGTTGAACACGCCATGGCCCTGCGCCTGAAGCACATGCAGCGCTTCCAGGGCCGTGGCCAACCGCCGCTGCGCAGGGGTGGCTTTACGCGAAACCGAGGTCGGATGGGTTGCCATGTTTCATGCTCGCACAGTCGGTGGGAGGGCCGATGACGCTCGATTGCTAGATTCTTATGCTCTTGAGTGCTAGATTTGATTGTATATTGATTGCTAGATTAAGTTGCTTCTCGAGTGCCAGAGATTTATGAGAAGGCGTCGCACCTGATTTCGGCGCCCCGTGCTTCAATCGCAGCGTCGCGCCATGCGCCCCCATCTCATCCTGTCCATGTCCATCGGTCTTGAAGTTCTCATCGGTCACTGGAAGACCGATCCATTGAGCACCTACAACTCGTGGTTTCTGTGGGAAGAGAGGCTGAAAAACTTCCGATCCATCCGCCGCGGCTTGGCCCAGGTGGTCAAGGACATCGACGCCGGCACTTTCGGCAGCGCGTTTCGCGGCTCCTCGCTCGAAACCGTCGTGGGCTCTGTGGCGGAGCAGCGCCAGATCTTCAAGGGCGCCGACCACGCGTTTCTCTGGAAGCCCAAGCTGCGCATCCCCGACATCTACGAGAATGCCGGGAATCAGCGTGCCTTCGCCCGGTTGCTGCACGCGTGCGATTGTTGCGACAACGCGGAGGACGTGGTCGAAGCCATCCGGCGGATCGACGCGCATCAGATCAAAGGTCTTGGCCCGGCCGTGGCGAACCTGCTGTACTTCGTTCACCCAACGATCGTGATGCCGTTCAACACAGCGATCGTGAAGGGCTACAACGCGGTCACGGGCAGCAACGTCAAGCTTGGCAAGTGGGACCACTACCTTTCCATGCGCGAGGGCTGCATCCGGCTGAACACACAGCACCGTCAACAGCTGTCCAACGACATGGGGGCGCTTGCCGGGCTCCTTTTCGACATTGGCTCCGGCCGCTACGCGCCGCCCCCGCGCGGCGACGATGCCGAGTCCATTCGAGGCTGGGAGGCCGATCTCGAGAAGGTTCGCGAAGAGTCGGCGGCCGCCCACAAGCGCTGGGCCGCGGAGCGTGAGAGCGACGCAACCCACACGGAAATCCAGGGATGGCTGCGCGACCTGGGCAAGTCGCTCGGCTACGGGGTCTGGATCGCCTCGAACGACCAGGGACGCAGCTATGCGGGCGGGCGGCTCGGTGACGGTTGCCTGACGCAGCTGCCTGCGGGAGCGCAGCCCGGCCTGGACTCGGTGCGCCTGATCGATGTGATCTGGGTGGAGGCCGACGGCTCGAAGATCGCGGCGGCTTTCGAGGTGGAGCACTCGACCTCTATCTACTCAGGCATCGTGAGGATGCTGGACCTCGCGCTTGGCACCGAGTTGGGTGCGGGGGTTTCGATGTTTCTGGTGGCACCCGATGCCCGGCGCGATGACGTGCGGCAGCAGCTGCGCCGACCGGCGTTCTCGCGCGTTGCCGAGCTAGGCATCCGGTACTTGCCCTACAGCGAACTCGGGACGCATCGCGAAGCGATCGGCCGGTTCGGCTCGGGCCTGAAGCCATTAAGCGAGATTTCTCACTTGCTGTGATCCATAGTCCTGCTTGCGCAGGTCTCGATCGTCTCTCGTTCCCAAGAATCTTGGCGCCCCAACCCGTGCCTGCTGCGCCTGCCGCCGGCACCTGAAAACCATGTGGATTCAACGCGTCCGGCAGATGACATAACTGTAATCTGCGTGTGCGGTAACGCGCGGACCCTCGGCCTAGAGTTGATGCATCGGAAAAAGAACAATCACGTAGTTGTTCATTTCCGGATTGCCAACCCTCTGATTGCCAAAGGATCGAACATGAAGACTTCCCTCAAGACCTCCCTCACGCTGGCGGCACTGCTTGGCGCAATCGCCGGTCCTGCACTGGCCGGCAACTATGCCGAAGGCGATCCTCGCCCGGTGCCTCTGACGTCGAGCACCAGCCGTGCGGCGGTGGCCACGGAAACGCAGCACTGGCTGCAGGGCTCGCTGGATCAGGGCTACCCTGAAGGCAACCCGCGTGCCGTCGTGAGTGTGTCCTCCAACACCCGGGCGGTAGTCCAAGCGGACACGCTGGCCTGGATGCGTTCGGGTCTGGCTGCGGCCACGAACGGCGAAGCGGGTGCAGACACGGCTCGCCCCGCCTACCGTCAAGCCGCTGCGGAGTACGCGCGCATTCGCGGTGAGCAGCCGGAGTTCGGCACCCCAGTGGAGCGCCTCTCCCAGCAGGGCCAACTGCCGGACGCACCCGCGACGGTTCGCCGCTGATCTGGGGCCGCCCGATACCGCGGGCGACGGGCTGCCAGAGATTTGAGCGTTGCCTACGACCCTCGCGCCCCTCGCAAGCCGGGCATATCGCCTCGGCTTGCCCCTTATCTTGCGTGACAGGCCTAGAATTCGTGGAACCATTTCGCAAGCACTGACTACATCAGCACCGTTTCACGCGTTCTTTCCATGGCCCTCAATGCAACCCTCTCCACACGGCCCGCCAACGCATCGTGCGTCGTGCTGGTGCTGGTGCTGGCGCCGGCGCTGCCAGGGGCGCAACGATGACGCGCGCAATTGTGAGGATGGTGGCCCGTGGCCTGATCGGCTTGCTACTGTTCTCTCAGTTGGCGATCGCCGCCTACGCCTGCCCGGCGCTCTCCGCGAGTCTGGCGGGTGACTCGTCCTCCGCGATGTCCATGTCGATGGCGCAGGGTGTTGTTGCAGCAACGGACGACACTCGTGGCCCAGCCATGCAAGGATCGCCGTGTGCGGACATGGTCGGCGCAACAGACACGGCTTCCGGCAATCTGTGTGCCGAGCACTGCAAGTACGGACAGCAAAGCGACCATGCTTCCACGCTGGCGGTCCCCGCAGTGTTGCTGTCGGTCCTCTACCCCATGACCCCCTGGGTGCCCGCGACGGCATCCCCGCCGCGTCCTGCGGCGGCGTCCTTGAGTGCACTGGTTGCGGCATCACCACCGCACGCCATCCTGCACTGCGTCTACAGAACTTGATCGCCTGACCGACATGCGCTGGCGGCCCGTTGAGGGCCGGTACGGCGCGTCGGTCGTGCCTTGCTGTGTTCGTCGAGTTTGCTCGGCGCGCCGGCGCGGCCCGACAACCTACTCGCAGGTTCGTCAGGAGATTCCATGTTCCCTACTTCTTTTCCGGCAGCGCCGATCATGCGATCCACGCGCCAACCCTTTCGCTCCGCCAGTCTTTGGGTCGTCGCGCTGACGCTCTGCGCGAGCGCCATCGGCCAGAGCGCTCATGCGCAGCAGACGCTCTCTCTCGACGCAGCGCTGCGGCTCGCCGAGGAGCGCTCGCGCCAACTCGTCGCGCAGGACGCGGCCGCCGGCGCCGCGCGCTCGATGGCCGTGGCCGCCGGGCAACTCCCCGACCCGGTGCTCAAGGCCGGCATCAGCAACCTGCCGGTCAACGGCAGCGACCGGTTCAGTCTCACGCGCGATTTCATGACCATGCGTTCGATCGGGGTGATGCAGGAGTTCACCCGCTCCGACAAGCGCCAGGCCCACGCGGCGCGCTTTGACCGGGAAGCCGAGGTCGCCGAAGCGGGCCGCGCCGTAGCCTTGGCCAACCTGCGGCGCGACACCGCGATCGCCTGGCTTGATCGCTATTACCAGGGGCGGATGCGAGAACTGCTGCAAACCCAACGCGCCGAGCTGAACCTGCAGATCGAGAGCGCCGACGCCGCCTACCGCGGTGGCCGCGGCACACAGGCCGATGTGTTCACGGCGCGCTCCGCATTGGCGCAACTGGACGACCGCATCCTTGCGCAGGAGCGCCAGATCGCCACGGCCCAGACGCGTCTGGCGCGCTGGGTCGGGCCGGGCACCCTCCAGCCCTCGATGGTGCTCCCGGATCTGGGCTCCGTGCGCCTGGACGCCCGCAATCTGGAGGCCCAGATCGGTGAGCACCCGCAGATCGCGCTGATGGAGCGGCAGGAAGCGGCGGCGCGCGCGGAAGCCGACGTCGCGCAAAGCAACAAGCGCTCCGACTGGAGTGTCGAGCTGATGTACAGCCAGCGGGGGGCAGCCTACTCGAACATGGTGTCGCTGAACCTGTCGATCCCGCTGCAGTTGGACCAGAAGAATCGCCAGGATCGGGAACTCGCGGCCAAGCTGGCGGCGGTCGAGCAACTGCAGGCCCAGCGTGAGGAAGCGACGCGAGAGAGTGCCGCCGAGGCGCTCTCATGGTTGCAGCAGTGGCAGAGCAACCGCAAACGGCTCGCCCTGTACGACAGCTCGCTCATTCCGCTCGCCGCCGACCGCAGGCAAGCAGTGCTGGCTGCCTACCGCGGCGGTGCGGGCACTTTGAGCGCCGCACTCGAGACACGACGCATGGAGATCGACACGCGCCTGGAACGCCTTCGCCTCGAGATGGAGACCGCTGCGCTCTGGGCCCAACTCGAGTTCCTGATCCCCGCCACCCATCTAGCGCTCGATACCGGCCCGTCTGCGGCCGCGGGCGAGACCAAGGAGCCGCAGAAATGAAAGCAAGACCTCTCGTCCTTGGACTGATCGCGGCAGCAGTCCTCGCTGCGGCAGCCTTCGGTGCTTACACCTTCGGGGTACAGCGCGGCAGGAACCTGGGACCATCGTCCGCCTCCTCCGGGGGCACGTCATCGATGGCCACACCGTCAGCGAGCACAACGGCTGCTCCTGCAGCCTCTCCCAACGAAACCGGCGAAGACGCAACACGGCGCCACATCGCAGCGGGCCTCAAGGCCGGTGACACCGACCCGAACAACGGCAAGAAGATCCTCTATTACCACGACCCCATGGTGCCCGGAAACAGGTTCGACAAGCCGGCCAAATCGCCCTTCATGGACATGATGATGTCGCCCGTCTACGCGGGTGGCGACGGCGACCAGAACAGTGTGACGGTGAGTGCGCGCGTGCAGCAGAACCTGGGCGTGCGAACCGCTGTGGTGTCCGAGGGCATCGTGTCGCCGCAAGTGACCACGGTCGGCAGCATCGCCTTCAACGAGCGCGACCAAGTCATCGTGCAGGCCCGGGCGACCGGGTACGTCGAACGCCTGAACGTGCGTGCCACGCTCGACCAAGTAAAAAAAGGCCAGCCACTCGCTGAGCTCTATGTCCCGGAATGGATCGCGGCACAGGAGGAGTTTCTGTCGGTGCAGCGCATGCGCGGCACTGACCTGGCCTCGCTGGTCGACGGCGCGCGCCAACGCATGCGCCAGGTCGGCATGAACGACGGGCAGATCGAACTCGTCACGCGCAGCGGCCGCACCCAGCCTCGCATCACGCTGGTCGCGCCCATCAGTGGTGTCGTCACGGAACTGGCCGCGCGCGAAGGCATGACGGTGAGTGCTGGCACCACGCTGTTTCGCATCAACGGCCTGGCCACCGTCTGGGCCAATGCCGAAGTTCCCGAGAGCCAGTCGGCCCTGGTGCGTCTGGGCGCCCGGGTGCAGGCCAGAACGCCTGCCGCGCCCGGCGAGACCTTTGACGGCAAGGTGCAGGCCATTCTTCCCGATGTGAATCCGGCGACGCGCACCCTGAAGGCTCGCCTGGAGCTGGCCAATCCGACAGGCAGGCTGGTGCCCGGCATGTTCGTGTCGATGCAGTTCACGGACATGCGTGCCGACAAGGCGCTGTTGATCCCGACCGAAGCCGTCGTCCAGACGGGCAAGCGCGCGGTTGTCATGCTGGCGGAGGACAACGGCCGGTTCCGGCCGGTCGACGTTGAAATCGGCCTCGAAACCGGCGGCCAGACCGAGATCAAGCGCGGGCTGCAGGCCGGCCAGCGTGTCGTGGTTTCCTCTCAGTTCCTGATCGACTCGGAGGCCAGCCTCAAGGGGGTCGAGGCGCGCCTGAATGCCGCGCCCGGCACCGCGGCGCCTGCGACGCCCGCTTCCGCCACGCCGGCTGCAGGGGTTCCAAGGCACGTGGGCGAAGGCAAGGTGGAAAGCATCACCAAGGACGCGATGACCTTCTCGCACGGCCCGATTCCGACGATGAAGTGGGGCGCAATGACCATGGAGTTCAAGCTGCCGCCCGGCGGCGCGCCAGGCAACCTGAAGCCCGGCGACCGCGCGAGCTTCGAGTTCTTCATCGACACGGACGACCTGCCGCAACTCACCCGGGTGACACCCATGGCAGGGGCTTCCGCGGCTGGCATCTCTGCGGACCCCAAGACCTCCTCAGCAGCTATGCCAGTGTCGCCCGCACCGTCGGGAAGCAAGCCATGATCGCTAAGCTCATTCGATGGTCCATCGCCAACCGCTTCCTGGTACTGCTGGCGACGCTGATGGTCAGCGCCTGGGGCGTGTATTCCGTCCTGCGCACCCCGCTAGACGCGCTGCCGGACCTCTCCGACGTGCAGGTGATCATCCGTACCACCTATCCCGGCCAGGCGCCGCGCATCGTCGAGAACCAGATCACCTACCCACTGACCACCACCATGCTGTCGGTGCCGGGGGCCAAGACGGTTCGCGGCTATTCCTTCTTCGGGGATTCGTTCGTCTATGTGCTGTTCGAGGACGGCACCGATCTGTACTGGGCACGCTCACGGGTGCTGGAATACCTGAACCAGGTGCAGTCGCGCCTGCCGGCGGCTGCCAAGGCTTCGCTCGGCCCCGACGCCACCGGCGTGGGGTGGATCTACCAGTACGCGCTGGTCGACCACGGGGGCACACAGGACGCCTCGCAGTTGCGCGCCTTGCAGGACTGGTTCCTCAAGTACGAACTGAAGACCGTGCCCAATGTGGCCGAGGTCGCCTCGATCGGTGGCATGGTGCGCCAGTACCAGGTCGTGCTCGATCCCGAGAAGCTCGCCGCCTACCGGATTCCGCACACCAAGGCGGTGGAGGCGATCCAGAAAGCCAACCAGGAAACCGGCGGCTCGGTGCTCGAGCTCGGCGAGGCGGAATACATGGTGCGCGCCTCGGGCTACCTCCAGGGCCTGGAGGATTTCCGCAAAATCCCGCTGATGACCACCGACGCCGGTGTGTCGGTGCGCCTGGGCGACGTCGCGCGCATCCAGGTCGGACCGGAGATGCGCCGAGGTATCGGCGAACTCGATGGCGAAGGCGAAGCTGTCGGTGGCGTGATCGTGATGCGCTCGGGCAAGAACGCGCTGGAGACCATCACCGCCGTCAAGGAAAAGCTCCAGACCCTGCAGGCCAGCCTGCCCAAAGGCGTGGAAATCGTGCCGACCTACGACCGGTCCAACCTGATCGAGCGAGCGGTGCGCAACCTGGGCTTCAAGCTGCTCGAGGAATTCATCGTCGTCGCGGTGGTGTGTTTCGTTTTCCTGTTCCACCTGCGCTCCGCGTTCGTCGCGATCGTCTCGTTGCCGATCGGCATCTTGGCGGCCTTCATCGTGATGCGCTACCAGGGCGTCAATGCCAACATCATGTCGCTCGGTGGCATCGCCATCGCCATCGGTGCGATGGTGGATGCCGCGGTGGTGATGATCGAAAACGCCCACAAGCACATCGAGAAGTGGAAGCACGATCACCCGGACCAGACGCTGCGCGGGGAAACCCACTGGCGCGTGATCGCAGACTCGGCCGCCGAGGTGGGCCCTGCGCTGTTCTTCTCGCTGCTCATCATCACGCTGTCCTTCATTCCCGTCTTCACGCTGGAAGCTCAGGAAGGGCGGATGTTCTCGCCGCTGGCCTTCACCAAGACCTACGCGATGGCCGCCGCAGCCGGACTCTCGGTGACGTTGATCCCGGTGCTGATGGGCTACCTGATCCGCGGCAGGATTCCCGATGAGAAGACCAACCCGTTGAACCGGCTGCTCATCGCTGTCTATCAGCCGCTGTTGAACGCGGTATTGCGCTGGCCCAAACTGACGCTGTCGGGTGCTGTGGTCGTGCTGGTGCTGAGTCTTTGGCCGTTGCAGCACATCGGCGGCGAGTTCATGCCGCGCCTGGACGAGGGCGACCTGCTCTACATGCCATCGGCATTGCCGGGACTGTCGGCGGGCAAGGCCGCTGAGTTGTTGCAACAGACCGACCGGCTGATCAAGATGGTTCCCGAGGTGGCGAGCGTCTACGGCAAGGCCGGGCGCGCGGAGTCGGCGACCGATCCGGCGCCGATGGAGATGTTCGAGACCACCATCCAGTTCAAGCCGCAGGACCAGTGGCGCGCCGGCATGACGCAGGACAAGCTGGTCGAAGAACTCGACCGCATCGTCAAGGTGCCTGGCCTGACCAACATCTGGGTGCCGCCGATCCGCAATCGGATCGACATGCTGGCGACGGGCATCAAGAGCCCGGTGGGCGTCAAGGTGGCAGGCACCGACCTGGCCACCATCGACCGCATCACCGGCGAGATCGAGCGCGTGCTCAAGAACGTACCGGGCGTATCAAGCGCCTTGGCCGAACGGCTCACCGGCGGCCGGTACGTGGACGTGAACATCAAGCGTGACGAGGCGGCGCGGTTCGGCATGAACATCGCCGATGTGCAATCGGTCATCGCCTCGGCGGTGGGCGGCGAGAACATCGGCGAGACGGTCGAAGGCCTGCAGCGTTTCCCGATCAACGTGCGCTACCCGCGCGAGATCCGCGGCTCGCTGGAGCAACTGCGCTCCCTTCCGGTCGTCACCGAGCGCGGCGCGCGGTTGGTGCTCTCCGACGTAGCGGACATCCGTGTCACCGACGGGCCACCGATGCTGCGCAGCGAGAACGCGCGGCTGTCCGGCTGGGTCTACGTGGACATTCGGGGTCGGGACCTGCGCTCGGCGGTGCAGGACATGCAGCGCATGGTTGCCAAGGAGGTGAAGCTGCCGCCGGGCTACGCGGTGTCATGGTCCGGTCAGTTCGAGTTCCTGGAGCGTGCCACAGCGAAATTGAAGGTCGTGGTGCCGTTCACGCTGCTCATCATCTTCGTGCTGCTGTATCTGACCTTCAAGCGCTTCGACGAGGCCTTGCTGATCATGGCGGCACTGCCGTTCGCACTGGTCGGCGGCATCTGGCTGCTCTACCTGCTCAGCTACAACCTTTCTGTCGCCGGCGCGGTCGGGTTCATCGCTCTCGCAGGGGTGTCGGCGGAGTTCGGTGTGATCATGCTGCTGTACCTGAAGCACGCCTGGGACGATCGCGTTACCGAGGGCAAGACAAGCACCGCTGACCTGCTGGACGCGATCCGCGAAGGCGCGGTGCTGCGCGTGCGACCCAAAGCCATGACGGTGGCCGTCATCCTGGCGGGCCTGTTCCCGATCATGTGGGGGACTGGCACCGGCTCGGAGGTGATGCAGCGAATTGCCGCGCCGATGGTGGGCGGGATGATCACGGCGCCGCTGCTGTCGATGTTCGTGATCCCCGCGGCGTACCTGCTGATGCGGCGGCCGCGCGAACCGCGTGACGCGCATGCACCTCGACGCGCGTTCTGGAGAAGAGGCCATGGCCCGACCTGAACGCCTGCAGCAACAACGCACACCTCTCGGCGTCGCGCTCCTGCTGTATCTGTGCCTGGCCTTGTTCGGCACGACGGCGCTCGCCTCGACGCCTGCGTCGCAGGAGGAGGGATGGGCGGAGCGCTCGATCGTTTCGGTCGCGACGGCGCCGGTCGCGTTTGCAGGCATGGACGCGACCCCAATGCCGGTGGCCATGGATGCCATGCCCTGCGCGCTGTGCTACAGCGCCCCGGCGCCGTCGCTGCACGGGATCAGTGATGAATGTCGTGAACATGTGGCAATGGCGTGGCCGGTGCATGTTTCGCCGGTACCTGAGGCGACTTATTTCGACCCTGGAGGTCGGCACGTACGGTTGCCGGTGCGCATCCTGTACTGCCGTTGGCTGGATTGATCGGCGACAGCGAGTGTCACAGCTCGCGTTTGTTTCCGTTCACCAATTCCAGGAGTTCATCATGAAAAAGTCATTCCTCATTCTCATCGGCGCCCTGACCTTGGGTGTCGCCGCAACCGCTCTGGCAGGACCTGACTTCCAGGTCATCGAGCAAGGACGCAAGGCCGCACAAGTTGCAGCCGCTGAACGCCGAGCCGATACGCTGGCCGGCAAAGGCGCGCCGAACTGCCCGCCGCCGCCACTCGTCCTGCCGTTGGACCATGGCCCGCGTGCACTGACTACGCCGGGCGAAAACCGTTGGCGCAAGGCACGGTACGAAGCCGAGTTGAAGGCTTGCAAGAACATGCCGTCGTAATGCCTGCCAGCGCCCGTCAGCCACCTGCGTCTTTCGGGTGCTGAGGATTTTTGTGGCTCGCGATCCTGGCTGACATGGGCGCCAGTCTTGCGATCGGTTTCAACAGCCTGCGCCTGCTTCGACCAGGGGCGACGACAGCTGAGGGGGATTTTCCAGGGCCGTGTGACCCCGCCTTGTTCTTGCGCGCCTGGCCAGGAGTCATTTCCATCACTTACCCGAGCAGCGAAGCGAGTTTTCAATAAAATGAGAATCAATAGCACTACAACAACATGAAAATGCTCTCACTCTGCGCCAGGCGATTCCTGGCTGTGACGGCGCTTCTCGCGCTCTGGACGTCTTCTCTTGCTTGGGCTGCGGACTCCGCGGCGAGCGATCAAGCCAAGCAGACTTGGCAACTACTGGATTACCTTGCGGTCGACTACGGCGGCGCGGTGAGTGGCGGCAAGATCCAGAGTGCCAGCGAATACGAAGAAATGAAGGAGTTTGCTGCGACGGCTGGGCACCAGCTCGCCGCACTGCCGAGCACGCCGGCACTTCCGGATCTGCAACGCCAAGCCACGGCGCTGAGCGAACTCATCGCGAACAAGGCCGACGCGAAGGCTGTGGCCGACAACGCCCATTCGCTGGCTGCGGCACTGGTCAAGGCCTACCCGTTCCCGCTCTCGCCATCCAAACCACCGGATCTCGTGCGCGCCAAGGTGCTGTTTGAAGCCAACTGCGCGGCGTGCCACGGGGCGACCGGCCGGGGCGATGGCCCGCTCGGTGCAAAGCTGACCCCGCCACCGATCGCGTTCACCGATCGCGACCGGGCACGCTCGCGCAGTGTGCTCGCGCTCTATCAGGTCGTCTCTCAAGGCGTCGCAGGTACGCCGATGCCCAGTTTCGCCACGCTGTCAGACGAGGATCGGTGGGCATTGGCATTTTTTGCAGGGACGCTGTCGCACGACGACGCCATGCGCACGCGCGGTGAACAAGCCTGGGGCCGGGACGCCTCGGCCAAGGCCGTCTTTCCCGACTTGGCGGCCGCCGCGACATTGACCGAGGCTGCCTTGTCCGAGCGGATGCCTCCAGACGCAGCGCGCGACCTCACCGCCTACGTTCGAAGCCACCCGGAAGCGACTGTTGCAACCGGCGGTACGGGTGGGCTGGGTCTGGCCCGCACACGCCTTCAGGAGAGCCTTGCCGCGGCGCGCGCGGGGGATCAGGCCAACGCGACACGGTTGGGCTTGTCGGCCTATCTGGATGGCTTCGAGCCGCTTGAACCGGCATTGCGAGCGCGCAACCAAGTACTTCTCACCGAAGTGGAGAACTCCATGCTGGCCTACCGCGGCGCGCTTGCCAGCGGCAAGCTGGAACAAGCGGACGCTGCAGCGCAGAAGCTCGATTACCTCTTTGCCCAAGTCGATAGCGAGCTGGGAGCGGACAAGGCCGACCCGCTGACCACCTTCATTGCGTCGATCACCATCCTGCTTCGTGAAGGAGTAGAGGCGCTGCTGATCGTCGTCGGCATGGTGGCTTTCCTGAAGAAAGCGGAGCGGCGCGATGTACTGGCCTATGTCCATGGCGGCTGGATCGTGGCACTCGCCTGCGGGGGCCTGACCTGGGCCGCGGCAACCTACTTCGTGAGCATCAGCGGCGCCAGCCGCGAAGTGACCGAAGGGGTGTCCTCGCTCTTCGCGGCCGTCGTTCTGCTGAGCGTTGGTCTCTGGATGCACCAGAAGAGCACCGCTGGCAAATGGCAGGCCTATCTGAAGGAAAAGCTCTCCGCAGCCATGACACGCCGATCGGCATGGGCATTGTTCGCGCTGTCGTTCATTGCCGTCTATCGAGAGGTCTTCGAGACGGTGTTGTTCTACTCTGCACTGGCAGGTGACGGCAACAACGGCGCCTTGCTCGGCGGGCTGCTGGGTGGGATGGCCGTCCTCGCCGTCCTCGCATGGCTCATGCTGCGCACCAGCGCGCGCATGCCCATCGGTAAATTCTTCAGCCTCAGTTCGATCCTGGTGGCGGTGCTCGCAGTCGTGCTCGCTGGCAAGGGTGTCGCGGGCCTTCAGGAGGCGGGCTGGTTGAGCGCAAGTCCGATTCATTGGCCGCGCATCGAGGTACTCGGGATGTATCCGTCCGCTGAGACCACAATTGCGCAAGCCGTGGTCCTGGTCGTTGCGCTGGCGGGCTTTGCGCTGAACTCGGTGAGGGCACGACGGCCTCGGCCAGCATGAAGCAAATGGCTGCAAGCCATTGAAGCGAAGGGTTTGGCGTGTCGCTGCAGCTTGGCAGCACAGTGACATAGTTGATCTGCGCACGTGTTTTCAGTGCATCAGAAAACTCCATTGAGCACCCCAGCCAACTGATTGCAACGGGACGGAAGTGGTGTTGACCTGCTGCGCAGCCAGAATGCGCTGTATCTCTGCGCATACTCAACAAGGTCCATATGGCAACTCGCAACGATCTCCCGATCCTGCGTCAGATTCCGAGCGGTGTCTGGGTCCTCGGCTTCGTGAGCATGCTGATGGACATCTCCTCGGAAATGATCCACAGCCTGCTGCCGCTGTTCATGGTTTCCACCCTGGGGGCCAGCGCTTTCGCGGTCGGATTGATCGAAGGTCTCGCCGAGGCCACGGCGCTGATCGTCAAGGTCTTCTCGGGAACGCTGAGCGACTATCTCGGCAAGCGCAAGGGCCTGGCTGTGTTCGGCTACGCCCTGGGCGCGCTGACCAAGCCGCTGTTCGCGCTGGCTCCCACGGTCGGTATCGTGCTGACGGCGCGCCTGCTCGACCGGGTCGGCAAGGGCATACGGGGCGCGCCCCGGGATGCCCTGGTCGCCGACATCACACCTGCGCACCTGCGCGGCGCGGCCTTCGGCCTGCGCCAATCGATCGACACGGTGGGGGCCTTCCTCGGCCCGCTGCTGGCCGCGGGCCTGATGCTGCTCTGGGCCAACGACTTCAGAGCCGTTTTTTGGGTCGCAGTGATCCCTGGATTGATGGCCGTCGCACTGCTCGCGTTCGGACTTCGGGAGCCGTCGCCTAGTCAGGGTGAGAAGCGGATCAACCCGATCCGCCGAGAAAATCTGAAGCGCCTCAGCGCTGCTTACTGGTGGGTGGTGGCCATCGGCGCGGTATTCACGCTGGCTCGGTTCAGTGAAGCTTTCCTGGTGCTGCGAGCCCAGCAAAGTGGTATTCCGATGGCCTTGGTGCCACTCGTGATGGTTGCGATGAACCTGGTCTATGCGCTGTCGGCCTATCCGTTCGGCAAGCTCTCCGACCGCATGAGCCACACCCTGTTGCTGGCCTTCGGCCTGGTCGTGCTGATCGCGGCCGATCTGGTCCTGGCCGCCAGCAATCACTGGGGCGTGGTGCTGGCCGGCGTCGCACTCTGGGGTGTTCACATGGGCATGACGCAAGGCCTGCTGGCTGCCATGGTGGCGGACACTGCGCCTGCGGACCTGCGAGGCACAGCCTTCGGGTTCTTCAATCTGGTTAGCGGCCTTGCCATGCTGGCCGCCAGCGTCATTGCCGGCCTCTTGTGGGACAGGCTTGGCGCATCCGTCACGTTCTATGCTGGCGCGGTCTTTTGCGCGATGGCGCTCGCAGGGCTGGCATGGCAGCGCCGATAGGCAAGTGGCGACTGCGAGCAGGCTCGAATGGCTGCGCCTTGAACGGGACACGCCGGTTTCGGAAAGCTGATTTCAGCTAAGTTGGGGCGCGAGAGCGGTCTTTTTCATATCAGCAGTCATGATCACCAGCGCGAGGCAGGCGGACAGGCCAAGCATGGCGGAGAACCACAGCGCACTGTCACCCCACCGCTCCACCGCGATGCCAAACAGAAACGGGGCACCGGCCTGCACGATGCGCGCCGGCACCATGAGGAATCCCTGGCGCTGCCCGTAGCCCTTGGCGCCGAAAATCAGGAGCGGTAGCGTCCCAATGGCGATGGTCAGAATGCCGTTGCCCAAGCCGTGCAGGACCGCGAAGACGGCGGCGGCCGACGTGCCGAACAGGCCGAGGCACAGCGCGCCCAGCGGATGAGCGAGGGTGGCCAGTCGGGCCGATAGCAAGGGATGTGCGCGCTTGAGAAATGTGAACTCAATCACTCGCCCCACCACCTGGGCCGGCCCGACCAAGGCAGCGATGCCAACTGCCGCGGTCAGCGTGGCACCGCTGGCCAGCAGCAGTTCCGGAAGGTGCGCGGCCATCGCCGTGCTGATGAACCAGGTGACGGCAAAAACGTAGGCCATCAGGATGGCGGCGCGACGCTGCTGTGCTGAAGAGAGCCCGGTTCCGACATTCTGCGTGGAGGTGGTGGCCTTCGACACAGGAACAGCGTGGGAAGCACGTGGCAGGAGCATGTTGAGCGGCAGGCCGATCACCAAGTGCATGGTCGCCCAGGCAAGGCACGCCCCGCGCCAGCCCACCGTGCTTTCCAGATACGCCGACAGTGGCCAGCCCACGGTGCTCGCAAAACCCGCGAACAACGTGATGCCGGTGATGGCGCGTCGCGCATCCTGGCCGTGCAGACGCACCACGGTGGCGAACGCGGCCTCGTAGAGTCCGCTGCCCATGGCCAGGCCCATCAACGCCCAAGCGGCGAACACATGGCTGGCCTGCGTGGCCTGGCTCAGTGCAACCAGCCCTGCTGTGAACACGAGGTTGCTGGCGACGAGAACCGGTCGCCCACCCAGGCGGTCGATGAGCCGGCCGGCGAAGGGGCCGACGCCAGCCGCGACGAGCAGCGCCACCGAGAAAGCACCAAAGACCGTGGACGTGGAAATGCCGATGTCCTTGCCGATGGCACTGGCCAGCACCGCGGGAAGGTAGTACGACGAAGCCCAGGCCAGGGTCTGAGCCACACCCAGCATCACTGTCGTCGTGGTCTTGCTTTGCACCCTGGGTTCGCCTCGCTCAGATGCTGCGCAGGTTGACCCGCTTCGACAGAGCTTCTGCGCTCTCGCGCCGCTCGCTGTAGCGATCGACCAGGTAGTCGGCGCAGTCGCGCGTGAGCAGCGTGAACTTCACCAGCTCTTCCATCACGTCGACCACGCGCTCGTAATACGGCGAAGGCTTCATGCGTCCGGCCTCGTCGAACTCGAGAAAGGCCTTGGCCACCGACGACTGGTTGGGGATCGTGATCATGCGCATCCAGCGGCCGAGCACGCGCAGCTGGTTCACCGCGTTGAAGGACTGCGAGCCGCCCGACACCTCCATGACCGCGAGCGCCTTGCCCTGCGTGGGCCGAACGGAGCCCATCGCCAGCGGAATCCAGTCGATCTGGGCTTTCATGATCCCGGTCATGGCGCCGTGGCGCTCGGGCGATGTCCACACCATCCCTTCTGCCCACTGGCCGAGCTCGCGCAGCTCCGCCACCTTGGGGTGGTCGTCGGGCTCCGAATCCGGCAGCGGCAGGCCTCGGGGATCGAAGATCCGCGTCTCGGCACCGAGCGCGCGAAGCAGCCGCGCTGCTTCCTCGGTCAGCAACCGGCTGTAGGACCGCTCGCGAACCGAGCCGTACAGCAACAGAATGCGCGGCGCATGGGTTGAGCGCTGCGTCGGCAGCAGCAGATTCAGATCGGTCTTCTCGAACAGCTCAGGATCTACGTTCGGAAGCTCACGACTCATACCAACCTCGCGACGAGTTCACGACCTTCACCACTGCCAGCATGATCGGCACCTCGATCAGCACGCCCACCACGGTGGCCAGCGCAGCGCCCGAGTGAAAGCCGAACAGGCTGATGGCCGCGGCCACGGCCAACTCGAAGAAATTGGACGCACCGATCAACGCAGACGGGCAAGCGATGCTGTGCTTCTCGCCGAGCTTGCGGTTGAGCCAGTAAGCCAATCCGGAGTTCAGCACCACCTGGATCAGGATCGGCACCGCAAGCATCGCGATCACCAGAGGCTGCTTGATGATGGCTTCGCCCTGGAATGCGAACAGGAGCACGAGCGTCAGTAGGAGCGCCGCGATCGACCACGGACCGATGCGATGCATGGCGCGTTCGAAAGCGGCCGGCCCGGCCTTCAGCAGCTGCTTGCGCAGCAGTTGCGCGAAGATCACCGGCAGCACGATGTAGAGCGCCACGGAGGTGATCAGCGTGTCCCACGGCACGGTGATGGCCGAGAGGCTCAGCAGCAGGCCGACGATGGGCGCGAAGGCGAACACCATGATGGCGTCGTTCAACGCGACCTGCGACAGCGTGAAGACTGGGTCGCCACCGGTCAATCGGCTCCAGACGAAGACCATCGCCGTGCAGGGGGCGGCGGCCAGCAGGATCAGGCCGGCCACGTAGCTGTCGAGCTGGTCGGCCGGAAGATAGCCGGCGAACACCTGGCGCACGAAGAGCCACGCCAGGAAGGCCATCGAGAACGGCTTCACGGCCCAGTTGATGAACAGCGTCACGCCGATGCCGCGCCAGTGGTTTTTCACCTGCGCAAGGGCTGCGAAATCGACCCGCAGCAGCATCGGGATGATCATCACCCAGATCAGCACGCCCACGGGGATGTTGACCTTGGCCACCTCGAGGCGGCCCACCGCCTGGAATGCCGCCGGGAACAGCTGCCCCAGCGCAATGCCGACGACGATGCAGAGGAACACCCACACCGTCAGATAGCGCTCGAACACGCTCATGGGGGCCGCGCTGGCCCGCGGACTCTCGATGACTGCGCTCATGGGTCAGCTTGCAGAGATGCGGCGCAGCCGCTCTTGCAGCTCGGCGTCGCTCATGGCTTCTGGGTTGTCCAGCGCGAGCAGCTGCAGCATGCGGTAGGAAATCGCCTGGCGCGTCAGCTCGAAGGCCTGCCGTTTGGCGTTGTCGCCGCCCTCGGTGTTGGACGGGTCCGGATAGCCCCAATGAATCTTGACGCGCGTGCCCGGCCAGTAGGGGCAGGTCTCCTGCGCCGCACTGTCGCAGACCGTGATGACCACCTGCATCGGCGGCGTGGAGAACTCGTCCCAGCTCTTGCTGCGAAAGCCTTCGGTGCTCACGCCGGCGGCCTGCAGCACGTCAATGGCAAACGGGTTGATTCTTCCGCTGGGCGCGCTGCCGGCGCTGAACGCCTTCACGTCCTTGCCGAGCTTCTGGGCCCAGTGGTTGAGCATGCCCTCGGCCAGCACGCTGCGGGCGGAGTTGTGGGTGCAGAGGATCAGAACGTTGAGCGTCATTGCGCAGCCTTTTGAGCCTTGCCGATGTCGCGGATCTCGCGCTGGATGGCCATCGAGTCGAGCCGGGCCAGAGGCAATGCCAGCATCAACTCGATCCGGCGCTTCAACGTGAGCGCCGTGTCCATGAACTGGCGCTCGGTGGCTTCTTCCGGTCCCGCGAAGGCTGCAGGGTCGGCCACACCCCAGTGTGCCGTCATCGGTTGGCCGGGCCACACCGGGCACATCTCGCCCGCGGCCTTGTCGCAGACTGTGAGGACGAAGTCCATCACCGGCGCATCCGGCTTGGCGAATTCGTCCCAGTTCTTGCTGCGATAGCCGGTAGCGGAAAGGTGCATCTTGTCCAGAGTGAGCAATGCATAGGCGTTGACCTTGCCGGCAGGATGGCTGCCGGCGGAGTAGGCCTTGAATCGCCCTTTGCCCAGTTCGTTGAGCAGGCCCTCGGCCAGGATAGAGCGCGCGGAATTGCCCGTGCAGATGAACAAGACGTTGTAAGTTTTTTCAGCCATGACGATGTTTCTCGGTAGAGGAAGTGGGGTTGATCTCTTTGAACATGCAGACAGCCGAGGCTGGACACAGGCTCTTGAACTCGCTGCTGGCCTGGACGGAAGCCGGCAACGCCGTGCGATCGCAGCGCTCGAAACCTCGCGTCTCGAAGAATGGCTCTGCCGTGGTGGTCAAGATGCAGAGGCGATTCACGCCTTTCGATGCAGCGAAGGCTTCCATGGTCTGCAGCGCTTGGTCGCCAACACCATGGCCGCGAGCGTCGGCGCGCACCGCCAGCGAACGCAGTAATGCGGTCTCGCCGAACCGCTCCAGACCGACACAGGCAAGAATCCCTTCGTCGCCGGCACGGCTCACAAAGAATGCTTCCATGTGTTCTTCTTGAAGATCGGATTCGGGCAGGCCGGCATCGCGAAGAAGGGATCGCACGGGCGGCAGAGACGCGGCCTCTGCGCGAACGAACAGCGATCTGACCGGCGATTCGGACGGTTCTTGGGGCATGGCTCAACCCTCAGCAGCAAGCGCCCTTGGCGTTGCCGGACACGTTGACCGGAATGCCTCGGAGGGCACCAGGTGCGAAACAAGCGGAATCTGCCTTGGCCACGGGTTTCTGTTGACCGTAGACCGGCACGGTGCCATCCAAGGTCTGGAAGTGCTCCCAAGCGATCCCCTGCGGGTCGGTGACCCAATGCTTCTCGCTGCGCGCGTAACAGCACACCGTTTCGCCCTCGTCGAGCAGGGTTCGATCGGCGGCCAGGCCGCGGGTCTTCAACTCGGCGAGTTCTGCCTCGTCCTCGGCCTGGATGCCGAGGTGGTCGATGCCTTTGCTGTGCCCCACCGTAGAGATCGCGAAGTTGATGCGCGGATCGTCGAGCATCCATTTCGCATAGTCGGTTTCGACGCGCGCCGGCGGCGATGCGAACAATTTGGAATAGAAGGCGATGCTCTTGGCGAGATCGTCGACATGCAGGTGGACGTGGAAACGCTTCATGGGTCACTCCTTCAGCATTCGCAGGCAGTGGAACTGTCGGTGAGGCACGCCTCGCCCTGACAGCAGTTCTCCGTGAGGTAGCCGAGCAACGCATTCATCTGCTCGAACACCGCGCGATAGATCAGATTTCGACCGTCACGCTCCTGGCTGACCAGGTTGGCGTGCGTCAGCTCCTTGAGGTGGAACGAGAGGCTGGTCGAGGGCACACCGAGCTGCTCGGCGAGCACGCCGGGCGTGAGCCCGGCATGGCCGGCGACGACCAGTGCACGGAAAACTTGCAGGCGTACGGGCTGGGCCAGTGCAGCCAGAGCTTGAATGACGGTTTTTTCTTCCATGATTCAATAATAGTTGGATCATGGAAATATTTCAACAAGTGTTGAATGATCGAGATTGCACACCAGAACTCGACGAGGCCGGAGCTTTACGGCGTCCGCCAGCCACTCCGGTGACCAGCCGCAGTGGCATCGTGACGGACATCGCCCTCAGTGTGCAGATAGGTTCTCGACAAACTCGCGCAGCCGTCGCTGGTGCGACGGCTTGCTACCTGATAGGTCGTAGCGGTGCAGCGTTTCCGCGTCGAAGGGCCGAACCTTGTCCTATCGCTCCGACCACGCGGCGAACCACAGCCAGAGCCACCCAGCCACCGCTGACAACGCAAACACCAACATGAGTGCCGCCGACGCACGGTCGAGCCAGCCAATACAGACGCCGATCCAATCGTCGCTCCTGGTGCGGCACTCTTTCCATACACCTCGCGGCAGCATGCGCAACGCCAGCCACGACAGGGCCGCCAGCAACACCAGATCGTCCAAGTAGGCCGGCATGGGCAACACGTCCAGGGTCCAGTCCACGGGACTCGCCGCGTAGGCAACAACGAACAGCCCGATGGCCTTGGTCAAAAGCGGCGTCTCGCGATTCCAGCAACTGAGCCATAGCGCCAGCAAGGCGCCTGCGCAACGGCGCGGCCATGCAGTGGGATTCATGGACGCTCTCTCCTTATCGAAGCCACAGCCACAAACCTACCCCAACTCCGATCCAGACCGCAACAACGAATGCGATGCCCCATGGGCTGCGCGGCTTGCCCTCGCCACGTCGCATCCAGTCGTCCGCCTGCACACGGCATTCGGCGAGCACGTCCTTGGGCAGCAGCCGGATCGCCAGCCAGATCAGGCCAGGCAGCAAGAGCGCATCGTCCACGTACCCCAGCACCGGGATGAAGTCCGGAATCAGGTCGATCGGACTGAGCGCGTAGGCCACGACAAAGGCCGCCAGCGCCTTGGGCAGCCACGAGGTGCCCGGATGGCGGCATGCGAACCACAGGGTCACGGCGTCGCGTTTGACGCGACGCGCCCACTGGCGGATGTTTTGAAGGATCGACAACTGGGACTTCCTTGTGGATACGGATGGGGCCGGCTTGCGCCGCTCAATCTTTGCCGATACATTGATGTTGTAACGACCGCTACATTATCTATGAATCAAGAAAAAAGACCCAGCTGGCTCCTGTTGACCTACAAGGTGCCCGCAGAACCCTCCAAGTTTCGCGTGGCGATCTGGCGCCGCATCCGCAGCCTGGGTGCCGTGTACCTGCAGAACAGCATCTGCGTGCTCCCCACCACGACCGAGCACCAGCGACAGTTCCGCATGGTGCAGGCCGACATCGATCGCGCCGGCGGCGAGGCCGTGATCTTCGAGACCCTGGCCCTCGACGGGAAGCAGGAGGAGCGCGTCGTGGCGTACTTCAAGCACGACCGCGACCAGGACTACGAGGAGTTCCTGGACAAGTGCGTCGACTACAAAAAGGAAATCGAGAAGGAGGTCAAGGCCGATCACTACACCTTTGCGGAGGTGAAGGAGAACGACGAAGACCTGAAGAAGCTCAAGAACTGGCTGGAGCGCATCAAGGCGCTGGACTTCTATGGCGCGCCGGCGCGCACGACGGCAGAGCAGCGCCTTGTCGAATGCGAAGAATTGCTTGAGACCTACGCCAACGAGGTGTTCGAGCGCGAGCAGAACGCCAAGGGCGAGCCACTGGAGAAGCCCGCAGCGGCGAAACGTGCATCCACCAAGACTCCAACGCCCAAGAAGCCGGCAGCGAAGAAAAGCGCCAAGCGCAGAGGCGACGAATGATGCCCGAGCTCCTGCAGGAGCGTTTGCCACGCGTGACCCAAGGCTAGAAAAAGGAAAACTCGATGATTGTCTGGACTTCCGCCGCCCCGTCGATGCTTGCTTCCTTCATGGCCTCGACGGTGGAGTTCGTCGAAGCGCTGACCATCGTGCTCGCGGTGGGCGTAGTGCGCGGCTGGCGTTCCGCCTTGCTGGGCACCGCCGCCGCATTGGCGGTGCTCGTGGGCCTGGTCGCCGTGCTCGGCCCCTCATTGACGCGCATTTCGCTGCCAATGGTGCAGTTGGTAGTGGGCACTTTGCTGCTCCTGTTCGGCCTGCGCTGGCTGCGCAAGGCGATCCTTCGCTCGGCCGGCGTGCTGGCGCTGCATGACGAGGCCAAGGCCTTTGCCGAAGAGACTGCGGCGCTGCGCGCTCAGGGTGGACAAGGTGGTGTAGCTCGCCAGGTCATTGACAAGCTGGCCTTCGCCACCGCATTCAAGATCGTCATGCTCGAAGGCATCGAGGTGGTGTTCATCGTTGTCGCCATCGGCGCCAGCGGGCAGATGATGGTCCCGGCCTCGATCGGTGCTTTGCTAGCGCTGCTGGCCGTGGTGCTGCTTGGGCTGTGGCTGCACCGGCCGCTGGCACGCGTGCCGGAGAATGCGCTGAAGTTCGGCGTCGGGGTCATGCTGGCCGCGTTCGGCACCTTCTGGGTCGGCGAAGGTATCGGGCTCGAGTGGCCCGGTGCCGACTTGGCGATCCTCGCCTTGATCGGCGTCTATCTGGTTGCGGCACTTGGACTGGTGCAGGCGTGCATTCAACTGCGCAAGGCGTCTGTTGCCGTGTCCAAGGCTCCAGGCAAAGCCGCTTCAACCGCCGGTGCCAAGCCGGGTGTGCTCGCCGTGATTGGCGGCGAATTGTTCGGGCTCTTCTTCGATGATGGATGGCTTGCCGCCGGCATCATGGTCTGGGTGCTCGCCGCCTGGTTCAGCGAAACCCGCCACGCCGTCTCGGGTCCTGTCGACGGGGTGCTGTTCGCCGTAGGCCTCACGGTCGTGCTGGCGGCCAGCGCTGCCCGCCGTGCAAGGGCAAGGTGACGCGCATTTCGTCGCGGTTGATCCGAAAGGCGCGACGCAAATGCAAAGCGCGGCTCATGTGCTGTGCGACGCAGGCAAGCAAGTGCTGCCTGTTCCTCCAAGACAAGTGTCGAGATCCTCTGGCCCGGCGGCACGAGAGACGCGGGAAGCCGCTACATATCGGCCGCGCGGCGGTGTGCCGTCCTGGCCGTTGCAACAAAGTGATGCCATAGTTTCTGGAGCGTCAGGAATGTGACGGCCAACACGGCCGCAAGCAACAGGCCCGCCACAATGTCCAGCGGGAAATGAACACCGACATAGACGCGAGCCCAACCTGTCACAGCTGCAATCACGGTCAGGACGATGCCCACACTCCGCAGCCGTCGACGCACCAGAAACAGCAACGCAGCAGTGAACATGACCACGGCATGCGTGCTGGGTAGCGCGCCTCGGCTGCCGTGTTCAATGTAGGAAGGACTCAGGCCGAGCATGAAGGGCCGCGGTAGGTTTATCCAGGCTGCAAGGGCGTGTGCAAGGATGGCCGCTGCCCCACACGCAAGGAACACAGCTACGACGTAACTTCGCTCCGAAGGCTGACGCCACCAAGCCCAGGCCATCAGGAAGATGCAGATCCAGGCTCCGCCACCCGGGGCAATCACGCGCGCGAGAAAGAGAATCCAACGGGTGGGCGCGTAGCCTGCGCCGATCCATTCATAGAGAAAAGAATGGAGCGCCATCATCTGCGCTCCCGTGCGCCGCAAGCAGATTGGCGGCAAGGCAGCCAACGCGGCGGCCCGCCAAATTCGATGGCCGGACAGCGCGCCGGCTCGACATAGTGAGACATGGGAAATCCTTCGACCACGAAGAAGAAACCCGCCGCACCAAGTGCAGCAGGACTGTCGACGCCGCTTGGGCGTCGTGCTTCAGGTCGTCAGAGGAGGCGCTGTCTTCGGCGGCTGCCCAAGCCAAATGGTCGTCGGCGGAGATGCTCCCGACGGGGATGGGCGCTTGACCCGGACATCCTTGCCGCGGGGCACTGCGAACAGGCAAAGCGCTACCGTCAACGGCAGCAGCGCGAGCACAAGCGCCATCAGGCCATCAAGACCATGTTGGAATGTGTCCGGGTGATCGATGGCCGCAGCGGCCGGCACGAACACGGTGGTTTCGAGTTCGTCCGGATGATCCGCGCGGTCATCAGGCTCGAACTGGGCCGAGGCGCTCACATTGCGGATGCGCAAGCCCGGCTCATCTTCCCAGCCATCTTGGCAAAAGTGAACGGCCAGAAAGGGCTGCAAGGCGGCGAACAACACCCAGGCCAAGCACCAGAACGCAGGGTGCGTTGCAACAAGGTGATGGACACGTGCTCTTCGCATCGGAAATTCTATGAGCGTCCGACAGCGGAAGATGAACCCGGGCTGAACGCTTGCTTTCGATGCTTGACCGGGAACGGGGCTCTGCGCCATCAGAAAGTGGTCACTGCGGGCTGACTGTCGCTCTGGCTCTAGACCACGCCGGCGGCATGCAGCGACTGAACACCGTGATAGCCGACGTAGAGCCCGACCAGGATGATCAGGGCGCTCGACGCATACGGAGCCCTGCGCGCGAACGTTCCGAAGCCGGAGAAGCGTTTTGACGCGTGCTTCACGCCCAGGGCAGCGACGACGCCAGCCGCAACCATCGTGATCGCCAAGCCGATGCTGAAGCAAAGCACGAGGGACGCTCCGAGGGTAAAGCGCTTGAGTTGCAGGCACAGCAGCAGCACCGTGATGGCAGCAGGACAGGGAATCAGGCCTCCCGTGAGGCCGAAACCGATGATCTGCCCCGTGGTGACATTGCGGCTCGCAAAACGACGCTTGATGTCGTTGGCGTGCGCCCGTTCATGCGCGTCCTGAAAGCCTGGATCCGAGACATCCAAGCCATGGTCCCCGTGACCATGGCCGTGGCCATGCTCCACAAACTCCACATCAAAGCTGTGTGCGTGACCACCGTGCGCAATCGAAAGCCTGGCCGTGAATTCGTGCGGCTCGGGAATCTCGTCGACCGATTCGAGATAGCTGCCCTTGCTGGCCAGAACGAACGCTTGGCGCTCCCCACCAGGACGTTGCGTTTCGATGGTGACGGTCCGATCTTGCGGCACGGTGTCATGCCCCTCGAATCGGACGCGGAATCGAGGCGGAACTCCATCTTCGAAGACCTCGAGGTCAACGACCCCGTGGCCGGTATCGATGCGGCGCTTCTCCTCGCCATGGTCGAGGTGATCATGGCCGTGATCGTGGTCTGTCTCGATCCGCTCTCGCTGCTGTTCGCGGTAGGTGCGCCAGAGCATCCAGAGCGCAATCGCGATGATCAGCACAGCCGAAGCCACCTGAAAGTAGGGCTCGGTCTCCTCGGCACTCCAGTTGCGCCCGAGGTAGAGGCCACCCATCGCGACGGCCCAGACAACCGCCGTGTGCGAGAGCGTTGCCGCCAGTCCGAGCAAGACGGCCTGTCCGACCGTGCCCCTGACCGCAACGATGAAGGCAGCCATCATCGTTTTCGAATGTCCCGGCTCCAGGCCGTGCAGAGCACCCAGAAGGATGGCGGACGGGATGAAAACCCAGGCGTTTCCGGATTGAAGAAGTTGAGCGAAGTTATCCATAATTTTTGAAGGTGCGATGGGCCAAGACCCTGAGGGGTTCGCATGTTCGTCAGCCCCGAGCGGAGGCCTTCAACGTCCCCTTATCCTATCCTCCCCCTATGGATGCGGCAAACGAATCCCTTGTCGCGGGAGAGGACACGCGGCCATCCCAAACAAGACAGCCTCACCAAAAGCTTGGGTCACAGTGATTGCTGCGGCTTGACTCGACGACAGAGCGCACTGCCGCAACCACCGCCTGGGGATCCTCGAACTGAATGCCATGGCCGGTTTGATCGAGCACTTGGTGTTCGCTCCAGGTGGACCACCCGGCCATGTCCTCCTGCAGGTTTCTCCAGATGGCTTGAACTTGCTTCCCCTGCTGCACATCGATCTTCATCGCCCTCAGCTGTTCGGCCGGATAGGGCTTCATCGCGGTCAACACGTAAAGTGGCCTGCAGCCGAGGTCGCGGAATGTTCCTGCCTCGGCAAGCACCGCATCAAGCTCTTCGCTCTCCGTCATGAGCGCAGCCAAGGAGCGAGGCGCATACGCTCTCACGGCGTCGACATCGCGAGGGCCGCGATCTGGATCATGCGGAACGAGCATCGGACTGACAGCTCTGACCAAGCCTGTCCAGGCAAGGGGCGCCCCTATCCGAAGCAGCAGCGGCTTAGGTTTGGTCATGATGGGTTTAGTCTTTCGGACCTGATCCGGGTGCGAAGCATCGACCAGCACCAGACCTGCAACTTCTTCACCGAAGTATTTCGTGTAGGTCATGCTGTACGGCCCACCCAACGAATGGCCGACCAGGATGAAAGGCCCACTCTCGCCCGCGTTCTTGAGCGTCGCATGCAGGTCTTGCGCGACTTGCCTTCCGCTTTGCCGGCGGTGGGTTTCATCGCTCCACATCAATCCTGCTCGGCTGTAGGTGCAGGCGCGGGCGAATGCGGAAATCGGACGGTGAACCAGCGACCATGTCGTGGCCCCCTCCAAGGTGAGGCCTGCTTCGAACACCACGGTGGGGGAACCAGCGCCGATGCAGTGCAGCTGGACACGGCGCCCGCCGATGTCGACCAGTTTTCCGGGCGGAGGAAAATTTTCGGCCGCACGTTGCTGAGCTATGCGCTCATATGCCGCACCCAGTACCGCTGCTATCAGCAACGCGCCCGCGGTGACCGCAGTGGTCCGAAAGGCCCAGGATTTTGAAATGCTCATGGCATTTTTGTCCTTGATCAGCAGGAGATGCACGTCATATTGTGGGCTCGGCTATGACGGCCAGCGCGGGTGGTCATCGTCGATGACGTAGTCGTGCGCGTGGGTCGTCTCGCGGAACGTGCCTGCGCGGCTGGCAGTCGCCACGTGAGGATGGTTGGACGGCAGATCGTCGTGGGTGTGCTTCAGCGTCGACTCGTCCGAGCCGCGCCACAGATAGGCAGCCAGCACGACGGACGCAGTCGCCAGCCCACCCAGGGCCAGGAAGCTCACGGTCAAGCCGGCCTTCGCGCCCAGCCAGCCGGCCAATGGGTAGGTAATGAGCCAGCAGGCGTGCGAGAGCGCAAACTGCGCCGCGAAGAGCGCGGGTCTGTCCTCCGGATGCGCGGATCTGCGAAGCAGACGACCGGACGGTGTCTGTGCCAGCGAATAGCCGAGACCGAGAACGAACCAGAGAGGAAGAAGTGCCGCGTACCACTTCGCCGCCAGGAAACCCAGGAACAACCCCACTGCCAGCAACGCCGCGCCACTCAACATCACTGGCCGCTCCGGAAGCCGCTCGAGCACCTTGGGCAGCGCCAGCGCGACCAGCATGGAGCCCGCGCCGAACAGCGACAGTGCCGCAGCGGTGGCAGTCTGCGTGAGCCCAAAGGTCGCTTGCACGAGGACGACCGTGTTCACGATGACCATTGCGCTGGCCGATGCCACCGCCAGGTTGAGCGCGAGCAACCCTTGAAGTCGCGGCGTTGCGAGATAGATGCGCAGCCCCCGCGTCGTGCGCTCGTAGATACCGCGCTTGGGCGGAACCTTGGCTTTGGGCAACACTGCTGAGACGACCAGCGCCGCGGAAGCAACGAAGCCCACGACGGTGCCCCCGAACAACGCGTGATAGCTCACGACGGTCAGCAACAGCGCAGCGAGCGCCGGACTCACGAGACTTTCCATGTCATAAGCCAGACGCGACAGGGACAGCGCGCGCGTGTACTGGTCCTCGTCCGGCAGCACGTCCGGGATTGTTGCCTGGAAGGTGGGCGTGAAGGCGGCCGACGCGGACTGCAGCACGAAGATCAGGATGTAGATCTGCCAGATCTGGGTGACGAAAGGCAGTGTCAATGCAACGCCTGCGCGGATCAGGTCGAGTGCGACGAGGACGGCCCTGCGTGGAAGGCGTTCGGCAAAGGCCGATGCGATCGGCGCCACGCCGATGTACGCCGCCATCTTGATGGCCAGCGCCGTGCCGAGAACCACGCCGGCGTTCGCGCCGGCAAGGTCGAAGGCCAGCAAGCCCAGTGCGACCGTGGCAAGGCCCGTGCCGAGCAATGCGATCACCTGAGCGAAGAATAAGTGCCGGTATGTTGTATTACGGAGCACGTCAAGCATGGGGACTCCTTTGTTGAACCGTCTATCGTGACGACGCGCGCTGATGCGCCACGTCGCCGGAGCAGCTGCGCAACTTGATGTACACAGCGTCACCCGCTTCAAAGCGGGTGTGAGAAGGAAGCGCCACGACGCGTCGCCGCAAGTGACCGAAGTCGGCGTAAGACACGAGTGCAAAGCCATCGGCGTACCGCCGCTCGGCCGGGGCGACGTCGCGGCAATCGCTTGCAGACACCGCATCGAGCGTCGACGCTGAGCCGACCTTCTCGACCTTGGCCTTGCGCCAGCCGTCGGTGAAGGCGAATTGGCCTTCGTAGACGGTGGCACAGCCGGAAACCGCCCCGAGCGAGAGAACGATGGAAGTCCACGACAGCAGGCGCCTGGGATTCATGTCGATGTACTCGGGCCGGCGTTGCGCGCTTACTTGCCCGAGAAGTTCGAAGCGATGTAGTTGCCCGGCAGACTGAGGAAGACGTAAAGCGTGCTCTTGTCGGCTTCCGTGACGGCCGCGTTCTTGAAGCTCACCTTCCACTCCTTGCCCTTCTTGCCGTCGATCTGTTCGACCTTCTCCACCTTCACGGCTTCCCAGCTCTTGTCGAGCTTGCCGCCGCTGACCAGCGAGGCCTTGCGCTGGGAGGCGCAATCGACCGCGACCTTTTCCGATGCGGGCGTGTTGCCGTGGAAGTGGCAGCCGCCGCCCTCCGAAGCCATGGCGGAACCAGCGCCGGCGAGGGCTGCAAACGAGGCCAGTGCCATCGCGATTTTCTTCATTGAGTCATCCTTTCTTGATGATGGTTAGTCGAGGGAATCCCTGCCAGGATCGGCAGTCTTTCCAATCTCCATGTCCTCGTGCGCGTGCTTGTGCTCTTGGTCAGGGAAACGGAAACCGTTGGGATCTGAGTCGTGCTGGTAGCCATGCAGTTGCATGAGCAGCAGCAACACGCCGGCGTAGACCAGCGCAAGGTTGGCGGCGAAGCTGAAGCGCCGGAATGAGGGGCGATGACGCCAGAGCGCCAGCAGCGCGACCATCACCGCCAACGCTGCGATCTGGCCGATCTCGACGCCGAGGTTGAAGCTAAGGATGCGGATCAGCATCGAGGTGCTGTCGTCGCCGAGCGGGAGCTGCTGCAGCCGCGTGGACAACCCGAAACCGTGTAGCAGTCCGAAGCCGAACACTGCGACGAGCAGGTTGGGCGACTTCATGTCGAAGTACTTCTGGAAGCCGCCGTTGTTGTCGAAGCCCTTGTAGATGACGCTGATCGCGATGATGGCGTCGATCAGGTAGTAGTTCCAGGTGATCTTGAAGTACGTCGCGAACACCAGGGTGATGCAGTGGCCCAGCGTGAAGACGGTGACGAACTTGGCCACGTCCTTGAAGCTCGTGAGGAAGAACACCACGCCAAACAGGAACAGCAGGTGGTCGTAGCCGGTGAGCATGTGCGTGGCGCCAAGGCCGACGTACTGCAGGTAGCCGCCGCTGAGCATGCGTTGGCGGTCGGCTTCGGAGATGCCGTGGGCGAGCACGTCAAAGGGCAGACCGATCAGCAGCGCCATCGCGGCGAGCGCCAGCAGAGCAAGTTTCCGGTGAGGGATCAACATCAAATCTCTTTCAATGGACGAAGGTTTGGAAGATGGGTGAGACAAGGCGCGCTCACTCGAGCGCCAGGTCCCAGATCAGGTGCGCATCGATGAGGAGCCGATAGGTCGCACGCAGCGCATCGGCACGGGCCTCGAGCGCTGCGCGGGAAGCCTCGAGGAACTGACGCCGGGCCAGCAGCAGCGATTGCAGGTCCGCTTCTCCCAGCGAGTACGCGCGCTGGGTGAGTCGCGCGCTCTCGCCGGTGGCCGTTGCGCCTCGTTCGGAGAGTTGCCAGCGTGCAAGATGGCCGGTGGCGTCCGCGTAGGTCTCGGCCACTGTCGTCTCCAGCTCGCGCTTCTGCCGATCGACGGCTGCGCGCGCCACCTCGACCTCCTGCAGCGCCTGCTTCATGCGCTCCTCGCGATAGGTTCCGCTCAATGGAATGCTGACGCTGACCCCCACGATGCGTTCCCTGCGAAACGCCTCCGATGCCGCGAAGACACCGACGGTCGGATCGGGCACGCGGTCGGCCGAGGCGCGTGAGGCGGCCAGTTCGGCCTTGCGCAGCTGTCCTTCGGCGATGCGCAATGGATCGGCGGCTTCCAGTACGCGCTCCAGCCACCGGGCCTCGGCCTCCGCCGGCGGGCGCGGATCAGCCATCGGCTGCGCGGGCAGTTGGGCACCCGGGAACCGAACCCGCAGCTTGGCCCGTGCCTTGGCGAGGTTGGAGGCGGCCAGGCTGGCCTGGCGCTCCACGTCCGCGAAGTCGGCCGTGGCCACGCTGACATCCAGCGCCGAGGCGTCGCCCGCTTTCTTGCGGCTCTCCACGGCTTTCAGGTTGGCCTGCGCAAAGGACTGTTGCTCCTGGAACAGCTTCTGGGCCTGTGCCGAAGAGAGCCCGTCGATCCACAGGTCCAACAGGGAGCGCGCGGCCTCGTGCACGGCCTCGCCGACCTTGGCCTGCGCGATGACCTGCTCCGTTTCGCCAAGCTGCCGGTCGAGATCCGCCTTGCCATTGATGCGAATGGGGCGCTCGATCTGCGCATGCCACTCCTTGGAGGCGGGGCCGCCCTCGTCAAAGCTGCGCCGCTGCACAGCGAGCCGGGTGGTCCATTCGTTCGGCGACGCTGCAATCATGGCCGCCGAGTGGCCCGCGGCCGCCTGGGCGCTGCGGGCCTCGCGGACGGCCGGATCCTGCTCGATCCACTGCCGCGCCGCGACGGTGGAAGGCAGATCGGGTGGCGTCGCCTGGTTTTCGGCGAGCACGGGCAAGGCCCAGGCGATCATTGCGATCCCGGTCCACAACTTCATTTGATTTCTCCCTCGAAGGCCACGGGCGTGGCCCAGTAGCGGATGCCGGTGCCGGCAAAGTCGCGTTGAAAACGCTCGAGCAGCTGGGTCAGGGCTTCTCCGCTCAGCAGGACCTGGATCTGCATGGCTCGGCTGCGGCCCATGACCTGTTCCTGCGCACTCAACCGTCCATGGGGCGCGCCGTGGCTGTGAATCTGGACGCTGGTGAAAACCTCGCTGTCTTCGCTCTCCAGCAGAGCGTCGAGCAACTTTTCCTCGACGGCGGGTGGGCAGATCAGGTTCAGGCAGTACTCATGCATGACGCACCTCCAGCGTTGGGTCGTCGCGCTGATCGCGCGCGTAGGCGAATCGCAGGTACAGCAGCGGCAGAAGAATCAGCGTCAGGGCGGTGGCCGTGATCAAGCCACCGATCACCACGATCGCCAGCGGGCGCTGGATCTCGGAGCCCGGGCCGCTGGTGAAGAGCAGCGGCACCAGGCTGAAGGCGGTGATCGCCGCCGTCATCAGCACCGGCCGCAGCCGCCGTCGGGCACCCTGCGTGACGCAAGTGACCAAGTCATGCCCTTCGGCGCGCAGCTGGTTGAAGTAGCTCACGAGCACCACGCCGTTGAGCACCGCGATGCCCAGCAGCGCGATGAAGCCGACCGAGGCCGGCACCGACAGGTACTCCCCAGTGACCCAGAGCCCGACGATGCCGCCCACGAGCGCGAACGGGATGTTGCTGAGCACCAGCAGGGCCTGGCGGACCGACCCGAAGGTCGTGAACAGGATGAGGAAGATGAAGCCGATCGCCAGTGGCACCACGAGGGTGAGCCGTGCCGCGGCACGCTGCTGGTTCTCGAACTGGCCACCCCAACTGATGCGGTAGCCGGTGGGCAGCTTCACCTCGGCCGCCACTTTGGCCTTGGCCTCGTCGACGAAACCGACCAGGTCGCGTCCGGTCACATTGGCGATCACCACGCTGTAGCGGCTGCCCATCTCGCGGTCGATCTTCACCGGGCCGCTCTCGCGCGTCAGGGTGGCCAAGGTTTCGAGCGGAACGCTCTGGCCATCGGACGTCGTGATGCGCAGGGCTGCAAACTCGGCCGGGGAGATCTTCACGCTGTCGGGCCCGCGAATCACGATGGGAATGCGCCGGTTGCCGTCGATCACGGTGCCGGCGCGCTGGCCCTCGATCTGGACCCGCAAGGCGTCTTGCACGTCTTCCACCGACAGGCCGTAGCGCCCTGCGCTCAGGCGGTCGACGACCACGCGCAGGTACTGCACGCCATCGTTCTCGACGGTGTACACGTCCTGGTTGCCTTGCACCGTCTTCATCAGCGTCTCGACCTGGCCCGCCAGCTCATTGAGCTTGTCGAGCTCGGGGCCGAAGATCTTGATGGCGAGGTCGCCGCGCACGCCGATGATCATTTCGGACACGCGCATGTCGATCGGCTGGGTGAAGCTGTAGCTGATGCCCGGCATCTGGTCGAGCACCTCGCGGATCCTCGCGATCAGGGCGTCCTTGTTGGCCATCTTCCATTCGGCGCGCGGCTTGAGCACGAGGAAGGTGTCGGTCTGGTTCAGGCCCATCGGGTCCAGCCCGATCTCGTCGGAGCCGGCCCGTGCCACCACGCCGGTGATCTCCGGGATCTGGCTCATGAGCGCCTGATGGATCTTGAGATCCAGTGCGGCCGTTTCTTCCAGGCTCACCGAAGGCAGCTTCTCGATGCCCACGATGATGTCGCCTTCGTCCATCGCCGGCAGGAAGGTCTTGCCGACCTGGGTATAGACGCCCGCGGCCGCGGCGAGCATGACGCCGGCCACGATGAACACGACCTTCTGGTGCCCCAGCGCCCACCCGAGCACCGGTTCGTAGAGCTTGAGCAGCTTTCGCGGCAACCACGGGTCTTCGTGCGCGACCTTCTTCAGCAGGAACGACGACAGCACCGGGATGATCGTGAGCGACAGCACGAGCGAGCTGAACAGCGCGAACACGATGGTCATCGCCACGGGCACGAAGTACTTGCCTTCCAGGTCCTGCAGCGTCAGCAGCGGCAGGAACACGGTCACGATGATCAGGATGCCGGCGGAGACCGGCACCGACACCTCGCGCACCGAACGCAGCACCACATGCAGCCGCGGCAGCTTGCTGTCCTCCTTCTCGCGACTGATGTGCTGCACGATGTTCTCGACCACCACGACCGCGGCGTCCACCAGCATGCCCAGCGCGATGGCCAGGCCGCCCAGGCTCATCAGGTTGGCCGACATGCCGACTGCACGCATCAGGATGAAGGTGCTCAACGCGGACAGCGGCAGGATCACGGCGACCGCGACGGCTGCGCGCACATTGCCGAGGAAGGCGCCCAGCAGGACCAGCACGATGAGCGTTGCCTCGATCAGCGCGGTCGACACCGTGCCGACGGCCTTCTTCACGAGCTCGGCGCGGTTGTAGAAGACCTTGATCTCCACGCCCTTGGGCAGCGTGGGCTTGAGCTCCGCGAGCTTCGTCGTCACGCCGTCGACCACTTTCTGGGCATTGGCGCCTGCGAGCCCGAGCACCAGGCCCTCGACCGCTTCGGCCTTGCCGTCCTTGGTCACGACACCGTAGCGCGTGACGCTGCCGTCGCGCACTTGCGCCACGTCGCCCAGCCGCGCCAGGTTGCCGTCCTTGCGGCTGACCACGATGGCGCGCAGGTCGTCCGCGGTCTTGATGTTCCCTTCACTGCGTACCAGCAGCACTTCGCCGCCTTCGCCGAGCCGGCCTGCGCCGTCGTTGCGGTTGTTGGCTTCGATGGCGCTCTTGAGCTGCGCCGTCGACACACCGAGCGCCGAGAGCTTGACGGGGTCCGGCACCACCTCGAAGCTGCGCACCTTGCCGCCCAGCGCATTCACGTCGGCGACACCCGGCACGGCACGCAAGGCCGGGCGAATCACCCAGTCGAGCAGGCTGCGCCGATCCTCCAGCGACATCCCGTCAGCCTCGACGGTGAACATGAACATTTCGCCGAGCGGCGTGGTGACGGGCGCCATGCCGCCGCTGATCCCGGCGGGCAGATCGGCCGAGATGTTGGCCAGGCGCTCGGACACCTGCTGGCGGGCCCAGTAGATGTCGGTGCCGTCCTGGAAATCCACCGTCACGTCCACCAGGCCGTACTTGGACACCGAGCGCAGCATGCGCTGCTGCGGGATGCCGAGCATCTCGACCTCGATCGGGCCGGCGATGCGGCTCTCGATTTCTTCCGGCGTCATGCCGGGTGCCTTCATGATGACCTTCACCTGCGTGCTGGACACGTCGGGGAAGGCATCGATCGGCAGGTTGCGGAAGGCATACCAGCCAAAACCCGCAAGCAGAGCGGTCGCGAGCAGCACGAACAGGCGCTGCGACAGCGCGAACTGAACAAGGCGGTTGAGCATGTCAGTTGCTTCCGCTCTTGCCGAGCCATGCCGCCTTCAGTGCGATCACGGAGCCGGTCGCCACCTGCTGGCCAGCACGCAGATTGCCTGTGACCTGGACCGACTGACCCGCGCTGGAGATGACATTGACCGGCTGCGCGACGAAGCCCTTTTCGGTTCGGACGAACACGTAGGCCTTGTCGTCCTGACGGGCAATGGCCGACAAGGGCAGCGCCCAGCCGGCGGTGTTCTCCGCGAACGGGACCTTGACCTGCACGACTTCGCCCGGGCGCAGCAACTCACCACCACCCACCACCCGAGCGCGCAGCGTGACCGTCTGGTTGTCGCTCACCATGGCACCGACCGACATCGGCGTTGCGCTGGCTTCGCGCCCGACCACCGTGATCGAGCCGGCGGTCTTGCTCGAGAGCGCCTGCTGTTGGCGATCGGATGGGATCTGGATGTCGAGCCAGAGCTGCGCCGTGTTGACCAGGCGCAGCAGGGAGTCCGACCCTTGCACGCGTTGTCCAGCCTTCACGTCCAGGCCGACGACTGTTCCGGCGCTTCTGGCCCGCACGATGAGGCCATCCTGCAGGTTGCCAGCGTCTCCCATCTTGCGGATGGCTGCGGGATCGACCCCGGCGAGGCGCAAGGAGGCTTCTGCAAACCGCAGGCGGGCCGCGGCCTCCTGATTCGCTGCATTGGCTTCCTGGACACGCCGCTCGGGAATGATCCCCTCGGAGAAGAGCTGTCGCTCGCGCGCCGCCGTCTGGCCGGTCAGCCTGGCCTTGCTGGCAGCTTCCAGCAGCTTGAGCTGCAGGTCGCCGTACTCCGGGCTGCTCAGGCGCAGCAGCGGTTGGCCGGCCTTGACGGGCTGTTGCTCGTCGACGAGGAGTTCTTCGACCCGTCCACCGAACGGGGCGCTGATGACCTGGTTGCCGCTGGGGGGCACCACCACGCGGGCGGGATAGGCCATGCCGCTGATCGCCGATGGCTTTTCCAGCGGCGCAAGCGTGATGCCGAGGGCTTGCATCTGTGCGGCGGACACCGGGAATTCGGCGGTCGATGGCGTCGCCGCAACGGCGCTGGCCACCATGAGAAAACTGGACGCGCAGCCGAGCGCGGCGCGGCGGGCGAGCAAATAGAACATAGAAACTCCACGAGAAAGCGATCCCGCCGCGCAGTCAGGCGACGAGGAGAAGGCAGCGCCGCAATGGCGCCGCCAGGGCTTCAAACGTGGAGCGAGGGCGGCGCGCGGCCGTCAGGAGGAACGGTTCGGAACAGCGGGATGGGCACCCGCTCTCGACCAGGGCGCCAGCGCACGAGCGCTTCGGCCACGGGCTGCGTGATGAGCCCGAACAAAACGAACAGCGGCACAAGCGCCAGAAGCTTCGGCGCGGAGTCTGGGCTGGCGAGTTGGATCGGGGTGCCTTGCAGCGCCGACATCGAATGCCCACCACCGTGATCCGCGTTGTCTGAATCGACATGCAGCGAAAGCTCATCGGCTTGAGCCGATTGCTCGAAGGACGAGTGACCCACATCCAACTGGCCGGCGTGGCTCGAGTAGCCCTCGGGGCCGCTTTCGTGGTGATGCGCGTGGAACGGCGAACTGATCAGATCCACGGCGATGACCAGCACCAGCAACCAGCGCACGAGCAGCATCACCCCGACCTTGAGAGGGGCGACCGACTCCGACAGCTGGAAGGCGCGCGCGGTCACAGGTATTTCGTGATGTCTTTGAATTCGGCGATGGCCGTGCCGAAATCGCGAGGCGACTTGGCGATCTCTTCGAGGCAGTGATCCAGGTGATCATGGATCAACAGTTTCTTGGCCGCGCTGATCGCCTTCTCAACCGCGTGCAACTGCTGCGCAATGTCCGCGCAGTCGCGCCCGCTCACCATCATCTCGATGACGTTTTGCAGGTGCCCGTCTGCGCGCTTCAGGCGCTTGACGAGATCCGGGTGACTTTGGTGGAGGTGTTCGCCGTGCACATCGCATCCTATCAGGGGGGATGCGGAAGGGGCAAAGGAGGCACGCGTTGCGAAGGGGAATTTGTCGTGGCGCGGGGCCTCTCACCGACATGGCGAGCCAGAGTCCTTCTTGTCTCTTGCCCGCCCGGAATCGACGACTCAGTGGCAGTGCCTGGTGCCAGTTGCCTTTTCCTGATGGCAGCCGTTCTTGTCCGTACCGCCGGAATGAGCCCAGGCGCCAACGCTCAGCACCAGAGCGACCAATGCGAATGCGATCTTCTTCATTTCGTTCTCCTCACCCCAAAGCGGGCAAGGTCAGTTTCGACGGATGTCAAAAAATGTTAGTGAGGGTTTGCCAGCAAGCTGGCTGCTGAGCACCGCCACGACGCGCATCTGGGCGAGCTGAGCTTTCGAAGCTTTGTCTCGGAGACGCGCCGTATCGCGGGCACATGCGTGCACCCCGAACACGGTATTGGCAATGCGCGTACAGCCTGTCGCTGCTGCACCTCTCGTCGGGCGACAAGGTGTGGCCGGCGTGGGAGACACGCTAGCCGGCCGTTCGAAAGCGAATCGAAGACCTGCGTTCGAAGGGCTGAAAGCAGCCTGGCCGCCAACGCAACACCGGCCCTCACACAGGCATCGCTCCGTATCAGCTGACTGTTTTCTCCATCACCGAAGCACTCTCAGGCGTTGGCATCGGCGGTGTCGTCAAGGCGCTCAGGCCGATGGACGACTGCATCCGGAAATGGGTGGCCGCAGCAGAGACGAGTTGACGCCGTCTTCGCTGAGTATCTGCCCCTGTGAGATGTCCGTTGTAGAGGGCGGCGGTAAGCCCCAGGTCGCGGTGTTCGAGTTGCAACGATTCGATAAAAGCGGCGAATCTTGGCTCCTGAGCCACTTGCTCGAATCGACCGTCACCCATGACCTGCAGGATCTCAGCAGCCAGGGTGTCGCGCTCGATGATCGCTGAACGGGCGGTCGCGACGACCACCCAAATGGCGTGCAACAGGTCGGCGCGGTTTCCCTCGTCGAAGAACATGGCGCCGATCCCGCTGATCAACCAATCCACCGATACGTTGAGTTCGCGGTGCACACCCATGAAAAAGTCTGCGCCAGGTCGCTTGACGCCTCGGGCGATCTCGCTGACATAGCCAGGACTGAGTCCGAGCCGGCGCGCAAGCTCGCCCTGATTCATGTCCATCTCGGCAAGCAAGATGCGCACGCGGCGAGCCATTTCCACGCCCGCACTTTCTTCTGGCGCTGAAAGAGACATAGGTTTACACTGCTGCGCAGTACTCAGGGGAGAACATTTTTCGCCAGCGCGAAACTTCCATCGATTTACTCCGTAACAGGGTACTGGCGCGAACTAATCCTTGAGGCAGGAGGTTAACCCGTTGCTGCTCTTCTGTGAACGTTGATATTGCCAAACTTCACGCAGGCACGCACGCCCCTGTTCATTTCGTCGATCAACAGATCCTTTTCGCCAAAGAAAACGGCCCGGGGCGGGCACCCCGGGCCGTGTCAGTGGATACCTGCGCTTAGTAGGAGTTCAGTATCTGCTCCGCGTTCCCGTGCGTCAAGCCGGGCCGCAATGGGGAAGTGCTGCCCCGTCGTTCTGGGCAGCGCCACTTCGAAACAGCTTCGAGCACAGCCCGGCTTACTTCGAACCGTGGGGGTCCTGCCATGCGACGTCGTTCTTTTCCTCGCCGGCTACGAAAAGGCGTCCGAGCCGCTTGGCGACACCTTAGCGCCGGAAGGCGGAAACTGTACCGCGCGCAGCCCGGCTCAGGCAGGAGAGAGGCAAAGGCGCATCAGGTTCAAGCGGCATGCTGAGCCCGGACGAGTTCCTCGCCTGGGCAACCGCCAAGGGCCTAGCGCCTAAAACAATCGCCCTGGTCGACCGTCTGAGAAACAGCGAGCCCGGCCGCCGCGTCAAGAACACTTCGGGCAACTACTGCGGTGGGTTCCCAAGCGAGAAGCTCGGCAAAGTCATTCAATGGGAAAGCATGACCGGCGAGCGAGCATGCGTGCTGCTCTGGGAATACGACGCTGACACCCTCGAGGTCTGGGACCAGTGCTTGCAGGTCAAGCTCCACTACACGTTGCCCAATGGCAAACGGGCAGGCGACCGCACATGGATCGACTTCCTCAAACTTGATGGAACGGGCGCCGTAGGCGTCGACTTCAAAACATCCTCGGAGCTCATGAAGCTCTGCGTCGACAAGCCGTACCGATGGGTCCAGACCGGACCCGATTCATGGGACCAACCACCTGCACGCGACGCATGCGCAAAGCTCGGGCTGGGCTACTACCTTCTCACAGACCGCGACGTACCGCACACCCTCGCGCGGAACATCGACTTTCTGCGACCCCGCATGCTTCGCAGCACTGACGTTCCATTGGAAAGCAGGAGCTTGCTGAGCGCCAAGCTCCAAGCGGCGCAACGCGTGCTGCTGAGCGACGCCATCTCATTGGTTGGCGACGCCGACGTGATCTACGAGGGACATTTCCGGCGTTACTGGCATTTGGAACTCCTCAGCGAGCCACTGGCAAACATCGACTGCGCGTGGGTCTATGCCGACGGCCAGACCTTCACCTTCTACAAGGCGGCTGAGCGCTGCCGCGATCCGCGGCGTTTCACCATCGATCCAGACGCCATCCTGCCGGGCAGCACCGTGACCTGGGGACACAAAGCGTTTGTCATGCTGAATCGCACCGCGGCGTTCGTTTTTCTGCAGACGCCGGATGCACCACTGGCTCAGATGCGCTGCGAAGAGTTCCGGCGTCTTGTTCAAACGCAAGAAATCCTGGTCAATGCGCCTGTGCCGATTTCGACAGATGAGGGCTTCGAGCTTCTGAGGCATGCGTCGCCGGAATCAGTCATCAAAGCAATCGAGAAACTCAAAACCCTGGAGAAATTCAGCAGCGAAGACGCCGCGTCCGACCTCGGCACATCAAGGCGCACAGTCATGCGATGGAAAGCAAAGTATCGCGAGGCCGAAGCGCGCTATGGGAATGGGTTTCTCGGATTGATCACCCAGGACCATTTGAAGGGCAACCGTACGCCGCGCACGGAAGCAAAAGAACTGGAACTGATGGCAAAGGCCTTCGCGTTCCTCAAGGCTCCCTTGCCACGAGACGTCAGTGCCGGCTATGCGTACTACATCGCATTGTGTAAAGAGGAACACATCGAACCTCGATCGCAAGACAAGTTTTATCGGAAATGGAAGCGCCAGGACATTCACCAAGTCACAGAAGACCGCGAGGGCAAGCGGGCTGCGCAAGTCGAGATGCCGCCGCGCATGAGTGGCGGTGCCCACGTCAACCAAGGTCCGGTCGAGGGAGATAGTCCGTTCTCACGCGTGCACATCGATCATCGGCAAAGCGACATGTTCTGCCGACGGCTCAACGGCGTCGACCTGATCGGCAAGCCCTGGTTCTCGATCGCTATCGATGCACTCACCCGTCTCGTGCTCGGGCTGTGGACATCGATGCTGGAACCCTCGCACGCCTCGGTGATGATGGTCTTGCGCGACATCGTTCGACGCCACGGAAAACTCCCCATGATGGTCATCACGGATGGCGGGCGGGAATTCCAGGCCAAGCTCATCCAGCAGATGCTCGCGCTCAACCGCTGCGAGCATGCGCTGCGTCCCAATTCAGAGCCGCGGTACGGCAATCCGGTCGAGCGTATGAATCTGACGATCGATCATCACCTGACGACCGTGCTACTGGGAAGCAACGAGGTCTTGAAAAAGCCGAGGATGAGTTCAAGCACTCATGACCCGCGAGACCTGGCCTATCTCACTGTCCCGGGACTGGCAGAAAAAGCGGAAGACCTCATGTTCCGCTTGTACCCGGATATGCCCCATGGAGCCCTGGGCAGCACCCCGAACAAGATTCTTCGTTCCGCATCGATCACGCAGGGAACATCCTGGGGCAGGCCCACGCCCTTTGATGACGTGTTCATTCGGAACACCTTGGCAAGGGCTCACAAGCACGGCGGGCTGATGCGCCAACGAGACGGGATTCGGCTCAACGGGCACAACTACTACTCATCGGAGATCGCTTCATGGACCCACAAAAAGATGGAGGACGTGCCGTTCTACGACCCGGAAGATCCGACCTACATCTCGGCACGAATCAACCGCAAATGGGAACGGTGCGCCCTGATCGATTCCCAGTTGCGCCGCCTGCCTCCAGAAGCTCATCGCAAGTACTACTTGAGCGAACAAATCTATCTGAGCCGCCCCAGCACCTCGCGCGACGACACGTACGCCTTTCTGAAGGAACTGGGTCAAAGCTATATAGACGCGGAAAGAGAGCGTGAACAGCACGCGCAAGGCGAAGAGCCTGAAGACCCCGCGGACGAACCCACCGACCCCGGCACACGCGCCGCCGACTCCACCTCCAACGCAGAACCAGCCGCGGCCACATCCAGCGCCGCGCCCACGGCGCCGCTGGAGCCGTTCCCCATCTCTCGGCGAAGTCACTGACTTTTTCAAGGAGTTCCTATGTCGTCTAGCAGCAGCGCCAAGCAAACGCCCCTTCAGCGACTCGCGGTACGCGGCCGTGAAGTCCATCCCGCTGTCGAAACGTTCAGGAAGGAGAAAATCCTTCACCTCAATTTCAATAACGCCATGGACGAGGTGGCGGAACGAATCCAATATGGCGATCAGCAGTCCATGACTGCAGTCATAGGGCCCACGTCTGCGGGGAAGACTGCGCTGGTGGATGAAATCTGCCACGAATTCGTCGAGGCCGCAGCGGCTGTTCCGGAGGAGGAGCGCACCCGATTGCTGGCCATGGAATTGGCCGCACCTGAAGCCGGGGTCTTCAAATGGAAAGACGACCTGTACCTCCCAGGTCTCTCGGCATTGAACGAACCGTGCATCAACACGAAGATCGATGTCGAAAAAATAATTGAAAGGTTTCGAAGTGGCGATTGCCATCCGGCATTCGTCACCCAGAAACTCAATATTCCACAACTTCGAAACCTATTCTTTGCAGGCCTTGCTCGTGCCAAAGTGATTGGTGTGCTTATGGACGAGGCCGATCACTTGCGTCGGCCTACATCGGACTCCGGGATATTTCAAAGCTACGACTCTCTAAAAAGCCGCAGCAATGCAAGTCCGTCGCATTTTGTACTTTTCGGAACGGTTTTGCTTACAGATATTTTTAAGCAAAGTGGCCAGATTTCCAAGCGGGTCTACCCCATCTGGCTTGCCCCATACACTTTAAAAGAGATAGATCAATTTACGCGATCGTTACTGGCGATTGAAAAGAAGCTCCCGATCAAACTCAAATTTTCTATCGAGGCAAAAAAGACTGAATTATTTAATGACGCGCTCGGCTACATGGGTCTTTCCCACGAGCAATTCGACCGGGCGCTTATCACCGCGCTTGATCGAGGGTTGGACTATTTGACTTGGAACGACATGGTTCGAGCGCGATTGCACACATCGCAACTTGAGGGCATCTTGAATGACACGATTCAGTTCATGAAAGTAATGAAAGAACTGGACGAAAGTCTCAAGGAGAAACGCAAGATATTTTTTAGCAGTGAGGCCGAAACCGAAAAGGCGGTTGCGCCCGCAGCTGTAAATAAGCCTTTTCAAGCTGCACTGCGCCGCGAGACAGTCGGTCCATGACCATCGTCCGCATTTATCCACCGGATCCAACCCTGCGGCGGTTCGCGGGCCATGAACCCAGGAGGAGCGATGAGGCTGGAATTGAGTCCTTGACAAGCTTGCTGTGTCGGCTTGCGCTCGAACACTGCTGCGCACCCCATCGACTGTATGGCGCGCTCGCAGCAGACAACTGGGACAAGGAGAAAGCAACCCTTACTAAGATTCGAAGCGCGGAATCTCAGCTTATCAATAGTCTCGGAGATACCGCAAAAAGAGCATCGGAGGCTTTGAAAAATGAGTCAGACATTTCCAATCCTGCAGAGATGACATTTCTATGTTTAGCCAATCTTTGTGACAAGAAGGCAAAGCATTTTTTGCATAAGATTCGGCACTGGTGCTCACAATGCTACTTGGACGCACGACACGCCAATATCCCCGCCTGGGATCCACTCTATTGGGGCCCCTCTACAACAACGGTATGTGTCATACATAAAACCATTCTTCAAAATACCTGTCCAGCATGCACTAAGGTCCAAAGGCATTTACCGAAGTTTCCGTTTCTAGACTTCTGCGAATACTGCGGCGCAGATCTTACAAGCACCGGCGAGTTGTTGTGCGAGCCGCAGCAGTTGGATGAAAGAATGTGGTTTGCTCGTGGTGCACTTGAACTGATTAAAAGCCAAACCGAAATTACGTTGAGCCGAGAGAATTTTTCTTCGCACCTTAGAAATGCGATAAACATACATGGCGCAGGGAAAATTAGCCGCTTCGCAAAAATGACCGGCATCAAGCCGTGCTGCCTTCGAAATTGGCAATTAGCCTCATCAGCTCCAACTTGGTCAAATTTTATGGATGTTTCACACCGCTTGAATGTGCCGCCTGCGCAAATCTCAGGTCAGAGTGCTGTATTTTTCGATCCAACGAAATTCAAATGCAATCCCATTTTGCAGCTAGACAAGCACCATAGGCACCTTCCCAAGAAAAAACTCGAAGAAGCAAGGAATGCCTTTGCCCAGCTACTGAACTCTCCCATCGACGTCTGGACGTTTCGGCGCGAAACCATATTTGATATTCTTAAGCGGTTTGACATTTGTTATCAGACCTTCCAACGAAACTTTAGCGACCTTTTTGAAGAGTTCTCAAAGAAACGGAAAGAAGCTGCCGAGTGCCGAAAGGGATTGTCAAAGGCTGCACGCATCGAGCGTGTTCGCAGCGCGCGGATCGAGCTCGCAGCTAGGAACTTGACACCTTCAGTTCGAAACCTGAAAGAGTCTGGGATGGTCAAGGTTTCGGACGTTGTTCCACCGCGCGCAAAGCGGAAAGCTCCGGGGAGCGAACAGTTGGGCGCGGGAAGCTAGACGTGCGCTCAGACCCATGCGGATGGGCACTGAGGAAATGAAAAGCCCCTGACTCGAACGATGCGGCGGGGATTAACCCATAAGATGACATGATCATCCTATAACCCATAAGGTGGCATTCACTGCCATCTTATGGGGTCGCCGGCATTTGAAGAACCTGCGCAGCGATGAGTGGTGGCCTGGGGCGGAATCGAACCACCGACACGCGGATTTTCAATCCGCTGCTCTACCAACTGAGCTACCGGGCCATTGTGTGCAGCCCTAGATTATACAGCGCTTCTGCGCCCTCTTGAAAGATCGACGCCAAGTTGTTTGAGCTTGCGATAAAGATGGGTCCGTTCCAGACCGGTTTTCTCGGCGACGCGGGTCATCGAGCCGTTCTCCATCGCCAGGTGGAATTCGAAGTACGCCTTCTCGAAGCCGTCGCGCGCATCGCGAAGCGGTCGGTCGAGATCGAAGCTCTGGGTCGATTGCGGACCGGCATCGGGCACCGGCACCGAGGCCAGCGATGCCATCAGCAGGCTGTCGCCCGTCGTGGTGATCGCCGCTGCCTGATGTCCGCCGGCCGGCGCGGGCACCACGCCCGCCGCGGCGCGTCGTGCGCTTTCGCGCGCGAGCCCCTGCTCCACGGCCTTGAGCAACTTCTGCAGCGTGATGGGTTTTTCGAGGAAGGCGAAGGCGCCGATGCGTGTCGCATCGACCGCGGTGTCGATGGTGGCGTGGCCGCTCATCATGATGACGGGCATGCTCAGAAGGCCGGCGGTGGACCACTCCTTGAGCAGCGTGACGCCATCGGTGTCGGGCATCCAGATGTCGAGCAATACGAGATCGGGCCGCGCGCGTTGGCGCGCGGCGCGTGCCTCGGCGGCGTTCTCCGCGAGTTCCACGTTGTGGCCTTCGTCATTGAGAATTTCGAAGAGCAGGTCCCGGATGCCCAGCTCGTCATCGACCACGAGAATGTTTGCCATGAGTGCTGCTTGTTGTGTGCGCTGGTATGTGTTTGTCCGCCGGCCCGCCCAGCGCCCTCGCGCTGGATTTTGTTGGCGCTCAGGCGGTGGAAGACTTCGAGTCTTCGGTGTGAGCGGCCGCTGCCCGCGGCTCGCCTGCCAGCGCGAATGATAGCGAGACTTGCGCCCCTGCCACAGCCCCGTCGACAACACGGTTGGAAAGCTCGATGCGCGCACCGTGCTCGTCCGCGATCTTCTTGACCACCGCGAGCCCCAAACCGGTACCTTTTGTTTTCGTCGTGACGTAGGGTTCGAAGGCGCGCTTCAGGATATTTTCTGCAAAGCCCGGGCCGCTGTCCTGCACCGTGAGGCGCACGCGCTGGCCCGAATCGCCCAGGCGGGTCCGAATGACGACCTCGCCCGCCCTCCCCGTGCTGCTGGCTGCAGCCTCTGCGGCGTCCTGCGCGTTCTGCAGCAGGTTGTGAATGACCTGGCGGATCTGCTGCTCGTCGCCGCGGATCGGCGGGCAGCGCACGTCGAGCTCCGAGCGCAGCACGATCGGCAGGTTCTCGGCGTGATAGAGCTGCAGCACATCGGCCAGCAGCGCATTGAGATCGACCGGCTTCAGGTCGGCCGCGGGCAGCCGTGCGTAGTCGCGGAATTCGTTCACCAGCCGCTTCATCGCATCGACCTGGTCGACGATGGTCTTCACCGACTTCACCAAAATCGCCTGCTCGGGCGCCGCGACCTTGCCCGAGAGCTTCATCTCGAGCCGCTCGGCGGACAGCTGGATCGGCGTGAGCGGATTCTTGATCTCGTGCGCCAGGCGCCGCGCCACCTCGCCCCAGGCCTGCGCGCGCTGGGCCGAGACGATCTCGGAGATGTCGTCGAACACCAGCAGCCGCGCGGCGCCGGGCAGCTCCGCGCCGCGCGCGACGATGTTGATCGCGCCGTCCTGCTGCGGCAGGTCCATGCCGGTGGCATGCAGTTCGAAGGCGTGCTGCCAATGGTCCAGGCCGTGCTGCATGCGCTCGACCAGGAACTCGTCGAACTGCTGCTGCACCTTGGCGCCGAAGTCGGCCAGGCCCGGCACGTCGATGAGCGCCTGGCCTTCGTAGGCGGCCAGCGGCGCGCGCAGCACGCGGGTGGCGCCCGGGTTGGTCGAGAGCACCGTGCCCTTGGCGTCGAGCACGATCACACCCGAGGTCAGGTTGTCCAGGATGGTCTGCAGGTTGGCGCGGGCCGCGTCGAGCTGGCCCATGGTCTTTTCGACAGCGCCGCGGGCGTCGGCCAGCTGCTGCGTCATGACGGCGAACGAGCGCGTGAGGCCACCCAGCTCGTCCTTGCCCTGCAGCACGGCGGTGGGCCGCAGGTCGCCGGCCGCCACCTGGCGCACGCCGTCGGCCAGCACGAGCAGCGGGCGCGCGAGCTGGTTGCCGAACAGCACGGCCAGCAGCACCGCGCCGAACACGGCGAGGAACAGGCTCAGCGTGAGCGTGCCGATGTACATGCGGCGCAAGCCTCCGCGCGCGAGCGCCCGCTCCTGGTACTCGCGATTGGCTTCCTGCACGTCCAGCGCGTTCTTGACCACGGCAGCCGGCAGCGCCCGCGTGACCTGCAGGTAGCGCGGCGCGGTGTCGAAGTCGAAGCCGGGCCGCTGCACCATGGCGAGCGCGCGCACGCTCGCCACGGGCGGCGTCGCGCCGGGGACGGCGGTTTCGTCCAGGCCCTCGATGTGCGCAAGCGGGCGGTCGGGGCGCACCTGGCGAAACTGCTGCGCGGTCGGCCGCTCCGGGTTGAGCTGGAAGCGCGAGGTGCCCGCGCCGGCGATGAGCTGGCCGGTGCCTGTCCACAGCACCACGTCGCTCGCCTCGAGCTGATCGCGGATGCGCTCCAGCGCGAGACCGGCGCTCGCATCGGACACTGACGACAGCTGCGCACTGGCGACGCGGGTCTTGGCCGCGAGGTCGTCGGACAGCGAATCGAGCGTGGCACGCCCGAGGTTCAGGCCGGCGTCCAGCGCGCCTTCGACCTTGACGTCGAACCAGCTCTCGATCGAGCGCTCGACGAACTGATAGGACACAACGTAGACCAGTGCCCCCGGCACCACGCCCACCAGCGCGAAGATGGCCGCCAGCTTGATCAGCAGACGGCTGCCGAACTTGCCCTGACGCAACCGCCGCAGCAACCGGAAGCCGACCCAACCGATCACCAGCACCAGCAGCACCGCCACCACGACGTTGATGCCGAACAGGCGCACGTAGTAGCGCTCGTACAGTTCCCGGTTGTTGGTGGCCTGGGCCAGCAGGAACATCAGCACCAGGCCGATGGCCGTGACCATGGCCGCGCCGACGCCCACGGCCCAGCGCATCGCGCGCGAGCGGCGTGCGGCGGGTGTGGCCGCTGCGCCGCTGCGCGGTTTGCTGCTCACCGCTGCTTCTCCAGCGCGAGCTTCGCGGTGCGTTCGGCCGAGATGTTCCAGTCGGCCTGCCCGACCACGCCGATCTGGAACGGCCGCGGCAACTGCGAGGTGTCGAGCCGGAAGCGGAACATCACCTGGTGCAGGGGGTCGTCGCCGATCTCGGCCACGTCGCCCAACCGAAGGCGGCCGATGCGCTTGATGGCGTCGAGCGCGTCGCCGAGGCTGTCGAAATTCTGGTTCAGCGAGATGCCGATGCCGACGGCCCCGGTGATCGGCACCGACGACACATTGAGCCGCCAGCGGCGGGTGAGCGGCTGATAGGCCAGCCGCATGTGGCGCGTGACCTGGGCGACCTTGCGGTCGGTCCAGTACCAGCGCTCCTGATACACCTCGGCCTCGGCCACGAAATAGATGGCGATGCCCTTGTCGAGCACCTCTTCGACCAGCGAGGGCAACTCGAACTGCACGCCGGCGCTCAGGTAGACGCCGTCATCGGACTGTTCGAGGCGCATCTGGGTGATCGACGCGCCCGACCGGCTTTGCGCCACCGCCGGGGCCGGCAGCAAGGCCAGCATCAGCGCCCAGACCAGCAGGAATACGGCCAGCAGGACCGGTCGGCGCGGCCGCGCGGACTCAGCGTTTTTCAAGCAGGGCGTAGAAGAAGCCGTCGTGATCACCTGAGAGATTGTCCGGGACGCCACGGACATTCCCCCCGCTTTGGGGCAGCAAATGGCCTGGGGACGGCTGCAATCGTGCGTCAGTGTTGTGTGCAAGGAACGCATCAATTTGTTGCGAGCCCTCTTCCCGGAAGACGGAACAGGTGCAGTAGAGGAGCCGGCCGCCGGGCCGCACGAGCGGCCAGAGCGCGGCCAGGAGCGCGGCCTGCTGGGCGGCCAGCTGGGCGGTGTCGCTCTCGCGGCGCAGCCAGCGGACGTCGGGATGGCGGCGCACGATCCCCGAGGCGGTGCATGGCGCATCGAGCAGGATGGCGTCGAAAGGCGTGCCGTCCCACCAGTCGGCGGGGCGCGCGGCATCGGCCACCACCACCTTGGCCTGCAGGCCGAGGCGGGCCAGGGTCTCGTCGATCCGGCGGCTGCGGAGGGCATCGACCTCGAGGGCGATCACTTCGGCGGCACCCGGGCCGGCCAGTTCGAGCAGGTGCGCGGTCTTACCGCCGGGGGCGGCGCAGGCGTCGAGCACGCGCAGCGGCGCGGCGCCGGGCTTCACCGGCAGCAGGCCTTCGAGCAGCAGGGGCGCCGCCATCTGCGCGGCTGAGTCCTGAACCGAGCAAGCGCCGTCGGCGAAACCGGGCAATTGCTGCACCGGCCGCGCGCGTCCCAACTGAAGGCCGCTGGCACCGACGCGCGTGGCGGGGAGCCCCGCGGCCTCCAGCTCTAATAGATAAGCAGCGGCCGTGGACTTCTGGGTGTTGACTCGCAAAGTCATCGGCGCCTGCGCATTGTCCGCATTCAGGATCCGCTGCCAGTCGCGGGGATGGTCGCGCTTGAGCTTCTCGATCCACCAGCGCGGATGGTTCCATTGCGCGACCGGCTCCTGATCGGTGATGGCGACGAGCTCGTCGCGCTCCCGGAGAAACCGGCGCAGGCAGGCGTTGATGAAGCTGGCCTGCGCCCGGGTCGCCGGGTTGCGCTTAGCCGCTTCGACGGCCTGGTCGACCAGCGTGAAGGGTTCGTAGGGCGCGCGTTCGGCGTCCCAGGCGAGGCCCAGCGCGGTGCAGAGCAAGGCGTCGGGCAGCGGCGGCGGCGTGCGCTTGGCCAGGTGGCGGCGCAGCGCCTCGGCGCGGCCGAGCCAGCGCAGCACCTGGAAGCCGAGCGCCTGCACGCCGGGCCGCAGCGCGGGCTCGACGGCCTCGAACGCGACGGAGCCCGAGGTGCCGGCGCGGATCGACGCGAGCGCCCCCGCCGTCAGTTGCAGTTGGCGCCAGAGCGGTGGCTGCAGTGAGGGGGCGGCGTTGCCGGGGGAATCGGAAGGTAGGTCTGACAAGTTGGGGCGGATGGTAAGGGGCGGGCCAAAGGCACTACGCCGTGCAATGTAAAAAAAGACGTCCCGTCAGCGCAGGGGCGCGGCCGGACGCAAACGCACGGCCCATGCCACCAGCAGCGCCGGGAACTGGACAATCCCGTCGTTGTAGTTCCGCACCGCCAGGTTGAACTGGCTGCGCGCGATTTCCGCGGCGGCCGAGGGTTCGGGCCAGGCGATCGGCTCGGCCGCGTTCGGCGCGGCAACGGCGACAGTGCCGGGCTGCGCCGGCACCGGCCTCGAAAGCGTCCCGTCGGCATCGAAGACCGTCACCGCATCCGGATGCTGGCGCTGCCAGGCGGAGATCAGCACCTGCAGCGCCGTGCCCAGCGCGGCCATGCCGCCCGCGTCGAGCGGATGCAGCCGCGTCGCACCCAGCAAGGTGGCCAGCTGGGTGGTAGCCGCCTGCAGCGGCGCGATCGACGACAGAAGCTCCTGCGACGGTGGATTCGCTTGCGGCGCGGCGCTGATGCTGGCCTGGACGAAATCGAGCTGCCTGCCCAGCGCCGCGTCGAGCGTCGCATAGGCCTGCAGCACGGCCGCGCGCAAGCGCACCAGCCGGTTGTAGGCGCCGACAAACCAGAACAGCAGCACCGCAATGACGATCCAGCTGGCCAGCGATTCGGGCAACACGCTCATCGGAAACGACACCTCGTCATGGAAGCACAAAGAAAAACGCCCCCCAACCGGGGGCGGTCGGGGGGCGTGGGGTACCGGTCATGGCCGGTGATGCTAGCCGCTTATTCGGTCGCGGCGCCTTCGCTGGCGTCGGCCGTGCTCGTCGCATCGCTCGATGAACCCGCCAGTTCGGCAGCTTCCGATTCGGCGATGGCGCGGCGCTCGGCGTCGTCCATTGCGTCCTTGGCCCGGCGTGCCTGGTGGTAAGCCATGCCGGTGCCCGCGGGAATCAGGCGGCCGACGATGACGTTTTCCTTCAGGCCGCGCAGCTCGTCGCGCTTGCCCATGATCGCGGCTTCGGTCAACACGCGCGTCGTTTCCTGGAAGGAAGCGGCCGAGATGAACGAGTCGGTCGACAGCGATGCCTTCGTGATACCCAGCAGCAGGTTCGTGAACGTCGCGGGGATCTTGCCTTCGGCGCGCAGGGCGTCGTTGGTGTTGAGCATTTCGCTGCGTTCGACTTGTTCGCCGGAGATGTAGTTGGTCTCGCCGATGTTGTCGACCACGACGCGGCGCAGCATCTGGCGAACGATCACCTCGATGTGCTTGTCGTTGATCTTCACACCCTGCAAGCGGTACACGTCCTGCACTTCGTCCACGATGTAGCGCGCCAGTTCTTCCGAACCCAGGAGGCGCAGGATGTCCTGCGGGTCCGCCGGACCGTCGACCACGGACTCGCCCTTGTTCACCACCTGGCCTTCGTGCACCAGGATGTTCTTTTCCTTCGGCACGAGGTCTTCGTAGACGCCGCCTTCCGGATCGGTGATCTGCAGGCGGATCTTGCCCTTGGTCTCCTTACCGAACGACACGGTACCGGTCATTTCGGCCAGCATGCCCTTGTCCTTCGGCGAACGGGCTTCGAACAGCTCGGCAACGCGCGGCAGACCGCCGGTGATGTCGCGGGTCTTCTGGCCTTCGACCGGAATACGCGCCAGCACTTCGCCGGGGCCCACGTCCTGGCCGTCGCGGATCTGCACCAGCGAGCCGATCGGGAAGCCGATCGTCACCGAGTGGTCGGTGCCCGGGATCTTCACTTCGGCGCCGGAGGCGTCGATGAGCTTCACCTGCGGGCGCACGACCTTGGCAGCGCCGCGGCGCTTCGGGTCGATCACGACCAGGGTCGACAGACCGGTCACTTCGTCCACCTGCTTGGCAACCGTGAGGCCTTCCTCGACGTTCTCGAACTGCGTCTTGCCGGCGAACTCGGTGATGATCGGGCGCGTCAGCGGATCCCAGTTGGCGAGCACGTGGCCGGCCTTGATCTGCTGGTCGGCCTTGACGGCCAGGATCGCGCCGTACGGCACCTTGTGGCGCTCGCGCTCACGGCCGTGCTCGTCATGAATGACGATCTCGCCCGAACGCGAAATCACGACCAGCTCGCCCTTGCTGTTGGTCACGTAGCGCATCGTGGCGTTGAAGCCGATCGAACCGTTCGACTTGGCTTCCACGCTCGAAGCGATGGCCGCACGCGATGCCGCACCACCGATGTGGAAGGTACGCATCGTCAGCTGCGTGCCGGGTTCGCCGATCGACTGCGCCGCGATCACACCGACGGCTTCGCCGATGTTGATCAGGCCGCCGCGGCCCAGGTCGCGGCCATAGCAGGTCGCGCAGATGCCGAAGCGGGTTTCGCAGGTCAGCGCGGTGCGGACCTTGACTTCGTCGACGCCCTGGGCTTCCAGGACTTCGATGTTGTCTTCGTCGAACATCTCGCCGGCCTTCAGCAGCACCGAACGGTTTTCCGGGTGCAGCACGTCGTCCGCAGCCGAGCGGCCGAGGATACGGTCGCGCAGCGACTCGATCACTTCACCGCCTTCGACGATGGCGCGCATCAGGTAGCCGCCGTGCGTGCCGCAGTCCTGCTCGGTCACGACCAAGTCTTGCGTCACGTCGACCAGACGACGGGTCAGGTAACCCGAGTTCGCCGTCTTCAGCGCCGTGTCGGCCAGACCCTTGCGGGCACCGTGGGTGGAGATGAAGTACTCCAGCACGTTCAGGCCTTCGCGGAAGTTCGCGGTAATGGGCGTCTCGATGATCGAGCCGTCCGGCTTGGCCATCAGGCCCCGCATACCAGCCACCTGGCGAATCTGCGCTGCGGAACCGCGGGCGCCGGAGTCGGCCATCATGTAGATGGAGTTGAACGACTCCTGCTCCACGTCCTTGCCGTGGCGATCGATGACGCGCTCCTTGGACAGCTTGGCCATCATGACCTTCGACACTTCGTCGCCGGCCTTGCCCCAGATGTCCACCACCTTGTTGTAACGCTCGCCGGAGGTCACGAGACCGGAGACGTACTGCTGTTCGATCTCCTTCACTTCCTTGGCGGAGCGCTCGATGATGCCGTGCTTCTCAGCGGGCACCAGCATGTCGTCGATGGCGATCGAGATACCGGCCTTGGTCGCCAGGCGGAAGCCGTTTTGCAGCAGCTTGTCGGCGAACACGACTGTCTCTTTCAGGCCGCACTTGCGGAACGAGACGTTGATGAGCTTGGAGATTTCCTTCTTCTTCAGCGCCTTGTTGATGTTCGAGAACGGCAGGCCCTTGGGCAGGATCTCGGACAGCAGCGCGCGGCCCACGGTGGTGTCCACCAGCGACGTGGAAGCGGTGAATGCACCGGTTTCCTTGTCCTTGGTGTACTCCGTGATGCGCACGGCGACCTTGGCGGTGAGCTCCACCACGTTGGCGTCGAGCGCGCGCTGGACTTCACCGATGTCGGAGAAGATCAGGCCCTCGCCCTTGGCGTTGATGCGGTCGCGGGTCGTGTAGTACAGACCCAGCACCACGTCCTGCGAAGGAACGATCGACGGCTCGCCCGAAGCCGGGAACAGCACGTTGTTGGAGGCCAGCATCAGCGTGCGGGCTTCCATCTGTGCTTCCACCGACAGCGGCACGTGGACAGCCATCTGGTCGCCGTCGAAGTCGGCGTTGAAGGCCGCGCAAACGAGCGGGTGCAGCTGGATGGCCTTGCCTTCGATCAGGATCGGCTCGAATGCCTGGATGCCCAAACGGTGCAGCGTGGGCGCACGGTTCAGCATGACCGGGTGTTCCTTGATCACTTCTTCCAGGATGTCCCAGACCACCGGCGTGCCCGATTCGACTTCCTTCTTGGCCGCCTTGATCGTGGTCGCGATGCCCATGGCTTCCAGGCGCGAGAAGATGAAAGGCTTGAAGAGTTCGAGCGCCATCAGCTTCGGCAGGCCGCACTGGTGCAGCTTGAGCGTCGGGCCCACCACGATGACCGAACGGCCCGAGTAGTCGACGCGCTTGCCCAGCAAGTTCTGGCGGAAACGACCGCTCTTGCCCTTGATCATGTCGGCCAGCGACTTGAGCGCGCGCTTGTTGGCGCCCGTCATGGCCTTGCCGCGACGGCCGTTGTCCAGCAGCGAGTCGACCGCTTCCTGCAGCATCCGCTTTTCGTTGCGCGCGATGATTTCCGGAGCCTTGAGCTCCAGCAGGCGGCGCAGACGCGAATTGCGGTTGATGACGCGGCGGTACAGGTCGTTCAGGTCGGAGGTCGCGAAGCGGCCGCCGTCCAGCGGGACCAGCGGACGCAGGTCCGGCGGCAGCACGGGCAGCACGTCGAGCACCATCCACTGGGGCTTGATGCCCGACTTGCGGAAGGCTTCCAGCACCTTCAGGCGCTTGGAGTTCTTCTTGACCTTGACTTCGGAGCCGGTCAGGTCGCCACGCAGGCGTTCGATCTCGCTGTCGAGCTCGATGCCTTCGAGCAGGTCCTTGATGCCTTCGGCGCCCATCTTGGCGACGAATTCGTCGCCGTATTCCTTGCGCTTGGCGTCGTAGTCGTCCTCGGACATGATGCCGAACTTCTTCAGCGGGGTCATGCCGGGGTCGGTGATCACGTAGGCTTCGAAGTACAGCACGCGTTCGATGTCGCGCAGCGTCATGTCGAGCACGAGGCCCAGGCGCGACGGCAGCGACTTCAGGAACCAGATGTGGGCGCAGGGCGCGGCCAGGTCGATGTGACCCATGCGCTCGCGACGCACCTTGGTCTGCGTGACTTCAACGCCGCACTTCTCGCAGATCACGCCGCGGTGCTTCAGGCGCTTGTACTTGCCGCACAGGCACTCGTAGTCCTTGATGGGGCCGAAGATCTTGGCGCAGAAGAGACCGTCGCGCTCGGGCTTGAACGTGCGGTAGTTGATCGTCTCGGGCTTCTTCACTTCACCGAAAGACCACGAGCGGATCTTCTCGGGCGAAGCCATGCCGATCTTGATGGCATCGAAATGCTCATCGGGCGTGAATTGCTTGAACAGGTCGAGTAGCGATTTCATAAGACTCTTTCCCTTTTCAAATTAAGAACGCTCGAGCTCGATGTCGAGCCCCAGCGAACGAATTTCCTTGACCAGCACGTTGAACGATTCCGGCATGCCGGCTTCGATCGAGTGCTCGCCCTTGACGATGCTCTCGTACACCTTGGTACGGCCTTGCACGTCGTCGGACTTCACGGTCAGCATTTCCTGCAGGACGTAGGCGGCGCCATAAGCTTCCAGCGCCCACACTTCCATTTCCCCGAAACGCTGGCCGCCGAACTGCGCCTTGCCGCCCAGCGGTTGCTGCGTGACGAGCGAGTACGGGCCGGTCGAACGGGCGTGCATCTTGTCGTCGACCAGGTGATGCAGCTTCAAGAAGTGCATGTAGCCGACGGTGACGGGACGCTCGAACTGGTCGCCGGTGCGGCCGTCGTACAGGTACGCCTGCGTGCGCGTATCGGTCAGGCCCTTGAGCTTGGCGATGTCGTCCGGGTAGGCGAGCTTCAGCATGCCGCGGATTTCTTCTTCCGAGGCGCCGTCGAACACCGGCGTGGCGAAGGTCGCACCGCTTTGCAGGTTGGCCGCCATGGCGAGCACGTCGGTGTCGCTCAGCTGGGCGAGGTCTTCCGGACGGCCCGAGCCGTTGTACAGCTGCTCCATGAACTTGCGCACTTCGGCCACCTTGGCCTCTTGCTGCAGCAGGTCGCCGATGCGCTGGCCGATGCCCTTGCCGGCCCAGCCCAGATGCACTTCGAGCACCTGGCCCACGTTCATCCGCGAAGGCACGCCCAGCGGGTTCAGGCAGATGTCGCACGGCGTGCCGTCGGCCATGTGGGGCATGTCTTCGACCGGAACGATCTTGGACACCACACCCTTGTTGCCGTGGCGGCCGGCCATCTTGTCGCCGGGTTGCAGGCGGCGCTTGACGGCCAGGTAGACCTTGACCATCTTGAGCACGCCCGCGGGCAGCTCGTCGCCCTGCGTGAGCTTCTTGCGCTTTTCTTCGAACGCGAGGTCGAAGCTGTGGCGCGTCTGCTCCAGCGAGTTCTTGATCGACTCGAGCTGCGTGGCCACTTCGTCGTCCGCCGGGCGGATGTCGAACCAGTGGAACTTCTCGACCGACGCCAGGTAGGCCTTGTCGAGCTTGGTGCCCTTGGCCAGCTTGTTCGGGCCGCCGTTGGCGACCTTGCCGGTCAGCAGCTTCTCGATACGGTCGAACGCGTCGGCTTCGACGATGCGCAGCTGGTCGTTCAGGTCGAGGCGGAAGCGCTTGAGTTCATCATCGATGATCTGTTGCGCGCGCTTGTCGCGCGTGATGCCTTCGCGGGTGAAAACCTGCACGTCGATCACGGTGCCTTGCGAGCCCTGATCCACACGCAGCGAGGTGTCCTTCACGTCGGAAGCCTTCTCGCCGAAGATGGCGCGAAGCAGCTTCTCTTCAGGCGTCAGCGTGGTCTCGCCCTTCGGTGTGACCTTGCCCACCAGCGTGTCGCCCGGCTGCACTTCGGCGCCGACATAAATGATGCCGGATTCATCGAGGCGGTTGAGTTGCTGCTCGGCCAGGTTCGGGATGTCGCGCGTGATTTCTTCTGCACCCAGCTTCGTGTCGCGAGCCATCACCACCAGTTCCTCGATGTGGATCGAGGTGTAGCGGTCTTCGGCGACGACGCGTTCGGAGATCAGGATCGAGTCTTCGAAGTTGTAGCCGTTCCAGGGCATGAACGCGATCAACATGTTCTGGCCGAGGGCCAGTTCGCCGAGGTCGGTCGATGCGCCGTCGGCGATCACGTCGCCCTTGGCGATCTTGTCGCCGCGCTTGACGATCGGACGCTGGTGGATGTTGGTGTTCTGGTTCGAACGCTGATACTTGATCAGGTTGTAGATGTCCACACCGACTTCACCGGCTGCCGCTTCGGCATCGTTCACGCGCACCACGACACGGGTCGCATCGACGTAGTCGACGATACCGCCGCGCGAGGCCGTGACCACGGTGCCCGAGTCGACCGCGGAGACGCGCTCGATACCGGTACCGACCATCGGCTTTTCGGGGCGCAGCACGGGCACGGCCTGACGCTGCATGTTGGCGCCCATCAGCGCGCGGTTCGCGTCGTCGTGCTCCAGGAACGGCACGAGCGAGGCAGCCACCGACACGATCTGCGCAGGCGACACGTCCATGTACTGGATGCGTTCGGCACCGACCAGGATCGATTCGCCGGCTTCACGCGCCGAGACCAGGTCGCCGGTCAGCTTGCCGTCCTTGTCCAGGACCGCATTGGCCTGGGCGATAACGTACTTGCCTTCTTCGATGGCCGACAGGTAGTCGATGTCCATCGTGACCTTGCTGTCGATCACCCGGCGGTACGGCGTCTCGATGAAGCCGTATTCGTTCAGGCGGGCGTACAGGGCCAGCGAGTTGATCAGGCCGATGTTCGGGCCTTCGGGCGTTTCGATCGGGCACACGCGGCCGTAATGGGTCACGTGCACGTCGCGCACTTCGAAGCCTGCACGTTCACGCGTCAGACCACCCGGGCCAAGGGCCGACACGCGGCGCTTGTGGGTGATTTCGGACAACGGGTTCGTCTGGTCCATGAACTGCGACAGCTGCGACGCACCGAAGAATTCCTTCAGCGCGGCCGAGATCGGCTTGCTGTTGATCAGGTCGTGCGGCATCAGCGGCTCTTGCTCGGCCTGACCCAGACGTTCCTTCACGGCCTTCTCGATACGTGCCAGGCCGGTGCGGTACTGGTTTTCGGCCAGTTCGCCGACGCAGCGCACGCGGCGATTGCCCAGGTGGTCGATGTCGTCGACTTCGCCGTTGCCGTTGCGCAGGTCAACGAGGATCTTGACCACAGCCAGGATGTCTTCGTTGGTCAGCACCATCGGGCCGGTGGATTCGTCGCGGCCAACCTTGGCGTTGAACTTCATGCGGCCCACGCGCGACAGGTCGTACGTGTCCGGGTTGTAGAACAGGCGCTGGAACAGGGCCTGCACCGCGTCTTCCGTCGGCGGCTCGCCGGGGCGCATCATGCGGTAGATGGCCACGCGGGCTGCGAATTCGTCGACGGTTTCGTCGATGCGCAGGGTCTGCGAGATGTACGCGCCCTGATCCAGTTCGTTCGTGTAGATGACCTGGATGTCCTGCACGCCGGCCGTGCGCAGCTTCTTGAGCAGCGCTTCGGTCAGTTCGTCGTTGGCCTTGGCCAGAATTTCGCCGGAGTCGGCGTCCACGATGTTGCGGGCGATCACGCGGCCGACCAGGAAGTCTTCCGGCACGCTGATGTGCGTGGTGTTCGACTGCTCCAGTTCACGCGTGTGGCGCGCGGTGACGCGCTTGTCCTTGGCGACCACGACCTTGCCCGACTTGTCGGTGATGTCGAAGCGCGCGACTTCGCCGCGCAGGCGCTCGGAGACGAACTCCATCTGCGCGCCGCTGTCCATCAGGCGGAAGTTGTCATTCACGAAGAAGTTCGCGAGGATCGATTCCGGGTTCAGGCCGATGGCCTTCAGCAGGATCGTGACCGGCATCTTGCGGCGACGGTCCACGCGGAAGTACAGCATGTCCTTCGGGTCGAACTCGAAGTCGAGCCACGAACCGCGGTAAGGAATCACGCGGGCCGAGAACAGCAGCTTGCCCGAGCTGTGCGTCTTGCCCTTGTCGTGTTCGAAGAACACGCCGGGCGAACGGTGCAGCTGGGACACGATCACGCGTTCGGTGCCATTGATGATGAACGAACCCTTCTCGGTCATGAGCGGCACTTCGCCCATGTAGACCTCTTGTTCCTTCACTTCCTTGACCACCTTGGACTGCGACGTCGACGACTCGCGGTCATAGATGATGAGCTGGACCTTGGCACGCACGGCCGAGGCGAAGGTCAGACCACGGGTCTGGCATTCACGCACGTCGAAAGCCGGTTTCGCGAGGTTGTACTCGAGGAACTTCATCTCGACGAAACCGTTGTGCGAGACGATCGGGAACGCGGCGTCGAACGCGGCCTGCAGGCCTTCGACGGTGCGTTGTTTGGGGGCGATGCCGGCTTGCAGGAACGCGGTGTACGCGTCTTTCTGCATCTGCAGCAGGTAGGGGATTTCGACGACGCTGTCGCGGTTACCGAAACTTTTTCGGATGCGCTTGCGTTCGGTGTAACTGTACGCGGACGATTGGGCCATGAGAGCTCCGGAGCTTGAGATCTTCAGCGACTTGTCAGCAATGCCGGGCGAACGGCACCACTGCTTGGCGGCTGGCCACTACCAGCCGTTGGCGGACAGCGATGCGTTGCACATCGCCCGAACCAAGGGGTCTTCTGCAGTCGGGGTCAGAAGACACTCAAAAATCGCCACCGTATGGCCATTTTTGGGTGCGCTCTGAAAGCGGCAAAGGCTGGAGGGCCTTTTCAGGCGCCTCCAGCCCTCTAGGGGGACTGAATTACTTCAGTTCCACCTTGGCGCCGGCTTCTTCCAGCTTCTTCTTGGCGGCTTCAGCGTCAGCCTTGGACAGGGCTTCCTTGACAGCCTTGGGAGCGGCTTCCACCAGGTCCTTGGCTTCCTTGAGGCCCAGGCCGGTGATTTCGCGCACGGCCTTGATGACCGACACCTTGTTCGCGCCGACGTCTGCCAGCACGACATTGAATTCGGTTTGTTCTTCGGCCACTGCGGCGGCGGGGCCTGCAGCTGCGGGACCTGCCATGGCGGCAGCGCTCACGCCAAACTTCTCTTCGATGGCTTTCACCAGTTCGTTGAGTTCCAGGACCGTCATGCTGTCGAGCGCGGTCAGAAATGCGTCTTTATCGAATGCCATTTTTGTTTCCTAACAATTGGGTTGAATATTTCAAACGCAAGCCGGCTTATGCGGGCTGCGCCTCGGCTTCTGCCGGTGCGTCGGATGCGGGTGCTGCTGCGCCTTCCCCACGCTTCGCGGCCAGCGCCGCGAGAACGCGTGCCGTACGGGAAATCGGGGATTGCATCAAGCCCAGCAACTGCGCCAACAGCACTTCCTTCGAAGGGATGCTTGCGAGCTGCTTCACGCCGTTCACATCCAGGGCCTTGCCGCCGAACGCACCACCGCGAATCACCAACTTGTCGTTGGTCTTCGCGAAGTCGGCCACCACCTTGGCGGCGGCCACTGCGTCTTCGGAAAAGCCGTAGATCAGCGGACCGGTCATCTGGTCGCCAATGACTTCGAATGCGCTACCAGCGACAGCACGGCGTGCCAGCGTGTTCTTCAACACGCTGAGAGTCACACCCTTGCTGCGAGCTTCGCTGCGCAGTTTGGTCATATCGGCAACCGTGATGCCACGGTATTCCGCCAGCACGAGCGTTTGAGCTTTTGCGGCGAGGCTGGTCACATCGGTGATGACCGCTTCTTTCTCACTGCGATTCAGACTCAAGGTCTACTCCTTTTAATGCGACCTTCGGCCGGGGCCTCGGATCGCGCTTCATGCAGCGACCAACTGTTTCGGAACAAAAACAAATTCCTTGCAGTGGGGTCGCCATCTGCGCTGATTGCCGGACAAAAGGTCCGGTGATTAAGTGCAGACAACCCTGCACACCAGCGGTCTTGGATGGCTCACGGCAACCGAAGCTGCCGCGACCCACCACATTCGCCCAGCTCTTTTCAGAGCCGGGCCAATCTCTTTAGCTCGCCGAGATGGTTTGCGTGTCCACGCGGACACCCAGACCCATGGTCGACGACACAGCCACCTTGCGCAGGAACACGCCCTTGCTGGTGGCCGGCTTGGCCTTGACCAGCGCGTCAATCAGCGCAACGAGGTTGCCTTGCAGCTTGTCGGTGTCGAACGAACGACGGCCGATCGTGCCGTGGATGATGCCGGCCTTGTCGACGCGGAACTGGACCTGGCCAGCCTTCGCGTTCTTGACAGCGGTAGCAACGTCCGGGGTCACGGTGCCAACCTTGGGGTTGGGCATCAGACCGCGCGGGCCGAGGATCTGGCCGAGCGTACCGACGACGCGCATGGCATCGGGGGCAGCGATCACGACGTCGAAAGGCATGTCGCCAGCCTTGACCATCGCGGCGAGATCGTCCATGCCGACGATGTCGGCGCCGGCGGCCTTGGCTTCTTCAGCCTTGGCGCCCTGGGCGAACACGGCCACGCGCTTGGTCTTGCCGGTGCCGTTGGGCAGCACGACGGCGCCACGCACGACCTGGTCCGACTTCTTCGCGTCGATGCCCAACTGCACGGCCACGTCGATCGATTCGTCGAACTTGGCGGTCGCGGCTTCCTTGACGATGCCGATCGCGTCAGCCAGCGGGTACAGCTTGTTGCTGTCGACCTTGCCTTCGAGCGCTTTTTGCTTCTTGGTGATCTTGGACATTTACACGCCCTCCACATTCACGCCCATCGAGCGGGCAGTACCGGCGATGGTGCGAACCGCGGCGTCCATGTCGGCGGCCGTCAGGTCCTTCATCTTGGTCTTGGCGATTTCTTCGAGCTGAGCGCGCGTGATCTTGCCAACCTTGTCGAGGTGCGGACGTGCCGAACCCTTGTCGAGCTTGATCGCCTTCTTGATCAGCACGCCGGCGGGCGGCGACTTGATGATGAAGGTGAAGCTCTTGTCGGCGAACGCGGTGATGACCACCGGCAGCGCCAGACCCGGCTCGTAGCTCTGCGTCTGCGCATTGAACGCCTTGCAGAACTCCATGATGTTCAGACCACGCTGGCCCAGTGCGGGACCGATGGGTGGTGACGGGTTGGCCTTACCAGCTGGCACTTGCAGCTTGACAAAGCCGACGATTTTTTTCGCCATGTTTTGCTCCTTGCGGGTGATATCGCCTTGGCTTTCGCCGCAGCTCCCCGGGGTTAAACGACTCTTCTGCTCAAGGCCGCGCGCCGAGTCGGATAGCGCGCAGCCGGAAATGGTTCAGGCCTTGCGGCCCGGGGCTCAGGTCTTCTCGACCTGGCTGAATTCGAGTTCGACGGGCGTCGAGCGGCCGAAAATCATGACCGACACGCTGACCTTGCTCTTCTCGTAGTTGACGTCTTCCACCGTGCCATTGAAGTCGGTGAACGGGCCTTCCTTGACACGCACGAATTCGCCCACGGTGAACTCGACCTTGTGACGCGGCTTCTCGGTGCCCTGCTGCATCTGGCTGACGATGTCCTCGACCTCTTTCTGCGAGATCGGGGCCGGACGGTTCTTGGCGCCGCCCACGAAACCGGTCACCTTGTTGGTGTGCTTCACCAGGTGCCAGCTCTCGTCGTCCATGATCATCTCGACCAGCACGTAGCCCGGGAAGAAGCGGCGCTCGGTGGTGCGCTTCTGGCCGTTCTTGATCTCGACCACTTCTTCGGTCGGAACCAGGATGCGGCCGAACTTGCTCTGCATGCCGGCGCGGTTGATGCGCTCGAGGATATTGCGCTCGACGGCCTTCTCCATGCCCGAATAGGCATGCACCACGTACCAACGCAGATCGGGGTTGGCGGCGGGGGGCAGAATCGAAGGGTTCTCTTCTTCGGGCGTGGTTTCAACTACGTCGTCGGTCATTGCTTACTTTCTCCAGCCCAGAATGAGGTCGAAAAACACCCATTCGAGCGTCTTGTCGGTGAGCCAGAGGAAGACGGACATGATCGCCACGAAGGCGAACACATAAGCCGTCATCTGCATCGCTTCCTTGCGGGTCGGCCAGACGACCTTCTTGACCTCGCGCCACGAGTCGCGGCCAAAGGCCCACAACTGACGACCATTCTCCGAACTGCCGAAGGCACCCACGGCCGCGGCCAGGCCGACCAGCAGCGCAGCCCATTGCACCAGCGAGCCTTGGCGCGACAGCAGGTAGAACGCCACGATGGCGCCCACTGCCAGCACCACGGCCGCGGCCAATTTGGCCTTGTCGGCGCCCGTGCTCACGGTTTCGATTTGAGAAGTGGCCATGTTCGGCTGATTTCCTGTGGTCTTTCGACCTTCAATTCAATGCGCCTCTTGAGACGCCGAAGCCCATCGGGTCACGATGGGCTTTTTTCGGAGGTGCCACCTAGGTGGCAGGGGCAGTAGGAATCGAACCTACAACCTTCGGTTTTGGAGACCGACGCTCTGCCAATTGAGCTATACCCCTCCGGTACTCTTTTCGCTCGACTTAGATGTCGAGGATCTTTGCCACGACACCCGAACCCACGGTGCGGCCGCCTTCACGGATGGCGAAGCGCAGGCCTTCTTCCATCGCGATCGGGTTGATCAGCTTGACGGTGATGCTGACGTTGTCGCCAGGCATGACCATTTCCTTGTCCTTGGGCAGCTCGATCGCGCCGGTCACGTCCGTCGTGCGGAAGTAGAACTGCGGACGGTAGTTGTTGAAGAACGGCGTGTGACGGCCACCTTCGTCCTTGGACAGCACATACACCTCGGCGGTGAAGTGCGTGTGTGGCTTGATCGAGCCGGGCTTGCACAGCACTTGGCCGCGCTCGACTTCTTCGCGCTTGGTACCGCGCAGCAGCACGCCGACGTTGTCGCCAGCCTGGCCTTGGTCGAGCAGCTTGCGGAACATTTCCACGCCGGTGCAGGTGGTCTTGACGGTCGGGCGGATGCCGACGATCTCGATTTCCTCGCCAACCTTGATCACGCCACGCTCGACAGCGCCGGTCACCACGGTGCCGCGACCCGAGATCGAGAACACGTCTTCAACGGGCATCAGGAACGTGCCGTCCACGGCGCGCTCAGGCGTCGGGATGTACGTGTCCAGCGCGTCAGCCAGCTTCATGATGGCTTCTTCGCCCAACTTGCCCTTGTCGCCTTCCAGGGCGAGCTTGGCCGAGCCGTGAATGATCGGGGTGTCGTCGCCAGGGAATTCGTACTTGTCCAGGAGCTCGCGCACTTCCATTTCGACCAGCTCGAGCAGCTCGGCGTCGTCGACCATGTCGCACTTGTTCAGGAAAACGATGATGTAACCCACACCCACCTGGCGAGCCAGCAGGATGTGTTCACGGGTCTGGGGCATCGGGCCGTCAGCAGCCGAGCAAACCAGAATGGCGCCGTCCATCTGGGCAGCGCCAGTGATCATGTTCTTCACATAGTCGGCGTGGCCGGGGCAGTCCACGTGTGCGTAGTGGCGGTTGGCCGTTTCGTACTCGACGTGCGCGGTGTTGATCGTGATGCCGCGGGCCTTTTCTTCGGGCGCCGCGTCGATCTGGTCGTAAGCCTTGGCTTCGCCGCCGAACTTGGACGACAGAACGGTTGCGATCGCAGCCGTCAGCGTCGTCTTGCCGTGGTCAACGTGACCGATCGTGCCCACGTTCACGTGCGGCTTGGTGCGGGTGAATTTACCTTTTGCCATTTTTCGACTCCGAAAAAAACGATTTCAACGTATGCAGATGGGTTGCAAACCTGCCGTTGCAACCCCCAGAAACTGGTGCCCTTTGCGGGAATCGGACCCGCGACCTCCCCCTTACCAAGGGGGTGCTCTACCACTGAGCCAAAAGGGCTTTTTGTCTAACCAATCGCTTCCGGCGTCGAACCGGGTCTCTGGAGCGGGAGACGGGAATCGAACCCGCGTCATCAGCTTGGAAGGCTGGGGTTCTACCATTGAACTACTCCCGCATCGGGAGCACTTCAAGGCACCCAAAGCGCTAGATCCAATCGCTCTTAGAAACCAAATTCATCGCTGGTGGAGAGGGCTGGATTCGAACCAGCGTACTCGTAAGAGGGCAGATTTACAGTCTGCTGCCATTAACCACTCGGCCACCTCTCCGGCGAACCTCGAAATATAGCACGGTTTTGTGACTACACAGAACCCCCAGCACCAAGAAGAAGCGGAAGAACTGCACGAGGCGGGAACCGCCGGGATTATCCGCGAATTCAGCCGCCTCCCTGGTGCGCCTCCCGCCAGGCGCGCGCTTCACTGAAATGTCCGCATCCGATGAACGGCACGGGCGGGCGCAGAGCCGAAAGCGGCGACGGATGATTCGACATCAGCACCTTGTGGCGCTTAACGTCGATCAACGCGCGCTTGCTCTGCGCGTGCGAGCCCCAGAGCATAAAAACAACAGGTTTCGCGCCGTCCGATACATGTCGAATGACCGCATCGGTCAACACCTCCCAACCCCGGCCCGAATGACTCGCTGGCTGGGCTTCCTCGACAGTGAGACAGGTGTTGAGCAGCAGCACGCCATGGGTCGCCCACTTCACCAGGCTGCCACCCGGATTCGGGAACTGCGGCGGCGGCGTGCCCAGGTCGCGCTGAAGCTCCTTGAAGATGTTGCGCAGCGACGGCGGCAGCGCCACGCCGGGCGCCACCGAGAACGCGAGCCCTTCGGCCTGGCTACGCCCGTGGTACGGGTCCTGGCCCAGAATCACGACGCGCACGTCCTCGGCCGGCGTCAGCTCCAGCGCACGCAACGGCTGGGGCGGAAAGATCACGGCACCTGCATCGAGACGCTCCCCCAGGAAAGCCTGCAGCTTCGCCCCCACGACACCAGCGAAGAATTCATCGACCAACGGCTGCCAACCCGACGCCACCGCCCAGTCGGCAGGATCGCTGCTCGACAGCTGATCCTGCGCGCTCATTGGAACAACGCAGCGAGGGCCTCGCCGGGTTCCTTGGCGCGCATGAACGCTTCACCAACCAGGAAGGCGTTGACGCCCGCCGCGCGCAGCGTGGCGACGTCTTCGCGCGTGGCGATGCCCGATTCGGTCACCGGCAGACGATCGGCCGGCAGCTTCGGCAACAGGTCGATCGTGGCCTGGATCGACACCTCGAAGTTGCGCAGATTGCGGTTGTTGACCCCGATCAGCGGCGTCTTGAGCTTCAGCGCGCGATCGAGTTCGGCCGCATCGTGCACTTCCACCAGCACCGCCATGCCGAGCCCGCGCGCGATGGCTTCGTAGTCCTTCATCTGCGCATCGTCTAGGCAGGCCGCGATCAGCAGGATCGCATCCGCGCCCATCGCGCGCGACTCGTACACCTGGTACGCATCGACGATGAAGTCCTTGCGCAACACCGGCAGGTCGCACGAGGCGCGGGCCTGCTTGAGATAGTCCACGCTGCCCTGGAAGAACTGCTTGTCCGTCAGCACCGAAAGACACGCCGCGCTGATCACGCCGTCACCTTCGGCGTAGCTCTGGGCGATGTCCGCCGGAATGAAGTCTTCGCGCAGCACGCCCTTGCTCGGGCTCGCCTTCTTGACTTCGGCGATCACCGCGGCTTGGCCAGCGGCGATCTTGGCGCGCAGGGCGGCTTCGAAATCGCGCGTGAGCACGCGGCTCTCGGCATCGAATCGGATGGTTTCGAGCGGCGTGCGCTTCAGCGCCGCCGCCACTTCCTGGCGCTTGACGGCAACGATCTTGTCGAGGATGTCGGACATGGCTTGTGATGCTTTCGGTTTTCTCTGCAGGGCTCAGACGGTCGCGGAGGCCTTGATCAGCTCGGCGAGCTTGGCCTTCGCCGCGCCCGAGGCGATAGCTTCGCGCGAGCGTACGACGCCGGCGGCCACCGAGTCGACGACGTTGGCCGCATACAGCGCCGCGCCGGCATTCAGCAGCACGATGTCGAGCGCCGGGCCGGCCTGATTGTCGAGCACCCCCAGCAGCATCGCCTTCGACTGTTCGGGCGTTTCCACACGCAGCGCGCGGTTGCTCGACATCGCGAAGCCGAAGTCCTCGGGGTGCAATTCGTACTCGCGGATCTCGCCGTTCTTGAGCTCGCCCACCAGCGTGGCGGCCCCCAGCGAAATTTCGTCCATGCCGTCGCGCCCATAGACCACCAATGCGTGCTCGGTGCCCAGGCGTTGCAGCGCGCGCACCTGGATGCCCACGAGGTCGGCGTGGAACACGCCCATCAGGATGTTCGGCGCACCCGCGGGGTTGGTCAGCGGCCCGAGGATGTTGAAGATCGTCTTGATACCGAGTTCCTTGCGCACCGGGGCGACGTTCTTCATCGCCGGATGGTGGTTGGGCGCGAACATGAAGCCGATGCCGCACTGCTCGATGGAGCGCGCGATCTGCTCGGGCTTCAGGTTGATGTTGATGCCCAGCGATTCCAGCACGTCGGCACTGCCCGACTTGCTCGACACGCTGCGCCCGCCGTGCTTGCTGACCTTCGCGCCGCCCGCGGCCGCGACGAACATCGAACAGGTCGATATGTTGAAGGTGTGCGAGCCGTCACCGCCGGTGCCCACGATGTCCACGAGGTTCGTGGTGTCGGCAACGGGCACCTTGGTCGACACTTCGCGCATCACCTGCGCGGCGGCGGTGATCTCGCCGATGGTTTCCTTTTTCACGCGCAGGCCGGTGATCAGCGCGGCCATCATCACGGGCGAGCATTCGCCGCTCATGATGAGCCGCACGATGTGCAGCATCTCGTCGTGGAAGACCTCGCGGTGCTCGATGGTGCGCTGCAGCGCTTCCTGGGGGGTGATCATGGTGAGTCTCCTCGGTAGATGTCAGTGGCCGACGCGAACGGCCGGTGCGTCGGTGAACGCGAGCTTGAGGCCGAAGCCGATGAAGAGGACGCCTGCCGCGCGGTCGAGCCAGTGCATGCCCTTCTGCACGGCGCCGCGGCGCGCCATCCAGCCGGCCGCCACGGCCCATCCCACGTTGAGGGGGATGGCGTTGAGATTGAACAGCACGCCCAGCAGCACGAAGTACAGCGCCTTGTCGTCGGCACCGGGCGCGATGAACTGCGGCACGAAGGCCAGGAAGAACAACGCCACCTTGGGGTTGAGCACGTTCGTCCAGAAACCGCCGAGGAAGATCGCCTTGAGGCTGCGTTGTTCGCCCGCTGCGGCCGCCTTGCCGAGATCGGCGGGCGGCGCCGGGCGCGACAGCACCATGCGCACGCCGAGGTACAGCAGGTAGGCCGCGCCGATGTACTTGAGCACCGTGAAAGCCGCCGCCGATGTCGCCATCAGCGTGCCGACGCCAACCGCCGCGGCAAAGATGTGGACGAAGCAGCCGGCGGTGATGCCGAGCCCCGCGACGATGCCTGCGCGCACCCCGGAGCGCAGCGAGTTCGTCACGACGTAGAGCACGTCGGGCCCCGGCGTGAGGTTCAGCAGCCAGCCGGCGGCGATGAAGGCGAGCAGATGGGGAAGATCAGGCATCGCGTCCTCGCGGGTCTCAGGACTTGAAGAACGCGCGGATCGCGGCAACCGCCCGGTCCACGCCGGCTGCGTCAACATCCAGATGCGTCACGAAGCGCAGGCGGTAGAGGCCTGTCGCGAGGATGCCTTGGCTGTTGAGGCTCGCGAGCAGTTCCGACGAACGCGCCTGCGCCGCGCCCGTGAGGTCGACGAACACGATGTTCGTGTGTGGCGCCTCGACCGCGAGGCCCTCGATGCCTTCGAGCCCCTGCGCCAGGCGCTGCGCCAGCGCATGGTCGTCGGCGAGGCGATCGACGTGGTGATCGAGCGCATGCGACGCAGCCGCAGCCAGCAGACCCGCCTGGCGCATGCCGCCGCCCGCCATCTTGCGGATGCGGTGCGCCCGCGCGATGAACTCGCGCGAACCGACCAGCGCCGAGCCGACAGGCGCACCCACGCCCTTGCTGAAGCAGACCGACACGCTGTCAAAGCACTGCGCGATGCGGCGAGCCTCGGCGCGGATGTCGCTGCGCTTGTTCAGCGCAGCCTGCGCGGTCGCGGCGTTGAAGAGGCGCGCGCCATCCAGATGCCGCTGCAGGCCCTTGCTCTTGGCAAGATCCGTTGCAGCCTGCACGTATTCGAACGGCAGCAGCTTGCCGCCCAGCGTGTTCTCCAGCGCCAGCAGCTTCGTGCGCGCGAAGTGCGCATCGTCGGGCTTGATCGCCGCCTCGATCTGCGCGAGCGGCAGCGTGCCGTCGGGCGCGTGGTCCAGCGGCTGCGGCTGCACGCTGCCGAACACCGCGGCGCCGCCGCCTTCCCAGCGGTAGCAGTGCGCCTGCTGGCCGACGATGTATTCGTCGCCGCGGCCGCAGTGCGAGAGGATCGCGCACAGGTTGCTCTGCGTGCCGGTCGGCACGAACAGCGCCGCCTCGAAGCCCAACAGCGCGGCGATCTTTTCCTGCAGCGCGTTGACGCTCGGGTCGGTGCCGAAGACGTCGTCGCCGAGCGGCGCCGCCATCATGGCCTCGCGCATCGCAGGCGTGGGTTGGGTGACGGTGTCGCTGCGCAGATCAACGATGGAATGAGAGGTCGACATGTCTTTGGATCCTTAGTGGGAATACCGCGGAACCGGCTCTGCCGGGCCGCTGGTATTGCCCCCGGCGAGGGGGTTGGCGAAGCGACACGAAGTGCGCGAAGGCTGGGGGAGAGCCATGCTCGTCAGTCCAGGAAGTTCTTGAGCATGGCGTGGCCGTGCTCGGTGAGGATCGATTCGGGGTGGAACTGCACGCCTTCGATGCGCACGTCGTGCGCGTATCCGGTGTGCCGCACCCCCATGATCTCGCCGTCGTCGGTCCACGCGGTGACAGCCAATGCTTTCGGGCAACTCTCGCGCTCGATCGAGAGCGAGTGGTACCGGTTGACGATGAACTTCTCGGGCAGGCCCGCGAACACGCCCTCTTGCGTGGTTGTGATCTCGCTGGTCTTGCCGTGCATCAGTTGCTGCGCGCGAATGATCTTGCCGCCGAAGGCCGCACCGATGGCCTGGTGGCCGAGGCACACGCCCAGGATGGGCAGCTTGCCCGCAAAGGCCTCGATGGCGGCTACCGACACACCCGCTTCCGCCGGCGAGCAGGGCCCGGGCGAAACGACGAGCCGGGTCACGCCGGAGGCGATCAGCTCTCCGATCTGCTCGACGGTGATCTCGTCGTTGCGATGCACCTGCACGTCCGCACCCAGCTCGCCGAAGTACTGGACGATGTTGTAGGTGAAGCTGTCGTAGTTGTCGATCATCAGCAGTTTCATGGCTTGCTCACAATCCGGTGCACGCCCTTCACGACGGGGAACACGTTGAAGTTGATCAGAAGGCCCAGCTTGAGGCCCGAGAGACGCAGCGCCGCGAGCACCTGCGCGCGGTGCAGATCGGTCAGCACATCGACCGCCTTGAGCTCGACGATGACCGACTGCTCGATCACGAAGCCCGCGCGGTACACCTCGCCGAGCGAGCGGCCCTTGTAGGTGGCCGACAGCGCCACATCGCGGGTGAAGCCGATCTCGCGCTCGGCCAGTTCGATGGCCAGCGCCGCGGCGTAGGCGCCCTCGTCGAGCCCCGTGCCGAGCACGCGCTGCACTTCGACTGCGGCGCCGATGATCTCGTGCGAAAAATCGTTCTGAATATCCGGTGCGGTGCTCATTCCAGGCCTTCCTCGACCAGTTCGGCCGCACGCAGGAGTGCGCGCGCCTTGGCCTCTGTTTCTTTCCATTCCAGCTCGGGCACCGAGTCGGCGACCACGCCGGCCGCGGCCTGCACATGCAGCATCTGGTCCTTCACGATGCCGGTGCGGATCGCGATCGCCACGTCCATGTCGCCCGCATAGCTGATGTAGCCGCAGGCGCCGCCGTAGAGGCCGCGCTTGGTGGGCTCGAGCTGGTCGATGAGTTCCATCGCATGCACCTTGGGCGCACCGGTCAGCGTACCGGCCGGGAAGGTGGCCTTGAGCACATCGATGGCGGTCATGCCGTCCTTCAGCGTGCCTTCGACGTTGCTCACGATGTGCATCACGTGGCTGTAGCGCTCCACCGCGAAGGCCTCGGTCACCTTCACGGTGCCGGTCTTGGCGATGCGGCCGATGTCGTTGCGCGCGAGGTCGATCAGCATCACATGCTCGGCGCGTTCCTTCGGATCGTTGATGAGTTCTTCCTCCGCGGCCTTGTCGAGCTCGAGCGAGGCGCCGCGCGGTCGCGTGCCGGCCAGCGGGCGGATGGTGATCTTCTGCTCGCCCTCGCCCGTGTTCTCCTGGCGCACCAGGATCTCGGGCGACGCACCGACCACGTGGAAATCGCCCAGGTGGTAGTAGTACATGTAGGGCGACGGGTTCAGCGAACGCAGCGCGCGGTACAGCGACAGCGGCGACTCGGTGTAGCGCTTGCTGATGCGCTGGCCCACTTGCACCTGCATGAAGTCGCCGGCGGCGATCATTTCCTTGGCGCGCTCCACGGCCGCGATGTAGTCGGCCTTGGCAAAGCTGCGCTCGGGCGGATGCGCCTGCGTGGGCTTCACGATGGGCGCGCTCACCGAGTACTTGAGCTTTTCCTTCAGCTCGCGCAGGCGCCGCTTGGCGTTGGCGTAGGCCTCGGGCTGCTTCGGGTCGGCGTAGACGATCAGGTAGAGCTTGCCCGAGAGGTTGTCGATGACCGCGAGTTCTTCGCACTGCAGCAGCAGGATGTCGGGGCAGCCGAGCGTATCGGGCGGGCAGCTTTTTTCGAGCTTGCGCTCGATGTGGCGCACGGTGTCGTAGCCGAAGTAGCCGGCAAGACCGCCGCAGAAGCGCGGAAGGCCCGGCCGCAGCGCCACCTTGAAGCGCTTCTGGTACTCGGCGACGAAGTCGAGCGGGTTGCCGGCGGCGGTCTCGACGACCTGCCCGTCGGTCACCACCTCGGTCACCGCCTCGGCTCCGAAACCGCTGGCGCGCAACAGCGTGCGCGCCGGCAAGCCGATGAAGCTGTAGCGCCCGAAGCGCTCGCCGCCGACGACCGATTCGAGCAGGAAGCTGTGCTTGCCGCCGCCCTGCGAGTGCGCGAGTTTGAGATAGAGGGAAAGAGGCGTCTCGAGGTCGGCAAAGGCCTCGGCCATCAGCGGGATGCGGTTGTAGCCCTGGGCGCTGAGGCTCTTGAATTCAAGTTCGGTGATCACGGATTCGTTCTCCAGTTGCCAGCCGACGCTCCTTTGGTCGGTGGCAAGGTCATTCACTGGTGGCCCGGAGTCGAAGGGATCGATCCGGCGCCGCGGGCGCACGGCGTGCGCCGTGCAATCAAACAGTCAGCGAAGTATGGCTACGCCAGGGCCAGGCTCCCCGGCTGCCTTCACCTGTTTGAATGATGTGATGAACGAACATGGAAGCGCGAGTTTAGCCCACGAAAAACGCACTACCGCACAACAAGGCAGGTTTCAGGGTTCCCCCGAAGGTCGAAACGTAAAACAAAAAGATACATTCGCACGACCGTTCGCAAATTCAAGGAGACCCCCTTGCCCGCACTTTCCATCCCGACCGCGCTCTCGCGTCTCGCCCTTCTGGCCTGCCTGACCACGGCGCTCGGCGCCTCGGCCGCGCAGGTGGACGTTGCCGGCGTCAAGCTGGAAGACCACCTCGACCTGCGCGGCACGCCCCTGCAGCTCAACGGCGCGGGCGTGCGCTTCAAGGCGATCTTCAAGGTCTACACGGCCGGCCTCTACGTCGGCAAGAAGGTCTCCACCACCGAAGAGGCCCTCGCCGCCCCCGGCCCCAAGCGCGTGGCCATCACGATGCTGCGCGACATCGACGCCAACGAACTCGGCAAGCTCTTCACCAAGGGCGTGGAAGAGAACTCGCCCAAGAGCGAAATGGTCAACCTGATCCCCGGCCTGCTGCGCATGGGCCAGATGTTCGCGGACCAGAAGCAGCTCAAGACCGGCGACACCTTCACCATCGACTGGCTGCCGGGCACCGGCACGGTGATCACGGTGCGCGGGGTGCCGCAGCCCGATCCGGTGAAGGAGCCGGCCTTCTTCAATGCGCTGCTGCGCATCTGGCTCGGCCCGAGCCCGGCCGACTGGAAGCTCAAGGACGCGCTGCTCGGCAAGTCCTAACGCCTACAGATCGGCCAGCGAATCCACGAAGCCGTCCGCATCCACGCCGCGCACCGGCTCGCCGTGGTTGTAGCCGTAGGTCACGAGCACGACCGGGCAGCCGGCCGCCCGGGCTGCGCGGGCGTCGTTGCTCGAGTCGCCGACCATCAGCGTGCGCGCCGGCACGGTGCCCAGCGCCTCGCAGGTCTTCAATAGCGGCAGCGGATCGGGCTTCTTGCGCTCGAAGGCATCGCCGCCGAACACCAGCTCGAAAAAGCCGTCCAGCCCTTTCGCGGCCATCAGCGGCTTGGCGAACGAGGTCGGCTTGTTGGTGAGGCAGGCCAGCCGTAGACCGCGTGCGCGCAGCGCCTTCAGCCCTTCGATCACGCCCGGATACACCGCCGAATACTGGCCGTTGATCGCGAGGTAGTGGTGCTGGTAGCGGTCCCAGGCGCGGTCGAAGAGTGCCTGTGCCCTGCCCTGGACATCCGCCGCACCGGCGGCCGTCATGACATGCACCAGCGCCGAATGGATCAGGTGCTCCGAGCCCTTGCCCACCATCAGTTCGATGGCGGCAGGCGGCACCGGCGGCAGCTCGAGATCGCGCAACATGCGATTCAGGGCCTCGGCGAAATCGCCGAGCGTGTCGACCATGGTGCCGTCGAGGTCGACGATGGCGGCGTCGAAGCGAGAGAGATCGAAGCTGATGGAGTTCAAGACAGACAAAGGGAGTTGTGAAAACCGCCCTTCACTCTACAGAGCATCAAAGAACCGAGTCCAAGACATACCAAGGACGCCAGACCATGGCGGAAGCCTTCAATTGAAAAAGTGCAGGCTCACGCTTTGCGGTCCTCCCTGCTGTCATCGACGATCTGCGGTCACGCTGGTCAGCGCGCGCGTCTCCCCGATCGCCATGGCCCAGAGCGCCTTGTCGGCATAACCTTGTGCAAGGCCTTCGGCCCGGAACCGGCGCGGCGGCTCGAACGGCGGTTCGGTCGACACGACGAGCGTCCCCCAGTGCATGCCGACCAGTGTCGCGGCGCCCATGTCGCGTCCCAGTGCCACGGCCTCCTCCGGCGTGACATGGACATGCGCCATCATGTTGTGCGGCTCGTAGGCGCCGATCGGAACCAGTGCCACATCGATCGGGCCCATGGTTGCGCGCAGCTGCTTGAAAAGCGTGTCGTGATAGGCGGTGTCCCCCGCGAAGTACACCCGCTTCTGGGGCGACTCGAAGACATAGCCCGACCAGAGTGACTTGTCCTGGTCAAACAGCCCGCGGGACGAAAAATGCACGGCGGGAACGCTGACGATGTTGAGCCCATCCAGCTTCAGCGAGTCGCCCCATTTCATTTCGGTGATGTTGGAAAAACCGGTCTCTCGCAGCAAGCCGCCCAGCCCTGCGGGGACGATGACATGCATCTTCTCCTTGCCCGGCAGCTGCCGCAGTGCCCGCAGATCGAGATGGTCGTAGTGGTTGTGCGAGATGACCAGCACATCGATCGGGGGAAGCTTGTCCACGGTGATGGCCGGCCCGGCGTAACGGCGCGGGCCGATGCCGTCGATGGGCGAGGCGTAGTCGTTGAGAAAGGGATCGACCAGGAGTGTCCGGCCACCGAGCCGGATCAGGAAAGCGGCATGGCCTAGCCAGGTCAGCGAATCCTGCGCGCCCTGGGCTGCCAGCATCGCCAGCGCCTGGTCGGTTGGTAACACATGTCCGGCCGGCACAGGTGGGCGGAGCTCTTCGTCTTTGGCGCCGAAGGAAGCCCACCACCACAGCGACACGTGGTCGCGCCAGGTGTTGCTGACGGTGGGACTGCCCTTGGGGTTGAGATAGCGCCCTTCGGAGGTCTGGACCGAAGAAAGCAGCTCGCCCTGCGTCGGGGGCGTTGGCGCGACAGGGAGCGACGCGGAACATGCCGACAGTCCCCATGCGGCAGTGACCGTGAGGAATGTCAGGCAGGCCACACGGCTTCGCAGCCGGCGCGCCCCGTTCATGGGGCCAGGCCCATGTGCACACCGGTCAGGCGCTCGGACTCCTCCCAGAGCCGGCGCGCCAGATCGGGGTCGCGCGCCCGGTCAACGGGCTGGACGAGCGTCGGATAGCCCTTTTTCTCGTTCTTGCCGTCGGGGCCGATGAACTGTCCGCCCTGGACTTCGAGCGCGGTCGCGGCATACAGCTGGGGCAGGACGCCCATCTCGGCTGGCTGGGCGAGGAAGCGATTGCCAAAGCGCATGAACAGCTTCAGCACGCCGCTGGGTCCGCTCAATTGCAGATGGGTCGCGGCATAGCCGGGGTGCGCAAGCACGCTCTTGATCGGCACACCGGCTGCCTTGAGCCGGCGGTCCAGCTCCAGTGCGAACAGCGCATTGGCAAACTTGGACTGCGCGTAGAAGGCGATGCGCCCGTACCCCTGCTTCCCGGTGAGGTCGTCGAAATGGATATGCCCGCTCTTGTGCAGGTCCGAGCTGAGGGTGACAACGCGGCCATCGCGGCTCTGCCGCAGGCGCGGCAACAGCAGGTTGGTCAGGACGAAATGGGCCAGATGGTTCACGCCGAACTGAAGCTCATGGCCCTGCCGGGTCAATGTGCGCGGCGGCATCATGATGCCGGCGTTGTTGACGAGGACGTCCACGGGAGTTCCTTCCGCCAACAGGCGCTCGCCGAAGGCCTTGACCTGATCGAGGTCGGCCAGGTCCAACTGGCGCAGTTCGATGTTTGCCTCCGGGCACTGCGCGCGAATCCCGGCTTCGGCGCTGCGCCCCTTTTCCATGTCGCGCACGGCCATGAGCACATGCGCGCCGCGCCTGGCCAGCTCGAGCGTGGTCAGGAAACCCAGCCCGCTGTTGGCGCCGGTGACGACGATGCGACGGCCCTGCTGGTCCGGAATGTCTGCGGCGACCCACGAACGCCGGCTCGTGTCGGCCCGAGGGCTGCTTTGTCGTATTGCTGCGAATTCCATTTGGTCACTCCTATCTTTACAACGTTCAGATTGAGTTTGAGCTCAAATTTGAACACTGTCAAGATTGACCATGACGAGCTCCTGGCGGAGCATGGTTTTCGAATCTCGGCGGACGAATGGAGCTGCTGGCCGATCTCACGCCCAGCGATGGGCATGCGTTCAGAACGACAGAATGGGAGACGACGGGAGCGCAACCGCATACCATTCGCTGCCGTTGCAGATCAGTCCGGGCCGCTACGGCTGCAGTGTCTCCATGTCGAATAGATCGATGAAAATTCAGAACGTCGAAGATCTGCGTCTCCTGGTCGAGGCCGCGCGCACTGGCTCTCTCACCGCCGCCGCCCAGGTGCTGAAGGTGACGCCGGCCACTGCCAGCAGCATGCTCAAGCGACTCGAGGGCCAACTGGGGACGAGACTCTTCGAGCGATCCACGCGTTCCATCCGACTGACGAGCCAGGGCCAGAACCTGTTGGGCTATGCCAGCCGCGCATTGGCGTTGATCGACGAAGGTGAGGCGCAGGCACTGTCGGAAAGCTTCACGTTGTCAGGGATGGTGCGCGTCGCGGCGCCGTCGGACCTGGCTCGCAGCGTATTGCTGCCATGGTTCAACGAGTTTCTCGCGGCCAACCCGGCCTTGCGTCTGGGACTGTCGGTCAGCGACAGCGTGCACGATGTGCTGCGCGCCCCCGTCGATGTCGCCCTGCGCTACGGAGCGGCCACGGACCCGAGCGCCGTCGTGCGAGGCCTCGCCACGACGCGACGCGTGCTGTGCGCGTCACCGCGCTATCTCGAGCGTTTTGGCGCGCCTCGATCGCCCGAAGATTTGCATCGCCACAACTGCCTGATCTTCGAACTGCGCAGCACACGGTATGTCGACTGGCGTTTCGAGCGGGATGGTGAATGGGCGAGCGTGAAGGTGGCAGGCGATCGCGAGGTGGACGACGCCGCCATCGCTCACCAGTGGGCGCTGGCGGGCGAGGGCCTCCTCTACAAGTCGGAACTGGATTTGATTCACGATCTGGCGTCGGGCCAACTGGTGCGCCTGCTGCCGCAGTGGCGCGGCGAACACTACCCGTTGAACGCAGTGTTTGCCAGCAATCGCTTCATGCCGCTGCGTGTGAGGAGCCTGGTCGATTTCCTTGCCGCTCGTCTGGCGGAGGTTCCGATGCTGAAAGCCTCCGCGTAAGTCGGCGTGCCAAGGCAGGCCGCATGCGCTTCGACGCACCCGCAGACAGCCATGCAGGCGAGCAGATATCGCCTCAACATCAGAAACCCGGCTGGCCAGCGGCGAGCGGCTTGAAGCGGTAGACCCGATAGGGCGCCTTGTTCTTCGCAATGCCGTCGGCTTGCAAGGCGCTCGTCAATGTCAGCTGTGCGGCGCCGGTGTACATGTGGCCGTCGCTGTTGTAGGTCACGCCATCGGGCCACACCATGTCGGGATCGGCGACGAAGCGTCGGTACTTGCGGGTGTCGGGCGGGATGATGCCAATGGCGCGTTCGCCGACCTCGGTGAGGTAGAGGTTGTCGGCGCGGTCGATCGACAGGCCGCCGTTGAAGGGCTTGTCTGCATAGGTCTGGACCTTGGCGCCAAGCCCGGCCGCATCCAGCTTGCGATCGAGCAGGTCGCTCATGCGAATGCGGTACATCCTGTAGCCGGACAGCGGTGCGAAATAGAGCCATTCGCTCCGGTGATCCAGTGCGATGCCGTCCACGCCCACATGAAGCGCGAAGGTCCCGGCGGTCGATGTGCCCTGGTCCCACCGGATAGGTTCCTTGACGGGTTGGACGCTCGGGTGCCCCTGCAGAAGGCGGCGACTCTTGCCGGTCGCAAGATCGACGACCACCAGCGCGGCCTTGTCGCCCGTACCTTTGGAGTCTTCGCCGATGGCCTCGTCTGCCACAACGATCACGTTGTGCTTTGCGTCCACCACGAAGTCGTTGTGCTGTGACTCGGTCACCGTGGCCTCACCGCTGATTCGTATGACACGCTCCAGCTTGTTGCGACGGGTGTTCCACCCCACCAGCTTGGGCACCAGGCCTGCGGGCCGCCCGGCCGCCTTGTCCACCGACTTGGCCGAGTCCAGCATCCAGAGGATGCCCTTGCTGTCCGTGTGCAGGCCGAGCACCCAGTCGAGGCAGTGATCGAACGCCTGTTTCCAGCTGCCGTCGGGGTTCTTGCAACTTTGCCAATCGACACCTGGATAGGGCGTCGTGGACTTGCGGTCCTCGTTCAGGAGCGCGACCTGCACGGCCGGTGAGTAGAAGGGGTGGTAGCCGATCACGATCCTGCCGTTCCCCAACTGGGTGATGCCGCCGACACCGGCCGCATCGAGTTCTGCATAGAGCTCCGGCTTCGCCGCGGGGGCATCGCTCGCGTTGGCTTCGGCGTACGCGGAAAACGGCGCAGCGGCGGCCGCGAAGATGCAGGCGAAGCCTGCCAGGACGGCGCGCATGCGGCTGCGGGAAATCATGTTCACTTGTCAGTCTCCTGTCGTTGGGGGCTGTCCGGCGTCGATCGTGTCGCGGACGCTCGGCGAGTCAGTGTCATGGCGGCGCAGACGCATGAAAAGCTGCGAAACGACGAAACACTTTCAACGAATCCCGGGAAATCCGGCAGAGACTGGCGATCCGTCGGCGGCCAGAACGTGTTCTGCGATCGCGCCGACAGCGGTGATTTGCATGCACCCCCCCGCGCACTGAAAAAGTGTTTCCCGCCTCGAAGCTTGGCGCCGCACGGGATAGGCGATGCAATCGCCCGCATCAAATTACAACGGAGACAACCAGCATGCACCGCATCCCAGCCACTCGCCTGCGATCCGCCACGACGGCCGCCTTGCTCGGCCTGGTCGCCATCGCTTCTGTACACGCGCAGGACCGATACCCCACCAAGGCCATCCGGCTGGTGGTGCCGTTTCCCGCCGGCACCGCGCCCGATGTGATGGCGCGCTACTGGGGCGACCGGGTGAGCAAGCAACTGCAGCAGCCGGTGATCGTGGAAAACCGGGCCGGTGCGTCGACCATCGTCGGGACGCAGGCCGTCGTCACTTCGCCCGCGGACGGCTACACGCTGCTCTACACCGCCAGCGGCACGGTCACGATCAACCCCTTCGCCTACAAGAAGCTCCCTTACCAGCCGCAGGACCTGGTGCCGGTCACGCGCATGCTGTCCATTCCGCTCGTGGTCTCGGTGCCGACGGAGTCGCCCTACAAGACGCTGGCCGACCTCATCAAGGCGGCCAAGACGAGGCCCGGCCAGGTGAGCTACGCGTCCTACGGCATGGGCACCGTGCCCCACATGTCGATGGCCTATTTCGCCAACAGCGCGGGGCTGGCGCTCAACCACATCCCCTATCGCGACGGCGGCCTGACCGACCTGATCGGGGGCCGGGTGGACGTGGCGTTCTCGCCCATCGCGGACGTGCTGCCCTACATCAAGGCCGGCAAGGTCCGGCCCCTGGCCGTGTCCAGTGTCCGCAGGCTCGACTCGCTGGCCCAGGTGCCGACCGTGGCGGAGAGTTTTCCCGGCTTCGAAGGCGATTCATGGCACGGCGTCTTCGCGCTCAAGGGCACGCCGCAATCGGTCATCGACCAGCTGGGCGCGGTGTCGCGCCGCATCGCGGAGTCGGGCGAGTACCGGCAGTACCTGAGCGAGTTCGGATTGGTGCCGGTGGGCGGCTCGCCGGCAGATTTCGCCCAGGTCATCGAAGCCGAGTCCAGGCGCTGGGCCAAGGTGGTCAAGGACAACAGCATCTCGCTTGAATAGCCCCTGCCGGCCTTTGGGCTTGCCGTCATCGGCGTCGCGCCGGCCGCACCGCCGACGCGGTTGAAGAAGAAGAAGAAAAAGAAGAACAGGCATTCCCCGCAGGGCGCGGTCGGGCGCACGATCGATGCGATGCACGCGGCGAGCGCGGCCATCTCGTGCACCATGATTTTTTTCGGCCCGGCATTGCGGGTTCCGGCAGTCTCGTTCGGCAGACAGGCAATTCATCCGAACGAAACACCTGCCGCCATGCCGCCAGACCCCACCTCCCACGCCGGCGGCCTCGCGCCCGGCCCGCACCCTTCGCACGACACCGACCGGCGCCGCGCCCGGTTCGCGCTGCCCCAGGCGTTCTGGATCGGCCTGACCCTCGCCACGCCGATCGCGGCCCTCGCGGGCTGGTACTTCTTCGGGCTGGACCGCTTCGGCGCCTGGTCGAGCGATGCATGGAGCCGCTGGCTGATGCTGGGGTCGGCCGCCTTCGTCGTCCTGCTGCATTTGGTGATCCTGGCGATGCTGATCGCCGAGGCAAGACCCGTCGAGCGTCCGCCGCAAGAGCCGCCGCCCTGACGCAGCCGCCTGGCCCGCACCCTTTTCCAGAACGGAGACCGACTTGATTTTTCTTCCCGCACGCCTGCGGGCGGCCTGTCGCCGCCTGTTCCGGATCACCCTGTCGGTCCTTGCGGCCAGCGTCCTGATCGTTGCCTGCGGCGGCAGCGGCGGCGGCACGGCCGCATCGCCCGCGCCCCTGCTCGCCAAGAACCCCGCCGAGGCGACACCGCCCGGTCCGCGCGACTGCTCGGTCACGCTCGAGGCGACTCGATCCTGCACGGCGCCTACGGCTACAACCAGCGCCTGCCCGAACCGCCCGCCGCCGTGCTCAAGCGCATGCGCCCCGCCTACACGGTGATCGACAACGCGGTGGCGGGCACCGCGGCGATCCAGCGCGAGCCCAGTTTCGTGGCCACGCCGGTCACCACCCGTTTCGTGGTGCTGGAGCACGGCATCAACGACGGGCAGCTCGGCTATCCCTACGAGGCGCCGCTGCGCAGCATGGTCGCGCATGTCCAGGCGGCGGGCCGCACGCCGGTCATCACCGGGCTCACGCGGCAGCCGCAGCCCGTGCGCGGACGCGACTTCTACGACGGCATGGCCCGGCAGATCGCCGACGAGACCGGCGCGCTGTTCGCCGACTGGGGCTCCGTGGGCTTTTCACCGGACGAAATGGCGGACGTGCTGCACCCGGGCCCGATCTACAGCGAGCGCCTCGTGGCGCGCCTTGTCTCCCTGCTCGACAAGGCGGCACCCGAGTGCGTGCACTGACTTTTTTCAGACGCGCACCCGTCGATTACGGGTTTTGACGACCCCGTTCGGCAAGTCATCGAAGTTCACACCAAAGCCCCGCCTCCCCTCAACCAGCCTGGAGCCCCAATGAGCACCTTCGGCCTCGCCACCCCCTCCCGTTTCGCCCTTGGCGCCGCCTGGCTGGCGCGCAGGATGGGCGGATCGCGCCCTGCCGCAGCGCCCCCGCCGGCCGGCGGGCGGAAGAAGCCCGTTCCCACCGCCGCCCGCGAAAGCGTCGACCTGCGGCAGCCGCTGCGCGCGATGTCGCAGGCCCAGGGACCGATGCTGGCGCGCCTGGGCATCGACTTCAATCTGTTCCTTCCGGACGATCCGCTGCTGGTGTTCGCGATCCCCGACGAACTCCACGCGCTCATCGGGGACATCGTCGGCGTAGCCACCGAGGTGCTGCAGCCAGACACGACGCTGCACGTGATGGCCCGCATCGACGGCGGGCATGCGGTGGTCAACTGGTGCGACACCGGCGCCGGGACGCAGCGCCTCGCCGCGGCGTTCAGCCGGCCGGCCAGCGCAGCGGACGACCGCATCCGGGCCTGCCAGGCGGTCGTGAGCCGGCACGGCGCGCGCATCTACACCGCGCCCTCGCCGCTGGGCGACGGCTGCCTCACCCTGCGGTTTCCGCTGCAGGGCCGCTACGGCACGCGTTCATCCGGTTTCCTGTGATGCACGGCACGCTGTCCCTGCCCATGCGGCACCACAACGCCCCTTCGCCCTCGCGGTTCACCCTGTCGCGCCGGGCCGATGGGCTCTGCATCGGCTGCGCGGCGGCCGCGCTGGCGGCGGCCGGGTTCGCGCTCTCCTTGAGCCTCAGCGTCTGCAAACAGCCGGCCGGCGGCGCCGACCGTTCCACGCTCGCACCCATCCTGCGCGGCAGCGCCGACCCGGGCCCTCGCGGCGCGCGCTGCGTCGTCCCCAGCCCTGCTGCCGCACCGGCCGCCGGCGCACGCCCGACCCGCGCCGGCAAACGGCGCGCGATCATTGTTTAAATCCGTTACTCGAGTGAGATAAATTCATGCTCGCAAGCCTCGCTCCGTTTTCGAACGACTTGCACACCCACCCCTCCATGCCGGACCGCGTCCCTCCTTCCCGTGTCGAAACCCTCTATGGCGAGCACCATGGATGGCTGCTGGGTTGGCTGCGCCGCAAGCTGGGCAACGCTTTCGATGCGGCCGACCTTGCGCAGGACACCTTCATGCGCATGCTGGGCCGGCCGCGCGAGCTGGACGAGGTGCGCGAGCCGCGGGCATGGCTCACCACCATCGCCCACGGCCTGGTGGTCGACCACGTGCGCCGTCGCACGCTCGAGCGCGCCTGCCTCGACGCCATCGCGAGCCTGCCCGAGCAGCAGGCGCCCTCGCCCGAAACGCAGCTGATGCTGATCGAGGCGCTGGTGCGCATCGACGCCATGCTCGACGGCCTGCCGGCGAAAGCGCGCAGCGCCTTCCTGCTCTCGCGGCTGGACGGCCTGAACTACAACGAGATCGCCGAGCGGCTGCATGTGAGCCTGAGCTCGGTCGAAAAGTACATGGCAAGCGCGATCCGCCACTGCCTGGCCCTGAAATGAAACCGGCATTCCTCGACCCCACCGCCAGCGGCCAGAGCCCGCAGGCCCTGCTCGACCAGGCCATCGCCTGGGCCGTGCGCCTCGGCTCGGGCAGCGCCGACGCCGGCGTGCACGACGCCTGCGGCGCATGGCGCGCCGCGCATCCTTCGCACGAAGAAGCCTGGCAGCAGGTGCAGGCGGTGGAAGACGCCTTCCGCCAGGTGCCGGCCGTGGGGGGCACGAGCGGCGCGTTGGCACATGGCGCGCTCCAGGCCGCGACCCGGGCCCGCACGCAAAGCCGGCGCAGCGCCCTCGGCGTGATGGGCCTGGCCCTCACCGGCGGCGTGCTCGGCCTCCTGGTCTGGCGCGAGGCGCCCTGGCTGCAGCGCACCGACTACGCCACCGCCGTCGGTGAGCGCCGGCGCGTGACGCTGGCGGACGGCACCGAGCTGAACCTGAACACCGGCTCCGAGGTGCAGGTGGTCTTCTCGCCGCGCCAGCGCCTGATCGTGCTGCGCCGCGGCGAACTCTTCGTGCGCACCGGCAGCGATGCCGGGGCGATGTTCGGCAAGCGCACCTTCTGGGTCCATGCACCGCAGGCGCGCTTCGAGGCGCTCGGCACGCGCTTCGGCGTGCGGCAGCAGGACGGCGAGACCCGGCTCTCGCTGACCGAAGGCCGCGTCGCCATCCATGCCGGCGACGCGCCGCGGGTCGTGGCGCAGGCCGGCGACGGCTACGTCATCCGCGGCGACGCGACCGCGCCGCAGCGCATCGTGGACCGCAGCTTCGAGGCCGACGCCTGGACCGACGGCGCGATCGTGGCCCGGCAGATGCGCCTGGATGCCTTCGTGGCCGAACTGGCGCGCTACCGCGACGCACCGCTGCGTTGCGATCCGGAGATCGCGTCACTGCGCGTGTCCGGCGTGTTCCAGCTCGGCGGGCCCGACCCGGTCGGCCGCGCGCTCGACGCGCTGGTGCGCACGCTGCCGGTGAAACTCGAACGTGGAGCGGACGGCACATTGACTGTCTCGAAACGTTGAGCCGGATTCGCGCGGCCCGCCGAGCCCTGGTCCACGCGCTGCTGCCCTTGGGCATCGCGCTGGGCCTGGCCGCGCCTGCCGGCCGCGCGTGGGCGGACGCGGTCGAGCCCGCGCGCCAGAGTTTCGAGGTGCCGGCCGGCGCGCTGGAAGACGCGCTCAACAGCTTCGCGCGGCAGGCCGGCATCACACTGTCCTTCGACCCGGCGCGGGTGCGCGGGCGCGCCGCGCCTGCGCTCGCCGGCGACCGCACGGTGGACGAGGGACTGGCCGCGCTGCTGGCCCCGCATGGGCTGGAAGCGGTGCGCAGCAGCGGCGGCGCCTACCTGATACGGCCCTCGACGACGGCGCCGCCCCCCAGCACCAGCCACGAACAGCTGCCCGCGGTCGTCGTCACCGCCGAGGCCGAGCGCGCGGACGGCCCGGTCGACGGCTACGTCGCCCGGCGCAGCGCCACCGCGACCAAGACCGACACGCCGATCGTCGAGACGCCCCGTTCCATCACCGTGGTCACTCGCAACCAGATGGACGACCAGGCGGTGCAGACCGCCGAACAGTCGCTGCGCTATTCGGCCGGCGTGCTGACCGAGGTCACTGGCTACGACCTGCGCTTCTCGTCGCTCACGGTGCGCGGCTTTGCGCCCGCCGAATTTCTCGACGGCTTCAAGCTCACCACCTCGAGCCCGTACACGGGATGGCTTGCCGAACCGCAGGGGCTGGAGCGCGTGGAGCTGCTGAGGGGTCCGAGCGCCGCCCTCTATGACCAGACGGTGCCCGGCGGGGCCATCAACATGGTGTCCAAGCGTCCCACCGCGCAAACGCTGCGCGAGGTGAGCCTCTCGGTGGGCAACCACGACCGCTACCAGGGCAGCCTCGATCTCGGCGGCACGCTGAACGCAGACGGCAGCCTGCTGTTCCGGCTCAACGCCGTCCTGCGCAACAGCGGCAGCCAGACCGACTTCGGGCGCGACGACCGCAGCTATATCGCACCTGCGCTGACATGGAAGCCCTCGTCGCGCACCACCGTCACGCTGCTGGCCGACGCCACGCGCGACCGCATGACGCCCAAGAGTGCGTGGCCCCAGTACGCGCTCGTCGTGCCCAACCCCAACGGGCAGATTCCGGTGAACCGCTTCATCGGGGAGCCCGGCGTAGACCACTACGACCGCGAGACGTCCTCGCTCACCTACCTGCTGTCGCACCGCATCGACGACAACTGGACCTTCCGCCAGAACGCACGCTATTCCGCGCTCAATCTCGACTACCTGCAGATCTCCGGCACCGCCTTCCGCGACGATCAGCGCACGCTCGACCGCAGCATCCTCCTCTGGCGCGACAGAATCCGCGTGGCCTCGATCGACAACCAGATCGAAGGGCGTCTGCGCACCGGCTCCCTCGACCACACGCTCCTGGTGGGGATGGACCTCCAGCGCTATTCGAGCGAGAGGGAAGGCGGCCAGGACCTCGCGCCTCCCATCGATGCTTTTGCGCCGGTCTATGACTTGCGTCGGAACGCCAGCCTCAACGGGTACCTGGCCAGCCTCCGACTTCCCCAGTCGACCGACAAGGTCAAGCAGTTCGGCGTGTACGTGCAGGACCAGATTCGCTCGGGCCCCTGGTCCGCAAGCCTTGCCGTGCGCCACGACCGGGCCGAGTCCCAAGCGAGCCCGAACTTCGGCCTCAGCGCCTCGGACAGCAAGACCACCTACAACGCAGGCCTGTTGTACGTCAGCGAAAGCGGCCTCAACCCGTACGCCAGCTATGCGACCTCGTTCACACCCGTGCCGGGCGTCGGCACCGATGGCCTGCGCAACAAGCCTGAGCTCGGGCGGCAGTTCGAAGTGGGACTGAAATACCGCCCCCCGGGCATGGATGCGCTCTTCACGCTGTCGGCCTTCGACCTGCGCAAGAACAACGTCACGACCAGCAGTCCGCTATCGCCCGGCTTCACCCTGCAGATCGGCGAAGTTCGCACCAGCGGCCCGGAGTTCGAAGCCAGGGCCTCGTTGACGGAGCAGATCAAGATGGTGGCCAGCGTCACCCTCCTCAACGCCAAGGTCACGCGCAGCCTGAGGTATGAAGAATTGGGCAAGCAGCCGACGCAGACCGCGCGCAAGACCGCCGCCCTCTGGCTCGACTACCGCTTCGCCAACCCCGAGCTGCAGGGCTGGAGCATCGGCGGCGGCGTGCGCTACGTCGACAAGGTACCCGCCGACGTGGCCAACACCGTCTTCAATCCGGCCTACACGCTGGTCGATGCGGCCCTGCGCTACGACCGCGGCCCCTACAGCTTCGCGCTGAACGCCACCAACCTGTTCGACAAACGCTACGTGTCGGGCCTCGGCCAGTTCTTCGGGCAAGGGCGCACGCTGCAGGCGAAGGCCACCTACCGCTGGTAGCGGGCGCCTTCGCGCATTCACACATTCACAATAGCGCGGCCATGAACGCCACGACGCCCGCCTCCGCCCCTGCCTCCGCCCCTGCCTCCGCGCCCCGCCCCATCCGCACCGCCGCCACGCTGGTCGTCCTGCGCGACGGCAGCGAAGGCCTCGAAGCCCTGATGTTGCGCCGGGCCGAGAAAGCGAATGACCAGAACAGCGGCGCCAGCGTCTTCCCGGGCGGCGTGGTCGATGCGCACGACCGCCATCTGCATCCGCTGTGCGCGGGCCTCGACGATGCCGCGGCGAGTGCACGCCTCGCGGTGCCCGAAGGCGGGCTCGACTTCTACGCGGCCGCGATCCGCGAGTGCTTCGAGGAAGCCGGCCTTCTGTTCGCGAGCGATGGGGCGAACCTTCCGGTCCGGCTGATCGACCTGCCCTCAGGCGAACTCGCCGCGATGCGCGATGCCGCCGAGCAGGGCACCGGCGCGCTGCTCGCCATGTGCGACCAGCACGGCTGGCGCCTGGCCGGCGACCGCGTCGTCTACTTCGGCCACTGGCTCACGCCGCCCGGCATGCCGCGCCGCTTCGACACGCGCTTCTTCGTCGCGCTGATGCCCGCCGGGCAAGAGGTGCACCCCGACGGCCGCGAGACCGTCGAACACATGTGGCTGCGCCCGGCCGACGCACTGGACCCCGCGCGCAGCTTGAAGCTGATGAACGTGACGCGGCGCGTGCTGCAGCAGCTCGATGTCTTCCAGCGCGCCGACGAATTCATGGCGCATGCGCGGCAGCTGCGCGAGATTCCGCTGAACATGCCGAGGCTCGCGGACGGCCCCGAGGGCCGCCGTGCGGTGAACATCGAGGAGCCCGCGTATGACGAGATCGGCCGCCTCGATCCCGAGGGCCGCGGCGATGCGCGCTATGCGCTCGAGGCGGGCCTCGTCACGCGGCTGTCCGACAGGGTGATTCGCGTGGTGGGCGGCGCCGGTGACAACAGCTATCTCGTCGGCGGATCGGAAGGCTGGGCATTGATCGGCCCCGCGCCGCTCGAGGACGCCCTTCGCGCCGCCGCGCCCGGCCCCGTGCGTTGGACCGTCACGGCGCAATCCGACTGGCCCGGTGGCACGCTCGACCTCGGCGGCGCCACGCTTCAGATGTTGATGAGCGGCAACGGCGGGCCGAGCTTCCTGCTGGTCGAAGAGCGCATGCTTTTCACGGGCACCAACGTAGCTGTCACTGGCAAAAACGACGCCATCGATTGGATCGCCCCGTCACAAGGCTTCATCCACCGCCCGCGCGCAGCGTCGCATGCGGATGCAGCGGGTGCGCCAGCGTATCGGCGATGAGCCGCAGCGCCTGATCGCACTGCTCCCGCGACATCGGCCCACCGAGGCAGATGCGCACCGCATCCGGCGGATCGCCATCGGTGGAGAACGCCGCGCTCGCCACCACGCCCACGTTCTGCGTGCGCAGGTACGAGGCGAACTCCACCGGGCTCCACCCCGGCGTGAGCGGCAACCAGGCATGGAAACCTTCGGGATGCGCCTGCAGCCCGCTGTCGCCCAGGTGGCGCATCGCGAGCAGTTGTCGCGCCACCGATTCGGCGCGCACGGCCTGCAGCATCGCCTCGGTGGTGCCGTCTTCCACCCACAGCGTCGTGAGCGCATTGGTGATCGGCGAGGCCATCACGGTGGTGGCGCGCATCGCGCCCGCGAGGCGCTGCGATTGCACCACCGTCGGTGAGCACACATACGCGCTGCGCAGCCCCGCGCCGAAGCATTTGGAGAACCCGCTCACGTAGTAGGTGAGCGCGGGCGCGAGCGTGGCGATGGCGCTCGGCGTCTGGCGCGGCAGCATGCCGTAGGCGTCGTCCTCGATGATCGGAATGGCATAGCGCAGCGCCACGTCCGCCAGCGCCTCGCGCCGTGCGCGCGACACCGTGCCGGCGGTCGGGTTCAAGAGCGTCGGGTTGCAGTACAGCGCCTTGGGCTTGAGCGTCTTGCAGGCGTGCTCGAAGGCATCGGCGATCGGGCCGTCGTCGTCCAGCTGCAGTGCGTGCAGCTGCACGCCCAGCTGCGCCGCGATGGCCTTCACGCCCGGGTAGGTGAGCGACTCCACGCAGATCAGCTCGCCCGGCCGCGCGAGCTGCGAGAACAGCGCCGTGAGCACGCCGTGGATGCCGGGGCACACGAGGATGCGGTCCACGCCCGCATGCGGCACGAACGGCCGCAACCACTGCATCGCGACCTCGCGGTCGTGCGCGGTGCCGCCGAAATCCTGGTAGCGCAGCAGGTCGTGGAAATCGATCTCGGCGAAGGCGCGGCTCGCGCTCTCGTGCAGCCGCGCCATCAGGTGTTCGTCGTCGGGCTCGGGCGGCATGTTCATCGTCATCTCGGCACCGCTGCCGCCGCGCAGGCGCAGGCTCGGGCTGCCCGAGCGGATGAAGGTGCCGGTGCCCGCGCGCGAATCGATGAGCCCGCGCTTGCGCGCCTCGGCATAGCCGCGCGCCACCGTCGTGTAGTTGAGCTCCAGGTCGGCCGCCAGCTCGCGCAGCGTGGGCAAGCGGTCGCGCACACCGAGGCGCCCGGTCTTGATGTCGTCGGCGATCAGCTCGGCCAGCAGCAGGTAGGCGGGCCTGTCGCTGTTGCGCAGCTGCTTCTTCCAATGGGCGGTGATGGTCGTCATCGTGCGGAGTTGATTGCATCCATTGATTGCATCTGGCCACCGATCAACATGCATGAATCGCGCCCGGCCCAGAGCGTGGGCGCAGGGGCCGGATGCTTCAATCAGGTGCGATCAACCCCATTGATCGGGTGCATTGATCGCATGGCGGATGCGTCGTCCCGGTGCAAAAACCGGTCGTTGAGCGGCCTGCGCATCCGCCTTTGCGGTCGCCTGAAATTTTTTTATCCGCACGCGGGCCGCACCGCTGCGCATTGATCGCGCGTTGATCGCACGGACCGGCCCGGACGCTGGCACATCGCCTGCGAAGGAAAAGACACGCAAGACCTGCGTGTCCAACCACCCAACCGGAGTCCCCCATGCCCAAAGTCACCCGCCCGCGCAACGAGAAAGGCGAGTTCCTCGTCGACTACGAAGAGAAGGTGTTCGAAGACGTCAAGGCCGAGCCCGGCGAGAAGGCGCTCGTCACCTTCCACACCGTGGCCTTCGAAGGCTCCATCGGCTTCGTGAACCTGCTGCAAGCGACGCGCCTCCGCCGCAAGGGCTACGAGACCTCGGTGCTGCTCTACGGCCCCGGCGTGACGCTGGGCGTGCAGCGCGGCTTTCCGACGCTGGGCGACGAGGCCTTTCCGGGCCACCAGAACTTCAACAAGCAGATCAGCAAGTTCATGGAAGAAGGCGGCAAGGTGTATGCCTGCCGCTTCGCATTGCAGGCGCTGTACGGCCACGGCGAAGGCGCGCTGATCGAGGGCATCAAGCCGATCAACCCGCTCGACGTGCTGGACTTGGTGCTGCTGCACAAGAAGGCCGGCGCAGTGATCCTCGATACCTGGACGCTGTAAGGCAGGACCCCGGCGATGGCTTCCACACCCCGCATCGTGCGTGCCGCGGCGATCCAGATCGCGCCCGACTTCGAGCGCCCCGACGGCACGCTCGACCGGGTGTGCAGCGCCATCGACGAGGCTGCTGCCAAGGGCGCACAACTCGCGGTGTTCCCCGAGACCTTCGTGCCCTACTACCCTTACTTCAGCTTCGTGCTGCCGCCCGTGCTGCAGGGCGCGCCGCACCTGCAGCTGGTGGAGCGCGCGGTGGTCGTGCCCGGCCCCGTCACGCAGGCCGTGGCCGAGCGGGCGCGCGCGCGCCACATGGTGGTGGTGCTCGGCGTGAACGAGCGCGACCACGGCAGCCTCTACAACACGCAGTTGGTGTTCGATGCCGACGGCACGCTCGCGCTCAAGCGCCGCAAGATCACGCCGACCTATCACGAGCGCATGGTCTGGGGCATGGGCGACGGCGCGGGCCTGAAGGTGGTGGACACCGCCATCGGTCGCGTCGGCGCCCTCGCCTGCTGGGAGCACTACAACCCGCTCGCGCGCTACGCGCTGATGGCGCAGCACGAAGAGATCCACTGCGCGCAGTTCCCCGGCTCGCTGGTCGGCCCGATCTTCGCGGAGCAGATGGAAGTGACCATCCGCCACCACGCGCTCGAATCGGGCTGCTTCGTGGTCAACGCCACCGGCTGGCTCACCGACGAGCAGATCCGCTCGGTCACGCCCGATGCCAACCTGCAGAAGGCACTGCGCGGCGGCTGCCACACGGCCATCGTGTCGCCCGAGGGAAAACACCTCGCGCCGCCGCTCACCGAGGGCGAAGGCATGGTGATCGCCGACATGGACATGGCGCTGATCGCCAAGCGCAAGCGAATGATGGATTCGGTCGGCCACTACGCGCGGCCCGAGCTGCTGTCGCTCGCCATCAACGACCGGCCGGCTCAGACGACCGTGCCGATGCATCTCACGCAACCCCAACCCCCAACCCTCGCGCCACGGAGCCCCGACCATGACCACCACGACGACACAGCAGCAAGACAGCCGGCAACTGATGACCGAGCTCCAGTCCTTCGGGTTGCGGCTGGTTGATCCTTCGGCGGGCGTGGCCAGCCGCCGCGGCGGCGCGGGCCCTTCGGATCACAAGGCGGTGACGGTGGACGGCCACACGATCATGGTGCCGGTCCACACCTCGACCGCGTGGCACTCGCCGTTCACCGCCGAAGCACCCAATGCGCAGGGCATGAGCCGCGTGATGCGCGGCGCCATTCCCATCGCGAGCATCAGCTTTCCGAAGCAGCCGCGCTTCTACGCGATGCAGACCTTCGACGGCGTGCCCTACTCGCACATCGCCACGCTGCACGGCAGCGACGTGCTGGCCACCACGGTGCTGCAGACCTGCATCCGCTACGAGAGCCGCAAGAAGAGCTGCAAGTTCTGCGCGATCGGCCAGTCGCTCGCGGCCGGCCGCACCATCGCGCGCAAGACGCCCGAGCAGCTTGCCGAAGTGGCGCGCGCGGCCGTGCTGCTCGATGGCGTCAAGCACATGGTGATGACCACGGGCACGCCCAACGCCACCGACCGCGGCGCGGCCATCCTCTGCGAGAGCGCCTTCGCGATCAAGGCCGCGGTCGACATCCCGATACAGGGCCAGTGCGAGCCGCCCGACGACGACCAGTGGTTCCACCGCATGAAGGCCGCGGGCATCGACACGCTCGGCATGCACCTCGAAGTGGTGACGCCCGAGGTGCGCGAACGCCTGATGCCGGGCAAGGCGAGCGTGCCGGTCTCGCGCTACATGAGCGCCTTCGAGGCGGCGGTGGGCGTGTTCGGGCGCGGGCAGGTCAGCACCTACATCCTGGCCGGCCTGGGCGACACGCGCGAAGCCATCCTCGACACCTGCGACCAGTTGCTCCTGCGCGGCGTGTACCCCTTCGTCGTGCCCTTCGTGCCGATCAGCGGCACGCCGCTCGAAGACCATCCCGCGCCCACACCCGACTTCATGAAGTCGCTGCTTGCGCCGCTCGGCGAACGCGTGGTGGCCGCGGGCCTGCGCTCGGCCGACATCAAGGCCGGCTGCGGCAAGTGCGGCGCGTGCTCGTCGTTGTCGATATACGAAAAAGAAAGCGAAAGCTGACCATGCTGTGCATCGACGACCTGAGCGAACTCGACCTGCACTACGCGCCCGTCGAGTACCTCGTGCGCGAGGCCGCGCAGCAGTGGGAGCGCGACGAGGCGATGGCGCTGCGCCGCGCGGTGTTCTGCATCGAGCAGGGCATCTTCGTGCGCGACGACCGCGATGCGACCGACGACCGCTCGCAGTTGCTCGTTGCGATGTCGTGCAACGGCGGCATGCCCGAGCAGGTGGTGGGCACGGTGCGCATCCACCGCGGCGAAGCGGAGGGCGAATGGTGGGGCTCACGCCTCGCCGTGCATCCGGCCTTTCGCAGCCAGGGCCACCTGGGCGTGACGCTGATCCGGCTGGCCGTCGCGCGCGCCAACGCGCTGGGCTGCGTGGCCTTCTTCGCGCAGGTGCAGATGCAGAACGTGCCGCTGTTCCGCAAGATCGGCTGGCAGCTGCTCGAAGAAACCACCGTGCACGGCCGGCCGCATGCGCGCATGCAGGCCGACCTCGATTGGTACCCGCCCTGCCACGACCCGGTGAGCGGCTTCGTCACGCGCGCCAAGGTGATGGCATGACGAACAACAACGTCCACGAGATCGCCGAAGCCCTGCGCGCCACGCGTGGCTTCGCCCACAAGCGCGACATCAGCGACGTGGTCTCCGCACTCGGCCGGTCGCTGCCCGGCGGCCATGCGGCACTCGCGCAGGCCGTGCCCATCGGCGACGACTGCGCCGCCATGCCCGACGGCCACGGCGGCTACCTCTTGTTCGCCATCGAGGGGCTGGTCGAAGACTTCATCGTGCGCATGCCCTGGTTCGCGGGCTACTGCGGCGTGATGGTCAACGTGAGCGACATCTACGCCATGGGCGGACGGCCGACGGCCGTGGTCGATGCGCTCTGGAGCACCGGCATGAACCCGGCCGATGACGTGCTGCGCGGGCTGGCGGAAGCGGCGGTGCGCTATGGCGTGCCCATCGTGGGCGGGCACAGCAACAACCGCAGCGAGCGTCCGCAACTCGCCGTGGCGATCCTCGGTCATGCGCGCAAGCTGCTCACCAGCTTCGACGCAAAGCCCGGCGACCTGCTGGTGATGGCGGCCGACTTGCGCGGTGCGTACGAGGAGCCTTTTCCGTACTGGAATGCATCGACCACCGCGCCGGCCGCGCGGCTGCGCGCCGACCTCGAAGTGCTGCCCGCGCTGGCCGAAGAGGGCCTGTGCTGCGCGGCCAAAGACATCAGCATGGCCGGCGCGGTGGGCACGGCGATGATGCTGCTGGAGTGCTCGGGCGTCGGCGCACGCATCGACATCGACGCGTTGCCGCGGCCGGACGGCGTGCCGCTGATGCGCTGGCTCTCGTCCTTTCCAAGCTACGGCTTCGTGCTGAGCGTTCCGCCCGCGCAGGTCGCGCCGGTGCTGGGTCGGTTCGCCGCGCGCGACATCGCCTGCGCGGTCGTCGGCGAGGTCGATGCGACGCGACAGGTGCGGCTGCAAGCGGGCGGCGACCAAGCCCTGTTGTGGGACTTCGGCAGCGACGCGTTCATCCAGCCGCATACGCCCTCCGAGCGTGCGGAGGCGGTGTATGTCTGAGTCCGAAGGGCCGGCCCCACCCACCTGAAAGAGACACGCCCATGCCCGTGATGCACTTCCACGTGCGCTGGCCCGATGCCAGCGAAACGCGTTGCTACTCGCCCTCGTCCGTGGTGCAGGAGTTCTTCGCGCCCGGCCAGCGCTATGCGCTCGGCGACTTCCTGCAGCGCAGCCGCGACGCACTCGCCATGGCCTCCGAACGCGTGCGCGCCAGGTACGGCTTCGCGTGTTCGCAAGCCATGGACCAACTCGCCGAGATCGAGCGCATCGCCACCCGCTTCACCGGCACCACCGATGCCGAAGTCACCGTCGTCGCCTTCGACTGACACCCCACATCCAGAGAGAGAGAAAGAAAGAAGACCCCCATGTCCTATCCCTACGGCGGACGCAGCCACTACAGCGTCGTCATCGTCGGCGGCGGCCAGGCCGGCCTGTCGCTCAGCCACTGCCTGCAGCAGCGCGGCATCGACCATCTCGTGATCGAGAAGCGCAGCCTCGTGCACAGCTGGCGCACGCAGCGCTGGGATTCGTTCTGCCTCGTCACGCCCAACTGGCAGTGCCAGCTGCCGGGCTGGGGCTACATCGGCAGCGACCCGCACGGCTTCATGGTCAAGGACCAGATCAACGACTGGCTCGCCGGCTTCGTTGCGCAGGTGAAGGCGCCGGCCATCGAGGGCGTTACCGTCGAGCGCGTCTCGCGCGTACCGGGCACGGGCGAGCGCGACCGCTTCCTCGTGCAGACCGACACCGGCCTCTACACCGCCGACCAGGTAGTGGTGGCCTCGGGTGGCTACCACCGCCCGATCGTGCCGCGCCTGGCCGAAAAGCTGCCGGCCACCGTCGCGCAGTACCACTCGGCGCAGTACCGCAACCCGGCGCAACTGCCCGAGGGCGCGGTGCTGGTGGTGGGCTGCGGCCAGTCGGGCGCGCAGATCGCCGAAGACCTGCACCTGGCGGGCCGCAAGGTCCACCTGGCCACCGGCAACGCGCCGCGCTGCGCGCGCTTCTACCGCGGCCGCGAGGTGGTCGACTGGCTCGCCGACATGAAGTACTACGACATGCCCGTCACCGAGCACCCGCTGCGCGAAGGCGTGCGCGACAACACCAACCACTACGTGACCGGCCGCGACGGCGGGCGCGACATCGACCTGCGCCGCTTCGCGCGCGAAGGCATGGAGCTCTATGGCCTGCTCAGCGGCTTCGACGGCGGCAGCTTCGAGCTGCAGCCCAACCTGCGCGAGAACCTCGACAGCGCCGACGCCACCTACAACCGCATCAACGCATCGATCGACAAGTTCATCGCCGCGCAGGGCCTCGAAGCGCCGCCGCCCTCGGTCTACGCGCCCGTGTGGGAGCCGGCGGAAGAACGCACGCGGCTCGACCTCGCGGCGGCGGGCATCGCGAGCGTGGTCTGGTGCATCGGCTTCTCGCCCGACTTCGCCTGGGTGGATGCGCCCGTCTTCAACGGTCGTGGTGCACCGGTGCACCGACGCGGCGTGACGAACGAGCCGGGCCTGTATTTCCTCGGCCTGCCGTGGCTGCACACCTGGGGATCGGGCCGCTTCTCGGGCGTCGCGCGCGACGCGGAGTTTCTTGCGGAGGCGATCGAAGAGAGAAAGACGGGGTTGCGAGAGGGCGCGATGGAGGCGTCGGCGCCTCTCGCGCTGCGCGCCGCCTAGGTCAGGCCTGCTGCGCCTCGGTCAGCGCCTGCGCGGCCACCACCGCCTCCGTCCGGTTGCGCACATTCAACGCCCTGAAGATCGCAGCCAGATGGATCTTCACCGTGCCCTCGCTGATGCCGAGACTGCGCCCGATCAGCTTGTTCGGCTTGCCCTGCGAGAGCAACTGCAGCACCTCGACCTGTCGCTCGGTCAGCACGCTGCGCAGATGCTCGAGCGTCTGGCCGGCGCCACCGCCGCGCGTCAGCACCTCGGCACCGCCGACCTGCGGTGCCACGCCGGCCACGATGCCCGGCGGCAGCGCCGTCAGCATCATCGGCGGCACGTACACGCCACCCGCCAGCACCAGGCGCACGGCCGAGAGCATGACTTCCGGTGAGTAAGCTTTTGGAATGAATCCAAGAACGCCGCGCTCCAGCGCGCTGCGCATGATGGCCGGGTCTTCGTAGCCCGACAGCACGATCACCGGCACAGCCGGATGGCGGCGCCGGATTTCGTCGATGTGCGCCTGGCCGTCCGCGCCGGGCATGTTGAGATCGATCACGGCCAGGTCGAGGTCGTCGTTCGCGCCTGCAAGCAATTCGTCGACGCTCATCGCCAGAACGAATTCGATGCCGGGCTCGAGCTCCGACAACTTGGCTTTGACCGCCTCGATGACGAGCCGGTGGTCGTCGGCGATCAGGATTTTCATGGCTTGGTTCCGTTGTTCCAGCTGCGTGGAAGTCAGCGATTGCCGAAGATAACGGCGATTGCCCCGCACAGCAAGGCCGCCCGGCCCCACCAACGGCATAGACCCCAAGCGGTATGGCGCCCGCCGGGACCCCTTTGGAAGAATGAACTTCCACTCGAAGGAACCGGGGACATGGGCATGTGCCATCGATGCAGACGCCGGTGCAAGACATCCTTCGCAATGCACTACTGAGCGGGCACGTCCATGGCCCGGCTGCTCGACTGTTTCTCGACCTTCATCTCGTTCGGCCTCGCGCTGGACGCCTCCATCACGGCCGGCCGGCCCGCACTCTCGCATGACGCAGCGCAGCAACAGGCGCGCCGCCTGCTCGATGCGGCGCGCGCGCAGGCCGAAGCATCCGGCACGCCCGCGGTGCAAGTCGAATCGGCGGTGTTCGCAATGGTGGCGTGGATCGACGAGATCCTCGCGCGCCACCCCGGCGCACAGGTCAGCGCCGCACCGCTGCAGGTGCAGCTCTTCAACTCCAACAACGCGCACAGCGAGTTCTTCCATCACCTCTCGGCGCTGACCGCGCAGGACGACGAGGTGCGCGAGGTCTACTGGCACGCGCTCGCGCACGGCTTCAAGGGCCAGTACTACTTCGAGGACGGCGACCACGGCGAACTCGGCAAGCTCAAGGACCTGCACGGGCGCCAGCTGCGGCTCAAGCCGTTGCCGCTCGGCAGCCTGGTGCAGGACCACATCACGCCCCAGCCCTACGGCGTCGCCGACCCGCGCGGCCCCAACGACACCCACCGGCGCGACCGCGCACTGCTGCGCGCGAGCGCGGCGCTGGCGCTGCTGCTGCCCCTGCTCTACCTGCTGTGGCTCATGACCTCCGGGCCTGCGACGACCGCGACCGCACTGACCCAGCGCATCGACCAGCACCTGCAGAGCTACGCCTGCGCCGACCTCTCGGCCTCGGTCGGCAAGGACGGCCACACGCAGGTGAGCGGCTTCGTCTCGCTGCCCGAGGACGTGCCGCGCGTGGCGCGCGAAGTGAGCGCGATGCCGGGCGTGAACTCGCCGCGCTTCGACATCGGCCTGCGCGTGTGGCCGCACTGCGAGGTGTTCGCCATCCTCAAGCCCTACCAGGCGCGCAACCAGGAGAAGCACTACGGGCTGGACATCGACGCGCCCACGGCCCGTAACCACCAGCTGCGCGAAGGCGACAACGTGCGCGTGCAGGTGGGCGCGCCGCGGCACGACAGCTACATCTGGGTCGACTACTACACCGTCGACGGCTCGGTCATGCACCTGAACGCCGGGCAGGCGCCCACACCGCTGCACGCCGGCGCCACGCTGGAGATGGGCCGCGACATCCCCTCGAGCTGGCTCGTGAGCCCACCGTTCGGCAGCGTGCTGATCACGGTGCTCTCGGCGCCGGTGCCGTTCACCGAGACCTTCGACCGCCCGCCGTTCGAGCTCGCCTCGGCCTACCTGCTGCGGCTGCGCGAAGCGCTCGCGGCCAGCAAGAACAGCGAGCGGCTGATCGCCGATTTCGTGTTCCTCGAAACGGTCTCGCGATGACCGCGCTGCTCTCGCCCGCACACTTCTTCTGGGCACTGCTCGCGCTTTGCCTGCTCGGCTTCGGGCTGCTGTACGCCATGGTGCATGACGCGGGCCGCAGCGCGCGGCGGCGTGCCTTGCTGCGGCGCATCGAGACGCTCGATGCGCCGGTCGACGAGACGGCCGTCGAGGCCCTGCGCGATTCGATGGCGCGCGCGCGCCAGGCGCTGCGGCAGACGCCGCGGCCCGCACGTTCGTCGCACGCACCGTCGGCGCCCGTGCCGTGGTTTTTGTTCCTCGGCGATGCGGCGGCCGACCTGCCCGGACTGCTGGCCACCGCTCATGGCAAGCCCCTCGCGCGGCCCGACAGCGAAGTCGACGACGAGGCCTGCTGGCGCTGGTGGCTGACGGGCGCGGTGGCCGCCATCGAGGTGCAACCCGCCGCGGTCGGCGACACCGCCGGCGCGCCGCGCACGCGCGGCCTGTGGCTGCAAGCGCTGCTGGCGCTGGCCGAGCGGCGCGACCGCCTGCCGCTCAACGGCGTGGTCGCGTGCTTCTCCGCGAGCGAACTGCTGCTGGCCGATGCCGACAGCCTGCGGCCCCTCGCCGCGAAGATGCGCCGGCTGCTCGACGAGGCGGGCGACACGCTGCGCCTGCAGTTGCCCATGTACCTCGTCGTCACCGGCCTGGAGCACCTGACAGGCTACGCCACGCTGCGCGGCGCACTGCCGCCCGAGGTGCTGGCGCAGGCGCTGGGTCATCGCCTGCCGGACCCGTTCGCCGCGCCCAACGCACCGGCCGGCGATCGGCTCGATGCCCTGTTCGACCCCATCGCGGCGCAACTGCAGAGCCTGCGCATGGCCCTGCTGCGCGATCAGCACGGGGCCGCGGCGCGGCTTGCGATCCATGGCTTCGTGGAAGCGGTGCAGGGGTTGCAGCCCGCATTGCGCGAGGTGGCGGAGGTCTTGTTCGAGAGCCACGGCAAGGGCTCGCGCGCGCCGCGCTGGCGCGGCCTCTACTTCACGGCCGCCGCATCGGATGCAAGTGGCGGGGCCTTCGTGACGGATCTCTTCGAGCGCTTCCTGCCGGCCGATCAACCCTTGGTACGGCCGGGACGTCCGTCGAACACGGCGTCAACATTGCCATGACTCGCAACACGCAACGGAAATTCCAGGAACACCGCGGAACCGGCTTTGCCGGGCCGCAGGTGTTGCCCCCGGTAGGGGGTTGGAGAAGCGACACGAAGTGCGCGCAGCCTGGGGGCGAGCTATTTGTTTTCGATGCGGATCTGGCGCGCGCCGAAGTTGACCGTGAGCGTCTGCGGCTTGCCCGTGGTCACCGGCACCACTTCGCGCCAGCGCGCGCGGTCGAGGTCGCGGAACGCCGCCATCACGGCGATGGACTTGGCATCGGCCGGCAGCGTGAGGTCGAGCTTCTTGCTCTCGCCGGGGCGCAGCAGCATTTCTTCGCGCTGCACGAGCTCGGCGCCGAGCGTGGCCTGGTCTTTCTCGAACAGCGAGAAGAAGTCGGCGCCCTCGAAGGGTCCGGGCGACTTGAGCGCATACACGCGCACCGTGAGCGGCGAGGCGCGGCCGCGCGCATCGGGGTTGGCATCAGCGCCGGCCACGAGCGTGATGCTCACCGGCGTGACCACCGGTTTGCTCGCGCAGCCAGCGAGGGTAAGTCCTGCCAGACCCGCAATTGCGAGCCCGAGACCCGCCACGCGGCGCCGCGATGCCGCAGCGAAGAAGCCTTCATAGGACGAATGGTGTGTACCCAGCGTGCGCATGCTATTCCCTTCGTTGCATTGACCGGTCCTGACGCATCTTTGATTATCACCAGCGAACTCGAACAGGCAACATGCTGACTCACGAACTTGTAGAAGCACTGCTCACGCCGATAGGCGAGGCATCGCCATGCGGGGACGATCTGGAGTACGACGCGGACTTCACCGCGCTCACCACGTCCGCGCAGGGCAAGCCCGAACAACAGTTCGGCGACACCGTCATCCCGGCGGTGGAGCCGGAGTGGCGCCAGGTGGCCGAGCAGTCCGATGCGCTCCTGCGCAGGAGCAAGGACGTGCGTCCCGCGGTGCTGCTGCTGCGTGCCTCCACGCGCCTGCAGGGCATCACCGGCTTCGTTGCCGGGCTCGAATTGCTCACCGGCCTGCTCGACCGGTTCTGGGAAGGCATACATCCAAAGCTCGATGCCGACGACGACAACGACCCGACCATGCGCCTGAACGCGCTGGCACCGCTGGGCGACGAGTCGATGGTGCTGAAGGACCTGTACGACGCACAGGTCGGCATGGCGCCCGGCGTGGGCGCGATCCGCGTGCGAGACATCGCGGTGGCCAACAACGCATTGAACGCGGTGGGCGGCGAAGCCACCTATTCGCCGGCGCAGATCCAGGGCGGCCTCGAGGCGCTGCACGCCGAGCGGCCCGAGCTGATCCAGGCCGCGCTCGGCGTGCCGGGCCTGGTCGAGAAGCTGCAGGCCCTCCTGGTCGAGCGCACCGGCCGCGGCGACGTGATCGACCTGACCCCGCTGCGCACCATCGGCCGCATGCTGCAGAAGGCCTGCAGCGCCGCCATCGGCTTGCCCGATGAAGCCGAGGCCGAAGGCGCGGGAGGCGATGGCTCGCAGGCCGGCGGCGCACCGCGCGCCGCCGCCGCGCGCGGCGAAATCCTGAGCCGGCAGGACGCACTGCAGACGCTGGACCGCGTGATCCGCTTTCTCGAACAGACCGAGCCCGGCAACCCCGCGCCGCTCCTGATCGACCGCGCCAAGAAGCTCATCGGCGTGAGCTTTCTCGAAATCATGGCCAACCTCGCGCCCGGCGCGCTGGACACGATCGAGACCGTGACCGGCAAGCGCTCGTCCGAATAGCCACCGCCTTCTCCCCTCTTTCATTTTTCCTGTTGATCGAACCGCCCCATCTACCCCCGCAAGGAGCATCGCCATGGCCAAGAGCAGTCAGAAATTCATCGCCCGCAACCGGGCGCCACGCGTGCAGATCGAATACGACGTCGAACTCTACGGCGCCGAGAAGAAGATCCAGCTGCCCTTCGTGATGGGCGTGCTGGCCGACCTGTCGGGCAAGCCCGCCGATCCGCTCGCGCCCGTGGCCGACCGCAAGTTCCTGGAGTTCGACGTCGACAACTTCGACTCGCGCATGAAGGCCATGAAGCCCCGCGCCGCGTTCGCGGTGGAGAACTCGCTCACCGGCGAGGGCGAACTCAAGGTCGAGCTCACCTTCGAGAACATTGAAGACTTTTCGCCCGCCGCCGTGGCCCGGAAGGTCGGCGCGCTCAACAAGTTGCTCGAAGCACGCACGCAGCTGTCCAACCTGGTGACCTACATGGACGGCAAGAACGGCGCCGAGGAGCTGCTGGCCAAGGTGCTGGAAGACCCGGCCCTGCTGCAGTCGCTGGCCGCCACCGCCAAGCCCGACGACGCCGCCAAGCCGGCCGCCTGAATACCCACACAGCCCCAACGCCTGACACACCGGTACACGAGGAGAAACCACCATGGCCGAAGCACTCGAGCAGAGCGCACTCAAGGACGTTGCCTATGCGGGCAGCGACTTTTCGTCGCTCCTTCAGAAGGAATTCAAGCCGCGCAGCGACGAAGCCAAGAGCGCCGTCGAAGCCGCCGTGCTCACGCTCGCGCAGCAGGCGCTGAGCAACAGCACCGTCATCGGCAAGGACGTGACCAAGTCGATCCAGGCCATGATCGCCGCGATCGACGCCAAGCTGACCGACCAGGTCAACAAGATCATTCACCACCCCGACTACCAGAAGCTCGAGAGTGCGTGGCGCGGCCTGCACTACATGGTGAACAACACCGAGACCGACGAGCACCTGAAGATCCGGGTGATGGACATCTCGAAGGTGGATCTCGCCAAGAGCCTGAAGAAGTTCAAGGGCGCGGCCTGGGACCAGAGCCCGATGTTCAAGAAGATCTACGAGCAGGAATACGGCCAGTTCGGCGGCGAGCCGTTCGGTGCGCTGGTGGGCGACTACCACTTCGACCAGAGCCCGCCCGACATCGAACTGCTGGGCGAAATGTCCAAGATCGCGGCCTCGGCGCATGCGCCCTTCATCACCGGCGCGAGCCCCAACCTGATGCAGATGGAGTCGTGGCAGGAGCTCGCGAACCCGCGCGACCTGACCAAGATCTTCCTCACGCCCGAGTACGCCGGCTGGCGCTCGCTGCGGGATTCGGACGACGCCAAGTACCTGGGCCTGTGCATGCCGCGCTTCCTGGCGCGCACGCCCTACGGCGCCAACACCAACCCGGTGGAAGAGTTCGACTTCGAGGAGGACACCGCCGGCGCCGACCACACCAAGTACGCCTGGGCCAACGCCGCGTATGCGATGGCGACCAACATCAACCGCTCGTACAAGCTCTACGGCTGGGGCTCGCGCATCCGCGGCATCGAGTCGGGCGGCGCGGTGGAAAACCTGCCGCTGCACACCTTCCCGAGCGACGACGGCGGCGTGGACCAGAAGTGCCCGACCGAGATCGCCATCAGCGACCGGCGCGAAGCCGAACTCTCCAAGGCCGGCCTGCTCTCGCTCATTCACCGCAAGAACTCCGACTTCGCGGCCTTCATCGGCGCCCAGTCGCTGCACAAGCCCGCCGAATACGACGACCCGGACGCCACGGCCAACGCCAACCTGGCCGCGCGCCTGCCCTACCTCTTTGCCTGCAACCGCTTTGCGCACTACTTGAAGTGCATCGTGCGCGACAAGGTCGGCAGCTTCAAGGAGCGCGACGACATGCAGCGCTGGCTCAACAAATGGATCATGAATTACGTGGACGGCGATCCCGTCAACTCCTCGGAAGAGACCAAGGCCCGCAAGCCCCTGGCCGCGGCCGAGGTGGTGGTGGAAGAGGTCGAGGGCAACCCCGGCTACTACACCTCCAAGTTCTTCCTGCGCCCGCACTACCAGCTCGAAGGCCTCACGGTGTCGCTGCGGCTGGTGTCCAAGCTGCCCTCGGCCAAGGGCGGCAAGTAACGAAGGCATATGCCTTCGGAGGGCCTTTGAAAACCCGGCCCTCTGCTCGTTCTCTTGATAGCTCCCGGGCACCAACGCTTAGGCACCGCACGGAAGCCCTTTTTCTCTGACTCACACACAACTGAAAGGTAAGCATCATGGCTGCAGACATGTTTTTGAAGCTCGAAGGCGTCGACGGTGAATCCAAGGACGATTCGCACAAGAAGGAAATCGACGTTCTCGCCTGGAGCTGGGGCGCCAGCCAGTCCGGCACCGGCCACGTGGGCGGCGGTTCGGGCGCCGGCAAGGTGAGCGTGCAGGACGTCTCGATCACCAAGTACGTCGACTCCGCCTCGCACCTGCTGCTCCTGGATTGCTGCAATGGCCAGCACATCAAGAAGGGCACGCTGGTGGTCCGCAAGGCCGGCGCCACGCCGCTCGAATACATCAAGCTCACGATGGAAGACATCCTGGTGAGCAACGTCCACACCGGCGGCAGCGGCGGCGAAGACCGCCTGACCGAGACCGTGACGCTGAACTTCTCGAAGTTCAAATACGAGTACACGCCCCAGAAGGCCGACGGTTCCGGCGACGGCACCAAGGAAACCGGCTGGGACATCGCGGCCAACAAGAAGGTCTGACGCGCTTCTCCGGCTGCGCAAGAAAAAAGCGGCCGGGGGCCGCTTCGACCTTTTCAGCCGGAGACACGCGATGGCAACACTCAACGCCAAGGTCCTTCAGTGGGCCAGCGCACAGGTCGGCAAGCAGATCGGCGCGGGCGAATGCTGGGACCTGGCCAACAAGGCCTTGCTGCAGGCCGGCGCCGGCACCTCGTCGGACTTCGGCCCGATGGGCGCCGACGACGACTACATCTGGGGCGACGAAGTCGCCCTCAAGGATGCGCTGCCCGGCGACATCCTCCAGTACCGCGACTACGAGATGACGACGACCACCACGACCGACGTCACCTTCTCCGACGACTCGGGCTGGGTCGACGCCCCCTTCGTGACGGTCGGCCACCCGCACCACACCTCGGTCCTTTCGAAGAACCCGGGCACCGGCGCCATCACGGTGCTGGAGCAGAACCACAAGGGCAACAAGGAAGCGGTGCGCTCCAGCACGATCCGCTGGAAGAGCAGCTCGACCTCGACCACCACCCGCAAGCAGATGAAGCGACAGGACAACGGGAAGATGGAATCGGCCCTCGTGGTGGTCACGGTGGACGTGACCGTGAGCGGCACGCTCAAGGCCTACCGGCCCAAGAAGCCGTAAGAAGGAGAGGGAGGGCATCACGCGCCTTGAGGGGCAGGCTGTGGCGAGCCTTGCGCCCCCTTGCGCACAGGGTGAACAGACCCTAGTCCTCCGATTTCCCGGGCGCCGCCGACGGCTCGTCGATCGGCGCCGGCATCGTCACTTCCTCCACCGCCGGCAGCAGCCGCGTCGCATCGTCTTCCTCGTCGGGAATCACCCAGAGCGTGAGTGCGGTGTAGTTGTCGTGCCCCGGCTTGGCATGCGCCTTGATCTGCGTGTCCAGTTGCTCGGTCCACTGGCTGGGCGTGCGCGAGGCATGCAGCGTGTCGACCAGGCACTCGTCGCCCAGTGGCTCCCACACGCCGTCGCTGCACAGCAGCAGCACATCGCCCGGCACGAGGCGCATGCGGTCGGACACCGTGATGTCGGGCGCCTCCTCGATCGAGCCGAGCGCCGACAGCAGCATGTTGCGCTGCGGATGCAGGCGCGCGCCCTCCTCGTCGAGCATGCCGCCCGCAACCATCTGCTGCACCAGGCTGTGGTCGGTGGTGCGCGCCACGATGGCGCCGCCGCGGAACAGGTAGGCGCGGCTGTCGCCGCTGTGGACCCAGGCGAGCGCCTGGTTCTCGAGATCGATCGCCGCGAAGACGATGGTCGAACGCATGCCGGCCAGCTTGCCGCCTTCGGCCTGGCGCGCCACCACGTCGCGGTTGGCCTGCTCGACCAGCGTGCGCAGGGTGAACTCGTCCAGCCCCGGCGCCGCCGAGAAGCCGCCCAGCACGCTGCTGCGCGCCGTGGCCGCCGCCACATCGCCGCCGCCATGACCGCCCGCGCCATCGGCCACCAGGCAGGCGACATAGCGCTCGTCATGCCAATGGCCATGGACGTCTTCGTTGTAGGTGCGGCCGCCCTGTCGGGACAAGGTGACGATTTCGATTTCCAAGCGGGGTGCCTCGCGTGTGCTGGTGTTGTTGTGGTTGCGACCGAGGTCGTCGTTCTTCTCTTGTTTTTTTCTTACTGTCCGTCTGACTTCAGGCGCGCCATCTGCTCTTCGTAGGCTTCGAGAAAGGCCTTGCCGAAAAGGTTGTGGAAATCGTCTTCCGCCTCGCTCGCGATGCCGCCGTAGAGCGCCACGAACTGGTCCCAGAGCTTGGCCTTGCGGTTGGCGGCGAAGATGGCGTCGAGCGCCGACTTCGCGCTGATCTTCTTCTCGAGCTCCCCGGGTTCGAAGCGCGTGATGACATGCGCCAACGCCGCGCGCATGCCCACCATCACGCCGAACTGGTGGGCGCGCAGGTCGTTGAAGGCATCGCGCATCGCGGCCTCGGGCGGCATGAAGCCGCGCACGCCGGGCCCCAGCAGGTGCGCGAGCGCCACTTCCACTGTGGGCGAGAACTTGAGCGGGTTGTTGGCCTGCGCCGCGATCATCGTGACCTCGGCGCGCACCTCGCGCTTGAACTCCTGGCGCGTGAGCAGCAGCTGCAACGTGCCCTCGGTGGCGCTGCGCAGCATCGAACCGATGCGCTCCATGAGGCCGGGCGTGAGCATCTCGGGCGGCTGGTGCGTGCTGGCGAGGCCGCGCAGGAAGGCGGCGAGCAGCTCGTCGTCGGTGGCGATGCGTTCGGCGCGAGGCGCGGCCGGTGCGGGCGCGCGTTGAACGGGAGGTGGCGGTGGTGGCGGCAAAGGAGGCAGTGGCTCCAGCGGCTTGCTGCCAAGCTCGGGGCCACTGATGCGGATCGGCTGGCCCGTGATGTCGTCGAACTGCGGCAGCACCTCTGCGGGTGCTGCGGCCACCGGCGCGGGCGCTGGTGGTGGAGGCGGCGGTGGCGGAGGAGGTGGTGGCGTCACCTCCTTCGGCGGTGTGAAGCCGAACTGGTCGATCGGCAAGTGGTCGGAGCGCGGTGTCGGCGTGGACGGTGCCGCGCTCTGCAACGCGGCGAGCGGGTCCGCGGACGAAGCCGTGTTCGGCTGCAGCAGCGGATCGGCCAGCGGCGACAGCGCGAGCGGGTCGCCACCGATGCCGCCGCCGCTCCCCATGCCACCGAACAGCTCGTCGATGCCGGACGCCTTGCCGTGCGCGGGCGGCACGCCGAGGTCGGAGAAATCGTCGAGCGCGCCGATGCCCGCGGCCGGCGCGGAGCTCGGCGTGGGCCCAAGCAGGTTGGCGAACGGATCGACCTGCGCAGCCTGCGCATTGCGGGAGCCGGTTTCCATCGGGTCGGGGAACAGCAGCGAGTCGGCACTGGCGGGCGCCGCGGCCTTGTTGGCGCCGGACCCGGCTGCGGGCGCAGGTGCTGGCGGCGAGCCGAGCCCCGCGAGCAGGTCGGCGAAAGGATCGTCGCTCGTGCTCGCGGCCGGAGCGGCACCGGCCGGCGCCGACATGACGGTGTTGGGAATCGCCAGCGACGGCGGGGGCGCTGCCGCCGTGGCGGCCGTCATGCGCACGCTGAGCTCGAAGCTGCCGACCACCAGCCGCGCGCCGTCGGTGAGCGGCGCTTCCTTGCCCGACCCGAGCGACACGCCGTTGCACTGCAGCGGATTGCTGCCGCGGTCGATCACGAAGTACTGGCCGTCGCGGCACAGCACCTGGGCATGCACGCGCGAGACCGTGCGATCCGGATCGTCGAGCACCAGCGTGTTGGTGTCGGCCCGGCCGATGGTGCCCCCGTTGGGCCCGAAGTCGGCGGCGATGGGCTGCCCCGCCGGAGCGCCTTGCCGGGTGATGACAGCGATATGGATCATGAATCGGCCCCCGAGGCTCTAGGCCTTTCTATCCCGGACACAGCCCGCGCACGCACGGACGTGCACGGGCGAAAAAACTCAGAAGGAGTATTCATTCCGGGGGGCGGGTTGGCAATCTCGCCTTAAGAGGTATGCCATTGCAGCCAGGCGGCGACGGCGGTGAAGATGAGGGCGATGAGGAGCCAGGTGCGGGTGGCGGGGTCGATGCGCCGTGCGTTGCGCGACCAGCGCAGCGCGGCGGCGACGAGGAAGACGAGCGCCAGCGCGGCAAGAACATGCTTCGCGGCCATGCGCTTCAGGCCCCCATGCCATCGAGCCATCGCTGCTGCCGCCAGGCTGGCGCCGCGGTGGGAAACAACGGCGTGCCGGGCTTCATCAGGCTCAGGTGCAGCGAAGCCGCCGCACGCTGGCGCTGGCTGCCTTCGCGCAACACGCGAATGCAATGCCCTTCTCCCGGCGGCTCGCCCATGAAGAAGCGCTGGCCCGCGGGGAACCGGTGCCTGTTGGCCTGCCACCATGCCCCGATCTTCCCGGGGTCGGGCCAGGGCAGGCTGTCGTCCTCGTCCATCGCCACGTCGGGGTCGCCGGGATCGTCGTTCGGGCCGGACACCAGGCCATCGGGCCGATCGCACTCGAGGTCCAGAAAGGCCAGGTCGAGCCCGGTGACGAGGCTGAAGGATTCGCCTGCAAGCCGGGCCAGTTTCGGATCGTGCATCTGCTCGATGAGCCATGCGATGCCATGCGGATCGCCCAGCTCGCCGGCACCGCGAACCAGCGTTCGGGCATGTGCCCGGTCTTTCGCAAACCCCGCCAGCATGGCGAGACCTTGCTCGGGCGTCGCGACCTTCAACACGATCGACAGCGCCTCCAGCCCGTGAAGTCCGCCCCCGGCCGCCATGGCTTCGAGCACGGCCATCGATGCGCCGCGGTCACCTGTCAGCAAGGCGGCGCGCGCGGCCTCGAAGGCACAGGAAGTGTTCGCGTCGCCCATCGCCGCGACGCAGGCGCCGCGCAGATCCATGCGGCCGCGCCTGCCCACCATGCGCAGCGCGCGTTGCCTGAGACCGGCATCGTCGTCGCCCAGTGCATCGGCAAGCGTGTCTCCCGGGTCCACGCCGTGCTGGTCGCAAGCCACCAGCCCCACTTCGCGCCACCAGGGGTCGCGAGCATCGAGCAGCGGTTGCACCAGTCCTCGCAGTGCGGCCGCCTCGACCCAACCGAACGCCGACAGAAGGCCGGCCCGCCCGTCGGGCAGTGCCGCAGCCGCGGCCAGCAGCCTGGAGAGCCGGTCCGTGTCGCGGTCTTCGATGGCGCGCACCGTGACAGCGAAGAACTCGGCCACGCCCGGACGCTCCAGCACCTGCAGGCACAAGGCCGCGCCCAGCGCGCCCGCGACGCCGATGCCGTCCAGGTGCGCCGCAATGCGTTCGTCGAGGCGCGCGAGGCGAGGCAGCCTCACGTGCGGCGCACGCACCAGCACCGAGCGCACGCGTCGCAGTTGAACGGCCTCGTCCACGTGCTGCTGCACCACCAGCGGCACCGGGGTACGGCGTGGCCGCGCGACAGCGGCTGGATGCTCGGCAACGGACATGGGGCAGCGCTCCCGGCTAGACCATCACCTGCCACCGGCCGCCGGCGATCAGCCCGACGCTGCGTCCGGCCAGCGACCACACGCCGTCGGGACCGGAGCGCAGCACGACGAACTCGTTCTTCTGCCGCTTGGCAATTGCCAGCGGCTGGAGCGATGCGCCGTCATACGTGTCGATGCCATCGACGTGTGCCAGATAGATCGCATCGCCCTCCGCGGCGATGCCCCAGTAGTCCCGCTCCATGTCGTCCGTTGCCACGGCCTGCCACTGGTCGGCGGCGCCGATCAGCAGCGTGTCGTTGTCGCCGCCGATGGCGAAGCGCCCGTCCGGCAGCCGGCACACCGTGTTCAGGCTCGAATTGCCCGGCAGGTCCAGCTTGTGCCAGGCCCGGCCATCGAAACGAGCGCCGTAGCCGTCCGAGGTGACGACCATGAAGTCGGAGGCGGAAGCGCCCGCGAGGTCTTCGATGGTCACGTCCTCGCCTTCGACCGTGAGTTGCGGCAGCGCCGCGAAGCGTCCGTCGGCGAACAGATAGACCTGCCCCACCGAACCCGCACAGACGACGTCCGCGCCAAGCAACCGCAATCGCCGCAAGGGCCCGAGGTCCTCCACGGCAGGATTGGAAAATCGCTGCAGCGACTGCGCAAGCGCCGCGTCGGTGGTGCCGCCGAGCCAGTCGAAGCTGATCAGCGTGCCGTTCTCGCCGAGCGCGTAGCCGGTGCCACCGGCACCCGCATCGATGGAGACGAGCTCGTCCCCTCCGAAGGAAAACGCAGCAACGGCGGCGTCGCGCACGACCAGCACGCGGTTGTCGGGGTTGTCGTAGTCATCGCCGACGGTGCAGCCCAGCAGCACCACGCCGGACGCCGGGTTGGCACCTTCCTGGATGTAGTCCAGGCGCTTGAGCACCTTGGGAAACGGGTTCATGAGCGGGTCCTTTCAGGCATGCTGCCTGGATCGCGGCAGCGGGTCGTTGGTCTTCACCGTGAGCTTCATGCGGCTGTGTCCGAGGGCCAGTTGGCGTGCCATGCATTTCTCGTCGCAGCCCTTGGAATCCCCGGAATTGATCTTTCCCTGGGCCGACTTGGCCGCGGTCTTGATGCCTTCCTTCAGCGTGTACTTCTTGCCCTTGTTGGCCGGGTCCTTGAACCACTTGTTCTTCTCGACCGTGTAGTTGCAGCCGACCTTGCCATGCTCGGTGTGCTTGGCATGCGAGGTGCCCTTCAGGCAGACGCAGGGCGCCTTGTTCGACACGTAGTTGGTGGCCGGGTCCGGCTTGCCGCGCCCCGCGTGGGCAACGAACTCCTTCGAGGGCAGCGGGTGGTGCGGCGTCATCTGCCTGGAGGTGCTGGGCGCGTTGCAGCAGGTGTTGGGCGAGTACGGCGCCAGCATGCATTTGCGCGCCTTGCAGCAGTCGCGCCCGTAGTCGTTGGCACCCGAGCAGTTGTCCTTGATGTCCTTGGCCATGGCCTTGCACGGGTGGCCTTTCACGTTCATCGCGATCGCATCCTGGTAGGGCCACGGAACCGCTTCGTTGGCCGTGCTGCCATGGTTGTGCGTGGTCAGGTCCAGATTGCGCACGACGTTCTCGCCCTCGACCTTCACGTCCATCGACCAGGCATTGAAGTAGACCTTGCCAGTGATCTTGCTGTTGATGATGCCCTTCTTGGGCGCACAGCCCGCCTCGTCGCCGGTGCTCTTCTTGAAGTAGCTCTTGTTCTTCAGCATCACCTCCTTGCCCGAAATCTTCACGCTGGTCGACCCGTTGGTGCAATCCGATGCGAGCCCCGTGTTCGGGTAGGGAATGGGCACGCCCGGCGGCGTGGCGGGTGTCTGCGGCGGCGTGAAGCAGACATCGGGAAAGGCGCAGATCGACTTGCCCGCCGCCGCCTTGCACGACACCTCCATGTTGTTGGCATAGACCTCGTTGCTCAAGACATCTCCTCCACGGCCTGGGTGTCCGGGCGGCAAAGCACTGCAGCGAAGCGGTACGACGCGTCGTCCGAGCCGTGGACCAACACCCGAGGCCCGCACGCGTAGCCCTTGCGCATCGCGGTCCATGCGGCGGCGATCGTGGTGACACCGGCCAGCGCCCCCGCCTCGCCGATGCCTTCCGCCGGATGCCACAGATCCAGCGTTCGCACATGCCCGCGCAGCGCGCGTGAGCGCGCCAGCGCCGCCTCCTTGAAGAAATACTGCTCGCCGGAAATATCGGCCACGATGAAGTCGACGTCATCCGCCAGCAGGCCCGCCTCCCGCATCGCCTGCGTGATGGCGGCGGTGAGCCCGTCGCCGCGCAGCGGCGTACCGCTCAACACGGGCGCCGGCTCGATGCCGGCGCCGATGCCGGTGCAGCGCAGCGTGTCGTCGGCGTGCGCCGCGGCAATCAGCAACGCACCGGCGCCTTCGCCGGGCATGAAGCCGTTGGAGTTGTCCTCCCGCAGCACACGGTCGAGGTCCACATAGTGTTTCAGTGCCGGCCAGGAGAGCAGCCCGTCGGCCGCAACGATCAGCACCTGCCCGCACCCCTGCTCGGCGATCAACCGTCTCGCCCGCTCCAGCGCCGCCAGCGCCGCCACGCGGCCGAGCGGAAAGATTGCCGAGTGCTGTTCGTCCACGCGCACGCCGAGCCCCGACCGGATGCCGTCGAACAGCGCGTCGTCGAGGTCTTCCAGCCGTCCGGGGCGCTGCTGCTCGGCCGTGCAAAGCAGAACCGGAAGTGCATCTCCCGCTGGCGCGTCCCGCGCGCCCACAAGGCACTCTTCGGCGGCCAGCAAGGCCATCTGCACAAGCTTGGAGACACCGACCCAGGGCGCATCGAGCTCGACCTGGTGCGCATGGATCCACTGGCCGTCGCGCCCGCGGAACCGGGTGATCGACGGGTTGGTGACGCTCGCGCGCAGTGCAGCGCAGGTCGACTCGGCGTCCAGGCCGAGGCTGGTGACGAGACCTACGCCGGCCACGGCCACGGCCACGCCGGTCATTCGAACGCCTCCAGGTCCGCATCGGCATCGGCCGGGGCACTCACGACGCGGATCGGAAAAGTCATCTCGTCGCGCGCCTGCCACCAGTCCTTGCCCTTGCGGCCGACGAGCACCTGCGACACCTCGAACATGTTGTCGCGCAGTGGCCGCGCGACGCGCCACTGCATGGTGAAGCGCTCCTGGTCGGGCTCGAAGACGATGGTGTCGAGCCGGGCGACCAGGTCTTCGCGCCTTGCGTTGTTCTTCGGAAAGACATGGATGGGCGCTTCGAAGAAGGGCAGCGCGAAATGACGCAGCCCATCGGGCGTGAGGTTCTCCAGCCGCACTTCGAGCGCAGTTTCGGGAATCGGAATCTGTTGGTCGAGCGGCGCTGCCTGGTAGTAGCGCTCGTCGAAGTCCGCCGGTGGAAACGGAAACCCGTTGTCCAGCCATGCCTGGTCGTAGGTGCCGGCATGGCAGGCGCGCTGCGGCCAGCCGCGGCCGACCGGCCCATAGGCCATCGGACGAAAGGTGCCGTCGGGGGCATCCACCAGGATGCCCGACTCCTCGGTGTTGGGCAGCGGGGTGCCGTCGACCCACGACGCCTTGAGCCGCTTTCGATAGCCGCGCCCCACGGGATTGGGCCCGTAGGCGCTGTGCTCGGCGGGGTCTTCGGAGGACTCGTCGACCCCGCCGAACGCGCACCCGTAGCTCAGGCTCATCGTCTCGAACGGCAAGGGCAGGCTCGCGCGAACCGCACCGAGACCGGCCTCCCAGACGCGATGGCCGACCACGTCGAAGCTCTTGCGCATCGGCCCGACATGCAGCCCGACGCGGGCGCGCGTGACCGGGCGGCCGCCGGGCGCGTGAGCGCTGCCGGCAAGCAGCACATCGCAGTGGTGTTTGCGTGGCGCGAAGTCGGCCTCGTGCAATGGCGCGCTGAAGCCCGGCGCACCGTTGAATGTGTCCGCCATGAGCAGCGGCACCTGCTCGTCGTGCAGGCGCACCGCTTCCCCGGGCCTCGGCAGCACGAAGGTGCCCTTGATCACGACGACGAGCAACTCCCTGCCACTGGGCTCCACGCCCATCGTGTAGCCGGTGACCATGCGGGTGGCGTTGATCAGTTCCATCGCATCCCGCCCTTCAGTTCAACTGGACCGATCCGCCCTTGATGCGATTGACCCCGCTCGAGACACTGGCGACATACGCCCCCCGGATCAGGATCTTGCCGGCCTTGGTGAGCGTGATGCTCGCCTTGCCGCAGCGCATGACCAACTGCTCGCGGGCGCCGACGACCATGCGCCGCCCGTCCTGCGAGACCTCGACCTGCCCCGGTAAATCCGCGAGCGGCCACCCCTGCGCCTCGCGGAGCACGCCCGTCACGATGGGCCGTGTTGCATCGCCCGCCTCGAAGACCAGTGTCACCTGGTGCCCGATGTGGGCACCGTGCAAATCCACCACCGTGCGTGCGCGTACGGCCGCACCGGACGGCTGGCCCGTGAACAGCACCAGCGGCGTGCTGCCCTCGTCCGCAAGCGCCACCAGCTCTCCCAGCAACACGGCCGGAAGGCTGGGCAATGGCTCCAGCCGCGCAGCCAGCAACTCGTCGATCGACTCTCGTTTGCTCATCGTGTCCTCGCTTGTGGAAATCAGTTCTGCAAGATCTTCGAACCCTTCATCACGATGTCGCTGCTCGCCTTGACGTTGATCTTTCCTGAGCCCTCGACTGTGATGTCCTTGCCCTTGATGACGATGGTCCCGTCCTTCTTCATCGTGATGCTGGCGCTGCCCGTGGTGATCGAGATCGAGTCGCCCGCGCTGATGACGAGGTTCTTGCCGACCGAGAGCGCGTCGTCTTTTCCCACGCTTGTCGAGCGCCCCCCGCCCACGCTGCGCGACTCGTCGGCGCCCACATTCGTCGACAGCGCCGCCCCCACATCCACCGACCGGTTCGCCCCGATGCTGCTCGACTGGTTCACCCCCACATTGATCGTCTGGCTCGCTCCCACCGTCACCGCCTGCATCGCCCCCACCGTGATCTCCTGCGCCGCGCCGATGGTGATGGTCTCGTTGATCCCCACCGTGTGCGTGCGCTGCAGCGCCACCGTCGCGCTCTCGCTCGCGCCCACCGTGATCGTGCGGTTCTGCCCGATGGAGATCGTCTCGTTCAGGTCCACCGTCTCCGTGCGGTTCTGATGGATCGTGATGGTCTCGTTCTTGTCCACCGTTTCCGTGCGCTGCCCGTGCACGGTGATGGTCTCGTTGTTGTCCACCGTCTCGGTGCGGTCGTGCTTGACGTGCGTGGTCTCGTCGTGGTCGATGGTCTTGGTGCGGTCGTGGCCGACCCAGTGCGTCTCGTCGTTCTCGACCTCGATGTCCTGGTTCTTCTCGGCGTGCAGGTACACCTGCTCCGAGCCCTTCTTGTCCTCGAAGCGGAACTCGTTGCAGTTCGAGGCGCTGCCCTTGGGCGTGGAGCGCGTACGAAAGCCGCTCTGCGTGTGCGAGCCGAACGGGATCGGCTGATCGTCGTTGTAGACGCGGCCCACGATGATCGGCCGGTCGGGGTCGCCGTTCAAAAAGTCGACGATCACCTCCTGCCCGATGCGCGGAATGAAATACCCGCCCCAGCCCTTGCCCGCCCACGGCTGCGACACGCGCACCCAGCAGGTCGATTTCTCGTCGCTCTTGTCGTAGCGGTCCCAGTGAAAGTGCACCTTCACGCGGCCGAAGTCGTCGGCATGGATCTCCTCGCCGGCCGGCCCCACCACGATGGCCGACTGCGGCCCCGGCATCACCACGCGGGGCGTGAGGCGCGGCGGGCGAAACGGCACGTCGATCGGCAGCGCGGTGATCAGGAAGGCGCTCGTGCCCTGCAGGTCGGTGCGCAGCGCGGGCGCACTGGCGATCAGCGCTTCGAGCGCGGGCCGCGCCTGGGCGTTCACCGCGTCGTCGTCGAGCGCTTCGCGCAGCGCCTGCTCGATCGGCATCCGTGGCGTGTTGTGGGAAATGCTCTCGTAGCCCGGATGGCTCGCCACGAAGGTGCAGGCCGCGATCACGTAGTCGCCATCGCGCGCGCCGTCGGGGTCGCCCTCGAAGCTGAAGCTGCGCCCCGCGGTCACGTCGGGCCAGGTGGTCAGCGCCCAGTGACGCTGGCGGCGCGCGACGATCTCTTCGCCGCGCAGCTTGCCCTTGTCGTCCGCATCGCCGCTCGAGAAATACCCGCCCTCGAATTCGAAGGCCTCGAACTCGGCCAGCTCGTGCTTGTCGGGCGCGCCGCCCGCGGCCACGAGCTTCTTCTTGATGGACTTGAAGTTGCTGTCCTGCGATGCATAGGTGCCGGTGTCGAACTGGCGCGCGCTCACCCAGCGCGAGATCTCGTTGTGGCGCGCCTCGGTGGCGTCGGTCGCCACGTGGCGCAGGGTGCCCTCGGCGGGCAGCTTGTCGTGTGCGATGTCGCTCGCGTCCGACAGGTGCATGGTGCCGGGCGCGTCGTGCGCGTCGAACCAGTAATAGATACCTTCGTCTTCCAATAGACGCGATAAAAACTGGTAGTCGCTCTCCTGGTGCTGCACGCAGTAGCGCCGCGGGTTGTGGGTGCCGATCACGTTGCCGGTCTTGGTCTTCTTGAAGCGCTTGATCGGGCTGTCTTCGAACACCGCGTCGAGCACCTCGAGCACTTTCTTGTCCTGCAGGATGCGCGAGTTGATGCGCTTGCAAAGCAGCCAGAACCACGAGCGCAGGCCGATGCGGTATTCGAAGTGCCGCCCCACGTGGCCGGTGCGTTCGAAGCGCACCGCATGGCCCTGGCAGTGGCGCTCGTGCACGCCGCCGTCCTTGTCCTGGAACTCGATGACCACGTCGAACGCGCGGCCCAGGATGTCCTTGGCGTCGAGCGCCCGGTTCTTCGACAGCACGGTGAGTTCGTAGGTGGACGGGCGTGCCAAGGCCTCGTGACCCACGATGCGCCAGAACATCAGTTCGCCGTTCGCGGGCGAATCGCTTTCGATACGGAACTCGTGATCAGCCATATGTTTCGGCTCAAGGCCTCCTCGCCCGTCTTTTCCGGTCTTTGGCTCTCTCCCACAGGCCTTGCGACCTGTCGTCGTGGTTGCGCCTCAGGGCGCCAGCAGCAGCACATTGGTCTGGCTTGGCACCACGCGAACGCCGGGACAGTTGGTGCTGTTCTGCAGGCTCGAGCTGCTCAGGCGCGTCGCGGGCATGCCGTTGAGCAGCACGGTGAAGGCACCCGTCAAATGCCGGCTCGGTCCCATCACGGTGCCCGAAGCCACGCCCAGCAAGACGCCGGCGTTGTCGCCATTGGTCATGGGAATGGTCGTTCCGAGGTTGTGGGCCGGACCGGCCATGATCAGGATCGTCGGGCAGTTGGGGATGGCCGTGGCACCCATGGCGATGTTCGGGTACGGCACCGGAATGGGGGACGGCGCGGCAGGCGTCATGCACACGTCCGGAAAGCCCGTGTCGGTGCCCATCATCTGGCAGTTGGCAAACATGGTGCTGCGCTCCTCAGCCGAAATGGATCTGTGCGCCGCGCGTCTTCACCAGCTTGCTGCCGTTGGCCAGCACATGTTCTGCCTGCATGCGCAGCAGCTGCTCGGCCTCGCACTCGATGTGGATCGCGCTGACGCGGTCGGTGCCCTTCGTCGTGCGCTGGTACTGGCGGCTGAAGTGGGTCACCCGGTCCATCACGCTGGTCAGGACCGAGCCCACGATCTTCACCGTGGTGGCCACGGCGCGCAGCTGCCGGCCGATGAGTTCGGCCACCCCGACCGTCAACACCGCGTGCTCCGCGACCACATCGAGTCGCTCGCTGCGCAGGCGCAGGGTGGTGGCTTTGATCTCCAGCGCGCCATCGCAGTGCAGCACGGCCGGCGTGTCGGCCGCGCGCTGCAGCACCGCGAGCACCCAGACCTCCTGCGGACCGGTTCGCACGCAGGCCACCTGGTCGCCGGGCGCCGGCAGCAGCAGGCAGCTGGCGGCGCGGCGCACCTCGAACGACTGCGCGCCGTCGTTCACCCGCAAGGCTGCGTCGCCGCACGCCTCGACGTGTGCGCTCCAGCAGGCCGGCGAGGCCGCCGGCTGCGGGCGTGCGGCGGTGGGGCGGCGGCCCCGGTGGGTGGCGACGGCGGCGTGCGAAGCAACGGTGTTCATGAGAGTTCCTTGGGGTCTTGTCGGGGCGGGTTTCATGCAGAGACGGCGGGGGGGCGCCATTGCTCGGCCTGCGCACGCTCGGGATCGGTCTCCAGCGCGCGAGCGCGGTCGCTCATCTGCGCGTTGTCGGTGCGGGTGCCATGCAGGCAGGTGCGAAACAGGATCGCGTCGCGCAGGTCGGCATCGGGCAGGTGGGCGTGGCTGAGGTCGGCATAGCTCAGTTCGGCACCCGACATGCGCGCACGCGCGAGGTCGGCGCCGGCGAAGTGCGTCTGCCAGAGGTCCGCACCGGTGAAGTTGCTGCCCGGAAGTACGGCGCCGGTGAACAGCGACTGGCGCAGCCGGGCTCCGGAGAAATCCACGTTCTCGCCCTGCGCCTCGCAGAACAGCGCCATCGGGGCGGTCACGCCCGCGAAACGGGCGCCATCGAGCCGGGCACCCTGAAAGTTGCAGCGAGGCAGCGTGTTGCCGCCGAAATCCGCGCCCCGGAGGTCGGCCGCGCCGAACTGGCAGGACTCGAGCGTGAGCCCGGCGAACGACAGGCCGGCAAGCACGGTCTTGACGAAGATCGTCCGCCGCAGCGAGGCACCGCTCCAGCTCAGGTGCGTCAGCGTGCACTCCATGACCGTGGCCTGGTGCCAGTCCGCCGCGTCGGCGCAGACGTCGACCAGGCTGCAGCCGCTGAACAACGCGGCGTCCAGGTTGGCCTGCGCCAGGTTCGCATGGTCCAGCCGTGTCTTCGTGACCACCGCCATCGACATCCAGGCCTCGCCGCATTGGGCGTGGGCCGCGCCGCATTCGTTGAACGTTGCGGCATGCAGGTTGGCGCGGCGCAGGTCGACATGGTCCATCTCGCAGCGGTTGAACACCGCGCGCCGCAGCTGCGCGCCGGACAGCAACGCACCGCGCAGATCGCATTCGTCGAACACCGCCTCGCGCAGGTCCGCGTCGCGCAGGTCGGTGCCGGACAGTCGCATCTTGGAGAAGGTCCCGCCGGCCAGCGAGCTGCCCGCATAGTGACGGCCCGACAGGTCGAACCCGCTCAGGGGCTCGCCCATGGCGACGGCAATGGTCAGGAGTTCCGGGCTCATCGGCGTGGCTCCCGGCCGGCGCCGGCAGGCGAGGTGCGCGAATGCCTCTTCATGGGCCGCTTCATGGCGCCGCCTGCTGTTCGGGCGTCAGGCGCGGCCAGGTGCGCGCGCGCGTGAGCAGCGCCTGGTCGAAGCGCGTGTCGCCACTGAGCCGCACGCGTGCAAGGTCGGCGCCGAAGAGATTGCTCTGCCGCAGATCGGCGCCGCGCAGGTCGGCGTGCTGCAGCACTGCGTTGCTGAAGTTGGCCCCCGCCATCCGGGCGTGCGCCAGGTCGGCCTTGCACAGCAGCGCGCCCTTGGCAGAGGTCAGGCGCCAGTCGCTGCGAGCCAGCCGCGCGCCGATCAGGTTGGCGCCGTCCAGCATGCTGCCCACCAGCGACACCTGGCTCAGATCCATGCCACCGAAATTGGCGGAACCCAATGCAGCATGGCCGAGGTCTGCGCCGACCAGGCTGCAGCCTTCCACGAACACCACGCCATCAGCCAGCACCCCGGACGCATGGACGCCGTCGAGCCGGCACTGGACGAAAGTGGCGCGTGCCATGTGCGCCGCGCGCAGATCGCAGCCGCGCAGATCGCACTCGATGAAATTGGCATCGTCCAGCACGGCTTCGGTGAACACCGTGCCGCGCAGGTCCTGCTTGTAGAAGAGCTGTCCGGCGGCCTGGGCGCGCTGCAGGTCGACCCCGCCCCACACCACGTCCAGCCAGGAGGCCCCCTCCAGGCGAGCGCCGCGCAAGCGCGCGCCGGTCCAGTCGCTGCCGTCGAAGCGGGCGTTGCTGCAGTCGGCATCCTCGAGCACCGCGCCGACCAGGCGCGCACCTCCGAGGTTGGCGCCGACCAGCGAGGTTTCCACCGCGATCGTGCCGCGCAGGTTGGCGTGCGCAAGCACCGCGTGGGACAGGTTGGCGCCCGACAGGTTGGCGTTCTCGAAGTTGGCGCTCTCCAGCCAGGCGCCTGCGAAATTCACGCCCCGCAGATCGAGTCCGCTGAAGTCGGCGCCCGTCAGGTCCATGCCGCTGAAATGCTTCAGGCCAGCCGGGACCGCCACCGCCATCTCCGCGCGCAATTGCGCGGCGGCGGCCGGCGCCATCGGCGCCACCGGCGGTTGCAGGTGGGCGCCTGCCAGGTAGCCGGTCACTTCGACCAGCTCCTTCTCGAGCAGTGGGCCATAGACGGCCCGTGCGTCGAAACTGCGGTTCGCGCCTTGTGCCGCGCTGCGCAGCCGCTCCACCTCGCGCTCGGCCTTGAAGACCGGCGGGCCCCGATGCTGCAGCGCCGCGAGGTCGATGCCGCGCTCGGCGGCAAATTCGATCGCCTTTTCCATCTGGATCAGCGTGCCGTTGAGCGCTTCCCACTGCTGGCGTTCGGCTTCCTCGATCTTTCGTTCCAGGTACTGCGCCAGTTCATCCGGCGGTGGCTGAGCCTCGCGCTCGGGCATGACGATGCCCAGCGCGTCCGGGTCGCGTCCGGCGGCGCGCGCTTCGTCGCGCGCCAACGCCACTTCGATCTGGGCACGCCGGACCTGCGCCTCGGCCTGCAGGCCCTCCATGGCGAATGCCTCGCCGGCCTGCAGCGCCGCGGGGTCGCTGGCGTCGAGCCCGGCGGGCAGCAGGTCGCTGTCGCGCAGGCTGTGGACGGCGCCCATGCGCGGATCGGCGCGCTGGGCGAGCACCCGCAGGTAGTGGGCATCGTCCTTCGCTTCGCCGAGCCGCTCGACCGCACCCGTGAGGCCGACCACGTCCGAGCCGTCGTCGCGGGCCACCTCGGCGAGGCCGTGAAAGAGCAGCACCAGCCGCTCTGCATGCGGGAAGAACCATACGGTCGTCGCACGCATCGGCACCTCGCGCAGCTTGGGCTCGCTGCCGGCCACCGCATAGCTGGCGAAGACGCGCGCCCGCAGGCCGGGCAGGCGGCCTTCGATGCGCGGCTCGCGTGGATGCAGGTTTTCCAGCACGAAGGGTTCGTCGCCGCGCAACGGCCCGCCGAGCCACTGGTCCGCCGGCGCGAGGTTGAAATAGCGCCAGTCCAGATCGGGCGCGAACCCGGGCGAATGCATCTTCAGATAGTCGGCGTCATAGGTGCCACGGTACTGAAGGCGCTGGGGGTGTCCCGGGTCCAGCCGATGCCAGCCCGCAGGCTGCGCGGCATGGTCCGGCTGGCGCAACGGATCGTCCGCGCGCTCGATGTTGGGCAGCGGCCGATGGCCGTCGCGCAACTGCCGGCCGACGCCCGCCGGGTTCATGGGCATGTCCGGTCCGCCATAGGCATGCGCCCAGTCGATGGGCATGCTGTCGAAGGGCTGCGGCGCACTGGCGCGGGTGCCGTCCCAGAAACGGTGGCCGAACACCAGCAGGGTCTTGCTGGTGCCGCCGAGGCTGGCGCGCACCGCGCACGCCGTCTGTTGCTGCTGCGGGGGCGGAAAGGCCTTGCCGTGCACCAGGAACTCCGGCGTGAGCTTGGCCACGCCTTCGTCGATCAGCGGTTCACCCATCTCCGCGGCAAGGAAGTCCCACATCGACTGCTCGCCCCAGAGCGCCCCCTTTTCGCCCTGCGCGAAAGGCACGTGCAGGGCCGCGGTGATGCAAAGACCGAAACGCTGTCGGTATTCGATCGGCCTCGTGCTCAGGCCCATGGCCTGCGGCTTGACGACTTGCATGCGGCGCTACCTCAGGGCTCGCCCGAGCCGGACGAGTTCGGACCAGGCTCGGAGGAGGTCGGCCCGTCGGTCTGCGACGAGTTGGGGCCGCTGTCGGGCGTTGGTGTCTGGGGTGCCGGATTGGCGGGCGGCGGTTCCGGCGGCACCGAACCATCGTCCAGAGGCTTGAGCGCATCCGCCTGGTCGCCCGCGTCGCTGCTGGCGGCCCGCGTCATCGCCCCGATGGGGCCGCCCACGACCGCACCGGCCGCACCGCCCACCACACCGCCGACCGCCGTGCCCACCGGGCCGAAGATGCCCCCCACACCCCCCACCACTGCCGCGCCGGTACCGGCGCCAATGGCCGTGTCGGTGCCAAAGTGCGAACCGGCCAACGAGTGCCCTTGTTCCAGGCGTGCGTCGCCCGCATTGGCCATGCGGTTCAGCCGGCCCTGGAGCCCCGGCACGGACGCGCACGCCGGATCATTGGCTGCCGCGCGCAGTTGCGCGACCGCGTCCTCGTACTGTTTGAAGGTGGCCTTGACACCGGCCCTCCCGGTATAGATGCCCCAGATGGCGCTCACCGCCGAGAAAGCGGCTGCCAGCTTGTCGATACGGGGCGTGGCATTGCCTCCGCCGCCTGCGCCGCCCGCCTTGAGGATGTGGAACGGCGCCTCCTTCAGGTCGCCGTTCTTGCGCTCGATCCCGATGGCCGCCACCGAGATGATCTGGATGGCCACCGTGTTCTCTATCTGCATGCCCAGGAAGTTGCTCATGGCCAGGCCGACCGCGTTGTCGGTGCTCATGCCCAGGAAGGTGGACTGCGCCATGCCCAGGTTGGCTTCGGAGTTGTTGCCGATGTAGCCGCTCGTGTTGGCCCCGAGCACGGTGGTGTTGGAGCCGAGCGATGTCTGGTTGATGTCGCCGACCGCGATCATGTTGATGTGCGTGTTGCTCACCAGGGTGTATTTCTGGAACGCCGCGGTGTACGGTGCCGCGCCCCCGTCCCAGTTGATCGAATTGCCGCCGGTTACCTTGAACTCCATGTGGCCGGCCTCGAAGGTCATGCGCGCGGCCTTCTGGCTCATGTTGCCGATCACCGCGATCGTCTGGTTGCCCTTCACGAAGCGGCCCTCGTTGCCGCCCGTGGAGTCGGTGCGTTTACCCTTGACGTCGATCGTGTGATTGCCCTTGACCAGCAGCGCGTGGTCGGCATCCACATGGGTGGTCTGGTTGCCGACGATGTGGTTGTCCTGGTTCTGGCCGACCGTGAGCTTCTGGAACTGCTGGATGCTCGTGGTGTCGTTGTTCTGCACGGTCAGCTTGCGGTCCCGCACCACGGTGGAGGTCTGGTCGCGCTTGACAGTCACCGTCTGGTCGCGATCCACCTTCGTCGAATCGTCGCGCTCCACGCTGCGGCTCATGTCCAGCTCGGCGTGGATGTTGATGTTCTCCTCGCCCTTCTTGTCCTCGAACATGATCTCGTTGTAGTTCGCAGGGCCGCCGCCGGGCGTGGAGCGGGTCTTGAAGCCGCTCTGCGTGGGCGACTTGTACGGAATCGGCTGGTCGTCGTTGTAGACGCGGCCGACGATCACCGGGCGGTCCGGATCGCCGTTCAGGAAATCGACGATCACCTCCTGTCCGATGCGCGGAATGAAATACCCGCCCCAGCCCTTGCCGCCCCAGGGCTGCGACACGCGCACCCAGCAGGTCGACTTCTCGTTGCTCTCGTCGTAGCGGTCCCAGTGGAAGTGCACCTTCACGCGGCCGTGGTCGTCCACGTGCAGCTCATCGCCGGCGGGGCCGACCACGATGGCGGTCTGCGGGCCGGGCATGGTCACGCGCGGCGTGAGGCGCGGCGGCCGGTAGGCGCGCTCCATCGGAATCGCGGTGATCAGGAAGGCGCTCACGCCCGGCTGCGCGCTGTTGAGCATCGGCGTGCCGGCGATCAGGTCTTCCAGCACCTGCAGCGTGTCGGCGTTCACCGCATCGTCGCGCAGCACGTCGGCCAGGGACGCATGCACCTGCTGGGGCGTCGCCCCGCCGGTACCCACGCTTTCATAACCGGGGTGGCTCGCCATGAAGGTGCAGGCCGCGATCACGTACTCGCCGTTGCGCGTGCCGTCGGGGTCGCCCTCGAACTTGAAGCTTCGTCCTGCCGTCACGTCGGGCCAGGTGGTCAGTGCCCAGTGACGGTCGCGGCGCGCGTTGAGTTCCTCGCCGCGCATCTTGGTGCGGTTCTCGCCGTCGTCGCCGGTGAAGTAGCCGCCGGGAAATTCGAACTCCTCGAAATCCGCCAGCTCGTGATCGTCCTTCGCGTCGATGCTCGGAGACAGCTTCTTCTTGATCGCCTTGAAGTCGCTGTCGCGCGAGGCCTGCTTGCCGGTGTCGAACTGGCGCGAGCTCACCCAGCGCGAGATCTCGTTGTGCCGCGCCTCGGTCGCATCGCTGGCCATGTAGCTCAGCGTGCCTTCGACCGGCAGCTTCTCGTGCGCCATGTCGCTCGCGTCCGACAGGTGCATGGTGCCGGGCGCATCGTGCGCATCGAACCAGTAGTAGATGCCCTCGTCCTCCAGCAGGCGCGAGAGGAACTGGTAGTCGTTCTCCTGGTGCTGCACGCAGTAGCGCCGGGGCGTGTGGGTGCCGATCACGTTGCCGGCCTTGGTCTTCTTGAAGCGCTTGATCGGGCTGTCTTCGAACACGGCGTCGAGTACTTCGAGCACCTTCTTGTCCTGCAGGATGCGCGAATTGGTGCGCTTGGTGAGCAGCCAGAACCACGAGCGCAGCGTGATGCGGTATTCGAAATGCCGCCCCACATGCCCCGCGCGCACGAAGCGCACCGCGTGGCCCTGGCAGTGCCGCTCGTGCTTGGCGCCGCCCTTGTCCTGGAACTCGATGACCACGTCGAACGCACGGCCCAGGATGTCCTTGGCATCGAGCGCCTTGTTCTTCGAGAGCACCGTGAGCTCGTAGGCCGAGGGGCGCGCGAGCGCCTCGTGACCCACGATGCGCCAGAACATCAGGTCGTCCTTGGCGGGTGAATCGGTCTCGATGCGGAACTCGTGGTCGGCCATTTTTTGCTCTTGGAAGAGGGATGTCGTTCAGTCGAACGCGTAGGTGAAATCGGCATCCTTCACATCCAGCGCGACGCGGCGGATCTCTCCACCGGACGCGAGGCGTTGCAGGTACTCGACGGAAATGGTGGGCAGCACCGTGTTGGTCAGGATCGCGTCGATCACGCGGCCGCCCGACTCCGGGTCCTGGCAGCGCGCGACCACCTGCTCGATCACCGCCTCGGTGTATTCGAAGGGCACGCCGTGGTTGGTCTCCACGCGCTTCTTGATGCGACCCAGCTGCAGTCGCACGATCTTCTTCATCATGTCGGGCGACAGCGGGTAGTAGGGAATGGTGACGATGCGGCCCAAGAGCGCGGGCGGAAACACCTTCATCAGCGGCGCCTTCAGCGCATCGGCCAGCGCGTTCGAATCGGGCAGCAGCTCGGGGTCGCGGCACATGCTCATCACAAGCTCGCTGCCAGCGTTGGTGGTGAGCAGGATGATCGTGTTCTTGAAATCGATCATGCGGCCCTCGCCGTCTTCCATCCAGCCCTTGTCGAAGACCTGGAAGAAGATCTCGTGCACGTCGGGGTGGGCCTTCTCGACCTCGTCGAGCAGCACCACGCTGTACGGACGGCGGCGCACGGCCTCGGTCAGGATGCCGCCCTCGCCGTAGCCCACATAGCCCGGCGGCGCGCCCTTGAGCGTGGAGACGGTGTGCGCCTCCTGGAACTCGCTCATGTTGATGGTGATGATGTTCTGCTCGCCGCCGTAGAGCGCCTCGGCAAGCGCCAGTGCGGTCTCGGTCTTGCCGACGCCCGAGGTGCCGCAGAGCATGAAGACGCCGATGGGCTTCTGCGGGTTGTCCAGGCGCGCACGCGAGGTCTGGATGCGGCGCGCGATCATCTCCAGGCCGTGCTTCTGGCCGATGACGCGCATGTTGAGCGTGTCGGCGAGCTTGAGCACCGCTTCGACTTCGTTCTTGACCATGCGGCCGACCGGAATGCCGGTCCAGTCCGCGACCACCGAGGCCACGGCCTGTTCGTCGACCGACGGAAGAATGAGCGGCGACTCGCCTTGCACCGCGTGGATCTTGGCCTGCAGCTCGTGCAGTTCGGCGAGCAGGGCGGCGCGGTCGTGCGCGGGGGCAGCGGCAACAGCACCGGCAGCCGCGTCTGCAGGCGCGGCATCTGAGGGCGCATCCACCGGCTTGTTGCCCGCGCGCAATTTGCTGCGCAGCTCCAGCAGCCGGTCGACCAGCCCCTTCTCTTCCTGCCAGCGCGCATTCAGCGCTTCGAGCTGCTGCTTCGATTCGACCAGCAGCGCCTCCACCTGCGCCGAGCGCTTGGTCACGTCGATGCCGATGGTGGCCTCGCGGCCGATGATCTCCTGCTCGACCGTAAGCCCTTCGATGCGGCGCATGCAGTCTTCCACTTCGGGCGGCGTCGCGTGCTGCGACACGGCCACGCGGGCGCATGCGGTGTCCAGCAGGCTCACAGCCTTGTCGGGCAACTGGCGCGCGGGAATGTAGCGGTGCGAGAGCTTGACGGCCGCTTCGATGGCCTCGTCGAGCAACTGCACGCGGTGGTGCTTCTCCAGCACGCTGGCCACGCCGCGCAGCATCAATATCGCCTTCACCTCGTCGGGCTCCGGCACCTGCACGACCTGAAAGCGGCGGGTGAGCGCCGGGTCCTTCTCGATGTATTTCTTGTACTCGGCCCAGGTGGTCGCGCCGATGGTGCGCAGGTTGCCGCGTGCGAGCGCGGGCTTGAGCAGGTTGGCCGCATCGCCGGTGCCGGCCGCGCCGCCCGCGCCCACGAGCGTGTGGATCTCGTCGATGAACAGGATGATCGGCGTCGGCGAACTCTGCACCTCGTCGATCACCTGGCGCAGGCGCTGCTCGAACTCGCCCTTCATGCTCGCGCCGGCCTGCAAGAGGCCGATGTCGAGCGTGAGCAGCTTCACGTCCTTCAGTTGCGGCGGCACGTCGCCGCGTGCGAGGCGCTGCGCAAAACCTTCCACCACTGCCGTCTTGCCGACGCCGGCCTCCCCGGTCAAGAGCGGATTGTTCTGGCGGCGGCGCATGAGGATGTCGACGATCTGGCGGATTTCCTCGTCCCGCCCGGTCACCGGATCCATCTCTCCCTTCTTGGCTTTCTCCGTGAGGTCGACAGCAAATTTCTTGAGCGCATCGCCCTTGCCCATGGCGGCGGGCGCCATCGCGCCCGAGTCTTCGCCGGGGGCGCCGCTGCCCATGCCGGTGCCGTCCTGCGCGCGCATCTGCGATTCGGGCGAGGCATCGCACACCTTCGGGAAGTTGTCGGCCAGGTCCTCGACCTTGATCTTCTCGAACTGCTTGGACAGGCCGAACAGCGGGTTGCGCAGGCTCTGCGTCTTCAGCATGGCGACCACGATGTAGCCGGTGCGCACCTGCGCCTCGCCGAACTGCAGCGTGGCGTAGGTCCATGCGCGTTCGATGGCGTTCTCGATGTGCGGCGAGAAGTCGCTGATCGCGGTGGCGCCGCGCGGCAGGCGGTCGAGCGCGGCGGTCATGTCCTTGGCGATCACCGACACATCGAGGCCGTAGTGCTGGATCACGCGATGCAGGTCGGAGTCCTGCGCCTGCAGCAGCTGGGCGAACCAGTGCTCCAGTTCCACATACGGATTGCCCCGCATCTTGCAGAACACCGTGGCGCCTTCGATGGCCTTGTAGGCCAGCGAGTTGAGCTTGCCGAAGAGGGCGGTGCGACTGATTTCACTCATGGAAGACTCCGTATCTGTTGAAGACGATTCATGCCGGGAAATTTGAATGAAGGACGTTCGGCGATGTGTGGGCGAATTCAGGGTGGGGCCGCGAGCCTTGCGCTGGCCAGCCAACCCTGCACGTTCCGCCCCGCCTCGCGGCGCGGAACGATCGGCTCGATGCGAACGGCGCCGAAACCGGCGGCCGCAAGGCAGGCCTCGACGTGAGCTGCCGCATGGCGGTAGCGGCCGCTGCCCTCGATCTTGAAGTCGTCCCGACCCCCGGCCATGGCCTCGACCGTGAACACCACGCCGCCTTGCGGGCGCAGCGCACGCGCGGCTGCCGCCAGCACCTCGTGCAGATCGCCGAAGTAGCACAGCGTGTCGGCCGATGCCACCAGGTCGAACCGGGCGGGCTGTGTCTGCAGGTAGTGGGTGAGCTCGGCCTTGTGCAGCACGTCGTAGCCGCCGCGCTGCTCCGCGCGCTGCAGCATGCCGACCGACAGGTCGCAGCCGGCCAGGTGCGAGGCCCAGGGCCGCAGCAGCGGGGCGCAGAGTCCGGTGCCGCAGCCGGCATCGACCACCGCCAGATGCGCGGCGGGCGGGCCATACATGTCCTGCACCGCGCGGGCCACCAGTTCGGGGGCGCGGTAGTGCAGCTTCTCCAGGCTCGCGTCGAAGCTTCCTGCGTAGCTGTCGAACAACGTCTCCACATAGCCGTCGCTGGCGCGCTCGGGCGCATGCCCCTCGCAGGCGGCCAGCAGATGCGCGACCACGGGGTTGCCTGGATCTTCGGTCAGCCACTCCCGGTACATGCAGATGGCCTGCTCGTTCTCGCGGAGCAGCTCCAGCGCGCGAATCACCTTCGAGCGCGCGCTCAGGTTGCGCGGCTGCAGCAGCACCGCACGGCTGTTGGCGATGACGCTTTCCTCGATGCGCCCCTGCTCCATCAGCGCGATCGACAGGTTGTACCAGGCCTCGCTGGACGTCGGCCGCAGTTCGATCGCACGGCGGCTGACGCGCTCGGCGGCCTGCCAGTGGCCTTTGCTGCATTCGAGCGTCGCGATGTTGCTCAGCGCGTCGGCGCCGTCGTCACCCTTGGCAAAGGACACGCTGTTTTCATAGGCACGCATTGCATCGTCGACGCGGCCGGCCTCGACCAGCAGATTGCCCAGGTTGTTCCAGGCGCCGCTCTGCGCGGGTTGCAGCGTGAGCGACCGCCCGATCAACGCGATGCTCTCGGCGTCGCGCCCCTGCGCATGGCGCAGCAAGCCCTGGTAGTGCAGGGCATCGGGGTCGCCGGGCGCGGCTTCCAGAATGCGGGCGAGCAGTTCGTCGGCCGCGTCGAGATTCCCCGCCTTCGTCAGGTCCGCCGCTTGCACCAGCGCGGCCGCGTGCGCCGCCGTGTCTGCACACCCGAGAGTCGTCGTCATGCCGCGGCTCCTGCAGCGGCCCGGACGGTCATCGAGCTGTTGCCGATGCGCACGTCCGCCGCGTCCTTCGAGCGCGTGCGCTGACCGAGCCACGAGACCCAGCCCAGGCGCGGCGCGTTGCCCTGCTTCTGCCCGAGCCGCGTGACCGGCACCTCGGCCTTCTCGAGCACGAGTTCGGCATCCCATTCGAGTTCGTCGCCCAGCAGCTGCTGCATCCAGCGCTGCAGCACCGGCCGCGCGGTGCCGATCGGCAGGAACATGCGGTACTGATCGAGCGTGAGCGGCCCCATGTGCAGGCGCACGCGGTGCTGCCGGTCCCACGCGCGGGTGCCGAGCATCGCGCCCATGCCCATCGAGCGCGAGCTCTCGCCCCGCCCGAGCCGCGTGACTTCGTCCGTGGGCACGCGCATCCAGTGGCCGACCCAGCGCTCCAGCGTCACCGGCACGCCGAAGTAGCTGCACAGCACCGACTCCACGCTCTCGGCGTTGTGCACGCGGCGCGCGAGCCAGCCCGAGAAATGCAGGCGCGCATCGTCGTGCACCTCGTCGCGCCCGATGCGGCCCGGCGTGCCGGTGCCGATGAACGCGCCGACCTGCAGCCTGAAGCGGTCTTCGCCCGGACGGTCGAGCGCCACCGCGGGCCGTGCCTGCGCCCACGCGCGGTAGAAGTGCAGCGAGAAGCGATGCAGAAAGCTGTCGAGAAACGCCAGCCACGTCGGGTCGCCATGGTTCAGGCTGCGCTCGCGGACGAAGTCGCTCAGGTGAACCGGCAGCGGGCCGTTGGGGCCGACGTAGCTGAAGAAATGCTGGCGCAGCCGCGGTGGCGAATACGCGGTTGCCGGCTCGAAGCGGCTGAAGCTGGCCGGCGCGAACGACAGCGAAGGCTCCTGCCCCACGCGCACCGGCTCGGCGCTCGGCAGCAGCGCGCGGCCCCAGCGCGGCGTGGTCGCGGCGACCGATTCCAGCCGGCGCATGACCGCGAAGTAATCGAACGACCACGGCTCCGCCGACCATCCGCGCAGCGCGTTGTCCACGCGTGTGGCTACAGAATCTGCCGGGTCCCGCACAGCGGCCTCCATCGCATGGTCTCGCCCTTGCCCGCCACGCGCAGCACGGTCTCGACGAAGTGATTGACCTCCACATGGCGCGCGAGAAAGCGCGACATCACGGCGCCGAAGAGAAACACGCTGTGGCCATGGAACGCATCCTTGTCGACCTCCAGCGTCACCTCGAGCCCACGCCCGAACGCGATCGGCCCCTTGAGCGGCAGGCGGCGCGCCACGGGCTTGCTCTTCACGGACAGGAGGCCACGCACTTGGCCCTGGCGCATCTCGTCGGCGTGCGTGGCATAGAGCATCAGCGTCTCGCGCAGCGCGGCGGCACCCTGCTCCGGCGTGCTGTCGGAAATCGACAGATAGTTGAGCGCGAGGTGGTCGACCACCCGCCAGCCCAGCCCCTGGCTCACCACCGGCGACACCGGCCGCGAGGGCCCGCGCACCATGCGCACGCGCTGCACGGGGAAGGAGTCGACGCAGTCGAAATCGTTGTCGCGGCCGAGCGGCATCAGGAGCGGCAGGTCGCGGTTGGTGCACAGCGCGGTCACCGCCAACTGCCGCAGCGTGGCCGCATACGGCGCCTGCTGCGGATCGACGATCTGCATGTAGACCTCGGAGCCGATGTGGCTGCTGCGGTGGCCCTCGGTGCGCTGCCGCACCGACAGCATGCGCGGCTCGCGCGTGGTCGTGAAGTAGGCGGGGTGGCTGTGCCGCGTGCCGTGAAAGGCCGAGTAGAAAGGCCGGAACGGCTGCTCCGCCGCCGCGGCATCGACGCCGGGTGCGCCGTGGCCGATCACCTCGGTGACGGTGTGCACCTCGAAATCCTGCGGCCGCGTGCGGTCGGGCACCAGGTGGAACTGGCTCACGCCTTCGGTGAGCGGCACGCGATCGAGCCGCTTGTTGAAGAGGTTGACCACCGGCACGCAATGGAGCTGGATGTTCTCTGCGCTCACCAGCTTTTCGAGCGCCGCATCGCCGCGCGAGAACAGCAGCACGAGTTCGATCTCGGTGACCGGCATGGTCGCGAGCAGCGCCTGCAGCCCGGCGATGCGCAAAAACTGGAAGCGCTGCGGAAACGCGAAGTACTCCTGCAGCAGCCGGAAGCCCGAGAAGCCCGTGGCCGTGACCGGCAACAGCGCCTCGTCGTCCTCGAAGCCGACCGGCTGGATTGCGCTGGCCGGCAGGCTCTGCGCCACGCCCTGCAATGCGCCGGTGGGCGACAACGGCCGCACCATCACGCCGATGGGCTGGCCCAGCGCGCATTCCTGCAGTTGCCACGCCACGTCTTCCGCGCCGCCGAGGTGCAGCACCAGGTCGTCGAGCGCGATCTGGTTGAACTTGAGCCCCGCCGTCGCGCGCAGCGCGATGCGCAGGCCGCCGCGGATGGCGCGCGACTGCGGGTGCGTGGCGAGCGGCAGGTCCGGCGCATAGGTGAAGTACTGCGCGCGCTGCACCTCCATCGGCCAGATGCGCAGCGCGCCCGATGTGCGGAACTCGCAATGCGTGTTCTGCCCCACGGCCTGGCGCGCACGCAGGCCGGCGCCGCGCGGCAGCTTCGGGCCTGTCGCCAGGTTGGCGTCGTCGAGGTCGGGCGAGAAGGACACCACCGCCATCGCCGGCGTCGGTGCAAGGAAGTTCGGATAGACGATGTCGAGCAGGTGCCCCGTGAAGCGCGGGTACTCTGCATCGAGCTTGAGGTTGACGCGCGCCGACAGGAAGGCCGTGGCCTCGATCAGCCGCTCGACATAGGGATCGGCGACCTCCTGCCCCTCGATGCCCAGCCGGTGCGCAATCTTCGGAAAGGCGCGCGCGAACTCCGAAGAGCTCTCGCGGAAGTAGCGCAGTTCCTGTTCATACAGGTTCAGCAGCCGAGGGTCCATGTCGGATTTACCTTGATGCGGCTGCCGCCGGGCCGCCCCAAGGCGAGCCGCGCCTCCCCCCCGGGGGGTGGCGAATTACACGGAGCGCAGCGGAGTGAAAAGCCGGGGGGCTCATGATCTTTGCGCCATGTCCACGATCTCTATGCGGCCTTCTTCCAGATCGACTCGGCTTCGCATCAGGAACTCCAGCGGCACGGGTTGCGCCCACAGCATGCCGCGGATCTGCAGGCCGATGCTGTTGTGCGATTCCAGTGCCGAGCCTTCCATGACGAGTTCCACTTCGAGAGTGCGGGACAAAATGCGCGGCTCGAACTGCAGGATTGCGTTCTTCAAAGCCTGTTCCATGCTGACACGCTGCACCGACGAGGTGAACTGGCCAGACAGCATAGGCAATCCGTAGTTGATGACCGAGCGCGCCGCATTCGGGTACTGCTTGTCGTCCATCGCAAGCCCGAAACCCGTGGCGTTGAAGAGCCAGCTCAGGTCGCGCAGCACGGCCGCGCGCAGTGCCTGCTTGGTGAGCGTGCGCTTCTCGTCGCTCTCGCGTTTTTCAGTCGGCGCGTTGTCGACCAGGCGGTCGAGCAGCGAAGGCTGCAGGCGCTCCTGGGCGGTGAGCTCGGCCACGTCAACCGCCTCCGCTTTCGGTGCCTTCCTCTGGTGTCGCTTCTTCTTCAGCGGAAGCCACCGGGTTGAAGAGGATCTCGCGCACGTCCATCAGCGCGTACTCGCCGGCATCGCTGCCGAGCACGCGCTGGCCGTAGCCAGCCCAGACCTCGGGGCGCAGTTCGCGCCACTCTGTCTTGCGCGCGAGCCGCAGTTCGCCGTCTTCGCTCTTCTCGGTGCCTTCGTAGCGGGTGGGAATGAGCGCGAGGGTTTCGCCGCCGTTCTCGAACTGCAGGTGCGCGGGCATCCAGACGCAGTCGCGCAGGTCCTCGGGCGGCTCGATCTTGATGTGCGCGAGCCGGACGTACGGAATCCAGTAATACTTGCCGTTGACGAAGGCCTCGAGCACCGGGCCCAGGCGCATGTCGGCATCGGCCAGCCACTCGAACGGTGCGCCGTCGATGGTGCCGGCGATGGCGGGTGCGCCGTCGAACGCGCGCTGCCGAAGATCCTCGGCCAGCTCGGACTCACCGCGCCCCTGCCGCAGCAGCGACTCGATGAGAAGCGCCAGCCATTCGTCGGGCTGGCCGAAGATCATGGGCGTGCGCGTGCCGGCGAACACCTCGGCGCGCAGGCCCTCGCAGCGCACGGCGTCGCCATACACCTGCTTCATGGGAACGGCCAGCGCATCGAGCTCGGCCGCGACGGTCAGCTGGTTGAGCGCGCGCTCCCACTGGCCCAGCACGCAGAGCAGCTGCGCCATGAAGACGCGGTGCTTGCTGTCGGAAGGCTTGGCGCGCACCTCGTCGCTGAGGGCCTTGAGCGCGGCCACCGGGTCGGCGGACTTCAGGAGTTCGGCGGAGGTGGTCATGTCAGTTGCCCGTGAAGGTGCAGGTGCGCACGGCCCCGCGTGCGCCGGTCTTCTGCTGCGGCGCCGAGCGGATCTCCAGCTTCGTGTAGCTGAAGAAGACGATGTCGCAGGGTCGCTTGGGCGTGCCGCCGGTCACGATGGCGTGGCAGTGCACGCGCGCGCCCTCGAGCACGAACTCCAGGTGCGCCTGCAGGTCCTTGGAGCTGTCGCCGCCGGCCTTGAAGACCGACACCGTCACCTTCAGGTCGCTGTCCTGGCCCTTGAGCAGGCTCGCGATGGAGGCCGTGGCGGCATCGCAGTCGCGGATCACGATGAAGGGGTGGTTGCGCATCTTGCCCTTGCTGGAGCCCGGCGGAATGACCACGTCGGCCTTGTACGAGTAGCCGCCGATGTCCATGCGCTGCTTGCCGTCTTCGTACGTGCGCACCGACTCGCCCTCGATCGGCGAGCCCTTGCTCTCGATCATCATCGAGAAGTCGTTGCCCGATTCGCCCGACAGGTAGTCGAGCAGGCGCAGGGCCTCATCGGGGTCCAGTTGTCCATCGAAGGTCCAGCTCATGTCGATCTCCTGAGAAAAAATCCGTGTGGGTGGTGTGCTGTCGTCTTTACTTGGCGGCCGAAACTTCGCCCGCCCAATGAACCATCGCGGCGAAGGTCTGCCGCTCGCCCTCGGGTTGCAGTGCGCCGCGCACGCGCACTTCGGCAACCGCATCGCCTGCGCCCGTGCCGAACAGGCGCGGCGCGCTGTAGGGCGCCGCGGGCGTGGCCAGCACCAGCAGCCGGCCGCCTTCCGCGTTGAACCAGGGCAGCTCGAAGCGCTTGGTGGCGGGCGCCTCGCGCGTGCCGCGCTTGAAGCGGTTGGTCTCGCCCGGGTCCTCGGGGTAGACCTGGCGCGCACCGCCCTGCGGATCGATGCCGACGATGACCAGGTCCACCGAGCGTGCGCTGGTGTTGCGCACGTTGAGCACGGCGCGCTCGCCGCTGCGCAGCGGCAGGAGCTTCGCGTCGACCTGCTGCGCGGAGCCACTGCGCACGAGCCGATCGCCGTTCCAGACTTCGAACACCGCGTCGAAGCCGTCGAACTGCGCGTCCCTGGCGATGGTGTAGAGCTGGTTGAGCCACTTGAGGCGGGCCAGCACTTCGAGGCGACGGCGCGCTGCGGTCGCCTCGATGGGTGCTGTCTTCGCGCCAGCACCGAGCTGTGGCGAGAGCACTTCGAGCCGGCCCGCAGACCAGCGCACATCGGCGCCATCCACCTCGTTCACCGCAACAACGGAGGCCGGGTATTCGAGGCTCAAGCCCGGCGGCAACCCCTGCTCCGCGCGCACGCGCAGCGCGACCGTGGCCGGTTCGCCCAGCGGCGTGATGTTCCAGAGCGCGGCGCCGGGCAGTTCGCGCAGCGCAGGCGGCACCGCCATGCGCGCCTTGTCGTTGAAGGCCTGCGCGAGCGTGCCCTCGGCGCTGCGCACGGTGCCGTCGTCCATCGTGGCCAGCACGCGCAGCGGCTGCTGCAGCACGAGGCCGTCGAGCTGGCCGGCCTGCAGCGTGAGCGTGTCGCCGGAGCGCTGCGCGCGCCAGACCGGGCGCGTCGACACGGCCTGGGCGCGGTTGGAAAAGATCGGTGCGTCGAGGTTGCCCTCGGCCACCGGCGAAGGCAGCTCGCGCGTGGGAAAGCGTTGTGCGAGTTCGTCGATCACCGGCGGATAGACGGCCAGTACGCCGTCGAACAGATCGCGCCAGGTGGCGGGCTTGCGCGACAGCGCCTCCACCACGGCCCAGGTCAGCAGGCCCTGCGGACGCGCGTTGCGGTTCTTGCGCGGCAGGCGCAACTCGGGGGTGATCTGGTGGCTCTCCGATGCGAAGAGCGCGACGTAGCGGGCGCGCGGCACGGGGTCGGTCACGGTGGGCCGCGTCATGGCAACGCGCGCCGCGGGGCCGGGCGCGCCGATCAATTGCGTGGTGCGCAGGCCGCGCCAGCGCACCTCGTCGCCGGGCGGTCCTTCGGCGATGGCCGGCGCATCGGTGGTGCTGCGGGTCATCGAGTTCGCCGAACAGGTGTCGAAGACGGAGGCGACGAACACGTTGCGCGCGAGAAAGGCCTGGATCCAGGCGTCGAAATCGGCATCGCGCAGGTCGCCGGTCAGGGCGCTGTCGGCGCCGAGCGTGCCGCGCACGTCGCGCGCGAGGAAGTTCTCGGAAAGGCCGTCGGGCTCCTGGTAGCGCTTGTTGCTGTCGCGCAGGCGGGTGCCGTGTCCGGAGAAATAGAGCAGCACGAAGTCGCCGCTCTTCGACTGTGCGAGCAGGCGGCCGAGGGCTTCGTGGATGGCTTGCGATTCGGGCAGCACGGAGCCACTCACGCCGTCGGCGAGCACGGTGATGTCGGCGGACGCGAAGCCTTGCTTCAGCAGCGCGTCGCGCATCAGCATCACGTCATTGCGCGGTGCCTGCAGCCACAGGGCCTGCGGCTGGTTGACGAGTTCGGAGACGCCGACGAGCAGGGCGCGTTGGGTGGCGAAGGCGGTGCTTCCGGAGACGAGCAGCGCGAGCGACAACAACAGCCGCAAGCAAAGCGCCCGTATTGCTCCTTCCCCCTCTGGGGGAAGGTTGGGATGGGGGCAGGCAGAGCGCCCGATGGATGCGCCGCTTGCCCCCACCCCGGCCCTCCCCCGGGAGGGGAGGGAGAAAGACAGCGGCGCGGCGCGACTCATGGCCGCTCCGAAGCCGGCCCGGCCGATTCGACCAGCGGCGACGCCGCGAGCATCGACAACCCACCGACCGGATCGTCCACGCGCAAGCGCCAGACGCCGTTCGTGCCCGGCCCGCCGACCACTTCGGCCGACATCGAGCGCAGCAGGCGGTCGGCCTCGTCCACGCGCACACCATCTTTCCAGCGCACGACCAGGTTGGCCGACGCCACCGCAGGCGCGGCAGGCACGTTGCGAAAGCGCACGTCGTCCTCTTGCGATCCACGCCCGCCCAGCAGGCCGACGTTCTGCACCACCACGCACAGCGCAAGCACCGCGAACGCGGGCCGCATCCATCCATCGGCGCCGAACCAGCGGCGGATGCTGCCCCACCAGCCGCCCTCGGGCCGCTCCTGCGGCCGGGCGCGCGGCGAAGCGGGCGCAGCCTCGGGTGACTGCGTCAGCGCCGGGCCCAGCTGCAGGCCAGCGGTGCGGTACAGCGCCTGGTAGTCGGCGCGCGGGTCGTGCGCGCCGAGCGGCGTGCCGGAAAGCACCGAGAACACGCCGCCCACGGTGCGCAGCGCGATGCGGCCGGGCTCGGGCGCGATGGGCAGCACCTTCTGCGCGGCCCACTCGTCGTGCACCGCGCGGATCGCCGCGAGCCGGGTGGCCGAGACCTCGCCGAGCACGCGCGCGCACAGCTGCGGGCTGGGTTCGAGCGTGAGCACGTTCCAGGCTTGAATCAGTCCGAACGCCGGCTCGAAGGGTTCGTCGTCGGGTTCGAGCAGCACGTCGAAGGCACCGGCCCAGTCGGCCTCGCCCGCGGCCATCCAGCCCTGCCAGAGATCGCCGTGGATGCAGCGGTCCAGCAGCACGCCGAGCAACCGCCCTTCGTGCACCACGCTGATGAGGCGGCCCGGCGCCCAGCGTGCGGGGAAGGCCCGCTGGGCGACAGCCTCGCGGCGCCGGGCCAATTCGGTGAGGGGGAGCAAGAGATCCTGAAGTGCGGGCGCTGTCGCCGATGCGGCTTGCGGCATCGCACCCGGCATGGCCACCGTGGCCACGCCAGCGGCTGCTGCAGCTGCATCGGGCACGGCGGTGCCGCCGGTTTCGAACGCGTTGCGGATCACGCTGAGTGGGGGCCAGAGTTCGGTGTTCATGGCGGTCTGTTCCTGAATGGCTATGTCTTCAGGCATAAGACGCTTCAGCACCGAGGATTTTGAAAACCTGCAGGATCGCTGCCATGTTTTCCGCCTCGATGGCGATGCCCAGGGTCTGCTGGATCCAGCCGCCCAGCCGGGTCTTGGCGTAGTCGGCGGTCAGGCCCTCCCGCTTGTGCACGAGGCCCAGGCGCCCCGCGCGGTAGTGGTACGAGGCGATGGCATGGCGCGAGGCGATGCCCGAAAGCCCGCCCTCCGCTTCCTTGCCGAAGCCCTCGCACAAGAGGATGCGCTCGGGCTCGGGCAGCTCGGCGATGAAGGCGCGCGCGGCCAGCTGCACCGCTTCCGCGCTCAGGCCGTGTTCGGCCAGGCAGCCGTCGAGGTCGTCGCCGGCGCCGATCTCGTCTTCGAGTTGCGCCTCGGTGATCTGGTCGCCGATGGAGAGCTTGCGGCGGAACGAGCTGGCCCGCGTGCAGTCGATCAGGTAGCGCCGGAAGTACGCGCACAGCGCGAAGGCGGTCGAGGGCGCGCTGTGGCTCGCGCGCTCGTCGGCCTCGTCCGGATCGGCATCGAGCCGCAGCACCTTCACGTAGATGAACTGCGCCACCAGCTCCTGCCGCCCTTCGCCCAGGATCTGCAGCTCGGGCGGATTGCAGGCCACGAGCGCATCGCCGACGATGCGGTACATGGTGCCCATGTCGTTCGAGGACAGCGTCTGCCTGCGCCGCCAAAGGCGGACGAGTTCAGTGCTCTCCGCGGACGAAAGGGTTTCAATCATTGGCTCACCCCCAGGCTTCGCGCACTTCGTGTCGCTTCTTCAACCCCCTCACCGGGGGCAACACCAGCGGCCCGGCAAAGCCGGTTCCGCGGTGTTCCCTGAAAAAGCTCCACTGCGTCCACCGTTGAAGAGCCGGGTCCATCAGTCGTCGACGCAGACGCCTTCGCTCGGCACCAGGCATTGCGCCAGGCCCGCGCCCACCGGGCCACCGCGCGTGCGCATCGTCGACGACACCGCCGCCTGCGCCACGGCCAGGCCGCGCGGCAGAAGAATCCACAGCTGGCCGCGCTCCTTCATGCGGCGTGCGTTGGTCGCGGCCTGCTGGCCGTTGCCGAAGAAATAGTCGGCGCGCACCGCACCGCGAATTGCACCGCCGGTGTCCTGCGCGATGGTCAGGCGCTGCATCGGCGCGCCGCTGCCGGGCGTGCGGGTCGAGACGAACACCGGGTAGCCGAGCGGCGTGCTGCGCGGATCGACCGCGATCGAGCGCCCCGCCGACAGCGGCACGCCAAAGGCGCCCACCGGCCCGCCCACGGGCGAGGTCGATTCCTTGAAGAACACATAGCTCGGGTCCTTGATGCCCGAGCCCGTGACCGCGCCGGCCGTGCGGCGCCCCGGCACCACGACCGCGCCGCTGGCGGTGGGCCGCGCGAGCGTGAAGCCGCGCGTGCGGATGACACTGCTGTCGACGGCGCCGACATCGTCGTCATCGCCATCGTCCAGCTGCAGTTCGATCGACGAGCCGCGCACCTTCACCGCGCTGCGCGGCTTGCCGTTGGCGGCCTGCGCAATGGTGGGACGGAAGGGCTGGCCGTTCTGCTCGGCGTAGGCCACGCGGATGGTGTCGCCGTTGGCCAGCTTGATGCGGCCCGAGCCCTGGATCTGCATCTCGTAGAGCGCGGTGGCGCTGCTCACGAAGGCCAGCACCTTGGCGTTGGGCGCGCCCTTGGTTTCGATTTCTTCGCGGGTGTAGTACGGCAAGAGCTGCTTGCCCTCGATGCGCATGCGCACCTTGCGGTCGAGCGTGTCGCGGGTGACGGCCGAGAGGTCGAGCGCGTAGAGGCCGGGCGCGCCCATGTCGCGCGTGCTGAGGCCCGTCTGCACGACCACGTTGCGGCCCTCGACCTTCGCGGCCACCGTGCCGCTGCCGGCCGGGAGCTTGCGCGCATCGGCGAACAGCATGTCTTCCGGCTGGCCGTACACGGGGTAGATGAAGGGCGCGCCGTAAGTGCGGCTGCCCGCGATCTCGGGCTCGAAGTAGCCGGTGACCACGCCGTCGGGCTTGCGGTCGTCGTCGCGGATCTGGTAGGCCGAGAACTCGCTCTCGAAGAAGCCGCGGATGCCATTGCGGTTCTTGCCGTCGACCTTGGCGGCCCGGTCGCACACCTCTTTCCACTCGGCGCCGCGGCCGGTGAGCACCTTGCAGCTGCCCAGGAACGCGGGCCAGGTCTCGGAGAAATCGTCACGCGACCAGCCCGGCATCGCATCGAAGCTGACCGCGGTGTAGGTGGCCAGTTGGGTCGAGAAGGTGCGCGCCTGGCCGGCCACGCTCGCGCCGGTCGAGGCCGGCCGCGAACTGGTGGTCGATGACGTGTCGGTGGTGGCCGCGGTCGTGTCGGTGGTCGCGGCCGGCGGCGGATTGGCGCAGCCTGCCAGCGATGCGGCGGCCGCAACGGCGGCCCATCGGATCAGCGTGGAAGTGAAGCGCGGCGACTGTGAGGTATGCATGAAAGTCTCCTTGTCCGGAAAAAGCGGCCATCGAGCCGATGGGCCAACGTCTACAGACGATTACTTCTCGACGATTTTGAAATTCGCGACGCCATAGACGTCGTTGCACGGGGCGCCGGGCGCGCAGGTCGGCTTGCCCAGCAGCGGCGACGGGCCGGTGCCGCGCGTGGCTTCGAGCGCCGAGAGCACCGGCAGCGGGAACTGCGGAAACACGCCGTCGTTCTGCACGCCGGAAGCACTGAAGTCGCGCTCGTGCTCGCTCACGAGCACCGCGAACTGGTTGGTGCCAGCGGGACCGCCCGCGTCCATCGGCCACGAGGCGCGCGGCAGCGCGAGCGCGCTGTTGGCGGTGATCTTGTTGTACTTGTCCAGCAGGTTCGGGAACAAGAGGAACATCTCGCCGCCGCTGGACAAGAGGAACACATAGACAAAGCCGTCGCGCTTGCTGCGGATCTCGAAGGCGAGCTTGTCCTTGCCGATGTTGACCTCGGCCTTCTTCGCCGTGGCCGTGACCTCGAAGCCGGGCGCCGCGCCCGCCGCGAGCGACTGCAGCGATTCGATCGGCGTGCGCGGCGCCGCCGGCGCGGGCGGCGGTGGGGGTGGAGGCGGCGGCGGGGTCGGTGTCTGGGCGACCTTGGTGTCGATCGGTGGCGGCGGTGCGGTGGTGGTGACGTCCGTCTTGCCCACGCCACCGGCACGGCCCTGGTACCACCACCAGCCGCCGCCGGCGACGGCCGCGACGACCGCCACCGAGGCCAGTGCGGCCACGGTCTTGCCCTTGCCGCCGCCGCTTGTGCTGCTTGCGGCCCCCCGCGCGGGCGCCGGGGGTGGCGCCTTCTTGCCGGCAATCACCGTCGCGGCGTTCGCGTTGGAACCGGTGTTGTTGCCGCCCGTGCGTGCGCCCGAAGGCGGCTGCGTGCGCGGCGTCGGCGCGATGCTGTGGCCGACTTCCAGGTCGAGCGCCGCGCGCAAGTCGGCCATCGACTGCGGCCGCTGCTCGGGCCGCACGCCCAGGCCCGCATCGATCGCCTGCAGCAGCTTGAGGCTGTAGCGCTGGCGCAGGATGTCGTTGCCCGCGAGCGGCACGTAGCTGTCGGACAGGAGCCGCGCCACCGACGGCGGCGGCGCGCGGCCGCACACGGCCACGTGCATCACGGCCGCGAGGGCGTAGACGTCGGTCCATGCGCCTTGCGACATGTCGGGCATCTCGGCGTATTGCTCGATGGGCGCGTAGCCGGGCTTGAGGATGACGGTGATCGCCTGGGTCTTGTCGGTGATCACGCGGCGCGCGGCGCCGAAGTCGAGCACCACCGGACGGCCGGAGCCTTCGAGCAGGATGATGTTGTCGGGCGCGATGTCGCGGTGGTAGCAGTTGGCGTTGTGCATCACGCCGAGCGCCTGGGTCACGCCGTCCATGATGCGGATGAGCCAGGCCTCGTCGACGCCGGCGGGGATGGCGACCAAAGCCTCCCTCAGCGTGTCGCCGCGGTAGAAGGGCATCACCATGTAGGTGGTGCCGCGCTCTTGCCAGAACCTGTAGACCTTGAGGAGCGAGGGGTGGTCGAACTGGGCGAGGAGGCGGGCTTCGTTGATGAAGCTGCGCATGCCCAAGTCGAAGGTTTCGCGGTGGCGCTCCGAAAGCGGTACGACCGTGCCGTCGTACTGTCTCGTGGAGAGCGAGGTTGGCAGGTACTCCTTGATGGCCACGACGCGTTCGAGGTCGTGGTCCCAGGCTTCGTAGACGACGCCGAAGCCGCCCTGGCCTATGACTCTTGTGATTTCGAATTCTGCGAGGCGGCTGCCTACGGGGAGGAGGCCCGCCTCATGCGTTGCTGATGCGGGACTTGTTACCGGGACGTTGGACAGGCTTGTCGTGCCGGCGGTGATGACGGTTGTGCTTGTGTCGCCGCCTGTGGCTGGCTGCTGGGCCTGACGAGGGACGACTCTTGTGCGGTCGTCGTCCGGCGGCGAGGAGTTGGGGGGAGAGTCGGTCATCGACTTGCTCCTGCGGGTTGAATGCTTTGCTTCCCCTGCGAGGGGCGGAGGCCGGGTCTCGCCCCGGCGGGCGACTTACTTTCTTTTGCTTCGCCAAAAGAACGTAAGCAAAGAAAAGGCGACCCCACTGTCTGCGACCCCTGCGCTTCGCTACGGGGCAACCTGCGGTGCTCGCGTTTCGCGGGGTCTCGCCCAAACTCGCTTCGCTCAAACAAGGGCGAGCCCTGATCCGCGAAACGCTCCGCTCCTCGGCGCAGCCAGAGGGGGGTGGGAACCGAACGAGCCATCGCTGCGCTCGGCTTGCAGTCGGGCCTTTGCTTCGCTCGGCTTGGCTTGCTCCCTCTCCCCTTGGGGAGAGGGTTGGGGTGAGGGCCGGCGGCGCAGAAATACCGCCTCGCCCGCATGAATGCCGCCGCCCTCACCCCCGCCCTCTCCCCAAGGGGAGAGGGAGCAAGTCCGGCCGCCGAACGAAATAGCGGCTCGACCGAAGCGAGGCCGAGCGAAGCGAAGGCCCGTGAACTGGCCGAGCGCAGCGATGGCCTGTCGGTCCCCAAAGCCCTTCTGGCTGCGCCGAGGAGCGCAGCGGTTCGCGGATCAGGGCTCGCAGCTGTTTGAGCGAAGCGAGTTCTGCGAGACCCCGCGAAACGCGAGCACCGCAGGTTGCCCGCAGCGAAGCGAAGGGACGCAGACAGCAGGGTCGCCTTTCTTTTGCCTACCTTTCTTTGGCGAAGCAAAGAAAAGTAGGTCGCCTGCCGGGGCGAGACCCGGCCTCGGGAAAGAAAAGAAAGCAAAGCCTTCATTCCCCACCCCCAAGAAACAAAGCTTCGAACTGCGCATCGCGAGGCAGCCCAGTCGCAAGCATCCGAACCCCACCTTCAACAGCCGGATCGCCAAGCCACAAAGAAGCCCCCGCCGCAGGCAATTCCAGCGACTCGACGCCAGCGACACCTTCACCGGCAGCAGCCACGAACAGCCGCCCAAGAACCGCATCGAACCTCAGCGCATCCAAATCCCCATCAAGCCCTTCAAGCGCAGCCTGAGTCCCCAACCCCCACCACTGCAACGCAGCACCCAGCGCCTCGCCCTGCAGCGAATCCGAAACATCGCCAGCCAGTTCAACAGCAAGGGTGAACGGAAAGTACCGTCCAACGCCATCGACAGAAGGCATCAACACCCCAATCCACCCACGCTCGCCAGCCACCTGCGGCCCCAGCGCAAAACACCAGATCGGCGCTTCAAGGTAATGCGCCGTCCAGTCCGCATGCCGATCCCGCAGCCGCCCCATCCCCCGCTGCAACCACTGATCCCACACGGAACGAAACGACTCCGGCAACCGCCGATGCGCAAAATCCCCCATCCCCGGCAACTTGCCAAACCACCCGGGCAGTTCAGTCGAAGCAAAGATGGAAGTAGAAGAGGCCAGACTCACAACCCCTCCGGACAAGAAAACTCCCGCAGCTCACGCAACCGGATCGGATGCTGCACGCTGTTCGTCGTCACCTCGAAACGCGTCTTGCGCGCGCCGATCTGGAAGGTGATGAAAAATTTCTCCGGCGCATCGCCCGCTTCAAGCTGCCCGTCGTCCAGCGCCCGGAACAACGCCCACGGCCCATCGACCGCCGAGCCCGAACTGCCGGTCGTCGACGGCGGACTCACCTGGATGCGCACCTGGTTGCTGCCCTTGGGGCCGGGCCACTGCACCGCCATCGGCACCACGGGCCCGTGCGCGTACTTCACGAGCTGCCCATCGACGTCGAGGATGAACTGGGTGATGCCCGCATCCATCTCCACCGGCTTGAAGTCCAGCCGCATCGAAGGCCCGCGGCCACCGGCGCGAAAGAAGATGTCCTTGATGCGCGCGGCGCGCTCGAACTGCGCGAGCGCCTGCGTGGTGATCGCGCCGCGCTCGGCCACGGGCTTGTAGCGCCACGGCCGCGTGCTCGTATCGACCAACGCAGCCAGGCGCTTCTGGAAGAAGTCGTCCATCAGCCCGCCGGCGCCGAACATCTGGCCGAAGTCCTCGGGCAGCACATCGCGCTTGCTGGTCGGCGAGAACGGATAGCGGCCCGCGATGGCGCGCGCACAGAACTCGGTCACGGGGCGCAGGTCCTGGCTCAGGTTGCCGCGCTCGGCCACCTGCGCCTGCGCGGCGCCCGACTGGCTCAGGTTCTCGACCATCGAGCGCACCGGCTCGGGCAAGCGTCCGGCGTCGGCCTTGAGCTTGCCGGCCACGTCGCCGGGCGGTGGCGAAGTGCGGCCCTTCACGGCCGTGTCGACCGCATTGAGGTACACGTACACCTCGTTGAAGAGCTTCAACGCATCGTCGATCGGCGCGGGCTGGCCCGGTGCGGCAGCAGTCACGAGGCGGCGCAGCGGCTCGAAGCGGTCGTCCACGATGCTCTCGATGCGCTTGCCGCTCGCCACCGGCTTGTTGGGGTCGCCGCCGAACAGGTCTTCCAGGCCCTTGCGGGTGCTGGCGACGGTGGCGGTGGCCTTGCTCACCACGTCCTTCGGTTGATCGGCGGGGATCAGCGTGGTTTCCTTCACCACGGCGCGCAGGAAGTTCGCGAGCGGCGAGCTCACGCCCGAGAGAATGCGCGCGGCCTCGATGTTCTTTTCCAGGCCCGTGGCGCGGATCAGGCGTACATCGCCGAGCAGCGCTTCCCATTGCTTCACATATTCGGCGAGATACAGGCGACGCACGCGGTCGGTCAGCGCGCCGAGCGCGGCCACGTCGCGCAGGCGGTCGGCGGCGCCCTTGTCCTGGCCGAGCACCCACGGGTCTTCGGCGGCGAGCAGGCCGGTGAGCACCGTCACTTCGTTCTGGAAGCGCTTGTGATAACCGTCGTAGGTGAACATGCCCGGCACGCCTTCTGTCAGCGGCTTGCCGCTGATGCGCTCGAACACGAGCGGCGCCGAGGGGCCGGCGGCCGTCGCCACGCTGAAGCCCGGGATGTCCTTGGTTGCGCGCTGGCGCTTCAAGCGGCTGAACACGCGCTGCTCCAGCGGGTAGCTCGCAAGCACGGCGCGCACGCTGCGCACCAGGTTCTCGTCCATCTTGAGCGGCGAGCGCGGCGGGCCTTGGGCGATGAGCACGTCGAGCTGCTCTTCGAGCGCCATGCGCTGCTCTTCGGGAATGCCGCGGTCCAGGCTGCGCGCCCAGTCGAGCGTGATCCAGGCCTTCAGCGCCTCGGGGTCGAAGTGCTCGGGCTGGTAGAGCATCAGGTAGCTCTTGAGCGCTTCGTACGTGTACTCGAGGTTGTCCTTCTGCGCGGTGCGCAGCTGGTCCTCGATGCGCTTGGCGATCTGCGGCAGGAACACGTCGTTGAGCGCGCGCTGGTGCGCAAGGCGCGCGGCGGCATCGAGCTTGTCGCCCTGGTAGAGGCCCAGCGTCATGCTCAGCGGCTCGTCGCCCTGGCGGTTCTCGGGCGTCTTCCAGATGTCGCGTATGCCCTGCATCACGGGTGCGACTTCGACCAGGTTCTGCAGTTGCACCGGCAGGTTGGCCAGGCTCTTCTGCGCAGGCTCGGCGCGGGCTTCGACCGACTTCAGGTAGTTCGTGTTCTGCCAGGTGCTGTAGCCCCAGCCCGCGATGAGGCCGAGGGTGACCAGCGTCATCGCGGCCACGCCCGTCATGCGCACCAGATGGCGGCGGCGCTCCAGCTTCACGTCGGCGCCCGCGAGGCGCTGCTCGGGGAACACCACGTCGCGCAACAGCGAAGTGAGGAAGTAGCTGCGCCCGCTCGACTTCTGCGGCGCGAGCATCGCGCGCTCGATGCCGAAGCTGCGCGAGAGGCTGCCCATCACGCGGTCGATGGGGCTGCCCTCCTGCGTGCCGCTGGTGAAGTACACGCCGCGCACCCACGGCGGCTGCGCGAAGCGCGAGCCGGTGAACACCTGGTCGAGCAGGTCCGACAGCAGCGAGCCGATAGAGCCGAACTGCGCGGGAAAACCGAAGATCGCCGCGCGGCGCGTGCCGTCGGTCTCGCGCTGCATGCGCGGAATGAGGCCGTCGTTCACGCGGTTGTGCAGCAATGCGAACTCGCGGTGGAAGGCGGTGGAAAGGCCTTTTTCTTCGGTCTGAACGTTCTCGTCGGCTGGCAGCGTGAAGCCGAAGACCTGCGCGCGCTGCTCCTTGCCGAGATCGTCGAAGTAATCGGTGAAGCCGTAGAGCAAGTCGCTCTTGGTGACGAGCACATACACCGGCAGGCGCGTGGTGAGCTTGCTGTCGAGTTCGAGCAAACGCGCGCGGATCGATGCGGCGAGTTGCGTGCGCTGCTCGGGTCCTTGGCTCAACAGGTCGGCGACGCTCACCGTGAGGAACACGCCGTTCAGCGGCCGGCGCGGGCGCGCTTTCTTGAGCAGGCCGAGGAAGCCTTCCCATGCGTTCTTGTCCTCGGTCTGGTGGCTGTCCTGCGTGGTGTAGCGGCCGGCAGTGTCGATGAGCACCGCCTCGTCGGTGAACCACCAATCGCAGTTGCGCGTGCCGCCCACGCCGCGGATCGCGCCGGGGCCGAACTTCTCGGCGAGCGGGAACGAGAGGCCCGAGTTCACGAGCGCCGTCGTCTTGCCCGCACCGGGCGCGCCGATGAACACGTACCACGGAAGGTCGTACAGATAGCTGCCGCCCGAGATCGACATCCAGTCGCGCCAGCCCGGCTTCTTGCCGGCGGCGTGCAGGCGCATCTGCTTCAGGGTGGCGACGGCTTCGCTGAAGCGCGTGTCGAGGATCTTCTGTTCGCCGTTGACCGGTGCATCGGTCTTCACGCTCGGCGCTCTCATGAGCCCATCGGTCAGGTGCTGGCTCGCACGGCGCGCGCGCCAGCGCCGCCACAGCACGCGCAGCACCACGATGAGCACGATGGCGCCGATGAGCAGCCAGCGCGCCATTTCGCTTTCGAGCGGCGCGAGCGAACCGATCTTCACCAGCGGACCGATCCACCAGATCAGCAGCCCGACGACGATGAGCGCGAGCAGCGTCAGCAGCAGCGGGCTGAACAGGAAGCCGAAGATTTTCTTGATCATTTCGTCGCTCCTGGAACGGGAGCAGCCGGCGCAGGTGCCACCGGCGCAGCGGAGGCAACGCGCTCGGGTTCGGTCAGCAGCACGATGTCCACGCGCCGGTTGCGCGCGCGGTTGGCGGGCGTGTCGTTGGCGGCCACGGGCTCGGCGTCGGCCTTGCCGTCCGAGCGCATGCGCGCGGGATCGACCAGCGTGGTGAGCGCGCCCTTCACCGCATCGGCCCGCGCGGCCGAGAGGTGCCAGTTCGACGGATAGCGCAGCGACCGGATCGGCTGGTTGTCGGAATGGCCGGTGATGAGCACCTCGCCCTTCACCTCGGCCAGCGCCTGCCCGATGCGGCGCAGCACCGGCAGCGACGCGGCCATCGGTTCGGCGCTGCCGGAACCGAAGAACGAATCACCGCGGAGGCGCACCACGCTGCGGTCGGCCTCGTCGGTCACGGTGACGAGGCCTTGCTTGACTTCAGGTTCGAGGAAGCGCGCGAGGCGCGGCGTCTTCGCGGGCGGTGCCGGCGGCGCGATCTGGATGTTCGGCACGCGCAGGCCGGAGACGGCCGCATAGGTGGTGTCGGAGCGGTTGTTCAGCATGAGCCGCATGCCCACCCACGCCAGTGCGAGCAGGAACGCGAAGCCCGCTGCGAACACCCACAGCGGCAGCGATTCGCGCAGCCGCACTGTCCCCGCGCCCTGCCCGCGCCAGTGCGGCGAGAGCTCGGGTTCGAGCTGCGGACGGTCCTTGGCGATCAGGTCGGCCAGGCGCTGGCGCACCGAGTCGAGTTGCGCGCGGCCGTTGTCGACCACGCGGTAGCGGCCTTCGAAGCCGAGCGCGAGCACGCTGTAGATGAGTTCGAGCAACTGGCGGTGCGTGGGCACGTCCTGCGCGAGCTTGGCCAGCAGCTGGAACACCTTTTCGCCGCCCCAGGTTTCGTTGTGGAACTGGACCAGCAGGCTCTGCTTGTTCCAGCCGGCCTGCACGCCCCAGGGCGTGTTGGCCACGGCCTCGTCGAGCGCGGTGCACAGCACGTAACGCGCGGCGAGCACCGATTCGTTGCTCACGCCCGAGCGGCGCGCGCTGGCGTCGAACTGGTTCACCGCGTCGGCGGTGGAAGCACGCAGCGCCGGCACGTTGGGCGGCTGCGCGAGGTTGCGCAGCTTGCCGATCAGCACCAGCAGCTTGCCGGCCGCCGACACCAGCGGATTGAGCAGGCCGATCTCGCCGACTTCCACGGCAGGCGTCGGATCGGCACCGCCGAAAAATGGCGCGGGCGATGCGGCCGGCGGCGTGCCGGCCGGCGTGCGCGGCTTGGGCTTGATGACCGTGCGCTCCGACTCGAAGGCGGCAAAGGGGTCGGGAGGTGTGCTCATGATGGTGTTCCGTTTCCGTCAGCCGATGCGGCTAGGAACGAATGGCCCAGAAGGCGAGATCGAGGCCCGGGAAGTCGCCGGCGATGTGCATCGCGATGCCGCCGGATTGCTCGAGCTGGCGCCACAGGTCGCTGTTGCGCGTTTCGAGTTCGAAGTAGTTGGCGCCCGTGTGGAAGGGAATCTGGCGCGGCGCGACCGGCATCGGCGTGAGCGTGACGCCGGGCAACGCGAGGTTCACGAGGTCGCGGATGCGCTCGACCGGGCCGATCTTCACCTGCGTCGGGAAGCGCGCGCGCAGCGCCTCGCTCGGCATGTTGGCGTTCACCGCGAGCACGAAGGTGGCCTTGCGCTGCAGTTCCACGTCCGTGACCATCGCCACGCGCACGCCGTGCTTGCGGTCGTGCAGCTCGATGCGGATGGCTGACTGCTCGAACACCATCGAGAGGCTGCGGCGCAGGTCGTCCATCACCGGGCGGAAGCTCAGCGCGAGGTCGTCGTGGATGTAGGGACCGAAGCGCGCGACGCGGCGCGTATCGCGAAAGCTCGACAGGTCGCCGGCCAGGCCGAGCGCATGCTCGAAGAAGTGCTGCGGGTGCAGCATCGAACTCTTTGCGAGGTGCGCAAAGATGGCCTCGTTGCGGTTCACCGCCTGCAGCAGCATGAAGTCGGCGATCTCGGCCACGCCGCCGGTGCCGCCCTGCGTCATGCGGCCGGCCAGCGCCTCGCCGCGCTGGCGCAGGAGCCCCAGCAGTTCGTCGAGCCATGCGCGGATCACCGCGTGACCGGCCACGTCGAGCAAGGGCGGGAGCATGCCGCGTTCGAGCTGCACCTGGTTGTCGGTCCGGCGTTCGACCACGCGGGCCACGCCCATGGTGGTCCAGGCGTCGGTGGCTTCGCTGGCGCGCATGAGGCGCGTGTGCAGCTGGCCCAGCTGAAGCATCGCGGTGCGCTCGCCGGCGGTGTTGGAATCGGGCACCTCGGATTCGAGCACTCGGTGGCGCACCAGCTCTTCATAGTCTTCGGCGTCGGCCTCGCGGGCGCCGGCGCGGCGCAGCGGTAGCGCGAGCACCACCGGCTCGTCGCGCATCGTGGAAGGAATGTCGATGGGTTCGGGCAGCGGATCGACCGCCGGCATGTCGAACACCGTGCCATCGCCGAAGACGCCCACCGCGCGCACCAGCGCGAGCTTGCCCAGCGTGAGCGCGGCCTGGTCGATCTCGAGTTCGGCAAAACCCCAGGCGTAGGGCGTGGTCGAACGCAAGAGCACATGCCTCGCATGATCGGCATGACGCTCGCTCTGCTGCAGGTGCTGAGGCTGCAACAGCATCCCCTCGCTCCAGACCACTTTTGTTCGCCAACTCATCCGCACTCCGTCAACGGCAAGGGTTGCCTGAAAGAAACACGAAGTTTCCGGCGCGGAGGGCGGCGGGCAAATCCGCCTAATGGCCTAGACGAAGGGGTTTGGAACTACGGCGAAGGGACTAGGCACACCATCGCGGCAAGCCTTCAGCGCCCGCCGGCGCGCAGGGTCTGGACCTGCTCGGCGTACGCCTTCTCGATGCGTTGCAGCCGCTGCGCGCGCGCCGCCTCGTTCACCCAGGCAGCGGCCATGGCGCGCTGCTTGCCGAGTTCGTACTCCAGTCGCGCCTCGGGCAGGAGCGCGCTGTCGTCGGCCGCGGCGTAGCCGTAGGCGGCGCGCAGGCTCTTGAGCACTTCGCGCTCGGCGTCGGCGCGCGGGCCCTTGCCCTGCCCGTAGGTGACGAGAAAGTTCTGCAGCTTCGCCTGGAACTCGGGCGGGTAGTTGCGCCGCACCACCATCGGCGCGCCAGGCGGCGGCGTGGACTCCCAGATCACATGGAGCCGCTCGGCCTCGATCGGAAACTGCTCGCGAAAGCGCTCGAAGTCGGTGGTGTTGTTGGTGGCCACGTCGGCATCGCCGTTGGCCACGGCGAGCGCGGTGGCCTGGTGGGTGCCGACGAACTCGCTGCGAAAGCGGGTTTCCATCTCGATGTTGTTCGGCAGGAACAGCTGGCTCTGCGGCACGACGAAGCCGGTGACCGAGCGGCTGTCGCCGCGCGCGAGGCGCCAGCGCTCGGGCTGGGCGAGCACGCCTTCCAGCGTGTTGAGCGGGCCGGCCTTGCGGGTGAGCAGCACCGCGCGGTGCTCGGGCATGCCGGGGCGGCGCGCGATCTGGGCCACGACCTTCATGCGGCGCTGCATCACGGCGTCCAGCGCCATCTTGGCGGAGAGAAAGGCCATGTCGATCTCGTCCTTGCCGATGGCGCGGTCGAGCTCCTCGTACGACGGCACCGAGTACGCATTGACCGGAATGCCGAGCGCGCGGCTCATGTCGGCCATGAGCGGCGTCCAGAGGGCGCGCGATTCGACGGTGCCGCCCAGCGGGAGCACGCCGAAGCGGATGGCCTGGAGCGACGGGGCGGGTTTCTCGTGCGTGACCTGCGCCAGGGCCGACGACGGCGTCAGGAGCGCGGTGGCTGCGGCGAAGGCGGCTGTCAGCAGGTGCTTGAGTACGGGGGACATGGCGCGGCTTGGCTTGTTGGGGATTGCTTGCTGCTGTTCAGGGCGTGTGCGCAGGCCACCGGGTACTCCCCTCCGCGAATGTCCCCCGGGCTTCGCCCTCCTCCTTGATTTCACTGCGGGGAGCACCCGGTGCCCTGCGCGCACAAGGCGCTGTCGTTGTGCCGGCCGATCGACTGCCGTGCTGATCGATCACGACGGCGGTGTGCTCTGCGCAGCGAAATCAAGGAGGAGCCGGAGGCGGGGGACATTCGCGGAGCAGAGCACACCGTCGGCGTGAGCGCCGCCCCGAACAAGGTGCATCACACAACACGACGCCCGGAAAAGCAAGGAGGCACCTCACGGTGCCACGTGCAAGGCGTCGTCTCGATCAAGGCGCCACGTCCTTGAGCACGCTCACCTGCTCGGCATAGCCGTTCTCGATGCGTTGCAGCCGGGCCTGCCGCGCGGCGTCGTTCACCCACTGGGCCGTCACGGCGTTCTGCTTGGCCAGCTGGTAGGCGAGCTTGGCCGCGGGCTGCAGCGAACTGTTGTCGGCCGCCACGAAGCCGGCCAGGTCGTGCAGCGACTTGAGCACCACGCGCTCGGCGTCGCCGCGCGGGCCCTTGGCACGCCCGTAGCCGATCATGAAAGCCTGCACGCGGTTGCGCAGCTCCGGCGAATACTCGCGCCGCACCACGATCTGCGCATGCGGAATGAGGTCCGACTCCCACAGGACCTGCAGCCGCTGCGCCTCGGCCGGAAAGCGCAGCTTGAAGCGCTCGAAGTCGGCCGAGTTGTTGGTGGCCACGTCGGCCTCGTTGTTGGCGACGGCGAGCGCGTTGGTCTGGTGGGTGCCCACGACCTCGCTCAGGAAGCGGGTCTCCATCACGATGTGGTTCGGCAGAAAGAGCTGCAGCTGCGGCACGATGAAGCCCGACACCGACTGCTTCTCGCCGCGCGCGATGCGCCAGCGGTCGGGCTGGTCCAGCAGGTCCTTCAATGTATTCAGCGGCGGCGTCTTGCGCGCCAGCAGCAGCGCGCGGTAGCCGGGCAGGCCGTCGTGCCGCACGACCTGCGCCACCACCTTCATGCGGCGCTGGGTCACGGCGTCCAGCGCCATCTTTCCGGAGAGAAAGGCCATGTCGACCTCGTCGCGCTGGATGGCTTGCTCCAGCGCCTCGTACGAATTGACCGAGAGCACGCTCACCGGGCGGTTGATGGCGCGGCTCAGTTCGGCCAGCAGCGGGTCCCAGTCGCTGCGCGACTCGAACGCGCCGCCCAGCGGCAGGATCCCGAAGCGCACGGGGGTCTTCTCCGGCGGGGTGGCCTGGGCCGCGGCCACGAGCGGCAGGCCGACGAAAAACGCCAGCGCCGCCGCCCGGAAAGCAGTGTGAACAGCAGCGAAACGACGCAGGGAAGCCAGCATTTTTGGGGCCGAAAGGCGTAGGGCCGCTGCGGACCAGCGGGTCTAACATGGGCGACGCGGACGCCATTAAATATCAAATACAAGTTAATTTCGTGATGTTTTTCCTGTCTTCCATGTTCGGCGTTGGGCTCCTAAGCTCGTCGGTCATGGACTCAAAGCCTCGATGAACTGGAACTTTCGCGTCCTCCGTGGGCTTGCGCGCCTCACCTTCGCCCAGCAGCTGATCCTGCTCGCGCTGGTGCCGGCGACCGCCGCCACGCTCACGGCAATTGCCGTGCTGACGCGCCAGCACCTGGGCAACCTCACCGAGCTGATGCGCGCCAATGCGCAGACGGTGGCGCTGCAGGTGGCCACGGTGGCGCAGGCGCCGCTCTCGCGCATGGACCGCCGCGCCCTGCAGCGCACGGCCCAGTCGGGCACCTACCAGCCGCATGTGCAGCAGGTGCAGATCTGGACGGAAGACGGCGAGATCGTGGCCAATTCCGAAACCGTCGACCGCGCGCGCGGCGAGGGCCTGCAGGTGGTGGTGCCGATCGTGGCCGACGACGGCCGGCACAACGGCAAGGTGATGGTCGAGATCGGCCTCTCCGCGGTGCAGAGCGCCCGGCGCTCGGTCTGGCTCAACGTGGCGGTGGTGCTGGCGATCAGCCTGCTGGGCGTGGGCCTGGCGGGCTGGTGGGCGGCGCGGCGCATCAGCGAGCCGATCCGCGCGCTCGGCAAGGCGGTCGACCGCCTGGGCGCGGGCGAGGACGCGAGCGTGGCGATCGAGGGCACGCTGGAAGTGCAGCACCTGCAAATGGGCTTCAACCAGGCGGCGCGCGCGCTCGCCGAGAGCCGCCGGCTGCTGCAAAGCCGCATCAACGAGGCCACGGCCGAACTGGCGCGCAAGAACGCGCTGCTCGAGGTGGCGAGCCAGGCCAAGACGCGCCTCCTGGCAGCCGCGAGCCACGACCTGCGCCAGCCGCTGCATGCGCTCACGCTCTTTTCCGACGGGCTGGCCAACGGCGAGACCGATCCGGTGAAGTTGCAGCGCATCGGCCACATCCGCGAATGCGTCGAATCGCTCGACCGGCTCTTCTCGGAGCTGCTCAACCTGTCGCAGCTCGATGCCGGCGTGCTGCAGCCGCAGTGGGCCGACTTTCCGCTGGACCGTCTGTTCGACGAAATCAGCCGCAACTTCCGCTCGGTGGCCGAGCAGCAGGGCCTGCGGCTGGTGGCGCGCAAGACCGAGCTCTGGGTGCGCTGCGACTACGTGATGCTCTCGCGCATCCTGAACAACCTGGTGTCGAACTCGCTGCGCCACACCCTCGAAGGCGGCGTGCTGATCGGCGCGCGGCGCCGCGGCAAGGGCGTGCGCATCGACGTGGTCGACACCGGCGTGGGCATCGCGGCGCAGCACCAGACGCGGGTGTTCGAGGAGTTCTTCCAGGTGGAGTCGGCCGGCCGCCAGTCCTCGCGCGGCGCGCGCGGCATGGGCCTGGGCCTCGCGACGGTGCAGCGGCTGGCCGAGTTGCTGAACACGCGCGTGGAGCTCAGCTCGCGGCTTCACAAGGGCACCTGCGTGCGGGTGCTGGTGCGCTCGGCGCCGGCCGCGCTGCCGTCGCCCGCGCCGTCGCCGGCGGCCGCTGGCATGGAGGACGGGGAACCGAGCCTTGCGAACCTGCGCATCCTGGTGATCGACGACGAGCGCACGATCCTCGAAGGGCTCTTCGTGGTGCTCGCCAACTGGGGCGCCGAGGTGCTGGTCGCACAGACCCGCGCCGAGGCGCTCGCGCTGGCCGACACCTGGGAGCAACCGCCCGACGTGGTGGTGAGCGACCTGCTGCTGCAGGGCGGCGACAACGGCCTGGACGTGATCGCCGCGCTGGAGCGCCATCCGCGCGGCATCGGCCCCGGCACGGCGCGCCTCCTGGTCACCGGCGAGACCAAGCCCGACCGCCTGCGTGAAGTGGCGAGCGCCGGCATCGCCGTGCTCTACAAGCCGGTCTCGCCGCGGGTGCTGCGGCAGTCGATCCATGCGCAGCGCGTCGCGGCACTACTGAACATCGACTAGGGCCTGCTCACCCCACGCAAGGGGTCGCGTGGGGTGAACAGGCCCTAGTCCATCAGACATAGACCGTGCGGCCGCCGCGTTGTGCACTTCGTCACGCTGGAACGGCGTCCCACGGACTGACATAGCCCCTCCGCCTTATCGCGCGAAACAGGGCGCCTCCTTACATTGGGTGATGCACCCTCGCTGCAGAAGCAGTCACATGTCCGTCGTCGCGAAACACCTCCCCCATCCCTTCCTCGGCAGGCTGCGCGGCGCCGTGCGCGCGGCACTCGCTTTCGGCCTGACCGCGGGCGTGGCGATCGGCCTCCTCGGCCTGTCGATGAGCAGCCGCGCGGCCGCGGCCCCCAGCCTCACCGTGCTGATGAGCGACGACAACCCGGCGCATTCGGAATTCGTGCAGCAACTGCGCGCGAACCAGGAGCCCGGCGGCCGCTTCGAGCTGGTGCGCCTCTCGCCGACCGGCGAGATGCCGCAGACCATCGAGACCGCCGGCGCCGATACCGAACCGCGCGCCAATGCGGGCGTTCGCACACGCAGCATGCGGCCCTCGGCGGCCGACGCGAACCTCACGATGGCGGTGGGCGTCGCGGCCGCGCGCGCCGCCGTCGAACGACCGGGCCAGGAGCCGCTGGTGCTCGCGATGCTGAGCCGGCTCGACTACGAGGCCCTGAAGGCCGCGAGCCCGGCCCTGAAGCGGAGCGACCGCCGTGTGGGCGTGCTGCTGCGCGACCCGGCCATGGCCGACCAGCTCGCGCTCATCCATGCGGTGCTGCCGCAGAAGCACCGCATCGGCGTGGTCGCCACGCCCGAATCGGAGCCGCTGGTGCGCGAACTGCAGCGCGCCGCGCAGGGCGCCAACCCGGCGTGGGATGTGCACGTCGAGTACGCGCCCGATGCCCGATCGCTCGCCGCCGCACTGCGCACCGTGGTGCCAGTGAGCGATGCATTGATGGTGCTGCCCGACCTGATCGGCGACAACCAGGCGGCCACGCTGTCGGTGCTGCGCGCAGGCGCGGGCGCGGGCCTGGCGGTGTTCGGCGCCAGCGAGGGGCTGGTGCGTTCGGGTGGCCTCGCGGCGGCGGTCTCGACGCCGTCGCAGCTCGCGCAGCAGGCGCGCCTGCTCGGCCAGAAAGTCGCGAGCGCAAGCAACAACAACAGCAGCCCGCTGGTGGAAGCGGCAACGCCCGCCACCGTGCGCGTCAACGCCACCGTGGCACGCGGACTCGGCCTGCGTCTGCCGGAGGAACGGGAACTGACCGACCGTCTCGCGGCCACGCGATGAACGCCGCGCCGCCCTCGCAAAGTCCGGCGCCCACCGGCGACGACGCGGTGCAGCCTCGCTCCGCGTCCGCGCTGGTCGTGCGCGGCAACCTGCAGGGCGACCTGTTCCGCCTGGGTGTGGTGCCGTGCGCGGCAGTAGCCCTCGCGCTCACCGGCTGGTTCACCCACAACCGGCTGCAGACGCTCGAGGTCCAGTTCGATGCCGAAGGCCAGGCCGTGGCGCGCCAGGTGGCGGCCATGTCCGACCTGAGCCTGTACGCGGGCGATGTGCCGGCGCTGCAGAACGTGGCCAACGCGGCGCTGCGCGGCGGGCAGGTGATGCGGGTGGAGATCAGCAACAGCGCGGGCGTCTACGTCACGGCCGGGCCCAAGACCGAATCGCTCGCGCAGCTGCGCATGTTCACCTCGCCGGTCACGCTGCGCGAGGCCTCGCGCGCCAGCGCCTTCGCGCCCGCAGGCTCCACCGCGGCGGGCGAAACGCCCATCGGCCTGGTGCAGACCTTCCGCGACACCACCGCCTATGCGCGCGAGCGCAGCCGCTCGCTCATGGCGGGCATCGGCATCGCGCTGGTCGCGCTGCTGGCGGCGTGGGCCTCGGTGCGCCACATGGCGCGCACGGTGGCGCGGCCGCTGCGGCGCGTGTCGCGCACCGTCGCCGCGCTGGAAGCGGGCCACTTCGACATGCGCTGCGAAGTGGTCGAGGGCGGCACCCGCGGCACGCACGAGCTGGCCGTGCTCGCCCACGACATCGACCGGCTCGCCGAGCGCCTGCAGCACAACCGCCAGGTGAGCGAGGAGCGGGTGCGCGAGGCCACCGCTGTCGCGCTGCAGCGCATGGCCGAGGCCGAGCAGGCGGCGCTTTCGCGTGCGCGCTTTCTCGCGGCCGCGAGCCACGACCTGCGCCAGCCGCTGCATGCGATGGGCCTCTTCATCGACGGCCTGCTGCCCAGCGCCACACCAGCGCAGCGCCCGGCCGTGCTGCGGCTGCAGGAGAGCACCGAGTTCATGGGCGTGCTGCTGGACGACCTGCTGGAAATCTCGCGGCTCGATGCGCAGGTGCTCACGCCGTCCATCACCCGCATCTCGCTGACCGCCCTCTTCGACCAGCTCGATGCGCAGCATGCCGCCGCCGCCATCGAGGCACGCGTGCGGCTGCGCTGGAGCGACCGGGGCCTGGCGGTGCGCACCGATGCGGCGATGCTGCAGCGCATCGTCAACAACCTCGTGGCCAATGCCCTGCGCCATGCGCCCGAAGGCGGCACCGTGCTGGTGGCCGCGCGGCGCAGCCTGGCCGGCCATTCGGACCAGGTGCGCATCGAGGTGCGCGACAACGGCGTGGGCATCGCGCCGATCCACCAGGGCCGGATCTTCGAGGAGTTCTACCAGGTGGCGAACACCGAGCGCGACCGGCGCCGCGGCTTCGGCCTGGGCCTGGCGATCTGCGCGCGTATCGCCACGCTGCTGGGCACCCGCATCACCGTGCGTTCGGCGCTGCAGGCCGGCAGCACCTTCGCCTTCACGCTGCCCGCGGCGCGCGCCGCCGACATCGTGCTGCCCGAGCCCACACCCGTGGTGCCCGCCCCGCTCGCGGGCCTGCGCTGCCTGGTGGTGGACGACGACCCCGCCATCCTCGACGGCAGCCGCGCGCTGCTGGAGCAGTGGGGCTGCGAGGTCGAATGCGTGACCACCGGCGCCGAAGCCATCGCGCGGCTGGGCACCGGCGACATCCACTTCGATGCGGTGCTGTGCGACCTGCAACTGGCCGGCGACGGCGACGGCGTGGACGTGATCGACGCCGCCAAGCGCCTGCAGCCCGATGCGCTCGCGGTGCTGGTGTCGGGCGCGACCGGGCCCGAGGTGCTGCAGCGGCTGCGGCATGGCGGCGTGATGCTGCTGACCAAGCCGGTGCCGCCGGCGAAGCTGCGCGCGCTGCTGACCACGCGCAGGCACGCACACGCCGTCTGAGGCCCAGGCTCAGGCTCAGGCTCAGGCTCAGGCTCAGGTCAGGCAGCCTCGTCGGCCCGCGAGAACTGCCGGCGATACACCGTCGGCGACACCTTGAATGCCGACGCGAAATGCTTGCGCAGCGACACCGCGGAGCCGAAGCCCGCGCCGGTCGCGACGCGCTCGACCGGATGGTCCGTGGTCTCCAGCAAACGCTGCGCCAGCGCGAGGCGCTGGTTCTGAATCCACTGTCCCACCGTCGTGCCCGTCGATTCGCGAAAGCGCCGCGTGAAGGTGCGGCGGCTCATCAACGCACGCCGCGCGAGGTTGTCGAGCTCGTGCGGCACATCGAGATGCTTGCCCAGCCATTCGAGCAACGGCGCGAGCCGGTCGCGCTCGGCCGTCGCGGGCATGGGCTGCTGGATGTACTGCGCCTGCCCGCCCTGCCGGTGCGGCGCGACCACCATGCGGCGCGCCGCGCGGTTCGCGGTCTCGGCGCCGTAGCGCACGCGCAGGAGGTGCAGGCAGCAGTCGATGCCCGCGGCCGTGCCGGCGGAAGTGAGCACGTCGCCATCGTCCACATACAGCACCTCGGGCTGCAGCCTCACCTTCGGATACTGCTTCGCGAACGCGGCGGCGAGGTTCCAGTGCGTGGTGGCGGGCCGGCCGTCGAGCAGGCCCGCCTCGGCCAGCACGAAGGCACCGAGGCACAGGCCCACCACCGTGGCGCCGCGCCGGTGCGCGGCCTGCAGCGCGCGGATCAACGCAGGCGGCGCGGGCCGGCCGTCGTCGCGCCACGAGGGCACCACCACGATCTGCGCCCGGCGGATCGCCTCCAGCCCATGCGGCACCACGAGCTCGAAGCCCGCATTGGTCTGCAGCGGCCCCGGCTCCGGCGCGCACACGCGCATGCGAAAGCGCGGCGCCCCCGTCTCGGTGCGGTCTTCGCCGAACACCATGCAGGGCACGGACAGATGAAAGGGGCTGATGCCGTCGAAGGCAACGACGGCGATGGTTTCGGTGGTGGGGCGGGCCATGGCCCGATCTTATCGATGATTGGCTATCGGGCCACTTTCAGTCAAACGGCGAAAGGCGAAGAATCGAGCCCATACCAACCGAGAAGGAGCCAGACCATGAGCAACACCAACACACCCCGCCGTGCCCTCGTCGTGATCGACGTACAGAACGAATACTTCGAAGGCGGCGGCCTGCCGATCGAGTACCCGCCCATCCTCGACACGCTGCCCAATGTGACCAAGGCCATGGATGCGGCCCGGGCAGCCGGCGTACCCGTCGTCGTGGTCCGCCACCACGCCCCCAAGGGCGCACCGGTGTTCCAGGCCGACACCCACAACGGCCAGCTGCACCCCGAGGTCGCGAACCGGCCGCGCGACCACCTCATCACCAAGACCTTCCCGAGCGTGTTCACCGGCACCGACTTCGCCGACTGGCTCACTCGCCACGAGATCGACACGCTGAGCGTGGCGGGCTACATGACGCAGAACTGCGATGCATCGACGGTGTTCGAGGCGATGCACCGCGGCCTGAACGTGGAGTTCCTCGCCGACGCGAGCGGCGCGCTGCCGTATGAAAACGCGGCGGGCAAGGTCACGGCGGAAGAGATCCACCGCGTCTTCAGCGTCGTGTTCCACAGCAATTTCGCGGCCGTGACCTCGACCGCCGCATGGATCACCGCGATGCAGGAAGGCCAGGCCATCGCGAAGGACAACGTGGTGATGTCCAACCGCCGCGCGCGCGGCGTCTGAAGCGGGCGGGGCCGAGGGCAATCCGGGAGAGCGTGCACGCGGCGCGGGTGCTATGGTGGCCCCCGCAGCCGCCCGCACGATGCGTGCAGACCGCCCCGAGGACACCTCGCCATGCCCGACCTCTCTGCCCTGAAAGACATCCGCCCTTTCGTCGCGACCCCGAGCTACGGCGGCACGATGACCAGCCTCTACGTGCGCAGCCTGCTGGGCCTGGTCAACCTGGCGTGGGAACACCGGTTCCCGATGCAGACGCGCTTTCTCGATGGCGACAGCCTCATCACGCGCGCACGCAACCGTCTGGTCGCGGAGTTCATGGCCGACACCCGCTGGACGCACCTGTTCTGGATCGATGCCGACATCGGCTTCGAACCCGAGGCGGCCCTGCGGCTGTTGTGCGCGGGGCGCGACGTGGTGGCGGGCATCTACCCGCACAAGACCGACGGCTGGCCCGCGGGCGGGCTTCGCGAGCCGCTGCCGGCCGGCGCCACGCGCGAGGATTTCGAGGCGCTGCATGCCAGCTTTCCGGCCAATGCGTTCGACACCCGCCTGTCGGTGGATGCAGAAGGATTCACCGAGGTGCTGGACGCGCCCACGGGCTTCATGCTGATCGCGCGCAGCGTGTTCGAGCGCCTCGCCACGGCCTATCCGCAACTGCGCTACACACCCGAGCACGCCGCCGATCCCGCGACGCGCGACCTGCCGCACTACCGCTTCTTCGACGTGCTCGCCGAGCCCGACAACGGCGCCTACCTGGCGGAAGACTTCGCGTTCTGCCGCCGCTGGCAATCGATCGGGGGCCAGGTCTTCATCGATGCCCGCTCCAACCTGTCGCACCAGGGCTCGCGCACCTACACAGGCCACTTCGGCCGTGCGCTGGCCGTGCGCGAAGGCCGGTGAGCACGATGACGCAGACCGCACGCACTGCCGTGGACCTGCGGGACATCCTCGCGCCGCGGCGGCTGACCGAGGTGGTCGATGTCGGGGCCAACCCGATCGACGGCGACCCGCCCTATCTCGCGATGCTGCGGGCCGGGTTGTGCCGGGTCACGGGCTTCGAGCCGCAGCTTCCGGCGCTGCATGAATTGACACAGACCCAGGGCCCCCTCGAGCGCTACCTGCCGTGGGCGCTCGGCGACGGCGGCATGCACACGCTGCATGTCTGCGCCGCGCCGGGCATGACCAGCCTGCTCGCGCCCGATGCGCAATCGCTCGCGCTCTTCGAGGCCCTGCAGCCGCTGGCCGAGGTTCGCGAACGGATCCCGGTGCAGACGCGGCGGCTCGACGACATCGCCGAGATCGTGCATCTCGATTTCCTGAAAGTCGATGCACAGGGCAGCGAGCTCGCGGTGTTCCGCGCAGGCCGCGCCAAGCTGGCGCAAGCCGTGATGGTGCAGACCGAGGTGTCCTTCGTCACGCTCTACAAGGACCAGCCGACCCAGGGCGAGATCGACCAGGAGCTGCGCGGCCAGGGCTTTGTGCCGCATTGCTTCGCGGCGGTGAAACAGTGGCCGATCGCGCCGTGCGTGGTGGATGGCGATCCGCGCCGGCCACTGCACCAACTGCTGGAGGCCGATCTGGTCTACATGCGCGACATCCGCCGCCCCGAGGCGATGGACGACGAGCAACTGCGGCACCTGGCCCTGGTTGCACACCACTGCCATGGCTCCTTCGATCTCGCACTGCGCTGCCTGCTGCTGCTCGAAGAGCGCCACGCGGTCGGCGACGGCGCACAGCAGCGCTACCTGCAACTGCTTGCCGCGCGCGGCGCCTGAGCTGAGCGCCGCCGTCAGAAATCGGCGCAGCCGTTGCGCTTCTCGGTGTCCACGCAGCTCGAAAGATTCGGCCGCGACCGCACGCGCGACCATTCGCGCGCCAGCACGTCGCCGCCCTGGGACGCGCGGTCGCCTTCGAGCGGACCGGTCGCAAAGCAGATCGGCGGCGGGCCGATGTTGCGGTCGTAGAGCCAGGTAGAAGGCACTTCGCGCACCAGGTCGGGCAAGGGGAAGTCCGGCAACCGGAGCACGACCGGGGGCGGCGGTGGTGGTGGGGGTGGTGGCGGCGCAGCCGTGACCGTCAGATCGCCCGGCCGCACGTTGACGGCATAGCCCGCGGCGGAAGCGAAGCTGCCATTGATCGCATAGACGCCCGGTGGGCTGCCCGGCGTCGCCGACGTGCCGGGCGCGCCGCTGAAGCTCGAATCCGTGTCGCCCAGGATCAGGCCACCGACGCTGTACGGGAAGGGCGGATTGGCCTGGCCCTCGGGACGGGTTGCGTTGCCGATCACCACCGTGGCCACGGGTTGCTGCGCATAGATGAAGTGGTTGTCGCCCGGCGACACCGTCACGGTGCACAGCCCCAGGTACGCGCAGTGGTACAGGTTGGGCAACGGGCCCGAGCCGAACAGGCCGCCGCGCGTCTCGCCGACCCAGGTGTCGGCCCACACGCGCCACGGCGCGCCGGTGATCGTGTAGGCGCCCAGGTTCTGAAAGCGCGAGGCCGCCACCAGATCGGTGCCGCTCGTGCTGCTGACGTTGGTGCCCAGCAGCAGGTCGCCGGACAGCGTGCGCACGAACACGGTGTCGGCCGCCATCGAGGTGGCCGACTGGACCTGCGGCGCATTGCCCGCGGCATCGAAGCCCGTGACGGACACCGACCCCAGCTGCACGGTGTCGACATCGACGTAGCGGAAGGCACCGGCCGCGCCGCCGCCCACCGTGGCCGCGCTGACGTTGTTCGGCGCCGTGTCGAGCAGCACGCTGCCGCCGGTGGAGCGCGCCATCAGCGTGCCGGCGGTGATGGGCGCACCCGCAACCTGCGTGATGTTGCCGGCGCTGAGCAGCCCGAGCCGCGTCGCCGTGACAGCGCCGCCCAGCTGGATGTTGCCGCCGCCACCGTTCTGCAGGGTGAGGGCAGATGGCAGGGTCAGCGGCCCCACGACATCGATGTTCGCGGCATGCGCGTTGCTCCCCGCCACGATGGTGGCGGCCGTGAGACGCCCGAACTCGGCGGCGGAGACCGCGAAGCCGGTGGCCGCCGTGCCGCCGAGGGTGATCGGCGTGGCCGTCTGGTCCAGGCCGTTGCCCGCGGCATCGACGCCGCCCGGCCGCAGGTTGATCACATTGACGGCGCTGACCTTGCCGTCGATCACCAGCGCATCGGTGCTGCCGTCGTTGCCGGCCCGCAGCACCGTGTTGCCGCCGGCGGACACGATGACGTCCGCAAGGACGGGCGGGACCGCGCCGCCCAGCGGCGCCTGCGGGCCGACCCGCACGCCGGCGCCGTTGCCGACGGACTGGCCGCTCAGTTCGATGTCGCCGGTGCCGCTGGTCACGACCTGCGCGCCTGTGGTCAATCGCACGCCGTCCCCGACGATGTTGCCGCCGGCCTGGCGCAGCCCGCGCACCGTGATGTCGCCGTCGATCGAGCGCAGCGCCGACTGGTCGATGATCACGCCGTGGCCCGGCGACGTGCCGGCGCTGGTGACGCTGTTGCCCACGCCCAGCACGGTGATGTTGCCCGTGGTGCTCGTGATCTCGGTCTGCCGGTTCGCGATGCCGGTCCCGACGAAACGCGACCCCAGGCGCACGCCCGATGCGGCCTCGGCTGTGCCGGTGATGTTCACGTTGCCGGTCGAGGTCGCGATGTGCACGCCATCGATGCTGACGGCGGCGTCGCCGATGCCTGACGGCCCGATGCTCTTGCCGACGATCGTGACCGAGCCACCCGCCCCCGCGTCGCTGCGGCCCACGCGGGTGTCTATCTCGTTGCCGTCCAGGTGCACGCTGACGCCCTGGTTGCTGGGGTTGGCCCAGCTGCCGTTCATCACGACGTTGCCGCCGTTGGTGTAGATGTCGCCGCTGTAGCTGATCTGCCCGCCCCCGGTGGCCGTGCCGCCGTTGTTGACGTCGGCGTTGAACACCACGTTCAGGGCTCCGGTCCCGGTGGACTGGATCACCGTGCCCGCGTCGGCGCGCACGCTGCGGTTGGCATCGAGCTGGAAGGTCACTGCACCCTTGTTGGTGCTGTAGTTGATGTTGACTGCTCCCTTCGCGTTCGACATGTGGATGTCGCCGAGGAAAGGAGATCCTGTGGTGCCGGTGCCGATCGTCACGCTGGTGCCCGCATTGAGCGCGGCATTGATGTCGCCGTCCTGGATGGTCGAGGTGGCGATCGGATCGAACGGGTTGCCGGTCAGGGAGCCCGCGGCGACGCCGCTCACGATATCGACGTCGAACGGATCGATCAGCCACGAGCCCACGCTGCCCACCGGCGCCGAGGCATCGACGCGAACACCGGCCATGTCGAACTGCGCGCCCGAGGTCTCGACGAAGCCGCCGTTGCCGCCGGCCGCACCGCCGCGTGCCGAGAACGTTCCGTAGGCGCGCAGTGCGTCGCCCGCGACGACCCTCACGCTGCCGCCGTTGCCGGTGCCGGTGCCCGTGGCGTTGGCTTCCAGGCTGGCGGTCGCACCGATCGCGATGGCGCCGGTGGCCGCGATGTCGATGCTGCCGCCGCCGGTGGCGCCGCTCGCGTCCAGGCGTGCAACGAGCGACCCTCCTTCGCTGAAGCTGACGCCATCGACCAGCACGTTGCGCCCGCGCACCGAGATGCTGCCGCCCTTGCCGGTGCTGCTCGCGACCGAGACGAGGGCGTCGGTGGGAGGCTCGTCGGCGGCCAGCCCTGCGTCGAGTGCGCGAAAGTTCGAGAAAGAATTCACCCGCAGCGAGACATCGGTGCCCTGCCCGTCGATGGCCACGGTGCCGCCGGCGGTGCGCAGCGCCGGGGTGCCGCCGCCCTCGCTGCTCACCTGCACGCCCCAGCCCCGGCTGCCGTCGGGTGTGATGACGATGTTGCCGTTGGCATCGAGGTCCGCACCGAACCCGTCACCGCCCCCCTTGCCGGTGATGTCGATGCGCCGGCCGTTGCCGGCGGTGATGCTGCCGCCAATGAACACGCCGCTCGATGCGCCCGCAAAGCCGCCTTCCCTGGCGAACGCCAGGCTCTGGCGCATCGCATCGGTGTTCCCGCCGGCGCCATCGATGCGCACGTCGCCACCCGCATCGATGGTCGCGTTGGTGCTGACGGAGACACCCGTCTGCCCGAAGTTGCTGCCCACCGGCATGTCGGCCGTCCAGTCGGTGCCGCGGCCCGTCAGCGTCACGTCGCCGCCGGTCGCGGTGATGGTGGAACCGTACGCCACGTTGACGCCGCTCCCGCCGACACCGCCGGTGCCGTCCAGGCTCACCGTGCCTGTGCCGCCGGCTTTCAGCGTGCTGTACCAGAGCGCGATGCCCTCGCTGGACACGAAGCGCGGGTTGCCGCCGTCGTCCGTCGCGACCCACGACCGCCCCTGGCCGCGCAGGCTGACGATGCCGCCGGCGTTGGTGGCCAGCGTGCTTTCGCTCAGGTAGATGCCTTCGAGCCACTGGCCGTCGCTGTCCGATGACGAGCCGCCCACTGCGCGGCCGTTCTGCGCATCGCCCTGGCCGAAGAAGCGGATGTTGCCGCCGTTCGCATCGATGTTCGCGCCCACAAGGCGGATCGCGCCCGCGTAGTCGGTTTCGAAATTGGGATCGCCCCCGCTCACGGAGATCTGCGCGGGGTCCGCCGCGCGGGCCGCGATGGCGCCGGTCGAATCGGCATTGAAGTCCACGTTGAGCGCGCCCTGCTTGGACACGATCGCGGAGCCGCTGTCCATGAAGATGCTGCCGGCGGAATCCACCCGCAGCGTGGCGGTGCCGCCTTCCTGCTTGACCACCTGCACGTTCTCGCCGAAACGCACGCCGCGCTGGTCGCCGATTGCGCCGCTCGCGAGCGTGACGTCGGTGCCGCGGCCCAATGCGTTGCCGATGCTGCCCGCATCGACGGTCGCGCCCGATGCAATGCCCGGATAGTCGGCCTGGTACGCCGGAACGTCGGCGCTGTTGACCACATCGATGTTGCCGGTCGGCGTGTCGATGCGCCAGCTGCCGTTGAGGCCGCCGTTCGCGCCGCCGCCGGCATCGACACGTGCAGCGCCGATGCGCAGGCCGTCGGCCTTCGTGGTGATGGTGCCGCCCTTGCCGCTGCCGGCGCCGCGCGCACTCAGTTCGCCGAACACCTGCGCATGCGATTCGCGCGCCGGTGCGGTGAGGCCGTCCACCAGGACCTGGCCCGTTGCCGTGCCCACGTCGATGGTGCCGCCCGCGCCCTGCCCGGTCGCGCTGGCGCGCAGCACCGAACCCGACGACAGCGCCACGTCGTAACCGCTCACCGCGACCGTGCCGCCGCCGGCCTGCCCGCTGGCATCGACCAGCGCCTGCTTGCCTCCGCTCGTGGCCTGCAACTGCACCTGTCCCGCCGCGATGCGGATGTTGCCGCCGCGCTCGCCGGCCGCGGCGCCGGTGGCGTCGAGCGTGCCGCCGGTCATCGCGACCTGGTTGTCCTGCCCGCCGCCGAGGACGATCTCGCCGTTGCGCGTGCCGATGGAGCGCGCGCGCACCGTGCCGGTCTGGTTGACCACCAACTCGCCCACGGTGACGGAGCTGCCGATGAGCGCCACGCGCCCGCCGTCGGCCTGGATCGTGCCGCTGTTGTCCACGGCCGCGTGGGTGGCCATGGCGTCGGGCGCAATGACGATGTTGGTGAGCCCGTCGCCCACGAGGTCCAGCGTGATCTTGCGGCCCGAGGCCAGCGCAACCGTGCCGTTGTCGGCCGTGATGCTGCCGGTGCTGCCGTTGCCGACCACTGCGCCCATGAGCACCACGGGCCCACCGCCGGTGGCGGTGATGTTGCCGAGGTTGTGCACCGAGGCCGAGTTGGCATCGGGGCGCTCGAAGGTGAGTTTGGTGGCGCCGTCCATGAAGCTCTGGTTGGAGGTCGTCAACGCCAGCGTGGAGGCGATCAGCCCGCCCACGTTCACCGTCGCGCCCTGGCTGAACATCACGCCGTTGGGATTGATCAGGATGACGCGGCCGTTCGCCGTGAGCGTGCCCGCGATGGTCGAGAGTTCGTTGCCGGTGACGCGGTTGAGCAGCACGCTCGTCGCGCCCGGCTGCACGATGTTGACGACGCCGCCCGGGCCGATCGAGAAGGACTGCCAGTTCGCGATGCCGCGCGCGAGCGGCTGGTTGATGCTCATCACGGCGCCGCTCTGCGTCATGGTGACGCCGCCGGCAATGGGCAAAAAGCCCATGGGCAGCACCTGCGCGATGGCCGGCGAGAGGCCCGCGCACAAGAGCGAGATCGCCAGGGGCCGCAGCTGCAGGCCGCGATGGTGGCGGGGCCGTTGGCGGGAGAGATTGCGTTGCTTCATGGTCAGAACGCCTTGATGAGCTGCACGTAGAGGCGCGGATTGCGCCCACCGCCGTCGGTCTGCGCCGGCGGCGTGCCGGCGCGCCAGGCGAGCGTGGCGTTGATCGAGAAATTGCCCGGCCGCGACCAGCTCACGCCCACGCCGTAGCCGCGCAGGCTGTGGCTGTTGGCGCCATCGGCGAACGTGGGGTTGCGCACGATCTTTCCGTGGGCGGCGTCGTAGAACAGGAAGGGCGTGAACTCTTCGTTGAGCGACCAGCGCCACTCGGCCGTGCCGATCACGCCCTGGTCCACCAGCAGCTCGCCCGAGGGGTACGCACGCACCGCGCGCGCGCCGCCGAGCGCGAGTTTTTCGGAGCCGTCGAGGTTCTTGCTGGCCCACTGCCCGCCGACAGAGAGGTACAGCGAGTGGCGCGGCACGATGGTCTGCAGCCGCGAGAGCTGGAAGCTCAGCTTGGTGAAGCCGCCTTCGGTGCGGTGGCCGCCGATGCTCTGGTCGGCCAGGCGGCTCTCCGGATCGCGGATCGAGAGGTTGCCGTGGTAGAGCGTGCCCGAGCTGGCCCAGTAGCCGCCGCCGAACACCTCGTCGCGGCGCTCCCAGGTCCAGCCCGCGCTCAGGCCATGGATGCGCTTGCGCGAATTGCTGTTCACGATGCCGACCTCGTCGGTCAGGTCCTTGATGTCGGCGCCCAGGCGCAGGAACAGGTTCTGCTGGCGCTGGCGGATCAGCGGGTAGTTGAGCGAGAAGTCGAGCACGTTGGCGCGGCCGCGCGCCTCGTAGTCGGCGAACTGGCCGCCGAGCTCGTAGTTCACGCGCGCCAGGCCCACCCCGGCGCGCAGGCCGCTGGTGCCGATGGGTGCCTCGTACGCGATGCGGCCGAACTGCAGGTCGTTGCTGTCGGACACCATCAGGCGCATGTCGAGGTTGTCGCCGATGCCGAAGGGGCTCAACCAGCGCGCGGTGCCGCCGACGCGATAGCGCCCCGATTCCTTGGTGCCGTGGTTGTCGGCCTCGGCCGTGAAAGCCCAGCGCGGCGCGGCCGCCACTTCGACCGAGAGGTCGGTGGTGCCCGGCTGCGTGCCTTCCTGCAGGCCCGACGACACCTTGACGCCGGGCTGGTCCGACAGCAGCAGCATCGCGCGCTCATAGCGCTGCGCGCTGACCGCTTCGCCCGGTTGCAGCGGCGCGAGAAAACCGCGCACGCGCGCTTCACTGAGCGCCGCATCGGGCGCGACGACCACGTCGACCTTGCCCATGCGCCCTTCGATCACGCTGATCTCGACGATGCCGTCGCGCACCGTCTGCACGGGCACGATGGCCTGCGCGAGGAAGTAGCCGCGTTCCTTGTAGCGCGCGGTGATCGCCTGCGCGAGCCCTTCGAGATCGCCCAGCGTGACGTCGCGGCCGATGTAGGGCGTGGTGATCGATTGCAGCTCTTCGTTGGTCAGTGCCTTGACGCCGTTCAGGCGCAGGTCGTTGAGCTTGAACGTCGTGCCGGCGGGGCGCGGCGGTGCGGGCAGGCTTTGCGGCGCAACGGTGCCTGTCGCCTGCGCGAGCGGGCGGTCGCAGGTGCCGCACGGGTCCTTGGTCGGGAGCAGTTCGGTGTCGCCGGCGTCGTTGACCGTGGCGGCTTGCTGTTCAGCCTGTGCCTGCTCTTCGGCATGCGCGCGATCCGCAGCCATGAAGAGGACGGCCGACACCAAAGCGCCGGTGGCCCAGGCGATGGGACGCAGCGCACTGCGTGGAGCGAGGGCGATGGAGCGGTTGCTGTTCATGGCATTGCGCATGGTTCAGCTCCCCACCGTCAGGCGCCAGTTGCCGATCAGGTTGAACGGCGCCCAGAAGAAGGGATGAGACATCTTGGGGTCCTTCAACACGGCCAGTTGCCCGGCCTGCATCGCTTTCTGCAGGTCGCGGCCCTTGGAGAGTTCGCCGTAGAGCGTGCTCATGAGCACCGCGGTCGCGTCGTCCGACACGGGCCACAGCGAGGCGATCAGGCTGGAGCTTCCCGCCGAGAGGAACGAACGCGTGAAGCCCAGCACCTCGTCGCCCTGCGCGATGCGCCCGAGCCCCGATTCGCAGGCCGAGAGCGTGACCAATGCAGTGCCTTCCATCGGCAGCCCGAGGATCTCGTGCGCTTCGAGAAAATTCTGCTTTCCGCCTTCGTTGGCCAGCAGGATGCGCGAGTACAGCGGATCGACCGCATCGGCCTCGGCGTGCGCCGCCACGTGCATCAGCGGCGAGCGCGCGGCCACGTCGCGGAACTGCGTCTTGGTGGCGGCCGCGCCCATGAACACGGTGTTGCGCGGGAAGAGTTGTGCGAGCTGCTTCACCTCGGTCTCGGCGCCCGGCAGGTCGTACTTGTCCTCGATGCGTGGATTGCCGAAGGCGACCAGCGAGGCGTTCACGCGCGGCGTGCGCTGCGCCAGCTGCACCGCGATGCTCATCGACGGCGCGACCGACACCGGGTGCGTCTCGATCACATAGCGGCCATCCAGCCGCAGCGCCTGGAACGGCAGGTAATGCAGCGGACCGTGCGGCACGATGATCAGGCGCTGCCCCGGCGCGAGGCCGAGCGGCCCGAGCAGTGCGGCGCCGAGCTTGTCGGCGTTGGTGATGGCGGTGCGGCGTCCGCGCACGATGGAGTTGCGGAAAGTCTCGACCAGCTCGTTGAGCTCGTCGCGCTTCACGGCCACCGTCTTCTCCTGGATCGCGCTTGGGCTCACCACCCACACCACCAGCCGGTCGGGCAGCGAGTGGAACTGCACCACGCGCTCGTCGGCGGCCAGCGTGCGCTGCAGCGTGGCGAGGTCGACGGTGCTGGTGGCTTGCTCGCTGACCTTCGCGCGCCCGCGCACCGCATCGAGCAGCGCGCGCGAGCGGCTGTGCTCGCTGACCTCGAAGGCGGCGCGCGCATCGCCCGCGTCGCTGTAGACCGACACGCCGCGCTCGAACACCGATTGCAGGTCCGAGAACAGGCCCATCTTGAATTCTTCGCTGCGGAACCTGGCGCGCACCTTGTCCACGCCGCCGAGCGCCTGGCCCACGGCCTCGGCCGCGGCCTGCTTCTGGCCCAGCGCCATTTCGCTGCGCGCCACGCCGTCCCAGGCCCAGAGGCGGTAGTACTCGGTGTCGGCGCCGACCTGTCGCGCGGTGAGCGCGCGGTACATGTCGCGCGCCTCGGCCGGCTTGTTCTCGGCCAGCAGCAGGCGGGCGCGGGTGCGGTCGAGCTGCGCGGTGAGCGGTGCGTCCTTGGGCGGTGCCATGGTGCCGAGCACTTCGCGTGCCCGTGCGGGGTCACCCGATTCGATGAGCGCGTTGACCAGCGAGGCCTGCACCAGCGGCGCATAGCGCGGCGAGCTGTTGGCCAGCGCCTCGTCGTAGCTGAGCACGGCGCCGGCGAAATCGCCGCGGCGCGTGCGCACGTCGCCGATCACCTTCTGCGCGGGGCCGACCACCAGCTTGGGGTCGCGCGCCGGGTGCTTGAGCGCTTCGCGGGCGAACTCTTCTGCTTTTTCGAGCTGGCCCGAATAGCTGTAGACGATGGCCAGGTCGCGATTGGCCATGGCCATGAGGTTCGGATCGCGCGTGGCGTTGGCCAGGTGCAGCGCCTTGCTCGCGGCGCGGATGCTCTGGCGGAATTCGCCGGCCTCCGCCAGCGCGACGGCCTGGCTGCAGTATTGATAGCCCGAGAGCTTGACCGCGTCCTGCCCGTAAAGCACTGCGCCTTCGCTGGTCAATGCCAGCAAGGTGTCGGTGTCGGCCAGCCGCGCCTGCTCGGCCTTGCCGGCCGCGGCTTCGGCGTTCGGCTGCGCCGAGACCGGGGGGCCGAAGCCCAGCAGAAGAATGCCGGCCAGACCGAGCGCGCCTGCGATTCCCGCACGACGACGTGCAGGGCGCTCCCATCCCCATCTTGAAAACCAAGCCATTGGACCCCCGCACGCGGCCGGTGCACCTGCTGCTGGTGTTGCAACAGATGCTCGACGCCGCGGAAGTGCGCGCCGTTCAGGCCTCGTGGGGAAAGTCTAGGAGGGGGTACCCTCCGCGCCTATTCGCAATACGGTCTAGCGCAAAAGGACTAAGTCATGAAGGCGAAACCGGCGCGGGGGCCGGTTTCGCCGCTTGCTCAATTCACCGTGTGTGCGCCCAGGCCCGCGGAGGTGTCGATGGGGAAGCTGTCCCATTGCACCGACGGATCGAAGGCGAGGCCCGGGTTGCGGTCGCCGGCCTTGATGGTGGGCTTGCGGCGCAGGGTCTGGTTCAGCGTGCTGATGCCGCCGACGCCAGTCCATTCGGTGCCGGGGTCGGTGCCGACCTGGCCGAAACGGTCGATGACCACGCCGGATTTTTCCAGCGTCAGCGCATCGTCGCCATTGAAGTTGATGACGGTGCTGTTGATGACCGTGCCCGGCGGTTTGAAGGCCGCGGTGGCGCCGTTGTTCGCCAGCACCAGCACGCCACCGGCCGGCAGGGAGCCGGTCAACGGCGCAGAGTTGCTCGGCGCGGCCGCACCGTTGGAATACAGGTTGAGGGTGTACAGGCTGAGGTCCACGGCCGACGCGGTCGGGTTGTAGATCTCCAGCGCCTTGTTGGTCGCCGAGCCTTCCACGTATTCGCTGATGAACAGGTCCGGCGCGCCGGGTGGCGTCACCACCACCACCGTGCTGACAGTCACGCCGCCCGACTGCGTGGCCGTCTGGCCGGCCGAGTTGGTGAGCGTGACCACGATGTTGAAGGTGCCCGCGGCCGCGTAGGTGTGCGTGACCACGCCCGTGCCCGGTGCCGTCGTGGCGGCGGTGCCGTCGCCCCAATCGACCGACAGGGAAGTCACCGTGGCCGTGCCTCCGGGCGTGGCTTCCGAGATGTTCACGCTGTAGGTCTCGCCCACTTTCACGGCGGACGGGATCGACGCGGTGACGATGGGTTGCGTCACGGCCGCATCGGCCGCGAGCGTCAGGCCGACCAGCACGGGGTCGTGGTCCGACGCGCGGAAGGGCGTGGGCGCATAGCGGTCGTCGGTGGTGAAGTCGGTGTTGTAGTCCAGCGCGGTCGGCTCGTCGGAATTGATGTGCCAGACGCTCACGCCGCTGACCTGTGTCTTCAGCGAATCCGAGGCGTAGGAGTGGTCCAGCGCACCGGTCTCGCCGCCGAAGACGTAGGTATAGCGGTCGTTGGCGGGCATGCGCTTGAGCAGGCTCTCGTTGCCGACCGCTTCCAGTTCCTTGGTCGGGTCTTCCAGCAGGTAGCTGTTGAAGTCGCCCATCATCAGCACGTCGGCCTCGGTCTGGGGCGCGCCCATGAGCTTGAGCTTGGCGACGAAGCTGTTGAGCGCCTTCGCCTGCTGGATGCGCGCGAGGTTGAAGCAACCCTGCCCCTGGTCGATGTCGCCCGTGCTCGGGCAACTGCCCTTGCTCTTGAAGTGGTTGACCACGAACCAGAAGCCGCCGTTGTTGCCCACCGCGCTGAAGCGCTGGGCCAGCGGCGGCCGTCCGCTGGCTGCCGTGTAGTCGGTCAGGTCCGTGCCGGTCGGCAGCACGGCGTTGCCCACGCGCTGGACCTTCGCGGGCTTATAGAGGATGTCCACCTTGATGGCATCGGTGCCGAACACGCCGCTGTGAACGGCGGCGTAGGTGCCCGCGCCAACCTTGGCGTTCAGGGCTGCGAGCAGGTCGTCCGTGGCCACGTCGGTGTTCTGGATTTCCATCAGCCCGAGCACGTCGGCATCGAGCCCCGCGATGGCGGCCACGATCTTGGCCTGCTGCCGCTGGAACTCATTGAGGTTGTTGGCGCCACGGCAGTTCGCGGCGGCAGCCGGACCCGTGCCGAACGAGCAGCCCTGGCCGGTCTGGCCCGAGGCGGTTTCTCCGTTCAGGAACGTGGTGAAGTAGTTCAGCACGTTGAAGCTCGCGACCTTCAGCGCGCCGTTGACCACCGGTGCGGTGGGCTGGCGCGCATTGGTCTCTGCGAACACCGGTGCCACCGTCGGCTGGATGCGGTAGGCGCCGAAGTTGTGGCTCAGGATGCCGGTGACCTTCTGCGTCGTGTCGCCCATGCGCCGGGTGCCGTCGGTCCCGGGCGCGCTCAGGTAGGGAATGGGGTTCGGGTTCTGCGGCGAGGCGCCGTCGTCCAGCACGATGCGCGAGAGCAGGTTCTGTGCATGCGTGGCGGCCGCGTTGCCGTTGGTGAAGTTGAACTGCCGCCCGTTGAGCGACAGCACCATCTGGCCATAGCGGCCGAGCTCGAAGAGTTCCGTCACGGCGAGCGGCTGCGCGATCTCGACCAGCATGCCTTCGTAGCGCTCCAGCGTGGATTCATCGGCCACCGGCAGCGTGATCTGCGTGGGCGCGATGACGACACCGCTGCCGCAGACGCTGATGGCCAGCGGGTCGCCGCTGGTGCCCGCGATCTGCGTGATGGCATCGGGCTTGGCGCTGGCGCCCGCGGTCTGGCCGAACTCGGTCACGGCGCCCGAGACCTGGACATAGTCGCCCACGGCCACGCGCGTGGCGGCGCCCGGCGCGTACACGAAGATGCCTTCGGAGGTCGCCGGATCGGCGTCGGGCACGAGCTGCTGTACGAAGAAGCCATTGAGCTTGACGCTGGTGGTGCCGGTGTTCTGGAAATCGCCGACGACCACGCCGCGCACGGTCACGGCCTGCGCCGCCATCGGGCTCAGATCGCCCGTGCCCTGGATGGCCGATATGGCCGTGAGCGGCGCATTGGCCGGCACGGCGGCGGAGCAGGTGGGCGGCGTGACCGGTGGGGTTTCCGGCGGTGTCGTGACCGGCGGCGCATTGCCCGAAGGCGGGGGGATCAGCGGGAACGAAGCGCCCCCATTGCCGCCGCCACCGCAGGCGGTCAGCACGAGAGCCAGGGTCAGTGCCAACGTCTTGAACTGCCAGAGTGGCCTCGATGCTGGATGCGTCATGTGGAATTTTTTGAGTGAAGTAAGAAACAGCGGTCGAACAGCGGCTGTTTCTATGGCTCTTGTGTGTCACCTCCAAGAAACGCGGGCTTGGCATGGGTAATTGCGCGGGCTGCCGCAGCCGCCCTTGCGATAGGCAGGACAGGCAGCTCGCACAAGGCGCGGCGCTTCCCCGTCAGCGCGTGACGGCGTGAAGTGCAAGCGAGGATCGGATGAGAGAGTGCCCGGCGGATGAGCCGGATTCGGCGTTCGACCGCCTGCTAGGCCGGCACGGCGTCGATGTTCGCCCGGTCCCAGTGACGATGCTTGGCGATCGCCGCGATGAAGTCGTGCGCGATCTGCGTGGCCGCCGTGCTGTCGCCCAGATTGGTGACCGGTGTGGCCGCCACAATGACGCCCGCGGGCGCGTCGCTGTCCGCTCCGATGCCCAACGTCGAGAGCAGTTGCACGCCCTCGCCCACCGTGCAGATCGCCTTGCAGTGCTTGTAGGCTTCCAGCACGAAGTGCACGGCATCGCCCGTTGCCGCCATCGCGGCCGCGCTGTCGGTGCCGGCCGGCACCAGCACCGCATCGAACATCACCGAGGGCGTGTTGGCGAACGTCATGTCGACATCGATCTGCCGCTTGGACGCACTGGCCACGGTGCCCAGGCGCGGGCCGACGACCTTGCACTGCGCGCCGGCCTGTTCCAGCGCATCGCGGATCGGCTTGAGCGACGCCGAATCGACGCCGTCGGCCACGAGGATCGCGATCTTGCGGGTGCGGATCGAACCGTCGCCCGTGTCGGCCATGCTGAGCGCGGGCGATTCGTCGATCGGCAACGCGATGCGATGGTCGCGAAAGCCCGAGCGGCCCGCCGCCGCCTTGGCATCGGGCTCGCCGATGCCCAGCGGCTCGGCCACGCGGCGCGCGAGCTTCTCGTCCACATGTGCGAGGTTGTCGACCATGCGCTGGCGGATGGCCGGCACCTCGAGCTTGGAAAGCTCGAAGCGGAAGGCCGCGATGATGTGTTCCTTCTCGGGCGCGCTCTGGCTGTTGAAGAACAGGCGCGCCTGCGTGAAGTGGTCGTCGAACGAAGGGCTGCGGCGGCGCACCTTGGGCGTATCGATCTCTTCGGGGAACGACTGGAAGCCGTTGCTGCCGCCATCGACGCGGAACTCGGTGCCGCTGCCCAGCGTGTTGGGCTCGTAGGCCACCTGGCCGCGCGCGATGGTCTGGCGGTGCATGCCGTCGCGCTGGAAGTTGTGGAACGGGCACACGCCCTTGTTGATCGGCAGCTCGTGGAAGTTCGCGCCGCCCAGGCGCGAGATCTGCGTGTCGGTGTACGAGAACAGGCGCCCCTGCAAAAGCGGGTCGTTGCTGAAGTCGATGCCGGGCACCACGTGGCCGGGGTGGAAGGCCACCTGCTCGGTCTCGGCGAAGAAGTTGTCGGGGTTGCGGTCGAGCACCAGCTTGCCGATCTTCTGCACGGGCACCATTTCTTCGGGAATCAGCTTGGTGGGGTCGAGCAGGTCGAAGCCGAGCGAATGCTCCTTGTCGGCCGGAACGATCTGCACGCCGAGCTCCCATTCGGGGAAGTCGCCGTTCTCGATGGCTTCCCAGAGGTCGCGGCGATGAAAGTCGGCGTCCTTGCCGGCGATCTTCTGTGCCTCGTCCCACACCAGGCCGTGGATGCCGAGCTTGGGCTTCCAGTGGAATTTCACGAAGTGGCTCTCGCCGCGGTTGTTGACGAAGCGGAAGGTATGGACGCCGAAGCCTTCCATCATGCGAAGGCTGCGCGGAATGGCGCGGTCGCTCATCGCCCACATCAGCATGTGGGTGGTCTCGGGCATGAGCGAGGCGAAGTCCCAGAAGGTGTCGTGCGCGCTCGCGGCCTGCGGCATCTCGTGGTGCGGCTCGGGCTTCACGGCGTGGATGAGGTCGGGAAACTTCATCGCGTCCTGGATGAAGAACACCGGGATGTTGTTGCCCACCAGGTCGTAGTTGCCCTCGCGGGTGTAGAACTTGACGGCGAAGCCGCGCACGTCGCGCACCGTATCGGCGGATCCGCGCGAGCCCGCGACGGTCGAGAAGCGCACGAAAACGGGCGTCTTCACGTCCGGGTCCTGCAGAAAGTCGGCCGAGGTGAACTGCGACATCGACTTGTAGACCTGGAAATAGCCATGCGCCGCCGAACCGCGCGCATGCACCGCGCGCTCGGGAATGCGCTCGTGGTCGAAGTGCGTGATCTTCTCGCGCAGGATGAAGTCTTCGAGCAGCGTGGGTCCCCGCACGCCCGCCTTGAGCGAGTTGTGGTTGTCCGGGATCTGCAGCCCCTGGTTGGTGGTCAGGTGCGCGGGATGCTCGGTGGTGAAGCCATCGAGCTGCAGCTGCTTGGCGTTGCGGCCGTCACCGGACTTGGTGGTCTTGGTGGCATTGGCGCGGCGACCTGCGGCGGCTTTGTTCTGTGGCGTCATCGGGGACCTGGAATCTTTCATGTCGTGAGGGAGAGATGGGAGAAGGCAGTCAGCCCCACTCAGCCCATTTCGTTGTTGTTGTCGAGGAACATGTCGAGCACGTTGGCCACGGCGACCAGGCAGATGCATCCCGCAACGGCGGCGACGGCCCAGACGAGGATCTCGTCGCCCCACGCACCGGTGAGCGAATCGAACAGGGTTGCGAACTCCATGATTTCCCTCCAAGGAATCAGTCTGAACAGAACCTGAGGTTATGTTTTGCACCGTCTGTTACCCGTAGTGGCGCCCCGCCCTCGCATGTGGGAGGGCGCGCGCCCCGGCGGTAGGAGCGCGACTACGAGGGTTTGCGGGATGTGGCGCGCGGCTTCGGACACCTCTGTCGCATAGCATGGGCCGAAGACGGCACCGATCGTGCTTGTCGTGTTCTCGGCGTCTCACGCGCACCGGTCGCCTCACCGGTTGGTTCATCCAGGGAAGAAATCCAATGCAGATCAGGATCGGATACGACATCCAGCTGGGCGTCACCGCCCCCACCGCGCTGATCTACATGTTGCAGGTGCACCCTTCGCGCGCCGCCGACATCCAGGGCAGCGAGAACATCACCATCAGCCCGCCGCTCATCACCGACCATTACAGCGACAGCTTCGGCAACCAGTGCGCGCGCGTGCATGTGCCGCTGGGGGTGAGCAGCGTGCGGTTGCGCAACCAGGCGACCGTGTACGACACCGGCGCGCCCGACCCGGTCGACCTGGGCGCCATCGAGCATGCGGCGGCCGACCTGCCGGTGGCCGCGCTGCCTTTCGTGCTGCCCAGCCGCTATTGCGAAGTCGACAGCGAACTGCTGCAGTTCGCCTGGGCCAACTTCACGAACGTGGCGCCGGGCTGGGGCCGCGTGCAGGCGATCTGCGACTTCGTGCACAACCACCTGCGCTTCGACTACCAGAACGCCCGCGCCACGCGCACCGCGCTCGAAGGCTATCGCGAGGGCACGGGCGTGTGCCGCGACTTCGCGCACCTGGCGATCACGCTGTGCCGCTGCATGAACATTCCGGCGCGCTACGTGACCGGCTACCTGGGCGACATCGGCATTCCGCCGGTGCGCTTTCCGATGGACTTCAGCGCGTGGTTCGAGGTGTACCTGGGCGACCGCTGGCACACCTTCGATGCGCGCCACAACACGCCGCGCATCGGCCGCGTGGTGATGGCGCGCGGGCGCGATGCGGCGGACGTGCCGATCACGATGGTGTTCGGCGCGAACACGCTGGAGCGCTTCGATGTGACGACGGAGGAAGTGCTGCAGTAGCGACGGGTTTGCTCCTTCCCCCTTTGGGGGAAGGTTGGGATGGGGGCAGGCCTTCGATGAGGCGCTGCGTTTTCTTAAGGCCGTCGTGCCCCCACCCCAACCCTCCCCCAGAGGGGGAGGGAGAAAAACCGGGCACTACTGCGGCTTGTAATCGAGCATCTTCATCGCCGCTGCTATGCCCTTGCGGCTGCGCTCCAGCGCCGCCCACGGCTTGTTGCCCGTGGCGAAGCGCTCGGCCGCGTTGGCGATGGTCCATTGCGCGGCGCCGGTGAGTGCGGGCAACTCGTCCCATGCCACCGGCACCGACACGCCCAGCCCCGGGCGCGATCGCGCCGACCACGCGCTGACCGTCGTCGCACCGAAGCCGTTGCGCAGGTAGTCGACAAACACCTTGCCCACGCGGTTGCGCGGCCCGCTCTTGGCGACGAAGCGGTCCGGAATCGTCTGCGCCAGGTGCACCACCACCGCCTGCGAAAACCCCTTGACCTCGTCCCAACCGTACTGCCGGCGGATCGGCACCACCACGTGCAGGCCCTTGCCGCCACTGGTCTTGAGGAACGAAGGCAGGCCCAGTTCGTCGAGCAGCGTGCGCACCAGCATCGTCGCCTCCTGGATCTGCGGCCAGCCCACGCCCTCGCCGGGGTCGAGGTCGAAGGTCATGCGGTCGGGCCGGTCGATGGCGCGCGAGGTGGCGTTCCAGGTGTGCAGCTCGATGACGTTCATCTGCGCGGCGCCGATGAGCCCGGTCTTGCTGTCGATCTGCAGCAGCGGCTCGTGGCCCGGATCGAGTGCGGGGTCCAGCAGGTTGACGCCGGGTATCTCGCGGTTCTGGATGTGCTTCTGGAAGAACAGCTCGCCGCCCACGCCGTCGGGCGCGCGCACCAGCGACACCGGCCGCCCGCGCAGGTGCGGCAGCATGAGCGTGCCCACCGCGTCGTAGTAGGCGGCGAGTTCGCCCTTGGTGATGCCGCTCTTCGCATCGATCACGCGGTCGGCGTGGGAGATCTTCAATGCCATGGGTGCCTTCGCTCCTTGCTTCTTCGCGGGCGTCGCAGCCGAGGCCTCGGGTTGCGACGCGCGTTCGCGCACGATGCTGCGCGCGGGCTTGTCGGCGCGCAGCCCCTGGAACACCGCCTGGCGCACACGGTCTTCGCGCGTCCATTCGCCGAAGGAGACCTCGGCCACGAGCATGGGTTTGACCCATTGGGCCTTCGCGTTCACACCGTCCGGCGCGGGCTTGAAGGGGCAATCGTCGGTGGCCAACTTGTCCAGCCGCACCTTGATGTCGGCAAGCCGATCCGCGTTGAAGCCGGTGCCTACATTGCCGCAATAGCGCAGCCGTCCCTTGTCGTCGTGCACGCCGAGCAGCAGCGCGCCGAACCCCGCGCGCGCGCCCTTGGGCGCGGTGTAGCCGCCGATCACGAACTCCTGGCGCTGCTGGTTCTTGAGCTTGATCCAGTCGGCCGAGCGGCGCGATACATACGGCGAGCCCTTCAACTTTCCGACGATGCCCTCGAAGCCGATGCGCGCGGACGACGCCAGCAGGTCGCGCGGCGACGCCTCGAACGCATCGCTCAGGCGCAGCGGTGCCGGCGGCCGCTTGCCCAGCAGGCGGGCCAGGTGCGCGCGCCGTTCCTCGACCGGCTCGTCGCGCAGGTCTTGCCCGTCGAGAAAGGGCGCGTCGAACAGCCAGTAGACGATGGACGACGTGGTGCCGCGATCGAAGGCGTTCTGCAGCGCCTGGAAGTCGGGCGCGCCGTTGTCGCCCTCGACGGTGATCTCGCCGTCGAGCCAGGCCGAATCGGTCGGCAGCTTCGCGAGGGCCCTGGCGAGCGCGGGCAGCTTGTCGGTCCAGTCGTGGCCGTTGCGGGTGAAGCAGCGCACCTTGCCCTTGTCGATGCGGGCGAGCAGGCGGTAGCCGTCGAACTTGAGCTCGTAGAGCCAGTCGTCGGGCGATGACGGAGGGGACGCTGCGAGGGTCGCGAGCTGCGGTTGAAAGGTGGCGGGCAACGCGGTCTTTTTCCTGACCGCCTTCTTCGTGGGATTCTTCGCCGCGGCCTTTTTGGCGGGCGCTGCTTTTTTCGGCGGACTGTCCACCTCGTCCACGCCGCGGCCGGTCAGCACGCTCGCGGGCTGCTCTTCGAGCACGTCGTAGTCGGCGAGATCGCGCGCCGCATCGTCGCGCTCCTTGATGAGCAGCCACGGTTCGTGCTTTTCGTCGCCCTTGCCGTGCATGCGCACCAGCGTCCATTGGCCCTTGAGTTTTTCGCCGCGCAGCTCGAACTTGAGCTTGCCGGCCGCCAGCGCCTTGCGTGCATCGCCATCCGGCAGCCAATCGCCTCGGTCCCACACGATGACAGTGCCCGCGCCGTATTGCTTCGGCGGAATGGTGCCTTCGAAATCCGCATACGAAATCGGATGGTCCTCGACATGCACCGCCATGCGCTTGACCATCGGATCGAGGCACGGGCCCTTCGGCACGGCCCAGCTCTTGAGCGTGCCGTCGAGTTCGAGCCGGAAGTCGTAGTGCAGGTGGCTCGCGTGGTGCTTCTGGATGACAAAGGAGAGCACGCCCTTGCCCGCGCGGCCGCCCGCCTTGGGCTCCGGCGTGCGCGAGAAATCGCGCTTGCCGTGGTAACGGGAAAGCGCCTTGTGCGCGGTCGATGCGGTGCGGGTCCCCATGGCACAGATGACGAAGGCGCCTCAGGCCGCGCGGCGGTGGCGAGTGGTGGTCTTCGATGCCGTTTTCGAGGCGGCCTTTGCGGCAGGCTTTCGCTTCTTCGCCGCCGGCTTGGCGCGGGGCGCGGGCTCATCTTCTTCCTCGTCTTCGTCGTTGGCCGCGGCCTTCGTCTTCCCGCCCTTGTTGCGCAGGCTGCGCTGCAGCAGTTCGGTGAGATCGATGATCTTGGCGCCCTTGCCCTCGGTGGACTGGCCCTCTTCTGGCTCGGGCTGCGTCACGGTTTCCGTCTGGCCGGCCTTCACCTTGCGGTCGACCAGCCGCAGGATTTCGTCCTTGAACTCGTCCTTGAATTCCATCGGCTCCCAGTCGCCGCTCATGTCCTCGACGAGCTGCTTGGCCATCTTGAGTTCGCGCTCGGTGAGGCCCGCTTTCTTCGCGTCTTCGGACGGCAGCGGCAGGTCTTTCCACGGCCGGATGTCGGCGCCCCAGCGCAGCAGGTTCAGCACGAGGCCAGGGCCGACGGGCACCAGCACCGCGAGATGCTGCTTGGTCTGGATCACGACGCGGGCGACGCCCACGCGCTCGCTGCGCTGCAGCGTCTCGCGCAGCAGTGCGTAGACCTTGGCGCCCTTGTTGATCGGCGCCACGTAGTACGGCCGCTCCAGGTACACGAACGGAATGCCGTTGGCCGGCACGAATGTCTCGATCTCGATGGTCTGCGTGGTCTTGGGGTAGGCGGCCGCGATTTCCTTGTCGCTGAGCACCACGTACTCGCCGTCTTCGTACTCCACGCCCTTGACGATGTTCTCGCGCGCGATTTCGCGGCCGGTCTTCTTGTTGATGCGCTTGTAGCCGACCGGGTCCATGCTGCGCTTGTCGAGCCAGTCGAAGTCGATGCCGTGGTCGGTGGTGGCCGAATAGAGCGCCACCGGGATGTGGACGAGGCCGAAGCTGATCGCGCCCTTCCACAGGACGCGCGGCGCGGGGGCTTTTTTCGAGACGGGCATGGGCACACTCCTTCAGATTCGGAATGTGTGCCGCGCCCCTGGCCGCGCGGTGTAGGAACGCGGCGTCAGGCCGTGACGGCCACCGGCCCGAGCACGCGTTCGCTCGGGTGCGCGAAGTAGAACCACTCGGCGCCCGGCTGTGCCAATGCGTTGGGGAACACGATGAAGCCGTCGTCGGGTGCGCTCAGCAGCGTGCCGTCGTGCCGCATGCCGATCGGCTCGCCGCGCTGCACCTCGTCGAAGGTGGCCCAGTCGCGCACGAAGCTGTCTTCTTCATGCAGGCGATCGGTCACGCTGGCTAGGCGCAGCAGCTGGGGCTGCGCCGATGCGGCGGGCAGGCCGGCCGGCAGCGGCGCCATGCCGAGCAGCGCGAGCGTGCGGCGGATGGCGCGCCACGCCACCTCGGGCGCCTCGGGGTCCTGGTGCTGGCCGCATTCGAGCGTGACGCCGTAGCCGCCGCAGCTGCGGATGTATTCGTTGGTGCCGCGGCCGAAGTCGAGCGCGGCTTCGTCGGCCGGCGCGCCGCCCGCGCGCTGCGCAAGGCCCGCGGCATAGATGTCGAGCCAGCCTTCCACCACGATCGGCGTGCCGATGTGCAGCGCGAGCTGGCCCTCTTCGTGCGAGCGGGCAAAGGGCTCCAGCGTGCCGGTGTTGTCGCGCGGGCCGATCATCGCGAAGGCCTCGCCCTCGCTCTGGAAGGAGTGCAGGTCGAGCAGCACCTCGTGGCGCGCGATGACGGGCGCCAGGCGGTTGGTGATGCGGGCTTCGTAGTCGGCGGGTTCGTCGGTCGGGCGGAACAGGCGATTGAGGTTGCGCTCGCCTTCACGCTGCAGGCGCCGGCGCGCGAGCGGGTTGGCCACGGGCACCAGCGTCAGTTCGCCGCGCTGCAGTTGCAGCGTGCCGGCATCGAACTCGGCCAGGATGCGCTCGACGCCCGCAGTGCCGCAGGTCTCGTCGCCATGCACGCCGCCGATCACGAGGAAACGGGGGCCGGGGTGGAGCGAGGCGAAGGTGTGGATGCGCAGGCTGTCGGTCGCCGCGCCGGCAAAAGGATCGGAAGACATGCGGGGGATTATTGCGGAGGCCTCTCATCGGGCGCAAAGCCGCTATCCGTTTCATAGCACCCGAGCGGCCACCTACAGGGCCTGCCTTGCATGTCCTACCGCCTGCGCGCCCTCGCCGGGGCAGGCTTGCCTGCAATGCCACGAAGGAGCCATCGCATGACCAAAACCCAAAGCAAGACCCCGCCCACCGACCCGAAAGCCCCATCGAAGGACGCGGGCGGCGGCAAGACCAAGGTCGAGCAGGGCGGCGAATCGGCGCCCCGCCTGCCGCACGAGCACGACCAGTCCTCGGACAGCCAGCAGACCCAGGACGGCCAGCCGCCCAAGGTAGGCCGCCAGGCGCACGACGACGTGGAACGCGGCGTGGTCGACACCGACCGCGGGCCGGAGGCCGACCGCGTCTACAACGACAAGGTCAGGCGCTGACGCCGGCCAGTTGCTTGCGCATCTCGGCGATCACCGCGCCATAGTCCTTGGCGTTGAAGATCGCGCTGCCGGCCACGAAGGTGTCGGCACCGGCCGAGGCCACGCGCGCGATGTTGTCGGCCTTGATGCCGCCGTCCACTTCGAGGCGAATGTCCCGCCCGCTCTGCTCGATGCGCTTGCGCGCGAGTTCGATCTTGCGCAGGGCCGAGTCGATGAAGCTCTGGCCGCCGAAGCCGGGGTTCACGCTCATGATGAGGATGAGGTCGATGTCGTCGATGGCCCAGTCCAGCGCCTCCAGGCCCAGCCCCGGGTTGAACACCAGCCCCGCCTTGCAGCCCGCGGCCTTGATGGCCTGGATGCTGCGGTGCACATGGGGCGATGCGTCGGGGTGGAAGCTGATGTAGTCGGCGCCCGCTTGCGCGAAAGAGGCCGCCAGGGCGTCGACCGGCTGGATCATCAGGTGCACGTCGACCGGCACCGGGGTGCCGTCCGCCTTCTTGGCGTAGGGCTTGAGCGCCTGGCAGATCATCGGGCCGAAGGTCAGGTTCGGCACGTAGTGGTTGTCCATCACGTCGAAGTGGATCCAGTCGGCGCCGGCGGCGATCACGTCGGTCAGTTCCTGGCCGAGGTGGGCGAAGTCGGCGGAAAGGATGGAGGGGGCGATGCGGAACGGGGTGCTCATAACCCCGGATTCTCGCAGCGAGCGGAAATCCGAGGAAAGGCCTCCGTTACCATCCGCCCCATGTCACACAGCCCCTTCAGCGTCCAGGTCGAGCCGCGCTACCTGGCCGACCAGTCCTCCCCGAAGGACAACATCTACACCTTCTCCTACACGATCACCATCACCAACGTGGGCACGGTGGGCGCGCAACTGATCGCGCGCCACTGGCTCATCAACGACGCTTCGGGCCATCCGCAGGAAGTCAAGGGCCTCGGCGTGATCGGCCAGCAGCCGCTGCTGGCGCCCGGCGAATCGTTCCGCTACACCAGCGGCTGCCGGCTGCAGGCCGCGAGCGGCACGATGCATGGCAGCTTCTTCGTGGTGAGCGAGGAAGGCGAGCGCTTCGACGTTCCGGTTCCCATGTTCGTGCTTGAGGCCGACATCGGCGGCGCCCCGGTTTCCCGCGTGTTGCACTAGGCACGCCCCTCTTTCCCCCGCTCCCCCATGGCTGCTGCATCGCGCGACTTGCAGGGGCTGCTTGCCGGCCTCGACCCCACGGCCGATGTGGCGCAGCGCCACATCTGGCTCATCAACCTCTTCGACTGGCTGCGCGGTGACCGCGCATCGCCGCAGGCGGCCATGGGCCGCGTGTCTCTGCTGCTCGATGCCGTCGAGGCGCGTCCCGAACTGCGCGAGCGCCTGCGCGCCTGGTGGCGCGTGTTCACGCAATCGGTGGACCTGACCACGCTGCTGGCCGACTACGGCTTCGCGCCGCGCACCGCCTTCGTGAGCGAACTGAGCGAACGGCTGCGCCGCAAGATCCTGCCGGGCACGCCCGAGACCACCGATGCATCGGACCTGTTCCGCATGGTGCTGCCCGGCGTATTCGACGCGGGCTGGATCGCGCTGCTCGACGAAACCCAGCTCGCCCGCATCGGTGCGCTGCTGGGCGATGCCAACGTGGATGCCGACGGCTCACCGCGCTGGCGCCACACGCTCATGGACGCGGTCACCTACTGCGGCAGCCAGGTGGTGGCGGCGGGTTTCTCGCCCGAGCTGCGCCTGCGCATCAGCGCGGATCACCACGAAGCACGCCCCTTCCACGCGCTGATGGCCGACCTGGACGAACTGCGCGAGCAGATGTTCGAGCAGCCCGCCGGCGCAGAAAGCGAAGAAGCCCTGCAGGCCGCCTTCGTGGCCTTCCGCGACCGGCTCGACGCCTGCCGCGCCAGCGCCTCGTCGGTCTACACGCACCTGGAGGACAACGGCATCTCGGTGGGCCTGGTGTTCCGGCTGCGCCAGTTGCGCGAGCGTGTGCTGCGCATCCGCGAACTGCTCGACTGCCTGATGTCGCCCTCGCCCGCGCCCAGCGTGGCGCGGCTGATCGGCAAGCTGGTGCTGGCGGGCGGCGAGCGCAACAGCATCCGCGCGCTCATCGCCACGAACTCCTCGATGCTCGCGGCCAAGGTGACCGAGCGCAGCGCCGAGACCGGCGAGCACTACATCACCCGCGACCGCGCAAGCTACCTGCAGATGGTGAAGAAGGCCGCGGGCGGTGGCGCGCTCACCGCCGTGACGGTGCTGCTCAAGTTCGGCATCTATGCGCTGGCGCTGTCGGCCTTCTGGGCGGGCCTCGCCTCGGGCCTGATGTATGCGGCGAGCTTCGTCGCGATCCAGCTGCTGCACCTCACGCTCGCCACCAAGCAGCCCGCGATGACGGCGCCGGCGCTCGCGGCGCGGCTGCGCGACATCAAGGCGGACGGAGCGGTGGACGATTTCGTCGACGAGGTGGCCAACCTCGTGCGCTCGCAGGTGGCCGCGGTGCTGGGCAATGTGCTGGTGGTGGTGCCGGCGATGGTCGGTCTCGCGCTTCTGGTGCAGTACGCACTCGGTCGGCCGCTGCTCGACGCGGCGCATGCCGCGGCCACGCTGCATTCGCTCTCGCTCGCCGGTCCGACCGCGCTTTTCGCGGCAATCACCGGCATCCTGCTGTTTTCGGCCAGCATCGTCGCCGGATGGACAGAAAACGCCTTTGTCCTGCATCGCCTGGACTCCGCCATGCGTTACAACCCACGCATCGGCGCCTTTCTGGGTGCCGCCCGGGCCCGCCGCTGGGCCACCTTCATGCGCACACACATCTCAGGCTTCGCCTCCAACATCTCGCTGGGACTCATGCTGGGCCTCCTGCCCGCGTTCGCGGGTTTCTTCGGGCTCGGGCTGGATGTGCGTCACGTGACACTCTCGGCCGGGCAAATTGCCGCGGCCGCGGCGTCCACGGGCCTGTCGGTGCTGCAGCAGCCCGCCCTCTGGTGGGCGGTGGCGGCGATCCCGGTGATCGGCGCGCTCAATGTGAGCGTGAGTTTCTATTTCGCTTTCCGCCTCGCGCTGCGCGCGCACAGCGTGAGCCTCGGTGACCGCGCCCGCATCCGCAGCGCCATCTGGGCGCGCTGGCGCAGCCGGCCTGTGAGCTTCTTTCTACCTGCATGAATTTGACGAGCTTCATCAACGATCTGCTGGGTTTCTGGTCCGAATGGGTGCGCCCCTCGGCCGGCCTGCCCACCGTGCTGTGGTCGCTGCTGCTGGCGGCCGCCGCCGCCTCCGGCCACCTGGTGCGACGCTACCTGGGGCTGCCCAAGGTGATCGGCTATTCGCTGGTCGGCGCGGTCGTCGGCTTTGCCGGCTTCGAGGGCGCGATCTGGCCGCTGCGCGGCATCAGCCTGTTCCTTCTGGAGCTGGGCGTGGCCGTGGTGCTGTTCGAGGCCGGTGGCCGGCTGCCGCTGCGCTGGTTCCGCCACAACCCGATGGTGCTGGTGCAGAGCCTGCTCGAAGCCACGCTGACCTACTTCGGCGTGTACTGGGTGCTCACGCTGCTGGGCCTGCCCGAGCCGGTGGCCAATCCGATCGCGTTGATGGCCATCGTCGCCTCGCCGGCGGTGCTGAGCCGCGTGATCATCGACACCCGTGCCGCGGGCCCCGTCACCGAACGCGCGATGACGCTGGCCACGCTCAACACCTTCTATGCGCTCGCGCTCGGCTATGCGCAGGCCGGCCTCATCGAGCGCGCGCCGCAGACCTTGCTGCAGAAGCTCTACCCGGTGGCGGTGGTGCTCGGCCTCTCGTTCGTGGTCGGCGCGATCATGGCGCTGGCCCTGCGCACCGCGCTGCGCGTGATGAGCCCGACGAGCGAGAACACCTCGATCCTGCTGCTCGCGCTCATCGCGGCCGGCGCGGCGCTCACCGCGCACGTCGGCGGCTCGGCGCCGCTCGCGGCACTGATCGGCGGCGTGCTGCTGAAAACGCTCAACCCCAAGCCCTGGGCCTGGCAACGGCAACTCGGCACCGCGGCCTCGCTGCTCACCATGCTGATGTTCGTGCTGGTGTCCATCGTGGCGGCGCAAGCCGACTGGACGCTGCCGGTGGCCAGCGTGGTGCTGGCCGTGATCGGCGTGCGCATGGTCGCCAAGATCGCCGGCGTGGCCATTGCCAACCCCGGCAGCGGCGCGAGCTGGAAGCAGGCCTTCTGGGTCGGCTGCGCGATGTCGCCGCTGTCGTCGATCGCGCTTCTGATCGCATCGAATTTCGCCACCGCGTCGCCGCTGCTCGGCACCATGATCACGCAGGTCGCCCTGCCGTCGATCCTGCTGATGGAGCTGGTGGGCGCCGTGCTCGCCACCGTGGCCATCCATGCGGTCGGCGAGAGTTCGGTGCCCTGGGCGCCCCAGGCCTTCAGCACCACCGAGGACACGCAGCGATGAGTACCGCTCTTCCCACTACATCCACCACCATCGACCCGGACAGCGACGACGTGCGCTCGGCGCCACTGGCGGCCGATCCCGAGAGCCGCGCGGTCAAGCTGGAGCCCTTCAACAAGTCGGAGGCGCTGTCGCTCGGCGTGGAGCTCGAGCTGCAGTTGGTCAACACGCACGACTACGACCTCGCGCCCTACGCCGAGGACATGCTGCGCCTGATGGCGCAGACCCCGCTGCCCGGCAGCGTGGTGCCCGAGATGACCTCGAGCATGATCGAGATCTCCACCGACATCTGCCATTCGGCGGCGGACGTGATCAAGCAGCTCTCGCCGATCCGCGAGGCGCTCATCAAGAACGCCGACAAGCTCAACATCGCGGTGGTCGGTGGCGGCACGCATGCGTTCCAGCAATGGCACGAGCGGCGCATCTACGACAAGCCGCGCTTTCGCGAACTCTCGGAGCTGTACGGCTACCTGAGCAAGCAGTTCACCATCTTCGGCCAGCACGTGCACATCGGCTGTCCCGATGCCGATGCGGCCTTGCTGATGCTGCACCGCATGTCGCGCTACATCCCGCACTTCATTGCGCTGTCGGCCTCGTCGCCCTTCGTGCAGGGGCAGGACACGCAGTTCGACTCGGCGCGCCTGAACTCGGTGTTCGCGTTCCCGCTTTCGGGCCGCGCGCCGTTCACGCTGAGCTGGAAGGAGTTCGAGGCGTACTTCGAGCGCATGACCCGCACCGGCGTCGTGCGCAGCATGAAGGACTTCTATTGGGACATCCGCCCCAAGCCCGAGTTCGGCACCATCGAGATCCGCGTGTTCGACACGCCGCTCACAGTGGAACGCGCCGCCGCGCTCGCGGGCTATGTGCAGTCGCTCGCCGCATGGTTCCTGCAGGAGCAGCCCTTCGAGCCGACGGAAGACGACTACCTCGTCTACACCTACAACCGCTTCCAGGCCTGCCGCTTCGGGCTCGATGCGGTGTATGTCGACCCGGCCAGCGGCCAGCACATGCCGCTGCGCGACCACATCCTGATGACGATGACGCAGCTCGAATGGCACAGCGAGGCGCTCAACGCCACGCAGGCGCTGGGCGAACTGCGCACCAGCGTGGAAACCAACCGCAATGACGCGCGATGGTTGCGGGAGAAGCAGGGGAAGGAGCGGTTGCTGGCGGAGGTGGTGCGGCAGGCGGCGCTCAGGTTCCGCGGCGCGGCCTGAATCCGTTTTGCTCCTTCCCCCTCTGGGGGGAAGGTTGGGATGGGGGCAGGCAGAGCGCCCAATGGATACGCCGCGTGCCCCCACCCCAGCCCTCCCCCGGAAGGGGAGGGAGAAAAACCCGCCCCACGCAGCGCTTATGCTCCACCCCCTATGGGTGAATTCGACCTGATCACACGCTATTTCAAGCGCCCCGCCAAGCGCTCCCCGCTGGGCGTGGGCGACGACTGCGCATTGCTCGCGCCCGCGCCGGGCATGCAGCTCGCCGTGTCCTCCGACATGCTGGTCGAGGGGCGGCACTTTCTCTCGACCGTCGAGCCTGTAAGGCTCGGCCACAAGGCGCTGGCGGTAAACCTCAGCGACCTCGCGGCCTGCGGCGCGAAACCGCTGGCCTTCACGCTCGCGCTCGCCTTGCCGGGCGTGGACGAGCACTGGCTCGAAGGCTTCTCGCGCGGTCTCTTCGCGCTCGCGGACGAACACGGCTGCGAACTTGTGGGCGGCGACACCACGCGCGGCCCGCTCAATATCTGCATCACGGTGTTCGGCGAAGTGCCCGCCGGCGCGGCGCTGCTGCGCTCGGGCGCACGGGCTGGCGACGACATCTGGGTCAGCGGCACGCTCGGCGATGCGCGGCTGGCGCTCGAAGTGTTCCGCGGCACGATCGCGCTGCCTGCCGAGGTGTTCGCGCAAGCCCGCATGCGGATGGAACAACCCGCGCCGCGCGTGGCGCTGGGGCAGGCCTTGCGCGGCATCGCCTCGTCGGCGGTGGATGTGAGCGATGGCTTGGTCGGCGACCTGGGCCACATCCTCGGATCGAGCAACGTGGGCGCCACGCTCGATGTGGATGCGGCCGTGGGCACCGTGGCTGCGGCAGGCACGCCCGATCTGAGCGTCGAGATGCTGCGCACCTGCGCGCTATCAGGCGGCGACGACTACGAGTTGGTCTTCACCGCACCGCCCTCGGCACGCGCAGCCGTCGAACAGGCCGGCAAGGACAGCGCCACGCGCGTGACGCGCATCGGCCGCATCGATGCCGAAGCCGGCCTGCGCATCGTGGACGCAAGTGGTGCGCCGGTGGCGCAGCGCTTCGGCTCGTTCGACCACTTCGTCTGATCAGCTTCCGCGCACCACCGCCTGCATCTTGCGTTGCGCGGCATTGATGGCAGCGGACTGGCCATTGAGGTTCTGCAGCATCTTGTTGAGCTCCGCCTGCAAGGCCGGATCGGTCACGGTCACCGACGCGCCGGAGATCTGGATCTTCGACTTGTTCTGCTGCAGGAACTCGCCCACGGCCAACGCGCCGTCGAAGGTGGTGTCGAGCGCGGGGAACACTTCCTTGAATGTGGCGGCCGGCGTCGAGACGGTCTTCTCGTAGGCCTTGTCGTAGACCTGCTTCAGGTCGTCGGGCTGCTTGAGCTGCGCGCGCGCGGCATCGGCCTTGGCCAGTTGCTGGTCGAGTGCGGTGCGCAGGCCCGCGAGGCCTTCCTTCGCGGCCTTGAGGTCGTCGCGGCGCGTCGCCAGGTCGCCGATGGAGCGCAGCGCGCCCTTGGCCATGACCTCGCCCATCGGCTGGCTCACGGACTTGTTCATGCCCTCGGTGAAGTCGGTGATCACCGCGTAGTGCTGGGCGTAGTCGCCGAAGGACTTCTTCTGCTCTTCGCTCGGAGACGGCACGCGCAGGCCCGGCTTGTCGAGCACGCGGGTCTGGAGGAATTCGATGAAGGCGGTGCGCTGCTCGGCCTCCTTGTTGCCGCAGGCCGCGAGCACGAGGCCGAAGGCCAGGACGAGCGACAGGGCGCCCATGCGTTGAATGAAAGCTTTCATGGGACGGGCCCTCCCCGATTTGTGTGGATCGAAAAATTATAGGGAGCGCTTGATGGCATCGATCAGCGCGCGCGCCGCGACCGACAGCGAGTGGCCGCGCTTGGTGACCACCGAGATGTCGCGCGAGACACGCGGCGCGCTGAGCACCTTGATCACAAGGGACGGCTCGTTCGCATCGCGCGCAAAGGCCGAGGGCATGATCGATGCGCCCATGCCGCTGGCCGTCATCCAGAGCGCTGTAGACAGAAAGGACACCTCGTTCACGACGTCCAGCGCCACGCCGGCGTCCGCCGCGGTGCCGTCGATCAGCGGGCGCACGCCGTAGCCAGGGCGCACGGTGATGACGGGGTGGCCGGCCAGGTCGATCCATCGCACCACGCGCGCCTTGGCCAGGGGATGGTCGTTCCTGCACACCAGCGCGAGGTGGTCGCGCATGAGCCGCTGCACCTCGACCTCGGCGCCGGGCCGCTCGGGCGTGCCGATGCCGAAGTCCACGTGCTCGCCGAGGATGCGCGAGATGAACTGGTCAGGCGCGCAGTCATTGACCATCACGCGAACTTTCGGATGCTCTTCGCTGAAGCAGCGGATCGCCGCGGGCAGGAGGAAGGTGGCGAGCGTGGGCGTGATGGCCAGGGAGACACGCCCCCGCTCGAGCGTGCTGAGCTCGCGAAACCCGGTCGAGAGCGAATCGATGTCGCGCAGGATGCGCTCGGCCATGGGCAGCATTTCGTTGGCCGCCGCAGTCGGCTTGAGCGAACGCGTGGTGCGGTCGAACAGGCGCGTGCCCAACCCTTCCTCGAGCTGGCGGATCAGCATGCTCACCGCGGACTGGGTGACGAAGAGCTTCTGCGCGGCCGCACTGAGCTTGCGCAGGTGGTGCACCGCGAGAAACGCACGCAGCTGGCGAATCGTCGGGCTGAACGTAGGACCGAAGTTTTCATTCATAAGGTGAATTGATATTTGATACGAAATTTCTGGATTTACGAATGAATTTCCGCATCGTTCAATCGCTCCAAACCAAGTAAAAACACAATCAAGGAGAGTTCCCAATGACAGCACCGATCGCCAGCAAGGCGCAACGGCTTCGCAGGCGCTTGCTGCTGGCCACGGCCTGCACCCTCTGCAGCGCCACGGCCCTGGCGCAGGCGCCCACCCCCGATTACCCCTCCCATCCGATCCGCATGGTGGTGACTTTTCCGCCCGGCGGGAGCGCCGACGCGGTGGTGCGCATGCTGGTGCCGCGGCTCAACGAGAAACTGGGCCAGCAGATGGTGGTGGACAACCGGCCCGGTGCCGGCGGCAACGTGGGCCTTTCGCTGGTGGCGAAGGCGCCCGCCGACGGCTACACGCTCGGGCTGGGCGCGGCCGGGGCGCTCACCGCCAATGTGAACCTTTATCCGCAGATGCCCTTCGACCCGGTGAAGGACTTCAAGCCGGTCGGCATGGTCGCCGCCACGCCGTTCGTGATCGTCGGGCATCCCTCGGTGGGTGCGCGCACGCTGCGCGAACTGATCGCGCTGGCCAAGGCGAAGCCGGGCACGATCTCGATGGGCCACGGCGGCAACGGCACCGCGATGCACCTGTCGACCGCGCTCTTCGCGCAAATGGCCGATGTGAAGCTGATCGAGGTGCCCTACCGCGGCTCGGGCCCGGCGGCGCTCGATGCCATGGCGGGCCAGGTGCAGCTCGCGCTGGTCGACCTCCCCGCCTCGCTGCAGCAGATCCGGGCCGGCAAGCTGATCGCCTTCGGGGTGACGAGCGCGCAGCGCGTGCCGATGCTGCCCGACGTGCCCACCGTGGCCGAAGCGGGCCTGCCGGGCTACGACTCGACCGGCTGGTTCGGCGTGGTGGCGCCGGCCGGCACGCCCGCGCCCATCGTGGCGCGGCTCAATGCGGAGATCAACGCCGCGCTCGGCGACGAGCAGATCAAGGCCTCGATGCGCAACCTCGGCGCGGAGCCCGCACCGACATCGACCGAGGCCTTCGAGGCCTACATCCGCAGCGAAACGAAGAAGTGGGCCAAGGTGATCCAGGTCGCCAACATCAAGCTCGACTGACGGGCCAGAGATACAGGGATGCACTGACAAATGAACGACACCACACTGAGAGCCGACGTGCTCATCATCGGCGCGGGCCCCGTGGGCCTCACGCTGGCCATGGACCTCGCGTCGCGCGGCGTCTCGGTGATCATCTGCGAAACGCGCCGCTTCGCCGAGCCGCCGAACGTGAAGTGCAACCACGTGGCCTCGCGCACCATGGAGCAATTCCGGCGCCTGGGCGTGGCGCAGAAGCTGCGCGACGCGGGCCTGCCCGCCGACTACCCGAACGACGTGGTGTTCCGCACCACGGTGACGGGCGCCGAGCTCACGCGCATTCCGATCCCGTGTCGGCGCGACCGCTACACCGAGACCGAAGGCCCCGACGCCTGGTGGCCCACGGCCGAGCCGCCGCACCGCATCAACCAGATCTACCTCGAACCCATCCTGCTGAAGCACACGGCGGCGCTACCGGGCGTGCAGTTGCTCAACCGCACGCAGTTCGCGGGCTTCACGCAGGACAGGGAAGGCGTGACCGCCATCGCCACCGAAATGGATGGCGGCGTCACCCGCAGCATCCGCTGCCGCTACATGGTCGGCTGCGACGGCGGCAGCTCGGCGGTGCGCAAGCAAATCGGCGCCAAGCTCGAAGGCACGGCCGTCATCCAGCGCGTGCAGTCGACCTTCATCCGCGCGCCGCAACTGCGCGCCATGATTCCTGGCAAGCCGGCGTGGTCGTACTACGCGATGAACCCGCGCCGCTGCGGCACGATGTTCGCCATCGACGGGCACGAGACCTGGCTGGTGCACAACCACCTGAACGCCGAGGAGCCCGAATTCGATTCGGTTGACCGCGACCAGGCACTGCGCGACATCCTGGGCGTGGGCCCCGACTTCCAATACGAAGTCATCAGCAAGGAAGACTGGATCGGCCGCCGCCTCGTGGCCAACCGCTTCCGCGAAGGCCGCGTGTTCCTCGCGGGCGACGCGGCGCACCTGTGGGTGCCGTACGCGGGCTACGGCATGAACGCGGGCATCGCCGATGCGCTCAACCTCTCGTGGCTGCTCGGCGCCTGCGTGCAGGGCTGGGGCGACGAGGCGATGCTGGACGCCTACGAGGCCGAGCGCCAGCCGATCACCGAGCAGGTGTCGAACTTCGCGATGGACCATGCGCAGAAGATGATCCGCGCGCGCCGCGCCGTGCCGCAGAACATCGAGGCGCCCGGCCCCGATGGCGATGCGCTGCGCGCCGACATCGGCCGTGAGGCCTATGCGCTCAACGTGCAGCAGTTCTGCTGCGGCGGGCTGAACTTCGGCTACTTCTACACGGGCTCGCCGATCATCATTGCGGACGGCGAGCACACCGCGCCGCCCTACTCGATGGGCGACTTCACGCCCTCCACCGTGCCCGGCTGCCGCGCGCCGCACTTCTGGCTGGCCGACGGCCGCTCGCTGTACGACGCGTTCGGCCCCGGCTACACGCTGCTGCGCTTCGACCGCAGCGTGGATGTGCGGCCGCTGGAGCGCGCCGCGCAGACCTTCAACATGCCGCTCACCGTGCTCGACATCGAGACCGCCGAAGTGCCCAAGGCCTACGCCCACCGACTGGTGCTGTGCCGCGCGGACCAGCATGTCGCCTGGCGCGGGGCGCACCTGCCGTTCGACGTGTACGACTTCGTCGCCATCCTGCGCGGCGATGCCAAGCGGGTGCGCGAGCGCAGGCGGGCGCTGGCTTGGGAAGGCGTCGTCGCCGCCGCCTGAGGGCGTTGCCTAGGGCCGCGCCGCGACCACGCGGTACGCCAGCCACACAACCAGCGCGGGGGCGAGCGCGAAGCTCGCGAAAAGCCACACAGCCGCTGACTGCGCACCCTCGACGCCACCCGGCAGCGTGAGCCCCGCCGCATTGGCCACCAGCCCCGCCACCGCGGCGCCCACGGCCATGCCATAGAGCTGGATCGTGGTGATCGAGGCGGAGGCGCGGCCTTCTTCTCCCTTCGGTGCCAGCGACAGCACGCGCGTCACCAGGTGCGGCCAGCCGATGCCCACGCCCAGGCCCACAACGGCGAGCGCCACGGCGACCAGCACGGTCTCGAAGCCCGCGCCCAGATAGCCGGGGAACGGCAGCAGCAGCGCGAGCGCCACGAGCCCCAGCATGCAGGCCGCCGGGCCAACGCGCAGCATGCGATCGGCGCCCGCACCGTTGCGCCCCGACGACAGCAGCGAGCCCGCGCTCCATCCGCCGGCCATCGCGGCCGTGAGGTAGCCCGCCGCGAGCGGCGAATGGCCGTGCAGCAGCTGCAGGAAGTACGGCACGAAGATCTCGGTGGTGGTGCCGATCAGCAGCAGCGCGATGCTTGCGTAGATGGCGCCCAGCGGCGCACTCAGCACGTACGCGCCGGTCGGCAGGAGCCGCACCGTGGCCTGGCGGTCGACACGCGTGGCGACGACGCCGATGCCCAGGCCCAGCACCACGCCCACCGCCTGCCAAGCCAGGTCGGACAGGAACCCGCTCGCCGCAATCACCAGCACCGAGACGGCCAGCAAGCCGATCTGCAGCGCCGGAATGCGCGGCAGGTTCGCCGGCCTCGAATGGCGCACACCGGCACCGGGCCGCAACTGCACCATCACCAGCAGCGCCTGCGCCGCGGCCACCGGCAGCAGGAACCAGAAAGCCCAGCGCCAGTGCCCCGATTGCGCGAACAGCCCGCCCACCGCCGGCCCGCACAGCGTGGCGACGCCCCACATGCCCGACACCAGCGCCACCGCGCGCGGCCACAGCCGCTGCGCGAACACCAGCTGGATCAGCGCATAGCTCAGCGCCGCGAGCATGCCGCCGCCCAGCCCCTGCACCGTGCGGCCGGCGAGCATCCAGTGCATCGCCGGCGCGAGCGCGCAGCCCATCGAACCGGCGGTGAACACGGCCAGCGCCGCAAGGCAGGCGCCGCGCGGTCCCAGCACCGCGAGCAACCGCACCGACAGCGTGGCCCCGAGGATGGAGCCCACCACGAACAGCGTGGTGCTCCATGCGTACCAGTCGAGCCCACCGATCTCGCGCACCACCGAGGGCAGCACCGTGGTCACGATGTGGACGTTGACCGCGTGCAGCGCGACGCCCCCGGTGAGCGCCAGCGCGCGCCATCCGTTGCGGCCAGTGAAGAGCTCGCCCCATCCGGCCGTGGCCGGCGGCGAGATCGAGGAGGGATCGGCGGAGGAGGAGGAAGCGGCAGGCGGCATGGCGAACCCGAAAGGCTGGAAAGGAGCCCGGATACTAGGCGCCGACACTCAATTAAACAAGCTAATGCTTTGATAAATAAAACCCAGGGCCCGGATCGCCCAGCGCCCGGATGCGCGACACTTCGGGCCTGATGCAAGCCGCTTCCCCTTCTTCTTCCTCCGACGTCCCCCTGTCCGGCGCCATGCCGCAACCCTCGATCCGCCGCCCCACCCTGCGCTTCCTGTTCGGGCACCCGGCGCACGCCATCGCGCTGGGCTTCGGCTCGGGCCTGCCGCGCTTTGCGCCCGGCACCGTGGGCACGCTCTGGGCCTGGGTCGCCTTCGTGGTGATGCAGCTGTGGTTCACGCCGGCCACGATCGGATGGATCATCCTGGCGTCGCTTCCCATCGGCTGGTGGGCCTGCACCGTGACGGCGCGCGACATGAACATTGCCGACCCCGGCGCCATCGTGTGGGACGAGGTCGTCGCCTTCTGGATCGTGCTCTGGCTGGTCACGCCGGCCGGGCTCTTCGCGCAGGCCATCGCCTTCGGCCTGTTCCGCTTCTTCGATGCCGCCAAGCCCGGCCCCGTCGCCTGGGCCGATGCGCTGTTCAAGCAGCGCGACACCACCGCCCAGACCACCCAGGTGCGCTGGTGGCGCGCGGGCTTCGGCATCATCCTCGACGACCTGGTGGCGGCCTTCTGCACGCTGCTGGTCATTGCACTCTGGCGCGCTTGGTGAACACCATGGATTCCTCTTTCTCTTCGACCTTGTCGTCGCCGCTCCCCGACCAGGACACGCCGGCGCTCGTCACGGCCGTGGCCGAACGACTGCTGAAAAAAGGCTGGCTGCTCTCTACCGCCGAGAGCTGCACCGGCGGCCTGATCGCCGCGGCCTGCACCGAGCTGGCCGGCTCCAGCGCATGGTTCGAGCGCGGCTTCATCACCTATTCCAACGCGGCGAAGACCGAGCTGCTGGGCGTCGACGCGGTGTTGATCGATGCCCACGGCGCGGTCAGCGAGCCGGTGGCGCGCGCCATGGCCGTCGGTGCGATCGCGCACTCGGCCCCCTCCCGCGCGGCCATCGCGGTCACCGGCATCGCCGGCCCCACGGGCGGCACGCCCGAGAAGCCGGTCGGCACGGTGTGGTTCGGCTGGTCAGTCGATGGGCAGTTGCGCACCGAGCGCCGCCGCTTCGACGGCGACCGCGCCACGGTGCGCGCGGCCACGGTGCACTACGCGCTGCAGACGCTGGTGACGCTGCTGGGCGATTAAGCCCCGCGCCTCCGCTTCTTCAAGCCATCATGAAATCGCCGAGCGCACGGCGCGGTGCGGCCTGCACCGGCGCCATCGGGTAGCCGAGCCGGCACATCATCTGCACCGTCGGGCTGCGTGCATTGCGCGGGGGTTCGGCGCCGAGCAGCAGGTCGTGCGCCGCCGCGTGATGCGGCGCCATTTCCGCGAATTCTTCCAGCGGCTGGCTCATCGGGTGCAGGCCCACGCCGAGGTCGGTCGCGCGCAGTTGCTGGCGCACATAGGCGCGGCCCGCGGCGATCTGGTCGGTGCGGCTGTTGCCGCGCGTGCTGAGCCAGACAAAGCCCATCGCCGTGTGAGCCTGGTCCTCGAACACCTGGAGGGTCTCCTTGAACGACTCGCTGTCTTCCGGCGCGGGCACGTTGCGGTCGAACTGCCCCAGCGCGATGGCCAGGCGCAGCGCCGGGTCGTTGCGCGAGAAGCCGTCGCGGTGCGCGAGGATCTCCTGCGGCCCGACGCGCAGCATCCGCAGGTTCTCCAGCGCGGTGCCGGGCGTGGCGATTTCCACGCGCGCGGCCGCCGCGCAAAGCTTGCGCAGCACCCGCACGCGGGGCATGTCGACCGTGCCGTCGGCCTGCACCGTGCCGCCCGCGGGCGCGATGGCGGTGAGCCCCTGCAGCATGTCGGCCGACACCGGCCGGCCGGTGTCGAAACGCTGTTTCGGCGTGCGGCGCCGCAGCACCTGCGCGAACAGCGGATCGGGCGCGCCACCACTCGACAGCCGCAGCCGCGCCACCGGAATGTGCGGCCAGTGCCGCGGCTCGCTGGGCAGCTCGCCCTCCGGCCACAGCTGCACGCTGGCCAGGATGCCCTGCTGCGCGAGCGCCATCACCAGCAGTTCGATGAAGGCGCCATGGCCGATGAGGGCCTGGCGGCCGTACGGATCGGTCTCGGGCAGCAGGCGCTCGCGGTCGCAGTAGAGAACGATGGCGTCGGGCTCGCGCAGGTCCACCAGCCACGGCTGGCAGTTGTAGGCGGTGGGCGCGGTGACCGCATAGGCCACGGCGCGCTTGCGCGCATCGGGCTCATTGCCCGGTCCGTTCCATATCTCGAGTGCGGCCGCCGGAATGTCGGAGTGCAGCCACCAGGTCGCCAGAGCCACCGCGCCTGCCGCCACCACCACACCGCCTCCCAGCAGCCGAACAAAATTTCTTCGTTCATCCATTGCGGGCATTATCGAAAGCCGCCTTCCAATTCACAATGCGCCATGTTTTGTTAACAGATATGCAAATCTGAATACATGGGCCTCGACAGCAACCTCGATTTCGACTGGCGACTGGTGCGTGCCTTCCTCGCCGCGCTCGACCACGGCAGCCTGCTGGCCGCCTCGCGCGCGCTGGGTTCGAGCCAGCCAACGCTGGGCCGGCACATCGCCGAGCTCGAAACCCAACTGGGCGTGGTGTTGTTCGAGCGCACCGGCCGGGGCCTGCGCCCGACGGCCATGGCCGCGCGGCTGGCCGAATCGGCGCGGGCCATGGAGAGCGGCGCGGTCTCGCTGTCGCGCAGCGTGTCGGGCGCCAATGCCACCACCGCGGGCACGGTGCGCATCTCGGCCAGCCAGGCCACGGCGCGCCAGATGCTGCCTGCGCTCCTGGTGCGCATGCGGCAGGAGCTGCCGGAGATCCAGGTCGAGCTGGTCTCGACCAACGAGATCAGCAACCTCCTGCGGCGCGAGGCCGACATCGCGATCCGCATGACGCAGCCCACCACGGCCACGGTGGTGGCGCGGCGCATCGGGCGGTTCGCGCTCGGCGCCTTCGCGCACGTCGACTACCTGCGCCGCCGCGGCACGCCGCGCCAGACGGCCGAACTGCTGCGGCACGATGTGCTGGGCTACGACCGCATCGACACCATCATCCGCATGTCCGCGCAGTTGGGCACGCCGCTGCAGCGCAATGACTTCTGCTTTCGCACCGACGACATGGGCGCCTACTGGGAAGCGCTGCGCCAGGGCATGGGCATCGGTTTCGTGAGCGAATCGCTCGCGCGCACCGACAGCCAGGTGCAGCGCGTGCTGCCGCAACTCAAGATCCCGTCGCTGCCGGTGTGGCTCGCGGTGCACCGCGAGATCCGCACCGACCGGCGCATACGCGCCGTCTATGATTTCCTCGCGCGCAACATCCCGGCGTCGATCTAAGTCCCCAAAACTCCAAGAGGCCTCATGACAGCAGCCACCAATGCCCAGACCATCGAGCGCTTCTACAGCGCGTTCGCAAAGCTCGACGCCGCCACCATGGAGGCCTGCTATGCGCCCGATGCGGTGTTCGACGACGAGGCCTTTTCCCTGCGCGGGCGGCGCGAGGTGGGCGGCATGTGGCGCATGCTGGCCACCGCCACGAAGGCCAAGGGCGCGGACGTGTGGCGCCTGACCTTTCGCGACGTGCAGGCCGACGACACCACGGGCAGCGCCCACTGGGACGCGCACTACCGCTTCAGCGCCACGGGCCGGCTGGTGGACAACAGCATCGACGCACGCTTCACCTTCACGCCCGAGGGCCTGATCGCCACGCACCGCGACACCTTCCCGTTCTGGACCTGGTCGCGCCAGGCGCTCGGCACGCCGGGCCTGCTGCTGGGCTGGACGCCGATGCTGCGCAACAAGGTGCGCGCCACTGCTGCCGGCAATCTTTCCAAATTTCTTTCGAGCCAACCCTCATGAGCAACGACATCGTTTTCACCTCCAACGAAGCAGCCCACCGTTACGAAGCTTCCATCGACGGCCAGCTCGCGGGCTACGCCGAATACAACCTCTTGACCGACGCGATCATGTTTACGCACACCGAGGTGCTGCCGGCCTTCGAAGGCAAGGGTGTGGGCTCGGGCATTGCGAAGCACGTGCTCGGCGAGGCGCGCACGAAGGGGCTGCATGTGATTCCGGTGTGCCAGTTCATTGCGGGCTACATCCGCAAGCACCGTGAGTACGCCGACCTCGTGCGGCCGGACATTCAACGCGCCTTCAAGATCTGACGGACACGGCCTTCGGCGCGGGCAGCCACGCGAAGGCCGCGATGCCCAGCACCAGCAATATGGCAATGGTGGCCAGCACGGCCGTGAGCGGATCGCCGCCATGCGCCGCGGCAATAGAGGCCGCGACACCCGTGCCCCACTGCATCAGCGCAACGCCGAGGAACATCGCCATCGTGAAGACGGCCATCGCGCGCCCGGTGAGCGTGAGCGGATAGGCCACCCGCACGTCCGCGTACTGCCACACGATGAAGCCCGAGAGCATGCCGATCAGCACCATGCCGAAGATGTCGAGCCATGCCGAGTGCAGCACCGCGATGAGCGCGAAGAGCGCGGCGTAGACCAGTCCGCAGATCACGATCCAGCGGCGGCGCGCGGCGCCGTCGCGGTCCAGCCGTCCGAACAGCGGCGCGCCGACGAGCGAGATCACCGACACGGCGAGCGCGACGTTGCCGCTCTGCACCAGCGAGTAGCCGTGGCGCTCCATCATCAGCGGCCCGAGCCAGAGGCCGCGCAGCGAGATGAAGGCGGCATACGTGACCGCGCCGAGCACCATGATGCCCAGCGTGTGCGGCATCGCGAACAGCGCGCCGAACTGGCGGATCGCCTCGGGAATCGACTCTTTCACCTGCGGCACGGCCGATGCGGGCTCATGCACCCAGTACCAGATCGCGAGCCACGCCAGCGCTGCGGCAACCGCCAGCACGAGGAAACCCGCGCGCCACGAATACGCCTGCACCAGCCAGGCGAGCGGCGTGCCGGTGGCCAGCATGCCGATGCCGCCGATGGCGAGCACCATGCCCGACACGGTGGCGAAGCGCGCCGCCGGAAAGTGCCGCGCGATGAAGACGGTGCACACCAGAAAGGCCGGCGCGCAGCCCACGCCGATCAGCGCCTGTCCCGCGACCAGCACGAGATAGCTGGACGCCACCGCCGAGAGCAATGCGCCCGCGATCGCGATGGGAAAGGCCACGAGCACCGTGCGGCGCACGCCGTGCAGATCGATGCCGATGCCCATGAAGAGCTGCATCGCACCGAAGGCGAAATGAAAAGCCCCCGAGAAAATTCCGAGGGCCTGGGCGGAGAGCTTGAAATCCGTCTGCAGCGGGCTCGCCATGATGGCGCCGACCGTGCGGAAGGCCTGGCTGAGTGCGACCCCGGCGCAGAGCGCGAGGACCATCACCCAGGCCGCGCGCGGCGTCAGGGGTGCGACGACGCTCTCCGGACCGGTGCTAGGCGGCACCGTGGCACTTCTTGTACTTTTTTCCGCTGCCGCAAGGGCACGGATCGTTGCGCCCCGGCGTGGCTTCCTTGCGAATCGTCTCGACCTTCGGCCCCAGGCTCTTCCAGAGCTGGCGCAGGTCGTACACCGCCCAGATGGCGGCGCCGAAGTCGTCCAGCCGCTGCTGGCTCACGCTGGGCGGCGCATCGTCGCTGTACATCGAGAGCGTGGGCTTGGCGGTGTCGTCTTCGGTCAACGCGACGATGTTGTCGAGCGCGTCGTCGAGCATCTGCGCGGCGTCCTTGTCGCGCGGGGTGGCCCAGTCCTCGGGCCAGTTCTCGACCGCGTACATGAAACCGAGCGCCCAGACCTGCGCGAACGAAGGGATCGCCTCGCCGGCCACTTCGGCGCGCTCTTCCTCGGGGAGCGAGGCGATGGCGCCGCGGGTGTCGAGCACCTCGGGCTGCCAGCTGCGTTCGTCGTCGAGCGTTTCGACGGGGGCGTCCAGGCCCTCTTCGATCTCGCGCCAGCGGCGCTTCCAGTTCCAGACGAACTCCATGTGCTGGGCCGGAACGAAGCTGTCGCCCAGCAGCACGGGCCAGTATTCGGTGGGCTCGATGGGCCGGCGGGTGCAGATCAGCGCGGCCATGAAGCCCTCGCAGAACTCCCACTGGGGGATTTCCTCGTCGTGCTCGCGCATGGCGTCCAGCGCGGTGTCCAGGGCGTCGAAATCGTCGGGGCCCAAGGGTTCCTGGGCGGGCGTGGTGGGGGTCTGTGGGGTGTCGGGGGAAGTCGTCATGGCAGGTTCGGGGCAGCCCTCTATGATGCAGCAGGCTCCCGGAGTCATCTATTTCTATGCCCACGATTATTCCGTTTCCGGCGCGCTACAGCGCCTTTGCCTTGTGCGTGGTCGGGCTGGTCGCCTGCCTGGCCTTCGTGCTGGTGTCGCCGCATCTGTGGCTCGCGTGGATCGGCGTGGCGGTGTTCGCGGTACTTTCAGGTACCGGCATCCACGATCTGCGGCAGCCGCGGCACGCGATCCTGCGCAACTACCCGGTCATCGGCCACCTGCGCTTTCTGCTGGAGTTCATCCGGCCCGAGATGCGGCAGTACTTCATCGAGAGCGATTCCGAAGCGGCGCCCTTCTCGCGTGCGCAGCGCTCGCTGGTCTACCAGCGCGCCAAGGGCGAGCCGGACAACCGGCCGTTCGGCACGCAGCTCAACGTGACCATCGCGGGCTACGAGTGGATCAACCATTCGATGCAACCGACCAAGCTCGCGAACCACGATTTCCGCATCGTGATCGGCGGCACGGCGCAGCCCGCTGACGCGAACTCCGCGCAGGTCTGCACACAGCCATATAGCGCGAGCGTGTTCAACATCTCCGCGATGAGCTTCGGCGCACTGTCCGCCAACGCCATCCTCGCGCTCAACCAGGGCGCCAAGATGGGCGGCTTCGCGCACGACACCGGCGAGGGCTCGATCTCGCAGCACCACCGGGTGCATGGCGGCGACCTGATCTGGGAAATCGGCTCGGGCTACTTCGGTTGCCGCAACGACGACGGCACCTTCAACGCCGAGCGCTTCGCCGCCAACGCGCGCGACCCGCAGGTGAAGATGATCGAGATCAAGCTGAGCCAGGGCGCCAAGCCCGGGCACGGCGGCGTGCTTCCCGCCCCCAAGGTCACGCCCGAGATCGCGGCCGCGCGCGGCGTGCCGGTGGGCGTGGACTGCATCTCGCCCTCGTCGCACAGCGCGTTCTCCACGCCGACCGAGATGATGCATTTCGTCGCGAAGCTGCGCGAGCTTTCGGGCGGCAAGCCCACCGGCTTCAAGTTCTGCCTGGGCCATCCGTGGGAATGGTTCGGCATCGTCAAGGCGATGCAGGCGACGGGCATCACGCCCGACTTCATCGTGGTCGACGGCGCCGAGGGCGGCACGGGCGCGGCGCCGGTCGAGTTCAGCGACCACGTGGGCGCGCCGCTGCAGGAGGGCCTGCTGCTGGTGCACAACACGTTGATCGGCGTGAACCTGCGCCATCGCATCAAGATCGGCTGCGCAGCCAAGGTGATCACCGCCTTCGACGTGGCGCGCATGATGGCGCTGGGCGCCGACTGGTGCAACGCGGCGCGCGGTTTCATGATGGCGCTGGGCTGCATCCAGGCGCAGAGCTGCCACACCGGCCACTGCCCCACCGGCGTGACCACGCAGGACCCGCTGCGCCAGCAGGCGCTGGTGGTGCCGACCAAGGCCGACCGGGTGCGCAACTTCCACCGCAGCACGCTGCATGCGCTGCAGGAGCTGGTGCAGGCCGCGGGCCTCGATCATCCGCAGCAGATCACCGCGCACCACATCGTGCGCCGCATCTCCGACACCGAAGTGCGCCTGTTGAGCAACCTGGTGATGCAGGTGCAGCCGGGCGCGCTGCTCGGGCCGCTCGACGCGCAGCACAATGTCTTCCGTACCTACTGGCCGCTGGCCAGTGCAGAGAGTTTCCAGCCCGTGACGCAGGGCCCCCAGGGCTTGGTGCCGGGCTTCGCAATGGCCGCATGAATCTACTGAGACGAGGCGCTTCGACGCGCCTGCACAGCGCGAAAGGCGCGGCTTCGGCGCCGGCGCCGGCGCCGCTCGACGCGCTGCCCGAGCCCCCATCGCCCGGCGACTACGCCGAGTTCCTTCGCATCACGCTCCCGAAGCAGGAAAAGAACGTGGCCAGCCATCGCTTGGGCAGCGAACGTGTGTGGCTCAAGAAGGCCGGACCGCGCCACGGCAAGTGGGGCTACCGCGTGATGGCGGCGGTCGCGCGGATGGCGCGGCTGGACATCATCAAGCCGGTGCCCAATCCGGGCGGCGAAGCCGCCATCGCCACCGAGGCGCGGCGCCTGAAGCAACTCGCGGCCGCGGGCCTGCGCGTGCCCACGGTGCTCGCGCAGCAATCCGATGGCCTGCTGATTTCCGACCTCGGCGAAAGCGGCCGCGCCACCGTCGTGCTGCAGGAGCGCCTGGACCAGGCCGCAGCCGCCGGCCCCGCCGCGCTGCTCGCCGTGTGGCGCGAAGGCCTTGCCGCCATCGCGGCCGTGCATGTGCGCGGCCAGCACCTGAGCCAGGCCTTCGACCGCAACCTCGTACAGTGCCCCGACGGCGTGATCGGCTACATCGATTTCGAGGACGACCCCGCCGAGGTCATGACGCTGACCGAGTGCCAGGCGCGCGACTGGCTCAGCTACCTGCATTCGACGGCCATGATGCTCGAGGCCGCCGCGCCGCAGGCGGCCGGCCAGCACTGGCATGCGGCGCTCGCCACGGTGAACGAAGAGGTGCGCGAGCGCATCGCGAATGCGGCGCGGCGCATGAGGTGGGCGCGCAAGCTGCCCGCCAGCCGCCGCTGGGGGCGCGACACGCAGCGCGTGCGTGCGGTGGCGCGGCTGCTCGGGCGCTGGCACGACGCGGGCGTCTGACCCCTTTTCCTCAGCTCAGGGCTTGACCGTCCACCGCAGCGCGGCCAGCAGGTTGCTGTGGTCATCGGTCCACGTCGTCACGCCCGCGGCATCGATGGCCTCGCCACGCTCGCGGATCACCGGGTCCTGCAGGAAGCGCGGGTCGCGCGTGAGCAGCACGTATTCCGACGAATGTTCGAGCGTGAGGTTGTTGGGCACGGGCTCGAAATGCACACGCAGCGCCTGCATGCCCGCATCCTCGGCCAGGCGCTTGACCACCGGCGCGAGCAGCAGGTGCCGGTTGCTGATGTGGAAGGCGATCACGCCTGTGGGCAGCAGGTGCTTGTCGTAGAGCGCCAGCGCCTCGCGCGTCATCAGGTGCATCGGAATGGCATCACCCGAGAAGGCGTCGACCACGATCACGTCGAAGCGCTGCGAACCCTGTGCATCAAGCTCCTGCTGCATCAGGAGGCGCGCATCGCCTTGCGCGACTTCGACCGTCGCGGGCGAATCGGCAAGGTAGGTGAAATGCGAGCGCGCCGCCGCCGTCACGCGCGGGTTGATCTCGTAGAAGCGCACCGTGTCGCCCGCGCGTCCGTAGGCCGCCAGCGTGCCCACGCCCAGGCCGATCACGCCCACGCGCTGCGTCTCGCCGCGGTTCGTGAGCAGCGCCAGGCCGGCGCCCGACTTCGGCCCGTAGTAGGTGCTGGGCAGGCGGCGCTGCACCGCGCCCTGCAGTTGCTCGCCGTGCGAGATCACGCCGTGCATCAAGCGGCGCGATGCGGTCAGCGCGCCCGGAATGCCGAACTGCTCCACGCGCAGCGCACCGTAGAAGTTGCGCACGCGCAGCATCGTGCGGTTGTCGGCTTCGAGCACGCTGTACACCGAGAGCCAGGCCACTGCCACCGAGGCCAGCGCGCCGGCGAGCCCCGCGGCCGCTGCCCATGAGCGCGCCCGCCACGCGGTGTAGCCCACCGCGAAGAGCGCCAGCGCGCTCACCGCCGCATACAGCACATTGAGCGACACGGCCACCGCGTCCATCCGCAGAAATGCCGCGAATCCCACCACGATGGCGAACGCGAACACCGCCCACACCCATTTCTGCCGTGCACGCGTGAGCCACAGCACGATCAGCCCCGGCACCGCCAGGCTCGCCGGCAGTTCCCAGTAGCCGTTGAAGAAATGCGGCGCGACCACGCCCGCGAAGATGCCACCCACCGCACCGCCCAATGCCAGCAGCAGGTAGAAGCGCGTGAGGCGCTCGGGCCCGGGCCGCGCGCGTGCGAGCTCGCCGTTGGCGAACATGCAGATCGCGAAGAGCCCGGCGCAGTAGAGCCCGATGGCCGCGGCGATCGGCAGCGAACGCTGCGGCGTGTTCAGGTACCAGCCCATCACCGGCGTGAGCACCAGCACCGCGGGCCAGAAGAGCCAGCGCCGGTACCAGAAGTCGCTGTCGAAGCACAGCACGAAGCTCAGCAGGTACAGCGCGAGCGGCACGATCCACAGCATCGGCACCGAGGCGATGTCCTGCGTGATGAAGGCCGACACCGCCAGCAGCGCGACCGTGCCGAGCGCGGCCAGCACCAGCCACAGCAGCTGGTCGGACCACGACAGCGGCGTTGCCGGCGCAGTGGTTGCAGCCGTTTCGTCGCCAGTACGCGCCGGTCGCGCCTTCCCCACGGCCACCACCGACACGATCGCCAGCACCGCGAACAGCCCGAAGCCCACCGACCATGCGACGGCCTGCGCACGCAGCGCGAACACCGGCTCCAGCACGAAGGGATACACCACGAGGGCCGCCAGCGCCGCGAGGTTCGACAGCGCGAACAGCCGGTAGACCTTCGCCTGCCGCGGCGCATCGCCCGCATGCAGCCGCGCGACCCAGCTCTGCACCAGCGGCCCGGTGGTGCACACCGCGAGGTACGGCAGCCCGATGGTGACGGCCAGCACCGCGAGCACGCCCGCCGACGGGTCGCCCTGCCCGGTCGGCTTCCACGCCGCATCGGGAATCACCGGCAGCATCGCGCAGGCCGCGAGCAGGAGGAGCGCATGCACGATGGCCTGCGTACGCAGCGGCCGGCGCGAGAGCCAGTCGGCATAGAAGTAGCCGACGAGCAGCACCACCTGGAAGAACACCAGGCACAGCGTCCACACCGCGGCCGAGCCGCCGAACCACGGCAGGATCTGCCGCGCGATCAGCGGCTGCACCAGGAACAGCAGGAAGGCCGAGACGAAGATCGTCGATGCAGAGAGCGCCAGCGCGCCAGCGCCACGCGCAGCGTGCGCGCCCTGTGCGGCGCTCGCGCCATGCCCGGCGTGCACGGCCTCGCGCATCAGGGCGCTTTGCCCGGGTTCGGCACCTTGTCGAGCTGGCCCTTGACCGAGGCGTCCCAGATGGCCGGGCAGAAGGAGTTGCCGTCGCCCACCTTGTCGGCCAGCGCGTCGACGCCGCGGGCCAGGAGTTGCGAAGCCCACTCGGTGCTGTTGTTGCGCACGAAAGCGAAGATGTTGGTCATGGCGTCCTGCGGCTTCTCGAGCACATTGATGCCCGCATTGTTGCTCCACGCCGGGTCCCACTGCAGGTCGATGCTGCGGTCGCTTTTGGGGCCGAACGAATAGAACGGGTGCCAGAACATCGGCGACTCCATGCCCGCCACGCCTTCGGCCGACAACGGGATCTTGCCGTTGGCGATGTAGTACGCATCGAGCTGGTTGAGGCGGAAATCGGTGCCCGGCGCGGTGGCGCCGTCGGTGGACATGAGCTTGAACCACGCCTCGCCCACGAACTGGTAGCCCTTGAGCGCGGTGAGGATGATCTTGTTGGCCACCGGAATCCCGAGGCGGTAGCCGTAGTGCACGCGAAGGTGCAGCACGCTGGATTCGCCCAGCGTCTTGTTCGACACGTTGCCGCGCAGCTCGGCGTCGGGCGGCGTCGGGTCGCCGATGCCCGTCGTGGTGCTCATCGCCTTGGCCTTGAAGTCGTAGGGCAGGGGCTTGCGATAGCGCATGGTGTCGTTGGGGATCTGCATGATCCAGCGGTTCTCGCCGAAGTTCTCGATGAAGGCCCAGTCGATGAAGGTGGTCTGCGTCGGGTTCAGGTATTCGATGCACGCCGACTCGATCAGGTCGGTGTTGGTGTCGATCCAGCCCTTGAACATGCCGCCCACGCTGGCCTCTCGCACATTGAGCGGCATCATCCCTTTCACCAGACCCTGCCACACGCTGCCGCGCGTGAGCACGTTGGTGGTGAGTTCCAGGGCCGCGCTGTTCAGCGTGCTCAGGCCCGGCACGGTCGAGTTGCCCATGCGAAAGATGAAGGGCAGCGGCATGCCGTTGTTGAGCGAGCCCGCGCGCGCGGCTTCGTGCGCGGCGTACTCCAGCGTGAGGCGCGCGCGATAGATGAGGCCGAACTGCACCACGCACATCACGAACAGGATCAGCACCGGCAGCGCGATCATGGTCTCGGTCATGGAGACGCCGCGCTGGCGGCGCTTGCCTTGAAGAGTGGAATGCATTGCTGTTCTCCTCTGTGTGTGGTTACCAGCCCGACAACTTCAACCCCGGACGCAGCGCGAGCCGCCGCGCCTGGCCCGCGGCCAGCTCGAGCACGTTGGCCGCGCGCAGGCACATGGCCATGCGCATCGGGCGCAGGCTCTCGACCACGCGCGCGATGCCGCCGTGCCGGTCGAGAAAGACGACGTCGATCGGATAGCGCATGCCCACCGTGTGCACCGAGCTGCAGCGCATGATCAGAAGGCCCTCGCTCGCGGCCAGCCGCGGTCGGCCGAGCAGCCCGCGCGTACGGTCCCAGCCGCGCTCGGCCACGCGCACGGGGCCGAAGGGCTGGGCCTGGGGGGAGCGGAGGGAGACGATGCGCATCGGTGGTGTCGGCGATTTCAGTGGTGTCAGTGGTTCTGGGTTTCGAGGAACTGCATCACCAGCGGGAAAAAAATGATGATGAAGGTCACGGGGAAGATGAAGATCACCAGCGGCCCGATCATCTTCACGGGCGCCTCCATCGCGAGCTTCTCGGCCATCTGAAAGCGCTCGGTGCGGCGCTGGTCCGAAATGGCCGAGAGCGTGTCGGCCAGGCTCGCGCCCAGCGACTCGGCCTGCGTGAGGTTCGACACCAGGCTCTTGATGTGCTTGTTGTCGAGGCGATCGGCCAGCGCGTTGAGCGCGTCCATGCGGCTCGCGCCGGTGCGCATCTCGCGCATCATCCGGTCGAACTCCTGGCCGAGCGCGCCGCCCGGGCCCTTCTGCACCGCCTGCGCGATCGCGCCGGTGAGGCTCAGGCCCGCCTGGCAGCACAGCGTGATCATGTCCAGGTAGCCGGGCAGCGTGCGCAAGATATCTTTCTCGCGGCGCTTGCGGCGGTCGCGCATCCACATCACCGGGTAGAGCCACCCCGTCACGCAGGACGCCAGCGTCACCCACACCTTGGTGCCCGCCATCGCATCGAGCAGGCCGGCCGTCCAGAGGCCGAGCGCGGCCACGATGAGCATCGACACGCACTGCACCGCGATGAACTCCTCGGCCTTGAGCACGAACTCCAGGCCCGCCAGTTGCAGCTGGCGCTTGCGCTTGACCAGCATCGAGGTGGGCGCGATCTCCGACACATGGAACTGCAGGATGTTCACCACCGGCCACACCAGCCGCAACATGCGCGGCAGCGGATCCATGTGCGTGCGCTCCGAAGGCCTCGCCTTCCGGATCAGCGAGATCATGTAGAGCAGCAGGATCACGCCCGTGGTCGCGCACAGGAAGATGATGGCCAGGAGGATCAGCGAGCGCATGGCAATCTCGGATCTTTAAATGTCGATCGCCACGATCTTGCGGATCATGGCGTAGCCCAGCATCAGCATGATGGCGATCACGGTCAGCACGACCCAGCCGATCGTCGTGGAGAACAGCAAACCCATGGTCGGCTGCATCAGGTACAGCACGCCCATCAGCAACAGCGGAAAGAGCGTCATCACCAGGCCCTGGATACGCCCCTGCGCCGTCAGCGCCTTGATGCGGCCTTCGAGAATGGCCTTGCGCCGCAGCGTCTCGGCCAGCACCTGCAGCGGCTCCGAGAGATTGCCGCCCACTTCCTTCGATACGCGCAGCGCCACCACCACCAGCACGAAGTCGGGAATGCCCAGGCGCTGCGACATCTTCTGGATCGCATCGTCGAAGCTCACGCCCAGGCGCTGCTCCTTGAGCACCAGGCCGAACTCCTGGCCGAGCGGGCCCACCTGGTCGCGCACCAGCACCTGGATGGCGACCGAGAGCGCGCTGCCGGCGCGCAGCGCGCTGGCAATGAAGAGCAGCGCATCGGGCAGCTCCGATTCGATCTGCTGGCGGCGCTTCTTGCGCTGCCACGCGAACCAGCGCGCGGGCAGCAGATACAGCACCACCGCCGCCACCACGCCGCCGATCAGGTTGCCCGAGATGAGCCAGCCGATCGCGCCGCACAGCGCCACCAGGAAGGCGTGCCCCGAGGCGAACGCCACCGCGTGCTGCGCCTGGAACTCCGACAGGTTCAGCGAGCGCCGGCCGCTCGCCTGCAGCTTGGACATCATCTTGCCGACCAGCTCCGGCGAGCGCTGCAGCAGCAGGTAGCCGCACAGCGTGATGAAGCCCATGCCGCAGAGCACGGAGGCCAGGAGGATCATTCCCTTCATGGCACGGTCTCCCCGAAGAGGTATTCCAGGTCGAGCTTCAGGCCGTGCTCCTGCAGGCGCGTGAAGAACTCGGGCACGGTGCCCGCGGCGGTGAAGTGGCCGACGGTCTTGAAGGTGTCGTCCACGCCGGTCTTTCGGAAGGCATACACGTCCTGCATCTGGATCGTGCCGTCGGCAAAGCCCGTGATCTCGGTGATCTGCGTGACCTTGCGGCTGCCGCACGGAAAACGCGTGAGCTGCACGATCAGGTCGACCGCCGAGGCGATCTGCTCGCGGATCGCCGACACCGGGATGTTCATGCCCGCCATGGTCACCAGCACTTCGAGCCGCGACATCGCATCGCGCGGCGAGTTGCTGTGCAGCGTGGTGAGCGAGCCGTCGTGGCCGGTGTTCATGGCCTGCAGCATGTCCAGCGCCTCGCCGCCGCGGCACTCGCCCACCACGATGCGGTCGGGCCGCATCCGCAGCGAGTTGCGCACCAGGTCGCGAATCGCGATGGCGCCCTTGCCTTCGATGTTGGCCGGCCGCGATTCGAGCGACACCAGGTTGGGCTGCCCCAGTGAGAGCTCGGCCGCATCCTCGATGGTCACGATGCGCTCGTTCGGCGGAATGAAGTTCGACACCATGTTCAGGAGCGTCGTCTTGCCGGTGCCCGTGCCGCCCGAGACGATGATGTTGAGCTTCTCCTCCACCGCGATGCGCATGAAGTCCACCATCTGCGCGGTGATCGAGCCGGTGCGGATCATCCCCTCGTGGCCCATGCGGTTCTTCGGAAACTTCCGGATCGTGACGCTCGGCCCGCGCAGCGCGAGCGGCGGAATGATCGCGTTCACGCGCGAGCCGTCCTTCAGCCGCGCATCCACCATCGGCGAACTCTCGTCGATGCGCCGGCCCAGCGGCGTCACGATGCGCTCGATGGCGCCGAGCACCGCGATGTTGCTGGTGAAGGCGACGTTGGTGCGCTCCAGCCGGCCCGCACGCTCGATCCAGATTTCGTCGAAGCGGTTGACCATCACTTCGGTCACGCTCTCGTCCTTCAGCAGCACCTCGAGTGGGCCGAGACCGATGGCTTCGTCGAGCAGTTGCTGGCTCAGGAGCGCCCGGTCGAGTTCGGGCGGCATGTCGCGCGTGTCGCGGATGATCTCGGCGATCAGCGCGCGGATGTTGGAGCGCAGCTCCTCGTCCTTCATCTGCGCGGTGTCGATGCGGCGGTTGTCCAGCTGCTGCAGCAGCGTGCGGTGCAGCGAGCGGCGCCATTGCAGGAGCGGGTCCTCGATGGCGAGCGCCGCCTCGGCGTACTGCGCCGCCTCGGCCGCCTCCTGCGGGTCCTCGCCCGCGGGCCTGAGCGCCGTGTCCAGCGACACCACCAGCGTGTGGCCGCCGATGATGATTTCCTCGCCGCCCTTCATCGGGCCGAAGCGCGTCACGCGGTTGCCGTCGACCCAGGTGCCGAAGAGGCTGCCCAGGTCCTGCACGAACACCTCCTCGTCGTGCAGCACGAACTGGGCGTGCAGCTTGGCGACGTTCCAGCCCGACAGCACGATGTGGTTGCCGGCGTCCTTGCCGACCTGGAGTTCCGCGACGTCGATCGGGACCTCGCGCACGACCTGCTGCGGGGAATTGACGAAGACCTTGTGCATGGTGGTGGCGAGGGTTCTTAAGGAGCGACGGGCTGGCCGGGCGTGCCCGCCGGGATGCCGCCGATGTCTGCGGCAGCGGGCGGCGGGCGCGTGCCGTCGGGGTCCGACTTGTCTTCGGTCAGCCGGCCGAAGTTGCTCCCCACGTCCTGCTCGAGCTGGCGCGAGCGCTCGATGCGCTGTCGGCTGTCCGCCGGAACGACCACGCGCGGCGTGATGAACACCACCACCTCCTGCTCCTTGTCGGTGTCGTTGTCGGCACGGAAGGCGCGGCCGATGATCGGCGCCTTGCGCAGGCCCGGTACGCCGTCGCTGGAACGCGTCGATTCGCGGCTCAAGAGCCCCGACAGCACGATGGTCTCGCCGGCCTTCACGTTGAACTCGGTGTCGGTGCGCCGGATCAGGAGGCCCGGAATGCCCTGCACCGCCACGCTGCGGTCGATGCTGCTCACCTCGGTCAGGATGCTGCCCGACACGTTGCCCTCGCCGTCGGCGATGGGCTTGATGTTCAACCGCACGCCGTAGGGCTTGAACTCGACCGAGCCCGCACCCTGCGTGCTGAGCGCGGGCAGCGGAATTTCGCCTCCGGCCAGGAACTTGGCCTCGCCGCCGCTGCGCGTGGAGAGGTTCGGCGAAGCGAGCAAAAAGGCGTTGCCGCGCTGCACCAGTAGGTTGATGCGCGAGGTGAGGCTCAGGCCAATGCCGAAGTAGGCCTCGGGCATGCGCCGGTTCTGGCCCAGCAGCGCCGTGCCCTGGGCCGTGGAGGTGTTGAAGGCCGAGCCCTCGGGCAGGATGCGGTAGCTGCCGCTGGAGGCGATGTCCGAGAACAGGCCGAAGTTGAAGCCGTCGCCCGAACTCTGCCAGCGCACGCCCAGGTCATCGAGCGCGGTCTTGCTGAACTCGACGATGCGTACCTGGATATCGACCATGCGGTCCACGCGGATGCGGTCGGCCGTGGCCAGCGACACCACGGCCGGCGCATAGAGGTTGGCCACCGTGTTCAGGCGTTCGACGGCGGCCGGGTCCAGGCTGTTGCCGTCCATGATGATGCGTTCGCCGATGCGGCGGATGTTCACGCCCGAGATGCCGCGCGTGATCTCGCGCAGCTCATCGGCAACGCGCTCCAGGTCCACCACGTTCACCCGCACCTTGAGCTTGCGCACGGTGCCGTTCTTGTCCCAGACATGCAGCGTGCTGTCGCCCGCGTCCTGCGCGGTGATGAGCATGTTCGCGCCGTCGAGCACGCGCGCCTCCAGCACCTTGCCGTTGCCGATGGCCACGCGCGAGACGCCCGGCATCTTGACCAGCGCCATCTGGCCGACGTACAGCGTGAGCAGGTCGGGCAGCCGCTGCAGCACGGTGGCGCGCGCGGCGATGCGCTGCAGCTCGGCCTCGGTGATGGAGGCCTGCGAGGGCGGCGGCGGCGCGGGCGGTCGGATGCCCGGCGAACTTTCAGCGGCGCGTGAGGCGGCCGGCCCGCCAGGCGTCGCAAACGCCGGCGCGGGCGCCACGGTACCCAGGGGCACGGGCGATGTCGCCGGCGCGCCAGGGTACGGACCCTGCGCCTCGGCCTGGAAAACAAGACACAGCGCCGTCGCTGCCAGGGTGCATCGCTTGAGGTTCATCGAACTTTTCTGGAGATCAGTAAATCGGGCCACGCCCCGCAGGGCGACATTCAGGGCGATGGGACTTCAGCGCGGCAACGCGGCGCCCAGGCCGGGCGCAGGGGGAGCGCCGCGGTTGCCGCTGCCGCCGACGATGTATTCGACGCTCGGGCCCGAAGGTCCGCTGGCCACGGCCATCGCATGCGAGCGCTGCGGCCTGAAGCCGGCCACGATGGCATCGAGGTCGAGCGCGTCGACGCCGCTGGTCATGGTGGCCCGGTCTTCGGGGTTGCGCAGCGTGGCGATGATCTTTCCGAGGCGCTGGGCCAGGATGAGCTTCTGCGCATCCTGCGGCTGGATCGCCACGGTGACGGTGGAGTAGCGCTGCTGCGCGTAGGCGTCGGTGTCGGCCGACACGTCGGAGCGCTTGCGCATCGCGGCGAACTGCTCCGAGGTGATCTGGCCGGTGGCGCGCACCTCCACGTCCTGCAGCAGCGGGATCACCACCGAGGGATCGTTGGCCGCGGACTTCTCCACCACGTACATGAAGTCGATGCGGTCGCCGGCGCGCAGCATGCCCGAGATGGAGCTGATCTCGTCCACCGGGATGGTGATGGCGCGCACGCCCTGCTCGATCTCCTGCGCGAACACCTTGCGCGGCGCCGAGAAGAACGATGCCAGCAGCGGCTTGCCGGCGGCCACCGGCACCGAGAGCTGGCGACCCGCGAACTGCGCGAAGGTCTCGGGCGTGAGCGCGTCGTTGTGCACGTACTCGTTGGGCACCGAGCGCTTGGCCACCATGTTGGGCAGCACGGTGGTGCCGTCGCCGAGCGCCCGGTTCGCCACGACCACGTCGCGGCGCTGGCTGTCGGCGTCCTTCTCGAGGCTGGCGGCGATTTCGCGCTCGCTGGCCCGGAGGTAATACCAGCCCAGGCCCGCGGCCAGCAGACCCAGCATCAGGGCACCGATCAGGGGGGACAGCCGTTTGACGCTTTGCTTGAACTTGAGGAGTCCCGGAGATGATTTCATGCCTGGCTACAAAGGATAGGAAAGGGTGTACGAGTAGGTCGACCAGGCATCGCGGAAGGCCTTGATGAGCAGCGCAACCACCGAGCGGTCGGCGCCCGGGAAGGTGGCGAACAGCATCACGGCCAGGATGCCGGCGACGATCACGTATTCGGCGATGACCTGGCCGCGCTGGGCGCGGCGGGAAGAAGAAGGATGGCGGTGGCGTGGGCGCATGGCGGTCGCTCTCATTCCGGCGTGGTCTGGCTGGCAACGATGAAATAGGCGCCGTCGTTCCTGGAGATGGTCACGACCATCTCCTCGCTGTTGCGGCGGAACACCAGCGCCGAGCGCATGCCGCCTTCCAGGGTGCGGTCCTGCACCAGCGTCCAGCCCAGGCGGATCATCTGTTCTCGCAGGTAGAGCGCATTGGTCTCCACGCTCACGTTGTTGGTGACGACGATGGTGCGGTTGCGCTGGCCCTCGTCGAAGGAGAGCGTGTCCGAGACCACCTGCGAGCCGGCCGGCCGCGGGAAGCCCTTGCCGATGCGCTCGGCGCGCTCGCGCATGTCCTGCTCGCTCTTGACCTCGTCGTAGATCACCGCCGCCACCAGTCGGCCCACCGTGCCCTCAGGCCGCGCGCGCAACTGCACCGTGACCTGGTACAGGCCGAACCGCGCGCCGAGCACGCGCGTCAGACCGACCTTGCTCACGCCGTAGCCGGATTTGTCGGCCAGCCACTTTTCGTAGAAGCGGGAGACGACCTCCATCGAATCCGTGGACTCGATGCCGCGGATCTGCATGGGAATGGTGTTCTGCTCGATGTACTCGGCGATCCAGAAGGTCTTGGCACCCGCGGGCGATGGAATCGCGGGCCAGTCGCGCTGCGGAGGTGCTGCGGCGGCAGCGCCGCACAGGCACAGCCACACGGCGGCGAGCATCCATCGCAGGAACGGCGCGGGCAGGCTCATCAGGGCAGCACGTTGACCACGGGGGTCGGCGGGAAGGCGCGGTAGTAGCGGAACCGGTCCTTCGGATTCCCGCCCACGGCATCCGCGCCGCTGGCGGGTTCGCCGCCCGCGGCCGCGCCCTGCGGCACGCGCTCGAAGCGATCGAGCGGCGACTTCTCGCCGGCATCGCCGGGCGTGAGGCCGAAGGTGAGATTCGAGTTGGCGAAGCTCGGAAAGACCTGGCTGATCGAGTAGGCGGCCTGGTGAAAACCGCTTCGCAGCTGCTGGTAGAACGCGGCGTCGGCAAGCTTGAGCGGCACCAGGCCCTGGATCTTGGTTTCTTCGCGGTTGGTGCCGCCGGCGTTCCAGGCCTCGGTGAGCATGGTGACCTGCTCGCTCATGTCCAGCGCCGGCACCAGCGTGAACTTGGTGTTGGTCTGGCTCACCTTCACCTCGTGGCGCATGTAGCCGCTGCTCACGAAGGTGAACTTGCTGGCCGCGAAGGTGATCGCGTTTTTTCCCATCGCGGCCTGCGCCACGCGGATGCCGTCGAACGCCTTGTCGCTGGCGTTGAGCAGCGAAGGCAAGGGCGCGGCCGTGCTCGATGCGGTGACCGCCGTGGTGCGCTGGTCGATGGCCGGCAGCATCGGCTCGAACTCGGCGATGTCCGCGGCGTGGATGGAGATGCCGGGCGCCGAGCGATCGCGAAAGATGTGGCGGCGCAGATCCCGCGTGACCTCCGCGTCGGTCTTCTTGATGGCACCGCCCGCGCCCGTGGCTTCCGTGGTGGGGATGCCGTGGTCCTCGGGCATCCACACCGTGCGCTGCCAGGCCACCAGCTTGGCGCCGGCCACGGCCTGCATGCGCTTGGTGCCGTAGTCGGCAATGGCCGGAATCGCGGCCAGCGTGACGGCCGCGAAGCTCACGATGAGCAGCGACTCGACCATTGCATGGCCGGCGGCGTTCGCGCGAGGCGCTCGTGCGGGAAGGCGTCGGTGCGAGGGGGTCATGCGCGGCCTTCCATCGGCATCAGTTGCCGTTGTCTTCGTCGGGCGAGCCGCTGACGGCCGCGCCGCCCATGGCGATGGCGCGCGCCCACAGCGAGGGCTCGATGTTGTGCACGTGCCAGTAAGGGCTGAACAGGCTGCGGTGCTCGATGTAGCCGCCGGCGAAGCCGACGTTGTACTTGCCGATCTGCGGCGGATCGTCGGCCGAGAAGTCGCGCCGCGCCCAGCGGTCCTGCGGACGGCGGAAGTAGATCTGCGAGGTGGACACCGCCTTGATCTCGCGGCCCTGGAAGTTGTCGCGCAGGCCCGCCTTGCCGTCGGCCGCGGAGTTGCCGAAGCCGGCGACCTCGCCCGTGCGCACCTTGTCGCCGCCCTTTTGCACCACGAGCGTGAAGGCCGGGCCCTTGTCGGTGTTCTTGCCCCACTTGAGCGGGTTGCCGCCCTTGAAGCCGTTTTCCGCGAGCCAGTTGTCCGACTCGTTGGCCACCATCGGCGGGTGGTCCTTGATGTCGATGAAGCGGGGCATCACCCAGTTCTTCGTGACGCTCGTGCCGATGTCGGTGCGCGGGCCGTAGTGCAGCTTGGCGTTGAACTGGAACACCGGTATCGCGCCGGGCAGAAGACCCAGGATGCCCCAGTTGGTGTTATTGGCGGCCTGCCGGAAAGACCCGCGCGTGATCACGCCGCGGTCGTTCACGTCGTCGTTCAGGCCGCCGTAGGTGCGGGCTTCGCGCGAATAGCTGCCCAGCGCGAGGCGCTGGCCGCGCCAGCTGCTCGCACGGTTGGGCCCGCCCGCCGCGGCGGCCCCGGCGCCCAGGCCGAAGCGGGCGTGCCCCGTGTCCTCGGCGCTCGCGATGAAGGCGGTGAACAGCGGACCGAGCGGCAGCTTGATGTCGATCGCATCGGCCGACTGCCAGCGGATGCGCCCGGTCTCGTCACCGGTTTCGACCGCGACGAGTTCGGTGCCGCCCTTCCATTCGGCCAGGCCGCCCATGATGTCGCCGGCGATTTCGGAGAAACCGGGCGGCGTGACAGGCGCTTCGGTGGCCAGGCCCTTGACGACGCCGGCCACGGACGAGCCGATCATGCTGGCCCAGTCGGGCAGGAAGCGGCGTTTCTTGGTCCAGTCGTCGCGCATGGCCTGCGCGGAGTGCGCGAAGCGCAACACCTCGTTGAATTCCTCGTCGTCGAACGAGACGCTGCCCGACTGGTGGTAGCTCTTGAGGTAGAGCCCGATATCGGCCACGAACTTGGTGACGAAGATCGCGGTTTCGCCCGGCGGCACCGACACGTCGGCATCGTTCGAGTTGAGCACGTCCTTGACGACCTGCGGGATCTGCGCCACGGTGCCCGCAAGCATCAAGGCCTGGCTGGCCGAAATGCCCTGGTTGAACACGCGCATTGCGTCGACGAACACCTGCATCGGCTTGGCGACCTTCTCGACGGCGTCGGCCAGGTTGTCGGCGGTCTCCTGGGCCTTGCGGGCATCGTCGATGTTCTTCAGGTACATCGGCCCGTAGACGATCAGGCCGATCACCGGGATGCGCATGTTCCTGAGATTGCGTATGGCCTTGAAACCCTCGACGACGACTTGGCCTTCCTTGATGTTGGCCGCGCTTGTGAGGAGCGCGCCCATCGTGGTCTGTGCGCTCGCGATCGTCGCGATGCCCGACTCGTTGGCCGCCATCGCGCGGTTGGTGTAGGCCACGTAGTTGAGGGCGCGTGCCGTGAGCACGCTGGCGCTGTAGGTGGTCGCGTCGGCCGTGTTCTGCAGCTTCATCTTCTCGCGTGCCGCGATGGCGGTGTTGTAGACCACCAGCACGCTCAGAAAGATGATCGGCAGCATCGCCACCAGGTACACGATCGCCTGGCCCGACTGGCGCCGGCGCACGGATGCGCCGGCAGTGGCCAGGGGGAGCGAAGCGGCGGCGGCTGGAGGCATCACGCGATGTCGGTCAGGCCGTCAAGACGTCGAGGAAAGCCTTACTTCGTGGCCTCGGCACCGCCCTTGGTGTAGGTGCTCATGTTCATGTTGACCTGGGCGTTGGTCGAGGCCTTGCCGGCGGCGGTCTGCGCGTTCGTGACTTCGGTGGCGCCCGACTGGCCGCCCACTTCCTTGGCCATGCCGGCGACTTGGTTGCGCATGGTCTGGCCGAAGAAGCTGAACACGGCGATCGCGGCGATGGCGATCAGGCCCAGGATCACGAGGTACTCGGTCATGCCTTGCCCGCGGATCTTGATCTTCGAGGCAAGTTGGCGGCTCAGCTGGGTCAGACGATGGATTTGCATGGGAGAAGTTCCTGAAAGGTGGCTGAAAGAACAGGCGGATCGTAGGGACGCATCCGTCGCGTGTTCGATACACTTTTTGCGAATCCTGATACAAATTAACATTCGTAAAAAGATCGCAAAACAGTCGGAATTCTTTAGTTCTCCAAACTGCCCGCACCTTCGAAACGCAGCTGGCTTTGCCTGCGAAATTCGGTCGGCGTCACGCCTTTGATCTCGAGAAACCGGCGATTGAAATTCGAGACGTTATTGAAACCAACTTCGTAACAAATCGAGGTGACGTAGCGCTCGCTCTGCATCAGCAGAAGGCACGCCTTGTTGACCCGCACCTCGTTCACATAGCCCAGAAAACTGTGGCCCGTGGCGCGCCGGAAGAGCCGGCTGAAGCGCCCCGCGTTCATGCCGAGTTCGGCCGCGATGTCGGCCGCGCTGATGTCCTTCGCGGGTTCGTTGGTGATGCGCGTCACCACGTCGTTGATGGCCTCGATGCCGTGGTCGCCGTCGGTCTGCATGCCTGACAGCAGTCGGTAGTCGGTGCACAGCGCCAGGTCGGCGAGAAAGTCGCAGAACAGGCTGAAGCGCTTGAGGCCGCGCGCGTCCTTCACGCGGTGCCAGTGCGCCTCGGCGCTGGCCGCCATGCCGAAGAACTCGATGCCGTAGCGCGCGCGCTCCAGCATGCGCACCGCCTCCTGCAGTTCGGGAATGCGCTCGGCCGCTTCGAAGATCGGGTCGTGCAGGAACTGGATCACCAGGTCGCGCTGCGGCACGCCTTCGGGCGGCACGTCGAGCGAGATCCAGTTGTGCGGCAGCTTCGGGCCGCACAGCACGAGGTGCCCCGGCTCGAACGAGCCGATCCAGTCGCCCACGAAGGCCTGGCCCGAGGTGGCGACGATCAGGTGCAGCTCGTACTCCTCGTGGCAATGCCAGCGCGCAAGCGGCGTGGGAAAGCCGTGCTCGAGGCAGCGCACCAGCCCCACCTCGGTCGATGGCTCGTAGCCGAGCTCGGTCGAACGGTTGCGCTCGACCTCCAGTTCGGGGAGCAATTGGCGCGGGGATCGTTGGCTGGAACTCGTCATGGCTTTTTGTTGGGCTGACAGGAGACAACACGCCTGCGATCCTGAGGTTCGCGGGCGACGCGGCGATGAAGTGGCATCTTCGGGGGCAAACAGGTCTGCGGCGCGCTGGCACGTCACGGCGAGCGCAGGGACCGGGTTCGCGGGGCGGAAGATATTGGTTGGGCCTTGCAATTGCCAGACCCTATGCGGACTACGAAGATTCGTATGCGCGCACGGCAAGCGCCGGATTCATGTCGCCAGTGCTGTCTAGACAACCGCTTTCCACGCTGGCGCGCCAGTGCGGCCATCGCCCAGGCGGTTGATCGGGATGCCTGTCTAGCCAGACGGCCTTCAGGCCCTCAGGCCGCGGCCAGCACCGTCGCCACGACCACGCCTTGCGCTGCCAAACGTTTGCGCATCGTCAGCACCGCCTGGTCCTTGCTGAAGAGGCGCGCGCGCTGCGCCACCGCGAGGTCGATGAAGACCTGGTCGTCGGGGTCCTTGCACACGCAGGGCGCGCGCGGCGGCGTGTCAGCCAAAAGTTGCACGCGTGCATCGAAGGCCTCGAGCACGCGGGCCGCTTCCATCTGCCGCTGGCCCAGTCGCCGCGCGATCAGCGGATAGCCGAGCACCCGCGCGAGTTCGGTGCGCATCGGCGCGGTGGCGATCCAGCGCAGTTCGCCGGACGCGAGCGCGGCGGCCAGTGGCAGGCAGTCGGGGTTGTCGAACACGAGCAGGTCGAGCGCGATGTTGGTGTCGATGACGACAGGGCCGGGTTCTGGAAGGGTCATGGCGGCGAAGAGATGAGCGCCGATGTTGCACCATGCGCGACCCTGGTCAGCCGTGGGTCGGGCGCGACGCCCCACAATGCTGCGGCGCGCACCGCGCGCTCTTCCAGTCACGCCGCCCTCCTCTCTCATGAAACGACTCCCGCTGCTGTGCCTCGCCCTGCTCGCCTGCGCGGTCGCGCGGGCCGAATGGCTGACCCTGAGCGGCACGCCCGGCGATGCGGCCGGCAGCTACGTGCAGGTCGACCCGACCCGCATCGAGATCGACGGCGCGCGCCGCGGCGTGACCCTGCGCATGAGCCTGGCGCAGGACGTGATCGGCAAGGATGGATTCAAGCTGCGCTCATTCGAGGCCCGGGCCACCGTCGATTGCGAGGCGCGCACCGCGCGCTATGTGAGCGCTATTTACTACGGCCAACCGAACTTCGTCGGCGAGCCGGTGGCGGTCAAGCAGTTCGAAGACGACGACATCCGCCCCATGACGCTGCCCGGCGCCCCGCCCGAGCTGGCCGCGCGCACCGTCAACGCGGCCTGCAGCGTCGGCAGCAGCAAATAGTCAGAACCCGCGCAGGTCGTCCACCGGCAGCGCGAGGCTCGCTCCCGTGATGCGCTCCAGCGTGCGGCCGATGACGCCGATGTCGTTGTCGAAACCGCCGTGCCCCGCCACGTCCATGACCGGCTTGCCATTGGCGTCGAGCGCGACCAGGATGCGGTCGTCCTTCACCCGCTGGGTGCGCCTGTCCAGCTTCGAGGCCTTGGCCGAACTGCGCCAGACGGAGAGCGCCTCGCCGGTGTCCGACGAGCCATCCCATCCCGAATAGGCCTCGTCGTTCACCCGGTCCAGGCCGAGGATGGGCGTGTGCAGGTCGGCCTCCAGCGCGTTCGACACGAGGTAGAGCAGCGACTTGCGGTAGACCTTGCCGACGTTGTCGTCGGACTCGATCTTTTCCGAGAGCACGTCCAGATGCAGGCGCTCCATCACGGCCGCGTTGCTCGCGTAATGGCGGTTCGCGAAGGCGACGGTGCAGGCAGGCGCATAGAGATTCACCGAGGCGAGCCGCTCGCTCAGGCCGCCATCGCGCCCGGCGCGCTTGCGTGCGCTCAATGCGCTCAGCAGATGACCGATGGCGATCGAGCCCGCCGAATGGCCGACCAGGTGCAGCTCGAACTGGTCCTTCCAGTTGGAGGCCAGCGCCTGGATCGCATCGAGCAGCAGGTCGCCGCCGCGGCGGTCGGCGAAGGCGAGCTCGGCGTTCTCCTTCATCTCGCTCCAGATCGGGCGCGCGAGCGGGCGGCCGATGCCTTTTTCGATCAGCAGGTCGGTCTTGTCGGTGATCCGCTCTCCAATGCCGCCGCCCGCGGGCAACGACGGCAGCTTGCCCGAGATGATTCCGCCGATCGATTCGAAGAGCCCCGTCTTCCACACCAGGAACAGCGGATAGCAGCCATTGCCCACGAAGTAGCGCCCCATGGCAGAGGCGCGCTCGATGGCCTTGTCTTCGCTGTTGAGGCCGCCGTGCACATAGATCACCAGGCGCTTGCGCTGCGACGAAGGCTGGCGGCGGAACCAGTCGTCGGGCAGCACGCAGGCCTGCTGCTGCAGCTTGCGCGGCTGCTCGTCCTCGGTGAGGTAGCGGCTCACGCGGCCGTCGTTGCCCAGCACCACGCTGTGCTGGTAGGCCAGGCCCGTGTCCCACCACTTGTTGCGGTCCGCGGCCGATGCGCTGCCGCGCGCCTCGGTGGCGGCGGCGCCGTTCACCGCGAGCCGGCCGGCCACCACGCCCGGCACGCCGAGCGAGACCACCCAGGCGTCCATCGCGTGCGCCAGCCAGTCGAGATACCCGATCACCGCGAAGCCGCCCGCGCCCCACCGGTTGCCCCAGGAGTTCTGCAGGATGAAGCCCTGCGCGTTGAAGCCGATGAGCGCGAAGGCATGGCCGCCTTCTTCCGAACGCCGGCCGTCGAACGGAATGAGCGGAAGGTCGGCATGCGTCTTCGGCGTTTTCGAGAGCTTCACCGCGCTCCAGCCCGCGTGCGTGAAAGAGGAGACGAACACCGCGCGGTGCTGCGCGATCGCAGCCTGCATGTCGGTGATCGACGAGGTCTCGATGCGGTAGTACACGCCGAGGGTGACGTTCGCCGCGCGCGCGGCGAAGCCGTAGGTCGCGGCGCTCGACTTCTCGCTCGAATAGGGCCAGTCGGGTTCGAGGCACACGCCGTTGTTGAACCAGCCCTTGAGCGCGCCGCGACAACTGGAGCCTTCGTAGTTCTCGCCCTCGTACTCGTCATGCCGGCGCGCCAGCGTGTAGAGCATGCGCGGGCTCACCGAGTCCATCTTCGCGGGCAGGCCCGACTTGACCCAACGCAGGTAGTTGACGACGCAGCTGAGGCCAAAGCCGGTGCACGCGCCCTCCTGGCCCTGGTCGAGGATGAGCCCGGCCTTGTCGTAGGCGGGCAGGTACTTGCGCATTTCCTCCACCGGCGGGTATTCGTCGGGCAGGCTGATCGCGGCGGGCAGGTAGAGGCGGTCGCGCAGGTCGGCGGCGTCCTTGCGGGTGCGCAGGTCGGTGGTGCGGCGCGCGGGGGCCTTCGGCTTGGCCGCTGCTGCGGCGCCGGCGCGTGCGACCACAGGGACATCGCTCCACACCGTCTTCGCGCGCTCGAACACATCGCGGAACCGGTCGAGGCCGTGCGCGCCGCCGTTGACCAGCCGGCGTGCTTCGCGCAGGCCATCGCGCCCGCCGACGCCGTCGTTGCGGATCGCGTCGCGGAACTTGACCGCCTTGTCGGCGAGGAACAGCGCAAGCAGCACCGCCGCGATCTCCGGCGCATTCGCGCGGTCGGGCGTCGCCTCGAGCGGCAGGCCCACGCGCTGGCCGTAGCGCCGGTAGTTGTCCTTGCCGGTCAGCTGCACGAAGCCCCGGCCGCGGTAGCGTTCGCCGTCGCCGGGCTGGCCGTTGCCCAGGTCCGTGCGCGTGTCGTAGAGGCTGAAGGGCGCACCGCCGGGTGGCGTGTTGAATTTGGAGATGCCTTCGGCAATCGGCACGAAGCCCTCGGTCTCGGACCGGATGGTGCCGAGCGCGCCGAGGATCATCGACCGGTCGGTGAGCTTCGCAACGCCGAGCGCGGCCTCGATGTACGGCAGGTAGCGCGCGATGTTCGCCGCCTTGGTGGCGGGGAACAGCTTGCTCACATGCGCCACGTCGAGCGCCAGTTCGAAATCGCGCTTGTCCAGTGCGATGAGCTCGAGCAGCACCTGGCAGCGCGGCCCGACGACGCCATCGCCGATGAGCCCCACGCCGGCCTGCCATCGGCGGATGGCGGCGTCGAAGTCGTCGTCGATCGGTGTGCCGGATTGATGGAGCGACGCGAACAGATCCGCGTCGGTGCCGAGTGCCGTTGCGAGGGCCTTGCGCAGGCGTTCGACGTCTTCGCCGACGCTGCCTTTGCTCATCAGGATGTCCATGCCTTCCCCTTCATGCGGCCGTGACGGGCCGCGGGACGCATGGTGAAACTCGCGGGAGGGCGCGTCTATTTGTCTAAATGACTAGGCCAAGTGTTGCGCTGGGCAGGCTGGTTCATTCGGGGCGGGTGCCGTCCTGAACGACGGCCCTACTTTCGTGCGGAGCCTGCGACCATGTCGAAGCGGAAGAGCCGGCACTCGATAGGACCGTTCCACATCGGCACGCGGCGCGATTCCTTCAGCCGCATCTGCTTGGGCAGCTTCAGGTCCGGCGTGAGGACCCAGGCCGTCCACCCGGCATAGTTCTTCTTCCAGTGGGTGGCCAGTTGGGGGAAGAACTCGCTGCCATCGCCCTCTTCGGTCTGCGCGGATTCGCGCGCCCCGGCACGTCCCGTACCAGCCACGCCACCGACTTCGATCCGTTCGCCATAGGGCGGATTGAGCATGACCACCCCACCCTCGGCCGGCGGCATGCGCTGCAGCGCATCACCACCGCGGAACTCGATGGCATCGGCCACACCGGCGCGCTCCGCGTTGCGCTCGGCAAAGTCGACCATGCGGTGCGACACGTCCGAGCCGAAGATCGCGACGCTGCCCGGTTTCACGGCCGATTCCGATTCCTTCTTGATCGCATCCCACACGTGCGCCTGGAACGGCAGCAGCTTCTCGAAGCCGAAGCGGCGCAGCGATCCGGCCGCGATGCCGCGCGCGATCTGCGCCGCCTCGATGGGGATGGTGCCGCTGCCGCAGCAGGGGTCGTACAGCGACTGCTCCGACACGGTGCCGGTCTCGGGGTTCCACCAGCCGCTGGCGGCCAGCATGGCGGCGGCCAGGGTTTCCTTCAGCGGGGCATCGCCCTTGTCCTGGCGCCAGCCGCGCTTGAAGAGCGGCTCGCCCGAAGTGTCGATGTAGAGGGTGCAGCTGTCGGTGGTCAGGTGGGCGAACACGCGGGTGTCGGGCCACTGGGTCTCGATGCTCGGGCGCACGCCGTTGGCCTTGGCGCGGAAGCGGTCGGCAATCGCGTCCTTGATGCGCAAGGTGGCGAAGTTCAGGCTCTGCAGCGGGCTGTGCTGGGCGGTGGTCTCGATCTTGAAGGTCTGCTTGGGCGTGAACCAGATCTCCCAGGCCACGCCGCTCGCGATGGCGTAGAGGTCGTTCTCGTTGCGGTAGGGCGCATGGGCCAACTCGACCAGCACGCGCTGCGCAAGGCGGCTGTGCAGGTTGAGCTTCAGGGCGTCGCGCCAGTCGGCGCGCACCCGCACGCCGCCGCGCAGCGTGAGCAGGTCTTGCCCGACGCGGCCCGTCAAGGCGTGCACCTCTTGAGCGAGGAATTCCTCGACGCCGGCGGCGCAAGGCAGGAAAAAGGAAAGATCGTTCACGGAAAGTTGGCCATCGGGAAGCCCGACTAGGGGACTCCATTGTCGCCGCGTCACGAACCTTCTCTATATAGTCGATTTGCCGATGACTCCCACCCCCGCACCTTCGGTCGCCCCGGCCGCCGACGCCAGCAGCGACCGCTTCGCGATCCAGTGCGAGGTGCTGCGGCTCTCGATCCGGCCCATCGGGCCGGTGCTGCTGGTGCAATACCTGCTCAATTGCGGCGTGGCGGCGCTCTTCGCCTGGCAGTACTCGCTCTCTCGCGCGCTGGTGTGGATCGCGCTCATCACCGGGGTGACGGTGATGCGCGGCTTCTTCCCCCAGCCGCTGCCCGATCCCTTCACGCCCGGGAGCCTGCGCCACGCCCAGCGCGTGCACACGCTGCGCACGGCCGTCTGGGAACTGGCGCACGGCCTGGCCGGCGTGCTGCTCTTCAACCCCGAACGGCCCGACCAGCAACTGCTGCTCGGCCTGATGCTGATGGGCATGACGCTGTCGTCGGCGTTCTCGGTGTCGTTCTACACGCCGGCCACGCAGCTGGCGATCACGCTGCTGCTCGCGCCGGTGATCGTGACCGGCCTCACGCTGGGTGCGCCGACCATGATGGCCGTCTCGGTGATCGGCATCGGCCTCACGGCCATGATGTGGAAGCTGGTGGCCGAGCGCTCGCGCCAGCTCGAGGAGAACATCGGCCTGCGCCTGAACGAGCGCACGCTGCGCGAACAGGCGCTCGCGGGCCTGCGGGCCTCCGAGCATGCGCAGGCCGAACGCTTGCGCTTCTTCTCGGCCGCCAACCACGACCTGCGCCAGCCGGTGATGGCCATTGGCCTGCAGGCGGAGGTGCTGCGCCAGCAGCTGGACACCGGTGCGGACACCGCTGCCGTCCAGCACACCGTGGTCTCGCTCGCGCGGGCGCAGCAGGCGCTCGAAGGGCTCACCAACCAGTTGCTCGAAATCGGCCGCATCGAAGCGGCCGTCGATCCACTGCGGCCCGTGGCGGTGGCGCTGGCGCCGTTGCTGCAGGACCTGGCACGCCAGGCCGGCGACGGCCGCGTGACGGTGCGCTGCCCGGCCGGGGCCGTCGCGTGGACCGATGCGGTGTCGCTGCGCCGGGTGCTGGCCAACCTGGTCGACAACGCCGTCAAGTTCACGCCGCGCGGCCGCGTGCTGCTGGCGGTGCGGACGCGGCGCCGGGGCACGGAACGGGCCTGGCGCGTCGAGGTGCGCGACAGCGGCATCGGCATCGCAGCGGATGCGCAGCAGCGCGTGTTCAACGACTTCGAGCAGATCGGCAATGTCGAGCGCAACCTGCAGCACGGGCATGGCCTGGGCCTTGCGATCGTGCGGCGGCTGGCGGCGCAGCTGGGCATCGAGGTGTCGCTGCGCTCGGCGCCGGGCCGGGGCTCGGTGTTCAGCTTCGAGCTGCCCGCGGCCTTGGGCTATGGGGCCGCGGCCACGCAGGCCGCCCCCGCGCCGTTGGTCACGCCGGGCGCCGCGCCCGCGCTGCGGCCGGGGCTCGCGGTGCTGGTGGTGGAAGACAACGCGGTGGTGGCCGACAGCCTGTTCGCGCTGCTGCGGCAGTGGGAGGCGGCGCCGCGCGTCTATGCGAGCGCCGCCGAGGCGCTCGCGCTGGCCGACTTGCAGGCGCTCGACGTGGCGCTGTGCGACATCCGCCTGCCGGGCGCGCTCGACGGCATCGCGCTGGCGGAACGGCTGCAGCAGCAGAACCCCGCGCTCACCATCGCGCTGATCTCGGCCGACATCAACGAGGCCACCCAGCGCCTGGCCACCGAGCGCGGCTGGCATGCGCTGCGCAAGCCCGTGCAGCCGGACGAGCTGCGTGGCGTGCTGCTGCGGGCCCGGCAGCGTTCCTGAGCGGCCGACTGGCACGACCCATGCATCACCGGAGGCCACGCCTTCCGGGATATGCTCCGCGCACAGGCCGCCCGCCCTGCCCCCGATGTCTGCCGACACCCCTCTTCATCCCCCTGCCGCCATCCCGCACGGCCAGCGCTATGGCACCGTGGCCATCGTGCTGCACTGGCTGCTCGCGGCCATGATCGTCGGCTCGCTCGGCGTGGGGCTCTACATGACGGGCCTGCCGTTCTCGCCGCAGCGCATCAAGCTCTACAACTGGCACAAGTGGGCCGGCGTCACGATCCTGCTGCTGTCGGCGCTGCGGCTCCTGTGGCGGCTTGCGCACCGCCCGCCCGCCATGCCGGCGCAGGTGCTGGCCGCCATGCCGCGCTGGCAGATCGCCGGCTACCGGGCCAGCCATGCGGCGATGTACCTGCTGTTCTTCGCGGTGCCGCTGTTCGGCTGGGCCTACACCTCGGCACTGGGCATTCCGGTCGTGTGGTTCGGCGTGCTGCCGCTGCCCGACTTCATGCCGGTCGACAAGGACCTTGCCGAAGCCATACTCAAGCCGCTGCACAAGGGCAGCGCCTTTACGCTGGCGGCGATTGCGCTGCTGCACGTGGCGGCCGCCCTGAAGCACCACTGGATCGACCGCGACGGTCTCTTGAAACGCATGTGGCCCGAACCCCGCGAGCCTCGCCACCCACGCCACTGAAGGAATCTGCCGGATGCCGCGTCTCTTTCTCCCGATCCTGCTGACCCTTGCTGCCGCAATGCCCGCCGCGGCCGACCCCGCCGCGAGGCTGGTGGCCGACAAGAGCCAGATCGCCTTCGTCAGCAAGCAGATGGGCGTGCCGATGGAAGGCGCCTTCAAGAAGTTCGACGCGCAGATCGCCTTCGATCCGAAGAAGCCCGAAGGCGGCAGCGTCGCGCTGCAGATCGACACCGCGAGCGCCGGCTTCGGCGTGCCGATGAGCGATGCCGAGCTGCCCAAGGCGCCGTGGTTCGACGCCGCGAAGTTTCCGCAGGCGAGCTTCCAGTCGAGCGCCATCAAGGCGCTGGGCGACGGCAAGTTCGAGATGGCGGGCAAGCTCACCATCAAGGGCACGTCGAAGTACGTGACGGTGCCCGTCACCATCGCGCCGGCCGGCGGCAACTACGCGGTGGCCACCGGCTACTTCACCATCCAGCGGCTCGACTACAAGGTGGGCGACGGCGAATGGACCGACACCTCGGTGGTCGGCAACGACGTGCAGGTGCGCTTCAAGCTCACGCTCGCGGGCCTCGGGCCGCTCTGAGTCCGCTCTCTTTTTTCGATTGCATCCCATGTCCCTCATTCCTACAGCCATGAAGAAGCTCCTCCTCGCCACAGCGCTGTCGGCCACGGCACTCCCGTTCGCCGCCATCGCGCAGGAATACACGGCCCCCGCAGTGGCCGCCAAGCCCGCGGGCGGCCCCGTGAAGAATGGCAACTACGTGATCGACCCCACGCACACCTTCGTCATGTACGAGATGGGCCACTACGGCACCACCACCAACCGCGGCCGCTTCAGCACCAAGGACGGCTCGGTGCAGATCGACGGCACGGGCGCCAGCGGCAAGGTCGACATCACGATGGACATCGGCACCATCAACACCGGTGTCGACCTGCTCAACCGCCACGTGCAGAGCAAGGACTTCTTCAACGTCGCCGAATTCCCGACCGGCCGCTTCGTGGCCGACCGCATCGACTTCAGCGGCGACAAGGTGGTCGACGTGCCGGGCACTCTCACGCTGATGGGCCAGACCAAGCCGGTGACGCTGAAGGCCGTGCGCTTCAACTGCTACCTGAACCCGCTGATCAACCGCCAGGTCTGCGGCGGCGACTTCGAAACCACCGTGCAGCGCAGCGACTGGGGCATCAACTGGGGGCTGAATTTCGGCTTCGAGAACAAGGTGAAGCTGCTGGTGCAGGTCGAAGCGGTGAACGTGCAGCAATGACGACGCAAGGAACCAGGAAATGATGGACACCACACTCTCCCTGCTCGGCATTGCCGGTGCCATGACGGTCGGCGCGATGAGCCCCGGCCCGAGCTTCGTCATGGTCGCGCGCACGGCCGTGGCTTCGCGCAGCGACGGCCTGGCGGCGGCGCTGGGCATGGGCGCGGGCGGCCTCGTGTTCGCGATTGCGGCGCTGGCCGGGTTGCAGGCGGCGTTCCTTGCGGTGCCGGGGCTCTACCTCGCGATCAAGGGCTTCGGCGGCGCGTACCTGATCTACCTGGGCTTTCGCATCTGGCGCGGTGCGCGGCAGCCGCTCGCGATGACGCAGGACACGGATGCATCGCCCCGGCAACAGGGCCGCGGCGGGCGCACCTTCCTGCTCGGGTTGGCGACGCAGGTCAGCAACCCGAAGACTGCCGTGGTGTACGCGAGCATCTTCGCGGCGTTCCTCCCTCGCGAGGTGCCGCTGGTGCTGGCGCTCGCGGTGCCGGTGGTCATCTTCTGCATCGAGACGGGGTGGTACGCGATCGTCGCGCTCGCGCTGTCGTCGGCGGCGCCGCGTTCGGCCTACCTGCGCTACAAGACCTGGATTGATCGCGCGGCGGGTGGCGTGATGGGGCTGCTCGGGCTGCGGCTCGTGTGGTCGGCCGTGCGCGGCAACTGAGCGTCTAGAGCAGGCTCTCCGGCGTCAGCGGCGCCAGCAGTTCGAGCATCGTGCGGTCCCAGAAACCGGAGTCGGGCTCCTCGTTCAGCACCGTGGTCTTGCCTGCGTCCTCGCTGATCCACTCGATGTGCGATTCGCCGCTGCCTTCGACGAAGCGCAGCCGGTAGGCGCCCTGCTGCTTCAGCACATCGATGAGCTTGAGCGCTTGCTGCGCCATCTCGGGGCTGCGGATGAAGAGGCCGATCTCGGTGTTGTAGGTCTCCGAGCGCGGATCGAAATTCATCGAGCCGACGAAGAGGATGCTCCGGTCGATCACCGCCGACTTGGCATGCAACCGGCCCACCGAGGTGCCGAACAACCCGAGCCGCACGCTGCGCCGCGTGCGCGTGGTGCTCAGCTCGTAGAGATCGGCGCCGAGCTTGAGCATCTCGGGCCGGTAACGGCGGTAGGCGGTGTGCACCAGCGGCTCGTCGGTGGCGGCGAGCGAGTTGGTGACCACGCTGATCTTCACGTTGCGCTGGCGGATCTCCTTCATCACCTCGAGCCCCGCGGCGCCCGGGATGAGGTAAGGCGAGACGATGGTCACCTCGCTGCGCGCGCGGCGCATTTGCTCGACCACGTTGTAGCGCACGCTGTCGACGTCGAGCAGCGGCACGCCGCCGTACGACGCGGTCTTGCCGATCACGCGGTCGGGTGAATCGGCATAGGCCTCGGCAAGGGTCCAGATCAGGCCGAGCTTGCCGGCGTTCAGGTCGTCGGCGATCGGGCTGTAGCCGAGCAGGTCGTTGGGCGCGGGCTTCGGCGGCGGGGGTGTGGTGTCGGGGCCAGTGGCGGCATCGAAGCGCTTCTGCAGTTCTTCGCGCGAGAGGTCGCTCGCGATGATCGACTGGACCGGCCGCACGTAGACGCTGTTCCAGTACTGGTCGAACAGCACGCCCAGGCGCGGGATCAGCGCGCCGGCGACGAAGGTGTCGAGGTCGATGAAGTTCTCGCCCGAGGTCCGTGTGAAGTACTGGTTGCCGATGTTGCGGCCGCCCGCCACCGCCATCGCTCCGTCGGCGATGAAGAGCTTGTTGTGCATGCGGCGGTTGACGCGGCTGAAGTCGAAGAGCGAGGCGGCAAAGCGCTTGAGCAAACTGCCGCGTCCGGCCGGGAACGGATTGAAGAGGCGCAGCTCGACGTTCGGCGTGGCGGCCAGGCCGAGCAGCAGCTCGTCTTCGCCGGACGTGTACAGGTCGTCCATCAAGAGGCGCACGCGCACGCCGCGCTGGGCTGCATCGCGCAGGGTGCGCAGCAGGTAGCGGCCGGTCTCGTCGTTCTCGATCTGGTAGTACTGCACGTCGAGCGTGCGCTGGGCGCGACGCGCGAGCTGGATGCGGGTGTCGAAGGCGAAGTCGCCGCCGGGCATCAGGCGGAAACCGCTGAGGTCGGCGTCGGGCTGAGAGGCCAGCGCGATCCTGCCGAGCGCGGTGTCGGCCGAGACGGCGATGGCCTTGGTGGGCGGGCGCGGCGCTTCGTCGGGCAGAGTGGCGCAGCCGGCGAACAGCAGCACCGCCGCCATGACGAAGACCCAATGCCCACAGCGCGACAGCAGGCGACGGGTCATCGGGGCTTTCTAGAGGGCCTTGCGCAGGTTGGCGGGCGCGATGCGCAGCGCCTCGCGGTACTTGGCCACGGTGCGGCGTGCGCACTCGATGCCCTGCTCCTTGAGCATCTCGGAGATCTGGCTGTCCGACAGCGGCTTCTTGATGCTCTCGGAACTCACGAACTGCTTGATGAGCGCGCGCACCGCGGTGCTCGATGCGTTGCCGCCCGTCTCGGTGCCGAGTGCCGAGCCAAAGAAGTACTTGAGTTCGACCGTGCCGAACGGCGTGGACATGTACTTGGCGGTGGTCACGCGCGAGATGGTCGACTCGTGCAGGCCCAGCTCGTCGGCGATCTCGCGCAGCACCAGCGGACGCATCGCGAGCTCGCCGTGCACGAAGTAGCTCTTCTGCCGCTCGACGATGGCGTTGCTCACGCGCAGGATGGTGTCGAAGCGCTGCTGGATGTTCTTGATGAACCAGCGCGCCTCCTGCAGCCGCTGCGACAGCGCCTGGCTGCCCTCGCCCTTGTGCGCCTTGAGCGCACCGGCGTAGATGTCGTGCACGCGCAGGCGCGGCATCACCTCGGGGTTGAGCATGACGCGGAACTTGATGTTGGTGCCGCGCCCGGTCTTGGTGACGATCACGTCGGGAATGACGATGTTGCGTTCGACGTCGACAAAACGGCGGCCCGGCTTGGGCTCCAGGCGCGCAATGATCTGCAGCGCCGAGCGCACCAGCTCTTCGTTGGTGCGCGTGAGCGTGGCCAGGCGCTTGAAGTCGCGCCGCGCGAGCAGCTCCATCGGCTGCTTGCAGATCGCGATGGCGGTCTTGCGGATGAGCTCCGCTTCGTCGGTCTCGTCTTCGCTGGCGAGCGCACGCAGCTGGATGCCCAGGCACTCGCCCAGGTCGCGCGCCCCGACGCCGGCAGGCTCCAGGCTCTGCAGCAGGCCGAGCGCCACCTGGAAGTGGTGCACGAGCTCGTCGAACTGGTCGTTGTCGTCGCCCGCGAGGCCCGAAGCCAGCGCGGGCAGCGAGTCTTCGAGATAGCCGTCGTCGTTGAGCGATTCGATCAAAAAGCGCAGCGCGGCGCAGTCGTTCTCGTTCAGGCGCAGGCTCAGCGCCTGGCGGTGCAGGAACGATTGCAGCGACTCCTGGCTGCGCGCGAGCTCGGTGGCGTCGGCGCGTTCGTCGTCGCCCAGGTTGTTCTGGCGCGCGGGCGCGTCGCTGCCCCACTCGCTGTCGTCGGGCGCCATGTCGACGGTGCCGTCGCCTTCCCAGTCGGGCTCGCGCTCGGCGATCTCGGCGGCGGGGCCGTCGGTGTCGGGGGTCGAGGAGGTCTCGGTCGTGGTCGTCGCGCTGCTGGTCGGGACCGGGGCGAAATCACCTTCGCCGGTTTCGCCACCATCGTCGCGCGGCACAGGCGTGTCGACGGCGTCGAGCCCGAATTCCTCGCGCGCGGCTTCTTCCGCGGTGCGCTCGAGGAACGGGTTCTCGTCCAGCATCTGCTCGACCTCCTGGCTCAGTTCGAGCGTGGAGAGCTGCAGCAGGCGGATCGACTGCTGCAGCTGTGGCGTGAGCGCCAGATGCTGCGAGACGCGAAGGGACAGCCCTTGCTTCATGAAAAAACGGCTCCCCCCCAGGCCGCGCGCTGCGCGCTTCGCCTACCCCCTGCCGGGGGCGGGCCGACCGCTTCGGGCGGCCGTGCGCGGCGGCCCCCGCGAAGGAACTCCGCGCGGATGAAGGCCACGTCCATCCTTGACCCTCGCGGCACGATCACATCCGAAAGTGTTCGCCCAAGTACACCCTGCGTACCTCGGCGTTGTCGACGATCTCCGAGGGTGTGCCTTGTGCCAGCACGTGCCCGTCGCTGATGATGAAAGCGTGATCGCAGATGCCCAGCGTTTCACGCACGTTGTGGTCGGTGATGAGCACGCCGATGCCACGTTCCTTCAGGAAACTGATGATCCGCTGGATCTCGATCACCGCGATCGGGTCGATACCGGCGAAGGGCTCGTCCAGCAGGATGAAGCGCGGCTGGGTCGCCAGCGCACGTGCAATTTCGACGCGGCGGCGCTCGCCACCCGAGAGGGCGAGCGCGGGCGAATCGCGCAGGTGATCCACGCGCAGGTCGGTCAGCAGTTCGGACAGGCGCTCCTCGATGTGCTTCTTGGACAGCGCCACCACCTTGCCGTTCTCGTCGGGCTCGCGCTGCAGCTCGAGCACGGCGCGCACGTTTTCCTCGACCGTGAGCTTGCGGAAGATCGACGCTTCCTGCGGCAGGTAGCTCAGGCCCATGCGCGCGCGGCGGTGGATCGGCATGTGGGCGATCGGCTCGCCGTCGATGGTGATCTCGCCCGCGTCGGCACGCACCAGCCCGACGATCATGTAGAACGACGTGGTCTTGCCGGCGCCGTTGGGGCCGAGCAGACCGACGACTTCGCCCTTCTGCACGTCGAGCGAGACGTCCTTCACGACGGTGCGGCTGCCATAGCTTTTCTGCAGGCCGCGCGCGACCAGGCGGCTGCCCGGGACGTTGTTGGCTTCCTGGATTCCGGCGGTTTCGATCACTTGCGCCCTTCTCCCTCTCCACTCAGCGTGGTGGTCGGGCGCAGGCCGGTGCCGGGCGCAGGGGTGGGAGCCGGTGGCGCTGGCTTCGCGCCGGCCGGGGCCGAGGCACCGGGCTTCGGCGCGGTGGCGGCCTTCGGGGTGAGGATGGTCTTGACGCGGCCCGAGGGGGTCGACGCGTTCACGGCGGTGTTCGGCGGCACGGTGGAGCCGTTGACGGTGTAGGTGTCGTTGCTCTGGTCGTACACGATCAGCGCGCCCTGGCTTTCGTCGTTCGGCGTGGCGCCGAGCAGGCGGCGCATGGTGGCGTTGCGGATGAACTTGACGTTGTCGGCGCGGCTGTCGTACTCGATGACTTCGGATTCGCCCTCGATCCACTCGTCGGGCGCATTGCGCTTCTGCTTGTAATAGGCACGCTTGCCGGGTGCGGCGGTGACCACGCCGTACTGGTAGCCCTCGGCATCCTGGCGCACATCGAGGCGCGCGCCGCGGATGATGATCGTGCCCTTCGTGACGAGCACGTTGCCGGTGAACACGCTGGTCTGTTTCAGGTCGTCGTAGCGCATGGCGTCCGACTCGATGTTCATCGGCTTGCTGCGGTCGGCGGTCTCGGCCAGGGCGCCCGAGGCGAGGCCGGCCAGCAACAGCGCGCCGATGGCCAGGCGGCCGATGCGACGAATGAGGGGGGTGTTGTTTGGGTAGGAGGGCAATGTCATAGAGGCACGAAACTTGCTCTGAACCATTGTATGCGGCGGATTAACATCAGTTACCAAGCCCGATGAAAAAGGCCCGCCGAAGCGGGCCAGTGTTCCCTCGGGGAGACACCGCGGAACCGGCTCCGCCGGGCCGCAGGTGTCGCCCCTGCAAGGGGGAAGGCGCAGCGGACACGAAGTGCCGCGCAGCCTGGGGGGTTCAGCCCTTCTTTGCTTCGCCGACCAGGAAATTGACGACCTGCAGCACATTGGTCATGTTGCCGGCGGTCTCGCCATCCACATACCAGCGGCCGGCCACGGCCATCGCCGGCACGCCGGCCACCTTGTAGGCATCGGTCATCTGCGAGGCGCGCTTGGCCTTGCTGGCCACGCCGAACGAGGTGAAGACTTCCTTGAACTTGGCGCCGTCGATGCCGTTGGCCCCGACCCAGGCAATGATGTTGGCATCGCCATTCACGTTCTGGCGCTGCTTGTGGATCGCGTTGAAGACCTTCGGCTGGAACTCGTCGACCTTGCCCATCGCCTCGAGCGCGTAGTACAGGCGCTGCTTGGCTTCGACGTCGTTGCCCACGAAAGGCACGGGGATGCGGCGCAGAACCACGTCCTTCGGTGCCGTCTTGGCCCAGGCTTCGAGCGACGGCTCGAAGTCGTTGCAATGGGGGCAGTTGTACGAGAAGAACTCGACCACCTCGACCTTGCCGGCCGGTGCATCGACCGGCACGCGCTTGTCGAGCACAAGGTACTGGGAGCCGGCCTGGGGCACCTTGGCCTGGGCGTGGGCAGGGTTGGCGGCCAGCGAAAGCAGCCCGAGCGAAGTGGCGGCCAGCGAAAAGTCACGACGTTTCATTGAAAGGGTTCTCCTGTTGGTACGGCAGACTGAGCCGGGGCGCGGCGAGGAGTTCCTCGCAAGCGGTCACACGGCACGCCCGGGGCGCTGAATGGTGGCGGCAAACGCCGCGCGGCGAAGCTTAAAGGCTATTTGTGGCAGCCGCAGCCGGTCAGCGCTGCACGCGGACCAGGGCCGATTCGAGGCCGCCGCCGTCGAGCCGCTCCTTGAGGCGGTCGGCGTCGTCCTTCTTGTTGAACGGACCGGCGCGCACGCGGTAGACCGTGCGGCCGGCCTGTTCGCGCTCGGTGACCCGGGCCTCGACGCCCATCAGCGACAGCTTGGCGCGCTGCGCCTCGGCGTCGTCGGTGGTGCGGAAGGCGCCGGCCTGCACGAAGTACATGAACGGGTCGGCGCCCGAGGATGCCGCTGCGGCGTTGTTGTTGCTGCTCGGCGCGGCGGATGCCACAGTCGTGCTGCCCGAACTGGAACCCGCTCGCGCGCGGGCGAGGTCGCCCAGCGGATCGTTCGATGCGGGCAGCGCATTGGCCTCGGCCGGCACCGGCGCGGCGCGCGTCGGCTTGGGCGCGACCACGACGGGCACCGGCGCGGTGGCCGGGGGCGGCGTGCCGGGTGCGACGGCGGTGGTGCTGGTGGCGGGTTCGCCGGTGACCGGGTTGACCGGACCGGTGGCGGCCGGCGGCGTCGGCCTGGCGGCGCCGGCCTTGCCGGCCAGCGGTGCGTTGGGGTCCCAGTCGCGGTTCTTGCGGGCTTCGGCTTCGTCCTGCTCGGCGCCGCCCTTCTGTGTCTTGGTCACGAACGGGATCGGCACCTTGGTCACGTAGACCGCGATGCCCAGCGCCACGCCCAGGCCGATCACCAGCCCGATGATCAGGCCGATGACGATGTTGCCGCGTTGTCTGGTTGTCTTCTTCATGGGAGTGAGGTTCACATCTTGTTCGGCGCACTGACGCCGAGAATCGCGAGGCCATTGTGCAGCACCTGCGCGGTCGCGGCGACAAGCGCCAGGCGGGCCAGCTTGACCTTTTCGTCGTCCACCAAAATGCGCTCGGCGTCGTAGTAGCTGTGGTAGCTGGCGGCCAGTTCGCGCAGGTAGAAAGTGACGTCGTGCGGCGCGAAATCCTTGGACGCCGCCGTGAGCATGGCCGGGTACCTGGCCAGCAGCAGCATCAGCGCCTGCGCTGCCGGGCTCTCGAGCGGCGACAGGTCCACATCCTTCAGCGTGGCGGCGTCGCCACCCCAGCCGGCCAGCACCGAGCAGATGCGCGCATGCGCGTACTGCACGTAATAGACCGGGTTGTCGTTGTTTTTCGTCACCGCGAGGTCGACGTCGAAGGTGTACTCGGTGTCGGGCTTGCGGCTCAGGAGGAAGAAGCGCACGGCATCGGTGCTGGTCCACTCGATCAGGTCGCGCAGCGTGACGTAGCTGCCGGCGCGCTTGCTGATCTTGACCTCTTCGCCGCCCTTCATCACGCGCACCATGGTGTGCAGCACGTAGTCCGGATAGCCCTCGGGAATGCCTTCGCCCGCCGCCTGCAGCCCGGCGCGCACCCGCGCGATCGTGCCGTGGTGGTCGGTGCCCTGGATGTTCACCACCTTGTGAAAGCCGCGCTCCCACTTGGCGATGTGATAGGCGACGTCGGGCACGAAGTACGTGTACGTGCCGTCCTTCTTCTTCATCACCCGGTCCTTGTCGTCGCCGTAGTCGGTCGACTTGAGCCAGAGCGCGCCGTCTTCCTCGTAGGTCTTGCCGGCGGCCACGAGCTTGCCCACGGCGGCTTCGACGCGGCCGCTGGTGTACAGGCTGGACTCCAGGTAGTAGTTGTCGAAACGCACGCGGAAGGCCTGCAGGTCCAGGTCCTGTTCGCGGCGCAGGTACGCCACGGCGAATTCGCGGATCGAGTCGATGTCGTCGATGTCGCCGCTCGCGGTGTATTCGCGGTCATCCGACTTGACGGTCTTCTTCGCCTTGAAGTCCTCGGCGATGTCGGCGATGTAGTCGCCGTTGTAGGCCGGAGCCTTTTCGCCGCTCGGCCATTCGGCGTCGCCGGGCTTGAAGCCGCGGGCACGCAGCTGCGTGCTGTTGGCCAGCGTCTGGATCTGCACGCCGGCGTCGTTGTAATAGAACTCGCGCCAGACGCTGTCGCCCTGCGAGGCGCGCAGGTTGCAGATGGCATCGCCCAGCGCCGCCTGGCGGCCGTGGCCGACGTGCAGCGGGCCGGTCGGGTTGGCCGAGACGAATTCGACCAGCACCTTCTCGCCGGTGGCGGGCTGCTGGCCGAAAGTGTTACCTGCGGACAGCACTTCGCGCACGATCTGCTGCTTGGCGGCGGTCTTCAGGCGGATGTTGAGGAAGCCGGGCCCGGCGATCTCGATGGCCTCGACCCATTGGCCGAAAGCGGGGGTGGCGAGCAGCGCAGCGCTCAGTTGCTCGGCCAGTTCGCGGGGCTTCTTCGCGAGCGGTTTGGCCAGCTGCATGGCGGCCGTGCTGGCGAAATCGCCATGCGCGGCCACCTTGGGCGATTCGAACGCGGCTTTGGCGCCAGCGCCGGGGGAGAGGGATTCGAGCGTGTTCGCGAGCGCCGCGAGCAGCTCCTGTTTGACCAATAGCATCTGTGAATTTTACCGGGGGCAAACCCCGACGCAGTTGACCATCGTCATCCGATCGTTGCCTCCGGCCGTTAGGATGGGCGGCCCCGGGGCGGGGCACCTGTCACAACCCAACCTTGCAAGGACATATCACCATGAAGAAGTTCCTTTCCCTGGTCGCCCTGGGCGCCTGCCTTTCCTTCGGCGCCGCACAGGCACAAGACAAGGCCCCCGCGCCTGCTGTCGCCCCGGCCGCCGCCGCTCCCGCTGCAGCAGCACCCGCCGCCGGCGCCACCTGCGATGCCAAGGCCATCGACAAGAATGGCAAGCCCCTGGCCGGCGCCGCCAAGGCCAGCTCCATCAAGAAGTGCGAAAAGGACACCAAGGCCGCTGCCGCCCCTGCTTGCGCCGCCAAGGCCATCGACAAGAACGGCAAGCCGCTGGCCGGCGCCGCCAAGAACAGCTTCATCAAGAAGTGCGAGAAGGACGCCAAGGCCTGATGAGGCCCGCGTCGCGCTGATAGAAGAGAACAGCGCAAGAAAAGAAGAGCCCGCCGCGTGCGGGCTTTTTTCATGGCGCGGCCGCCGGTGCTACTTCAGTATGCCCAGCAGGTTGTTGAAGTCGTCGGTCCAGGGCCGGGCGCCGGCCACTGGCGCAATGGCGGATGCGGCAGCGCCCACCGGTTCGCGCGCCAGGGCCTCGGCCTCGCGTGCGACCAGCACCCAGTCGGTGTCCAGGAGCCACGCGGTGTCGGCCGTGTCGTCGTGCACCAGCACCGCGTGCAGCCCCTTCGATTCGGCGATCTTCGCGACCACCGGGGCCAGCGCCAGGAAGCGGTTGGTCACATGGAAGGCGACGATGCCGCCCGGCCGCAGATGCCGCAGGTAGACCTCCATCGCCTCGGCGGTGACCAGGTGGATCGGCACCGAGTCGCCCGAAAACGCGTCGACAGCCAGCACGTCGAAACCCTGCGCGGGCTCGCGCTCCAGCGCGAGGCGCGCGTCGCCCAGCACGCGCTCGATGCGGGCCGGGCTGTCGCGCAGGAAGCTGAATTCGGTGTCGGCCAGATCGAACACCTGCGGATTGATCTCGTAGACCCGGTAGACGTCGCCGGCCCGCCCGTAGCCTGCGAGCGTTCCCGCGCCCAGCCCGATCAGCCCGACGCGGCGCGGCCCCGCGGGCGCAGCGGCGATCGCGCGGCCGATGCCAGAGGTGCGGCCGTAGTACGACGTCGGCTCGCTGCGGCGCGCCGGCAAGAGGAACTGCTCGCCGTGCTTCACCGAGCCGTGGAACATGCGCCGCACGCTGTCGGCCGGGTCGTCTTTCTGCCGATCGAGCGTGACCAGCGTGCCGTAGAAGTTGCGCTGCAGGGTGCGTGCATCGACCGTGTCGTCGCGCACCTGCAGCAGCAGGAACCACGCGCAGCAACCCGCAACCGCCACGCTGGCCACCGACAGCCAGCGCCGCCCGCGCAGCACGACCGCGGCCACCAGCGCCGTCAGCACCAGGCCGATGCCCAGCTCGTAGTAGGCGGGCAGCACATGCGGCGCGACCAGCCCCACCGCGACGCCGCCCAGCGCGCCGCCGAGTGACAGCATCAGGTAGAAGCGCGTGAGATAGCGCGGCCCGGGCCGCAGCCGGGCCATCTCGCCGTGCAGGAACATGCACAGGGCGAAGAGCCCGATCACATAGATCGGCAGCGCGGTCTTGACGTAGACGCCGATGCGGTCCTGCAGCCCGAAGGCGCACAGCAGCAGCATCGCGGCCGCGAGCGTCAGGAACACGCCGCGGCGGTACCAGCGGTCGCTCTCGAAGCACAGCACGAAGGTCAGCAGGTAGAGGGAGAGCGGCAGCACCCACAGGAAGGGAACGGCCGCCACGTTCTGGGTGATGTGGTTGGTCACGGCCAGCAGCAGCCAGGAGCCCAGCGCGGGCAGTGCGAGCCACAGCAGATAGTCGGCGGTGCGCGGCGGTTTCTCGGGAACCGCAGCCGTATCGCCGGAAGCTTGCTGCAGCGGCACGTCGGCCCAGCGGCGCGCCACATACAGCGTGGTGCCGCAGCACAGCGCCACGAACGCCCCATAGCCCCACGACCATCCGTGCGCCTGCTGCAGCAGCGAACTGCGCGGCTCGATCAGCACCGGATAGCTCAGCAGCGACAGCAGCGACGCCAGGTTCGACAGCGAGAAATAGCGGTACACCTGCGCACCCCACGGCGTGCGCGCCACCCACGACTGCACCAGCGGCCCGGTGGTCGAGAGCAGGAAGTACGGCAGGCCGATGGTGCCGAGCAGGAGGCCCAGAATCCACAGCGTCGGGTCTTCGGCGCCGGTCGGCTTCCAGCGCGCACTGGTCACGATCGGCAGGAAAGCCAGGCTCGCGAGCAGCAGCACAATGTGCAGCGCCGCCTGGGCGCGCACCCGCAGATGGCGCGTGATCCAGTCCGAATACGCGTAGCCCGCGAGCAGCACGACCTGGAAGAACACCATGCAGATCGACCACACCGCGGCCGAGCCGCCGAACCACGGCAGGATCTGCTTGGCGATGAGCGGCTGGACCAAGAACAGCAGGAATGCGCTGCTGAAGATCGTGCCGGCAAACAGAAGCTGGATGCCGGCGGGTCCCATGCCGGCTTGCTTACTTGCCGAAGCCGCGCGCGAGGAACACGGCGACCAGCGGAATCAGCGCGATCAGGTGGGCCTGCACCATCACCAGCTTGCGCGTCTTCCTGATGTCGTCCTCGACCGGCAGCTTGCCGGTGGAACGCAGCGTCTTGCGCCAGCGGAAATAGGTGAGCGTCGGAAAGATCGAGAGCACGCCCACGATGATGAAGAGCCCCAGCTTCACATGCAGCAGCGGGTTGGTCCAGTACCAGGCCGTGCCCTTCACGCCCCACCAGGTGCGCGCGATGCCGGTCGCGAGCACCGCGATGGCCGCGATGCCGTAGACCATGTCGACCTTGGCGAGCCGTTCGACGACGGCGGCGTTGAGCCACTGCACGCGGCACAGCGCCGCTTCACTGGAAATGAACACCACCATCGTGAGGATGGCCAACAAGTGCAGGTAGGCGAGGATGGCTTCGAGCGTCATCGATGGCTTTCTTCTCAGTGGGGTAGCAAATGCAAACTGATTGTGACCCCGCTCCTGCCTCTTCAGGCCGTTCGTCCCCAGAATTCCGGTTGTCCGTACTGGTCCTTGAGGAAATCAAGCCACAGTCGCACCCGCAGCGGCAGGTGCTTGGCGCCCGCGAACACCGCGTAGATGCCGTTGGGCGGCGCGGCGAATTCATCGAGCACCGCCACCAGGAGGCCCGCGTCGATCTCGGCCTCGACCTCCCAGGTGCTGCGCCAGGCGATGCCGTGGCCGGCCAGGCACCAGTCGTGCAGCACCTGCCCGTCCGAGCAATCGAGCGGGCCACTCGGGCGCAGGTGGATCAGTTCTTCCACGCCGGCCTCGGTGGTGATGCGAAAGGCCCAGCCGCGCGTCTGCGAGGCATCGCTCGACAGCGTGAGGCAGGCAAAGCGCGACAGATCGCCAGGGTGCTTCGGTGTGCCGTGGCGACGCAGGAAATCGGGCGTCGCCACGCAGCGGCGGCGGTTGTCGGCAAGCCGCACGCTCACGAGCGATGAATCGGGGAGGTCGCCCACGCGCACCGCGCAATCGAAGCTCTCGCCGGTCACGTCGACCACGCGGTCGCTGAGGTTGAGCGAGATCGTCACTTCCGGGTGCATTGCATGAAAGCGCGGCACCAGCGGCGCGACGTGCCGGCGCCCGAAGCCGGCCGGCGCCGTCACGCGCAGGTGCCCGCTCGCCTTGACGCCGCCCGCGCTCACGCTGGCCTCGGCGTTCTGGAATTCCGTAAGCAGCCGCTGGCAGTCTTCGAGAAACGCGCTGCCCTCGTGCGTGAGCGTGATGCGCCGCGTGGTGCGCACCAGCAGCTTGACGCCCAGCCGCTCCTCCAGCGCATCGAGCCGCCGCCCCATGATCGCGGGCGCCACGCCCTCGGCCTTGGCCGCGGCCGTGAGGCTGCCGCGCGCAGCGACCGAGACGAAGGATTCGAGTTGCTTCAGGCGGTCCATGGGGCGGGAACTATATAGATAGCGACTGCCGCCTGGAATCGATCAGCCGCCGCCCGTGACGCCCCGCGTCCGGAGCGCAGCGATTTCCGCATCGCCATAGCCCACTTCCCGCAGAAGTTCGTCGCCATGCTCGCCGATGTGCGGCGGCTGCAACCGGATGCCGGGGCGCTGGCCGCCCAGCGTGAACGGCGCGAGCGGCACCTTGGCCATGTGGCCGTCGTTCATGCGCACGGGCGCGAGGCCGCCGGTGGCGTTCAGGTGCGGATCGTCGAACAGCTCCTGCGGCTTGGTGATGGGCGCGAAGGGCAGCTCGTTCTGCTCGAACACCGCGGCCAGCTCCGCCGCGCTGCGGTCGGCCAGGTGCGAACGCAGGATCGGCATCATCCATTCGCGCGCGCGCACGCGGTCGTTGTTGGTCTTCAGGCGCGGATCGGCCAGCATGTCTTCGAGGCCGAAGGCCTTGCAGAAGATGGCCCACTGCTTGTCGCTGACGGCTGCCAGGAAGATCTGCTCGCCGTCCTTCACGGTGAAGACGTCGTACACGGCCCAGGCCGAGATGCGGCTGGGCATCGGGTCGGCCGCCTTGCCGGTGGCGGCGAACTGCATCATGTGCTGCGCGACGAGGAACACGTTGTTCTCGAAGAGCGCCGCCTGCACCTCGCAGCCCTTGCCGGTCGCGTCGCGCTGGCGCAGCGCGGCCATCGCGCCGATGGCGCCGAACATGCCGCCCATGATGTCGTTCACGCTGGTGCCCGCGCGCAGCGGGTCGCCCGAGCGGCCGGTCATGTAGGCGAGGCCGCCCATCATCTGCACCACTTCGTCCAGCGCAGTGCGGTGGTCGTACGGGCCGGGCAGGAAGCCCTTGTGGCTCACATAGATGAGGCGTGGGTTGAGCTTGGAAAGCGTGTCGTAGTCGAGCCCCAGCTTCTTCATCGTGCCGGGCTTGAAGTTCTCGCTCACGATGTCGGCGGTGGCGATCAGGCGCAGCGCGGCCTCCACGCCTTCGGGCTGCTTCAGGTCGAGCGCGATGCTCTTCTTGTTGCGGTTGAAGGTCGGGAAGAAGCCCGAGCCCGAGCCGAGCAGCCGGCGCGTGTTGTCACCCTCGATGGGCTCGACCTTGATGACCTCTGCGCCGAGGTCGGCCAGCAGCAGGCCGCAGGTCGGGCCCATGACCATGTGGGTGAACTCGACGACGCGGATGCCGGCATACGGCAGAGGATTGGCTTCAGACATGTGCGATGTGTTCCTGGACAAAGCCCTTGGGCAAACCGGCTTCGGGCGTCATGCCGTAGACGGGTTCGCCGGGCAGGCCGGCCATGAGCGGCGCGCGCGCCGCGATGAGTTTCTCGATGTCGATGCCGGTGCGGACGCCCATGGCCTCGAACATGAAGACGAGGTCTTCAGTCACGGCATTGCCCGAGGCGCCGGGCGCGTAGGGGCAGCCGCCGAGGCCGCCGAGCGAGGCGTCGAAGGTGCGCACGCCCTCGTCCCACGCAGCCAGGCAGTTCGCGATGCCGAGACCGCGCGTGTTGTGCATGTGGGCCGCGCCGGCGTGCATGCCGAGCTCCGCGCGCAGGCGCTTGAAGAGACGGCGCACCTGTGCGGGATTGGCGTAGCCCACGGTGTCGGAAAGCCCCGACTCATCAGCACCGGCTTCGATGCATTGCGCGGCAAGGCGGATCACGTCGTCTTCCGGCACCAGCCCCTGCAGCGTGCAGCCGAAAGCCGTGGAGATGCCGGCTTCGAGCTTCACTTGCGGCGCGATCGCGCGGCGCAGGTCGGAGATGGCGCGCACCTCCTCGACCATTTCCGTCGGCGTCTTGCGCACATTGGCGAGCGAATGCGCCACGCTCGCCGACACCGGCATCGTGAGCTTGTGCACGCCCGCTTCGAGCGCGGCCTCCGCGCCCTTTCGGTTGGGCACCAGCGCCATCACGGTGAGGCCGGGCAGCGTGATCGCATGGCGCACCACGTCGGCGGCATCGGCCATCTGGGGCAGCAGCTTCGCGGGCACGAAGGAAGCGACCTCAATCTCGCGCACGCCGGCAGCGTAGAGCGCGTCGATCCAGCGCAGCTTGTCTGCCGTCGGCATGGTGGCCCGGACCGATTGCAGGCCGTCGCGCGGGCCGACCTCGCTGATGAGGACGTCGGGGGGTGTCATCGACTTCGTCTCCTTGGAGCGATCTGGGGCGGATCGCTTGACAGTTCTATTAGACAGAACTAAATTCCGTTAAACAGAATTAGACCGCCGATCGACTTTCCCTGTCAAGTCACGCCCATGCCCCGCAAAGCCCAGACCGAATCGGTTTCCGACCTCAACGCCGCACCTGGCGGTGCCGCCGCGGTCGATCGCGCGCTGAGCCTGCTGTCGGCGTTCCAGCCGGGGGACGAGGCGCTGTCGCTCGCGCAATTCGCCGAGCGCACGCAGCTCTACAAGAGCACGGTGCTGCGCCTCCTGGCGTCGCTCGAACACGCGCGGTTGATCCGCCGGCAGGACGACGGCCGCTACGCGCTGGGCATGGAGATCGCGCGGCTGCACGGGCTCTACGCCGCGTCGCAATCGCTCGACCGCATCGTGTTGCCGGTGCTGCGCGCGCTGGTCGCCGCCACCGGCGAAAGCGCGGCGTACCACGTGCGGCAGGACCAGGGCGAGAGCTGGGCGCGCCTGTGCCAGTTCCGCGTCGACTCATCGCATGTGGTGCGCGACCACGTGCGCGCGGGCGACCTCTTGCCCAACGACCGCGGCGCCGGTGCGCGCGTGCTGATCGCCTTCGGGCCCGAAGCCGAGCGGCCTCGCGGCGCGAAGGAACGCAAGCTCTACGACGCGATCCGCGCGCAGGGCTTCTGTGCGTTGGTGGGCGACCGCACGGCCGAGCTCGCGGGCATCTCGGCGCCGGTGTTCCATGCGGACGGCAGCCTCGCCGCGGCAGTCACGCTGACGATGCCGACGCACCGCTACGACGAGGGCTACATCGAGCCCGTGCGTGCGGCAGCGAAGGAACTCAGCGGGCAGGTGTGACCTGAGGGTCTTGCTCCTTCCCCTCCCGGGGGAAGGTTGGGATGGGGGCAAGCGGCGTTTGCAATATCGCGACGCCTGATCGACGGCCGCGTGCCCTCACCCCGGCCCTCCCCCGAAAGGGGAGGGAGAAATACGGGTCCTTCAGGACTCGGCTTTGAAGCCCGAGTTCTTGATCGGCATCTCCCAGCGCTTCAGATGCGCCGCCTGGATCGCGGCCAGTTCTGCCGGCCCCGCATGCGCCGGCACGAGCCCCAGCGCGTAGATCCTGTCCTGCACATCGGGCATGCGCAGCGCATCGGCCACGGCCTTGTCGATCCGCGCGACGACTTCGGGCGACATCCCCGGCGGGCCGTAGAGCCCGAAGAATGCATCGGCGGTCACGTTGATGCCGGCCTCCTTCAACGTCGGCACATCGGGCAGCGCGCGGCTGCGCTGCTCGCCCGTCACCGCGAGGATGCGCACCTTGCCGGCGCGGTGGTGCTCGATGGTTTCGGATGCGGTGTCGACCATCAGCGGCACCTGGCCACCGATCAGGTCCTGCGCGGCCGGTGCGCCGCCGCGGTAGGCGACGTGCGTCATCGGCACGCCTGCCGCCTGCGCCAGCAACTGTCCGGCGAAGTGCGGCACCGTGCCCGCGCCCGAGGTCGCGTAGTTGGCCTTGGCGGGGTTGGCCTTCATCCAGGCCAGCACCGTCTTCAGGTCGCCGGGCGGCGCGCCCGGGCCGGCGGTCACTGCAAAGTCGAAGGTGCTGCCGAGCGCGATCGGCGTGAAGTCCTTCGCCGGGTCGTAGCCGAGGTTCGAATAGAGCCATGGGTGAATCACCATCGCGCCGCTCGGCGAGAAGACCAACACGCTGCCGTCGGGCGGCGAGCGCTTGAGTTCGCCCAGCGCAAGTCGCCCTGCCGCGCCGGGCTTGTTGTCGATGATGACGTTCTGCCCGAGCGAGACACGCATCTTGTCGGCCAGGAGGCGCGCCACCACGTCCGCCGATCCGCCCGGCGGAAACCCGACCAGGATGCGCGTGGTGCGCTCCTGCGCAAAGGCCATCGGCGCGGTGGCCGCGGCGGCAATGACGGCAGCGGCCTGCGCTGCGAACTGGCGGCGTTTCATGCTTCTGGCTCCTCGGGGGTCGTGGTTGGAATCGGGATCGCGCTCAGCGCAGCGCGGCGAGCAGGGCCTTGTTCTGTTCGGGCAGGCCGACGCTCACGCGCAGCCATTGAGGCAGACCGTAGGGACCGAGCAGCGAAACCTCGATGCCGGCCGCCAGCAGGCGCGCGTGCACGGCCTGCGCATCGCCGACCTGCACCATCACGAAGTTGCCCGACGAGGGGATGTGCGCAAGACCCAGTTCGGTGAAACCCGCGGCGAGCTGGTCGCGTCCGGCGGTATTGAGCTCGTAGGTGCGCGCAAGAAATTCCGTGTCGCCAAGCGCGGCCACCGCCGCGTGCTGGGCTGGTGTCGTCACGTTGAAGCGCGGGCGCTGCGCGTTCATGCGCGAAGTCAGCGGCGGCTGCGACACGCCGTAGCCGATGCGCATCCCGGCGAGGCCGAAGGCCTTGGAGAAGGTGCGCGCCACGATGAGGTTCGGCAGGCGCCGCACCCATTCGATGCTGTCATAGCGCTGCGCAGGCGAGAGGTACTCGGTGTACGCCTCGTCGAGCAGCACCGTCACATCCGCTGGCACCGATTGCAGGAAGGCCAGTAGCCGCGCAGCATCGATGAAGGTGCCCGTGGGGTTGTTCGGGTTGGCGACGAAGACCAGCTTCGTGTCCTCGGCGATGGCGGCGCGCATCGCGTCGAGGTCGTGGCCGAAATCTTGCGAGGGCACGACGGTGGCGCGCGCGTGGGCGTGCGCCGTGGCCTGCGCGTAGACGATGAAGCCGTACTGCGAATAGACGACGTTCTCGCCCGGTTTCAGGCTCACCTGTGCGGCGAGTTCGAGGATTTCGCTCGATCCGCTGCCGAGCGTGAGCCACTCGGGCGACACGTCGAGCCGGGCGGCCAGTGCATTCTTGAGCGCGGTGCCGTTGCTGTCGGGGTAGTTGCCTGCGCCTTCGAGGGCGGCGGCCGCGGCGCGGCGGGCCGACTCGGGCATGCCGAGCGGGTTTTCGTTGGAAGCCAGGAGGATCATTTCGGCGCGTGCTGGATTTATTTAAGAAATTAAATATATCCCGCGCCCGCAGCGCCTCCATCAGTGCCTACCCTTTGCGTAAAAAGCGGCGCCGAACCGCCATTACCCTCATTTTTGTCATTGATAAATCTCGCTTTCGGCTCTTACTCCTTCGTAAAGTATCGAATAAAGTTGACCTACGTCATTGCGACACCCACGTCTTTCGATTCCGTATTCCGCCGTATTTCGATTTCCAGGAGAGAAAAATGACCGCCCGCACCACCGCCCACGGACTCCAGGTCGCGACCGAGCTCCACCGCTTCATCGAAGAAAAAGTCCTGCCCGCCACCGGCGTCGCCAGCGACGTCTTCTGGAAGGGCTTCGACGCCATCGTGAGCGACCTCGCGCCCAAGAACATCGCGCTGCTCACCGAGCGCGACCGCCTGCAGAGCGAGCTCGACGCCTGGCACAAGAAGAACCCCGGGCCGATCGCCGACATGCCGGCCTACCGCGCCTTCCTCGAAAAAATCGGCTACCTGCTGCCGCAGCCCAAGGGCGCGAAGGCCACGACCGCGAACGTCGACTCCGAACTCGCGCTGCAGGCCGGCCCGCAGCTGGTGGTGCCGATCCTCAACGCACGCTACGCGCTCAACGCCGCCAACGCGCGCTGGGGCTCGCTGTACGACGCGCTCTACGGCACCGACGCCATCTCCGAAGCCGGCGGCGCTGAAAAGGGCAAGGGCTACAACCCGGTGCGCGGCGCCAAGGTCATCGAATTCGCACGCAACGTGCTCGACCAGGCCGCACCGCTGGCCAACGGCTCGCACAAGATGGCGACCGGCTACAGCGTGAAGGACGGCAAGCTGGTCGTTGCGCTGCAGAGCAGCAGCACGGGCCTGGCCGACCCTTCACAGTTTGTCGGGTATGACTGCGACGCCGAAACGTTCACGTCCATTTTGCTCAAGCACAACGGTATTCACATCGACATCCGGATCGATCGCAACACCACCATCGGCAAGAGCGACCCCGCGGGCATCAGCGACGTGGTGCTCGAAGCCGCGCTCTCGACCATCCTCGATCTCGAAGACTCGGTGGCCGTGGTCGACGCGGCCGACAAGGTCGTCGCTTATTCGAACTGGCTCGGCATCGTCGAAGGCTCGTTGACCGAGGAAGTCGCCAAGGGCGGCAAAACTTTCACGCGCGGCCTCAATCCTGACCGCGAATACACCGCCCCCGATGGCAGCCAGACTATCAAGCTGCACGGCCGCTCGCTGATGTTCCTGCGCAATGTGGGCCACCTGATGACCAACCCGGCCATCCTGTATGCCGGCGGCAAGGAGATTCCGGAAGGCATCCTCGATGCCGTGGTGACCACCACCATCGCCACCATCGACCTCAAGCGCAAGGGCAACTCGCGCACCGGCAGCATCTACATCGTCAAGCCCAAGATGCACGGCCCGGCCGAAGTGGCCTTCGCGAGCGAGCTGTTCGGCCGCGTCGAGCAACTGCTGGGTCTGCCCGCCAACACGGTGAAGCTGGGCATCATGGACGAGGAGCGCCGCACCAGCGTGAACCTGAAGGCCTGCATCGCCGAAGCCGCCGCACGCGTGGCCTTCATCAACACCGGCTTCCTGGACCGCACCGGCGACGAGATGCACACCGCCATGCAGGGCGGCCCGATGATCCGCAAGGGCGACATGAAGTCCAGCGCATGGATCGGCGCCTACGAAAAGAACAACGTGCTGGTCGGCCTCTCGTGCGGCCTGCGCGGCAAGGCGCAGATCGGCAAGGGCATGTGGGCCATGCCCGACCTCATGGCCGCGATGCTCGAACAGAAGATCGGCCACCCCAAGGCCGGCGCCAACACCGCCTGGGTGCCCTCGCCCACCGCCGCCACGCTGCATGCGCTGCACTACCACCAGGTGAGCGTGACCGCGGTGCAGCAGGAGCTGGAAAAGATCGACGCCGACGCCGAGCGCGACAACATCCTGAACGCGCTGCTGCAGGTGCCCATCGCACCCGAAGCCAAGTGGACCGCCGAAGAGCGCCAGCAGGAAATCGACAACAACGTGCAGGGCATCCTCGGCTACGTGGTGCGCTGGATCGACCAGGGCGTGGGCTGCTCCAAGGTGCCCGACATCCACAACGTGGGCCTGATGGAAGACCGCGCGACGCTGCGCATCTCGAGCCAGCACATCGCCAACTGGCTGCTGCACGGCGTGGTGACCAAGGCGCAGGTCGACGAGACCTTCCAGCGCATGGCCAAGGTGGTCGACGAGCAGAACGCGGGCGACGCGCTCTACCAGCCGATGGCCGGCAACTTCGCGACCTCGGCCGCGTACAAGGCGGCGCAGGACCTGGTGTTCAAGGGCATCGAGCAGCCGAGTGGCTACACGGAGCCGCTGCTGCATGCATGGCGTTTGAAGGTCAAGGGCGAAGCTTGATCGGCGTGCGTCCGGCACTGCGGACTTGAGCTAACGGACGGCGCCCTCGGGCGCCGTTCTGCATCTGGGGCGGCATGCCATTAGCATTCGTGCCGCTCCCTTCTTCCTTCAGCCCTTCCCTTCTCGATGAACACGAACGCGGCCTCGCCGCTCCCGCCGCGCTGGTCGACCTCCGCGGCCGCCATGCTCGTGGCACTGGCCTCGGCCTTCGCGCTGAGCCAAGCCTTCCGCACCGTCGGCGCCATGATGGCCACGCCGCTCAGCGGCCACTTCGGCCTCTCGCCCCAGCAACTGGGCACATGGGCGGGCACCTTCCATTTCATGTTCGGGATCATGCAGCTCGCGATGGGCGTGTCGATCGACATGTTCGGCGTGCGCCGCACGGTGCTCACCGCTTTTCCGCTCGCCATCGCGGGCGCGGCGCTGTGCGCGGTGGCATCGAGCTTTCACATGCTGCTGCTCGGGCAGGCGCTGATCGGCGTCGGCTGCGCACCGGCATTCCTCGCGTGCACGGTGTTCATCGCGCGGCATTTCGATGCCGCGCGCTTCACCGCGATGTCGGGGCTGGTGATGAGCATGGCCGGCCTGGGCATCGTGTTCACCGGCACGCCGCTGGCGCTGCTGATCGAGGCCGCTTCGTGGCGCGCCGGCTATGCGGTGCTGGCCGCGTTCGCTGTGCTGTCGTGGATCGTCATCTTCTGGCGCGTGCGTGAGCCGATGCGTGCGGTGGATCAGGTGGAGCCGGCCGAACGCCAGTCGTTGCGCAAGGCCGTGCGCGAGTTGCTGCCGCTGTTCGCGATGCCCCACACGCTCGGCCTCTTGTGCTTCGCCTGCGTGTCGTACGCGGCCTTCATCACGCTGCGCGGCCTGTGGCTGGGGCCGGTGCTGCACGAGCGGCACGGCCTCTCGCTCGTGGCAAGCGGCAACGTGGCGCTGGTGATGACCGTCACCGGCATGATCAGCCCGATGCTGTTCGGCCGGATGGACCCGGGCGGCGCGCGGCGCGCCCGCTGGATGATGGGGTGCGCGTCCATCGGCGCACTGATGTTCGGTGCGATGGCGCTCACGCATTCGCGCGCGGTGGACATCGGCCTGCCGATCATCTATGGCCTTCTCTCCGGCTACAGCGTGCTGCAGTACGCGTACACCAAGAACGCCTACCCGGCCGCCATGACGGGGCGCGCGCTGGCGCTGATGAACATGGCGATGTTCCTCGGCGTGTCGCTGATGCAATGGACGACCGGCGTGGCTGCATCGTGGGGCGTGGCGCATGGCGTCGAGCCGTTCCGTGCGGTGTTTCTTACCGTGGCAGGGATGCTGGCCGCGGGCACGCTCGCGTTCGCCCTGCTGCCGCGTGCGCCGGTGCCTGCACGCCCGTCCTGAGCGCGCGGAAGGCCACGGACGCATCGCTCAGGCGTCGTCGCCCAGACGCGCCCGCACTTCGCGACGGCCCAGTTGCCGCTTGGCGACCGCGTAGACGTCGTTGCGACCGTACATGGCACGGTGGGTGGGCAGGTCAGGCGCAGGGCGCTGGGCGGCGCCACTGCGGGTAACCAGGCAACGACGCAGCACGTCGTAGCGCTTCTCTTCCGCCTGCGTCGCACACGCTCTCTCGGGAAACTTCGCGAGCGTGATCTCGAACCAGCAGCCGTCGACGCGGTGCCACTGTGTGCTCTCGTCGATCACGTGATAGACCGCGTAGGGCTTGTCGCCGCGCTGTTCGGCCCACGTCTTGCGAGTAGCCCTTCGCGCTGCCTTTGCTTCGGCCAGCCGCCGGTTGGGCAGCAGGATGCCGGTGACCGGATGCACGAACAGCTCGACGTTCGGCGCTTCGCGCAACGGCACGCTGCGATGCGTGCCCCAACGATGCGGCGGAACGCACACCTCGCCGTCCCGCAGCTCGGCACGGCGCTCCACGAAATCGTCGATGTGCAGGAAGATGTGCGCCTGCACCGTGCTGCGCCGGTCGATGCCGCTGCAGAGTTCCGCATACACCTTGTCCCACGGCCGATGCACCTGCTTCTGCAACCAGCGCTTGAGCGGTGCGAGGTTTTCGTTGAGCCCCTTCGGACGGTCGTAGCCACGCTTCATGCCGAGGTGCGAACCGCGGTCCCTGCTGTTGCGAAAGGCCCGCCCCTCGCCCTGCACACCACCGCCGCGGCGCGGGCGTTCGACGATGACCTTGTCCATGTCTTCGCGCATCGTCAGTCCTCCCGCCCGAGGCTGCGCGCAGCCTTCTGCAACGCGACCTTCTGCGCACGCCGCTCCGCGCGGTGCGTGCGCAGGTGCCGCCCTGCGCCCTGGCTCGATTCGCGGCGCGCCATCGCGGCCACCACGGGATTGCGAGGTGCCGTGGACGGCACCGAAAAGTAAAACCGGCCCAGACGTTTCTCGTCGTCGCGGGCCTTTCGTTGAGCACTCATGTGCGCACACTCCAAAAACAAAAAGGCCCCGGCGAATGGCTGCGCGGGGCCTTTGTCGACGGGCCTCGGCAGGTGCATGGATGCACATCCGGCCGGGGCGGTCGGTGTGCGGGTCAGGTGTTCAGGAAACGGCTCATTGAATTGGTTGGTCGCCCGGGAGGTTGCAAGTCGCCAGGCGCGTTGGGGAAAAACTGTTGCTGAAAAACGAAGGGCGGATTCTGTCGAGCCCATGCGCGATGCGCAAGCGCCGCTTGCAACGCTGTGGCGCAAAGCCGACGCAAGACCGCCGCGGTGTCGTCCTACGAATCCAGTTGCATCCGCCCTCCGTATTGATCTCAAGCGCATCGCGCCTCCGAGCTGTTGGCGGTTTCCACAGAGAACCTCGACAACCATTTCTTTCCAGGAGACTTCCATGAAAAAACTCGTGATCGCAGTCGGCGTTTCGGTCCTGCTCGGCGCTTGCGCGGGCGGCATGGGCATGAGCGGCAGCGGCGCATCGAACCCGATGGTCGGCGGCGCCGCGATGTACCCGACGAAGGACATCGTCGACAACGCCGTGAATTCGAAGGACCACACGACGCTGGTCGCCGCCGTCAAGGCCGCGGACCTGGTCGGCACGCTCAAGAGTGCGGGCCCGTTCACCGTTTTCGCACCGACCAACGCGGCCTTCGCGGCCCTGCCGGCCGGCACGGTCGACACGCTGCTCAAGCCCGAAAACAAGCCCACGCTGACCAAGGTGCTGACCTACCACGTAGTGCCCGGCAAGATGGACGGCCCCGCGCTCATGAGCGCGATCAACGCAGGCGGCGGCAAGGCCGTGCTGAAGACCGCGAGCGGCGGCACGCTCACGGCCACGATGAGCGGCAGCAACGTGTTGGTGACCGATGCCAAGGGCGGCACCGCGACCGTGACGATCGCCAACGTGTACCAGTCGAACGGCGTGATCCACGTCGTGAACAAGGTGCTGCTGCCGGGTTGATGGTTCTCCGCGCGGCGGGCCTTCGTCAGGTCCGTTGCGCCGCCTCGGCCTCGTCGCGCAGCCATTGCGCGAAGTCCTGCGCGTCGCGGTTGCTCGCGGCGCGCTTCGACATCTCGATGAAGTAGCCGCGGTGCGATGCCGCGCCCTCGCCGAGCGGCGCCACGAGCCGGCCGTCGCGCACCAGTTCGCGCAGCAACGGCAAGCGCCCGATCACCACGCCCTGCCCCGCCACCGCGGCGGCCACCGCATCGGCGTACTGCGTGAAGCGCAGCGTGCTCTTCACGCGCAGGTCTTCCAGCCCCATCACCTTGAGCCACGGCTCCCAGTCGGCGGTCGGGGCTTCGCTGTGGTCCGGGTATTCGATGGTGAGCAGCGTGAGTCTGGAAAAGTCCGACAGCTCGCGCAGCGACGCGGCGACCTGCGGCGCGCACAGCGGGATCACCGATTCCTCGAACAGCGCCGGCCCGACACCACGGCCGATGGGCACGAAGCGCACCGCGAGATCGAGGCGGCTCACGTCCAGGTCGAGCACGTCGAGCGTGGCCGACAGGCGCACATCGACCTGCGGATGCGTGCCGGTGAAGCGCGCCAGTTTCGGAATGAGCCAGAGCGACGCAAAACCCGGCGTGCAGGTGATCGCCACCTGCCGCGGCGCGGCGCTGGCGCGCACGCGGGCCGTGGCGTCGCGCAGCCGCTCCAGGCTGTCGGTGACCGCGCGCTGCAGCACGCCGCCGGCCTCGGTGAGCGCCAGCGCGCGGTGGCGGCGCTCGAACAGCAGCACGCCCAGGCTGGCTTCGAGCTGCTGGATCTGCCGGCTCACGGCCGACTGCGTGAGGTGCAGCTCGCCGGCCGCCAGCGTGAAGCTGAGCTGGCGCGCGGCGGCCTCGAAACTGCGCAGCAAATCCAGCGGCGGGAGCTCGCCGCTCGGGGTTCTGGGGGTTTTCGCATTCTCTACAGGCATGCAACGAGTTCCGAATGACCGCGTGTAAGGAGGAGAGCTACTCACTATATTCATTCGTACCCCGAATGCAATGGAGCTTGCCATGAGCACCCAACCGTCTTCTTCCTCCTCCCGCTTCGACGTCAGCCTGCCGACCCGTGCCGTCTTCTCGGTGCCCGATGGCGCCGGCGTGGGCATCGAATGCCGCAGCGGCACGGTCTGGGTCACGCTGGACCGCGATCCGCGCGACATCGTGCTGGAGCCCGGCGACCGCTTCGATGGCACCGAGCACCGGCGCATCCTGGTGTCGGCGCTGACCGCGTCGTGCATCACCGTGTCGGATGCGCAGCCCGCTGCGATGCCCCTTGCGCGGCCGGCGCGCGGATGGTCGCCTTGGCGACTTCGGCCCCACGGGTTGTCCCCGGCTTGACCCCGGTGCCATCGGCATCGAACCTCGATGCCATGGACTCCCAAGCACTGATCCTCTACGAACTGGCCGACGGCATTGCGACGCTCACGCTGAACCTGCCGGCCAAGCTGAACCCCATCGCGCGCGACCTGCAGATCGAACTGCGCGACACGCTGGAGCGCATCCGCAATGACCGCGCGGTGCGCGCCGTGATCCTGACGGGCGCGGGCAAAGCGTTTTGCGTGGGCGCTGACCTGAGCGCGATGGCGCCCGGCGAAGTAGGCAAGTCGCTCGGCACGCAGACGGCCGAGTGGATGCAGTCGCTGAGCAATCCGCTGATCGAGACGCTGCGCACGCTGCCTGTTCCTGTGGTCGCTGCAGTGAACGGGCCGGCCGCCGGTGCGGGCGTCGGGCTGGCGCTCGCGGCGGACGTGACGATCGCGGCACGCAGCGCGTACTTCTATCTGCCCTTTCTCCCGAAGCTCGGCATCGTGCCGGACCTGGGTTGCACCTGGGCGATTCCGCGCCGTGCCGGCAAGGCGCGCGCGATGGGCATGGCATTGCTCGACGAACGCCTGAGCGCCGGCCGCGCGGTGCAGTGGGGCCTGATCTGGGCCTGCGCCGACGACGAGCAACTGATGGACGATGCGCGCGCCATCGCGCAGCGCCTCGCACGTCTGCCCGCACATGCGGTGATCGAAGCGCGCGAAGCCTTCGAGGCCTCCGAGCGCCACACGCTGAAAGAACAACTGCACTACGAAAGCGAACGCCAGCGCGAGCTGATCGATCGCCCGACCTTCCGCGAAGGCGTGAGCGCGTTCCTGCAGAAGCGGCCACCCGCGTTCGAGAGCCGCTGACACCCCGAAACGCGGGCACTGGCGCCTGACATGGGGCTGCGGGAGAATGCCCGCATGCCCATCCTCAACGCCTTCTACGCCCAGTCGGGCGGCGTCACTTCGGTCATCAATGCGTCGGCCTGCGGCGTGATCGAGACGGCACGAAAACACCCGGACCGCATCGGCAAGCTCTACGCCGGACGCAACGGCATCATCGGCGCGCTGACGGAAGAACTGATCGACACGGGCGCCGAATCCGCCGAAGCCATTGCGGCCTTGCGCACCACGCCTTCGGGCGCATTCGGTTCGTGCCGCTACAAGCTCAAGTCGCTCGAGAAGAACCGTCGCGAATACGAGCGGCTGATCGAGGTGTTCAAGGCGCACGGCATCGGCTATTTCTTCTACAACGGCGGCGGCGATTCGGCCGACACCTGCTTCAAGGTGAGCCAGCTGTCGCAGTCGCTTGGCTATCCGCTGCAGGCGATCCATGTGCCCAAGACCATCGACAACGACCTGCCGCTGACCGACTGCTGCCCGGGCTTCGGCTCGGTCGCGAAGTACGTGGCGGTGTCCACGCTCGAAGCCTCGTTCGACGTGCGCTCGATGGCCGCCACCTCGACCAAGGTGTTCGTGCTCGAGGTGATGGGGCGGCATGCGGGATGGATCGCCGCGGCCGGCGGGCTTGCTGCGGACCAGGGCATTCCGGTGGTGGTGCTGTTCCCGGAGATCGAATTCGACAAGGCGCGTTTTCTCGCGCGCGTCGATGCGCTGGTGAAGCAGCACGGCTACTGCTCGGTCGTGGTGTCCGAGGGCTGCCATTACCCCGACGGCACCTTCCTCGCGGAACAGGGCACGCGCGATGCGTTCGGCCACGCGCAGCTCGGTGGCGCCGCGCCGGTGGTGGCGCAGATGATCAAGGACGCGCACGGCCACAAGTTCCACTGGGCGGTGGCCGACTACCTGCAGCGCGCGGCGCGGCACATCGCCTCGGCCACCGACGTGAAGCAGGCCTACGAACTCGGGCAGCGCGCGGTCGAGCTCGCGCTCGAAGGTCGCAACGCGGTGATGCCGACGATCGAACGCACTTCCGACGTGCCGTATGCGTACACCCTCGGCAGCGCGCCGCTCGAATCGGTGGCCAACGTCGAGAAGCCGATGCCGCGCGATTTCATCTCGGACGACGGCTACGGCATCACCGAGAAATGCAGGCGCTATCTGCTGCCGCTGATCGAGGGCGAGGACTACCCCGCGTACCGCGACGGCTTGCCGGTGTACGTGACGCTGCAGAACGTCGCGGTGGCGAAGAAGCTGCCGGCCTTCGAACTCGCATGACGACCACCGCCGCGGTCATCGACGTCTCGCGCTGCCCGTTGTGCGGCGAGTCGAACCGCTGCGCAATGGAGATCGAACGCGAGACGGGCGAGGCGCAACCGCCGTGCTGGTGCATGCAGGTCGACTTCAGCAACGCGCCACTCGCCAGACTGCCGGAGTCGATGCGCGGCCTCGCCTGTATCTGCGCGCGTTGCGCGGCAGGGACGCCGCCTCAGGACTGAGCGCCGCCCTGGGATTGCGATTGAGATTGCGTCTGCGACTGCACCTGCTCGGGTGCAGCCTCGACGGGCTCGAGCGCCGCCACATCGCCAGCCACCACCATCGTCGGCGCCGACCCGGGCCGCTGCTCGGTGATCACGCGGTGGATGAACTGCAGCTTGCCCACCGCCGCGCGCGGCAGCACGAAGGGGTAGTAGTCGGGCTGCCCCATGCTGCGCGACAGCTCGTTGAGCACGTTGGTGAGCAGCACCCAGCCATTGATGAAGTCGAGAAACGTCGCGGCGTCGGGATGGTCGGGCTGCCAGAGGTCGGCGGTGGTGAAGAGGTCGCTCGTCAGCTCGACGGTGGTCGCATCGACGCCGAAGCTCATCGCCGTGTCCGCGGTGTCGGCCATGTGCAGGTAGTGGGCCCAGGTCTCGGCCCAGTCTTCCCACGGATGCGTGCTCGCGTAGCTGCTCACGAAGCGATCGGCCCAGTCGGGCGGCGGGCCCTGCTCGTAGTGGGTCTGCAATGCGGCGGCGTAGTCGGCGCGGTCGTCGCCGAAGAGCGCGCGGAAGTCGTCGATCCACGGCGTGGGCAGCACCAGCAGGTCCCAGTAGTAGTGGCCGATCTCGTGGCGGAAGTGGCCCAGCAGCGTGCGGTAGGGCTCGCGCATTTCGGCACGGATGCGTTCGCGCACCGCGTCTTCGGCCTCCTCGGCGTTGAGGGTGATCACGCCGTCGTCATGGCCGGTCATCACGTGCGGGCCACCGGGCATGTTGCTGAGGAAATCGAAGGCCAGGCCATGCACCGGATCGGCGTGGCGGCTTACCACCGGCAGGCCAAGCGCCAGCAGTTGCGAGACGAGCCGGCGCTTGGCCGTCTCGAGCTTGCGCCAGAGTTCGCCGTTGGTCTCCATCGAGAGGTCGGGAATGGTGCGGGTGACGCTGCACGCAAGACAGTAGCCGGGCGCGAGGCCCTGCGTGTCGGCGGGAATGGTCTCGCCCTCACGCGGCACCGCCACCATCCAGCTGCAGGCGGCCGGGGTCATGAGGTTCGCGCAACGGTGGTAGGTCTTGCCGTGCGGATCGCCGAAGACGGTGAAGGTGTCGGGCAGCGCGCCGCCACCTTCGGCCGGCGCCAGCGGCATGACGCCGAGGCGATCGATCACATAGCCGAGCGGCGTGTGGCAGGCCAGGCACTCGCTGTTGCGCAGGAACACGGGGCGGCCGCACTGGCAGCGGTAGGCACGGCTCACGGTCGGCGCGGCGAGTTCGGTCGCGAGCGTGGGGGCGGCCTGTTCGTTGACGGGGTCGTTGATCGGGGAGTCCATGGAGTGCTCTTCTTGCGCTTGACGCGATGGGGACAGCCGCTGCATTGTGCGACCGCCCGCCACGACCTTCACCGCGCAAACACCGATATGCTTGTAGGACGACGGACCCCGAGACATTCCGCCGCCCCATGACCTCCCCACACACGCCCGAAGCCGCGCCCACGCCGGCTCCGCCCTCCATGGGCACCTTGCGCGAACGCTACGGCGAGCGCTATCGCTGGTATCTGCTGCTGTCGGTGATGGTGGGGACGATGGCCTCGATCATGTCGTCGACCATCGTGAACGTGGCGATCCCCGGCATGAGCCATCACTTCTCGCTCGGACAGGAGCGCGCGCAGTGGGTGAGCTCGGGCTTCATGGTCGCGATGACCGTCTCGATGCTCACCACGCCGTGGCTGCTGTCGCGCTACGGCTATCGCCGCACCTACGTCGGCACGATGCTGCTGCTGCTCGTGGGCGGCATCGCGGGCGGGCTGGCCAACAACTTCTCGCTTGTGCTGTTCGCGCGCGTGGCCGAAGGGCTCGCGGCGGGCGTGGTGCAGCCCATTCCGGCCATCATCATCCTGCGCGCCTTCGAGCCGCACGAGCAGGGGCGCGCGAGCGGCATCTTCGGCATGGGCGTGGTGCTGGCGCCAGCCATCGGGCCGAGCATCGGCGGGGTGCTGGTCGACCTGTTCGGCTGGCGCTCGATCTTCTTCATGGTGGTGCCGTTCTGCCTGGCCTCGATCTGGCTGGCCTACAAGTTCGTGCCCCAAACGGCTCCGGGCGGCGTGGCCGCCGTGCGCGGCGGCGGGCTCGATGCGCGCGGCCTCGCGCTGGGCACGGTCGGCACGCTGTGCCTGTTGAACGGGCTGGTCGAGCTGCGCGGGGATTCACCGCTGCAGGCCGCGTTGCTGCTGGCCGGTGCGCTGGCGTCCTTCGTCGCCTTCGTGTGGTGGCAGCGCCGGCTCGCGGCCTCGGGGGGCACACCGTTGATGAACCTCGCGCTCTTCAAGTACCGGCAGTTCGCGATGGGCAGCGTGGTCGCCTTCATCTACGGCACGGCGCTGTTCGGCTCGACCTACCTGCTGCCGGTGTACATGCAGGTGGGGCTGAGCCTGTCGGCATCGCACGTGGGCACCATTCTTCTGCCGGCCGGCATCGTGCTGGCCGTGACCATCGCGGGCGTCGGCCGACTGGCCGACCGGCATCCGACCTGGGTGCTGGTGACCGTGGGCCTCGCGCTGCTGGCGGCTTCGTTCGCGCTGATGATGGTGCTGCGGCTCGACAGTGCGCTGTGGCTGCTGGTGGCGTTCGCGATCATCGGGCGCATCGGGCTGGGGTTCATTTTGCCGTCGCTCAACCTGGGTTCGATGCGGCCGCTGGCCAAGCCGCTGATTCCGCAGGGCGCGAGCGCGATCAACTTCGTGCGCATGCTGGGCGGCGCCGCCGGTGTGAGCCTGTGCGCGATCGTGCTGGAGTGGCGTCTTGCCGCGCACGGCGATTCGCTGGCCAACCCGGTGAGCAGTCCGGCCCGGCTGGCGGCCTTCGACGAGGTGTTCGCGATGCTGGCGGGGCTGTGCGCGCTGGCAATCTGTGCGGCTTGGCAGTTGCGCGAAGGACCGAAACAGGCCGACGGGACGGCGCGCAACACGGGGTAAACACCGGCGGACCCGGAAGGCGCTTTCGCTTTCAATTGTTATCAGTTGTATCTGATAACGAAACGGTTCCATGCATCGCAGAAATTTCATCGCCGCCTCGGCTGCGGCAGCGGCCGGACTCGGCCCTCTTTCCTTTCCAGCCTTTGCCGCCGAGAGCGGCGTCACCGACAGCGAAATCGTCCTCGGCCACACCGGCATCCTGAGCGGCCCGCTCGGCGTGCCGGTCAAGGTGGTGATGGCCGGGGCCGGGCTGGCCTTCGACGCGGTCAATGCGCAGGGCGGGTTGTCGGGTCGCAAGATCCGGCTGGTTTCGCTCGACGACGAACTCAAGCCCGAGAAGGCCCTCGCCAACTACGAGAAGCTGCTGGCGGAGCATCGCGTCTTCGCCTTCTTCGGCTGCGTGGGCTCGGGCACCACCGCCGCGGGCGCCAAGGTCGTGAACCAGAGCGGCGCGCCGACGGTGGGCGGCTATGCGGTGTCGGATTCGGCCCGCGAGAAGATGGGTGGTGCCGGTTACTTCGTGCGCGCCACCTTCGCGCGCGAGGCCCAGGCGCTGGTACAGCACCTGACGACCATCGGCGTTTCGCGCATCGCCGTGGCGTACCTCGACAACCCCGGCGGCGCGGAAGTCGCCAAGTTGGTCGAAGCCGCGCTGGACACGCTCAAGTTGAAGCCCGAGGCCGCGGTGGCGGTCAAGGGCGACGGCACGACCAACGAGGCGGCCGGCAAGGCGCTGGCGGACAGCAAGGCGCAGGCCGTGATCATGTATCTGGGCGGCGGCATCGGCGGCGAGGTGATGAAAGCCGCCTGGGCGGCCGGCGGGCGCCAGATGTACTACGGCATGTCGATCGTGCCGGGCGACGTCACCGCCAAGCTCGTGGGCGACAAGACCAGCGGGCTGGCGATCTCGCAGATCGTGCCGTACCCGTGGAGCGAGGTCGACGCCACCGCGCGCGAATTCCGCCAGCTGGCCGAGCGCGCCAAGGTGGACTTGGGTTACCTGAGCTACGAGGGTTATGTGAATGCGCTCGTGATGATCGAGGGCCTGCGCCGCACCGGCCGCGACCTGACGCGCGCGAAGCTGCACGCCGCGCTGAAGGCGATGAAGCTGCGCATCGGCGGCATGGAGATCGACTTCACCGGCGCGAGCAACACGGGCTCGCGCTTCATCGAGATGGTGCGCGTGACCAAGGAAGGCAAATTCATCCGCTAGCTGCAACAACAGTCGCACGGTCGGGTAAGCGGCGCGGCGGGCGGAGGCCGGCGGGAATCGCGGTCTAATCGGCAACATGTGTCAATTGCTAGGGATGAACTGCAACACGCCGACCGACGTGACCTTCAGCTTCACGGGGTTCGCGCAGCGCGGTGGCCGCACCGACCACCACGCCGACGGCTGGGGCATCGCGTTCTTCGAAGACCGGGGCCTCCGCCATTTCGTCGACCACCAGCCGGCCAGCGAGTCGCCGGTGGCGGAGTTGATCCGGCGCTATCCGATCCAGAGCCGCAACGTCATCGCGCACATCCGCAAGGCGACGCAGGGCGAGGTGAACCTGCAGAACTGCCATCCGTTCGTGCGGGAGCTGTGGGGGCGCTACTGGGTGTTTGCGCACAACGGTGACCTGAAAGACTTTCGGCCGCGCCTGCATGGCAACTTTCACCCGGTGGGCAACACCGACAGCGAGCATGCTTTCTGCTGGCTGATGCAGGAGCTGGCGAAGTCGCATGCGGGCGTGCCGAGCATCGAGGAGCTGACGCTCACCCTGCGCGAACTGGCGCCGCAGCTTGCGAGCCACGGCACCTTCAACTTCATGCTGTCGAACGGACAGGCGCTGTGGGCGCATGCATCGACCAATCTCTGGTATGTGGAGCGGCGGCATCCGTTCGTGACGGCGCACCTGTCCGACGAAGACCTGGAAATCGACTTCGCCCAGCACACCACCCCGACCGATCGCGTGGCGGTGGTGGTGACCACGCCGCTCACCACGAACGAAACCTGGACGCCGTTTGCGCCGGGCGAACTGCATGTGTTCGTGGACGGGCAGAGGTCGGTCGGCTGAGGCTTCAACGCAACCTTTTGACTGACACTTTTTTGCAACAGTGCAAGAAAGTATCGATGGCGGGTCTGCACGGGAGAATAATAACGGTTCTCATTTGCACCGTATCGGACCGTTCATGCCCGCAGTTTTCCCTCTTCGCCTTCGCCCGACCGTGGCGGCCTCGCTCCTTGCCCTCCACGCTCTCGGCGCCATGGCGCAGACCCCGGCTGCCGAGCCTGCAGCATCGAGCGGCACCCTGGCCACCGTCAACGTCGAGGCCAGCGCCGACGCCTCGGCCGAAGGGCTGACCAAGCCCTACGCCGGCGGCCAGGTGGCGCGCGGTGGGCGGGTCGGGATCCTGGGCAACCAGGACATGATGAGCACGCCGTTCTCGAGCACCAACTACACCAACGAACTGATCCAGGACCAGCAGGCCAAGAGCGTCGCCGACGTGCTGCTCAACGATCCTTCGGTGCGCCAGGCGCGCGGCTTCGGCAACTTCCAGGAGCTCTACGTGGTGCGCGGCTTCCCCGTGTACTCGGACGACGTCTCCTACAACGGCCTCTACGGCATGCTGCCGCGCCAGTACATCGCTTCCGAATTCTTCGAGCGTGTGGAAGTGTTCCGCGGCGCCAACACCTTCCTGAACGGCGCGGCCCCCGGCGGCAGCGGCATCGGCGGCGCGATCAACCTGCTGCCCAAGCGCGCGCCCAACGAGCCGCTCACCCGCGTCGGCTTCGGCGTGCAGAGCGGCGGCCAGGGCTTCGTGAACCTCGACCTGGCACGCCGCTTCGGTCCCGACGACAGCCTGGGCGTTCGCGTGAACGCCGTGCGCCGCGAAGGCGGCACGGGTGTGTTCAAAGAGAGCCAGCAGCTCAGCGCCTTCGGCGTCGGCCTCGACTGGCACAGCCGCAGCGTGCGCCTGTCGGCCGACTTCGGCTACCAGGACTACGACCTGAAGGACGGCCGCCCGAGCCTCACGCCCTCCTCGACGCTGCCGATTCCGCGTGTGCCCGATGCCAAGTCCAACTTCGCCCAGGCCTGGACCTACTCCAAGGAAAAGGACAAGTTCGCGACCTTCCGCGGCGAAGTCGACATCACCGACAACATCACGGCCTGGGCCGCCGGCGGCGTGCGCCGCAGCGACGAAGACAACGTGCTGTCGAACCCGACCCTCGTCAACTCGTTCGGCAACACCAGCAACACGCGTTTCAGCAACACCCGCAAGGACCGCATCGGCACCGCCGAGATCGGCGTGCGCGGCAACTTCTCCACCGGCCCCGTGAAGCACACGGTGGTGGCCTCGGCCGCCACGTACAGCAACGACCGCGACAACGCCTACGCGATCTCCTCGGGCAGCGTGCGCAACAACATCTATGCGCCTTTCTTTTCGCCCTATCCCGTCGCCAACGGCACCGGCGGCTTCGTGGGCAATCGACTGGACGATCCGCGCCTGACCGACAAGATCGACACGTCGAGCATCGCCGTCGCCGACACCATGTCCTTCATGGAAGACCGCCTGCTGGTCACCCTCGGCGCGCGCCGCCAGACCATCAAGCAGACCAGCTTCGCCTACAACACGATCAAGCAAACCAGCGCCTACGACAAGAGCAAGACCACGCCGGTGGCCGGCGTCGTGTTCAAGATCACGCCGACCGTGTCGGCCTACGCCAACTACATCGAAGCCCTCGTCAAGGGCAACGTGGCGCCCGGCACGGTGAACAACCGTCCGGTCACCAATGCCGGTGACGTGTTCGCGCCGTACCAGGCCAAGCAGAAGGAAATCGGAGTCAAGTACGACGGCGGCACGCTCGGCGCCAGCGCCGCGTTCTTCACCACCGACCAGCCCACTTATTACTACCAGGGCCAGACCTACGGCCTCTACGGCAAGCAGCGCAACCAGGGCCTCGAGTTCTCGGTGTTCGGGCAGCCCGTGAAGGGCCTGCGCCTGCTCGGCGGCCTGACGCTGCTCGACGCCAAGCAGAAGAACACCCAAGGCGGCGCCACCGACGGCCTGACCGCCATCGGCGTGGCCAAGCAGCAGCTCAACCTCGGCGCCGAATGGGACGTGACCGGCGTGCGCAACCTGTCGCTGAATGCGCGCCTGCTCTACACCTCCAAGCAGTACGCCAACGCCACCAACACGCAGCAGATTCCGGGCTGGACCCGCTTCGACATCGGCGCACGCTACCTGGTCGACCTGGGCAACGGCCGTGCGCTCACGCTGCGCGCGCGCATCGACAACCTGTTCAACAAGTCGTACTGGGCTTCGGTGGGTGGCACGCAGGGCTCCAACTACCTGGTGATGGGCGCACCGCGCACCTTCGCACTGAGCGGCACCATCGACTTCTGATGCGCGCCTTCGCGACCGCCATCCACCGCTGGGCGGGCCTGGCGGTCGCGCTGTTCCTCATCGTCTCGGGCCTGACCGGCGCCGTCATCTCGTGGGACCACGAGATCGACGGCTGGCTCAACCGCAAGCTCTACGACACGCAGAGCCGCGGCCCCTTCAAGGACCCCTTCGAGCTGGCCGCCGCGGTCGAGGCGCACGATCCGCGCGCGCGGATCGCGTACCTGCCGCTCGGTTTCGAAGAAGGCCACGCGGCCGGCTACTTCGTGCAGCCGCGCGTCGATCCGGCCACCGGCAAGCCCTTCAGGCTCGGCTACAACCAGGTGTTCGTCGACCCGGTCACGGCCGAAGTGCGCGGCCGCCGCGATTCGACCGCCGTCTCGCTCAAGCCCGAGACGCTGATGCCGTTCCTGCGCAAGCTGCACTACATGCTGCACGTGCCCGCGATGTGGGGCACCGACCGCATCGGCTGGTGGATCATGGGCACGGTGGCGCTGGTGTGGCTGCTCGACAGCTTCGTCGCGCTCTACCTCACGATGCCGCGAAGGTTGCGCAAGGCCGTGCACCCGACGCACCGGCCGGCAGCCGCCTGGTGGCAGCGCTGGAAGCCGTCGTGGACCGTGCGCTGGGCCGCTGGCGGCTACAAGCTCAACTTCGACCTGCACCGCGCGGGCGGGCTGTGGATCTGGGGGCTGATCATCGTCGTCGCCTTCACCTCGTTCTCGCTGAACCTCTACAAGGAGGTGTTCCACCCGATGCTCTCGCTGGTCTCCAAGACCACGCCCGGCCCCTCGGCGCTGGTGCCGCTCGCGCCGCTGGGCACGCGCATCGAACCCACCATCGGGTTCCGCGAGATCGTGGCGCAAGCAGAGGCCGAGGCCCGCCGCCGCGGCTGGACGACGCCGCTGGGCGGCGCGTTCTACAACGCGCGCGGCGGCTTCTACAACATCTCGTTCTTCGACCACGCCACGCACGACGACAGCGACGGCATGGGCCTGTCGAACCTCTATCTCGATGGACGCGACGGCCACATCATCAGCAGCAACCGGCCGTGGCACGGCACCGCGGCCGATGTGTTCGCACAGTTGCAATTGCCGCTGCACGGCGGGCGCATCCTGGGTCTGCCGGGCCGCATCATGATGTCGGCGCTGGGGCTGGTGGTGGCGATGCTGTCGATCACCGGCATCGTCATCTGGGCGCGCAAGCTGCGCTCACGGCGCCTGCAGGCCCGGCGCGAGCGCGAAGCCCGCGCGGGGGCTCCCGGGCTCAGGCAGGACGCAGGGCTTTCTCCAGCGCGTCGATGAACATCGCCGGCACGTCGAAGCCGGTCTGTTCCGTAATTTCCTGAAAGCAGGTCGGACTGGTCACGTTGATTTCGGTGACCGAATCGCCGATCACGTCGAGCCCGATCAACAGCAACCCGCGCGGCGCGAGCACCTTGCCGATGGCCTCGGCGATCTCGCGGTTGCGCGCGGTCAGCGGCTGTGCCACGCCCTTGCCGCCCGCCGCCAGGTTGCCGCGCACCTCGGTGCCCTGCGGAATGCGCGCCAGCACGAAGGGCGCCGGCTCGCCCGCGATGATCAGGATGCGCTTGTCGCCCTGCACCACCTCGGGCACGAAGCGCTGCACCATGATCGTCTCGGCGCCGTCCTTGTTGAGCGTCTCGACGATGGAGCCGAGGTTCAGCGCGTCCTGCTTCACGCGGAAGATGCCCATGCCGCCCATGCCGTCGAGCGGCTTGAGGATGATGTCGCCGTGCTCCGCATGGAAGTCGCGCACGGCCTGCGCGCTGCGGGTGACCAGCGTGGGCGTCACGAACTGCGGAAACTCCATGATCGCGAGCTTCTCGGGGTGGTCGCGCAGCGCACGCGGCGAGTTGACCACCTGCGCGCCCTCGCGCTCGGCCTGCTGCAGCAGGTGTGTGGAATAGATGTACTCGGCGTCGAAGGGCGGGTCCTTGCGCATCAGCACCGCGTCGAAGTCTTTCAGCGCTTTCGACTCGGTGATGTCGACGGTGTACCAATCCTTGGCGTCGCCGGTCAGCGTGATCTGCTGCACCGTGGCCGTGACCAGCCCGCCCGACTTCCACTGGATGTCCTGCGGCAGGCAGGCCGCGATGCGGTGGCCGCGCCGCTGGGCCTCGCGCATCATCGAGAAGGTGGTGTCCTTGTAGATCTTGAAGTGATCGAGCGGGTCGGCGACGAAGAGGATGTTTTTCACGGGACGTTCTTTCCGGCGCCGGGTGCGGCGGCCACGTTGGTTTCTGGGGCGATGTTGCCGGAAGCGGCCATCTCCTTGCCGACAGGGGCTTTTTGCCTTCGCCCCACCTGCTGTACAGCCAGCGCCACCGCCCCGGCCACCACGCCCCAGAAAGCGGAGCCGATGCCTGCCAGCGTGACGCCCGAGAGCGTGACAAGGAAGGTGATCAGCGCCGCCTCGCGGTGCGATTCGTCGCGCACCGCGGCCGCGAGTCCACCGCCGATGGTGCCGAGCAACGCAAGGCCCGCGATGGCCGCGACCAGCTCCTTCGGAAATGCCGTGAGCAACCCCGTGACCGCCGCGCCGAAGAGCCCGATCACCACGTAGATCGCACCGCAGCTCACGGCCGCGGTGTAGCGCCGCGCCGGGTCTTCATGGGCTTCGCGGCCCATGCACATGGCGGCCGTGATCGCGCTCAGGTTCAGCGCGAAGGCGCCGAAGGGCGCGAGCACCAGCGTCGCAATACCGCTGACGGTGATGAGCTTGCTGACCGGCAGATCGCTGTAGCCGCTCGCGCGGATCGCCGCCACGCCGGGCAGGTTCTGCGAGGCCATGGTCACGACGAAGAGCGGCAACGCCAGGCTCACGACGGCCTGCCAGCTGAAGACCGGCATCGTGAACACTGGCCAGGTGAGCGAGAAGTGCACGGTCGACCACGCCAGCTCGCCGCGCGCGGCCACGAAGACGATGGCCACGAGCAGCGTCAACGGCACCGCATAGCGCGGCAGCATCCGCCGGGCGACGAGGTAGGTGCCGAGCATCAACAGCACCAGCGGCAAGGCGGTCTGCGCCGCGACGAAGGCCGAGATGCCGAAGCGCGCCAGCACACCGGCCAGCAGCGCCGAGGCGATGGCCATCGGAATTTTGTTCATCACGCGCTCGAACCAGCCGGTGGCGCCGGCCAGCACGATCAGCACCGCGCAGACGATGAACGCGCCCACCGCCTCGCCCATGCTGTGGCCGACGCCCGCGACCGCCAGCACCGCGGCGCCCGGCGTGCTCCAGGCAATCATCACCGGCTTCTTCCACCAGAGCGACGGCAGCGCCGAGGCCAGCCCCATGCCGATGCCCAACGCCCACATCCACGAGGCCGCCATCTCGGGCGTGGCGCCGAAGGCCTGTGCGGCCTGGAACACGATGGCCACCGAACTCGTGAAACCCACGAGCACGGCAACGAAACCCGCGGTGAAAGCCGAAAGGCTCAGGTCCTTGAAAAATGACATCGGGCGATTGTGCCGGGAGCCCGAAGGCCCGGGCGAGGCCCGTTCGGCACAGGAATTGCGGAGGTTCCCGCGACGCACTGCCACGCACCGCCGTGGCCCCAACGATGGAGACCCCCATGAACACCTCAGCCCCACTCGATCCCGCCGCGGTGGTCGACGAATTCCTCCGCCTCGTGATGATCCCCGACCCGCAATCGGCCTCGCGCTTCACCGCGCCCGACATCCGCATCCGCTTCACCGGCAACCGCGCGATGCGCGCGCCCGGCGACACCTCGGCCTTCAATGCCAAGCGCTACGCGTGGGTGAAGAAGAAGATCGAGCGCACCGAAACGGTGGCCGGCGGCTCGCCCGAAGCCACCGTGGTCTACAGCCTGGGCACGCTCTACGGCGCCTGGCCCGACGGCACGGCCTTCGAAGGCAACCGGTACGTCGACCGCTACGTGGTGAGCCACGGGCTCATCGTGCAGATGGACATGTGGAACGACAGCGCCGAGTGGCTGCTGGTGCGCGCCGGCCTCGCGGTGCTGTGAGGCGCAACGCATGACGACACGCTGGCCCGACCTCCTGCCCTCGCACGATCGCTTCGACTACCGGCCGATCACGCGGCGTCCCGACTACGTGTGGCCAAACGGCGCGCGGCTGGCTGTGTACCTCGGCTTCAACATCGAGCACTTCGCTTTCGGCGACGGGCTGGGCGCCTGCATCGGCCCGACCTCGCCGCAGCCCGATGTGCTGAACCATGGCTGGCGCGAGTACGGCAACCGCGTGGGCGCGTGGCGCTGCCTCGAACTGTTCGACGCGCTGGCGCTGCCGACCGGCGCGCTCATCAACACTGCGCTGTACGACCACTGCCCTGAACTGGTCGAGGCCTGCGTGGCGCGCGGCGACGAACTCATCGGGCACGGCCACAGCAACGCGGAGCGCCAGGGTGCGCTGGACGAAGAACACGAACGCGCACTGCTGCTGCGCTGCCGCGATCGCATGCTGCGCGAAAGCGGGCAGGCGCCCGCGGGCTGGCTGTCGCCGTGGATCTCGGAAAGCGCCGTCACGCCCGACCTGCTCCGCGAAACCGGCTACGGCTACACGCTCAACTGGTGCCACGACGACCAGCCGGTGCGAATGCGCACGCGCGGCGGCGGCTCGATCTGGTCGGTGCCTTATCCGCAGGAGCTCAACGATATCCCGATGATCGTGGGCCGGCTGATGGATGCGAAGGATTTCAGCGCGATGGTGGTCGACAACTTCGACGAGATGCTCGAACAGTCGCGCGCGCAGCCGCTGGTGATGGGGCTGGCACTGCACCCCTACATCGTCGGCCAGCCGTACCGGCTGCGGCACCTGCGCACGGCGCTGGCGCACCTGGCGCGTGCGCGGGATCGCGGGGATATCTGGTTCACGACGCCGGGGGCGATCGCGGCGCACATGACGCAACTCGCGGCAGAACGGCCCGGCGACTTCGACTGAAGAGACCACCGCCTCTTCTGTTGCCTCAAATCTCGATCTTCGACCCCAGCTCCACCACCGCATTGTTCGGCAGTCCCAGGAACGCCGCCGCCCCGCTCGCGTTGTGGTGCATCTGCGCAAACAGCTTCTCGCGCCAGGGCGCCATGCCGCTGCCGAGCGTCGGGATCACGACGTCGCGCGAGAGAAAGTAGCTCGTCGCCATCGGCTCCAGCTGGCAGCCGCGCAGGCGCGCATGGTCGAGCGCGCGCGGCAGGTCGATGTCGTTCTTGAAGCCGTAGTGCACGATGATCTGCCAGCAGTGGTGGCCGAGCGCTTCGATCTCGATGCGCTTGTCCATCGGGATCCAGGGCACCTCGTGGTTGCGCACGGTGACGAACATGTTCTGCTCGTGCAGCACCTTGTTGTGCTTGAGGTTGTGCAAGAGCGCGTTGGGCACGACGCCCGGCTCCGCAGTGAGGAACACGGCCGTGCCGTCGACGCGCGCCGGCGGGCTCACGAACACGGAGTCGAGAAAGGATTTGAGGTCGATCGCGTCGGCGTGCTGCGCCTCGCCCATCAGGCGGCGGCCTTCTTTCCAGGTGATCATCAGCGTGAACACGAAGCCGCCGATCAACAGCGGGAACCAGCCGCCTTCGAACAGCTTGAGCAGGTTCGAGGCGAAGAACAAGAAGTCGACCACGAAGAAGACAGCAGTCGCCCCGATGCACAGTGCCAGCGGCAGCTTCCACGCGTAGCGGATCACGAAGAAGGTCAGGATCGTGGTGATCAGCATGTCGGTCGTCACCGCGATGCCGTAGGCCGCGGCCAGGCTGCTCGAGGTGCGGAACATCACGACCGCCAGCACGATGGCCACGAACAGGCCCCAGTTGACCAGCGGAATGTAGATCTGCCCAGCCGTGCGCACGCTGGTGTGCTCGATGTTCAGGCGCGGCAGGTAGCCCAGCTGGATCACCTGGCGCGTCACGCTGAACGCGCCGGTGATGAGCGCCTGCGAGGCGATCACCGTCGACAGCGTGGCCAGCATCACCAGCGGAATCAGCGCCCACTCGGGCGCCATCATGAAGAAGGGGTTCTTCACCGCCTCGGGGTTCTCCAGCAGCAGCGCGCCCTGGCCGAGGTAGTTGAGCGTCAGCGCCGGCATGACGACCGAGAACCACGCGATGCGGATCGGCTTCTTGCCGAAGTGGCCCAGGTCGGCGTACAGCGCCTCGGCACCGGTCACACACAGCACCATCGCGCCCAGCAGGATGAAGCTGGTGCTCGGGTTGTCCCAGATGAACTTCAGCGCATACCAGGGGTTCAGCGCCTTGACGATCTCAGGGTGGTGCAGGATCTGCCACACGCCCAGCACCGCGATGGCCGCGAACCACGCCAGCGTGACCGGTCCGAAGAACTTGCCGATGCCCGCGGTGCCGCGCTTCTGCACGGCGAAGAGGCAGAACAGCACGACCAGGGTGATCGGGATCACGTAGTGCTTGAAGTGCGGCGACACCACCTCCAGGCCCTCGACCGCCGACAGCACCGAGATGGCCGGCGTGATGACGCCGTCGCCGTAGAAGAGCGAGGTGCCGAAGATGCCGATCACCAGCAGCACGCGGCGAAGGCGCGGCCTGTCGGCCACCGCGCGGGAGGCCAGCGCGAGCATGGCGACCAGGCCGCCCTCGCCTTCGTTGTCGGCGCGCAGCACCAGCACCACGTACTTGATCGAGACGATGACGGTGAGCGTCCAGAAGAACATCGACAGGATGCCGTAGACGTTCTGGACGGTGAATGGCACGTGGCCGTGGCCGAACACTTCCTTGACCGCGTACAGCACGCTGGTGCCGATGTCGCCATAGACGACGCCGATGGCGCCGACGATCAGGCCGGCAGAGATTGATTTGGGGGCTGACACGAAGTCGATGGGGAAAAGGGCTGGCCGTTGGGGATCGACGCGTCAGACACGCGGGGGCGCCGTGGCAGCGGAACATTCGTTCCACCACGCGTCACTCCTCCCGCCCTTTTGTTTCCGTTGCTGTGGGGCCGCTATTTTGCCGTTGCCCGGTGACCTAGCAACCCGACAACCCCAATCATTCGTAGATTTCGGCGTCCGGGTCGGTTGCTTCCATCTCGTAGCTGGCCGCGACCATGGCCAGGCGACCGACCACGCCATACATATAGAAACGGTTCGGGGCACTCGCGCCGGGCTTGGCACCGGGCTGGGGCATGTGCGTGCTTTCCGAGAAAGCCAGCGGCACGAAGCTCGCGCCCGGGAGCTTCAGGTTCTCGTCGGCCGCCTGCTCGGCATGCACCCGGTAGAAGCCGCCCACCACGTAGCGGTCCATCATGTAGACGACCGGCTCGGCCACGCCGTTGTGCACGCGCTCGTTGGTGAGCACGCCTTCCTGCACGATCAGCTCGGTGGGTTCGCGAAGGTCGCGCCCGGCGGAGGTCTTCGCCGCCGAGGAGGTGCTGGTGCGCGACTTGCCGATCAGCGCCTCGACTTCCTTGGCATCGCGCACTGTCACCACGCCCGGACTGCCGCTGCCGCTGTGGCCGCCCTTGACGACCACGAACGGCTTTTCGTTGATGCCGTATTCCTTGTACTTGCGGCGCACCTTGGTGAGCACCGCGTCGACATGGCTGGTCAGCACGTCGATTCCGCGGCCCTCGGCGATATCGACACCTTCGGCGCGCGCGTAGATCGGGTTGATGAGCCAGGGGTCGATGCCCAGCAGCTTGCCCAGGCGCTTGGACAGCTCTTCGTAGCTGTGCAGGTGATTGCTCTTGCGGCGCACCGACCAGCCCGCGTGCAGCGGTGGCAGCAGGTATTGCTCGTGAAGGTCTTCGAGGATGCCCGGCGTTCCTGCCGAAAGCTCGTTGTTGAGCAAAATTGTGCAGGGATCGAAGTTCTTCAGGCCCAGCCGGCGCTTGCTGCGCACCACCGGCTCCAGGGTCACGGTCTCGCCGTTGGGCAATTCGATCTTCTTGGGCGACTTGATGGCCGGATCGACGGAGCCGATTCGCACGTTCAGCCCCGCCATGTGGAAGATGCGCACAAGTTGCGCGATGTTGGCGAGATAAAAGGTGTTTTTGGAGTGATTTTCCGGAATGACGAGCAGATTGCGCGCCTCCGGGCAGATCTTCTCGATGGCCGCCTGCGCGGCCTGCACTGCCAGCGGCAGCATCTCTTTGGTGAGGTTGTTCCAGCCACCCGGGAACAGGTTGGTGTCGACCGGCGCGAGCTTGAAGCCGGCGTTGCGGATGTCGACCGAGCTGTAGAACGGCGGCGTGTGCTCCATCCATTCGAGGCGGAACCAGCGCTCGATGGCGGGCATCGAGTCGAGCACCCGCTGCTCCAGTTCGTTGATCGGGCCGGTCAGGGCGGTGACGAGATGCGGAACCATGCGGCGGCCTTCTTCGATTTGTATTAGAGGCTGAGAGGCAATTCGGCGTGGCCGAGCAGCCCCCGCAAATGGCCCCAATCAAGGCGCAAAGCGCAGCCATAGCTCGGGCTATGGCGAGCATTTGCAACGCGGAGTGGGGCCATTTGCGGGGGATGAGCGGTCATGTCGGATTGCCTCTCAGCCTCTCAGAGAGGTGGAGCGGAATTGTAGGAATTGGGGGTGTCCGCCCCGATGACAAGACCGCACACGCAGCTTCGGCGTGCATCACGTCCGCACTTCGCCCTGGCCGAGCACCACGTACTTGAGCGAGGTCAGCCCTTCGATGCCGACCGGGCCGCGGGCGTGGAACTTGTCGGTGCTGATGCCGATTTCGGCCCCCAGGCCGAACTCGAAGCCATCGGCGAAGCGGGTGCTCGCATTGACCATGACGCTAGCCGAATCGACCTCGCGCAGGAACCGCTGGGCATGCACATGGTCGCGCGTGACGATGGCGTCGGTGTGGTGGCTGGAATAGCGGTTGATGTGCGCAATAGCCTCATCGACGCCCGCCACGACCTTGATGCTGATCACGGCCGCCAGGTATTCCTCGGACCAGTCGGACTCGACCGCGTCGATCAACTTGGCGGCCGGATAGGCAGCGCCACTTGCCCGCAGGATCTGCGCCGCGGCTGGATCGCAGCGCATTTCCACTCCCTTGGCAGCAAAGATGGCGGCAATCTGCGGCAGGAAATCTTCCGCCACCACCTCCGAGACCAGCAGGCCTTCGGCGGCGTTGCAGGGGCTGTACTTCTGGGTCTTGGCGTTGTCCACGATGCGCAGCGCCATGTCGAACTCGGCCGTGTCGTCCACGTAGACGTGGCAGTTGCCATCCAGGTGCTTGATGACCGGCACCTTGGCGTCGCGGCTGATGCGCTCGATCAGCCCCTTGCCGCCGCGCGGAATGATCACGTCGACGAATTCGGGCATGGCGATCAGCTGGCCCACGGCCTCGCGGTCGGTGGTCTGCACCAATTGCACCGCCTCGACCGGCAGGCCGGCTTCGGCCAGCGCTTCGGACACCAGCAGCGCCAGCGCCTTGTTCGACTCGATGGCTTCCGAGCCGCCGCGCAGGATGGCCGCGTTGCCGCTCTTGATCGCGAGGCTCGCGGCCTCGATGGTCACGTTGGGGCGGCTCTCGTAGATCATGCCGAACACGCCGATCGGCACCCGCATCTGGCCTACGCGGATGCCGCTGGGCTGCTGCTTCATGCCGATGATTTCGCCGATCACGTCGGCCATGCCGGCGAGCTGCTCGCAGCCCAGGGCCACGGTCTCGATGACCTTCGGCGTGAGCTTGAGCCGGTCGACCATCGGGGCCGAAAGGCCGGCAGCGGTGGCGCGTTCCAGGTCCTTCTGATTGGCGACCGCCAGCACCGGGCCGGCTTCGCGCAGGCGCCGGGCGAGCGCCTTCAATGCTATGTTTTTAGTAGCTGCATCCGCACGGGCCATGAGGAAAGCAGCGGTTTTTGCCTGCAGCCCGAGGGCCTGCATGTGCTCGCTGACGTTGAACGCATTCATGTCGGCATTTTCCCACGCGGACCTTCGGTCCGGCTGACGCGGGCCTTTTGATGCCTCAAGCCACCAAAGAAAGAAAAAGATCAGGCGCGGCGCGCGGCGGCCGGGGCGCTGCTGCACGCGCGGCACAGCATCAGCGCCAGCCGCTGCAACGCCTGCCAGCCGCTGGCGGGCCAGTCGGGCTGCTTCAGGCCCTTGCAGATGCCGTCCACCAGGTGGGCCGCGCGCAGCAGGCGCGCCAGCATGCGGTCGTCCAGCCGCGGCAGCACGCGCTCGAAGGCGCGCTCGCGCGGGCCCCAGATGCGGTTCTCGCGCAGCGCCATCGGCAGCGGGCGGCCGGCGGCCATGGCGTCTTTCACGCGCTTCAACGCGCGGATGTCCTCGGCGATCGTGTAGTGCACCAGCACCTCGGCCTCGCCCTCGGCCTGCAGGCCGTCGAGCATGCGCGCCACGCGCTGCGGGTTGCCCGCGAGTACCGCTTCGGAGAGCTTGAACACGTCGTAGCGCGCCACGTTGTTGACCGCGCCCTCGACCTGCTCCCAGCTCAGTTCGCCCGCCGGGTGCAGCAGCGCGAGCTTCTGTATTTCCTGGTGCGCAGCCAGCAGGTTGCCCTCGACGCGGTCGGCAAAGAACTGCAGCGTGCGCTGGCCTTCGTCGCCCGGCATCACGCGCTGGCCCTGCAGCCCGAGGCGCTGCGCGATCCACTGCGGCAGCGCATTGCGCTCGATGGGGTCGACCTGCAGGCTCACGCCGTTGTTCTCCAACGCCGAAAACCAGGCACCGGTGCGCGTGGCCTTGTCCAGGCGCGGCAGCATCACCAGCGTGAGCGTGCTGTCGTTGCCGGGCGCGGACTCGGCCAACTGCTGCAGGGCGGTGCTGCCGTCCTTGCCGGGCTTGCCCGAAGGGATGCGGATCTCGACGATCTGCTTGTCGGCGAAGAGTGAAAGGGAGCCCCCCGCCGCCAGCACCGCGCTCCAGTCGAAGTGCGCGCCGGCCACGGTGTACGAGCTGCGCTCGGTGTAGCCCTGCTCGCGCGCGGCGGCGCGGATGGCGTCGGCTGCCTCCTGCGCGAGCAGCGGCTCGTCGCCGTGGATCGTGTAGAGCGGCTTGAGCCCCTTCTGCAGGTGGGCCCCGAGTTGGGCGCTGGCAAGTTGCATGGAATCGCTGCGGCGCGGGGCGCCTAGAGTTCCTTGACGGCCGCCAGACGGCGCATCAGCTGCTGCGCGATGTCGGCCTGCATGTCGCGGAACAGCAGTTCGGCCTCGCCTTCCTTGGCGAGCGCGTTGGTTTCGTTGAAGCTCAGGTCGCGGGTCTGCGACACCTCGGAGGCCGCGAGCAGTTCCTTGCCGGCGGGCGTCTTCAGGCTGAAGCGCACGCGCAGGCGCAGTTGCAGCTCGCGCAGCGCGCCGGCCGAATTGGTCGAGATCACGAAGCGGTCGCGGTCTTCACCCAGCACCACCAGCACCGCGTCGGCGGTCTTGGCGTCTTCCTTGGGCACCAGCGTCACCGTGCCGGCCGCGCGCAGGTCGCGCCGGATCAGGTTGATCAGCGCGGAATTGCCCTCGACCGACAGCGTCTTGAACGCGAAGACCGGCGCCTTGCGCAGCTCGAAGCCGCAGCCGGCCAGGCCCACGCTGGCGCCCACGGCCGTCAAACCGAGAAGAAAGCCGCGGCGCGGCAGCGAGGCATTGCGTTTGTTCATGCTTCTATCGTTCAAAGGACCACGTTGACCAGACGGCCGGGAACCACGATCACCCGCTTGGGCGGTGCACCTTCGGCGAAGGCGACGAAGTCGTCGCAGGCGAGCGCGAGCTTCTCGATCTCGTCCTTGGAGGCGCCGGCCGGCACCAGCAGCTTGCCGCGCAGCTTGCCGTTGACCTGCAGCATGAGTTCGATCTCGTCCTGCACCAGTGCCTCGACATCGACCGTCGGCCAGGCCGCGTCGAGCAGGCCGCCCAGGTCCTTGTCGTAGCCAAGCTCGCTCCAGAGCTGCTGGGCGATGTGCGGGGTGGCAGGGTACAGGCAGCGCAGCAGGATGCCGAAGCCCTCGCGCAGCGCGGCCGCATCGCCCGCGCTGCCGTCGGGCTTGAAGCCTTCGAGCGCGTTCAGGAGCTTCATCGCGCCCGACACCACGGTGTTGTATTGCATGCGCTGGTAGTCGTAGTCGACCTGGCGCAGCACCGTGTGCACCTCGCGGCGCAGCGCCTGGGCAGCCTTGCCGAACGTCTGCGTGCCGGCCTTGGCCGGCGCCACGTCCGCCTGCGTCACGCCGAAATTCCACACCCGGCGCAGGAACCGGTAGCTGCCTTCGACGGCTGCGTCGTTCCACTCGAGCGTGGCTTCGGGCGGCGCGGTGAACATGGTGTACAGGCGCGCGGTGTCGGCGCCGTACTTCTCGATGAGGTCCTGCGGATCGACGCCGTTGCGCTCGCTCTTGCCCATCTTGCCGACGCCGCCGTACTCGACCTTCGTGCCGTCGGCCATGGTGCCGCCGGTGATGCGGCCCTGCGCGTCGAGCACGGGCGTGACTTCCGAAGGCGGAAAGTAGTCCTTGCCGCCCTTCTCGCTGCGCTTGTAGAAGATATGGTTGAGCACCATGCCCTGCGTCAGCAGCTTGGCGAAGGGCTCGTCGGCCTTCACCAAGCCCAGGTCGCGCATCACCTTGGTCCAGAAGCGCGCGTAAAGCAAATGCAGGATCGCGTGCTCGATGCCGCCGATGTACTGGTCCATCGGCATCCAGTAGTCGGCGCCCTCGGCCACCATCGCGGTGTCGTTCTTCGGATCGCAATAGCGCATGAAGTACCACGACGAATCCACGAAGGTGTCCATCGTGTCGGTCTCGCGCCGCGCGGGCTTGCCGCACCTCGGGCAGACCACGCCGGCATGGAAGCCTTCGTGCTTGTTCAGCGGGTTGCCGGAGCCGTCGGGCACGCAGTCGGTGGGCAGCACCACGGGCAGGTCCTTCTCGGGGACCGGCACCGCGCCGTGCTCGTCGCAATGGATGATCGGGATCGGCGTGCCCCAATAGCGCTGGCGGCTCACACCCCAATCGCGCAGACGCCAGGTGGTCTGCAGTTCGCCCAAGCCCTTCTGGCCGAGCGCATGCGCCACGGCGGCCACGGCCTCCTTGTACGACATGCCGCTGAAATTGTCGGAGTTGATGGTCACGCCGCGCTGCTTGTCGCCGTACCAGTCCTGCCACTTGTGATAGTCGAAGTGCGGCTCGTCGTCGACCAGCACGACCTGGATGATCTCGATGCCGTACTTGTTGGCGAAGGCGAAGTCGCGCTCGTCGTGCGCGGGCACGCCCATCACGGCACCGTCGCCGTAGCCGATAAGCACGTAGTTGCCCACCCACACCGGCACCTGCTCCTCGGTGATCGGGTGCTTCACCGTGAGGCCCGTGGGCACGCCTTTTTTCTCCTGCGTGGCCAGCTCGGCCTCGGTGGTGCCGCCGTTCTTGCATTCCTCGATGAAGGCCGCGACCTTCGGATCGAGCGTGGCGGCGTGCGCGGCCAGCGGATGCTCGGGCGCCACGGCGCAGAAGGTCACGCCCATGATCGTGTCGGCACGCGTGGTGAACACGTACATGCGGCCGTCCTGGATCAACTGGCCGCTCGCGTCCTGGATGTCATGCGTGAAGGCGAAACGCAGGCCTTCGCTCTTGCCGATCCAGTTCTCCTGCATCAGCTTGACGCGCTCGGGCCAGCCCGGCAGCTTGTGCTGCGTGTGCTCGAGCAACTCTTCGGCGTAGTCGCTGATCTTCAGGTAGTAGCCGGGGATCTCGCGGCGCTCGACCGTGGCGCCGGTGCGCCAGCCCTTGCCGTCGATCACCTGCTCGTTGGCCAGAACGGTCTGGTCGACCGGGTCCCAGTTCACGACCTGGGTCTTGCGGTAGGCGATGCCCTTCTCGAGCATCTTCAGGAACAGCCACTGGTTCCACTTGTAGTAGCTCGGATCGCAGGTGGCGATCTCGCGGCTCCAGTCGATCGCCAGGCCCATGGCCTGGAGCTGGCCGCGCATGTAGTCGATGTTCTCGTAGGTCCACTTGGCCGGCGGCACCCCGTTTTTCAACGCCGCGTTCTCGGCCGGCAGGCCGAAGGCGTCCCAGCCCATGGGCATCAGCACGTTGTAGCCGCTCATGCGCAGGTACCGCGTGAGCATGTCGTTGATCGTGTAGTTGCGCACATGGCCCATGTGCAGCTTGCCGCTGGGGTACGGCAGCATCGAGCAGGCGTAGTACTTCTTGCGGCTCGCGTCCTCGGTGACGCGGTAGGCATCGGCGGCGGTCCATTGCGCCTGGGCAGCGGACTCGACGTCGCTGGGTTTGTAGCTGGGGTTCATAGCGGTTCGGCAAGAGCCCGGCGCGGGCTGGCCGGGGAAGGCGGATTATCGCGCCCGGGCGGCGCCGTCCGCGCGGCGGACCCTAGACTTGGGGCACGCAACCCGCATGTTGCCTGGGTAACGTCTGCTTTCGTACTGCCTGAATGCCATGAAACTGCTCTGGAAACCCCTGGCCCTGGGCCTCGCCGCCTGCCTCGCCACCCTGCCTGCATGGGGGCAGCCGGCGAGCGACAAGCCCCTGCGCATCGTCGTGCCCTTCGCCCCCGGCGGCGCGCAGGACGTCATTGCCCGCTACCTGGGCGCCAAGCTCACCGACAGGCTCGGCACGCCGGTGATCATCGACAACAAGGCCGGCGCCGGCGGCATCGTCGCCGCCGATGCGGTGGCCAAGGCGACCGACGGGGCCACGGTGCTGCTCGCCACGGGAGGCGCGGTCACCATCGCGCCCCACCTGCAGTCCAAGCTGCCCTATGACCCGGTGCACGAACTGGTGCCCGTGGCCCTGGTCGCCGACACGCCGATGACGCTCTCCGTGCGCACCGAAAGCCCCTACAAGACCATCGCCGACGTGCTGCGCGACGCCAAGGCGCGGCCGGGCCAGGTCACCTACGCCTCGACCGGCAACGGCACGGTGTCGCACCTCACGGGCGCGCTGCTCGCGCAGGCGAGCGGCGTGAACCTGCTGCACGTGCCCTACCGCGGCGCGGCACCGGCGCTGACCGACCTGCTGGGCGGGCAGGTGGCGGTGATCGTCACCAGCGTCGCCTCGATCGAACCCATGGTCGCAAGCGGCAAGGCGCGTGTGCTCGGCACCTTCTCGCGTGCGGCCCTGCCCAGCATGGGCACGGCGCCCACCGTGGGCGAGGCCACGGGCCTTGCGGGCATGGAAGTGCCGGTGTGGGTCGGCGTGATGGCCCCCGCGCGCATGCCGGCCGCGGGCATCGACAAGCTCTCCGCCGCGCTGGTCGAGGTGTGCAACCTGCCCGAGACGAAGCAGCGCTTCGCCCAACTGGGCGCGGTCAACACCTGCGGCAATGCGGCGGCGCTCGGCAAGGTAGTGACAGAGGACAGCCAGCGCTGGGCCAAGGTGATCAAGCAGGGCGGAATCAAAGTTGATTGAGGCTTCGACGTACCGCGTCGGCATCGCAGGCACCGGTGCCATCGCGCTGGCCAGCGCCGCATGGCTGCGCCAGGCGGGCCACGGCGTCACGCTCTGGTCGCCGGGCGGTCAGGGCGCCGAGGCGCTACGCACCCAGCCGCTGGAAGCCGGCGGCGTGCAGCCTTGCACCGTGACGGTCGAGGTCGCCGACGATGCGGCCCGGCTCTGCCACGCCTCGGACGTGCTGATGCTCGCCCTGCCCGTCAACGGCCACAAGCTGGTGATGGACGCGCTCCTGCCCTTCCTGCGCGACGGCCAGACCGTGATCGTCAGTTCGATGGCCTCGCTGTCGTCGCTCTATCTCCACGAAGCCGCACGGCGAGCCGGCAAGCAGCTGACGGTCGCAAGCTTCGGCACGACCGTGCTGACCGCGCGCCGCGAATCGGGCACGCAGGTCAGGGTGATGACGCGGCGCAAGGCCGTTGGCGTGTCGGCGCTTCCGGGCGTGAACGTCGCGCAGGCCGTGGCCCTCTGCACGGCGCTGTTCGGCGACGGCTTCTTCCCGCAGGACAGCGTGCTCGCAAGCGCGCTCGCCAACGTCAACCCGCAGTCGCACGGCCCGCTCGCCGTGTTCAACTGGACCCGCATCGAGCGCGCCGAGAGCTGGCCGCAGTACCACTGCATGACGCCCGGCGTGTCGCGCGCGATCGAGGCGCTGGACCTGGAACGGCGCGCCGTGGCGAAGGCCTTCGGCATCGCGCTCGGCCCCGTCGAGGAACACTTCGCGCGCTCCTTCGGCACCGCGTCGGCGCGGCTCGAGGACATCGCGGCCGAGCTGCACGCCAAGCGCGGCGGTCCGCCCGGGCCGGTGCGCACCGACACCCGCTACGTGACCGAGGACATGCCCTACGGCCTGGCCTTCGTGGAGGCGCTGGGGCAGATCGCTGGCGTGCCCACGCCCGCGACGCGGACCATCGTCGATGCCGCCTCGCTGGTCAACGGCATCGATTTCCGCGCGCAAAACGACCTGCTGGCGCCGCTGGGCCTGCGCAGCGAAAACGTCGCAGGCCTGCTCGCGCGCCTATGACCCGTCGGCGGGAAAGACCGGCTCGCCCAGGTTGAGCATCAGCCGGTTGGCCCAGGCGAACAGGGCCACCGAATGGACCAGGTCGAGGATTTCCAGCTCGTCCAGCCCGACTTCTTTCAGCGCCCGGATGTCCTCGGCCGACACCTTGTCCGGCTCGGCGCCGAGCTTGATCGAGAACGCCACGATGGCCTTCTCGCGCGGCGTGGTGCCAGCCGAAGCCGGTTCCTCGAACACCTGCTCGATCACATCGTTGCGCTTGGCCAGCTGCTCGAAGCGCTGCGCATGCACCGACGCGCAGTACACGCAGCCGTTGACCCGCGACTCCACCGTGGCACCCAGCTCGCGCTCGGCGCGCGGCATGCCGCCAGGCGCGAACATGATCGCGTTGAAGGCGATGGAACGCTGCAGCAATATCTCGGGCTGATGCGCGAGCAGCAGGAAATACGGCGAGGTGCGCGCCTGCGGGCTCATCTCGTCCAGCGCGGTCAATTGGGCAGGCGTGGCGGTGTCGACGTTCACCGTGTCGAGCCACGGCTTCCACTTCAGCACCTCGGTGGTGAAGCCCTGGATGCGAATCGGAAGCGTCATGCCGAAGCCTCCGCTGCAGCCAGCGCCTTGAGGCCCGCAACGACGCGGACCTGGTACGAGAGAAAGACGATCAGCTGGCTCAACGCCACGAGCGCTGGCGTCGACAGCCCGTGCGCCACCAGCGCCTCGATGGCGGCGCGGTCGCCCTCGATCGGGCGCGCGATGAGCTTGCCCGCGAAGTCCAGCACCGCGCGGAGGCGCGCATCGGCGAGCGAGGCGATGTCGCCGCGCTCCACCGCATCGGCCACCGCGGCGTCGGCATTCTCGGCCGCCAGTTCCTCGCGGTAGTGCGCGGCAAGGTTCGGTGCCTTCGAGACGCGGCAGGCGTGCAGCGCGACCAGCAGGCGCTCGGTGCGGGTCAGCCCCTCGACCGCGTGCGAGAACATCGCGTCGTGGCTGCTCTGGGTGGCGGCCACGACCTTGTCGCGCTGCCGCCGCAGCGCCCAGGTCGGCTGGTTTGGCGCGAGGGGCACGGCGTCATCGACCACGTCGATAGCCGGCAGCGCCTCGGGGAGATTCGTCATTCGGAGTCCTTGAAGAAGAAGGTTCAGCTGCGTTCGCCGGGCGGCGGCGCGGGCACCCACTCGTCGCCGAACAGCTCGGGCTCGCTGTAGGCCTCGAGGTTCGCGAAGTGGTGGTCGAAATCCTCGCGGTAGAACAGGCTCGCGATGCCGCTCGCCAGCCGCTTGGCGCCGTCGCTGATCGCGGGAATGTCGCCCGACACCGTGCCATGCGACAGCGCCGCCGGGTAGCAGAAGCAGTGGATGCGTTCGAGCCCCGGGCACTCGCCCGCCACGCGCTGCTGGAATTCGAAGACCGGCCCGAGGTCCGGCGAGTCGGCCAGCTCCTGGTCCTCGTCGCCGGGCGCGGGCACGAAGCAGTCCTTCCAGGTGCGGATGTGGGAGGCGATGGCATCGAACTCGGGGCGGTTCGGCCAATCGACCTTGAAGCCGGTCGAGACGATCAGGAAGTCGAATTCGAAATCGCCCTTGGGTGTCGAGACGCGCATCGAATCGCCCTGCGGCACGACCGACAGGATCGGGCACCCGAAGTTGAAGAACGCATTCGGAAATGCCGACACCCGCAGCGTGCTGCCATGCGGCGGCGGCACGTTCGCCACGTTGATGTAGTGGCGGATGCGCCATTTGCGCTCGTCGGACAGGTCGAAGTGCCCCTGCGTGAGGCCCGGCACGCCCGCGCCCTTGCCCTTGTTGACGCGCGGCAGGTCGGGACGGCGGATCAAGAGCTCGACGCTGCGCGCGCCTGCCTCCAGCGCGGTGGCCGCGCTGTCCATCGCCGAGGAGCCCGCGCCGACCACGCCGACGCGCAGGCCCGCGAGCTGGCCGTAGTCCATCTCGTCGGACGAATGCGCCCACTGCGAACGCGGCAGCGCGTTGACGAACGCCGGAACCGCCGGGCCGCCGAGGCCGTCGCGGCCGGTGGCCAGCACGACGCGGCGCGCGAACACGCGACTGACGCCGGCCGGCGTGCGCAAATCGAGCCGCACCGCCGTGCCATCGGGCAGCGGGTGGATGCCGGTGACCGCGGTGTCGTTGCGCACGTCCACGTTCATCACGCGGCGGTACCAGCTCAGGTAATCCATCCACTGCAAGCGCGGAATCTTGTCCATTGCCGTCCAGGCTTCGACCCCGAACTGCGCCTCGAACCATGCGCGGAAGGTGAGCGCCGGCAGGCCGAGCGCGGGGCCGGTGAGCTCCTTGGGCGAGCGCAGCGTTTCCATGCGCGCGGTGGTGGCCCAGGGGCCTTCCTTGCCGGCGGGCGACCTGTCGAAGATCACGGCGCGAATGCCCTGCTGCGCCAGCGCCACCGAGGCGGCGAGGCCGGCCTGCCCGCCGCCGATGACGGCCACATCCAGCACCGCCTCACCCGCCACCTGCCGCACAGGCATCCATTGGCGGCCGGGAAAGCCGAGATAGTCGAGGTCCTGGGCGAGCCGTGCCTCGAGCGCGGCGAGGGATGAAACGGAATCTGATGTCATTTGGGAGAGCCGGAAACAGCGCCCAGTGTAGAAAGCTTCGCGGCCTGCCGAATCGCGACCGTTCGCCCGCAAGTGCGTATGACTGGCCCGGATTTCGCATGCCACAATGAATTCCGACCACAGGGGCAGGCATGGGCAGCAGCATCAATAGCAGCGACAGCGAATGGTGGCGCGGCGCGGTGATCTACCAGATCTACCCGCGCAGCTTCATGGACAGCAACGGCGACGGCATCGGCGACCTGCCCGGCATCACGGCCCGGCTCGACCACGTGGCCAGCCTGGGCGTCGATGCGATCTGGGTCTCGCCCTTCTTCCGCTCGCCGATGAAGGACTTCGGCTACGACGTGTCCGACTACCGCGCGGTCGATCCGCTCTTCGGCACGCTCGCCGACTTCGACGCGATGCTGGCGCGCATGCATGCGCTGGGCCTCAGGCTCATCATCGACCAGGTGCTCTCGCACACCTCCGACCAGCACGCCTGGTTCGTCGAAAGCCGCTCGAGCCGCGACAACCCCAAGGCCGACTGGTACGTCTGGGCCGATGCAAAGCCCGATGGCACGCCGCCGACCAACTGGCTCTCGGTGTTCGGCGGCTCGGCCTGGCAATGGGATTCGCGCCGCAGGCAGTACTACCTGCACAGCTTTCTCACCGAGCAGCCCGACCTCAACTTCCATTGCACCGAGGTGCAGGACGCGCTGCTCGGCGAGGTGCGCTTCTGGTGCGAGCGCGGCGTGGACGGCTTTCGCTTCGACGCCTGCAACCACCAGTTCCACGATGCGCTGCTGCGCGACAACCCGCCGGCCTCGCTCGCATCGATCGACGAAGTCAGCACGGTGCGCGCCGACAACCCCTATGCGATGCAGCAGCACCTGTACGACAAGAGCCAGCCGGAGAACCTGGTGTTCCTCGAGCGCCTGCGCCAGCTGCTCGACGGCTACGGCGCGGTCGCGCTGGGCGAGGTCGGCGACGAGAACGCGCCGCCCGTCATGGCGCAGTACACCGAGCTCGGCAAGCGCCTGCATCTGGCCTACAGCTTCAGCCTGCTGACGGCGGAGCACAGCGCGAAGCACCTGCGCCACCAGGTCGAGGCGCTCGACGAGGCGCTGGCGATCACCAGCGGCTCGGGCTGCTGGGCAGTGTCGAACCACGACGTGCCGCGCGTCGCGACCCGCTGGAGCGACGGCGCGCCGGCCGACACCCGCCGCGACCGCCTCTGGCTCGCCTTGCTGCTCGCGCTGCGCGGCAGCGCCAGCATCTACCAGGGCGAGGAACTCGGCCTGCCCGAAGCCGAGGTGCCCTTCGAGCTGCTGCAGGACCCCTACGGCCGCACCTTCTGGCCCGAGTTCAAGGGCCGCGACGGCTGCCGCACGCCGATTCCCTGGCAGGCCGATGCGCCGCACGGCGGCTTCACCACCGGCACGCCGTGGCTGCCCGTGTACGGCCCGCACCTGCCGCTGGCCGTCGACAACCAGGCCGGCGACCCGGGCTCGATGCTGGCCTTCAGCCGCGCCCTCTTGCACTGGCGCCGCACGCAGCCGCTGCTGCGCACGGGGGCCATCGCGTTCATCGACGCGCCCGAGCCGGTGCTGTGGTTCGAGCGGCGCGACGGGAACGCATCGCTCCAGGCGATCTTCAACCTGGGCGGCGAGCCTGTGACGCTTGCGCTGCGCGAGGCGCTGGTGGCACTGCAAGGCCATCCGCTCGGCGCGACCGCCGACGTGCAGGGCGATGGCGAAAAGCGCATGCTGGCACTGGCGCCCTACGGCGTCTTTTTCGGAACACCCGCCAACGAAGAAGGACACAGCTGACCGCCATGCCACCGAAGCACCTGCCCGCCTCCGAAGTCCGCGCCCTGATGCGCGCCGAACACGGCGATCCCTTTGCCGTGCTCGGGCCGCACGAAACGCGCGAAGGGCTGGAGGTGCGCGCGCTGATGCCCGGCGCACAGAGCGTGGCGGTGATGCATTCGCGCACCGGCTGGCCGCTCGCGATGCTCACGCGGCTGGAGGGCTCCGATCTGTTCGGCGGGCTGGTGCCGGCGGCGGAAGCGCGTCTGGGCTATTCGTTCCAGGTCGAGTGGGGCACGCACACCTCGCGGCTGGAAGACCCGTATCGTTTTCCGTTCGTGCTCGGCGAGACCGACGTGTGGCTGCTGGCCGAGGGCACGCACCTGCGCCCTTGGGAGCGGCTGGGCGCGCACCTGCGCGAGATCGATGGCGTGAAGGGCGTGGCCTTCGCGGTCTGGGCGCCGAATGCGCGCCGGGTCTCGGTGGTCGGCGACTTCAACAACTGGGACGGCCGGCGCCACATGATGCGGCTGCGCCGCGAATGCGGCGTGTGGGAAATCTTCGCGCCGCATGTGGCGACCGGCGACAGCTACGAATTCGAGATTCTTTCGGCAGAAGGCGAGGTGCTGCGCAAGGCCGATCCGTTCGCGTTCTCTTCGCGGCTGCGGCCCGACACCGCCTGCGTGGTCGCGCCGCTCCCGGCGGCTGTGAAGATGCCCGAAGGCCGCGCCGAGGCCAACGAGCGCCATGCGCCGATCAGCATCTACGAAGTGCACCTGGGCTCGTGGCGCCGCAAGAACGGCCACGAGTGGCTCGACTACCGCGAGCTGGCCGACACGCTGGTGCCCTACGCGCGCGACATGGGCTTCACGCACATCGAGCTGCTGCCGATCAGCGAGCACCCGTTCGACGGCTCGTGGGGCTACCAGCCGATCGGACTCTATGCGCCGACCTCGCGCTTCGGCACGCCGGGCGACTTCCGCCATTTCGTGGAGGCCGCGCATGCGGCTGGGCTGGGGGTGATCCTCGACTGGGTGCCCGCGCACTTTCCGACCGATGCGCACGGCCTCGGCCGGTTCGACGGCACGGCGCTGTACGAGTACGCCGATCCGCGCGAGGGCTTCCACAACGACTGGCAGACGCTGATCTTCAACTACGCGCGCACGGAAGTGCGCAACTACCTGGTCGGCAATGCGCTGTACTGGCTGGAGCGCTATGGCGTCGATGGCCTGCGGGTCGATGCGGTGGCGTCGATGCTGTACCGCGACTACAGCCGCAACGCCGGCGAGTGGGTGCCGAATGCGCAAGGTGGCCGCGAGAATTTGGAGGCCATCGACTTCCTGCGCCGCATGAACCGCGTGGTGGGCATCGAGCGGCCCGGCGCGGTGACGCTCGCCGAGGAATCGACGAGCTTCCCGGGCGTGACGCGGCCGCCGGAAAACGGCGGGCTGGGCTTTCACTACAAGTGGAACATGGGCTGGATGAACGACACGCTCGCTTATGCGGGCACCGACCCGGTCTACCGCAAGCACCATCACCAGCAGATCACCTTCGGGCTGATGTACGCGCACACCGAGAACTTCGTGCTGCCGCTCTCGCACGACGAGGTGGTGCACGGCAAGGGTTCGATGATCGGGCGTATGCCCGGCGACGAGTGGCAGAAGTTCGCGGGGCTGCGCAACCTGTATGGGTACCTCTGGGGGTATCCGGGGAAGAAGTTGTTGTTCATGGGAGGTGAGTTCGCGCAGGTCGCCGAGTGGAATGCGGATCGCAGTCTCGACTGGCACCTGCTGGAGCACGCAGCGCACCAGGGGGTGCGGCGGTTGGTGCGGGACCTGAACAACGTGTACCGGCACTTTCCTGCGCTGCATGAGCTGGACAACGATGGAGCCGGGTTCGAGTGGATCGTGCATGACGATGCGGATCAGTCGGTGTTTGCGTTTGTTCGTCGTGCGCGCGACGGGGCGTTTGTGGTGGTGGTGTGCAACTTCACGCCGTTGCCTCGGCATGCGTATCGGCTTGGCGTTCCTGTTGCGGGGGCTTATCGCGAAATCATCAATACCGATGGTTCGGTGTATGGGGGGAGTGGTGTGGGGAACGGGATTGTCGAAAGTGCTCCCACGGCCTGGCATGGGAAGGCGGATTCGGTTGTTGTCAGCGTGCCGCCGTTGGCTACTGTGATGTGGGTGTTGGTTTGATGGGTCTGGGATCGTTTTTTGTTCCGAGGCCGGGTCTCGCCCCGGCAGGCGACTTACTTTCTTTTGCTTCGCCAAAAGAACGTAAGCAAAGAAAAGGCGACCCTGCTGTCTGCGTCCCTCCGCTTCGCTGCGGGCAACCTGCGGTGCTCACGTTTCGCGGGGTCTCGCCCAAACTCGCTTCGCTCAAACAAGGGCGAGCCCTGATCCGCGAAACGCTCCGCTCCTCGGCGCATACAGAAGGGCTTTGGGGACCAGCAGGCCATCGCTACGCTCGGCCACCTCACGGGCCTTCGCTTCGCTCGGCTTGGATTGCTCCCTCTCCCCTTGGGGAGAGGGTTGGGGTGAGGGCCAGCGGCACAGAAACACTGCCTCGCCCGCGCGAAGGCCGATGCCCTCACCCCCGCCCTCTCCCCAAGGGGAGAGGGAGCAAGTCCAACGGCCGAGCGAAGCAAAGGCCCGATTGCGAGCCGAGCAAGGCGATGGCCCGTTCGGTATCCCCCCCCTCTGGCTGCGCCGAGGAGCGCAGCGTTTCGCGGATCAGGGCTCGCAGCTGTTTGAGCGAAGCGAGTTCTGCGAGACCCCGCGAAACGCGAGCACCGCAGGTTGCCCGTAGCGAAGCGGAGGGTCGCAGACAGTGGGGTCGCCTTTCTTTTGCCTACCTTTCTTTGGCGAAGCAAAGAAAGGTAGGTCGCCTGCCGGGGCGAGACCCGGCCTCGGAAAAAAAACAAACTCAAGGGCAACAAGAATGCTGAGCCCAGGCACTCCATTCCCCCTGGGCGCAACCCCGTCCAAAGAAGGCATCAACTTCGCCATCGCAGCCCCCACGGCCGAGTCCGTAGAACTCTGCCTCTTCGACAGCACCGGCCAGAACGAGCAGCAACGACTCAGGCTGTCCGCGCGCACAGACGGCATCTGGCACGGCCTACTCCCAGCCGGTCGCGAAGGCCTGGTCTACGGCTACCGCGTCCACGGCCCCTGGGCACCCCACGAAGGCCAGCGCTTCAACCCCGCCAAGCTGCTGCTCGACCCGTACGCGCGAGAGATCGTCGGCCTCTACGACGGCAACGACCTGTTCCTCGGCCATGACCCAGCAAATCCCGATCAACGCGATGGGCGCGACAACGGCGCAGTCGCACTCAAGGCGCGCGTGACAGCAAGTGCGAGTGCCCAACCATCGCCCGGCCACGCCCGCATCGCATCCACCGACCGCGTCCTCTACGAACTCCACGTCCGCGGCCAGACCCGCCTGCACCCCGCCGTCCCCGCCGCACTGCGCGGCACCTACGCCGGCCTCGCCGAACCCGCCGTGCTCGACCACCTCCAGCGCCTGGGCGTCACCACGCTGAGCCTCATGCCCGTGCAGCACCGCGCCGACGAGCAGCGCCTGCTCGCCATGGGCCTTTCCAACTACTGGGGCTACAACACCATCGGCTGGTTCGCGCCCGAAGCGCGCTACTGGAGCGGCCGCCCCGGCACCACGCCCGCAAGTGAGTTCCGCGCAATGGTCGATGCGGTGCACGCGCGCGGCATGGAGCTGGTGATCGACGTGGTCTACAACCACAGCGCCGAGAGCGACGAGGTCGGCCCCACGCTCTCGATGCGCGGCATCGACAACGCCTTGTATTACCACCTGCGCGAAGACGACCGCGCGCTCTATGAGAACTGGACGGGCACCGGCAACTGCCTGAACCTCGGCGAGCCCCGCGTGCTGCAACTCGTCATGGACAGCCTGCGCTTCTGGGCTTGCGAGATGGGCGTCGACGGCTTTCGCTTCGACCTCGCGCCGGTACTGGGGCGCGATGCAAAGACGGGGTTCGACCCGCGCGCGCCCTTCTTCGCAGCCATCGCGCAAGACCCGGTGCTCTCGCGCACGCTGCTGATCGCCGAACCATGGGACATCGGCCCCGGCGGCTACCGGCTCGGCGAGTTCCCGCCCGGCTGGCTCGAATGGAACGACCGCTACCGCGACACGCAACGCGGCTTCTGGCTGCGCCAAGGGCGCGACGGCGCGAGCGGTCTCGGCGATTTCGCACACCGCTTCACGGCCTCGAGCACGCAGTTCGCCCACCACGGCCGCGCGCCGGTGGCGAGCGTCAACTTCATCACCGCACACGACGGCTTCACGCTGCGCGACCTCGTGAGCTACGAAGAGCGCCACAACCTCGCGAACGGCGAGAACAATCGCGATGGCCACGCCCACAACCTGAGCAACAACTGCGGCGTCGAAGGCCCGAGCGACGACGCGGGCGTGCTGGCGAAACGCAGCCGCCTGCAGCGTGCGCTGCTCGCGGTGCTGCTGCTCTCCCAAGGCACGCCGATGCTGCTGGCAGGCGACGAGCTGGGCCACAGCCAGCAGGGCAACAACAACGCCTATTGCCAGGACAACGAGACCACCTGGCTCGCATGGATCGGCGCCTCCGACCCCGCCAGCGACATGGCGCGCACGAGCGATTTCGTCGCGCGCCTCACGGCCCTGCGCCGCGAGGCGCCGGTGCTGCGCAGCACGCGCTGGTGGCCGGCCGATCCGCCCGAGGGCGCACCGGCCATCCGCTGGCTGCGCCCCGATGGCCAGCCGATGACACCGGACGACTGGCATGCGGGCACGGCCCTTGCGATCCTCTTCGACAACAACAGCAGCGCGGCAAGGGAGGACGCGGGCGCATGGCTGGTGCTGGTCAACGCCGGCGCGGAGACGGTGAATTTCACGCTGCCTCCGGGCGACTGGCGCCACTGTCTCTCGACCAATCCCGCGCAGGATCGCGATGCTTCGCAGCAAGCGCTCGGCGATGCGGCGGAAGTGCATTTTTCGAGCATCCGGGTTGCAAGAACGTAGAAGCCATGCGCACGGCGCGGTGCTAGCCTCGCTACAGAAACTCTGACGACCGAATTCCAACGAACGAACGGAGACACAGGATGGACAACAAGCTCAGCACGCCCTCCTCGCAGGAACCCCTGCAGGCCCACCAACTGGTTCGCCGCACCATCGCCCTGGTGCTGGCCGGCGGCCGGGGCTCCCGCCTCAAGCAGCTGACCGACCGGCGGGCCAAGCCGGCCGTGTACTTCGGCGGCAAGTTCCGCATCATCGATTTCGCACTGTCGAACTGCCTCAATTCCGGCATCCGGCGCATGGCGGTGGTCACGCAGTACAAGTCGCATTCGCTCATGCGCCACCTGCAGCGCGGCTGGAGCTTCCTGCGGGCCGAGCTCAACGAGATGGTCGACGTGCTGCCCGCGCAGCAGCGGGTGGGCGACGAGCACTGGTATCGCGGCACGGCCGATGCGGTGTTCCAGAACCTGGACATCATCCAGACCCGCTCGACCAGGCACGACTACGTGGTGGTGCTGGCCGGCGACCACATCTACAAGATGGACTACTCGATCATGGTGAAGGACCATGCCGAGCGCGGCCTGGGCTGCACGGTCGGCTGCATCGAGGTGCCGCGCATGGAGGCCACCGCCTTCGGGGTGATGGCCATCGACGACGGCCGCCAGATCACGGCCTTTCTCGAAAAGCCGGCCGATCCGCCCGCCATGCCCGGCAACCCCGACGTGGCGCTGGCCAGCATGGGCATCTACGTGTTCGATTCCGAGTACCTCTACCAGCTGCTGGAGGAAGACAGCGTCAACCCCGATTCGAGCCACGACTTCGGCAAGGACATCATCCCGCGCGCCGTGGCGCAGGGCCGCGCGCTGGCGCATCCCTTCGGCATGTCCTGCGTCACGCGGGCCTCGCGCGGGCCGGGCGCCAAGGCCTACTGGCGCGACGTGGGCACGATTGATGCATTCTGGGCAGCCAACCTCGACCTGGCCTCGATCACCCCCGAACTCGACATCTATGACACCGACTGGCCCATCTGGACCTACCAGCGGCAACTGCCTCCGGCCAAGTTCGTGCTCGACCGCGACGGCAAGCACGGCATGACGGTCAACACCATCGTCTCGGGCGGCTGCATCGTCTCGGGCTCCAAGGTCAGCAGCTCGGTGCTGTTCTCGGGCGTGCGCATCCATTCGTTCTGCGAAATCAACGAGGCCGTGCTGCTGCCCGATGTGGAAGTGGGCCGCGGCGCCCGGCTCAACCGCGTGGTGATCGATCGCGCCTGTGTCATACCGGATGAGATGGTGATCGGCGAAGATCCGGTCGCCGACGCCGCGCGCTTCGAACGCACCGAGACCGGGGTGGTGCTGGTCACGCGCGAAATGCTCAAACGATTGGCAGCATGAAACTCTCCCCCAGGCTTGCCCACTTCGTGTGGCCTCCCACCCCCTCGCCGGGGGCAACACCTGCGGCCCGGCAAAGCCGGTTCCGCGGCATTCCTGGAAGAAGCCGCATCCTGACGTCCCTCGTTTTCGCATTGGTGAAACTCTGACGATGCGAATCCTCCAGGTCAGCGCCGAACTCTTTCCCCTCCTGAAGACCGGCGGACTGGCGGACATCGCCGGCGCCCTGCCCATTGCGCTCATGGCCGAAGGGCAGGACGCACGGGTGCTGCTGCCGGGTTTTCCAGCCATCGTGGCCGGCGTGCGCGACCTGGTGCCGGTGGCGGATTTCCATGCGCCCTGGGGCGAGCGCTTCGGCCTGCGCGCGGGGCACATCGCCATCGACGGCGCGCCGCCGATTCCCGCCTATGTGATCGATGCGCCGGCCCTGTACGACCGGCCCGGCAACCCCTACGAAGACACGGCGCGCCAGCCCTACGCCGACAACCACCGGCGCTTCGCGCTGCTCGGCTGGGCCGCGGCGCAACTCGCACAAGGGCTCGACGCGGCGTGGCAGCCCGAGGTCGTGCATGCGCACGACTGGCATGCGGCACTGGCGCCCGTCTACATCGCCTTTGCGCGGCAGGCGAACCAGCCGCGCGTGGGCACCGTGTTCACGGTGCACAACCTGGCCTACCAGGGCATCTTCGCGCCCTGGCACTTCGCCGAACTGGGCCTTCCCGCCCCGGCCTTCCACATCAACGGGCTCGAGTACCACGGCCAGATTTCGTTCATGAAGGGCGGCCTCTACTTCGCCGACCGGATCACCACGGTGAGCCCGACCTATGCGTTGGAAATCCAGACGCCCGAGCAGGGCTGCGGCCTCGACGGCCTGCTGCGCCAGCGCAGCGGCGTGCTCAGCGGCATCCTCAACGCGGTGGACGACAAGGTCTGGAACCCGGCCGCCGACGCCGCGCTGGTGCAGGGCTATCACACGCCCGAAGGCCGCCACATGGCGGGCAAGGCGCGCTGCAAGGCGGTGCTGCAGCACCAGCTCGGCCTGGCCGAGCGGCCCGACGCGCCGCTCTTCATCCTGGTGAGCCGGCTCACCGAGCAGAAGGGCCTGCACCTCGTGCTCGGCGGCATCGATGCGCTGCTCGCGCAGGGCGGCCAGCTCGCGCTGCTGGGCAGCGGCGAAGCGTGGCTCGAAGAGGCCTTTCGCCAACGCGCGGCCGCGGCGCCGCAATCGGTCAGCGTCACCATCGGCTACAACGAGACGCTCGCGCACCAGCTCTTCGGCGCCGGCGACGTGACGCTGGTCCCCTCGCTGTTCGAGCCCTGCGGCCTCACGCAGATGTACGGCCTGAAGTACGGCAGCCTGCCGCTGGTGCGCCGCGTGGGCGGGCTGGCCGACACGGTGGTCGACAGCACGCTGGAAGACATGGCGAGCGGCGAGGCCACCGGCTTCGTGTTCGACCGCTTCGATGCCGACGACTACGAACGCGCACTGCGCCGCGCCTTCGCGCTCTACGACCGCGCGCCCGACTGGCGCCGCGTGCGCGGCCATGCCATGCGGCGTCCAGCCGACTGGGGCACGGCCGCCGCCCAATACATCGCCGTCTACCAGCAGGCGCTGGGCACCACCTGATCCACGCACGGCAAACACAAACACTCACCTCGGGAGCGCCACCACCATGACGATCAAAGACTTCGCCTACGACCATCCCGACCGCGATGTCGCGGCCTTCAAGCGCGCCGTGGCCAACAAGCTGATCTACGCGGTCGGCAAGGACCCGGTGGCGGCCAGCCAGGACGACTGGCTCAACGCCACCTCGCAGGCCGTGCGCGACCAGCTGGTCGAGCGCTGGATGATGACCACGCGCGCCAACTACGCGCAGGACCTGAAGCGCGTCTACTACCTCTCGATGGAGTTCCTGATCGGGCGCACCTTCACCAACGCGCTGCTCGCAGTGGACCTGTACGACACGGTGCGCGAAGCCCTGGCCGACTTCGGCGTCGACATGTCGGCGCTGTCCGAGCGCGAGCCCGATGCGGCGCTCGGCAACGGTGGCCTCGGGCGGCTCGCGGCCTGTTTTCTCGATTCGATGGCCACGCTCGGCGTGCCGGGCATGGGCTACGGCATCCGCTATGAATACGGCATGTTCCGCCAGCGCATCGTCGACGGCCAGCAAGTGGAAACGCCCGACTACTGGCTCACACGCGGCAACCCCTGGGAGTTCCAGCGGCCCGAGGTGAACTACCGCGTGCGCTTCGGTGGCCACGTGCAGAAGCGCGAGGGCAAGAACGCACCCTACGGCGCGGCCGACTGGGTCGACACGCACGACGTGCTGGCCGTGGCCTACGACACCATCATTCCGGGCTACGGCACGCAGGCCACCAACACGCTGCGGCTGTGGTCGGCGCGCGCCACCGAGGAGATCGACCTCTCGGCCTTCAACCGCGGCAACTACATGGGCGCGGTGCAGAGCAAGAACCAGTCGGAGAACGTCTCGCGCGTGCTCTACCCCGACGACTCCACGCCCTCGGGCCGTGAGCTGCGGCTGCACCAGGAGTATTTTTTCTGCAGCGCGAGCGTGCAGGACTTGCTGCGGCGGTACCTGCGCAACCACAAGACCTTCGAGCAGCTCTCCGAGAAGGTCAGCATCCACCTGAACGACACGCACCCGGTGCTCGCGGTGCCCGAGCTGATGCGCCTGCTGCTCGACGAGCACGGGCTTGCATGGGACGAGGCCTGGGCGCACACGCAGAAGGTGTTCAGCTACACCAACCACACACTGATGCACGAGGCGCTGGAGACCTGGCCGGTGGAGATGCTGGGGCGCATATTGCCGCGGCACCTGCAGATCATCTACGACATGAACGCGAAGTTCCTCGCCACCGTGACGCAGAAGGTCGGCAACGACGTGGAGCTGATGCGGCGGCTTTCGCTGGTGGACGAATCGGGCGAGCGGCGCGTGCGCATGGCGTACGTCGCGGTGCTCGCGAGCCATTCGATCAATGGCGTGTCGGGGCTGCATTCGGAGCTGATGAAGCAGTCGATCTTTGCGGACTTCGACAAGATATTTCCCGAGCGCTTCAACAACAAGACCAACGGCGTCACGCCGCGCCGCTGGCTGGCGCAGGCCAACCCGCCGCTGGCCGGGTTGCTCGACCAGCGCATCGGCAAGGGCTGGCGGCGCGACCTGTCGCAGCTCGAGGCGCTCAGGCCCATGGCCGCGCAACCCGCCTTCGTGCGCGCGTTCCGCCACGCCAAGCGCGAGAACAAGCTGCGGCTGGCCAACTGGGTCGAGCAGCACCTGAAGATCGACCTGGACACCGACGCGATGTTCGACGTGCAGGTCAAGCGCATCCACGAATACAAGCGCCAGCTGCTCAACGTGCTGCACGTGGTGGCGCGCTATCACCGCATCCTCGACGCGCAGGCGGCCGGCGCACCGGTCGACATCGTGCCGCGCGTGGTGGTGTTCGCGGGCAAGGCGGCCTCGGCGTACGCAATGGCCAAGCTGGTCATCCGGCTCATCAACGACGTGGCGAGCACCATCAACGCCGATGCGCGCGTGGGCAAGCTGCTGAAGGTGGTGTTCCTGCCGAACTACAGCGTGAGCCTGGCCGAGATCATCATGCCGGCGGCCGACCTGTCGGAGCAGATCTCCACCGCGGGCACCGAGGCCTCGGGCACCGGCAACATGAAGTTCGCGCTGAACGGCGCGCTCACCATCGGCACGCTCGACGGCGCGAATGTGGAAATGCGCGAGAACGTGGGGCCGGAGAACATCTTCATCTTCGGCAACACGACGCCGGAGGTGGCGGACATCCGGGCCCGCGGGTACCAGCCGCGCGACATCTACGAGGAAAACGCGGAACTCAAACGGGTGCTCGACGCGATCCGCGACGGGGCTTTCTCACCGGGCGAGCCGGCGCGCTACCAGGGCATCTACGACGCGCTGGTGAACTGGGGCGACCATTACCTGCTGCTGGCCGACTACGCGAGCTATGTCGCGAAGCAGGCCGAGGTGGATGCGCTCTACCGCGATTCGGATGCGTGGACGCGGATGGCGATTCTCAATGTGGCGGGGATGGGGGCGTTCTCTTCAGATCGAACCATTGCGCAGTACGCGCATGAGATCTGGAACACGAAGCCCGTGGTGCTGGGCTGAGTCTTCGGTATTTCTCCCTCCCCTTGCGGGGGAGGGCCGGGGTGGGGGCACGCGGCGCATCCATCGAGCGCTCTGCCCGCCCCCATCCCAACCTTCCCCCAAAGGGGGAAGGAGCAAGACAAATTCAGCGCGGCTTTTCGGGAGCCGCTTCGGCCTCTGTCACGAACCCGATGCGGCTCAACCCCGCCTTGTTCGCAATGCCCATGAGCGCCACCACCTTGCCGTAGGGCACGGTCTGGTCGGCGCGCAGTTGCACTTCGGTGTCCTTGCTGTCCGCCGCGGCTTTTTCGAGCTGGGCGGCCAGCTCTTCGTCGGTCACGGGCTTGTCGTTCAGGAAGACCTTGCCCGATGCATCGACCGCGAGGCTCACGAACTTGGGCGTGTCGTTGGGCTGGCCCGCATCGGTCTGCGGCAGGTCGAGCTTGATCGAACTGGCCATCAGCGGCGCCGTGATGATGAAGATCACCAGCAGCACCAGCATCACGTCGACCAGCGGCGTGACGTTGATGTCCGAGAGCGGCCGCTGCCCGCCGGCCCCGGTGGCGCGTCCACCGCCTGCGGCGCTGCTGCCTAGCGAAGTGCGTCCGAAGGCCATGGTGCGTGCTGCTCTCTAGACGGGCATCGGCCGCGCAGGCGGCGGCGCGGCGGGTGCCGGCGCCTCGCCGAAGCTGCCGAGCAGGTCGTGCGCGAAGCCTTCGAGCTCGGCCTCGACGCGGCCGATGACGCGGCCGAAGACGTTGTAGGCCAGCACAGCCGGAATGGCGACCGCGAGGCCGAAGGCGGTCATCACCAGCGCTTCGCCGACGGGTCCGGCCACCTTGTCGATGGTGAAGCCACCGGTCTGGCCCGCGATGCCCGTCAGCGCACCGTAGATGCCCCAGACCGTGCCCAGGAGGCCGACAAAGGGCGCCGTGGCGCCGACAGTGGCGAGAAGGATCTGGCCGGCCTGCAGGCGCCGCAATGCGCCGTGCAGCGCGTCGCGCAGGGCGCGCGTGAGGCGCTGGTTGCGGTCGCCCGTGGCGCCGAGCGTGCCATTGACGCTGACGGCCGCCGCGTTCCTGATGGCGACGACCGCGGGCAGCACCAGCGTGGCCCGGTCGAAGGCCTTGAGCTTCTGTTCGGCATCGGCCAGCGTGGCCGACTGCCAGAACGCCGCGATGCCGCGCAGCACGTCGCGCGTGCCGCCGCGCAGCAGCCACGCCTTCCACAGAATCACGACCCAGCTTGCGATCGACATCGCCAGCAGCAGCGCCGCCACCGAACGGCTGACGCCGTCGCCATGGGTCAGCAGTTCGAGGACGCTCATCGGTTGGCCTTAACGGAGACCGAGCACGTCGTACATGTCGAACAGGCCAGACTTCTGCTCGGCCAGGAAGCGCACCGCGCGCAGGGCGCCCTGCGCGTACGTGACGCGGCTCGACGACTTGTGCGTGATCTCGATGCGCTCGCCGATGCCGGCGAACAGCACGGTGTGGTCGCCCACGATGTCGCCGCCGCGGATGGCCGAGAAGCCGATGGTCGACGGGTCGCGCTCGCCCGTGATGCCTTCGCGGGCGTAGACGGCGCAGTCCTTCAGGTCGCGGCCCAGCGCGTCGGCGATGACTTCGCCCATCTTGAGCGCGGTGCCCGAGGGGGCGTCGACCTTGTGGCGGTGGTGGGCCTCGATGATCTCGATGTCGTAGCCGGTCGACATCGCCTTGGCGGCCATCTCGAGCAGCTTGAAGGTGACGTTGACGCCCACGCTCATGTTGGGGGCCAGCATGATGGCCACGTCTTTCGCGATCTCGGCAATCTCGGCCTTCTGCGCGTCGCTGAAGCCGGTGGTGCCGATGACCGCCTGCACGCCGAGTTTGCGGCAGACCGCCAGGTGCGCGAGCGTGCCTTCGGGGCGGGTGAAGTCGATGAGCACCTGGGCGTCTTTCAGGCCCGTGCGCAGGTCGGCCACGATGGGCACGCCGCTCGTGAAGCCCAGGAAGGCGGCCGCGTCGGTGCCGATGGCTTCGCTGCCGGCGATGTCGAGGGCGCCGGCCAGGCGGCAGTCGGGCGCATTGCGCACGGCCTCGATCAGCATGTGGCCCATGCGGCCCGAAGCGCCGGCGATGGCAATGCGGCGCGGCGCGGGGGGGGCGGAGAGGGAGGAGGAGGTAGGTTCGGTCACGCGGATTCAGTCTTCAGGATGGCCCGCAGGCCACTGGGAACCAAGAAGGGCACCGGACGGACGCCGCCTGACTCGGCGGGCGCCGCCCGCTCCTGCTGCGTTCAGCGCGCGGCTTCGAGCGGGGGGTAGGCGGCAGGCAGCGGAGGCACGGTCGTCGCGGCGGCGGCAGCGGCTTTCTCGTCCTTGGCCGGCGCGAATTTCTTGAGTTCGTCTTCCGTGGCCTCGAGCTGGGGCACCTTGCCGGATTTCTTGCGGGTGTCGAGCGTGGCGACGAATTCTTCTTCGTTGGGCATCTCGTCGCCTTCGAAGCGGTCCATCAGTTCGCCGTTGAAGTACACGGTCAGGCGGCGCTCCTGGGGATCGACGCCCTGGCGGCGGATCGTGAACACGTAGTCCCAGCGGTTGTTGTGGAACACATCGTTCAGCAGCGAAGTGCCGAGGATTTCACGCACCTGCTGGCGGGACATGCCGGGCTTGAGCGCCGCGACCTGCTCCTTCGACACGAAATTGCCCTGGACCACTTCGACCTTGTAGGGCGTGACCGCGGCCAGCGCGCCACGCGTGCGATCGCTGAAACCGCTGCAGGCACCGAGGCAGAGCGTCGCGGCGACGGCAGCAGCCAGCAGCCAGGAACGGCGTTGGAAAATGGCAAGCATGGGAGGAAAAGGGGGTAGCGATATGATCGGCCATTGTAGCGGCTGGCCTTTTCAGGACCTGACCGCAGCACAGGGCGCAGGAACCATCATGGCCAATATCGACGAACTCAAGAACACCGGCCTCAAGGCCACCTTGCCACGCCTGAAGATTCTGGAAATCTTCCAGACCGGCAGCCAGCGGCACATGACGGCGGAAGACGTGTTTCGCGTCTTGCTGAACGAACATTCCGACATCGGCCTTGCCACCGTTTACCGCGTGCTCACGCAGTTCGAGCAGGCCGGCATCCTGGAGCGCAGCCATTTCGAGAGCGGCAAGGCGGTCTACGAGCTCAACGAGGGCACGCACCACGACCACCTGATCTGCACCTCGTGCGGCAAGGTCGAGGAGTTCTACGACGCCGAGATCGAGCGCCGCCAGCAGATGATCGCCAAGGACAAGGGCTGGATCCTGCAGGACCACGCCATGTCGCTCTACGGCCTCTGCGGCGACTGTGTAAAGAAGCGCTGAACCGTGTAAAGACGGCGCGTCAGTCGCCGTCCCGGGCGCTTTCCATCGCCTTGTGGTGGCGCGCCACAAAATCCGCATAGGTATCGATCCCGCGCAGCTGCAGGATCGAATTGCGAACGGCGGCCTCGACCAGCACGGCGATATTGCGCCCCGCCACCACCTGGATGATGACCTTTCGCACCGGGATGCCCAGCACGTCCTGCGTGAGCGGCGCCGAGGGCATGCGCTCGTAGTCGCGCTCGAAGCTGTCGCGGCGCACCAGATGCACGATGAGCTTCAGGCGCATCTTCCGGCGCACCGCCGTCTCGCCGAAGATCGCGCGGATGTCCAGGAGGCCGATGCCGCGCACTTCCAGCAGGTTCAGCAGCAGGTCAGGGCAGCGGCCCTCGATGGTGTTCTGGTTGATGCGGTAGAGGTCGACCGCATCGTCGGCCACCAGGCCGTTGCCGCGTGAAATCAGTTCGAGGCCCAGTTCGCTTTTTCCGAGGCCCGACTCGCCCGTGATCATCACGCCCATGCCCAGGATGTCCATGAACACGCCGTGCATCGAGGTGCGCTCGGCGAAATGCTTGGACAGGTAGGCGCGCAGCAGGTCGATCACGAAAGCCGACGACTCGCGCGTGGCAAAGAGCGGCAGCTGGGCGCGCTCGCAGATCGACAGCAGCTCGTCGGGCGGCGCCTGGCCGTCGGCCAGCACCAGCATCGGCGGCTCGAGTGTGACGATACGGGCGATGCGGCGTGCGCAGTCGTCCGGGCTGCCGCGCGTGAGGTAGGCCACTTCACGGGCGCCCAGGATTTGCACGCGATACGGGTGGATGTAGTTGAGGTAGCCGACCAGGTCGGCGGCCGACTGGGCGCGGCTGATGACCTCGGGGTCGAACTGGCGCTCCGAAGCGCCGAGCCCCGCGAGCCATTCCCAGCGGAGCGACCCGCGGAACTCCTCGAACATGGCATCGGCGCTGATGACGGTCGGCTTCATGCGTTCAGGAGGCGGCGCTCGGCGCCGTCATTGGAGTGATGAGTGACAGGAGGTGTCGCGCAGCTTATCAGCAGCCGCGCACGCCGACGCATGCGCTCAGGCGACTTGGGTCGACTGCCAGCCGGCGATCAGGCCGTGGAGTGCGGCTGCATCGGTGCTGGATTTGATCTGCTCGCGCAGGCCGGCATCGCTCAACAGCTCGGCGATTTCAGAGAGGATTTCGAGGTGCTTCTGCGTGGCCGCTTCGGGCACCAGCAGGAAGATCAGGAGGGCGACGGGCTGCTCGTCGGGAGCGTCGAAACCGATGGGGTTGGCCAGTTGGAACACCGCGGCCATCGGCGCCTTGAGGCCCTTGATGCGGCCATGCGGAATGGCAACGCCGTGGCCGAGGCCGGTGGAACCGAGGCGTTCGCGCGCAAAGAGGCTGTCGGTGATGAGGGCGCGCCCCAAGCCATGAAGGCTTTCGAACAGAAGGCCAGCTTCTTCGAAAGCACGTTTCTTGCTGGTAGCGTCAACGCTCACAAGCACTTGGGCGGGCGGCAGGATGGACGCGAGGCGATTCATGGTGGGGGCAGAGCGGGGGCGATTATGCACCCGGTTGGTAAAAACCCCCAGTCCCCCTATCTACTTTCTGTTTACATGTTGCCCGGAGGCATCGCTGCCCTGGACAGAACCCCAAAGTCCCACGGCCACAGTCGGAAAAGCAAAAGGCCGCCCGAAGGCGGCCTGTAGCGCGAGCGGGCCCCAAAGGCCCCGCTCCCTGCTCACTCACATCACGCGCTTGGGCGCCACGTGATGGTGGTCCTGCAGGCGGTCCTTGTGGCGGACCACCTGGCGGTCGAGCTTGTCGACCAGTTCATCGACCGCAGCGTAGAGATCAGCGTGGCTCGACTCCGCGAACATGTCATTGCCCTTGACGTGAATGTTGCACTCCGCCCGTTGGCGGCGTTCCTTTTCCTTCTGCTTTTCCACCGTGAGGATCACCTTCACATCGACCACCTGGTCGAAGTGCCGTGTGATCCGGTCCAGCTTGCTCGTGACGTAAGTGCGCAAGGCAGGGGTGACGTCGAGGTGATGACCGCTGATCGTCAAATTCATGAATGACCTCCTGAGAATTGACGGTTGGGGAAATGACCCCGCTCCGGGATGGAGCGTGGCCGGCGAAACAGGTGTGGTGCGGGGGAGAGGGAGAGAAGAGGAAGGGGGAGAAAGAGGGGTCGGTCAATTCACTATGCCCAAGCTGTCACGGTATTGCAATACCTGGGTTCTCCGGGTGGCGAGCGCGCGCGGAGCCTGCTTCAATCCGCTATTGAATCCATAGCTGCCCGTGCATGTTGGCCCGCCTTCGTGGCGCTTTGCCGGCAAGTGTTAACGCGTTTCTCGCCCGGTGACCCTGCCGGGCGAAGGGCCAGCCGCTCAGCGCCAGGCCGCGCGCATGCGGTTGCGCAGGTCGATCACGGCGGCGGGCGGAGGCACCGCAGGCGGCTGTACTGGTGGCGGCGGCCAGGTCTGCTGCTCGAAGCCCGCGAGATCCGATTCCGTGATGAAGCGCGTGCGGTTCGCATAGAGATGCCGGTCGCCCCGCACCGCCTGCTGCGTGATGTAGAAGCGCTGCGGCACCAGCAGGTGCAGATGGTCGCGGGCCCGTGTCATCGCAACGTAGAGCAGGCGCCGCTCTTCCTCGAGTTCGTGCGCGCTCTGCGCCACGTCGGCCGGCAGGCAGCCGTCGACCACGTTGAGCACATGCACCGAGTTCCACTCCTGGCCCTTGGCCGAATGGATGGTGGAGAGGATCAGGTAGTCCTCGTCGAGCAGCGGCGGACCCGGGCGATCGCTCGTGGCCTCGGGCGGATCGAGCGTGAGCTCGGTCAGGAAGCGCTCGCGCGAGCCGTAGCCCGCGGCGAGGCGCACCAGCTGCTCCACGTCCTGGCGGCGCACGCCGGAGGTGTCGTCGTAGAGGCGCTCCAGGTGCGGCAGGTACCAGTCCATCGCCAGTTCGACATCGGCCGGCCACGCCAGCGACGGCGCGCGCAACGCGGCATACGCCTCGGCAAAGCCCGCCCATTGCTCACGCGCCGCGGACGGCGGCACGAAGTCCCGCACGGCCGCGGCCGGATCGATCGCCTGGTCCATCGCATCGAGCAACCGCGTGCCCGTGACAGGCCCGATGCCCGGAATCAGCTGCGTGACGCGAAACCCCGCCATGCGCCCGCGCGGGTTCTCGGCGAAGCGCAGCACCGCGAGCAGGTCCTTCACATGCGAGGCCTCGAGAAACTTGAGGCCGCCGAACTTCACGAACGGGATGTTGCGGCGCGCCAACTCCAGTTCGAGCGCCGCGCTGTGCGACGAGGTGCGAAACAGCACCGCCTGCGACTTGAGCGCCAGCCCGCCTTCGCGGTGCGCGAGCACCTTGTCGGCCACCCAGCGCGCCTGCCCTGCTTCGTCGGGCACCAGCACCAGTTGCGGCTTGCCGGCGGAGGGCTTGTCGGTCCAGAGCGTCTTGGCATGCCGCTCGGCCGCCTGCGCGATCACCCGGTTCGACACGTCCAGGATCGGCTGCGTCGAGCGGTAGTTGCGCTCCAGCGTGACCACCCGCGCGGCCTGGCTGAACTGCGCCGGAAAGTCGAGGATGTTGCGCACTGTCGCGCCGCGGAACGAGTAGATCGATTGCGCGTCGTCCCCCACCACCGTGACGCCGCGCCCGTCAGGCTTCATCGCCAGGAGGATCGAGGCCTGCAGCAGGTTGGTGTCCTGGTATTCGTCGACCAGTACATGGTCGAAGCGCGCGCCCACGGCCTCGGCCAGTGCGGGCTCGGCGACCATCTCGGCCCAGTAGAGCAGCAGGTCGTCGTAGTCGAGCACGTTCTGCTGCCGCTTGGCCTCGACGTAGGCGCCGAACAGGGTCTTGAGCTGGGCCTCCCATTCGTCGCACCAGGGGAAGGCGTCCTTCAATACCTCGGCCACCGAGGCGCGCGTGTTCACGCAGCGTGAATAGATCGACAGGCACGTGCCCTTGCGCGGGAAGCGGTTGACCGTCGAGGACAGGCCCAGTTCATGCCGGACCATTCCCATCAGGTCTTCGGCATCGCCGCGGTCGTGGATCGTGAAGTTCTCGTCGAGCCCGATCTGCCCGGCGTACTCGCGCAGCAGGCGCGCCCCGATGCCGTGGAAGGTACCGGCCCACGGCAACGCGGGCGGACGCTCCGACTTCAGCCCGAGCACGCGCGCCAGCACCTGGCCCGCGCGGCGCTCCATTTCCTGCGCGGCGCGGCGCGAGAAGGTCAGCAGCAGCAGGCGCTGCGGATCGACTCCGTCCGCGATCAGGTGCGCCACGCGGTGCGCCAGCGTGCTGGTCTTGCCCGAGCCGGCGCCGGCAATCACCAGCAGCGGCCGGTGATCGTCGGCCACCGCAGCGCCGACGCCGTGCTCGACCGCCGCCCGCTGGTCGTCGTTGAGCGTGGCCAACGCCGCGGCCAGACGCTCGGCTTGAGTCTTTGGCGCGGCGGAAAAAACGGGGGACGCAGCGGTCTGCATGGGGCACGACTTTACTGTATGTCCGTCCAGTCCAGCCACCTCGTTGCCTTGTGGCCGGTGACATAATCGCGCCTCGCTGCAACCGGAGACTCTCCCATGGAAACCGCCCCGTCTCGGCAGCTTTCAACTCCCTTCTGACGCGTCTCGCGCCGGGCCCGGGAATTGAAAGCGCCCCTCCCTCGCCCACCGTTTCAGTCATCCCCGGGAGTGAGCCCATGCTCAATATCTTTACGCTCGCCAACGGCCGCCTCGTCCAGGAAGAGATCGAGGCGCTGGAAGAGCTCTCCAAGTTCCAGCCGATCTGGGTCGACCTCGAATCGCCCACGCTCGAAGAAAAGCGCTGGATCAAGCAGTACTACGGCCTCTCGATTCCCGAAGACGCGATGGACGAGGACATCGAGGAGTCCGCCCGCTTCTACGAGGAAGACAACGGCGAGCTGCACATCCGCTCCGACTTCTTGATCGACGACGACGAAGACCCGCGCACGGTGCGCGTCGCCTTCATCCTGAACCAGCACAACACCGACCTGCGCAGCCGCGGCGTGCTGTTCTCGATCCACGACGAGGACGTGCCCGTGTTCCGCCTCCTGCGCATGCGCGCACGACGCGCGCCGGGGCTGATCGAAGATGCCAAGGAAGTGATGCTCAAGCTCTTCGACGCCGACGCCGAATACTCGGCCGACACGCTGGAGAACATCTACGACGAGCTCGAGGTGGCGGGCAAGAAGGTGCTCTCGGGCAATGTCACCGACGAGCTGGCCGGCGAGGTGCTCGGCCTCATCGCGCGCCAGGAAGACTTGAACGGCCGCATCCGCCGCAACGTGATGGACACGCGCCGCGCGGTCAGCTTCATGATGCGCAGCAAGATGCTCAACGCCGAGCAGTTCGAGGAAGCGCGGCAGATCCTGCGCGACATCGAGTCGCTGGACAACCACACGGCCTTCCTCTTCGACAAGATCAACTTCCTGATGGATGCGACCGTCGGTTTCATCAACATCAACCAGAACAAGACCATCAAGATCTTCTCGGTGGCGAGCGTGGCGCTGCTGCCGCCCACGCTGATCGCGAGCATCTACGGCATGAACTTCAAGTTCATGCCCGAGCTCGACTGGGCCATGGGCTATCCGTATGCCATCGTGCTGATGGCGGCCAGCGCGCTGGTGCCGATGTGGTACTTCCGCCGGCGCGGCTGGCTCAAGTAGCCGGTTGCCTCGCGAGCCACGCGCTGGCCAGCGCAAGGCTGTAGCGGCTCGCGACCTCGGCGACGAAGCGCGCGAAGTCGCCATGGGCCTCGTCGTCGGCGCGGTCTGAAATCGTCCGCATCGCCGCGAAGGGCACGCCGTAGTCGTGGCACACCTGCGCCACGGCGGCGCCTTCCATTTCCACTGCAAGCGCATCCGACAGGTTGCGGCGCAGCGCTTCGCTTTCTGCTGCGGTCGAGACGAAGCGGTCGCCGCTGATCAGCAAGCCGCGATGCACCTTGGGTGAATGAAGGCCGAACTCATCGACAGCCCCTTGCCCCACCAACGCCACCGGATCACGCAGCGCCTCTTCGGCAACAGCCGCCAGCGCATCGCTGATCGCCGCGTCGGCCGTGAAACGCGAAATGCCCATCAAGGGCACTTCGTGTTTCGGAAAGAGCGGCGAGGCATCCATGTCGTGCTGAAGCAGCTCGGTCGCCACGACCACGTCACCGACCTTCACGCCCGGCGCGAGCCCACCCGCCACACCGCTGAACACGATGGCCCGCACGCCGAACCGTTCGAGCAGCACCGTGGCCGTCACCGCTGCCGCCACCTTGCCGATGCGCGACAGCACCGCGACCACGGGCTGGCCCTGCAGATGGCCCACCCAGAAGTCGCGTCCGGCGATGCGCACGCGCTGCTCGTCGGGCATCTGCGCGAGGAGCGCCTTCAGCTCCTCGTGCATCGCCGCGACGATGGCGATGGGCGCAGCCACCGCTTACTTGATGTCCACGCCGTAGAAGGTGTGGCGACCGAACGGGCTCAGCTTGAAATCGATGACTTCCTTGCGCACCGGCTTGAGCTGCACCGCGTGCGCGATGGTGAACCACGGCGCCTGCTCCTTGAAGATGACTTGCGCCTTCTTGTAGAGCGCATCGCGGTCGGCCTGCTTCACCGTGCTCTTGGCCTTCACCACGATGTCTTCGTACGGCTGGTAGCAGAACTTCGAGATGTTGCTGCCGCTGGCCGACTTGGCCGAAGCGCAGCCCAGCAGCGTGTACATGAAGTTGTCCGGATCGCCGTTGTCGCCAGTCCAGCCCAGCATGCCCATCTGGTGCTCGCCGGCCTGCAGGCGCTTGCGGTACTCGCCCCATTCGAAGCTCTTGATCTCGGCCTTGACGTTGATCTTGGCGAGGTCTGCCTGCATCAGTTCGGCGATGCGCTTGGCATTCGGGTTGTAGGGGCGCTGCACCGGCATGGCCCAGAGATCGGTCGAGAAACCATCGGGGAAGCCGGCCTGCGCCAGCAGCTTCTTCGCGGCTTCGGGATCGTACGGATCGTCCTTGACCGCATCGTTGTAGGACCACATGGTCGGCGGGATCGGGTTCTTCGCCGCAACGCCGGTCGTGAGGTACACGCCGTCGATGATCGCCTTCTTGTTGATCGCCATGTTGATGGCCTTGCGCACGCGCACATCGTCGAAGGGCTTCTTCGTCGTGTTGTACGAGAGGTAGCCGACGTTCAGGCCCGGCTGCTCCAGCACCTGCACATTCGGGTCCTTGCGGATCGCGTCGAGGTCGGCCGGGTTCGGGTACGGCATCACGTGGCACTCGCCCTTCTGCAGCTTGGCCCAACGCACCGAGGCATCGGGCGTGATCGCGAACACGAGGTCGTCGATCTTCGCCTTGCCGCCCCAGTACTGCGGGAAGGCCTTGAAGCGGATGATCGCGTCCTTCTGGTACTGCACGAGATAGAAGGGGCCGGTACCGATCGGGTCCTGGTCCACCTTCTCGGGCGTGCCGGCCTTGAGCATCGCGATCGCGTATTCCTTGGACTGGATGCCCGCGTACTGCATCGCCAGGTTCGCGAGGAACGGCGCCTCGGCCTGGTTGAGCGTGATCTTCACCGTGTAGTCGTCGATGCGGTCCACCGTCTTCAGCAGCTTGGGCATGCCCATGTCGTTGAAGTACGAGTGGTTCTGGCTCGTGACCTTGAAGAACGGATCGCTCTCCTTCCACTGGCGCTCGAGCATGAAGATGAAGTCGTCGGCGTTGAAGTCGCGCGTGGGCTTGAAGCTCTTGCTCGTGGTGTGCCACTTCACGCCCTTGCGGAGGTGAAAGGTGTAGACCGTGCCGTCGGCCGAGATGTCCCATTTTTCAGCGAGGCCCGGCGTGACCTTGGTGCCGCCGCGTTCGAACTCGACGATGGTGTTGTAGACCTGCGTGGTCACGTCGAACGACGTGCCGGTGGTGTTCATGCCCGGATAGAAATTCTCCGGACTTCCTTCGGAGCAATACACCAGCGTCTTGGCTGACACGGCGCCCGAGGCCAGGGTAAGGGCCGCAAGCGCTGTCGGTGCCAGGAGCGCCAGCATTCGTGAGCGGCGCGAAACGGAGGGTTGGGTCTTCATAGGGACTCCTTCAGACACGGTTGAAAAAACGAACTTGCTTAGGGATTCGTCGCCATCGGAACGGCGAGCACGGGAACATCGGCGCGCACGGGCGGCGCGCCATCGAGGAACTTCTCTGCGTAATGGCAGGCCACCAGCCGCTCGTCGAGCGCGCGCAGCAAGGGCCGCTCTTCACGGCAGCGCTGCTGCACATGCTGGCAGCGCGTGTTGAAGACACAGCCCGTCGGTGGATTCAGCGGCGACGGCAGCTCGCCCTTGAGCACGATGCGCTGGCTGCTGAGCCCTGGCGTCGAGGCCAGCAAGGCCTGCGTGTACGGATGCAGCGGCCGCGCGAAGATGCGCCCCTTCGGGCCCTGCTCCACCGCATGGCCGAGGTACATCACGAGCACGTCGTGCGCGATGTGGCGCACCACGCCGAGGTCGTGCGAGATGAAGAGGTATGCGAGGCCCAATTCGGCCTGCAGGTCGGCCAGGAGGTTCAGCACCTGCGCCTGGATCGACACGTCGAGCGCCGACACCGGCTCGTCGGCCACCAGCAGGCGCGGCGACAGCATGAGAGCGCGCGCGATCGCGATGCGCTGACGCTGGCCGCCCGAGAACATGTGCGGGTAGCGGTTCGCGTACTCGGGGCGCAGGCCCACGCGGGCGAGCATTTCGCGCGCCTTTGCTGCGCGCTCCGACTTGCCCAGCGTGGTGTTGATCGCGAGCGGGTCTTCGAGCACGGCCGATATCTTCTTGCGCGGATTGAGCGAGCCGTAGGGGTTCTGGAACACCAGCTGCACGGCCTGGCGCAGCTCGCGCTTGCGCTCGGCGGGCGGGTTCACCGCATCGGCACCGACGAGCGTGAGTTGCCCCGCCGTTGGCTTCTCGATCAGCGCGACCATGCGCGCGAGCGTCGATTTGCCACAGCCCGATTCGCCGACAACCGCCAGCGTGCGGCCGCGTTCGAGGCGGAACGAGATGTCGCCCACGGCGCGCAGTTGCGCCGGCGCGCGGAACAGCCCGCGCCGCACGTCGTAGGTGCGCTGCAGGCTGTTGGCCTCGACCACGATGTCGCCGGGAGCGCCCTTGTCGTTGTTCATGACAGCGCCTCCGCCGCGGGCACCTGCTGCGGCCGGTCCTGCTCGATCGCCACGATGCGGCCCGGCTCGCCGAGCGGATAGTGGCAGCGCACCTCCGCGCCCTGCCACTCGCGCAATGCAGGGCGCACGTTGCAGGCGCGCGTGGTGACGTAGCTGCAGCGCGGCGCGAACAGGCAGCCCGAGGGCCGGTCGTGCACGCCGGGCACCACGCCGCTGATGGTGGCGAGCCGCCCTTCGGGCGCAGCGCGCTCGGGCAATGCCGCGAGCAGCGCCTCGGTGTAGGGGTGCTGCGGCGATGCGAAGAGCCGGTCGACACGCTGGTGCTCCATCACCTGGCCTGCGTACATCACGGCGATGCGCTGCGCCATCTCGCTCACCACGCCCATGTTGTGCGTGATGAGCACCAGCGCCATGCCGCGCTCCTTCTGCAGATCGCGCAGCAGGTCGAGGATCTGCGCCTGGATGGTCACGTCGAGCGCGGTGGTCGGCTCGTCGGCGATCAGGAGACGCGGGTTGCAGGCGATGGCCATCGCGATCATCACGCGCTGGTTCATGCCGCCCGAGAGCTGGTGCGGATAGCTTGCGAGGCGCGACGATGCGGCGGGAATGCCGACCTGCTCCAGCAGTTCGGTCGCGCGCTTCTTTGCCGTGCGCTTGTCGAGATTCAGGTGGAGGCGCAGCACTTCCATCAACTGGAAGCCGATGGTGAAGCAGGGGTTGAGGCTGGTGGTCGGCTCCTGGAAGATCATGGCGACCTCCTTGCCGACCAGCGAGCGGCGCGCCTTGTCGGAGATGCCGAGCAGGTCCTTGCCCGCAAAGCGCATGTGCTCCGCGCGCACGCGGCCCGGAAAGCCGACGAGGCCCATGAGCGCCATCATGGTGACGCTCTTGCCCGAGCCCGATTCGCCGACGATGCCGAGCACCTCGCCTTCTTCGAGCGTGAGGCTCACGCCGTCGACGGCGTGCAGCACGCCGCCTTGCGTGGGAAATTCCACGTGCAGATCTTTGATGTCCAGCAAAGGCATCGTTTCTCTCCTTTGCGTTGAATCAGCGCTTGAGCTTCGGGTCCAGCGCATCGCGCAGACCATCGCCCAGCAGGTTGAAAGCCAGCACGGCCGCGAGGATCGCGAGACCCGGGAAGGTCACGACCCACCACGCGCGCAGCACGAACTCGCGCGCATCGGCCAGCATCGTCCCCCACTCGGGCGATGGCGGCTGCGCGCCGAGACCGAGGAAGCCGAGCGCCGCCGCATCGAGGATCGCGGTGGAGATGCCGAGCGAAGCCTGCACGATCAGCGGTGCCGCGCAGTTGGGCAGCACCTCGCGGAACATCAGGCGCAGGGTTCCGGCGCCGCTCACTCGGGCCGCGGTGACGTAGTCGCGCGACACCTCGGCGATGACGGCCGCGCGCGTGATGCGCACGTAGTGCGGCAGCACCACGATGGCCACCGCGAGCATGGCGTTGACGAGCCCCGGCCCGAGAATCGCGACGATCACGATGGCGAGCAGCAGGCTAGGCAGCGTGAGCACGATGTCCATGAGCCGCATGATCGCGATCTCGAGCACGCCGCGGAAAAATCCCGCGATGAGCCCGAGCACCACGCCCGCCACCACCGACAGCGCCACCACCGCCACGCCGATCGACAGCGAAAGCCGCGCGCCGTACATGAGTCGCGAAAGAATGTCGCGCCCGATGGCGTCAGTGCCCAGCAGGTAGCTCCACGTTCCGCCCTGCTGCCATGCAGGCGGCTGCAGGAAGACGGCGCTGTTGGTTTCGTTGGGCGCGTGCGGTGCGATCCACGGTGCGAACAGCGCCACGAGCAGCAGCACGACGATGGTCACGAGCCCGATGACCGCGCCGCGGTTCGCCGAGAAGGCGGTCCAGAACTCGCGCCAGGGGCCGGGCGGCGCGGCGCCCGCGCCGGTCGTCGGAATGATGGGGGTCGAAGTCGTGTTCATCAGCGTCGGATACGGGGATTGATGACACCGTAGGCAACGTCGACCAGAAGATTCACCAGCATCACGATGCCGCCCAGCAGCAGCATGCCGCCCTGCAGCACCGGATAGTCGCGCCGGCCGATGGCCTCGATGAGCCACTTGCCGACACCGGGCCAGGAAAAGATCGTCTCGGTGAGGATCGCGCCGGTGAAGAGCACACCCACCTGCAGCCCGATGACCGTGACGACCGGAATCAGCGCATTGCGCAGCGCATGCAGCCCCACCACGCGAAAGCGCGAGAGGCCCTTGGCGCGCGCGGTGCGGATGTAGTCCTCGCCGAGCACTTCGAGCATGGCCGAGCGCGTCATGCGCGCGATCACCGCGAGCGGCACGGTGCCCAGCACGATGGCCGGAAGAATCAGGTGGTGCAGCGCCGACCAGAAAGCGTCGGTGTCACCGGCGCGCAGCGAGTCGATCAAGAGGAAGCCGGTCTCGGGCTCGATGAAATACTGCACCGCGATGCGCCCGGAAACGGGCGTCCACCCGAGCTGCACCGAAAAGAACAGGATCAGCAGCAGCCCCCACCAGAAGATCGGCATCGAGTAGCCGGTGAGCGAGGTGGCCATCACGCCATGGTCGAAGATGGAATTGCGCCGCACCGCCGCGAGGATGCCGGCGGGCAGCCCCAGCAGCAGCGCAAAAAGGATCGCGCACACGCCGAGCTCCACGGTGGCCGGGAAGAGCGCGAGGAACTCGCTCATCACCTTGTCCTGCGTGATGATCGACTTGCCCAGGTCGCCATGCAGCACGCGGCCGATGTAGATGCCGTACTGCACGAGGATCGGCTTATCGAAGCCGTAGGCGGTGCGCAGTTCGGCATGGCGCGCGGGATCGATCCCGCGCTCACCGGCCATGGTTTCAATGGGGTCGCCCGGCACGAGCCGGATGAGGAAGAAGGCCAGCAGCGTCATGCCGATGAAGGTCGGCACCAGCAGGCTCACGCGGGTCAATATGAATCTGAACATCGACCCGCGAATATGCAAGATCGATGCCGTGGCCCTACCCGGGCCGAACCCTTACTTCTTGGCGTCGCGCAGTTCGCGGCGGAGGATTTTTCCGACCGGCGTCTTCGGCAGGTCCGTACGAAACTCTACGATTCGCGGCTGCTTGTAACCCGTAAGGTTTGCTCTGCAGTATTCGCGCACCTGCGCTTCGGTGAGCGACTCGTCTTTCTTCACGATCACGAGCTTCACGGCCTCGCCGGTCTTGTCGTCGACCACGCCGACCGCCGCGCATTCGAGCACGCCCGGAATCTGTGCAACGACGTCTTCGATCTCGTTCGGGTACACGTTGAAGCCCGACACCAGGATCATGTCCTTCTTGCGGTCGACCACCTTGAAGTAGCCGCGTTCGTCGACCACGCCGATGTCGCCGCTCTTGAAGTAGCCGTCGGGCGTCATGACCTTGGCGGTTTCGTCGGGGCGCTGCCAGTAGCCCGCCATCACCTGCGGGCCCTTGATGGCGATTTCGCCGGGCTGGCCCATCGGCACTTCATGGCCGTCGTCGTCGAGCAGCTTGAGCCAGGTGCCCGGCAGCGGCAGGCCGATGGTGCCGGTGTAGGCCTTGCTGTTCGTTGGGTTGCAGGTGGTCGAGGGCGAGGTCTCGGAGAGGCCGTAGCCCTCGCAGATCGGGCAGCCGGTTTTCTCGAGCCAGAGCTTCGCGACCGCGGCCTGCACCGCCATGCCGCCGCCCACCGAGACCTTGAGGTTCTTCCAGTTGACGGTGTTGAAGTCGGGGTGGTTCGCCAGGCCGTTGAACAGCGTGTTGACCGCGGGGAAGCTGTGGATCGTGTGCTTGGAGAGTTCCTTCAGCACGCCCGCGAGATCGCGCGGATTCGGGATCAGGATCAGTTTTCCGCCCGTGCGCATGTTCAGCATCATGCCGACCGTGAACGCGAAGATGTGATAGAGCGGCAGCGCACACACGCTGGTGGGCTGCTCGCCGGCCGGCACCTGCGCCATGACGGGTTCGTTCCAGGCTTCGGACTGCAGCACGTTGGCGATCACGTTGCGATGCAGCAGCACCGCACCTTTCGAGACGCCGGTGGTGCCGCCGGTGTACTGCAGCACGGCCACGTCGTCGGGGCCGATGGTCGGGGCCTGCAGCGTGCGGCCCGCGCCCTTTTCGAGCGCGTCGTTGAAACGCACGGCGCCCGGCAGGCTGAAAGCCGGCACCATCTTCTTGACGTTGCGCACCACGTAGTTGACCAGCGCGCCCTTGAGGAAACCGAGGCGGTCGCCCATCGAGGTGAGCACGATGTGCTTGATCGGCGTGGCCGCGATGCATTGCTGCAGCGTGGTGCCGAAGTTCTCCATGATCACGATCGCCTTGGCGCCCGAGTCCTTGAGCTGATGCTCCAGTTCGCGCGGCGTGTAGAGCGGATTCACGTTCACCAGGATCAGCCCCGCGCGCAGGATGGCCGCCACCGCGATCGGGTACTGCGGGCAGTTGGGCATCATCGCGGCCACGCGGTCGCCCTTGACGAGGCCCAGGCCCTGCAGGTACGCGGCGAAGGCCTTGCTCTGCTTGTCGGTCTCGGCGTAGCTCACGTCCTTGCCCATGAAGCTGTAGGCGGTGCGGTCGGCGTACTTGGTGAAGCTCTCTTCCATGAGCCCGACCAGCGATGAATAGTGCGAAGCGTCGATGTCGGCGGGCACGCCTTGCGGGTAGCTGCTGAGCCAGGGGCGGTCGGTCATGGATGTGTCTCCTCCAGGTCTGATAACGGAAAACGAAAACGGCGCACGAGATGGCGCCGCGAAGATCTGGCCCGCGTTGCAGCGGGCCCGGACCGTCGGCCTATTCGATGGCCTTGCCCATATCTTCCACTACTTTCTTCGCATCCCCAAAAACCATCATGGTCTTGTCCATGTAGAAGAGTTCGTTGTCCAGGCCGGCATAGCCCGCCGCCATGGAGCGCTTGTTCACGATCACCGTCTTGGCCTTGTAGGCTTCCAGGATCGGCATGCCGTAGATCGGGCTGCCCTTGGTGTGCGCGGCCGGGTTCACCACGTCGTTGGCGCCCAGGATGATCGCGACGTCGGCCTGGCCGAACTCGCCGTTGATGTCTTCCATCTCGAACACCTGGTCGTAGGGCACCTCGGCCTCGGCCAGCAGCACGTTCATGTGGCCGGGCATGCGGCCCGCCACCGGGTGGATCGCGTACTTGACGGTGATGCCCTTCTCGGTGAGCTTGACCGCGAGTTCCTTCACCGCATGCTGCGCGCGTGCGACGGCCAGGCCGTAGCCCGGCACGATCACCACGGTCTCGGCATTGCCGAGCACGAAGGCCGCATCGTCGGCGCTGCCGGTCTTCACCGGGCGCTGCTCCTTGGCCGCGCCGCCGGTCGTGGCGGCCTCGCCGCCGAAGCCGCCCAGGATCACGTTGAAGAACGAGCGGTTCATCGCCTTGCACATGATGTAGCTCAGGATCGCGCCCGACGAGCCCACCAGCGAACCGGCCACGATCAGCATCGCGTTGTTCAGGCTGAAGCCGATGCCCGCGGCCGCCCAGCCCGAGTAGCTGTTGAGCATCGACACCACCACCGGCATGTCGGCACCGCCGATCGGGATGATGATGAGCACGCCCATCACGAAGGCCAGCGCCAGCATCGCGAAGAAGGCCGGCCAGCTTTCGGTGAAGACGAACACCAGGCCCAGCGCGACGGTCAGGAGGCCCAGCACCAGGTTGAGCATGTGCTGGCCCGAGAACTGCACCGGCGCGCCCTGGAACAGGCGGAACTTGTACTTGCCCGAGAGCTTGCCGAAGGCGATGACCGAGCCGCTGAAGGTGATGGCGCCGATGGCCGCACCCAGGAACAGTTCGAGCCGGTTGCCCGCGGGAATGGCGTAGCGCACGAAGCCGTCGAGGATGATGGCGCCGTCCGGCGTCTGCGCGCCGATGAGCGCGGCCACGGGCGCGGCGGTGATGCCGAAAGCCCAGGGCTCGGCCACGGCGGCCACGCCGATGAAGACCGCGGCCAGGCCGATCATGCTGTGCATGAAGGCGACCAGCTCGGGCATCTTGGTCATCTCGACCTTGTTGGCCATGAAGGCGCCCAGGCCGCCACCGACCACCACGGCCGCGAGCACGTAGCCGATGCCGGTACCGAAGTCGACGTTGAGCGAGCGCGCCTGTCCGTGGATCAGCGCGATGGTCGTGAGCACGGCGATCGCCATGCCGGTCATGCCGAAGATGTTGCCGCGGATCGAGGTGGTGGGATGCGAGAGGCCCTTCAGGGCCTGGATGAAGCAGACGCTGGCAACCAGGTACAGCAGCGTGACGAGGTTCATGCTCACTTGGAAGCTCCCTCTTCAGCCTTGGGAGCGGCTGTCTTCTTCTCTTTCTTCTTGAACATCTCCAGCATCCGCCGCGTGACGAGGAAGCCGCCGAAGACGTTCACCGCGGCCAGGGCCACCGCGAGCACGCCCATGGTCTTGCCCAGCGGCGTGGTGGTGAGCGCGGCGGCCAGCATGGCGCCCACGATCACGATCGCCGAGATCGCATTGGTCACCGCCATCAGCGGCGTGTGCAGCGCGGGGGTGACGGTCCAGACCACGTGGTAGCCGACATAGATGGCCAGCACGAAGATGATCAGGTTGATGACTGTGTGGGAAACGGGATCCATGGCGCTTGTTCTCCTCGCTTGTTCGCTTACTTCTTCGTGACCTGGCCGTCCTGCGTCATGCGGCAGGCGGCGACGATGTCGTCTTCGAGGTCGATCTTGAGCGCACCTTCCTTCGTGACGATGAGCTTGAGGAAGTCGAGCACGTTGCGCGCATAAAGCGCCGACGCATCGGCCGCCACGAGCGCCGCGAGGTTGGTTTCGCCGACGATGGTCACGCCGTGCTTCACCACGGTCCTGTCGGCCTCCGACAGCGGGCAGTTGCCGCCCACGCCGTCGGCGCCTTTGCCGGCGGCGATGTCCACGATCACCGAGCCGGGCTTCATGGACTTGACCATGTCCTCGGTGATGAGCGTCGGCGCGGCGCGCCCGGGAATGAGCGCGGTGCTGATGACGATGTCGGCCAGCGCCACGCGCTTGGCGACCTCGACCTGCTGGCGCGCGAGCCAGCTCGGGGGCATCGGCTTGGCGTAGCCGCCGACGCCGACAGCGGCTTCCTTTTCTTCATCGGTGTCGTACGAGACCTCGATGAACTTGCCGCCCAGCGATTCGATCTGCTCCTTGACGCTCGGGCGAACGTCGGAGGCTTCGATGACGGCGCCCAGGCGTTTGGCCGTGGCGATCGCCTGCAGGCCGGCCACGCCGACGCCCAGGATGACGACGCGGGCGGCCTTCACGGTGCCTGCGGCGGTCATGAGCATCGGGAAGAAGCGCTGGTAGCGGTCGGCCGCGATCATCACGGCCTTGTAGCCGGCGATGTTGGCTTGCGAAGAGAGCACGTCCATGCTCTGGGCGCGGGTGGTGCGCGGCGCGGCTTCGAGGGCGAAGCCGGTCACGCCGGCCGACGCCAGGCGCTGCAGGCCGGCGGCATCGAACGGATTGAGCATGCCGATGACGACGGCGCCGGATTTCATCAGCCCGGCCTCGGCGTCGCTGGGCGTGCGCACCTTGAGCACCATGTCGGCGGACAGCGCGCCGGCCTGGTCCGTGATTTCCGCGCCGGCGGTCTGGTAAGCCGCATCGGTGACGCTGGCTGCGACGCCGGCTCCCGACTGAACACGAACGATGTGCCCGGAAGCGACCAGTTTCTTCACCGTTTCGGGTGTCACGGCCACTCGGGTTTCGCCAGCCGCGGTTTCGGCAGGCACGCCTATCAGCATAGAGATCTCCTCAGGGGAAGGGGCAGCACGGAATGCGGGCAGAGCTTACAGCAAGATTACAGATGCTCGTGTCGCGAGAATGTCGCAGCGAGTTTGCCTGCCAAGCCCCATGCGTGCTATCGGTATAGCTATCTAATTTATAGCGACTTCGGGTATTTGCCGGTCGGAGCCGGCAGTCTCGCCCGAAGCCCGGATCGGCTTCTTGACCCCGATCAAGAACCCATGGATCAGGGCCGATGCGTAAACGACAGCATGTCGAATAACAGCATTTGTATTTAACTGTAGCTAACTCTATTTAGCATTCATTCGAAAAACGCAATTTGCGTGCATTAGTTGCAATCTCTATTTCTTACGTCAGACGCAGATAGATACACTTCTGACCAATCGCCCGCTCACTGAGGCTGGCGAAGGGAGGAAAAGGGGATGGAATGCGTATTGCCGTACTGGACAACGGGGCGGAACAGCTCAAGTTGATCAACCACACCATGACGGGACTCGGGCACGAGTCCCACATGTACACCGAAGGAAAAACGCTGCTGCAGTCATTGCGCAGGCAGACCTTCGACCTGTTGATCCTCGATTGGAGTCTTCCGGATATCAAGGGGCTCGATGTCGTGAAGGCCATCCGGCATGAACTCAAGAGCCGGCTCCCCATACTTTTCGTGACCGACCGGCGCGATGAGGCCGACATGGTCGAGGCCCTCAACAGCGGCGCCGACGATTTCATGGCCAAGCCCATCCGCGCGGGCGAGCTCGAGGCCCGCGTCAACGCACTGCTGCGCCGTTCCTATCCGGCGAAGCACGAGTCCGAACTGGTTTTCGGCCCCTACCACTTCTACCCGCCTTCGCGCCTGCTGAAGGTCCGGGGCAAGCCGGTCGAACTGAAGAACCGCGAGTACGAACTGGCGCTGTTCCTGTTCCAGAACCTGGGGCGCCTGCTCTCGCGCGAACACCTGCACGAGGCGGTGTGGGGGCTGGGTGTCGAGGCGCTCTCGCGCTCGCTCGACACCCACGTGTCACGCCTGCGGACCAAGCTTGACCTCCGCCCCGCAAATGGCTTCCTGCTGCTGGCCATCTACGGACTGGGCTACCGGCTCGAAACGATCGAGGCGAACACCCTGACCGCGACCGCCTCGCGATAGCCCTCGGCGCGATGGCGCCAACGCTACAGGCCGGGAATCTCCGCGGAGCTACAGTCTCGAACCGCATCCCCGCAACAAGGAATGAGACGATGAACCGCATGACCCGGCTGCTGCTCGCCATCACGCTGCTCTGGAGCAGCTTCACCGGCCTAGCTGCCGCCCAGGACATCGTCGAGGCCAGCGACATGGTGCGCGGCGGCATGCAGGCGATCCAGATGATCGACCAGGGCAAGGCCGGCGAACTCTGGGACGGCGCCACGCCGGCCACCCGCCAGCGCGTGACCCGCGCCGACTTCATGGGCAAGATCGCCGGCAGCCGCGCATCGCTCGGCGCGCCCCGGCAGCGCACCTGGGTGGCGGTCAACCGCCAGGTCGTGGCCGACGCCGATGCGGACACGGCCGGCCAGTACGTCAGCGTCGAATACGAGACCCGCTTCGCCAACAAGCCCGAGGGCACCCTGCGCGAACTCGTGAGCTTTCACCTCGACCGCGACCGCACCTGGCGCTTCAGCGGCTACGTGCTGCGATAGCAAGCAGCCAGCCATGGCCGCGCGCTGGAAGCCCAACGTCACCGTGGCCGCGGTGATCGAGCAGAACGGCCGCTTCCTGCTGGTCGAGGAGCACGCCGCCGACGGCCTCATGCTCAACACGCCCGCCGGTCACCTCGACCCCGGCGAATCGCCGGCCGAAGGGTGCATCCGTGAAACGCTTGAGGAAACCGCCCACCACTTCACCCCCACCGCGCTCGTCGGCATCTACATGGCACGTTCGCAGCCGAAGGCCGAACAGGGAGAAGACGTGACCTACATGCGCTTCGCCTTCACCGGCGTGCTCGGCGCCAAAGAAGAAGGCCGTGCGCTCGACGAAGGCATCGTGCGCACGCTGTGGATGACGCCCGACGAAATCCGCGCCAGCGTGGCGCGGCATCGCAGCCCGTTGCTGCTGCAGTGCGTCGAAGACTACCTGGCCGGCCAGCGCCACCCGCTCGAACTGGTCCACATCGACGAATCGGTGCGGACCCCGCCGCTCAGAGGCTGAGAGGCAATTCGGCGTGGCCGAGCAGCCTCTCAGACGATGACGCCGCCCCCGAGGCAGCGCTCGCCGTCGTAGAGCACGGCCGACTGCCCCGGCGTCACGGCCCATTGCGGCGCGCCGAAGCGCAGACTGAAAGCGCCGTTGGCGCCATCGGAGAGTTCGCAGCCCGCATCTGCCTGCCGGTAACGGGCCTTCGAGCCGTAGCTGCCCGGCGCGGGCGCTGCGCCCGACACCCAGCTCGCATCGTCCGCATTCAGCGCCGACGACAGCAGCCACGGATGATCGTGCCCCTGCACCACCCACAGCGTGTTCTTCTCGACGTCCTTGCGCGCCACGAACCAGGGCGAATGGTCCCCGGAGCCGCGTTGCGCGCCCTTCTCCTTGACACCGCCGATGCCCAGCCCCTGCCGCTGCCCCAGCGTGTAGAAGCTCAGGCCCTGGTGCTCGCCCAGCTTGCGGCCGCGGTCGTCCTTGATCGGGCCCGGCTCCTTGGAGATGTAGCGGTTCAGGAAGTCTCGGAACGGCCGCTCGCCGATGAAGCAGATGCCGGTCGAGTCTTTCTTCTTCGCATTGGGCAGGCCGATTTCTTCGGCGATGCGGCGCACCTCGGTCTTGTGCAGTTCGCCGACCGGGAACAGCGTCTTCGACAGCTGCGCCTGGTTCAGGCGGTGCAGGAAATAGCTCTGGTCCTTCGACGCGTCGAGCCCCTTGAGCAGCTCGTGCCGGCCGGTGGCCTCGTTCAGTCGCACCCGCGCGTAATGGCCCGTCGCGATCTTCTCGGCACCCAGGCGCATCGCATGGTCGAGAAAGGCCTTGAACTTGATCTCGGCGTTGCACAGCACATCGGGGTTCGGCGTGCGGCCGGCCTTGTACTCGCGCAGGAACTCGGCGAACACGCGGTCCTTGTAGTCGGCGGCGAAGTTGACGTGCTCGATCTCGATGCCCAGCACGTCGGCCACGCTGGCGGCGTCGATGAAGTCGATGTTCGACGAGCAGTACTCGCTGTCGTCGTCGTCTTCCCAGTTCTTCATGAAGATGCCGACCACCTCGTGCCCCTGCTGCTTGAGCAGGTGCGCGGTGACGGCGGAGTCCACTCCGCCGCTCAGTCCGACCACGATCCGTTGCTTTGCCATAAGCCCGCCATTGTCCCAGCCCGGAGGTAGCGGGCTCGGGCGTGGGGGAAATCGGCCTTTAGCGGATGCCGGCCAGCAGCTCGTAGGAGCGCAATCGCGCCGGGTGGTCGAACACCTGCGAGGTGATCATCAATTCATCGGCCCCGGTGCGCGCCACGAAGGCCTCGACGCCCTTGCGCACCGTCTCGACCGAGCCGACCGCCGAGCACGACAGCACCGAGTCGAGCAGCGCGTTTTCCGCCGGCCCGACCTTCTGGCGGTAGTTCTCCACCGGCGGCGGCAGACGGCCGGGCCGGCCGCTGCGCAGGTTGACGAAAGCCTGCTGCCACGAGGTGGCGCGGAACTCGGCCTCCTCGTCGGTGTCGGCCGCGAACACGTTGAAGCCCAGCATCACGTACGGCTTCTTCAGCTGCGCCGAGGGCTTGAAGGTCTCGCGGTAGATCTGGATGGCCTGCATGATCTGCTGCGGCGCGAAGTGCGAGGCAAAGGCATAGGGCAGGCCCAGGTGCGCCGCCAGCTGCGCGCCGAAGGTGCTGGAGCCGAGGATCCACACCGGCACCTCCAGCCCCTCACCCGGCACGGCCCGCACCGGCTGCTGCGGCGTCTTCGACATGAAGTCCATCAGCTCGACCACGTCCTGCGGAAACTGGTCGGCGTCCGATTCGAGGTTGCGGCGCAGCGCGCGCGCCGTGCGCTGGTCGGAGCCGGGCGCACGCCCCAGGCCCAGGTCGACGCGCCCCGGGTACAGCGACTCCAGCGTGCCGAACTGCTCGGCGATCACCAGCGGCGAATGGTTCGGCAGCATCACGCCCCCGGCGCCGATGCGGATCGACGAGGTGCCCGCCCCGATGTACGACAGCAGCACCGCGGTAGCGGCGCTCGCGATGCCCGGCATGCCGTGGTGCTCGGCGAGCCAGTAGCGCGTGTAGCCGAGCTTTTCGCCGTGCTGCGCCAGCGAGAGCGAGTTGCGGAACGACTGCGCGGCGTCGCTGCCCTCGGTGATGGGGGAGAGGTCGAGGATCGAGAACGGAATCATGGGCGCCATCATGGCGCGATCCGTCCAACGCCGCCGCGGCAGGGGCTATTCGGTTTGATATAGCGTCGAAACGCTCGCGAAGTCCCGGCCGTTCTGCTCCACGTCCACCTGGAACGGCACGCTCTCGCCCGGCGCGATGGCCGGCAGGTTTTCCACCAGCTTGAAGCCGGTGAGCTGCCCGTTGCGGTCGCGCAGGCTCACCCACAGCCGCACCTTGCCGATGATGGCGTTGCCCGGGTTCTTCACGCTGCCCGTGACCTCCACGCTCTTGTAGGTGAAGCGCTGGCTGAAGTTGAGCAGCACGCTGCCCAGCTCGGCCTTGGTGCCGGTCACCTTCACTTCGAGCGGCTTGCGCGGCCCCGGCAATGCAGCGCGGCGCATCGGCTTCCATTCGATGCGGGTCGAGGTGAAGCGCTCCATGTCCTCCGGCTCCAGGAAGATCGGGAAGCGCTCGCCCGGGTAGAGGTACGCGAGGCCCGCGATGTTGGTCGTGCCATGCGCCTTGCTGCCGCTGAAGCGCGAGATCACGCCGCCGGGTGCGAGCACGATCGCATCGGTGCTGCGGTTCACCAGCTCGCCCAGAAACAGCCGCTGCTGGATGTTGTTGCGCCCATCGACCAGCGGCAGCAGCTCGAGATCCTTCGGATCGAAGCGCTCGCTGTCCTCGGCCAGCAGGTCCTCGGTGCCCAGACGCAGGTCGGGGTTGAAGCTCTCCGGCCCGGCCGCGGTGCGGATCACCCGGTCGGCATTGAGCACCGGCGTGCGCGAGCCCGAGGCATCGACGATGTTGTAGCCGATGCGGTAGTCCCAGGCCGCGATCGCCGCCGCGCGGCCGAAGCGGGCGACGCTCACGTCCACCGAGGTCTGCGCGCCGGGCTTGAGTTCGGTCGCCTGCGCATAGCCATGGCCGAAGCCGATTACCTGTCCGGCGTCGTCGTACAGCGTGGCCAGCACGTCGATGCCGCCGACGATGGCCGCGTCCTTGCGCGTGTTGTCGATGCGGCCCACCAGCCGCACGCGGTCGCCCTGCTGCACCAGGCGCACGCGCGAGAAGGTCATGCGCGGCCCCTCGACCGCGTTGTAGGGCTCGGCGAGCTTCTGCACCTGCAGCGTCTGCCGCGTCACGTTCTTTCCGTTCGGCATGTCGACCAGCGCGGGCGCGCTCTCGCCCGGCTCCAGCACGAAGATCGGCAGCGTCTCGGTGCGTTCGTCGACCTTGCTGTCGCCGTCGTAGTAGGTTGCCCGGATGCCCGCGCGCGACAGCGGCCTGCCGGTTTCGTTGCGCGCCACCACCAGCAGCTTGGGTTGTGCCGAACTGCCGCTGCCCACCAGCACCTGCCGCGGCTCGCCGAGCTTCAGGCCCTCCACCGGGATGGTGCGGTCGACAAACGCCGCCACCGCAGGCGTCGCACCGGCGGGCTGGCGCGACGCAATCAGCAACTCGGCGATGCGCGCCACCAGCAGCACGGCCAGCACGACGGCAATGCCGATGCCGACCTTGCGCAGCATCAGCTTCTGCCGCAACGCCTCTTCGGCGGCGAGCCGCCGGCCCGCCTCGTTCTTGACCTGGTCCAGCACGCGCTCGAGCCGGTCGGAGACCTTGTCTTCCACCAGCGTGACCGAGCCGCAGTGGTCGCAGGTGTATTCGTTGAGGCCGGTGCGCTTGAGCACGCTGCTGCCGCATTCGCCGCACTTGAGCGTCTGGAGGTCGATGGTCATGAAGCGCTTTCGGTGTTCGTGGCGGCGGCCGGTGCCGCGAGCCATGCGGCCAGGCCGTCGCGCCGCAGGCACTCGGCCAGCGCGAGCTGCAGCTGCGCGCCTTCGTGCAGGTCGTGTTCGGTGGTTTCGTAGTGCACCTGGTAGAGCGATTCGCCCTCTGCCTCGCCCAGCCCGTGCAGACCGGCCACGCGGCCCGCGAGGTCCGAGGTCTCCTGCGGCTTGAGCCGGGTGAAGGCCTGGCGCAGATCGGGCAGGTGCGCCACGAAGGCCTCGGCGTCCCAGCCGCGCACCAGGCCGTCGAGCCCTTCGAGCAGCGCGGGCAGGCGCAGCAGCAGTTCGGGCGCCGCGGCCATCACGCCGTTGAGGAAGCGCACCGCCTCGCGCGGCTGCGCACCCGCGCCGAAGCGCTGCCGCACGACGGTTTCGAGCGCATGGTCGTCCCAGTGGCCGTCAAGGAACAGCAGGGCCGATGCCGCGCCCGCCACGGCCGGCGCCACCGCCGCGCCGGTTGCGAAGCGCTCCAGCTGGGCACGCAGCAGGTCCAGGTCGATGGCGTGGCCGCCGTCACCGTCGCTATCGCCGAACTCTTCCCCAAGCGACGCCAGCAGGCGCCCGAGTTCACGCAGCGACAGCAGTTGCTTCACCGCCCCGGCCTCGCCCTCCTCGGGGCTCGGCCCCAGGTCGGGCAGCAGGAACAGCGCGGCCGGCCACACGCGCTCCAGCAGGCTGCGCAGTTGCGGATGCTGCTGCACGCCCAGCGGCTCTCGCGCGCGCCACAGCGTGACGAGCCGGTGGCCGCAATCGACCACCGAGCCGAGCGCGGCGTCTTCGTCCAGGTGCGTCGAAAGCATCGACAGCAGCTGCGGCAGGCGCGACTGCAGCCCGACCAGGCAGGCGCGCAGCAGCAGCGCCACGGCCGCGCTCGCGCTGCGCCCGCGGCCCTGGTCGGCGAGCGCGACCTCTTCCTTGCGCAGCTTGGCCATGCACACGGCCTCGACGGATGCCCCATCGGCCGCGAGTTCGATGAGCCGCGCCTCGACCAGCGGCGACCACGCGGCGCGCCATTCCTCGAACAGGATGTGCAGCCGGCTGTTGCCGAGAAAGTCCGGCCCCGCGAGCCAGGTGCCGAGCCCCGCATCGAGGTAGGCCATCGCGTGGAAGAAGCGGCTGCGCTCGCGGTGCGAGGGCTTGCGGTACAGGTCGAGCCGCGCCACGCGCGCCGTGCTGTCGTCCAGCCGCACGCCGGCCGCGCGTGCAAGGCGGCGCGCGTCCTCGATCAGCGGCGGCGAGCCGGCCGAGGGCGGCACGTCGCCGATGCGCGTGCCGCTGAGGAAATTCCGCAGGTCGGCCGTGAAGCCGCGCGTGCCCTCGTCGATCGCGCCCTTGATGAAGCACGAGCGAATGGCGTCGAGCAGGTCCTGCCGCCCCGGCCCCGCATTGCCGCGCAGCGCCGCGAGGCGCATGGCCTGCGCGGCGGCGGCCTGCACCAGCGCGGTGGAGACGGCATCGACCTGGTCCTGCGCGCGCGTCTGGCGCGCGAAGCGGGTGAGGCTGTGGAGCGTCACCGCGGTGAAGGGGTCGTCTTCGCCGGCCTCCAACCGCTCCCACACCTGCTGGTAGTAGCCGGGCGAAGGCATGCCCGAGGCGTAGCCGTTGAGCGCATCGAGGCGCTCGAAGCTGTAGCGGATCAGCCAGGCATCGGCGGCGCCGTCCCTGGTGGCGGCCGGTGCCTTGGAAGGCTTGGCCTTCTGCCACTGCGCGACGAGCTCGGGCGTGTGGAAGCCGCCCGTCACCACCACGATCGGCCCTTTCACCTCGTTGCGCCAGCGACGGATGTGACCGGCCATGTGGCGCTCGCGCGGCAGGCTCAGTTCGGCTTCGAGCACCTCGGGTTCGTAGTCGAGCCGCGCCATCGCGCACCAGCTGAACACATCCGAGAAAAAGGCGCGCCAGTCGCCCAGCGCCGCGGTGCTGCGCAGCTCGAAGAGCCGGTCCCACAGCTCCTGGTGATCGACGCAGCCGAGCTGCGCGGTCAGTGCGTTCAGGTAGCGGCTGTGTGCGAAGTAGCGCTCTTCCATCAGGCTGCGCGCGGCATCGCGCGCCTCGCCTTCCTCCTCGTTGTTGCGGTGCCAGGCCTTGTCGCTCCAGGGAAGGTCGATCAACCCCAGTTGCGCGCCGAGCGCCGCGCCTTCGCGCACCGCGATCCACTCGGGGCTGTAGTCGCAGAACGGAAAGAAGGAGGTGCGCGATTCGGTGCGCGTCTTCTCTTCCGTCTCGGGGTCCTCGGCCGGCACCTGGCGCGTGGTCTGGCAGAGCCAGGCGACGGGCGCCCTGGTCTTTTCGTGCTGCAGCAGCGGCAGCAGCGCAGCGAGGTCGTCGGGCCCTTCGATCAACACGGCGGCGGGCTTCACCTCGCGCAGCAGTCCGCGCAATGCGAAGGCGCAGGCCGGGCTGTGGTGCCGCACCGGCACGAAGAACACCTCGTCGTCCTCGCCGAACAGCCGGCTGCGCGCGGCCTCCAGCGCGGCGGGGAGCGCCTGACCGGGCTCTATTGCCACAGCGCGCGCGCCGCCTCGTGGAAGGTCTTCCACTGCGCATCGCGCTTGCCGCGCTCGCGCACCACGGTGTCGAAGTAGTGGCGCACGCGCTTCACGTCGTCGGTGCTGTCCTTGAGCACCACGCCCTGCAACTGGCCCGCGATCTCGCGCGCCGTGAGCTTGCCGCCGTTGAAGTGGCGCGCCTGCAGTGCCGCCGCGTAGGCCACGTTCACCGCCTCGGCGGTGGACATCACCGCATCGAGCCCCTTGATGGCGGTGCCGTCCTGCGTCTGGCCCGCGCGCAGCTCCTGGAAGGTGGTGACCAGCAGCGCCACCACGTCGCGCGGCACCTCGACCGGCGACTCGCCGCCGCTGGCCAGCTCACGCTTCAATTGCGCCATCACCAGCTCGACCTCGAAGTCGTGGTCGCGGATCGGCTTGACCGTCTCGAAGTTGAAGCGGCGCTTGAGCGCGGACGACATCTCGTGCACGCCGCGGTCGCGCAGGTTGGCGGTGGCGATGATGTTGAAGCCGCGCTGCGCGTAGAGCCGTGCACCGTCCGTTTCGTCCCGGCCGAGCTCGGGAATCATCAATTGCTTGTCGCTCATGAGCGAGATCAGCACGTCCTGGATCTCGGGCGGGCAGCGGGTGATTTCCTCGAAGCGCACCAGCTGGCCCGCGCGCATCGCCTGGTAGAGCGGCGAAGGCACCAGCGCGCGCTGGCTCGGGCCTTCGGCCAGCAGCAGCGCGTAGTTCCAGCTGTACTTGATGTGGTCCTCGGTGGTGCCGGCGGTGCCCTGCACCGTGAGACCGGAATCGCCGCTGATCGCGGCCGCGAGCAATTCGGACAGCAGCGACTTCGCGGTGCCCGGCTCGCCCACGAGCATCAGGCCCTGGTGGCCCATGAGCGTGACGATGGCGCGGTCCACCAGCGGATCGTCGCCGTAGAACTTGCGGCTCACCTGCTGCTTCTCGTCGCCGAGGATGAAGCGGCGCACCGCGCGCGGCGAGAGCTTCCAGCCCGTGGGACGCGCATCGGTGTCGGCCGCCAGCAGGCGCGCGAGTTCGTCGGCATAGCGCGCCTCGGGGGCGAGACGCACGGCCTGATTGGCGGGGGAAGAAGACGGGGAGGTGCCGGTGCTCATGGTGTGGTGACTGCGGGTTCTGGAACCGTGGATCGGGCGTCGGCCATCGTAGCGGGTGGTGTACCGAACGGCTTTGTAGTGGTGCTGGCGAGCGCCGCCTGCAGCGCGGCACGCAGGCCTTCGACATCGCCCGCCGTGACCTCTCGCACGCCCGGCAAGCCCGCGAGGCCGCAGGCGGTCGAGGCCACGACCGGCACGCCGGCCGCCAGCGCACGCAGGAGCGCGCGCGGCGCATGTTCGACGTGGGCGGGGAGCACGACCACGCGGGCCCCTTGCAGGCCGTGGCCGCGCCAGTGCAGGTGCTCGACGTGGTCGATGCCGCGCCACATCTGCGTGTCGTCCGATGGCGAACCCAGCACGCGCAGGCGGCAGGGCCAGCCTTGCAGCGCGGCGGCGAGTTCGCGGGCACCCTTGCGGGCGAGCGCGCTGGCGGCGAACACGATCAGCGGAGGTTCGCCGCGCGCATCCGCTGCGGCCGGCATCGAGGGTTGCAGCAGCCAATCGAGCCGCAGCACCGCCGCCTGCGGCGCGACGGACGCCAGGTGCCGCGCGATCTCCGCATGCGGCGTGACGCCCGCCGCGGCCCGCGCCAACGCCGCGGCCTCGGCCCGCACGAGCGCGGGGTCGGCGCGAAAGTCGCGCAGCGTGGCGTCGCCGGGCCAGCGCTCGGCGGCAGCGTCGAGCCGGCGTTCGATCTCCGCCATCGGCAGCGCACCGGCCAGCACCGTGACGCGGCGGCCATCGAGCGCGCCGGCCTGCTGCAAGTACGGCAACAGCGCCTGGTCGACCACCAGGTGCGTGTGATCGGCTGCGAGGCGCGCGGCAGAGGCCAGTGCCAGCCAGCGCTGCCCGTCGATCAGGCTGGCCTGCCGCCGGCCCGCATGCCGCGCCCAGAGCCGCTGCCACACGGCGCGGCGCAGGCTCGCCCACCGGAGCGATCGGACGGAATCCGCCGTCTCCCGATGCCAGCCGGAATGGGGCAGCCGGCGCCAGAACGCGAGTTGCACCGGCACCGGCTGCATGCGCTCGGCGCCGGCATGGTGCGCATCCAGGTAGCGCGCGAACTCGGGCGTCCAGGCGTCGAGCAGGACGGCCGTGCGCCCTGGCTGCTGCTGCGCGGTTTCGGCGGGCGGCCGGTGCCGGAAGCAGGCCGTCTGGTCGCAGCTGAGGCAACCGCGCGCCAGCGGCAGTGCGGTGCCCGTGCCCGCCTCGCCGGCTCGCCGCAGCGCCACCGGGACCGCGGGCATCGCCAGCGGCGAACGCGCGCGGATGCGCAGCACCAGCTCGCTCGCCGTCAGCTCGACCTCGAGCCGCCAGGCATGCTTGGCGCGCAGCTTGAGATCGACGTAGTTCCAGAACACCGTCGCATCCACCGCATCGCCCGCGGCATCGGCGGCCTGCTCGATGCGCGCCGTGTGGCCGTGGCGCTCCACCAGTTCGAAGCCCGCGCGCGCCGCGACGGTGGCCAGCGCATTCGACAGCTGGCAAAGCCCGCCGGCCAGCGTCGGCACCACGCAGCCGCCGCGCAGCTCGCGGCCCTGCACGAAGCCGCGCGAGGCGCTGGGCCGGCCCAGCTGGCGCCAGAAGCTCAGCAGTTCGCCGGCCGGCACCTCGATGGCATCGAAGGCGCGGCGCGCCACGCGCAGGTTCTGCACCTTGCCGGCCACCAGGGGAAATTCGTCCGCGCGCCCGTCGGACCACAACGGAGTGCGGTACTGCGCGAGCACCGGCGCATCGGCCAGTGCATGCGTCTCGTGTGTGTCGTGTATGGGGCCCTGCCAGCGCCGCGCCGAGGGCCTGAACGCCTCGCGCAGCGCGTGGGCGGTGGCCAGCAGCCGGGAGCGCAGCCAGAAATCGATGGCATCGATGCGGCGCGGCGGCTGCCAGGCCCGCACGCTCACACCGAAGGGCCTCGCTTGCGCCATTGGCCGAGATCAGCCTCGATGCGCTCGTTGATGTTGCCGCTCCAGTGCGCCTGGAAGCCGGCCGCGCGCAGCAGCTCGATGATGCGGTGGCCGATCACCACGGTGTTGGCCTCGCGCTGCTCGATCTCGGGAATCATCCCGCCGCTGAATGCCAGGTGCAGCCGGCCGGTGCGCACCGCCGTGTCCAGGTCTTGCGAGTGATAGAAGCAGCAGCCCCGGATGCCCGAGGCCAGCCGCCCCGCCGCGCGCCAGTGCTCGCGCACATCGTCATGGCCATCGGAGAGCGTGTTCCCGGCGCGGTGCAGGGCAATGACCTTCTCGCCGCGCAACTGGGCGAACACGGCCTCGAGCCGGTCGTACTCGGTCTGGGCGGGCCAATCAACCTCGGCGGCGTGCTTCTCGGCGCAGATGCGCGCGGCTTCCGTCTTGACCCAGGCGCGGTCCTCGGCGGTGATCTCGTCGGGGTCGAGGTACTCGTCGGTGATCATCCACTCGACATCGGCATCGGGATAGAAGCCGCACCACACGAGGTCGTGAATGCGGCTGCGCGTATCTTCGGGGTCGAGTGTGAGAGCCATGCGGTTTGTGAGGTCGCCTCAGGTGCGACGGGTCATGCTTTCTTTGTTTTCCTGGCGGGAGCGCTGCCGCATTTTCGCGCCTTCGCACCAGATTGGCGCAGTAGTGCGAAAGCATGCGGCCGGACGGCCATGCCGACCGCGCCGCCATCATGATTCATGCACCCCGGCAAGGCAATGCGCCGTTTGGCGCAGCAGGGCGAGTCGACCGAAAAGCCTACCCTGCGGCCTACCACGGCATCTTCTTTTCCCAGTCGGCGTCGAAGCCGGCGCAGGCCTGGGCGATGGCGAGGTAGTCCGCATAGGCCTCGGCCAGCAGCACCGGCGGCACGCCCGCGAGCGGCAGCGCCCGGTCGCCGTAGCCGCGGGCCTTGGCGTCCTCGAAGCCCAGGGTCTTGAGCGCGGCGGGCACGTTCTCCTCCGGCAGGGTGTTGCCCGAGAACTCGATGGCCACGCGCACGCCCACCGACGAGAACTCCTTGGTGTACTGATAGAAGAAGCCGCCGTCCTCGGCCTGCGCGCGCTGGTAGCCGAGCTTGGCGAAGCTGCCGCGCAGGGTGAAGGTGTCGCTGATCCAGCCCAGCCGGTCCTTGATCTCGCTCACCGCATGGCCCTTGTCGTCGGTGAAGGCGATGGCCGGCGGCTTGCGCGTCATCTGCGGGAAGAGCGGCGCGAGCTTGTAGTCCTTGAAGTGCTTGTTCCAGGCGGTGGCCGTGGCCTCGTCGACCAGCGAGGCATGGCCCAGTCGCAGCTGGCTGCCGTCGGCGAGCTCGACCTCGTCGTCCTGGGTGTCGATCAGGCTGCCGTCCTCGGTGGGGCGGAAGCTGCCGCGCACCTTGCCCTCGGCGTCCAGTTCCAGCCACACGAGCCGCTGGATCAGCCGCCCCGCCACCGGATGCCGGTACAGGTACTCGCGCCACTCGGCCTCTGGCCAGACGCGGCCGGTGCACATGGCTTCGAACAGGCGCGCGGTCTGCAGGTCGATGACCTGCTTGAGTTCCTTCTTGCTGGTCGAGAGCTGCGACTTGGCCTCCTTGATGAGCGCCGGGTCGTCGTTCTGCCGCGGCTCGGGCAGCGTCTTGACGACCTTGCCCTCGGCGTTGCGCAGCTCGGGCTTCATGGCCGCATCGAGCACCACGGTGAAGATGCGCTCGCCATACGCCAGCTCCAGCGTGCCGGTGTCGTCCAGGCCCGCGGTGGGGATGGTGCGGTCGGCCAGCTGGTCCTGCGTCCAGCCGTTGCGGTCGGCGATCTGCTGCACCAGCGCGCGCGCCTTCTCCTGGACCGAGGCGGTGCGGTAGCGCCGCGAGATGCCCAAGAGGAGCTGGATCACCACCGGGTCGTTGCCCGGCGCCACGCCTTCGAGCATGGCTTCGATCTGCGAGCGGCGTTGGTAGTGGTCGCGCATGTACTGCTGCAGCAGCGTCACCACCTCGTGCCCGGACGCCTGCGCGGCGAGGGCCAGGACGCCCTTCTCGCCGATGGCGCTGCCCAGGTACTCGCTCATCTTCTCGCGCTTGCATTCCTCGAAGACCTGCTCCTGCGTCTTCTGGAAGTCGGCCTCGTAGTACTTCTTGTACTCGGCCTTGGCGTTGTGATAGCCCTGCTGGTTGTTCTGGTAGCGCTGCGGCGCAACGGCGTTGGCATGCGCAATGCCTTCGTCGAGCGAGGGATGGCGCGTGTCCTGCGCGATGAACTGGCGCAGCACCAGGCTGCCGATGGCCTGCCGGCCCGGCGCGTCCAGCAGCCCCAGGTAGCGCGTGAGCAGCGCGTTGCCGCCCGGCTCCTTGAGCTTGCAGGCGAGTACCACCCACCAGCGCACGATCTCGGGCTCGACCGCGCTGCCGTCCAGCCACTTGCAGGCGGGCAGGCCGTCGAGCGCGAACCATGCGAGCCCCGCCGGCGGCTTGGCCTTCAGCCCCTTCTTCGCCTCGGCCAGCAGGATCGCGGGCGCGAGGCGCGGCGAGATGTCGTCGCCCAGCGCTTCCAGCGCGGTGAGGTAGGCGGCGCGCACCGTTTCGCGCGTCTCCTTTTCAAGCCCCTTGGTGATGGCGGGCAGGGCCTCGGCGTACTTCAGTTCGGCCAGCCAGTCGGCGGCCTCGATGCGCACTTCGCTCTTGGTGGCGTCGAGCGACTCGACCACGCGCCGGCCGATGTCCGGCAGCATCGACAGCGCCTTCTGCGCGGCCGCGCGGTGCGTCTTGCCCTCACCGAGCGCCAGCTCCATCACGCGCGGCAGCCAGCGCGCCTGCACGGTCGGGAAGATGGCCAGCGTGCGCAGCGTGGCGTTCAGGTCGAGCTGCGTCTGGCGGCCTTCGCGCTTGGGCGGAGCGATGAGGCCCAGGCCCTCGTCGATGTACTCGGGGTGTTCGGCAAAGAAGGGCCACACGCGGTCGGCCGGCAGCACGTCGACCGCCGAAGCCTGGTTCCAGTACTGGAAGAGCGCGGTGTGGGCCACGTCGTCGATCGGCATGCCCGAGCGCTGGAGCAGCTCGGCCAGCGCGCGCAGGTCGACCGAGCCCGCGGGCTGGCGGCCGAGCCACTTGTGGAAGCCGTCGTCGAACCAGAAGCTGGTCCAGTGGCGCGACACGCCCAGCCAGCGGATGAGGTGCGGCATGCCGAAAGCCGGCAGCGCCTGCAGGCGGTTGCCGAAGCTCACGACCTGCTGCAGCTGGCCGTTCCTCATGCGGTTCTGGTCGTGCTTGCTGGCCTGGCCGTTGAGCACGCGCACCGCCACGCGCATGTCGTCGTCGGTGAGCTTCTTGTGGGCGGTGTAGTTTTCCTGGCGGAACTTGTATTTGTACTTGTCCGTCGAGACCCGGTTCTCCTCGATCTCGGCCTCCGCCGCGATGCGGTTCTTCTCGAGCAGCTCGATGCGGTTGGCGATCAGCAACTGCACCGCGTCTTCGCCGAGCGGCTGGTCCTCGAAGGGCTGCCAGGCCGGCGGCTCGGGCAGCGCGAGTTCGCCCGCATCGCCCGCCGCGTCGAGCCGCGACAGCGCCGAGCGGATGGCCTGCTGCACCGCCTTGCTGGTCTCGGTCTCGGCGGCCGCGGCGAGCAGCGCGCGCGCGGCGTCGCCGGGCAGGCGCGCGAGCAGCTCGGCCGCCTGCGTGCGCTGCGTGGTGTCGCCGTCCTTCAGCAGCTGGCCGAGCAGTTCGAGGCGTTGCGCCTCGGCGATGCCTTCGATGTGCGGCGTGGCCTCGGCGCGCACCGTCTTGCTGCTGTCGATGGCCAGGCGCACGAAGAGCGGCGCGAAGTCGTTCAGCAGCGTCTTGTCCTTCCCGATGCGCCGGGCCAGCAGCACGCGGCCCGCGGCCGAGAGCTGCACGGGCAGCGCCTCGGCGGCTTCGCGGTGGCTGCGCATGTAGTCGGCCACGGCCTCGGCCTGGACGATGCCGTCCAGCCGGTCGTGGTACCAGGCGTCGAGGCCCTTGCGCTCGAAGATCTCCTGCAGCGCGAGGGGTTGCGCATCGAGCCCTTCGTGCGCCAGCAGCGCCGCGACGAGGTGCACGTTCCATGCGGGGCGGTGCTTGGCGAGGTCGCGCTCGTCGCTGTTGGTGCCTCCCTTGTTGAAGGTGGCGAACACGGCGTCGTTGACGAGGTACTGCAGCCAGTCGGGCACGGCCGCGCCGGGGTGCTCGAGCGACTGGCCGCCGTCGGCCGCCGCGAGCAATTTGCCCAGGCGCACCAGCGCGTCGAGCGGCGGCGTCTCGGCGCGCACGCTGGCGTAGAAGCGGCCGCGTTGCTCGAGGCTGCCGTTGCCGACCTTCTCGAGCGGTTTGTTCTGGTAGTTGTTGAAGCCCCAGCGCAGGCGGCCGGGGTCGCCGAGCAGCTTGCCGGGCTCGAAGGAGCGCGCGGCCTGCAGGTCGAGCAGCACGGTTTCCTGCGTGCCGTCGACGAGGAACGCGGTGGCCTTGGCCGGCAGTTCCTTGCCCGCCTTCTCGAAGCAGGCGACGGCCTCTTCCAGCAGCTTGGCTTGCTCGCGCGTGAGGCCTCCCTCGGCCCTGGGGGTGGCGCCGCCGCTGACGGCGCCCAAGATCTTGTCCAGAAATCCCATGCGTTCTCCTCAAAGCAACCGGCAATTCTGGCAGTTGGCGATGACGCTTTGACCACCGCCGGACCAGTGGAAATACCCGCAACCAAAGGTTCTAAATCGCCTGTGCTTCGCGGTGTTCCGGCAGCCCGTCGAGCTCGCCCAGCAGCTGGCAGAGAAAGCCCAGCTTCAGCAGCGGCACCGCGGCCGGCGCGGCGAGGTGCGCGCGCAATGCGTTCGCCAGCACCTCCAGGCCGATCGAGCCGGTGCGGTCGAGCGCCTCGTGCAGCCGCTGGCGCTGCGGCGCCGTCAACGCCATGCGGCCGGTCGCGGCCTGGGTCTCGGCCACGTCGATCACCGGCGCGAGCAGGCGTGCCGAGAGCGTGGGCGCGCCCATCGGCGCGGCTTGTCGCTGCTGCTGGCGCGCCTCGAACATGCGCAGGATGCGGTTGGCCAGCGAGGTGGTGCGCGCGGCTTCGTCGGCGAAGTCGAGCGACACCGCCTGCAGCTTCTTCTTCGCGTCGGTACTGAGCACCGCGATGGGCATGAGCTCGGTGCTGGCGGCCGACCGCTCGATGCGCACCAGCACCGCGTGCACCGGCGCGCGGCGCGCGGTGAAGCGGTCGAGGTTGTCGACGCGCTCCCGGTGCTCGGGGCCGACCGGAATACCCAGTCGCAGCCACTGGCCCGCGTCGTCCTGCACCAGCCAGTCGAGGCGCTGCCGGGCTTCGTCGAGCACCGGCAGCCGGGTGTCGGCCGGGCGCAGCAGCACCGCATCGAAGGGCTCGGCCGCAAGGCCGGTGGCGGCGCGCAGGCGGTCGCCGAGTTCGGCCCAGTTGCCGCAGCCGATGGCCGCAAGGCGCGGATCGTCGGCGTCCCAGGCCGGCAGAGGCTGGGCGCGCGTGGCGCCGCCGAGCGCGAGGCGGCCGTCTTCGGCCAGGCGTGGCTGTTCGAGCCGCACGGCGGTCTGGCATACGCTCTGTGCCGCGCCGGCGCCCGGCCACAGCGCGTTCGCGGACCATGCGCCGCTGCGGGTGAAGGCGGTGTCGGTGCCGTCGGGTCGCGCCAGCGAGGCCTGCAGCAGGCGCGCGCCGGCCAGGTCCCAGAACGCCACCGTGAGGCCGCGCGCGCCGCCGCGCGTCTGCCACCAGTGGGCACCGAGCGGCAGCAGGTCGAGCGCGGCGGTTTCGTCGAAGTCGCGGCGCAGCCGGCCGCGCAGGGCCGCGGCCAGATCGCCCTCGGCCCGCGCCAGCGCCGCGCACAGCGCATGGATGCGCGCCATGAGCGCGAAGGCATCGCGCTCCTCCGCGCGGTGGTCGCGCCGCACCAGCAGGTCGACCGTGCCGCCAAGGTTGCGCAGCAGCGCCGCGAGGCGCGGCAGGCCTTCGCCGCGCGCCGACATGTTGAGCGCGAGCAGGCGCGCCGAGGTCAGCTCGCTCACATGCGAGAGGCCGCCGGTCAGCAGCTCCTGCAGCATCGATTCGACCTGCCGCAGAAAGGCGCGCTCGCGGTCGCCCAGTCGCGCGGTGTCTTCGACCGGTGCGGGCTGCGCGCCTTCGGGCCACGCGAAGGGCTGGCCGTGCGCGCTGCGCAGCGCGGCGATGGCGATGAGGTGCACCGCCTTGCGCTCGGCGGCCGGCACCTCGGAGACCATGCCCGCATAGCCCGCGCCCGCGACCCAGCGGCACGAGGCACCGAGTTCGGGCAGGTCCATGACGAGCGCGCCGCCCTGCACGCGCCATTCGACGGCGCCGCTGGCCGCAGCCGCGGCACGGCGCACGGCGGCGACGCCCGCGGCCTTGAAGAGCGCCGCGGCGTCGAGCGCGAGGATTTCCGCGAGCGGATCGGGGCCGGCGGGCGTTGCGTTTTCTTGCTGCGCCGCGATCGCATCGCCCGCTCCCGCTGCAGCCGGCTCCAGCGCGCGCAGCCACAGCGCCGCGCCGAGGATGTGCTTGCAGATGCCCGGCGCCGGGCAGTCGCAACGCGCCTGCTGCGGGCCGCGCGCATCGAGCTGCACGCGCTGGCCGTCGGCCATAACCACGCCGGCCACGCCGGCCACGCCCCCGGCTTCGCCTTGCTCGGCCCATGCGACCTTGCCGGCCTCCACATCCTTCGCGGCGCGGCGCAGCAGGCCGGGGTTCGCGAGCGTGGCGAGCGTGTCGTCGTCGTAGGCGCGGTAGCCGTCGTACCAGGCCATCAGTTCATCACCTCCGCGAGCCATTGCGCGAAGTGCGTCGGCGTGAGCGCCGCCACGTGCATGCCCTTGTCGGCAAGGCGCTGCGCCATCTGCCGGTCGTACACCGGGTTGGCCGATTCGTCGAGCGCCGCCAGCCCGAGCAACGTGACGCGCGATTGCGCCATGCGCTGCACCGCAGCCAGCAGCGGCCCCGGCGCCGCGCCTTCCATGAAGTCGCTGATGAGCGCGAACACCGTGCGCTGCGGGTTGCCCACCAGCGACTCGCAGTACGCCACCGCGCGGCCGATGTCGGTGCCGCCGCCCAGCTGCACGGTGAGCAGCACCTCGACCGGGTCGTGCGCCATGTGGGTGAGGTCGACCACCGCGGTGTCGAACACCACCAGCTTCACGCGCACCGCGGGCAGCGAACTCATGATGCCGGCGATGACCGCGCTGTAGATCACCGAATCCATCATCGAGCCGCTCTGGTCCACGCACAGCACCACGTCCCAGGGCAGGTTGCGCTTCACGCGCGCGTTGAAGCGCGGCTGCTCGATGACGATCTGCTTGCGCTCCACGTCGTAGTGCTTCAGGTTGGCCGCGATGGTGGCGCGCGCGTCGAAGTTCTGCGCGCTCTTGATGTGCGAGCGGCGCATGCGGTTGCGCCGGCCGACCAGCGCGTTGACGAAATCGTTCTTGAGCTTGCGGGTGATCTCGTCGACGGTCTTCTGGATCACCTCGCGCACCGCGTCGCGCATCTGGCTGGAGAGCCGCCCGCGCATGCCCAGCAGCGCCTTGGCGAGACCGGGCGTGGCGTCGAGCGAGCGCAGCACAGCGGGGTCGTTGAGCAGGTCGGTGAGCTGGTAGCGGTCGATGGCCTGCGTCTGCATGCGCTCGAACACGTCCTGCGGAAAGAGCTTGCGCGAGCGGTTGAGCCAGTCGACCGCACGCAGCTGGCTGGGGTCGAGCGACCCCGGACCGCCGCCGCCGCTGGGCCTGGCGAGGCCACGGCCTTCGTACTCCCGGCCGTAGAGGTATTCGAGGGCCTGGTCGAGCTTCCAGTCGCCCGACGAGAACTCCGCCTGCGAGAGCGGTTGCGCCGCGTAGCGGCCGAGGATCAGGCGCCAGCGGCGCAGGGTTTCTTCGGACGACATGCGCGATGCGTTCGCAAGGACAGACAGGGTGTGGAAGGAACGGGTCGGTGGGAGGCGAAGGCAGCTTATCAGACGGCCGTGCGCGGCATGGCATGCCCCGCGGGCTCCCTTTTCATGGCCACGCCTTCATCCATCCGTCGCGCTGCATGGCGCGGGCGGCCGAAGACAAGACAACAAAGAAAAAGCCGGCCCATGCTTTCGCATGGCCGGCTTTCGGAGCTTGCGCTCGCCGAGGATTACAGCGGCAGTGCGTCGCCACGGGCGGCAGCGCGGGCTGCGGCGCGGACGGCATTGCGATCCACGGTGCTGGCGACCAGCGGGGCCACGCCAGCCGATGCGCCTTCGGCGTACGGATCGGCGCTGTGTGCGGCGGCAACGGCTTCCGAACGGACGGCAGCGCGGCTGGTCGACGAGACGAACACTTGCGCAGGGCCTGCATTGGCACCGGTGGCGTACGGGTTGGCGCTGTGCGCGGCAACCACGGCCTGGCCGGCGACGTCGGCGCGGGCGGCGGCCGAGGTCAGTTGATGCACGCCGTCATAGCTTTCAGCGTGGGCGGCACCGGCAACAGCCATCAGGGCAACAGCAACGGCGGAGAGGATCTTCGAGGCAGTCATTTGGATTTCCTTCAATTCAGTTCAGTTTTTGCTTCGGATGATTTCGAACCGGTCTTGGGTGGGTCACCGTCCCTCCGGGGGCGGCCACCTCGCTCGGGGCCCTGTTCACCCAGATCGGCTTGGGGGCCGGTCTGTGGATGTATTGTGCGGCGCCATCTACGTAAAAACCCTTAGCGAAAGGAACCGCGGCGTTCACAGAACGGAAACAATCAATGCTCAAACGTCAGAGAACTTTGGCTTGACCTACAGTTCGCGCATGGAAACGACGCCTCTCCCGCCCCTTGCTTCCTGGGGCACGCCGGACACGGTCTTCGATCTGCTGGAAGGCGCCTGGGACCTGGACCGCCTCATCGAGGGCAAGGCCACGATGGTCGGGGCCGCCCGATTCGTGCGGCTCGACGCCGGCCCGCTGAAATACCGCGAAGAGGGCCGGATCCAGCTGCCCGACGGGCAGGCGTTCGACGGGCACCGCGAGTACGTCTTCGAACGCAGCCCCGACGGCTTCTCGGTCTTCTTTGCCGAAGTCCCGCTGCGGCTCTTTCATGACATCGCCATCGCGCGCGAAGGCGACGAACTCGTCGGATCGGCCGGCCACCTCTGCGTTGCCGACCAGTACGACAGCGTCTACCGGTTCCGCGCGGACGGCTCGTTCGCCATCGAGCACCTGGTGAAGGGCCCGCGCAAGGACTACCTCTCGCGCACCGTGTTCAAGCGGCGCGGGCTGTAGCGCTGGTCAGTCGCGGTCGAGCCGCCAGCTCGGCATGCCGCGCATCACCGTCTGCACGAGCATCGCGCAGATGCCGCACTTGATGAGGTCGCCCGGAATGAAGACCAGCATCGCCAGCGCCGCCTGCGTGAGCGACATGTGGGCGATCAGCGAGAGCCCGACGATGCCGAAGGCATAGACCACGACGATCCCGCCGACCACGGACGCGAGAAAAGCCGCTGCTAGCAACCCCTTGCCGGTCGCGCCCGCCATGCGGCGCATCAGGAGGCCGCAGGCGAAAGCGCCGAACATCCAGCCGAACAGAAAGCCCCCGGCCGGCGCGACGAACACCGCCAGCCCGCCGCGCCCGCCCGGCAGCAGCGGCAGCCCGAGCGCCACCGCCAGCAGGAACAGCGCAATCGCGAAGAAGCCGCGCCGCGGCCCCAGCAGGCAGCCGGCCAGCATCACGCCCAGCGACTGCAGCGTGATCGGCACGCCGAACGGCAGATCGACCTTCGGGATCAGGCCGAACACCGCCATCAGCGCGGCGAACAGCGCGATGTACGAGAGCGAGCGGGACGAGGTGATGGAGCCGGTGGTGGTCATGTCGGGATTCGGGAGAGGGGTGTTCGTCGGATTCTGCGCCGCGCGCACTAGCGCCCCAGCCGCGCGGCCAGCGCATCGGCCACCCGCTCGGCAGTCTGCAGCGTGCGGATGGTCAGCGGCGCCAAGAGGCGCAGCCCGCCGCCATGGCCGGCGCGGGCGCGGTAGGCGTCGTCCAGGCGCTGCCATTGCACGTAGAAGTTCTCGGCAAAGCGCAGCATCAGGCCGATGCCGAGCGCGATCCGCTCGGTCGGCACGCCGAAACGCTGCAGCGGCTGCATCACGGTCTCGAGCACGGCCAGCAGGTCTTCGAAGCGCGTGGTGAGCGTGAGCATCAGCGCGAGCACGGCCGCGCTGGCCAGGCGCAGCGCGCTCGCCACGCCAAGCAAGGTCGTGCCCAGGAACCAGTGAAAGCCGACGATCAGCGCGCAGCCGATCGCGATGCCCACCAGCATCCGCACGCGCAGCCACGCCGTGCGGCCGAGCGAAGCGAAGAGCAGCAGCACCACGATGCAGGCGATGCCCAGGTGAACGGGCCGCTCGACCAGCACCAGCAGCGTGCCGCACACCGAAAGCGCCGCGAGCTTGACCCACGCCGGCAGCGCATGCATCCAGGTCGGATGCGACGAGTAAAGGCTACGCATGCCGCGCGCCCCGCTCGGCCTCGGCGCGCTGGCGCACGTTCTCGGCATAGGCCTCGCAGACTTCGCGGCCCGGCCCGTCGGCGCGCACCCTGCCCTGTTCGAGCCACAGCACGCGCTCGAAGTCGTACACATGCTCGAGCAGGTGCGTGGAGACGACGATCTGCTGGCCGGTGGCTTCGAGCTGCGCCGCGAGCCGCGACTGGCTCAGCAGGTCGAGGCTTGCAAACGGTTCGTCGAGCAGCAGCGTGGCGGGCTGGCCGATCTGCAGCGCGAGCAGGCACACCTGCTGCCGCTGCCCCTGGCTCAGTTCGCCGATGGCGCGCCCGGCCCACGCCGCGAGTCCGCGTTCGGCCAGGAATTCGCGCGCCCGCTCGCGCGCCGCCTGCCGTGTTTCGCCGCGCGCCGTGAGGCTGAACGCAAGCTCCTCGGCCACGGTGGGAAAGATGATCTGGTCGTCGGGGTTCTGGAACATCAGCCCCACGTGCTGCGAGAGCTGGCGGCGGTCGGCCTGCGTCCCCTGCGTATCGCAGCCATGCACCACGACGCGCCCCTGCTGCGGCTGGTCGAGCCCGCTGATGAGGCGAAACAGGCTGCTCTTGCCCGCGCCGTTGTCGCCGACGAGGCCGATGCGCGCTTCGTCGAGGCTGAGCGTCAGCCCGTCGAAAACGCGCTGTTCGCCGCGAACCAGCGTGACCGATTCGAGGCGAATGCTGTACGGGACGAGGGGGTCGGTGGAGGTCGGCTGCGGCAAGGGGTCGCCACTGTACCCCAAGCCTTTCCTGCGGCCTTTTTCTCAGGACCCGCCGGAAAAAAGTGCGTTGATCTCGCCTGCGGACAGCATCCCGGCGCCCATCACGCGAAAGCCGGCGTCGCTGCCGTCGAAGGCCTCGGCGGCGATTCGGTCGAGCAGTCCGAGCGCCGCCTGCAGCGGGCCGCAGCCCAGGCTGATGCGGCGCGCACCCGCGCCTGCGAGCACCGCGACCGGCGGCGCCTGGGTGTGGCCCGCATAGACGTTCACCGGCAAGGGCGCCGCCGCAGCGAGACCCGCGATTTCCTCCAGCTTCGACATGCCCGGCACGAAGATGCCATCGGCGCCGGCCGATGCGTAGAGACGGGCGCGCCGCAGCGTGTCTTCGTAGCGCGCGGCGGGGTCGTCGTTGGCGACGAAGTAGGTGTCGGTGCGGGCGTTGATGAAGAAGCGCGCATCGAGCCGGCGCAGCGCCTCGATCCGCTCGCACAGGATTTCCGGCGGCGCGAGCTCCCGCGTGCCGGGCAGCGTGCCGTCTTCGATGTTGATGCCCACCGCGCCCATGTCGATGAACGCGCGCACCACGTCGCGCACGGCCTCGGTGCTGTCGCCGAAGCCGCGTTCGATGTCGACCGTGACCGGCACGCTAGTCACGCGGCAGATGCGCGCGGTGGCCGCCAGCAGTTCGCCCACCGGCACGCGCTCGCCGTCCGCATAACCGAGCGCCCAGGCGATGCCCGCGCTGGTGGTGGCGATGGCTTTGGCCCCGGCGCGCTCGACGATGCGCGCGCTGACCGCGTCCCACGCGTTCACGAGCACCAGCGGATCGGGGCCGGCGTGGAGTCGATGGAAGTGTTCTGTCTGCTGTTGTCGTGTGTCGATGGATGGCATGGCGGATTGACCTGGATGCGTGGAGGAATGAGGCAAGCGTAGTGGCGCCTTGCATCCAGGACTTGGAGAAAACTGCGGTCCAGGCGTGAACCGCTTGCGCGTCGTCAGGGCACGATCAACGACGCCACGGCGCGTGCCGAGGGAGCGTTTTCGAGGGCCAGGTGTTCGATCAGGCTGCGCCGGTCGGCCTCGGTGCGTTGCTGCGACAGGAACCGCTTGCCGGTCAACGACTGGATGTCGATCTCGAAGCCCACCAGCCGTTGCGACGCGTCCTGCACGAATTCCTGCGATGCATCGTCCAGCGACCAGGGTTCGGCGCGCCCTGCCTCCTGCGACGCGGTGAGCGAGGCCAGGTGGGCCAGCACCCAGGCCGGGTCGTCGACGAACCGCAGGACGCCCTGTGCCTGGACTGCCGCATAGTTCCAGCTGGGCGCCAGCCGGCCGCTGCGCTGTCCGTTGACGTACCAGCGCGGCGAGATGTAGGCGTTCGGACTCTGGAACACGGCCGTCACCCGGCTGCCGTCCGGAACGCCTGTGAACAGCGCGTGGCTTCTTGCAACATGGCCCCGGAGCGTTCCGTGAACGCCGATGTCGCAGACCTCCAGCGGGAGCAGGTTGGCCTCTGCAGCGCCGTCTGCCACGGTGACCAGGGTCGCCAGGGGATAGGCGCTCATGAGCCGCAGAAGCTCGTGCCGTGCCTCCACCGAAAACAGGGGCTGTGTGTGCATGCACCAAGTATCTGGTTGCGCCCGGCCGGCGGCTGTCGCCAGGGAGTCCGCAGCCTGTGGTTCCACCCCTGGCGCGCTCCGGCTACAGTTGTCGCCCCAAACCGGTCATCCCGCCGTTCAGGCCCGAGCGCCAGGCAAGGCACCGTACACAACATACAAGGAACATCCGCCATGGGCGCACAGTGGAAAGCAAAGCACAAGGACCTGGCCGCCAATGCCAAGGGCCGCCTGTTCGGAAAACTGGCCAAGGAAATCATGATGGCCGCGCGCAACGGCGCCGACCCGGCCTCCAATTCGCGCCTGCGGCTGGTGGTGGAGCAGGCCCGCAAGGTCTCGATGCCCAAGGACACGCTGGACCGCGCCATCAAGAAGGGCGCAGGCCTCACGGGCGAGGCGGTGCATTTCGAGCATGTGATCTACGAAGGCTTCGCGCCGCACCGCGTGCCGGTGATGGTCGAGTGCCTGACCGACAACGTGAACCGCACCGCGCCTGAAATGCGCGTGCTGTTCCGCAAGGGCCAACTGGGCACCTCGGGCTCGGTGTCGTGGGACTTCGACCACGTCGGCATGATCGAAGCCGAGCCCGCGAATGCCACGGCCGACCCCGAGGTCGCCGCCATCGAAGCCGGCGCGCAGGACTTCGAGCCGGCCGGCGAAAGCAATGCCACCGTGTTCCTGACCGACCCGACCGACCTGGACCTCGTGAGCCGCGCGCTGCCGGCGCAGGGCTTCACCGTGCTCTCGGCCAAGCTCGGCTACAAGCCGAAGAACCCGGTCGATCCGGCCAGCCTGAGCGCCGCGGACCTGGAGGAAGTCGAAGTCTTCCTGGCGGCCATCGACGCGAACGACGATGTGCAGAACGTGTACGTGGGCCTGGCGGGCTGAAGCCTTCTTCGCTTACGAGAGACACCGGTGACAAGCCCCGGGACAACCACCGTCCGCACGCTCGCCGGCAAGTGCCTGTGCGGCGCCGTCCACTACGCGGTGGCCGACGCGTTCACCTACGCCCTCAACTGCCACTGCGCGGACTGCCGACGTGCGACGGGCTCGGCCTTCAAGCCCTTCGCCGGCATCGAGCGGCACAAGCTGGCGATCACGCAGGGCGGCGACACGCTGTTGATCCACGGCGAGGAAAACGCCGGCGACATCCACTGCGGCAAGTGCGGCTCGTTCCTGTATTCAGTGGTGCGCGAGGGCATGTTCGTGCACGTCACCCTGGGCACGCTGGTGGACGATCCGTCCATCCGCCCCAGCGCGCACATCTTCGTCGGCTCGAAGGCGCCGTGGTTCACCATCAACGACGACCTGCCCCAGCACCAGGGGCACGCGGGCGCCGACTGAGCGCGGGCTTCAAGCCTTCCGCGGCTTGCGCTGCAACGGCAGCCACAGCGTGAACAGCGTGCCGCTCGGCCCCGAGCGCCAGCTGACGCCCCCGCCGACGGCCTGCGCGCGGCGCAGCTGGTTCTGCATGCCGCGCCCGCCGGCCTCGGCCATCGCCTTGTCGACATCGAAGCCGCCCTGGCCGTTGTCCTCGATGGTCACGCGCACACCCTCGGCCTCGGGCACGGTGCCCACGCGGATCTCGGTGGCGCGGGTGTGGCGCAGGATGTTGGCGATGCTCTCCTGCACGATGCGCAGGATGTGCAGCGCGCTGGTCGGGTCGAGCCAGTCGATCGGGGGAATCTCCTGCACCTCCCACCGCAGCGTGACGCCGGACCCCTCGAGCCGGGGGCCGAGGCGGTAGCGCAGCGTGGCCAGCAGGAGCAGCAGGTCGTCCTCGAGCGGCTCCATCGAATCGATGGTGAGCTTCAGGTCGTCCAGGCAGCTTCTGAGGATGTGCGACACCTTCTCGTCGCTGAGGCGCCCGTTCTCCACCGAGCGGATCGCGCTGATGAGCGATGAGCCCAGGCCGTCGTGCATGTCCTGCATCAGGCGCTGGCGCTCGTCGCCGATGGTCTGGCGCTTCTCCACCTCGCGCAGCCGGCGGTGGCTCTGTTCGAGCTCGGCCTCGCGGACCTGCAGGCGCTCGGCCAGGCTGGCGTTGACCAGCTCCACCTCCGCGATGGCGTTGACGTAGCGCCGGTACATCAGCGCGCCGAAGACCGTGAAGGTGACGGCGTTGGTGTAGGCACCCAGGTACCAGCCCTCGGGGCTCACGAAGTTGTTCTGCAGCAGCCAGTCGGACAGGCCCAGCAGCACGCACATGCCGATGCCGACGGCCACCAGCCGGCCCTCGTTCGAGCGCCGCCAGGCACTGACGCCGCCCACCAGCGCGACGGCACTGCCCATGAGGGCCGCGCCGACGTAGATGAGCGGCGTGACCTGCGGCGTGTTCCTCAGTATCGAAAGACCCGGCAGGGTCAGCACGCCGATCAGCACGGTCCAGCCGACGACCCCGTACGTCAGCCACTTGAGCGGATGGCCATGCAACTGGCGCAGCGCGAAGTGCACCACCGCGACCAGCCAGAACAGCGAGTTGACCGTCAACCAGGCGAACCAGTCGTTGGCCACCGGCAGGCCCACGTAGAAATGCAGGCTCCGCAGGAACGAGGTGGTCGCGAGGTTGAAGAAAAGCAGGTAGCCGGTTTCATGCCGGCGCCTGAACCACACGAACAGCGCGAACAGGCCCACGGCCATGAAGGCAGCGCCGAGCATGGCGGGCAGGTCCTGCTGGAACCACAGGCGCTTGTTGTAGCGGTCCTTCAGCGAATCGACCGGGCCCAGCCACAGCGAGGACACCGCCACCTGCGCATTGCGCGTGTGCTCCAGGCGGATGAGGATTTCCTTGAGCGGCACCGCATCGGGCGTCTTCTCGATCACCACCCACAGCGGGGTGCGGGTGCTGTTCCACAGCGGCCCTTTTTCCTGCGCGCGATGAACCAGCCGGCCGTCGGCATACACCGCGATGGTGCCGTCGGTCTTGATGCGCACGCCGTACAGCGCAAGCGGGCCGGTGGAAACGGGCAGGTCGCGCACGGACACGCGCAGCCAGGTGGTGCGGGTCGCGCTGGCGATGAAGCGGCCGTCGGCCTGGCGCAGCAGCGCGATGGGCAGGGACAGGGGCAGCTCGATGGGCTGCCAGGTGTCGGGCAAGGCCCGGCTGTCCATGACGATCGAGGGTTCTCGAAAGCCCGGTGCTTCGGTGACCTGCCAGTCGGCATGGGTGATCTGCGTTGCCGGCACGCCCGGCGCGGCGGACGAGCCGCCGAAGAAGACGATCATGACCGCCAGGAGGGCGAGGGAAGCGGCCAGCACCACGTTCGCCCACAGCGGGGCGGCGCGGTATTTCGAGAGGTGTCCGAGCAGCCACGCATGCAGCCGGTGCGGGAACATGAAACTGGTGTTCTTCAGAAGAATGAAGTTGTCGCGGGCAGAAGTGCCCGAACGACAGTGCTGGCGGGATTTTCCCCGCTTTTTTGCGGGGCTCCTGTTTGCCCTGCGGATCGGCGTTGCTAGACGCTGAATTCCATCTCGCCGTCGATGCGGTAGCGATGCGCCAGCCCCACGCCGTTCAGTGCCTTGTCGCGGTAGTAGCGGAACGCGATGTAGTGGGCGTCCCGCTCCATCAGGGCTCTCTTCTGCGCATCGACGACCCGCCACTGCCCGTCGACCAGCACTTCGGCCCAATCGTGGAAATCCATCGGCCGGGGCGCGAAGCTGCGGTCCGTGACATAGCCTTCGACCATGCGGGCCGGGATGCCCGATGCACGGCACAGGGCCACGACGAGGCAGGCGTATTCGGAACAATCTCCGCGCCGTTGGCGCAGCGCATAGAGGGCGCCGAAGTCCTCCGGCATGTAGCCCGCGTAATCCATGCTCGCGGCAACGAAGTCGTAGATGTTGCGCAGGGTTTGCGCATCGGTCGCGGACTTCAGCGCCAGTGCCTGCGCGGCGATCGCTTCGTGGTCCGATTCGATGTAGCGCTCCGGCGCCAGCCAGTCCCGCGCATCCCTGGCCGCGGGCAACGGCGCCGCGCTTTGCTTCAGGTTGACCGTCAGCGCCGCCACGCGTCGCGCGTACGCGCCGAGCCTGTCGATGGCAACGAAGAGGATGGTGTGCCCCAGCGGATCGCTCTGCAGTTCGTGCGGCAGGCCGGTCTCGACGCCGTCCAGCGTCCACCAGGCGTTCCGGCGCACGGGCAGGTACATCCAGAGCCGCTGGACCGGCAGGTCGGTCGCGCCGGGGTTGTTCATGCCGAAGTTGAAGCGAAGCTGCAACTCCCCCTGCGCGGCAAGGCTGCTGCACATTGGCATGAGGGCGCCGCCGGCCAGTACGCCGGCCGCCCTGATCCACGCACGCCGCTGCATGGCCACTTCAACCGCAGCGCGGTTGCTTGGGTCCGCGGGCATGTGCGGCCCATGCGGCCTCCTGCGAGCGCAGGAAGCCCTTCAACGCGGGGGCGCCGCCCGTGTACACCAGCAGCGGCGTGGGAGCCACCACCTGGCTGTACTGGCGGAACGTGGCCTCGGACATCGCACCGTCGACCACCACCGTCACATTGGCAAGCACCGTCTTCTGCTCCTTGCGGCGTCGCTCCACGGCGCCGGCGAGGGCTCGCAGCGCTGTGTCCGAGGAGATGGACACCCGCGGCGCCAGCGGCAGGAGTTCGGCCGATGCCGGGCTGTTCATGACGACGACCAGGCTTTCGGGAAACTGGCTCTGCGCCCACAGTTGCGCGGGGTCGAGTTGCGCGGACTCGAAGGCATCGGGCGCGCCGTGGCCGCTCACGGGCAGCTCCTTCGCGAGGTAGCCGGCCATGCCGCCCATCAGCACCTGGACCGACTTGAAGCCCTGGGCCCGCAGCCGCCCGCAGGCCCCGTAGAGCTCGCGGTCGGACTTGCCATCGCCCACCAGCAGCAAGGGCTTGTCGCGCAGGTGCGTCTTGAGCCGGATGCTTGCCGCGTCGACGCTCATGGCGTTCGCGATATGGAACTGCAGGAAGTCGCTCTCGTGGCGCGTGTCGATGACCGTGGCGCCGTTCTTTTGCAGGAAGGCGGTGGCTGCCGAGGCCGGCAGCGCGCAGCCCGCCTCCAGGCCGCCGTCGGCTCGCCCACTACCGGACAACGCGGCACCGGGCAGCCGCTCGTTCTTGCACATCGAACCCGACTGGGGCATGTCCCGCAGGATGGACGGCAGCCCCGAATCCGTCTGCGCGCTCGCAGGCACGCAAAGCAACATCGCCGACAAGGCAGCGGCGAACGACACGGTGAGGGTGAGAGAAATCTTCCTGTTGTGCATGGGCACCTCGGCTCGGTTCAAGGTCGTGGGGACGCGGAGAAAGGCGTCGTCGAAAAAGAGGGAAGCGATGTGGCGGAGGTCGACCCGATCGTCTTGCCTCCGGCCGGCGTTGGCATCTGGGCGAGCGGACCGAAGATCCATTCGGCATAGCTTTGCGCGCCCGTGAAGGCCTGCTCGTCGCCTTCGAAGCCCGCTTGCTTGATCGGCATGGCCGTCGAGAGCGAATGAATGCCGACGATGCGGCCCGACACCTGGACCAGTCCCCATTCGGCCTTGCCGGTCATCGGATCGACGAACACCTTGCGCAGATGGCGGCGGATGCCGGGAAAGCGTTCGTCCTTCAGCAGGGCCTCGAGGCTGGCGGGATAGCCGCTCGGATCGTTCTGCGGCGGCAGCGCGGGCTGGCCGCCTGCGCCAGGAAAATTCGCGCCGCCGCCACCACCGGCGGCAGGCGGCAGCCCTGAAACGGGTTGGCCAGGCCCCATGCCCGAGGGCAGCGGCAGGCCGCCGGCAGCACCGGCCGTCGGCAGCCGGGCCGCGTAGTAACTGGCGAGCGCGGTGCGGAACTGGCGCCCGATGGCGAGCAGCTCTTTCTCTCTGTCGCGCTGGCTGACGGTCGTCTGCACATCGGCGGCCACGGTCATGCCGACACCCATGAGCGCGATCAGCAGCAGCATCCAGATGTAGGTGAACCCCCGCTGCGCGGATGCGGGCGTCCCACGGGATCGACCGTCAGAAGCTCTCATACGAACGGCCGTCCTTGGTGGCGCCGGACGCCCCGCTCTTGATGCCGGCGATCCCGGTTTCCTCGGTGTTCTGCGAGGGCAGCAGGATCCAGCTGGTGCGCGACTCGGTCACCGGGTCCGTGGGCACCGCGTGCAGGTAGCGCTGCTCGACCAGTTCGTCGAGCGTCTTCGGCCAGCGCCCCTTGTCCGCATAGAACTTGTCCAGCGTGATGCGCACGACGCGCAGGTTCTCCTGCAGCACCTGGTCCTTGGACTTGTCGATCGATCCGAAGTAGCGCGGCGCGGCGATGGTCAGAAGCAGCGCGACGATCGACAACACCACGAGCAGTTCGATCAGGGTGAAGCCCGCGCGGCGCGCGACTTTTCTTGCGGTGGACGCGCACGCGCGCGAACAACGCACCCGGCATTTGGCAACTGTCATGTCCCGCGAGACCGCTTGAACAACGCGAACCAATTGACCGAGATTGGAATATCCCTTTCCAGCGCAAGCTCCTCCAGATACCAAGCTGGCAGTTCGTCGTCTTCATTTTGTGTTTGCCACTCGAACAAGCTCGGCCCAACGATTCCGAGTCGCTTGTTCTCCCCGTGCAAAACGATCCAGTACCAACCCGGCAACACCTCGATATGGGTGACCTCTCCCCAGCTGATGATCCGCCGCCCCCAGGGAGAAGAACGTGCAATGAAACGCGGACCGATGCTCGTTTTTCCTAGGAAAAGCAGGCTCAGGGGCGCAATAAGCACTGCGCATATCAGTAGCTTTTCGCTGCCCTTCCAATAGCTCTGCAACAAGCAGATGGCCGTCGCAATGATCACGCTCCAGAGGTAAGGGGCTTCGGAAATTTGAATGGTTTTTGACATGTTTGTTGCCTATCGAGTTTTCATTCGGGCGGGCACGCTCCGTCTCCAGGCGATGCGGACGATCACCACAACGCGTACTCAACCCCGTTGAGGCCGGTCTTCTTCGACTTGGAATAAACATCGAACACATCGTCTCCTTCGGCCGGCGCATCCGGCGGCGAGCTGTAGCTGCGCAGGCCCCAGGTCTGCGCGGCGGGTGTCCGGGCGTCCGCGAAGGTCGGGTCGCGCGGCAGCGACCGCAGGAAGTAGAGCTTCTGCTGGTTCGGGCTGCGCTGGTCGGGCACGCCCTGCCAGAGGTCGTCGAGCGACTTCGGAAAGCCGCTCTCGCCGAGCTTCATCTGAATGCGCCCCTGGTCGGACGCGCGCTTGTAGGCGTCCAGCGCTTCGCGGATCTGCATCAGCGAGGCCCGCAGTTCCTGCTCCTTCTGGCGCTGCACGCTCACCTGCGCCAGCGGCACCGCCACGGTCGCCAGCACGGCCATGATGGCGAGCGTCACGAGCAGCTCCACGAAGGTGAAGCCACGCGCAGGATGGGCGCTACGGAACAATTTTGAACACCTGTTCCACCGGCACGGCCACCGGCGATGCCGATGCCGGCTCCGGCGTGGCCGACAGCAACTGGAGCTTCGCGCCGGCACTGGCCTTGACGGCCTTGAAGGTGAGCGTGGCCACGCTGCCGGTGCCATTGATGCCGGCCTCGCCGCCGGCCGGGTTCTCGCGCAGGGCCGCGATGAACACCTTGCCCAGCACGCCGTCGACGCGCTGGTTGAAGGTGCTCTTGCCGCCGGCCTGCCGGAAGAAGTCGCCCTCCTGCGCGCTCACGACCTGCATCAGCTGCGGATCGAAGCCCACGAGCAGCGGCAGGCCGCGCAGGGCCTGCTGGCTGTTGACGCGCAGCACTGCGCTGAACTGCTCGCCCACCTTCACCTGCGCGGGCGCCTGCCAGCTCAGGCTGACGGCACCGGTTGCGGGCGCGCCTTGCGGCGCAGGCGCCGCCTTGTTGGGCTGCTGCGGCGCAGCGTTCACGGGCGCCACTGCGCTTGCCGCGCCGGCACCCGGCGCCACGGCGCCAGCGGCGGCGCCCGCACCGACAGGAGCTGCAGCCGCCGGCGGCGCAGCGACAGCCTTCGGTGCATCGGGCGCTCCGCCCGTGAACTGAAGCGGCCTCGCACCGATGTTGCTTTCGGTACCGGACTCGAACTCGGCCGACTGCAGATCGGGCCGGCGAATCGAGCGCACCACGCGCGGCGTGATGGACAGCAGGATCTCGCTGCGCAGCGTGTCGTCCTTCTGGCTTCCGAACAGGCGCCCAGCCACCGGCATCTCGCCCAGCCCGGGGATCTTGTTCGAGCTGGAACGGTCTTCGTCGCTGATCAGGCCCGCCAGGATCTGCGTCTCGCCGTCCTTCAGCCGCAGCACGGTGCTCGCGCCGCGCGTGCCGATCTGGTAGGCCTGCGAGCCCGACTTGCTGACGATTTCCTTCACGAGGCTGGAGACTTCGAGGTTGACCTTGATCGCCACCTCTTCGTCCAGGTAGATGGTGGGCTCGACCTCCAGCTTGAGGCCCACGTCCAGGTAGTTGATCGACTCCGACACGAAGCCGGTCACGTTCGATGTCGTCGTGATCACCGGCACCCGGTCGCCGATCAGGATCTTGGCCTTCTCCTTGTTGCGCACACGGATCCTGGGGTTCGCAAGGATGCTCACGTCCGCGTCGTCCTTGTTCGCATTGATCGAGACGCTCGGGGTCCCTCCCACCTTGAGGTTCCTGCGGTTGAGATTGCCCAGGTCCCTGAGCACCAGCGGCGCGCCGTCGATCTGCAGCGGCGACAGCGACAACTGGCCGGGCCAGTCGATGCCCAGCTCGAGCAGGCGCGAGCGCTTCATCTCGACCACCTCCACTTCGAGCATCACTTCCGGATCGGTCAGGTCCTGCAGGGCCACGATGCGCTCGGCCATGCGGATGGCGTCGGGCGTGTCGCGCATGATGATCAGGCCGAGCCGCTCGTCGATCACCAGGTCCTTGGTCTTGACGATGGTCTTGATGGTGTTCGACACCGCCTTCACATCGGCGTTGGCCAGGTAGAAGGTGCGCACCGACAGCGTCTGGTAGTCCTTCAGCTTCTGCGGCGTGCTCGGGTAGATGAGCACCGAGTTCTCGTTCAGGATCTTCTGCTCGAGCTGGTTCGTCACCATCAGCAGGCGCACCGCATCCTCGATGGTGGTGTTGCGCGCCATGATGTTCGCCTTCAGGTCGGGACGGATGTCCTTGTCGAAGAAGAAGTTCAGGCTCGACACCTTGGCGATCACGTCGAACACCGTGCGCAGCGGCGCGTCGCGGAACTCCAGCGTGATCGTCTTGCGGAAGCTCTCGGCGAGCTTGGCCTCGGGCTTGGCCAGCTTGTTCTGGGCTTCGTCGATGCGCTCCTTGAGGTTCAGCGCCTCGCGCTGCCGCGGGTTCTCGTTCAGCACCGGGCGCAGCATGTCCAGCGCCATGACCAGGTCTTCGGGCTTGCCCTTCTTCAGCAGGGCTTCGCCCTCGACCACCACGAGCCGGTGCTTGCGCTCGACGACCAGCAGCTCCAGGCCCTGGCGCGCCATGGCGTTCTCGGGTTCGTAGACCATGACCTGCCGGTACCACTTCTCCGCCTCGGTGAGCCGCCCGTCGCGCCGGTTGGCCTCGCCCGCCGTGAGATAGCGGTTGACCAGGCTGGCACGGGTGGTCGACAAGGCCACCCGGTACTCGGCGTTCTTGGGATCGAGCTTGACCGCTTCTTCCAGCTTCGCGATTCCTTCGGCGGGCTTGTTTTCCGTGAGCAGCCGGTTGGCGTCGCGAAAGGCCACCTGGCTCGCACAGCCGGCCAGCACCAAACAGGCCAACACGAAACAGGCCGGCGCACACGCGCCCACCACACGGGCCCAGCGCTTCTCCGGGCGCGGGTGCATGAACATCGTCATTTCTTCTTTCATTGGGAGGCGGTCCACGGCAGGCTTTGCTTCTGCCCGAGCGGCAGATAGGTCAGCACGACCTGCCCGGCCTCGATGGCGTCGACGCGCCATTCGGGGTTGATGTTTTCACCGGGCCACAGCACCACGCTGTCGCCATTGAACGTGGCGAACATGGCTGTCCTGTCCCCTTCCTGGTAGCGGCCCAGCAGTTGCAGCGGCGCGGGCGGCGCCCGCGGTGCCACGGATTCGGCCGTGGGCGGCGGCGGCGCCTCGACCCTGGCGGGCGGCGGCTCCCAGCTCAGCGCCGCGAACAGGTTCGAATCGTCGCCGTCGAGGTCGTCGCGCGAACGCAATCCGAGCACTTCGGCGGCACCCACCGAACGTCGGCCTTCAGGCTGAACCGGCACCGACACCGGACGCGGTGCCGCATCGGACACGGCGGGCCGTTCGACGACCTGCACCACGGCATCTTCCTTGGCCGGCGCAAAGTACACCGCGAGCAGGGTGGCCGCGAGGGCCAGCACCAGCATCACCCTGCGCTGCGTCATGGCGCGCCTCCTTCCGGTGTTTGCAGCGGCAGCGGCTTGCCGGACGGCTCGCGCGCCTGCGCAGCGGACACGCCGGGCAAGCCGGTGATCAGGGTCCATTGCACGATCGCCTCGATCTGCTCGGCCTGGATGCGGTCGCGCTTGAACTGAACCGACTCGAACACCAGGCTGCGATTGCCGGCCAGCGCACGCTCCTGGAAGCGCTGGACCGCGGGCGCGTTGCCCTTGATCGGCATGGTCATCTTGTAGCGCACGAACTGGCCGACCTCGTCGTTCTGCGCGCGGTATTCGCCGCGCGACAGCACCAGCTTCTCTTCCACGCCGAGCTCGAACAGGCGCTCCAGCACCTCGGGAATGTCGTCGTGCGCGGGCAGCACCTGCTCGAACTTCTGCAGGTTGGACATCTCCGCCACCGGCCGCGGCAACGACTCGCCCGTCTCGGCCGCCGCACCCGCGGTTCGCAGACTGATGCGCTGCTCTCTCACCTGCACCACGGCCGCGGCGAGCCCGCAGATCACGAGCAGGCCCAGCAGGATCGCAAGGCCGTCCGGCCCGGCCATGCGGTAGAGCCGATGCGCGCTGCGCCGGCATTGCCACCAGCCATCGGCCATCGCGTGGCGCGTCCAGCGTGTCAGTCCTTCCATGCGACCTCCACGGTGAAACGGTAGGCGGCCCGCGGGCTGCCCGCCTGGGCAGCGGCGTTGTCCGGCACCTCGTGCCTGACGAGGTAGGCGTGATTCAGCGGCTTGCGGTCCGACAGAAAGGCAACGTAGCGCGTCATGTCGGTGCTCGCGGGCGCTTCGGCATGGACCTTGAGCGTTGGGCGCAACACGCGCGCATCCACGGCGCCTCCGGGCCCGGCGCCGCGCTCCCGCCCTGCCACCAGTTCGAGGCCCAGCAGCCCGACGCGGATGTCCTTCGGCGGCTGGAGCGCACGCAGCAGGCGCGGCAAGGGGATGTTGAGTTCGGAGACCACGGCGTTGACGGCCGCGATCCGCTTGGCCTGCTCCGCGGACGGCGGCGGCGCTTCGGGCACCACGGCCGCGCGACGGGCCGCCGAGGCCGCGTCGAGGGCCTCCTGCAGCCGGGCTTCGTTGCGCCAGAGCGTCACACCCGACAAGCCGATGCCGCCGAGAACACACGCGAGCAGCAGCAGCTTGACGGCGGAAGGACGGGCGGCGCGCGCCACCGCATCGAGCGCATGCGCCGACACCAGATCGCGCCGGCCTTGCGGCGTGACCCACCACGCCATCGGGCCGGTGGCACCGGAGAGCGGATCGTTCGGCGTCAGGTCGGTCACGGAAAACAGCGTGGCGACTTCGGGCGACGCAGCCGAGGGCACGGCATTCCACCCGAGCCGCTGGACGATGGCCGCGACGGACGCGGCCAGCTCGCGCGCCGCGGACCGTCCGGCGCCATCCGGATGAAGTCCGGCATGCAAGGGACGGATCAGCACCTCGTCGATGCATGCCGAGGCCCGTTGGCCCCGCACGAGGATCACCTGCCGCGCCGATGCGTCGCCCGGCTCGAGGATGGCGAACACGCGCTCGGAATGCGCGGGCGCCTGCCCGGGCGCATCGTTGCCGCGCCAGGCCAGCGCGGACAAGGTCGTGACCGAGTGCGGGCGCGTCTTCAGCGCCGCAGCCAGCCGGTCCACGTGTTCGAGCAGCGATGCCGGATAGCAGACCGCGAGCCGGGGCTGGCGAAGCGGCGCATCGTCCAGCCGCAGCAGATCGCCGGACAGGACCTCGTGCCCCGCTTCGCGAAGTTCGCTGCGCGCGGCCGCGACGGCGGCGCCCGAGCGGTACTGCGCCGCGTTCCATGGCACGGAGGCGCTGGGCACCCACTGATCGGACACCAGCACGCGCAGCTCGGCGCCGCGCTGCAATGCGAGTTCGGCCTGGCAACCGCGGCCCAGCGCTTCCATGGCCTTCGACACGGCCGCGGGCCATGCGTCGATCGAAGCCAGGGGCTCGTCGGCGATCGGCTGCTCATAGGTCGCGTCGAACAGCATGCGCAACTCGGCGCCGCGCCGCACGGCCCAGGCCGCCTGCAGCCGTTGGGCGCCGATGTAGATGTAGAGAACGGGCTTCGGCATGAACTTAGCCCGCCACGCGCGCGACTTCGTCGAGCGTCGTTTCGCCGGAGGCCACCAGTTCGAGCGCCATGTCGGCCAGCGGTATCCAGCCGGCCAGCCGTGCTTCTTCCTTCACGACAGAGATCGAGGCCTGCGCGGCAATCAGCTCGCGCAGCTTGTCGTTCATCACCAGCACCTCGGCCACGGCCCGTCGCCCCTTGTATCCGGTGCCACGGCAATGGCCGCAGCCCTTGCCGGCCCGCAGGGTCCAGGCGCGGATGGCGGCGTCATCGACACCCACGGCCTGCATGGCCTCGGGCGTCGGCACCACGGGCTCCGAACACACGGGGCAGTTCACGCGCACCAGCCGCTGCGCCACGATGCCGTTGAGCGCCGCCGAGAAGCTGTAGGCGTCCACCCCCATGTGAAGGAAGCGCCCGAGCACGTCGAACACGTTGTTGGCGTGGACCGTCGTGAACACCAGGTGGCCCGTCAGCGCGGCCTGCACGGCGATCTGCGCGGTCTCGTCGTCGCGGATCTCGCCCACCATGATCTTGTCGGGGTCGTGGCGGAGGATCGAGCGCAGCCCGCGCGCGAAGGTCAGCCCCTTTTTCTCGTTCACCGGGATCTGCAGCACATGCGGCAGGCGGTACTCGACCGGGTCTTCGATGGTGATGATCTTGTCGCGGCCGGTGTGGATCTCGGTGATGGTTCCGTACAGCGTGGTCGTCTTGCCCGAGCCCGTGGGCCCCGTCACCAGCAGCATGCCGTGCGGCTTGCTGGCCAGCCGCCGGATCGAGGCCTTGGTCTGCTCGCGCAGCCCCAGGCTTTCGAGCGTGAGGCTCTGCGCCTGCTCGGTCAGGGCCTTGCGATCCAAGAGCCGCAGCACCGCGTCTTCGCCGAAGATGCTCGGCATCACCGACACCCGGAAGTCGATGTCGCGATCGCTCACGCGCACCTTGAAGCGTCCGTCCTGCGGAATGCGGCGCTCGGCGATGTCGAGCTCGGCCATCACCTTGACGCGCTGGATCACCTGCTCGGCCATGTCGGCGCCGGACACTTCGGTGATGGAGACCAGCACGCCATCGAGCCGGTACTGCACGCGCAGCCCTTGCGCATCGCACTCCAGGTGGATGTCGCTCGCGTTGAGCTTCAGCGCGTCGTACAGCGTCGAGTTGACCAGCTTGATCACCGGGCTCGTTTCCTGCTGGATCGAGACCATGCTGATGAGCGCTGCCAGTTCGCCGTCGTCGGCTTCGGACTCGACCGCCTGGAAGCCGTCCATCGCGCGCATCTGGCGCTCCTGCTGCGCCAGCAGGCCGTCGAAGTCGTCGGCATCGACGAGCCCGACCGCCACGTTGCGGATACCCAGGCGGCGGCATTGGTTGAGCCCCCAGGTTTCGGCGGCGGCATCGCGGTGATCGGTCAGCGCAAGGTAGACCTGATTGGCACCTGCAGGATCGTCCACCGGCGACTGCAGCACCGCGATCTTGCGCGCCACCGCATCGGTGTAGCCGACCGCGTCCCAGCGCGTGCGCAGCTCGCGCAGGCGCGCCATGTCCATCCACACCAGGCCCAGCGAATGCGCGAGCTCGACCGTGTTGGGCGTGCTCATTGCAGGCTCCCCGCGAGCTCGAAGATCGGCATGTACATCAGCACCACCACCAGGCCGATGACCAGGCCGATGGCCAGCATCAGCACCGGCTCCAGCAGCTTGGAGGTGGCGTCGATCCAGCGCGTCATTTCCTCGTCGTGAAAGCGCGCCGTGCGATCGAACATCGGCGCGAGCTGGCCCGAACGCTCACCCACCTGGACCAGCGACTTCGCGACCGGCGTGGCAAGGCCGAACTGGACCAGCGCCTGCGACACGCTGCCGCCCTCCTCGATGCGCTCGCGCGCACCCGCCAGCGCCTTGCGCTGGGCGGAACTCAGCAAGCCGCCCACCATGCCCATCGCGCGGGGCAGCGCAATGCCGGAAGACAGCAGCAGGCTCAGCGCGCGATAGAAGCGGCTCAGCCGGAACAGGTCGGCCCGCGGCGCCAGGCCCGGCAGCCGCAGCGCCAGCTCGACCAGCTTCTGCCGCGTCGCGGCCTGGCGCAATTGCCACACCGCCAGCACGATCACCGCGGCCACCAGGCTGATCGCGATCACCGCGTGGTCGTAGACCAGGTGCCCGATCGACAGCAGCACGCCCGAAGCCCAGGGCATCGGACGGCCCGAGCTTTCATACACGGCGGCGAACCGCGGCACCACGTAGCCCAGCAGGAACAGCGTGACGAACCCGCCCACCGTGACCAGGAGCGCCGGATAGATGGCCGCCGACACCAGCTTCTTGCGCAGCACGTCGAACTGCTGCTGGTAGGCGATGAAACGCTCCATCGCTTCGGGCAGGTTGCCGGTGCGCTCGCTGGAGCGGACCGTTGCCACGTACACCGCGGGAAACTGGAGTGGATGGGCTTCGAGCACATCCGAAAAATTCTTGCCCTCGCGCAGGCTCGCCTCGACGCCGGACAACAGCGCACGCGTGGGCCCCTGCGACTTCTCGACCAGCGTGTTGAGCGCCTCGCCCAGATTCAGGCCCGCCTGCAGCAGCGAATGCATTTCCTGGCTGAACAGCAGCAGGTCGAAGACGGCGCCGCGCGTCGCTGCGGCCGTCTTGCCGGCCTGGTGTCTCGATCCATCGCCAGCCGGTTCGCCCGCATCGGACGAGGCTTCGACCTCGAGCACGCGCAAGCCGTCGCGGCGCGCCTGCCGGGTGGCTGCCGCAGCATCCAACCCGGCAAAGCGCATCCAGCTGCTTTGCCCGTCGCGGCCCTGAACCCGGAGCCGCACACCCGTAGCCGTCATCGACAACCTGCCGGCTCAATGAAAGGACACATCGGCGTTCTCCTTCTCACCGCCGGCCTGCCCGTCCTTGCCGTACGAGAGCAGGTCGAACTCCGCCGTCTGCCCCGGCGTGCGGTAGATGTATTCCTTGCCCCACGGATCGGGCGGAATCTTCTTCTGCATGTAGGGGCCGTTCCACTTGGCCTCGCCGTTCGGCTTGACCACCAGGGCCTGAAGGCCCTGCTCGGTGGTCGGGTAGCGACCGGTGTCGAGGCGGTAGGCATCGAGCGCTTTCGACAGCGCATCGATCTGCGCCTTGGCCGTGCTCTGCTCGGACTTTCCGATCTGCGAGAAGTAGCGCGGGCCGACGATGGCGGTGAGCAGGCCGATGATCACGATCACCACGAGGAGTTCGAGCAGGGTGAAGCCCCCTGCACCTTGCCGAGCGCGCCTGCCTGCAGCGGCACTCGTCCTGGAAACGCTCTGGTAGTTCATTGCTTTTTGGGCTCCACGCGCCATTTGAAATTTCCCCCTTGCACAAGCGACTCCTTGGACACCGCGGTTTTCGACTGCAAGACAACCGTGTCGGTGGTCGTGACGGTCTCGCCTTCGGCCACCGCGCCAAAGACCAGCGATTGCTTCGTGATCTTCACGTCGGGCATGTTGCTGACGGCCAGATAAGCAGTCACCCCTTTCAACGACTCCCCCGTGTTGGTCAGCTCGGCGCGGAGCGTGTATTCCCACGCTTTCTGATCGGTCTCGCGTTCGCTCACCAACGTCCATCCGCAGATATGCAGCTTGTCGTTGTCGGTCGTGGGAGGCAGATTGCTGTCGTCCGCGTTGAGCACGCTCATGTCCGGGCTGACGACCGACTTGGCACCGACAATCCCGTTGTAGTTCGGATCGGTGGATTTCGTCTTGCCCACCAGCAACTCATACCGGGTTCCGCCATCGGGAATGCAGTTGTTGCGCCCTGTCAGCGTTGCGCGTTGGTACTTGTAGTAGTTCTCCGGCGTGAAAACCAGGCTGCCGGGCGATACCAAGGCGCTTCGGCTGCTCGTCGACAACGGAACGACCACCTCCGCGGTCGGCTTGCTCGCCAATGTGAAATCGACCACCGCACTGGTTCCGCTTTCGGAAGTGGCGATCCCGCGCACCGGACGCAGGGGCGTAACCATCCCGTTTTCGGTTGTCACGTATCCGTCGGGAACACCGCCCTGTACAGCGTAAACGCCACCGGTCGGTTGGGCCTCCGAAATCACCACCGCTCCGGGCGCATAAGCTTTGCCGATCCCTTTGCCGTCATAGATCACCGCATAGAAATAGTAGGTCCCCGCCGCCAAGGAGCCCACGTTCACGACGTACTCGCCGGTCGTCGTGCCGGCCGGCGCATGAATGCCATCGAGGATCAGGTTGCCGTTGAAGTCGGCCTTGCTGGTGCCGTAGTAGAGCGCCACGGTATGTTCCATGTTCGGGTTCGTGCCTTCCCACCGAATCGTCACGCTGCTCTTTACCTGGCCGTTGCTGTTCTGGATGTCGGGCGGCATCGTCGTCGCCGGCGCAGTGACGGCAATGCTCGGGTTCTGGTATGGGGAGGTGCTCACATAGAGATGCACCTGCTCGCTCCACGCACTGGAGGCACCCTGTGCGTCGATCGCACGGACCTGCCAGACATAGTCCCTCTTGTCGATCAGCTCGATCGGCACGATCGAAGCGGTCGTGGACGACGTCGCCGTCCAGGTCTGGTTCGTTGTCGGCGTGCCCGGCTTTACCGGTCGGAAGGGGTAACCGAAGTTGAAGTACTGCCCGTAGAACTCATAGTGCACGGCATCCCCCTCGGGATCGACCGCGGGGTTGACCTCAAGACTCGGCTGCGTCGAGCCGACCCACGCACCGTTGCCCGGGTTCTTCACCGTAGGCGTGGGCGGCGGATCATTGGCTGCGTTCATCAAGAAGTCGCCCACCACCCAGTCCGATTCGGTTTTTCCGTCCTGCGCCTTCGCACGCCACCAGTAGCGCTTGTTTTCCACCAACATCGCGGTGGTCCAGCTCGCGCCGCCCGCGCTGTTCGCCTTGATCTTTCCGGAGGCCTGCTTGGCCGACGAATTGAAGGTGTTGACCGTGTCGATCTCGAACACGTAGGTGATCGGGTCTTTCTCCGGATCGGTGCTGCCGCTCACCGTCAGCGCCGTGTTGGAGCTTGCGCTCTGGCCGCCGACGGCAGGCGAAACGATGGTGGGCACCGAAGGGGCCCGATTGCCGACGACGACCGTGAACTGACGGGCCGGTGTGGGGGTCTGGGCGCCGATTGCGTCCTTGGCAACGACGCGCCAGTAATAACGGCTGCCGTTCGTCAGCGGCTTCGACACGGTCCAGCTCGTGGAGCCGCCCGGCGTTTCCGTCAGGTTTTCCACCTGCACCACGATGTCGGCCAACGCGGCGTCCTTGTAGATGGCAACGCTGTAGGTGATCGCATCGCCGTCTTTGTCGAGGCTGTTGGCCCAACTGAGGGTTGGCGTGAGCGTGATCACCTCCGAGCCTGCAGCGGGAGTCGCCAGATTGAAGTTGTTCGGCGGATCGTTGACCGTGTTGACGAAGAAGCGGCCGTTCACCCACGGGCTGTAGATCGTCTTGCCGTCGAAGGCGCGGGCGCGCCACCAGTACTTGGTGTTGTCGCCGAGGTCGACCGGCACCTGCCAGCCGGTGGGTTGCACCACAGTGCCCGCGCCGTTGCCCGGCGCGGATGGCGCCTTGTCGACCACGGCCGAAGCGATCTTTTGCGTCATCGCCTCGTCGGCATACACCTCGAACTGCAGCTTGGTCGTCGGGTCCCTCGCATCGGCCGAGGTCATGACCTTCAACAGCGGCCGCAGGCCGGTGACGGAGGCGCCCGAGAGCGGGCTGTCGATCGTCGGCGTGCCCGGCCCTGGCGGCGGTTCGTCGCTCTCCACCCTGATGCTCGCCGCGCGGCTGGCGCTCAGCGTGCCGTCTGTGGCCGTGTAGTTGATGAGATAGTTGCCCACCGAACCCGTGCCCGGCGTCCAGCTGAACGAGGCGCGCGCCACCGTCGGACTCTTTGGATCGGCCGGCTGCGCCGTGAAGCTCGCACCCGTGGGCAGGGGGGCCGCCACCAGCGTGACCGGCGTGCCCTGCGGACTAGACGCTTCCACCAGGAACGACACCTGCTGGCCGACCTTGGTCACGCGATCTGGGATGAACTGGATCACCGGCGGCAGCACCGCCGCCGGAGGGGCCTGGAAGTCGCTCTCGTAGACGCCTGTGGTGT
>NZ_JANLNM010000006.1 GCF_024701975.1 Variovorax sp. ZS18.2.2
TGCACTGTTTTTTGCAATCCAGTCAACTTCGAAGAAGCTTTTTTCAGCCAACTCATCAGCAACCACCCCTTCCAGGGCAACCACCGAACAACACATCACTGCGTTGTCAGCCGAGCCCACGAGTATACATCGCTTTTTCAGGTCGACGCCACTTTGAAGACGCTTTGTACTCATGCAATGCATGCAACTCGCCCGACCCATCCAAGCAAGACTGAGGCTTCAGATCGCTCGTCGTGATCTCCTTACAGCGCCGGATTCGCCCAAGCTCCCTTACTAACTAGTAGAGAGGCGATGTGCTCCTCCGGGAGGGTCCCCAGGCAAGAAAAAAGCCGCCCGAAGGCGGCTGTCTATCTCAGGCGAGTCTCAACTCAGCTTAGTAGTAGCGCGAGCTGTTCATGCGGCGCATCGCTTCATAGAGCGTCGGCATGCGCGCTTCCTGCGAACGGGTGCTCATGCGGGCCAGCGCGTCGACCTTGGCAACCGCAGCGGCGGGCACGGTGCCTTCCGATTGCTGGCGCCACACGGCGGCTTGCAGTTCCTGCATCACGCGCGGGTCGTTCTTCGCGGTCTCCATGAAGCGTGCGTCGGCGCGGGCTGCAGCACGGCGCTCGGCAGCTGCCTGCCAGAGACCGGCGATGCTGCTCTTGCGCACCGAGCTGGCAAACAGCGCAAACAGCGCGATCGCTGCGAGGCAGAAGATGGCCCATGCGGCGAGCAGTGCGCCTTCGTTCCAGTTGGAGACGAGCGTGTCTGCAACCACCAGCACCGCGGCCGCGATGGCAACGATGAACAAGGCGATCAGCGGACGGGCGCCTTCGGTGCCGGCGCGTGCAGCCTGGATCTGCTCGAAAAGAACTTCGGCGCGACGGACACCGGGATGGACAGTAGGTTGGTCGACGTGGACGAAGCTGGTCATGATGCGATCCCTCCGGGGATGAATGGCAACGAGTGCCGATGCCGTGATATTAGGGGTTACCCTAATGCTTTGCCACTTTATCTTTCTGATGTTTATCATTCACAACGCTGATGGATGTCAACTTTCGCACGCTCGACCTCAACCTGCTTCGCGTCTTCGACGAGGTGATGGCGGAGCGCAACCTCACGCGCGCAGCCCGCAACCTCTCTATTACCCAGCCTGCGGTGAGCAATGCACTGCGGCGCCTGCGCGAGGTGATGGGTGACGAACTTGTGCGCCGCGCCGGCGCCGGCGTGGAGCCCACGCCACGGGCCCTGGCGCTCTGGCCAACGGTGCGCGATGCCCTGCGCCAGCTGCAGCACACCCTGGCCCCGGGCGAGTTCGATGCGGCAACCGCCGACACCACGTTCCTGCTGGCCATGGCCGACGCCACTGCGGCGGAGCTGATTCCCGGCCTGGTGCAGATCGCCGAAAAGGAAGCCCCCGCCATTTCCCTGCGCGTGCTCCCGCTGACCACGCGCGATCCGCGCCGGATGCTGGAGAACGAAGAGGTGGACATGGCCATCGGCTATTTCCCGGCCGTGATCGCCAGCCTGGCGGCGCGGGGGCAATCGGGGGTGGGGGTACCGTTCGAGACCCAGCGGCTCTACTTGGGCCAGTATGTATGTGTGATGCGCCGCGGTCATCCGCTCGCGAACGCGCCGCTCACGCTGGACGACTACTGCGCCGCGCGGCACCTGCTGGTGAGTTTTTCGGGGCGGCCCTACGGCTTCATCGACCAGACGCTGGGCGCCATGGGGCGCGAGCGGCGCATCGTGGTGACGGTGAACCAGTTCTTCACGGCGGGCCGGGTGGTCGCGAATTCAGACCTCTTGACCGTGCTGCCCCGTCACTTCGTGACCGTGACGGGCATCGACGACCAGTTGGTGCTGCGCGACCTGCCCTTCGACCAGCCGCCGGTGCACGTGGATGCCATCTGGCACCGGCGCGCCCAGCATGGGCATGCGCATGAGTGGCTGCGGACCGCGCTGTTGCGGTCGGCCGCGGCAGCCTTCGCGGGCTCGATCCTCGGGCAGAAGGTGCCCGACTGACCGGCGTTGACGCTCAGCGGACGACGCTGAGCCAGGCGGACGCGGCTGCGCGCAGTTCCTGCGCGTGGTGCGCACCGCGGCCGGCGCGAACGTCGGCGCTTTCCATCAGCGCGGCGGCGTGGCTGGCCGGTGCGCTGTCGCTGGAGGAACGGAAGAAACGGGCCACTTGGGCGAGGAGGCTGAACATGGTGTTGCGCGGCTTATGGCCGTGCTCTGAGTGGTTGGTGCTCCAAGATTAAGGGTTTTCCCTAGGAAAACAAGCCTGACCTTATGCGCTTCATGCATGGGGCAATTCACCTAGACTGGCCCGACGATGAAGCTGCAACTGCTCTCCGACCTGCACCTGGAGTCCCACCCCCGCTTCCACGCCGAGCCGATTCCGGGCGCCGACCTGCTGGTCCTGGCGGGCGACATCGGCTCCTACCAGGAAGGCTCCCGGCTCGCGGACACCGATTTCGGCCTGGGCCGTTTCTCGCCCCGCAACGGCTGGCCGGTGCCGGTGGTCTATGTGCCGGGCAACCACGAATACGACAACGCCGACTTCGACGAAACCCACGACCGCCTGCGCGCGCTCTGCACCGAGCTCGACATCCAGTGGCTCGAGCGCGAAACGCTCGTCATCGACGGCATCCGCTTCATCGGCACCACGCTCTGGGCCGACTTCGACGCACTGGTCGAGCCCACCGACGGCCTGGCCGAGGCGCTCAAGAAGCGCGGCAAGGCGATGCGGGCCGCCGACTTCTATCTGGAAAAGATGGCCACCCGGCGCCATGGCGAACTCTTCCTGTCCGGCCCGCTGCGCGAGCAGGCGCTGGTCTGCCAAGACTGGCTGCGGCAGGCACTGGCCGAGCCTTTCGACGGCACCACGGTCGCCATCACGCATTTCGCGCCGACGCTGGCGAGCGCCGATCCGCGCTACGGCCTGACGCCCGGCACCGCCGGCTTCTGCAACGCCCTCGACGAACTGCTGCCGTCCACCCAGCTCTGGCTGCACGGCCATCTGCACTGCGCCTTCGACTATGTGAAGGACGGCTGCCGCGTGGTGGCCAACCCGTTGGGCTACAAGCGCAACGGCGAGCAGGAAGGCTATCGCCCCGACCTGCTGATCGAAGTGCGCTGACCCCGGCGCCGCCGTAACGGCCGGCTACCGCCGAGCCGCGCGCGCTGTGTAGACTGCCTCGGGTCCACCCTGGAGAGAGACATGGCACAGCCGCAACAACGTCGCACCTTCCTTCAACAATCGGCTGGTGCCGCGGCGGCAGTCGGCATGCTGTCGGTGCTGCCGAAAGCGCTGGCGCAGGCGCCCGACGCCGCGGGCAAGGCCATGGGCCGGCTCTCGATGGCCGAGATGTCGCGCCGCCTTGCAGCCGGGTCGCTAACCAGCAGCCAGCTGGTGGAAGAAGCGCTGGCCGCCATCCAGAACCCCGCGGGCGAAGGCGCACGCACCTTCATCCAGGTGCACGCCGCATCGGCGCGCAGCACCGCGGCGCAGCTCGATGCCGATCGCAAGGGCGGCCGCGCAGCCGCCTCCCCGATCGCCGGCATCCCGATCTCCCTGAAGGACCTGTTCGACGAAGCCGGCGTCACCACGCTCGGCGGCTCCACCGTGCTGGTCGGCCAGCCGCCGGCTCAGCGCGATGCGGTGGTGGTCGAGCGGCTGCGGCGCGCGGGCGCGATCGTCATCGGGCGCACCAACACGGTCGAATTCGCCTACACCGGCCTGGGCATCAACCCGAACTACGGCACGCCGAAGAACGTCTACGACCGCGCGACCGGCCGCATTCCCGGCGGCTCGACCTCGGGCGGTGCCATCTCGGTGACCGATGGCATGGCGGCCGGCGCCATCGGCACCGACACCGGCGGGTCGCTGCGCATTCCCGCGGCGCTCAACGGGCTGGTGGGTTTCAAGCCCACGCAGCGCCGCATTCCGCTCGATGGCGTGATGCCCCTATCGACCTCCTTCGACTCGGCCGGGCCGATGGCGTGGACGGTGGAAGACTGCGCCCTGCTCGACGCCGTGCTGGCCGGAGAGCTGTCGCGGGCGCCGAAGGTGGTATCGCTGCGCGGCCTGCGCTTTGCGGTGCCGAAGACCTTCTTTCAGGACGATCTCTCGCCGCCCGTGGCCGCAGCATTTGCATCCGCGCTTTCGAAGCTCTCGGCCGCCGGCGCCACGGTGATCGAACTGCCGATGACCGAATTCGCCAAGGCGCCGACCATCAACCCGCGCGGCATGATCACCGCCTCGGAGGCCTACGCTTGGCACCGCGAATTCATCAAGACGGGCGCCGCCAAATACGACCCGCGCGTACTGGCGCGCATCAAGACCGGCGAGACGATCACCGCGCCCGACTACCTGCAGTTGCAGGCGCTGCGCCGCCAGTTCATCCGCTCGGTCAACGCCGCGGCCGCGGGCTACGACGCGATGCTGATGCCCACCACGCCCGACATCGCCCCGCCGATCGCCGAGGTGATCAAGGACGACGAGACCTACTACCGCATCAACGGCCGCATGCTGCGCAACCCCTCGGTGGTGAACCTGTTCGATGGCTGCGCGCTCTCGGTGCCCTGTCATGACGCGGGCACCGCGCCGGTCGGGCTGATGGTGGCCGGCATCGGCAACACCGATCACCGGCTGCTGGCGGTGGGCGCGGCGGTGGAAGCGGTAGTGACGCCGCGGCGCGGCGTCAACAGCTAGCGCCCGTTCACCGCGAAGCCAGGCCGTCGAAGCAGGTGCCGAGCACGAGCTCGACGATCTCCGCATCGCTCTGCAGGCCGCCGGCCTTGAGGAAACCGAGCACCGGATCGCAGGCGCGCGCGAACAGCGTGTAGAGCACGGCGATCGCGGGCAGCTTCGAATTCAGCGTGCCATCGGCCTGCGCGGCCTGGATCCAGCCGCCGAGCGTGTCGCTGATCGCGACCAGCCGGTCGAGATACCCGCGGTTGTTCATCAGCGCGGCGCGCAGGGTGGAGTTCTGGTGCGGCAGCGAGGGCATCTCGCCGGCCAGTTGCGCTTCCATGGCCCAGCGCACCGCCGCGCGCAGCTTGTCGACGGGCTTCCGGTCGGTCGGCACCGACGCCAGCACATCCTGCGTGCGCTGCATGAGGCGCACCATCGCCGCGGCCGCGAGGTCTTCCTTGCTGGGAAAGTGCTTGTAGAGGCTGGCCTTGGCGATGCCGACGGAGGCGGCGACCTCGTCGACCGTCATCGATTCGAAGCCCTTTTCAGCGAGCAGGCGGTTCGCGGTCTGCACGATGGCCTCTTCGCGGGCCTGAAGCATCTGTGCCTTGAACGAGGGCTTGGCGGGGTCGGCAGCGGCGGTCATGCGGAAATTCTAGTCTTGGCCGTCGCCGGCCAGACGGTGCGCGTGCGGAAATACCGTTCAGTCTTCGTTGAAGACCGGCCAGTTCCACTCAGGCGCTGCGCCCCTTGGAAACCAGCTTGATGCCCGGCATCAGCTCGGCCGCGAGTTCGGGCCGCTCCAGCGCGTAGTCGAGGTTCATGCGCGCGATCTCGACATGCTCCTCGCCCAGCGCCTGCGCGCGCGAGCCTTGCCCGCGCTCGATGGCCTGCACGATCGCGTGGTGCGTGCGGTGCGCCTGGCGCATCCATTGCTGGCCCTCTTCCATCGACGACTGCATCGGCAGCATCGCGCTGGGCGCGGCGAAGGGCTGGCCGCCGAGCATGTCCATCACCCGCTTGAGCGCGAGGTTGCCGCAGCCCTCGACGATCAGCTTGTGGAAGCGGTCGTTCATCTCGACGTAGGCCGCGTAGTCGTCGATTTCCATGGTGGGCTTGTTCACCGCCCTGTCGCCGGCGTCCAGGCAGTCTTTCAGGTCGCGCAGCAGCTGGCGCGAGGCGCCGTCTTCGGCCAGCAAACGCGCCGCAAAGCCTTCGATCACGCCGCGCACGCGGATGGCGTCGGCCACCTCCTGCGAGGTGAAGCGGCGCATCTGGTAGCCGCCGCTGGGCGATTGTTCGATGAGGCCTTCGTGCTCGAGGCTCGCCAGCGCCAGACGCACCGGGGTGCGCGAGGCTTCGAGCTTCTCGGCGAGCGGGATCTCGGCCAGCCGCTCTCCGGGCACGAATCCACCCTTGAGGATCATGTCGCGCAGTTGCACGAGCACGCGGGATTGTTGAGAGTCCATCAGACGGGGCGCCGGGAGCGGGAATGAGCGGATTCTAGGAGACGAGAACGCGATTGCACGCAGCATATTTGCCTTGGCTCAGTTGTTGCATGCACTTCTGCACAACATGTGTCAAAAACACACGTCACACTCAGAGTTAACCCTGATCTCAGGCGCTTCAAGCCCCGTAACGGGGCAAAACCGCAGATGAAAGTTTGACCCGGATCGAGGATCACCAAGACAATGCATACAGTTGCATGCAATGGCTTGCAGCCTCTTTCCGAAGACCCACGATGGAGCCCGCACGATGATCAGCGCCGAGCAGAACGATTTCATCACCCGCGTCGGACGCGACGCCCCGGCCGGCAAGCTGCTGCGCCGCTACTGGCAGCCGGTGGCCCTGGCCGACGAACTGGCGGGCGCGCGCCCGGTCAAGCCCGTGAAGCTCATGGGCCAGGACTTCGTGCTGTTCCGCGACGAGAGCGGCCAGCTGGGCATGCTCGACCGCGACTGCCCGCACCGCGGCGCCGACCTTGCCTTCGGCCGGCTGGAGAACGGCGGCATCCGCTGCGCCTTCCACGGCTGGCTCTTCGACGCCAAGGGCAACTGCCTCGAAACCCCCGCCGAGCCCGCCACCAGCAAGCTGTGCAGCCGCATCAGGCAGTCGGCCTATCCGGTGGTCGAGAAGGCCGGCGTCGTCTTCGCGTACATCGGCGAGGGCGAGCCGCCGGCCTTCCCCGACTTCGACTGCTTCGTCGCCCCCGACACCCACACCTTCGCGTTCAAGGGCCTCTTCGAGTGCAACTGGCTGCAGGCGCTCGAAGTGGGCATCGACCCCGCGCACGCCTCGTACCTGCACCGCTTCTTCGAGGACGAGGACACCTCCGAGAGCTACGGCAAGCAGTTCCGCGGCGCCTCGGCCGACTCCGACATGCCGATCACCAAGGTCCTGCGCGAGTACGACCGGCCCGAGATCAGCGTGGAGCCCACCGACTACGGCTTCCGCCTGAAGGCGCTGCGCAAGCTCTCCGAAGACACGACCCACGTGCGCGTGACCAACGTAGTATTCCCCCAGGCCTTCGTGATCCCGATGAGCGCGGAGATGACCATCTCGCAATGGCACGTGCCGGTGGACGACACGCACTGCTACTGGTACGCCATCTTCACCAGCTTCACCGGCCCGGTCGACAAGCAGCAGATGCGCGACCAGCGCCTGAAGCTCTACGAGTTGCCCGACTACACCTCGCGCAAGAACAAGCGCAACAACTACGGCTACAGCGTCGACGAGCAGTTGACCGAAACCTACACCGGCATGGGCGACGACATCAACGTGCACGACCAGTGGGCGGTGGAATCGCAGGGCGCCATCCAGGACCGTACGCGCGAGCACCTGGGCAGCACCGACAAGGGAATCATTGCCTACCGCCGCGTGCTGGTGAAGGCCATCGAGGCCACGCTGGCCGGCGAAACCGCGCCGATGCTGATCGACGCCGCACAGGCAAGCACGATGACCGGTCCGCCTTCCATCGACGGCATCGGCCACGTCGTCGATGAAGCCGCCACCGAGACCTACTGGCAGGAGGCCGACCGCGCGCGTCGCCTGAAGTCCGACTGGGCCTCCGCACGGCTGGCCGCCTGAGCACGCGCGCCATGAGCAGCAGCAAAACCAACACCTTCGTCGACCGCTTCGGCCTCTGGTCCGACGACCAGCACGCACAGGCGCGCGAGTTGGTGCGCCGCATCGACAGCGGCGAGGTCGACCTTGTGCGCTTCGCCTGGCCCGACCAGCACGGCATCCTGCGCGGCAAGACGCTGGTCGCCACCGAGGCGCGCTCGGCGCTGTGGGAAGGCGTGAACCTCACCTCCACGCTGCTGGCCAAGGACACCTCGCACAAGACCGTGTTCCCCGTCTTCACCACCAACGGCGGCTTCGCCATCGAGGGCCTGCAGGGCGGCGCGGACTTCACCATCGTGGCCGACCCCGCCACCTTCAAGGTGCTGCCGTGGGCGCCGCGCACCGGCTGGATCCTGTGCGACGCCTACATGGCCGACGGCAAGCCCTGCCCCTTCGCCACGCGGCAGATCCTGCAGCGCGCGGTGCGCCAGCTCGACGAACTCGGGCTCGACTTCATCGCCGGCCTCGAGGTCGAGTTCCACGTCTTCAAGCTGGACGACGCGCGCATGGGCCTGGCCGATTCGGGCCAGCCCGGCGAGCCGCCGCGCGTGTCGCTGCTCTCGCACGGCCACCAGTACCTGACCGAGCTGCGCTACGACCGCGTCGACGGGCTGATGGAGCTGCTGCGCTCGAACCTCATCGCGCTGGGTCTCCCGCTGCGCTCGCTGGAAATCGAATTCGGCCCGAGCCAGTTCGAGCTGACCTTCGGCCCCACGGCCGGCGTGATGCCCGCGGACACCATGGTGCTGCTGCGCAGCGCGATCAAGCAGATCTGCCAGCGCGCCGGGCTGCACGCCAGCTTCATGTGCCGGCCGAAGATTCCGAACGTGATGTCCAGCGGCTGGCACCTGCACCAGTCGCTGCGGCGCAAGAGCGACGGCGTGAATGCGTTCATGCCCGAGGCCGCAGGCCAGGACCTGAGCGAGATCGGCATGCACTACCTCGGCGGCCTGAAGGCGCATGCCTGTGGCGCGGCCGCGCTCGCGAGCCCCACGATCAACGGCTATCGGCGCTACCGCCCCTTCTCGCTCGCGCCCGACCGCGCGATCTGGGCGCGGGACAACCGCGGCGCGATGCTGCGCGTGCTCGGCGGCGTGGGGCAGAACGCATCGCGCATCGAGAACCGTGTGGGGGAGCCAACAGCGAATCCGTACCTGTACCTCGCATCGCAGCTGTTCTCGGGGCTCGACGGCATTCGCCACAAGACCGACCCGGGTCCCTCGGCCGATGCGCCGTATGAAACGCCGGCCGAACACCTGCCGCGTTCGTTGAGCGATGCCCTCGCCTGCCTCCGCAAGGACGACATGCTCAACACCCAGATGGGCAAGGTCTTCATCGACTACCTCTGCCACATCAAGGAAGCGGAAATCGCCCGCTTCAACCTCGAAGTCTCCGAGTGGGAGCACCGCGAGTACTTCGACATGTTCTGAACCCCATGCCCACAATCCACTACATCCTCAAGGACGGCACCACCCGCGCGGTCGACGCCAAGATCGGCGTCAGCGTCATGGAAACCGCCATCCGCGGCAACGTGCGCGGCATCGATGCCGAGTGCGGCGGTTGCTGCTCCTGCGCCACCTGCCACGTCTACGTGGACGAAGCCTTCGCCGACCTGCTGCCATCGCCCGACGACATGGAGAGCGCGCTGCTCGAAGTCGTCGCTTCCGAGCGCCAACCCACCTCGCGCCTGAGCTGCCAACTCAACGTGACAGCAGCCCTCGACGGCCTGAGGGTGCGCGTTCCAGAGACACAGGTCTGACGCACACTCGCCCGCTCCGCATCCATTCCACCTGAAAGGCGTTTTTCCATGACGACGATGACGAAGAGAACCGTTCTCTCGACCCTCCTGCTCGCCGGCTTCGGCATGCTGGGCTCCGTGGCCGCGCACGCTGCCGACGAGCCGCTGCGCATCGGCCTCATTGCCACCTACTCCGGCCCGTACGCCGACTACGGCCGCCAGTTCGATGCCGGCATCGCGCTGTACCTGAAAGAGCACGGCGGCAAGGTGGGCGGGCGCACCGTCGAGATCATCAAGAAAGACACCGCCGGCCCCGCACCCGATGCCGCCAAGCGCATCGCGCAGGAGCTGGTCGTGCGCGACAAGGTGAGCATCCTCACCGGCCTGGACTTCAGCCCCAACGCGTACGCCGTCGGCGCCATCGCCACGCAGGCCAAGATCCCAACCATCGTGATGAACGCGGCCTCCTCGGCCATCACCAGCAGTTCGCCCTACATCGCGCGGCTGTCGTTCACCGTGCAGCAGGTCACCGACCCGATGGCGCGCTTCATGCTCAGGGAAGGCATCAAGGACGCCTACACCGTGGTCGCCGACTATGCCTCGGGCGTCGATGCCGAAACCGCGTTCAAGAAAACCTTCACCACCGGCGGCGGCAAGGTCTCGGGCGAGGTGCGTACGCCGATGAACAACCCCGACTTCTCGGCCTACGTGCAGCGCATCAAGGACGCCAAGCCCCAGGCCGTGTTCTTCTTCTTTCCCTCGGGCGTGATGCCGCCGGCCTTCCTCAAGGTGTGGAAGGAGCGCGGCATGGAACAGGCCGGCATCAAGCTCTACGCCACCGGCGAAGCGACCGACGACAGCTACCTCGACGCCACCGGCGACGTGGCGCTCGGCCTCGTCACCAGCCACCACTACTCGTTCGCGCACAACTCGCCGAAGAACCAGAAGTTCGTGAAGGACTTCGCCGCCGACAACGGCGCCAAGCTGCGCCCCAGCTACTTCGCCGTGACCGCCTACGACGCCATGGCCGCCATCGACCTCACGCTGCAAAAGACCAAGGGCGACGCCAGCGGCGACAAGTTCATGGATGCGCTGCGCGGCCTGCGCTTCGAGAGCCCGCGCGGCCCGATCGAGGTCGACCCGCTCACCCGCGACATCGTGCAGACGGTCTACATCCGCAAGACCGAGCGCGTGAACGGCCAGCTGGTGAACGTGGAGTTCGACAAGTTCGACCGCGTGAAGGACCCGGCCAAGGAAAGCTCGAACTGAGAAGGTGTGAACGAACCCGCCATGCCCGCTCATCCCACCCAGACACGCCTACTCGGCGTTGCAAATGCTCGCCATAGCCCGAGCTATGGCTGCGCTTTGCGCCTTGATTGGGCGCGCCTGGGCGGGCTGCTCGGGCACGCCGAATTCATTCACACCTTCTGAGCACATCGGCACGCCGCAAGCAGCACAGCAACAGGAGGCCCATGGGCATCGTGATCTTCGACGGGGTGGCCTACGGCATGCTCCTGTTCCTCATCGGCGTGGGCCTGTCCATCACGATGGGGCTGATGAATTTCGTCAACCTCGCGCACGGCAGTTTCGCGATGGTGGGCGGCTATGCGGCGAGCCTGCTGATGAACCACTGGGGGCTCGGCTTCGGGCTCTCTCTCGCGGCCGCCTTCGTGTCCGCGGCGCTGGTAGGCGCGGTGCTGGAGTTCGTGTTCTACCGGCGGCTGTACCGCGCGCATCCGCTGGACCAGGTGCTGCTGTCGATCGGCGTGGTGTTCGTGTCGATCGCCGCGTTCACCTACTTCTTCGGGCCGACGATGCAGCCGTTCACGCTGCCGCCGGCGCTAGATGGGCAGGTGGCCATCGGCGGGCTCGAGGTGGGCCGCTACCGACTCTTCCTGATCGTCTGCGGCGTGGCCGTGCTGGCTGCCCTGCTGCTCGTGCTGGGCAAGACGCGCTACGGCGCGATGGTGCGCGCGGCGGTGGACAACCAGCGCGTGGCCGGCGGCACCGGCATTCATGTGCAGCGCCTTTTCTTCCTGACCTTCTCGCTGGGCTGCGGCCTCGCGGGCCTGGGTGGTGCGCTGAGCCTGGGCATGCTGGGGCTGGAGCCATCGTTCCCGCTCAAGTACCTCGTCTACTTCCTGATGGTGGTGTGCGTGGGCGGTGCGGGCACCGTCACCGGGCCGTTCATCGCGGCGCTGCTGGTCGGCATCGTCGACGTGGCGGGCAAGTACTACTGGCCTGAGGCGGGCGCCTTTCTCATCTATGTCTTCATGATCGTCATGCTGCTTGTGCGGCCCAACGGCATCGTCGCGAAGAAGGGGCTCGCATGAAAGCCCTCACCGTTTCTCCCGCGCAGTTGCGCATCGCCGAGGTCGCCTTCTGGCTCGCGCTCGCGTCCAGCTTCTTCCTCTTGCCTGACAAGCTCACGCTGATGAGCCAGATCATGATCTTCGGGCTCTTCGCCGTGTCGCTGGACATGGCGCTCGGCTACGCGGGCATCCTCACCGTCGGCCATGCCGCCTTCTTCGGCGCGGGCGCCTACGCGGCCGGCCTGCTCGCCAAGTACGGCTGGAGCGAGCCCTTCACCGGCCTTGCGTTCGCGCTGGTCGTGAGCGGCCTGCTCGGCTATGTGCTCAGCTATCTCGTCGTGCGCGGCGCCGACCTCACGCGGCTGATGATCACCATCGGCGTGTGCGTGCTGCTGTACGAACTGGCCAACCGGCTATCGGGCATCACGGGCGGCACCGACGGGCTGCAGGGCGTGGTCATCGCGCCGGTGCTCGGCCTCTTCGACTTCGACCTCTACGGCAAGACCGCATTCGGCTACGCCTTCGGCGTGGTACTCGCGATGTTCCTCCTGGTGCGGCTGGTGCTGCGCTCGCCGTTCGGCCTGGCGCTGCGCGGCATCCACGACAGCCGCAAGCGCATGACCGCCATCGGCTCGCCGGTCGAGGCGCGCCTGCGCATGGCCTACGCCTTCTCGGCCGCGGTGGCCGGCGTGGCAGGCGCGCTGCTCGCGCAGACCACGCAGTTCGTCGGCATCGAATCGATCGGCTTCAACCGCTCGGCCGAAGTGCTGATCATCCTGGTGCTCGGCGGCACCGGGCGCCTGTACGGCGGGATGATCGGCGCCATCGTCTACATGCTGGTGCACGACTGGTTCGCGGACATGAACCCGCAGTACTGGATGTTCTGGCTCGGCATCTTTTTGATCGCAGCGGTGATGCTGGGGCGCGGCGGGATCATGGGCGCGCTCTCGCGCTTCGTGCGGATGGGGAAGGCGCGATGAGCTCCACGACGACGCACACCCTGCGCACCCGCGACCTCGGCATCCGCTTCGGCGCCTTCCAGGCCGTGAGCGAAGTGAACCTCTCGCTCGAACCCGGCGCGCGGCAGGCACTGATCGGCCCCAACGGCGCAGGCAAGACCACGCTCATCAACCTGCTCACCGGCGTGTTCAAGCCCACGAGCGGATCGATCCACATGGGCGATCGCGACATCACGCGCCTCTCGGGCGACAAGCGCGCCCGCATGGGCCTGGCGCGCACCTTCCAGATCAACACGCTGTTCCCGAGCCTCACGCCGCTGCTGTCGGTGGTGCTGGCGATCAGCGAGCGTGAAGGGCTGGGCGCGACCTGGTGGCGACCGCTCAAGGGCTGCACCGCGGTGTTCGACGAGGCACATGCGCTGCTCGGCACGCTGAAGCTCGACAGCCTTTCCGACGTGCCGGTCTCGGAGCTGGCCTACGGCAAGCAGCGGCTGCTGGAGATCGCACTCGCGCTCGCCGCCAAGCCCCGCATCCTTCTGCTCGATGAGCCGGCAGCCGGTGTGCCCGAAGGCGAAAGCGGCGAGCTCTTCGAGGCCATCGCGGCGCTGCCCGACGACATCAGCGTGCTCTTCATCGAGCACGACATGAAGCTCGTGTTCCGCTTCTCGCGCCGGATCTCGGTGCTGGTGGGCGGCCGCATCCTCACCGAAGGCACGCCCGCCGAGATCGGCGCCGACCCGCGCGTGCGCGAGGTCTACCTTGGAAGCTCCCACCGCCATGCCTGAAGCGCTCGCCTTCGACCACGTCACCGCCGGCTACGGCAACGCCGTGGTGCTCGACCGCCTCGACTTTTCCCTGCAGCAGGGCGAAAGCCTCGCGATCCTCGGGCGCAACGGCGTGGGCAAGACCACGCTGCTCGAAACGCTGATGGGCAACACCCGCGTGATGCAGGGCGCGATCCGCTGGCAGGGCGCGGACATCACGCGCTGGCCCTCGCACCAGCGCGTGCGCGCGGGCCTGGGCTGGGTGCCGCAGGAGCGCGAGGTGTTCCCCTCGCTCACCGTCGAGGAAAACCTCACGGTCATCGCGCGACTCGGTGGCTGGAACCTGAAGCGCGTCTACGATTTCTTCCCGCGCCTGCGCGAGCGCCGCGGCAACTACGGCAACCAGCTCTCGGGCGGCGAACAGCAGATGCTGGCCATCGGTCGTGCGCTGATGACCAACCCGAAGCTGCTGCTGCTCGACGAGCCGATGGAAGGCCTCGCGCCGATCATCGTGGAGGAGCTGTCCGCAGCGATCCGGCGGCTCTGCGAATCGGAAGGGCTCGCGTCGATCGTGGTCGAGCAGCACCCGGTGCTCGCGCTGGAGATGACGCACCAGGCCATCGTGCTGGAGCGCGGCACCGTGGTGCATGCCGGGCCGAGCGCGGGGCTCGCGGCCGACAAGGGACTGCTCGAAGGGCTGCTGGGCGTGGGGATTGCCGAGGACGTGGCGGGTTGAACTGCGGGTCCGGCGTCAGGCCAGGGCTTCCTGCTCCAGGCGCTTCGCGCAGACCGTGAACCGCCATGCGGCCAGGCACGCCGCCACGAAGCTCAGGGCCCACGAGATGCACAGGTACGCGTACATGATGAAGGCCAGCCCGATCTGCAACACGGGCTTCCAGAACGAAGTGCTGTCGCCGACGAGGTAGAACTCCGCGAGGGCGTGCACGCCCCACCACACGGCCAGCGGCAGCGCCGCCACGCACAGTCCATAGACGAGGCTGGCAATCACCGGGCCCACGCGTCCTTGCGCGACGGCGCGGTAGCCGACTTGATAGAGAACGACGCTCAGCACCACAGGGGTTGCCAGGCCGAAGGAAATGCAGAAGTCGAGGACCATGCGCGCACTGTAAGGTCGCGCCCCTTGGAAACAGGCTGGCGTCCACCGGAGTACCGATGGACGCTACCGCGAGCCGGAGCTCGCGGTACGAACCCGGATCAGCTCAACATCTGCCCGCGGCTGCCGATCACGGCCACATCCACGAACTGGCCGCCTTCGCGGTTCGTGCGGCCATAGCTGAGCTTCATCCCGCCCAGGTCGAAGTTCTCGATGCTGGCCATGCCCGCCATCACCGAGGCGCGCGTGGGCGAGCCGCCCGAGCGGCGCAGGCCCTCGGCGAGCACGGCGGCGTTGATGTAGCCCTCCAGGCTCGTGAGCGAGAAATCCTTGGTGCCGTTGGCCACCATGTCGGCCTGGTAGCGGCGCACGATTTCGAACTTGGTCGAGTACGGCGAGGGCACCACGATCACGAAGCCCAGGCCCCGTGCGAGGTCGCCCATCGCGGCCAGCGCGCTGGCGGTGATCGAGAGACCGTAGGCCGAGCTGTTGCCGCCGGCATCGCGCAGCGCCTTCATGAAGACCGGCGCCGTGCCGGCCAGGCCGATGATGATGACCTGCGGCTTGGCCTTGGCGATGGCTTCGGCCGCGGGGCCGACTTCCATGCTGGTGGTATTGGGCGTGGTCGCGATGACCGCCGGCTCCAGCTTCGCCTTCGCGAGCGCAGTCTTGAACGCCGCCAGCACCGACTGGCCCAGCGGGTCGTTCGAATGCACGAGGCCGATGCGGCTCTGGCCCAGCACGGCCGCCGTGGTCACCAGCTTTTCGACTTCCTGGTCGTAGTTCACGCGCACCCAGAAGGTGTTGGGCGCGGTCTTCTTGCGCAGCGCGACAGTGCCGGTGATCGGACCCACCACGGCCATGCCGGGCACGGCGTCCATCACTTCGGAAGTCTGGCGGGTGCCCAGCGGGTGCAGCAGCGCGAGCACCGAGCTGTCCTTCTCGAAGGCCAGCGCGTTGGCCTTGGCCACTTCGGGCTTGAAGGTGTCGTCGGCCATGACCAGCTCGACCTTGGTGCCGTTGAGGCCGCCCGACTTGTTCAGCGCATTGAAGAACGCGCTCGAACCCTGGAAGAGCCCCTGGCCGTTGGCCTTCTCGACGCTGCTGTTGTCGAAGGTGGTCCCGATGCGGATCGGCTTGCCCTGCGCGAAGGCCGGCATGCCCAGGCCCGCGGCGGCGGTTGCGGCCAGGCCGGTCAGCACACGGCGACGGCTGGCGGAGGGCGGCGCGAGGAACACGCGCGGCTCGGGAACGGTCATGGTCGATATCTCCCCAATTCGGTGACAAAAGTACACATTTCACTCAGAAATGTAACGCACCGATCACTCAGGGCGATGACGTTGGCGACTGCTTCACTGCCGGCTTCGGCATCGCCGCCACATAGCGCGCATCGGTCAGGGTGCCGAGGAAGGCGCTGATCTCGTCGATCTCCTCGTCGGTCAGCGCCGGCGTCGTGCCGGGGCGCCGGTTCATCGGCGTGGAGTTGACGTTGATGTTGCCGCGGTGGGCCGCCGGCACGTCGTCGAAGGTCGGCTTGCCGTGGTACCACTTCGCCGGATCGGTCGAACGCGTGGCGTAGAACGCGACCGCCTCACGCAGCGTGGAGAACACACCGTTGTGCATGAAGCTCTGGCGCACCGCGACATTGCGCAGCCCCGGCGTGCGGAAGTAGCCGCACCACTGCCCGGGCTCCGGCCAGCGCAGTTGCGCGGCGGTGCGGCACAGGCCGTTGTCGAAGCGGCGCGGGTTGCGGTTGGCGGGCAACAGCGGGTTGCGCGGCACGGCGATCGCGTCGTAGCCGAAGTCGGTGAACAGCGAACGCTCGGGCCGGCTCGCTGTGTCTGACAAGGTGTGGCACGACATGCAATTGCCCTTGTCCGGGTTCTTGAAGAGCGCGAGGCCCCGCGTCTCCTGCGGGCCGAGCGGCGTGCGGTGGCGCAGGTACTCGTCGAAGCGCGAGCTGAAAGGCGCCATCTCGTCGCTTTGCAGGTACGCCTGCAGCGCCAGGCCGATGCCCTTCACCGCCTGCGCCGGATCGCGCAGCACCCGCGGCCCGAAGGCCAGCGACATCGCCGGCGCGAGGTCGGTGCCGCGGAGCTTCCGCAAGAGGCTTTGCGGCGACGGGTTGTTCATCTCGTCGGCGTCGAACAGCGGACCGCGCACCTGCTCGGCCAGCGTGTCGGCGCGCCCATCGGCGAAGAGGCCGCCGAAGGGCGAGGCGAAAGGCGCGTCGTCGTCCTGGTAGAAGTGCCGCCGCGGCACGTAGCGCACGTACAGCAGCGACGGCGCGGTGCGCGCGCTGAAGCGGCCCGCGCGGCTGCCCTGCGGCGTGCGCGGCCCGGCCAGCGAAGGCGCGTTCAGCGTCGAGGTGAAGGCGCGCAGCGGATCGTGGCAACTGGCGCACGAGGTGCCCTGCGGCTGCGACAGGCGCGTGTCGAAGAAGATGCGCTTGCCCAGCGCGGCCAGCGCCGGATCGGGCCTGAACGTGGCGGCGGTGGGGTCGATGCGCGCGGCGATCTTCGGCGTGGCGCCGATGCGGTCGATCACCACGCTCGGCGGGCCGCCGGGGTTGATGTCGGCCGTGCCGGAGGCGGCGCCCGCGCTGCCGCCCAGCCACCCGAGGCAGGCGGCCGCCAGCATGAGACCGCCGCCGAAGAGGCCTCGCCGACGCGCGGCGCTGCGCGTCACGGCGTGAGGAACCCCGTCTTGTCGCAAGCCAGCGTCCTGCCAGTCTGTGCGCAGGTGGCGAGCAGCTTGCCGGCCACCGTGTAGGCCTTGAAGGTCCAGCCCACGCCGGGCGCCGCCTTGCGTTCCATCAGCATGAAGCCGAAGCTGCTGTGGTGCGTGATGCGGTCGACCGTCACGCCCGGCGCGGGCGTGGTGCCGGGCGGCAGCGGATCGGGCAGCGCCACGTCGAGGTTGTCGCCGCCGTTGCCCGTCACCAGCGTGGCGGGGTGGTCGGTGGCGAAGTTCAGCGCCTGGAAGTCGTGCACGTGGCCATGCAGCGCGATGTGCACGCCGCTCGGGTAGTAGGCCTTGGCGTTCAGGCTGGTCATCACCGATTGCAGCGCCGGGTTGCCCGACGCGGGTGTCGAGCCCGCGATCGGCGCGAACGCCAGGATCGGATGGTGGTTGGTGAACATCGTGGTCGTGATGCCGGGCTTGGCGGCCAGCGTGGCGACAGTCTGGAACTGCTTCTGGTAAGCGATGAACTGCGGATCGTCCGTCTTCAGCGCCGCCTTGCCGGCCTTGGCCGAGTCGAACACGATGATCTGCGAGCCGGTGCCCAGCGCGACCGCATACGGCTCGGCGTAGTTGCCGCTGCTGTCGTTGGCCGGGTCGTTGCACGAGCGCTTGTCGGCATACGGGCGCGGATCGAGAAAGCGGGCCCAGCCCTGGCCGCCGCGCGCGCATTCCTCATGGTTGCCGCGCACCAGGATCCACGGTGCCTTGGCCAGCAGCGGCGCGGCGGGCTTGAAGAAATCGGCCTGCCAGGTGTCCCAGCCGTAGCCCCACGGGCTGTCCTTGCAGCCGGCGATGTCGGTGGGGCAGGCGTTCTCGCGGTAGTGGTAGTCGCCGATGTGCAGCACCAGGTCGGGGTCGAAGCCCGCGCCGGTCGCGGCGAGCGGCGCGAACGGCCACACGGTGGCGTCGTTGCACGGCTGGTAGGCGTTGTCTGCCTTCTTCATGCGGCAGCCGGTGTCGGCCAGCACCAGCACGCGCTTCGGTTCGGCCTTGGGCAGCGGCAGCGTGCGGCTGCCGATGGCGGCCTGCTTCGCGTCGGCGGGCAGCATGGTCTCGCAGGCCGAGACGGGAAAGTCGGAGGGTTTGGAATCCGCCGGGTCGCTGGCGGTGGTGCGCAGCGGCATCGTGCCGGCGCCGATGCGCAGGATCATGCGCACCGGATGGCCGTCCACCGTGATCTGTGGGCACACGGCGTTGGCGTCGGCCGTCGTGGCGGATTCGGTGGCCTTGTAGCTGGTGATGGCGCGCGCGATCGCCTGGTTGCCGTCGCCGATCTCGACCCAGGTGGCCTGCAGGTTGGCATCGGCGGTGGCGGCATCGGCCTGCGGCGCCGGCGCGGATGCCGGCGGCGGGGGAAGAATGATCGGCGCGCCGCCGCTGCTGCCGCCGTTGCAGCCCTGCTGCAGGGCGGCGGTACAAGCCAGTGCGACCAGCCACGGCAGGCCGGACAGGGCTCGCGACAAAGGGGCCATCGGGGGCATCGCGTGCATCTGGAATCCCTCTCTGATTGTTGTGGCGTGGGACGCCGCAATCTAGAGGGGCAATGTGCAAGCCGTATGACGCCATATGGCGCGGCCGCGGGGCACGCACGCGAAGGAGCGCGCGAAAAACGGCTACAGCAGCTCTTCGCCCACGATGGGCAGCAGCAGCCAGTTCTTGAAGCGCAGCCAGAGGAATTCGCCGGGCTCGTCTTCATGGACGATGTCGCCGCCGGCATCGTCGTATTCGAGCCACTGCACGCGCCGGCCGTTCGGGCCGAGGCGCAGCCGGTAGCCGAGGTTCACGCGCTCGCCCGACATGAGCAGGTTGTAGTCGCGCACCAGCTCCGGGCTGTCGATGACGAGGCCGACCTCGGTGTTGACCGCCGCCGAGCGGTGGTCGAGGTTCATCGAGCCGACGAAGAAGCGCTCGTTGTCGACGATCGCGAGCTTGGCGTGCAGCCGGCTGATCGACTTGCCGAAATCGCCGAAGCGGCCCGAGCGCCCGGTGAGCGTGGGCGCAATCTCGAAAATGGTCACGCCGATCTTCAGCATGTCGGCGCGGTAGCGCTCGTAGCCCGCATAGGCCAGCGGCTCGTCGGTCGCGCCCAGCGAGTTGGTCACGACCGTGATGCGTCCGCCCTTGGCGATGCAGGCGCGCATCTCCTCCATGCCCTTGGGCCCCGGAATGAAATACGGCGAGGCGATCGTGACTTCGCGGCGCGCCGCATTGATCACGCTCAGCGCGCCTTCGGTCACGCTGCCCAGGTAGGCATCGTCGGCCTTGCGCGTGATCTTCTCGGGGTCGTCGATGAACAGCGTGCCCAGCGCCCAGTAGCGGTCGATCTTGCCGGTGATGAGCTGCTCGCCGACGGGCGACTTGTCCAGCACGTCGCGCGGGCGGATCGGCACGTCGGGCACGGCCGTGCGCACGATCTCGTCGAAGCGGCGCTGCGCGGCCTCGGGCGTCGTGCGCAGCGGCGCGATGCGCTCGATCGGCCAGGCGTGCGAGCTGTTCCAGTAGCGGTCGAACCCCTCGGACATCTGCCGCACGACCGGGCCGCTGGAGATCACGTCCATGTCGATGAAGTTCGCGGCCGTGCTGCGCATGAAGTACTCGTTGCCGATGTTGCGTCCACCCGAGACCGCGAAGCTGTTGTCCGCGATCAGCATCTTGTTGTGCATGCGGTGGTTGATGCGGCCGAAATCGGTGAGGGAAAACAGGAGCCGCGTGGTCAGCGAGTTCGCGCGCGACGGCAGCGGATTGAAGAGCCGCACCTCCACGTTCGGAAAGGCCGAGAACGAACCGAACACCTCGTCCTCGCCGGCCGTGTAGAGGTCGTCCACAAGCAGGCGCACCCGCACGCCGCGCGCCGCGGCCTCGCGCAGCTCCTTCAGGAACAGAAGGCCCACGTCGTCCTTCTGGATCAGGTAGTACTGGACGTCGAGCGATTTCTCGGCGTGGCGCGCGAGCGAGATGCGCGCATCGAATGCGAACGCCGCCTCGGGCAGCAGCCGGAAGCCCGAGAGCGCGCTGGAGTCGCCCGGCACGTCCTTGGCCGCGAGCTGCCCGAGTTCGGTCTGCGCCACGTCGGTGAAGGCCATGACCGGCGCCCGCGGTTCCAGCGGCGGTAGGCTGACGCAACCGGTCAGCCAAGCGACCGCAAACACCCCCAGGAGGGCGGTGAAACTGCGGACGAGGGAGGCGCGCATGGGCCGAACTGTAGCGCGGGGCACGCATGCGCGTGCGCCCTATGATCGCGCCGACAAAAGGAAAAAAGCGTGCTCAACGGCTTGTGGCTGGGTTTCTTCGGGATGGCGGCGCTCGCGGCGCTGGTGCGGTGGCTCGTCGGCGGCGATCCGACCGTGTTCGCGGCGCTGGTCGAGAGCCTGTTCGCGATGGCGCGGCTCGCGGTCGAGGTGATGGTGCTGCTGTTCGGCACGCTCACGCTGTGGCTCGGGTTCCTGCGCATCGCCGAGGCGGCGGGGCTGGTCGGCTGGCTCGCGCGGCTGCTCGGCCCGCTGTTCCGGCGGCTCATGCCGGGCGTGCCCGCGGGGCATCCGGCGCTCGGGCTGATCACGATGAATTTCGCGGCCAATGCGCTGGGCCTCGACAACGCCGCCACGCCGATCGGCCTCAAGGCGATGCGCGAACTGCAGCGGCTGAACCCCGACCCGGTCACCGCCACCAACGCGCAGATTCTTTTCCTTGTACTTAATGCCTCGTCGCTGACGCTGCTGCCGGTCACCATCTTCATGTACCGCGCGCAGCAGGGCGCGCCCGATCCGACGATGGTGTTCCTGCCGATCCTCCTGGCCACGAGCGCATCGACGCTGGTCGGACTGCTCACGGTGGCCATCGCGCAGCGCCTGCGGCTGTGGGACCCGGTGGTGCTGGCCTACCTGATCCCGGGCGCGCTGGTGCTCGGCGGCTTCATGGCGTTGCTGGGCACGCTGTCGGCGGCGGCGATCGCCTCGCTCTCGTCGCTGATGGGCAACCTCGCGCTCTTCGGCGTGATCATCGTGTTCCTGGCGGCCGGCGCGATCCGGCGCATCAAGGTCTACGAATGCTTCATCGAAGGCGCGAAGGAAGGCTTCGACATCGCGAAGAACCTGCTGCCCTACCTCGTCGCCATGCTCTGCGCGGTCGGCGTGCTGCGGGCCTCGGGGGCGCTCGACTTCATCCTCGGCGGCCTGCGCTGGCTGGTGACCGCGGGCGGCTGGGATTCGCGCTTCGTCGACGCCATGCCCACCGCGCTGGTCAAGCCCTTCTCGGGCAGCGCGGCGCGCGCGATGCTGATCGAGACCATGAAGAGCCAGGGCGTCGACAGCTTCCCCGCACTGGTGGCGGCCACCATCCAGGGCAGCACCGAGACCACCTTCTATGTGCTGGCCGTCTACTTCGGCGCGGTCGGCATCCAGCGCACGCGGCACACGGTGTCGTGCGCGCTGCTGGCCGAGCTGGCGGGCGTGGTCGCGGCGATTGCGGTGTGCTACTGGTTCTTCGGCTAGGCCTGCTTCACTTCCGCGGTTCGACCACGGGGAACATCGGCTCGAAGGTATCGAGCATCGACATCAACTCCCCGAGCTTCGCGCGGTTGCCCTCGATCTTCACCTTGCCCGTCAGCACCGCCGCGGGAAAGCTCGTTTCCTTCAGCGTGATCGCATCGAGCGTGGCGCGGCTCAGCGTCACCGTGGCGTCGGCCCCGGGCTGCTGGCCGGCGATGTGGGTGAGCGCCGAGTTCTCCAGCGTCAGCACGAACTGCTGGTTCGAATCGGTGAAGTTCCAGTTGATGACCATCGTCTTGCCCTCGGCCTTGGCCGCGTCGAGCCGCACACCGAGGAAGTCGAAGAAGAGTTCGTTGCTCACCGCCTTGAGCGTGTCGGCGTTCGAACTGCTGCCGCCCGGGATCTTCGGCACGCCGCCCCGCAGTTCCATCGCCCCCACCAGGTAGGCGCTGCGCCAGGTGCCGGCCTCCGACTGGTAGCCGAGCTGCTCGAGCGCATCGGCGCCGAGTTCGCGCGCCGCGCGGTTCGTGGGATCGGCGTAGACGACCTGGCTCATCGCGCTCGCCACCCAGCGGTACTCGCCCTTCCGGAAATCGTCTCGCGCGCGTGCGACCACCGCGTCGGCGCCGCCCATGTACTGCACCGTCTTCTTCGCGTAGTCCACCGGCGGCAGCGGGTTCAGGTTGGCGGGGTTCGCGTCGTACCAGCCCAGGTACTTCTGGTAGACCGCCTTGGCGTTGTGCCGCAGCGTGCCGTAGTAGCCGCGCGTCGACCATTCCTGCTCCAGGCTCGCGGGCATGCGCAGCGTCTCGGCGATGTCGGCCGCGGTGTAGCCCTGGTTCAGCAGCCGCAGCGACTGGTCGTTGATGAACTTGTACATGTCGCGCTGCTTCTTCAGCAGGTCGGCGATGCGCCCCTGCCCCGTAGTCGGCCAGTGGTGCTGGGCGATCAGCACGTCGGTCTTGCCGGCAAAGGCCACGCGCGCCTGGTCGATGTACTTCGCCCACAGATTGCCGTCGCGCACCTCGGCGCCACGGATCGTGTAGAGGTTGTGCATGGTGTGCGTCACGTCCTCGGCCATGTTGAGCACGCGGAACTGTGGCAGGTACATGAGCATTTCCGACGGTGCCTCGGAGCCCGGCACCAGCTGGAACACGAACTGCACGCCGTCGATGGTGCGCTCCTCGGTCGCCTTGTCGACGGTCGAGGTCGGTGCGATCAGCGTGATGGTGCCGCGCGCGAGCGCCTTGCCCAGGCCGGTGTCGACCTGCCCGCGCGCGCCCGGCGGCAGCAGCGAGCCGAACTGGTACTGCGAGCGCCGGCTCATCGCGTTGCCCGCGAGGATGTTCTCGGCCACCGCGGTTTCCATGAAGCCCGACGGCGCGATCACTTGCACCTTGCCCGCGGCGACATCGGCTTCGTCGACCACGCCCTTCACGCCGCCGAAGTGGTCGGCATGGCCGTGCGTGTAGATCACCGTGCCGACCGGCTTCTTCGGGCGGTGCAGGTAGTACAGCGCCAGTGCGGCGCGCGCCGTCTCGGCGGTGAGCAGCGGGTCGATGACGATCAGCGAGGTGTCGCCTTCGACGATGGTCATGTTCGCGATATCGAAGCCGCGCACCTGGTAGACGCGGTCGGTCACCTGGAAGAGGCCGTGGATCGCATTGAGCTGCGCCTGCCGCCACAGGCTCGGGTTGACGGTGTCGGCGGGCTCGTTCGCCTTCAGGAACTCGTAGGGCTTCATGCTCCAGACCGGGCGCGGGCCGGTGCCGGGCACCAGCGCATCGGGCACCGTGCCGATGAGGCCGCGCATCGCGTCCTCGAAGTCCTGCCGGTTGGCGAAGGGCAGCGTCTTCGCCATGTCGGCGTTGGCTTTGAGCGTGGCGACCTCGGGCGGCTTGGGCGCGATCTGCGCGAAGGCTTGTGCGCTGCCGAACGTGCAGGCCAATGCGACCAGGGCCACGGAGAAGGAGAGGGAGGAGGAAGAGGTCATCGGTGTCTCTTTGTCTTTGGTGGGCAGGAACAACGCGCGATTTTCCGAACCACCCGAAGCATTGGCAAATGCAAAATGTGCTGGTCCTTTTTACGGGAAACGCAAAATGCAGCTGCGCCAGCTCCAGCACCTCGTCGCACTCGCCGAGCAAGGCAGCTTCGGCCGCGCCGCACAGGCCGTGCACCTGTCGCAGCCCGCGTTCTCGCGCAGCATCGACACGCTCGAAGACAACCTGCAGGCCCGCCTGGTCGACCGGGCCTACGGCACCGTGCGCTTCACGCAGGCCGGCGAACTGGTGCTCGCCCGCGCCCGCGAGCTCATCGCGGATGCGCAGCAGATCCAGCGCGACGTGCTGCAGCTCGAGGGCCTGGCCATCGGCAGCCTTGCCGTGGGGCTCGGCCCCTTCGCTGCCAGCACGCTCGGGCGCATGGCGCTGTCGCTGATGGCGCAGCGCCACCCGCAGTTGCTCATGCGCATGGAGGTGGCCGATACCGTCACGCTCAGCGAGCGCCTGCACCGGCGGCAGCTGGACCTGTTCATCGCCGACACCCGCGACCTGAAGAAACAACCCGGCCTGAAGCTCGCGCGCCTGCCCGACCTGCCGGTGTCGTTCTTCGTGCAGCCGAAGCACCCGCTGCGCCGGCTGAAGCAGGTGACGCTGGAGAAGGCCATGGCCTATCCCCTGGCCGGCCCGAACCTGCCGGCCGAAGTGGCGGCGTATTTCGAGCGCCATGTCCAGCGCGATGGCCGCGACGACCGCGGCGTGTTCAACGTCACCTGCGACGACGCAGGCACCCTGCGCCACCTTGCCCTCACCGCCAACGCGGTGATCCTCGCCCCGCATGCACCCGCCCTGAACACCGACACCGACGCCCTCGTGCCCCTGCCGATCGCCGGCTTCGCGGGCATGCAGACGCACTACAGCCTGGTGACACTCGCGGGTCGCACGCCCTCGGCCGCCGCAGCCGTCTATACCCGCCTCGTGACAGAGTTGATGGCGCCGCTCAAGCGGCCTGCCGGTCGCTGAGCCAAAATGGTCGTCCTGCCGACCACCGCCCAGCCTCTTTCGTGACCACTCCCCGCCGGGCCCAGCCGCCCACCTTTTCGACCGACGAGTTCCGGGATGCGCTCGGCATGTTTGCCACGGGCGTGACCATCGTCACCGCATGCGCAGCCGATGGCACGCTGGTCGGCCTCACGGCCAATTCCTTCAATTCGGTGTCGCTCGCGCCGCCGCTGGTGCTGTGGAGCCTGGCCCGCGCGGCGGGCTCGATGCCCGCGCTGAGCACCGGCTCGCACTACGCCATCAACATCCTGGCCGCGAACCAGAAGCCGCTGGCCGAGCGCTTCGCCACCAAGAACATCGACCGCTGGGCCGACGTGGAATTCACCCGGGGCATCGGCGGCGCGCCGGTGCTGGTCGGCGCGGCAGCGAGCTTCGAGTGCTTCAACCGCAGCCGCTACGACGAGGGCGACCACGTGATCTTCGTCGGCGAGGTCGAGCGCTGCACCCACAACGCAGGCGCCTCGCCGCTCCTGTTCCACGGCGGGCGTTTCTACACGGAACATCCCTTGTGATGCGCGCCGCTGCGCTCATGCCCGTCCTGCTGCTGGCCGCGCAGACCGCGATGGCGCAGCAGCAAACGCCGGACGCAGCGGGAGCGCTCAAGCAGAACTGGTTCGACGACCCGTTCTTCCAGGTGTCCACGGGCCTTGCAGCCTGCGCCACGCCCGAAGGCCCTTTCTATACCGCCGAAGAGCGGCGCATCCAGATCCACTCGCGCCTGGAGCGCGGCACCAGCTGCTGGCTCGCCGGCAAGTGCACCGACAGCAACGCCTACCGCTACGACAAGCCCCTCGCGCCCAAGGTGCGCGCCGCCCTGCTGGCCGTGCCGGGCGTGCGCAGCGGCAGCGTGTGGGTGACGGTCCAGCGTCGCTGGGTCTACCTGCAGGGCTGCGTGCCGACGCCCGCACTGGCCAAGCGGCTCGAACGCGCCGCGCGCGCGGTGCCCGATGTGGAGGCCGTGGTGCCCGACCTGATGATCGGCACGCGGGGCAAGCCGCCCTATCCGGTGGCCAGCCGATGAACGAATGACGCGAACGACGCAAACAACGACAACAACGACAACGAGACGAATGATCCAGCGCAAGACCCACCTCGACTCCCTCGCCATCGGCCTTCTCATCGCGTGCTGCGCGTTCTGGGGGCTGCAGCAGATCCTCATCAAGACCACCGTGGCCGAGGTGCCGCCGCTCTGGCAGGCCTCGATCCGCATGGTGGGCACCGTCGTGCTGCTGTGGCTGTGGTGCGTGTGGCGCCGCGTGCCGCTGTTCGACCGCGACGGCACGCTGTGGCCCGGCCTGCTCGCGGGCCTGCTGTTCGCGGGCGAGTTCGCCTGCATCTACCTCGGCCTGCAGCACACCAGCGCCTCGCGGCTCACGGTGTTCCTGTACACCGCGCCGTTCTGGGTTTCGCTGCTGCTGCCGCGCTGGGTGCCGGCGGAGCGCCTGCGCGGCTTTCAATGGTTGGGGCTCTTCATCGCGTTCTCGGGCGTGGTGCTCGCGTTCAGCGAAGGCTTCAGCCACATGAGCTCGTCGCAGCTGATCGGCGATGCGATGGGTCTCGCGGCCGGCATGCTCTGGGGCCTGACCACGCTGACGCTGCGCACCACCAAGCTCGCCACCGCGAGCGCCGAGAAGACGCTGTTCTATCAAGTGGCGGTGACCGCGACCGTGTCTCCCGTGCTGTCGCTCGCGCTCGGCGAGACCTGGAGTTTTTCGTACTCGACCTGGGCCTGGACCTCGATCGGGCTGCAGACGGTGATCGGCGCGTTCGCGAGCTACCTCACCTGGATGTGGCTGCTGCGGCATTACCCGGCGACGCAGATGTCTTCCTTCACCTTTCTCACGCCGCTGTTCGCGCTGATCTTCGGCGTGGTGCTGCTGAGCGAGCCGCTGACGCTGCAGCTGATGGTGGCGCTCGTGGGCGTCGGCCTCGGCATCGTGCTGGTGAACCGGCGTCCCGCGGTGCAACGCACCGCATGAGATGAAACGAGTGCGGCCATGATGAACTTCCAGCACGTCCTCGACGACATCGTTGCCACCCTGCGCCCGAAGCTCGGCCAGGAGGGCACCGTGGCCAGCTACATCCCCGCGCTCGCGCGCGTCGATGCGCGGCAGTTCGGCATTGCGCTGCGCACCTGCGATGGCGAAGAAGCCTTCGCGGGCGATGGCGAAGTGCCGTTCTCGATCCAGAGCGTCTCCAAGCTCTTCACGCTGACGCTCGCGATGCAGCGCATGGGCGATACGCTCTGGGAGCGCATCGGGCGCGAGCCCTCGGGCAATCCGTTCAATTCGCTCGTGCAGCTGGAGAACGAACAAGGCAAGCCGCGCAACCCCTTCATCAATGCGGGCGCGATCGCGGTGGCCGACCGGCTGGTGAGCCAGGCGGCCGCCAATGGCGGCAGCGCAAAGGCCGACATCCTCTCGCTGATGAGCGGTTTGTGCGGAGAGCCGATTGCGTTCGACGAGGAAGTGGCGAAGTCCGAGGCCGACACGGGCTTTCGCAACGTGGCGCTCGCGAACTTCATGAAGAGCTTCGGCAAGATCGACAACGACGTCGGCACGGTGCTCGACACCTACTTCCACCAGTGCTCGCTGCGCATGAGCTGCCGCCAGCTCGCCCGTGCCGCAGCGTTCCTCTGCCGCGATGGCGCGCATCCGATCGATGGCGAGCCCGAGATCACCGGCGAGCGGCAGACGCGGCGCATCAACGCGCTGATGCTGACCTGCGGCACCTACGACGCGGCGGGCGACGTGGCATTCTCCATCGGGCTGCCGTGCAAGAGCGGCGTGGGCGGCGGCATCGTGGCGGTCGTTCCCGACAAGCTCACGCTCAGCGTCTGGTCGCCGGCGCTGGACGCCACGGGCAACTCGCTGCTGGGCATGAAGGCGCTGGAGCTGTTCGTGACGCGCACGGGGCTCTCGGTCTTTTGATCAGGCGGCTGCGGGCGCCAACGCGGTGCCCAGGCAGCCCATGCCTTCCAACGACGCCTCGACCGCTTCTTCCAGCGGCGTGTGCGGCTCGTGCCCGAGGACGGCCACCAGCTTCGCGTTGTCCATCAGCACCGGCGTCTGCCACAGGTAGCGCATCTCGCGCATTTCGCGCAAGGTGGTGACGAAGGGTGAGGCCAGCGTCAGCAGCCACCACGGAAAGGCGGTCACGCGCGGTGTCGCGCCCGTGCGGCGCGCCACCACGTTGCGGATGGCATTGCTCATTTGCGTGCCGTCGCTGTCGCGATGTCCGGCCATGTGGAAGCGCGCAAAAGGTTCGAGCCTGTCGCGCCGCGCCAGCAACGCGACCATGGTGCGGGCGACGTCCGGCAGGTAGGACCACTGGTGCGCCGTGCGCGCACTGCCTGGATAGCTCACGGCCTTGACCGGCAGGCCCGCCTTCACCAGCCCCTGCGAGAACCAGTTGTTGCCGGCCTTCGGACCGAAGAAGTCGCCGGCACGCACGATCAGCACACGGGCGCCGTTGCGGCTGGCGGCTTCGAGACGCCGTTCCAGCTCGACCCGGATGGCGCCCTTGCGAGTCACCGGGCGCTGCGGTGCGTCTTCGGCCATCGGTTGGGAGAAGGCGTCGGGACCGTAGTTGTAGACCGTGCCGGGCAGCACGATGGTCGCACCTTCGGCCTTTGCGGCAGCGATGGTGTTGTCCAGCATCGGCAGCACCAGCTGCGCCCAATTACGGTAGCCGGGCGGGTTGACCGCATGCACGATGACCGAACAACCCTTCGCGGCTTCCATGACGGCCTGCCGGTCCATCGCGTCGCCGCGGAGCCAGGTGATGCCGTCTTCTCGCGTCATCGGCTGCGCCATGCCGCGCTTGAGCGCCCGCACCGTCCACGCCGCCTGGCGCAGTTGTTTCGCCACCTCGCCGCCGACGCCGCCCGTCGCGCCGAGAACCAGAACCGTGTTGTCGTGTGCCATGAAATGCTCCAGAAACGTTGTCGATGGCTGAATTCTGGGTCGATGCCTGTTCCATTGGAATTGCCGAACATGAGCCAGCAGCTATACATTTGCGTATGACTTCGAACATCGGCTGGGAGCTGTATCGCTCGTTCCTCGGCGTCCTGCGGGAAGGCTCTCTCTCCGGCGCGGCGCGTGCGCTGGGCATCACACAGCCGACGGTCGGCCGCCATGTCGCCACGCTCGAAACGGCACTCGGCGTGGTGCTGTTCACGCGCTCGCAGGTAGGGCTGATGCCCACCGAGGTGGCGCTCGCATTGCAGGGCCACGCCGAGGCGATGGAGAGCACCGCGGCCTCACTGGAGCGCGCGGCCACGAGCCAGGGCGAAGGCGAAGGAGGAAAGATCCGGGGCGTCGTGCGCATCTCCGCCAGCGAGGTGATCGGCGTCGAGGTGCTGCCGCCCATCGTCGCGCGGCTGCGCGAGGTGCACCCGGCCCTGAAGGTCGAGCTGGTGCTGACCAACCGCGTGCAGGACCTGCTGCGGCGCGAAGCCGACATCGCCGTGCGCATGGTGCGCCCGAAGCAGGAACAACTGGTCGCGCGCCGCGTCGGGCAGATCGAGCTGGGCTTTCACGCGCGCAAGGACTACCTGGCCCGCCACGGCACGCCGCGCAAGCTGGAAGACCTTGCGGCACACGCCGTCATCGGCTACGACCAGCCTTCGGCGTTCGTGCGCCACGCGGGCAAGGCGCTCCCGGGCTATGGCCGCGATGCTTTCTCGCTGCGCACCGACAGCGACCTCGCGCAACTGGCGCTGATTCGCGCCGGCGCGGGCATCGGCATCTGTCAGGCCGGCCTCGCCCGGCGCGACACCGCGCTGGTGCGCCTGATGCCGCGCGCTTTCTCGATGAAGCTGGAGACCTGGATCACGATGCATGAAGACTTGCGCAACAGCCCGCGCTGCCGCGTCGCCTTCGATGCGCTGGTCGATGGACTGCAGGCCTACATCGATCCGCCCGTACAAGGGACAAAGGGGAAAATAGGCCGCGCACGAACACAAGCCTCCGAATGACCGAACCGACCGACACAGACAACCTCCCCCTCCAGGAACCTCGCCTCTGGCGTGACGACCTCTGGACCGCCCGCGTGATCAAGAACGAGGAAGACGACGGCTGGGCCGTCGAGATGACCCGCCACGGCGACCCCGAGCCCGCCCTGGTCGGCCCCTGGACCATGGGCCGCGACAAGAAGAACCCGAAACCGCTCGATGGCCCCGCCTTCTCCACGCTGGTGAAGACCGCCGCCGAAGTGATCCGCCGCCACGAGCAGCAGCTGCACGCCACGCTCAACAAGAGCGTGACCGTGACGGCGCGCGACGGGCGGCGCATTCGCGTGGCGCTGGCCATCGTGCCCGACGAGGACAACCCCTCGGCCACGCTGAGCGCACACGACGACGAAGACGACAGCGAGCTGGCGAGCGTGAATGTCTCGCCGGCCTTCAAGCTCACCTCGGGCAGCGCCACCAGCTGGATCGAAGCCGACTTCGCCCGCCCGCGCTGAGCGCCCGCCCGCCGCAGCCCGCAATCAGCGAAATGACGTATGGGCAGCCCGCGGTGAGTTGAGAACAATCGGCTCCGACGACGCGAAATCGTTGCCAGACAAGACAAGCAGGCCCGAACCGGTTGAACACCGGCCGGGCCTTTTTGTTTTCTCAACCATCCATCAGGATTTCAGGAGCAGCGTCATGCGACATGGTGATATTTCGAGCAGCAGCGATTGCGTGGGCGTCGCGGTCGTCAACTACAAGATGCCCCGCCTTCACACCAAGGCCGAGGTGCTGGACAACGCCCGCAAGATCGGCGAGATGCTGGTCGGCATGAAGCGCGGCCTGCCGGGCATGGACCTGGTGATCTTTCCCGAGTACTCCACGCACGGGATCATGTACGACGCCAAGGAGATGTACGACACCGCCGCCACGGTGCCCGGCGAGGAGACCGCGATCTTCGCGGACGCCTGCCGCCGCGCCAACGTGTGGGGCGTGTTCTCGCTCACCGGCGAGCGCCACGAGCAGCACCCGGACAAGGCGCCCTACAACACGCTGATCCTCATGAACAACGAGGGCGAGATCGTCCAGAAGTACCGCAAGATCATGCCGTGGGTGCCCATCGAGGGCTGGTATCCGGGCGACCGCACCTACGTGAGCGACGGCCCCAAGGGCATGAAGATCAGCCTGATCGTCTGCGACGACGGCAACTACCCCGAGATCTGGCGCGACTGCACGATGCGCGGCGCCGAACTCGTCATCCGCTGCCAGGGCTACATGTACCCGGCCAAGGAGCAGCAGATCCTGGTGTCCAAGGCGATGGCCTTCATGAACAACACCTACGTGGCGGTGGCCAATGCGGCGGGCTTCGACGGCGTGTACTCGTACTTCGGCCACTCCGCAATCATCGGCTTCGACGGACGCACGCTGGGCGAATGCGGCGAGGAGGAGATGGGCATCAACTACGCCGAACTCTCGATGGGCCTGATCCGCGATGCGCGCAAGAATGGCCAGTCGCAGAACCACCTCTTCAAGCTCATGCACCGCGGCTACACCGGCGTCATCAATTCGGGCGATGGCGACAAGGGCGTGGCGGCCTGCCCCTTCGACTTCTACACGCAGTGGATCAATGACCCCGAAGGCGCGCGCGAAAAAGTGGAGTCGTTCACGCGCCGCACGATCGGCACGGCCGAGTGTCCGATCGAGGGACTTCCGAATGAAGCTGGCAATCAGAGCTGACGGAACGTCGTCAGCACCTTCAGCACGCTCTGCGTCGCACCGTCGAGCACGCTTCGCTGGCGGTGCGCAATGCCCAGGCGGCGCGTGAGCTTCGGCGTGATCGGCAGCACCTGCATGCGCTCGTTGAGCGCCGCATCGGTGGTCTGCTGCAACGGCAGCAGTGCCGCGCCATAGCCGGCCGCCACGAGGCTGCGGATCGCGGCGTCGTAGTTGAGTTCGATGCGCGCACGCGGCGCGAAGCCGGCCTCGGCGAACCACTCCATCGTGAGCCGGTACATGTGGGTGGTGGCGTCGTTGAAGATCAGCGGCTGCGCCGCGAGCCACGCCGGCGTCACACGCTTCGGGGCCTTCCAGCGCTGCGGCACGAAAGCCATCATGGCCTGGTCGCGCCACGGGGTGACGACCAGGTCGCGCAGCGGCGGCTGTGGCATCGCGACCAGCCCGATGTCCAGCGTGCCCGCGGTCAGCCGCGCCATCGCCTCGGACGAGCCGAGGATGCTCACTTCCACGTCGATGCCCCCATGCATCGTGCCCAATGCTTCGAGCACCTGCGGCAACAGGTCGACCACCACGCCGGTGGAAGTGCCGAGCCGCACGCGGCCCGTGCGGCCCTCGGTCTGGCGCTTGACGGCGTCGATGGCCTCGTCGGTATCGCGCAGCAGCTTGCGCCCGCGCTCCACCAGCGCCGCACCGGCGGCCGTGGGCGTGACGTTGCGGCTGCCGCGCACCACCAGCTGCGCACCGAGGCGCGATTCGAGTTCGCTGATGTGCAGGCTCACCGTGGGCTGCGCCAGGTGCAGCGCCTTGGCGGCTGCGGAGAACGTGCCCAGGTCCGCGATGGCGATGAGCGTTCGCAGTTGGTCGAGGTTGAGCTGTCGCATCAGGAATGCTGATTGTGTGGTTCAGGAATCTCAACTTCCACAATAGCACGCAGCGACTGAAGATGAGTGCTCCCCACCAAGGAGCCCACCGTGACAGCGCCGAAGCCCTCGACCTTTCATCAACGCCTGATGCATGCCCTGCACGACTGGCGCCGCCGCGCCGCACAGCGCCGCCGCAGCCGTGCCGACTCGCACCACCTGGCCGGCATGAGCGACCACGAGCTGCGCGACCTGGGCATCGGCCGCAGCGAAGTGCCCGAGCTGATCGACCGCCACCGGTACTGAGGAAAGAAGCGAAGGAAGCGGCGTTGGCCTTCAGCCTTCGCCCCGGAATTTGAGGTTCAATCCGGGGCGTGCCCCAACTCAAGACACCCGCCCCGCTCTCCATCGAACTCACCTCGCCGCAGTCGGTCAACGGCAAGCGCGCGGCCTTCCAGTCGCTCTGGCTGCTGGTGCGCATGCAGCACGCGCACGATGCCGAAGGCGGCCTCGTGCGACTGGCCGACCTGCGCGGCGAAGTCTCCGATGCAAGCACGCTGCGCATGGTCGTGAGCCGCGCCTTCCGCGACTTCAAGGCGTGGAGCATCGAAGTCGGCTGGGGCGAAGACACGCGGCGCGAGCCGCGCTTCCTCAATGCCGAGCGGCGCAGCCAGGGGCCGTTCTGGCTGCCGGCCGCCGAAGCGAAGCGCATGCGCGTGCTGGTGGATGGCCGTGCGGCCACCGCTGCGGAGGTGGCCTCCTTTCTCGGCTTGCGCTCGCGCAAGCGCCGCGCGTCGGAACCCGGCTCGCCGCCGCCCGACGCGGTGCACCTGCAGGACGCCGCGTTCTGGAAACAGCTGGTCGCGTCGCAGCAGGCGGCGCGGCAGGGCCGGCTCATGACGCCGGTGGCACCCATGGCGGACAGCAGCGCGACCGGGTTGCCGGCCAGCGCGCTGGAGTCGATCCGCCTGGCCGGCACGCTGGCCGCCACCGATTTCCAGCGCGCGCTGGTCACGCTCAACGAGGCGATGCTGTGGCGCCGGCTCGGCGACAACGAGCAGGCGCGCCGGCGGCTGCAGGCGCTCAAGAAGCAGCGCCTGGCTCACCATGTGGCGGGCAACGACTACCTGGGCGCGATGGAGTGCATCGTCTCGGCGTGGTGCGCCTACACCGCGCGCGACCTGCCGCTCGCGCAGTCGCTCTTGAGCGGCATGGCCGAGGACGCGGCGCGCGGGCTGGTGCTGCGGCATCACCCCGACGTGCGCTTCGAGTGGTGCAACCTCTGGGCGCTGGTGTGCCGCTCGCGCGCGCTCGGTCTCTCGGCCGACGACAAACCGACCGCCGCCGCGCTCGCCGAAGAGTCGCTGCAGCGCTTCGGCGAGGCGCTGGCCGCGGCCTTCGAATCGCATTCGTTCGACGCGGCGCAGCACGTGGCCGCCAACATGGGCATGGCCGCGTGGCTGTTCGATCGCGTCGGGCTGTCCGACCTTCCGGCGCTCGCGCACGACGGCCAGGCCGACACCACGCGCCGCGCGGTGCAGTGGATCGCCTTCAGCGAATGGCTCTGCGGCCACGCGGACGGGCAAGGGCGCTCGGCCTGGAACGCGATCTACCTGATGCGCATCGCGCGCGGCCATTGCCGGCCCGAGCAGCAACCCACGCTCGCGCAGTTCCGCGCGCAGAAGCCGCTGGACCCGGCGGCGATCTCGAAGCTCGCAGGGCCGCTGGCCGATGCCTTCGACGTCACGCACTGGCCAGCGCGCTGGGTCGATGTGGCGCAGGCGCGGCTGGCTGATCACCAGGCCGGGCGGCGGCGCTACCCCGGTCTTCAGCACTGCAGCCTCCTGTTCGAGCACGCCTGGTATGCGGCGCATGCGGGCGAGCTGCAGGCGGCCGAGCAGTCGCTGGGCGTGCTGCGCGAGGCGCTGCCGCAACTGGTGCCGAGCGACCGTGCGTACTTCACCGAATCGTGGAACGACACCTTGCCGGCCGAGCTGGTGCTCGAAGCGAAACCGCCGCGGCGGCCGGCGGCGGCACGCAAGAAGACCGTGCGCCGCGCCGGCTGATCAGCGCGCCGCGGGTGCGCCCGTCGACTTGCGCACGACAAGCTCCGGCCGCAGCACCACGGTCGAGGCCGACATCGCATGCCCGTCGATCTCCTCGAACAGCATCTCCGCCGCGCGCCAGCCCAGTTCACGGTGCGGCAGGCGGATGGTGGTGAGCGGCGGGTCGACCATGTCAACCAGCGGCATGTCGTTGTGGCCGGTGATGGAGATGTCCTTCGGCACGCGCAGGCCGGCCTGGCGCAGCGCGTCGTAGGCGCCGAGTGCCACGAGGTCGTTGCAGCACACCACCGCCTGCGGGGCTGCGCCGGCGTCGAGCAGTTGCTGCATCGCGATTGCTCCCGCCTCGCGGCTGTAGCTCGCGCACTCGACCACGCGCAACGGCTTCATGCGGTGGTCGCGCAGCGCCTGCTCCACACCGAGGCGCCGGCCCACGCCCGTGGGGATGTGCTGCGGCCCCGCGAGGTGCGCGATGCGCTTGTGGCCCAGGCCCACGAGGTGATCGACCGCGAGCTTCATCGCGAGCCGGTCGTCGCTCACCACGGCGGGCAGGCGTCCCGTTTCGTCGGCGCGGTTGACCAGCACTGCCGTCATGCCGGCCTTGGTGACGAAATCGACCAGCGGGTCGTCGCGCGTGGCGGTGGCGAGGATCACGCCGTCCACCCGTTGCGCCAGCATGCGTTCGAGCACGGGCCGCGCGAGCGCAGGGTCGACCACGTTGGTGACGAAGACGAAGTAGCCGCGCGCCGCCGCGCTGGCCTCGATGCCTTGCAGGATCGGCGGGAATACCGCGTTCGTGATGTCGGGCACCAGCACGCCGATGGTGTGGGTGCGCCCGGTGCGCAGCGCCGAGGCCGCGCGGTTGGGCCGGTAGCCCAGGCGCTGCGCCGCTTCTTCCACCACGCGCAGCACCTCGTCGCTGATCAATGAGCGCTTCTCGGGGCTGAGCGCGCGCGACACGGTCGACACATGCACGCCGGCGGCGCGGGCGACGTCGCGGATGGTCACAGGGGAAGAAGCAGTCGGGCTGGTGCTCATGGATTGATGCAAACGATTGTCGCGCCGGTCAGGTGCTGCAGGCAGCTTTCTTCCATTCCCGGACTTCCGAAAGAGGTCATTTTACTTTTTGATGGTTTGGACTAAGATCATGCAAACGATTGCAAAGACCTGCGAACACCCGCCATGAACATCGCCACCTCTCCCGACTCGGTGCTCGGCTTCGCGCTGGACGCCATGAAACACACGCCCGATGCGCGGCTGCGCACCGTGATGGATGCGCTCACGCGCCACCTGCATGCCTTCGTCCAGGAGGTGAAGCTGACCGAGGAGGAGTTCGAGCAGGCGCTCGAATTCATCGTCGCCATCGGCCACGCCACGGGCGAGACCAAGAACGAGGTGGTGCTGGCGGCCGACATCCTGGGCATCTCCTCCGTGGTGGCGCTGCAGAACAATCAGGACCCGCAGGGCGAATCGCCCGCCGCGCTGCTCGGCCCCTTCTGGCGCGCGAACTCGCCGGCCTGCGCGCCGGGCGACAACATCGCGCGCTCGGGCACGCCGGGCATTCCGCTGGCGGTGGCGGGCACGGTGCGCGACGCCCGCGGCCAGCCGGTGGCCGGGGCCACGGTCGACGTGTGGCAGGCCTCGCCCATCGGCCTCTACGAGAACCAGGACCCGACGCAGGAAGACATGAACCTGCGCGGCCGCTTCACCACCGACGCCGAGGGTCGCTTTCACCTTCGCAGCGTGCGGCCGGCCGGCTACCCGGTGCCGACCGACGGGCCCTGCGGCGTGCTGCTGCGCGCGCAGCAGCGCCACCCCAACCGGCCCGCGCACCTGCACTTCATGGTGAGCAAGCCGGGGCACAAGGTGCTGGTCACGCAGGTGTTCGCCGATGACGACGAGAACCTGGAGAGCGACCCGACCTTCGGCGTGACACGCCGGCTGATCGGCCGCTTCGCGCTCGCGCCCGACGGCAAGACCACCAGCCTGCAGTACGACTTCCAGCTCGAACCCGGCGAGATGAAGTTCCCCCGTCCACCGATCCCCTGAACCCACCACTCCTCTTCACGCCATGAGCTTCGATCCTGTTTCCCGACTCGACGGCAAGGTCGCCGTCATCACCGGCGGCCTCGGCGCCATCGGCTATGCAACGGCCACGCGCCTGGCCGCGCTCGGCGCCACCTGCGTGCTGCTGCACCGCAAGGGTGACGATGCCGGTGCACGCGCGGCCGCCCTCCCCTCCGCCGACGGACAGCGCCACACGGCGATTCGCGCCGACATCGTCGACACGCCGAGCCTGCACGCCGCGGCCGCCGAGGTGAAAGCCACGCTGGGCCGCTGCGACATCCTCGTCAACAGCGCGGGGCATACGCAGCCCATTCCCGCCGGGGACCTCGACGCGCTGACCGACGCGCTCATCGATGACCTGCTGCGCGCCAACTTCCGCGGCGTGTTCGCGACCATCCGCGCCTTCGCACCGATGCTCAGGGAAAGCGGCGATGGCCTCGTCGCCAACGTCTCGTCCATCGCGGGCTTCACCGGCGTGGGCAGCAACCTCGCGTACGTCGCGGCCAAGGCAGGCCTGGACGTGGTGGGCGATGCGCTGGCCAAGGCGCTAGCGCCCGCCGTGCGCGTGGTGTCGGTATCGCCGGGCGCGGTCGAGTCGGGCTTCGTGCCGGGGCGCGGTGCGGAGTTCGCGAACAAGATGGCCAGCACCACGCCGCTCGGACGCATCGGCAGGCCCGACGACGTGGCCGCGACGATCGAAGCGCTCGCGACGACGCTGCGCTTCGTCACCGGCACGCGCATCGTGGTCGATGGAGGGCGTCACCTGTGAGCAGCGGCAAGACCCTCATCACCTGCGCCGTCACGGGCAACCTCGTGAAGCCCGAGCAGACGCCGCACCTGCCGATCACGCCGGTGCAGATCGCCGACGAATGCCTCGCCGCCGCGGCGGCCGGCGCCGCACAGGTCCATATCCATGTGCGCCATCCCGAGACCGGCAAGCCCTCGATGGAAGTCGAGCTCTACCGCGAGGTGGTCGACCGCATCCGCCGCAGCAACCGCGAGTTGATCATCAACCTCACGACCGGCCCCGGCGGGCGCTACATCCCGAGCGAGGACGACCCGAAGATCGCCGCGCCCGGCACCACGCTGCTGCCGCCCGAAAAGCGCGTGGAACACATCGCGCTCATCAAACCCGACGTGTGTTCGCTCGACCTCAACACCATGAACTCCGGCCCCGACGTGGTAATGAACACGCCGAAGAACGTGCGCCGCATGGCCAAGGTGATCCGCGAGGCGGGCGTGAAGCCCGAGCTGGAGATATTCGACTCGGGCGACATCCACCTCGCGCTCGACCTCATCGCCGACGGCACGCTAGACGGCCCCGCGATGTGGACCTTCGTGCTCGGCGTGAAGTATGGCTTCGCGCCCACGCCCGAGACGCTGCTCTATGCCCGCAACATGCTGCCGCGCGGTGCGTTCTGGAGCGCTTTCGGCATCGGGCGCATGGAGTTCCCGATCGTCGCGCAAGCCTGGTTGCTCGGTGGCCACGTGCGCGTCGGCATGGAAGACAACATCTACCTGGAGAAAGGCGTGCTCGCCGAGAGCAATGCGCAGCTCGTGGCGAAGGCGCGCGGCATTTTGCAGAGCCTGGGCGGCGAGATCGCCAACCCGCGCGAGGCGCGCGCCATGCTGGGCCTGCCCGATGCAAGGAGCTGATCGATGAACGTTGCAGCCATGCACACGGCCCATGCCTCGCACGCCTCCCGCGCACTGCGCGTGAACGAGAAGGCCGCGAACCTCGACGCACTGCGGCTCGAGGCCGCGCCGCAGTCCGAACCCACGCCGCCGCCGGGGCACGCCGTGGTGCGCGTCGCCGCCGCCGCAGTCAACCCGAGCGACGTGAAGGCGACGCTGGGCATCATGCCCCAGGCCGCGTGGCCGCGCACCCCGGGTCGCGACTTCGCGGGCACGGTGGTGAGCGGTCCGGCCGAATGGATCGGCCGCGAGGTCTATGGCTCGGGCGGTGACATCGGCATCACCCGCGATGGTTCGCACGCGCGCTACCTCGTGCTGCCCGAAGGCGCGTTGCGCGCCAAGCCCCGGGGCATTTCGATGGACGAGGCCGGCGCGGTGGGCGTGCCCTTCGTCACCGCCTACGAGGGCTTTCGCCGCAGCGGCATGCCGCAAGCCGGGCAGACGGTGCTGGTGCTCGGTGCGAACGGCAAGGTCGGCCAGGCGGCGGTGCAGCTCGCCTCGCAAGCCGGGGCGCGCGTGATCGCGGTGCAGCGCCGCGCCGGGCCTTTCGAGGGATTCGCCAACGGCCCGGTCGATGCGATCGACGCCCGCCACCACGCCGACGTGGGCGCGCAGGTGCGCGAGCTGACGGACGGGCGCGGCGCGCACATCGTCTACAACACCGTGGGCAGCGCCTACTTCGAGGCCGCCAACAAGGCGATGGCCAAGGGCGCGACGCAGATCTTCATCGCGACGCACGAACGCGCGGTGCCCTTCGACATCTTCGCGTTCTACCGCGGCATGCACACCTTCGTGGGCATCGACTCGCTCGCCATGGACTGCGTGGCCTCGACCGCGCAGCTCGACGCGATGCGCGAGGGCTTCGAGCGCGGCACGCTGAAGCCCTTTCCCATCGCACGCAGCTTCACGCTCGACGAAGCCATGGACGCCTACCGGCTGGTGCTCTCCGGCAGCACCGACCGTGTCGTGCTGCACCCCTGAACCCCAAGGAACTCGCAAGGAATACCGCCATGCACGTGACCCGTTTCAGCGAAGCGCCGCACTACGAAGCGCCCAACCATTTCGACATGCGGTGCCTGCGCCTGCAGGGCAAGGAGGCCGGCCCCTCGGCACAGATGTGGATGGGCATGAGCCAGATTCTCCCTGGCGGCCACACCGGCCTGGACGGCTCGCCGATGGAGAAGCTGTACCTCGTGCTCGAAGGCCAGCTCCACGTGGTCGGCGAACTCGGCGGCGCGCACCAGGAAGACGTGCTCGAGCCGTACGACAGCTGCCGCTTCGCGCCCGGCGAGAAACGGCAACTCGAGAACCGCACCAACCGCCCCGTGCTGGTGGTGCTGGTGATGCCGAACGCGCCCCCCGGGTAGCGCGCCCCCTTTCAGTCATTCATCGCTCGCACAAACAAATCAACGGAGACAAGACGCATGAAGAAGACATTCCCCTGGAGCCGCCGACGGGCGCTCACGATGGCCGCGGCGTTCGCGGCATTGGCGGCCTGCACGCTGGGCAGCGGCGCGCTGGCGCAAGGCGCATGGCCGGGCACGCAGCCGGTCAAGCTGGTCGTGCCTTTCACGGCGGGCAGCGGCACCGACATCGTCGCGCGGCTGGTGGCCGAGAAGCTGGGGCCCGTGCTCGGCACGAGCGTGATCGTCGACAACAGGCCCGGCGCGGGCGGCACGCTCGGCGCGGCCATCACGGCCAAGGCGCCGGCCGATGGCTACACGCTGCTCGTGCATTCGGCCGGGCACCTGGTGAACCCGTGGATCTACAAGGGCCTGTCGTACGACACGATCAAGGACTTCACCGGCATCACGCCGATGGCGAGCCTGCCCAACGTGCTGGTGACCGCGCCTTCGCATTTCGCGAACGTGCAGGATCTGGTCGCGAAGGTCAAGGCCAGGCCGGGCGGCTTCAACTACGGCTCCGCCGGCAACGGTTCGGCCACGCACATGAATGCCGAGGTGTTCCGCCTCGCGGCCGGGCTTGATGCGCAGCATGTCCCGTTCCGCGGCACGCCCGAGGCGATGACCGAGGTGATGGCCGGGCGCGTCGACTGGTTCTTTGCGCCGATGGTGTCGGCGCTGCCGCTCATCAAGAGCGGCAAGCTGCAGGCGCTGGCCGTGGGCACGGCGAAGCGCTCGTCGGCGCTGCCCGATGCGCCCACCACGGTGGAGGCTGGCGTGCCGGGTTCGGAGTACCTGTTCTGGGTCGGGCTCTTCGCGCCGGCAAAGACGCCGCAGCCAGTGGTCGACCGGCTGCAGGCCGAGGTCGCGAAGATCATGGCGTCGCCCGAGCTGAAGGAGCGGCTCGAAAAACTCGGCGCCGAGCCGTTCACGATGCCGTCGGCGCAGTTCAACAAGTTCATCGTCGATGAAACCGCCAAGGCGCAGCAGGTCGTCAAGGCGGCGAGCATCAAGGTCGATTGAACATGTTGCGCACACTCCTCACGGCGGCCGCAACCGCCGCCGCCTTGCTGCTGCCGCTCGCCGCACAGGCGCAGCCGGCCGACCTTGTGGTCACCAACGCGAAGATCGCCACGCTCGACGCGGCATCCACCACCGCACAGGCGCTCGCGGTGCGCGATGGCCGCATCGTGGCGATCGGCAATGCCGCGCAGATGCGCGCACTCTCGGGCCCGGCCACGCGCACGGTGGATGCCGGCGGCCGCACGCTGATTCCGGGCCTCATCGACTCGCACATGCATGCGGTGCGCGCGGCGCTGAGCTACTCGAGCGAAGTCAACTGGATCGGCGCCGGCACCATCGCCGAAGCCATGGCACGCATCCGCGCCGCCGCCATCCGCGCACGCCCCGGCGGATGGCTGATCGTGGCCGGTGGATGGACCGAGCAGCAGTTCGCCGAACGCCGCCGCCCCACGATGGCCGAGCTGCAGGAGGCCGCACCGGACAACCCGGTGTACGTGCAGCTCTTCTACGAAGCGGTGGTGATGACGCCCAGGGCGCTCCAGGCGCTGGCCGTTCCGGCGGGCACGCTGCCGGCCGGCATGAAGCTCTCGCCCGACGGCGCACCGGGCTGGATGACCGGCGACATCGTCGGCATCTCGGCCCTGTTCGACAAGCTGCCCAAGCCGACCTACGAAGACAACCTGGCCGGCACGCGCGCCTTCTTCACAGAGTTGAATCGCCTGGGCATCACGGGCCTGGTGGACCCGGGCGGCTTCAGCATCGCGCCCTCGCAGTACGCGGCGCTGTTCGAGCTGTGGCGCGAGAAGGCGCTGACGCTGCGCGTGGCCTACAGCGTGTTTGCGCAGAAGCCCGGCGCCGAGCTGCAGGAGTTTCGCGATCTGACGCAGATGCTGCCGATGGGCTTCGGCGACGACATGCTGAAGTTCAACGGCCTCGGCGAACGCGTGACGCTCGCGATGTACAACAACAATTTTCCCGACGCGGCGGCCAAGGAGAAGTTCTACGAGCTCATCCGATGGGCCGCCACGCGCAAGCTCTCGGTCACCATCCATTGGCAGGAGAACGGCTCGGTCGATCACCTGCTCGGGCTGTACGAGCGGCTGAACGCCGAGGTGCCGATCCGCGAGCTGCGCTGGTCGATTGCGCACCTGGACGACGCCTCTCCCGAGACGCTCGCGCGCATGAAGTCGCTGGGCATCGGCTGGACGATGCAGGACGCGATGTACTTCCAGGGCGACCGCGCGCTCGCCGTGCGCGGAGATGCGGCGCGCCGCATGCCGCCCATCGGCTCCGCGTTGCGCGCAGGCGTGAACGTGGGCGCCGGCACAGATGCGCACCGCGTGGCCTCGTACAACCCCTTCGTCGCGCTGCAATGGATGCTCGACGGCAAGACCGTGAGCGGCAAGGCGATGCGCGGCGCCGACGAAACACCGACGCGCGAACAGGCGCTGCGGCTCTACACGGCGGGCAGCGCGTGGTTCAGCTTCGACGAGGCGAAGCGCGGCACGCTCGAAGCCGGCAAGCTCGCGGACTTCGCGATCCTCGACCAGGACTTCTTCTCGGTGCCGGTGGAGCGCATCGGCAAGACGGTGTCGCTGATGACGGTGGTGGGCGGGCGTGTGGTCTACGCTGCGCGGCCTTTCGAATCGACAGGTACGCCGGTTGCCGCGGCGGCGCCTTGATCGCAGGCGGCGATGCAGTCGATCTCGATGTCGAACGGCCCGAACCACGCGGGCACGCAGACGAAGATGCGCGCGGGCGGGTCGTTCGGAAAGTAGCGCGCATAGATCGCGTTGACCGCCGCGAACTTTTCGACCGACGTGCAATACACGTTGCACTTGAGCACGTTGTCGAGCGAAGAGCCCGCGGTCTCCAGGCAAAGCTTCAACTGGTCGAGCACGATTTCAGTCTGCCGCTCGATCGGCGCGTCGACCGGCCGGCCGGTGGCGGGGTCGAGCGGCGGCAGGCCCGACACGTAGACCGTGTCGCCGTGCCGCGTGACGACCGAGGCGGGCGCCTTCAGGTATTCCAGGTAGGTCGACAGGGGTTCGACACGGATGACTTCCTTCTTCATGAACGCGGCTTTCTGCAAAGGGATGCGTTCGATGATGCCGGCCACGGCATCGCCTCGCTTCGCTATGGAACGAAGGATGGCGTGAGCGCTTGCCGCACGCGCTCGCGCAGCACAGGAAGCACATCCCTTTCGAACCACGGGTGGTGCTTGAACCAGCCCGTGTTGCGCGGCGACGGATGCGGCAGCGGAATGAAGCGCGGCGCGTACTCCGCAAAGGCCTCGACGGTTTCGGTGACGCCGGCCTTGCGGGCCGCGCCGAGAAAGTGGCGCTGCGCGTACTGGCCGATCAGCAGCGTGAGCTCGACCCGCTTCATCTCTGCGAGCAGGCGCGCCTGCCAGAGCTCGGTGCACTCCCTGCGCGGCGGCAGGTCGCCGCTGGTGCCGCGGCCCGGGTAGCAGAAACCCATCGGCATGAGCGCGACGCGCGTGGCGTCGTAGAACACCTCGCGGTCGATGCCGAGCCAGCGGCGCAGCTGCTCGCCGCTCTTGTCGTTCCATGGCACGCCGGTGGTGTGCACCGTCATGCTCGGCGCCTGGCCGACGAGCAGCAGGCGCACCGTGGCGCTGGCCTGCACGACGGGACGCGGCCCGAGCGGCAAGTGCACGGCGCAGGCGCGGCAACTGCGGATTTCCGACAGCAGCGCGTCCATGGACGGCTCTTGCGGGCTACTCGGCAAACGAGCGGAAGAACGCGTTGAGTTCGCTGCCTGCTGCGGCGTCGGCGAACCCGTCGAAACGCCCTTGCTCCGCCAGCGTGCGCGCCGCGTGGGTGAACCCGCCCCATGCCGCACGCGCGAGCCCGCCGCCCACGCTGACGCGCCGCACACCGAGATCGGCGATGTCGTTCATCGTGAGCTCGCTCACCCCACCGACCAGCAGGTTGATGGGCTTCGGCGCCACGGCCGCGACCACCGCGGCGATCTGCTCGCGCGTCTTGATGCCCGGCGCATAGAGGCAGTCGGCTCCGGCCTCTGCATAGGCCCTGAGCCGCGCGATGGTGTCGTCGAGGTCCGGTCGGCCCGCGAAGAAATTCTCGGCGCGGCCCACGAGCAAGGTGTCGCCGCCCGCCGCATCGATGGCCTTCCGCGCGGCGCGCAGGCGCTCGACGGCAACGTCGATGGAAAAGAGCGGATTGGCCGCGTCGCCCGTCGAGTCCTCGATCGACAGGCCCGCCACGCCGGTCTCGACCGCAAGCCGCACGCTCTCGGCCACGCCTTGCGCGTCGGATGCGAAGCCGTTCTCGAAATCCGCGTTCACCGGCAGGTCGGTCGCCGCCACGATGTCGCGCAGGTGCGCAAGCACGACATCGCGCGATTGCGCCCCGTCGGCAAAGCCCTGCGACCACGCATGGCCCGAGCTCGTGGTGGCCAGCGCCTTGAAGCCCAGGCCCTGCAGGTAGCGCGCGCTGCCTGTGTCCCAGGGGTTGGGGATGACGAAGCAGCCTTGTTCGTGGAGCGCGCGGAAGTCGGCGCGTTTCTGGGCGACGGTGCGGGTCATGGGGGCCTCATCTTTCTTGCTTGGTGCGGAGGGATGGGTTTTAACGCAACGGCGCGGATGTTGCGCGCCTGCGCCCTTCGGTGTTCTGATCGGCCCCCATGCCCTACGCCATCCTGCTTTTCCTTCACCTCATCGCTGCTGCCTTCTGGGTCGGCGGCATGGCCACGATGCATTTCGCGGTGCGCCCCGCCGCCGTCGCCACGCTGGAGCCTCCGCTGCGCCTGCGCACCATGGCCGCGGCGCTGCGGCGCTTCTTTGTCGGCGTGGACGTGTCCGTCACGCTGCTGTTCGTGAGCGGGATGTCGATGATCCTGCTGGCGGGTGGCTTTCGCGGCCTGCACTGGCGCATCGAGACGATGATGAGCATCGCCATCGTGATGACCGGCATCTATGTCTACATCCGCGCCTCGGTGTTCAAGGCGATGCGCCGCGCGGTCGAGGAAAGCGCGTGGCCGGTGGCGGCCGCGCGGCTGAACACGGTGCGCAAGCTGGTGAGCCTGAACCTCGCGCTCGGCGTGGTGGTGTTCGCCGTCGCGACCGTCGGGCGCGCCGGCTAGGGCCTCCGTCAGCGCTTGGCGGCGGTGCTCAGTTCGCCGAGCAAAGCGCCGTCGACCGGCTTCTGCAGCCACTTGGCGATGTCTTCGCCCAGCGCATAGGTCACCACGCCGACCATGCTGCAGGTGCTGCGCGGCATGCCGAAGTAGATGAACATCTGGCGCTCGGCGGTGAAGCGCGCGGGCGCCTCGCCCTTGCGTTCCAGCGTGCCGCGCAGCTGCACGATCTTCGGGCCGCCGTAGAGGCCGCCCGCATTGGCCAGCAGATCGGTGATCTCGACCTTGAGGACCGGCGCGCCCTCGGCGCTGGCGGTCGTCGGCGGCGCAAGAAGGTATTCGTAGGGCTCGAGCAACTGGTCCTGCACGGCCTGCCTGAGCGAAGCGGGTACATCGCACGCGTCGTCTTCCTTTTTCAGCTGGATGCCCTTGGCGGTGGCGCCATAGGTGACGGCGGACATGACCACGCTGTTGCGCGCAGTGGCTTCAGGGGGTGGGGGCTCGGGGGGCGCCGGCTGGCGCGTGCCGCAGGCGGCGAGCAGTGCGGCGGTGCCCACTGCAAAGGAAAGCCGCGCGGCAATGCGCGCGGCGAACGGGTGGTTGGTCATCGGTGATCTCCCTCGTGAATCGGACGCGCCTCTGGGGACGCGCGTCCGATTCTGCACGGAGAGGCAACGATGCCATTCGACTTACAGCCCGAGCGTGTCGATGCCGTGCGCCACGGCCACGGCCTGGGCGCGCACCGTGGCGCGGTCGAGCGTGCTCGACAGGCGCGGCACGGTGCCGGCCGATGCGGCTTCGGCGTACAGGTCGCCGGCACGGGCGGCGGCAACGGCTTGCGTGCGCACCGTGGCGCGATCGGTGGCGCTCGCGATGGCGACGGGCACGCCGCTCGATGCGCCTTCGGCGTACTGGTCAGCGCTGTGGGCTGCAACGACCGCATCGGCGCGCACCGCGGCACGGCTGGCGGTCGACTGGAACTGCAGCACGCCCTGGTATTCCTCGGCGCTGGCGCCAGCGGCGAAAGCGGAGAGAACAGCGGCGGCGAGGAGGAGCTTGGTGGTCTTCATGGCGGTATCTTTCAAAAGAAGTGAGTTGAGTGAGTCAGTGATCTATCGGGACATTCATCGCTACGTCGGGTGCCGTGTGGCGATGAATGAATTACATCGGCAGGCTGTATCTGCGATGTGTCGAGATCCGGGCCGTTTTGCATGCGCGTGTGTGCGCTTCGCCGGCTGGACACAGTGGCGTACAAATCGGCCCCGCGGGCCGCGCTGCGCTTCGGAAAAGGAGTAGGCGAAGGGCCGGCGGTCAGGCGGCCGCGCCCTTGAGTTCGACGCCGTTGCCGTCGGGGTCGCTGATGTAGATCGACGGCCCGTTGCCCTCGGCACCGAAGTTGCTCTGCACGTCGCCATGCACCGGCACGCCGTGCCGTGCCATCAAGGCGCGAATCGCCGCTTCATCGAAAGGCTCGATGCGCAGGCACAGGTGGTCGACGTTGCGGCCTTCCTTGCCGGCCAATGCGCCGCCTTGTCTGCCCAACGGGCCGTCGGGCGTGACAAGGTCGATGAGATTGGTGCCGGCGCGCAGGTGCACGAGCCCCAGGTCGTCGCGGCGCTTCTCGACCGTGCAGCCGAGCACGTCGCAGTAGAAGGCAATCGCGCGTTCGGCATCTTTCACGCGCAGCACGACATGGTCGATGCGCAGGACCGAGAACGGAAGGCTGTTGTGCGTCGTGTTGTCGGTCATTGCGCGGGTCCTTTCTACATGCGGTTCACACCACGCCCGCCGAGCGCAGTGCATCGAATCGTGCGCCGTCGATGCCGAACTCGGCCAGCACTTCGCGCGTGTGCTGCCCGAGCGCCGGCGGTGCATGGCGCAGCACGGGCGGCGTGGCCGACAAGCGCAGCGGGCTCGCCACGCCGGTGATGCTCGCGATGCCGTCGCCCGCATCGCGCGGCAGCGTGACCGCGAGACCACGCGCCTTGACCTGCGCATCGTCGAAGGCCTGCGCAATGTCGTTGATCGGGCCGCAGGGCACGGCCTTGTCTTCGAGCAGCGTGACCCAGTCGGCGGTGGTGCGGGTGCGCGTCAACTCTTCCATCATCGGGATCAGCACGCCGCGGTGCTTCACGCGCAGCGTGTTGGTCGCAAAGCGCGCATCGGCCGCCCATTCCGCATGGCCGGCGGCCTCGCAGAAACGCGCGAACTGTCCGTTGTTGCCGATGGCCAGCAGCATCGAACCGTCCTGCGTCGGAAAGTCCTGATAAGGCGCCAGGCTCGGGTGCGTGTTGCCCTGCCGCTGCGGCGCCTTGCCGGTGTTGAGAAATGCGCTCGCCTGGTTGGCGAGGATGGCCATGCCCACATCGAGCAGCGCCATGTCGATGTGCTGGCCTTCGCCGGTGCGGTCGCGCACCTGCAGCGCCGCAAGAATGGCGGTGCTGGCGTAGACGCCGGTGAACAGGTCGGTGAGCGCCACGCCCACGCGCAGCGGGCCGCCGCCGGGCACGTCGTCGGGGCGGCCGGTGATGCTCATCATGCCGGTCATGGCCTGGATCATCAGGTCGTAGCCCGCGCGCTCGGCATACGGGCCGTCGTGGCCGAAGCCGGTCACGCTGCAGTAGATGAGGCGCGGGTTGGCCGCGCGCAGGCTTTCCTGGTCGAGGCCGTATTGCTTCAGGCCCCCGGTCTTGAAGTTCTCCACCACGATGTCGGCCTGTGCCGCCATCTGCTGCAGCAGCGCCTGCCCTTCAGCCGTGGCCATGTCGACCGTGACCGAGCGCTTGTTGCGGTTGCAGGCGGTGAAGTAGCTGGCCTGGTCGGTGTCGTTGCCGTCCGCGTCCTTGATGAACGGCGGGCCCCAAGTGCGCGTGTCGTCGCCCACGCCGGGACGCTCGATCTTGATGACGTCGGCACCCAGGTCCGCGAGGATCTGCGTGCACCACGGGCCCGCGAGCACGCGGGACAGATCGAGGACCTTGATGCCGTCGAGTGCTGCGGGCTTGGTCATTCGCTCTTAGTTCGCGAAAGCGGCAATGCCGGTGATGGCGCGACCAAGAATGAGCGCATGGATGTCGTGCGTGCCTTCGTAGGTGTTGACCACTTCCAGGTTCACCAGGTGGCGGGCCACGCCGAACTCGTCGCTGATGCCGTTGCCGCCCATCATGTCGCGCGCCAGGCGGGCGATGTCCAGGGCCTTGCCGCAGTTGTTGCGCTTCATGATCGAGGTGATCTCGACCGAGGCCGTGCCTTCGTCCTTCATGCGGCCCAGGCGCAGGCTCCCTTGCAGGCCCAGCGTGATCTCGGTCTGCATGTCGGCCAGCTTCTTCTGGATGAGCTGGTTGGCGGCGAGCGGGCGGCCGAACTGCTTGCGGTCCAGCGTGTACTGGCGGGCGCGGTGCCAGCAGTCTTCGGCGGCACCGATGGCGCCCCACGAGATGCCGTAGCGGGCGCTGTTCAGGCAGGTGAACGGACCCTTCAGGCCCTGCACTTCGGGGAAGGCGTTTTCTTCGGGGCAGAACACGCCGTCCATCACGATTTCGCCGGTGATGCTGGCGCGCAGGCCCACCTTGCCGTGGATCGCGGGGGCCGAGAGGCCCTTCATGCCCTTCTCGAGCACGAAGCCGCGGATCGGGCCGACCGTGCCGCTTTCGCTGACTTCCTTGGCCCACACGACGAACACGTCGGCGATGGGCGAATTGCTGATCCACATCTTGGCGCCGCTGAGCGAATAGCCGCCCGGCACCTTCTTGGCGCGGGTGACCATGCTGCCGGGGTCGGAGCCGTGGTCGGGCTCGGTCAGGCCGAAGCAGCCGATCCATTCGCCGGTGGCGAGCTTGGGCAGGAACTTCTGCTTCTGCGCTTCGGTGCCGAATTCGAAGATCGGCACCATCACCAGCGAGCTCTGCACGCTTGCCATCGAGCGGTAGCCCGAATCGACGCGCTCGACTTCGCGGGCGATCAGGCCGTAGGCCACGTAGTTCAGGCCAGGGCCGCCGTACTGCTCGGGGATCGTGGGGCCGAGGAGGCCGAGCGCACCCATTTCGCGAAAGATGGCGGGGTCGGTTTCACCGCTGCGGAAGCCCTCGATGACGCGAGGCGCCAGGCGCTCCTGGCAGTAGGCATTGGCCGCGTCGCGGATCATGCGTTCTTCGTCGGTCAGTTGCTGGTCGAGAAGAAGGGGATCGTCCCAGTGGAATTGCGCTTTGGCGGCCATGTGCTGTCTCCGGAAAGAGGGGAAAAAGAGAAAAGAGGGGGATGGCAGCGATCCTAGCCACGCGAGGGGACGGGCGCAAACGATGAATCATCACCCAGATATGCGTTTGTAGAATGTCTTGCAAGATGTTCGAGCGGCCTCGCCATTGGCAAGGCCCCGTCTCCATACATACACCCGAGGCATACATGCGCCGCAAGATCCCACCCCTGCAAACCCTCGTGTGCTTCGACGCCGCCGCGCGCCACGAGAGCTACACGCGCGCCGCGCAGGAACTCGCGCTCACGCAGAGCGCGGTGTCGCGGCAGATCGGCACGCTCGAGGCCTTCCTCGGCGTCGCGCTCTTTCGCCGCACGCGGCACGGCGTGGCGCTCACCGCGAGCGGCGCGGCTTATGCGCGGCAGATCACCAAGCGGCTCGAAGCGATGGAGCGCGACACGCTCGACGCCATGGCGCACCAGGGCGAAGGCGGCTCGCTGTCGCTGGCCGCAGTGCCCACCTTCGCCACGCGCTGGCTGATGCCGCGCCTGAAGGGCTTCGCCGCGCTGCAGCCCGACGTGGTGGTGCACATCGAGACGCGCACCCGCCCCTTTCTTTTTGCCGACGCGGAGTTCGACGCGGCCCTCTACGCCGGCACGCCCGCACAGGTCGAAAACTGGGCCGGCACGCGCGCGCTGCTGCTGATGCATGAAGACGTGGTGCCGGTGTGCAGCCCTTCACTGCTTCCGCGCGGCAAGGCTGTGGCGCCGGGTGTGATCGCGAAGATGCCGCTGCTGCAGCAGAGCACGCGGCCCGACGGCTGGCGCCAGTGGTTCGATGCGCAGCAGATCGACGCGCCCAACGCGCGCGGCGGCCCGCGCTACGAGCTGTTCTCCATCCTCGCCGCGGCCGCATCGCACGGCCTGGGCGTCGCGTTGATGCCGACGATGCTGGTGGCCGACGAGCTGGCGCGCGGCGAATTGGTGGTGGCGTGCGCGCGGCCGCTCTCGGGCGAGCGCAACTACTACCTCGTGACGCCGGAGCGCGCCGACCAGCGGCCGCTGCTCAAGTTCTTCAGCGACTGGTTGCTGGAGCAGGCGCGCCAAGGTTGAGAATGCGCGCCATGACGACGCGCGACAGCCGCTCCGAATACGAATGGCGCATGCACAAGGTGCTCACGCACATCGACGACCACCTCGACGAGGCGCTCGAACTCGCGGCACTGGCCGACGTGGCGCACTTCTCGGCGTACCACTTCCATCGCCTCTTCGCGGCCTGGGCCGGCGAGACGCTGGGCGACTACATCCGGCGCCGCCGCGTGGAGGTGGGCGCGCGGCGGCTGGCCACCCAGCCGCGCCTCTCAGTGCTCGAGGCGGCGGTGTCGGTGGGCTTCGGTTCGGGCGAGGCATTCACCCGTGCGTTCCGCGCGCATTTCGGCAGCGCGCCCAGCGCGTGGCGTGCATCGCACGACTGGTCGTTGCCGTGCGACGACCCCTCATCACGCAATAGCAATCCTGATCAGATCGCCCTGCATGGCTTCACGAAGAATGGATCTCCAACGCGCAATCCTGCGCACGAGGAGCCACCTGTGAATGTCCAGCTGATCACCCGCCCACCCGTCACCATTGCGTACCTGCGCTACACCGGCCCGTTCGGCGCGCCGGTGGGCGATTTCTGGGCCACGAAGGCCGCGCCCTGGATCTGCGCGCACAACCTGTGGTCGCATGCGCGCTACGGCATCAGCCACGACGACCCGAGCATCACCGCGCCCGCGCATTCGCGCTACGACGCCTGCGTGGAAGTCCCCGGCGATTTCGTGCCCGACGGTGGTTTCCAGAAGACGGTGTTGCCAGGCGGGCGCTATGCCTCGCTCGGGTTCCAGGGCCTGCCCGGAGAGATCAACGATGCATGGACGCGCCTGATGCGCGACTGGTTGCCCGCCAGCGGCTTCCAGTTCGACAGCCGGCCCGCGTTCGAGTACTACGGGCCCGGCATGGCCTTCGACGAGAAGACCGGCGCGTTCGAATGCGACATCTGCATTCCGATCGCGCCGCTCTGAACGCGTTTGCGCAGTTCTTTGGAAGGCGCCCGCGTCCATGCGTCGGTAGCCGATGAATTTTGTTTGAATAGCTGCTTTAAACGTATCTCAAATTAGACATTTTCATGAGTATGTCTACTATGAGATACGCATATGCCTTCCACCGCACCTCCAACCCCTCAGGGAGCCAGCCGACGCCTTGAAGCTTTCGGCCGGCGTATCCATGCCCAACGAAAGGCTCTCAAGATCAGCGCCACCACGACAGCCGAGGCCGCAGGCATGTCGCGCATGACGCTGCATCGCATCGAGCGCGGGGAACCCTCCGTCACGATGGGGGCGTACATGAACGCCCTGGCGGCGTTGGGACTGGATGTCGCGGTGATCGCACCGGCCAATGCCGCCAGAGAGGCTGCAACGCCGGTATCTCCGCGCGCACCGACAAAAACCATCAGGGTCGCCGACTACGCGCAGTTGCGCCGCCTTGCCTGGCAACTGCCTGCAAACGCAGAACTCACGCCCGAAGAAGCATGGGGAACCTACGAACGCAACTGGCGCCACGCCGCTCCGTCCGCGCTCGAAGACAACGAACGCCAGCTGCTGACCGAGCTGGCCCACTTGCTGGGCCGGAAGCCACTGGATGTTTGAACGCGCGCACCATCGCCGCGTGGCCGAGGTGCTCGCAGCGCTGAACGCAAAGCTGCTGGCGGACAGCCATTGCCTGTTCGGCGGAGGCACAGTGCCCCATCTGGAATCGCCGTCCGGAAACGGCCAGCACTGCCGGCCCGGCGCCCGGACACTGGCCCGATGCAAATCCCTGTCACCCTTGCCCGCACGATCGACGCCCTCGACTGGCCCCGCATCGAGACCGATCTCGCCACCCGCGGCTGCGCCACCACCGGCCAGCTGTTCACTCCGAAGGAATGCGCCCAGCTCGCGGCGATGTACGACGAAGGCGGCCATCATTTCCGCAGCCGCGTGGTCATGCAGCGCCACGGCTTCGGCCAGGGCGAGTACCAGTACTTCGCGAACCCGCTGCCGCCGCTCGTTGCCGCGTGGCGCAGCGCGCTCTATGAACGCCTCGCGCCGCTCGCCAATGCCTGGGCGAGCGCGATGGGCCAGCCGGCCGACTACCCGGGCGATCACGCCGCCTACCTCGCGCGCTGCCATGCGGCGGGCCAGTTGCGCCCCACCCCGCTGCTGCTGCGCTACGACGAAGGTGACTACAACTGCCTGCACCAGGACCTGTACGGCGATCTGCAGTTTCCGCTGCAGCTCACGGTGCTGTTGAGCCGGCCGGGCGTGGACTTCACCGGCGGCGAGTTCGTGCTGACCGAGCAGCGGCCGCGCATGCAGTCACGCGCCGAGGTGGTGTCGCTCGCGCAGGGCGAGGCCGTGATCTTCGCGGTCAACCAGCGCCCGGTGGCGGGCACGCGCGGCACCTACCGCGTGACGATGCGCCACGGCGTGAGCCGCCTGCGCTCGGGGCGACGGCACACGGTGGGGCTCATCTTCCACGACGCGCGCTGAAAACTCCCGACTCCCGCACGACCGTGCACTAATCCACGAGAAAGCCGAAGTCGCGCAAAATCCCTGTCGCGCCAGGCGCGCCCGCCAGAATTTCCGACACCCAACGATCGGAACGGCGGGCAACCCTGGTGCCGATCCGCGGCCGACCCGCAGCGGATGCGTTCGAGTGGTCGACAGGGAGCTGTATGAACATGAACTCGTCCGGATTTCCGGATGTGGCGGGAAAGCCGCCGTTTGAATCCACCGCCGCGCGCACGCCGCCGGCGGCCGAGCCCGAGGCCCCACCTCGACGCTCACGCCATTTCAGGGTCGACGTGGGCACCATCGTCAGCGCGGTTGCCCTGGCCCAGTCGCTGCTGCTGGTGTCGCTCGGCTACTGGGGCTCGCAGCGGCTGGTGTCGAACATCGGCACCTCCGCGCACCGGGCCGCCCACGACCGGACCGAGGACAAGGTGCTCGCCTTCCTGGCGAAGGCGGAGTCGGTGGTCGGCGCCATCGGCGGCGCGCCGAGCCTGAGCCCCGCGGGCGAACACGCCGACCACACCGCGGAGCTGCTCTGGACACTGCTGCAGCAATCGCCCGAACTCGACAGCCTGTACGTGGCCGACGAAAGCGGCCAGATGCTGATGGCGCTGCGCTACCCGGTGCCTGCGATCCGGCACATCGCGCGCGGCGCGGAATTCACCACCGAGACCTGGCAGTACAAGCGGCCCCTCGGGGCGGAACTGGATGCGCAGCAGCGCTTTGCCACGCAGCGCGTCGAGTCCTTTCGCAGCAGCTACGACCCGACCCGGCGCAGCTGGTTCCAGCAGGCCAACAAGATGCAGGGGCCGATATGGACGCAGCCCTATGTGTTCGCCGCGGCGCAGGAACTGGGCGTGACCTATGCCGAGCCGAGCGAGCGCCGTTCCACCGATGGCAGTCCCAGGTCGCTGGTGGTGGCGGGCGACGTTTCGCTCGGGCGCCTGTCGGAGTTCGTGCGGCTCTTCAGCAGCAACGGCTATGGCCACAGCGCCCTGCTGAGCGCCGACCACAAGGTGCTGGCACGCAGCGACCTGCCGGGCGTGCTGCACCGGCTGGAGCCGCCCGCCGGCGTCCTCGGCACGCTGCACGCGCAGATGCACGTACACATGACGACCGACGGTACCCGGGGCGGCAACGGCGACTCGACCTTCTCTTTCGATTTCGACGGCAAGCGCTACCTCGTGCAGACCTCGCTGATCCCGTCCACGGGCTGGGAGCTGGTGAGCTGGGTGCCCGAGGACATGGTGCTCGGCGATCTGCGCCGCGCGGTGCTCTGGGGGCTGCTGCTGGCACTGGTGTTCCTGGCGCTGGCGCTGTTCATGTCGCTCAAGCTGTCGAAGCTGGTGACCTCGCCGGTGGAAAACCTCTCGCGCATCGCGCGCCGCATCGGCCTGCTGGAACTGGACAACCTGCCGCGCGAGCCCAGCCGCGTGCTGGAGATCCAGCACCTGGACCAGGCGCTTGACGACTCGGCGCGCAGCCTGAAGGCCTTCAGCAAGTTCGTGCCGGTGGACGTGATCAACCAGCTCGTCGCCGAGGGGCATTCGCTCGCACCCAACGGTGCGGCGCGCCGGGTGACGGTGATGTTCACCGACGTGGAGGGCTTCACCTCGATCTCGGAATCGCTGCCCATCGACGTGCTGGTCGGCATGCTGACCGAGTACTTCAACCTGGCGACCGGCGTGTTCGCGCGCTACGGCGGCGTGGTCGACAAGTTCATCGGCGACGGCATCATGGTGCTGTGGGGCGCGCCCGCGGACATGAAGGACGCGGAGTACCGCGCCTGCCTGGCCGCGCTGCAGCTGCATGTGCAGATGAGCGATCTCAACAGCAGATGGCGCGCCAAGGGCCTGCCCGAGTTCCGCACCCGCATCGGCATCCACACCGGCGTGGTGATCGCGGGGGTGCTGGGCTCGAACGACCGGCTGTCTTACACGGCGTTCGGCGACGTCATCAACGTGGCGAGCCGCATCGAGGGCATCAACAAGCAGCTGGGGACGCAGACGCTGGTGTCGGAAGACACCTTCGCGGGCCTGAAGGGGCGCCTCGGCACGCGCCGCATCGAGGAACTGGTGGAACTGCGCGGCCGCCAGACGCGCATGGTGCTCTACGAGCTGATGAAGCCTTGAGCGTCGTTCAGCGTGGCGACGGCGTGACGCGCACCAGCACCAGGTCGGCGGTGGCGCCGCTGCCCTGCGTGAGCACCGGGTACTGCGTGTCGTTGATGAAGAGCAGCTGCTCGCCGCGCAGGATGCGCGCCGACACCGCGTAGCGCATGCGCGGATCGATGCGCGCGGCATCGACCTGCAGGTCGTAGGCGAAGGGCGGCTGCTTGCCGTTGGCCTTGATGCGCTGCTCGGCCAGCGTGACCGAAGGCGCGTCCATGCGCGACACATCGAGCAGCTGGACCACGACCTCGGCCGAGGGATCGAGCGCGATGCGCTCGCGGTAGGTCACAGTGCCGCTCACGCGCAGCGACGACGCAGCGGGCGAAGGCGATGCACAGGCGCTCAGCAACGAGGCGCCGGCCGTGGCGGAAAGCAGGAGAAGGCTGGTGCGTCTTTTCATCCGGCCCATTATGCGGAGGCACGCTCGGCGGCAAAAGCCACATACCAATCGAGGCTTCCCGGGTTGGCCATCGCCTCGCGGTTCACCACCTTCTCGATCGGCTGGCCCAGCAGCAGCTTCTTGATCGGCAGCTCCTGCTTCTTGCCCGAGAGCGTGCGCGGAATCTCGGCGACCTGGAAGATGTCGTTGGGCACGAAGCGCGGCGAGAGCGAGGTCTTGATGGCGTTGTTGAGGCGGGTGCGCATCGCCTCGTCGAGCGCCACGCCCGGACGCAGCACCACGAAGAGCGGCATGTAGCTGTCGCGGCCCAGGTATTCGAGATCGACCACCATCGAGTCGAGCACTTCGGGCAGGCCCTCGACCGCGCTGTAGATCTCGCTGGTGCCCATGCGCAGGCCCTGGCGGTTGATCGTGGCGTCGCTGCGGCCGTAGATGATGCAGCCGCCGTCTTCGCCGATCCTGATCCAGTCGCCGTGGCGCCATACGCCGGGGTAGGTGTCGAAGTAGCTCGACACATAGCGCGCGTTGCCCTCGTCGCCCCAGAAGTAGAGCGGCATCGAAGGAATGGCTTTCGTGCAGACCAGTTCGCCGACCTCGCCGATGACCGGCTGGCCCTGCTCGTTCCACGCCTCGACCGCGTGGCCGAGTTCGCGGCACTGCATCTGGCCCGGCACCTCGGGCAGTTCGCGGTTGCCGCCGACGAAGGCGCCGCAGAAGTCGGTGCCGCCGGAGATGTTGCACCACCACACCGCCTTCGAGCCCGCATCGAGGATCTGCTGCGAGCCCCAGCGCTGCACCTCGTCGGGCAGCGGCGAGCCGGTGCTGCCGAGCGCGCGCACGCGAGAAAGATCGCCGCATTCCTTTGCGACGATGCCGGCCTTCATGCAGTTGGTGAAGTAGGCCGCGCCCGCGCCGAAGAAGCTGACCTTGTGGCGCGCGACGAAGCGCCACAGCACGCCCCAGTCGGGCTTCTCCTTGCTGCCCGCCGGGTTGCCGTCGTAGATGCAGATGGTGGCGCCGAAGGCCATGCCCGAGAGCTGCGAGTTCCACATCACCCAGCCGGTGGAGCTGTACCAGTGGTAGCGCTCGCCGAAGTTGTTGGCGCTATAGCTCGCGCCCACGTCGTTGTGCAGGCCGCAAGCGTGCATGGTCAGCAGGATGCCGCCCTGCCCGTGCACGATGGGCTTGGGGAGGCCGGTGGTGCCGCTTGAATAGACGATCCAGATCGGGTGGTCGAAGGGCAGCCATTCGGGTTCGAAGGCAGCGACCTCGGCGTCGTTGCGTGCGGTGGCTTGCGTCCAATCGACGTCGTGTTCAACCGCGCTCGCTGCAAAAGGTGTCTTCACGAGCAGCAGTTTCTGCACGCTCGGCAATTGGGCACGCAGCTCCTGCAAAACGGCGCTGCGGTCGAGCGGCTTGCCGCCGTAGTGAACGCCATCGACCGCGATCAGCACCTTGGGCTCGATCTGGCGGAAGCGGTCGGCCACGGCGGCCGTGCCCATGTCGGGCGCGCACACGCTCCAGATCGCGCCGATGCTGGAGCACGCGAGGAACGCGACCATGGTCTCGGGCACGTTGGGCATGTAGGCGGCCACGCGGTCGCCGCGCTGCACGCCGAGCGACTTCAGCGTGAGCGCGACCGCGGCGACCTGCCGGCGCATCTCGGGCCACGACAGCTCGCGCACTTCGCCGAGTTCGTTGTCGCTCACGATGGCGGGCATGCCGGCGGCGTGCGCTGCATCGGCATGGCGCAGCACCTCGCGCGTGTAGTTGACCTGTGCGCCCGGGAACCAGCGCGCGCCGGGCATGTGCGCCTCGGCGAGCACCGCGGTGTGCGGCGTGGGCGACTGCAGGCCGGCGTAGTCCCAGATGCTTTGCCAGAACGCATCGAGGTCTGTGACCGACCAGCGCCACAGCGCGTCGTAGGTGTCGAACGAAAGGCCGCGCTGCTCGCGCAGCCAGTTTTGATAGAGACGGATTTGAGGGATGTTGGGAACGGACATGAACCGAGCGTAGCGCTGCGAACGACCGTGCTCAATCGGGGTTGACCTCAGGGTTTGTACGTGTGTTCAACATTTTTGTACAGGCGTTCAATACGCACCATGAGCACCCGCACCCCGACCGCCCGGCGCAGCCCTCCCCGGGCCGCGGCCATCACCGCCGAAGCCGGCCGGCCCGACCGCCGCCAGGCCATCCTGCTGGCCGCAGAGAAGCTGTTCGCCCAGCACGGCTATCACGCGGTGACGATCCGGCAGATCGCGGAAGAAGCCGGCGTGCCGCTCGCGCTGGTGGGCTACTACTTCGGGCCGAAGCACGAGCTCTTCCACGCCATCTTCGAGCACTGGAGCCACACCATCGAGGAGCGGCTCGCGCGCCTGGCGGAGGTGGACAACGACCCCGACGACGCGCACACGCTGCCGCGCATCATCGAAGCCTTCACCGCGCCCGTGCTCGCATTGCGTGCGAGCGCCGAAGGCGAGTACTACGCGCTGCTGGTGGCACGCGAGCTCTATCACGCGACCGAGGAAGCCGACCGCGTGTTGCGCGGCTACTTCGACCCGCTGGCCGCCGCGTACATCGACGCGCTGCACCTCGCGCTGCCGCACGCCACGCGCGGCCAGGTCGCATGGGGCTACCAGTTCGCGCTGGGCGCGCTGCTGCACCACCTGAACGACAGCCGCATCGAACGGCTCTCGCGCGGCGAGAACAAGCGCGCCGACCCGGCCGTGGCGCCGATGCTCGTGAACTTCATCGTCGGCGGCCTGCGCGCCGCGCTGCCGAAGCCCAAGACCCCGCGCCCACAAAAAACCCCCACCCGGAGACAGAAGACATGATGAAACGACGCACCCTGCTGTCGGCACTCGCTGCCGCATCGGCCGCCGCCGCGCTGCCTTCGCGCGCGCAGCAGCCTCATCCGAAGATCGTGTTCGGCTACACCGCCGTGACCGACTTCGCCTCTGTCTTCGTGGCGGCCGAAGAGGGCTACTTCAAGAAGCGCGGGCTCGATGTCGAGCTCAAGTTCATTCCGCTTAACTCCACGATCCCCGCGGCGCTGCAGTCCGATTCGCTGCAGATCGGCGGCCCCACGCCCTCGGTGTTCCTGCAGGCGGTGGACGGCGGGCTCGACCTGGTGCTGGTGGCTGGCGGCGGCCTCACCTCGAAGACCATGACCGGCTTCGGCCTGGTGGCGCGCGCTGGCTCGGGCATCAAGAGCCCGCAGGACTGCGTGGGCAAGAAGATCGGCGTGCCGGGCCTGGGCGCCTTCCTGCACGTGACCTTCCGTGCGTGGCTGAAAGACAGCGGGGTGGACTACCGCAAGGTCAACTTCGTCGAGGCCTCGTTCCCGCAGCACGCCGACCTCTTGCGCGGCGGCTCGGTGGATGCGGTGGTGTCGGCCGATCCGTTCATGAGCCGCATCACCGAGAGCGGCGCGGGCTACGTCGCCTCCTACTACTCGACCTTCCTGCCCGAGAACAACCAGACCATCGTGCATGCGGCCAAGCGCGAATGGGTCGCGAAGAACCCCGCGACGGCGCGCGCGTTCCGCGAGGCGCTGGTCGAGTCGGGCGGCTTCATGCAGCAGGCGAAGAACGACGCGAAGGTGCGCGCGGCCATCGGCAAGTACATCAAGCTGCCGCCCGAGGTGCTGGCCAAGGTGCAGGTCTCGCCGCCCGGCCCGGTCGTCACCGACAAGCAGCTCGGCTACTGGACGGGGCTCATGAAGGAGCAGGACATGCTCAAGACGAACATCGACGTTGCGAAGCTGATCGCCAAGTGATTTCCTCACCCGCCCCGATCACCGCGCGCGCGGCGCTTTCCGTGAGCGCCGCGCGTTCGCCGACGAGCTCCACGATGCACGCCACGCCCTTCCTGCGCTTCGACGGCGTCACCATCCGCCTCGGCGGCCGCGAGATTCTTTCGCCCACTTCGTTCGACGTGGCGCGCGGCGAGTTCGTCTGCATCGTGGGCCCGAGCGGCTGCGGCAAGACCACGCTGCTGCGCGCGGCCAGCGGCCTCGTCACCGCGAGTGCCGGCGAGGTGCGGCGCAACGGCGTGAAGATGACCGAGCCTTCGCGCGAAGTGGCGTTCGTGTTCCAGGACTACGGCCGCGCACTGCTGCCGTGGCGCACGGTGGAAGGCAACGTGAGCCTCGCGCTCGAAGCGGCCGGCGTGCCCGCCGCCGAACGCGCGCCGCGCATCGCCGATGTGCTCGGCAAGGTCGGCCTCGCCAAGCATGCGCAGAAGTTTCCGGTGCAGCTCTCGGGCGGCATGCAACAACGCGCGCAGATCGCGCGCTGCCTCGCGCAGAAGCCCGAACTGATGATGATGGACGAGCCCTTCGGCGCGCTCGATGCGCTCACGCGCCAGAGCCTGCAGGACGAGCTCGCGCGGCTGGTGCGCGACGACGGGCTCACGGTGCTGTTCGTCACGCACGACCTCGAAGAGGCCATCTATCTCGGCGACCGCGTGATCGCGCTGCAGGCCAACCCCGGCCCCGGACGGCCGAGCCTTGCGCGGATGATCGACGTGAAGATTCCACGCCCGCGCGACCAGCTCACGACCAAGGAGCATCCCGAATACCTGCAGTTGCGGCGTGAGCTGTTCGCTTTCATCGAGCAGGGCCATGACTGAAGGCCGCCTCTTTCGCTGGCTCCGTCCGTGGGTGTTGCCCGCGGCGCTGATCGGTGCCTTCGAGTGGTACGCCCGGCGCGCAGCGGCACTGGGCAGCGATGCACTCGCTCCGCCCAGCGCAGCCGCCAGGGCCTTCGTCGGCGCGGCGCTCGACGGCTCGCTCTGGCAGGCCACGGGCTTCACGCTCGGCACCGCGGCCCTAGGCTTGCTAATCGGCGCGGTGCTCGGCATCGCGCTGGGCCTGGTGCTCGGTCTCTCGCGCCGCGCGGCGCAACTGGGCTCGGTCTCCATCGAGGTGCTGCGGCCCGTGCCCTCGGTCGCGCTGATCCCGCTCGCGATGCTGGCCTTCGGCTTCGGCGTGCGCATGGAACTGGCCATCGTCGCCTTCGCCACCTTCTGGCCCTTGCTGGTGCTGGTGCAGTCGGCGGTGCAGCAGATCGAGCCGCGCCTGCTCGAGGTGAGCCGCGTGCTGGGTCTCTCGGCGCGCGAGCGTGCCTTCAAGATCGTGCTGCCGGCCATCGTGCCGCGCCTGTTCGTTGCGTTGCGCCTGGGCGTGGCGGTCGCGCTGGTGGTGGCCGTGACGGTGGAGATCGCCGCCAACCCCAACGGCATGGGCTACGCGATGATGATCGCGCAGCAGAGCTTCGATCCCGCGCTGATGCTCGCGTGGCTCGGCTGGATCGGCGTGGTGGGCTTTGCGGTCAATGCAGGCATGGTGGCGCTGCAGTGCGTGGTCTCCCGGCGCATGGGGGTGATGCCATGAACGGCAATGACCACGCACCCTCGGGCCTGAACTGGCTCGGCTCGTTCGCCGTGTTGTGCGCACTCGTCGCACTCTGGTGGATCGCGAGCAACGCGGGCTGGGTCAGCCGCGTGTTCCTGCCGACACCGCAAGCCACTTTCGCGAGCCTGCTCGAAGGGCTCAATCTCTCCGGCGATTCACCAGGCAATGGCGAACTGTTCGCCTTCACGCAAGCGACGGTCGGCCGCATGGTCGAGGGCTGGCTGCTCGCCTCGCTCTTCGGCGTGTTGTTGGGCGCAGCCATCGGCGTGTCGCCCGCGGTGCGCGCGTGGGTGCAGCCGACGCTCGAATTCATCCGCCCGCTGCCCGCATCGGCACTGTTGCCGCTCGCCATTTCGATCTTCGGGCTGAACCCCGGCATGGTGCTCTTCGTGGTCGCGTTCGGCGCGATGTGGCCGGTGCTGCTGGCCACGGTGCACGGCTTCGCGGCTGTGGAGCCGCGTCTGGCGGAAGTGGCGCGCTGCCTGCAGATGTCGCGTGCTGCGTACATCTGGAAGATGGGCCTGCCGAATGCGATGCCCGACATCCTGGCCGGCATGCGCCTGGCGCTGACCATTGCGCTCATCGTCGCGGTGGTGGGCGAAATGATCGCCTCGCAAAGCGGCCTCGGCCAGGCCATCCTGCTGGCCGCGCGCGCCTTCCGCGCCAGCGATCTCTTCGCCGGCATCGTGCTGCTCGGGCTCATCGGCTTCGCGAGCAATGCGCTGCTGGCCTTTGCCGAGAAGCGCCTGCTGCGCTGGCAACAGCCCTGATCGATTGCTTCAGTCATTCATTCCTTCACGCCAACACCAACATCCCCACAAGGAGTCCCGCCATGCCACGCAAATTCGTCGACCTTTCGATCTTTCTCGAGAACGATGTGCTCTCCGATCCGCCCGCCTTCGCGCCGAAGATCCAGTACTTCACGCACGAGCAGACCTACGAGCAGATCGAGCCCTTCTTCCCCGGCCTGAAGAAAGAGGACCTGCCCGATGGCGAGGGCTGGGCCGTGGAGCTGGTGCAGCTCTCCACGCACAACGGCACACACCTCGACGCGCCCTATCATTTCCACTCGACCATGGACAACGCGCTGGGCGAAAAGAAGCCTTCGATCGCGATCCACGACGTGCCGCTCGAGTGGTGCTTCCAGCCCGGCGTGAAGCTCGACTTCCGCCACTTCGCCGACGGCTACGTGGTCACGGCCGACGACGTGGAGGCTGAGCTCCTGCGCATCGGCCACACGCTGAGCCCGCTGGAGATCGTGGTGGTCAACACGCGCGCCGGCTCGCGCTACGGCAACAACGACTATGTGTCGGCCGGCGCGGGCATGGGCTACGAAGCGACGATGTACTTGCTGGAGCGCGGCGTGCGCCTCACCGGCACCGACGCGTGGAGCTGGGACGCGCCGTTCGTGCACACCGCGAAGAAGTACGGCGAAACACAAGATGCCTCGCTGATCTGGGAAGGCCACAAGGCCGGCCGCGACATCGGCTACTGCCACATCGAGAAGCTGCACAACCTGGAAGTGCTGCCGCCGACGGGCTTCTTCATCAGTTGCTTCCCGCACAAGATCCGCGGCGCGTCGGCGGGCTGGACGCGTGCGGTGGCGATTTTCGACGACGCGCTGATGGCGTCGGTCTGAACGAAGGAGATCCACAACCATGATCGAACTCAACCACACGCACGACGTCGACGCCCGCAGCTGGGTAGCCACCGCCAACGTCGCGGGCAGCGACTTCCCGATCCAGAACCTGCCGTATGCGGAGTTCCGCCGCATCGGCAGCCCCGAGCCGTTTCGCGGCGGCGTGGCCATCGGCGACCAGGTGCTCGACCTCGCGGCATTGGCTGCCGGCCAGCATGTCGACGGGCTCGCGCTCGATGCGGCACGGGTGGCCGCGCTGCCCGCGTTGAACGACTTCTTTGCGCTCGGCCCCACCGCGTGGCAGGCGCTGCGCCATGCGGTTTTCGCGCTGCTGCGAAGCGATGCGCCGGCCTCGACCGTGGACGACGTGCGCCAATGCCTCGTGCCGCAGTCCGAGGTCGAATACACCGTGCCCGCGCGCATCGGCGACTACACCGACTTCTACACCTCGATCGACCATGCGCTGAACATCACGCGGCTGTTCAATCCCGAGGGCGATGTCACGCCGAACTTCCGCTGGATTCCCACGGCCTACCACGGGCGCGTCTCGACGATCGGCGTGAGCGGCCAGCGCTTTCACCGGCCGATGGGGCAGACGCTGGCACCGGGAGCGAAGGCGCCCACGTACCACGCCTGCGCGCGGCTCGACTACGAACTCGAACTCGGCGTGTGGATCGGCGAAGGCAACGCGGCCGGCGAGCCGATTCCGCTCGAACGCGCAGAGGAGCACATCTTCGGCATCTGCCTGCTCAACGACTGGTCGGCGCGCGACATCCAGTTCTGGGAGATGGCGCCGCTCGGACCCTTCCTCGCGAAGAACTTCGCGACCACCATCTCGCCGTGGATCGTGACCATGGAAGCGCTCGCGCCCTATCGCCAGGCCTGGACGCGGCCGGCCAGCGAGCCCCAGCCGCTCGACTACCTCGAAAGCAAGGCGAACCGCGAAAGTGGCGCGATCGATATCAGCCTCGAGGTCTGGCTCGAAAGCGAGAAAGCGCGCAAGGACAAGAGCGGCCCATCACGCCTGTCGCGCACAAGCTTCAAACACCAGTACTGGAGCGTGGCGCAGATGGTGGCGCACCACACGATGGGCGGCTGCAAGCTGAATGCGGGCGACCTGTTCGGCAGCGGCACGATTTCGGGCCCCGGGCCGGGCGAGGCCGGCGCGATCATCGAATTGGCGCGTGCGGGGCAGAGCCCCGTGGCGCTGGCCAACGGCGAACAGCGCGGGTTCCTGGAAGACGGCGACGCGGTGCTGCTGCGCGGCTGGTGCGAGAAGCCGGGGCATGCGCGCATCGGGTTCGGCGAAAGCCGCGGAACGGTGCTGCCGGCGAAGGGCTGAACGAACGTTCCAAAAGAAAAGGCCACCGGTGAGGTGGCCTTTTGCATGAAATGTGGAGCGGGAAAAGAGTCTCGAACTCTCGACCTCAACCTTGGCAAGGTTGCGCTCTACCAACTGAGCTATTCCCGCATTTCGAGCGTCGAATTATAGGGGGCTCGGAGCCCGATTTCTCCGAGCCCGAGAAAAAAGTGGGGTCAAGTGCCGAACACCATGGCGCGGTGCATCGATGTGCCGGCCATCACGCCATCGGCCGAGGCCAGCGTGGCGTTGTGCATCGGCATGGCTGCATCGCCCGCGGCGAACACGCCGGGCACGGTGGTCATCTTCATCGCGTCGGTGCGGATCACCGGGCCGGCCGGGCCGTCGTCGAAGGCGCATCCCAGCTGCTCGGCGATGGGGCTCGAAGGCCGCGTGCGGGGGACCATGAACAGCGCGTCGATCGGCACGATGCGGCCGTCTTCGAGGCGCACGCCGGCAAGGTCCTGCCCCGGTCCCTCCAGCGCCACGGTGCGGCTGGGCTCGATGGCCACGCCGCGCGCCTGCAGCCTGGCTCGCGCCTCGTCGTCCACCGTGTTGTTGCCGTTCAGGAAGAGCGTCGCCGGTCCCCACTCGGCGATCAGCATCGCGTGGTCCGGCGGATGCGGCGCTTCGATCAGCACGCCAAGCCTGCGGCCGCTGAATTCATAGCCGTGGCAGTAAGGGCAGTGCAGCACGCTCGTGCCCCAGCGTTCGCGCACGCCGGCGATGCCGTCCGGAAAGCCGTCCTGCACGCCGAAGGCCAGCATGAGCTTGCCGGCCGACAGCTGCCGGTCGCCATCATCGAGCGATGCGACGAACCCGCCCGCGCCATCGGCCTGCGCGCTCGCCACGCGGCCTTCGATGAAGGTGACGTTCGGATAGGCCAGCAGCTTGGCCCGCGCGTCGGCAATCATCTTCAGCGGCGGCATGCCGTCCTGGCCGAAGAAGCCGTGTGCCGCGGCGGCGAAGCGGTTGCGCGGCGCGCCCGCATCGACCACGCACACGTTCTTGCGTGCACGCGCGAGCTGCATGGCAGCGGAGAGGCCGGCAAAGCTGCCGCCCACCACAAGAGCGTCATAGCGCATGTTCGATGTCCTTTTTGGTGAAGCCGCCGCCCGTCATGCGGCGATGAAAGTCTTTCGAGAGATCGGCCAGCGTGATGCTGTTGAAGCGCTTGAGCAGCAAGGCCTCGGCCGCATCGAAGGCGTCGTCGAGCGCCGCATTCACGGCCTGCTCGACGATGCAGCCGGGGCTCTCGGTGCGATTGCCCATGGCCAGCAGCGCGGGCGCGCCGACGGCGTTGTGGATGTCGCCCAGCGTCACGCGCGCCAAGGAGCACGACAACACCCAGCCGCCGCCGTGGCCTTTTGCCGAACTCACGAAGCCCGCCTGTCGCAGGCCCGCCATGAGCCGGCGCACCACGACCGGGTTGGTGTGCATCGCGGCCGCGAGCGACTCGGAGGTGATGGGGCCGTCCATCTCGGCCATGTGCAGCAGCACGTGGAGGACGGCTGAAAGCTTGCTGTCTCTTTTCATGCAACATTATTAGTTGCATAAGAATTTAGGCACCCGGAACGATGGCTTTTGACCTTGCTGCCCGAACGGTTGTCGGCTCCCCGCCTGTTATCGTCGGCCGCCTTCACGTCGACCGCATGCCCGCCGCCCTACCCTCGACCTTGCTCGACGCCGCCCTGCGCGGCGCGCTGCTCGCATTGCTGCTCCTGCTCGCATTCGTGCTCGGCCGCGATCGCCCCCGCCTGCCGGCTGCACGCGCTGGCGTGGCGCTGACGCTCGGCCTTGGCGTGCAGGTCATCGGGTCCGCGCCGATGTTCGAGGCGCTGGTGCCCTGGTTCTGGCAAGCGCCGCTGGTCGCCGTCTCCGTCGGCAACGGGGTGCTGTTCTGGGTATTCGTGCAGGCGCTGTTCGACGACGACTTTTCACTCCGCCCCTTGCATGTCGTGGCCTGGATCGCGGTCGCCGTGCTGGCGGCCTTCAACTGCGCGGCAGGGGCCGGTGGCGCGCCGATGCTGGCGCCGGTCACGATGAGCCTGCAGCGTGCGGTGCCGCTGGTGTTCGCAGTGCTCGCTGCGCTGGCCGCAGTCGCGCACTGGCGGGAAGACCTGGTGGAAAAGCGCCGCAGGCTGCGCGTCTTCATCGTGGTGACCGGCGTCGGCTACAGCGTGGGGATGCTGGCGGTCCGGCTGGTTTCGCCGCACGGCCGGTTGTCGGAGCTCTCGGCCACGATGGACGTGGCGATGCTGCTGGCCATCGTGGCGGTGGTCACGTGGCGGATGGTGCGGCTGGCAGGGTCAGACCTTTTTCCGGTGGCACAAGTGCCGGCTGCGATGCCCATGGTTGTTCCGGAGGACGCGTCGCCCCCGCCTGCCGAACCATCGCCGATCGAGCCGCTTCCAGTCGAGGAAATCGCCACGCCGGCACCCGCCGACCTGCCTGCACCGCCCCCGTCCGAAGCAGGCCCAACCCCGCAACCGGACCCCGAACTCGCCGCGGACCTTGCCGAAGACCGCCTCGCCGAATCCTTGCAGCACGTCATGGCCGTCGACCGCGCCTACCGCAGCGAAGACCTGAGCATCGCCAGCCTCGCGGCGCGGCTGTCGGTGCCCGAGTACCGGCTGCGGCGGCTCATCAACCAGCGGCTGGGGCACCGCAACTTCAGCGCCTTCGTCAACGGCTTCCGGCTGGCCGAAGCCATGGCCGCGCTGGCCGATCTGGCCAAACGCGATCTGCCCGTGCTCACCATCGCGCTCACTGCGGGCTTCCAATCGATCGGGCCGTTCAACCGCGCATTCAAGGTCGCCACCGGCCTGACGCCCACCGAATTCCGCAAGCAGAAGCTGGCCGAATCCTGAAATCGTCCTGCCGAAAACCGCGCTTGCAACTTTCGGCAAGACGCAGGGGGCACCTCGCGTGCATCGTCCGGCTCGCCGAGGGCATGGGCCTTCGACGACAACCAAGGAGTTCGATTCGATGCGACGTCTGCTTTTCTTCTTTGCGGCCATGGCGCTGGCGCTGCTGTCCGGGCTGACCCAGGCCGCGATGGGCCTGGCCGAGATTCCCGGCATGGCCGGCGACGGGCCGGTCACGGTGTTCTATCCATCGGGCGACGAGGCCGGCCCGATGCGGCGCGGCCGTTTCACGCTGATGCTGGCGGCGCAGGGTGCCCCCGTCCGCGGCAACGGCCGCCTCATCGTGATTTCTCATGGTTCGGGCGGTGCCCCCTGGGTCCACAGGGATCTCGCACGCAGCCTGGTGGACGCCGGCTTCATCGTGGCGATGCCCGAGCACAAGGCCGACAACTACAAGGACGACGGCAACCCAGGCCCCGACAGCTGGACGATCCGCCCGGCCGAGGTGTCGCGCGCCATCGACGCAGTGGGGCGCGATGCCCGTTTCGCGCCGCTGCTCCAGCTCGACAAGGTCGGGATGTACGGCGTCTCGGCCGGCGGCCACACCGCCTTGAGCCTGGCCGGCGGCCGCTGGTCGCCCGCGGCATTCAAGCAGCATTGCGAAGCCGATCTGGAGGGCGATTTCCAGTCCTGCGTCGGCTTGATCACGCAGTTGACCGGCAGCTGGTTCGACGGCGTCCGGAAATGGGCCGCGTTGTTCGTGATCCGCCATCGCTTCGACGACGCCACGCCGCGCGCGTACACGGACCCGCGCATCGTCGCCGTGGTGGCTGCGATGCCTTCATCGGCCGATTTCGACATGGCTTCGCTCGCCACGCCACGCGTGCCGCTGGGGCTGATCACCGCGCAGCAGGACCGCTGGCTGGTGCCGCGCTATCACAGCGACCGCGTGCTCGCGGCCTGCCTGCCACGCTGCGAACTGATCGCCGACCTGCCCACGGGCGGCCATGGCGCGCTGCTCTCGCCACCACCGCCGGGGCTCACGGGGCTGATTGGCGACTTGCTCAACGATCCGCCCGGATTCGACCGCGCCGTGCTGCCGGAAGTGGACCGCAAGACGACGGCCTTCTTCGGCATGCACCTGCTGCCTTGACCCCCGGGGCGCCGCCGCGGAGCGCCGCTCCAACGCTTCACCATCCATTCCCGACGACGGACACGTCCCACAAGCGAGAGCGAACACCCCGCACACGGCGACATGGTGCGAGGTGGTCACGGTAGCGACCGAACTGGCCTCAAAGCCGGTTCTTGTCAGTGACCATTCAAACGAAAGGAACAGTCACCCATGAAGCAACAACAAAACAAATCCATCCTCGTCAGCGCCTTGCTCGCAGGCCTTCTTGCCATGAGCGGTTTCGCCCAGGCACAGGGCGTTGGAGTAGGCGTGGGCGTGAATGCCGATGTGAATACATCGGGCACGGTCAAGGCCGCACCGGCGCAAGGCAGCGCAGGGGCTGGCGCCGCCGCAGGTGCAGGCACATCGGCCAATGGCGGTGCCGGCAACGCTGCGGGCGGCCTGGGCAGTACGGTCGGTGGCGTCGTCGGCGGCGCAACGGGGGCCGTGGGCAACGCGACCAGTACGGTCGGCGGTGCCACCGGGGCCGTGGGCGGCGCGACCGGCGCAGCAGGCGGCCTCACGAACACCGTGGGCGGCACGTTGAACGGCGCGACCGGTGCCGTCGGGTCCGCCGGCGGTGCGGTGAAACCGTCAGGTGCTGGCGTGGGTGCAAAGGCCAGCGGCAAGGCCAAGGGCTCAGGCGCGGTCGACATCACCAAGTAACCGCATCGCTTCTGCCAGAGGCCCGCAGCGCTCGCGCGTTGCGGGCCTTTTTTGTCAGCCGGGCACGTCGAGCCTGAAAAGGCTCGTGACCTCCGCGTCGAGCACCATCAGCTCGCGCTGGTTGAACAGCCGCCAGCGCCACCGCAGGATGCCGAGCGTGGGCCGCTTCTCGGAGCGCCGCACCTCGATGACATCGGCCACCAGTCGCAAGGCATCGCCGGGCCGCACGGGGTGGGGCCAGCGCACATGCTCGAGCCCCGGCGACGCAAAAGACTCCGAGCCCTGCAGCGCCGCTTCGACCACGAGGCGCATGGCGATCGAGCAGGTGTGCCAGCCGCTCGCGATCAGCCCGCCGAAGGGACTGTCCGCCGCAGCCTCCGCATCGGTGTGGAACCACTGCGGGTCGTACGCCTTGGCGAACTGCACCAGCTCGGCTTCGGTGAGCACGCACGGCCCGGCCTCGATGACCTGGCCTGCATGGAAGTCGGCGAACTTCATCCGCCGCAGCTTAGTAGGTTTCGAGGTGCAGGCGGCCTTCGCGCTTCAGCGACGCACCGACCGTGTCCCAGTCGAGCCCCGCTTCCGTCGCCACGTCGCGCAGTGCGAGCACGACGCCCTCTTCCATGCTCTTCAAGCCGCACACGTAGAAATGGCTGCTGCCGTCTTTCAGCAGCGCGGCCAGGTCCGCGGCCCGCTCGCGCATGAGGTCCTGCACGTAGCGCTTGGGATTCCCCGGCGTGCGCGAGAACGCGAGGTTGATGTCGATGAAATCCTTGGGCAACGACTGCAGCGGCCCGAAGTACGGCAGCTCCTGCTGCGTGCGTGCGCCGAAAAACAGCATCAGCTTGCCACCTTCGAACTTGCCGCTCTTGCGCAGGCGCCGGCGCCACTCGGTCATCGCGCGCATCGGTGCGCTGCCGGTGCCGGTGCAGATCATCACGATGTGCGACTTGGGGTGGTTCGGCATCAGGAACGAGGCGCCGAAGGGCCCCACCACCTGCACCGTGTCGCCCACCTTCAGGTCGCACACGTAGTTGGAGCACACGCCGAGCACCGGGTCGCCCTGGTGGTCTTCGGTCACGCGCTTCACGGTGAGCGAGACGTTGTTGTAGCCGGGCCGTTCGCCGTTGCGCGGGCTCGCCACCGAGTACTGGCGCGCATGGTGGCGCTTGCCGATGGCATCGACGCCCGGCGGCACGATGCCGATCGACTGGCCTTCGAGCACCGGGAACGGCACCACGCCGAAGTCGAGCACGATGTGGTGGGTCTCGCTGTCGAAGCCCGCTTCGGTGCAATTGAAGTTGCCGACCACGGTGGCGGTCGTCGGGGTCTTCGGCGGGAACAGGTTGGTGTACGCGTGTGCGGCCGACCAGGGTGGCACGGTCGCGCCGTACTGCGCGGAATTGAAGACCGCTTCGATGGGCTCGACCGCAGCTTGCACTTGCGTCGGCGAAGGCGCGGCGCCGGCACCGGCTTCATCGCCCGCATCGGCGGAAACGCCCGCGGCTTCGAGCTCTTCGGGCGTCAGCTCCGCGGGCAGTTCTTCCCAGGTGAGCTGTTCTTCGATCGTGTACGCGCGCACCAGCGGCATCGTGCGCCAGTTGTCGATGGAGCCCGTCGGGCACGGCGAGATGCAGGCCATGCAGCCATTGCAGACGTCGGCCCGCACGACGTAGTTGTTGTCGTCGTGCGTGATCGCATTGACGGGGCAGGTGGCCTCGCAGGTGTTGCAGCGGATGCAGATCTCGGGGTCGATCAGGTGCTGCTTGATGACCCCGGCTTCAACGGCCATGTCCATGTTGTTCTCTCCTGAAAGCCCTCCCCCTCTGGGGGAGGGTTGGGTGGGGGCAAGCGGCGCTTGTCGTGGTCACGCTGCTTGCCCCCATCCCAGCCTTCCCCCAGAGGGGGAAGGAGCAATACCAATTACCCGAAACGCACGTACTCGAAATCCACCGGCTGGCGATTGATGCCCATCACCGGCGGCGAGATCCATCCCGCGAACTTGCCCGGCTCCACCACGCGGCCCATCAACGATGCCACGAAAGCGAAGTCTTCGGAACTGGGCAGCCATTCGTCGCGCTTGGCGGCCCATTCGATCTCGTTCACCACGCGGCCTTCGGGCGACATCTTGATGCCGGCGAGCGCGCCGATCTGGCGGTTGAAGGCCTTGTGCGGCACGACCAGGCGGGTCGGGATGCCGGCCTTTTCCAGCACCTTGTTCCAGCGGCCCACACCGGCCACCGAGTCCTTGATGAAGTCGTCGCGCAGCACTTCGTTGAGCGCGTTGAGCATCGGCACGTCCTTCTCGACGAGCTGGCCGTCCTTCACCTCGAGCACCTTGTAGGTCTGGCCCTTGAGGATGTGGTCGTCCGTGCGCTTGCCTTCTTCGTAACGGCCCTTCAGGCCCGAGCTGTAGAAGATGGCGGCGTTGCTCGACTGGTCGGCGCCGAACAGGTCGATGGTCACGCTGTAGTGGAAGTTCAGGTAGCGCTGGATCGTGCCCAGGTCGATGCAGCCCGCGGCGCGGATCTTCTGCGCGTCGTCGGTCTTCAGTTCGTTCATCACCTGCGCGGTGCGCGCGATGACGCGCGAGACGCCGCTCTCGCCCACGAACATGTGGTGCGCTTCTTCGGTCAGCATGAACTTCGTGGTGCGCGCGAGCGGATCGAAGGCGCTTTCGGCCAGCGCCGAGAGCTGGAACTTGCCGTCGCGGTCGGTGAAGTAGGTGAACATGAAGAACGCGAGCCAGTCGGGCGTGCGTTCGTTGAAGGCGCCCAGGATGCGCGGGTTGTTCTCGTCGCCCGAGGTGCGCTGCAGCAGCGCATCGGCCTCTTCGCGGCCGTCGCGGCCGAAGTGCTTCTGCAGCAGGTAGACCATGGCCCACAGATGACGGCCTTCTTCCACGTTGATCTGGAACAGGTTGCGCAGGTCGTACATCGACGGCGCCGTGAGGCCCAGGTGGCGCTGCTGCTCGACCGACGCGGGCTCGGTGTCGCCCTGCGTCACGATGATGCGGCGCAGGTTGGCACGATGCTCGCCGGGCACGTCCTGCCAGGCCTTCTCGCCCTTGTGGTCGCCGAAGTGGATCTCGCGGTTGGCATCGCCCGGGTTCAGGAAGATGCCCCAGCGGTAGTCGCGCATCTTCACGTGGCCGAACTGCGCCCAGCCCTGCGGGTCGACGCTCACCGCGGTGCGCAGGTACACGTCGTGGTTGGTCGACCCCTCAGGGCCCACGTCGTCCCACCAGTTGATGAAGTTCGGCTGCCAGCCTTCGAGCGCGCGCTGCAGCGTGCGGTCTTCGCCGAGGTTGACGTTGTTGGGGATCTTCTCGCTGTAGTTGATCGTGCTCATCGCTGTTCCTTGGGTTGTACGGGCTGCTGTTTGCTCAGACGCGATTCATGTCGAAGCCGGCTTTCTCGCCGGTGCCGTAGACCTTGAGCGCACCCTTTTCGCCGACGGCGTTGGGGCGGTTGAAGATCCAGTTCTGCCAGGCGGTGAGCCGGCCGAAGATGCGGGTGGCCATGTTCTCCTTGCTCGCGAAGCGCAGGTTGGCTTCGAGGCCGGTGAGTGCGTCGGGCGACATGGCGGCGCGCTCCTCGACGGCGATGCGGATCTCGTCGTCCCAGTCGATGTCGTCGGGCGCGGCGGTGACCAGGCCGAGCTTCAGGGCCTCGTCGGCGTCCAGCGGCTTGCCGGCGGCTGCGCGTGCGGCTTCGAGGGGTGCGGCTTCTTCGTAGAAGCGGCGCTGCAGGCGGCTCTGGTCGTTCACCATCGGGAAGAAGCCGAAGTTGAATTCGTTGAGCACGAGCTTCGGCGCGCGCTCGGCATCGTCGGGCAGCGCGAGCATGTAGGTGCGGTCGCCCGCGAAGGCCAGCTCGGCCAGCGTGCCGGCGAAGCACGAACCGGCTTCGATCAGTGCGAACAGGCTGCGCGACGACACATCCAGGCGCGCCAGCGTGCGGCGCAGCGCGCCGATGGTTTCGCGCACGAGCCAGTGGTCCTTGTTCGCGAGCATCACGGCGTCGGATGCGAGCACTGCGGCGGCGTCGCCTTCGGTCTTGAGCAGCCAGGTGCCCACGTCGAGTTCGTTGGTGCGCAGGTTGAGGATCGCGTCGTCGAGCTCACGGCACATCGCGAGCGGCCACCACGCGGCGCCCGCGGCTTCGATGGCGGCGATGTCCGCCGGCTGCGCGCCGGTGGGCGCCTTCACGGTGATCGTCGCGGTGCGCTTGCTGCGGTCGATCTGGATGTCGACATGCGAGTAGCTGATGCCGTCGGCGCTGTCGGTGCGTTCCAGGCGCGTGAGCGCCACGCCCTTGCCGCCCGCCGGGCGGTCGCTGCCGGCGGCGAGCTGCGAAGCGCGGTCCTGCACTGCGGCTGCAAATTGAGCGGGCTTGGCCACCGCATCGACCAGTCGCCACTCGACCGCGCGCTGGCCGCGCACGCCTTCGACGCTGGTGCAGAAGATGTCGGCGAGGTCATGGCGCACATGGCGCTTGTCGGTCACGCGGGTCAGGCCGCCGGTGCCGGGCAGCACGCCGAGCAGCGGCACCTCGGGCAGCGAGACGGCGGAGGAGCGGTCGTCCACCAGCAGGATCTCGTCGCAGGCCAGCGCCAGTTCGTAGCCGCCGCCGGCGCAGGCGCCGTTCACGGCCGCGAGGAACTTCAGGCCCGAGTGCTTCGACGAGTCTTCGATGCCGTTGCGGGTCTCGTTGGTGAACTTGCAGAAGTTCACCTTCCAGGCATGGCCCGAGACGCCCAGCATGAAGATGTTGGCGCCCGAACAGAAGATGCGGTCCTTGCCGCTGGTGACGATCACGCTGCGCACTTCGGGGTGCTCGAAGCGCACGCGGTTGAGCGCGTCGTTCAGCTCGATGTCCACGCCCAGGTCGTAGCTGTTGAGCTTCAACTTGTAGCCGGGGCGGATGCCGCCGTCTTCCGCGATGTCGAGCACGAGGCGGGCAATGGCGCCGTCGAAGCTCAGGGACCAGTGGCGGTACTGGCCGGGTGCTGTGCGGTAGTCGACGCGCGGGGGCGCCTGAAGCGGGGTCGTGGTGTCGGTCATACGGAAGTCTCCTGTGGGGCAGATGCAAACCTGAAGAATAATGCATCTTCTGGTTCCGATGACATGCATCATGCTGCATGCGAACAGGCAAGTCAATGCCTGAATCGCTTTTTTTCAAACTTCAGGTCAGGCGCCCAGACCCATCGACTGGCGCGTGGCAGCGCGCAAAGCCTGGAAGCTCTGCGCAAGGCTCTTGCCGCTGGTGTCCACCGAGAGATCGGCCTTCGAATAGAAGGCGGCGCGGCCGTTCAGGATGCGGCGCAGGTCTTCCATCGCTTCCTTGCTGGCGGCCATCGGGCGGGTGTCGCCCTGCGCGGCCACGCGGCCCATGTGCTCCTCGGGCGCGGCCTGCAGCCACACGGTGGTGCAGTGCGCGAGCAGTTCGTTGAAGGTGGCGGGGTCGGAGACGATGCCGCCCGGCGTGGCGATCACCACCTCGCTGTAGATCTGCACGGCCTCCTCGAGCGCGCGGCGCTCGTAGCGGCGGTAGGCGTTGGTGCCGTAGAGGTCGTGGATCTCGCGCACGCTGCAGCCGGCGAGCTTCTCGATCTCGCGGCTCAGTTCCACGAAGGGCAGGTCGAGGTCGTCGGCCAGCATCTGGCCCAGCGTCGACTTGCCCGCGCCGCGCAGGCCCACGAGCGCGATGCGGCGGTGCCGCGCCGGATCGACGGAGGCCGTGCCCAGCAGTTCGCCCAGCGCGACGCGCACGCGGCGCAGGTCGGTTTCGCTGCGGTTCTCGAGCAGCTCGCGGATCAGCAGCCATTCGGGCGAGCTGGTGGTGACGTCGCCGACCAGCTCGGCCAGCGAGCAGTGCAGCGCACCGGCCACCTGCTGCAGCACCAGGATCGACGCATTGCCGATGCCGTACTCGAGATTGGCCAGGTGCCGCTCCGACACATCGGCCGAAATGGCCACCGCCTTGCGCGTGAGGCCGCGCTGCGCGCGCAGATTGCGCACGCGGTCGCCCAGTGCGGCCAGCAGCGGGTTCTTGGCCTCCCCGGCCGGTGCGGTGTTGTTGCCGCTTTCTGGCGCGGTGGCCAGCACCGCGTCTACATGCTCGTTCATGCAAGTCCTCGAAGTCCTTGTTCTCGGCCGGGATTGTGCGCGCTCAGGGTAAACACCATAGATGCACTATATTGCTTGACACCCAATGTCTCGTTGCTTATTGTTCGGCCACAAGCAAGATACTGCACACGCGGTATTCCTGCAAGGTAGTTCCAAAGTTCGAGGCCCCACGATGTCCGACAGCAGCAAGCCCGCCACCGGCAAGGAAGCATTTCACCAGTTGATCGCCGGCCTGACCGCCGAGATCGCCGGCAAGCCGCTCGACGCACAGCTCGACCAGTGGCTCAACGCCACCCATGGCGCGGGCAGCGCCCGCTTCGAGCAGCTGCGCCAGGCCTGCATCGGCGGCGTCGCCGAAGGCTGGCTCTGCGAGCGCGAAGGCGGGGGCATCAGGTATGGCCGCGTGTTCAAGGCCGAAGACGCGCTGCATCGCTTCTCGGTCGACGTGGTCGACATGCAGGACATCGCCGGCCCGCACCACACACATCCCAACGGCGAGGTCGACCTGATCATGCCGCTGGCCGACAGCGCCGCTGCCACCTTCGACGGACGGCCCGCGGGCTGGTGCGTCTACGGACCCGGCACCGCGCACCGCCCGACCGTCGCGCAAGGCCGCGCGCTCGTCCTTTACCTGCTGCCCGAAGGGCAGATCAAGTTCACCGCATGACCGAACTCCTTTCCAACCACGTCGCCGGCCGCTGGCAAAGCGGCTCGGGCGCCGGCACGCCGCTTGTCGATCCGGTGCTGGGCACCGAACTCGCGCGCGTCGATGCCACGGGGCTCGACCTGCCCGAAGCCTTCTCGTTTGCGCGCGAACAGGGCGGCAACGCGCTGCGCGCCCTCACCTACCGCCAGCGCGCGGGGTTGCTCGGCGCCATCATGAAGGTGCTGCAGGCGAACCGCGATGCCTATTACGAGATCGCCACCGCGAACTCCGGCACCGTGAAGAACGATTCGGCCGTGGACATCGACGGCGCGATCTTCACGCTCGGCCAGTACGCCAAGTGGGGCGATGCGCTGGGCGACGTGCGCGCGCTGCGCGACGGCGATGCGGTCAAGCTCGGCAAGGAGCCGGTGTTCCTGTCGCAGCACCTGCAGGTGCCGACGCACGGCGTGGCGCTGTTCATCAACGCCTTCAACTTCCCGTCGTGGGGCCTGTGGGAAAAGGCCGCACCGGCGCTGCTCTCGGGCGTGCCAGTGATCGTGAAGCCTGCGACAGCCACCGCCTGGCTCACGCAGCGCATGGTGAAGGACGTGGTCGATGCGGGCGTGCTGCCCGCCGGCGCGCTCTCGGTCATCTGCGGCAGCTCGGCCGGGTTGATGGACCAGCTCCATCCCTTCGACGTGGTGTCGTTCACCGGCTCGGCCGAAACCGCGGCGGTGATCCGCTCGCACCCCGCCGTCGCCGCACGCTCGGTGCGCGCGAACATCGAGGCCGACAGCCTCAACAGCGCCCTGCTGCTGCCCGGCGCCGCGCCCGGCAGTGAGGCCTTCAACCTGCTCGTGCGCGAAGTGGTGCGCGAGATGACGGTGAAGTCGGGCCAGAAGTGCACCGCGATCCGCCGCATCCTCGTGCCCGCCGAGATGTACGACGCCGCGGCCGAAGCCATCGGCGCGAAGCTCGCGGGCGTCACCGTCGGCAATCCGCGCAACGAGAGCGTGCGCATGGGTTCGCTCGTGAGTCGCGCGCAACTCAACGCCGTACGAGACGGCCTCGACGCCCTCGCCGCGCAAACCACCGTGCTGCACGACAGCCGCAACAAGCCTTTGATCGACGCGGACCCGGCCGTCGCCGCGTGCATCGGCCCGGTCCTGCTGGGCGCGCGCGATGCCGATGCTGCGCAGCGCGTGCATGACGTCGAGGTGTTCGGCCCGGTCGCCACGCTGCTGCCGTATCGCGACCTGGCACACGGCATCGCGCTCGCGCATCGCGGACAAGGCTCGCTCGTCACATCGCTCTACGGCAGCGACGACACCGCGCTCGCGCAGGCCGCACTCGCTGTCGCACCCAGCCACGGCCGCGTCCACGTGATCACTCCCGAGGTCGCGCAAGCCCACACCGGCCACGGCAACGTGATGCCGATGTCGATGCACGGCGGCCCCGGCCGCGCGGGCGGCGGCGCCGAACTGGGCGGCCTGCGCGCGCTCGATTTCTATCACCGCAAGAGCGCGGTGCAGGCGAGCCCCGGCGTGCTCGCGGCCCTCGGCCTCTAGAAGAACAAAAGGCCCCAAGGAGACCACACGATGAGCCTGCCCGCACGATTCAATTTCGCCGAACACCTGTTCGCCCTCAACCGCGGCCGCGCCGATCGCATCGCCTACATCGACGACCGCGGCACGCTCGGCTACGGCCAGCTCGAAGACCGCGCGCGCCGCCTGGCCGCCGCACTGAAAGCCGCCGGCGTGCGCCGCGAAGAACGCGTGCTGCTCTTGATGCTCGACAACAACGACTGGCCCGTGAGCTTTCTCGGCTGCCTGTACGCCGGCATCGTTCCCGTCGCCGTCAACACGCTGCTCACGCCCGAGGACTACGCCTACATGCTCGACCACAGCCGCGCGCAGGCCGCGCTGGTGTCGGGTGCGCTGCTGCCGACGCTGCAGGATGCAATGGGGCGCGGCGCGCACGAGCTGCAGGCGCTGATCGTCTCGCAGCCGACGGGCGCACTGCCGGACAACGCACAGGCCTTCGACGACGCGATCGCCAAGGCCGAACCGCTGGCCGCACCGGCGAACACCGCTTCCGACGACCCCGGCTTCTGGCTCTACTCCTCCGGCTCCACCGGCAAGCCCAAGGGCACGGTCCACACGCACGCCAACCTCTGGTGGACGGCCGAGCTCTACGGCAAACCGGTGCTCGCCTTGACCGAAGACGACGTGTGCTTCTCGGCCGCCAAGATGTACTTTGCGTACGGCCTCGGCAACGCGCTGACCTTCCCGCTCACGGTCGGCGCCACCGTCGTGCTGATGGCCGAGCGGCCCACGCCCGATGCCACCTTCCGTCGCTGGACCGAGCACAAGCCAACGGTGTTCTTCGGCGCGCCCACCGGCTTCGCGGGCATGCTCGCCTCGCCCAGACTGCCCGCACGCGACACCGTCGCACTGCGCATGTGCTCGTCCGCCGGCGAGGCCTTGCCCGGCGAGATTGCGCAGCGCTTCAAGGCGCACTACGGCTGCGAGATCATCGACGGCATCGGCTCGACCGAGATGCTGCACATCTTCATCTCCAACCGCCCCGGCGACGTGCGCTATGGCACGACCGGCAAGCCGGTGGACGGCTACGAGGTCGAGCTGCGCGGCGAAGACGGCCGCCCGGTGCCCGATGGCGAAGTGGGCGACCTCTACATCCGCGGCCCGAGCTCCGCGCTCATGTACTGGACCAACCGCGAGAAATCGCGCGACACCTTCCAGGGCGGATGGACCAAGAGCGGCGACAAGTACACGCGCGATGCGGACGGCTACTTCACCTACGCAGGCCGCAGCGACGACATGCTGAAGGTCAGCGGCATCTACGTTTCGCCCTTCGAGGTCGAGGCCACGCTGATGCAGCACCCCGCCGTGCTCGAAGCGGCGGTGATTGGCAAGGAAGATGCCGAAGGGCTCACCAAGACCAAGGCCTTCGTCGTGCTGAAGGATGGCAGAAGCGCGACCGAAGACGAGCTCAAGGCCTTCGTGAAGGAACGCCTCGCGCCCTACAAGTACCCGCGGTTTCTGGAGTTCGTGAGTGAACTGCCGAAGACTGCGACGGGGAAGATCCAGCGGTTCCGCCTGCGCGAGCGGGAGAAGCAGGCATGAGCCACCGCGCGTCTTTCTCTTGCTCCCTCCCCCGCTGGGGGAGGGTTGGGGTGGGGGCAAGCGGCCTTCGCAAAAGTACAGCCTCTGCCAGCGCCGCTTGCCCCCATCCCAACCTTCCCCCAAAGGGGGAAGGAGCAATGCAATGAGCACCGACTTCGCCACCATCGACTGGCGCGGCCGTGCCGTGCAGATCGAGTGCGCGTGGATCGCACCCGAACGCACCGCCGCACCGCTCATCGTCTTCCTCCACGAAGGCCTCGGCTCCGTCGCGATGTGGAAGGATTTCCCCGCGCAGGTCTGCGAGGCCGCCAACGCCCGCGGCCTCGTGTTCTCGCGCCCCGCCTACGGTCGTTCCACGCCGCGCGAAGACAACGAGATCTGGGACGTCGACTTCATGCACCGCCAGGCGCACGAGGTGCTGCCCGCCCTCTTCGCCGCCTTGAAGCTCGACGATGAAAAGCCCTGGCTCTTCGGCCACAGCGACGGCGGCTCGATCGCGCTGCTCTACGCCTCGCGCTTCCCCGATCGCGTGGCGGGGCTCGTGGTGCTGGCACCGCACATCTTCGTGGAAGACGTGACCGTCGCGAACATCGAGTTGGCCCGCACCGCGTACCTCTCGACCGACCTGCCGAAGAAGCTCGGCCGCTACCACGACAGTGCCGACTCCGCCTTCTGGGGCTGGAACCGCATCTGGCTGCACCCGCCCTTTCGCGACTGGAACATCGAAGCCGAACTCGACACGATCCGCTGCCCCGTGCTCGCCATCCAGGGCATCGACGACGAATACGGAACGCTCGCGCAGATCCGCGGCATCGCCGCGCGCGTGAGCGGCGGTTGCGAACTGGTGGAAATCCCTGAATGCGGGCATTCCCCACATCGCGATCAGCCGGAACGTGTCACCGTCGCAACCGCCGCTTTCATCACCAAGAACAGGAGACAGACACCATGACGACCATCCGCAATGCGCGCCTCGCGCTCACCGCCATCGCCTTTGCCGCCCTTGCGTCGGCCGCCGGTGCCCAGGGCACGGGCAAGCTCAAGGTCGGCCTGATGCTGCCCTACAGCGGCACGTACACCGCACTGGGCGTGGCCATCGAGAACGGCTTCAAGCTCTACATCGACGAACAGGGCGGCAAGCTCTCGGGCCGCGAGATCGAATACTTCAAGGTCGATGACGAATCCGATCCGGCCAAGGCGACCGACAACGTCAACAAGCTCATCAAGCGCGACAACGTCGACGTGATCGTGGGCACCGTGCACTCCGGCGTCGCGATGGCCATGGCCAAGGCCGCGAAGGAAAGCGGCACCGTGCTGATCGTGCCGAACGCCGGCGCCGATGCGGTGACCGGCCCGATGTGCGCGCCCAACATCTTCCGCAGTTCGTTCAGCAACTGGCAGCCGGCCTTTGCGATGGGCGAAGTTGCGGCCAAGCAGCAGGGCAAAAAGAAGGCGATGACCATCACCTGGAAGTACGCGGCCGGCGACGAATCGGTCAACGGCTTCAAGGAAGGCTTCGAGAAGAACGGCGGCAAGGTCGACAAGCAGCTCACGCTGGCCTTCCCGAACGTGGAGTTCCAGGCGCTGCTGACCGAAATCGCGGCGGCCAAGCCCGATGCGGTGTATGCCTTCTTCGCGGGCGGCGGCGCGGTGAAGTTCGTCAAGGACTACCAGGCCGCGGGCCTCAACAAGACCATTCCGCTTTACGGCCCCGGTTTCCTGACCGACGGCACGCTCGATGCGCAAGGCGAATCGGCACAGGGCATGCTGACCACGCTGCACTACGCGGACGGCCTCAACACCGCGCGCGACAACGCGTTCCGCGTGGCGTATGCCAAGTCGTTCAAGCTGCAGCCTGACGTGTATGCGGTGCAGGGCTACGACGCGGCGCAGATGCTGGGCGTGGGCCTTGCCGCCGCCAAGGGCGACATCGGCAAGAAGGCCGAGTTCACCGCCGCCATCGAGAAGGCCAAGATCGACAGCCCGCGCGGCACGTTCACCATGAGCAAGTCGCACAACCCGGTGCAGGACATCTATCTGCGCAAGGTGGATGGCAAGGAAAACAAGCTCGTCAGCACCGCGATCAAGGGCCTGGCTGATCCAGCGCGCGGCTGCCGGATGTAAGCACAGGCCTGAAGGCCTTCGGTTATTTCGTTCCCTCGCGGCCCTTGACGGAGTTCACGGGCTGCGAGCCGCCTTGCGGCAACCACACTCAACTGGGATCTCACACGGTGGATTTCGGAACCTTCCTTGTCCAGTGCCTGAACTCCGTCCAGTACGGACTGCTGCTCTTTCTCGTCGCATCGGGCCTCACGCTGATCTTCGGGATCATGGGCGTGATCAACCTCGCGCACGGCAGCTTCTACATGATCGGCGCCTACCTGGCGTTCTCGCTCGCGCCGCTGTTCGGCGACCAGTTCCTGCTGATGCTGGTGGCCGGCGTGGTGCTCGCGGCCATCTTCGGCTACCTGCTCGAATGGGCCTTCTTCAGCTACCTCTACCAGCGTGACCACCTGCAGCAGGTGTTGATGACCTACGGGCTCATCCTGGTGTTCGAGGAGTTGCGCTCCATCCTTGTGGGCAACGACGTTCATGGCGTGAAGGTGCCCGCGTGGCTGGACGGCAGCTTTGCGCTCGGCAACGTCATGAGCTACCCGTGGTACCGGCTCTTCGCCTCGGCCGCGTGCATCGTGCTCGCGGTGGGCCTGTACTGGGTGGTGAACCGCACGCGGCTGGGCATGATGATCCGCGCCGGCGCGAGCAACCGCGACATGGTGCGCGGTCTCGGCATCGATGTGAAGCGGCTCTACCGCATCGTGTTCGCAGCCGGCGTGGCGCTCGCCGCGCTGGCCGGGATGATCGCGGCGCCGATGTCCTCGGTGTACCCCAACATGGGCGCGAGCGTGCTCATCATCTGCTTCGTGCTGGTGGTGATCGGCGGCATCGGCTCGATCACCGGTGCGCTGCTGGCCTCGCTGCTGGTGGGCTTCGTCGACACCTTCGGCAAGGTGTTCTTCGCAGACTTGAGCGGCATCGGCATCTACCTCTTGATGGCCATCGTGCTGATCTGGAAGCCCGAAGGGCTGATGGGGAAGCGGTCATGATGAAGAAGGGCGCATTCCTCGTGCCCGTGGCCTGCGCGGTGCTCATCGGCATCGCCGGCCCGTTGATGGGCAACTACGCCTCGGACTTCGTCGTGAAGGTGATGATCCTCTCGATCTTCGCGCTGAGCCTCGAACTGCTGGTCGGCATGACAGGCCTCGTGAGCCTGGGCCATGCGGCGTTCTACGGCATCGGCGCGTACGTGACGGTGCTTGCATCAGGCAGCGAAGGCGGCAACTTCGCGCTGCTGCTGCCGATGGCCATGGGCGCAGCGGCGCTCTATGCGCTGTTCGTCGGCGCATTGAGCCTGCGCACGCGCGGCGTGTACTTCATCATGGTCACGCTGGCCTTCGCGCAGATGGCCTTCTTCGTGTTCCACGACACCAAGGTCGGCGGCGGCAGCGACGGCATTTACATGTATGTGCGCCCCGCCCTCGGCGCGCTCGACCTGGAGAACCGCATGGTGCTGTTCTACGTGGTGCTCGCATCGCTCGCGTTCACCTACGGGCTGCTCGCGCTGGTCCGCCGTTCGCGCTTCGGCGCGGCGCTCGCGGGCATCCGCGTGAACGAGCAGCGCATGCGCGCGGCGGGGTTTCCGGTGTACGGCTACAAGCTCGCGGCCTTCGTGCTGGCGGGCGCGCTCGCGGGGCTCGCTGGCTTTCTGCTCGCTTCGCGCGACGGCGTGGTCAACCCCGAGCTGATGGCCTGGCACAACTCGGGCGAGGTGCTGCTGATGGTGATCCTCGGCGGCCTCGGCCACCTGCGGGGCGCGGTGATCGGCGCCATTGCATTCACGCTCCTGAAGGAAATCTTCTCGACGCACGCCGTGATGGGGCCGCTTGCGGACCACTGGCAGCTGACGCTGGGCATTGCGATCATCGTGTTCGTGGCGTGGTTGCCGAAGGGGTTGATCGGCCTCGTGAAGCGCATCTCGCCAAAGGAGGCCGTATGACCCTCTCCCTGTCTTTCTCCCTCCCCTCCCGGGGGAGGGCTGGGGTGGGGGCACGCGGCCTTCGCAAAAGCACCATGTCCGCCAGCGCCGCTTGCCCCCATCCCAACCTTCCCCCGGAAGGGGAAGGAGCAATGCCATGAACACCACCGCACTGCTTTCCGTCGAAGGACTGACCCGCCGCTTCGGCGGCCTCACCGCCGTGAACGCCGTCACGCTCGACCTGCACATCGGGGAAGTGCATGCGGTGATCGGCACCAACGGCGCGGGCAAGTCGACGCTCATCAACATGCTCTCGGGCGAGATCGAGGCTTCGGAAGGCCGCATCGCGCTGGACGGCATCGACATCACCCAGCGCGCGCAATCGCGCCGCGCGCGCGACGGCGTGGGCCGCAGCTACCAGCGCACGACGATCTTTCCGGAGTTCAGCGTGCACGAGAACTGCCGGCTCGCCGCGCAGGCCGCGACCGCGCGGCCGTGGGCGATCTGGCAGGCCTCGCAGCGCTGCGAGGCGAGCAATGCAGCGGCCGATGCGGCGCTCGAAGCGGCGGGCTTGTCGAACGAGTCCTTGCGCATCGCCGGAACCTTGAGCCACGGTGCGCAGCGCCAGCTCGAAGTGGCGATGTGCCTCGCGACGAATCCGCGCGTGCTGCTGCTCGACGAACCGCTCGCCGGCATGGGCGCCGAGGAAACCGACCGCATGCTCACGCTGCTCGCGCGGCTGAAAGCCACGCACGCGATCCTGCTGGTGGAACACGACATGGACGCGGTCTTCCGCATCGCCGACCGCATCACGGTGATGGTGAATGGCACGGTGATCGCGACCGGCGACCCACGCGCGATCCGCGAGAACCCCGAAGTGCGCACCGCCTACCTCGGAGAAGACCACTGACATGCTGATCGTCCGCGACCTCAACACCTACTACGGCAACAGCCACATCCTGCGCGGCGTGCATGCCGATATTCCGACGGCCACCTCGGTGGGCCTGCTCGGGCGCAACGGCATGGGCAAGACCACGCTGATCCGCAGCATGATGGGCTACGTGCGCCCTGCTTCAGGCGAAGTGCAGGTCGATGGCCGCACCGTCACCGGCTGGCCGCCGGAGAAGATGGCGCGCCTGGGCATCGGCTACGTGCCCGAGGGCCGCGGCATCTTCCCGAACCTCTCGGTGCGCGAGAACCTCGTGATGAGCGAGCGCGCGGGCATCGACGGCCGCCGCGCCTGGACCTTCGACCGCGTGATGGCCACCTTTCCGCGGCTGGCCGAACGCCTTTCGCACGGCGGGCAGCAGCTCTCGGGCGGCGAGCAGCAGATGCTCTCGATCGGCCGCGCGCTGATGACCAATCCCCGCTTGCTGATCCTCGATGAAGCGACCGAAGGCCTCGCACCGCTGATCGTGGCCGAGATCTGGCGCGTGATCGGCGATATCCGCAGCACCGGTATCGCCACGCTGATCGTGGACCGCGACTACCGCAAGGTGCTCGCACACACCGACCTCGCAGTAGTGATGGAGAAGGGGCAGATCGTGCGGCACGGAGCGTCGGCCGACCTGCTGGCCGAGCCGCAGGCGCTCGAGGAGTTGCTGGGCGTGTAGGAGGGGCATGGCGGTGACACGCGAGATCAGCCTCCTCGATCCCTCGGGCAAGCCCGTGCGCTTCGACGGCAGGATGCTGATGAACGCCGCCGCCACGCCCTGGCAGGGCTTCGCGCTGGAGGTGCGCGCCATGCACGGCGACGGCGAGAACCCGGCCTGCTACAACCCGCACCCGCTGCTCGCCTTCTGCATGCGCGGACACGTGAAGTCCGCGATGACCACGGGGCGCCGCACCCGCCACACCGAGATCCGGTCCGGCGGGCTGTGCATCTTCGAGCAGGGCTACGAAGTCGACCGCGTGACGTGGTCCGGCCAGGCCGTGGAAATGATCGCGCTGGAAATCCGCTCCGAGACGCTGCGCGATCTGATGCCCGAGGGCAATGGCGAGCTTCACCTGCAGACGCATCTCTCGACCACCGACGCCACCCTGTCGTCGCTCGCCATCGCCATGCGCGACGAGGTGGAGCGCGGCTGCACCTCGGGCCGCATGCATGCCCAGGGCCTGTCGATGGCGTTGGTGAGCTACCTGCAGAGCCGCTACAGCAGCACGGGCAATGCGAAGCGGCCACCCGGACGCCTCTCCCAGGCGGACCTGCGCAGGGTGTACGACTGGGTGATGCAGCATCTGGGCGAAGACTTCGGCATCGATGAACTCGCGGCCGAGCTGCACATGAGTGCCGTTCATTTCACGCGCCTCTTCCGGGCCAGCACGGGCGCCACACCGTACCGCTACGTGATGGAGCAGCGCGTGCGCCATGCGCTGTCGCTGCTGGAGGGGCGGCTGTCGCTCGCCGAGATCGCGCATGCCGTCGGCTTTTCGAGCCAGGCGCATTTCACGCAGGTGTTCAAGCAGCTGGTGGGCACCACACCGGCGCGCGCACGACTCGGGTAAGTCCCCGTGCAGCGTGAAGGGATCCTGCAAGCGGTGATCGCTTGTCGATAGACCGCGTGGAGGGGCAAAGGCAAATTCGAGTGTCTACACAACAGGAGACAAGAAGATGCACCGCACGATCCATCGCCCCGGTCCCAACCCTTCGCGCACCAGGTTCACGGCACTGGCTGCCCTGTGCATGGGCATGTGCGCGGCCGCTGCGCTCACTGCGTGCGGCGGCAGCGATTCCTCCGGGACCGTGCTGCCCTTCATCCCCGCATCGCCGCCGCCGGCCGGCTCCACGGCACTGGCCTGCGACGAAAGCCTGAAGACCGCATTCAAGCCCGATGCGAACACCACCGTCACCGTGGTGAAGCAGTTCAGGCAGGGCGATGACCTCAACCTCGACGGCAAGGCTTCGGGCACCGTGGCGGCCAGCGACGTGTGCATGGTCAAGCTCAACGTCGGGCCGGGCCACGCGGGGCCTGCCGACGCGCCATCGACCTCGCCGGGCATCGGCATCGAGGTGTGGCTGCCGACGGCGGCCCGATGGAACAACCGCGTGCGCGTGCTCGGCGGCGGCGGCTTCGTGGGCGATGCGGGCATCAGTGCCAAGGCGCAGATCGGCGGCGCCGGCGCGGCGGCCATTGCCGCGGGTGAGGGCTCGGTGAGCGCCGTGACCGATGCGGGCCATGCCTCGAAGTTGCCGGCCGCCTCGGTGGACGGTTCGTTCGCCATGACCCCCGACGGCACCATCAACACCACGCTGTGGACCGACTTCGCAAGCCGCGGCATCCACGAGATGGCCGTCAAGGCCAAGGCGCTGGCGGCCGGCTTCTACCAGCGCAGCGCGCAGTACGCCTACTGGGACGGCTGCTCCACCGGCGGCCGCCAGGGCCACATGCAGGCACAGGTGAACCCCGACGATTTCGACGGCATCCTGGCCGGCAACAGCGCGATCAACTGGACCACCTTCATCACCTCCGAGCTGTATCCGCAGGTCGTGATGCAGCGCGACCTGGGCGGCACACCGCTCGCGCCGGACCAGATGACGCTGGTGTCTTCGGCGGCCGTGAGCGCCTGCGACAGCACGCTCACCGGCCAGCACGAAGGCTTCATCAGCGACCCGGCCGCCTGCAAATACGACCCGGTGCAGGACAAGGTCGTGCTGTGCACCGGCAGCGGCGGCACCAACGCCACCGCCGCCTGCCTGAGCACCGTGCAGGCGCAGGCGGTCAACAAGATCTGGTACGGCCAGACGCGCGACGGCAGCGCACCGGCGCCCGCGAGCGACATCGGCTACGGCGCCACGCTGGCCTCGGGCCAGCTCTGGTACGGCCTCACACGCGGCACGGCGCTCAACAGCCCCGGCGCACCGGGGTTCTCGCTGGCGGACTCCACGGGCGGCGTACCCCACCCGTTTCCGATCGCGGCGCACCAGGTGGCGCTGAACCTGCAGGACCCGACGATCGCGACGCCCGATTTCGTCAATGCCACGGGCAACGGCGCGAACAACTGGAAGGGGCTGTCGTACGCCCAGCTGGCCAACGCCAGCGATCGCGGCAAGGCACTGCAAACCGCCTTCGCGAACATCAACGCCGACAACCCCGACCTGGGCAGGTTCCGCGACCGCGGCGCCAAGCTGCTGACGTACCACGGCCTGGCCGACCAGCTGATCGCGAACTCGGGCACGGCCAACTACTACGAGCGCGCAGCCAAGGCGATGGGCGGCATCGATGCGACGCAGAAGTTCTATCGCTACGTCGAGATCCCGGCGATGGGGCACTGCGCGGGCGTGGGTTCCGTGAATGGCCTGGCGGGCGTCAGCCCTGCGGCCAATCCGCCGCTGCCGGCACCGAACCAGTTGTTCGCCGCGCTCACTGATTGGGTCGAGAAAGGCGTGGCGCCCGACAACCTCGTGCTGCAGAACGCGGACAAGTCGCTGGCGCGGCCGCTGTGCACCTACCCGAAGAAGATCGCGTATGTCGGCGGCGATGTGAAGGCGGCGGCCAGCTTCGCCTGCCGCTGAGCTTTCAGCGGGCCTGCTGCGCCATCAGGAAGTCGATGAACACCCGCATGCGCAGCGGCACATGCCGCCCGTCCGGGTACAGCAGCGTGTACGGCCGCGAGCGGCCGGCGAAGGGTTTGAGCACCTCGACGAGCGTGCCGTCGGCAAGCTCCTTCTCCACGACGAAGCGGTAGGTCTGGAACAGCCCGGCGCCGCTCTTGGCGAGCGTGACGCCGCCGAGCACGTCGTCGGAGCAGCTGTAGGCGCTGTCGGCGAAGACCTCGCGGTCCTTGCCGTCTTCCTTGAAGAGCCACGAGATGCGCCGGCCGCTGCTGGGCAGTTCGAACTGGATGCACTCGTGCGCGGCCAGGTCGTCCGGCGTGCGGGGCGTGCCGGCCGCCTTCAGGTACTTGCGCGTCGCGACCACCACGAGCCCCGCATCCTCCAGGTGCCGCGCGATCAGCGTGGAGTCGGGCTGGGCGCGCACGCGCACGGCCATGTCGTAGCCCTCTTCCACGAAATCGATGTTGCGGTTGCTCAGGTGCACATGCAGCCGGATGTCGGGAAAGCGTTCGCGGAACACGGGCAGCATCGGCAGGATGCGATGGTGGCCGTAGGTGGTCGGCACGCTGATGCGCAGCGTGCCCGAGGGCTGCGCCTGCTGGCCCATCACTTCGCGCTCGGCCTCGGCGAGCTGTGCGAGCGCCTGGCGGCATTGCGCGAAGTAGGAACGACCCGCTTCGGTGAGCCGCACGCTGCGCGTGGTGCGCACGAACAGACGAAGACCGAGTCGTTTCTCCAGCCGCGAGATCGAGCGGCTGACGGCCGCCGGCGTCACGCCCGCAGCAAGCGCGGCCGATGTGAAGCCGCCCGTCTCCGCTGCGAGGCAGAAGAGTTCGATGCTGCCAAGAAGGATGTCGCCGAACTGCCGCTGCATGGATTGATTACCTGAGGTATCAAGTGAAGTGCGAGTCTAGTGATTTATCTATCGCTTTGTCATCAATACAGTTCTCCCAACGTCATCAACTTCTGGAGAACCCGACATGCAAGACAGCACTTCATCCACCGTCGTTATCACCGGCGCCTCGAGCGGCATCGGCCTGGGCCTTGCGCAGGCGTATCTCGAACGCGGCTTCAACGTGGTCGCCACCGCCCGCACCGACGAGCGCCTTGCGGCCGCCGCGAAGCAGTTGGGCAACCCGTCGCGTTTTCTCGGCGTCGCGGGCGACATCGGCAAGCGCGATACCGCGCTGCAACTCATCGACCGCGCCGTGGCCCGCTTCGGGCATGTCGACGTGCTCATCAACAACGCGGGCATCTTCAACGCCAAGCCGTTCGTCGACTACACCGAGGAAGAACTGGAGCAACTGGTCGCCACCAACCTCAAGGGTTTCGTCTACGCCTCGCAGGCCGCCGCGAAGCACATGATCCCGCGCCGCAAGGGCCACATCGTGAACATCACCGCGGGCATCGCACTGCAGCCGAACCTGCAGGTGCCGGCGTTGTTGCCGGTGCTGATCAAGGGCGGCATCAACGCCGCGACGCGCGCGCTGGCACTGGAGCTCTCGCCGCACAACATCCAGGTGAATGCGGTGGCGCCCGGCATCGTCGACACGCCGATGCACCCATCCGAAACGCATGGCTTTCTCAACGGCCTGGCACCCGCCGGCCGCATCGCGACCGTGCGCGAAATCGCCGATGCGGTGCTCTATCTCACGAGCGCCGGTTTCACGTCGGGCGTGGTGCTGCCGGTGGACGGCGGTGCGAGCGCCGGCACCTGGTAACTGCCTCGTTCACACAACCAAGGAGCACACCATGCCTTTCGTCAATCTGAAGATCACCCGCGACGGCGTCACGCGCGAGCAGAAAACCCAGGTCATCGCCGAGTTCACCGAAGTCCTCGAACGCGTGCTGAAGAAGCCACCGGAGTGGACGCACATCGTGATCGAGGAGATCGATACGGATGACTGGGGGTTCGGCGGCGTGACGACCACCGCGTACCGCAAGCGGCTGGCGGAAGGCGCGAAGAAAGCGCAGTGAGGGCGTCAGGCCACGCGCTGCTTGAGAACCACCGGTTCGACGGCGGGCGCCCGCCACAGCTGCAGGTGGTAGCGGTCGTTGCCTTCGAGGCCGTCGTCGGAAAGCGTGTCGAGGCCCGCATAGCAGGCACGCAAACGGTAGGTGCCCGGCGCCACGGGAATGCGGGCCGCATCGGGAAAGTAGTCGGTGCAGCCGGCGATCACGAGGTTGGCGCTCTCGGTCACCAGCGTGCATTCGACGACGTGGTCCCATTCGGCGAAATCGATGGGCTTTTCCGCATCGAGGATCTCTACGGTCACGGGCACGTCCATGTTTCTCACGGTGCCGATGCCGACGACGCCGGGGCCGACGGCAAAGAGCTGGTCCACGGCTTCGTCGGACCAGGCGTCCGACAGGTCGCCGTCCGCAGCCTCGTCCTGAATGTAGAACTGGAAGTAGTCCGCGAAGAGGTTGAATTCGAGCATAGGGCCTCCCTGAAGATCGGCGGAAATCGTAGCGGGCCTTTGTGACGGTCTACTCGATGAACCGCCGCAACCCTTCCAGATCGATCACAGTGATCCCCCCGTACTCGATCCGCAGAAACCCCGCCTCCTTCAACCGGTTCAACGCCGCATTGCACCGCTGCCGCGACACCCCCGACAGGTTGGCGATCTCTTCCTGCGAAGTCTGCAGGTACGGCTCGCTCCCCGGATGCAGCCACGGGTGGAACAGCCCGGCCAGCGCGCGCGCCACCTGGCTGTCCGCATCGAGCAGCCGGTGCGCCGCATAGCTGCCCATGAACCAGTGCAGGCGTTCGTTGATCTGCTGCAGCAGGAAATGATCGAAGCCGCGCTGCGTGCGGTGCAGCCACTCGAAAGTCTCCAGCGGCAGCAGCGCCACGCGGCTCGGCCGCAGCGCGATGATGTCGGCCGAGCGCGGCATCGCGCGAAGCAGCGTGCCTTCGCCGAACCAGCTGCCCACCGAGAGCCCGCCCAGGGTCACGGAGTGCCCATCGCTGGACGTGATCGACCACTTGAGCAGCCCTTCGAGCGTGCCGTACCAGTGCAGCGGCGTGTCGCCGCGCCGGCACAGGGCGGTGCCGGGGGCGATGTCGACCTCGCGCATCTCGTCCAGCACACGCCCGCGCGCCGGTTCGTCGAGCAACGGAAACCAGGCCGAGCCGTGCAGCAGCTGCGGGATCGTCAGCGATGCCGCCTTGATGGTCGGCTTCGGGGTCGGCATGAAATGAAAGCTCCTGTGCAGGCGGGCCGCGCCTCGTAAACCCTGACCCCAAATGTCATCGCAATGACTGCCCGGGCGACGGCAGCCAAAAATAATAGCGCGCTTCCCACAGGAGAAATCGCATGTCGAAGCGCAAGGTGATTGTGACCATCGCACCCACGGGTGGCATGGCGCACAAATCGCAGAACCCCCACCTCCCCACCCAACCCGCCGAGATCGCCGCCGACGTGCTGCGCTGCTGGAACGCCGGCGCGAGCGTGGTGGCGATCCACGCGCGCCGGCCCGACGACGGCGCCACCTGCAATGCCGAGGTGTACCGCGACATCAACAGCCGCATCCGCGCGGGCGGCAGCGACATCGTCATCAACAACTCCACCGGCGGCGGCGTGCACGGCGACATGGTCAAGCCGCTCGCGGGCGACCGCTGGGAGATCGCGTGGGAAGAGCGCATCAAGGGCATGGACGCCGGCGCCGAGATGTGCACGCTGGATGCGACCACGCTCAACCTGAGCTTCGAGGGCAAGCAGATCCTGATGGACACGCCCATCACGCGTGGCCGCGAACTGGCCGCGGGCATGAAGGCGCGCGGCATCAAACCCGAGTGGGAGGTGTTCAGCCCCACGCACATCCTGCAGGACACCACCACGCTGATCGGCGAAGGGCACGACGAGGAGCCGTACTTCATCAACCTCGTGATGAACGTGCACCGCAACTTCCAGAACGCGATGCCGTATTCGCCCCGCTTCCTGCAGATGATGGTCGACACGCTGCCCAAGGGCAGCATCTTCTGCGTGAGCGGCATCGGGCCTTCGCAGCTCGAGGCCAACGTGGCGGCGCTGCTGCTCGGCGGGCATGCGCGCGTGGGCCTCGAGGACAACCTCTACTTCCGCCACGGGGAGCTGGCCACCAACGTGCAGCTCACCGAGCGCATCGTGCGGGTGATCCGCGAGCTGGACATGGAAGTGGCCACGCCCGCCGAGGCGCGGCAGATGATGGGGCTGCCGCGCACCGGCACGCCGCGGCCCGAGTTCGCGCTGGGCTGACCGAACAAATACAACGACCGGAGACAAGACCATGAACACTCACCTCTCGCGCACCGCGCTGGCCATCGCCCTGGGCGCCGCCTTCGCCACCACCGGCGCTTCGGCGCAGGTGTCGGACGACACCATCCGCATCGGCTTCATCAGCGACATGTCGGGCATCTACCGCGACTACGACGGCCCGGCCGGCGCCGAGGCCATCCGCATGGCGATTGCCGACATGGGCGGCGCCATCGACGGCAGGAAGATCGAGCTGGTCACCGCCGACCACCAGAACAAGCCCGACATCGCCGCGGCCAAGGCGCGCGAATGGTTCGACGTGCAGAAGGTCGACATGCTGATCGCGGGCGTCAACTCGGGCGCGGCGATTGCCATGGCGGGCGTGGCGGCCGACAAGAAGAAGCCGTACTTCGTGGTGGGCTCGGGCGCCTCGAGCCTCACCAACGAATACTGCTCGCCGTACACGGTGCACTACGCCTACGACACGGTGGCCATGGCGCGCGGCACCGCGAGTGCGGTGGTCAAGGCGGGCGGCAAGAGCTGGTACTTCGTGACCGCCGACTACGCCTTCGGCGCCGCGCTGCAGACCGATGCGGCCAAGATCATCGCTGCCAGCGGCGGCACGGTGGCGGGCTCCGTGAAGCATCCGCTGGGCGCGAGCGATTTCTCGTCCTTCATGCTGCAGGCGCAGGGCTCGAAGGCACAGGTGCTGGCGCTCGCCAATGCGGGCGGCGACACGGTGAACGCGATCAAGTCGGCGGCCGAGTTCGGCATCAGCAAGAACATGAAGCTGGCCGGCATGATCATCACCATCAACGACGTGCATGCGCTGGGCCTGAAGACCTCGCAGGGCATGTACCTCACCGACAGCTGGTACTGGAACCAGAGCCCCGAAGCGCGCACCTGGGCGCGGCGCTTCTTCGACAAGCACAAGCGCATGCCCTCCTCCTTCCACGCCGGCGACTACTCGGCCGCGCTGCAGTACCTGCAGGCGGTGAAGGCGGCCGGCACCGACGATGCCGACAAGGTGATGGCGCAATTGCGCAAGACGAAGTTCAATGACATGTTCGTCAAGGGCGGGTGGCTCCGCGACGACGGCCTCATGGTGCACGACATGCAGCTGATGCAGGTGAAGACGCCCGACGAATCGAAAGAACCGTGGGACTACTACAAGGTGGTCGAGCCGATTCGCGGCGAGGCCGCATGGACGACGAAGGCAGAGAGCCGCTGCGCGCGGTGGAAATCATGACCCTCTTGAATGTGCAACGTGTCGCGGTCGTCGGCACCGGCGTGATCGGCGCGAGCTGGGCCGCGTATTTCCTCGCGCACGGGCTCGACGTGAACGCGACCGATCCGTCGCCCGGCGCCGAAGGCCGGCTGCGCGATGCGGTGGCGCAGCACTGGCCGACGCTGGAGCGCTTCGGCCTCGCCGAGGGCGCCTCGGTGGACCGGCTGCGCTTTCACGACAGCCTGGAAGACGCGGTATCGGTGGCCGACTTCGTGCAAGAGAACGGCCCCGAGCGCATGGACTTCAAGATCGACCTGTTCCGCCGCATGGATGCGGCCGCGCCGCCGGAGACCATCCTCGCCTCGAGCTCGTCGGGCCTTGCGATCAGCGGTGTGCAGTCGGGCTGCGCGCACCCGCAGCGCGTGGTGCTCGGGCATCCGTTCAATCCGCCGCACCTGATTCCGCTGGTGGAGGTGATCGGCGGCGAGAAGACGTCAGTCGAAGTCATCGAACGCACGATGGCGTTCTATGCGGCCATCGGCAAGCGGCCGATCCATGTGAAGCGCGAGGTCAAGGGGCATATCGCGAACCGGCTGCAGGCTGCGCTGTGGCGCGAGGCTTTCCACCTCGTCAACGAAGGCGTGGCGAGCGTGGCGGACATCGACACCGCGATCGCGCATGGCCCCGGTCTGCGCTGGGCGGTGATGGGGCCGTTCATGAACCTGCATCTGTCGGGCGGCGCAGGCGGCATCGAACATGTGCTCGCGCATCTGGGCGGACCGATCGAGGACTGGTGGAAGGACCTGGGCGCGCCGTCGATGACGGCTGATCTCAAGCAGAAGGTGGCCGAAGGCATCGCTGAGGAACTGGGCACGCGCCGCACGGCCGACCTCGAAGCCGCGCGCGACACCCTGCTGTTAGACCTGATTCGCGCCAAGGCCGACACCGGCAAACTCGATTGACATGACCGATTTCCTCAACGACGAGCGTCTGATCGCCCCGCCCCGCACGGTGCGCATCGACTTCGACGACGGCTCCTTCGCGCTGCGCTCACCGCAGACGCTGAAGCCCTATGCGCGCTGCATCGGCGAATGGATCGAGCGTTGGGCGCGCGAGACGCCCGACGCCTTGGCATTCGCGGAGCGCGACGAGAGCGGCGAAGGCTGGCGCAGGCTCGACTACCGCGCGCTGCGCCACGCCGTCGGCGCGGTCGCGCAGGGCCTGCTCGACCTGAAGCTGCCTGCGGGCCAGCCCATCGTGATCCTCTCGGACAACGCGATCGACCACGCGGTGCTGATGCTCGCGACGATGCACATCGGCCGCACCGCGTGCTCGCTCTCGAGCGCGTACTCGCGCATGGCGAAGGACCCGTCGCGGCTGCACGGCATGCTGAAGGCGCTCGGGCCTTCGTTGATCTACGCATCGGACGCCAAGGTGTATGGCGGCGCACTCGCGGGCTGCGGCGTCGAGGCCGTGACGGTGTTCAGCCGTAACGCCGACGCGCATCCGGGTGCGATCGCCTTCGACCAATTGCTCGCGGCCAGCGAAACGCCGGCCGTGATGGAAGCCTTCGCAACGATCCTTGCCGACACCCACGCCAAGTACCTGCTGACCTCGGGCTCCACCGGCAAGCCCAAGGTGGTGATCAACACGCACCGCATGCTGTGCGCCAACCAGCAGATGATGGCGCAGACCTGGCGCTTCCTCGCAGAGGAAAAACCGGTGCTGGTCGACTGGCTCCCGTGGAGCCACACCTTCGGCGCGAACCACAACCTGCACATGGTGCTGTGCCATGGCGGCGCGCTCTACATCGACGAAGGCCGGCCCGCGCCGGGCCTGATCGAGAAGACGGTGCGCAACCTGCGCGAAGTGAAGCCCACGCTGCTGTTCAACGTGCCGCGCGGCTTCGACATGCTGCTGCCCTTTCTCGAAGCCGACGACGCACTCGCCACCGAGGTGTTCTCGCGGCTGCGCCTCGCCTTCTATGCGGCAGCGGCGCTCGCGCCTTCGACATGGCAGCGGCTCGAAGCGGTGGCCCGGCGCGTGCGGCCCACGCGCCCGCTGTGGCTCACCACCTCGTGGGGTGCGACCGAGACCTCGCCCGCCATCACCTCCGCGCACTGGAAGCTCGACGGTGCCGGCTGCATCGGCGCACCGCTGCCGGGGCTCGAACTCAAGTTCGTGCCCAACGGCCAGAAGCTGGAGATGCGGGTCAAGGGCGTCTCGGTGTTCCCGGGCTACCGCGATGCGCCACGTGAAACCGCGGAGGCCTTCGACGAAGAAGGCTACTACCGCATCGGCGATGCCGGCTTTCTCGCGAATGCCGCGGAGCCCGCGCACGGCGTGATCTTCAACGGCCGCGTGGCCGAAGACTTCAAGCTCTCGACCGGCACCTGGGTCTCGGTGGGCACGCTGCGCGTGAAGCTGGTGTCGCTGCTCGCGCCGCATGTGCAGGACGTGGTGCTCACCGGCCACGACCGCGACGAGATCGGCATGCTGGTGTTCGCCAGTCCGCAGGCCGCATCGCTCGCGCCCGAGGCGCTGGCCGAACGCATCGCCGGCGTGCTGCGTTCGCTGCGCGATGAAGGTGCGGGCTCGTCGCAATGCCCGGCGTGCGCGCTGGTGCTGGCCGAGCCGCCCAGCCTCGACGCGGGCGAGATCACCGACAAGGGCTACATCAACCAGCGCGCGGTGCTCACGCGGCGTGCGGCCGATGTGGCGCGCCTGCATGCGGCGCACCAGGACCCGCAGGTTGTGCGCCCGCGCGGCTGATCAGGACGGCTGCTCGAACAACGCCAGCAGCGTCTCCTTGACCCACTGGTGCAGCGCCGAGGTCTCGTGCCGCTGGTGCCAGAACAGTTCGATGATGCGCGGCGGCGCCTCCAGCGGCACCGGCATCATGCGCAGGCCCGCCAGGCGCGAGGGTTCGAACTTCTCTGACCACGGCAGCACTGCGAGCAGGTCGGAGCGGCGCACCGCCTCGTACGCCGCGCCGTAGTGGTTCACCGTCGCGACCAGGTTGCGCTGCAGCCCGCGGCTGCGCAGGAACAGGTCGTAGGTCGGCGTGGTCTTGCCGACCAGACTCACATCCACATGCCGTGCCGCCAGGAACTTCTTCAGCGGAATCCTGCCCGTGCGCGCCAGCGGATGCCCCGCGCGCATGAAGCAGAGGAAATCGGGTGACCACAACGCCCTCGACTTGAGGAACGCGGGCCGCCGCACCTCCTCGTTGTAGACGCTGATCGCGAAGTCGGCCTTGTTGTCGGCCAGCACCGGACCGAAATCCACCAGCGTGTTCGGAATGGCATGGACCTGCATCGAGGGCGCGACCTTGCCGAGCCGGGCCGCCAGCCGCGGCACCACGATCGAGGACACGTAGTCGGACATCGCAATGCTCACGCTCGCGGTGCTGCGCAGCGCGTCGAAGCGCTCGTCGTCCATCGTCGTCCGGATCGCATGCAGCGACTGCGACAGCGGCTCCCAGAGATCGATGGCGCGCCGGGTGGGGTTCACGCCCGCGCCGCTGCGCACGAAGAGCGGATCGTCGAAGGTGTCACGCAGCCGGCGTAGCGCATTGCTGACGGCGGGCTGCGTCAGCGACAGCTTGCTGGCCGCGCGCGTGACGTTGCCTTCGGTCATCAGGGCTTCGAACACCTTCAGCAGGTTCAGATCGGCGTTGCGGTAGTTCATCGTGCGTCCAATCTATTCACCAGATCAATAAACACAATCACGCATATAAATTTGCCGTGATATCCCCCCGATCCTACGATCTGCCGCTTCACCCCCACCCCACCTGAAGCCGAGGGATCCCCATGACCATGCTGTCGGCGCGCATCGAGCGCCTGCCCTTCTCTGGTTTCCATCGACGCCTGCTCCTCATGGGGGGCCTCGGCTACACCTTCGATGCGATGGATGCCGCCGTGATCGCCTTCGTGCTGCCGGTGCTGCGCACCGAATGGGGGCTGAGCAGCGTGCAGATCGGCGTGCTGGCCAGCGCGAACTTCATCGGTTTCTTCTTCGGCGCGCTCGCGGCCGGTGCCTGCGGCGACCTGATCGGGCGGCGCAAGGTGATGATGTCGGCGCTCGCGATCTACTGCGTGGCCTCGCTCTTCAGCGGCATGGTCAACGACTGGACGGCCTTCCTCGCGCTGCGCATCGTGGCCGGCTTCGGCGCCGGGGCCGAGAGCGCGATCATCGCGCCCTACCTGTCGGAGTTCGTGGCGCGGCGCTACCGCGGCACCTTCACGGGCGCGCTGGCCGGCTTCTTCTCGTTCGGCTTCGTTGCCGCGGCCCTCTTGGGCTACTTCATCGTGCCGGCGCACCCGCAGGGATGGCGCATCGTCATCTTCATCACCGCGCTGCCCGTGGTGCTCCTCTTGTGGTGGCGCCGCGCGCTGCCGGAGTCGCCGCGCTGGCTCGAGAGCCAGGGACGGGCCGTCGAGGCGGACGCGATCATGGATGCGATGGAGTCCGAGCACGTGCAACGCGGCCACGCGCTGCCCGCGCTCAACGCCGAAGACGTCGCCGCGCCGCCGCCCAGCACGAGCCGCGGCAGCCTGCTGAAGAACTACGCGACGCTGGTCTCCAGCAAGCTCATCCGCATCAGCACCATGACCTGGCTGATGTGGCTGTCGATCACCTTCAGCTACTACTCGTTCTTCACCTGGATCCCGAGCCTCCTGATCCAGAACGGCATGACGATCACCAAGAGCTTCGGCTATTCGCTGGTGATGTACATCGCGCAGATTCCCGGCTATTTCTCGGCCGCGTGGTTCAACGAGCGCATCGGCCGGCAGGCCACCATCGTGAGCTACATGCTGCTGGGCGGGCTCTGCGCGCTGGGCCTCGCGTTCACGCACAGCGACGCGCAGATCATGGTCGCGGGCGTGCTGCTGTCCTTCTTCATGAACGGCACCTACGCGGGCGTCTACGCCTACACGCCCGAGGTGTTTCCGACGCAGGTGCGCGCGACGGGCTCGGGCCTGGCCTCGGCCATCGGGCGCATCGGCGGCATCACGGCGCCGATCCTGGTGGGCTTCATCTATCCGACCGCCGGCTTCGCGGGCGTGTTCGGCATGACGACGGCGGTGCTGCTGCTGGGCGCGGCGGCCGTCACGTTCATGGGCATTCCCACGCGCGGCCGCTCGCTCGAAGACATCGCGGCCAGTGAACTTTCCTGACGACCTCCGACAACCATGCAGCCAAACTCTCTCGAAGATTCCCTCACGGATTCCCTTTCGGCCGTGGCGCTCGCCCATGCCGATACCACCCAGCCGCACGCCACCTTCGATGCGATCGACAAGGCGGTCGCATCGACCATCGGCCACCGGCTCTTCACCATCCTGGTCCACCACCGCGAGGCGCGCGAATCGGAGCGCGTGTACACCAACATGCGCGAGGCCTACCCGGTGGGCGGGCGCAAGCCCATCACCGATTCGCCGTGGATGCAGCAGGTGATGCAGCGCGGCCTTCCCTACATCGGCCGCAATGCCGAGGACCTGCGCGACGTGTTCTACGACCACGAACTCATCGTCTCGCTGGGCTGCCGCAGCGTGCTGAACATTCCACTGCGCTGGCAGGGCGAGACGCTCGGCACGCTCAACATGCTGCACGAGGAAAACTGGTACGGCGACGGCCACGTCGAGCTCGCGCGGGTGTTCGCGCAACTGGCGGTGCCGGCCGTGATGGCGCAACAGACCAAGGAATCCATCGCATGACGAACACGGTCCTCTTCAAGAACGCGAACCTGCTCGATCCGCTGCGCAGCGAGTTGCTGGAAGGCCACGACATCCTGGTCGAGCAAGGCGTGGTACGCGAGGTCTCCGACAAGCCGCTGCAGAGCAAGACGGCGCGCGTCATCGACGTGAAGGGCAAGACGGTGATGCCCGGCCTGATCGACCTGCACGTGCATGTGATCGCGGTGGAGCTGAACCTCTCGCGCCAGGTCCACATGCCCAACGTGCTCATCACGCTGCGCAGCGTGCCGATGCTGCGCGGCATGCTGCGCCGCGGCTTCACCACGGTGCGCGATGCGGGCGGCGCGGGCTTCGCATTCAAGCAGGCGGTGGACGCCGGCCTCGCGCAAGGGCCGCGCCTCTTCGTCTCCGGCCGCGCGCTGAGCCAGACCGGCGGGCATGGCGACATGCGCGGGCGCTCCGACTTCCTCGACCCGGCCGCGACCTGCTCGACCTGCGTGCGCGTCGGCGCGCTGGCGCGCGTGGTGGACGGCGTCGACGCGGTGCGCCGCGCCGTGCGAGAAGAGCTGCAGATGGGCGCCGACCAGATCAAGATCATGGCCTCCGGCGGCGTCGCCTCGCCGACCGACCCGGTGGGCGCCTTCGGCTACAGCGAGGACGAGATCCGCGCCATCGTGGAAGAAGCCTCGGGCCGCGGCACCTACGTGATGGCGCACGCCTACACCGCCGCCGCCATCGCGCGCGCGGTGCGCTGCGGCGTGCGCACCATCGAGCACGGCAACCTCGTGGACGCGCCCACGGCCGCGCTGATGGCCGAGCTGGGCGCCTATGCGGTGCCGACACTCGTCACCTACGACGCGCTGGCCAACGAGGGCGAGAGCTTCGGCCTGCCCAAGGAAAGCGTCGCCAAGGTGGCCGACGTGCGCGAGGCGGGCCTGCGCTCGCTGGAGATCTACAAGAAGGCCGGCGTGAAGATGGGCTTCGGCTCCGACCTGCTGGGCGAATCGCAGCGCCTGCAGAGCGACGAATTCCGCCTGCGCGCCGAGGTGCTCTCGCCAGCCGAGGCCATCGCGAGCGCGACCACGATCGGCGCCGAGGTCCTGGGCATGCCCGACCGGCTCGGCCGCCTGGTACCGGGCGCGCTGGCCGACATCCTCGTCGTCGATGGCAATCCGCTGCGCGACGTCGAATGCCTGCTGGGACAGGGCGAACGCATTCCGCTGGTCATGAAGGAAGGCGTGGTCCAGTTCGACGAGCTGGCATGAGGCCCTGCGCCGCTTAGGTGATGCTCCAGTCCGCGCTGAACTGCTTCGCGGGCTTGCGGGCCGCCATGTCGTTGGCGACCTTGAGGCTTCTGTCGAACACCCGTCCCCTGAAGCGGGGATCGTTCGGTATGCCGCTGTGGACATGGCGCTGCACGTTGATGTCGAAATGGTCCCTGCGGGTCTCGTGCGGCGCATCGTCCGCCCCGGGCGCGAAGTGGGCTTCCCACCGAACGTTCCAGTAGAAATGCCTGAGCACCGTGAAGCGATGCAGCGGGTCGCCCACCACGAGCATCGTGCAGAAATGGAAGGCGATGTCCGCGTGGTGCAGGAAGTTCGGGCGGCCGGTGGTGGTGTTGGTCACCACGGTGTCGAATCTCTGCAGCGGGGCGTCGCCGAAACCCGTCTCCATGTCCACCCTGCCGGTGGCATCCAGCCGGGTCGGCGCGCAGACTCCGCGGAACTGCGCGGGCGTTCTTTTCTTCTGCGGGTCGTAGAACAGGCCCGGGCATTTTTCGTCCGTATCGCGGCACAGCACGTTGTGGCTCCAGGAGTGCTTCGAGCCACCATCGCGGGAGCTCCTTCCCCGATAGGTTGCGTAGTTCGTTTCGATGAATTGAAGTTGAACGAATCCCAGCAGCCAGCCATCGACCACCTCGTTCGCGGTGCCGTGCAGTCCGGCCGACGCCTGACAGTTGATGTCCGGCGATTCGAAGTTGATCTTCTGCGCGGGGCGGTCCAATGTCCACCTGTGGGAAGACCGGTTGGATACCAGCGGTTCCCCCAGGATGACCGATTCGGGACGAAGTGATGCCATGTCGATTGCTCCTTGAAACAGGGAAGTCCATCGATGACATGACGATTGGGGTCCGGAGATTTGAAACACCCGGACCCGACGCACCGGCGCTTGTTCACGCTAGGGCAGTGTGAACCACTCGCGCCACAACTTGCGCGCCTTGTCCTGGTAGCGGCGCGTGACGGTCTGCAGCGCGGCGCGCGGCGCCGGCGACATGAGTTCGGCCGGCAGCAGCGGATCGCGGATGAGGTGCGCGATGACCGCGCGCCCCAGCAGCAGCGACTCGCGCACCGCCGCTTCGAGCGGCAGCTTGTCCAGCCGCTTCTCGCTGCGCTCGATGCCGGTCTGCAGGCGCTGGCTGCTGGCCGCCAGCGCCCGCACGTTCCACAGCTTGCGCGCGGCGGCCTGCGTGGCTTCGTCCATGTCGGCGAGGCGGAACACCAGCGCCTTCGAAGACAGGCCCAGACCCTGCAGCTGTTCGCGCTCGGCCGCCAGCCCGCCCCTCAGGTTGTCGGGCCGGATGTGCAAGCCGGTCTGCAACGGGGCAAAGCCGCGCAGCGACAGCGCCAGGCCATGATGGCGCCAGGCCGTCTTGTCAGAACGCGGCACGCCCGCGTCGTGCACCGCGAGCCAGTCGTTGCGCCACGCGACGGCCTGCGCGCCGCGCTGCCGCCAGCCATCGACCGCGCGCGACAGCGCCGGCCCCGCGCGGTTGAGCGCATAGCTGCCGCGCTCGCTGCGTTCGATCTTGCCGTCGCTCGCGAGCCGCGTGAGGGCCACGCGCAGCGTCGATTCACCAATGCCCATCAGGGCGCCGGCGCGGCACAGCGACTGCGCGCTCAGCATGCCGCCGTGCGCGACGAGCAGGTCGAGGATCAGGTCCGGCGCGCTGGGAATGGCGACCGGGACATTGCATATTTTTTCCACGTTTGCACATCGGAGAAATATTTCCTACGATGACCTAGAGCGATTGAGTAAGTAATTTTGCCTCCAAGGGAATGCATCCATGGCTATGGAATACGTGAGCTATGACACGGATCGAGCGGTCTGCACCCTCACGCTGAACCGCCCCGACAAGCGCAATGCCGTCAACGGCATCGTGGCCGCCGAACTGCGCGAGGCCTTCGAACGCTTCGAGGCCGACGATGCGCTGCGCGTGGCGATCCTCACGGGCGCGGGCGGCCATTTCTGCGCCGGCGCCGACCTGGGCGCAGTCGGCAACCCGGACGAGCGCAACGAACTCGATCCCGAAGGCGGCGGCAACGGACCGATGGGGCCGACGCGCATGGCGTTGTCCAAACCGCTGATTGCAGCGGTGAACGGCTATGCAGTGGCCGGCGGCCTCGAACTGGCGCTGCTCGCCGACCTGCGCGTGGCCGATGACGATGCAGTCTTCGGCGTGTTCTGCCGCCGCTGGGGCGTGCCGCTGATCGACGGCGGCACGGTGCGGCTGCCGCGCATCGTGGGCATGGGGCGCGCGCTCGACATGATCCTCACCGGACGGCCGGTCTCCGCGGCCGAGGCGCTGGCGATGGGCCTGGTCAACCGCGTCACGCCGCCGGGCGGCGCGCTCGCCGCGGCGCGTGAACTGGCACTCCAGATCGCCGCGTTCCCGCAGCAATGCATGCTCGCCGACCGCCGATCCGCTTACGAACAGTGGGACCTGCCGCTGGCCGAGGCGCTGCGGCGCGAAGGCGCACAGGGCGTGCCGATCGTCTTTGCCGAAGGCGAAGCCGGCGCCGCGCGCTTCGCCGGCGGCGCGGGGCGGCACGGCGCCTTCAAGGGCTGATTCAGGCGCCCGTACGACGCCGCAGCGCGGTGCGCAGCGCCTTCGCGAAGCGCGGATCGGCCATTGCGCCGACATTGAAGCGCGACCAGCGCGAGACCTGCGTCGAATCGACACTGAAGATGCGCCCCGGCGCCATCACGATCTTGCGCGGCAGCAGCTCCTTCGCGAACGCCAGCGAGTCGCCCACGCCGGGCAGCGCGGCCCAGATGTAGAGCGACTGCGGGGTGCGCGCGAAGACCTCCGCGTCGACCGAATCGAAGAGCTGCAGCGCCTTGCGCGTGGCCTCGCCCAGGCGGGTCTGCAGGCGGTTCAAGTGCCGCTGGTAGTGGCCCTCGCTCAGGATCACATCGACCGTGCGCTCGCTGTATTCCGAGCTGCTCACGTGGATCAGTGCCTTCAGGTCAGCGAGGTCGCTCGCGAGGTCTGCCCCGCAGGCGATGAAGCCCACGCGCAGCGCCGCGGAGAACGACTTCGAGAAGCTGCCGATGTAGATGGTGCGCTCCAGCTGGTCGAGCGCCGAGAGCCGCGGCAACGCGGTCGGCTTGAAGTCGGCCAGCGGGTCGTTCTCCACGATCAGCAGGTTGTATTTCTGCGCGAGCTGCAGCACGCGGAAGGCCTTGGCCGGCGAGATGTCCGACCCCGTGGGGTTGTGCGCGAGCGACTGGGTGAAGAAGAGGCGCGGCCGCTCGGCGATGAGCAGTTGCTCCAGCACGTCCAGATCAGGTCCGTCCGCCAGGCGCGGCACGGCCAGCATCTGCGCACCCGCAAGCTTGAGCTTGCCGAACAGCGGGTAGTAGCCCGGGTCGTCGACCAGCACCTTGCCGCCGGGCGGCACGAAGTAGCGGATGACGATGTCCATCGCCTCGTTGGCGCCGTGCGTGAGCACGATCTGCCGCGGCTCGGCGCCGATGCCGAAGTCCGCGAGCTTGCGCACGAGGTGGTCGCGCAGTGGCGCATAGCCGAAGCGGCTGCCGTAGCGGAACAGCGCGCCGAGCCCCGTGCGCACGACCTTGGGGTGGTACTTGTCCAGCCGCACGTCGGCGAGCCATTCGACGGGCGGAAAGCCGTCGCCCACGGCGACCGCATCGGGCTGCGTCTTGAGCTGCTCCCGCATGAGCCACACGATGTCCATCGCACGGCCGAGGCTTCCCGCGTCTTCCTCGGGCGGCTTGGGTGCCGTCGATTGCGCGAGCACGAAGTAACCGGAGCCGCGCCGTGGTTCGACGAGGCCGCGCGATACCAAGAGCTCGAACGCGGCCACCACGGTGTTCTTGGCATAGCTGTGCAGTTGCGCCAGTTCGCGCAGCGACGGCAGCTTGTCGCCGGCCTTGTAGGCGCCGCTCGCGATCTGGCGCGCGAGGGTGTCGGCGAGCGAATCGGCGATCGTGGTCATGGGCCGGGACTGTGACACAGCGGGCCGCTTCAACGGGTCACTGTCCGCACTGTCCCGCCAAACTGTGCCTTCCGCCGGCGGTACAGCCGACCTAAATTGCCTGCTCCCGAATTCATCTTCCCAAGAGACAAGCAACGATGGTCGCCGACTCCCGCATTCCCAATTTCCGCGCACTCACGCCCGCGCAGCGCTTTGCCCATATTGCCAAGGCCGCATCGCTCACCGACGACGAGGTGGCGCTGCTCGCCCAGCCCGGCGCGCTGAGCGTGGACCGCGCCAACGGCATGGTCGAGAACGTGATCGGCACCTTCGAGCTGCCGCTGGGCGTGGCCGGCAACTTCACCGTGAACGGGCGCGACTACCTCGTGCCGATGGCGGTGGAAGAGCCCTCGGTGGTGGCCGCCGCCTCCTTCATGGCCAAGCTGGCGCGCGAAGGCGGCGGCTTCGAGGCCTCGAGCACCGGGCCGCTGATGCGCGCCCAGGTGCAGGTGATCGGCATCACCGACCCCTACGGCGCACGGCTCGCGCTGCTGCGTGCGCGCGAAGAAATCCTGGCCGTGGCGAACAGCCGCGACAAGGTGCTGATCGGCCTGGATGGCGGCTGCCGCGACATCGAGGTGCATGTGTTCGGCGACACGCCGCGCGGCGCGATGGTGGTGATGCACCTCATCGTCGACGTGCGCGACGCGATGGGCGCGAACACCGTCAACACCATGGCCGAGGCGGTGTCGCCGCTGGTCGAGAAGCTCACGGGCGGCACGGTCCTCCTGCGCATCCTGTCGAACCTGGCGGACCTGCGGCTGGCGCGTGCGCGCGTGCGGCTCGCACCTTCCGTGCTGGCCACGCGCGAGCGCAGCGGCGAAGAGGTGGTCGAGGGTGTGATCGATGCGTACACCTTCGCGGCCATCGACCCCTACCGCGCAGCCACGCACAACAAGGGCATCATGAACGGCGTCGACCCGGTGATCGTCGCGACCGGCAACGACTGGCGCGCGGTGGAAGCCGGCGCGCATGCCTATGCCTGCCGCAGTGGCCGCTACACCTCACTGACCACGTGGGAGAAGGACACGACAGGCGCGCTGGTCGGCACGATCGAGATGCCCATGCCAGTGGGCCTCGTTGGCGGCGCCACGAAGACGCATCCGCTCGCGCGGCTCGCGCTGAAGATCCTCGATGTGAAGTCCGCGCAGGAGCTCGGCGAAGTCGCGGTCGCCGTCGGCCTCGCGCAGAACCTGGGCGCCTTGCGCGCGCTTGCCACCGAAGGCATCCAGCGCGGCCACATGGCGCTGCATGCCCGCAACATCGCACTGGTCGCGGGCGCCACCGGCGACGAGATCGACAGCATCGCCAGGCAGATGGCCGCCGAGCACGACGTGCGCACCGACCGCGCCGTGGCGCTGCTCGAAGCGCTGCGCAAGAAGTAAGCAGCTAACGCGGGAGAGCCCCGCACGACGGACCGCGGCCGAAACCGCGGCGGCCGCGCAGGCGGCCGTCACATAACCAAAGACGGAGACATCAGGAAATGAACGCAGACAGTGCAACGCCCGCCCGTTGGCGGCTGGTGGAGATATGGGGCGACACCGCCGACCTGGGCCACCTCGCCTGGTCGATCGTCATCGGCGTCGTCGTGAGCCTAACGGGTTACCTCGTAGCAAGCCGCGTGCTCGCGAGCGTGGTGAGCACACCCGAGCTGGCGCGCGCCTACGCCATGCTCGCGGGCCTCGGCGGCTGCGTGGTCTCGGGCGTGATCTGCGCCAAGCTCTTTGCACCGAAGCGCGAAGTGGTCGAGGGCACCGACCCCGATCCGCGCTGGCGCGAGGAAGTGCTGGCCGAACTGGCCGGCGAGCACGGCGACCTGGGCTCGGTGGACGACCTGCCGCCATCGGTGGTGCGCGAGATGAAGGAACTGGAAATCTACGACCTGTTCGCGTCGTACAAGCCCCGCGCTCGCAATACCGAAGGAGCCGCACCATGATCGAAGCCGCGCTTCTCAACCAGATCCTCGTCGCCACCGGCATGGGCCTCGTGGGCGCCATCGTGTTCGCGGCCATCGGCCTCGTCTCGGGCACCGACGAAACCACCACGCTCGCACCGCTCACGCTGCTGGTGGTGCTGCTGGGCGTGCCGCCCGAAGGCGTGTTCACCTTCTTCCTCGCGGCCGCGGTCGCCAAGCACATGACGCATGCGGTGCCCACTGCGCTGCTCGGCATTCCGGGCGACACCATGGCCACGCCGCTGCTGCAGGACGCGAACGTGCTGCGCAACCTGGGCGTGCCGCACATCGCGCTGCGCAAGATGGTGTCGGGCGCGATCATCGCGGCCTTCATCGCGGTGCCGCTGGCCGTGCTGTTCGCGGTGCTGCTCGCGCCCTACGGCGCGGCGATCACCAAGGCAGCGCCGTGGATCTTCGTGGTCGCGGCCGTGGCCATCGCCTACTTCTCGAGCGGTCGCTGGGCGTCGGTCGCCACGCTGGTGCCGTTCGTGATGGTGATCGTGGCGCTGCAGGCGCTCACCGGCAAGTACGGCGTGAAGCTCAGCATCAGCTACTTCCTGGGCATCGCGATCGGGCCGCTGGTGGCCGACCTGTTCTCGGTGATCTCGCCCGCGGCGCGTGCGCGCATGAAGCGCGACAAGGTCCGCACCTTCTCGCTCGCTCCCGATGTGAAGGGCTGGACGGGCTACTTCCCGAACCCGTTCAAGGTGCTCGACCGCACGCAGGTGAAATGGACCTTCGCGACCGCCACGATCTCCAGCGCCACCTTCGTGTTCAGCCCGGTCGCGATGACGGTGGTACTGGGCGAACTGGTCGGCTCGCGCATCAAGCATGCGTACCACCGCCTCACGACCACGCTGGCCGCGCGCAACGGCGTGACCGAGGCGACCTACATCGCCGAGGCGCTGATTCCGCTGATCGCCATCGGCCTGCCGCTGAGCCCCGTCGCGGCCGGCCCGGCCGCGCCGCTCTTCAATGCGCCACCGGTGTTCACCATCGACTCGGCCACGGGCCAGACCCACAACCTGCACAACCTGCTGAACCACTGGGAGTTCCTCGGCTACGGCATGCTGGCGGTGGTGCTCGCGGCGCTGGTGGCCTATCCGTTCACGATGAACTTCGCGCGCCGCGCGGCGCTCTTCGTCTCGCGCAAGGTGAGCCACGAAGCGATTATCGCGACCTTCGTCGGATTGATCGTGGTGATCAGCGTGTGGGAAGGCCAGCTGCTCGGGCTGCTGGTGATCCTCACGATGGGTCTGCTCGGCGGGCTCTTGTCTCGCGCCATCGGCTTCAACACCGGGGTGCAGTTCATGGGCTACTACACGGCTGTGCTGACGGTGCCGGCGGTGATCAAGGCCTTCGGCTGATTTCGCAAGTGCGGGGCGTGCGTCGCATACTGGCGCGATGCACATCCTCTGGACCTACTTGAGGCCGCATGCGCGCCTCGCACTGCTCGCCCTCTTGCTGGCAGGCATCAGCCAGGTGCTGGCGCTGGTCGACCCGATCATCTTCGGCAAGATCATCGACCGGTACGCCATCCACCGCGACGGCAAGACCGAGGAAGAACTGGTCTCCGGCGTGCTGCGCCTGCTGGCGCTCGCGGTGGGCGTGGCCATCGCCTCGCGGCTTGCGAAGGCGCTGCAGGAATACATCACCCGGCTGGTGGTGCAGAAGTTCGGCACGCAGATCTTCAACGATGGCTTGCGGCAGGTGCTGCGCCTGAAGTTCCCCGAGTTCGAGGACCTGCGCAGCGGCGAGACGCTATCGATGCTGCAGAAGGTGCGCGCGGACAGCGAGCGCTTCATCAATGCCTTCATCAACACCGCGTTCGCGGCCATCGTGGGCATCGGGTTCCTGGTCTGGTATGCGGTGACCAAGCACTGGCTGCTGGTGCCGGTGTTCCTGATCGGCGTGCTGGTGCTGGGCGGTCTCACGGGCCTCCTGAGCCGCGAGATCAAGACCCAGCAGCGCTCGATCACGCGCGAGACGAATCGCAACTCGGGCTTCATCACCGAGTCGCTGCGCAACATCGAACTCATCAAGAGCCTGGGGCTGACCTTTCCCGAGATCCGCCGGCTGCAGGCGCAGACCACGCGCATCTTTGCGCTCGAGATGCAGAAGGTGAAGCGCATCCGGCTCCTGTCGTTCTTGCAGGGCACGACGCTGAGCCTCTTGAAGCTGGCGGTGCTGTTCGCGTTGCTGTGGCTGATCTTTCGCGACGTGCTGAGCACGGGCGAGCTGATCGCGATGCAGTTCATCTCGGTCGCGATCTTCGCGCCGCTGCAGGAGCTGGGCAACATCATCCTGGCGTGGCGCGAAGCCGAGGCGTCGCTGTTGAACTTCGAAGCGCTGATGCAGAAGCCGATCGAGCGGCGGCCCGAGTCGCCGATCAGCATCGGGCCGGTCACCCACCTGCGCTTTGCGGACGTGAGCTTTCGCCACAAGGGCGCCACGGACAACGCGCTCGACGATGTGTCGTTCGAGGCGGGCCTGGGCGACACCATCGCCTTCGTCGGACCTTCGGGCTCGGGCAAGTCGACGCTGGTGAAGCTGCTGGTGGGCCTGTACACGCCCGCGAGCGGCGAGGTGTTCTACAACGACATTTCGACGCGCGACCTGCGCTACAACCAGGCGCGCCGGCAGATCGGCTTCGTGACGCAGGAGACGCATCTCTTCGCGGGCACGATCCGCGAGAACCTGCAGCTCGTGAAGCCCGATGCCACCGACGAAGAGATCCTCGAAGCCATGCGGCAGGCCTCGTGCGCGTACCTCGCCGAGAAGTCGCCCGAGGGGCTGGACACGCCCATCGGCGAGCGCGGCATGAAGCTCTCGGGCGGCGAGAAGCAGCGGCTGTCGATCGCGCGGGCGCTGGTGCGGGAGCCGCGCCTTCTGATCTTCGACGAGGCCACCTCGGCGCTCGACTCGCTGACGGAAGAGCAGATCACCGCCACGGTGCGCGAGATTTCGGCGCGCAGCACGCAGATCACCATCCTGATCGCGCACCGGCTCTCGACGATCATGCATGCGGGCACGATCCACGTGCTGGAGAAGGGGCGCATCGTCGAGAGCGGCACGCATGCGGCGCTGCTCGAAGGCAAGGGGCTGTACTACGCGATGTGGCGCCAGCAGATCGGCGAGCGGCCGGTGCCGCGCGTACAGGACATCGAGCCCGTTGCCATTGCCGAACCGCCCGGCGAGCCGGAGCCGGCCTGACGCACGGCGTCAGCGCTGCGAGGCCGGCGGCTTGCGCGGCTTCGGCGCCGGCTTCTTCTCGGGCTCGCCGCCGCCGAACAGCTTCTCGACCTGCTGCCCCACGCGCGCGCCGATGGCCGTGCCCACGCCCGGCAGCACCGCGCTGCCGACCGCAGCGCCCGCGAGCGCGCCGCCGGTCAACGACACCTCGGGGTCGCTCACGCTGCCGCCGATCTTCAGCGGCACGCCGACCACGCCATCGACCAGGTCCACCGCGATATCGCCCTCCATCTTGCGATTGAAGAGCCGCAGGTTGCCGCTCGCGGTGAGCACGCCCGAGCGTGCCTTGAGGTTGGTGTAGCGCATCACGATGCCGTCCTCGGTGCCCTGGGTGTCGAGCGTGCCGGTGAGCTCGTCCAGCGGCGTGGTGCCGCCGCGGCTGATGCCGACGGTGCTCACGGCCTTGGCGATGTCCAGCCTGGTGAGCGTGGCGGGCTGCACCGAGAAGGTGGTGCGGGTGTGCATGCTGCGCATCAGTGCGCCCAACTCGTTGGCCTCGTCGGCCTCGGCCACGAGCGTGGAATGGCCGTTGACCTTGCCCGCCACCGAGGTGCGCCGCCCGAAGGCCTGCACCAGCCCTTCGATGTCGACCTGGCGCGGATCGAGTTCGGCCGACAGGCGCAGCTTGCCGCCGGCGGCGGTCTCGAACAGCGTGACGCCGTTCCACGTGCCGCCGCCCACGTCGATGCGGGTGCGCCAGCGGTCCTGCCCGGCTTCGCGGTCCAGGCGCAGGCGCGCGAGCGGCGTCGCTCCGGCGCGCTCGACGCGGGCCTGGCGCGGACGCCACTGGGGGTCGAAGGCGATCTCGCCGTCGTAGGCGAGTGCGATGTCGCGCCGGTCGATCCAGACCACGTCGCGCCAGCGCACCAGTTCCAGCGGAATGGGCGCGAGCGTCCAGGGCGCGGGCAGTGCGATGACGTTGCCACCCTCTTGAGGCTTGGGGCCCTTGCCGCGGAAGGCGCGTATCGACTCGCGCGGCAGCACGAGGCTTTCGATCTCCAGTTCGTCGACGGCGATGACGCGGTGCAGCAACTCGGTGAGCTTGAGCTGCGCCGTCACGCGTCGCAGGGTGACCGGGCGCGGCTGGTCGGTGGCGATGTCGGAGAGCACGAGCACCGGCGTCGGCAAGAGAGCCCAGTGGGCGCCGCCGACCTTCAAGCCGACGCCGAAGCGTTTCTCGAAGCCCTCGGAAATGCGCGCGGCCACCTCCTCGTCGCTGGGCAGCCGCGCGCTCACGAACCACACCAGCGCACCGATGCCGAGCAACAGGACGGCGGCAATGCCGATGAGCCAGCGTCGGAGGGGGTGCTTCATCGGTCCAACTTAGCACGCAAAGGCGACTGCCGTTGTCAGCCGCCGTCGCTATAGTTTCTGAAACCCTGTCCTCGAAAGAAGCGAATGCGTATCTGGAAAAAAGAGATCTCCGTCGAAGCACTGACCCGCAACCACGTCGGCACCGCCGTGTCCACGCTGGGCATCGAGTTCCTGGAGGTGGGCGACGACTTCATCCGCGCCCGCGCGCCGGTCGACGAACGCACCCGCCAGCCCTACGGCATCCTGCACGGCGGCGTGTCGGTGGTGCTGGCCGAGACGCTGGGCTCCTGCGGCGCGCACTACTCGGCCCCCGAGGGCGACCGCGCCGTGGGCCTGGACATCAACGCGAACCACATCCGCTCGGTCACCAGCGGCTGGGTCATCGGCACCGCGCGACCGGTGCACCGGGGGCGCAGCACGCAGGTCTGGCAGATCGACCTGACGAACGAGGCGGGCGAGCTCACCTGCGTCTCGCGCATCACCATGGCAGTGCTGCAGCCGCGCTGAGAAGGTGTGAATAAACCTACTGCGCGGTCCGATCTCGCACCTGCGATCCTCACCGTACAGAGTACGGCTCCGGTCCTCGGCGCAAGCTCGAACCGCTCGCTACGGTTTCTTCACACCTTCTGAGCCGGGCACGGCGGGCCCGTCCGCATGGTTCCTTCTTCTCTTCTCTTGCGGGTGTGTTCAGCGCGGGATTCATCGACCACAATCACGCCCCGGAGCGCGCGGGGCGCCCGCCACAACCAACAAGAGGAGACAAGCAATGTTCAACTGGACTGAAAAGCCGGTGTCCACACTGGCCGACGGCGCGGTCATCGCGCCCGACGAGCGGCTGCCCTGGCTGCAGACCGGCGCGATGGGCATCCAGCACGTGATCGCGATGTTCGGCGCCACCGTGCTGGCGCCGATCCTCATGGGCTTCAGCCCCAACATCGCGATCCTGATGAGCGGCATCGGCACGCTGATCTTCTACTTCGTCACCGGCGGCAAGGTGCCCAGCTACCTGGGCTCGAGCTTCGCGTTCATCGGCGTGGTGATCGCGGCCAGCGGCTACGCGGGCAAGGGTCCCAACGCCAACATCGCGGTGGCGCTCGGCGGCATCGTGGCCTGCGGGGTGGTCTACATCCTGATCGGGGCGCTGGTGCAGGCCATCGGCACGGGCTGGATCGAGCGCTTCATGCCGCCCGTGGTCACCGGCGCGGTGGTGGCGGTGATCGGGCTGAACCTGGCGGCCGTGCCGATCAAGAACATGGCGGCCAGCAACTTCGATTCGTGGATGCAGGCCGTGACCTTCCTGTGCGTCGGGCTGGTGGCGGTGTTCGCGCGGGGCATGCTGCAGCGCCTCCTGATCCTGGTCGGGCTGATCCTGGCCACGGTGGTCTATGCGGTGCTGACAAACCTGCTGGGCATGGGCAAGCCGGTGGACCTGAGCGGCATCGCCAACGCGGCCTGGTTCGGCCTGCCGACCTTCACCACGCCGGTGTTCACGGCCAACGCGATGCTGCTCATCGCGCCCGTGGCGATCATCCTCGTGGCGGAAAACCTCGGCCACCTGAAGGCGGTGACCGCCATGACCGGCCGCAACCTGGACCCCTACATGGGCCGCGCCTTCATCGGCGACGGCATCGCCACCGTGGTGAGCGGCGCCGCGGGCGGCACGGGCGTGACCACCTATGCCGAGAACATCGGCGTGATGGCGGCCACGCGCATCTACTCGACGGCGGTGTTCGTGGTGGCGGCGGTCATCGCGCTCATCCTGGGTTTCAGCCCCAAGTTCGGCGCGCTGATCCAGGCGATTCCGCTGCCGGTGATGGGCGGCGTGAGCATCGTGGTGTTCGGCCTGATCGCCATTGCGGGCGCGAAGATCTGGGTCGACAACAAGGTCGACTTCTCGCAGAACAAGAACCTGATCGTGGCGGCGATCACGCTGATCATCGGCACCGGCGACTTCACGCTGAAGTTCGGCGACTTCGCGCTCGGCGGCATCGGGACCGCGACTTTCGGCGCGATCATCCTCTACGCACTGCTGGGCAAGACAAAGAACTGAGGGGTCGGCAGCGCGGCGCGAAGTGCGCGCAATCTCGGGCGTTTGCCTCGTAACGTCATGCAAGAAGTGTTGTCTGGAGCGGATCGGGCCGGGCCCGGTCACCGCCCGGAAGCCCGCGCCCGTTAGACTCCAACGCTTTTCGCACCGACGTTTTCCCAATGGCCGATGTCTCCGCCGCGCGCACCAAGGCGGTTTTCGAATTCAAGAGCGCCACGCTGCCGCTGATTGCAGTGATCCTCAAGACGTCCGACCTGGACGTGCTGGCCGAGGCGCTCGACGCCCAGCTGGCCGACTCGCCCGATTTCTTCGAGCAGGAGCCGGTGGTGATCGACCTCTCGCAGCTGCCCGAGCAGGACGAGGATGGCGAAGCCACCGCCCAGCTCGACTTCGCGGCCCTGCGCAGCCTGCTGGCGCGCCACCAGACCCAGCCGATCGCGGTGCGTGGCGGCAATGCCGCCCAGAATGCCGCGGCGCGCGAAGCCGGCCTTTCGCTGGCCGCCATGCCCGCCGCGCCCGCGCCCCGGGCCCCCGCCCCGCCGGCCGAGGCCCCGGCCGCGACGCAAGCCCCCCAGATCATTCGCGAAGTGCCGGTGCCGGCCAACGGCACGCTCCTGATCGACAAGCCGCTGCGCTCGGGCCAGCAGGTCTACGCCCGCGGCGGCGACGTGGTGGTGACGGCGGTGGTGAGCTTCGGCGCCGAAGTCATTGCCGACGGCAACGTGCATGTGTATGCGCCATTGCGCGGCAAGGCGATTGCGGGCGCGCGCGGCAACACCGAGGCGCGCATCTTCTCCACCTGCATGGAAGCGCAGCTGGTGGCCATCGCCGGCATCTACCGCACCAACGAAGTGCCGCTGCCGGACCCGGTGCTCGGCAAGTCGGCGCAGGTGCGCCTGGACGGCAAAAAGCTAGTGATCGACGCGATTCCCTGACGGACGCGGCGCTCTGAAACCAACAACAGAATCGAAACAAGAAGGAATGGCCATGGCCAAAATTGTGGTGGTGACCTCGGGCAAGGGCGGCGTCGGCAAGACGACCACCAGCGCCAGCTTCGCATCCGGCCTCGCGCTGGCGGGCAAGAAGACGGCCGTGATCGACTTCGACGTGGGCCTGCGCAACCTCGACCTGATCATGGGCTGCGAACGCCGCGTGGTGTACGACCTCATCAACGTGATCCAGGGCGAGGCCAACCTGAGCCAGGCGCTCATCAAGGACAAGCAGTGCGACAACCTGTTCGTGCTGGCCGCCTCGCAGACGCGCGACAAGGAAGCGCTCACGCAAGAGGGCGTCGAGAAGATCCTGAACGACCTGGCCGCAATGGACTTCGAATACATCATCTGCGACTCGCCCGCGGGCATCGAGACCGGCGCGATGATGGCGATGCACTTCGCCGACGAGGCGCTGGTGGTGACCAACCCCGAGGTCTCCTCGGTGCGCGACTCGGACCGCATCCTGGGCATGCTCAGCAGCAAGACCAAGCGCGCCAAGGACGGCAGCGAGCCGATCAAGGAGCACCTGCTGATCACCCGCTACAACCCGAACCGGGTGGCGGGCGGCCAGATGCTCTCGCTGGAAGACATCCAGGACATCCTGCGCATCAAGCTGATCGGTGTGATCCCCGAGTCGGAAAGCGTGCTGCATGCCTCCAACCAGGGCGTGCCCGCGATCCACGACAAGGACACCGACGTGGCGCAGGCCTACAGCGACGTGGTGGCGCGCTTTCTCGGTGAGGAGAAGCCCATGCGCTTCGTCGACGCCGAGAAGCCGGGCTTCTTCAAGCGGATCTTCGGAGGCAAGTAGGCATGTCGTTTCTCTCGTTCCTGCTTGGCGAGAAGAAGAAGACTGCAAGCGTCGCCAAAGAGCGCCTGCAGATCATCCTCGCGCACGAGCGCTCCAGCCTCAGCGGCAAGAAGCGCCCCGACTACCTGCCCGAACTCCAGCGCGAGCTGGTGGCGGTGATTTCCAAGTACGTGTCGATCAATCCCGACGACATCAAGGTGCACCTGGAAACCCAGGACAACCTCGAAGTGCTCGACATCAAGATCGAGCTGCCTGACCCGGCACCTGCCCGGTAGGGAAGAAGCGAAAGCGCACCGACGGGTCCTGCAGGACCCGCTCGGCCAGCGCCCGCTCCCAGGCGAGGTAATCGGCCCAGGCCGCATCGCGGCGCGGGCCGAACACGCGCATGACCGAGCCCCAGTCGTCGTCGAAGGGGGTGAGGAGCTGGGCTGGCACGAACGCGGTCGACAACGGCCGTCCTGACGCCTTCCAGGCCCCTGTTCCGCCCTGGAGCCAGGTGAACACCGCCCCCGATCCCGGCCAGCGCTGTTGCGCATCGCGCGCGACACGGCGTGCAGCCGCGCCGTCGGGCGAGGTGAAGACCAGCGTGCGGCCGGCCACGGCGTGCGAGGCGAGCGGGCCCAGCGAGGCCGGCAGCATGTAGAGCGCGCCGGGCAGGTGGCCGCGTTCGTAGTCGAGGCTGGCGCCCACGTCGATCACCGTCACCGCGCCGTTCCTGCGCAGCTGCGCGAGTGCTTCGGGGTTCAGCGGTGGGGGTGCGTCCGTCACCGTGGCCGCCTGCGCGGGAGGTGCCTGTTCGGGCAACAGCGCGCCGTCGTAGACGTACACCTCGGCCTGGTTGAGTTGCGTGAGCCAGAAGCTCGTGACCGCGGCGCGCAGGCGGTGCGCGGGATCGTCGATCAGCACGATGCGGGCGCCGCGCGTGCCGATGAGGTTCTCGAAGTGCATGAACAACTGGCCGCCGGGGACTTGCTGCACCGCCGTGTCTGCGAAGGCCGGGTCGACGGTGGGTCGCACATCGAAGATGTAGAGGCTGCGCGTGTCGTCGGCGCGCCAGCTCGCGAGCTGCGCGGCGTCGGCCACGGGAAGGGCGAAGCGCTTGAGCAACTCGTCGGCAATGCGGCGCAGGACCTCGGGCGATTCGGGCGGCAGCTCGTCGTCGGGCGTGGCGTTCTGCACGGTCGGCGCACCTTGCAGGCCCCAGGCCATCACGCCGTCCTCCACGAACACCGCATCGGGCGCGCGGCCCAGCAGCCGCAGCGTGGTGGCGCCGACGATGCCGCGCGTGCGGCTGAAGCAGTTGATCGCCCAGACATGCGCCGCATCGCCCGCCTCGAAGCGGCGCAGCGCGAGCTCGGTGCCGGCGTGGTTGCGCGCGCCGGGCAGCGAGAGGAATTCGAATTCCGCGCGCGGCCGGGCGTCGACCAGCGTGGTCGGCAGGCCTTCGCGCTGGCGTGCGCGCAGGGCGTCGATGTGGAGGGCCGGCGTGCCGTAGTGCAGCCGCGCGCGGTCGCCGAAGGCCTTGACCAGCGTGCCGTAGCCGTCGATGGCAGGCAGGCCCTCGGTCACCCAGCGCTGCAGGCCGCCGTCGAGCGTGCGCACGTCGGTGTAGCCCAGGCGCGCAAGCAGGGCCGACGCAGCCTGTGCGGCGCCGTCGGGCGCGTTGTAGTCGTCGTAGAGCACCACGGGCGTGGAACGTCGCGGCACGAGCGCGCCGATCTGCAGTTCGAGCCCGCTGAGCGGCGCGTTGCGCGCGAGGTTGGGATGGCGCTGCACGAACCAGCGGGTTTCGCGCACGTCGAGCAGCGCGAGTTCGACGGTGGGCTCGGCCAGCAGCAGGGCTTGCAGCTCCGCGGGAGCGATGGGTTTCTTCGGGGTCCAGCTCATGGCGATGTCAGTCGGGCAGGATGCCGGCCTGTTTCACGACGGCCGTCCACTTGACGGTTTCGCTCTGGATGAAACGGCCGAACTCCTCGGGCGTGTTGCCCACGGTGAAGGCGCCGATGTCGTCGTAGCGCTTCTTGAAGTCAGGCGACTGCACGATGGCGCGCAGTTCGCGCGAGAGCCGCTGCACCAGCGGCGCCGGCGTGCCGCTGCGCACGACCACGCCATACCAGGACGTGACCTCGAAATCGGGCAGGCCGGCCTCGGCGGTTGTGGGCACGTCGGGCAGCCACGGCGCGCGCGTCCGGTAGGCCACGGCCAGCGGCTTCAGCGTGCCGGCCTTGATGAAGGGAATGGCCGTGATCACCTCGTTGAAGATGAACTGCGTCTGCCCCGCGATCAGGTCGTTGAGGGCCGGCGCGCTGCCCTGGTAGGGGATGGCGGTGAAGTCGGCGCCGGTCCGCGCCCTGAGCAACTCGCCCGCGAGGTGCGAGTACGCGCCCAGACTGATGCCGTAGTTGACCTTGCCCGGGTGCTTCTTCGAGTAGTCGACCAGCTCCCGCGGATTGCCGACGGGCAGCCTGGGATTCACCAGCAGCACCTGCGGCGTCTGCACCAGCAGCGAGACCGGCGTGAAGTCGCGCGCGAGGTCGTAGCTCAGCTGCTTGAAGAGCGCGGGCTGCACCGTGAGGTTGGACGCGGGCGCGAGCAGCAGCGTGTAGCCGTCGGCCGGCTGACGCGCCACGAAATCGAAGCCGATGTTGCCCGCCGCACCGCTGCGGTTCTCGACCACCACGGCCTGCCTGAGCCGCTGCTGCAGTTGCTCGGCGACCTCGCGGGCAATCTTGTCGGCGATGCCGCCGGCCGGATAGGGAACCACCACGCGGATCGTCTTGGTCGGGTAGTCGTCGACAGCCGCCGCGTGGACCGGGGAGACACCCACCAACGCAGACGCAGACAGCGCCCACCAGAGCACGGCGAGACGGGAGAAAGGGGCGTTCATGGAGACAGGCGAAGGATGGCAGCGCAGCAAAGCCGCCAAGCGTAGGCCGCGGCAGGCCGGAGCAGGAACGAAATTTCGCGACCTTGCTTATGCGAAAAGCGCGCATGCAGAGGGCTTCTTCATACCTAGGATCGCAGTCCTTTGAGTCGCCCGCCCATGACATCGACTGCCAAACCATCCACCGCACCGACGCGCGCCCCGTCCGGCACGCGCCGGACGCATTGGTGGTGGCACTACGAAGTGCCGACGCTGCTGCTCGCCGGCGCGCTCTATGCCGCGTGGGCCGCGCTGCTGTGGTGGCACGCGGCGTTGCCGGGTTGGGCGCTGTTCGTGCTGGGCGGCTTTCTCGCGCAGCTGCATTTCTCGCTGCAGCACGAGAGCATCCACGCGATGCGTCACCTGCCGACGTGGCTGCGCCATGCGGTGGTGTGGGCGCCGCTCAACCTGTGGCTGCCGTATCCGTTCTACAACCGCGGCCACAGTTCGCACCACGTCAATTTCCACCTCACGCACCCGGAGCGCGACAACGAGAGCGCCTACCACTCGGCGCCCGCATGGGCGGGCTACGGGCCGGTCTGGCGCTGGATCTACATGGCGAACCAGACGATCGCATTCCGCGTCGTGCTCGGGCCGTTCCTCAGGCTGTGGAAGCTGGTGCGCTTCGAATCGCAGCAGGTGCTCGCGGGCAACTTCTCGCGGCTGCCGACCTGGGGCTGGCATGCGCTGAGCGTGGCGCCGGTGCTGTACTTCGTCACCGGGGTCTGCGGCATGGGCCTGGGCGAGTACCTGCTGTACTTCGTCTACCCGGGAATGATGCTGGGGTCGCTGCGCACCTTCACCGAGCACCGCTGGGCCGACACGCCGCACGAGCGCGTGGCCATCGTCGAGTCGAACGTCGTCTTCGGGCTGCTCTACCTGTTCAACAACCTGCACCATGTGCACCACCGCGCGCCGACGATGCCCTGGTACGAGATCCCGGTGTACTTCCGGCGCCACCGCGCAGAGGTGCTGGAGGCAAACGGCAATTTCTATTACCGGGGCTACGGCGAGATCGTGCGGCGGCACCTGTTCAGGCCGGTGTTCACGCCGGTACACCCGACGTGGTGAGCCGACGTGGTGAGGGCAGCGCTCACGCGCCTGCCAGGAAGCGCGTCACCCGGTCCAGCACATCCGCCTCCTTGAGGATGCGGCGATGGCCCCAGCCCTGCGTGGCGACGAGTTGCGCGCGGGCAATTGCATCGCGGTAGGCCTCGCCATCGGCAAAGCGGTTCACGCGGTCGTCGCGGTCGTGAACGATCAACGTCGGTTGCGCGATGCGCGGGCCGGCGAGCGCAGGTTCGAACTGCGGCATCAGCACGCCTTCGCGCGCCTCGAACATCCGCTGCATCGCGGCGCGCGTCTGCTCGCTGAGGCCGAAGGCGTGCGCGAAGTAGCGCGTGTATTCGCGCGGCGACGCGGGCGGTGCAAGCAGCACGATGCGTTCGGCCGGCAGCCCGCGCCCCGCGGCGTAGGCCAGCGCATTGGCGCCCAGCGAATGCGCGACGACAGCGCGCAACGCACGGCCGTCCGCGGCGAGCCGGGCGGTGACGTAGTCGATGGCGCGCGCGAACTGCGCGCCGTTGGTCGCCATGCCTTCGCTGCGGCCGTGCGCGGGCAGTTCGAGCAGCACCGGTCGAAGACCCGCCGCGGCGACTGCCTGCGCGAGCGGCAGCATCTGGCCCGCGTGCCCGCCCCAGCCATGCACCAGCAGCACGACCGGCGCCGATTCCGCGCCCGAATCCTGCGCCGCCAGGTGGTAGATGCCGACGCTCGCATCCTCGAAGGACCAGGCCTCGTGGCGCCAGTCGGCGCCGGGGTGCTGCCCGCGGTACAGCCACTTGGGCGGCAGCGGCGTGCCGAATACCCGGTAGGCCGCGCGCACGCCCAGCGCGGGCCAGAGGCGTTGCGATGCGCCGAGGCCGAAGCGCATCGCGCGCATCAGCCGGCTGGCGCCGTAGTAGGTCGTGGGGGCGGGGGTGCTTGTCATGGGCGGGGGTTCCTTCAGAGGCTGAGAGGCAATTCGGCGTGACCGAGCAGCCCCCGCAAAGGGCCCCAATCAAGGCGCAAAGCGCAGCCATAGCTCGGGCTATGGCGAGCATTTGCAACGCAGAGTGGGGCCCTTTGCGGGGGATGAGCGGTCATGTCGGATTGCCTCTCAGCCTCTTAATACCAGACCCAGTCCTGGTTGCTGCGGGGCAGGCTGCGCAGCGTGTCGCGGGCGGCTTCGACGCCAAGGGCGACGGCGTAGATGGCGAGGCAAAGGGCAATGATCAGCATGGCTGCTTCTCCTATTTATCGCACGACTGTGCGAAATTCTGACAAATAAAGACGAGGGAAATCCGCCTGCTTCACGGCTCAGGCGAGGTAGCTGGAAAGGAGCCGCTGCCAGGTCTGCGCGGCCCGGTCGGCGGTGTGCGGGTCGCGCAGGAAGCGCGCGTCGTGCAGTTGGTTCATCATGATCCCGTTGATCTCGCTGACCAGCTGCGCGGGCTCGGTGTCGGCCTTGAGCTCGCCGGCCTCGATGGCGAGCGTCACGGTGCGGCGGAGAGCCGCGCGCCAGCGCGTGATCTCCTCGAGGAGCACGTCGCGCAACTCGCCTTCGCGGTCGTCGAACTCGAAGGCACCGGCCACGTAGAGGCAGCCGGTCTGAGCCTCGACATCGCGGGTGCGGGCGATCCAGCGGGCCACGATGTCGTTCAGGCGGGCAAGGCCCTTGGGCTTCTGCATGGCGGGCACGAACACATCGGACAGGAAGCCGCGGCCGTACTCCTCGATCACCGCCTTCTGCAGCGCCTCGCGCGAACCCACGCGGGAGAACACCCCGCTCTTGGAGAGGCCCAGGCGGCTCGCGATGACCTGCAGCGAGATCGCTTCCAGGCCCTCGGCCAGGGCGAGGTCCAGCGCGGCGCCGACGATGGCGGCACGGGTGAGTTCGCTTTTCTGGGTCTTGGCGTCCATGCGGCGAACTTTAGCACAGTCGTGCGAAATCACAAGTGCGGCGCAAAAGACAGGCCGTAAAGATGTTTTGCTCATGTAGAACCAACAAACGCATCGTTCCATGCATAAGCGCTTCTGCCGAGAATCGCCGGTCGGTCCCCACCCCGGGGTCCTGATGACACCTCGGCGCCAGATGAACTTTCAACAACTGCGCTCGGTACGCGAGGCCGTTCGTTGCGGCTTCAACCTGACCGAAGTCGCGCACACCCTTCACACCTCGCAGCCCGGCGTGAGCCGGCAGATCCGCGAACTCGAGGAGGAGCTCGGCATCGAGCTCTTCGTGCGCGCCGGCAAGCGGCTCACCGGCCTCACCGAGCCGGGCGGCCATGTGCTGCCGATCATCGAGCGCATGCTGCTGGAGAGCAGCAACCTGCGGCACGCGGGGCAGGAGTTCGTCGCGCAGCAGAGCGGGTTGCTCTCCATCGCGGCCACGCACTCGCAAGCGCGCTATGCGATGCCGGTGGCCGTGCAGGAATTTCGCGCGCAGTTCCCGAACGTGAAACTGCACCTGCACCAGGGCTCGCCCAAGCAGATCGCGCAGATGCTGATCGACGGCGAGGCCGACGTGGGCATCGCCACCGAGGCGCTGGGCGACTACCCGCAACTGGTCGCCCTGCCCTGCTACCGCTGGACGCATTCGGTGATCGTGCCGCCGGGCCATCCGCTGCTCGATGCGCCGCTGTCGCTGGAGGCGCTCACGCGCTATCCGCTCATCACCTACGACACGGGCTTCACCGGCCGCTCGCGCATCGACGAGGCCTTCGAGGCGCGCGGCCTCACGCCCAACATCGTGCTCGCCGCGATGGATGCCGACGTGATCAAGACCTACGTTCATCTGGGCTTGGGCGTGGGCATCGTGGCCGGCGTGGCGTACGAAGCGGAGCGCGACACGCAACTGCGCGCGATCGATGCAGGGCGCCTGTTCGGCATCAACCTCACCAAACTCGCGGTGCGCCGCGGCAACTACCTGCGCAAGTACGTCTATGCCTTCATCGAGTCGTTCGCGCCGACGCTGACGCGTGCCATTGTCGAGAAGGCGTTGGGTGACGAAGCCAAGGCGTCGCACTACGAAATCTAGCCCCGCCGCGAGAGCCGTTCCGGGCGCTGTTGCGTGGCGGGTACTGCGAAAACGGCGGGGTTCAAAAGAAAGCGTGCGGCTTCACACAAGGGGCGTACATTCGGGTTAATTCCTTGGCTTCCGGAACGGATCAGCAATGGCATCGACCCCGCAGCAGCAGCAACAGCAAACCAGGGCCGCCCAAAAGGCGGCCGATGCAGCGGAGCGACGAGAACGGTTGAAACGGGCACTGCCCGCCACGGTGGAGCTCCTGCAGAGCCGCCAGGCCGACCGCATCGACGACAACGACATCGACGCCTATGTGAGCCTCAACTGGCTCGAATGGCACGGTGGGGGCCTGCGCCTCACCATCACCGGGCGCAACGTGTGCGCCCAGTCGGTATCCACCGCGCTGGCCTGACAAGCCTCCCCCCAAAAGAAAAACCGCCACAGTGACCTGTGGCGGTTTTGTATGCGGGCGAGCCGGGCGGGTTACTGGCCCGCGATGATCTGCGCGATCAGGCCGGTGGCAATGGCGGCAAGCACGTAGTCACCGCCGACGCCGACCCACTGGTAACCACGGGGCGGCGGCTGTAGGCGGTACGCACGGTAGTCGTTCACCACGTAGTTGCGGCCACGGTACTCGGCGGGCACACGACCGCCACGGCGCCATTCGGCGTGCGGCTGCGGGAAGCCGCGGCGATCGAACTGGCGGCCATCGCGGAAGTCCTGGTTGCCGCGGTAGTCGCGGTGCGGACCACCGCGATCGAAATTGCGGCCCCGCTGTCCGTTGTCGTGCCGTTGCTCGACACGCCCATCGCGCCCGTCACCGGGCCGCCCGTCGAAGCGGCGGTCCTGCGCGAAGGCGCTTCCCGCTGCCATGCACATCGCGAGCGCCGTAGCGGCAACGGCCATGCGCTTTGAATTGATGATCATCTGGAACTCCTTCATGCGTTGATGACGAGTCCATTGTGGGCCGCCGTTGTGTCTGCCCGGCCCACTTCAGGTCGCCGTCAGGTGAAATCAGGTAAGTGCTGGTATCCGGGCGGCGCGTTGTCCTTCATTCCGGCGCTGCAGAAGAAGATGCAGGCGACGCTAGGCAAGGCGCCCTGGGCCGCGATGAGCGACATGAGCCTCTCAGCCCCCGACCATGCTGTTGACCCGGTGGCTGCGCGCGCCGTGCTTCACGTGGAGGTCCACCGGCGGCAGGTCGAGCTCGATCAGCGCACCATGCGTTCCCGCCAGGTCGAGCACGCCGGTCGACTTCGGCGCTTCGGTGTGCAGCACCACCGCGTACGGCCCTTCGCCGCGCGCCACGAGCCGCTGCGCGAGCGCATCGCCGCCCTCCTTCTCCACGGCCGCGTTCTCGCGCGGCGACGACAGCACCAGCACGCTGCCGCCCAGCGCGATGACCGCCACGCGCACATGGCTGCCAGGCACGGCCACGGGCTCGCCGATGTGCGTGGCTGCGTCGTCGGGCACGGGGCCGAGCAGCGCGCGGTAGCGTGCGAGCGTGGCGTCGAGATCGCGCACCGCGACCGCAAGGCTCGCCACGCCGAGCGTGCCGTTGGCGTGCACCCGCACTTCGCCTTCGGGCACGCGCAGGTTGCGCGGCGTGAGATCGCCGCACAGGAAGGGCAAATCGGCCGAAGGCGCACGCGCCGTCGGGACGCACGCGGCCGCCATCGAGCGGGCCGTCGAGCGAGAGGCCGCGTGCCTTCGCATCGGCCACGGTGACCGCGGTGCTGCGCGGCAACAGCGCGAAGTCGACGATGCCTTCGCCGTGCCGCTGCAACAGCTGCCACCAGCGTTCGGTCGGCGATGGCTCGCGCCATGCGATCAGTTCGAAGTAGCTGCCGTCCTCGAACACCACCAGCGCGTTGTGCGTGGCACGGCCCGGATGGTCACCGCCGCGCAGCACGTGGAAGCCGAGCGCGCCATAGTCGGCGATGGTGCGTTCGAGGTCGTGCACCGCGATCACGATGTGGTCGAGCTTCAATGCCATGGCGTGTGGTCTCCCCTTCTTGCGTTCATGCGTTCGTTCGTTCAGGAGGCGGTCCGGGCAGCGCCCTCGCCGCCAAGGTAGGCATCGCGAATGCGCGCATCGGCCAGCAGCTCGCGCGCCGGACCCGAGAGCACGATGCGCCCGGTCTGCAGCACGTAGCCGTGGTGCGCGATCTGCAGTGCGAGGCTCGCGTTCTGCTCGACCATGAAGACCGAGACGCCCTGGCCGTTGATGCGCGCGATGAGTTCGAGCACCTTGTCGACGTACAGCGGCGACAGGCCCATGGTCGGCTCGTCCATGCAGATGAGCTGCGGCCGGCCCATGAGCGCGCGCGCCATCGCCACCATCTGCTGTTCGCCGCCCGAGAGCGTGCCTGCCTGGAACTCGATGCGCTCGGCCACGCGCGGGAACAGTTCGAGCATGCGTTCGAGGTCTTCGGCCACGCCCTTGCGATCGTTGCGTGCATAGGCGCCCATCAAGAGGTTCTCGCGCACGGTCATCGCGGGGAAGAGCCGGCGCGCCTCGGGCACCGAGCCGATGCCCTTGCGGATGATCTGCGGCGTGCCAAGGCCGAGCATGGATTCGCCGTTGAAGTTCACCTCGCCCGAGCGCGGCTTGAGCAGGCCGAGCACGACCTTCATCGTGGTCGACTTGCCGCTGGCGTTGCCGCCGAGCAGGCTCACGATCTGGCCTTTGCGCACTTCGATGTCGAGGTCGAAGTGGGCCTGCACGGGGCCGTAGAAGCTGTTGACCTTGCGCAGTTGGAGCAGCGGTTGCTTCGCGTCGGGGGACACGGGTGCCGTGGTGCGTTCGGGCAGCCCCTCATCGCGGCCCTCGCCCCAGAGCGACGAAGGAGGAAGACCCGTGCGGGCGACGGTGGCGATCATGCGGGCACCGCTTCTGCCTGACCAACACGGCGATGGCCGAGATATGCCTCGATCACCGCGGGGTCGTTGCGCACGTCGTCGGGCAACCCCTCCGCAATCTTGCGGCCGTCATCGAGCACGGCCACGCGGTCCGACAGCTGCATCACGAGGTCCAGCTTGTGCTCGATCAGCAAGATGGTCTGGCCGTGCGACTTGAGGCCGCGAATGATCTCCAGCATCTCCGCGGTCTCGCTTTCGTTCATGCCGGCCGTGGGTTCGTCGAGCAGCAGCAGGCGCGGCTTGAGCGCGAGCGCGCGTGCGATCTCGACGCGGCGGCGGTTCGCGTACGAGAGGCTGTATGCGGGATGGTCGATGCGCGGCGCGAGCCGTTCACCGAAGAGCGCGATGATTTCGAGCGCATCCTTGCGCAGCGCTTCTTCCTCGCGCCGCACGGCGGCAGGCTGCAGCAGCGCAAGCGCCAGTTCGGCCAGCGCGCCCAGACCCGGCACACCACCGACACGCGGTTTCACGGCGCGCAGCCGCGTGTGCGCGCCGACCAGCACGTTGTCGAGTACCGAGAGGTTTGCGAACACGCGGCCATGCTGGAAGGTGCGCGCAAGGCCGCGTTGCGCGAGTTGCTGCGCAGGCAGGCCGGTGATGTCCTGTCCCTCGAAAAGCACCTGCCCCGCATCGGGCCGGTCGAGGCCGGTTACGAGGTTGAAGAGCGTGGTCTTCCCTGCCCCGTTCGGCCCGATCACGCTGAGCAGCTCGCCCTCGCCCACCTGCAGGTCAACCGCGTTCACTGCGGTGAGCCCGCCGAAGCGGCGCGTGAGACCGCGGATCTCAAGCAGCGATGGCATCGCCCGCTTCCTGCGGTGCATTCGCCGCTTCCGCCTTCGAATTGATGAGCTTCACCTCGGCACGAATCGTCTGCGGGTTGCGCAACAGGTTGAGGATCGGGCAGTTGCGCTCCACCGCTTCGAACAGCGCATCGATCTCCTCGCGGCTCGCGGGCGAATCGATGTGCACGGTGTAGCCGATCTCGTGCGGCCAGATCGGCGTCTTCTCGTGGCCCGGCTTGCCGCCGCGCGGATCGATGAGGCCGGTCACTTCCACCTCGAGGCTCTCGAGCGGAACCTGCCGCTCGGCCGCCTGGATCAGGAAGATGTGCGTGACGCAGGTGCCGAGCACGCCGAGCTGCAGCTCGGGGGAGCTCGGGCCGAGGTTGTAGCCCGCGAAATCGGGCGGGCTGTCGCTGATGACCTGGTGCTCGCGGATGCGCAGGCGCCGCACACCGCTGCGGCCTTCGGCTTTCACGCTGGCCTTGAGTTGCACAGGTTGCGCGGTGCCCGCTTCGACGGCGGCATTGCGCGCCAGCACGGCGGCGCGTTTCTCGGCAAGGTAGTCGTTGAGGTGGCTCATGGTGTTTGGTTCTTTCTTCAGACAGTACCCAGCAGGCCTTGCGGGCGGAAGCGGATCAACAAAAGCAATGCGATGCCGTAGATCAGCATCCGGTACTCGGCCGTCACGCGGAACAGCTCGGGCAGGCTCACGAGCGCGACCGCGCCGAGCAGCGCGCCGCTGATGTTTCCGAGCCCGCCGAGGATCACCATCGTGAGCGCGAGGATCGAGATCTGCGAGCCGAAGGTCTCGTGGTTGATGTACGAGTACATGTGCGCGGTGAAGGCACCGCTCACGCCCGCCGCGAAGCCGCCGAAGCCGAAGGCCAGCGCCTTGTAGCGGTCGGGGCTCACGCCGTAGGCGCGCGCGGCCACTTCGTCTTCGCGGACCGCGCGGAAGGTACGGCCCAGGTGCGAGCGCAAGAGGCGCCACTGCAGCAGGGCCAGCAGCACCATCGCGCCGAACGAGGCCCAGTAGATGGCTTCGTTCGACGATGCGTCGCGGCCGAACAGCGAGAGCGGCGGAATGCCCGAGACGCCGATGGGCCCGCGCGTGAGGCTTTCCCAATTGAGGATGGTGAGCGCCACGATCTCGCCGATGCCGAGCGTGGCGATCGACACGTAGTGGCCGCGCAGCCGGAACGCCGGGAAGATCAGCGCGGTGCCGATCAACGAGGTGAGGATGCCCGCGAGCACGATGCCCGTGCCCACCGGCAGGTGCAGGTCGAGCACCAGCAGCGACGACGCATACGCGCCGATGGCCAGCAGCCCCGCATGGCCGAGCGAGATCTGCCCGATGGTGCCGGCCACGAGCGTGAGGCTCAACGCGAGCGCGCCGTACAGCCAGGCATTGGTGAGCGTCTGCAGCAGGTACGGCGATGGATCGAGGACCGGCAACGCGACCGCCGCGGCAAAGAGCGCGAGCAGCAACCTGCGCGGCACATGCCACGGCTTGCTCGGCGCGATGAAGGTGCCGGTCAGCGGCTCGGGCGGCAGCGCGCGCTTGCGGCCGAAGAGACCATTGGGCTTCCACACCAGGATGACCAGCAGCAGCGCGAACGCGAAGAGGTTGCGGTACGGCGTGCCGAGGATCGCCACGCCATAGCTCTCGATCAGCCCCAGCAGCAGGCTGCCGACGATGGCGCCTGGCACATTGCCCACGCCGCCGACCACAGTGGCCACCACGCCCTTGAGCGTCGCCTGGAAGCTCATCGCCGGGCTGATGTTGTTGTAGTACATGCCCACCAGCAGGCCCGAGAGCCCGCCCAGCGCGGCGGCGATGGCGAACACCGTCTGGTTCACGCGGTCGACGTCCACGCCCATCTGCTGCGCCGCATCGCGGTCTTGCGCGGTGGCGCGCACGGCCCAGCCGAGCTTGGTGAAACGCAGGAAGACGAACAGCACCGCCGCGCTCGCGATGCCGATGCCCGCGATCAGCAGGTCGAGCGCGCCGATGGTGCCGGTGCCGATCTGCAGGCGCCAGTCGGGCAGCTGCGTGGGCAGCGAGCGCGGATCGGGGCTGAAGACCAGCTGCACGAGGATGTCGAGCACGAAACTGATGCCGATGGTGGCCAGCAGCGGCGCGATGCGCGCGGCACCCTGCAGCGGCCGAAGCCCCACGCGTTCGATCAGCATGCCGAGCGCGCCCGAGCCCAGCACCACGAGCGCGATGGTCACGGGCAGCGGCGTGTGCAGGTAGGTGATGCTCGCCCAGCCGATGTACGCGCCCACCGTATAGACCGAACCGTGCGCGAAGTTGATCAGGTGCGAGACACCGAAGATCAGCGCGAGCCCGACCGCCAGCAACGCATAGATGTTGCCGATGATCAGGCCATTGACCGTGTAGTCGAAGAACGAGGTGAAGCTCATCGGTATTGCTCCCTCTCCCTCTGGGAGAGGGTTGGGGTGAGGGCAGCGGCCTGTACGGAGGCCAGATGTATGTCAACGGCCCCTGCCCTCACCCTAGCCCTCTCCCAGAGGGAGTGGGAACAAATGCGAAGGCAGGTCATTTCACCGAGGCCACGGCCGCCTTCTCGTCGATCTGCGCCCACTTGCCGTCCTTCACCACCAGGTTCACGCTCTTCACGCCGATCACGCGGCGCGTCTGCGCGTCGAAGCTGGCCTTGCCGAAGATGACACTGGGCACGTCCTTGATCTTGTAGAACGCATCGCGCACCGCCTTGCGGTCGGCCTTCGGGCCGGCCTGGCGCAGCGCGGCGGCCGCGTACACGACGGCGTCGTAGGCATAGGCGTTGAAGGCGTCGGGCTCCTTGCTGTACCTGGTGCGGAAGCTCTTGACGAACTCCTGCACCTCGGCGCGCGGCTCTTCGGGATAGAAGGCGGTGTTGGTGTGGATGCCGTTGACCGCCGCGCCGCCGAGCTCGATGAACTTGGGCGAATACACCGAGCCCACCGCCGCGATCGGCTGCTTCAGCCCCACGCTGCGCACCTGGCCCGCGATGAGCGCGCCGTCGGGGTAGTAGGAGATCAGCACCAGCCCGTCGGGGTTGGCGTCGCGCACGCGCACCAGCGTCGAGCGGAAGTCTTTCTCGTCGGGCTGGTAGCCCTCGGCGATGGCGAGCTGCGCGCCGCGCTCCTGCGCGGCCTTCACGAGCACGTCCTTGCTGGTGCGGCCCCAGTCGGTGTTGAGGTAGAGCACAGCGATGCGCTTGAAGCCCAGCGTCTTCACCGCCAGGTCGGCGAGCAGCGGCTGCGCATCGGCCTGGCTGATCGACGGGCTCCAGATGTAATCGCCGCCCTTGGTGAAGTCGGGATGCGAGTTGGTGAAGCCCAGTTGCACCAGGCCCGCGCGCTGGTAGATCGGCGAGGCGGCCATCGAGGCGGGGCTGGAGAAGTCACCCAGCTCGATGAGCACACGCTTGTCGTTCACCAGCTTCTGCGCGATGGCCACCGACTGGCGCGGATCGCTCTGGCTGTCTTCGAAGTTGTAGGCCAGCGGCCGGCCGTGGATGCCGCCCTGCGCATTGATGTGGTCGAGCGCGAGATCGAAGCCGGCCTTCCATTGCGCGCCGTACTGCGCGTTCTGCCCGGTGAGCGGGCCGCTCACGCCGAACCACACCGGCTCGCCGGTGGCGGGCGCGGCAAGAGCCGCAAGAGGCGTGGCCAGAAGCACGGCGGAGAGTGCGACCACATGGCGCAGGAAACGGTGGCGATGGAGCAGCGGCATGGCGTCGGACCTCGGTGATGAATGGGCGTGCAGGGCAACGATTCTTCGCCGCGCCCCCCAGCCGGGGAACGAACAAAAACGGGGAGGCTTATGCGCTTTCCGAGCAAGCAAAGGGTCAATGCCGGCGGGCACGCCGCCCGCGTTTAAGCTGCGCGCTCCATGAAACGACGACACCTCCTCCACCTGATGTGCGGCGTGCCGGCCGCAGCCGTTCTGGCCGCCTGCGGCAAGCGCAAGCCCTCCTCTGCTGCACTGAAATCCGATGCCCGCGTGCTGGCGCTCGGCGACAGCCTCACCTTCGGCTACGGCGCGCCACCCGATGCGTCCTGGCCCGTGAAACTGGGCGAGATCACCGGCTGGCAGATCGAGAACGCGGGCGTCAACGGCGACACCTCGGCCGGCGCATTGCAGCGCCTGCCATCGCTGCTGGCTGCGGGCAGCTACGACGCGATCCTGATCGGCATCGGCGGCAACGACATGCTGCGCGGCGTGTCGGCCTCGGCCACGCGCGACAACATCACGGCGCTCGTGAAAGAGGCGCGCGAACACACGCCGCATGTCGCCCTGCTCGCCACGCCTGCGCCCGACGCAATGCGCGCGTTCGTCGGTTCGCTCAGCGATGCGCCGTTCTACGAAGAGGTCGCGAAGTCGGGGCAGGCGCTGCTCGTCGCCAATGTGTATTCGAGCGTGCTGTCGGACACGTCGCTGCGCTCCGACCGCATCCACGCCAATGCAGAGGGCTACGCGAAAGTGGCGCAGCTGCTCGCGGACCAGCTCAAGACTGCGGGCTGGCGCTGAGCGAGGCCAGGCGGCCAGCGCCGGCGCCGCTCTTGGACGTCTGCACCCGCAGGCACTCGAGCACGCCGAACAGCAGTTCCATGGCGGTGAAGCCAAGGATGATCACGCTGGCGCCGTGCATCACCGCGTAGATCTGCCAGGTCGCGAACAGGATGCGCGCCACGGCGTCATAGCGGCCGTACAGCATGCGCGGATCGCGAATGCGCAGGATCGCCCACACCGTGACCACCGAGCCGAGCAGATTGGCCATGAGCATGTGAACGGGATCGAAGGCCGGGAACGCGCCCGGCAGCTGAAGCGCCTGGATGGTCCACAGCAAGATCGCATGGACCGCGGCGAAGGTCCACGGCGTGGCGAAGCCGACGGTCACCACGAGGTCGTACCAGGCGCTGGCGCGGACGATGCGGCGGTAGGTTTGGGAGTCGATCATTCTTGAGCCCGGGAAATGGAGAAGCCGTCGAAGCTAAAGCCTCGGGTACGCTCCAGGGTCAAGCGGAATCTGGAGAAAAAACATGCAGATCGGCACGCTGGCTTCGGCAACGGGCTTGAGCCGCGACACCCTGCGCTTCTATGAAGAACGCGGCCTGATCCGCGCCGAGCGCAGCAGCAACGGCTACCGGGTCTACGCGCAGGAAACGGTGCAGATGGTGGGCTACATCCGCACCGCCCAGAAGCTGGGCTTCAGCCTCCATGAGATCGGCGACAACCTGCCAGCGCTATGGGACTCACCCAACCCCGACCAGGCTGTCGCAAGCCTGCTGGCGGACAAGGTCGCAGTCATCGACCGGAAGATCGCCGAGCTGAATGCGCTGCGGCAGGAATTGCTTGAACGCGTGCCCGCGAGCTGCCCGATGGCTCAGGCGCCCGGCAGCAGGTCGTCGTAGGCGCGCTGCACGAGCTGGTCTTGCCATCTCGGTGGAGCAGGGTCCACCATGTCCCAGATCAGGGCGCGTTACCTTGCGGGCCCACCGGCGGCGGTGCGGCACGGCCGCTGGAGCCCGGCGCGAGCTTGCGGCCGAAGGCCTCGCCCACGTTGCGCACTGGCCGGCTGGCACGGGCCGACACGTTGTTGACGCCGCGCCGCGTGGCGCTGTCGGCGCGGTCGATGCCGCGGCCGGCTGCATTGGTGCCGCGTTGCACGCCGCTCACCACCTTGCTGTCGCGCGGCGGCGCCTTGAGCGTGTGAGCGCGCTGTGCCTTGGGCGGGTTGTCGGCGCTCTGCGCATGGACGGCTGCGGTGGGCAGCAGGAAGAGCGCTGCGGCGAGGGCCAGGGTGCGGGCAGGCATCTTCATGACGGGCTTCCTTCTTCGTCGTTGACGTCGTTGGCGTTGGCGGCTGCCGCGCGCGCCATGCGCTCGCTCTTCCAGTACACGTCGTCGCCGCCGTCCATGCGGTTGAGCACGCGCGCGAGCACGAAGAGCAGGTCGCTGAGCCGGTTGAGGTACTGGCGCAGTGCGTCGTTGAGTTCCGCGGTGGCACCGAGCGCCACCACCGCGCGCTCGGCCCGTCGCGCCACGGTGCGGCACACATGCGCGAGCGAGGCGGCGCGCGTGCCGGCCGGCAGGATGAATTCGGCCAGACGCGGCAAGGCGGCGTTGTGATCGGCCAGCGCGTTGTCCAGCTGCAGCAGCGCTTCGGGCTTGAGCAACGTGAAACCCGGCATCGAGAGTTCGCCGCCGAGGTTGAAGAGCTGGTGCTGCACATCGACCAGCAGCTCGCGCACGGCCTCGGGCATGGGCTCGCAGAGCAGCACGCCGATCTGCGAGTTGAGTTCGTCCACATCGCCCATCGCGTGCACGCGCAGATGGTCCTTGGGCACGCGGGTGTTGTCGCCGAGACCGGTGGTGCCGTCGTCGCCGGTGCGGGTGGCGATCTGGGAAAGTCGGTTGCCCATGGGCGCTCCTGGTTATGCCGGTACGGTCGATGCGTCGATCTTGCCGGCCAGCCATTGCAGACCTGCCAGATGCTGCTGGTCGTGGCTGCAGAGGTAGTGGATGAGGCTGCGCATCGTGAGCGGACCGTAGCCTTCGAAGACGGCCGTGCGGGCCAGTTGCACATCGGTCAGGGACGAGAGGATCTCCATCGTCTTTGCGCGTGCGAGGCGGAAATCTGCCAGCACCTGCTTCGCGTCGGCGGCGCCGTAGTTGCGTTCGATGGCGAGCGGTTCACTGTCGATCGAAGCCAGGGTCGGCCGGTTCTCGGTGAGCGTGCGCCGAAAGCGCACGTGGTAGCCCTCGATCTCGATGTCGCGCACATGGCAGAGCTGCTCGATGGCCGTGAAGGCTTCGCTGGGCACGCCCTCCCATGAGGGCGGCGTCCAGTGCCTGAAAGCGTCGGGAATGGCCGCGTAGTGGGCCTCCAGTTGCGAGGGGAAGGCCGCGAGGGCGCTGAGGGTCGTGGGGTTCATGTTTTTACCGAAGCGCATTATGGTGCTCGCTCCGTAAAATGACCGGCAGCCCCCGCACCTATTCCCCAGGAGACGCCCGATGAACGCCCCGACCCAAACCTCGCACCTGATGCCGGCGCTTCATCTGCGCGACGTGCCTGCCAGCCTGATCGACGGACTGAAGGCGCGCTTCGGCGCCAACTGTTCCACGGCGATGGCGGTGCGCACGCAGCACGGGCGCGACGAGTCCTCGTTCGACGCACCGCCACCCTCGGCCGTGGTGTTCGCCGAGAGCACGCAGGACGTGGCCGATGCCGTCAAGCTCGCGAGCGAGCACAGCGTGCCGGTCATCCCCTTTGGCGTGGGCTCCTCGCTCGAAGGTCATCTGCTCGCGGTGCAGGGGGGCATCAGCATCGACGTGTCGCGCATGAACAAGGTGCTGTCGATCAACGCCGACGACCTCACGGTGACGGTGCAGCCGGGCGTGACGCGCAAGCAGCTCAACGAAGAGATCAAGAGCACGGGCCTGTTCTTCCCCATCGACCCGGGTGCGGACGCCTCCATCGGCGGCATGACGGCCACGCGCGCGAGCGGCACGAACGCCGTGCGCTACGGCACGATGCGCGAGAACGTGCTGGCGCTCGAAGTGGTGACGGCGGCGGGTGAAGTCATCCGCACCGGCACGCGGGCGAAGAAGTCGTCCGCAGGCTACGACCTCACGCGCCTGATGGTGGGCAGCGAAGGCACGCTGGGCGTGGTCACCGAGGTCACGCTGCGCATCTACCCGCTGCCTGAAGCCGTGTCGGCTGCGATCTGCTCGTTCCCGAGCATCGAGGCCGCGGTGCGCACCACCATCGAGACGATCCAGCTCGGCGTGCCGATCGCGCGCGTGGAACTGATCGACGTGAACACGGTGCGCATGGTGAACGCCTACGCCAAGCTGAACCTGCGCGAGGAGCCGATGCTGCTGATGGAATTCCACGGCTCGCCGGCCGGCGTGAAGGAGCAAGCCGAGACGGTGCAGGAACTCGCGAGCGGCCATGGCGGCAACGCCTTCGAATGGGCCAGCACGCCGGAAGAACGCACGCGCCTGTGGACCGCGCGGCACAACAGCTATTTCGCTGCAGTGCAATCGCGGCCGGGCTGCCGCGTGATCTCCACCGACACCTGCGTGCCGATCTCGCGCCTGGCCGATTGCCTGCTCGACTCGGTGGCCGAGGCCGATGCGAGCGGCATCCCCTACTTCCTCGTCGGCCATGTGGGCGACGGCAATTTCCACTTCGGCTATCTGCTCGATCCGAACATTCCCGAAGAGCGCGTGAAGGCCGAAGAGCTCAACCACAAGCTGGTGACCCGCGCGCTGGCGCTCGAAGGCACCTGCACCGGCGAGCACGGCGTGGGGCTGCACAAGATGGGCTTCCTGGTGACCGAAGCGGGTGTCGGCGCGATCGACATGATGCGCACGATCAAGCGCGCGCTGGACCCGAAGAACATCATGAATCCAGGGAAGATCTTCAGCCTCTGATCCATCTCTGTCGCACGTGAAAAAGCCCGGCGGCTCGCGAGAGCGCCGGGCTTTTTCGTGACCCGGAGGCCAGCCGTTCTTTTTACTTGCGACGACGCGCCGGTGCCTGCTCCGGCGGCACGTAGGTTTGCGAAGGTGCCGCACCGCCATCCACGCCGAGCCGGCCACCGCCGCCCAGGCCCTGGCCGCGCACGGTCTGCGCCTTGTAGTTGCGCAGCGAACGGACCATCTGGTTGAAGGCGTCCATGAACGCGGCGGCAATCACCTTGCCCTGTGCCGTGTTGGTGTAGCCGCCGAGGCCGCCTGCACCGCTGCGACCGGCCAGCCCGCCGAAAGCACCGAAGTCGGTCTTGGAGGCGCTGCCTTCGGAAGCAGCAACCTGCACGCCCGAGCGGTTATCAATGAGGGTCAGCAGCGCGCTGGCTTCCTTGGTCTGCATGCTGCCGCCGATGGCTGCGAGCGCGCGGCCACGGCCGCCACCCACGAGACCGCCGAGCGCGCCGCCGATGCCGCCGGCATCGCTGTTGCTGAACACGATCTCGGGCGACAGGCCATAGTCGGAAGCGACCATCTGGCCGCGGCCGAAGTTGCTGCCGCCGCGCATTTCACCCGACTGCTGCAGCGCACGTTCGCGCGTCATGGCGTTCATGCCGGCCGCACCGCGCTCGACCACGATGAAGCAGTTCGACTGCTGCACCAGCAAACGCAACAGATTTGCAGTAGGCGGCAGGCGGTATTCGCCGGTGAGGATGGTGTACCAGCCCGAGTTGACGTTCTCGATCAGCGACACCGTGCCAAGCGGCGATTCGCAGCGCTCGAGCTGGCTGCTTTCGCCGGCGGTGGACGAACCCGCGGCGCTGCCCGTGGCCATGGTCTTGGCCGACTGGCTGCCCATCTGCATGTCGGTGGTTGCGCAGCCGGTGAGGAGAAGAGCGCCGACGGCGATGGCCGCAAGCGGGAACTTGGTGAACGTCATGACAGGGACTCCCTCTGTTTTCAGATCTGGGTTGGAAAAACCAGCGGTCGAGGATACGCGCAAAGGATTGCAGTTATCAATCGAACGAACGACACGCCCGGATTTCAAACTAGGCCGTTCGGCGGATGCGATCGATCAATCCGTTGAGCGCTTCGATGGAGCCGAAATGGATCGCGAGCTCGCCGCTTTCGCCGCGCTTCGTGCGCTTCTTGATGCGCACCTCGACCTCGGCGGTGAGCAGGTCGGCCAGCTCTTCTTCCACGCGCTGCAGGTCGCGCGATTTCTCGCCGGCGTTGCCTCGGCGGGACGGCGTCAAGGTGAACTCGGCGGCGAGCTTCTTCACCAGCGCTTCGGCCTCGCGCACCGACATCTTCTTGGCCGCGATCTGGTTGGCTGCGGTGATCTGCGTGCCACGGTCGAGCGAGAGCAGCGCGCGGGCGTGGCCCATGTCGATGTCGCCGGCCATCAGCATCAGCTGCGCGGGCTCGGCCAGGTTCAAGAGGCGCAGCAGGTTGCTGGCCGCGCTGCGCGAGCGGCCCACGGCCTGCGCCGCCATTTCGTGAGTGAGCCCAAACTCGGCGACCAGGCGTTGCAGGCCTTGCGCCTCTTCCAGCGGGTTGAGGTCTTCGCGCTGGATGTTCTCGATCAGCGACATCGCCGCTGCCGCTTCGTTGGGCACGTCGCGCACCAGCACCGGCACGCTGTCGAGGCCCGCGAGCTTCGCGGCACGGAAGCGCCGCTCGCCCGCGATGATTTCGTACTCGGCGTTCTTGGCGGCCGCCGATTCGGCATCGAGCCGGCGCACCAGGATCGGCTGCATGATGCCCTGGACCTTGATGCTCTCGGCCAACTCATAGAGCGCGCCTTCGTCCATGCGCGTGCGCGGCTGGTAGACGCCGGCCACCATCTGGTCGAGCATCAGCGTGGTCGGGTTGGGTGGCGCGCCACCCTCTTCCGTACCGGCACCGTTGTGATCTGCGGCAGGTGCGGCCGTCGGGCCGAGCAGCGCTTCGAGGCCACGGCCGAGGCCCTTGGGTTTCTTGGTCGCCATCAGTTCTTGTCTTTCGAAATGTCGTTCAGGAGTTGCCGGCCTTCGGGCCAGTCGCCCAGGCCGGATTCGGCGTTCAGGTGGCCGCCCTTGCCGGTGTCGACGAAGCGTGCGCCCCAGTCTCGGGCCAGTTGCTGCGAGCGCGAGGCCTCGCAGTAAGGGTCGTCGTTGGCGGCGATCAGCACCGAGGGGAAAGGCAGCGGCTGACGCACGATCGGTGCCCATCCGGGAATCAGTTGCCGCAGATCTTCGCGCTCCACATCGCCGGGTGCCACCAGCAATGCGCCGGCTACCTTGTGCGTGTTGCGCGAATGCGCAGCCCAGGCGGCGACGAGGATGCAGCCGAGGCTGTGCGCGGCGAAGGCCACCGGACCGGGGGCGGCCAGCACTTCTTCCTCGAGCTGCGCGGACCAGTCGCCGCGCAGCGGCCGCATCCATTCATGCTGGTCGACGCGGTGGTCGCCGTGGATCGACTCCCAGATGGTCTGCCAATGGCCGGGGCCGCTGTTCTGCCAACCCGGCAGCAGCAGGATGCGGGAAACTGTCATTTGCTACGAACTTGATAGCACCGTACCGATTCGCGGCAGGCGTCAGAGGCTTTTTTCGGGGGTGGAGTCGGAGGCCGGCGCGGGCGCCAGCACGTCCTCGGGAATGGCGAGGTCAGGCGCGATGCGTTCAACCGGTGCAATCGGCGGCGCGACGGCACCGGAAGCGAAAGCACTCGCAGGCGGCAGCTTCTCGACCAGCTCCTGCGCAAAGGCAATGAAAGCCTGGCTGCCCCGGGCGGCCGGATCGAACACCACGCCCGGCAGGCCGTAGCTCGGTGCCTCGGCCAACCGTACATTGCGCGGGATCACGGTATCGAACACCTTGTCGCCGAAGTGGGACTTGAGCTGCTCGCTCACCTGCTGCTGCAGCGTGATGCGCGGATCGAACATCACGCGCAGCAGGCCGATGATCTGCAGGTTCTTGTTGAGGTTGGCGTGCACCTGCTTGATGGTGTTGACCAGATCGGTCAGCCCTTCGAGCGCAAAGTACTCGCACTGCATCGGCACGATCACGCCATGGGCAGCGCACAGGCCGTTGAGCGTGAGCAGGCTCAAGCTCGGCGGGCAGTCGATCAGCACGAAGTCGTACTCGGCGCCGACGGCCGCCAGCGCCGTACGCAGGCGTTTTTCGCGGCGGTCGAGCGCCACCATTTCCACTTCGGCGCCGGCCAGTTCGCGGTTGGCGCCCAGCACGTCGTAGCCGCAACCGCCCTCCACCAGCTTGTCGGCCTTGACGCGCGCCTCGGCAACGGAAGCCGATTCGAGCAGCACGTCGTACACCGTCAACTCCAGTTCACGCTTGTCGATGCCCGAACCCATGGTCGCATTGCCCTGGGGATCAAGGTCGATCATCAGCACCCGCTGCCCCACCTTGGCCAAGCCGGCGGCGAGGTTGACGGTGGTGGTGGTCTTGCCGACGCCGCCCTTTTGGTTGGCAATGCAGAAAATCTTGGCCATGTCAGTTCTGGGGATCGATCGATCAGCGCGAGATCGCGAGCTTGACGCCGAAGGCGATCAGGAAGACGCCAGCCAGCTTTTCGAGCGTGCCGGAAATGCGGCGATTGGCGCGGATGCGCTCGGCGAGAAAGTGCGTGAGCAGCGTCGAGGTCAGACCGTAGAGGAAGGTCAGCGCCGCGATCGTCACCGCCATCGCGCCGAAAGTGATCAGCCCCTGATGACGGGCCGGGTCGACGAACAGCGGGAAGAACGCCATATAGAACACGATGGCCTTCGGGTTCAGCAAGGTGATCATGAAAGCCTGGCGGAAGAAATGGCCCGGCTTGATGTTGAGGATCGGCGCCGAACCGGGCTTGGCCAGCAGCATCTTGAGGCCGAGCCACGCCAGGTAGGCGGCACCCAGCCACTGCACCGCCTTGAACGCGGTCGGGTAAGCGGCCAGAACCGCCGACACGCCAGCCACCGCAGCCCACAAAAGGCACTGGTCGCCAACGATCACACCAGTCGTCGCTGCCAATCCACCGCGAATTCCGCCTTTGCTGGTCGAGGTGATCAGCGCCAGATTGCCCGGGCCGGGAATCAGGAGGAACAGGATGATGGCGGCGACAAATGCGCCGTAGTCAGCGATGCCAAACATGGAATTTGCCTCGAAGAAGAGAGCCAAGGGGAGGCGTCGAGTCTAAGCGAGGCCGGCGCGCGGAGGGCCGTTCGGGCGCCGGCTTTTGCCGGCGGCACCGCATCTTTTACGGAATCAGACGGGCTCTTTGCGCGCCCAGACGATGCAACGCTCGGCATCGAGGCCCGGAACCGTCAGTTGTTCCACGTGAAACACAGCCACTTCTGGAGGCAGAACAGCGAGTTCGTCGCTGGGCGTCTTGCCCTTCATGGCGAGCCAGACACCGTCCGCCGCCAGCAGATGCTTCGAGCCGTTGAAGAAATCCGGCAACGAGGCGAAGGCGCGAGAGCTGATAACGTTGTAGCTGCCTTCCAGCAATTCGACCCGTGCATGCAGCCCACGGAGGTTGGACAGCTCCAGCTCGGCAGCCACCTGTTGGACGAAGGCCGCCTTCTTGGCGACGGCATCCAAGCAACTCACGTCGATGTCTGGACGCATGATCGCGATGATCACACCCGGCAGCCCAGCGCCCGATCCCACGTCGAGCAACCTGCCCTGCTCTGGATATTGGCGCTGCAGCGGAGAGATGACCGCCAAGCTGTCGAGCAGATGGTGCGTCATCACCCCCGCCGGATCGCGCACGGCTGTCAGGTTGTAGACCTTGTTCCACTTGAGCATCAGCGTGCCGTAGGCCAGCAACTGCTCGCCCTGCCGGTCGGACAAAGTGACACCAAGCGCTGCTGCGCCGGCGCGCAGCGTGTCGATGGGCGCGCTCATTCGGCGGACTGCGGCTCGGTGGCTGCTTCCGTGGCGGCGTCACGAGCGAAGGCTTTGTGCCCACCCTTGCGCAAATGGATCATCAAGAGCGAGATGGCCGCGGGCGTCACACCGGAGATGCGCGAAGCCAAGCCCAGCGTTTCGGGACGGTGCTTGTCCAGCTTCTGGCGCACTTCAAAGCTCAGGGCCTTGACCTGTCCGTAGTCGAAATCGGCAGGCAGCCGCAGATTCTCGAAGTGAGCGGCGCGCTCCACTTCGTCGTGTTGGCGCTCGATGTAGCCGGAATACTTGGCCGAGATTTCGATTTGCTCGATCTCGGTTTCGGTCAGTGCCGAGCCAGCGTTGTACTTTCCGCCGTCCAGCGACATCAGCGTTTCGTAGTTCACATCGGGCCGGCGCAGCAGGTCAGCCAGGTTGTATTCGTGCTCGATGGCCTTGCCCAGCACGCGTTCGGACTCGGCAGCCGGCAGGTTGCGCGGGTTCACCCAGATCGACTTGAGCCGCTCTGTTTCACGTGAAACAGCATCGCGCTTTCGGCTGAAAGCATCCCAGCGCGCGTCGTCCACCAAGCCCAGCTTGCGCCCTGCTTCGGTCAGGCGCATGTCGGCGTTGTCCTCGCGCAGTTGCAGGCGGAACTCGGCGCGGCTGGTGAACATGCGGTACGGCTCGGTCACGCCCTTGGTGATCAGGTCATCGACCAGCACACCCAGATAGGCTTCGTCGCGGCGGGGCAGCCAGGCGTCTTCGCCACGGCATTGCAGTGCGGCGTTGATGCCGGCGAACACACCTTGAGCGGCGGCTTCTTCGTAGCCGGTCGTGCCATTGATCTGCCCGGCAAAGAACAGGCCCTTGACCGAGCGTGTCTCGAAGCTGCTCTTGAGTTCGCGCGGATCGAAGTAGTCGTACTCGATCGCATAGCCCGGCCGCAGGATGTGAGCGTTCTCCAGTCCCGGCATCGAGCGCACCAGTTGGTACTGGATGTCGAACGGCAAGCTGGTCGAGATCCCGTTCGGGTAGTACTCGTTGGTCGTCAGGCCTTCGGGCTCGAGGAAGATCTGGTGGCTTTCCTTGTCGGCGAAGCGATTGATCTTGTCTTCGACGCTCGGGCAATAACGCGGACCGACACCGTCGATCTTTCCGGTGAACATCGGGCTGCGGTCGAAGCCGGAGCGAATGATGTCGTGGGTGCGCGCGTTGGTGTGGGTGATCCAGCAGGCCATCTGGCGTGGGTGCATGTCGGCGCGGCCCATGAAGCTGAACACCGGCATCGGCCCTGCTCCACCCGGCATGCCGTCGCCGGGCTGCTCGGTGCACTTCGAAAAGTCGATGGTGCGGCCGTCCAGCCGCGGCGGCGTGCCGGTCTTGAGCCGGCCTTGCGGCAGCTTCAGTTCCTTCAGGCGCGCCGACAGGCTGATCGCCGGCGGGTCGCCGGCACGTCCGGCCTGGTAGTTGTCGAGGCCCACATGGATGCGGCCATCGAGAAAAGTGCCCGCCGTCAGCACCACGGTGCGCGCGCGGAAAGCGATGCCCACCTGCGTGACGGCACCGACCACGCGGTCCCCCTCCACCATCAGGTCGTCGACCGCTTGCTGGAACAGGCTCAGGTTCGGCTGGTTTTCCAGGCGATGGCGAATCGCGGCCTTGTACAGCACGCGGTCGGCCTGGGCACGGGTGGCGCGCACGGCCGGCCCCTTGCTCGAATTGAGAATGCGGAACTGGATGCCGGCTTCGTCGGTGGCAATCGCCATCGCACCACCGAGCGCATCCACCTCTTTCACCAGGTGCCCCTTGCCGATGCCGCCGATCGACGGGTTGCAGCTCATCTGCCCCAGTGTCTCGATGTTGTGGGAGAGCAGCAGCGTCTTGGCGCCCATGCGCGCGGCGGCGAGCGCGGCTTCGGTGCCGGCATGGCCACCGCCGACGACGATCACATCGAATTCTTCGGGGTACAGCATTTGAAAGAGGGGCGCACTACTGAGACGCGTGCGCTGCGCAAAGGGGGACCGATTTTAATCGGCGTTGCCGCCTTGCGCCTGTTGTGTGGGCAAGCTAGGGGGCAATGCCAAGCCGCCCGCACTCGCCCGTGGTTGCTGGATAGTTTGCTATATATTTAATAGCAAACTATCGTTGTCAGCCGGCGGTTTCCGCCAGTTGCGTCACCGGCACCGGCTTTTCGATGCCGACCAGCGCCCCACTCGGGGTCGGCGCAGTCGGTGGCGCGATGCTTTCGTCCTGCACCTCGCGCACCACGAGTTTCTTGTCCGTCATGCGCACCGCGCCGAAGATCGTGCAGAAGGCCACGTCCTTCGCATCGCGCCCCGTGCCCACGCGCACCAGCCGGTCGACCGGCGCCATGCGCGTCGCGTCGAACAGCACCCACTGCCCGCCGAGCCAGGCTTCGAACACCGCGTGGAAATCCTGCGGCGGTTCGTCGAACCACACATAGCCCACCACCAGCCGCGCCGGAATGTTCAGCGCGCGGCAGAAGGTGATGCCCAGGTGCGCGAAGTCGCGGCACACACCCGCACGTTCCACGAACACTTCGCGCGCGGTGGTGGTCGAGTCGCTGCTGCCGGGTTCGTAGGCGATGCTCTCGTGGATCCAGTCGACGATCGCCTGCACGCGGCCGATGCCCGGCGGCAATTCGCCGAAGAGCTGCTGCGCGCAGCGCGACATCAGGTCCGACTCGCAGTAGCGCGTCGGCATCATGTAGTGCAGCACCTCGTCGGGCACTTCGCTGACCGGCACCTCGCGCAGGTCCGGCGGCACGTGGACGTGCGAGCGCTGCACCGTCGCCCTGTAGCCGATCTTCAGCGGCCCGGGCTTCGCATCGAAGCGGATGAAGCGATTGCCACTGCCCTCGTCGCAGAACACCTGCATCTCGGTCGGCGGCTCGATGGTCAATGTCTCTTCCACCACGGCCTGCGCGCCGGAGCGTGCGGCTTCGATGTTGAGCAGCATGTGCGCGGGCGCGTTCACCTCGTAGTCGAGCTGGGCGTCGATGTGGGAAATGTGCATGGGAGTTTCTTCAGGCCCGTCGTCGCCGCGAGCGGTGTTCAGGCAATTGCATAACCTGCCAATGGGCTTGCGTCACGAGCAGCACCCGCAGCACGCGGTGCGCGGGGCTCTGCAGCAGCGTGTCGAGCGACCGCGCCTGCGGCCACTTCGTCTTCAAGCGCTGCATCAGTCCAGCGCCTTCTTCACCGCGCCCACGCCCAGCGCAGCGAGCACCACGAACAGCACGGCCAGCACGAGGAACAGGCCGAACAGCAGCTTGGCGATGCCGGCCGCTCCCGCAGCCACGCCACCGAAACCGAGCAGGCCGGCCACCAGCGAAATGACCGCAAAAATGATCGCGTACTTCAACATCCGAAACTCCTTGCAGCAGGCCTCGCCCACCGTGCGGGGGAGCTTAGAAAGCGGGTCGTGTCTCCCCGATAGTCACGGGCCCCAAGCGGCCGTAGGACAAAAACGCGACGCCGCCAAACCCGCTAGCATGCCCCTCGGTTTCCCATAAAGATCAACCTCGCCATCCCATCCATTTCCCCCTGGAGTCATTTCGCATGAAGCTGTATTACTCGCCCGGCGCCTGTTCCCTCTCGCCCCACATCGCGCTGCACGAAGCCGGCCTCGCCTTCGAACCCGTGATGGCCAGCACCAAGAGCCACAAGCTGCAGGACGGCACCGACTACTACGGCATCAACCCGCTGGGCTACGTGCCGATGCTCGAACTGGACGACGGCACGCGCCTGCGCGAAGGCCCGGCCATCGTGCAGTACATCGCCGACCTCGCACCGACCAAGAACCTCGCGCCCGCCGCCGGCACGCTGCAGCGCTACCGCCTGCAGGAGTGGCTGACCTTCATCGGCACCGAGATCCACAAGGGCTACAGCCCGCTGTTCAACCCGAACATGCCCGAAGAAGCCAAGACCATCTTCAAGGACAAGCTCAAGTCGCGCTACGAATGGCTGGACGGCCAGCTCGCCGACAAGCAGTACCTGATGGGCGAGCACTTCAGCGTGGCCGACGGTTACCTCTTCACCGTGACCAACTGGACCAAGCCGACCGGCGTGGACCTCTCGGCCTTCGCCAACGTGCAGGCCTGGCATGCACGCGTCGCGGCCCGCCCGGCCGTGCAGGAAGCAATGAAGGCCGAAGGCCTGCTGAAGTAAACCGAAGCTCACAGAAGCAGCGAAGCGGTCGGGCCCCATCCAAGGGAAAACCCGGCCTGCTTCAGCCACAAGCCGCACGATGCGGCTTTTTTTTCGCGTCACGCTACGGACAGCAAGCACTTCAGACACCGAAGGAACCCAGCGCCATGGCCGAAACCCCTCCCACCGTCGAACTGCGCGAAGAGATGCGCGGGCCCGTCATGTGGCTCACCATCGACCGCGAGGAGCGGCGCAATGCGATCAACGCCGCCGTGCTCGCGCGCCTGTCCGATGCACTGGCGCGCGCCAACGCCAACCCCTCGGTGCGCGCCGTCGTCATCACCGGCGCCGGCACGCGCGCCTTCTGCGCGGGTGCCGACCTGCAAAGCGGCACCTCCTTCAAGTTCGATTACGCGCAGCCCTACCAGGGCTTCGCCAACCTCTTCCGCCAGGCGCGCCAATCGACCGTGCCGCTCATCGCGCGCGTCAACGGCGCATGCATGGCGGGCGGCATGGGGATCATGGCGATGTGCGACATGGCGGTGGCCAGCAGCAGCGCCGTGTTCGGCTTGCCCGAAGTGAAGGTCGGCCTCTTTCCCGCGCAGGTGCTCAGCGTGCTCGATGGCCTGCTCCCACGCCGCGTGCTGGCCGAGATGTGCATCACCGGCGAGCCCATCACCGCTGCGCAAGCGCTCGAACATGGATTGATCAACCGCACGAGCGAGGACGTGGACGAGAGCGTCGACTGGCTGCTCGGCCGCATGCTCGACAAGTCGCCCGCCGCCATCCGCCGCGGCCTCTACACGATGAAGAAGATCGAGGCGATGGCCTTCGAGGAATCGATGGCGTTCACCGAAAGCCAGATCGGCCTCTTCGCGCTCACCGAAGATGCGGCCGAGGGTCAGCTCGCCTTCCGCGAGAAGCGCAAGCCGCAATGGAGCGGCCGATGAGCAACACCCGCAACAACGAACGCATCGTCCGCATCGGCGGCGCCTCGGGCTTCTGGGGCGACAGCAGCGTGGGCGCGCCGCAGCTCGTGGCGAGCGGGCAGATCGACTACCTCGTGTTCGACTACCTCGCCGAACTCACCATGTCGATCCTCGCGGGCGCGCGGCTCAAGAAACCGGAGCTCGGCTATGCGACCGACTTCGTTTCGGTCGCGATGAAGTCGGTGCTCAAGGATGTCGTGAAACAGGGCATCCGCGTGGTGAGCAACGCGGGCGGCGTGAATCCCCAAGGCTGCGCCGACGCATTGGCCGCGCTTGCGAAAGAGCAAGGCGTCGAACTGAAGATCGCGGTGGTGAGCGGCGACGACGTGTCCGCGCTGCTGCCGCAACTGCGCCAGGCCCAGCCGCCCGTGCGCGAACTGCAGAGCGGCGCGGCGCTCCCCGAACGCGTGCTCACCGCCAACGCGTACCTCGGCGCACGGCCCATCCAGGCCGCGCTCGATGCGGGAGCGCAGGTCGTCATCACCGGCCGCTGCGTCGACTCGGCCGTCACGCTCGGCGTGCTGATGCATGAATTCAAATGGCAACCCGGCGACCACGACCTGCTCGCCGCCGGCAGCCTCGCGGGCCACATCATCGAATGCGGCTGCCAGGCCACCGGCGGCCTGCACACCGACTGGGACACCGTGCCCGACTGGCCACACATCGGCTATCCCATCGTCGAGTGCAGCGCCGATGGCAGCTTCGTCGTCGCCAAGCCCGCGGGCACCGGCGGCAAGCTCGTGCCTGCGGTGGTTGGCGAGCAGATGCTCTACGAGATCGGCGACCCCGCGGCCTACCTGCTGCCCGACGTGACGGCCGACTTCACGCAGGTGCGCATCGAACAAGCCGGCGAACACCGCGTGCGCGTGCACGGCGCGCGCGGCCGTGCGCCGACCGCGAGCTACAAGGTCAGCGCCACGTATGTCGATGGCTTCAAGACCGCGGCGCAGCTCACCATCGTGGGCTTCGATGCGGCCGCGAAGGCACGGCGCACGGGCGAGGCGATCCTCGCGCGCACGGGCGAACTCTTCACGCAGTTCGGCTTCGGCCCCTACAGCGCCACGCACATCGAGATGCTGGGCGCCGAGTCCTGCTACGGCCCGCATGCGAACGCACAGGCGCGGCAGACGCGCGAGGTGGTGCTGCGGCTCGCAGTGACGCATCCGCGCAAGGAAGCGCTCGAGCTGTTCGCGCGCGAGGTGGCGCCAGCCGGCACCTCGTGGTCGCCAGGCACCACAGGTGCGGGCGGCGGGCGGGCTTCGGTGTCGCCATCGATCCGGCAGTACGCCTTTCTGCTCGACAAGTCGCAGGTCGAGGCCAGCGTGAGCGTCGACGGACAGCGCATCGATGTGCCGCGCACCCTCGCGCCCGCCGTCGCCGACACGCCCGTACCGCGACCCGTCAGTGCCACGCAACACGAAGCGGCTGCCGAGGCCGCAGACACCGTCGAAGTGCCCCTCATCCGCCTCGCCTGGGCCCGCAGCGGCGACAAGGGCGACACCTCGAACATCGGCGTCATCGCGCGCCACCCTGCCCTGCTGCCGCTGCTGCGCGACCAGCTCACCGAAGCACGCGTGGCCGAATGGCTCGCGCATCTCGTGAAGGGCCGCGTCACGCGCTACGAGGTGCCCGGCATCGATGCCTTCAACTTCGTCTGCGAAGCGGCGCTGGGCGGCGGCGGCATGGCGTCGCTGCGCAACGACCCGCTGGGCAAGGGCATGGGGCAGATCCTCCTCGCGGTGCCGGTGCGCGTGAGCCCGGCCCTGCTGGCGCTGCTCGCATAGCACCAATCGGGACAACCGTGCGACAGCAGGGTTGAGTCCAGGCGCTTAGCCTTGCGCCTGTTTCAACTCTGCCTCTCATTCACGATGTCCACCCTTTTCGACCCCGTACAGGCCGGCGACCTGAAGCTCGCCAACCGCATCGTGATGGCGCCGCTGACGCGCAACCGCTCGCCCAACGCCGTGCCGCCCGAGATGGCCGCCACCTACTACGCCCAGCGTGCCACCGCCGGCCTGCTGATCACCGAAGCCACCGCCATCAGCCACCAGGGCCAGGGCTACGCCGATGTGCCCGGCCTCTACGGCACCGAGCAGCTCGATTCGTGGAAGCACGTGACCGAAGCCGTGCACGCCAAGGGCGGCAAGATCGTCGTGCAGCTGTGGCACGTGGGCCGCGTCTCGCACACCGAACTGCAACCCGATGGCGGAAAGCCCGTCGCCCCCTCGGCCATCACCGCCAAGACCAAGACCGTGCTCATCAAGGGCGGCGTGCCGACCTTCGTGGAGACCTCCGAGCCGCGCGCGCTCGACGCCGGTGAACTGCCGGGCATCGTCCACGCCTATGCGGTCGCGGCGCGCAGCGCAGTAGAAACCGCCGGCTTCGATGGCGTCGAAATGCACGGCGCCAACGGCTATCTGCTCGACCAGTTCCTCAAGAACGGCAGCAACAAGCGCACCGACGACTACGGCGGCTCCATCGAGAATCGCGCGCGCCTCTTGTTGGAAGCCACGCGCGCCGTGGTCGATGCGGTCGGCGGCGGCAAGACCGGCATCCGCCTGTCGCCCGTGACGCCCGCCAACGACGTGCACGACAGCGACCCGCAACCGCTCTTCACCTACGTCGTGAAGCAGCTGGCCACGCTCAACCTGGCCTACATCCACATCATCGAAGGCGCCACCGGCGGCCCGCGCGAGATCGAGGACCGCCCCTTCGACTACGAAGCCCTCAAGGCCGCGTACCGCGAAGCCGGTGGCAAGGGCGCATGGATGGTCAACAACGGCTACGACAAGCCGCTGGCCGAAGAAGCGCTCAAGGAAGGCGACGACCTCGTGGCCTTCGGCAAGCCCTTCATCTCGAACCCCGACCTGGTGCGGCGCCTGCGCGAGAACGCACCGCTGAACGAGCTCGACAAGGCCACGATGTACGGCGGTGGTACGAAGGGCTACACGGACTATCCGGCACTCGGCTGATCCCCCAGGGCCATGGCAAGATGCGGCGGACTTTTCACGTCCCCGCTTCCAGGAGAGAAATGCCATGGCCCGCATCGAGCAACGACTGGCCGCGCTCGGCCTCGTTCTTCCCCCGACCGTGACGCCGCCACCCGGCGTTGTGCTGCCTTTCCAGTTCGTGCGGCTCGTTGGCCGCCGAGCCATCATCTCGGGCCACGGCCCGCTCAACGCCGATGGCACCATCGCCGCGCCGCTCGGTAAGCTGGGCCGTGAGGTGACGGTCGAGCAAGGCTATGCGGCGGCACGCCTCACGGCCCTTGCGATGCTCGGCAGCCTGCAGCGCGTGCTCGGCGACCTCGACCGCATCACGGCCTGGACGCGTGTCTTCGGCATGGTTGCCTCGGCGCCCGGCTTCGACAAACAGCCCGCGGTGATCAACGGCTTCTCGGACCTCATCCTCGAACTCTTCGGACCCGACATCGGCGCGCACGCGCGCAGTGCCGTGGGCATGGCGGAGTTGCCGTTCAACATCCCGGTCGAGATCGAGGGCGAGGTGGAGTTCGACGCATGAGCGCCGCCGCACCGTGGGTGCTGAGACGGGCCGATGCGAGCGACGCGCCATCCGTCACCGCATGCGCTGTCGAAGCCTTCCGCCACTACACGCCGCGCCTGGGCGTCGTGCCGACGGCGATGAGCCGGGACTACGGCGCCATCATCGCGAACGCGCAGGTCTGGGTCGCCACGCAGCAGGACGAAGTCATCGCGGCACTGGTGCTCGATGTCACCGACGAGGGCTTCCTGATCGACGTGATCGCGGTGCTGCCGCAGCATCAGGGCACCGGCGTGGGCCGCGCATTGCTCGCGCTGGCCGAGAGCGAAGCGAGGCGGCAAGGCCATGCGTCGATCTACCTTTTCACCAACGAGAAGATGACCGAGAACCGCGCGCTGTACGAACGCATCGGCTACGTCGAATACCGGCGACTCGTGCTCCCGGAACGCACGCGCATCTTCCTGCGCAAGCCCTTGTAGCAATGACCGCCATGCAGCTCGCCCGCATTCACCATGTCGCGATCATCTGCGCCGACTACGCCAAGTCGAAGCGCTTCTACACCGAGGTGCTCGGCCTGCGTGTCGTCGCCGAGAACTACCGCGCCGCGCGCGCTTCGTACAAGCTCGATCTCGCGCTGCCCGACGGTTCGCAGATCGAGCTCTTCTCGTTTCCCGAAGCACCCGCGCGCCCCACGCGGCCCGAGGCGCAGGGGCTGCGGCACCTGTCCTTCGAAGTGCAGGACGTGCAGGCCGCAGCCGATGAACTTGCGGCGCAAGGCATCGCGGTGGAGCCGCTGCGCGTCGACGAATACACGGGCCGGCGCTTCACTTTCTTCGCCGATCCCGACGGTCTTCCGCTCGAACTCTACGAAGCCGGGACCGTGCGCTAGGCAACCTCGCCAAACGCCACGCTCACCCGTAGCCCCGCGGGCTCGGCCGCTTCGAGTCGCAGCTCGGCGCCCAGCAGCTCGGCATAGCGCGACACGATCGACAGCCCCAGCCCCGAACCCTGCCCCAGCTTCTGTCCGGCAGGGCCCTGCGCCCAGCGCTGCATCAGGTCGCGCTGCGCTTCGAGCGGAATGCCGGGCCCGTCGTCGATCACGCTCAGCGTGCGCCCCGCGAGCTCCACCGTGATCGTGCGGCCGCCGTAGCGCAGTGCGTTGTCGATCAGGTTGTCGAGGATGCCTTCGACCAGCGCTTCATTCGCCATCACGACCACGCCGTCATCGAGGCCGCGCGCGCCGAGGTCCACGCCCCGCGCATCCGCGCGCGCAAGATGCCGCAGCACCGTCTGCTCGGCCAGGGCATCGAGGTGCACTGGCTCGCGGGCCAGGCTCGTGCGCGCTTCCTCGGCCAGCGCGAGCGCGAGCAGCTGGTCGATCAGGTGGCTCGCGCGCGCCTGGCGTTCCGACACGCGTTCGAGCTGCTCGCGCCAGACCGTGGTGTCGTGCTGCGCCAGGCCGTACTCGGCCAGCGCGCGGATGCCCGCCAGCGGCGTGCGCAGCTCGTGCGCCACGTTGCCCACGAACTCGCGCTGCGCCTGCACGCTCTGGCTGAGCCGCTCGAACAGCGAGTTGACCGCATTGCCCAGGCGCTGCAGTTCGCGCGAGGTCTGCGCCACCGCCACCGGAGACAGATCGCGCACGTCGCGCCGGTCGAGCGCGCGCTGCAGGTCACCGAGCGGCCGCAGGTCGCTGCGGATGCCGTACCAGAGCCACACGGCCAGCAGCACCAGCAGCAGGATCTGCGGCGCCAGTGCGAAGCCGAGCAGTTGCCGCACGAGCGCCGTGCGACTCAACGTGGTCTGCGCGATCACCACGCGGTAAGGCATGGCGATGCCGGGCTCCGCATCGTGCTCGAGCGTCACCGCGCGCATGGGCTTGCCCTGGTAGGTCAGGTCGGAGAAACGGTAGCGCGCGCCGCTCGCGGGCAGTGGCGCCTGCAGGTCCGACTCGCCCGAGATCAGCGAACCGTCGAGCCGCTGCACCGAGAAGTAGACCTTGTCGACCTGGTCGAAGAGCACCGTGGCCACTTCGCGCGGCGTGAGCAGCAACTCGATACCGCGCTCACCCGCCTGCACATTGGCCGACAGCGCATAGGCATCGTCGAGCATGCCGCGGTCGAAAGCCTGTTCGGAAAAGTAGTTGGCGATGACCAGCGCGATCACCGCGCCGAACATCCAGGTGAGTGCCAGCGGCACCAGCACGTTGCGCAGGACCCGCCGCGTGAGCGACGGTGCGATCGGCGGAACCGTGCTGTCCGTCACACCTCGGCTTCGAGCAGGTAGCCGATGCCGCGCAGCGTGCGGATGCTCGCACCGGTGCCCAGCAGCTTTTTGCGCAGGCGCGAGATGAAGGCCTCGAGCGCGTTGTCGCCCAGCGATTCGTCGAAGCTGGAGAGCTTGTCGGACAGTGCCCGCTTGCTGACCGTGCGGCCCGGCGGGCTCATCAGTTCCCACAGCACCTCGAACTCGCGCGCGGGCAGGTCGAGCGGACCGCCCGCGGTGGAGAAGCGACGCGCCTTGCGATCGAGCTTCAACTGGCCGAGCAGCACGATGTCTTCGGTGCCCTTGGCACGTCGCACCAGCGCACGCAGGCGCGCTTCGACTTCGGCGAGATCGAAGGGCTTGCCCAGGTAGTCGTCGGCACCTGCATCGAGGCCTGCGATCCGCTCTTCGGTGCGGCCGCGTGCGGTGAGCACGAGCACCGGTGTGCGGTCGCCGCGCGCGCGTGCCTGTCGCAATGCGGTGAGCCCGCTTGCCAGTCCGCTCGTGGGGCTCGCGGTGGCCGGCAGGTTGAGATCGAGCAGCACCGCGTCGAAGGGTTGCACGCGCCACAGGTGGTCGGCGTCTTCGACGTTGGTCGACACGTCGACCCGGTGGCCCGCGTCCGCCAGGCTGCGCAGCATCACATCGCGCAGTACGGCGTCATCTTCGACAAGCAGGATTCGCATGGTGGTGGGGTGGTGAAAGTGTGAAGAGTTGCTGAAGGGATGGGTCAGGGGCCGGTCAGTAGCTCCACACGATAGTCGTTGCATGAGCATACGACAGCAGCATGAAACACGGGCCATTTTCATGGCCGGCGCCACACGATGAGTGCGCGTGATTCCTCCGATCAACTGAGCCTGGTCCCGCCCGAGGTGCAACGCACCGCGGTGGTCCTGCTGCATGGTTTATGCAGCACACCTGACGAGTTGCTGACCGTGCAATCGGCATTGCGCGCCCGGGGGTATGCGGCACACCCGCTGTCGATCGACGGCTACTCCTTCGATGCCAATGCGCCGCTGCAGCACGCCGCGCCGTACGAACGCTGGCTCGACGCCATCCAGGCGCAGGTCAAGGCACTGCGCCTCAAGCACGACCGCGTGATGCTGGTCGGCATCTCCGCCGGCTCCTCGCTCGCATTGGGCGCGGCCATCCGCTGCGGCCGCGACGTCGATGCGCTGGTGCTCATGTCGACCACGCTGCGCTTCGATGGCTGGGCGATTCCGCGCACCCAGTTCCTGCTGCCGCTCGCCTTCTACACACCGCTCGGGCGCCTCTGGCAATACCGCGAACGCCCGCCCTACGGCGTGAAGAACGAACGCGTGCGCGCCTGGATCGAGCGCGAGCTGCGCCATCGCAAGATCTCGCGCGCCGGCTGCTCGGTGATCGGCGTGGGCCACCTGCGCGAACACGACCGGCTGATCCGCCACGTGCGGCGCAACCTCAACGCCGTGCAGTGCGACAACGTGCTCGCACTGCATGCCCAGCAGGACGAGGTGGCCAGCGTGGCCAACCTGGACATCCTCGCGCGGGGCCTGCGCTGCCGCGCATTCCGCACCGTGGTCGTGGCCAACAGCTACCACATGATCACGATAGACAACGACCGTCAACAGGTCGTGCGCGAAACGGTGTCATTCGCCGATGCGGTCGCGCATGGGACGATGCCCATGCATCCCCTGTACGCATGAGTTCGCCCGAACGAACACACCTGAAAGGAACACAGCCCATGTCCTCCTCGCCCACCTTCAACAGCATCGCGACGATCCTGGAGACCGACTTCAAGGTCGATCGCAGCGCCATCTCGCCCGCCACCGTGCTGACCGACCTCGGCCTCGATTCGCTCGCGCTGATGGAGTTCGTCTTCGCGGTGGAAGACGCCTTCCACCTGCGCATTCCCGAGGACCGGCTCGATCCGCGCGAAGCCGGCATCACGCTGCAGCGCCTGTGCGAGGTGATCGACACCGAGAGCAGCGGCGTGGCCACGCCGTCCACCGAAGCGGCCCACGCATGAGCAGCGGTGCCGCCCATGCCGTGCTGGCCGCTTCCGCAGCGCGTGCCGCATCGGCACCCGTTCGCGTGAGCGGCATGGGCTTCGTCACGCCCATCGGCCGCACCGTGGAGGCCTTCGACGATGCGTTGTTCGCCGGCCGCTCGGCCGTGCGCGCGCAGACACTCGAGATCAAGGGCATGGACCCGATGTCGCTCGCCGTGGCTGCCTGCGATTTCGATTCGAATGGCGTGCGCAGCACCTCTCGCCTGCCGCTGGACCGCGGCACGGCGATGGCGCTCGCCGCCGCACAGGACGCGGCTGCAGAGGCCGGACTCGGTGCCGACAGTGTCGACCCCGAACGCCTGGGCATCTTCTGGGGCAGCGGCCTCGCGGGCGCAGGCGCCTTCGACACCACGACCAGCGCGCTCTACGGCGAGCAGAAGCGCATGCGCCCAACGACCGTGCTCACCGTGATGCCGAACGCGGCGGTGGCGGAGCTCGCACTGCACTTCGGCGCACGCGGCTCGGCCATTGCCTATGCGTGTGCCTGCGCCTCCTCGGCCGTCGCCATCGGCGAGGCGATGCGCGCGATTCGCGGCGGCTGGATCGACGTTGCCATCGTCGGCGGCCACGACGCGATGCTCACACCCGGCGTGATGGCCAGCTGGCACGCGATGCGCGTGATGGCGCCGCCGCCGGCCGATGCACCGTCGTCCGCCTGCCGGCCTTTCTCCGGCGACCGCGCGGGCTTTGCCATCGGCGAAGGCGCTGCCGCGCTGGTGATCGAATCCGAAGCGCATGCACAGGCGCGCGGTGCGGAAGCCGCACCCTTCGTGCTCGCGGGCTACGCCACCAACTGCGACGGCACGCACATCACCAATCCCGACTCAGCCGGCCAGGTGCGCGCCATGCGTGCTGCGTTGCGCGATGCCGGCATCGGGGCCTCGGACATCGGCCACATCAATGCGCACGGCACCGCCACATCGGCCGGCGATGCGGCCGAAGCAGCATCGATCCGCGAGGTGTTCGGCAATGCCACGCCGGTGAGCGCCACCAAGGCGATTCACGGTCACGTGCTCGGCGGCGGCGGCGCCATCGAGCTCATTGCCGCATTGCGCGCATTGGCGCGCGAATCGCTCCCGCCCATCGCCAACCTGCAGACGCCCGATGCCGCGTTCGATCTCGACTTCGTGCGCGGCGAAGCGCGCGAAGCCAAGGGCATCCGCTACGCGCTCTCCAACTCCTTCGCTTTCGGCGGCACCAACGCGGTGATCGTGGCCGGTCTCTCTTCGGATGCGTCGGGCGCGACGGATCGCTGAAGATTCGCTGAAGGCTTGCTGAAAAACAAAACGCGGTGCATCGGCTGGTCGTTCTCGTCGTGCCCGTGTTCGCGCTGCTCATGGCGTGCGAATTCGCATGGGGCTGGTTCAAGCGCCGCAACACCTACCGCTTCAGCGACACGCTCGGCAGCCTGAGCCAGGGCCTGATGAGCCAGGCGCTCGCGGTGTGCACGCAGCTCTTCCAGATCGGTCTCTACGCGATGGTCTATCCGGTCGTCGCGATCTGGACGCGGCCCGCCTTCTGGGACAGCGCCATCGGCTGGATCGTGGCGGTGCTGCTGTTCGACTTCTGCGACTACTGGCTGCACCGCGCGGGGCACGAGTCGGCGGTGTTCTGGGCCGCGCACTCGGTGCACCACCAGAGCCAGCAGTTCAACTTCTCGACCGCGTTGCGGCAGGAAAGCATGGTGGCCTTCCTGGGCTGGGCCTTCTACCTGCCGATGGCGGTCGTCGGCGTGCCGCCCGAGCAGTTCGGCATCGCCGGGCTCATCGTGCTGGTCTACCAGTTCTGGATCCACACCGAGCACATCGGCAAGCTCGGCTGGTTCGACCGCGTGTTTTCTTCCCCCTCGAACCATCGCGTGCACCACGCGGTGAACGACGGGTACGTGGACCGCAACTACGGCGGCATGCTTGTGGTGTGGGACCGCATGTTCGGCACCTTCGCCGAAGAAGGTGAGCGATGCGTCTACGGCACACGCAAGGCGCTCGCGAGCTTCGATCCGCTGCGGGCGATCCTCGGGCCGTATGCGCCGCTCGTGCGCGACAGCTGGCACACGCGCAGATGGCGCGACAAGCTCGCTGTGTGGTTCAAGCCGCCGGGCTGGCAGCCGGCCGATGTGGCGGCGCGTTTTCCGGAAGCACCGTTCTCGCTCGACGAGGCGATGCACATCCACGACCCGGCGCTGACCCGCGCGCAGGTCGTCTCGGCATCGGTCCACTTCATCGGATGGATTGGCGTGACGCTCGCCTTTCTGTGGGGCGCGGACGACCTCGCGTTCTGCACCGGCCTCGAACTCCTCGCGCTGGCCGTCGCGGGGTTCTGGGCCATCGGCGCGGTGCTGGATTCGCGCATCCGCCTGCGATGGGCCTGGTGCATTCAATGCGCGTTGCTGGCGTTCTCGATGGTGCTGATGGCCTGAAGCGCATTCGCTAAGCTCGGCGCTTCCATCGCTCCGGGACTTTCACCATGCGCAGGCTCGCCACGCCCGAAGACCTCCACGCGGTCTTCACGCTCTACATGCACGAGAAGGTCGTGCCCTACCTCGGCTACGACCCGATGCCGCTCGAAGACTTCCGGGCCATCTACCAGGAGATGGTCGAGAGCGGACGCTTCTTCGTCTACGAACTGGACGGGCGCATCGCCGGTTTCTATCGCGCGACGCGCTATCCGGGCCGGGTGCAGCATGTGGCCAGCCTGGGCACGCTGGCCGTCGATCCCACGTTGCACGGCCAGGGCGTGGCGCTCGCCATGATGAGCCAGGCCATCGACGAACTGAAAGCGGCCGGCGTCAAACGCATCGAACTCTGCGTGGAAAGCGACAACGCGCCGGGCCTGCGCTTCTACGAGAAGCTGGGCTTCCAGCGCGAAGGCACGCTGCGCAAGTTCTACCAGCGCGCCGGCGCCGCGGAGGCCATCGACGACCACATGATGGCGCTGCTGTTCGACTGAAAAAAAATTCAGGGCTTCCAGCGGCGCAGCAGCAACGCGTTCGCCATCACGCTCACGCTCGACAGCGCCATCGCCGCGCCGGCCACCACCGGGCTCAGCAAGCCGAAGGCCGCGAGCGGGATGCCGGCCACGTTGTAGGCAAAGGCCCAGAACAGGTTCTGCCGGATCTTCGCCACCGTGCGCGCCGAGAGCTCGAACGCCTGAGCCACCAGCGCGAGATCGCCGCGCATCAGCGTGATGCCGGCCGCTTCCATTGCCACGTCGGTGCCGCCGCCCGAGGGCGCCATCGCGATGCCCACGTCGGCCGCGGCGAGCGCGGGCGCGTCGTTGGCGCCATCGCCGACCATCGCCACCACATGGCCGTCGCGACGCAACGCACTGACCTGCGCGGCCTTGTCGGCGGGCAGCACATCGGCACGCACGTCCACGATGGCAATGCCGAGCCGCGCCGCCATGGCCTGCGCCGCGCGGAGGTTGTCGCCCGAGATCATCACCACGCGCAGGCCTCGCGCACGCAACGTGCGAATGACTTCGGCCGCCTGCGGCTTGGGTTCGTCGGCGAAGGCCAGCAAGGCCTGCACATGCGCGGCGCCTGCTTCGTCGAAACGCAGCAGCGCCGACACCGTGGCGCCCTGCGCCTGCAGCCTTTCGATCTCGGCTTCCGCGGGCATTGCATCGAGCTCCCTGCACCAGCGCAGGCTCGCGATGGCCCAGGTGGCACCGTTCACTTCACCGCGAACACCGCGGCCCGGCATGGCCTGCATCGCACCCAGCGGCGGCGCCTGCACGCCGCGTTGCGCCGCAGCAGCAAGCACTGCGCGCGCGAGCGGATGTTCGCTGCCGCCTTGAAGACTGGCGGCAGTGGCGAGCAGTTGGGCTTCCGTGGCTTCGATGCCAGTCGCCGGCAGCAATGCAGTGAGCACGGGCCGGCCCAGCGTCAGCGTGCCGGTCTTGTCGAAAGCCACGGTGTCGACGCGGTGCGCAATCTCCAGCGAGCGCGCGTCCTTGATCAGGATGCCGTGCCGCGCCGCCACGCCAGTGCCAGCCATCACCGCGACCGGCGTTGCGAGGCCCAGCGCACAGGGACAGGCAATCACCAACACCGCGACGGCGTAGATCAGTGCGGTTTCGATGCCAGCACCGGCGATCAGCCAACCCGCCAGCGTGAGCAACGCGATCACCAGCACCACGGGCACGAACACGGCCGCGACCTTGTCCACCAGCCGCTGGATCGGCGCCTTGGCGGCCTGTGCGTCCTCGACCAGGCGGATGATGCGTGCCAGCACGCTCTCGGCGCCGATGGCGCTGACCTCGATCACCATCCGGCCATCGCCGTTGACCGCACCGCCCGTGAGTGCATCGCCGGGGCCCTTGGCCACCGGCAGCGGTTCGCCGGTGAGCATCGATTCATCGACTTCGGACTGCCCTTCGATCACGCGCGCATCGGCCGGCACACGTTCGCCGGGACGCACGGCGAGACGGTCGCCCACCATCACCTCGGCGAGCGGCACATCGCTTTCGCCGCGCGCGCCGACCAGGTGCGCCACTTCGGGCCGCAGCTGTTGCAGCGCGCGGATCGCGGAGGTCGCCTGGCGCTTGGCACGCGCCTCGAGCCACTTGCCGAGCAACACCAGCGTGATCACCACCGCGGTGGCTTCGAAGTACAGGTGCGGCATCTCGCCGTGACCGGCGTGCTCACCGGTGGCCGAGCGCCACCACAGCCACAGGGACAGGCCGAAGGCCGCGCTGGTGCCCAGTGCCACCAGCAGGTCCATGTTGCCGGTGCGGGCCTTGGCCGCATGCCAGCCCGCGCGGTAGAAGCGCGCGCCCAGCCAGAATTGCACCGGCGCAGCGAGCAGCAGCTGCAGCCAGGGCGGCAGCATCCAGTCTTGCCCGAATGGCTCACCGAACATCGGCGCCAGCAGCGGAATCGACAGTGCAAGGCCGATGGCCACCGGGCTGAAACCATGCCACGGCGACAAGGCCGCTGCTTCATCGGCCGCGCTGCTTGCGGCGCGCGGTTCGTAGCCTGCAGCCCGCACGGCGCGTCGCAGGCGCGCGTCCATGTCTTCGGCATCGGTAGTCACCACGCGGGCCGATTCGGTCGCGAGATTCACGCTGACGTCCTGCACGCCGGGCACGTTCTTGAGTGCGCGCTCCACGCGCATCACGCAGGAAGCGCAGGTCATGCCGCCGACCGAGAGGTCCAGCGTGGCAGTGCCCGCCGAGGGATGTTGTTGTTGCAAGGTTTCCATGTGCCGAAGACTAAAGCCTCACACCATGGCAAGGTCAAGGCCGGATTTGAAGTGCCCCTTCGCTGGACATTGACATCGTGAGAGGGTTCAAACTGGCGGCTCATTTCATTCATTCATTCATCCACCAAAGAAGGAGTCACAACGATGAGCCAGAAATTCCAGGTCTCGGGCATGAGCTGCGGCCACTGCGTGAGCGCAGTGCAGAACGCGGTGCAGGCGGTCGATCCCGAAGCGCAGGTCACGGTCGACCTCGAAACCGGTCATGTCGACGTGCTGAGCGAGCAGCCGCGCAAGGACATCGTGGCCGCGATCGAGAACGCGGGCTACGGCGTTCAATGACAGTCCAGGTCGCCATCGGCGAGGCCGCGCGCCTCTCGGGCGTGTCGGCGCGCATGGTCCGGCACTACGAGGGACTGGGCCTCCTGCCGGCGGTGGCGCGCACCGACAGCGGCTACCGTCAGTACGGCGAGGCCGACGTGCACTCGCTGCGCTTCATCAAGCGCTCACGCGACCTGGGTTTCTCGATGGAAGAAATCGCCGAGCTGGTCGGCCTCTGGCACAACCGCCGGCGCGCGAGTTCGAGCGTCAAGCGGATTGCAGAAAAGCACCTGGGCGAACTGGAGCAGCGCATCGCGGACATGCAGTCGATGCGCAACACGCTCGCGCATCTGGTGCATTGCTGTCATGGCGATGCGCGCCCGGATTGCCCGATCCTCGACGATCTAGGCAAGACCTGAATCAGGCGCCTCGCACGAGCGAGAGCACCTTGCCCGCATCCAGCGTGCGGGCCTTCTCCTGAATGGCCGGCAGATATTGCGTCTGCAGGCTCTGCCCTTCCTTCACCACGCCCGAGAACGCTTCCTTGAGCATTTGCGTCGAGAGCGTGCGGCCGCCGGCGTAGTAGCGCTTGGCCACATGGCCCAGCGCATAGGTCGAGGCGAAGCTCATGCCCGAGCTCACCGCTTGATTGCCCAGGCCGCGCAGCAAACCGCCGCCGACCTTGCCGAGCAAGCCTCCGAGCAGCTTTCGCCCGGCCTGTTCCAGGTACTGCGAGGTCAGGCCCACACCCACGGTGGCCAGGAAATCCTTGATGTGGCCGCTGTCGAGCTGGTAGCCATGCGCCTGGCCGATGCGGTAGACCAGCTTCATCTGCAGCGGAATGATCGCCATGGTCGAGAGCGTCTCGGGCAGCAGCTCGAGCGCGCCGTTGAGGATGGCGGCATTGAGGATCGACTTGTCGAGCTCGGCGCTGTCGGGCGTGTTGGGGGCGGCCACGGCAGTCACGGCAGTTCCGGCTGCTGCCGCTACGGGCACTGCGGCAATTTCTTCTGCCTGCTCTGAAAACCGCGCCGCCGAGGCATCGAGGCCGAGCGAGGTGCGCACATCCATCAGGAACATGCGCTCCGCTTCCGATTGCGCGCCGTCGGCATCGCACACGCACACCGCCATTTCATAGGCCAGCTGCTTCGATTCGTTGCTGGACAGCTCACCGGCCACCGAGGCCAGCGACACGCGCTTCATCAGCACGTCCTGGTAGAGCGTCGGCAGGTTCAACCCGTCGGCTTGCGACAGGCCCTCCGCAATGCGCTTGATCTCGGCGCGTTCGCGCTCGTGTTTCTCGCCGTCGACAAAGGCAGCCAGCAGGCTCAGGGTCACGATGGCCTTGGTTTCTGAGGGTGTCATGTTCGAATTTTTTGCAATGTGAAGGACGGCGTTGGGTTGCCGAGGGGCTCGAAGGTTCCTCTCTGCGTTGTCCCCGCAAAACTTGGGCAACTCTGTGGATAACGTCGGTGCTTCTGTGTAGGGGTGTGGCAAGTGGTTGATTTCAAAGGGAAATCTATATATTGCCCAATTAATAGGCACTGGATTTTTCGGGCCGAAAACCGCCTTTCGCAGATTTTTCGGGGACTGTCAAAGGACAACTCTGGGGAGAGTTCTGGCACAAGCCATGGGTTATCCACAGGGCGGACGGGTTACCCAATGTTGTCCCTTTTGCGGGTACACCTCGGAAGCGCAGCTGCGCACAGTGACAGAGCTGTGACAAGTCCTTGTCACATAACGAAAAAAGTGCCCTGTCCACAGAAGAGGGCTTCCCTTATCTACTACTACTAATTTGAATAAGAAGAATAAGAAATAGAAGACAGAAAGAGCGCCGCGCCAAAAAAAAGCCCGCGAAAGGCCGCGCCGGTCCCCGGCGCCTCGGACGGGAAAGCAGGCCCGCCGTCCTTCTTTCCCCTCGCTAACATTCGCGGATGAGCTTCAAACCCCGGATCCTGATCGCCGAAGACGAATCGGGCATCGCCGACACGCTGCAATACGTCCTGAAGAGCGACGGCTTCACGCCGGTCTGGTGCGCCACCGCCGAAGAAGCGATCGCGCAGTTCGCGCAGGAGCCGCCCGCGCTGGCCATCCTGGACATCGGGCTGCCCGATCTCAACGGTTTCGAACTCTTCAAGCGCCTCCGGGCGCTGAACCAGTCGCAGGGCGGGCCGGAGGTGCCGATGCTGTTTCTCACGGCACGCAGCGACGAAATCGACCGGGTGGTGGGGCTTGAACTGGGTGCCGACGACTACATCGCCAAGCCGTTTTCGCCGCGCGAGCTGGTCGCCCGGGTCCGCACGATCCTGCGGCGCAGCACGCGCAACAGTTCTGGAGGCCCCGGAACGGCCGCAGCGCCCGGGAACGGGGTAACCCCTCAAAACTCGCCCGCAACGCCTCCAGCGGCTCCACAGACACCCCCAGTGCCCTTCGCGCTCGACAACGAGCGCATGCAGATCCGGTATTACGGCCGGCTCCTGGAGCTCTCGCGCTACGAATACGGCCTTTTGAGGCTGCTCGTGCAGCGGCCCGGCCGCGTCTTCACGCGCGACGAATTGCTGGAACACGTCTGGGATGACGCCAGCGACAGCTTCGATCGCACGGTCGATGCGCACATCAAAACGTTGCGCGCCAAGCTCAAGGTGGTGGCGCCCGATGTGGAGCCGATCCGCACGCTGCGCGGCACCGGCTACGCGTTGAACGAAGAACTGCCATCAAAGGCATGACACCGGCCCCGGTCTGCCTTTTCGGGGAATACCGCGGAACCGGCTTTGCCGGGCCGCAGGTATTGCCCCCGGCGAGGGGGTTGGAGGCCACACGGAGTGGGCAAGCCTGGGGGAGAACCAGGCTTTGACCCGGCGCACGCGGATCTTCATCGGCATCCTGCTGATCTACACGGCGGGCATCGCCTTCCTGCTCTACCGCGTGGTGTCGGACATCGATCCGCGCTACCGCGAATCGGCCGAGGAGTCGCTGGTCGAGACCTCGCAGCTCATGGCCAGCCTGGTCGAGCAGGACGTGATCGCCGGCGCCATCAACACCGCGCGGCTGGAGCCGCTGTTCCGCACGGTCTACGCGCGCGAGTTCTCCGCGCAGATCTACAACCTGCACAAGAGCCAGGTGGAACTGCGCGTCTACGTAACCGACCGCGGCGGCCGCGTGATGTTCGATTCGCTCGGCAGGCACCTGGGCGCCGACTACTCGCAGTGGAGCGACGTGAGCCGCACGCTCGCGGGCCTCTATGGCGCGCGCACCTCGCGCGACGTCGATGGCGATCCGCGCACTTCGGTGATGTACGTGGGCGCGCCCATTCGCTGGAACAACGAGATCGTCGGCATGGTCAGCGTCGGCAAACCGGTGCAGAGCTTTGGCCAGTTCGTGGAGGACGCGCGCGCCCGCACGCTGTGGGTCGGCGTGGGTTCGGGCCTGGCGCTGTTGCTGCTGGCCGTGATCGTCTCGATCTGGCTGGTGCGGCCCTTCGGGCTGATCTCGGACTACTGGACCTGGGTGCGCGCGCAGCGCACCTTGAGCTTTTCGCGCATGGCGCGGCGCGCGGTCGATGCGGTGCGCACCGGCTTCAGCGAAATGCGCGATGCACTGACGGGCCGCAACTACGTCGCGGACTACGTGCAGACCTTCACGCATGAAGTGAAGAGCCCGCTCTCGGCGATTCGCGGCGCGGCCGAGCTGCTGCAGGAGCCGTCGATGCCGCATGCGGAGCGCGAGCGGTTCCTGAAGAACATCGAGCGCGAAACACAGCGCATCCAGGAAATCGTCGACCGCATGATGGAGCTCACTGCGCTCGAAACGCGGCGTGCATTGGAGCGGACCGAGCCCGTGCCGCTGGCTTCGCTGATCGACGACATCGCCATCAGCGCGCAGCCCGCGGCGGCCAAGCGGAACATCCGCCTGCTGGTGAACATCCGCACCGAAGCCAGCACCGAGGGCGACCCGTTCCTGCTGCGCCGCGCGATCAGCAACCTGCTGGACAACGCGATCGATTTTTCACCGCCCGACAGCGAAGTGCTGCTGACGCTGGAGACCACCGCAAAGCTCGCGCGCGTGAGCGTGCGCGATCACGGCCCCGGCATTCCGGACTACGCGCAGGAAAAGGTTTTCCAGAAGTTCTATTCGCTCGCGCGGCCGCACAACCAGAAAAAGAGCACGGGACTGGGGCTGGCGTTCGTCAAGGAAATCGCCGCGCTGCACCGTGGGCGCATCGAGCTCGGCAATGCGACGCGCGGCGGCGCAGTGGCGACGCTCACGCTGCCGCTGGCGTCACATCACTGACCTGTCAGGGTGCCGTAGGCGCGGCGTGTCTCGGGGCTCACCGCATCGAGCAGTTGTTCGTACGAAGTCTGGTGCCGCGCCAGCATGCGCGCCGACGCCACCGTCTTCGATTTGCAGAACCAATGGCAGGTGTGCTGCATCAGGAACAGCTCGGCCGACATGGTGAAGGCCTTGGATTTGGCCGGACGGTTCGATGCGTTCTTCATCACGCCGGCGATGCCGCGTGCGTGGATGTTCAGCGCCTCGCGCAGGTCGAAGGTCGTGGACGGAAAGAGCTTGTGCGCATACGGAATGGCGATGGGCAGCTTGCTCACGCGTGTGTCCGCTTCGGGAAGGCGCGCGAACCCGGCGGCGAAGCTGTCGAACTGCGCCGAGAGCTTTTCCTCGGTGGTGTCGAGCAGGCTCCAGATCTGCTGGCGGCGCTCGGGATCGTCTTCGCCGAGGCAACGCAGGTAGCCCTGGGTCAGGCTCTCCATGAGCTTCTCGATCTGGTACTGGCCGAGATGGCTTCCCAGCAGCGCGATGCGCTGGCGCTGGTCTCTGGACTTGAGGATGTAGGCGCCGACAAGAAGCAGCGCCACCAGCGTAAGGATTTCCATGAATGCGTTCGGCCAAAGAAAAGAAGGGGGACGGCACCGAGTGTAGAGACCCGGCGCCCCCTTTTTTTGCCGCCCGCTACCTGAAGAAATCGAGGATGCGGTTGCGCTCTTCAGGCGGCGGCGGTGCACCGATCGGTGCGCCGTTGAGCTCTTCCACCGGCGGCGGCGCCTGCTCGGCATTCTCCAGGCCCAGGCTCGCCACGTTGTGCCCCGGCGTGAAGTCGTCGAAGTACCACTCGCCGTCGATGTTCACCACGCCCGGCGGTTCGGTTGGCTGCGTGACTGGCACGCCCTGCAGCGCAGACTGCATGTAGCCGATCCAGATCGGCAGGCTCAGGCTGCCGCCGGTTTCGCCGCGCACGCCGAGCTGGCGCGGCGTGTCGTAGCCGATCCAGGCGATGCCCACGCGCGTGGGCTGGAAGCCCGCGAACCAGGTGTCGAAGGAGTCGTTGGTGGTGCCGGTCTTGCCGTAGAGATCGTCGCGCTTCAGGGCCTGGTGCGCCTTGAACGCGGTGCCGCCCTTCACCACGCTTTGCAGCAGCGAATCCATGATGAAGGCGTTGCGCTGGGGAATAGCGCGCCGCGCTTCGTCGAGCACCGGCGGCTCGGTCTCCATGATGACCTTGTCCTTCATGTCGGTGACGCGGGTGACGAGGTACGGATTGACGCGGTAGCCACCGTTGGCGAACACCGAGTAGCCCACGGCCATCTGCATCGGCGTGACCGAACCGGCGCCCAGGCCCATCGGCAGGTTGGCGGGTTGCTTGTCCTTGTCGAAGCCGAACTTGGTGACCCAGTCTTGCGCATACGGGGCGCCGATCGACTGCAGCACACGCAGCGTCACCAGGTTCTTGGACTTCATCAATGCCGTACGCAGCGGCATCGGACCTTCGTAGGTGCCTTCGAAATTCTTCGGCTCCCACGGCTGGCCGCCGTTGGTGCTGGCGTCGAAATACAGCGGCGCATCGTTCACCACGGTGGCGGGGGTGAAGCCCTTTTCGAGCGCGGCCGAATAGATGAAGGGCTTGAAGCTCGAACCCGGCTGGCGCCAGGCCTGCGTGACGTGGTTGAACTTGTTCTTGCCGAAATCGAACCCGCCGACCAGTGCCTTGATGGCGCCGCTGCGCGGATCCATGGCGATGAAGGCGCCTTCGACTTCGGGAAGCTGCGTGATCTCCCACGTGCCCTTCGGCGTCTTCGCCACGCGGATCACCGCGCCGCGGCGGATCTTGATGTTGGGCGGTGCCTTGGCCGCGAGGCCCGACTGCGCGGGCTTCAAGCCTTCGCCGGTGATCTGGATCGCTTCGCCATTGGCGCGCACGGCGCTGATTTCCTTCGCGTTGGCATCGAGCACGACGGCGGCAATCACGTCGCCGTTGTCCGGATGTTCGGCGAGCGCGTCGTCCACGGCCTCATCGACTTCCTTCTGCTCGGTCGGCAGGTCGACGAACTTCTCTGGCCCGCGATAGACCTGACGCCGCTCGTAATCCATGATGCCCTTGCGCAGCGACTTGTAGGCCGCCGCCTGGTCGGCCGCGACCAGCGAGGTGTAGACCTTCATACCGCTGGTGTAGATGCTGTCGCCGTACTGCGCGTACATCATCTGGCGCACGGTTTCGGCGACGTACTCGGCGTGCAGGCGGTTCGGGTCGGCCGCGTCGCGCAAGTGCAGTTCTTCCTTCTTCGCTTCGGCCGCCTGCTCGGCGGTGATGAAGCCGGTCTCCTGCATGCGGTCGATCACGTAGAGCTGGCGTGCACGCGCGCGGCGCGGGTTGGCCACCGGGTTGTTCGCACCCGGGGCCTTCGGCAGACCGGCGAGCATCGCGGCTTCGGCGATGGTCACGTTCTGCAGGGGCTTGCCGAAATACGCTTCGGATGCAGCGGCGAAACCGTAGGCACGGTTGCCCAGGTAGATCTGGTTCAGGTAGATCTCGAGGATCTGGTCCTTCGTGAGCTGCTGCTCGAGCCGGAAGGCCAGCATGATTTCGTAGGTCTTGCGGCTGAGCGTGCGCTCCGAGCTCAGGTAGACATTGCGCGCCACCTGCATCGTGATTGTCGAGGCGCCCTGCTTCCTGCCGCCCTTCAGGCTGGCCACCGCGGCGCGCATGAAGCCCTTGTAGTCGACGCCGCCATGGTCGTAGAAGCGCGCGTCTTCCACGGCCAGCACGGCGTCTTTCATGATCTTGGGAATGCTCGCGAAGGGCGTGAGGTTGCGGCGCTCTTCGCCGAACTCGCCGATCAGCGTGCCCTCGGTCGAGTACACGCGCAGCGGCAACTTGGGCCGGTAGTCGGCGAGCTCGGAAATGTCGGGCAGCTTCGGATAGATGGCGACCACCGCGACGATGGACGCGACCAGCACCACCAGTGCGCCGGAGCCCACCACGATGGCACTCCATTTGCCGATGAGCTTCCAGCGGGCGTCGCGTTCTTCCGGCGTGGCGCCGTCTTCGGGTCGGGAGGGGCTTGAACGTTTGAACATAGAGAAAGTGGCTAGCGAAGGGGTTGGAGCCGGCGGGCGCCGCTGCGTTCCAGCATCGGCAGGTCGAGTGCGCCGCGCTGCGCGGCCTGCTGCGCGCAATGCATGGCGTCGAAATACTTGTCGTGGTCGAAGGCGATCAACACCAGGTCCACACCGGCATCGAGGGCGCGGACCGTGGCCTCGCACAGTCCGCGGTTGTAGGCCGCGCCCATCGTCAGATCGTCGGTGACGAGCAGGCCCTGAAAGCCCCACTCGCCGCGAATCAGCTGCTGCACGATTTTGCGCGAGAAAGAGACCGGATAGACGGCGTCGAGTTCCGGAACGACCACATGGCCGAGCATGATCGCGGCGTTCGAGTTTCTCGACACGTCTTGAAACGGCTTCCAGTCCTGTGTTGCAAGTCGGGCGACGGGCGTGCGCAGCGTCGCGGCGAAATGGTGCGTGTCCTCGGTCACGCCACCGAGTCCGGGAAAGTGCTTGAGCGTGCCGCGCACGCCAGCCGATTCGAGGCCTTGTTCGTAAGCGAGCGCCACCTGCGCGGTGAGCGCGGGGTCGGCCGAGATGGCGCGTTCGTCGATGCGGGTGTGAAGGTCCCATCGGCCGGGCGCGCGACCGGTGCGCAGGTCGACCACGGGGCTGAAGTTGAGCGTGATGCCGAGTGCGGCGAGCGAGCGGCCTTGTTGCGCGCCGTAGGCGCGGGCGCGTTGTGCAAGCTCGGCTTCGGGCACGTCGGCATCGACGAGCGTGGCAAGGCTGGGCTGGCGTTCGATCAGGGGCGAGAGGCGGGACACGGCACCGCCCTCCTGATCCGTCGCGACGATCAGCAGAGGCAAGCCGGCTTCGCGGCGCAGGGCCTGCAGTTCATCGATCTCCTTGCGCAGTTCGATGGCCGTGCGTCCTTTCACGTTGCGGCCGGTGATGAATACGCCGCCGATCAAGCCCTTGCGTGCGAGTTCGTGCAGGTCCTTCGCATCGTCGTAGCCGACCACGAAGTGCGCGCCGAGCATCTGCGCCACGGGGCCGGATGAGGCGGGCACTGCGGCACGGTGATGCAGGCTCGCCGCTTCGTTGCCGAGGGCCGTGAGCAGCGCCGCGAACACCAGGCCCAACGACACCGGGCGCAGCGCGCGACGCCCGAAACGCCATGCGATCACCGCGCCCACGCCCAGCGCACCCAGCAACATCGGCAACTCCCATGCACGCATGAAGCGCAGATGCGGGTCCTTCAGGTGCCAGGCCCAGAACCACAGCGCGGCCAGGACCAGCCAGCCCAGGGCGCCGAGCGCGAATCGCAGGAGTTTCATGCGCCCTGTGCAGCGGGCACAGCGGGCTCGGCGCGCCGCGACAGTGCGTACCAGTCGACCTTGCGCGTCACGAGCATCAGCGTGGCCAGCATGCCGAAGATCAGCAGCGCGCCAAGCAGCAGCGCATTGCTTTCGGAGGCGAGCAGCCCATAGAGCGCGCCATACAACAGTGCGATGAAGGCACCGAACGACAGGCCGCGCCGCCAGCCGCCGAGCACCGCGCTGAAGTACACGGCGAGCAGTGCAACGCTTGCGCCGGCCGCGCTCGCATAGGCAATCCAGAACGCGAACTTCTCCGACAGCGCGAGCAGCAACAGGAAGAACAGCGCGATCGAAAGGCCGACCAGGCCGTACTGGATCGGGTGCAGGCGCAGCTTGCGAAAGAGCTCGAACATGAAGGCCGCCATCAGCACGAGGCCGATGAAGAGCATGCCGTACTTGCCGGCGCGCGTGCTCATCGAATAGACGTTGATCGGCTGCGCGAGCGACACGTCGAAGGTCTGCAGTCCGGCCAGGCTGTGACGCGCGGAACTGCTTGCCGCCGCGGCGGCGGCGTCGCCGGCGTTGTTGCGCTTGGAAAGGCTTGTGCGCACCTGCTCGCGCGCAGAAGTCACGAGCGACGAGATGCGCCATTGCGCATCGAAGCCCTGCGGCGTCACGCTGCGCTGTGCCGCGAGAAAGCGGCCGCCGAAGCTCGGATGTGCCCAGGGCGAAGTGAGGCGCGCCGTGGTCTCCTCGGCAATGGGCGCGATCGCCAGCGTGTCCTGCCCGACCAAGCCGAGCTTCATCTCGAAAGACACAGGCGCATTGGCCTCCCATGCTGCGAGCGCGGCGCCGGTGACCGGTGCATGGATACCGTCGGCAAACCAGGAGTCGTCGGCAATGCCCGGCACGCGCTGCTTGAAGCGCAATGCTTCGCCATTCACAGCCAGCGCCGGTGAGCCGTCGAGGCCGCGCAGGTCGCTCACGTTGAAGGCGATGAACGGGGCCTTGAGTTCGATCTTCGAATCGGTTTCGCTGTGCGCCACGGCATTCGGATTGAATGCCGCGAAGCCACCGGTGAGCGTGGCATTGAGCGTGTAGAACGGGATCTTGAAGATGCCGCGGTAGCGCTCCTGCGGCGTCATCGAGCCTGCGATGTGCAGCTGGTCGGAGAACACGACATGGGTCATCTCCTTGCTGCGCGCCTCCTGGCCGATCATCTTTCCCTGCGCGTCGCGCAGCGGCTCCATCCAGCGTTCGACGTACGGCACCAGCAGCAGCGGGCCGACCATGGTCTGCGGGCCTGCATAGGTGTTGGCGAGCTCCTGTGCCGCCTCTTGCTGGCTGTCGCCGCGTGCGCGATTGATCGAATCGATCTCTGCCAGCGGAATGCAAAGCAGCAGCATCAGGAAGAACAGGCCGGCCACCTTGGCCAGCACGGAAGTCTGAAGCGCCTTCAACAACTGAAGCATGGTTTTTCTCCTCGTCTGTAGCGAAGCGGCGATGCTCCCTGCGCGATCCGAAGCTTGTGTGAAGGGCCCGGGCGGTGTCACTTCACACAGGCTTCACACAGCGTGGAATCCGCGGCCGGCGACTTCAAGGAGCCTTCCAACTGCCTTCTTGCGCGCCGCCGAAAGTTGCGGCTGTGCAAGTTCGCACGGACAAGGACCCCCGCCATGGATGCCACCACCACCCCACGTCCCGGCCGCTGGCTCTGGCTCGCCACCGTGAGCCTGGCGACCGCGGGCTTCATCGCCATGGGCGTGCGCCCGGTGCATGCGCAGGAGGCGCAGCAAGTGCCCGCCGGCCCGCGCCTGAAAACCGAGAGCCCCTACTTCTTCGTCAAGAGCGACGACCCTTCGGTCGATCGCCTGCCACTCAAGGGCACGGAAGTCGCCGTGAAGATTTCGGGCGTGATCGCCGATGTCACGGTCACGCAGACCTATCGCAATGAAGGCCAGCGCGCCATCGAAGCCAAATACGTATTCCCCGGTTCGACCAAGGCCGCCGTGAGCGGTCTCAACATTCGACTGGCCGATCGCCTGATCACCGCGCAGATCCGCGAGAAGCAGCAGGCGCAGATCGAATACGACACCGCGAAGAAAGAAGGCAAGACCGCCGCGCTGCTCGAGCAGCATTTGCCCAACGTGTTCCAGATGAACGTCGCCAACATCCTGCCCGGCGACGATGTGAAGGTGGAGCTGCGATACACCGAGCTCTTGGTGCCGCAATCGGGCAACTACGAGTTCGTGTTCCCGACCGTGGTCGGCCCGCGCTACAACAGCCCGCAATCGGAGAACGCGCAAGCCAAGTGGGTCGCACAACCCACGCTGCACGCAGGCGTGGCACCGAGCACCAGCTTCAAGCTCAAGGCCACGATCGACACGCCGATGGGCCTGAAGGAAGTGCGCTCGACCACCCACGCCATCGATGTGAAGAAGAGCGACGAAGACCAGCATGCCGACATCACGCTCACCGCCGATGGCCGCCCTGCCGACAACCGCGACTTCGTGCTCGACTACCGCCTCGCGGGCGAAAAGATCGAATCGGGCTTGATGCTCTACAAGGGCCAAGGCGAGAACGCCGAGAACTTCTTCCTCGCGATGATCGAGCCGCCCAAGGCCGTGGCTGCCAGCGCGATCTCTCCGCGCGACTACATCTTCGTGGTCGACATCTCGGGTTCGATGCACGGCTTTCCGCTGGACACCGCCAAGACCGTGCTCGAACGCCTGATCGGCGGCCTGCGCCCGAGCGACACCTTCAACGTGCTGCTGTTTTCGGGCAGCAACAAGATGCTCTCGCCGAAGTCGGTGCCGGCCACGCGCGCCAACATCGAACAGGCGCTTGCGACGATCAAGAGCTACGACGGCCGTGGCAGCACCGAGCTGATTCCCGCGCTCAAGCGCGTCTACGCCGAGCCGAAGGAAGAGAACGTGTCGCGCACCGTGGTGGTGGTGACCGATGGCTACGTGACGGTCGAGCGCGAAGCCTTCGACCTGGTGCGCAGCAACCTCTCGAAAGCCAATGTGTTCGCCTTCGGCATCGGCTCTTCGGTGAACCGCAGCCTGATGGAAGGCATTGCGCGCGCCGGCATGGGCGAGCCGTTCATCATCACCGACCCGGTACAGGCGCCCGAGCAGGCCGCGCGCTTTCGTCGCATGGTGGAGTCACCGGTGCTCACCAGCGTGAAGGCCACCTTCGGCGGCCTGGATGTGTACGACGTGGAACCGCAGGCCCTGCCCGACGTGCTGGGCGAACGCCCGGTCATCGTGTTCGGCAAGTGGCGCGGCGAGTCCAAGGGCCGCGTGATCATCGAAGGCCAGAGCGCCAGCGGCCCGTACCGCCAGGAAGTGCGCATCGACGACCGCACCCGCCTGGACACCGCCGCGCTGCGCACGCTGTGGGCACGCCATCGCATCCAGAGCCTGAGCGACCAGGAATCGCTCGAAGGCAGCGCGGCCTTCAAGGAACGCATCACCGAGCTGGGCCTGAAGTACAGCCTGCTCACGCAGTACACGAGCTTCATCGCGGTCGACAAGGTGGTGCGCAACCTGGCGCCGCAGAACGGCGTGGACGTGAACCAGCCGCTGCCGATGCCGCAAGGCGTGAGCGACCTGGCGCTGGGTGCCGAGGTGCCGAGTACGCCCGAACCCGAAACGCTCGGCGCCCTCGCCGTCGTGCTGTCGATGCTCGCCATGCTGCGCCGCCGCGCGCGCCGCAACGATGCGCGCCGATTCACCTCCTGAACGAGCGGAAAGAAAAACATGTCTCTGGCAACGCTCGCCCACCGTCATCCGCGCATCGTGGACTGGGGCATTCATATCGACCGCACACCGGCCGCCGGTTGGCTCGCGCTGCAGTTCGCCGCGCTGACGCCGACCTGGGCATGGATGGTCCAGCGCATGCGCGACGGCTCCGACGATCCGCTGGGTCTCGTGGCATTGGTCGCACTGGCTGCATTGGCTTGGCAATGCCGACGTGAGTTGCGCGCCTCGCCGCGATTGGGCTGGCTCGCGCTCGCGGGCATGGGCACCGTGCTCGCCACGGTGTTGCGCTCGGGGCTCGGTGTCGTTCCGGCGCTGCCGCCGTTGGCGGCGGGATTGGTGGCGGTGCTGGCGCTGGCCTGCGGCCTGCTGGCTTTTCTGCCGAGACGCGTGGCTGCATTGCCGGTCGCAGGCCTCGCGGTGCTCGCGCTGCCGCTGTTGTCGTCGCTGCAGTTCTACGCCGGCTATCCGCTGCGCGTGGTGACGGCCGAGGCCAGCCGCTGGCTGCTCGCGCCGGGCTTCGAGGTGGCGCGCGAAGGCACGAGCCTGATGGTGGACGGCCGTCTGGTGATCGTCGATGCGCCCTGCTCCGGCGTGCAGATGGTGTGGCTGGGCTACTTCACCGCCTGTGCCGTCGCGCTGTGGGCGCGCCGCAGCGACAAGGCGTTCCTGCGGCGCTTGCCAGCGGTCGGCGTGCTGGTGCTGGCCGGCAACATCGTGCGCAACAGCGTGCTGATTGCCTTCGAAGGCGCGGGTCATGCGTTGGCGCCGTGGGCGCACAACGCGCTGGGCCTGGTCGTGTTGGCGGCCGTGTGCGGCTGCATCGCCCGCCTGATGGTGCCTGCGCGCGCCGTGCCGGAACCCGTTGACCACCCCGTTCCGGGACTGATCACCACGCAGGGAGGCCGCCATGTCGACACCGTTCTTTGAGCGCTGGTTCGCCAACCATTTCATCAACCGCATCGGCCACAAGACCGCCTTCGCACTGGCGATGCTGCTGTGCATGTTGTGGTCGACTGCTGCGGCGCTGCGGGCACCGGCTGCCCCTGAAGCGATGGCCGCCTCGCACGAGTGGCCGAGCCAGTGGGACGGCGTTCCGTTGCGCCCGCTCGCATTGAGCGAGGTCGAGCAGCGCTTCGCCGACCGCTTCCCCGGCGCCATCGGCCGCATGACCGACGGCACCCGGACCCTCGTGATGCGCGAGGTGAAACAGCCCACCCGCATGCTTCATCCGGCCGCGGACTGCTACCGCGCGCTCGGCTACCGCATCGAACAGGCGCGGCTGGAACGCGATGCAGAGGCGCGTTTGTGGCGCTGTTTTGTTGCGCAACGGCACGGCGCGCAAAAGATCCGCGTTTGCGAGCGCATCGTCGATGCCCAAGGCACGGCTTTCACCGACACTTCAGCCTGGTATTGGTCGGCGGCCAGTGGACAGTCGACCGGTCCGTGGCAAGCCGTCACGGTGGCGAGACCGATGTGAGAACGTGTTTGTGAAGAAGACCCTGCGATTTGTGCTTTTCGGGCTGCTGGCCCTTGTGTTGACAGCGCTTGTAGCTATCTTTTTGATAGTCAAATTCGCGCTGGCACCGGCGGCGGGCGAATGGAGCACGTCGGTGAAGGCCGGCCCGCTGAATTTCGAGATCGGCGTGCCGACAGCGGTGCGGCTGGCCACGTCGTCCTGGTTCGCGCCGCGGCTGGACGGCCATTCGCTCGACACCCGTTTCGGCACCGTGCGCTTCAGCTGGAAAGAGGCGGCCGGCCTGCAGGAGCTACGCTGCGAACCCTGTAGCGTCGAGGTGCCGGCGCTCGGCACGCAGCCGATCAAGATCGAGCGTCTGGTCGCCACTGTGCGGCGCGACGGCAACACGCTGACCGGCACTTTCGAAGCCACGCCCAGGACCACCGAGACGGACATGCTCCAGGGCACATGGGAAGGCCGCCTCGCGCCGAAGAACCTGCATCTCGGCGCCAAGGTCCAGGATGCGCCCATCGCGCGCTGGTACGCGGTGCTGGTGCCCACGCTGCCCGAGCTGCAGCGCGCGCGCATTGGCGGCACGCTCGCATTGAGCGCGCAGATGGTGCTGCCCGAGGCCACGTTCGCGGTGCAGCCCGTCATCAGCCAGTTCACCGTCGAGGGGCTCGGCACCGAGGCGATGCTCGGGGCGCGCACCAGCTGCGGCCCGTCCGCCAAGCTGGCCAACGACAGCTGGCTCGCGCGTGCCGTGATCGCGGCCGAGGACCAGCGCTTCTTCACGCACGCGGGCTACGACATCACCGAGATCCTCGCGTCGATCGACAACAACCAGAAGGAAGGCCAGACCAAGCGCGGCGGCAGCACGCTCACGCAGCAGCTCGCCAAGCTGCTGGTGACCGGCAGCGACCGCACGGCCGAGCGCAAGCTGCGCGAAATGCTCTATGCGGTCGAGATGGAGCAGACGCTGGGCAAGGCCCGCATCCTGCAGCTCTACCTCGACAATGCGCCCTGGGGCGGCAACATCTGCGGCGCCGAGGCGGCGGCGCGGCGCTACTTCAAGCGCAGCGCACGCACGCTGGAGCCCGCACAGGCCGTGTGGCTCGCCGCGATGCTGCACAAGCCGCAGGCCGTTCTCGAGCAATGGCGGCGCGACGGACACATCGACTCGGACCGCACCAAGTGGGTGGCCGAGAGCGTGCGCGGCATCAACCGCAACCAGCGAGAGGCGCTGCTCAAGAGCGTGGCAGCGGCCAAGTACATCCCACCGGAGGCCAACACGCCATGAGCGCAGCGCCGGGCCGCCCCAAGCAAGCTCGCACCGCAGTGCGAAGCACGGAGGTATTCCTTTGACCACAGCGCCGAGCATTGCCGACATCGAAGCCATCGAGCGGGCCACCATTGCGGCGGTGTCGCCCGAGGCGTCCGAAGAACTGGACGGCTGGCTGCTGCCCTTCGACGGTGGCACCGTCAAGCGTGCGAAATCGGCGGTTCCGCTGCACCGCAGTGCGGTGGACTCTGGCACGCTCGACCGCATCGAAGACCGCTACGACAGCCGCCAGGTCGCGCCCGCGCTGCGGCTGGCCGATGCCGACTGCTTCGAAAGCCTGCGCGCCGAGCTGGAACGGCGCCACTACATGGGCGACAACCCTACCTGCGTGCAGATCGGAACGGCGCGGCAGATGCGGCAGGTCGCGGCCGCGGGAACTGGTGCGGGTGCCAGCGCATTGGCCGATGTCGACCGCGCACCCGACGACGCCTGGGCGGCGCTGTTTCTCGGCGAGGGTTTCGATCCGGTGGACGGCGCCCATCGCGTGCGCGCACTGGCCCGCGCCAAGGGCTCGCTCTATGCCAGCGTGCGCGAAAACGGGCGCACGGTGGCCGCAGGCGCGATGGCCTTCGGCCACGGCTGGGCCAGCGTGCACGGCATGCGGACCGACAAGGCGCACCGGGGCCGGGGCCTGGCGGGGCGCGTGTTGGCGGGGCTCGCCCAAGCGGCGTTGACGAAGGGTTTCGAGCGCGTGTTCCTGCAGGTGGATGCGCAGAACCATCCGGCGTTGTCGCTCTATCGGCGCGCCGGCTTTCAAACGCACTGGCAGTACCGCTACTGGCAGCGCCAGCAGTGGCCTAGGTAAAAGGCTCGCCCCCAGGCTTCGCGCACTTCGTGTCGCTTCGCCAACCCCCTACCGGGGGCAACACCTGAGGCCCGGCAAAGCCGGTTCCTCGGTGTTTCTCGAAGAAACCCTCAGGCTTTCTTTTCCGAGGGCTTGCCGGCTTCGAAACCGAAGCGCGCATCCCGCAGCGTGGCGTCGACCAGGTCGATCGGGCTCTCGAAACCTGGTGCGGCCTGCAGGACGCCGCCCAGGCGCTGGTCGATCAGCAGGATCGCCAGGCCGTGCACATAGCCCCAGGCGGCAGTGATCTGCATGGCCTCTGCCTTGCCCAGGGACCCCGACGCTTCCCCCTGGGTTTCCGGCCTCCCGCCGATGATCGCGGCCATCACGCGCATCGCCTCGCGGGCCGCCGTGTGCAGCGCGGGGCGGCGCATGTCGATCATGTCGTTGCGAAACATCAGCCCGAACATCGCTGCGTTGTCGTTGGCGAAATGCACATAGGCGCGCGCGATGGCGTTGCGGCGCTCGTGCGTGTCCACGATCTCGGGCGCGGCGGTGCGCATGGCCTCGGTCAGGTGCCGGAAACCGACGGCAGCCAGCTCGCTCACCAATCCTGTCATGTCGCCGAAGTGGTGCTTGGGCGCCGTGTGCGACACCCCCGCCTCCCGCGCGATGGCCCGCAGGCCCAGGCCGGGAATGCCGTCGCGCAGCAGCACCGCCTCGGCCGCGGCCAGCAGCGCCTCGGGCAGCGAGCCGTGGTGGTAGCGCTTGGACGGGGTTTCGGTGGTCATTGAAAAGTGAGAAAAGCGACGGCGGCAGCGAAGAGGCCAAAAATCTTACCACTGGAAAAATTCCTTGACTTTGCGCGCGGGCTCGTTGATATTTCCACTGGAAAGATATCCAAACAATCTTCCTCCATCGAACCCCAGGAGCCCCGATGAACGACATCACCCTCCCTCGCAACGCCCCGCCGCCCAACATGGCACCGATCGACTTCGAGACGGCGCTCGGCCCGCTGCCCCTGCAAGGCGCCCTGCCCGAAGGCCTCTGCGGCACGCTGGTGCGCAACGGCCCGAACCCGGTGGTGCCCGATCCCAAGGCGCACTGGTTCGCGGGCGACGGCATGCTGCATTCGTTCACCCTGGCCGACGGCCAGGTGCACTACCGCAACCGCTGGCTGCGCACCGATCTCTGGCGCGCCGCCACCGAAGGGCGGGACCTGACCAGCAGCTTCCAGAAGGCGACGGTCAGCGAAGGACCTCCGCCCAAGCACGACGGCACGGGTAACACCAACGTGATCGCCCATGCGGGCCAGCTGCTCGCGCTCGAGGAGGCGCACCTGCCGATCGGCTTCGAGCTGCCCACGCTCGCCACCCTGGGCGCCACCGATTTCGACGGCGCCCTGAGCGGCAGTTTCACCGCCCACCCGAAGACCGATCCGCGCACCGGCGAGCTGCTGTTCTTCGGCTACGGCACGCCAGCGAAGCTGTCCAACGGCATGAGCTACGGCGTGATCTCGCCCGAGGGCCGCGTGACGCGCTTCGAGCATTTCGAGGCGCCCTACGCCAGCATGGTCCACGACTTCATGGCGACCGACCGCTACGTGATGTTCCCCGTCATGCCGCTCACCGCCAGCATGGAGCGCGCCCAGAGCGGCCGCCCGCCCTATGCCTGGGAGCCCGAATACGGCACCCGCGTCGGCCTGATGCCGCGCGACGGCAGCACGGCCGACATCGTCTGGTGGCGCGGCCCGAGCTGCTACATGTTCCACGTCATGAACGCCTGGGAGGCCGACGGCAGCCTGTTCGCCGACGTGTTCCAGTTCGACACGCCGCCCCTCTTTCCGAAGCCCGACGGCTCGCCCGCCAGCGAGACGCCGCCGCCGAGCTGGCTGGTGCGCTGGCAGTTCGACCTGTCGAACCCGTCGCGCGAATTCACGCAGACGCGGCTCGCGCAGATCCCGGGCGAATTCCCGCGCATGGACGAACGCTTCGCCGGCCTGCCCTACCGCCACGGCTGGTATGCGTGCCACGCGGAAGCGGTGCCCGGCGCGCCGCCGCGCCTCTACGCGGGCCTGGTCCACATCGACCACGCCCAGGCCGAACAGAAGGCCGAGCGCGACATGTACATGTTCCCCGCGCCCGATGTGGTGTCGGAAGGCGTCTTCGTTGCCCGTTCGCCCGATGCGGAAGAAGGCGACGGCTGGCTGCTCGCGACCGTGTGGCGCAGCGCGACCAACACCAGCGACCTCGTGATCTTCGATGCCCGCGCGCTCGCCAAGGGCCCGGTCTGCACGGCGTCGCTGCCGCACCGCGTGCCGGTCGGCTTTCACGGCAACTGGTTCGGAGAACGCTCATGAGCATGCTGCTGGCCTTCCTGCCGTTCATCGTCTTCGCGGTGTTCGACCGCGTCCTGGGTGTCGTGCCCGCGTTGTGCGCGGCGGCGGCGCTGTCGGCGGTTTTCCTGGTGCGCGACTGGCTCACGCCCGGGCGCACGGTCAAGGTGCTGGAGATCGGCACCGTGCTGCTGTTCGGCGGGCTCGCGGTCTACGCCCTGGTGGCGCACACCGAGTGGTCGCTGCTGGGCGTGCGCCTGCGCGTCGACGCCGGCCTCCTGATCGTGGTGCTGGCCTCGATGCTCATCGGCCAGCCCTTCACGCTGCAGTACGCCAAGGAGCAGACACCGCCCGAGGTGTGGACGCGGCCGGGCTTCAGGCTGGTCAACAACGTCATCACCGCCGCCTGGGCCGTCGCCTTCGCGCTCATGGTGCTGGCGGACGTGGCCATGATCTACATGCCCGCGCTGCCCCTGTGGGTAGGCATTGCGGTGACGGTCGCGGCCATCGTCGGCGCGATCCGCTTCACGAAGTGGTATCCGGAACACATGCGGGCGAAATTTCAGGCTGCCGGCTGACAAGGATGTGCTCATCCCCACCGGTGGCGCGGTCGGGGGGATGGTGACACCATGGGCCGCATGAAGAAGAACGCCAACCACCCCACCGAACCCGTTGCCGCGCCGCGCGGCCTCGACCACATCGTGGCCGGTGTCTCCACCAGCGACGGCGACGGCGTCAAACTCACCCGCGTGCTGCAGCAGCCGCTGCAGAAACGGCTCGACCCGTACCTGATGCTCGACGCCTTCGGCAGCGACAACCCGGGCGACTACATCGGCGGCTTTCCGAACCATCCGCACCGGGGCTTCGAAACCGTCACCTACATGATCGCGGGCCGCATGCGCCACCGAGACAGCGCCGGCCACGAAGGGCTGCTGGAGAACGGCGGCGTGCAGTGGATGACCGCCGGCCGCGGCCTCGTGCACAGCGAACTGCCCGAGCAGGAAGAGGGCCTGATGGAAGGCTTTCAGCTCTGGCTCAACCTGCCCGCCAAGGACAAGATGCGCGAGCCTTGGTACCGCGACATCCAGAGCGAGGAGATTCCCGAATACACCACCGCCGAAGGCGTGCATGTGCGCGTGATCGCCGGCACCAGCCACGGCATCGACGGCGCGGTGCTGCGCGAGCACACCGAGCCGCTCTACCTGGACATCACGCTGCCACCCGGCGCCGAGTTCGCGCAGCCGCTGCCAGCGGACCACAACGTGCTGGTCTACGTGTTCCGCGAATCGCTCTGGATCGCGGGAAGCGAAGTGCCGACGCGCCGCATGGCCATCCTCGCCAACGACGCCAACAGCGACGGCGTGGTGCTGCGTGCCGGTGCCACCAACCACAGCCCGGCGCGCGCGCTGCTGATCGCGGGCCGGCCGCTGCACGAACCCATCGCGCAGTACGGCCCCTTCGTGATGAACACGCAGGAAGAAGTGAAGCAGGCCGTGCACGACTTCCAGAACGGGCAGCTCGGCTGAGCTGTAGTCGGACGCCTACCGGAAGTCGGCATCGCCGTGGGCGAGTTGCGCGCCGGCAAGCTGCAGTCACCTGACCGCGGCCTGAAGCATCCCCGGCCCAAGTAAATAATCACGCGGATGCGTTGTACGCGGGGGCGCGATTCACCATTCTTTACGCAAGCTCACTTCAGGCTAACGGAGGCGATACAGAGGTCTTCCACACTTCGCTTCACCTGCTGCCCATCGGTGGCGGGCTTCTTCGAAAGGAAGCACTTCTCATGATTTCTCTTCGCCAACGCATCGTCTGGGCCAGCCTCCTGGGCTCGGCCGCCCTCGCCTCTTCGGGTGCCTTCGCTCAAGCGCCGGCCGCAACCACCACGCCGGCACCCGCTGCTGCCGTGGCCCAGGCCGACACCACCGCCGCGCCCAAGGCGCAGCACAAGCGCATGGACCCGGCCCAGCGCATGGAGCGCATGAAGGAGCACCGTGCCAAGCGCCTGGCCGCGCTGAAGGACAAGCTCAAGCTGACCTCCGCGCAGGAAGGCGCGTGGACCACCTACACCACGGCCAACCAGCCGCCGGCCGGTGCCCGTCCGCAGCGCATGGACCGCGCCGAGTTCGCCAAGCTGACCACGCCCGAGCGCCTGGAACGCATGCAGGCCCGCCAGGCCGAGCGCGCCGCGATGTTCGCCAAGCGCGCCGAAGCCACCAAGACCTTCTATGCCGCGCTGACGCCCGAGCAACAGAAGACCTTCGATGCTGAAACGGTGCATGCCGGTGGCCGCTTCCACCGCGGTCATGGCGGCCACGGTGGCTCGCATGACGCGGCGCCCGTCAAGAGCTGAGTCGCCAGCCGCCGGTGACGGCGGTTCATGACAGAAAAGCCCGCAGCGCTCGAAGCGCTGCGGGCTTTTTCCTTGTCAGAACCAGAGCGTTACTGCGGCGTACCCGTCTTCTCGGTCGGGTTGGTCGGCACTGCCGGGCGTTCGCCCTTCTCGCCGAAGCGCGGCTTCACCTTGCGTGCCTGCTGGCTGACTTCCGCGCGCGACATTTCCCCGGTCGGCTGAGGCATGGCGTTGGGCTGGTGGTTGATGGTGGTCGTGGCCTCGCCCTTGGGCACCATGCTGTTGGCGTTGTTGCGGTTCTGCGCGCGTGCCTCGGCCTTCACGGCCTCGCGGGAGGCGGGCATCGAGTTGTCGGGGCGCTGCGGCGGATTGGCCACGCCGGCCGGCGTCATCGTGCTGGCCTCGCCGCCCACGGAGGGGTCGGGCTGCGCGGGAATGGATGTGGCCTGGGCCATGGCGCCGCCGGCCGCGGCCATCAGCACGGCGAGCACCGTACTTCGAAAAAGGGTTGTTTGCTGCTTCATGGTGTGTTCCTTTGCTTGTCTCGGATGAGTGATGGATGGAGAACCTTGGGCCGCCTTGTCGCCGGCCCTGAAATCACCGTAGGAGGCCCTTGAAGCAGTCCGTGTCGGGGTGCGGCAAGCCTGCCTGTAGGAGCCGGCCTCCCACGCGCGAAAGGCGCGGAGAACGGAGCGGAAGAAGGTGGCGCGTTCCTACAGGCGCGGCCGGTGTGGCAACGTACAACCGAATCGATGTCTTCTTCCCCGATTCCCGAAGCCGCGCCCGCGCCGACCTCGCTCAAGGTCATGACAGTGAACACCCACAAGGGCTTCACCGCGCTCAACCGCAAGTTCATCCTTCCCGAGCTGCGCGATGCCGTGCGCACGGTGGGGGCCGACGTGGTGTTCCTGCAGGAAGTGCTGGGCACCCATTCGCGCCATTCGCGCAAGGTGAGCAACTGGCCGGAGGCGCCGCATTACGAATTCCTGGCCGACACGATGTGGCCGCAGTTCGCCTACGGCCGCAACGCCGTGTACCCGAAGGGGCACCACGGCAACGCGGTGCTGTCGAAGTTTCCGATCGTGCATTTCCGCAACCACGACGTGTCGGTGAGCGGCCCCGAGAAGCGCGGCCTGCTGCACTGCGTGCTGCGCCTGCCGGGCCGCACGATCGATGTGCACGTGATCTGCGCGCACCTGGGCCTGGCCGAAGCGCACCGGCAGCAGCAGCTCGAACTGCTCTGCCACATCGTGCGCGACGAAGTGCCGGCCGATGCGCCGCTGATCGTCGCGGGCGACTTCAACGACTGGCGCGGCCGCGCGCACGAGGTGCTGGAACAAGGCGCCTCGTTGCGCGAGGTGTTCGTGCATGCCAACGGGCGTGCCGCAAAGACCTTTCCGTCGCGCTTCCCGGTGCTGCCGCTGGACCGCATCTACGTGCGCAACGCCGGCGTGCACGCGCCGGTGGTGCTGCCGCGCAAGCCGTGGTCGCATCTCTCGGACCACGCGCCGCTGGTGGCGGACATCGATCTGTAAACGGACCGCACCATGAGCAACGGCAACCATTGGGTCGGCGGGAACCGCATCGAGCTGCTCGAGAACGGCGAGGAATTCTTTCCGCGCGTGTTCGACGCGATCCGCGCGGCGCAGCGCGAAGTGATCGTCGAGACCTTCATCCTGTTCGAGGACAAGGTCGGACTCGCCCTGCACGAGGCGCTGCGCGAGGCGGCACAACGCGGCGCCAAGGTCGACCTGATGATCGACGGCTTTGGCTCACCCGATCTCTCGCGCGAGTTCATCGAGGGGTTGACCTCGGTCGGCGTGAAGGTGCGGGTGTTCGACACCGGCCAGCGTTTCATGGGGCAGCGGCTGAACGTGTTCCGCCGCATGCACCGCAAGATCGTGGTGGTCGATGGCGAGCGCGCCTTCGTCGGCGGCATCAACTACTCGGCCGACCACCTGCTGGAATTCGGCCCCAAGGCCAAGCAGGACTACGCGGTGGAACTCGCCGGCCCGATCGTGGCGGAGATCCACCAGTTCGTGCTGCGCGCCATCGCCGTCGGCGGCAAGGGCGCAGGGTGGTTCCGCCGCCGGCTCAAGCAGGCGCCGCCGGTGCGCCAGACCACGGCCGGCGAAGCCGACGCGATCTTCGTGACGCGCGACAACCGCCGCCACACCAACGACATCGAGCGCCACTACCGCGCCGCGATCCGCTCGGCGCGCGAGCGCATCGTGATCGCCAACGCGTATTTCTTTCCGGGCTACCGGCTCATCAAGGAACTGCGGCGCGCGGCGCGGCGCGGCGTGGATGTGCGGCTCATCCTGCAGGGCGAGCCCGACATGCCGATCGTGAAGACCGCCGCGAGCATGCTGTACCACCACCTGCTGCACGCGGGCGTTCGCATCTACGAGTACTGCGACCGGCCGCTGCACGGCAAGGTCGCGCTGATGGACGACCGCTGGAGCACGGTGGGCTCGAGCAACCTCGACCCGCTGAGCCTGTCGCTCAATCTCGAAGCCAACGTGGTCGTGCGCGACAAGGCCTTCAACGAGCTGCTGTGGCAGCGCATGGAACACCTCATGCAGCACAGCTGCAAGCAGATCGACACGGCAGACCTCGCGAGCGAATGGAGCGGATGGCGGCTGGTGCGCAGCTTCTTCATCTTTCACTTCTTGCGCTGGTATCCCGCGTGGCTGGACCGCCTGCCGCGCCACGTGCCGCGCCTGACGCCCGCCGAGGCAACCGATCTCGCAGAAAGACAGAAGAACAACAGCAACACCGGCGGGGCCACGCCGACGGAAGCGGCATGAGGCCCATGAACCGATGAGCACGATGGCCCTCGCTCGCCAGTCCTGGTGGCCCTGGGCCCGCCGGGTGGTCGTGTGGGGTTTCTTCGGGCTCGTCGCCTGGCTGCTGGTGAACCAGGCGCGCGCCATCGACTGGGGCGAGGTGCTCCAAGCGATCCGTGCGCTGCCCGCGACCACGCTGCTCGCGGCCGGCGCGCTGGCCGCATGCAGCTTCGCGCTCTACAGCACCTACGACCTGCTCGGCCGGCACCTCACGAAGCACAGGCTCGGCGCCGGCGCCGTGATGGGCGTGACCTTCATCAGCTACGCCTTCAACCTGAACTTCGGCTCGCTGGTTGGCGGCGTGGCCTTTCGCTACCGGCTCTATTCGCGCCTGGGCCTCGGCAACGCGACCATCACCCGCGTGCTGGGTTTCAGCATGCTGACCAACTGGCTCGGCTACCTGGTGGTGGCTGGCGCGGCCTTCTGTTTCTGGCCGATGACGCTGCCGCCCGAATGGAAGATCGGCAGCGGCGGCCTGCGCGTGCTGGGCGCGGTGCTGCTGGCGTTGTCGGCGGGCTACCTGGCGCTGTGCGCTTTTTCAGCAGGGCGCGTGTGGCGCGTGCGCGGTCACATGTTCAAGACGCCGGGGCTCGCGATGGCGCTGCTGCAGCTGGCGATGTCGTGCCTGAACTGGTCGCTGATGGGCGGCGTGATCTGGCTGCTGCTGCAGGGCCAGGTCGGCTATCCGCATGTGCTTGCGGTGCTGCTGGTGGCGGCGGTGGCCGGTGTTGTCACGCATGTGCCGGCGGGGCTCGGCGTGCTGGAGGCAGTGTTCGTCGCGCTGCTGTCGTACCAGGTGCCGGAAGCCACGCTGCTGGGGGCGCTGCTGGCTTACCGGGGGCTTTACTACCTGCTGCCGCTGGCCGTGGCGCTGGGCGCCTACCTGGTCATGGAGATGCGCGCGCGCGCCGCCGCCGTCGTCTGCCCTAGCTTTCAGAAGTGGTAGGTGTAACGCAGGCGCATGAAGGTCTCGCCCGGGTTGGGCTTCTTGATGCCGCCATTCGAGACATGCTGCACCCTCAGCGAGACCTCGTGCGCCCCGCTGTCGCCGAAGCTGCGCCCGATGCCGAGCACCTCGGTGAACTGGAAGGCCGTGCTGAAGCTGCGATCGGGCGTGCGGTAGACGTGGTCCATCAAGGTCGCGCCGACGCCGCCTTCGGCGAACCAGGGCGATGCACCCTCGCCGAAGCGGTAGCGCAAGGTGTAGATCGCGCCGATCTGGACGAAATCGCGCGGACCGTCGTCGAGGGGGCGCGCATGCCAGTTGCTCACGTAGAAGTCGAGGTACGAGGTGAGCGGGCTTCCCTGTGGCCTCTCGCTGAACGACCACGGAACCGTGAGGCCGGCGGTGACCGAGTTGGTGTCGCCCCTTTCGCCGTGCCGTGCGTGGCCGCCGTCGATGTAGATGCCGCGGGTGTCGTCTCCCAAAGCGTGGGCCGCCGTGCCCAGCAAGCCCAAGAGGCCTGCGAACACGGCGGCCCGGAGGGGAGCGCGAGGATTTGATTTCATGTTGTGGGCGTCCGATGCGGATCGTGAGAGAAAAGCTGAATATTTACTTTCCATGAGGCCCGCCGTGGACACGGCACGTAATTTCCACATCCGAAGGTAGGACTTGTTCAACAAGAATGCAGATTGATATTGCTGCGCTGCAGCAATCGAAACGGTCGAGGCCTATAGTGGGTTCTCCTCCCCCACGCATCGGCCCCTCACATGTCATCTCTCAGTTCCACCGCCCGTCTGGCCAATCCGCTCATGCAGTGGCTCGACCTGGCCCAGAAGACCAACGAGATGCTGCTGTCCTCCGGCTCGGTGATCCGCATGCGGACTGAGCGCATCGCCAAGGCCGGGCTCACGCCCAGCGCGGCCGATCTCGCGGAGTTCCAGCTCATGGGGCACGAGAAGCTCGCCGCGGCGAGCGAATCGGGCATCGCGATGGTCAAGCAGTGGCACAGCAGCCATTTCTCGCTGGCCAACAAGGCGCTGCAGCAGTGGCTCCAGGGCACGACGGCCTTCTTTTCGATGGCCGGCAGCGTCACCCCCGCGCAGGCGGCCGCGCGCAGCGATGCCTTCGTGCAGACCGCGACCCGCACGGCGAACGCGGCCAGCCAGCTCTCCGGTGTTGCCGTCCGCATCGCGCGCGAAGGCCTCAAGCCGATCCACGCGGCAGCGACGTCCAACGCGCGCCGACTGGCCGAACTGCAATCCTGAAAAAAAGAAAAGGCCGGCTCAGGGCCGAGCCGGCACCAAGGTCAGCAGCGTGATTTCCGAAGGCGCGCCAAAGCGCTTCGGCGGGCCCCAGTAGCCGGTGCCCCGGCTCACATAGATCCACATGTCGTGCAGCCGGTGCAGGCCCGCCGTGAAGGGCTGCTGCATGGGCACGAACAGGTTCCACGGAAAGAACTGGCCGCCATGCGTGTGGCCCGACAGCTGCAGCTGGTAGCCGGCCGCGGCCGCCACCGCCGCGCTGCGCGGCTGGTGCGCCAGCAGCACGCGCGTGTGCACCAGCGGCGGCGCACCGAACAGCGCCAGGTGCGGATCGCTCGCGTGCGCCGCGTCGAAGTGCCCGGCGGTGAAGTCGGTCACGCCGGCCAGCACCAGTGCGCTTTCGAACAGTTCCTCATCGGTCTGCGCGCCGCGCACATTGCGCGTCTGCAGCACCACGTGCTCGTTGAGCAGCACCTTCAGGCCGAGCCGGCGCAACTCGTCGATCCACGCATGCGCGCCCGCGTAGTACTCGTGGTTGCCCGTGACCACGAAGGTGCCGTGGCGCGCGCGCAGCCCTGCGAGCGGCGCGATATGTTCGCGCAGTTCGGGCACGGTGCCGTCCACGAGATCGCCGGTGATCGCGATGGCGTCGGCGCCGAGCCGATTCACCGCATCGACGATGCGCTGGATGTACGCGCTCTTGATCGTCGGCCCGACGTGGATGTCGCTCAGTTGCGCGATCGTGAAGCCCTCGAGCGCCGTCGGCAGCCCGCGGATCGGCACCTCGACCCGCTTCACGCTCGCCGTGCGGCGCGCGTTGAGGAAGCCGACCAGCGACGTGCCCGTGGCCATCGCCAGCACCGCCAGCGCGCTCCACGGCAGCAGCGCATTCCAGCGCATCTGCACAAAGCCCAGCGCGCCCGCCAACCAGGCGAGCAGCAGGCCGGCATCGCGCAGCAGCGTCAGCACGAACATCGAGGAGAACCAGCCCATGCTGATCAGCCCGACCCACTTGAGCACCTCGCCCACCGAGGCATTGGACGCCATGCGGCGCGAGGCGAAAGGCAGCGGGATCGTGAGCGCCGACACCACCAGCAGCACCAGCGCCAACGGCCACGCAGGCGTGAGCGTGGCCAGCGCGGGCAACAGGCGCAGCGCTATGTAGACGTGCAACAGCGCGGTCAGGGCGCTCAGGGGGCGGATCGGCATCGGGGCAATGGGTTCGGGCACTGCCCGGGATACACCACCTGCAAGGCGCATGCCGCGCATTCAAGACGCCCGAGGGCGCTGCATTCGCTATTTTTTCTATAGCGCACGATGCCCGGATAGCGGGCGCTGTGGCTTGACGAGCGTCAGAATTTCGCGCCGCACCGGCAACCGGTGCCGCTGCGTCACTGCACCGTGCGCGTGCCGGCCGAGGCCATGTCGGTGCCCGCCGGCCATTCGAAGATGGCCTTGGCGGACGCGCCCTGCGGCACTGTCAGCGATTGCTTGAGCGTCTGGCTGCCGATGCGCGCCTCGACTTCGTAGGTGCCCGGCTCCAGCCGCGCCACCATGAACGGGCCGCCCGACACCACGTTGTCGAGGAGCGTGGTGCCGCTGCCGTCGCGCACCGTGACGTGCACGCCGGCCGCGAAGTCGGCGCTGCCCTTGTGGTCCTTGACCGCGAATTCGAAGGTGGCGGGCCAGCGCGGCGACACCGTCTCCATCAGCTGCGCTTCATCGCTGCCGATGCCGCCGCTCATGTATTCGACGCCGTGCGCCATGTAGATCGGCGGATTGACTGCCGCGTGCGCCGACGACAGAGCGCCCAGCAGGACGGCGCCGCACAACATGGCGACCGCCAGCGGCCGCGTGCGCGATGAAGAGGAAAAACGGGAGGTCATGGTCTTGAATCCTTTCCTGGTCGTGATGGCGAAAGCCACGCCGCCAATGTGCGGCGCACGACTTAGAAAAGGCTGACTGACCACAGGCCGCGCATGCGGCCGTGGTGCTGAATGAAGCTCAGCGGGCGGCGGAGGTCTGCGCCAGCGCCTGCGTTTGCGGCATTGGCGGCGTGACCGAGGCCATGTCGAAGTTCGACGGCCAGAGGAACGATGCGCGGGCCGGCGAGCCGGCAATCACGATCAGCGACTGCGTGAGCGTGAGCCCGCCCAGCGTGACGTTCACGTCGTAGGCGCCCGGATTCAGGCGCGCGAGCATATAGGGCGCCTGCGTCTCCACGTCCATCACCGCCTGGCCGGTGTATTTCTGGCGGATCTGGACCGAGGCCTTGGCCGGGAAGCCCGCAAACTGCGCGCCCTTGCCGTCGCTCACGCCCAGCTCGATCGTCGCGGCCCAGCGCGGCGCCACCATTTCCATGAAGTCGGCCTCGCCCCTGGCTGCGCCGCCGCACATGTACTCGATGCCCTGTGCCACCTGGATGGGCGGGTTCGAGAAAGCGTGGGCCGGCAAAACGGCGCCGAGGAATGCTGCTGTACCGCCCAGTACCAAAGCGGCCAGGGGCCGCCGGAGACGCATAGGGTTCATTGCTTGTTGTCCTCGATCTTGCATGACGTGAAATCCGTCGAGGATTTTGCTTAGCAAGAGTCGGGCTAGATATAGCGTTTACGAGGAACGATCCTCGAATCGAAGTTGAACGCTATTGTTTTAATAGCTGATGACGGCTGTGTGACGGGCATCCCGGCCCACTTTGGGCGCCAACCTCACGGAAACCCTGAGACGCAACGCTTTTGGGGCCGACCCGCACGGGTGCATGGCCCACGCCTACAGCGGTGCATGGCGGCGTCGGCTATCAAGGAGGCATGAACACAGAAGGAGCTTTCGAATGACCATCCAGTCGACGATCAACGAATTCAAGCGGGTCGATGCCCAGCGCGCCGACTTTCCGGGCGAGCACCTGGCCGTGCTCGGGGCGGGTGTGTTGCTGCTGCTGGTGTCGGGGCGCAGCCGGTCTTTCATTGCGCGCCTGGTGGCCGGTGCGGCCGGCGGGGCGTTGATCGGGCGGGCGGCGAGCGGGACGGGCGGGATCGCGCGTCTGGCGGCAACGATGCGAGGCCGCCCGGCCCCTTGAAGAGCCAACGGCCGCGGCTACGCGTTCAACATCAACTCGAGGTTCTGAACGGCCGCGCCGGATGCGCCTTTGCCCAGGTTGTCGAAGACGGCGGACAGCAGCACCTGGCCGTGATCTGCATTGACGAACACGCCCAACTGCAGGTCGTTGGTTCCGTTCAGCGCCTGCGGATCGAGGTACGTCATCGCCTTTGTCTCCGCAAGCGACATGACCTTGACGTGGCGCGCGTTCGCATAGTGACGCGCAAGGCATGCCTGCAACCGCGCGCCATCGACGTCGCTTGCCAGCAAGCGCAGTTCGAGCGGCGCGGTCAGAACGATTCCCTGCCGGTACGCGCCATAGGCCGGCACGAAGAACGGACGGTGCGCAAGCCCGGCGTATCCCTGGATTTCAGGCGTGTGCTTGTGTTCCAGCGCCAGGCCGTAGACCTGGGACGGCGCCACGGTCGGCACGTCGCCCGATTCGTGCGCATCGACCGCCGCCCTTCCACCCCCCGAATAGCCGGAGGTCGCATAGACGGTCGCGGGGTACTCGCGCGGCAGCAGGCCCGCCTCCACCAGTGGCCGCAACAGGGCAATGGCACCTGTCGGATAGCAGCCCGGATTGGTGACGCGCCGGGCTTGTGCAATCCGTTGCGCATGCCCCTGGGCCATCTCGGGAAAGCCGTAGACCCATTCCGGGTGCGTGCGATGCGCCGAACTCGCGTCGATCACACGCACACCCGGATTGCGGATGAAGCCGACCGCTTCGCGCGCAGCCGCATCCGGAAGACAAAGAATCGCGATGTCGCACGCATTGATCGCCTCCGCGCGACGCCGTGGTTCCTTGCGTTCGGCTGCCGCCAGGGTCAGGAGCTGCAGGTCGGCGCGGTCGCGCAGGCGGTCATGGATCTGCAGCCCGGTGGTGCCCTGGTCACCGTCGATGAAGATGGTCGGAAGACTCATGATGTCGTGCGCTCCTGATGCGGTCTCTGGATGGGGAAGTCGCAATTTTTCCTTGGTCGATAAAATATGAAAAGTTGAATTTGGCAATCCTGTAGTTCATATTTCCTGAAGAAGAGATCCCAGATGCGCGAAATCAGCCTCGATCGCTTGCGCACGCTGGTCGCGATCGCAGACCACGGATCCTTTGCAGCCGCAGCGCAGGTGCTGCACCTCGCGCCACCGACCGTCAGCCTGCACATCGCCGAACTGGAGCGGCGTGTGGGCGCTCCCCTCTTGTCCCGACGACGCGGGAACGTGCGGCCGTCGGCCGTCGGCGAATTGCTGGTGGAACGTGCGCGCCGGATGCTGGTCGAGATCGAGTCGACGCTGGACGACGTCAGCCGGCAGGTGCAGGGGCTGGCCGGACGCGTGCGGCTGGGCGCCTCGACGGGCGCGATCTCGCACCTGCTGCCGCAGGCCATCGCGCGGCTTCGCGAGGATCATCCGGACATCGATGTTCAGATCGCGGTGCTGACCTCGCAGGATGCGCTGGCGCGCCTCGCGCAAGGCAAGCTGGACGTCGGGCTGGTCGCCCTGCCGCAGTCGCCGGTCGCGGGACTGGCGATCCGGCCCTGGCGCCGCGACCCCGTCATGGCCTTCCTGCCCGCCGACTGGCGCGCTCCCGCCAGGGTCACGCCGACGTGGCTCGCGGCGCAGCCGCTGATCCTCAACGACGCAGGCACGCGCCTGTCGCGCCTCGTCTCGGAATGGTTCGCGCTGGGCGGCCACCGGCCCGCGCCGCGGATCGAGCTCAACTACAACGATGCGATCAAGAGCCTCGTCGCCGCGGGCTACGGTGCGACGCTCCTGCCGCATGAAGCAGGCGCGTTGCAGCCGGACGCGCGCATCGCGATGCGTCCCCTGCGCCCGGCCCTTTGGCGGGAACTGGGCATTGCCTATCGGTCGGGGCCCGTCGAACGCGCGACGCAGCGCGTGCTCGACGCGCTGTGGGAGCTCAAGGCGCGTTGAGCGCACCGAGCCGGGCGGCGCAGTACACGCAAGCGCCAATGAAAACGCCCGGTCAGGCCGGGCGTTTTCAGGACAGCAGGAGCTGTCGACAGCGATCGATCAGACGTCGATATTCGCCGCCCGCAGCGCGTTCTGCTCAATGAACTCGCGCCGCGGCTCTACCTCGTCGCCCATCAGCATCGTGAACACGCGGTCCGCTTCGATCGCGTCGTCGACCTGCACGCGCAGCAGCCGGCGCACGGTCGGGTCCATGGTGGTTTCCCAGAGCTGCGCGGGGTTCATTTCGCCCAGGCCCTTGTAACGCTGGCGCGAGGTGGCGCGCTCGGCTTCGCCGATCAGCCACCTCATGGCCAGGCGGAAGTCGCTGACCTTTTCTTCCTTGGCGCGCTCGCCTTCGCCGCGGCGGACCAGGGCACCTTCGTCGCTCAGCAAGCCGCGGAAGGTGTTGGCCGCTTCGGCCAGCGCCGCGTAGTCGGCACCGTGCACGAAGTCCTGCGTGATCACGCTGCTCTTGATGTTGCCGTGGTGGCGGCGGCTGATGCGCAGCAGCGGCTTGTCGGTGCGGGCATCGAACTCGTTGCTCACCTCGGCCGGCACGCCGGTCGTGTTGAGCTCGCGCAGCTTGGCCTGCAGCGCCACAGCCGAAGCCTCGGCGGCGGGCGTGGTGTCCAGGTCGAGCGCCACGCCGTCGGCGATGGCGCGCAGGGCCTCGGCGTCCATGAAGTTGCGCAGGCGCGCAATCACGGCCTCGGCCACCTGGTGCTTGCGCGCCAGTTCGGCCAGGGTGTCGCCGGTGAGCGTGGTCGAGCTGGCGCCGCCGGTCTCGATGCGCGCGTCCTTCAGCGCGACTTTGAGCAGGAAGGCATCGAGCGCGGGGCCGTCCTTCAGGTACTGCTCTTCCTTGCCGACCTTCACCTTGTAGAGCGGTGGCTGCGCGATGTAGATGTGGCCGCGCTCCACCAGCTCCGGCATCTGCCGGTAGAAGAAGGTGAGCAGCAGCGTGCGGATGTGGGCGCCGTCGACGTCGGCGTCGGTCATGATGATGATGCGGTGGTAGCGCAGCTTGGCGACGTTGAAGTCGTCCGCGCCGCCGCCTGCCGAGGTCGCGCCGGCGCGGCCGATGCCGGTGCCCAGCGCGGTGATCATCGTCAGGATTTCGTTGCTGGTGAGCAGCTTCTCGTAGCGCGCTTTCTCCACGTTCAGGATCTTGCCGCGCAGCGGCAGGATGGCCTGGAACTTCCGGTCGCGGCCCTGCTTGGCGGAGCCGCCGGCGGAGTCGCCCTCCACCAGGTAGACCTCGCACAGGGCGGGATCTTTTTCCTGGCAGTCGGCCAGCTTGCCGGGCAGGCCCATGCCGTCGAGCACGCCCTTGCGGCGCGTCATTTCGCGGGCCTTGCGGGCGGCTTCGCGGGCGCGGGCGGCCTCGACGATCTTGCCGCAGATGATCTTGGCGTCCGCCGGGCGCTCCTGCAGGTAGTCGGTGAGCAGGCGGCCGACGATGTCTTCCACCGGCGCGCGCACTTCGCTGGAAACCAGCTTGTCCTTGGTCTGGCTGGAGAACTTGGGCTCGGGCACCTTCACGCTCAGCACGCAGCACAGGCCTTCGCGCATGTCGTCGCCGGTGACTTCGACCTTCGCCTTCTTGGCGAACTCGTTCTCTTCGATGTACTTGTTGATGACGCGGGTCATCGCGGCGCGCAGGCCCGTCAAGTGGGTGCCGCCGTCACGCTGCGGGATGTTGTTGGTGAAGCAGAGCACCTGCTCGTTGTAGCCGCTGTTCCACTGCATCGCCACTTCGACGCCGATGTGCGTGCCGGGGATGCCGCCGTAGGTGTCGGCCGGCTTCTCGCCCGCTGCGTAGAACGAGTTCGGATGCAGGACGGTCTTGCCCTTGTTGATGAATTCCACGAAGCCGCGCACGCCGCCGGTGCCCGAGAAGTCGTCTTCCTTGCCGGTGCGCTCGTCCAGCAGGCGGATGCGCACGCCGTTGTTCAGGAAGCTCAGCTCGCGCAGGCGCTTGGAGAGGATCTCGTAGTGGAAATCGCTGTTTTCCTTGAAGATTTCCGTGTCGGGCAGGAAGTGCACTTCGGTGCCGCGCTTGTCGGTGTCGCCGATGATCTTCATGGGCGACACTTCGAAGCCGTTCACGGTCTCGAGCAGGCGGTTCTGCACGAAGCCGCGGCTGAATTCGAGCTCGTGGATCTTGCCTTCGCGGCGCACGATCAGGCGCAGCTTGATGCTCAGCGCGTTCACGCAGGACACGCCCACGCCGTGCAGGCCGCCCGAGACCTTGTAGCTGTTCTGGTTGAACTTGCCGCCGGCGTGCAGTTCGGTGAGCGCAATCTCGGCGGCCGAGCGCTTGGGCTCGTGCTTGTCGTCCATCTTCACGCCGGTCGGGATGCCGCGGCCGTTGTCGGTGACGGAGATGGAGTTGTCGCTGTGGATGGTCACGACGATGTCGTCGCAATGGCCCGCGAGCGCTTCGTCGATGGAGTTGTCCACGACTTCGAACACCAGGTGGTGCAGGCCCGTGCCGTCGGAGGTGTCGCCGATGTACATGCCGGGGCGCTTGCGCACGGCTTCAAGCCCTTCCAGGATCGTGATCGCGCCTTCGCCGTAGCTGGTGTCGGCCAGGATGACTTCTGGCGCGACGATCTGGACTTCAGGCGTGTAGACCGGCTCGGTGTGCGGGACTTCGGGCTTGTTTTCTTCTGCACTCATTCGGATATTCCTCTATCTCTCTCACGGCATTGACGTGATTTTTCGGGCTCTCAAGAACTCAATTCGCCGCCTCTTGAAAGCGCAAACCCGCGGAGGGCCGCGGGTTGTCTGCGCAAGGCGCTTTGCTGTCTGGCTGCTAGATACGCATCGGCATCACGACGTATTTGAAGGATGCGTTCTCGGGGATGGTCAGTAACGCGGAGCTGTTGGAGTCGGCAAGGTCCAGCTTGACCATGTCCTGGTCCATGTTCGACAGCGCGTCGATCAGGTAGGTGACGTTGAAGCCGATCTCGATGGCGTCGCCGCCGTAGTCGATGTCCAGTTCGTCCTGGGCTTCTTCCTGCTCGGCGTTGTTCGATGCGATGCGCAGCGTGCCCGGCTCGATGTTCAGGCGCACGCCCTTGAACTTCTCGCTGGTCAGGATGGCGGTGCGTTGCAGGCTGGCCAGCAGCGGCGCGCGGCCGAGCGTGACGGTGTTCTTGTGGTTCTTCGGAATCACGCGGTTGTAGTCGGGGAACTTGCCCTCGACCAGCTTGGTGACGAACTCCATGCCGCCGAAGCTGAACTTGGCCTGGTTGTTCGCGAACTGCATCTCGATGGCGCCTTCGGCGTCGGACAGGAGGCGCTGCATTTCGAGCACGGTCTTGCGCGGCAGGATCACTTCCTGGCGCGGCACTTCCACGTCGAGCGTGGCGGAAGAGAACGCCAGGCGGTGGCCGTCGGTGGCCACCAGACTCAACTGCTTGCCTTCGGCCACGAACAGGATGCCGTTGAGGTAGTAGCGAATGTCGTGCACGGCCATTGCGAAGGACACTTGCGAAAGCAGGTCCTTCAGCGTCTTCTGCGGCACGCTGAACACGGGGCCGAAATTGGCGGCTTCCTGCACCAGCGGAAAGTCTTCGGCGGGCAGCGACTGCAGCGTGAAGCGGCTCTTGCCGCCCTTGAGCACCAGCTTGCTCGCGCTCGACTCGAGGCTCACGGTCTGGTCGGCCGGCATGGTGCGCAGGATGTCGATCAGCTTGCGCGCGCCGATGGTGGTGGTGAAGTTGCCTTCGTCGCCGCCCAGCTCGGCCGTGGTGCGGATCTGGATCTCGAGGTCGCTGGTGGTGAGCTGGAGCTGGCCGCCAGTCTTGCGGATCAGCACGTTCGCCAGGATCGGCAGCGTGTGGCGCCGCTCGACGATGCCCGACACCGACTGCAGCGCTGCAAGAACCTTGTCTTGGGTTGCCTTCAAAACGATCATGTCTTCTTCCTCTTCTCTATCTCTTTGAATCAGCTTGTAAGACGCCATTCTCCGCTGTCGCGAGGGGCATTCCGGATGGCATTCGGCTTCAGCCCTTGAGCGTCTGTTCGAGGACGTGCAGCTGCTGGTTGAGCTCGGTGAGCTGCTGGCGCTCGCCCGAGATCTTGCGCACCGCGTGCAGCACCGTCGTGTGGTCGCGCCCGCCGAACAGTTCGCCGATTTCCGGCAGGCTCTTCTGGGTGAGCTCCTTGGCCAGGTACATCGCGATCTGCCGCGGCCGCGCAATGCTGGCCGGGCGTTTCTTGCTGTACATGTCGGCGACCTTGATCTTGTAGTAGTCGGCCACCGTCTTCTGGATATTCTCGACCGAGATCTGCCGGTTCTGGATCGACAGCAGGTCGCGCAGCGCCTCGCGCGCCAGGGCGATCGAGATCTCCTTCTGGTTGAAGCGCGAATAAGCCAGGATCTTGCGCAGCGCCCCTTCGAGCTCGCGCACGTTGGAGCGCACGTTCTTGGCGACGAAGAAGGCCACTTCTTCCGGCATTTCGGCCGATTCGGCGCGCGCCTTGTTGATAAGAATGGCCACGCGCATCTCGAGCTCGGGCGGCTCGATGGCCACCGTGAGGCCCGAATCGAAGCGCGAAACCAGGCGCTCGTGGATGTCCGCCAGGCCCTTGGGATAGGTGTCGCTGGTCATCACGATGTGCGACTTCTTGGCGAGCAGGGCCTCGAACGCGTTGAAGAATTCTTCCTGCGTGCGGTCCTTGTTGGCGAAGAACTGCACATCGTCGATCAGCAGCAGGTCGAGCGAGTGGTACCGCTCCTTGAACTCATCGAAAGTCTTGCGCTGATAGGCTTTGACCACATCCGAGACGAATTGCTCGGCGTGGATGTAGAGAACTTTGGAATCGGAGCGATCGGCCAGGAGCCGGTTGCCCACAGCGTGCATCAGGTGGGTCTTGCCCAGGCCGACGCCGCCGTAGATGAAAAGCGGGTTGTACAGGTGGCCCGGCATGCCGGCCACGTGCATGGCCGCGGCGCGCGCCATGCGGTTGGCCGTGCCCTCGACCAGGGTGTCGAAAGTGAGGCCTGAATTCAGGCGGTTCTTGAAGCCGGCAGCGGCCGGCTCTTCGCCCGGACCGGCCACGTCGCGCGGCACATCGGTCTCGGTCATCACGGCCACAGGTGCAGAGCGCACGGGCGCTTCGCGAGGAGCAAGCGCTAACTCGACGGCCACCGGCTGGCCGTACATCTTCTCGGCCATTGCGGCGATCTTGCCGGCGTACTGGGCGCGGATCCAGTCGAGCTTGAAGCGGTTCGCCACGAACACCGTCATGCGCGACAGGTCGTCGGCGACCTGTGCCGTCAGGGGCTTGATCCAGGTGTTGAACTGCTGCTCGGACAGCTCCTGCGCGAGCTGGTCGACGCAGGCCTGCCAGAGGCTTTCGCCGATGCCGTCAGTCGACATGGGCGCTTTGAAAAGTGGTGAATCCCTCGGGCATTTCTTGGTATAGGTATTGTGGATATTCTCTGCTGGAAGGCGCTGGGCATTCTAACTTGTCAAAACCTTATCCACACGCTGTGGACGGCCGTGAAAGGCCCGCAAATCCAGTCGAAGATTGTTCCGGGGCCGAATGTTTGCGATAATTGCGGGTTTCCCTGAAAACCTCATTGCGTCTTTCGGGGGCCATCCGAAACACGCTCCCCAGCGCCCGCTGCTTTTTCGCATGCGGAAATCAGGGAATCAGGAACCATCATGAAACGCACATACCAAGCATCCAAAGTCCGCCGCGCCCGTACCCACGGCTTTCTGGTCCGCATGAAGACTCGCGGCGGCCGTGCCGTCATCAACGCACGCCGCGCCAAGGGCCGCAAGCGCCTGGCCGTCTGACGGCAGCCCACCTGCCGTTGCCAGCAGCCGACCCGCCAGCGCCAGCTCCCTCAGCTAGCGCTCACGGCCCGACCGGAAACGACGGACGCGGCTCGGTTTCCATGCAGCGGCTCAAGACCCGCGCGCAATTCCAGGCCGTCCTCGCAGGTGCCACCGTGGCGCGCACTGCTCATTTCGCATTGCATCGCTGTGCGCTCGATCTCGCATCGAGCGCGGCTCCGCTGTTCGCGTCGGATGATGTCTGGCTGGGCGCCATGGTGCCCAAGCGCTGGGCGCGCCGTGCCGTCACGCGCAATGCCATCAAGCGCCAGATCTATACCGTGAGCGCCGCGCCCGATGTCGGCCTGCCCCGTGCTGCGCACGTGGTGCGACTGCGGGCGGGGTTCGATCGCAAGGAATTCGTGAGCGCGTCCTCGGACAAGCTCAAGGGCGCCGTGCGCGCCGAACTCCAGCAGTTGCTGGCGCGCGCCGCGCGTTCGCCCGCACCGGCACCTGCACCTTCTTCCCCCTCCTCCTCATGAAACGCCTGCTGATCGGCCTCGTGAAGGGCTACCGCCTGCTGCTGAGCCCCTGGCTCGGCCAGTCGTGCCGCTTCACGCCGACCTGTTCGGTGTATTCGATCGAGGCGCTGGAGGTGCATGGCGCGCTCAAGGGCAGCTACCTCACTCTGCACCGCATCGCGCGCTGCCAGCCCTGGTGCCAGGGCGGCCACGATCCGGTTCCACCGAAATCACCGTGTCGCACTGACAAGTCAGGCTCGCTGTTTTCGTCTCTTCTCTCCTCCGACAAGAAGTCTTCGTCATGAACGATATCCGCCGCACGATCCTGTGGGTGATTTTTGGGTTCTCGCTGGTGTTGCTGTGGGACCAATGGCAGGTCTTCAACGGCAACAAGCCGACCTTCCTGCCCTCGAGCAAGCCCGCCGCCGTCGCCACCGCCCCGGCCGGCACCACGCCCGCCACCAGTAACGGCGTGCCGACGGCATCGGGCACCAGCGGCAACGCGGGCGCCGTGCCCACGCAGGCTGCGGCGGCCGCGCCCCGCGAGCAGGTCGTCGTGACCACCGACCTGTTCAAGGCCACGATCGACAGCGAAGGCGGCACGGTCAACCACCTGGAACTGCAGAAGTACGACGAAGCCGACCGCACCAAGCGCGTCGTGCTGTTCGAAAACGGCTCGCCCGCCACCCGCTACGTGGCGCAGACCGGCCTGCTGAACACGATCGATACCGGTGACCGCTTCCCCAACCACCTGACGCCGATGACGGCGAAGGCCGGTCCGCGCGAAATGGCCGATGGCCAGAACACGCTGGAAGTGAGCTTCGAGAGCGCCCCCGTCGGCGGCCTGAAGTACACCAAGACCTACGTGTTCCACCGCGGCGACTACGCCATCGGCGTGCGCCACGAAGTCGCCAACGTGAGCGACCAGCCGCGCGACGCGCAGCTCTACATGCAGCTGCTGCGCCACGGCACCGTGGCCGCTGGCACGATGTTCGGCACCAACACCTTCACCGGTCCCGCCGCGTACACCAACGAGAAGAAGTTCCACAAGCTCGACTTCAAGGACATCGCCAAGGGCAAGATCGAACCGCCGCCGCCCGCCAACGACGGCTGGATCGCGATGGTGCAGCACTACTTCGCGTCGGCCTGGTTGCTCAAGGGCGACCCCGCCAGCGAGCAGCTGCGCCGCGAATTCCGCGTGAAGGACCTGGGCGACAACCTCTTCACCGTCGCCATGGTGGCCACGCTGCCGAAGATCGCCCCGGGCGCCACGCAGACCGTGAACAGCGTGCTGTTCGCCGGCCCCGAAGAAGAAAAGAAGCTCGAAACCATCGCCCCCGGCCTGGACCTGGTGAAGGACTACGGCATCTTCGCGATCATCTCCAAGCCGCTGTACTGGCTGCTCACCCAGCTGCACGGCATCCTGGGCAACTGGGGCTGGTCGATCGTGGCGCTGGTGGTGCTGCTGAAGGCGGCCTTCTACTGGCTCAACGCCAAGGCCTACGCCAGCATGGCCAAGATGAAGGCCATCAACCCCAAGATCATGGAAATGCGCGAGCGGCTCAAAGACAAGCCGCAAGAGATGCAGCAAGAGATGATGCGGATCTACAAGACCGAGAAGGTCAATCCGATGGGCGGCTGCTTCCCGATCGTGATCCAGATCCCGGTGTTCATCGCGCTCTACTGGGTGCTGCTGTCGTCGGTCGAAATGCGCCACGCCCCGTGGATCGGCTGGATCACCGACCTCTCGGCGCCGGACCCCTGGTACATCCTGCCGGTCGTGATGACGGCCACTTCGCTCTTCCAGACCTGGCTCAACCCGACGCCGCCCGATCCGATGCAGGCCAAGCTGATGTGGATCATGCCGCTCGCGTTCAGCGTGATGTTCATCTTCTTCCCGGCCGGCCTGGTGCTGTACTGGATCACGAACAACGTGCTGTCGATCGCGCAGCAGTGGTTCATCAACAAACGGCTGGGCGTGCTGGGCAAGTAAGCCGCACGACCACCGTTACCGCAAAGGGCCGCATCCGCGGCCCTTTTCCTTTTTGCTGAAAGAATCGCGCTCTTGCCATGACCTTCGCCCGCACCACCGATCCCATCGTCGCCATCGCCACCGCCTCGGGGCGCGGGGCGGTGGGCATCGTGCGGGTGTCTGGCGCGCGGCTAGCGCCACTGATCGACGCGATCTGCGGGCGGGCGCTCAAGCCGCGCGAGGCGACGTACCTGCCGTTTCGGGATGCCGACGGCGAGCCGGTCGATCACGGGTTGGCGATCCACTTTCCTTCTCCGAACTCCTTCACCGGTGAAGACGTGCTCGAGCTGCAGGCGCATGGCGGCACGGTCGTGCTGCAGTTGCTGCTGGCGCGTTGCCTCGAAGCGGCGGCGGAGGCCGATCCTGTCACCGGGCGCCCGCGGCTCCCCGGCCTGCGCGTGGCGGAGCCGGGCGAATTCAGCCAGCGCGCCTTCCTCAACGGCAAGATCGATCTCGCGCAGGCCGAGGCCATCGCCGACCTGATCGACGCCAGCACCGAGGCCGCCGCGCGCAGCGCCGGGCGCTCGCTGTCAGGCGCGTTCTCGCGCGAGATCCACACGCTGCGTGATGCGCTGATCCACCTGCGCATGCTGGTCGAGGCGACGCTCGACTTTCCGGAGGAGGAAATCGACTTCCTGCAGAAAGCCGATGCCACCGGGCAACTCACCAGGCTGCAGTCGCAGCTCGCCGCCGTTCAGCAGCGCGCGAAACAGGGCGCTCTGCTGCGCGAAGGCATCAAGGTCGTCATCGCGGGCCAGCCGAATGCGGGCAAGAGCTCGCTGCTCAATGCCCTGGCCGGCGCCGAGCTGGCCATCGTGAGCGCGGTGGCGGGCACCACGCGCGACGTGGTCTCGCAAACCATCCAGATCCACGGCGTGCCGCTGCACGTGGCCGACACCGCGGGCCTGCGCGAAAGCAGCGACGAGGTCGAGCAGATCGGCGTGGCGCGCGCCTGGGGCCAGATCGAAAGTGCCGATGCCGTGCTGTTCCTGCACGACCTGACGCGCGCCGACCAGCCGGACTACGCCGCCGCCGACGCCGAGATCCTGCGTGGGCTCCAGGGCAAGCTGCCCGCAAGCGTGCCGGTGCTCGATGTCTGGAACAAGCAGGATGCCGCGCCGGGCGCCTCCCCGTCCCAAGGCATCGCCCTGTCCGCGAAGACCGGGCTCGGCATCGAGGCTTTGCGCGACCAGTTGCTGGCGATGGCCGGCTGGCAATCCGTGCCCGAGGGCGTCTATCTCGCGCGAGCGCGCCATGTGCAGGCGCTCGGCCGGGTCGAGACGCACCTCGCGCTGGCTGCCAGCCACCTCGCGGCTCAGGCCCAGCTGCTCGATCTGTTGGCCGAGGAGCTGCGCCTGGCGCAGAACGCGCTCAACGAGATCACCGGGGAGTTCGGCGCCGACGATCTGCTGGGTGTCATCTTTTCGCGCTTCTGTATCGGGAAATAGCGACACATGGCGACGCGTCGCCCGGCGAAACGTAAACACTTGTAGCCCAAACTCGCGGCCTTCGCGATACTTCAACCCACATGCGGGGGTCGAAGAAAAAATGTCCATCCAGAACCTGAGCCGCGCCATCGCGGAAAACACGAGCACCGACGCGTTTGCGTTGACGTTCACCATCCAGCAATGGGACACGGTGGCTGGTTACCTGCAGCCCATCGATACCGCCGTCGGCGACGTGCTGATCGAGCAGAACACGCCCGACCGCTCGGTGTTCTTCGTGGAGAGCGGCGCCATCAGCGTGCACCGCGTCAGCAGCAAGGAACAGATGCGCCTTGCGGTGCTCACGCCCGGCTCGGTGGTGGGTGAAGGCGCTTTCTTCTCGCGCCAGCCGCATTCGGCCAACGTGGTTGTCACCGGCGCAGGACGCGTCTGGCGCCTCACGGCGATCCGCTTCGCGGAAATGTCGAACCGCCAGCCGAACATGGCGCTGGAGATCGCGATGGCGCTCGGCGCCGTGATCGCCAAGCGCATGGCGCACCGGTCCAAGCGCGTGGCGGTGACCTGAGGCGCCTTCGGCGTCCAGCCAAGCCCAGATCAGGCCGCATCCGCAGCAAGTTCTTGTTTTCGATCCCGAGAGTAGTCAGTAAGTAAGCCATGGCCTCGATCTGTCCGGTCTGCAGCACGGAAAACCGTGAGAGCGCGAATTTCTGCAAGAGCTGTGGCACGACGCTGTCCGCAACGGCCAGCCGGATTCCTCCTCCCCCCAGCCCGGACGGCCAGGCCGACCGCGAATGGGCCACCACCGCGCCCGCCCAGCTGCGCGCGCCGACGATCCCGGCGCCGCTGTTCGATCTGCCCGAGCCTGCGCCGTCCTCGCGCAGCTTTTTCGGCAGGGCGCCCGCTGCTGCGCCAGGTGACGAGCGCACCGTGATCCTGGCGCCCGGCCAGCCGGCCGCGTCGGCATCCTCCTCCGGCGAACGGTCCGAGCGGAAGCGCTCGCGGGTCAAGGTGCCGCGGACACCCGAGCCTCCCGAACCGCCGTTGCGCCGACGTGGTCTCGCGCTGTGGCTTGGCCTGCTGGTGGTCGCGGTGGTGATGGTCGTCGCGGGCTGGTATGGCTATGGCAGCCGCAAGACGGCCGAGCCGGTCGAAATCCCGCCGCCCGTTGCTGCGCCGGCGCCCGCCCCGGCGCCTGCTGCCGCACCGCCAGTCGTCGAGCCGCCGCCCGCCGAATCCGTTGCACCACTGGAGACGCCGGCCGTCGAGGCGCCAGCGGCAGACGCTGCTCCCGCTGCACCGGTGGCAGCGCCCAAGCCTGCGGCCAAGCCGCTGCGCAAGCAGGCGACGGCCACGGTGCAGCCCGCTGCGCCCGAAGCCCCGGCACCCGCCGCCGCAGCGGCACCACAGCCAGCGGCCCCGGCCGCTCCCGCCGAACCGCAGGCCCTGTGCGGCGACCGCAACTTTGTCGCCAAGGCCCAATGCATGGCGGCGCAGTGCCTCAAGCCCGAGTTCAAGGCCCATGCGCAGTGCGAAGCGGTGCGGCGCCAGCAGCGCATCGATGAAGAAAAGCGCAATCCCACGCTGATCAATTAGCTCGCCCCAGGCTGCGCGGCACTTCGTGTCCGCTTCGCCTACCCCTACCGGGGGCAATACCTGCGGCCTGGCGAAGCCGGTTCCGCGGTGTTCCTGAAGGGGGGCGTCAGCCTTTTTGAAGGCGCTCGATGGCGATGGCCAAAGCTGTGGGCTTGCCTGAGAGCACCAGCGTGTCGCCGTCCGTCAGCACGGTCTCGCCGGTGGGCACGCGGGCCTGGCCGTCCTGGCGGCGCAGCGTGGCGACGCGCACGCCCAGCGTGTCCAGCGCCAACTGCTCCAGTGTGTGGCCGATGGCGCGGGCGCCGGGATTCAGGGTGAAGCTGTTGAGCCGCTCGTGGTCGATCTCGTCGGCGTTGTCGTCGTCGGCGCCGTGGAAGTAGCCGCGCAGCAGGTTGTAGCGCGCGTCGCGCTGGTCCTGCACCACGCGGATCACGCGCCGCATCGGCACGCCGACCAATGCGAGCGCATGGCTTGCGAGCATCAGCGAACCTTCGATGGCCTCGGGCACCACCTCGGTCGCGCCGGCGGCCTGCAGCTTCTCGAGGTCGTGGTCGTCCTGGGTGCGCACGATCACCGGCACGTGGGCCGCGTGGGCGCGTGTGTTGGCCAGCACCTTCATTGCGCCGGGCACGTCGAGGTAGGTCACGACCACCGCGCTGGCGCGCGCGAGGCCCGCGGCCATCAGCGCCTGCAGCCGCGCCGCGTCGCCGAACACCACCGAGTCGCCGGCGGCGGCGGCCTGGCGCACGCGGTCGGGATCGAGGTCGAGCGCCATGTACGGAATGCCCTCGCGCTCCAGGATGCGCGCCAGGTTTTGCCCGCAGCGCCCGTAGCCGCAGATGATCACGTGCTTGGCGGTGTTGATGGTCTTGCGCGCGATGCTCGTCATCTGAAGCGATTGCTGCAGCCAGTCGCTGGCCACCAGCTTTCGCACGATGGCGTTGCTGTACATGATGATGAACGGCGTCGCGAGCATCGACAGCACCATCGAGGCCAGCACCGGGTTCGCGAGCCAGGGCGGCAGCAGGCTGCGGTCCTGCGCGAGCGTCAGCAGCACGAAGCCGAACTCGCCAGCCTGCGCGAGGTAGAGACCGGTGCGCAGCGACACGCCCGAGGTCGCGCCCAGCACCCGCGCGAGCACCGTCACCAGCGTCAGCTTGAAGAGCAGCGGCACCAGCAGCAGCACGGCCACCAGCAGCCAGCGCTCGACCACGATGTGCCAGTCGAGCGACATGCCGACCGTGATGAAGAACAGCCCCAGCAGCACGTCGTGGAAGGGGCGGATGTCGGTCTCGACCTGGTGCTTGTATTCGGTCTCCGACACCAGCATGCCGGCGATGAAGGCGCCCAGCGCGAGGCTCAGGCCGGCCAGTTCGGTGAGCCACGCGAGCCCCAGCGTGATCAGCAACACGTTCAGGATGAAGAGTTCTTCGCTGCGCCGCCGGGCCACGAGGGTGAGCCACCAGCGCATCACGCGCGGTCCGCCGTAGAGCAGGAGGCCGATCAGGATGGTTGCCTTCACCAGCGCGAGGCCCAGCGCCTTGGCCAGCGCTTCGGGCGGTGCGCCGAGTGCAGGAATCAGCACGAGCAGCGGCACCACCGCCAAGTCCTGGAACAGCAGCACGCCCATCACGCGCTTGCCGTGCTCGCTCTCGAGCTCGAGCCGCTCGGACATCAGCTTGACCACGATAGCGGTGCTGCTCATGGTGAGTGCACCCGACAGCGCCAGCGCCGTCTGCCAGCCCAGGCGCCAGGCCGGCGGCAACTGCGTGGCGATGATGAGCGCACCGGCCGTGGCGATGGCCATCGTCAGCAGCACCTGCAGCAGGCCGAGCCCGAACACGTGCTTGCGCATCGCCCGCAGCTTGGGCAGGCTGAACTCGAGCCCGATCACGAACATCAGGAACACCACGCCGAATTCGCCCAGGTGCCGGATGCCTTCGGAGTTCTGCGCCAATGCCAACGCATGCGGCCCGATCAGCACGCCCGCCGTGAGATAGCCCAGCATTGGCGGCAGCTTGAGCGACCGGCAGACCACCACGCCGATCACTGCGGCCAGCAGGTACAACAGCGTGAGATCGAAGGAAGACATGGGCGCCGATGCTAGAGCAATGTCCGTGCCCCGGGCTTCCCCGGGACAACCCGCCAATCGACTTTGGCCCGCCCGTAAAATCGGCCGATGAGTTCCCGCCCCGCCCCGGCCCCTGTGGTCGACCCCGAAGCCATCCTTGCTCGGGCACGCCTCACCTTCGACATCGAAGCCGAAGCCGTCCTCGGTCTGAAGACCCGCGTCGGCCCCAGCTTCGTCGATGCCGTGCGCAAGATCCTCGAAGTGCGCGGCCGCGTGGTCGTGATGGGCATGGGCAAGAGCGGCCACGTCGGTCGCAAGATCGCCGCCACCCTCGCCTCCACCGGCACGCCTGCGATGTTCGTGCACCCGGCCGAAGCCAGCCACGGCGACCTCGGGATGATCAAGGCGGTCGATCTGGTGCTGGCCATCTCCAACAGCGGCGAGGTCGAGGAGCTGACCGTGATCCTGCCCGTGGTCAAGCGCCAGGGCGTGCCGCTGATCGCGATCACCGGCCGCGCCGATTCGACGCTCGGGCGCCATGCCGACATCGTGCTCGACGCGGGCGTCTCCAAGGAAGCCTGCCCCCTTAACCTCGCCCCCACCGCAAGCACCACCGCCCAGATGGCGATGGGCGATGCGCTGGCCGTGGCGCTGCTCGATGCGCGCGGCTTCGGCTCCGAAGACTTCGCGCGCTCGCACCCCGGCGGCGCGCTCGGGCGCAAGCTGCTCACGCATGTGAGCGACGTGATGCGCTCGGGCGCCGAGGTGCCGCGCGTCGCGCCCGGCGCATCGCTGAGCGAGTTGATGCGCGAGATGAGTTCCAAGGGCCTCGGCGCCACCGCCGTGGTCGATGCCGAGGGCCGCGCGATCGGCATCTTCACCGACGGTGACCTGCGCCGGAAGGTAGAGACCGGCGCCGACCTGCGCGCCCTCACGGCCGCCGACGTCATGCACCGCGGCCCCCGCACGCTGCGCGCCGATGCGCTGGCCGTCGAAGCGGCCGAGCTGATGGAAAACCACCGCATCACCAGCGTGCTGGTGGTCGACACGGCGGGCCTCCTGATCGGCGCGCTGAGCATCAACGACCTGATGCGCGCGAAAGTCATCTGATGCCGCTCGCGTTCCAGGCCGAAACATTGCTCGCCGCGCAGGATGTCCGCATCGTCTTCTTCGACATCGACGGCGTGCTGACCGACGGCGGCGTCTACTTCACCGAACACGGCGAAACGCTCAAGCGGTTCAGCATCCTCGACGGCTACGGCCTCAAGCTGCTGCGCCTGGCGGGCATCGTGCCGGCCGTGATCACGGGGCGCGATTCCAAGCCGCTGCGCGTGCGGCTCGAGGCGTTGGGCATCGAACACGTGCGCTACGGCACCGAAGACAAATTGCCCGCGGCCGAAGCCATGCTCGAGCAACTCGGCTTCACCTGGGCGCAGGCCGCGGCCATCGGCGACGACTGGCCCGACCTGCCGGTGCTCACGCGCGTCGGCTTCGCTGCGGCGCCGGCCAATGCGCATGTCGAAGTGCGTGGGGTTGCGCGCTATGTCACCCAGGCGCGCGGCGGCGAAGGCGCGGCGCGCGAATTCTGCGACCTGCTGCTCACGGCCTGCGGCCAGTACCGTCACCTGCTCGATGCCGCGCGAGGCCCGAACCCATGAACAACCTGAAAAGCGCATGGGGCCGGGTGCGCGACGTGCTCGACCGCGCGACGATCTACCTGCCGATCATCCTGACGGCGGGCGTGGCGCTCGGCACCTACTGGCTGGTGCGCAACGCGCCCAAGCTGCTGGAGCCCAGCGCCAAGGTGGCGCCCACGCATGAGCCCGACTACTTCATGCGCGACTTCGTGATCAAGAACTTCCTGCCCAACGGTGACCTGCGCAGCGAATTGCACGGCAAGGAAGGCCGGCACTACCCGGACACCGACACCATCGAAGTCGACGATGTGAACATGCGCTCCGTCTCGCCGCAGGGCTACACGACCCGCTCCACGGCCAATCGAGGGCTCTCGAACTCGGACGGCAGCGAGATCCAGCTTTTCGGCAACGCGGTTGTCATTCGCGATCCTTCGGTGGGCGCGAACGGCAAACCGACACCGCGCCTGGAGTTCCGCGGCGAATTCCTGCACGCCTTTCTCGACACCGAGCGGGTGACGTCGAACAAGCCGGTCACGCTGATCCGCGGCACCGACCAGTTCACCGCCGACAACCTCGACTACGACAACCTGAGCGGCGTGGCCAACCTGACCGGCCGGGTGCGCGGGCTGCTGGTGCCGTCGGCCGCCACCCCGGGCGGCAAGCCGCGCTGAAGAAGAAAAGAAAAACCTCACGCATGAACACTCCGTCGTCCCCGCTGGTCTTCATCACTGGCGCATCGAGCGGCATCGGCCAGGCGCTGGCGGCGAGTTTCTATGACGCGGGCTATCGCCTCGCGTTGGTTGCCCGGCGCACCGCAGAGATCGAAGCCTGGGCAACGGGACGCCAGCTGGACGCGAGCCGCTACCAGATCTATAGCGCCGACGTGGCGCAGACAGACAGCATCGTGGCTGCCGGAACCGCCTGCATCGAGCGCCAGGGCCTGCCCGACGTGGTGATCGCCAACGCCGGGATCAGCATCGGCATCGACACGGCGGAGCGCGAGGACATCGACGTGATGGCGCAGACCTTCGCGACCAACAACGTCGGCCTGATGGCCACCTTCCATCCGTTCGTGACGGCGATGCGCCAGCGCGGCAGTGGGCGGCTGGTCGGCATCGCGAGCGTCGCGGCCATCCGCGGGCTGCCGGGGCACGGGGCCTATTGCGCGAGCAAGGCTGGCGTGGTCGCGTACTGCGAAAGCCTGCGCGGCGAACTGCACAAGAGCGGCGTCGAGGTCGTCACGCTCTGCCCGGGCTACATCGACACGCCGCTGACGCAGGGCAACCGCTACGGCATGCCCTTTCTCATGAAGGCCGAGGACTTCGCCGATCAGGCGCTGCGTGCCATCGAGGCCGGCACCAGCTATCGCGTGATTCCCTGGCAGATGGGCGTGATCGCCAAGATCATGCGCATGCTGCCGAACACGCTGCTCGACCGCGCCGTGCAGGGTCGCGAACGCAAGAAGCGCAGCGGCGAAAGCTGAAACCGAGCTGCGATTCGCCAATGAAAAAGGCTCCCGAAGGAGCCTTTTGTCTTTGTGTACGCAGGATTCAGTAGCCGCTGTTGCCACCGCCACCGCCGCCGTAGCCGCCACCACCACCGCCGGAGCGACCACCGCCGCCACCGCCACGGGGGCCCGCGCCGTAGGGGCTGCGGAAACCGCCATCGCCACCACCGCCGCCGCCACCACTGCGGCCACCGCCGCCGCCGTAGCCGCCACCACCGCCGGAGCGGCCACCGCCACCACCGCTGCGATCGCCGCCGCCACCACCGTAGCCGCCACCACCACCGCCGCCGCCGCCGTAGCCTCCGCCACCACCGCCGCCATAACCACCACCGCCGCCGCCGTAGCCGCCACCACCGCCGCTGCGCGGGGGACGTGCTTCCATGGGACGAGCTTCGTTGACGACGACGCTGCGGCCGCCCAAGGGCTGGCCGTTCATGCCGCTGATGGCAGCTTGCGCTTCGGCGTCACTGCCCATCTCGACAAAGCCGAAGCCCTTCGAGCGACCGGTGTCGCGTTCCATCATGACCTTGGCGCTGGTCACTGCGCCGAACTGCCCGAATGCCTGTTCGAGATCACCGTCGCGCACCGAGTAAGGCAGGTTGCCGACGTACAGTTTGTTGCCCATCAAGGGACTCCTATAAACACATCAAGAAAAGCGATGGAGTCCCGAAAGCATCACTCAAACGAGAGCCGTCGAGTCGCGCGAAACTGACCGATCACCGAACTACCTCCCGACCAAAAATGAAGAGGGAGGCTCGTGCATTATGGGTGAAATATCAAAAAAGCAAGCACGAATTTGCTACTTGGAGTAGCACTTGTCAAAACCTTGGGAAGCTAGCGCCCGCTTACCGGGGCGGAATGAGGCGATTGGCGTTACAGGTAGAATCCGCCCCGTCATTGGGGAGTAGCCGCCTTCCGATTTTCGAGAAGGGCCCGCGTCAACAGACTTGTCCTGCCCCACACGGGACATGGCGCGTGCAGTGAACACACCTGGCGAGACCTTTGACCGTGCAACTTCGGGAATATGGCCGAAGGTGTTGCACGGTCAATTGCGTCCTTCGGCCCAAGGAACCCCACGTTCATCATGGAAGCTTTTCTCGTAGCAACGGGCGTCGTCGCGCTCGCGGAAATGGGCGACAAGACCCAACTCCTGGCCCTTCTTCTCGCCGCACGTTTCAGGAAACCCTGGCCGATCGTCCTCGGCATCTTCGCCGCCACCATCGTCAACCACGCCCTGGCGGGTGCCGTCGGCAACTACATCACGCGCTGGCTCGGGCCCGAGGTGCTCCGCTGGATCCTCGGCGGCTCCTTCATCGCAATGGCCGTCTGGATGCTGATTCCCGACAAGCTCGACGATGACGATGCGCCCGGCGCTTCGCATTTCGGCGTCTTCGGCACCACGCTGATCGCCTTCTTCCTGGCCGAGATGGGCGACAAGACCCAGATCGCCACCGTGATGCTCGCGGCCCGCTTCACGCAGGACTACGCCTGGGTCGTCGTCGGCACGACGCTCGGGATGATGCTGGCCAACGCCCCGGTGGTGTGGCTGGGCGAGAAGATCGTGCGGCGCGTGCCGATCAAGCTCGTGCACGGCATCTCGGCCGCGATCTTCCTGGTGCTGGGCATCGTGATGATCGTCGGCTGGTAATACGACGGGGCGATATACTGCCTCTCGCGCCGATTTGCTACAGCTTGCGGGCGCTTTATAAATTCAGCTAAAGACGGCAGCCGGACCCGGCTCGTTTTTGGCGAGGCCGGGTTTTTTCATTCATGTCGTCACCTCCTTTGGTCGTCAGTCCGCAGTCGATGCAGTTCGCAGGCCCGCTGGCCCTGCGCAGCGGCGCATCGATCAGCGACTACACGCTCGCCTACGAAACCTACGGCACCCTCAATGCCGACCGCAGCAACGCGGTGCTGGTCTGCCATGCGCTGAACGCCTCGCACCACGTCGCGGGCGTCTACGAAGGCCAGGCCCGTTCCGAGGGCTGGTGGGACAACATGGTCGGACCCGGCAAGCCGGTCGACACCGACCGCTTCTTCGTGATCGGCGTCAACAACCTCGGCTCCTGCTTCGGCTCGACCGGCCCGATGCACGTCAACCCCGCCACCGGCCGCGTCTACGGCGCCGATTTCCCGGTGGTCACCGTCGAAGACTGGGTCGATGCGCAGGCCGTGCTGCTCGATGCGCTGGGCATCCAGACGCTCGCTGCAGTGATGGGGGGCAGCCTCGGCGGCATGCAGGCGCTCTCGTGGACGCTGCAGTACCCCGACCGCGTGCGCCACGCCGTGGTGGTGGCCAGCGCGCCCAACCTTACGGCCGAGAACATCGCCTTCAACGAAGTGGCGCGCCGTGCCATCGTGACCGACCCCGACTTCCACGGTGGCCACTTCTACGAACACGGCGTGATCCCCAAGCGGGGCCTGCGCATCGCGCGGATGATCGGCCACATCACGTACCTGAGCGACGACGTGATGAACGAGAAGTTCGGGCGCATCCTGCGCAGCGCTGTCGAAGGCGAGGCGGCGGGGCTCGACTACCGCTACTCCACGCAGGACGTCGAGTTCCAGATCGAGAGCTACCTGCGCTACCAGGGCGACAAGTTCAGCGAGTACTTCGACGCCAACACCTACCTCCTGATCACCCGCGCGCTCGATTACTTCGACCCCGCGCGCAGTCACGGCGGCCAGCTCAGCACCGCGTTCGCGAAAGCGACTGCCAAGTTCCTGCTCGTGAGCTTCAAGACCGATTGGCGCTTCTCCCCCGCGCGCAGCCGCGAACTCGTGAAGGCGCTGCTCGACAACCGCCGCAACGTGAGCTACGCCGAGATTGACGCGCCGCACGGCCACGACGCCTTTTTGCTCGACGACGTGCGCTACATCGGCGTGGTGCGCTCCTACTTCGAACGCGTCGCGAAGGAATTCCAATGAGCGACCTCGACAACCAACGACTCATCGCGGCCCTCGTGCCCGAAGGTTCGCGCGTGCTCGACCTCGGCTGCGGCGATGGCGCCCTGCTCGACCTGCTCCAGCGCGAGCGCGGCTGCACCGGCTACGGCGTGGAGATCGCCGACGGCAACGTGCTGCAGTGCATCCGCCGCGGCGTCGACGTGATCCAGCTGAACCTCGACGAAGGTCTCGCGGTGTTCGACGACGCTTCGTTCGACGTGGTTCTGCAGATCGACACCCTGCAGCACCTGCGCAATGCCGAAGTGATGCTGCGCGAGACCGCGCGCGTCGGCCGCACCGGCATCGTCGCGTTCCCCAATTTCGCCCACTGGCCCAACCGCCTGAGCGTGGCGCGCGGCCGCATGCCGGTGACGCGCCGCCTGCCCTACCAGTGGTACGACACGCCCAACATCCGCGTGGGCACCTTCAAGGACTTCGAGGTGCTGGCCGGCAAGAACAATCTGCGCGTGCTCGACGCGTTCGGCCTGCAAGATGGGCGCGACGTGCGCTGGCTGCCCAACGCGCGCGCGAGCACGGCGGTCTTCAAGTTCGAGCGGGGCGGCTGAGCACCGCGCCGGAGCGCACCGGATGAGCTTCATGCTGGCGCAGCCGGTTCACAGCGAACTGGTCATCAAGAAGAGTCGGTTCATCGGCTGCGTGCAACCGGTGGCAGACCGTGCGGCAGCGCTGACGGTCGTCGCGTCGCTACGGGCCGAGCACCCCGCGGCCGCGCATGTGTGCTGGGCGCTGATGGCCGGTGGCCAATCGGCCGCCAACGACGACGGCGAGCCCGGCGGCACGGCCGGGCGACCCATACTGGAGGTGCTGCGCCACCAACAGATCGAGGGCTCGCTCGCCACCGTGGTGCGCTACTTCGGCGGCGTGAAGCTCGGTGCCGGCGGCCTCGTGCGCGCCTACACCGACGCCATCGCGCAGGCCCTGCTCGGCGCCACGCTCGTGCCGCTGGTGCGGCAGCGCAGCCTGCGCTGCGCCGTGCCCTATGCGCTGGAAGGATTGGTGCGGCGCGAGATGGCGGCCGTCGGTGCGGTGCTTGACGACGTGCAGCATGGCGACGATGTGCTCTTCGACCTCACGCTCCCCGAGCCCGAAGCGAATGCCTTCATCGCCCGCCTCGACGATGCTGCGCAAGGGCGCGTCGTCTGGCAGCCGGCGTAAGCCGCCGCGGCGGCGTGGCAGACGGCGGCGTCATCGCGAGAATGCCGCGCCCGGCCACGGGCACTACTTCGTCGTCGGGTCCGCGGCGCGCCATCTCGGCGGTCACGATGCCGGTGGGCACGGCCAGCACGCCCCAGCCCAGCAGCATCATCACCGAGGCGATCGCACGGCCCAGGTCGGTCTTGGGCACGAGGTCGCCGAAGCCCACCGTGGCCATCGTCGAGATGGCCCAGTAGATCGCCACCGGAATGCTCGTGAAGCCGTGCGTCGGCCCTTCGACCACATACATCAGCGTGCCCATCACCAGCACCACCAGCATCACGAAGCCGACGAACACGGTGATCTTGCGACGGCTGGCAGCGACAGCCGAGACCAGCGAGCGGTACTCCTCTGAATATCGCGACAGCTTGAAGATGCGGAACACGCGCAGGAGCCGCAGGACGCGCACGTCGATCAGGTACGCGAACTCGGGCGCCAGCGCCACCATGAAGGTCGGCAACAGCGCCAGCAGATCGATCACACCGTAGAAGCTGAGGGCATAGCGCAGCGGCCGCTTCACGCAAGCGAGCCGCCCGATGTACTCGAGCGTGAAGAGCCCGGTGAAGACCCATTCGAGCACGCCGAACACATGACCCCAGTGCTGGTGGATCGACTGCACGCTGTCCAGGATCACGACCACCACGCTGGTCACGATCACCGCGATGAGGATCAGGTCGAACAGGCGGCCCAGCCGCGATTCGGACTCGAAGATCACCGAGAACAACGTGCGCCGCCAGCCTGCTTCGGGCTTGCCGAAGCGGGCATCGCCGGTGGGCGAGTCAGCGACCATGTGGGCGGCGGATGCGGCGGTGCTTTGCAAGGGGGTCGTCATCTTCCGTCGTTTAAGGTCTACTGGGGTCCCATTGTCGAGGCGTGCGGTCTTATTCGGTTACGCCTCTTGCGCAATGAAGTGCGGCACGCCATAAGCGCGTTCTTACGATAGTCCCCTTTCATGAGGAGCTCCCCATTGGCTACACAGTCCCCCTTCTTCGGCAAGCGCGATCGTGAGACCGACTCGTTGACATCCCGCCCCGCACCGCTGGTCGGTTCCGGCACCAATCTGTCGGGCACGCCCGTCAATCCCTCCTCGTTGACCGCGCAGCAAGGTGGCCTCGCCCCCGCCGCGGCAGCAGCACCCGCCGTCAAGGAAGGCGGCAGCAAACTCACCGTCGGCCCGAACATCAAGCTCAAGGGCGTCGAGATCACCGACTGCGACACGCTCGTGGTCGAAGGCCTGGTCGAAGCGACCATGGACTCGCGCCTGATGCAGATCGCCGAACAGGGCGAGTTCAAGGGCTCGGCCGAAATCGACATCGCGGAAATCCGCGGCATCTTCGACGGCAACCTCACGGTGCGCGAGAAGCTCGTGATCCACTCGACCGGCAAGGTCACCGGCAAGATCCGCTACGGCAAGATCGTGATCGAGGAAGGCGGCCAGCTTTCCGGCGAGATCAGCTTCGGCGCCAAGCCGTCGCTCCAGGCCGCAGCCTAAGCCTCCACGGGGGGCTTCCACCCCAGGCGCTCCAGTAAAGCACCGGCCGCGGCCGGTGCTCTTTCTTTGGCGCCATTGATGAAGTAGACGAACACGTCGCGTGTCGCGTTCTTTTTTGGCGATTCGGTCCAGCCCTCTGCGCGCTCGGCCCAGGTATCGAGCGCCTTCGGTCCGTAACCCGTCTTGAGCTTCGCGTCGGCCATCATGAGCCGCGCATAGGCGACGTCACCCTCGGGCTCCTCGAACGACGGAAACTTGTCCGCGTCGGTGAACACGGTCGAGACCTTGTGCTTCTTCGCGAGCGCCTTGTACGCAGGCGTGATGAAGCTCTCGTGCCGCACGTCCATCACGTGGCGCAGCACGCGGCTGCCTTCCTTCTTCGGGAGCAGCGCCAGAAACGCCTCGAAGTCTTCCGCATCGAACTGCTTGGTCGGCATGAACTGCCACACGATCGGCCCGAGCTTGTCGCCCAGCTCGCTCACGCCGCTGTCGATGAAGCGCTGGATCGACTCGCCCGCGGTCGCCAGCACCTTGCGGTTGGTGGTGAAGCGCGAGGCCTTCATCGAGAACACGAAGTCTTCCGGCGCGTCGTCGCGCCATTTGCGGAAGGTCTCGGGCTTGAAGGTGCTGTAGTAGGTGCCGTTGATCTCGATGGCGCTCACATGGCGGCTCGCGTAGTTCAACTCCTTGGCCTGCGCGAGCCCCTTGGGATAGAAGTTGTCGCGCCAGGGTTCGAAGGTCCAGCCTCCGATGCCCACCTTGATCCGAGTCGTCGTTGCCTTGCTCACATTGCGCTCCGGGTTGAGATCGCCCGCACTCTACGCGCGGTCGCCGCGAGGCGCAAAATGCGCTTTTTCGTCCCCCGCGGAGAACCCACCGATGAACGCCCCCCTGCACCGCGAAATGCCTGCCGGCACGCTCGACGCGACGCGCGCCCTCTCCGATGTCACCGCCCAGTGGGACGGCGACATCGTCGGGCAACTCACCGACTACATCGCCATCCCTGCCAAGTCGCCCGGCTTCGACAAGGACTGGTCGGCCCATGGCTATCTGGAGACCGTGCTGCGCAACGCGGCCGCCTGGGTCGAGGCCCAGAAGGTCGAAGGCCTGAAGCTGGAAATCGTTCGCCTCGAAGGCCGCACCCCGGTGCTGTTCTTCGAAGTGCCGGCCACCGGCACCGACATGGGCGAGACCGTGCTGATGTACGGCCACCTGGACAAGCAGCCCGAGTTCACCGGCTGGCGTAACGACCTCGGCCCGTGGACGCCCAAGTACGAGAACGGCCTGCTCTACGGCCGCGGCGGCGCCGACGACGGCTATGCGGTGTACGCGAGCGTCGCCGCACTGCAGGCGCTCAAGGCCCAGGGCGTGGCGCATCCGCGCATCGTCGGCCTGATCGAGACCTGCGAGGAAAGCGGCTCCTACGACCTGCTGCCGTACGTCGACGCGCTGCGTCCACGGCTGGGCAATGTCGAGCTGGTGATCTGCCTCGATTCCGGCGCCGGCAACTACGACCAGCTGTGGCTCACCACGTCGCTGCGCGGCATGGCCAGTGGCACGCTCAAGGTCGAGGTGCTGACCGAAGGCATCCATTCGGGCGACGCTTCCGGCCTCGTGCCTTCGAGCTTCCGCATCATGCGGCAGGTGCTCGACCGCCTCGAGGACAGCGCCACCGGCCGCCTGCTGCCCGCGAGCTTCCACTGCGAAGTGCCCGCCGACCGCCTTGCGCAGGCCAAGGCCACCGCCGCGATCCTCGGCGAAGAGGTCTACAAGCGCTTTCCGTGGGCGCACTACGACTGCGGCGGCTCGACCATGTTCGCGCTGCCGACCACCACCGATCCGGTGGAGGCGCTGCTCAACCGCACCTGGAAGCCCACGCTGTCGGTCACCGGCGCCGAAGGCTTTCCGGCGCTAAAGGATGCGGGCAACGTGCTGCGTCCCTACACCGCCTTCAAGCTCTCGCTGCGCCTGCCGCCGCTGGTCGATGCGGCCGAGTCGGTGCAGAACCTCAAGAAGCTGCTGGAAGACAACGCGCCCTACCAGGCCCGCGTCACCTTCGAGAGCAACGGCGGCGCGACCGGCTGGAACGCGCCGACGATCACGCCGTGGTTCGAGGACGCGCTCAACAAGGCTTCGCGGGCGCACTTCGGCGCGTCCTGCGGCTACATCGGCCAGGGTGGCACGATCCCGCTGATGAACATGCTCAGCGCCGGTTTCCCCAAGGCGCAGATGATGGTCTGCGGCGTGCTCGGCCCGAGGAGCAATGCGCACGGCCCCAACGAGTTCCTGCACGTGCCGTACGCCAAGAAGCTGACGGCTGCCGTGGCCGAGGTGATCGCGGCCCTGCCGGTGGCGCACCGCGCCGCCGCTGCGGAGCCGGTGGCCGCTTGAGCGACGCGCCGGGCCGCCCCAGGCAAGCTCGCTCCCGCTTGGCGGGAAGGCGCGCAGCACCAAGGGTGCACCCATGAGCGACGCGCTGCCGCTGCCACAGCGCGTGCCGCTGCCCACGCCGGACGGCGAGACGCTGGCCCTGCGCCGGCTGCCCGTTGCCGGGACGCCGCGCGCCGTGGTGGTCGTGGTGCACGGCCTCGGCGAGCATGCGGGGCGCTATCACGGGCTCGCGAAGCGCCTGCACGAATGGGGCTTCGCGGTCTGGGCGCACGATCATTTCGGCCATGGCGAATCGACCGGCGCGCGGGGCGGCCTGCCGAGCGAACTGCGGCTGGTCGACGACCTCGCGCTGGTGATCGACGACGCGCGTCGCGAAAACCCCGGCGTGCCGGTCGTGCTGCTGGGTCACAGCCTCGGCGGGCTGGTCGCGGCGAGCCTGGTGGCGCGTGGCGTGCGGCCTGTCGATGGCTTGGTGCTCTCGTCGCCGGGGCTCGATCCGGGCCTGAGCGGGTTCCAGAAAGCCCTGTTGGCGGTGCTGCCGCGCATCGCGCCGAACCTGCGCGTGGGCAACGGGCTGGACGACAACTTTCTTTCGCACGACCGCGCCGTCGTGCAGGCGTACCGCGACGATCCGCTCACGCACGACCGCATCGGCAGCCGGCTCGCGCGCTTCCTCGCATACGAAGGGGCGACTACGGTGCAGCAGGCGGCGGCGCGCTGGCCGGTGCCCACGCTGCTGATTTATGCGGGCGACGACCGGCTCGTGAAGCCTGCCGCAAGCCGAGCGTTTGCAGCGGCTGCCACACCCAGCGGCATGGTCGAAGCGCAATGCTTCGAGACCCTGTACCACGAGATCTTCAATGAACTGGACGCCGAGCCCGTCTTCGCTGCGCTGCAGCGCTGGCTCGACAGGCGTTTTCCGTCGAACTGATCGAACAGAGCGTCAGGCTGCGGCCGAGCGCCGCCGCGTCTGCGCCAGCCACAGCAGCGCCGCGCCCGTGAGCACCACCGGGACCAGCGAGCCGTAGTTCAACAGCTGCCAGCCCTGGGTCGTGACCAGCACACCCGAGGCGAACGAGGTCAGCGCCAGCGTCGCGAACACGCAGAAGTTGAGCGCGCCCTGGGCCCGGTCGCGCTCCTCGGCCGTGTAGGCGGTGAGCGAGAGCGTCGTGCTGCCGGTGAACAGGAAATTCCAGCCCACGCCCAGCAGGCACAGCGCCACGAGGAAGTGCTGCAACTCGACCCCCGACAGTGCGACGGCGATGCAGCCGAGGTTGAGCGCGAGCCCCACGCCCATCACGGGCAGCGCACCGAAGCGGCGGATCAGGTGGCCGGTGAAGAAGCCGGGCGCGAACATGCCGATCACGTGCCATTCGAGCACCAGTGCGGCGTCGGAAAACGGCAGGCTGCAGATCTGCATCGCGATCGGCGTGGCCGCCATCAGCAGGTTCATCACGCCGAAGCCCAGGGCGCCCGCCGCCGCGGCAACGATGAACACCGGCTGTCGCACGATTTCGGAGAGCGGCCGCCCGCCCAGGGCCTGCTGGCGGGTCAGCGGGGCGGGGAAGTCGATGAAGCGCATCACTGCCATCGAGAGCAGCGCCACCGCCGCGAGTGCGATGTAGGCGCCTGCGAACGGCACGGCGAAGAGCTCGCGCGTGGCGGACGCCAGGTTGGGGCCGGCCACCGCGCCGATCAGGCCGCCGGCCATCACCAGCGACACCGCCTTCTCGCGCCATTCCGGCGTCGCGAGTTCGGCCGCTGCAAAACGGTAGAGATTGGCGTTGGCGTTGTAGTAGCCGGCCACCACGGTGGCGAAGCACAGCAGCCAGAAGTTCTTCGTCATCGCCGCGTACGCGCAAAGCAGCGCCGAACACAGCGCCACGGCCAGTCCGATCTGGAACGATCCGCGGCGGCCGAAGCGCTGCTGCGTGCGCGCCACCAGCCCGGTGGTGAGCGCCCCGCCGACCACATAGCCCATCACCGGCAGCGTCGCCATCCAGCCGCGTGGCGCGATGGCCAGGCCCACCAGTCCGTTGATGGCGATGAAGGTGACGTTGTTGGTCAGGAAAAGGCCCTGACAGATGGCGAGCAGCCAGAGGTTGCGATTCATGGCGAGGGTTCTACGGGATTCGTTGCCTCGGCGCCAGCCAAAAAAAAGCGCCCTCGCGGGCGCCGGAAATCTTGATGAGGCAGGCCTCGTTCAGGACTGCTTGCCTTGCAGCAAGCCGCTGAGCGAACCCAGCAGATCGTCGTGGTTGCCCAGACCTTGGTCCGGCACCTTGCCATGGGGCGTGAGCTGGTCGATGAGCGCCGGCAGCATGGTGGCGAGCATCGGCAGCAGCGTTTGCGCATTGATGCCGAGCTTGGCCGCAATGCTGGCGATGGTGTCGCTGCCCAGCGCGTTTTGCAGCTGGTCGCCCGAGACCGGCTGGTTGTCTCCCTTGCCGATCCACGAGCCGATGACATCGCCCATGCCGGCCTGCTCGAACTTCGAGACCAGACCACCCAGGCCGCCTTGACCGCCGTTGTTGGCGAGCAGGCCACCCAGTGCGCCGGCCAGGCCGCCGAGATCTCCCAATCCCCCGATGCCTCCGCCTTGCGGTTGCTGCTGTTGGCCAGCGCCTCCGAGCACTTGACCGAGTACTGAATCGAGCAATCCCATGGTCATTTCCTTGGTGTGTGACAGAACCTTCGCATTTTCCGTGCGACGGACCGCAAGCCGTAAGTGGAGCCCCACTTTTCGAACTTGCAACGTGACAAATTACTTGATGCGTGCCGGGCGTTTGGGCAGCAGTGCGGGGGTGACCCCCTGCACGCCCACGAGCCCGAGCACGGTCACGAGCGAATTCTGCGCGCCTTTCCATGCATCTGTCACGTCGATCGACTCACTCAGCGCATGGGAACCGGAGGACTTGCCGCCGCCCCCGATGATGATGGCCGGGATGCCCAGCGAGATCGGCACGTTGGCATCTGTGCTGCCGCCGCGCAGCAGCGTCTTCTGGCCGAAGGCGGTGTTCGAGCGCGTGGCCGCCTCGACGATCACCGAGTCGGTCGGCGTGCGGCCACCGGGCCGGTCGCCGATCAGCTTGTGGCTCGCGCTCAGCGTCGTCACGTTCCAGCGCTTGTTTTCCTCGACCACCGCTTCGTCGATGGCCGCGAGGATCTTCTTCTCGGTCTCCAGCAGCGAGGCCATGTCGTCCGAGCGGATGTCGATGGCCATGCGCGCATCGGGCGCGATGGTGTTCACCGACGTGCCGCCGCCCACGGTGCCGACGGTGAAGGTGGTCTTGGGAAAGCTCGGCGTGCGCACATCGGCGATCTTCGCGATCGCGCGACCCATGCCGTGGATCGCGCTCGGCACCTGGCCGAAGGCGCCGAAGCTGTGGCCGCCCGGGCCCTTGAAGGTGACCTCGTAGCGGTGGCTCGCGGTGCCGAGCACCAGCACATGGCCGTCCGGCGAAGGCTCCAGTCCGACCATGCCGTCGATGTCCAGGTGGTCGCGGAAGATCGCCTTGATGCCGCGCAGGTTTCCAAGCTCTTCTTCGCCGACGTTGCCGACGATCAGCAGGTCGCCCGCCGTCTGCACCTTGTTGTCATTGAGCACCTTGAGCCACGACAGCAGCACCGTGAGGCCGCGCGTGTCGTCTGCGATGCCCGGCGCATGGAGCCGGCCGTCGCGCTCCTTCACTTTCACGTCGGTGCCGGCGGGGAATACGGTGTCGAGGTGCGCGGAGATCAACAGTTTCGGGCCATTGCCCGTGCCTTTGCGCAGGCCGACGACGTTGCCTTCGGCGTCGATCTTTGCGTCGGCGAGGCCCAGCGCCTTCATGCGTGCGAGGAAGGCTTCGGCGCGCTTCTGTTCCTTGAACGGGGGCGCTTCGATCTCGGTCAGCATCTTCAGGTCTTCGACCGCGCGCTCGTGATCGGCCTTGACCGCGTCCAGCAGCTTCTGGATCGCGGGCGAGGCCATCAGCTGGGTGTAGGTCCTGTCGACTTCAGGGCTGACCTGCGCCGGCGTGGGGGCGACGGCGTTGCTCTGGGCATGGGCACCGTGTGCGGCGCACAGCGCGGCAAGAGCAAGAGAGGCGAGAGGAGCGAGACGGAGCGAACGGGACATGGGCGGAAGGTCCTTCTTGGTCGTGATGAATGGGTGAAGCGCCCATTCTTCCGCAGCCCGTCCGCGCGCGCGTCGCGGAAAACACCCCCCTTTTCAGGAGCCGCCGAGAGACACCAGCGCTGCCAGCGCCGCGGTTTCGGCGCGCAGCACGCGCAGGCCGAGCGTGACCGGCGCAAAGCCGCGTGCGATCGCCTCCTGCTCCTCGGCAGCACTGAGGCCGCCTTCGGGGCCGCTCAGCACGCGCACGTCGCGGTTGTCAGGGGCGTGTGCCGCAGCGGCGGCGGCCATACTTTGCGTGCCCTCGGCCAGGCTCAGCACGAAGCGCGCCGCGGTGCCCTCATCCTGCTGCGCGTCGATCCATCCCGAGTTGCCCGAGAACGACCGCACCGGGTGAATCACCGGCACGCGATTGCGGCCGCACTGCTCGCAAGCCGCGATGGCGATGGCCTCCCAGTGCGCCCGCTTCTTTTCGGCGCGCTCGCCCGAAAGACGCAGCACACCGTGGGCCGTGGCCAGCGGCTGGATGCTCGCGACGCCCAGCTCCGTGGCCTTCTCGACCAGCCAGTCCATGCGCTCGTTGGCCGGCATGCCGACGGCCAGGTGCACCGCGCGCGTCGCCTCGCGCTCGACCGGGTAGTGGGCGCCGACCGTCACCGAGACGTCACTGCGGCCCATGCGCTCGATCGTGGCCTCGTACTCGCCGCCCGCGCCGTCGAACAGGGTCAGCGCGTCGCCGGGCTGCATGCGCAGCACCTGCACATGGCGCGCAGCCCCGGGCGGCAGCGCGAAAGCGGTGCCGGCGCTCAACGGCACGGAACAGTGAAAACGGGGCATGCTATGAAATAAGGAGCGAGAAATGCAGCCGTGGTGCGGGCATCACGGGCGTTTTTTTATAAATTTGGCCTCAGACCCGGCCGTAGGCGAAGCCCGTGAGCGCGGAGGTGCCCTCGACCTCGTCGATCACCCGCACGAGCGGCGTCAGCTCCATGTAGCGACTGGCGGTGGTGCGGATGTAGGCGATGAAGCGCGGCGTGTCGGCCAGGTAGCGGGGCTTGCCGTCGCGCAGCGTGAGGCGCGCGAAGATGCCGGCGACCTTCAGGTGGCGCTGCAGGCCCATCCATTCGACGGCGCGATAGAAGGCGCCGAAATCCTCGTCGACCGGCAGTCCGGCCTTGCGCGCCGCCTGCCAGTAGCGCACGGTGATGTCGAGCACGAACTCCTCGTCCCAGCTCAGGAAGGCGTCGCGCATCAGGCTGGCGACGTCGTAGGTGATGGGACCGTAGACGGCGTCCTGGAAGTCGAGCACGCCAAGCGCGGACCCATTGCCGATCATGAGGTTGCGCGGCATGAAGTCGCGATGCACGTAGACGCTCGGCGAGGCTAGGTTGCTTTCCACGATCAGCTTGAAGCTGCGTTCGAGCCGCTCCTTCAGCTTGCCCTCGATGGCCACGCCGCGGTGGCGCCCGATGTACCACTCGGGAAAGAGCGCCAGTTCACGCTCGAGCAGCGCCCGGTCGTAGGGCGGCAGCACGCCGGGTTGGGAGGCCAGCTGCCAGCGGATCAGCGCGTCGATGGCCTGGTCGTAGAGCGGGCGGCTGGCATCGGGCTGGGCCGGGTCGATCACGTCGAGCATGGTCTGGCGGCCCAGGTCGTCCAGCAGCAGGAAGCCGTTCAGGCGGTCCCATTCGAGCACCTGCGGCGCGGTCACGCCGGCCTCGGCCATGAGCCCGGCCACCTGCACGAAGGGATCGCTGTTCTCCCTGTCCGGCGGGGCGTCCATCACGATGCGCGTCGGCGTGCCGGGGATGCTCGTATCGACGCGGAAGTAGCGGCGGAAGCTCGCATCGGCCGAGGCGAGGCGCACGGTGTCGGGCAGAAGATGCTGTGCGGCGGCGATGCCGGTCAGCCAGCCCCGGAACGCTTCGGCCCGCTGCGGATCTGTCCAGAGAATGGTCTCGGCGGGGCTTGGGGCCAATGCGGCCGGGGGCGGGGGTGCTGTCATGGATAATCGATTCTACAAATCCGCCTGGCGCGGCAATCCCCTCCGGTCGGCCACCGATCGAGCAAAGGTTGCTGCCGGCCCCTGCAACCCGCCGGCCTGCCGCGCCGTCTCCCCGACGATCTTTCGTTCCGAACCGATGCCTACGACCCAAAGCCCTCACGCTTGGCACCTTGTGCGCTCGCTGCTCTCCTCGGGGGAGCCGCGGGCTTTCCTCGGAACGGCCTGGCGGGAGGCTTGATGAGTCGACGTGTTGCCCTGCGACGCGCCGGCCCGCCGCTGAAGCTGGCCCTGCTGTCGCTGGCGTTGCTCCAGGCGCATGGCGCCTTCGCGCAGTCCGCCGCTGGCCTGGACGGCCCGCTGACGCTCAAGCGCACCCCGCTGCTCACCGAAATCATCCCGCCCACCGAGCGCGGCCAGCTGCCCAGCCTGGTCACCGGCGACCGCATGTCCGGTCGCCCCGATCTCGAAACCGTGGTCGAAGGCAACGCCACGCTGCGGCGCGGCCCGGTCGCCATCACCGCCGACCGGCTCGAGTACTACCAGCCCGACGACCGCGCCAAGGCCAAGGGCAATGTGCGGGTCAACCAGGCCGGCAACGTGTACGAAGGGCCCGAGCTGGAGCTCAAGCTCGAGACCTTCGAGGGCTTCTTCAACAACGTGCGCTACCGGTTCCTCGCGAACGGCGGCCACGGCGATGCGGAGCGCATCGATTTCGTCGACTCCAACATCTCGGTCGCGCGGCGCGCCACCTACACCACCTGCCGCCGCGAAGACTTCCCGGGCTGGATGCCGGCGTGGCTCCTGACCGCGGCCACGATCACCACCGACACCGAAGAGAACGAGGGCGTCGCCACCAACGCGCGCCTGAGCTTCATGGGCATCAGCACGCCGCCGATCCCGAGCGTGAGCTTTCCGCTGTCGAACGCGCGCAAGAGCGGCCTCCTGCCGCCCACCATCGGCGTGGACAACACCAACGGCATCGAGATCTCGCAGCCGTACTACTGGAACATCGCGCCCAACCGCGACGCCACGATCACGCCGACGATCATGAGCAAGCGCGGCCTGAACCTGGGCAGCGAGTTCCGGTACATGGAGAAGGAATACAGCGGCACCATCCGCCTGGACCTGATGGGCAGCGACCGCCTGGTGGGCCAGCGCTACAACGAGCTGCGCGCCTCGCAGCTGCAGCAGCTGGCCAATGGCGAAATCCAGGCCAAGGACCTGACCGCGCCACCCGGCAGCACCAAGCGCTGGGGCATCTGGGCAAACCACCACCAGGACTTCGACGCCAAGGCGCTCGGCCTGGATTCGCTGTCGGCCAGCATCAACATCAACCGCGTCAGCGACAACGACTACTGGCGCGATTTCACGCGCACGCCGACGCTGGCACAGCGCCAGTTGCCCAACGAGGCATCGCTCAACTGGAGCAAGGACGACTGGAGCGGCGCGGTCCGCACGCTGCGCTACCAGACGCTGCAGTACAACCTGTCGCCGATCGTGCCGTCGTACGACCGCATGCCGCAGATCACGGCCAACTACAACAAGTACGACTGGCATGGCTTCGACGTTGCGCTGAACCTCGACTACACGCGGTTCCGCGTCAACACCATCCTGAGCGGCCAGCCCGGTTTCGACCTGACCCAGCAGTCGCAGCCCGATGGGGATCGCGCCTTCGCGAACCTGGCCATCAGCCGGCCGTTCATCACGCCGAGTTCGTTCGTCATTCCGAAGGTGCAGCTGAACACGGCGGCGTACAACTTCTACCTGCCGCAGTCGGACATCCCGAAGATCACGATCGGCAATACGCAGTACGTCAACGGCGTGCCCTACAACGCGAATTCGCTGTACTTCTTCCCCACCTCGGCCAACCGGACGGTGCCGACCTTCAGCCTGGACAGCGGCCTGATCTTCGAGCGCGACGCCAACTACTTCAACCGCGCCTTCCGCCAGACCCTGGAGCCGCGCGCCTACTACGTCTACACGCCGTACCGCGACCAGAGCGGGCTGCCGAACTACGACTCGGCCGCCAACGACTTCAGCTTCGCGACGATCTACACCGAGAACGCGTTCTCGGGCAACGACCGGATCTCCGACACCAACGCGCTCACGCTCGGCGTGACCTCCCGCCTGATCGACCCCGCCACCGGCGTCGAGGCGGCACGCATCGGCATCGCGCAGCGGCTGCGCTTTGCCGACCAGAAGGTCACGCTGCCCGGCGGTTTGCCGGTGACCGACCGTGCGAGCGACTTCCTCGTCGGCGGCCAGATCAACTGGACGCCGAAGTGGAGCACCGACGCGCTCGTGCAGTACAACCCCGACACGCGCAAGTCGACCCGCGCGGCGCTCAGCGCACGCTACAACCCCGAGCCGTACCACAACCTCAGCGTGGCGTTCCGCTACCAGGCGCCGAGTGCCGCCTACCAGGCGGCGCTGCTGGCCAACCCGAACACCACGGCGGTGAACGACGGCAACAAGTCGATCGACGTGGGCTGGCAGTGGCCGCTCAACGACCTGTGGGGCGACAAGGGCAAGAACCTCGGCCTCGGCAAGGGCCAGGGCGGCGGCCGCTGGTATGCGGTGGGCCGTCTCAACTACGACCTGCAGGACAAGAAACTCACGGACGGCGTGCTCGGCTTCGAGTACGACGGCTGCTGCTGGATCGGACGCGTGGTGCTGCAGCGCATCACCACCGGCCAGGTGACGGCCAACACCCGCATCATGTTCCAGCTCGAATTCGTCGGCTTCTCCAGCATCGGCTCCAGCCCGATGCAGGCCCTGCGGCAGAACATCCAGCGCTACGAACCCCTGCGCCAACCTGGCGAGGCGCCGAGCCGCTTCACCAATTACGACTGAGACGACTGATTGAGCACCGCCATGAAACACATCCGTTCCATCATCACCCTGGGCTGCCTCGCGGCAATGGCCGCAACGTCGGGTGCGCAGGGCTTCCGCTCTGGCAGCGGCATCACGGACATCATGCGCGCCGGTCCGCGCCTTGGCCCCCCGCCCGTTCAGCGCGCGCCGGCCTCGCCGTCGCCGGCGCCCGTGCAGCGGGCGGCTGAATTCATCGTCGCGCTGGTCAACTCCGAGCCGATCACCAACACCGACGTGCAGTCGCGGGTGACGCGCCTCATCAAGGAGAACCCCGACGCCGAACGCGTGCCGCGCGGCGAGCTCACGCGCCTCGTGCTCGAGCGCCTGATCGTCGAGCGCGCGCAGCTGCAGCTCGCCAAGGAAAACGGCATCAAGGTCGACGACGTGGCGATCGACCAGGCCGAGCAGACCGTGGCGCGCCAGAACGAGATCAGCCTGGTCGAACTGCGCCGCCGCGTGGCCGCCGAAGGCATTGCGCTGGGGGACTTCCGCAACGACCTGCGCGACCAGCTGCTGCTCACGCGCCTGCGCGACCGCGAAGTCGAGTCGAAGGTCAAGATCAGCGACACCGAGGCCGACGAGTACCTGCGCGACCAGCGCAACTCGAACGTCAAGAACGCGGCCTTGCAGAACCTCAACCTCGCACAGGTGCTCGTGGCCCTGCCCGAGAACGCCACCGACGCCCAGGTGGCCGCCGCGCAGAAGAAGGCGCAGGGCCTCGCCGAGCGCGCCCGCGCCGGCGAGGACTTCGACAAGCTGGTGCGCGAGAACTCCGATTCGCCCGACCGCGCCAACGGCGGCGCGATCGGCATGCGCAGCGCCGACCGCTACCCGCCGCTGTTCGTCGACGCGGTGCAGTCGACGGCGGTGAACGGCATTGCCGGCCCGGTGCGCTCCAGCGCCGGTTTCCACGTGCTCAAGGTCCTGGCCAAGGCGCAGATCGGTTCGCTCGATGCGACCGTCACGCAGACCCAGGTGCGCCACATCCTGCTGCTCAACGACCCCAAGCGCACCACGGCGCAGGCGGTGGCGCAGCTCGCGGAATTCAAGCGCCGCGTGCAGGCCGGCACGGCCGACTTCGCCGGCCTCGCGCGCGACAACTCGCAGGACGCCAGCGCCAAGGAAGGCGGCGATCTCGGCTGGTCGCGCCCCGGCCAGTTCGTGCCCGAGTTCGAGGAAGCCATGGACCGGCTGTCGCCGGGCCAGATCAGCGACCCCGTCGTGTCGCGCTTCGGCGTGCACCTGATCCAGGTGGTCGGCCGCCGCGACTCCAAGCTGACCCAGACGGAGCAGCGCGAAGCCGCGCGCGCCGTGCTGCGCGAACAGCGCGTCGAGGAAGCCTTCACCACCTGGGTGCAGGAAGTGCGCGCACGCGCGTACGTGGAATACCGCGACCCGCCGCAGTCCTGATCCGATGGCACACATCGCCAGGAAGCGGTTCGGACAGCATTTCCTGTCCGACGGCGGGATCATCGATGCGATCGTGCATGAGATCGCGCCGCAGCCCGGCGATGCGATGGTCGAGATCGGCCCGGGGCTCGCGGCGCTGACGCAGCCGCTGGTCGAACGGCTCGGCCGGCTGACCGTCATCGAGCTCGACCGCGACCTGGCCAAGCGCCTGCGGGAGCATCCGCAGCTGGAGGTCATCGAGTCCGATGTGCTGAAGGTGGACTTCGCCGAGCTCGCGGCCAAGGCTGCGCCGAAGCCGCTGCGCGTGGTGGGCAACCTGCCCTACAACATCTCGACGCCGATCCTGTTCCACCTGCTGGGCTTTGCCCACCTGATCGCAGACCAGCACTTCATGCTGCAAAAGGAAGTGATCGACCGCATGGTGGCGAAACCCGCCACCTCGGACTACAGCCGCCTGAGCGTGATGCTGCAGTGGCGCTACGACATGCAGAACGTGCTGTTCGTGCCGCCCGAGAGTTTCGATCCGCCGCCGCGCGTGGACAGCGCCGTGGTGCGCATGGTGCCGCTGGCGCAGCCGCCGGTGGTCGATGCGGCGCGGCTTGGCGAGATCGTGCAGGTCGCCTTCAGCCAGCGCCGCAAGATCCTGCGGCACACGCTGGGCAAATGGCTGGAGGAACACGGCTTCGAGGGCGAGTTCGATCCCCAGCGGCGCGCCGAGGAGATGCCGGTGGCTGAATACGTCGCACTGGCCCAGGCCGTTCCCCCATGAAAAAAGCCCGTCGACGACGGGCTTTTTTCATTCAGGCGGTTGCTGCAATCAAGCGGCGGCCAGCCAATACCCCGCGTTGAAGGGGCTGCTCATGCGCAGCGCCAGCGGCGACACGTCGACCAGTTTGTCGGTCGGCATTTTTTCGCCGGCCGGCTCGGTGCTGGCGGCGGCCGTTGCTGCGGCGTTGGGGTTCACTTCGATGCCATCGAGGGTTTCAGCGTTCGGCTGAGCCTCGTTCGCCCGTTCTGCTTGGCTGGTAGATGCAGAACGGGCTACAGAAAAGAATAGAAGCACCGGAAGGGGACCTTGCGGTCGCCCCAGTAATCCGAAGCGTCCCGGAAGATGTCGAGCAGCTGCTCGCGCGCTTCCTTGTCGAACTTGGCGTTGGCCGGGATCTGTTCGAGCACGATGACAAAACCTGGCTGCGGGCCCGATTTATGCAACGGGTCGGTCATGCAGTCGTACAGCGCGTCGAAGTTCTTGCCGAAGTGCGCCGGGAAGGTGAACTGCTGGGCGATCAGGTCGAGCACGTCCTGCTTGGTCTGGGCATTGCCCAGGTTGGCGTACAGGAAGTGCTGGCCGGCTGCGTTGGCAGCGTCCTGCAGGTCGTTCACGCGGAACGCGCGGATCGATTGCACGATGTTCGGGCGTACGGCACGAAGGGATAAAGTCATCTCCGCTGGTCTTTCCATAGTCATCATCATTTCTTCGGGGCGCTTCGGGGCGCCGCTCAGGTCGTTTTCATCGCTCATGGCGCAATCCGTCTGAAACTTGCATAGTGGTCTGCCGTGTACCAGCAGGCCTCGGGCGTCGTGCGCTGTTCGCCACCGCAGACGATTCGCTGGGCACCCCGGTTGCGAGAACCCGGTGTCGTCACCGTGTACTCGCGGTAGTGGCCGCGCCGTGCCGGCGGCAGGAGACGCTCGCGATTGCCAAATACAGTGCCGTCCTTTTCGTACCGGAAGGGGCCACCGTTCAAGATGGCCTGATAGGTTCGCTGGCCCTGGACCGGGAGATCGGTCAGTGCAATCGATTCCTCAGCGGACGTTTTTCCTGCGCCGAACCATCCGCGGGCCTCGGCCCCCGTCGTCAACGCCAACAGCATCAGGCTGGTGAGCGCAAACTTTGAGACAGAGGACGTGATCGAGGCGTAAGCCGCCATGGGACACCACAGGAGAAAGGAGCGGGGGGTTTCGAATTGCGCTCAACCTCGGGGTTAACCCGCAAATTCAAGCCCGCGAGTGTGCACCACGCTGGCGAAAATAGCAAGCGACTGCTCAAAGTTTGAGCAGTCGCGAGGGGCGAAAGTGGCTCGTTAAGTCAGCGAACACTATCGCCGAATGGCCTATCTCTCTGCGTTTGCGTCAGCCACTGTCAAGGCTGTCATGTTCACGATGCGGCGAACGGTCGCGCTGGCCGTGAGAATGTGCACAGGTTTGGCCGCGCCGAGCAGCACCGGCCCGATCGCGATGTTGCCGCCTGCCGCCGTCTTGAGCAGGTTGTAAGAAATATTGGCTGCGTCGATGTTCGGAAAAACCAACAGATTGGCGTCGCCGGCCAGCGCGCTGTGCGGCATGACGACCGCGCGCTGCTTGCTGTCCAGGGCCACGTCGCCGTGCATTTCGCCGTCGACTTCGAGCCAGGGCGCCTGAATGCGCAGCAGGTCGAGCGTCTTGCGCATCTTGATGGCGCTGGGCTCGTTGCTGGTGCCGAAGTTGGAATGCGACAGCAGCGCCGCCTTCGGCTTCAGGCCGAAGCGCATCATTTCCTCGGCCGCCATCGTCGTGATCTCGGCCAGTTCCTCGGGCGAGGGGTCGTAGTTGACGTGCGTGTCGACCAGGAACACCTGGCGGTCGGGCAGCAGCAGGCCGTTCATGCAGGCGTACACCGGCACGTCCTGCGGTGTGCTCTCGCAGCCGCCGGGGCGCTTGCCGATCACCTGATCGATGTAGTGCAGGTGGATCAGCGTGGTGCCCCAGGTGCCGCAGATCATGCCGTCGACCTCGTCCTTGTGCAGCAGCATCGCGCCGATCAGCGTGAGGCGGCGGCGCATCTCGATCTTGGCGGTCTGCACCGTCTGGCCCTTGCGCTCGGTCATGCGGTGGTAGGTCTGCCAGAAGTCGCGGTAGCGGTGGTCCTGCTCGACGTTGACGATGTCGTAGTCGAGCTCCTCCTTCAGGCGGAGACCAAACTTCTCGATGCGTTGCGCGATGACGGCGGGGCGGCCGATCAGCGTCGGGCGGGCGATGCCTTCGTCGACCACGATCTGCGCGGCGCGCAGCACGCGCTCTTCCTCGCCCTCGCAGTACGCCACGCGTTTTTTCTGCGCCCGGCGGGCCGCTTCGAAGATCGGCTTCATCGTCGTGCCCGAGGCATAGACGAAGTTCTGCAGCTTGTCGCGGTAGGCGTCCATGTCCTTGATCGGACGCGACGCCACGCCGCTTTCCTCTGCCGCCTTGGCCACCGCCGGCGCGATCTTCATCATCAGACGCGGATCGAAGGGCTTCGGAATCAGGTATTCGGGGCCGAAGGACAGCTTTTCACCGACGTAGGCGGCGGCGACGCGTTCGCTCTGCTCGGCCTGCGCGAGGTCGGCAATGGCGTGCACCGCGGCGATTTCCATCTCGTCCGTGATCGTGGTCGCGCCCGAGTCGAGCGCGCCGCGGAAGATGTACGGGAAACACAGGACGTTGTTGACCTGGTTCGGGTAGTCGGTACGGCCCGTGGCCATGATCACGTCGTTGCGCACCGCATGGGCGTCTTCGGGCGCGATCTCGGGGTTCGGGTTGGCCAGCGCGAAGATCACCGGCTTGGCCGCCATCTTCGCGACCATGTCGGGCTTGAGCACGCCGCCGGCCGACAGGCCCAGGAACACGTCGGCGCCGACGATCACTTCAGACAACTTGCGCAGATCGGTCTTCTGCATGTACTGGCGCTTGTCGTCGTCCATCAGCTCTTCGCGGCCTTCGTAGACCACGCCGGCCAGGTCGGTGACGAACACGTTCTCGCGCTTCAGGCCCACCTTGAGCAGCAGGTTCAGGCAGGCCAGCGCCGCGGCGCCCGCGCCGGAGGTAACCAGCTTGACCTCGGCGATGTTCTTGCCGGCCACCTTGAGGCCGTTGAGCATGGCCGCCGCCACCGTGATGGCCGTGCCGTGCTGGTCGTCGTGGAACACCGGGATCTTCATGCGCTTGCGCAGTTCGCGCTCGATGTAGAAGCAGTCCGGTGCCTTGATGTCTTCGAGGTTGATGGCGCCGAAGGTGGGCTCCAGCGAAGCGATGATCTCGACCAGCTTGACCGGGTCCTTCTCGTCGATCTCGATGTCGAACACGTCGACACCGGCAAACTTCTTGAAGAGAACGCCCTTGCCTTCCATCACCGGCTTGGAAGCCAGCGCGCCGATGTCGCCCAGGCCCAGCACCGCGGTGCCGTTGGTGATGACGCCCACCAGGTTGCCGCGCGAGGTGTACTTGAAGGCGTTGAGCGGGTCCTTGACGATTTCCTCGCAGGGCGCCGCCACGCCGGGCGAGTAGGCCAGCGACAGGTCGCGCTGGTTGACCATCTGCTTGGTCGCCGCGATGGCGATCTTTCCGGGAACGGGAAACTCGTGGTACTCGAGGGCGGCGCGGCGCAACTCGGCGCGTTTGTCTTCGGGCGTGGGAGTCGATGAGGTCGAGGGGGTCGAATCTGACATGTGCCGTAGCTCCTGGTGGCGCTTCTTCTGGGGGCGCCGATTGTAGACCTCGGTTCGTAAAGCCATACGCCGCATGGCCGGTGTGAGGCATGACCAAAAGCACGGGGTGTTGTCAAGGCGATGTGGCAATATGCACGACGCGGACAAAACCTGAAAAAACCTGTAGAGGAGCAACCATGGCCCTGATGGATTTCATCAAGAAACAGTTCATCGACATCATCCAGTGGACCGAGACCGGCGATGGCACGCTGGCCTGGCGCTTCCCGATGGCCGAGATGGAAATCCAGAACGGCGCCTCGCTCACCGTTCGCGAATCGCAGGTGGCCGTCTTCGTCAACGAAGGCAAGGTGGCCGATGTGTTCGCCCCCGGCATGTACAAGCTCACGACGCAGACGCTGCCCGTGCTCACGTACCTGAAGAACTGGGACAAGCTCTTCGAGTCTCCCTTCAAGAGCGACGTCTATTTTTTCAGCACGCGCCAGCAGGTCGACCAGAAGTGGGGCACGCCCCAGCCGATCACCATCCGCGACAAGGACTTCGGCGCCGTGCGCCTGCGGGCCTTCGGCAACTACAGCTTCCGCATCGGCGATGCCAAGCTGTTCCACACCGAGATCTCCGGCACGCGCGACATCTACAGCGTGGCCGACCTCGACGGCCAGCTGCGCGGCCTGGTGCTGCAGAACATCAGTAATGCCATCGCTTCCAGCGGCGTGCCCTTCCTCGACCTCGCGGCCAACCAGATCCAGTTTGCGCAGGCGCTCGCCGCGCAGCTCGTGCCCGAGTTCGAGAAGATCGGCATCAAGCTCGAGAACATCACGGTGCAGAACGTCTCGCTGCCCGAAGAGCTGCAGAAGATCCTCGACCAGAAGATCGGCATGGGCATGGTCGGCAACGACATGGGCAAGTTCATGCAGTACCAGACGGCGCAGGCGATTCCGAAGTTCGCCGAGGGCGCGGCCGGTGGCGGTGGCATCGCGGGCGATGCCATGGGCCTGGGCGCCGGCGTGGCGCTCGGCCAGGTGATGGCGCAGAACCTCGCGCAGGGCCTGAACCCGAACAACGCCAACGCAGCCGCGGCGGCCGCTGCCGCCGCACAGCCGGCGGTTGCGGTGGTGAGCCCCGCCGACGTGATGACCACGCTCGAAAAGCTCGGTGAGCTCAAGACCAAGGGCATCCTCACCCAGGAAGAGTTCGACGCGAAGAAGGCAGACCTGCTCAAGAAGCTCGTCTGAGCGCGCGCTATGTTCCCGATAGCGCCTGACGCCTGGTCGACGGGCGTCAGAAGCCTCTTTGGCTTGAAAAAATCCTGGCCGCCCGAGCCATGGCGCGTGCGTCATGGCTGAGGAAACCGGCAACCAACGCTACTACCGCGCGCCCTGCCCCGGCTGCGGCGCGCCGGTCGAGTTCCGCTCGGCGCAATCGACGCACGCGGTCTGCCCCTACTGCCAGAGCACCGTCGTGCGCCAGGGCGAGACGCTCGCGCGCACCGGCAAGATGGCCGAGCTGTTCGACGACTTCAGCCCGCTGCAGCTGTTCGCCACCGGCCGCATCCAGGACAAGCCTTTCACGCTGATCGGCCGGCTGCAATACACCTACCCCGGTGGCCGCTGGACCGAATGGATCGCCGCGCTCGACGACGAGCGCACCGCCATCCTCAGCGAAGACAACGGCGCCTACGTCTTCGCGCTGCCCTTCGACCTGCAGCGCACCGCGCCACCGCCGGTCGACCTGCGCGTGGGCGCCACCAGCGCTTTTGCCGGACAGAGCTACACCGTCACCTCGAACGAGCAGGTCGCGCTCACCTCGGCGCAGGGCGAGCTGCCGCACCTGCCCGATCTCGGCCGGCCCTTCGCGATGGTCGAGCTGCGCAACGACAAGGGGCTGGTGCTCAGCATCGACTACGGCACCGCCCAGCCCAGCGCCTACCTCGGCCGCTCGGTGCAGCTGGACGACCTGAAGCTCACCGGTCTGCGCGACGAATCCGCCAAGGACGAAAAAGGCCGCAGCTTCAACTGCCCCAATTGCGGCTCGCCCGTCTCCGTCAACCTTGCCGACAGCAAGAGCATCACCTGCGGCAATTGCCACAGCATCATCGACCTGTCGCAGGGCATCGGCGGCGAGCTCAAGCACGCGACACAAGACGAGCCGGTGCGCCCGCTCATCGCCCTCGGCACCATGGGCCAGCTGCAGGGCGCGCAGTGGCAGGTGGTCGGCTTCCAGCACCGCATGGGCGTGGAGCCCGGCGACGACGAGCATTTCGGCTGGGACGAGTACCTGCTCTACAACCAGAAGCGCGGCTTCAGCTTCCTGGTCGATGCCGAGGATGGCTGGAGCATGGTCAAGCCGACCACCGGCGCGCCGGTGATGGCCGAGAACGGCAGCACCGCCACCTACCTCAGCAAAAGCTACCAGCAGCAGTACGCCTACAACGCCGAGACCACCTACGTGGCGGGCGAGTTCTACTGGCAGGTCGAGCGCGGGCAAAAAACCTTCAACCGCGACTTCGCCAGCGGCCCCGCGCTGCTGTCGATGGAGCGCTCGGCAAACGAGCTGACCTGGTCGTCGGGCATCAAGCTGGACAGCGGCGTGGTCGCGACCGCCTTCAAGCTCGATGCCAAGAAGGACATGTTCAAGCGCGGCGACGCGCTGCCCGTGAGCGCCGCCTCGGGCATGGGCTGCGGCACGATCATCATCATCATCGTGGTGATCATCATCCTGCTGATCATCCTGAGCACCTGCAGCGGCAGATCGTCGAGCGGCTACCGCAGTTCGGGCGGCTCGTACGGGGGCTATTCGAGCGGTGGCGGCCACAAATGACGAAGATGTCGCTCGCCTCACTTCTTACTACTACGACTGGAGGTCCCCATGGGATTTGAATGGCTGAAACCGGGCGTGGTCCTCGGATCGCTCGTGTACGCGCTCATCGGCGTGGTGATCTTCTGGCTGTGCTTCCTCATCATCGACAAGATCACGCCCTATGACCTGTGGGGCGAGATCGTCGAGAAGCAGAACGTGGCGCTGGGCCTGGTCGTGGCCGCCATGAGCCTCGGCATCTGCATCATCGTCGCCGCAGCAATCCATTGAACGAGGAGGCGGCCGTGTCCGCGCGCCCAGCCGATGCGCGCGGGCCGCAGCCCGTCGAGATCGCCCTGCTCGCCAGCGTGTTCGTGGTCGCGGCCTGCGGGCTGGTCTACGAACTGAGCGCGGCGGCGCTGAGCTCTTACCTGCTCGGCGATTCGGTGCTGCAGTTCAGCACCATCATCGGCACCTACCTGTTCGCGATGGGCGTGGGCTCGTGGCTCTCGCGCTATTTCGACCGCCAGCTGCCGGCGCACTTTCTTCGCATCGAACTGCTCGTGGCGCTGATCGGCGGCGCGCTGCCGGCGATCCTGTTCCTGGCCAATGCCTACGTGCCGGGCGCGTTCCGCCTGCTGCTCTACGGCCTCGTGATGGTCGTCGGCACGCTGGTGGGGCTCGAGATTCCGCTGGTCATGCGCATCCTCAAGCGCAACATCGTGCTCAAGGACCTGGTGTCGCAGGTGCTGACCTTCGATTACCTCGGCGCGCTCGCGGTGTCGGTGGCGTTTCCGCTGATCCTCGTGCCGCAGCTCGGCATGATCCGCACCGGCTTGCTGTTCGGCTTCATGAACGCGGCGGTCGCGGTGTGGGCGCTGTGGCTCTTTCGCCATGAGCTGCGGCGCATCGGCGCGCACGCGATGGCGTGTTTCCTGGCGCTGGCCGCGCTGCTCGCCGCCTTCGTCTGGGCCGACCACATCACCACGCTGGCCGAAGACAAGTTCTATCAGGACCGCATCGTCTTCAGCGCCACCTCGCCCTACCAGCGCATCGTGGTCACGCGCGGGCAGCTTGGGCATCGGCTGTTCCTGAACGGCAACCTGCAGTTCGCCGAGCGCGACGAGTACCGCTACCACGAGGCGCTCGTGCATCCGGTGATGGCCGCGCAGGGCGCGCCCAAGAAGGTGGCGGTGCTCGGCGGCGGCGACGGCATGGCGGTGCGCGAGATTCTCAAGTACCCCTCCGTCGAATCGGTCACGCTGGTGGAGCTCGATCCGAACATGACGAAGCTCTTCACCGAGCACGAAACGCTGGCGGCGCTCAACGGCCATTCGCTGTCGTCGCCCAAGGTGAAGATCGTCAACACCGACGCCTTCCAGTGGCTGCAGCAGCCGGGCGACATGTTCGACGTGATCGTGGTCGACTTTCCCGATCCGACCAACTTCGCGATCGGCAAGCTCTACACCAACAGTTTCTATTCGCTGCTCGAAAAGCGCCTGTCGGCCAGCGGCTATGCCGTGGTCCAGACGACCTCGCCGCTGGTGGCGCGCAAGAGCTACTGGACCGTGGCGACGACCATCGAGTCGGTGGGCCTGCGCGCGACGCCCTACCACGCGCATGTGCCGAGCTTCGGCGAATGGGGCTACATCATCGCGAGCCGCCGGCCCTATCGGATGCCCGACGCGCTGCCTGCGGGGCTGCGCTTCCTCTCGCCTTCGACGCTGCCCCTGATGTTCGACTTTCCGCTCGACATGGCGCGCGTGCCGGCCGAGGTGAACCGCCTGTCGAACCAGACTCTTGTCACCACCTATGAACAGGAATGGGGCAAGGTCGTGGCGCACTAGCTTCGACACATGCAACGGCGCGACTTCCTCGGCGTGGCAGGTGCGGCGGGCGCCTTGGCGCTGGCCGGCTGCGAGGTGCCACCGCCCATCGAAGGCGGCTTCACCGGCATCGATGTCGCACGCGGCCATGCGATGCGCGACGGCGCGCTCAAGAGCCAGGCGCCCGCGACCGTGAAGCGCACGCGCGTGGTGATCGCCGGTGGCGGTGTCGCCGGTCTTGCTGCCGCGCGTGCCTTGCGGCTCGCAGGCATCGAAGACTTCACCCTGCTCGAACTCGAAGACAGTGCTGGCGGCAATGCGCGCGGCGGCATGGTCAACGGCATCGCCTGCCCGCTCGGCGCGCACTACCTGCCGGTGCCCGGTGACGATGCGCGCGAGGTGCAGGACCTGCTCGAGGAACTGGGCCTGCGCCAGCGCGTCGCGGGCCGCTGGGAATACGACGAGCGCACCCTTTGCCACAGCCCACAGGAGCGCCTCTTCTTCCGCGGCGAGTGGCAGGACGGCCTGCTCCCCATGCACGGCGTGGCCGTCGACACGCTGGCGCAGTACCGCAAGTTCGCGCAGCGCATCGACGCGCTGCAGCACGCGGCGCACTTCGCCATTCCGACGCTCAAGGTGGCAGTCACGCCTGAACTGCTGGCGCTCGATGCCATCGCCTTTTCACGCTGGCTCGACAGCGAAGGCTTCAGCGACGTGCAGCTGCGCTGGTACCTCGACTACTGCTGTCGCGACGACTACGGCGCCGGCATCGAGCAGGTGTCGGCCTGGGCCGGCATCCACTACTTCGCGAGCCGGCACGGCTTCCATGCGCCCGGCGACCCGAGCGGCAGCGCCAACGACGCGAACCCCGAGCCAAACCTTGAGAACAGTGGCGTGCTCACCTGGCCCGAAGGCAACGGCTGGCTCACGAAGCAACTGGCCGCGCCGCTTGGCGAGCGCCTGCGCACGGGGCAGGTCGTCACGCGCATCGCCGAGTTGCGCGGCGGGGTCGAAGTCGATGCCTGGGATGCCGCATCGAAATCGCTGGTGCGCTGGCAGGCCGAGCGCTGCATCGTCGCGCTGCCGGTGTTCATCGCCGCGCGCGTGGTCGAGAACGCGCCCGAGGTGCTGAAGCACGCCGCCGCGCATGTGCGCTACGCGCCGTGGCTGGTGGCGAACGTGCACCTGCGCGGCCCGCTGGCCGACCGCGTGGGCGCCGCGCCGAGCTGGGACAACGTGATCTACGGGACGCGCGGCCTCGGCTACGTCGATGCGCGCCACCAGACGCTGGACCCCACGCCGCGCGGCACCGTGCTGAGCTGGTACCGGCCGCTGGGGCCGAGCAGCTACGACACCGCCGACGGTCGCAAGCTGCTGCTGGAGCGCCCCTGGACCGGCTGGCGCGACGACCTGCTCGCCGAGCTGTCGGTGCCGCATCCGGAACTGCCCTCGCTTGCCACGCGCATCGAGATCACGCGCTACGGCCACGCCATGTCGATTCCCCGGCCCGGGCTGCTGGCGGAGATCGGCTCGCAGCGCACGGCACCGGACGATGCGCACCGCGGCAGCGTCATCGCGGGGCGCCTGTCGTTTGCGCATGCCGACTGGTCGGGCTACTCGATCTTCGAGGAAGCATTCACGCGCGGCCACGTCGCGGGGGCGAGCCTCGCATGAAGGCGCTGGTGCTCGGCGGCTACGGCAACTTCGGCGCGCGCATCTGCCGTGCATTGGTGGCGGATGCGGGCATCGAGTTGCTGATCGGCGGGCGCGACCTGGAGCGGGCGACGGCGTTTGCGCAATCACTGGGCGGCAATGCGCGCGGCGTTCGGGTCGATGCGCAGTCGCCCGATCTTGCGCAGGGCCTGGGGTACCTGGGCGTTGATCTCGTCATCCACACGGCAGGCCCGTTCCAGAACCAGGACTACCGCGTGCCGCAGGCCGTGGCGGCCGCTGGCGCGCACTACATCGACCTGGCTGATGGCCGCCGTTTCGTCTGCGACTTTCCGGCCGCGATGGATGCCGTCTTCCGCAGTGCGGGGCGGACGGCCGTTGCAGGCGCCAGCACCGTACCGGCACTTTCGTCGGCGGTGGTCGACCATCTCGCGGCGGGCTGGCAAGGCATCCGCAGCATCGACATCTGCATCGCGCCAGCGCAAGGCGCGCCGCGCGGCGAGGCCACGCTCGCGGGCGTGCTTGCGTACTGCGGCGAGCCGATCCGCGTCTGGCAGGACGGCCGATGGACCAAGCAACCGGGCTGGGCGAACCCGGTGAAGGTGCAGTTCGCGCGCATGCGGCCGCGCCGGGGTGCGCTGTGCGACATCCCCGACCTCGAACTCTTTCCGGCGCGCTATGCGGGCGTGCAGTCGGTCATGTTCCGTGCGGCGCTCGAAGTCGGCATGGCGCAGCAGGCTTTCGCCTTCATGGCGTTCATGCACCGCGCGGGCCTGCTGCGCGCGCCGCAGAAGCTGGCGCCGTTGCTGCACTCCGCAGGCGGCGTGTTCGATGCGCTTGGCACCGCGCTGGGCGGCATGGTGGTGCGCGTCGAGGGCACTGATGCGCAAGGCGCTGTCGCGCGCCGCGCCTGGCACATCGCGGCGGACGACAACCATGGCCCCGAGATTCCCTGCATGGCCGCGATCCTGCTGGCACGCCGGCTCGCACGCGGCGATGCCCTCCCTGTCGGCGCTCACGCCTCTGCCGGGCTCCTCACGCTGCCGGAATTCGAGCCCGAGTTCGCACGCTGGGGCATGGTGACCGATGTGATCGACGAGACGGCGCCCGCTCCATGACCCGCCCCGCCGCCGACGACCGCCTGCTTCGCCTGAGCCTCGTCGCGGTCTGGCTGTTCACGGCCTTCGCCAGCATCGTCGAGCTGAACGGGCAGAGCCGCCAGGTGCTGGCCGATGCCGGCATCGCATCGCCGCCATGGCTGGTTCAGGCGCTGATCGTTGGCGGTGCGGCGGCAGACCTCGCCATCGGCCTGGTGCTCTGGTGGCGGCCCGGTCGCGCCAGCTATCTCGCGGCCCTCGGCCTCATGCTGTTCATGACGGCCGTCGCGACCTTCCTGCAGCCCACCCTGTGGCTGCACCCGCTCGGCCCATTGCTCAAGAACCTGCCCATCGCCGCGCTGCTCTGGCACCTGTACCGGCGCGCCACGCCATGAACACCTACCTCGTCCTCAAGTGGCTGCACATCGTCTCCAGCGTGCTGATGGTCGGCACGGGGCTGGGTTCGGCCTTCTACATGTTCTTTGCCAACCGCAGCGGCAGCGTGCCGGCGCAGGCGGTCGTGAGCCGGCTGGTGGTGCGCGCGGACTGGTGGTTCACCACGCCCACGGTCATCCTGCAGCCGGCCACCGGCTTCGCGCTGGCGCACATGGCGGGCTGGCCGCTCTCGACGCCGTGGCTTGCGGTGTCGCTGGGGCTCTTCGTGTTCGCGGGCCTTTGCTGGCTGCCGGTGGTGTGGCTGCAGATCCGCATGGCGGCGATGGCCGGGCAAGCGCATCAGGACGCGATGCCGCTGCCGCCGCTGTATGCGCGCTACCAACGCTATTGGGAACTGCTCGGCTACCCGGCCTTCGTGGCCATGGCCGTCGTGTTCTGGCTCATGGTGAACAAGCCCGCACTTTCGTTCTGACTCTCGAGACGGGCCGGTGCGCGGGCCCTGTGCAGTTTTCACGCAGACTTCACACACAGCGCCGTGGTTTCACAGACCGGCAAGAAACTGCCAGGCGCCAACAAAAACATCGGGGGAGCTTCCATGCTTCAAGTTGCCAATCGAAAACTCGCGTCGCTGAGCGACGTGCTCTTCACCGGACTGGGCCGTGCGCTCGGTTTTCTGCGTCCTCTGGCACGCGGACTCGTCGGTTCCTGGCGACCCCCGGGGTGGCTGCGCATCGTGGGCGCCTTTCTTCTTTTTGGGCTGCAGTGGCTGCAGCAGCGGCTGGCCTGGTTGGTCGTTCTGGCGCTGTTGGTGCTGGCCGGCTGGTTCGCCAGCCCGCATGTGATGAAGTGGTGGCACGGCCTCACGCCTGACCGCGTCGAGCCCGTCGTTTCCACCGCGCAGATCGTGCCGCCGCCGCGCACGCAGATCGAAAACGACAAGGGGCCGAACCCGGTCGTCATCAACTTCTCCGCCTCGGTCGCGCCAATTGCGCGCATCGGCCAGGAGGCGGCCGGTGTCAGCATCGAGCCCGCCATTGCCGGGCGCTGGACGTGGAGCAGCCAGAAGAAGCTCGAATTCCTGCCCGCGCAGGATTGGCCAGTCGGCCAGCCCTACAAGGTGCAGCTCGCGAAGGACGCGCTCGCGCCGCACATCGAGATCGAGCAGCGCAAGTACGAGTTCACCTCGCCCGAGTTCAACGCGCGCATCGCGGGCGCGGAGTTCTATCAGGACCCGGTGCAGGCCAACGTGCGGCGCGCGCTCTTCCAGGTGCGCTTCTCGCACCCGGTCAACACGGCAGAGTTCGAAAAGCGCCTGGTGCTGACCTATGACCAGGCCTGCGGCACTTCGATCTTCAGCGTGGGCAAGTGCGCGAGCGAGAAGTTCACCGTCAGCTACGACAAGCTGCGCCTCACCGCCACGCTGCAGTCCGAGCCGCTGCCCATTCCCGAGAAGACGCGCCCCGTCGTGCTGAGCCTTGCGGCCGGCGCGGTCGCGCAGAAGGGCGGCCCCGCCCAGCGCAACGACATCTCGCGTGCTGTCGACATCCCCGGCCTCTTCAGCCTCGACATCTCCAGCATCGACCCGACCATCGTCACGGGCGAGAACGGCGAGCCCGAGCATGTCATGCACGTCACCGCCTCGATGCCGGTGCACGAGCGCGAAATGGCGCGCGTGGTGCAGGCCTGGCTGCTGCCGGCTACCGAAGAAGCCAAGGGCGACCCGGAGGAAAAGTTCGACTGGTCCGCCGATCCGTCGAAGGTCACCGATGCCGTGCTGCGCCGCGCAAAGAAGATCACCCTGCAGCCCATCGCCAGCGAGCGCGAAGTGACCGAGATGGTCAGCTTCCGCCTCCCCCAAGCCGAGGGCGGCCGCTACCTGCTGGTGCGCGTGGCCAAGGGCCTGAAGACGCCCGGCGGCTACCAGCTTGGCGCGGCGCGACAGGACGTTCGATTGCTCAAGACCTTCGCGCCCGAGCTCACCATCATGAGCCAGGGCTCGCTGCTCGCACTTTCCGGCGAGCGCAAGCTGCCGATCCTGGTGCGCGACCTGCCGGGCATCCGCCTCGAGATCGGCCGCCTGCTGCCACAGCAGCTGCAGCATCTCGTCACGCAGACCAACGGCGACTTCGCGCATCCGCAGTTCAATGGCGGCCTGCAGTCGGACAACCTCGTGGACCGCTTCCAGAAGGAGATTCCGCTCAGCATCCCCGCCGGCAAGGCGCACTACGAAACCGTCGACTTCGCCGAGTACCTGCGCAGCGACGTGGCGGACCGCCGCGGCGTGTTCCTGCTCAAGGTGCAGGGCTACGACCCCAAGGCCAAGAAGAAGCCGGAGGCGGCCGAGGGTGAGGCTGCACAGGCGCAGCCCGAAGAGGAGCAGCAGGAAGAGCAGCAGTCCGAGGGCGAAGGCGACCCCGAGAGCGGCAACCCCGAAGACCAGAAGGACCAGCGCCTGGTGCTCGTCACGGATCTCGGCATCGTCGCGAAGAAGTCGCTCGACGGCACGCGCGACGTGTTCGTGCAGAGCATCGCCAACGGCCAGCCGGTGGCAGGCGCATTGGTCGAGGTGTGGGGCCGCAACGGCATGATCGTCGCGTCGCAATCCACCGATGCGACGGGCGCCGCCAAGCTGCCCAACCTCGCCGGCTACCAGCGCGAGAAGGCACCCGTGGTGCTCGTCGTGCGCAAGGACGGCGACCTGAGCTTCCTGCCCTTCAACCGCACCGACCGCACGCTCGACATCTCGCGCTTCGACGTCGGCGGCCTGCGCGCGGCCGGCGTGCCGAATCAGATGACGGCGTACGTGTTCAGCGACCGCGGCATCTACCGCCCGGGCGACACGATGCACATCGCGATGATGGTCAAGGCCGGCAACTGGGCCACGTCGCTGCGCGACCTGCCGCTGGAGGCCGAGATCATCGATGCGCGGGGCCTCAGCGTGCGCCGCGAAAAGCTCAAGCTCGGCCCCGGTGGCGCGGCGGAAATCGCCCACACCACGCAGGACACCTCGCCCACCGGCAACTACACCGTCAACCTCTACCTGCCGCGCGAGTCGTCGCCCGGCAACCCGGAGGTGGAAGGCCTCCTGGTCGGCAGCACCACGGTGAAGGTGCAGGAGTTCCTGCCCGACCGCACCAAGGTCGTCGCCAAGCTCAGCAGCGAAGTCGCCGAAGGCTGGGTCAAGCCCAAAGACCTGAAGGCGCTCATCGACGTGCAGAACCTCTTCGGCACGCCCGCGCCCGACCGCAAGGTCGAAGGCACGCTCACGCTGAGCCCGGCCTTCCCGGTGTTCCGCGCGTTCGCCGACTACGCCTTCTTCGATCCGCAGCGCGCCACCGAGAAACAGGTCGACGACCTGGGCAGCGCGCAGACCAGTGCCGAGGGCAAGGCCGAGTTCGACCTGCGCCTCTCGCGCTTCGATGCCGCCACCTACCAGGTGCATGTGCTTGCCAAGGCCTTCGAGCCCGAGGGCGGGCGCAGCGTGTCGGCCGAAGCCCAGACGCTGGTGAGCGACATGCCGTACCTCGTGGGCGTGAAGGTCGATGGCGACACCAGCTATGTGAGCAAGGGCGCCGCGCGCAACGCCACCGTGATCGCGATCGACCCGCAGGCGAAGAAGACGGCCGTGGACGACCTGAAGATCGAGCGCGTGGAGCGCAAGGTGCTGTCGGTGCTCGTGAAGCAGGACAACGGCCTCTACCGCTACGAGTCGCGCAAGAAGGAAATCGTGATCGACGAGAAGCCACTGGCCATCGTCGCGGCGGGCAACACCATCGCGCTCAACACCGCCACGCCCGGCAACTTCGCCTACGTGGTGCGCAATGCGGGCGGGCTGGAGTTGAACCGCGTCGAGTACAGCGTGGCGGGCAACGCCAATGTCTCCCGCTCGCTGGACCGCAACGCCGAACTGCAACTCACGCTCGACCGCAAGGACTACGAGCCGGGCCAGGAGATCGAGGTGAGCATCCGTGCGCCGTACGTGGGCGCGGGCCTCATCACCATCGAGCGCGACAAGGTCTACGCCCACGCGTGGTTCAAGACCGACAAGACCGCCTCGGTGCAGAAGATCGTGCTGCCCAAGGACTTCGAGGGCACCGGCTACATCAACGTGCACTTCGTGCGCGACCCGGCTTCGGACGAGGTCTACATGAGCCCGCTGTCGTACGGCGTCATCCCCTTTGCCACCAGCCTGGCCAAGCGCACCGCGAACCTGCAGCTCACCAGCAGCGAGCTGGTGAAGCCCGGCCAGACGGTGAAGATGAAGCTCACCAGCGACAAGCCCACGCGCGCCGTGCTGTTCGCGGTGGACGAAGGCATCCTGCAGGTGGCGCGCTACAAGACGCCCGATCCGCTCAAGCACTTCTTCCAGAAGCGCGCGCTCGAAGTGGGCACTTTGCAGACGCTCGACCTGATCCTGCCGGAGTTCAAGAAGCTCATGCAGGGCGCTGCCCCCGGCGGCGATGGCGAAGGCGAACTCGGCAAGCACCTGAACCCGTTCAAGCGCAAGCGCGACAAGCCGGTGGCCTACTGGTCGGGCCTGGTCGATGTGAACGGCAGCCGCGAATTCAGCTACACCGTGCCCGAGAGCTTCAACGGCAGCCTGCGCGTGATGGCCGTCGCGGTGAACGACGAGACCACCGCCGCCAAGAGCACCCGCACCGTGGTGCGCGGCGACATGGTGATCCTGCCGAACGCGCCGCTCGCGATGGCGCCCGGCGACACCGTCGAAGTGGGCGTGGGCCTCGCGAACAACATCGTGGGTTCGGGCAAGGAAGTGCCGATCGCGCTCACGCTCACCGCCTCGGGCGGGCTCGAAGTGGTGGGCGATGCGACGCAGACGCTCAAGGTCAACGAGCGTGGCGAAGCGAGCACCAAGTTCAACGTGCGCGCCAAGCCGGGCGAGCAGGCGGTGCTGGGTTCGTCGGCGCTGGTGTTCACCTCCACGCACAAGACCTTCAGCGCGCGCCTCTCGACCGAAGTGAGCGTGCGGCCCGCGTCGCCGTTCGTCACGCTGGTGCAGGCGGGCAGCTTCCAGCGTGCGGGCGAACTGAGCAGCAAGGCCGACCTGTACCCGAACTTCCGCAAGAGCGATGTGGCGGTATCGGCTGCGCCGTGGGCCTTCGCGACCGGGCTCATGCGGTACCTGGAGGTCTACCCGCACGGCTGCACCGAGCAGATCACGAGCCAGACCTTCCCGGCCGTGCTGCTGTCGGGCCGCCCTGAGCTGGTGAAGGAAATGGCGCGCGGCCGCACCCCGGAACAGGGTCCGATGCCCGAGGCGCGCAAGACCTTCGAGCGCTACCTCGTACAGCTGCGCGCACGGCAGACGGCCGACGGCGGCTTCTCGCTGTGGCCCGGCGCGGGCACCGATCCGTTTGCCACGCTCTACGCGGTGCACCTGCTCATCGAAGCCAAGGACCACAAGCTGCCCGTGCCGCAAGACCTGCTGCAGAAGGCCAACACCTATCTGCAGGGCTGGCTCGGCAGCGGCGACAGCTCGCTGGACGGCTGGCGCCAGCGCACGCAGGCGGCTTACCTGCTCACGCGCCAGGGCATCATCGCGCCGGCCGCACTGGCCAACCTGCGCGAAGCCTGGCGCAACAAGCAGACGCAGGGCTGGAGCGACGACCTGGGCGCCGTGTACCTCGCCGCGAGCTACCAGCTCGTGAAGCAGGAACAGGTGGCCAGCGAGCTGCTCAACCCGGTGTGGTCCGACCTGCTCGCGCGCACCGAGAAGAAGCAGCGCCGCAACGTCTGGGGCGCCTACTACGACCCGCTGGTGCACGACAGCATGACGCTGCACCTGGTGGGCCGCCACTTCCCGGCGCGCCTGAAGACGCTCAAGCCCGAGGTGTGGGAAGGCATGGGCGCGATGGTGCGCGACGGCTGGTACAACAGCCTGTCGTCGGCCTCGATGCTGCTGGCGGTCGATGCCTACTTCGACGCGGTGGCGCAGAACGTCGAGGGCAAGCTGACGGCGCAGAGCGTCAATGCGCAAGGCCAGGCCGCGGCACTTGCACTGGGTTCGGTGAACCCGATCACGCGTGCTGCGGTGCCGGCCGGCACGGCCAAGCTCAAGCTGTCGAACGACAGCGACTTCAACCTGTACTACAGCTGGGCCGAACAGGGCTTCGAGCGCAACGTGCCCACCACGCCGGTGAACCAGGGCCTCGAGATCTTCCATGAAGTGCTCGATGCCAAGGGCAACCCGATCACCAAGGCGAAGCTCGGCGAAGAGGTCACCGTACGGGTGCTCGTGCGCAGCCTGGAGCGTGCGCAGCTCAACGACGTGGCGCTGGTCGACCTGCTGCCCGGTGGGCTGGAGCCGGTGCTGCAGGCCGTGGGCGATGACGAGGAAGCCAACGCCGACGCGCCGATCTGGAAGAAGCGCCTGGGCGGCGGCGGTTCGTGGAAGGTGCAGTACGCCGACATCCGCGAAGACCGCGTCGTGTTCTACGGCACCGTCGACAAGAACCTGCTCGCAGTGACCTACAAGGCACGTGCCACCAACGTGGGCGACTTCGTGGTGCCGGCGGCGTATGGCGAGGCGATGTACGACCGGCGCGTGTATTCGCGCTCGGCGGGTGCCCGCTTCCAGGTGGTGGCGAATTGACCTCGGCATTCCCTGCCTTGTCCCCTCTCCCGCTTGCGGGAGAGGGCTAGGGTGAGGGTGCCGCGCTTCCATGAATACCGTGCTCGATTCCTCGTCGCTGCCCTCACTCCAACCCTCTCCCGCAAGCGGGAGAGGGAGTAAGAGGGGCAGAGGGAAGAAGGTTGCGGTCGCCTTTGCAGCGGTGGCATTGCTGCTCGCGCTGTTGCGCTTCTGGCCGCACGCCCCGCTCAGCGAAACCGTCGGCAGCTCGCGCGCCGTGTACGCGCAAGGCGGCGAGCTCTTGCGCCTCACGCTCGCAAGTGATGAGCAATACCGCCTCTGGGTGCCGCTCGACCGGATCTCGCCGACGCTGGTCGATGCCGTGCTGCTGTACGAAGACCGCCGCTTCTACGCGCACCCCGGCGTCAACCCCGCCGCGCTGGTTCGCAGCGCCTGGCGCATCGCCAGCGGCGAGCGCAGACAGGGCGGCTCGACGCTCACGATGCAGCTCGCGCGGCGCGTCTACGGCATCGACAGCCGCACGACCCTGGGCAAGATCGCGCAGATCGGCGCCGCGCTGTGGCTCGAAGCACGCTTCGGCAAGCGCGAGATCCTCGAGGCGTACCTCAACACCGCCCCCTACGGCGGCAACATCGAAGGCGTGCAGGCCGCGAGCCTCATCTACTTCCGCAAGGACGCCGCCAAGCTCAGCCTGCCCGAGGCGCTGACGCTCGCGGTGATTCCGCAGAACCCCGTCAAGCGCATCGCCGAGCGTGGCCGCAATGCCGAACTGCAGTCGGCACGCGAACGCCTGTGGGCCCTGTGGGCCGAGCGTGACCCGACCGCGAAGCAGCATGCGCCCGATGCGCAACTCGCGCTCTCGGCGCAATCGCGCGGCAGCCTTCCCTTTCTCGCGCCGCACGCCACCGACATGCTGCTCGCGCAGGAGCGCGGCGTGCAGGAAGTGCGCACCACCATCGACCTGCGCATGCAGGCCACACTCGAACGCGTAATGGGCCAGTACCTGCGCACGCACGCCGACGTGGGCATGACCAACGCGAGCGCGCTGCTGCTCGATGCCTCGACCATGCAGGTGCGCGCGCTGATCGGTTCGGCCGACTGGCACAACGACGCGATCGCGGGACAGGTCAACGGCACGCAGGCCAAGCGCTCGCCGGGGTCCACGCTCAAGCCCTTCATCTATGCGCTCGCGCTCGACCAGGGGCTGCTGCATCCCAAGACCATGCTGAAGGACGCGCCGACCTCCTTCGGTCCCTACACGCCCGAGAACTTCGACCACCGCTTCGCCGGCCCGCTGCCCGCGCAGGAGGCGCTGATCCGCAGTCGCAACATTCCCGCAGTGGCCGTCGCCGCGAAGCTGTCGAAGCCGGGGCTCTACGACTTCATGCGGCTCGCGGGCGTGCAGAAGCTGCAGAGCGAATCGCACTACGGCCTTGCGCTGGTGCTGGGCGGCGGCGAGGTCACGCCCGAGGAGCTCGCGGGTCTCTACGCCACGCTGGCGAACGGAGGCATCTCGCAGCCGATTCGCTACACGCAGCCCGCGCCTGACGAGCGGCCCACGCAGCCGCTGCGCCTGCTGAGCGAAGAGGCGTCGTTCATCACGCTCGACATGCTGCGCCACACGCCGCGCCCCGACACCACGCTGCCCGCACGCCCCGCCATCGCGTGGAAGACGGGCACCTCGTGGGGCTTTCGCGATGCGTGGACCGCGGGCGTGTTCGGCCGCCATGTGCTCGTGGTGTGGGTCGGCAACTTCGACGGCACAAGCAACCCTGCGCTGGTGGGCGTCGATGCGGCCGCGCCACTGTTCCTGCGCATGGTCGATGCGCTGCGCGCCGAGCGGCTGGACCCCGGCGAGATCGCGACGCGGCAGCCGGCCGATCTGCGGCAGGTCGAGGTGTGCATGGCGACGGGCGGATTGCCCGATGCGCTGTGCCCGGTGCGCACCACGACATGGTTCATCGCCGGCAAATCGCCGATTCAGGTCAGCAACCTGCACCGCGCGGTGTGGATCGACGAGACCACCGGCAAGGTGGTGTGCGGGCCGCAGCCCAACGCGCGTCAGCAGGTGGTCGAGCAATGGGGCAGCGACATGCGGCGGCTGTTCCGCCAGGCCGGCCTGCCGCGCGCGAGCCTGCCGACCGATGGCTGCGAGAAGGGCGAGGCCTCGGAGACGGCGCCGCTCATCACCTCGCCCCTGCGCGGCGTGCGGCACACGCTGCGCGTGAAGAAGCCGGAGCCGCTCGTGCTGCGCGCCGAAGCGGCGGCGGGCACGCAGGCGATCTACTGGTTCGCCGATGACGCGCTGATCGGCAAGGCCGCGCCCGGCGAAGGCATCACCTGGATGCCCGACATGGCCGACTCGGGCCGGCGCTACGTGCTGCGCGCGGTCGACGACCAGGGTCGCGCCGAGTCGCGTGAAGTAGTCGTCGACATCGCACCTTGATGCGGTGGATGTCACGGCGTCGTCACGCGAAATCGGCATGGTCTCGCGTTTCGACTGAAACCTTTCTTCTGCCACCCATGACGCGTCTTGCCCCCCTCTCCTTCATCGCCCTTGCCACCGCACTCGCCTGCGGCGGCGCGGCCGCACAGACCGCCTTCCCCGCCACGCTCGCCGGCCACGCCGTGCTGCCCGCGCAAAGCTTCGTCGCTGCACCGAAAGACGCACCGGCCGACCTGCAGGTCAGTGGCAAGTTCACCTCGGGCAAGCGCGTCGAGGCACTGGGCACGATCGAAGGGCTCTCGGGCGGCCGCGGCACGGGCGTGTCGGTGCCGTTCAAGGGCCAGCCGCTGCAGGGGCACTCGGGCATCAAGAAGATGGACGACGGCTCGTTCTGGATCCTCACAGACAACGGCGCCGGCGCGAAGGCCAACTCGCCCGACTTCATGCTCTACCTGAACCACTACAAGGTGGACTTCAAGAGCGGCAAGTTCAATCGCCTGAACACCATCTTCCTGCACGACCCCGACAAGAAGGTGCCGTTCCGCATCGTCCACGAAGGCACCAAGCAGCGCTACCTGACGGGCTCGGACTTCGACCCCGAGAGCTTTCAGTTCGCCGGCGGCGCGCTGTGGATCGGCGAGGAGCTCGGCCCCTTCCTGATCAAGGCCGACCTGAAGGGCAAGGTGCTCGCGGTGTTCGACACGCAAGTCGACGGCAAGGCCGTGCGATCGCCGGATCACCCCGCAGTCACCACGCCGGGCGTGCCGGGCGGCGCGGTCGATTTCCAGATCAAGCGCTCCAAGGGCTTCGAAGGCATGGCTTCGTCGAAGGACGGCAGCAAGCTCTACGCGTTGCTCGAAGGCCCGGTGTGGAACGCCGAGGCCAAGGACTACGAGCGCGTCGACGGCAAGGAGGCCCTGCGCGTGCTGGAGTTCGACGTGGCCTCGGAAAAATGGACGGGCCGCCATTGGAAGTACGTGCTCGAAGCCAACGGCAACGCCATCGGCGACTTCAACATGATCGACGGCACCACCGGTTTGATCATCGAACGCGACAACGGCGAAGGCACCAGCGACAAGGCCTGCCCCGAAGGCCAGAAGCGCACCGACTGCTTCCACGACATCGCGAAGTTCAAGCGCGTCTACAAGGTCGAGCTGAGCGATGCGAACGCGGGCGGCGCGGTGCGCAAGATCGGCTACATCGACCTGCTGAACATCGCCGACCCCGACAAGCTCGCGCGCAAGCCGCTGAACGACGGCGTGCTCAAGTTCCCGTTCTTCACGATCGAGAACGTCGACGTGATCGACGCCACGCATATCGTGGTCGGCAACGACAACAACCTGCCGTTCTCGAGCAGCCGCGAGCCGAACAAGGCGGACGACAACGAGCTGGTGCTGCTCGAAGCCGGCGCGTTGCTGCAGGCCAAGTAAGGAGACTCAGGGCACCAGCACGACCTTGCCGGACGTGCGCCGGCTTTCGAGGGCGTGGTGCGCCTCTGCCGCTTCATCGAGCGGGTAGCGGCCACCGTGCACCACGGTGAGTTTGCCCGTCGATGCCAGCTGGAAGAGGTCCGACAGGCTGTCGGCGAGTTGCGGCACCGTGAGCAAGGGAAGCAGCGCAAATCCCTTCAGCGACTGGTTCCGGAGCAGCATCGCTTCGAGTTGCGACTTGTCGAGGTCGAAGCGGCCGACCGCGCCGAAGACCAGTTCGCCTTGCGGCGCGAGCGCTTCGAGCGCGGCATGCGTCAATGCGCCGCCCACGGTCTCGTAGAGGGTGTCGATGCCGCGGCCCTCGGTGAGCGATGCGATCTGGCGGGGCCAGTCCGGCTGGGTGTAGTCGACGGCGAGGTCGGCGCCCAACTTGCGCGCAAGCGCCAGTTTTTCGGCGCTTCCCGCTGCTGCAACGACGGTCGTTGCACCGGCGCGTTTGGCGAGTTGCACGAGCAGCGAACCGACACCGCCACCGGCCGCAGTCACCAGCACCGTCTTGCCTTCGGGCGAACTGCGGCGAATCAGGAACAGCGCGGTCAGCCCCTGCACTAGCAGCGCCACGGCGTCCTCGAAGGAGAGGCTGTCGGGGATGCGAAACGCATACGCGCTGTCGACCGCCACGTACGCCGCATAGCCGCCCGATCCACGCCCCGCCGCGAACAGCGGAACGGCCACGCGCGCACCGCGCAGCGCCGGTTCGACGCCTGCGCCCAGCGCCTCGACAACGCCCGCCACCTCGACGCCGGGCACCATCGGCAACGGCGGCGCCTCCGCATAGCGGCCCTGCCGAACCAGCGTCTCGAAGAAGTTGACACCGGCGGCGCGCACGCGCACCAGCACTTCGCCCGCGCCGGGAGCGGGCGTGGGAATGTCGACGGTTTCGAGCACGTCGGGGGCTCCGGTCCGGCTTAGCTGTACGGCTTTCATTGGCACTTCGCATCACAAAAAATCGATGCGAAATATTGCCGTACCCTCCGCGCTGTTCATACCCACAACGACGTGCCATACCCACCAGGAGGTCACCATGGCGGAGGCCATCAAGCAACTTCCCACGCTGCCTGCCGAGCGCGCGCTCAAGGTGCTTTCGGGGCGCTGGAAGGCGATCATTCTTTACCACCTGTTCGCCGGGCCGCGGCGGCTGTCGCAGCTCAAGCGCAAGCTCCCCGACACGAGCCAGAAGGTGCTGATCCAGCAGCTTCGTGAGCTCGAGGAACACGGACTGGTGGCGCGCGAGATCTTTCCGGAGATGCCGCCGCGCGTCGAATATTCGGTCACGGCGCTGGGCCGCAGCCTCAAGCCCCTGCTGCGTGCGCTGTGCGAATGGGGCCAGCGCCATGCGGCGGAAGCGAACGAGCTCGAACGCATGGGCGAATGCGAGGAAAGCGCTTTCGGCTGAGCCGCGATATCCCCGGCCCATGGCCGGGCGTTGAGGGGGAAACCCGGCCAGATGCGTATGATTCTCATCTGGCTCCCGTTTCTTTCCCCCCTCTTTCCATGAATTCCCGAACGACTTCGTACGCCGTCCGGCACGCGTTGTGAGCGCAAGCTTTCGCTATCGCCTCGGCGTGGCCTCGCGCGCACTCGCTGCCATCGCCGGTGGCTACGGCGTTGCAGCCCTTTCTGCTGCCGCCCTGGCCCTGTGCCTGCCCGCCGCCTTCGGCATGGCACGCAGCGAAGCCGCGATGACCGGCACGCTGGCTTCCTTCATCGTTTTCGCGCTCGCCGTGATGTGGGTCTTTGCCGCGCGCACCGCGTGGCGCGCGTGGTCGGGCCTTGTCATCGCGGCCTTGCTGCCGGGCCTGCTGGTGCTGCTGCTCACCCGAGGCGGCGGAGGCGGCGCATGAAAGAAGGCTTTCGCCAGTCGATGGCCTGGCTGCACACCTGGTCGGGCCTCTTAGTCGGCTGGGTGCTCTTCATGGTGTTCGCCGCCGGCACCGCCTCGTATTTCAAGGACGAGATCACCTTCTGGATGAAGCCGGGGCTGCACGCCGTGTCGCCCAACGCCGCGCCGCAGGCGAAGGCCGCGGAAAGCGCCGTCGCCTTCCTGCAGCAGCGCGCCGCCAATGCGCCGCGCTGGTTCATCACGCTGCCGACCGCGCGCGAGCCATCGACCAACGTGCTGTACCTGAAGCCGCCCCCGCCGCCCGGCGCCGCACCGGTCGAGCGGCGCCGCCGTTTCGACCGCGCGATGCTCGATCCGGCGACGGGCCAGGCGATCACCGCGCCGCGCGAGACGCGCGGCGGCGAGTTCTTCTACCGGCTGCATTTCGACCTGCACTACATGCCCGCGATCTGGGCGCGCTGGATCGTCGGCTTCTGCGCGATGTTCATGCTGGTCGCGATCTTCAGCGGCATCGTCACGCACCGGCGCATCTTCAAGGACTTCTTCACCTTCCGCCCGAAGAAGGGCCAGCGCTCGTGGCTCGACGCGCACAACGTGACCGCGGTGCTCGCGCTGCCCTATCACGCCATGATCACCTACACCGGGCTGGTCACGCTGATGTTCATGTACATGCCGTGGGGCCCGCAGGTCGCCTACAAGGACCGCGGCGGCACCGATGCCTTCTTCGCCGAGGCGTTCCCGGGCAGCGGCCGCGACCAGTTCAAGGCCGCCGGCACCAAGGCCACGCTCGCGCCCATCGCGCCGATGCTCGCGCAGGCCTCCGCCCACTGGAACGGCGCGCCCGTGGGCCGCATCACGGTGCACAACCCCAACGATGCGAACGCGGTGGTCTCGCTCACCCGCGCCGAAGGCCCGCAGCTCTCGTACGAGCGGCCCTCGATGCAGTTCAACGGCGCCACCGGCGCGCTGATCGGCGCGTTCGGCGATGTGCCCAAGGCGGCGGCCGAAACGCGCGGCGTGCTTTACGGCCTTCACGTCGGCCGCTTTGCCGATCCGCTGCTGCGCGGCCTGTTCTTCGTCTCGGGGCTCGCGGGTTGCCTGATGGTGGCCACCGGCCTGCTGCTCTGGGCCGTGAAGGAGCGCCAGAAGTTTGCGAAGACGCTCAGGCAGGGCGGCCGCATCGGCTGGGGCCTGCGCCTGGTCGACGGCCTGAACCTCGGCGCGATCGCCGGCCTGCCGATGGCGATGGCGGCCTTCTTCTGGGCCAACCGCTTGCTGCCGCTCGATGTGGCCGACCGCGGCGAGGCGGAGATCCGCTGGTTCTTCATCGTCTGGGGTGCCGCCGCCGTGCTGGGCCTGCTGCGGCCGACGCTGCGCATGTGGCAGGCGCAGCTTGCGCTCGGCGCGCTGCTGTTCGTGCTGCTGCCGGTGCTGAATGCGTTCACCGGCCCCGCGCCGTTGACGGTGAGCCTGCGCTCGGGCCCGAGCGCGGTGGCGGGCTTTGATCTCGTCGCGATCGCATTGGGGTTGGGGCTTGCCAGCGCAGCCTGGCTCGTGGAGCGCAAGCGTCGCAAGGCAGTTTCAAGGCAGGCGACGGCCACGCCACCTGGGCTCGCCGCATCGGGCCAGGGTTCCTGAGATGGGCGCACTGCTTCTCGCCCTGGTGTTCGTCGCCTCGCTCGCCGGCTTCTGCGCGCTGAGCCTCGCGATGGACCGCCACAGCGAAGACGTCTTCGGCCGCGGCAGCACGCCGGGTCCGTGGCGCCGCTGGCTGCAACTGGGCGGCACCTTGCTGCTGTGCGTGTCGCTGGGCGCGAGCCTGCGGGCGGCGGGCAGCGCGATCGGTTGGGTGCTCTGGCTGGGCGCGCTCACTGCGACGGCGCTCGCGACCGCGGGGTTGCTGGGATGCGCGCCGCGGCGCTTTCACTGGATTGCGTCCGCGGCTGCGGTCGTTGTGCTGCTCGGGCTGCTGGTCTGTCTGCTGCTCGCCACGTAGGGACGTAACAAGCAGCTTGGTGCGCGCGATCAGCCGCGCATCAGCGCCTCGATCTCATCCGCCTTCACCGGCACGCCACGCGAAATGAGTTCGCAGCCGGTGGCCGTGACGATCGCGTCGTCCTCGATGCGGATGCCGATGTTGTGGAACTGTTCGGGCACGCCATCAGCGGGCCGCACGTAGATGCCAGGCTCAAGCGTCAGCACCATGCCGGGCTGCAGGATGCGGCTGGGGCGGTTCTTGATGACCTCGTTCGAGAGCGGATCCTTCCGCTCGCTCACTTCGCCCACCTGCGTGGGCTCCACGTAGCTGCCGCAGTCGTGCACGTCCATGCCGAGCCAGTGGCCAGTGCGGTGCATGTAGAACTGGAAGTAGGCGCGCGAATCGATCACGTCGTCCACGCTGCCGACCTTGTTCTTGTCGAGCAGGCCGAAGTCGAGCATGCCCTGCGCCAGCACCCGCACCGCGGCGTCGTGCGGGTCGGTGAAGCGGTTGCCGGCCTTGGTGGCGGCCGCCGATGCGTCCTGGCTCGCGAGCACCAGGTCGTACAGCGCGCGCTGCGGCCCGGTGAACTTGCCGTCGGCCGGGAAGGTGCGCGTGATGTCGCTCGCGTAGCCGTCGAGCTCGCAGCCTGCGTCGATCAGCACCAGCTCGCCCTGGCGCAGCGGCGCGGCGTCGGCGCGGTAGTGCAGCACGCAGGCGTTGGCGCCAGCCGCGACGATGGAGTAGTACGCCGGGTACTGCGAGCCGCCGAAGCGGAATTCGTGCAGTAGCTCGGCATCCAGGTGGTACTCGCGCACGTCCTTGCCTTCGCGCAGCATGCGGGACGACAGCTGCATCGCGCGGATGTGCGCCCGGGCGCTGATCTGCGCGGCGCGCCGCATGATGTCCTGCTCGTGCGCGTCCTTCACGAGGCGCATCTCGTCGAGCGGGCCGCACAGGTCGCGCTGCTCCTCGGGGCACAGCGCGCCGTAGCGCACGCGCGCGCGCACCGATTGCAGCCAGCCGTCGATGCGGGTCTCCAGCCCCTTGTGGATCGCGAACGGAAACCACACGGTCGAGCGGTTCTCCAGCAGCTTGGGCAGCTTGGCGTCGAGGTCGGCCGCCGAGAAGGCTTCGTCGACACCGAGCGCCGCGGGTGCGGCTTCGGGGCCGAGGCGGTAGCCGTCCCAGATCTCGCGCTCCAGGTCCTTGGGCGCGCAGAACAGCGTGGCGCGGCCGTCGCCCGCCAGCACCAGCCACGCGTTCGGCTCGGTGAATCCGGTCAGGTAATAGAAGTAGCTGTCGTGGCGATACAGGAAATCGGTGTCGCGGTTGCGCGGGCGCTCGGGGGCGGTGGGGATGATGGCGATGCCGTCCTTGCCCAGTTGCGAGGCGAGGCGCGCGCGGCGCTCGGCGTAGATCGTGGTGGTGTCTGCTGAGGTCATCTTGGCGTGGTGTTCAGTTGGGCAAGCCGTTCGGGGGTTCCCACATCGGTCCAGGGGCCGGTGTAGAGCTCGGCGCTCACGAGTTCATTGTCCATCGCGGCCCGCAGGATCGGCGCCAATGGGGCTTTGATGCCGGCCGGGTTGCCGGGCGGGATGCCGCAGTACGGCGGCGCGAACAGGGGCGCGCGGTAGAGGCCGATGGTCGAGAAGGTGTGCTTCCCGGCGGCCGTGTTGAGGGCCAGGCCTTCGGCGGAGAGGCCGAAGTCGCCCTTGAGGTTGTGCGCCGGGTTCGGCACCAGCCACAGATGCGCCAGCTTGCCGCTGGCCAGGAAGCGGTCGACCGAGGCCTGCGTGAAGCGGAAGTCCGGCGCGAAGACATCGCCCGCTGCGACCCAGAACACCTCGCCCAGCAGGGGCAGCGCGCGCACGATGCCGCCGGCCGTCTCCAGCGCGCCGCCGAAGTCGCGGCCCTCGTCGGAGTATGAAATCGATAGCGCGCCATGCCCGTCCAGCAAAGGGGTCTCGCCGAATCTGGCTGGAATCTGCGCGCCCAGCCAATCGGTATTGACGACCAGCTGCGTGAACCCGCCATCGGCCAACGCTTCCATCGGCCACTGCATCAGCGGCTTGCCGCGCACTTCGAGCAGGGGCTTGGGCGTGGCATCGGTCAGCGGCCGCATGCGCTCGCCGCGGCCCGCGGCCAGGATCATCGCCCGCACGGAAACCGGGGTGCTCACGCTGCGATGCGGCCGCGTTGCAGCTCGTTGCGTTCGCTGTGACTTGGCTGGAACAGCGACACGAGGCACTCCATCAGCGCATGCGCCTTGGCCGAATGATCCCCGCCGAAATTGCAGACGTACACGTCCAGCGTCACGCCGCGCTGCTCGGGCCAGGTGTGGATGCACAGGTGCGATTCGGCCAGCAGCACTGTTGCCGTTACGCCGCCCGGTCCTTGCGGCGTGGCGGGAAAAGAATGGACTATCTTGCCCACCGCCTGCAGCCCCGCGGCCGTCACCGCCTTGATGCAGACCGCCCCCAGCGCAGGCCCGTCGGTGAGCCATTGGAGGCCGCATTGGCAGTCGTGGAGATCGGCGGTGAGGTGCAGCCCGTGCATGGGTGGCAACTCTAGCAGCCGGCCCGCTGCACAAGAGAACATCGGAAGGGTGTTCGGGGCGTATCGAGGCGGGCCGGGGCTCGCCCGGTAAAATCGCGGGTTCTCCCGACCCCAAACCTCCCTTTTCCCTCCGAAAGTCCACCGCACATGGCAAACCACGCCCTGATGGCCAACGCAATCCGCGCTCTGGCTATGGATGCCGTCCAACAAGCAAATTCCGGCCATCCCGGTGCACCGATGGGCATGGCCGACATGGCCGTCGCACTCTGGGGCGATCACCTTCGCTACAACCCGGCCAACCCGCACTGGTTCGACCGCGATCGCTTCGTGCTCTCCAACGGCCACGCCTCGATGCTGCTGTACTCGGTGCTGCACCTCACGGGCTACGACCTGCCGATCGGCGAACTGAAGAACTTCCGCCAGCTGCACAGCAAGACGGCCGGCCACCCCGAGATCGACGTGACCCCCGGCGTGGAAACCACCACCGGCCCGCTGGGCCAGGGCATCACCAACGCGGTCGGCTTCGCACTGGCTGAAAAGCTGCTCGCGGCCGAGTTCAACCGCAAGAGCCATGACGTCGTCGACCACCACACCTACGCCTTCCTGGGCGACGGTTGCATGATGGAAGGCATCAGCCACGAAGCCTGCGCCCTCGCCGGCGCCTGGCACCTGAACAAGCTGATCGCGCTGTACGACGACAACGGCATCAGCATCGACGGCCAAGTGAAGCCCTGGTACATCGACAACGTCGCCGAACGCTTCCACGCCTATGGCTGGCACGTGATCGGCCCGATCGACGGCAACGACGCCAAGGCCGTGTCCAAGGCCATCGCCAAGGCCAAGCAGTCGACCGACAAGCCCACGCTCATCAACTGCAAGACCGTCATCGGCAAGGGCAGCCCGAACCGCGCCGGCACCTCCAAGGCGCACGGCGAGGCGCTCGGCGCCGAGGAAATCAAGCTCACGCGCGACGCGATCGACTGGCACTACGCGCCCTTCGAAATCCCGGCCGAGGTGTACGCCGACTGGGACCACAAGGACGCCGGCGCCAAGACCGAAGCCGCCTGGAACGAGAAGTTCACCGCCTACGCCGCCGCGTTCCCCGAGCTCGCCGCCGAGTTCACCCGCCGCATGAAGGGCGAGTTGCCCAAGAACTTCCACCAGGTCGCCTTCGACACCGTGGTCGCCGCCCACACCAAGGGCGAAACCGTCGCCAGCCGCAAGGCCAGCCAGCTCGCGCTGGAAGCCTTCACGGCCGCGTTGCCCGAAATGCTCGGCGGCAGCGCCGACCTGACCGGCTCGAACCTCACCAACACCAAGAGCACCGCCGCGCTTCGCTTCGATGCGAAGACCAGCGCCGTGGTCATGAACGTGCCCGCCGTCGAAGCCAAGCAAGGCGCCGAAGACGAAGCCAAGCCCGAAGCCCCCGCCGAAGTGCCGCACGGCACCATCGGCCGCCACATCAACTACGGCGTGCGCGAGTTCGGCATGGCGGCCATCATGAACGGCGTGGCGCTGCATGGCGGCTACATCCCCTACGGCGGCACCTTCCTCACCTTCAGCGACTACAGCCGCAACGCCATCCGCATGGCCGCGCTGATGAAGCGCCGCGTGATCCATGTGTTCACGCACGACTCCATCGGCCTGGGCGAAGACGGCCCGACGCACCAGTCGATCGAGCACGCCGCCTCGCTGCGCCTGATTCCGAACCTGGACGTCTGGCGTCCGGGCGACACGGCCGAAACCGCCGTGGCCTGGGCTGTGGCGCTGCAGAACGAGTCGCGCCCGACCGCGCTGCTGCTGAGCCGCCAGAACATCGCCTACGCGCCGAAGAAGGAACTGGGCGACATCAGCCGTGGCGCCTACGTGCTGTCCGAGCCCGAGACCGTGGGCCTGAAGAGCAAGAAGACCGCGGCCGTCATCATCGCCACCGGTTCTGAAGTGCCGCTCGCGCTGGCCGCCCAGAAGCTGCTGGCCGACAAGAAGATCGCCGTGCGCGTGGTGTCGATGCCCTCGACCACCACCTTCGACCGCCAGGACGTGGCCTACAAGAAGGCCGTGCTGCCGAAGAAGATTCCGCGCATCGCCGTCGAGATGGGCTGCACCGGCGGCTGGTGGAAGTACGGCTGCGCTGCCGTCGTCGGCATCGACACGTACGGCGAGTCGGCACCGGCGCCGGAGCTGTTCAAGTATTTCGGGTTCACGGCGGAGAACGTTGCCGCCACCGTCGAAGCGGCGCTGCGGGACTGATCGTCCCCCGGTACTTCTTCCCGTCCGATCACAAGTTTTTCAACCTTAGGAGCAAGTCAGATGGCTATCAAACTCGGTATCAACGGCTTCGGCCGCATCGGTCGCAACGTGCTGCGCGCAGCGGTGCAGAACTTCAAGAACGACATCGAGATCGTTGCCATCAACGACTTGCTCGAGCCCGACTACCTGGCCTACATGCTCCAGTACGACTCGGTGCATGGCCGCTTCAAGGGTGAAGTCACGGTCGAAGGCAACACGCTGATCGTCAACGGCAAGAAGATCCGCCTGACGCAAGAGCGCGACCCGTCGCAGCTCAAGTGGAACGAAGTCGGCGCCGACATCGTGCTCGAATCGACCGGCCTCTTCCTCACGAAGGAAACGGCGCAGAAGCACATCGACGCGGGCGCCAAGAAGGTGATTCTCTCGGCTCCGTCGAAGGACGACACCCCCATGTTCGTCTACGGCGTGAACGACAAGAAGTACGCCGGCGAAGCCATCATCAGCAACGCCAGCTGTACCACCAACTGCCTGGCGCCGCTGGCCAAGGTGCTGCACGACAAGTGGGGCATCAAGCGCGGCCTGATGACCACCGTGCACGCTGCCACCGCCACGCAGAAGACCGTGGACGGCCCGAGCAACAAGGACTGGCGCGGCGGCCGCGGCATCCTGGAAAACATCATTCCCTCGAGCACCGGCGCTGCCAAGGCCGTGGGCGTGGTGATCCCCGAGCTCAACAAGAAGCTCACCGGCATGAGCTTCCGCGTGCCGACCTCCGACGTGTCGGTGGTCGACCTCGTGGTCGAGCTGGAGAAGGAAGCCACGTACAAGGAAATCTGCGCCGAAATGAAGGCACAGAGCGAAGGCGCGCTCAAGGGCGTGCTGGGCTACACCGAAGACAAGGTCGTGGCCACTGACTTCCGCGGCGACCCGCGCACCTCGATCTTCGATGCCGAAGCCGGCATTGCCCTCGACAGCACGTTCGTGAAGCTCGTGAGCTGGTACGACAACGAATGGGGCTACTCGAACAAGTGCCTGGAGATGGTGAAGGTCGTGTCGAAGTAAGAAGGCTTCGCGGCTTCAACGAAAAACGCGCCCGAGGGCGCGTTTTTTCATGGGCGACCGAAAGGGCTGCTCAGCGCAGCTTTTCGTTCCTGCGGATTTCGCTCGCCAACTGGTTCGCCACGTCGGCCGACGCGCGCTTGGCCGACAGCGCGAGGTCGTGCTTGAACTCGCTGAACTCCGCCGCACCCTTGCCGGTCGCCTTGACGCGGGTGACTTCGACGCCCGCCGAGTCGGTGACGGTGCACGCGATCTCGGTGCTGAAATCCGTCGGCGGCCAAGTGAGGACCGACGAGGAGCTCGAGTTGGTGGTGATCACCGGCGTGAACACGAACGACGCCCCCGAGGCTTTCACGGCATTGGCATCGGCCGCCGAGTTGATGACCACCACGTCCTGGTACACCGCGCGCAACGCGTCGCGGATCGACTTCTCCAGATCGCGGTACGGGTAGTAGCTGATGCGGTCGCCGCCACCGCCGGGCGTGATCGCCTGCTTGCTGCGATCGGCCTCGGTCATGGCGTAGGCCACCTTCTTCTGCACCAGATGGGCATCGACGCGCTGTGGAGGCGCTGCGTCGGTGTTCAGCGAGATCGGGTGCGCGCAGCCTGCGAGCACCGCGGCGGCAGCCAGTGCCAGGACGATGCGCAAGGTTCTGGAAACAACGGACATGATGGGTTTTCCCTTTTCGTTCGGATGGCGTCAGGAGCCGATGGCGGCGGCGAACTGCGGGTCGGCGTAGACCTTGCCGAGCAGCGCACGCACGAGCGTCGGGTAGGCCGTCTGTCCGGCCGGGATGGCCACCATGCCTGCGAAGCTGGACTCGAAGCTGATGTTGGCCTTGTAGGTCTTCTTCAGCCGTTGCACGCCTTCGCGCGTGACTTCGATCTCGACCGTCATCACGCCGGTGCCTGTGGAGATGTTCCCGACGCTGACGTCGTTCTCCAGGATGCGTGCATCGAGCCGCGTGCGCGACTTGGCGTCGTAGGCCGAGACTTCCTTCAGGTCGCGGACGATCGCGTCCTCCAGGTACTTGGCGAAGGTGCCGCTGGGCGAATCGAGCCGGGTGCCGCGCAGCGAGATCCGGTTGACGGGCGCGTTGGGATCGGTCGGCTGAACCTTGACCACCGCGATGGTGGAAGGCTTCGCGGCCTTGAGCTGGTCAAGGGCCGCGTAATCCGGCGAATAGGCCGGTGCCTTGGGCGATGCGCAGCCCGTCGCAAGGACGGCCAATGCGCAGATGACAACGCCAAGCAGGCGGGTGGTTGCCATGTTCCTTCTCCTCCAGAGTTGTTTGGAGGCGCGACAGTAACATGGCGTAAACCTTTTTTCTCAGACCGGTTCGAGCACGTGGATCAGCTTGCTCTCGACCAGCTCCTTGGTCTTCTCGCCATGGGCTTTCATGTGCGGCGCGACGGCATGCGCCTGCAGGTGCGCGAGCGTTTCCCATTTCTCGATCACCACGAAAGTGTCGGAGCCGAAGCTGGCCTTGGAGGTGGGAACGCCCTGCGCATCGACCGTGGCGCCGTACTCGATGCAGCCCTCTTCGGCCAGCACGGCCGCGCGGTTGGCAGCAAAGGCTTCGAGCAGCTTGGCGCGTTGGCCGGGCTTGGCGGTGAGGACAGCGACTACGTGAATCATTGGAATGAACTCCGGGTGGTGTGAAGGTGATGGGATGGCGAGCGTCGAATCTAAAAGATCCGGCGCCGCGGCGCAGGTCTCGCACGAGACCCGGTGCCCCACCCTATCATCGCGCGCATGTTCTTTCCGCTCCCCCGCACGGCCACCGCGCCCTTCTGTCCGTCCGAGGTCAAGGGCAGCATCGCGGTCCCGCAGGACCTGCCCTTCGGCAAGAAGCTGCTGCGCTACGCGGGCCCGGGCCTGCTGGTTTCCGTGGGCTACATGGACCCGGGCAACTGGGCGACCGACATCGAGGCGGGCTCGCGCTTCGGCTACGGCCTGCTCTTCGTGGTGCTGCTCGCGAGCCTCGCGGCGATGCTGCTGCAGACGCTGTGCGTGCGGCTCGGGCTGGTCGCGCAGAAAGACCTGGCGCGCGCCTGCCGCGAGCACTATTCGCCGCGCGTGAACCGCTTCCTCTGGCTCGGCGCCGAGCTCGCCATCGTGGCCTGCGACCTCGCCGAGGTGCTGGGCAGCGCGCTCGCGCTGCACCTGCTGTTCGGCGTGTCGATTCCGGTGGGCATCGCCATCACGGCTTTCGATACGCTGCTCGTGCTGGGGCTGCAGGGCGCGGGCTTCCGGCGCGTGGAGGCCATCGTGCTCGGGCTGGTGGGCACCATCGCGGGCTGCTTCGTGGTCGAACTCGCGATGGCGCCGCCCAACTGGTTCGGCGTGGCGATGGGCTTTGCGCCGAGCTTCGAGCGGCTGCAGCAGCCGGGCGCGCTGTACCTCGCGATCGGCGTGGTCGGCGCCACGGTGATGCCGCACAACCTGTACCTGCATTCGTCCATCGTGCAGACGCGGCTCATCGCCGACACCGACTCGGCGCGCCGCGAGGCGGTGCGCTTCTGCACGCTCGACGCGGTGGTGTCGCTGTCGCTCGCGCTGCTGGTCAACGCGGCCATCATGGTGCTCGCGGCCAGCGCCTTCCACGCCACCGGTCACCAGGAGGTGACCGAGATCGACGATGCCTACCGGCTCATCGAGCCCATCGTCGGCAGCGCGTTCGCGGCCACGCTGTTCGGCATCGCGCTGCTGGCCTCGGGGCAGAGCTCGACCTTCACCGGCACCATCGCGGGCCAGATCATCATGGAAGGTTTTCTCGACCTGAAGATCCCCTGCTGGCAGCGGCGCCTCCTCACGCGCGCGCTTGCGCTGGGGCCGGCGTTCCTCGGCGTCTGGTGGTTCGGCGACGGCGGCGTGGGCAAGATGCTGGTGCTCAGCCAGGTGGTGCTGAGCTTCCAGTTGCCCTTTGCGATGTGGCCGCTGATCCGCTTCACGAGCAGCCGCAGCATGATGGGCGGCTTTGCCAATGGCCCGGTGGTGAAGCTCTTGGCCTGGGGTCTGTTCGGCGTGATCGGCGCGGCCAACGTATGGCTGATCGGCTCGGTGATCCTCGGCAAGGGCTGAAGGTCAGCGCTGCTTGCCCGCATCCTTCCAGAGATGCACCAGCGCCGCGGGCGCCTCGGTCTCGGGCACATCGAAGCTGACTGAACTGGCGGTGGCCGTGTTCTCCATCACCACCTCCACACGGTAGACGCGCTGGTCGCCGCCCGGCGACGCGGCGCTGCTTTCCTCGGCATGCGGCACGGCGCTTTGCAGCGCAGCGTCGATCTGCTGGCGCAGTTCTTCGGTGCAGTCGCCCAATTGAAAGCTGCGCGGCTGCGCGAGGCCAGGCATGTAGGCGATGCCGCCCTCGCGCGTCACGCGCACGATGGTGGCTTCACTGAGCGGCGGAAGCTGGATCATGATGCGGCGACTCCCACGGTGTTCCATGCGGCGATGACCGCCTTGTGCGCCGTGCTGCCGGGGCTGAAGCGCCTCGCGGCGGCGCTCACGGTCAGCTCGGCGAAGGCGGCGAAATCCGCATCCTGCTTCAACCGGCGGTCGCACACGGTGTCGTACCAGATGCGCCCGGCCGTCTCCCATGCCGGACCGTCGATGGCGGTCGCGGCCAGATAGAAGGCGCGGTTCGGAATGCCGGAGTTGATGTGCACGCCGCCATTGTCCTGCCGCGTGACGACGATGTCTTTCATGTGCGCCGGCTGCGGGTCCTTGCCGAGCACCGGGTCGTCGTAGGCGGTGCCGGGCTCGGCCATCGAGCGCAGCGCGCGCGCCTTCACCTTCTCCTTGAAGAGCCCCGCGCCCACCAGCCAGTCGGCCTGCTGCGCCGTCTGCTTGAGCACGTGCTGCTTGACGAGCGCGCCGAATACGTCGCAGATCGATTCGTTGAGCGCGCCCGACTGGCCCTGATAGATCAAGCCCGACTCGTGATCGATCACGCCGTGCGTGAGTTCGTGGCCGATGATGTCCACCGCGATGGTGAAGCGGTTGAACACCTCGCCGTCGCCATCGCCGAACACCATCTGCGTGCCATTCCAGAAGGCGTTGTCGTAGTCGTTGCCGTAGTGCACGCTGCCCAGGAGCGGCATGCCCGCGCCGTCGATGGAGTTGCGCTCGTAGATGTCGTGGTACAGGCGCCATGTGGCACCGAGCGCGTCGTAAGCCTCGTCGACCGCAAGGTCCTTGCTCGCGACCTGGCCCTCGGAGCGGATCAGCTTGCCGGGCAGTTGCGTGGTGTTGCCCGCGTCATGGATCTTGCGTTCGGGCGAGCCGCGCTTCGCGTACGGCGGCGAGGGCGCCGACGACACCTGGGGCGCGAGAAATTCGCGCAGCCCGCGGTGCTCGCGATCGATCATCAGCGTGTTGGCCGCGCGCGCACTGACGGGCGCATCGGCGTGCGCCGCGAGCCGGTCCAGCAGGTACGGCGGTACGAAGCTGGGCGGCAGGATCGGTGGCGGGCGAAGCGGCATGAGCGGTTCTCCGGTGAGCGTTCAGCGATGAAAAATACGGTAGCAGAAAGCCGTTGATCCGTGTCGCTGCAGTCCCTCTGCAGGTGTCACCGGATGCTGCCGTTTTCGAGCGCGGTTGCGATGAAGTCAACGAAAGCTCTCACGCGCGCCGACAGCTGATGACGTTGGGGGTACACCGCGTAGATGTCGGCATCGGGCGTGCGGTAGTTGGCCAGCACCTGCACCAGCCGGCCGCTGCGCAGGTACCGCGCGATGTCCCATTCGGCGCGCATCAGGATGCCGTGGCCGTCGAGCGCCCAGTTGACCGCGATCTCGCCGTCGTTGGTGCTGAGTGCGCCGCGCGTCTTGATGGCCTCGGTGTGCTGCGCGGCGCCGCGGCCGGAGCTCAGGCGCCACACGCCGTAGGCCTCGTCGCCCTGGCGGATGCCGATGCAGCGGTGGCGTGCGAGGTCGTGGGGCACCTTGGGCTGGCCGGCGCGCGCAAGGTAGGCGGGCGAGGCGCACAACAGGCGCCGGTTCGATGCGATGCGCCGCGCGATCACGCGCGATTCGGGCGGCGCGCCGAAGCGGATGCAGACGTCGAAGGCATCGTCTGTCAGCGGCGGCGGGTTCACCGAAAGCTGCAACTGCACCTCGACTTCCGGGTGCTTGCGCGCGAACTTCGAGATCAGCGGCGCCACGTGGCTGCGCCCGAAGCCCAGCGTCGCGTTCACGCGCAGCAGGCCGCGCGGCTCGGCCTTCGCCTCGCCCAGCAACTGCGCCATGTCGTCGATCGCGCCGAGGATGCCGCGCGCATGTTCCACATAGAGCTCGCCCTCGGGCGTGAGGCTCATGCGCCGCGTGGTGCGGTTCACCAGCGTGACGCCGATGCGCGCCTCCATCTGCGCGAGCCGCTTGCTCACGGCCGGCGTGCTGATGCCGAGTTCGCGGGCCGCGGCGCTCAGGCTGCCGCAGGCCGCAAGCGTGGAGAAGAAGCCGAGTTCGGCGGGCTGGATCGGAGAAACCATGGGCAGTCCGATTGTTGAACTGAGGTTAAGGATGGATTCACTTTGGGCGTGAATCGTTCGGCGCATCGAATCCTACAGTGGCAGCTCCCAGAAGCATTCCATGAAGGACAGACAGCGATGAGCAGCTACAGCATTGCCACCATTCCCGGCGACGGCATCGGCAAGGAAGTGATCCCGGCCGGGCGTGAAGTGATGGAGGCGCTGGCCGCGGCCTCGGGCGGCACGTTGCACTTCGCCTTCGAAGACTTCGGCTGGGGCGGCGACTGGTACCGCGCGCACGGCGAGATGATGCCGGCCGACGGCCTTGACGCACTGCGCGGCAAGGACGCCATCCTCTTCGGCTCCGCGGGCGATCCGCACATTCCCGACCACATCACGCTGTGGGGCCTGCGCCTGAAGATCTGCCAGGGCTTCGACCAGTACGCCAACGTGCGGCCCACACGCATCCTGCCGGGCATCGACGGTCCGCTCAAGCGCTGCGCGCCGGGGCAGCTCGACTGGGTGATCGTGCGCGAGAACTCCGAGGGCGAATACGCCGGCGTCGGTGGTCGCGTGCACCAGGGCCATCCGATCGAGGCCGCGACCGATGTGAGCATGATGACCCGCGCCGGCGTCGAACGCATCATGCGGTTCGCCTTCAAGCTCGCCCGCTCGCGGCCGCGCAAGCTGCTCACCGTGGTCACCAAGAGCAACGCGCAGCGCCACGCAATGGTGATGTGGGACGAGATCGCGCTGCAGATATCCAAGGAATTTCACGACGTGACCTGGGACAAGGAACTGGTCGACGCCTGCACCGCGCGCATGGTCAACCGGCCTGCCTCGCTCGACACCATCGTCGCGACCAACCTGCACGCCGACATCCTGAGCGACCTCGCGGCCGCCCTGGCCGGCAGCCTGGGCATCGCGCCCACCGGCAACATCGATCCGGAGCGCCGCTACCCGTCGATGTTCGAGCCGATCCACGGCTCGGCCTTCGACATCATGGGCAAGGGGCTGGCGAACCCGGTCGGCACCTTCTGGTCGGTCGTGATGCTGCTTGAGCACCTTGGTGAAGCGGAGGCGGCGCACCGCGTGATGGCAGCTGTCGAGCACGTCACCGCCAACCCCTCGCTGCACACGCGCGACCTCGGCGGCAGCGCGACCACCGAGCAGGTGACGCGCGCCGTTTGCGAACACATCACGGGCGCGCGTCAGCGCCTCGCGGCCTGATTTCTTCTTCTTCACCGCAGTCACAGCGCGCCTCGATGCGCGCGGACCTCACGACCACAACGAGCCGGAGACAAGACATGGCAGCTTTCACTTTCACCCAGAAGAGTCCGAGCCGTCGCACGATGCTCCAGGCCGGCGCGACGGCGCTGGGCCTCGGCGTCGCCGCGCTGGCCTTCGCGCAGCCGGCCGCCTGGCCCACGCGGCCGATCAGCCTCGTCGTGCCGTTCCCGGCCGGCGGCACCACCGACGTACTGGCGCGTGAGCTGGCCGACAAGCTCTCGCAGTCGCTCGGTCAGCCGGTGGTGGTCGAGAGCAAGCCCGGCGCGGGCGCCACGCTCGGCGCCGACTACGTCGCGAAGGCCAGGCCCGACGGTTACACGCTGCTGATGGGCGCGGTGCACCACACCATCGCCACCAGCGTCTACAAGAAGCTGCCTTACGACTTCCAGAAAGACCTGGCACCGATCACCGTCGTGGCGATGGTGCCGAACGTGCTGGTCATCAACCCAGCCAACACGCCCGCGAAAAACGTGGCCGAGCTGGTCGCACTCGCCAAGGCCGCGCCCGACAAGCTGGCCTACGGCTCGAACGGCAACGGCACGGCGCAGCACCTGATCGGCACGCAGTTCCAGGCCAGCACCGGCACCACGCTGCTGCACGTGCCCTACAAAGGCAGTGGCCCGCTGACCACCGACCTGCTCGGCGGGCAGGTGGCGATGTCCTTCGACACCATCACGCCGGTGCTGCAGCACATCAAGGGCGGCAAGCTGCGCGCGCTGGCCGTGACCACGGCGCGCCGCTCGTCGGTGCTGCCCGACGTGCCCACGCTCGAAGAGGCGGACCTCAAGGGCTTCGACATCGGCACCTGGTTCGGCGTGCTCGCGCCGGCCGCGACGCCCAAGGACATCGTCGCGCGGCTCAACGCCGAGATGGTGAAGATCATCAAGTCGCCCGACTTCGCGCAACGCATGCAGGCCATCGGTGCGGAGCCGCTAGGTGGTTCGCCTGATGACATGGCGCGACAGATCCGCGAGGAAACCGCGAGATTCGCGAAGTTGGTGAAAGAAGGTGGTGTGGCGATCGACTAGAGCGACGCGCATCGTTACCAGTGCGTCACACACTGGTGGTGCAGGTGCCTCACTGAGGCCATAGGATCGGGGCTTCCGCATTCACCGCCATCCTGCACATGTTCATCGTCACCCTCACCTACACCCGTCCCCTCGAAGAAGTCGATTCGCTGATGGACCCGCACATGGTGTGGCTCAAGAAGCACTACGAGAGCGGCCTGTTCGTGGCCTCGGGCCGGCAGGTGCCGCGCACGGGTGGTGTGATCCTCGCGCGGTCGGGCGATCGCGAGGCACTGGAAGCGGTGCTGGCGCGCGACCCGTTCGTGCAGGGCGGCGTGGCGCGCGTGGACGTGACGGAGTTCGTCCCCAGCATGACCGCCCCGAGCATCGAGATCCTGAAGACGTTCTGATTTTTCCCAGGACGTCTTTTTTCGCTCAAGCCCCAGGCACTTCTTCGCGTCCGCCCGGATGCCGCGCAAAGCGCGCGGCCTTGGCGTCATGCACCGGTGCCGCGTCGTCCCATGGCCAGCCGCCGAACTGCGTGCGGCGGTAGTCGGCCATGGTCTGGCTGATTTCGGCCTGCGTGTTCATCACAAAGGGGCCGTACTGCGCCACCGGCTCGGCGATCGGGCGGCCCTGCAGCACGAGGAACTCGCTCTCGTCGTCGCCGTTGACCAGCTCGACGGCCGCGTCCGCGCGCAGCTCGACCGCCACCGGCCCTTCGATGCGTTGGCCGGCGATCTGCGCCACCGCGCCCTTGAAGAAATAGAGCATCCGCCGCGTGCCTTCGCCCGCAGCGGCCGGCAGCGTCCATTGCGCGCCGGGCGTCATCCTGATCGTCCAGATCGCCACGTCGGCATCGGCCTGCGCGGCCCATGACGCGGGCGGCGGCGCGAGCGGCTGGATCGGATCCTGCCCGTTGACCGCGTCGCCGAGCCGGCCCGCGATGACGGCCACCTCGGTGCGGCCGCCCTTCGCGTCGTCCGAGGCGAAGCGCGGAATCGCGTCCGACCAGAACATCGTGAAGTGCGGCTCGGCCATCTTGTTCCTGGCCGGCAGGTTGAGCCAGATCTGGAACAGCTCCAGCGGATTGGGCGCGCCCGCGTCGAGCAGCGGGAACATCTCCGAATGCACGATGCCCTTGCCGGCCGTGAGCCACTGCACATCACCGCCGCCGAAGCGCGCGGTGGCGCCCAGCGAATCGGAGTGATCGACCAGGCCCTTGCGCACGATGGTCACCGTCTCGAAGCCGCGGTGCGGGTGCGAGGGAAAGCCCGGCACCGTGTCGCCGTGGTACATGCTCCAGCCGTCCTTGCGGCTGAAGTCCTGGCCGATCTGGCGGCCGGCCAGCGAGGCCTCGGGGCCCATGTGCCCGTTGGCCTTCGGGTAGGCGTCGTCGTGATAGACGCAGAACAGGAACGGGTCGATCGTCTGCCAGGGGAAGCCGAGCGGCTTGACCTGGACGATGGGGCCCTTGTTGTTGTCGGACATAGCGATATTCCTTTCCATGGGGAGCTCGGCCGATGATGCCGTGCCAGTGCCAGGAATATCGGGGCGCCGCCGTCTTCCGGTAGGGGCCTTGCCTGCAACAGTGAAGAGCGCGTATGGAACGATGGGCATCGCGCTTTCCTGTTCTTTTTCTTCAGCGCATCAGGCGTTCTGGTGCGGCACGACGGCGTTGGGGTCCATGTACATCAGTTCCCAGAGGTGGCCGTCGATGTCCTGGAAGCCGTGGCCGTACATGAAGCCGTAGTCCTGCGGTTCGCGCGGCGTGGTGCCGCCCGCGGCCACAGCCTTGGCGACCAGCGCGTCGACCTCGGCACGGCTCTCGCACGAGAGGCACACCAGCACCTCGGTGCTCTTGCTCGTGTCGGTGATGCTCTTGGTGGTGAAGGTCTTGAAGAAGTCCTCGACCAGCAGCATCGCGAAGATGCTGTCCTTCTCGATCACCATGCACGCGGCGTTGGCGTCGGTGAACTGCGCGTTGAAGGTGTAGCCCAGCGCGGCGAAGAACGTCTTGGTCTTCTCGAGGTTCTTGACGGGGAGGTTCACGAAGATCTGCTTGTTGGCCATGGTGTTTCCTGTGTCGATGAAGGGTTGGATCTGGAGGTTTGCCGGTGTCTTGTGTACACCGTCCACAAAAGATACCAAAGAAAATGGACGGCGTCCACATGATTTTTCGAATCTTTGTTTTTGCCCGGTCTGGCCCTTGGGGGATTGCGTCCGGGCCGAAGAAGGCGGGGCATCATGGCCGCCATGGAAATCGAGTTCAAGTTTCAGATCCCGGCCGACCGGCTGAAGGCCGTCGAGACCGCAATGCGGCGCGGCGCCGTCGTGCGCACCCGCCTGCAGGCGCGCTATTTCGACACCGCCGACCAGGCGCTCGCCGCCGAGGGCATCGTGCTGCGGCTGCGCAAGGAAGGACGGCGCTGGGTGCAGACCGTCAAGGCGACGGGTGACAACGCGCTGCACCGGCTGGAGCACAACGTCGACCTGGGCACCGCCGCCGCATCGCCGGCCATCGACCCGCAGCGCCACCAGGGCACGCCCGTGGGCGACCGGCTCGCCAAGGTGCTGGCCGCGAGCGGTGCTGCGCCGCTGGTGGAGCGGCAGTCCACCGACATCGTGCGGCTCACGCGCGACGTGCGCGTCACCGGGCCCGGCGGCGCGGTCGTGGAGATGGCGCTCGATGTCGGCAAGGTCGTGGCTTACGCGGGCACGGCCGACCAGTGCGAGTCGCCCGTCTGCGAGCTGGAACTCGAACTCAAGCGCGGCGACGTGCAGGGGCTCGTGTCCCTCGCGCGCCGCTGGTCGCAGCAGCACGGGCTGTGGTTCAGCACCGTGTCCAAGGCCGAGCGCGGCGCGCGGCTGCTGGCGAAGGTCGAGGTCGTGCCGGCCGTGAAGGCTGCGACACCCCGCTTCCCCGAAGGAAAAGACAAGCTCGACGGCCGCGCCATCCAGCAGGCCGTGGTCGCGTCGTGCCTCGCGCAGATGCTGCCCAACGCCAGCGAGATCGCCGCGGGCAGCAGCGATGAAGAACAGATCCACCAGCTGCGCATCGGCATCCGGCGCCTGCGCACCGCGCTGCGCGAACTGGCGGAATTGGATGCGGGCACCGGTCTTTTCGACGTGGCCGCATGGGAGCCGCCGCTCGTCGAAGCCTTCCGCGCACTCGGCGATCTGCGTGACCGCGAGCAGGTGGTGAAGCTGGCGCAGCCGCAACTGCGCGAAGCCGGCGCGCCCGAGTTCGATCCGCTGGCGGGCGACGAAGCGGCGGCCGATGTACGGTCGTCCGGCGATATCGTGCGTGCCCCGGCGTTCCAGTCGGTGCTGGTTTCGCTGATCGGTTTCACCGCGGCAGCGCCACCGGCAGAACCCGCGCCGAAGGCCACTACCGATGCCGAAGCAACCGACGAAGCCCCTCCAGCGCCGACCCCGATGAGCCTCGGCGACGCCCGCCGCCTCCTGCGCAAGCGCCTTCAGCACCTGCACAAACAGGCGGTGCGCGACGGCAAGCGTTTCGAGTCGCTCGACACCGAAAGCCAGCACCGCGTGCGCAAGCGGCTCAAGCGCCTGCGCTACCTCGCCGAGTTCGTCGCGCCGCTGTTCGAGGCGGAGGGAAAGTCGTCGTCGTCAGCCGCCGAGCGCTATCTGAAGTACCTGCGTCCCGCGCAGGACGCGCTGGGCGAATTCAACGACGAAGCCGTCGCGCTCGCGCTCTACCGCGAAGCCACGGCGCGCGATGGGCGCGCGTGGTTTGCGGTGGGATGGTTCACCGCGAGGCATGAAGCCCACGCCAAGGCTTGCCGCAAGGCGCTGGGCGGGATCGAGGAGGCGCCGCGGTTCTGGAAGAAGGCGGCACGCCCCCGCTGACGCGAAAGGGCGAAGGATCAGTGATGGTGCCCGTGCGCACCATGCACATGCCGGTGCTCGATTTCCACCGGCAGCGCCGCACGCACGTCCGTCACCTGCAGGCTGAACTTCAGCGCCTTGCCGGCCCATGGATGGTTGCCGTCGAGCAGCACGACCAGGCCCTTGATCTTGGTCACGGTGAAGACGTGCTCGGTGCCATCGTCGAGCCGGCCCTGAAGCTGCCCGCCCACCTTCACGCCCGGCGGAAATTCGGTCTTGGGGATGGTGCGCACCAGCGCTTCGTCGCGCTGGCCGAAGGCGTCTTCGGGGGAGAGGTTCAGAACGGTCTGGTAACCCTGTTCCTTGCCGTCGAGCGCTTCCTCGATCTTGGGCAGGGTGTTCTCGTAACCGCCATGCAGGTAGGCCATCGGCTCGGGGCTGGCTTCGATGAGCTTGCCCTGGGCATCGGAGACTCTGTACTTGATGGTGACGACGGTGTCTTTTTCGATTTTCATGCGGGCATTTTCTGTGGAAACCGATTCACCGTCGAAGCTAGGCTTTCCACGACTTGAACGCGTCCGGCAGCGTCTCCACCGTACTCAACTTCTCCATCACCATCTCAATAAACGCCGACACCGCCAGCGGCAGGTGCTTCCGACTCGGATACAGCACGCTCAACCCCTGCCCCGTGCGCTGGTATTGCGGCAGCACCGGCACCAGCCGCCTCGCCTCCACATCCAGCCGCCCCATCGACGGCGGCAACAGCGCGATCCCAAGACCGGCCACCGCTGCCCTTCTCAGCGCCTGCGCCGTATTCCCGCTGAAGCGCCCACTGACCTGCACTTCCTCCTCCACCCCGTCCGGCCCGGTCATTCGCCACGTCGCCCGCCCGCTCGGATGCGCTGCCGTCACGCAGTCGTGATCCGCCAGCTCCTGCAGCGTCGCTGGCGCCCCGCGCGCGGCGACGTACGCGGGGCTCGCCACCATCCCATCCGTGCGCGGCCCCAGCAACTTGCGCCCGACATAGCCTGAATCCGGCAGCGCCCCGCCGCGAAACGCCACGTCGATCTGATCGGCGATCAGGTCGGCCTTCGCATCGCTCAGCACGAAGTCGACGCGCACCAGCGGATTCGCCGCCAGGAAGTCCGCCACCCACTCCATCGGAAAGAAGTCGAAGAAATCCGCCGTCGCCGCCACGCGCACGAGCCCGCTGGGTTCCTGGCTGCCGGTGATCAGCGCCTGCCCGGCATCGACCAGCCCATCGACCGCCCCCGCGCAGCGTTCGTGAAACGCCTGCCCGGCGCTCGTGAGCGTCAGCTTGCGGGTCGAGCGCTGCATCAGCCGCGTGCCCAGCTGCGCCTCGAGCTGCTGGATGCGCCGGCTCACGGTGTTGGGCGGCAGGCCGAGGCGCCGGGCGGCTTCGGCAAAGCTGCCGTAGCGCACCACCTGCACGAACATGGCGATGTCGTTGAGGTCGAGCATGGGGTTGATTCCTTCGATGGATGGACGAGTGCAATCCGACTCTACCGTCTAGTCGATCAATGGGTGCGACCCTAACCTTGTGCCCATGACTACTTCATCCTCTCTTTCTCCCCTCCAGCGCCGCATCGTCTGGGGCGTTCGCATCCTCCTGGCGCTGGCTTTCGGCGCAGCCGGCCTCTCCAAGCTGGCCGGCGTGCCGCAGATGGTCCAGGTGTTCGATGCGATCGGCTTCGGCCAGTGGTTCCTCTATGTGACGGGCGTGGTCGAGGTCGGCGGCGCGCTGCTGCTGCTCGTGCCCGCGACTGGCTTCTTCGGCGGGCTGCTGCTGGCCGTGACCATGGCCTGTGCCGTGGCCACGCACCTCGTGCTGATCGGCGGCAACCCGGCGCCGGCCATCGTTCTCGCGCTGCTGTCGGCTTTCGTGGCGTGGCGGCTGCGGCCCGTGCCGCGGCCGGCGGCCATCGCGGCCTGATCCCTCTTCTTCCTCATCCCCCATTCAGGAGTACTTCATGACCCAACAACAACCCCGCATCGGCATCATCCTCGGCTCGACCCGCGAAGGCCGCTTCGGCGAGAAGCCTGCGCAGTGGATCCACGAGATCGCGAAGCAGCGCACCGACCTCGCCTTCGAGCTGGTCGACCTGCGCGACCATCCGCTGCCCTTCTTCAACGAAGCCGGCGCGCCCGCCTGGGGCCCGGTGAAGAACGAGGCCGCGCAGCGCTGGCAGGCCAAGCTCGCGACCTTCGACGGCCTGGTCGTCGTCACGCCCGAATACAACCACGGCCCGAGCGCGGTGCTGAAGAACGCGATCGACTGGGCCTACAAGGAGTTCGTGCGCAAGCCCATCGGCTTCGTGGGCTACGGCGGCGTGGGCGCGGCGCGCGCGGTGGAGCAGCTGCGGCTGGTCGCGGTCGAGATGCAGATGGCGCCGGTGCGCAACGCGGTGCACATCGGCATGGTCGAGTTCCTGGGCATCTGGCAGCAGGGCAAGAGCTTCGACGACTTCCCGCACCTTGCGCAGTCCGCCTCCGGCATGCTGGACGACCTCGCGTGGTGGACCCGGGCGCTGAAGACAGCGAGGGAGGCCGCATGACCACAGCTATTGCCACTGAAGCCCGCGCCATCGTCTACCGCACGCGCGGCGCGCAGCACGGGCCGATCACGCGGCTCATGAGCCCGGGCGACCTGGGCGAATTCCTCAAGCCCTTCGTGTTCCTGGACCTGTTCGGCTTCGATGTCGGCGGCGGCCACAAGGGCTTCGGCATGCACCCGCACTCGGGCATCGCGACGCTGACCTGGCTGATCGAAGGCGACACGCTGTACGAAGACACGACCGGTGAGCAGGGCGTGCTGCGCGGCGGCGGCGTCGAGTGGATGCGCGCGGGCAACGGCGTGTGGCACACCGGCGCGCCCGCGCCGGACGTGAAGCGCGTGCGCGGCTTCCAGCTCTGGGTGGCGCTGCCGGCCTCGGAAGAAAACGCGCCGGCGCAAAGCATCTACCTCGCGCCCTCGCAGGTGCCGCAGGAGGGCCCGGCGCGCGTGCTGCTCGGGCGCTATGGCGCGGCGCAGAGCGCCATTCCGGCACCGGCGCCAATGAACTACCTGGCCGTGCAACTGAAGGACGGCGAGCACTGGCGCTACACGCCGCCGGCCGGCCACACGGTGGGCTGGGTCGCGGTCAATGCGGGTCGGCTCGATGCAGGCGGGCCCATCGACACCGGCGAACTCGCGGTGTTCGAGGAGTCCGGCGAGGCCATCGATTTCACGGCCCGCGGCGACGTGTCCTTCGTGCTGGGCTCGGCCGTGAAGCATCCGCACGAACTGGTGATGGGCCATTACTCGGTCCACACCAGCAAGGCGACGCTGGACCAGGGCGAGGCCGAGATCCGGCGCATCGGTGCACGGCTGCGTCAGGAAGGGCGCCTGGCCTAGCACTTCATCGGTGCGCCCGCGCGCACGAACGACGACCTCCAGCCACGCCGACGGCGCGCACTTTCTTGTGCGCGCCGTCGGCGTTTTGGCGTTTCTCTCCTCGCACGCCGCCATTTCTCCGGCCGCCGACCCTTGCACCAAGGGCTTACCCCATGGGGCGGGCTTGCAAATTGCTTAAGACTGTCGCGGGTCAACTGTCGACAGCTTACAAGTTGATCCGATGAACCCGAACAAGGTGCCGACGACTCCCCGCCGGGCCTGAAAAAGGAACGCGATATGCAATTGCAGGCAGTGGACCGCAAGGCCCCACCCGTTTCCGTCTCCGCCTCCCACGCCGAGCGCCAGGTCCGCGAAGACCTGGCCGCGGCCTACCGTCTGGTGGCGCACTACGGCATGGACGACAGCATCTACACGCACATCTCGGCGCGTGTGCCCGGAACCGAAGACCAGTTCCTGATCAACCCCTTCGGCATGCTGTTCCGCGACATCACGGCTTCGTCGCTGGTCAAGATCGACCTGGCGGGCCGCATCCTCGACGACTCGCCCCACGACGTGAACCCGGCCGGTTTCACCATCCACAGCGCCGTGCACGCGGCGCGCCACGACGCGGCCTGCGTGCTGCACACGCACACGGTGGCGGGCGTGGCGGTGTCCTCGCTCGCCGGCGGGCTGCAGCCCTGCAACCAGTGGGCGCTGCAGTTCTACCAGCGCGTGGTCTATCACGACTTCGAGGGCATCGCCCTCGACCCCGAGGAGCGCGAGCGCCTGGTGGCCGACCTGGGCCCGACGGCCCGTGCGCTGATCCTGCGCAACCACGGCCTGGTCACGCTGGGCCGCACGGTGTCCGAAGCCTTCATCCTGATGCTGAACCTGGAGCGCGCCTGCCGCGTGCAGGTGGCCATCCAGTCGAGCGGCCTGCCGGTGTACCCGGTGCCGGCCGAGGTCTGCGAGAAGACCGCGCAGCAGTACGAGGCCGGTGGCGGCAGCGACCTGCCCGGCCATTCCGACCCGAATGCGCGCGAATGGCGCGCGATGCTGCAGCGGATCGAGCCCGCACCGGCCACGTCGTTCCGCGACTGATCCGCCATTCCCCCGTTTTCCCCTCCCGTCCCCCTGACCCTGTCCACCACCTCGAAAGAGCCAGAAGGAGTTCGCCCTCATGAAACGTCGCAACCTCATCCAGATGGGTGCCGCTGCCACCGCCGGCCTGACGCTGGCCGGCGTTCCCCTGCACCTTCTGGCCGCGGGCAGGAAGGGCGGCGTGATCAACGCCGTCGTCCAGCCCGAGCCGCCGGGGCTGATGCTGGGCATCACGCAGAACGGCCCGACGCAGATGATCTCCGGGAACATCTACGAAGGCCTGCTGCGCTACGACGAGAAGATCAACCCGCTGCCTTCGCTGGCCACCGCGTGGACCGTCAACAAGGAAGGCACGCTCTACACCTTCAAGCTCAAGCCCGGCGTCACCTGGCATGACGGCAAGCCTTTCACCTCGGCCGACGTGGTGTTCTCGGCCGACGTGTTCCTGCGCAAGACGCACGCCCGCCTGCGCGCCAACCTGGCTGCGGTGGAAAGCATCCGCGCCATCGATCCGCTGACGGTCGAGTTCAAGCTCAAGTACCCCTTTGGCCCTTTCATCGGCATCTTCGAGGTCGGCAGCATGCCGATGGTGCCCAAGCACATCTACGACGGCACCGACTTCGCGACCAACCCCGCCAATGCCACGCCCATCGGCACCGGGCCGTTCAAGTTCAAGGAATGGGTCAAGGGCTCGTACATCCAGCTCGTGGCCAACGACAAGTACCACGTGAAGGACGTGCCGCTGGTCGACAGCGTCTACTTCCACGTCATTCCCGATGCGGCCTCGCGCGCGGCGGCCTTCGAATCGGGCAAGGTCGACCTGGTGCCGGGCGGCGCGGTCGAATACTTCGACGTGCTGCGCCTGTCCAAGCTGCCCGGCGTTGCGGTCACCACCAAGGGCTGGGAGTTCTTCGCGCCGCATTCGTGGCTGTGGCTCAACAACCGCAAGGCGCCGATGGACAAGGTCAAGTTCCGCCAGGCCGTGATGTTCGCCATGGACCGCGAGGCCATGGCCAAGATCGCGTGGCAGGGCTTCGCCAAGCCGGCGACCGGACCGTTCAACAGCAACATCAAGTTCTACAGCACCGACGTCGCCAAGTACCCGCGCAACATCGAGACGGCCAAAAAGCTGCTCGCCGAATCGGGCTACAAGGGCGAGACCCTGCGGCTGCTGCCGCTGCCCTACGGCGAGACCTGGTCGCGCCAGGCCGAGATCCTGAAGCAGAACCTGGCCCAGGCCGGCATCAAGGTCGAGATGACCGCCACCGACGTGGCGGGCTGGAACCAGCGCCTCAACGACTGGGACTACGACCTTGCCTTCACCTACGTCTACCAGTACGGCGACCCGGCCCTGGGCGTGGCGCGCAACTACACCACCGCCAACATCGCCAAGGGCTCGCCCTTCAACAACGTCGAGGGCTATTCCAACCCGAAGGTCGACGAGCTGTTCGATTCGGGCGCGCGCGAGACCGACCCAGAGAAGCGCAAGGCCATCTACCTGCAGGCGCAGAAGATCCTGCTCGACGAGGTGCCGGTGGCCTGGATGCTGGAGCTCAACTTCCCGACGCTCTACCGCACCAAGCTCGGCAACATCATCAGCTCGGGCATCGGGCTGAACGACAGCCTCGGTACGGCATCGGTCGCATGACGGCACGCCAGCAAGCGCAACACGGGAGCCGCAGATGAAACGCACGCAGTTCATGCTTGCCCGCGTGCTGCAGGGCCTGGTGGCGATCCTGCTGATCGCCACGGTCAACTTCATGCTGGTGAGGGCCGCGCCGGGCGATCCGGTGTCGGTGCTGGCCGGCGAGGCCGGCGCGTCCGATCCGCAGTTCGTCGCGCAGCTGCGCGCGCAGTTCGGGCTCGACCAGCCGCTGTCGACGCAGCTCGCAACCTACGTCGGCAAGGTGGTGCAGCTCGACCTCGGCTACTCGTACCGCCAGCAGCAGCCGGTGCTGAAACTCATCATGGACCGGCTGCCGGCCACGCTGCTGCTCACCGGCACGGCCTTCGCGCTCTCGCTGCTGTTCGGCATCACATTGGGCGCGTTGTCGGCGCGGCGCGCGGGCACCTGGGTCGACAGCGCCATCACCGTGGTGGCGCTGCTGTTCTATGCCACGCCGCTCTACTGGCTCGCGCTGATGGCGGTGCTGGTGTTCACGGTGCAGCTCGAATGGCTGCCGGGCTTCGGCCTCATGACCGTGGGCTCGGGCGCCACCGGCTTCGCGCTGGTGCTCGATGTGGCCAGGCACCTGGTGCTGCCGGCGCTCACGCTCGCACTGTTCTACATGGCCGTCTATGCGCGCATGACGCGCGCCGCGATGCTCGAGGTGGCGCAGATGGACTTCGTGAAAACCGCGCGCGCCAAGGGCGTTCGGCCCGGCCGCATCCTGCGCGCCCACGTGCTGCGCAACGCGCTGCTGCCGGTGGTCACGCTCGCGGGCATCCAGGCCGGCGGGATGATCGGCGGCGCCGTGCTCACCGAGACCGTGTTCGCCTGGCCCGGCATCGGCCGCCTCATGTTCGACGCGCTGCTGCAGCGCGACTACAGCCTGCTGCTCGGCGCCTTCCTCGTGACGGCCGCGATGGCGGTGCTCTTCAATCTCATCACCGACCTTGTCTACACATTGGTCGACCCACGGATCGAACTGACATGACGATGAACAGTCCTTTCTGGCGGCGATTTCGGCGCAACAAGGGCGCGGTGGCCGGCATGGTCGTGCTGCTGATCGTGGCGGCGGTGGCGCTGCTCGGCCCGTGGCTCGCCACCAACGACCCGTGGGCCATGGTGGAGCAGCCCTTCGTGCGGCCCTGGACCGAGCCCGGCTTCCTGATGGGCACCGACACGCTGGGGCGCGACATCCTCTCGGGCCTGGTCTACGGCGCGCGCGTGTCGCTGCTGATCGGCGTGGTGTCCACGCTCGTGGCGCTGCTCATCGGCGTCACGCTGGGCGCGGTGGCCGGCTACTTCGGCGGCTGGATCGATGCGGCGCTGATGCGCTTCACCGAGCTGTTCCAGGCGGTGCCGAGTTTTGCGCTGGCGATCGTGCTGGTGGCGATCTTCGAGCCCTCGATCAACTCGATCGTCGTGGCCATCGCGATCGTCTCGTGGCCGCCGGTGGCGCGGCTGGTGCGCAGCGAATTCCTCACGCTGCGCCAGCGCGACTTCGTGCAGGCCGCGCTGCTCGCGGGACAGTCGACGCCGCGCATCATCCTCACGCAGATCCTGCCCAACGCCATGTCGCCGATCATCGTGATGGCCTCGCTGATGGTGGCCACCGCCATCCTGCTCGAGAGCAGCCTGAGCTTCCTGGGCCTCGGCGATCCGAACCAGATGAGCTGGGGCTACATGGTCGGCGCGGCGCGCACCGTGCTGCGCCAGGCCTGGTGGATGGCGCTGTTCCCCGGCCTGGCCATCGTGCTGACGGTGCTTGCGCTCAACCTCGTGGGCGAGGGCTTGAGCGACGGGCTCAACACGCGGCTCGACGGGAGAGGCAAATGAACGCCACCGTGACGCCGATGAAGCCCCTGCATCCCGTTCTCGACATCGTCGACCTGAGCATCTCGCTGCCCGCGGGCGCCGACCGCGCGCTGGCCGTCGAAGGCGCCACGCTTTCGGTGATGCCGGGCCAGACGCTGTGCGTGGTCGGCGAGTCGGGTTCGGGCAAATCGATGATCGCCAACGCGGTCATGGGCCTCCTGCCGCGCCCGCACGTGGCGCCGGTGGCGGGCCGCATCCTGTTCGACGGCCACGACCTGCTGCAGCTCGCCGAACCGCAGATGCGCGAGCTGCGCGGACGGCGCATCGGCATGGTGTTCCAGGAGCCGATGACCGCGCTGAACCCGGTGATGCGCATCGGCGAGCAGATCGGCGAGGTGTTCGATGCGCACGGCAGCGTGCCCGCGGCCGAGAAGCGGCGCCGCATCCTCGCGGCGCTGGTCGACGTGGGCCTGCCCGACCCCGAACTGCTGATCGACGCCTATCCCTTCCGTCTTTCGGGCGGGCAGCGCCAGCGCGTGATGATCGCGTGCGCGCTGGTGCTGGAGCCCGTGCTGCTGATCGCCGACGAGCCCACCACCGCGCTCGACGTCACCACGCAGGCGCAGATCCTCAAGCTCATCCGCGAGCTGCAGCAGCGCCGCGGTACGGCCGTGCTCTTCATCACGCACGACTTCGGCGTGGTCTCCGAAATCGCCGACCACGTGGTGGTCATGCAGACCGGGCACGTCGTCGAGTCCGGTCCGGTTGCGCAGGTGCTCGGCGCGCCGCAGCATCCCTACACGCGCAAGCTCATCGCCGCCATCCCCGACGGGAAGGCGCAGACCGTGCCGCACGACGACCTGACGCGCGTGCTGCAGGTGCAGGACCTGTGCAAGACCTACCGTTCGAGCGGCGGCCTGTTCAAGCGCGGCCGCTCGGTGCAAGCCGCCAAGGACATCAGCTTCGAACTGCACCGCGGTGAAACGCTGGGGCTGGTGGGCGAGTCGGGCTCGGGCAAGTCGAGCGTCGGGCGCTGCCTCGTGGGGCTCGCGCCCTTCGACAGCGGACGCATCATCTTCAAGGGCCGCACGCTGGCGCAGGGCAAGAACTTCCGCCGTGGCGTGGCGGGCAAGATCCAGATGGTGTTCCAGGACCCGTATGCCTCGCTCAATCCGCGCCACCGCGTGGGCGCGGCCATCGCGGGCGGGCCGATCGCGCAGGGCGTGGGCAAGGCCGAGGCGATGGCGCGCGCGATGGAGCTGCTTAAGCTCGTGGGCCTGGGCGCCGATGCGGCGCAGCGCTACCCGCACGAGTTCTCGGGCGGTCAGCGTCAGCGCATCGGCATTGCCCGCGCGCTGGCAATGCAGCCCGAGCTGCTGGTGGCCGACGAGCCGGTGTCCGCGCTCGATGTGTCGGTGCAGGCGCAGGTGCTGGAGCTCTTCGCCCAGGTGCGCGAGCAGTTCCAGCTCGCGATGGTGTTCATCACGCACGACCTGCGCGTGGCGGGCCAGATGTGCGACCGCATCGCGGTGATGCAGCGCGGCGAGGTCGTGGAGTACGGCGAAACGCAGAAGGTGCTGAACGATCCGCAGCATGCGTACACGCGCAAGCTGATCGACGCAGTGCCGCGTCTGGCGGGTCAGTCCGACGCCATGGCAAGGGTGGCCTGATGCCGTGCGTTGCGCTCCTGAGCGATGTGCTCGACATGCACTATCTCGCGCCCGCGTTCCGCGCGCATTGCCCGGACATTGACCTGCGCCTGGGCACCGACCTCGGCCCGCTCGACCAGATCGATGCCGCCGTCTGCTGGTATCCGCCGCACGGCCTGCTCGCGCAGTTGCCGCAACTGCAGCTGGTGCAGTCGCTGGCCGCGGGCGTCGACCACATCACGGCCGATCCGCAGCTGCCGCGCGCGCTGCCGCTGTGCCGCATCGTCGATCCGGAGATGGCGACCGGCATGAAGGCCTATGTGTGCTGGGCCGTGATCCAGCATCAGCGGCAGATGCCGGCCTATCTTGCGAGCGCGGCTGTCGGCGCGTGGCGGGAACAGACGATGAGCCCGCCGGGACGCCACCGCGTCGGCATCGCGGGGCTCGGCACCTTGGGGCTGGCCTGCGCCGAAGCGCTGGCCGCCATTGGCTATGCGGTGCGCGGCTGGAGTCGCAGTGCCAAGGCCGGTCTGCCGACCGGCGTCGCGGGCTTTCATGGCGATGCGCAGCTCGGCGAATTCCTCTCGGGCTGCGACACGCTGGTGTGCCTGCTGCCGCTCACGCCGCAGACGCAGGGCTTCCTCGATGCCGACCTGTTCGCGAAGCTGCCGCGCGGCGCGCACCTGATCAACGTCGGGCGCGGGGCACACTTGGTCGAAGCCGACCTGCTGCGCGCGCTCGACCGCGGCGAACTCGCCGCCGCCACGCTCGATGCCTTCACGCAGGAGCCGCTGCCGCCGGAGCATCCGTTCTGGCGCGATCCGCGCATCCTGGTCACGCCGCACATCGCCACCCGCACCGACGTGTCGGTGATCGCGCAGCAGACACTCCACAACCTCGCGCTGCTGCAGCGCGGGCAGCGACCAGCTACGGCCGTCGACCTCGAACGGGGCTACTGAGCCGCGAGGTCCGGATTCACGCATTCCCTCCCAAAACAACGGACAGGCCCATGAACGCACCCATCTCCGCTTCTGCCCTGCAATCGGCGCATGCCGAACGCGCCGCCAACGACATCGCGGCCCACCTGCATCCCTTCACCAACCTCGCGGCGCATCCGCAAGTCGATCCGCTCGTGATCCAGCGCGGCGACGGCATTTACGTGGAAGACGACCAGGGCCGCCGCTACCTGGAAGCCATGTCGGGCCTGTGGTGCGTCTCGCTGGGCTTCAGCAACGCGCGCCTGGCCAAGGCGGGCAGCGATGCGCTGCACACGCTGCCCTGCTATCACACCTTCAACCACCGCTCCAACGCCGCCGCGATCGCGCTGGCCGAAAAGTTGATTGCGATGGCGCCGGTGCCCATGTCCAAGGTGTTCTTCGCCAACTCGGGTTCCGAGGCCAACGACACCGCCGTCAAGCTGGTCTGGTACTACCACAACGCCATCGGCAAGCCCGACAAGAAGAAGATCATCGCGCGCCGCAATGCCTACCACGGCGTCACCGTGGCCGCGGCCAGCCTGAGCGGCCTCGTCACCAACCACCGCGACTTCGACCTGCCGATCGACCGCATCCTGCACGTCGACTGCCCGCACCACTACCGCTACGCCGAGCCCGGCGAAACCGAAGAGGCCTTCGCCACGCGGCTGGCCGATGCGCTGGAGCAGCGCATCCTGGCCGAAGGCCCCGACACCGTGGGCGCCTTCATCGCCGAGCCGGTCATGGGTGCCGGCGGCGTGCTGGTGCCGCCCGCCACCTACTTCGAGAAGGTGCAGGCCGTGCTGCGCAAGTACGAGGTGCTGCTGATCGCCGACGAGGTGATCTGCGGCTTCTGCCGCACCGGCGAGATGTTCGGCTCCACCACCTTCGGCCTGCGGCCCGACATCCTCACGGCCGCCAAGGCGCTGTCGTCGGGCTATGTGCCGATCTCGGCCGTCATGGTGTCCGAGAAGGTGCATGCGGCGGTGGCCGCCAACAGCGGAAAGATCGGCACCTTCGGCCATGGCTTCACCTACTCGGGCCATCCGGTGACGGCCGCGGTGGCGCTCGAAACGCTGCGCATCTACGAAGACGAAGCGGTGCTCGCGCACGTGCAGGCGCTGGCGCCGAAATTCCAGGCCGGCTTGCGCCGCTACGCCGGCCATCCGCACGTGGGCGAGGTGCGCGGCGTGGGATTTCTCGGCGCGCTCGAACTCGCAGCCGATCCGGCGAAGCGCACGCCCTTCGATCCGGCGATGAAGGCCGGCGCACGGCTGGCCGAACTCGCGCTGGCCGAGGGCCTGATCGTGCGCGCCATGGGCGATGCCGTGGCCTTCTGCCCGCCGCTCATCATCACGGCCGCGGAGGTCGACGAGATGTTCGAGCGCTTCGACCGCGCGATGGTCCGCTTCGAGGCCTCGCTGGCGTGACCACGGCAAGCGCCGCGAGCGCTGCAACGGGTCTGCGCGCGCCGGGCGCCAGGAGCACCGGCGTTGCGCTCTTCTTCTGCGCGTTGATGGCCTTTGCGAGCTACGACGCCTTCTGCAAATACATGCTGCAGTTCTACCCGGCGCCGTTCATCAACGTGATGCGCTACCTGTCGGTGATCTTCATCGCCTTCGCGATGCTGCTGCGCCATGGCGACCTGCGCATCTGGCGCGCACCGCAGAAGAAGTTGCTGCTGCTGCGCGGCACCATGCTCGCGACGGTGGCCACCTGCTTCATGACGGCCCTGATCTGGATGCCGCTGGCCGAGGCCACCGCCATCTACTTCACCGCGCCGCTGCTCATGGTGGCGCTGTCGCCCTGGCTGGTCGGCGAATCGGTGCGGCGCAGCCAGTGGGTGGCGGTGAGCGTGGGCTTTGCCGGCATGCTGCTGATCGTGCGGCCCGGCGGCAACCTGCCCTGGCTGGGCACGGTGCTGATGGCGGTGTCGGCCGTCTGCTATGCGATCTTCCAGCTGCTCACGCGGCGCCTTGCGGGGTTGGTCGCGAGCCCGGTGCAGTACGCGTACACCGCGGTGGTGTGCCTCGTCGTGACGGCGCTGCCCGCGCCCTTCTTCCTGCCCACCGAACGACCCGCCGCCGGCGCCGTGCTGTTGCTGCTTGCGGGCGGCGCCTGCAGCGGCCTTGCGCAATGGCTGTTGCTGGCGGCCTTCGAGCGCGTCGAGGCCGCCACGCTGGCGCCGCTCAACTACTTCCAGCTGCTGCTCGCGGTAGCCTTCAGCACCTTCTGGTTTCACCGGCCGCCCGACGGGCTGGCCATGGCGGGCATTGCATTGATCGTGGCGGCAGGCGTCTACCTTGCGCGGCGGCCGGTAAAAAATGGCCCCCCGCTTCCCCTCACATGACGAGACAAACAACATGGCTTTCTCCTCCCCTTCCGACAGCGCCGTTTTCGAGTCCGTCGAGGCGCCCGACCTGGTCGGGCTGGTCGAGGCGCAGCTGACCCGCGCCATCGTCGAAGGACACCTCGCGCCCGGCAGCCGCATCGTGGAGGCCGAGATCGCGCGCCGCATGGGCGTGAGCCGCGCCCCGGTGCGCGAGGCCGCGCGCCGGCTCGAACGGCAAGGCGTGCTGGTGGCGCGGCCGCGCCACGGCTTCGCGGTGCGCACCATCAGCGTCCAGGAAATCGACGACCTGTTCGAAGTGCGGTTGAGCCTGGAGATGACCTCGGTCGAGTTGGCCTGCCGCAAGGCCGACGACGCGGGCCTGGCGCGCCTGCGCGCGCTGGTCGACGCCATGGTGCGCGACGCGCCCACGCAGCCGCAGCACGTGCGCATCGCGACCGACCTGGCTTTTCACACGCTGATCAGCGAGCTCTCGGGCAATGCCCACCTGCACCGCATGTTCTCGAACACGCAGACCGAGATGCAGATGATCATCGCGCTCATCGATGCGGTCTACCACGACCCCGAGACCATGGCCAACACGCACTACCCGATCGTCGACGCGCTCGAGAGCCGCAACGTCGACGCATCGCGCGCGGCCATGCGCGAGCACCTGGACGACGCCTGGGTGCAGGTGCGCGCGCTGTTCGTGAAGCAGCACGGCACCGCGTCCCCAACCACCTCCACTTCCCCACAAGGACCCGCGCGATGAAGATCGTCTACAGCGACGTGCACAAGGACCACGACCCGCAGCTCTTCATGGTGCGCGGCCGCCTGAAGCGCAGCAACGAGCAGCCCGAGCGCGCCTTCCGGCTGCTGTCGGCGGTCGAGCACGATGGCCACGAGGTCGTCGCGAGCGAAGACTTCGGCGCCGGCCCGCGCGCCGCGATCCACACGCCGGAGTACCTGCGCTTTCTGGAGACCGCCTACGCGCGCTGGCGGTTGCTGGACGACCCCTCCGACGAGGTGATGCCCAACATCCACCCCTTTCCCGGCGAGCCTTGCACCTACCCGGAAAGCGTGGTCGGACAGGCCGGCTACCACATGGGCGACAACGCCTGCTCCATCGGTGCGCACACCTGGGAGGCGGCCGTGGCCTCGGCGCATGTGGCCACGCATGCCGCGCAGCTGGTGCTGCAGGGCGAACGCGCAGCCTATGCGCTGTGCCGCCCGCCGGGCCACCATGCGTATGCGGACCGCGCCAACGGCTTCTGCTACCTCAACAACACGGCCATTGCCGCGCAGCAATTGCGTGCCGTGCACGACCGCGTGGCCATCCTCGACATCGATGTGCACCACGGCAACGGCACGCAGGGCATCTTCTACCGCCGCGCCGACGTGCTGACCATTTCGCTGCACGGCGACCCGCGCAACTTCACGCCCTTCTTCACCGGCTACGCGCACGAGCGCGGCGAGGGCGCGGGCCTGGGCTACAACATCAACAAACCGCTCGCGCTGGGCACCGACATCGACGGCTACCTGCCGGCCCTGCGTGATGCCTGCCAGAGCATTCGCGCCTTCGCGCCCGGCGCGCTGGTGGTGGCGCTGGGCCTGGACACGCACGAGCGCGATCCCTACAAGGGCATGAAGATCACGACGCCCGGCTTCGCACAACTGCTCGCGGAGATTGCGGGCCTGGGCCTGCCGACCGTGCTGGTGCAGGAGGGCGGCTATCTCTCCGATGACCTGGGCCCCAACCTCGCCAGCGCGCTGCGCGGCTTCGCGGGCGCCGCATGACGGCGGAGGCCGGCTTCGACGACGAGGTCTTGAGCGAAGGCTCGCCCGCGCTCGATGCCGACTGGGTGCGCTCGCTCGCGCTGCGCCACTACGGCATCGAGGGCGAGATGCGGCCGCTGACCGGCGAGCGCGACCGCAACTACCGCTTCGAATCGGCACGCACCGGCGAGCGCTTCATGCTGAAGATCTCGCATCCGTCCGAGACGCCGCTGGTGGCGGACTTTCAGACGCAGGCGCTGCTGCACATCGCGGCCACCGATCCGGAGCTGCCTGTGCAGCGCATCGTGCCCACGCGCGACGGCCTGCCTTCTTTTTCGAGCGACCCGGGCGACGGCCTGCCACGCGTGACGCGGCTGTTCAGCTACCTGCCGGGCACGCCCATGCCCGATGCGCCGCGCACTTCCACACAACAACTGAATCTCGCGCGCACGCTGGCCCGCCTCGATCTTGCGCTGCGCGGCTTCGAGCACCCGGCCGGCGCACTGGCGCTGCCCTGGGATATCCAGCGCGCCGACAGCGTGCGCGGCCTGCTCCGGCACATCGCCGACCCGGAACGCCGCGCACTGGCGGAGCGTTCGCTCGACCGTTTCGGGCGCGATGCCAAGCCGGTGCTCGCGGGCCTGCGCACGCAGCCCATCCACAACGACTTCAACATCTACAACGTGCTGGTCGACCCCGGCGACACCGACCGCATCGCGGGCGTGCTCGATTTCGGCGACATGGTGCGCGCACCGCTGATCGACGACCTGGCCGTGGCCGCGGCCTACCAGCTCGATCCCGCGGGCGATGCGCTGGCCGGCATCGTGCCTTTCGTCGCGGCGTACCACGCGGTGCTGCCGCTCACGCGCGAGGAGGTCAACGTGCTGTTCACGCTCATCACCGCGCGGCTCGTGATGGTGGTGGCGATCAGCGGCTGGCGTGCCGCGCGCCAGCCCGACAACGCGGCCTACCTGCTGCGCAACAACCCGCTGTCGTGGGCCCGCCTGCAGGCCTGCGACCGCATCGGCAACGACGCCGCCAGTGCCGCGTTCCGGCGCGCCTGCGGCATGAACCAGAGTCACGAACATGCCTGAATCTCTTGTGGAGCGCCGCGCGCGCCTGCTCGGCCCGGCCTATCGCCTGTTCTACGAAGCGCCGCTGCACCCGGTGCGCGGCCAGGGCGTGTGGCTCGACGATGCCGACGGCAAGCGCTACCTCGACGCGTACAACAACGTCGCGTCGGTGGGGCATTGCCATCCGCATGTGGTGGAGGCGATTGCCAGGCAGGCCGGGGTGCTCAACACCCACACCCGTTACCTGCACCAAGGCGTGCTCGACTATGCCGAGCGTTTGCTGGCCACCATGCCACCCGCGCTGGGCCATGCGATGTTCACCTGCACCGGCAGCGAGGCCAACGATCTGGCGATGCGCATTGCCAAGGCGCACACGAAGGCCGAAGGATTGATCGTCACGCGCTTTGCGTACCACGGCGTGACCGAGTCGATCGCGCAGGCCTCGCCCTCGCTCGGGCGCTTCGTGCAGCTGGGCAAGGCGGTGCGCACCGTGCCGCCGCCCGACAGCTATCGCGTATCGCCCGAGGACCAGGGCAAGGCTTTTGCCGCCGGTGTGCGCGCCGCCATTGCAGACCTGCAGGCCCATGGCATGCAGCCCGCCGCGTTGATGGTCGACACGGTGTTCTCGAGCGATGGCATCTTCACTGACCCCGCAGGTTTTCTGCACGAGGCGGTGGCGGCCATCCGCGAAGCCGGCGGCATCTTCATTGCCGATGAAGTGCAGCCCGGCCTCGGGCGCACCGGCGACGCTTTCTGGGGCTTCATGCGTCACGAGGGCCTGGTGCCCGACATCGTGACCATGGGCAAGCCGCTCGGCAACGGCCATCCGCTGGCCGGACTCGCGGTGCGCCCCGAGGTGCTGGCCGCATTCGGCCGCGAGTGCCGCTACTTCAACACCTTCGGCGGTAACCCGGTCTCGATGGCCGCCGGCATGGCCGTGCTCGACGTGATCGAGCGCGAAAGCCTGATGGCCAATGCGCAGCGCGTCGGCCGCCACCTGCGCGCCGGGCTCGCGAAGCTCGCCGAGCGCCACACGCTGATCGGCGACGTGCGCGGCGCTGGCCTGTTCATCGGCCTGGAGCTGGTGACGGACCGCCAGGCGCGCACGCCCGCCACCGCGGAGACCGTGCGCGTCGTCAACGGCCTGCGTGAGCGGCAGGTGTTGTTGAGCGCCACGGGCGAACACGCGAACACGCTCAAGATCCGGCCGCCGCTGGTGTTTTCCGAAGCCAATGCGGACCTGCTGGTCGAGACGCTGGACAAGGTGCTGTCCGCGCTCTGACCGTTCCCCCCGTGCGTGGCCATGGCGGCAAGCGCCGCCTTGCGCCAGAATCGTTCGCCTCCCACGACCGTCCCCTTGCCACCATGAACATCGTCGACTCCTTCGCCAATGTCGCCCGCTTCGTCGACATCCGGCGCGACATCCACGCGCATCCCGAACTCGGCTTCGAGGAACACCGCACCTCCGAGAAGGTTGCGAACCTGCTCACCGAATGGGGCATCGAGGTGCATCGCGGCATTGCCGGCACCGGCCTTGTCGGCGTGCTGCGCAAGGGCACGGGCAGCCGCACCATCGGCCTGCGCGCCGACATGGATGCGCTGCCGCTCCACGAAGCCAACGAGTTCGCCCACAAGTCGACGAACCCCGGCCGCATGCACGCTTGCGGGCACGACGGGCACACGACGATGCTGCTGGCCGCCGCGTGGCATCTGTCGCAGCAGGGGCCGGATGACTTCGACGGCACCGTGAATTTCATCTTCCAGCCTGCCGAGGAGATGGGCAAGGCCGGCGCCAAGAAGATGATCGATGAGGGCCTCTTCGAGCGCTTCCCGTGCGATGCGGTCTTCGGGCTGCACAACTTCCCGGTCGGCGACGTGGGTCGCTTCGCGCTCAACGAAGGCGCGCTGATGGCCTCGAGCAATACGTACAGGATCACCGTGCACGGCCGCGGCACGCACGCCTCGATGCCGCACACGGGCATCGATCCGGTGGCCGCGGTGGTCACGCTCGCGCAGCAGTTGCAGACCATCGTGGCGCGCACCATTCCCAGCACCGAGCGCGCACTGCTTGCGGTCACGCAACTGCAGGGTTCGGATGCGCCCAATGTGATCCCCGACGTGGCCACGGTCGGCGGCACGATCCGCACCTTCTCGATCGAGGCCATCGACAAGATCGAGGCGCGGCTGCGCGAAGTGGCGGCCGGCGTGGCGGCGGCGCATGGCTGCACGGCCGAGGTGTACTTCAACCGCTCGTCGCCGCCGACGGTGAACCATCCAGCCGAGGCGCGCTTTGCCGCGGGCGTGATGCGCGAGGTGGTGGGCGACGACATGGTCACCGACGACTTTCCCGCCGTGATGGGCGCCGAGGACTTCGCGCACATGCTGCTCGCGCGGCCCGGTTGCTATGCCTTCCTCGGCAATGGCGACGGCGACCACCGGCTCGATGGACACGGGCCCGGCCCTTGCATCATTCACAACACCTCGTTCGACTTCAACGACGAGATCATCCCGATCGGTGCCAGCTACTTCGTGAATCTGGTGCAGCGCTGGCTGCCGTCGGGCACCTGAGTTCTTCTTCCTGTTGATGATGATGAAAGCGGCCGCAAAGATGACTTCCACCCTGCTCACCCGACGTTCGCTGGCCGCGGTTGCCGCCGCCATGGCCCTCTGCAGTGTCGGCCTTGCTGCCCACGCACAGCAGCGCGTGATCCACATCATCGTGCCCTTCGGCACTGGCGCCGTGCAGGACACGGTGGCGCGCGCCTTCAACAGCGAACTGGGTGCGGCGCTCAACGCCAGCGCCATTGTCGAGAACCGCGCGGGCGCGGGCGGCACCGTGGGCGCGGCCGTCGTGGCCAAGGCGCCGGCCGATGGCAGCACGCTGGTGCTCGCGGCCGCGAGCCACAACATCGCGGCCTTCCTGTACAGCAAGCTGTCCTACGACCCGCTGAAGGACTTCGTCGGCGTGGCCAACGTGGGCAACGCGGGCTATGTGCTGGCGGTGGCGAGCGGCATGAACGTGTCGAGCACGGCCGACTTCATCAAGGAGGTCAAGGCCAACCCGGGCAAGTACAACTACGCCTCGGCGGGCAACGGCAGTGCCACGCACCTGGCGATGGCGTCGTTCCTCGCGAAGGCCGGCTTGCAGATGACGCACATCCCGACCAAGTCCACCGGCGAAGCCGTCAACGAAGTGCTCGCGGGCCGGGTGCAGGCCGTGATCTCGTCGAGTATCGGCGTCATGGGCTTCCAGGACGATGCGCGCATGAAGCTGCTCGCTTCCACCGGCCAGACGCGCAGCCCCTTCCTGCCGAAGCTGCCGACCGTGGCCGAGAGCGGCCTGCCGGGCTACGCCTTCGATTCGTGGATCGGCCTGCTCGCACCGGCCGGTACGCCCAAGGCGGAGGTCGAGCGGATCAACGCTGCGGCCAACAAGGTGCTGGCCGATCCGGCGATCCAGGAACGCTTCAAGCGACTGGGCGTGGAGCCGCGCAGCCAGAGTGCGGAAGAGTTTCAGAAGCTGCTGCGCGCGGATTGGGATGCGATGGGCGTGGTGGTGAAGGCGTCGGGCGCGAAGATCGACTAAATGTGAATTACAAGACTTGTCTTGTTTTCAGCTGATACAAGCTTGGGCTTGTAATCAGTAAAAATATGCCAAAGCTTGTATGTTGACAAAACAAGCCAGGGCCGATATCTTGCTTGCAAGATGGACTATCCCCTTCGCTTCGTCGACCAGTTGCGGCCCCACCTGAAGGCGCTGCGAAAAAAACGTGGCCTGACACAGGCGCAAGCGGGTGCGCTCGTCGGCGTCAGCCAGGCCCGGATCGCAGAGATCGAGGCGAATCCCGGTGCTGTCGGTCTCGAGCAGTTGGCGAAGCTTCTGTCGGCGCTGGGGGCGTCCTTCTACTTGCGGGACGAAGCGCCTTCAAGCGGCCCCGTGTACGCCATGGAGGAGCGCCCGGAATACGCGTTGCCCCAGGACACGGCCGTGAACGTCCCCGCGGGGTGGGCGACCCGGAAGATGAATGACGGGTCCGTGCTGGCGACGTTGTCTCCGGAAGAGCCGGACGCTGCGGCTGCGCAATCGTCCGAGGACGGGGCAGCCCAGGTTCGATCGACCGCGCCGGGTGCATTGCTCCGGCAGCTTCAAGCCCTGAACCCGGGCAAGGACGTCAAGCCGACATCGCGCCGCAGCTTCGTCATCCGGTCAAAGACGGGCTCCTGGTGATGCAGGCGCTGAATGCGTGGATGAACGGGGAGCTGGTCGGCACCTGGTCTGTCGATCGCGATTCCCACACGTTCAGGTATCACCCCGGATGGCTGGAATCGCCGCGACAGCGATCGCTGTCGCTGTCGATTCCGATCAACAGCACGCTCGAAGTCCGGGGCGACGTTGTCAGGAACTACTTCGACAACCTGCTGCCCGACAACATCGGGATCCGGGTGCGCCTGGGCCACCGTTTCAAGCTCAAGGACATCGACACCTTCGACCTGCTCGAAGCCATCGGGCGTGACTGCGTCGGCGCCGTGCAGCTGTTGCCTGAAGGCGTGGAGCCCGAAGGCTGGAACGCAATGAACTGCGAGCCCCTGGGCGACAAGGAAATCGCCGAGCTGCTGCGGGCCGTGCCGTCCGACGCCACCCCCGAAAGCATGCGCGACGAAGACCTGTTTCGCATCTCCCTTGCCGGTGCGCAGGAAAAGACCGCCCTGACCCGCTGGGACGGCGCGTGGTGCCGCCCGCACGGCGCCACGCCCACCACGCACATCATCAAGTTGCCGCTCGGGCTCATCGGCGGCTCCAGGCGCGTGGACGCATCCGACTCGGTGCAGAACGAATGGGTTTGCGCGCAGATCGTCGAGGCGCTCGGCCTGGCTGTGGCGCCTACATCCATGGCGACTTTCGAGGGCCAGACGGTCCTGGTGGTGGAGCGTTTCGATCGCGAGCGGATGGACGGCGGCGCATGGATCGCGCGCCTGCCGCAAGAAGATTTTTGCCAGGCCATGGGGCTGCCGTCGACCCAAAAGTACGAGCACGACGAAGGCCCCGGCATGCCCAATTGCCTGCAGCTCCTGCAAGGAAGCCGGAGCGCCGACGACCGCACCCGGTTCCTGCTGACCCAGCTGGCTTTCTTTCTTCTCGCCGCGACAGACGGCCACGCCAAGAACTTCTCGGTCCGCCTGTACCAGGGCGACGTCTACGACATGACGCCGCTCTACGACATCATTTCGATGTGGCCCTACTTCGGCAACGGCCCCAACCAGTTCCAGCCGCGCAAGGCGGGCCTGGCCATGGCGGTTCGCTCCAAAAGCAAGCACTACCTTTTCCACACCATCCAGACGCGCCATTGGCACCGGCTGGCGATGAAGAACGGCGGCATCGACGTGTGGAATGCCATGCTGGATATGGTGGAGTCGCTTGACGAGGCATTGGGCGAAGTCGAGTCGGCGTTGCCCGCGGACTTTCCTCAGCGCACCTGGGAGGCCGTCTCGCAGGGCATGCGCAGCGAGGCGAAAAGATTTCTCGCGGGAATCGCCGCGATTGGCACCGTGCCCTGACACTGCGCGCCGCGTTGTAGGACGCCGGTCAATTGACAACGGCCTTGCCGCGGCCATGCTCCTTTCATGAGTTCCGACGCATCCGCTCGGACTGAAAGGACATCTCTCATGGACTCGACATCACCCCATCCGCCTGCGGGCAAATCGCCCAAGGCCTTGTGGATTGCCATCGGCGTGCTCGGGGCCGCCGTGATCGCGCTGGGCGGAACGCTTCTGCATCGGCAAGGGCAGGTTGCCGGTGCCCCGCCGCCGATGGCGGTTGCGGCCACATCGCCATCAACGCAGGCGCCGGATGACTTCAAGCCTGACGCGCGCCCGGCCTTGCCCTCGGTGCCGCCTGCGGGCAATGCACCGGCCGCGCCTGTCGAGGCGCCCCGGGTCGCGGCGGCGCAAGCGGCTGCAGGTCCAGGCCCCGTCGCTGCGGAGCCGGCGCAGGCCGCCGCGCCGCCGCCCTGCGCCGTCTGCGGCCACGTCGAATCGGTCCACCCGGTGCAGCGCGCCCAGCCGACCAGTGGCGTGGGCGCGGTGGCCGGCGGGGTGGTGGGTGGACTGGTGGGCAACCAGTTCGGCCACGGCAACGGCCGGGTCGCCACGACCGTCCTCGGTGCGGTCGGTGGCGGTTTTGCGGGCAATGCCGTCGAAAAGCACGTGCGCAAGGTGACGGTCTACCAGGTGGCCGTGCGCATGGACAACGGCTCGCTGCGCACGGTCGAGACGAAGACCGCGCCGCCGATCGGCAAGCCGGTCACGCTCCGAAAAGGCCTGCTGCGTCCGGCGGACGGCCACAAGTAAAAGCGGCGCCAGCGGCTTGCGAGCCACCCGGCGATATCACACAACCCACGCGGTCCGGAAGAGCGCTTGCCCACGCGGAGCTTGACGATATATCCTTAATATATTTAAAGTGCAGACCTTTCCCACCGTCACACCCCAGGAGCAACCCGTGAGCAATCCCCGCTGGCAAGGCATCTTCCCCGCCATCACCACCAAGTTCCACGCCGACGAGAGCATCGATGCCGAGGGCACCGCGCGCCACATCGACTTCCAGATCCGCAACGGCATCCACGGCCTCGTCACCTGCGGCTCGCTCGGCGAAGCCAGCACGCTGACGCTCGAAGAAAAGCTGCAGGTCGCGAAGATCGCGCTCGAAGCCGCCGACGGCCGCATCCCGGTGCTGGCCAACGTGTCGGAAACCAGCACCCGCGAGGCGCTGCGCTACGTGGACGGCGCCAACAAGCTCGGCGTGGCCGGCTTCATGGTGATGCCCTCGGTGATCTACGTGGCCGACGCGCGCGAAGCCATGCTCAACGTGCGCACCATCGCCAACGCCGCGCAGAAACCCATCATGGTCTACAACAACCCGGTGGCCTACCGCGTGGACTTGAAGCCCGAGCACATGGTCGAGCTGGCCGATTGCGAGTGGATCGCGGCCATCAAGGAAAGCACCGACAACATCCGCCGCATCACGGACCTGCGCAACACGGTGGGCGACCGCTACCAGCTGTTCCTCGGCGTGGACGACCTCGCCTACGAAGGCCTGGCGCTCGGCTGCGATGGCCTGCTGGCCGGCGTGGGCTGCGCCTTCCCGCGCGAGACCGTGGCGCTCTACGACCTGATGAAGGCCGGCAAGTTCGCCGAGGCGCTGAAGCTCTACCAGTGGATGACGCCGATGCTGCACCTGGATGTATCGACCAAGCTGGTGCAGAACTTGAAGCTCATCGACCTCCTGGTCGGCGTGGGCACGGAGCACATGCGCCGCCCGCGCCTGCCGCTCATCGGCGAGGAGCGCGCCTTCATCGAGCGCGTCGTGAAAAAGGCGCTCTCGACGCGGCCGGTGCAGTACCAATCGGTTGTGTAATAACCGCCCTTTCATTGTCCCAACCTAGGAAGAAGCATGAAGACAAAAGCAAGCATGGTTCCATTCATCGGCGGCATCGGCCTGGTGGCGCTCGCCATCGCAGGTCAGGCCAGCGCGCAGGAGCAGGTCGTCAAGATCGGCCACAGCGGTCCCCTCTCGGGTCCCAATGCGTTCGCGGGCAAGGACAATGAAAACGGCGTGCGCCTGGCCATCGAGGAGCTCAACGCCAAGAAGCTCAGCGTCGGCGGCAAGACGCTGAAGTTCGAGCTGGTCTCCGAAGACGACCAGTGCGATGCCAAGACCGGCGTGAGCGTGGCGCAGAAGTTCGTGGACGACGGCGTCAAGTTCGTCATGGGCCCGTACTGCTCGGGCGTGGCGATTCCGGCCTCGCGCGTCTACAGCGACGGCGGCACCATGGTCTCGACCGTGGGCACCAACCCGAAGGTCACGCAGGGCGGCTACAAGAACCTCTACCGCATCATCGCGAGCGACAACCAGATCGGCTCCAGCATGGCCGTGTACGCAGCCAAGGAGCTGAAGGTCAAGAAGGTCGGCGTCATCGACGACCGCACCGCCTTCGGCCAGGGCCTCGCCGAAGAGTTCACCAAGGAGGCGCTGAAGCAGGGCCTGACCGTGGTCGGCAAGGAATTCACCACCGACAAGGCCGTGGACTTCACCGCCATCCTGACCAACCTGAAGGCCAAGGCACCCGAGGCGATCTTCTTCGGCGGCTATGCACCGCAGGCCGCCCCGATGGCGCGCCAGATGAAGCAGCTCGCCGTGCCTGGCAAGCTGCTGGGCGGCGACACCGTCTGCAGCCCCGCCACCGGCAAGCTCGGCGGCGATGCGGTCAACGACCTCGTGTACTGCGCACAGGGCGGCTCGATCCTCGAGAAGGCGCAGAGCGGCCCGGCCTTCAAGGAGAAGTTCAAGAAGCGCTTCAACGCCGATGCGGATGCCTACGCCGCCTCGTACTACGACCAGGTGCTGTTCATCGGCGAATCGATGAAGAAGGCCAACTCGATCGACCCCGACAAGGTGGGCGCGCAGCTCTACAAGGACACCTACAAGGGCGTGGCCGCGACCTATTCGTATGACGACAAGGGCAACATGAAGCAGGCGCCGATCACGGTGTTCACCTTCAAGAACGCCGCCCCCGTCCCCATCGCCAGCTACTGAACGGACGACGCCACAACATGCAACGCATCCAGATCGTCGACTCGCACACGGGCGGCGAGCCCACGCGCCTTGTGATCGGCGGGTTTCCCGACCTGGGTGGCGGCAGCATGGCCGAGCGCCGCGCACTGCTGGCCGACCAGCACGACAGGTGGCGCGCGGCCACTGTGCTGGAGCCGCGCGGCAGCGACGTGGTGGTCGGCGCGCTCTTGTGCGAGCCGGTGTCGCCCGACGCCGCCGCGGGCGTGATCTTCTTCAACAACGCCGGCTACCTGGGCATGTGCGGCCACGGCACCATCGGGCTGGTCGCGAGCCTGGCGCACATGGGGCGCATCGGCGTGGGCGAGCACCGCATCGAGACGCCGGTCGGCACGGTCACGACCACGCTGCATACCGACGGCTCGGTGAGCGTGCGCAACGTGCCGGCGTACCGGCATCTGCACCAGGTGGCGGTCGAGCTGCCGGGCCATGGCACCGTGCGCGGCGATGTGGCGTATGGCGGCAACTGGTTCTTCCTGGTCAGTGAACACGGCCAGCGCGTGACGAGCGACAACCTCGCCGCGCTGACCGACTACACGGCCGCCTTGCGCAAAGCGCTCGCAGCACAGGGCATCACGGGCGCGGACGGCGCGGAGATCGATCACATCGAACTCTTCGCGAACGATGGCGACGGCGCGGACAGCCGCAACTTCGTGCTCTGCCCCGGCAACGCCTACGACCGCTCGCCCTGCGGCACCGGCACCAGTGCCAAGATCGCCTGCCTCGCCGCCGACGGCAAGCTCGCGCCGGGCGAGACCTGGACGCAGGCCAGCGTGATCGGCAGCCGTTTCGAGGCCAGCTACGCGTTGGACGGCGACAAGGTCATCCCGACGCTGCGCGGCCGCGCGCACATCAGCGCCGAGGCCACGCTGCTGGTCGACGACGAAGACCCGTTCGGATGGGGCATCCGGCTCTGACGCCGCTGGCATGAACGAGGATGTGATCGTCATCGGCGCCGGCATCGTCGGCGCCGCCTGCGCACACGCGCTGGCGCAGGCCGGCTGCAACGTGCTGGTGCTCGATGCGCGCATCGGCGGTGCCACCGGCGCCGGCATGGGCCACCTCGTGGTGATGGACGACAACCCGGCCGAACTCGCATTGAGCCGCGATTCGACGGCGCGATGGCGCGCCCTCGCGCCGCACATGCCCGAAGACTGCGCCTACAGCACCTGCGGCACGCTCTGGATCGCCGCCAACGCAGAAGAAATGGCCGAGGCCGAACGCAAGCAGCAGCGCCTGCGAGAACACGGCATAGCCGCCCGCCTGCTCGATGCCGCCGCATTGGCGCGTGCCGAACCCGCACTGCGCAAAGGCCTCGCGGGCGCGCTCGAAGTGCCGGGTGACGGCATCCTCTACGCGCCGAACGCGGCACGCTGGCTGCTCGCTCAAGGCGGCGATGCCATCCGTATCGAACACGCGAAAGTCGAGGCCATCGAAGACGACGGCACGCTGCGGCTCGCGGGCGGCAGCCACCGCAGCGCCCCGCAGATCGTGCTGGCCAACGGCATCGAGGCGACGACGCTCTGCCCCGAGCTCCCGATCCGCCCGAAGAAGGGCCACCTGCTGATCACCGACCGCTACCCGGGCACGGTGCATCACCAGCTCGTCGAGCTCGGCTACGTGACCAGCGCACACCACAGCGAGGGCGACTCGGTCGCGTTCAATGTGCAGCCGCGGCCGACGGGGCAATTGCTGGTCGGCTCCTCGCGCCAGTTCGACACGACCGACCCGGCCGTGGAAGCGCCGATGCTCGCGCGCATGCTGCAGCGCACGCTCGACTACCTGCCGGGGCTCGCGAACCTCAACGCGGTGCGTTCGTGGACTGGCATGCGCGCAGCGTCGCCCGATGGCCTGCCGCTGCTGGGCAGGCACCCCTGGCGCGAGAAGCTCTGGCTCGCCGTCGGTCACGAAGGCCTGGGCGTGACCACCGCGCCGGGCAGCGCGCACCTGCTCGCGGCGCTGATGACAGGTGCCGCACCTGAATTCGATGCGGCGCCTTATGCGCCGCGTGGTCTGCTGGAGATGGCATGAGCGCCCACACCTTGCTGCACATCGATGGCAATCTGGTGCGCGTGAAAGCGGGCAGTTCGGTTGCTGCTGCACTGCGGATAGCGGGCGGAATGGGCGTGGCACGCACCTCCGTCACCGGCCAGCCGCGCGCACCGTTCTGCGGCATGGGCGTGTGCCAGGAATGCCGCGTACTGATCGACGGCCGGCGCCGGCTCGCCTGCCAGACGGTCTGCGGTGAAGGCATGCGCGTGGAGACTTCGGAATGACCGCGCTCGAACACTGCGATGTGCTGATCGTCGGCGCGGGCCCGGCCGGCATGGCGGCGGCGGTCGCTGCCGCGCCGAGCGGCGCATCGATCGTCGTGATCGACGACAACCCCGCGCCCGGCGGACAGATCTGGCGCGACGGCCCCGGCGCCTCGTTGCCCGCGGCCGCGCGCAAGTGGCGCGATGCGCTCGAACGCCACGCCAACATCCGCGTCTGCAGCGGCACGCGCGTGATCGCCGCGCCTGCCCGCAACGAACTGCTGCTCGAAGACGCCGAGCGCGGCTGGCGCATGCGGTGGAAGAAATTGATTCTCTGCACCGGCGCGCGCGAACTGCTGTTGCCTTTTCCCGGCTGGACACTGCCCGGCGTGACGGGCACGGGCGGCCTGCAGGCGCTCATCAAGGCGGGCCTGCCGGTCGAAGGCGAGCGCATCGTGATCGCGGGCAGCGGGCCGTTGCTGCTCGCCGCTGCGGCCACTGCACGCGCTGCCGGCGCGAAGGTCGTGCGCATCGCGGAGCAGGCTTCGTTCGCTGCCGTCGCGGGCTTCGCCGCGAACCTCTGGCGCTGGCCGGGCAAGGCCGCGCAGTCGGTGACGCTGGCCGATCCGCAGTACCGCACTTCGTCGCGCATCGTCTCGGCGCAAGGCAGCACGCAGGTCGAGTCGGTTCGGCTTTTTCAAGGTGGCCGTGAGGTGGAAATCGCCTGCGACCGCGTGGCCTGCGGCTTCGGCCTCACGCCCAACACGCAACTCGGCCGCCTGCTCGGCTGCGCCCTCACGACCGAAGGTGTCGGCGCGCAGGCGCTGGCCGTCGACACGCGGCAACTCACCAGCCTGCCCGATGTCTACGCCGCCGGCGAATGCACCGGCTTCGGCGGCAGCGAGCGCGCGCTCGCGCAAGGTTCCATCGCCGGCTATGCAGCCGTCGGCAACGAGCGCGCCGCGAAACAACATGAAGGCGAACGCGCCCGCTGGAATGCGTTCGCCGCCCAACTGCACCGCAGCTTCGCGCTGGCCCCGGAGATCAAACGGATGCCCCAGCCCGACACCCTCGTGTGCCGCTGCGAAGACGTGCCCTTCTCCGCGCTCGCGGACTGCACCGGCTGGACCGATGCCAAGCTGCACCGCCGCTGCGGCATGGGCGCCTGCCAGGGTCGCGTGTGCGGCGATGCGGCGCAGTTTCTCTTCGGCTGGACGCCGCCCGCGCCGCGCCCGCCGCTGTCGCCGGTGCGCATCGCGACGCTGGCGGGTTTGGTTGGCGAGGGCGACGCCCGACAATGAGGCAGCATCCGAGAACAACCATGGCCCCCCCGAAGACCACTCCCCGCCCCCCGCCCAAGCGCCGCGCCGCCGACGTGGCCTACGACGCCATCGAGACGCTGCTGTCCACCATGCAGCTGCAGCCCGGCAGCCAGATCGTCGAGGCCGACCTCGCCGAGCGCACGGGCCTTGGCCGCACGCCGGTGCGCGAGGCGCTGATGCGCATGGTGTCGATCGGGCTCATCGTGCAGCAGCCGCGCCGCGGGCTCCTGGTGTCGGCCATCGACCTGGCCGACCACCTCGACGTGATCCAGACCCGGCGCGTGCTCGAGCGCGTGATCGCGGGCTGCTCGGCGCGCCGCGCCACCGCGCTGCAGCGCAAGGACATCGTGCGCTGCGCCGAGGAAATGGTCGAGGCCGCGGGCCGCGGCGACTTGACCGACTACATGCGCGCCGACCACGCGCTGGACCTCGTCAACCACCAGGCGAGCCACAACGATTCGGCGGTGAAGGCGGTGATCCCGCCCATCGTGCAATGCCGCCGCTTCTGGTACGCCTACCAGCACGAAGGCGAGATCGTCGAAGGCGCGAACGCGCACCTCGAACTTGCGCAGGGCATCGCGACCGGCGACGAAGCTGCGGCGGTTGCAGGCGCCGAACGCCTCATGGATTACCTGGAGCTTTTCGCCCGCAAGATCATCGACAAATAGGTCGAAGGACTGCATTTCCACACCGGGGAACTACGCGTGATTTGCCGCGGCCCCCAGCGCATACTGGCCCGATGGCCGTCGCACCCCGCGCCCAACCCGAAGACTTCTTCACGCCCGAAGAGTGGCAGTCGCTCACCAGCCGTTCGTCATGGAAGGGCCTGTGGCTGGTGGCGCATTGCTGGGGTGTGATCGGCGCCGCGATGCTCGCGGGCATCGTGTGGCCGTGGACCATTCCGCTCATGGTGCCCATCGTCGGCGCGCGGCAGTTGGGGCTCTTCATCCTCATGCACGACGCGGCGCATGCGGGCCTGCATCGCAGCCGCAAGGTCAACGACTGGGTCGGCCACTGGCTGTGCTCGTACACGCTGCGCGACTACCGGCCCTATCACCTGCAGCACCACCGCTTCGTGCAGCAGACCGAAGACCCGGACCTCGTGCTGTCGGCGCCCTTCCCGATCACGCGCGAATCGATGTGGCGCAAGGTCGTGCGCGACCTCAGCGGGCAGACCTTCTTCAAGCAGCGCTTCGGCCACATCGCCGAAGGCATCCGCCGGCGCGCGCCGGGCGAATCGGCGCTGAAGGTGTTCGGCGGCGAGATCGCGAAGGACCGGCGCTTCCTCATCGGTAACGGCCTCGGCCTGCTGGCCTTCGCCGTGGCTGGCTACTGGTGGGCCTGGGTGCTGATGTGGCTGCTGCCGATGGCGACCTGGCTGCCGCTGGTGAGCCGCGTGCGCAACATCGCCGAGCACGCGCTGGTGGCACAGAACGAGGCCGATCCGCTGCGCCAGGCGCGCACCACGCATGCCAACCTGGTCGAGCGCATCTTCATCGCGCCCTACTGGGTCAACTACCACTGCGAACACCACATGTTCACCAACCTGCCCTGCTGGGCGCTGCCGAAGGCGCACCGCCTGCTGCTGCGCAGGGGCATCACCGATCGGATGGAAGTGCAGCCTGGCTACCTGCACCTGCTGAAGCAGGCGACGGCGGCGCAGCCGGCCTAACGGGGCACCGGCCTCGCGAGCACCGGCGGCTGCGCGCCGCGCTGCGCATGCTGGCTCAGCCAGATGCTCGCGATCACGATGCCGATGCCCACGACCTGCAGCACCGACAGGCTCTGCCCCAGCAGCGCCCAGCCGAGGATCACCGCCGTCACCGGACTCAGGAAGGCCAGCGGCGCGATCGCCGAAGGCTCCAGCCGCGCCACGCCGCGGAACCACACGATGTAGGTCAGCGCGGCGCCCACGAGGCCGAGCCAGGCGAAGCCGATCCAGTTCTGCATGGTGAGTGCGGGCAGCGGCGGCTCCAGCAGCAGCGCGACTGGCAACAGCAGCAGGCCGCCCGCCGTCAGTTGCCACGCCGTGAAGGTCAGCGCCGAAACCGGCGGCTGCCAGCGCCGGCTGAGCACCGTGCCGAAGGCCATCGACACCGCGGCGGCAATGGCTGCGGCGATGCCGATGGCATCGAGCGCGGCATTCGGCGTCAGCACCAGCAGCGCGACGCCGCCGATGCCGACCACCGCCGCTGCGATCGAGAGCGCGCGGATCGGCGAGCCCAGGAACACGCTCGCGAGAAACACCACGAGCAGCGGTTGCACCGAGGTGATCGTTGCCGCGACGCCGCCCGGCAAGCGGTAGGCCGCGACGAACAGCATCGCCCAGAGGATCGAGAAATTCAGCGCGCCCAGCACGAAGATGCGCCCCCACCACGCCCGCTCGGGCAGCTGGCGGACGATCAGGAGCAGCAAGAGCCCCGCCGGCAGCGCACGCAGCAGCGCGACCGTCAGCGGGTAGTTCGGCGGCAGCAGTTCAGTGGTGACGATGTAGGTGCTGCCCCAGATGGCGGGCGCGGTGGCGGTAAGGAGCACGTCGGTGGTTCGGCGGGTCATGGCGCGAATCTAGTCCGTTGACCATGGGTTGTGAATGCCGGAATAATGAATTGATCATCCACCTGCAGTTGTCAATCGATCCGGCATGGACCATCTCACCGCCCTCAAGGTCTTTCGCACCACCGCGAGCACCGGCAGCTTCGCGGGCGCCGCGCGGCAGATGGGGCTTTCGGCCGCGGCCGTCAGCAAGAACATCGCGGAGCTCGAGGCGCACCTGAAGGTGCGGCTCATCAACCGCACCACGCGCAGCATGAGCCTCACGGAAGCCGGCGCCGCGTACCACGAGCGGCTGTCGCGCATCCTCGACGAGCTCACCGAAGCCGATGCCGCGCTCGCCCCGATGGGCACGAGCCCGAGCGGCGTGCTGCGCGTGAGCGCGCCGCTGACCTTCGCGCTCACCTGCATCTCGCCGGACATCCCCGTCTTCATGAGCCGCTATCCGAATTTGCGGCTCGAGCTGAACCTGCAGGACAGCCTCACGGACCTGATCGGCGAGGGCTACGACCTCGCGATCCGCGGCAGCGACCGGCTCGAGGATTCGAGCCTCGTCGCGCGCGAACTCATGACCATGACCCACGTGCTGTGCGGCGCGCCCGGTTACTTCGCCGCCGCCGGCCGGCCCGCCGCGCCCGAAGACCTGAAGGCCCACAACTGCGTGCAGTTCACCCTGTCGGGCCACGCGAACAAGTGGACCTTCAGCCGCGCCGGCCGCAGCGTGGCGGTGCCCATCGATGGGCGCTACAAGGTCAGCTCCAGCATTGCAGTGCGCGACGCGGTGCTCGCGGGCTTCGGCCTGAGCCTGATTCCGCGCATCTACGTTGAACAGGAACTGGCGTCGGGGCGCCTGCAGGCGGTGCTCGAAGACTGGGAGGCGGACCGGACGCCCGTCTACGCCGTCTACCCCTCGCGTCACTTGGCGGTCAAGACGCGCGCCTTCGTCGACTTCCTGGTCGAGCGCTTCTCGGCGCGCCGGCCGTTCAGCAGCCTGCCGATGGGCGTGTAGCGCACCAGCAGCTGGTAGCTCGCAAGCGCCACCAGCGAGGTGGCCGCGATGTTGAGCCCCATCTTCGTGACCGCGCCGAAGGGCGCGTTGAACAGCAGGATGCCGAAGCCGATGGTGCCCAGCATGTGCACCAGGTACACCCAGTACGAGCTCTGCGAGAGGTACGCCAGCACCGCGTTCTGGCGCGGCAGGTAGCGCAGGAAGCCACCGATCAGCGCCATGCTCCAGAGCCAGGAGGTCGCGTTGTAGGCGAAGGCGATCCAGAACTCGGGGTGCGGCAGGCGGTGCGCACCGGGCCCGTGCAGCGCGCCCAGCAGTGCGACCGTCGCGACGAAGAAAGCCAGTCCGGCCAACGCATGGCCCTTGCAGCGCGCAGCGAATAGTGCGAGCAGTCGCTCCTGATCGCGATGCAGGTACCAGCCGAACACGAAGAACAGGCCGCTCTGCACCCACTCGGACAACGGCGGCAGGAACGAGCCGCTCTCCATCACCATGCCGGACGGATGGAAGGCGCCTGTCAATGCCAGCGGCAGCGCAAGCACCACGAAGCCCCAGCGGCGTTCCGCCAGCAGCGTGAAGCCGCGGGCGACGGCACCGCGCAACCGCATCGGCACGAAGCGCTGCAGCCGCACGCCGGCCCAGGCCAACACGCTGAACCAGAAGAGCTGGTAGAGGAACCACAGGTGCATCGTGTTGAAGGGCGAGCCGCCGGGTTGCCGCGCGGGCGTCAGCGCGGTGTCGATGCCCGGCACGCCGCGCACGGTCAGGTGGATGTAGACCATCGCCAGCACCGTGGTCAGCACGAAGAGCGGCGGCCAGAAGATCGCGAAGGGCAGCGCGAGCCGCAGGCCGCGGTTCTTCAGCATGCCGTCCGCACCGCGCCGCGCGACCAGCAACGCGACGAAGAAGCCGGCCAGCACGAAGAACACCGGCATCCGGAAGCTGTGGATGAAAAGCAGCAGCAGGTTGGCCACCGGCGATGTCTGCGGATCGCGCCAGGGCAGCGGCGAATTGATGGTGAGGTGGTTGATGGCCACGTGCAGCACGATGCCGAGCCACATCATCAGGGCGCGGAGGTTGTCGAGCGCGTGGAGCCTCGGGTGGAGGTGAGGGGTGTTTGCGTTGTTCATGAGGCCGACTGTTGGGCCTCACGCAACGTCAGGGTCAAGGGGTGGAAGGACCCGTCGCCGAACTTTTTTGCTGAAGCACGGCGATGGCCTGCAGCAGGTAGTCGCGCACCGCGGGGCCGACCACGGCGGCCGCCTGCAGCACCGGTTCCGTGGCCATGGCCTTCATCAGCCGCACGGCCAGTGCCGGGTCGTGGTCGGTGAAGGCCTCGAAGAGCCGCACCCAGGCGAGCGCGATGGCCTGCACCGCCTTGTCTTCCGGTGATGCGCCGCGCGCCTGGAGGGCGGCGAGCTCGTCGCCGAGACGGCGCCATTCGTCTTCGGGCGGCTTGCCCAATCGCGCGAGGTCTTCGGTGTCCAGGTGACGCAGCAGCGCGGCCATCCGCGCGCCCATGGCCACGCCGATGTAGTCGATCAGTTCGGCCGGCGGCCCGTCGTCGCGCCGCGCCACCGGCTCGCGCCGGTACATCTCGCCCCAGCGCGTGACGAGGTCGTAGTTGCCGTCCATCCACTGGCCCATGAGGTTCATCCAGCGAAAGGCGAGCGGCTGCACCTCGAGCGCATCGGCGGGCACGCCGCGCGCCATCAACGCGGCCACCTCGGCGATGAGCGGGGGCCACTGGTCGGCCACGGCGCGCCAGTTGGCCATCACCGACTGGATCTCTGCGGGGCTGAAATAGCGGCCGTAGGTGGTCATCTGCTCCAGCGTGACGAGCCAGTCCTTCATGTCGGGCTGGGCGCCTTCGGCGAGCCGCTGCGAGAGCAGGCCGAGCCGTTCGCGCAAGGCCGTGGCCTGGGCGATCTGCTGGTCTAGCGAGGCCATCTGGCGCTGGATGATCGTGGGCAGCGAGCCGCTTTCGGCACCGAGCAGCCCGCCGATTTCCGCCAGCGGAAGCCCCAGCAGCCGCAGCGCCTGGATGGCGTGCAGCCGGCCGATGTCGGCGGCGTTGTAGAGCCGGTAGCCGGCGTCCGAGCGTGCCGAGGGGGCGAGCAGCCCGATGGCGTCGTAGTGGTGCAGCGTGCGCACCGTGAGGCCGGTGTGCTTGGCGAGTTCGCCGACCTTGAGCAGCATCGCGCGCCTCCTGCGTCAGTCGTCGGAAGGCGCCGGCTCGGGGCCTTGCCAGCCCAGCAGCTCGGCCAGCCGCTGCACGATCCATTCGGCCTCGGTGGGCGACACGCCGGATTCCGGCGTCGCGAGCCCCGCATGGATGCGCCGCAGGATCTCGGCCTCGACCGGCACCTCGGTGTGGTGCTGGATCTGCGCGTGGCCCACGAGGTGGCTGGCCAGGTCCTCGCAGATCTCGTAGCGCGCGCGCACCACGCCGATCGGCTCGCTCAAACGCTGGCGCGCATCGCTGTAGACCGCGAAGAACGAGGGCGGGATGAAGATCTGGTTGTCGTCGGACATCGCGGCCCTGTTTATAGCTGGCCCAATGACAAAACGCGCCCAAGGGCGCGTTCGTCGTGGCTCCGGAGGAGCCAGAGGGGCTGGATCAGCCGCCCTTCTTGGCGCGCTTGCCAGGGTTCTTCTTGCTGCGCGTCGCGGTGCCGCGTTCCAGGCTGACCTTCTGGCCACCGCCGGTCTTGGGCAGGGCGTAGCCGGGCAGCGGCGTCGGCTTCGGGGTGGCAACGCGTTCGGCTTCGGTACGGAATGTCTTGGGCATGAAAAGCTCGGGTAAAAGTAATGTTCGAACCCGCAATTAGGCCACATCGAGGATTTCATATGCCAATAACCGAAACGACGGGTGCCGTCGAGCGTCCGCGCTTCGTTTCGGGCTCGCTCTTGCGCCATGTTTGCGTGATGGCCGGCACCGGTGCCATCGGTCTGATCGCGGTGTTCGCAGTCGACCTGATCAACCTCTTCTACATCTCGCTGCTCGGGGAGAAAGAGACGGCGGCGGCGGTCGGCTTCGCGGGCGTGGTGGGGTTCTTTCATGCGTCGCTGTGCATCGGCCTCACCATCGGCATCGCGGCCGTGGTGTCGCGCACCGTGGGCGCCGGCCGTTCGATGGATGCGCGGCGCATCGCCACCTCGAGCCTCGTGTTGATGACGGCCGCATCGGTGGTGGTGGGCAGCGGCACGGCCTTCTTCCTGCACCCTGCCCTGCATGCGCTCGGCGCCGAGGGCGAGACGGCGCGGCTCGCGCAGCGCTACCTCGCGGTGACGGTGCACACGCTGCCGCTGCTGGGCCTCGGCATGGCGTGCTCGGCGCTCTTGCGCTCCATCGGCGATGCGCGCCGCTCGATGACGGTCACGCTCGCGGCGGCCTTCGTGACGGCGGTGCTCGATCCGATCTTGATCTTCGGTTTCGGCCTGGGGCTCGACGGTGCGGCGATCAGCGCGGTGGTCTCGCGCTTCGTGCTCGCGGGCATTGGGCTGCATGGCGTGATGGTGAAGCACCGGATGCTCGGTCGCTTCGAGGCGGCGCAGCTGGCCCGCGATGCGCGCGCCCTGGCGAGCGTCGCAGGGCCGGCAGTGCTGACGAACCTCGCGACGCCCGTGGGCGCCGCGTTCGTCACGCATGCGATCGCGCAGTTCGGCCCGTCGGCGGTGGCGGGCGCGGCCACCATCGACCGCTTGAGTCCGGTGGCCTTCGGCCTTGTCTACGCGCTGAGCGGTGCGGTCGGGCCGATCCTCGCGCAGAACCTCGGCGCCGGGCAGTACCGGCGCGTGCAGGAAGGATTGCGCGACAGCCTGTTGTTCATGGTGGCCTCGGTGGCCGTCGCCTGGCTCGTGCTGGCGTTGGGACAGGGCGTGCTGATCCGTGCGTTCTCGGCCGAGGGGCAAGCGGCCGAGCTGATCGCGCTCTTCTGCACCTGGCTCGCGGCGAGCTTCTTCTTTTCGGGCGGATTGTTCGTGGCGAACGCGTCGTTCAACAACCTCGGGCATCCGCTGCTGTCGACCTTCTTCAACTGGGGGCGGGCCACGCTGGGCACGATTCCGTTCGCCTGGTGGGGCTCGCACCACGGCGCGGCGGGCGTGCTGATCGGACAGGCCGTGGGCTCGTCGATCTTCGGGTTGCTGGCGGTGGTGGTGGCGTTCCGGCTGGCGGCCAAACTGGCTCGGCAGGAGCCGTCGATGAAGGCGCCTGTACCTGCACTTGCACCGGTGCTCGATGCACCGGTGGCGCCGACCTCGGCGCATGGCGATGCCGCGGCGCTCGCCACGCCGCAGCCGGTGGCCGTTACTGGTCCTGCAGCGTCAGCAGGCGCACCTTGACCGACTTGCCCTTGACCCGGCCGCTGCCGAGCTTGTGCGCCGCTTCTGCAGCGATGGCGCGGTCCACCGCCACATACGTCGAGAACTCGTTGACGTTGATCTTGCCGACCTGGTCCTTCGTGTAGCCGCAGTCGCCGGTGAGGGCGCCCAGCACGTCGCCGGCGCGGATCTTTTCCTTGCGCCCGCCGACGATCTGCAGCGTGGCCATCGGCGGCTGCAGCGGCGCGCCCTTGCCGGGCGTGAGCTCGGCCAGTTCGTGCCATTCGGATTCGCGGCCCTGCAATTGCTCGATCTTTCCGACGCTGCCCATCTCGTTCATGCTGGCGAGGTTGAGCGCAAGGCCTTCGGCATCGCCCGACTGGCCCACGCGGCCGGTGCGGCCGACGCGGTGGATGTGGATTTCGGAATCGGGCGTCACGTCGACGTTGATCACCGCTTCGAGGTGCGAGATGTCCAGGCCCCGCGCCGCCACGTCGGTGGCCACGAGCACCGAGCAGCTGCGGTTGGCGAACTGCACCAGCACCTGGTCGCGCTCGCGTTGTTCGAGCTCGCCGAAGAGCGCCAGCGCGCTGAAGCCCTGCGCCTGCAGCACCTCGACGAGGTCGCGGCACTGCTGCTTGGTGTTGCAGAAGGCCAGCGTGCTGACGGGACGGAAATGGTCGAGCAGCAGGCTCACGGTGTGCAGCCGCTCGCTGTCCTTCACCTGGTACCAGCGCTGGCGGATCTTGCTGCCTTCGTGCTGCGCCTGCACCGTGATCTGCTGCGGGCTCTTCATGAACTGCTGCGCGAGCTTGGCGATGCCTTCGGGGTACGTGGCCGAGAACAGCAGCGTCTGGCGTTCCTTCGGACACTGGCGCGCGACTTTCACGATGTCGTCGAAGAAGCCCATGTCCAGCATGCGGTCGGCTTCGTCGAGCACCAGCGTGTTGAGCGCCGAGAGGTCGAGGTTGCCGCGCTCCAGGTGGTCCATGATGCGGCCCGGCGTGCCCACGACGATGTGCGCGCCGTGCTCGAGGCTGGCAATCTGCCCGCGCAGCGCGACGCCGCCGCAGAGCGTGACCACCTTGATGTTTTCTTCCGCACGCGCCAGGCGCCGGATCTCGGTCGTGACCTGGTCGGCCAGCTCGCGCGTCGGGCACAGCACCATCGCCTGGATGGCGAAGCGGCGTGCGTTGAGGTTGGCGAGCAGTGCGAGTGCAAAGGCGGCGGTCTTGCCGCTGCCGGTCTTGGCCTGGGCGATCAGGTCCTTGCCGAGCAGCGCCGGCGGCAGGGCGGCGGCCTGGATGGCCGTCATCTGCGTGTAGCCGAGCTGGGTGAGGTTGGCCAGCATCTGGGGCGAGAGCGCCAGGGTGGCAAAGCCGTTCTCGACCTGGGGGCCGTCGGCTGTGGGAGTGGTCGTAGTCATCGTTTCAGCAGCCGGGACCCGGGAAAAACAAAGGCCTTGCCGGCACCCTTCGGCGCCGCAAGGCCCTTCGTTCGTCGCGGATCAGCGGCGAGGTGAGTTGTTGCCGCCGGAAGTCGGCGGCGGGCCGCGACGTTCCAGGTGACGGAAGGTGATGCGACCCTTGGTCAGGTCGTAGGGCGAGAGTTCGAGCGACACCTTGTCACCCGCCAGGATGCGGATGTGGTGCTTGCGCATCTTGCCGCCGCTGTAGGCGATCAGCTGATGGCCGTTGTCCAGCGTGACGCGGTAGCGCGAGTCGGGCAGGACTTCGGTCACTGCGCCGTTCATTTCGATCAGTTCTTCCTTGGGCATGCTTGGTTACCTCTGAATCTCGTTCGATGTGTGTTGGATATGAAGATGGGCGTGATTGTTTCAGCCTGCGCACGGCAAGGCGAGAGGCGCGTTGCGCTCGCGCACCCAGCCCAGGCCTTGGTCGATGGCATAGCCGACGGCGGCGGCGTGGCTTGCAAAACGCGGCGTGAAACGCATCACGCGGTCGTGCATGCCGCTGCCGTGGCCGGAGCGGATCGAGACGGAGGCGGCGAAATTGCCGTCGTCCTGGTGTCGAATGAGCGGGGAAACAAGGTACTTGCCCACCGCGATACTGTGTTGAATGATGTCCATGGAGCCTTGGCACAGCGCGCGAATGTTGGACGCGAAGTGCCTGAAAAATAATTGAAAACGGGCGTGGGCCGGCCGGAATGGCGCGGCGGACGCGCTATTCGCTTCAACAAGAACGAAGGCAGTGGTGGCAATCATGGGCGCCCGGTCTGGCGCTCCAACACACTGTGAAGCCGGCTGAAAGTGTGGGGGCCTGAAGAATCCAAGGGACAGTGCAGGTCAGCCGGCAATTTGACGAAGTGCTTCGTCGTGGTATCGAAACGAACCCGCGATTATAGCTTGACGGGCATGACAGTTGCTCGTCTTGAAAGAAAGCGGGGCCTGCATGGCCCCGCGAAGGACGATTGCTCCTGCGAAGCTTGCTATTGAAAATGTAGCGAAACCCGCCGCAATCAGGCAGCCAGCGGCGATGTCACCGGCGAAAGCGCGGCCCGCGACCTGTGGGCCGCACGCAACATCAGGCCCAGTCCGACGAGTTGGCTGGCGGCGCCGGCCCAGCCCACCGCGCTCACGCCGAACAGCTCGATCACCACGCCGCCCAGCGCCGAACCCGCCGCGATGCCCAGGTAGATCGCCGAGGCGTTGAGCGACAGCGTCATTGGCGCGCGGTCTGGTGCGAGGCGGATCAACCGCACCGCCTGCGCCGGGCCGAAGCCCCAGCCCGCAAAGCCCCAGAGCGCCGACAGCGCCACGATCAGCGGCAGCGCCAGGTCGCGCGGCAGCATCTGCGCCGAAAACGACAGTCCGCCGAAGATCGCCACCAGCACGAGCGCGAAGCCCTGTGCGACGCGGTCGGCGCCGAAGCGGTCGGTGGCCCAGCCGCCGGTGGCGGTGCCGAGGGCGGCCGCGATGCCGATCGCGCAGAACACGGCGCTCACGCCCTGGGCGCCGAAGCCCGCCGTGCCCGACAGGAACGACGCGATGTAGGTATAGAAGCTGAAGCCGCCGGTGGTCCACAGCACGGTGGTCAAGAGCGCCGGCAGCACGCCGGGCGCGCGGGTCACGGAGAACGATGACGACGGCGCACGCACGGCAGTCGCCGGGGCCGCCAGCCCGCGCGGCAGGCCGACGGCCACGCCCCAGGCGGCCAGCGCCGCCACCGCGGCGACCAGCAGGTAGGCCGTGCGCCAGCCGCCCCAGCCCGCGATCCACGCGCCCAGCGGCACGCCGAGCGCGACCGCCACCGTGCCGCCGCCCGTCACGATGGCGAGCGCCCGGCCGCGCAACGCGGGCGACACCATCGACGCCGCCACCGCGCTCGCGGTCGGCAGGAACACGCCGGCAACCAATCCGAGTGCGACCCGCGCCAGCGCCAGTTGCGCGAAGCCCTGCGCCATCGAGCCCGCCAGCGTGATGCCCGCGAACGCCGCGAGGCTGGCAACCAGCAGCGGCCGCCGGCCGAAGCGCGCGAGCAGCGCCGCCATCAGCGGCGAACCGATCGCGTAGCTGAGCGCGAACAGCAGCACCAGCTGCCCGGCGCGCGTGGCGCTCACCTGCAGGTCGGCCGCCAGCATCGGCAGCAGGCCGACGACCATGAAGCTCTCGGTGCCCAGGGCGAAGGCGCCCAGTGCCAGCCAGGCCAGGCTGATGGGCAGGCGTTCGGCGGGTTGCAGTGCAAGGGGTTCGGTGTTCATGAAGAGACTCCGGTGAGCGTTCTGAGGCCTTCAGAATAGGCTTGCGATTGGCTCTTCAAAAGAACCACAATCTGCGAACTTCATGGAGCCACTTTTCGAACTCGCCATTCGCCTGCCGGGCACCGGCTCGCGCGACCTGCTGCGCGAGGTGCACCGGCAGCTGCGCGACGCCATCCTCGACGGCCGGCTGCAGCCCGGCGCGCGCCTGCCTGCCACGCGCTCGCTCGCCGGGCGGCTGGGCGTGTCGCGCAACACCATGCTCGCGGCCTACGACCTGCTGCTGAGCGAGGGCTACCTGCTCGCGCGCCCGGGCGCCGGCACCTATGTAGCCGACACGCTGCCGCAGTCGCGCCGCGGTCGCGTGCTCAAAGGCGTGTCCAGCCGGCGCGATCCACGGCTGGTGCCGCTGGACGTGGCGGGCGCCGACCTCGCGCCCACGCTGCAGCCGCAACGCGCGCGCGACGACTTTCGCGTCGGCCTGCCCGACATCGGCACGTTTCCCTTCGACATCTGGCGCCGCCTGTCCGATCGCGCGCTGCGCCGCATCGCGCGCGAGCCGGCCGACTACGCCGAGCCGCAGGGCCAGGCCGCGCTGCGCGAGGCGATCGCCAGGCACGTGTCGTTCACCCGCGCGGTCGGCTGCACGGCGGACGACATCGTCGTCACCGCCGGCGCGCAGCAGGCCTTCGGGCTGCTCGCGCGCATCCTCGTCGTACCGGGGCGCACCGTGGTCGCGGTCGAGCAGCTTTTCTATCCGTCGCTGCGCGAGGCCATGACCGTCGCGGGCGCGAAGGTGGTCACCGTGCCGACCGACGTCGAGGGCCTGTGCGTCGATCGCCTGCCGCCCGAGGCGCGCGTGATCTGCGTGACGCCCTCGCACCAGTTCCCGACCGGCGTCGCGATGTCGCCGCAGCGCCGCGCGGCGCTGCTGGCCTTCGCGCGGGCGCGCAACGCGGTCGTCATCGAGGACGACTACGACAGCGAATTCCGCTTCGCCGGCCGCCCGCTCGACGCGCTGCAGACGCTCGACCGCGCCGAGTCGGTCTGCTACGTCGGTACCTTCTCCAAGAGCCTGTTCCCCGCGCTGCGGCTGGGCTTCGTGGTGGCGCCGCCGTGGGCGCGCGCGGCGCTGGTGCGGGCGCGCGAACTGGCCGACTGGCACGGGCCGGTGCTCGGGCAGGAGGCGCTCGCCGCGTTCATCGCCGAAGGGCATCTCGCGCGCCACATCCGCAAGATGCGCAAGATTTATGGCGCGCGGCGTACCGCATTGCTCGACGCGCTGGCGAAGCACGGCGCGGGGCGGCTCGAGGTGATTCCCTCCGATGCGGGGCTGCACCTGTCGGCCTGGCTGCGCACGGACACGCGTGACCGCACCGTGGTCGAGCGCGCCGTCGCGGCCGGCATCACGCTGCCGCCGCTCTCGCGCTACGCGCTGGACCCGCAGGCGCCCGACGCGCCCAATGGCCTCGCGTTCGGCTACGGCCTGATCGACGAATCGCAGATCGACGGCGCGATCCGCCGCCTCGTCGCGCTGCTCTGAAAAGGCTTCAGCCGATCCCCAGCATCCGCTTGTTCGCCGCCACGTCCACGCCGCCCGCCGCGAAGTCGTCGAAGGCCCGGTCGGCCACGCGGATGATGTGGTCGGCGATGAATTTCGCGCCCTCGCGCGCGCCGTCTTCGGGGTGCTTGATGCAGCACTCCCACTCGAGCACCGCCCAGCCGGGGAAGTCGTACTGCGCCATCTTCGAGAAGATGGCCTTGAAGTCCACCTGCCCATCGCCGAGCGAACGGAAGCGCCCTGCCCTGTTGATCCAGCTCTGGAAGCCGCCGTACACGCCCTGCTTGCCGGTCGGGTTGAACTCGGCGTCCTTCACGTGAAAGATCTTGATGCGCTCGTGGTAGTGGTCGATGTACGCGAGGTAGTCGAGCTGCTGCAGCATGAAGTGGCTCGGGTCGTACAGCAGGCAGGCGCGCGGGTGGTTGCCCACGCGCTCCAAAAACATCTCATAGCTCACGCCGTCGTGCAGGTCTTCGCCGGGGTGGATCTCGTAGCCCACGTCCACGCCCGCGGCGTCGAAGGCATCGAGGATCGGGCGCCAGCGGCGCGCGAGTTCGTCGAAGGCTTCCTCGATGAGTCCCGGCGGGCGCGGCGGCCACGAATAAAGGTATGGCCACGCCAGCGCGCCCGAGAAGGTGGCATGCGCCGTGAGCCCGAGGTTGGCCGAGGCCTTCGCCGCGAAGTGCAGCTGCTCGACGGCCCACTGCTGGCGTTTGACAGGGTCGCCGCGCACCTCGGGCGCCGCGAAGCCGTCGAAGCCCGCGTCGTAGGCCGGGTGCACCGCGACCAGTTGGCCCTGCAGGTGCGTCGAAAGCTCGGTGATCTCCAGCCCGTGCTGAGCGAGCGTGCCCTTCACTTCATCGCAGTAGGTCTTGCTTTCGGCCGCCTTCTTCAAATCGAACAGGCGCGCGTCCCAGCTCGGAATCTGCACGCCCTTGTAGCCGAGGCCTGCGGCCCATCCGGCAATGGCGTCGAGCGTGTTGAAGGGGGCGGTGTCTCCGGCGAACTGGGCCAGGAATATGGCGGGGCCCTTGATCGTTTTCATGGCTTGTCTTCCTTATGCGTCGTGGCGGCGTTGAAAGCATACTTGGCGTGTCGTCCGACCCCGTGCGAGAGGCCAACGAGCCACAATGGATTTTCCTTTTCGCACCTCCCGCTCAGTTCCCGCTGACAGTCCCGCGATGACACAACCTGTTTCCGCCCGGCTCAAGATCGGCCTGTCCGCCTGCTTCTCGCACGCCGACCCGGCCCGGTCGCTGTTCACCAACAAGACGCTGCAGTACGTCGAGCAGTCGATCGCGCACTGGCTCATGTCCGCCGGCGCGATGGTCGTGATGGTGCCCTGCCCCACCGGCGAAACCGCGCGCGGCGACACCAAGCTCTCGCACTACGCGGAATGGCTCGACGGCGTGGTGATGCACGGCGGCGCCGATGTCTGGCCCGGCAGCTACGGCGAGGTGCCGCTGAAGGACGCATGGATCGGCGACCAGATCCGCGACCTCTACGACCTCGCATTGGTCGAGGCCTTCGAGCAGGCCGGCAAGCCCGTCTTCGGCGTGTGCCGCGGGCTGCAGCTCATCAACGTGGCTTTCGGCGGCACGCTCTACCAGGACATCGAGGAACAGCACGAAGGGGGCCTGCGCCATCGCGACCCGGTGACCTACGACCAGAACTTCCACCAGATCGAGATCGTGCAGGGCACGCGCCTCTCCAAGCTCTACCCGCAGGTGGACACCGCGCGCGTCAACAGCATCCACCACCAGGGCATCAAGGGGCTCGCCCCGGGTTTCGAGATCGAGGCCTGGAGCCTGCCCGACCGCGTGCCCGAAGCCATCCGCCGCCGGCCCGAGCGCGGCCGCAGCTACATCGCCGCCACGCAGTGGCACCCCGAATTCCACAAGTACGGCAGCACCGAGACGGTCGACGACACGCCGATCCTGCATGACTTCCTCTGGGCCTGCGCGACCGCCAAGGTCGCGCCGAAGACGCCGCCGGGCTCGGGCTCCGGCAAGATCCGCGACCGCGCGGCGCGGGTGCTGCGCCAGGCGCTGCTGCGGCGCTGAAAAAGGATCAGCGGCGGTCCGAGCGGTTCGTGCTGCCGCTGACGCTGGCGTCGATGGTGCCGAACACGGTGACGCCGTTGCCGGATGAGGCACTGGATGCACCGCTGGTCGAACCCGCCGAACCCGTGCCGGCGCAGCCCGCCACCAGGGCGGCCATGGCAATGGCGAAAGCAGCTGCAATGAATGGGTTCACGAAAAACTCCAGAGGATGGGGGTAGCGGCCACTATAGGCCGGCACCCTGCGCGGCCTTGTAACAACACCCCCACCCCACCATTGATTGGCCCGTGTCCGGGCTTCGCATCTCGCCTCAAGGCGCCGAGAGGTGCTTGCCCACGATGCCCGCGAGTTCGAACATCGTCACCTGGTCCTTGCCGAACACGGGTTTCAGCTTCGCGTCGGCATTGATCGCGCGCTTGTTGGTCGCGTCCTGCAGGCCGTTGGCCTTGATGTAGTCCCACAGCTTCTTGATGACCTCGGTGCGCGCCACCGGTTCGGCGCCGATCACCGCGGCCAGCGAGTCGCTCGGCTTCAGACCTGCCCCGGGCTTGCGTGGCGCGGCCGCCTTCTTCGCGGCCGGAGCCTTCTTGGCCGCAGGCGTCTTCTTCGCCGCCACCTTCTTCGCAGCCGCGGTCTTGGCCGCCGGCTTGCCGAAGGTCTTGCGCGGTGGGAACTTGCTGCCGCCTTCGCGCGGCGCGAACTCGAAGGTCACCTTGCCTTCTTCGGCGTTCCATGTGAGGAAGGCCTTGAAGGCGCGGCGGGTGCGCATGCTCACGAACTTGTCGAGCAGGTCGGTCTTGCCGGTGGCGAGCAGCTTTTCCATCTGCGCGCGCTCCACCGGCTGCTGCAGGATGATCTTGCCGGTCTTGAAGGTGCAGCTGGGTGTCGGCTGCGCATTGGTCGGCACCGACTTCTCGCAGACGTAGTTGCTGCCGTGCTCGAACACCGGCGCGCCGCACACCGGGCACGGGCCCACGGTGTCCTGCTCGCTGAAGTCGACGATCTCGCCGGTGTCGCCGTTCTTGTCGTCGCCGAAGTCGAACTCCAGCTTCCAGTTCTTCGATTCTTCCTCGTCGTACTTGAGGATGATCTCGGCGGTGAAGGGCCAGCCCGCCTTGGAGCGGAAGCCTTCCAGCGGGCCGATGTGCTTGTCGCGCACGAGCGCCTCGGCCTCGGCCACCTCGAAGGTGCGCCCGGCCGGCGACTTGCCGAACGAGAAGCCGCAGGCGTCCTCGCCCGTGCCGCTCTTGCCCACGCAGCCGTAGCGGCGGTAGTTCTCGCGCACGATGCCGCCGCAGTTGGGGCACGGCGTCGCGAGCGTGGCGTAGTCGCCCGGCACGGTGTCGCGGTCGTATTCCTTGGCCTTCTTGACGATGTGCTCCGTCATCTCGGCGATCTCGCGCATGAAGGCGTCGCGGCTCAAGGCGCCCTTCTCCATCTGCGCGAGCTTGTATTCCCACTCGCCGGTGAGCTCGGCCTTGGAGAGTTCTTCCACGCCCAGCCCGCGCAAGAGCGTCATGAGCTGGAAAGCCTTGGCGGTCGGAATCAGCTCGCGGCCTTCGCGCAGCATGTACTTCTCGGCGATCAGCCCTTCGATGGTGGCCGCGCGCGTGGCTGGCGTGCCCAGGCCTTTCTCCTGCATGGCTTCGCGCAACTCGTCGTCGTCGATGGTCTTGCCGGCGCCTTCCATGGCGCCCAGCAGCGTGGCTTCCGAGTAGCGTGCGGGCGGGCGCGTCTTCAGGCCCTTGAGGTCGGCCGACTCGTTCTGCACGATCTCGCCCGGCTTCACCGGCACGAGGCGCTTGCCGTCCTTGTCGTCTTCCTTCTCGTCGTCCTGCGCTTCCTTGCCGTAGATGGCGAGCCAGCCCGGCTTGACCAGCACCTTGCCGTCGGTGCGGAACGGGTACTTCTTGCCGCCCTGCTCCACCGTGCTGATGCGCGTGGTCACCTGGTGCTCGGCGCTCGGGAAGAACACCGAGAGAAAGCGGCGCACCACGAAGTCATACAGCTTCTGCTCGGCTTCGCTCAGGCCGCTCGGGGCCTGCAGCGTCGGGATGATGGCGAAGTGATCCGACACCTTGGCGTTGTCGAAGATGCGCTTGTTGGGCTTGACGTAGTTGCCGTCGACCGCCTGCTTGGCGAACGGCGCCAGATGCTTCATGCCGCTGTTGGCCAGCATGCCCATGGTGTCCTTGACCACCGGCAGATAGTCTTCGGGCAGCGCGCGCGAATCGGTACGCGGATAGGTCAGCGCCTTGTGGCGTTCGTACAGGCTCTGCGCCAGCGCGAGCGTGGTCTTGGCGCTGAAGCCGAAACGGCCGTTGGCCTCGCGTTGCAGCGAGGTCAGGTCGAACAGCGCGGGCGAGGCCTGCGTGGTGGGCTTGCTCTCTTCGGTGACGGTGGCGGGCTTGCCGCGCGAGGCGTCGGCGATGGCGCGGGCTTCCTGCTCGCTCCACACCCGGTCGGCACGCTGCTCGGCATCGGGTTCGCCGTTGGCCAGGAGCGGCGCGTTGGCCTTCTTCCAGTCGGGGTTGAACCACTTGCCCGGGTAATGGCCGGCCTCGGCCGCGAAGCTGCCGTGGATTTCCCAGTAGTCGCGCGAAACGAACTTGCGGATCTGCTCCTCGCGCTCCACGACGACGGAGAGCGTCGGCGTCTGCACGCGGCCCACGGTCGTGAGGAAGAAGCCGCCGTCGCGCGAATTGAATGCGGTCATCGCGCGCGTGCCGTTGATGCCCACCAGCCAGTCGGCCTCGGAGCGCGAACGCGCGGCGTCGGCCAGGCCCTGCATCTGCTTTTCGGTGCGCAGCGCATCGAAGCCGTCGCGAATCGCCTGCGGCGTCATCGACTGCAGCCACAGGCGCTTGACCGGCTTGCCCAGCGGGCTTTTGCCGCCGGCGTACTGCTCGATCAGGCGGAAGATCAGTTCGCCCTCGCGGCCCGCGTCACAGGCGTTGATCAACTGCGTCACGTCCTTGCGCTTGGCCTGCTTGACCACGGCGTTCAGGCGCGTCTTGGTCTTGTCGACCGGCTTGAGGTCGAAGTGCGGCGGGATCACGGGGAGGTTGGCAAAGCTCCACTTGCCCCGCTTGACGTCGAACTCCTCGGGCGCCTGGATTTCGACCAGGTGACCGACCGCACTGGTCACGACATAGCTGTCGTTCTCGAAATGCTCGTCATGTTTGTCGAATTTGCCGGCCACCGGCGTGAGGGCACGGACGATGTCCTGGGCCACCGACGGCTTTTCTGCGATTACCAACGTCTTTGTCATCTAAGGGCTCTCTATACTCTGCGGCTTCCCGCGTACGCACGCGCGCACACGCATGTGTGCATATTCAAACTAACAGACTTCGGCGATGCCTTCCAAATCCCCACAACTCGCCGGCCGCCGCATCCAGATGCGGCGCTCGGATGTCCATGGCAACGGCGTGTTCGCCGTCGACGACCTGGCCGAAGGCGAGACGCTGATCGAATACAAGGGCGAGCTCATCAACTGGAAGGAGGCGCTGCGCCGCCATCCGCACGACCCGGCCCAGCCCAACCACACCTTCTACTTCCACATCGACGACGGTCGTGTGATCGACGGCAACGTCAAGGGCAACGACGCCCGCTGGATCAACCACTCGTGCGAGCCGAACTGCGAGGCCGACGAAACCGATGGGCGCGTTTATATCAAGGCACTGCGCAACATCGCTGCAGGAGAAGAGCTCAATTACGACTACGGGTTGATCATCGACGAGCCGTACACGCCGAAGCTCTTGTCCGAATTTCCTTGCTGGTGCGGCTCCGAGCAGTGCCGCGGCACGCTGCTGACACCCAAGGATGAGGACGAAGAGAAGAAAAAGAAGAAGAAAGCCAAGAAGAAGGCCGAAAAGAAAAAGGCCGAGAAAAAAGAAGAGAAGAAAAAAGAAGCCAAGAAGGCCGAGGAGAAAGCCGACAACAAGGCTGAAAAAACCGACAAGAAGAAGTCCAAGAAGGACTGAGCATGAGCGCCGCGCCGGGCCGCCCCAAGCAAGCTCGCACCGCAGTGCGAAGCACGAAGGTACTCCAATGAGCAGCACCACGGTCGCCTGGCAGGAAGACCGGATCGCCGCGTCGGTGGCGCCGCTGCTGCCGGGGTTCGCGGTCGAGGCCGTGGCCGAGATCGATTCCACCAGCACCGAGCTGATGCGCCGCGCGCGCGCCGGCCGCGTCGAGCCGGTGCTGCTGGTGGCCGAGCGCCAGACCGCGGGCCGCGGTCGCCTCGGCCGCGCATGGCAGAGCACGCCACAGAGCCAGGAGCAGACGTCGCTCCTGTTCTCGGTCGGCCTGCCGCTCGCACCGGCCGACTGGTCGGGCCTGTCGCTCGCGGTCGGTGTCAGCGTGGCCGAGAGCCTTGATCCATCGGGCGCACACAAGGTCGGCCTCAAGTGGCCCAACGACATCTGGGTGAACGACAGCAAGCTGGTCGGCATCCTCATCGAAACCGCATTGCCGCACGCCGGTGGACCCGGTGCGCAGCGCTACGTGGTGATCGGCATCGGCATCAACATCGGCGCGCGCGAATCCGACGGCATGCGCACGCCGCCCGCGTGGCTGCATCAATGGCGTCCCGACGCGACCGCGCCCGACGTGCTGCGCGAAGTCGCCGAGCCGCTGGTGCGCAACGTGCTCGCGTTCGAGGCGCAGGGCTTCGCGCAGTTCGCCGAACGTTTTGCCGCGCGCGACGTGCTGCGCGGCCGCGAGGTGGTGCTCAGCGACGGCACCGCAGGGCTCTGCGAAGGCGTGGCCTGGAGCGGCGAGCTGCAGGTGCGCACGGCCGCGGGCCTGCAGACCATCACGAGCGACGAAGTGAGCGTGCGCCCTCGCGGCATGGCGCTCTGAACAGCATCACCATGAAATTGCGCCTGGCATTGATCGTTCTGCTGCTGGCCAATGCCGGCTACTTCCTGTGGGCACGCGGCGATCTGGTGGGCTTCGGCCTCGCGCCGGCGAGCCTCAACGAGCGCGAGCCGCAGCGCGTGTCGCGGCAGATCAAGCCCGAGTGGGTGCAGGTGCGCAAGGAAGCCAAGGCCGGCGCACCCGCGCCGTAACCAGGCTCAGGCAGCGCGCGCAAACATGCGGCGCGCCTTGGCCAGCGCGGCCTCCAGTTTTTCCGCAGACGGCGCCTCGTGCGAGTTCGAGGCGAGCCCGAACTTCTTGCCCGCGATCTCCTGGACCGCGACCAGGATGCCGCCGAGCACGACAGCGTCGGTCTCGGCTTCGAGTGCTTCACGCAGGCACGCCAGCGCCCTGGGCGCCGCGCTGCGGTGATTGAAGAAGATCTGCATCAGCGCGCTCGCGGCCCAGTGCCGGTTCGCGGGCACGGGGTCTTTCGCGAGCAGCGGCGCCACCTTGGCGATGTCGGCCGTCGTGCCGAGCCAGCCGATCACCCACAGGCCCTTGCAGCGAAGGTCATCGTGCGGCGAGCCGAGAGCAGCGCGGGCGAGCGCCGCGGTGTCCTTCAGGCGTCGGCCCTTGCGGTACTTGAAGGTCCCGAGCATCTGCAGCACCGTGGCCTGCAGCGATGCGTCCTGCTCCTGCGCGAAGCGGGCATGCAGATGGTCCTCGCCGGCATCGCCGCGGTCGGAGAACTTGCGGCAGAGCCAGTCGTACAGCTCGCCGTCCATGCCGGTGTCGCGCAGCAACGCGTAGTGAAAGTCGAGCGCTTCAGGCGACTGCAGTTCGAGCAGATCCGCGCCGAAGTCGAACATGTCCGACACGTCGGTGTCGATGCGGATCGCATTGAAGCGCTGCCGCAGCGATTCGATGGCAAGGGATTCCTCGGCCGTGCGATTCATGAAAGCGCCCCGCTCTCGAAGCGCACCGTGAAGCGTGCGCCGGGCGGATGCTTGCCCGGGTGCGCATCTTCCAGCTTCACCTGTGCAAGGTGCTGGTTCGCGATCTCCCGCACGATCGGCAGGCCCAGCCCCGAGCCGTCGGCCTCGTTGCCGAGCACGCGGTAGAAGGGCTCGAACACCAGCTCGCGGTCGGACTCGGCGATGCCCGGGCCGTTGTCCTCCACCTGCAGCAGCAGCACATGGCCGAAGGGGTCGGCCAGCACGCGCGCGGTGATCACGCCGGGGTGCTCGGGCGTCGAGGGCGTGTAGTTGATCGCGTTGTCGACCAGGTTGCGCACCAGCTCCTTCAGCAGCGTCGGATTGCCGTCGAACATCACGCCGGGCGCACCCGTCTCGGCGCCGTCGTAGCCGAGGTCGATGCGCTTCTCGATCGCGCGCGGCACGGCCTCGCGCACCACCTCGATCGTGAGCCGCGCCAGGTCGCAGGGCTGGTGGCGGGTGTTGGCGCCGTGGGCTTCGGCGCGCGCGAGCGAGAGCAGCTGGTTCACCGTGTGGGTGGCGCGCACGCTGGCACGGCCGATCTGCTTGAGCGACTGCTTGAGCTCGTCGGCATTCGCGCCCTCGCGCTGCGCCAGGTCGGCCTGCATGCGCAGGCCCGCAAGCGGCGTCTTGAGCTGGTGGGCTGCGTCGGCGAGAAAGCGCTTTTGCGTGTCGATGGAATCGTTGAGCTTGTTCAGGAGCTCGTTGACCGACGACACCAGCGGCACCACTTCGAGCGGCACCGACGATTCGTCGAGCGGGCTCAAATCGCCCGGCCGCCGTTCGCGGATGCGCGCCTCCACCACCGACAGCGGCTTGATGCCGCGCACCAGCGCGAGCCAGATCAGGAGCACCGCGAGCGGCAGGATCGCGAACTGCGGCAGCAGCACGCCCTTGATGATCTCGAGGGCGAGCACCGACTGCTTCTCGCGCGTCTCGGCCAGCTGCAGCAGCGTGGGCGGCACGTCTTCGACGCCGCTGGCGATCCACAGCGAGGCCACGCGCACCTCCTTGCCGTGCAGGGCGCTGTTGTGCAGGAAGACCTGGCCGGGCGGCAGCGGCTCGTCGAGGCCGGGCATCGGAAGATCGCGATCGCCGCTGAGCAGCGTGTCGTGGCCGTCGAGCAGCTGGTAGTACACGTGGCCGGCGTTGTCGGCCCGCAGGATCTCGCGCGCCGATTGGGACAGCACGAACTCCGTGCGCCCTTCCTTCACCGTGACGAGTTCGGCCAGCGCCTTGACGTTGTGCTCGAGTGCGCGGTCGAACGGCGCATTGGCAATGCCCTGTGCCACCAGCCAGGTGACGCCGATGCTCACCGGCACCAGCAGCAGGAGCGGCGTGAGCATCCAGTCGAGGATCTCGCCGAAAAGCGAGCGCTGGGCGCGCTGGAACAACTTCATCGGGCCGAACCCTCCGGCATGCCGCGCGCGCGGGGCGGCTGCGCCATCGTCACGGGATCTTTTCGAGGCAGTAGCCGAGACCCCGAACCGTCGCGATGCGCACCGGCCCCTTCTCGATCTTCTTGCGCAGGCGGTGGATGTAGACCTCGATCGCGTTGAGGCTCACCTCCTCGCCCCATTCGCACAGGCGGTCGACCAGCTGGTCCTTGCTCACGAGCCGGCCGGCGCGCTGCAGCAGCACTTCGAGCAGGCCGAGTTCGCGCGCCGAGAGCTCGATCATCTTGCCGTCGATGGTCGCCACGCGGCCGGCCTGGTCGTAGACCAGCGGGCCGTGGCGGATCGCGTTGCTGGTGGCGCCCATGCCGCGGCGGGTGAGGGCGCGCACGCGCGCTTCGAGCTCCTGCAGGCTGAAGGGCTTGGCCATGTAGTCGTCGGCGCCGTGGTCCAGGCCCTTGACGCGCTCTTCCACGCTGTCGGCCGCGGTGAGCACCAGCACGGGCAACTGCGAACCGCGGGCGCGCAGGCGCTTCAGGATCTCGATGCCGTGCAGGCTGGGGAGGCCCAGGTCGAGGATCAGCAGGTCGAACTCGCTGTGGGTCATGAGCGCGGTGTCGGCCTGCGATCCGTTGGCCACATGATCGACCGCCGCACCCGAGGTGCGCAGGCTGCGCAGCAGGGCATCGGCGAGCACCTGGTCGTCTTCGGCAATCAGTATTCGCATGAGCCACCTCCGGCCGGTTCGGGCGCCGCGGTGGCGCCGTTCGCATTTGTCTCTCTGGCGGAGTCTAGCCCGCTGTGTAGGCTTCGAGACCGATGGTTACCACGGTGGCGATCTCATCGCCGACGCTGCTGCGGAACTCGCGCTCGGCCTGGGTCACCGCGCTGCGGAAGGCGTCGAGCCAGGCGAGGCCGTCGGCGGTGAAGAGCACGCGCCGCGCGCGCGCATCGAGCGGATCAGGGCCGCGCGTGACCAGCCCCCAGGCCTCGCACTGGTCCACCAGCGCGCCCATCGCCTGCTTGGTCATGCCGGCGCGCTCGGCCATCTCGGTCAGGCGCGAACCCTCGCGCGCGAGATGCCGGGTGATGTGGATGTGCGCGGCACTCACCTGGGCGCGCGCGGCGAGGTTCGACAGGGCCAGCGGCACGTCGACGTCGTGCGCCATCAGCGCCAGCACGCGCTCGTCGAAGCGGCGCATCGCATGGCCCAGCAGGCGGCCCAGGTGGGTCTGGCGCCAGGCGTCGGAATCGGTCGGGAAAGCGGCTTCGGCCATGGCGTCAGATAGTAAAGCAAACTGACCAAAAAATGGGTTTACGCAAACCAGTGAGCCTCTACACTACTGTTCAAGCATCCAGCCTGTGGTTAAAAGCAGATGGATTGAAACCAGACACAACCCGTTGATTTTCAAGGAGATTTCCACATGGACGCAGTCGTCAAGGGCGCAAGCATCTCGGTCGCCAACAGTGAAAAGGCCAAGGCCCTCCAGGCCGCGCTGGCCCAGATCGAAAAGCAGTTCGGCAAGGGCACGATCATGCGGTTGGGCGAAGGCGAGGCGCTGGAAGACATCCAGGTGGTCTCCACCGGCTCGCTCGGCCTGGACATCGCGCTGGGCGTCGGCGGCCTGCCGCGCGGCCGGGTGATCGAGATCTACGGCCCGGAATCGTCGGGCAAGACCACGCTCACGCTGCAGGTCATCGCCTCCATGCAGAAGCAGGCCGGCACCTGCGCCTTTGTCGACGCCGAGCATGCGCTCGACGTGCAGTACGCCCAGAAGCTCGGCGTCAACCTGTCCGACCTGCTGATCAGCCAGCCCGACACCGGTGAGCAGGCGCTCGAAATCGTCGACTCGCTGGTGCGCTCGGGCGCCGTGGACCTGATCGTCATCGACTCGGTTGCCGCGCTCACGCCCAAGGCCGAAATCGAAGGCGAAATGGGCGACTCGCTGCCGGGCCTGCAGGCTCGCCTCATGAGCCAGGCGCTGCGCAAGCTCACCGCCACGATCAAGAAGACCAACTGCATGGTCATCTTCATCAACCAGATCCGCATGAAGATCGGCGTGATGTTCGGCTCGCCCGAAACCACGACTGGCGGCAACGCGCTGAAGTTCTACGCCTCGGTGCGCCTGGACATCCGCCGCATCGGCACCATCAAGAAGGGCGACGAGGCCATCGGCAACGAAACCAAGGTGAAGGTGGTGAAGAACAAGGTCTCGCCCCCGTTCAAGACGGCGGAGTTCGACATCCTGTTCGGCGAAGGCATCAGCCGCGAAGGCGAGGTCATCGACATGGGCGTCACGGCCAAGATCGTCGACAAGTCGGGTGCCTGGTACGCCTACAACGGCGAGAAGATCGGCCAGGGCCGCGACAACGCCCGCGAGTTCCTGCGCGAGAACCCCGAGCTGTCGCGCGAGATCGAGAACAAGGTGCGCGAGTCGCTGGGCATTCCGCTGCTGGCCGCCGATGCCGGGTCGGAGCCGGAGAAGGCCGAGAAGCCTGCCAAGGCGCCGAAGGCCGACAAGGCGGCTGAGTAAGTTCGAGCTGGCGGCCCGTCGCGAATTGCGCGGGGCCGCGTGAGCGACCCTTCGAATGGCTTTCGGTGCCCCCTCTCTCAAAGGCCGCGCGCTGCGGCTCCTGAGCCAGCGCGAGCATTCGCGCGCGGAGCTGGAGCGCAAGCTCGCGAAGCACGAAGAAGAGCCCGGCACGCTGGCGAAGGCGCTCGACGAACTGGCCGCCAAGGACTTCATCAGCGAGCCGCGCGTGGTGGCCTCGGTGCTGACCCAGCGCGCCGCCCGCTCGGGCGCGCTGCGGGTGCGGCAGGAACTGCAGGCCAAGGGCATTGCGCCCGAGGCCATCGCCGAGGCGGTGGCTGGATTGCAGGACACCGAGGTCGAACGCGCCACCGCCCTGTGGCGCCGCCGCTTCGATGCGCCGCCGACCGATGCGAAGGAGCGGGCGAAGCAGATGCGATTCCTGATGGCGCGCGGTTTCTCGGGCGCCGTCGTGTCCAAGGTGCTCAGGAGCGATTTCGATGATGAATCAGCAGACGAATGAAGACCGCGGCGTGCAGTCGCGCGTCATCGTGCAGCGCGTGGCTTGCGAATGGCGCCGCGCCTACCGGGTCGCCGCCGACCCGGCGCGCCTGCCCGACTGGGCCAGCGGCCTTGCCAAGAGCGCGCTGGTGCGCAATGGCGATCACTGGACCGTGAAGACGACCGAGAGCGGTGACGCCCAGATGCGCTTTGCGCCCGCCAACGACTTCGGCGTGCTCGACCATTGGGTCGCCCCCGAGGGCGTACCCGAGGGCGTACCCGAGGTCTACCTGCCGTTCCGCGTGATCGGCGTGGCGCCGGACGCCTGCGAGCTGCAGTTCACGCTGCTTCGCCAGCCGCACATGGACGATGCGGCCTTCGAGCGCGACGCCGCGTGGATCGCGCGCGACCTGCAGTCGCTGAAGCGGCTGCTCGAAGCGGACTGAGCCGGCGGCTTCAGCTGGCTTCGGGCGTGTCGTCGAACGCCGGCGCCTCGCCCTTGTGCGCCGCGATGTCGCGCACATTCTTCTGCACCGCCACAGCGCCGAAGAGGCTCAGCAGGAAGGCCATGGCGTAGAAGCCCTTTTCGCTGGCGGCCAGCGTGGCGTTGAAGAGGCCGACCGAGAGCAGGGCGACCGACAGCAACAGCGAGATCCAGCACAGGCCGTAATAGATGCTGGTCACGGTCATGCCTTCGATGCGGTCGCGCACGGTCTTTTGCAGCGACACGGCGGAGAAGAGGCCATACATGAGGATGGTGAAGTAGTAGCCCTTCTCGTTGAGCTGCATCGAGGCGTTCCACAGCCCGATCAGGTAGACGATGGCGCCGATGATCAGCGCGGCCCAGGATGCGGCGACAAATGCGCCGGTCGGTTTCTGAAACTTGACTGCTGCCATGGCGACTCTCTCCTCGTTGTGATGTGGCGGGATTATGGTGTTGGACGTCGATGGCATGATCTGCGGCGACCGGCCTCGTACGAGGCGGCGTGAAAAAAACCGGAGGAGCTTCCATGTCATCTGAACCCGTCAACCAACCATCTCTCGTCCGCACCGGCGCCAAGGCCGGACTCAGCTTCGCCGGCTCGGTCATCAAGGGCGGATTGCTCGGCGTGGTGCTCGGTGGTGGTGTCTTCTTTTTCTACCTGAGCCAGCTGAACGGGCCGGGCAATACAGCGGCGCGGGCCGGCGGTGCCGGGGCCATCGTGGCGCTCGTCACTTCGCCCGCGGCGCTGATCGCGGTGCTGCTGCTTCTGTTCGTTGTCGTGTACACGATGCTGGGCGTTCACCAGGGGCGTGCGAAGGCGATGCAGCACCTGGTCGCGGCGCGCGGCGAGGCGGTGTCGCAGCGGCTGGCGGGCGCCGTCGCAGGCCGCATCGAGGCGATGCCGCGCACGCACGGCGCGCTGCAGCGTACGGCCGACTGGCTGTCGGTCGATGCATTGACCAAGCAGCTCGCGCCGGTGCTGGGCGAGGGCAGGGCGGTGCGATCGGTGGTGGCCTTCGTGGTGAACCGGCTGCCGTTGAGCGACATGCTGGCCGAGTGGCAGCAGAGCCGCGTCGAGCATGGAGAGCCGGTGGCGGGGGAGGGCGCGGCGCAAGATCCGGCGCTTCGCGCGCTGCTCACGCGCCGCATCAACGAGACGCTGCAGGAGATGTCGACGCCTTCGCGCAAGCCGCTCTACATCGCGCTGGGCGCGCACGCCGTCCTGCTGGGCGTGGGCCTCTGGCTCGTCAAGTAAGACGAAAAAAGTGCGTGGCGCTCAGAGCGCCAGCATCAGCTTCAGGTTCTGCACCGCGGCGCCGCTGGCGCCCTTGCCGAGGTTGTCCAGGCGCGCGATCACCACGGCATGGCGGTGGTCTTCGTTCGGGAACACGCGGATCTCGAGCTGGTTGGTGTCGTTGAGCGCCAGCGCGTCGAGCTTGCCGCTTTCAGTGGGCGGCAGCACCTTCACGAACTGCTCGGGCGTGTTGCTGCGCGCGTAATGCGCGGTGAGCGCGTCCTGCAGGTCGCCGGACTTCGGCTTGCCGGGCAGCAGGTCGAGGTGCAGCGGCAACTGCACCAGCATGCCCTGCTTGAAATTGCCCACCGAGGGAATGAAGACCGGCCGGCGGGTGAGGCCGGTGTACGCCATGATTTCGGGAATGTGCTTGTGCTTCAGGCCCAGCGCGTAGGTCTCGAACAGCGGCGCCTTGCCGCTCTCGTACTCCTCGATCATGGCCCGGCCGCCGCCCGAATAGCCGCTCACCGAGGGCAGCGACACGGGAAAGTCGACCGGCAGAATGCCCGCATCGACCAGCGGACGCACCATGGCGATGGCGCCGGTCGCGTAGCAGCCGGGGTTGCCGACGCGGTCGGCCTTCGCCACCGCCTGCCAGTGGCCTTCGGCCAGTTCGGGGAAGCCGAATACCCAGCCGGGCGCCACGCGGTGCGCGGTGGAGGCGTCGATGATCTTGGGCTTCTTGCCGGGCAACTGGTCGATCAGCGCGACCGATTCGCGGGCCGCGTCGTCGTGCAGGCACAGCACCACAAGGTCGACGCCGGCCATCAGCTCGCGCTTGGCGTTCACGTCCTTGCGCAGCTCGGGCGCGATGCTCACGAGCTCGATCTGCGGCATCGTCTGCAGCCGCTCGCGAATCTGAAGGCCGGTGGTGCCGGCTTCGCCGTCGATGAAAATCTTGGCCATATCGGAGTGCGTGTGGAGTGGCTAGAAGAAAGTACGTATTGACCGCAAGCGCACGTACAGTATTGGTGCGGCGCACCATGATACAGTCCGCGGTTGTTCGCCGCCCCCAGCCGTCAGGCTGCCGTCGCCCGCGAACAACAGAGCCAATATAAGCCTCAGACCCCAGATCTCCCGTTCTCAACCTCCTCCTTCCGAGAGACATCCCTCATGAAGATTCACGAGTACCAAGGCAAGGAAATCCTTGCCAAGTTCGGCGTGCCGGTGCCGCGCGGCATTCCGGCCTATACGGTTCAGGAGGCTGTCGAAGCCGCCCAGAAGCTTGGAGGCCCGGTCTGGGTCGTCAAGGCCCAGATCCACGCGGGTGGCCGCGGCAAGGGCGGCGGCGTCAAGGTCGCCAAGTCGATCGAAGACGTCAAGAAGCTCGCCGGCGAAATCCTCGGCATGCAGCTCAAGACCCACCAGACCGGCCCCGAAGGCCAGAAGGTGCGCCGCCTCTACATCGAAGATGGCGCCGACATCAACAAGGAATACTACGTTTCGGCCGTGACCGACCGCGCCACCCAGAAGGTGGCCTTCATCGCTTCGAGCGAAGGCGGCATGGACATCGAGGAAGTGGCCCACTCCTCGCCCGAGAAGATCATCACCGTGTTCGCAGACCCCGAAAAGGGCCTGACCGACGAACAGGCCAAGCAGATCGCCGACGGCATCGGCATGCCGGCCGACTCGACCGCGCAAACGGTCGACATCCTCAAGAAGCTCTACGCCTGCTACATGGAGACGGACGCCTCGCTGGTCGAGATCAACCCGCTCAACCGTGACAGCAAGGGCAACGTCATGGCGCTGGACGCCAAGTTCAACTTCGACAGCAACGCGCTGTTCCGCCACCCCGAAATCGTGGCCCTGCGCGATCTCGACGAAGAAGACGCGGCCGAAGTCGAAGCCTCCAAGTTCGACCTCGCCTACATCTCGCTGGACGGCAACATCGGCTGCCTGGTGAACGGTGCCGGCCTGGCCATGGCCACCATGGACACCATCAAGCTGTTCGGCGGCGAGCCGGCCAACTTCCTGGACGTGGGCGGCGGCGCCACCCCCGAGAAGGTCACCGAAGCCTTCAAGATCATGCTGAAGAACAAGAACGTGGAAGCCATCCTCGTGAACATCTTCGGCGGCATCATGAAGTGCGACACCATCGCCACCGGCGTGATCGCAGCCTGCAAGGCCGTGAACCTGCAAGTGCCGCTGGTCGTTCGCATGAAGGGCACCAACGAAGTCGAAGGCAAGAAGCTGCTGGCCGATTCGGGCCTGCCGATCATCAGCGCCGACACCATGGCGGACGCGGCCCAGAAGGTCGTGGCAGCAGTCAAGAAGGCCTAAGGAACAAGTCATGTCGATCTATATCAACAAAGACACCAAAGTCATCACGCAAGGCATTACCGGCAAGACCGGTCAGTTCCACACCGAGAAGTGCCAGGAGTACGCGAACGGCAAGAACGCCTTCGTGGCGGGCGTGAACCCGAAGAAGGCCGGCGAGTCGATCTTCAACATCCCGATCTTCGGTTCGGTGAAGGAAGCCGCTTCGCAAACCGGCGCCACCGTGTCGGTGATCTACGTGCCGCCGGCAGGCGCCGCGGCCGCCATCTGGGAAGCTGTCGAAGCCGACCTGGACCTGGCGATCTGCATCACCGAAGGCATCCCGGTTCGCGACATGCTCGAAGTGCGCAACAAGATGAAGGCCAAGGAAGCGGCCGGCGGCAAGAAGACCTTGCTGCTGGGCCCGAACTGCCCCGGCCTGATCACGCCCGACGAAATCAAGATCGGCATCATGCCCGGCCACATCCACCGCAAGGGCCGTATTGGCGTGGTCTCGCGCTCGGGCACGCTGACGTATGAAGCCGTGGCTCAGCTGACCGAAATCGGCCTCGGCCAATCGTCGGCAGTGGGCATCGGCGGCGATCCGATCAACGGTCTCAAGCACATCGACGTGATGAAGGCCTTCAACGAAGACCCGGACACCGACGCCGTCATCATGATCGGCGAAATCGGCGGCCCCGATGAAGTCGACGCAGCCCGCTGGTGCAAGGAACACATGAAGAAGCCGGTCGTCGGCTTCATCGCCGGTGTTACCGCCCCTCCCGGCAAGCGCATGGGCCACGCCGGCGCGCTGATCTCGGGCGGTGCCGACACGGCCGACGCCAAGCTCTCCATCATGGAAGAGTGCGGCTTCACCGTGACGCGCAACTTCTCGGAACTGGCCAAGCTGCTCAAGGCCAAGCTGTAAGAGATGTTTGCAGGACACCGGCCACAGAGCCGGGTCATGCGAGGACCACAGAAATAAAAAAGCGCCCGCACTCGATTGCGGGCGCTTTTTTCAAATAAAACACAGTGGGATCAGAGACATGGAACTCCTTCAAAGCACAGATTTCTGGATCGGTCTGGTCAAGATCATCTGGATCAACATCATTCTTTCGGGCGACAACGCCGTGGTGATCGCCATGGCGGCGCGCTCGCTGCCGCCCGCGCAGCAGCAAAAGGCCGTGCTGTTCGGCTCGGGCGCGGCCGTGGTGCTGCGGATCGTGCTGACGGTGGTGGCGGCCAAGCTGCTGGCGTTGCCTTACCTGCAGATCATCGGCGGCCTGCTGCTGCTGTGGATCGGCCTGCAACTGCTGGGCGAAGAAGAGGACGGCGAGGGCGAATCCAAGGAATACGGCAGCATGATGGCCGCGGTGCGCACCATCCTCCTGGCCGACCTGGTGATGAGCTTGGACAACGTGATCGCCGTCGCGGCGGCCGCACAGGGCAGCATGGTCCTGTTGATCCTGGGCCTGGCGATCAGCATTCCCTTGGTCATTTTCGGCAGCACGCTCATGATCAAGCTCATGGAACGTTTCCCGATCATCGTGATGCTGGGCGCCGCGCTGATCGGCTGGGTCGGCGGCGAAACCATCGTGAGCGACGTTGCCCTGCGCGACGTGCTGGTGGCCAACCCCTGGTTGCACTACGCGGCCGCTGCCGCCGGTGCGGTGTTCGTCGTGGCCGCGGGCCGTCTGCTGCAACGGCGCGCCCACGCCGCTGCGCACTGAGCCTTTGTCCGGCCGACGCCTGCAAACCATGGCGAGCGTCGGCGCTTCCCTTTTCTCGAGCCGGCCGGCGCTGTGCTGGGAGTTCGCCGCGCTGACGGACGTCGGCCGCGTGCGCGCCCACAACGAGGATGCCGTCCACGTCGACCCCGCGCTCGGGCTGGCCGTGCTGGCCGACGGCATGGGCGGCTACAAAGGCGGCGAAGTGGCGAGCGCCATGGCCGTCTCGCTGCTCCATGCCAACTTCGGCCGCTGGTTCGCCCAGGGCGGGCCGCAGGCGCCGGCGCGCGTGGTGCGCCGGGCGCTGCAGGCCGCCACGGACGAGGCGAACGCGTCGATCCTCCATGCCGGCTCGACCCAGGAGGAACTGCAGGGCATGGGAACGACGCTGGTGCTGGCGGCTTTCCAGACGCAGCGCGTGCTGGTCGGCCATATCGGCGACTCGCGCTGCTATCGCCTGCGCAACAACAAGCTGGAACTGCTCACGCGCGACCATTCGCTGCGCCAGCAGCAGCTGGACGCGGGCGCCATCACCGCCGAGGAAGCCCTGAGTTCGCCCACCCGCAACCTCGTGACCCGGGCGGTCGGCGTGGAGGCCCAGGTCTTGCTGGAGATGCATGAACACAGCGCAAGACCCGGCGACCTGTATATGCTTTGCTCAGACGGACTGAGCGAGATGGTGACGGATACGCAGCTTTTCACGCTTTTAGAACACGATGCCGGCCTTCAGAAAAAAGCACAACTTTTGGTTGCAATTGCAAACGACAATGGCGGCCGGGACAACATTTCGGTTGTTCTGGCAAGGGCGGACGTGGGCGACACGTCGCGCATGGCCGGGTAGCAGGCCGGGGCGGCAACCAGCCGCCGCGCTTGCAGTCGATACAGCAGTTCTGCACTTGGGGGGTAGTCGGCAATGCCGAAGATGATCATTTCGGTCGATGGCGTTGTCATCGGGCAAGTGGCGCTCGCCAAGGACCGCACGACGCTGGGACGGCGCGCCTACAACGACATCGTGATCGACAACCTGGCGGTCAGCGGCGAGCATGCCGTGCTGTACATGAGCGATGGCGAAGTCCAAATTGAAGATCTCAACAGCACCAACGGCACCTACGTCAATGCGCTGGCCGTTCAGAAGCAGACGCTCGAGGACAACGACGTCATCGAGGTCGGCGGCTGCCGCATCCACTTTCGCGCCCGCAGCAATCTGGCCGTTGGCGCTTCTTCCTCGACGCGCACGGCGCCGGGCGAGTTCTCCACTTCCATCCCGCTGTCTTCGGCACCCACGGAATCCGGCGCGCTCATCGAGCTGGGCATTCCGATGCTTCGCGTGCTCTCGGGCGGCAGCGACAACCATGACGTGCCGCTGCAGAAGGTGGTCACCACCATCGGCAAGCCCGGCGTGGCCGTCGCGGTCGTCACGCGCCGCCGGCAAGGCTACGTGGCCGCCAGCGTCATGGGCGATGTCACGCTCAACGGCGCGGTGCTCGGCACCGATGCCGTCGCCCTGCAGGAGCGCGACGTGCTCGAACTGGGTGGCGCCACCCGCATGCAGTTCGTGCGGGTCTGAGCCTCTTTTTCTTCTTCTTTCACGGTGCGGCGCAGGCCGGCTGATCGAGGCGCCATGAACGCGCTGCAGCGGCATTGGCCGCGCATTGCCATCACGCTGTTGCCGGTGCTCTTGGCGCTGGCGCATGCCACCGGCCTCTGGCAGCTGTCGGCCCTCGAGCGCCTCGACCACCTGATCTACGACATGCGCCTGCGCGCCACCATGCCGCGGACGCTCGACACGCGCGTCGTGATCGTCGACGTCGACGACGCGAGCCTGGCGCGCCAGGGGCAGTGGCCCTGGGCCCGCGACACGATGGCCCGGCTCACGACCGAGCTCCTGATCCGCCAGCAGGTGGCCGTGCTCGGATTCGACGTCATGTTCCTCGAGCCCGACCGGAGTTCGGGCCTCCAGAGGCTGCGCCAGCTCGCGAGCGGGCCGCTGCGCAACATGACGGGTCTTGCCGCCGAAATCGAACGGCTCGCGCCCACGCTCGACCACGACGTCACCTTCGCCGCGGCACTGCGCAACCGGCGGATCGCGCTCGGCTACTACTTCACCCGGACGCCGACGCCGAGCGCAAAAGGGCAATTGCCGGCGGCGCCGCTGCTGCCGTCCGACACCTTTCCGGAAGGCGCCTCCTACGCCACGGGCTGGAGCGGTTTCGGCGCCAGCCTGCCGATGCTGGCGGACGCTGCGCCGGTCGCGGGTTTCCTCAACACGCTGGTCGGGGAGACCGGCGACGGCGTCATCCGCAGCGTGCCGCTCATCGCGCGCTACGAAGGCGACCAGGCGACGCCCGGCTACTACGAGTCGCTGGCCCTCGCGGTCTACCGGCTCGCGAACGGATCGCCGCCGATGCGGCCGCTCCTCGCGCCGGGCGGCGGCATGCCGCGGCTTGAATCGCTGGCGCTCGGGCGCCTGCGCATCCCCGTCGACCAGACCGCCAGCATGCAGGTGCCGTTTCGCGGACCCGGAGGAGCGGACGGCGGCTCGTTCCGCTACGTGGCTGCCGCCGACGTGGTCGAAGGCCGGCTCGCACCCGGCGAGCTGAAGGACAAGATCGTGCTCATGGGCGCGACGGCGCCCGGCCTGCAGGACCTGCGCGCGACGCCCGTCGGCGCGGCGTTTCCGGGCGTCGAGGTGCACGCCAACATCGTCTCCGGCCTGCTCGATCAGCGCCTGCTCGCCGTGCCGGACTACGCGCCCGGCTACGAGGTGCTGACGGTGCTGGTCGCGGGGCTCGTGCTGGCGTTCGGACTGTCGCTGCTGTCGGCGCCGCGGGCGGTGCTGCTGGGCGGGGGAACGGCCGCGGTGCTGATCGGCCTGAACACCTGGCTCTACGCCGGCCACAGCCTCGTGCTGCCGCTCGCGTCGGCGCTCGTCATGACGGCGCTGGCCTTCGTGCTCAACATGAGCTGGGGCTACTTCGTCGAATCGCGCGCGCGGCGCGGGCTGGTGCGGCTCTTCGGCACCTACGTGCCGCCGCAGCTGGTCGACGAAATGCTCCAGCGCCCGGGCAGCTACAGCATGCGCGCCGAGAGCAAGCAGATGACCGTGCTGTTCTGCGACATGCGCGACTTCACCCGCCTGTCGGAGCAGATGGCACCGGCCGAACTGCAGGCCTTCCTGAACACCGTTTTCAGCCGGCTCACCAACGTGATCAGCGCGCACCGCGGCACCGTCGACAAGTACATGGGCGATTGCGTCATGGCCTTCTGGGGCGCGCCGATCGACACGCCCGACCACGCCGCGCTGGCCGTGCGCGCGGCGCTCGACATGGCCGATGCGGTGCGCGACATCAACCGCATCCACCGCGCGAGCGGCCGCCCCGAGATCAGCGTGGGCATCGGCATCAACAGCGGCGTGATGAGCGTCGGCGACATGGGTTCGGCCGCGCGCCGCAGCTACACCGTGGTCGGCGATGCGGTCAATCTCGCGTCGCGGCTGGAGGGCCTGAGCGGGCACTACGGCGTCGAGATCGTGGCCAGCGGCACCACCCGCGATCTCGCGCCCGACTGCTGCACCTGGCAGGAGCTGGACAGCGTGCTCGTCAAGGGCAAGGCGCAGGCCGTGGCCGTCTTCACGCCGCTCACCACCGAGGCCGCCATTGCGGCGCAGCGCACCGGGCAACTCCAGCGCTGGGCCCAGGTGCTCGCCGCCTACCGCCGCCAGGACTGGGCCATGGGCCGGAACTTGCTCGCCCCCCTGCTCGCCGCCGATGCGAAAAAAGTCCTTTACCAGCTCTACGCCCAGCGATTAGCCTCGATGGCGTTGCGTCCGCAAGACCCAGGCTGGGACGGCGCAACCCGGTTCGAAACCAAATGACGACAGACACCTGCGCATGCGCGCAGCCCAACACCTTCAAGGGGTCTCTCACAATGCAGGTTCGTGTGCTGGGTTGCTCAGGCGCCATCGCCAAAGACTGCCGCACGACCTCGTTCCTGGTCGACACGGACCTGCTCGTCGATGCCGGCACCGGCGTCGGCGACCTCACCCTCGACGAGATGGCCCGCATCGACGATGTTGTGCTCACCCACAGCCATCTCGACCACATCGCCGCACTCCCCCTGATGCTCGATGCCATCGGCAGCCGCCGCACGCAGCCGCTGCGCGTGCATGCGCTGCACGCCACCATCGAGGCGCTGCGGGCGCACGTGTTCAACAACGTCATCTGGCCCGATTTCGAGAGCATCCCGAGCCCCGAAGCGCCGTTCGTGAGCTTTCACGACATCTCGGTCGGCCAGATGCTGCAACTGGGCACCAGCGCGCCCAAGCTCATCGAGGTGCTGCCGGCCGTCCACACCGTGCCGGCCTGCGGCTTTGCCGTGCGTCGCGCGACCGGCGGCGCGCATTGGGTTTTCAGCGGCGACACCGAGCGCAACGCGCCCTTCTGGGACCGCGTCAACGCGCTCGACGTGGCGATGCTGATCATCGAAACCGCCTTCAGCAGCCGCGAGCAGGCGCTGGCCGAGCGGAGCCTGCACCTGTCGCCCGAGGTGCTGGCCGACGAGCTGGCACACATCGATCCGGACAAGCGCTACCCGATCTACATCACCCACACCAAGCCGGCGGAAACCGAAGAGATCATGAGCCAGATCGAGATGCTGGCGGGGCGGCAGGTGGCGGGGCTGGCGCAGAGGGATATTCGTTGGCTGAAGGCAGATGGGATTTTGACTTTCTGATCCCTTGCTGGCTGGCCGCTCGGCATGACAAATTTGTCACCGCTTGTAGCATCTTGAAGCAAGTTGTGTCACTTGCTGTAACGCCAATGTGAACAAAGGTGACGCGTTCGGTCACTGCAAGGGTGGGAAACCGGGTGGCACAGATGCTGCGGAAGGTACTTCGCTCCGGGCTGGTTCCCGGGCTCAACAAACCAACCTGGAGTTTTTCTTATGAACGTTCGCAAGATCGCCCGCCGCGCACAGGCCGGCTTTACCCTTATCGAATTGATGATCGTTGTGGCGATCATTGGTATCTTGGCTGCTATTGCCTTGCCGCAATACCAAAACTACACCGCTCGCGCTCAAGTGAGCGAAGCAATGACGCTGGCAGCCGGCTTGAAGACGCAAGTCGCAGAAATCGCCCAGCAAAACGGCGGACTGGCTAACGTCGCCAGTGGCAGTGATGGTATTGCCGCTGCGGCGGACGTTACCGGCAAGTACGTGTTGTCCACGGGGGTCGCAGCCGGGATCATCACCGCGACGATGCAGGCTTCTGGCACCAACGGTACAAGCACGCTTGTCGGCGGTGGAACGCTCATCCTCACGCCGCAAATGAACGGAGGCAGCATCAGCTGGACTTGTGGTGGCAGCATTGATGTCAAGTACCGTCCGAAGAGCTGCTAAGACGTAACCTGCTTATCTGAAAGGCCCGCGATCTGATCGCGGGCCTTTTTGTTTGTCTGCAGCCAACATGCTCCGGCAGTGCAGCGAGTCAATAAGTGAAGCTGCTACCAAGCGGTTTTCTTTCTCGCTCCTCGCAAAAAGAAGCATGAGTTTTGGGGGGCATTACCCCTAGCCGATTGGTTCTATCGGGCTTGGCGGCAACGATCGGCAGTCATCTTGACCAAGTAGATAGAAGAAGTTGCTAAGCCCATCGCGGAACAGTCCATTCGGTCGAGCAAACTTCCTTTCCAGAATCTCTTGGGCAGCTAAAAAACTCACATGCCTAGGCGAGGGGCGTGAGTTTTTGGAGTGACAAAGACGCTGAATGCAGGTGGCATAAATGCTGCGGAAGGCATTGTGTGCCGGGCTGGTCCCGGAGGTAAAAAACAACCTGGAGTTAGTGAAATGAACCATCGCTCTGTCGCACGTAATGTGCAAAAGGGTTTCACCCTGATCGAATTGATGATCGTCGTGGCGATCATCGGTATCCTGGCCGCAATCGCTCTCCCGCAGTACCAGAACTACATCGCGCGTACTCAGGTAACCGAAGCGATGACGTTAGCTGCCGGCCTCAAGATGCAGGTCTCCGAAAATGCAATGCAAAACGTTGCGCTGACCGGAATCGATAGCGGCACAGGCAATATTCCCGCCGCCACGGATGTCACCGGCAAATACGTGGCAAGCACAGCCGTCAATGAAGGCGTCATCACGGCCACGATGCAGGCGGCAGGTGGCGCGAGCGGCACGAGTTCGCTGGTCGCTGGTGGCACCCTTGTCCTTCGCCCCGCAATCAATGCAGGCAGCATCAGCTGGTCGTGCGAGGGCACCATCGATGCAAAGTACCGTCCAAAGAATTGCTGAGGGCGGCAGCCGATTCGGGACGTTGGAGCTGCTGGTCGCAGGCGTTCCCCGGCCAAGTCGCCGCTTTGTTGAGTTGAGTTCAGGCCAGCCGCTGAAGAGGGTTAGAGTCAGATTCCAATTGAATCGGATTGATTGCATCAACTATCGTTTTGTCCATTTAGTAGGCGCAACAGATGGGTGCATTGGCGCGAGAATCTTGCTGCGCTTTGCACACCTTCACAGATCGATTTGTTCGATCAGCGTGCGGTCATTGCAGGAGTTACCCGTGAAGCTGCGCGTGTCACCACTAGCTCTGCTTGTGCGTGACAGTCATGCCGACCTTCACGCCGAATTCATAAGATCAACGGGCCATTCGACAGTCGATGCAAAGCTTGCCCTTGCAGTGCTGAGTAGTGGACGAATCAGCCGTTTCGCTGGTATCTGGCATCGTGCGAATCTCCCGGAAATCAGCTACCCTGACCTGCACGGCGAATCCTGAGAGGTGAATCCAAAACTTCAGTGAATCCAGCTCATACGGGATTCGGAGGATTCGGAGGCCGGCTATAGTTCTGCGTGGCTGCTCGAGTTTTCAGCAAGAGTGACAGCCTCGATCCCTTCCAGCACGTCTTTCTCTCTGCACAAAATAACTGTCGCGTTTCGTCAGAGTTTTGCATCGAGCGAGTCCATCTGCGCAGTGCTGTTTGGACTTCCATTCGTTGTCTCATTCGCCGCCGGTCCCTCCATCAGCCTGTGGCAACTACTCGTCTCGTGGTTGTGTGTGGGTTTGCTCACATTCAAGGGGCCAGCCGCAGACCCTCATCGAGTACTTCTGGCGTGGCTCGGAACGACGGCGATTGCCATTTTTCTCAGGAGCAACACAGAGCTTGGTGCGGGGCTTTCATCGGCAACCGGCGCGGCTGTCGCCGTAATCGGCATGGCCGCATGCGTTGGCGCTGGGTTGATGCGAGAGGACATACGAACACAACATGCATTGGCTTTTGGCCTGCTGATCGCCGGACTCATCAGCGCCGCAATCGGCCTGCTCCAGTACTACGACCTCGCAGAGTTGTTCGCCCCATGGATTACTGAGCCGGGCATCGGCCAAGCCTACGGAAGCTTGCGCCAACGCAACCAGTTCGCCACCTTGCTCAGCATGGCACTGATCGCCGCGCTGTGGCTGCATGCCGGCTGTCGCGGCGTATGGCGCAGACGTTTGTTGATGGGCGCTTCTGGCCTGCTGACTGTCGGGCTCGCCGCATCGGTTTCGCGAACCGGACTGCTGCAGCTGCTTCTCGTCGTCGGACTTGCTGCATTCATGGCTCACCGCGAGCGCCGGGCTGCCAGAACGGCCGGCGGCGACTCCACATTCCGCCTGCCCTCATCCCTCGCATTGCTCGCACTGATCCCTCTGTACTTCGCCGCAAGTTGGCTGCTGCCACTTCTGGTTGGCGGTGAGGTCCAGGAAATGTTCGGACGCTTGCGCCAAGGCGCAGTGGCGGGCCAAGGCAGGCTGGATCTCTGGAGCAACGTGCTGACGCTGATCGCCCAGCGCCCGTGGCTTGGTTGGGGCTGGGGTGAGCTGAGCTACGCGCACTACAGCACCCTGTATGCGGGCCCGCGCTTCCCCGTAATCCTCGACAACGCCCACAACCTGCCGTTGCACCTGGCCGTGGAACTCGGCATTCCCGCTGCGCTGCTTATCTGCGGCGGTTTTGTCTGGATGGTGATTGCAGCGCGGCCATGGGCCGAACGCTCTCCCACACGACTGATGGCCTGGGGATTGCTCGGTGTCATCCTGCTGCACAGCCTTCTCGAGTACCCACTTTGGTACGGCCCGTTTCAACTGGTTTTTGGCGTCTGTCTCGGCATGCTGTGGCCGCAGACCCATGGCAGCAGCAACGAATTGCCGCAATTTCCGGTCCGCAAGCGCGGTCTCGCCGCGCTCGGCGGGACGCGCAAGTGGCTGACTCTCGCTGCCGTCACACTGCTCAGCTGCCTGGGTTATGCCGCCTGGGACTACACCCGCATCAGCCAGATCTATCTGCCGCGCAGCGAACGCCTGAGCGGCTACCAGGACGACACGCTGGCCAAGCTGCAAGGCTCCTGGCTGTTCGCAAACCAGGTGAGATTTGCCGAACTCACGCTGACCGACGTCACCCCCGCCAATGCGGAGCGCATGTACGAAATGGCCAGATCGACGGTCCATTTCTCGCCCGAGCCCCGCGTGATCATCAAGCTGATCGAAAGCGCGCAGCTGTCGGGGCATTCCCGCGAAGCCCAAGCCGAGATCGAGCGATTTCGCGTGGCGTTTCCGGCTGCGTACGAACGGTGGCTCGAGGGCAGCCGTTGATTTCATCGGCTGCCTGAGCCTTCGTACCGGTCGGTCGACCGTGGGTGGGGGGCGTCCTTCCATCGGCGCCGACAAACGTCTGAAAGCTTCAGGCGCGTGCCCCCGGCGCTTTCAGACAAACGGTCGCCTCAGGCGGGCGAGCGGACTCTCGCTATGGTAACAATTGCAGGTACAAACGTTACTGTCAGAAACGTTCTTCACTTGAATTGACACCTCGGCTCGATAGCTCCGGCACGCAATGAATAAATCAGCTTCCCCACCGCAGCGGCAGAAGGGCTTCACTCTGATCGAGATGATGGTCGTCGTCGTCCTGGTCGGTATCTTGGCCGCGCTGGCGCTGCCGTCGTTCACGACCATGATCGCCAATCAGCGGGTGACTTCGGCCGCACAGGAGCTGCTGACCTTGCTCCAGTTCGCCCGTGCCGAGGGTGTCTACAAGCGCACGCAAACCACCGTGACCGTGGCGGGGCAGACATGGCAAGCCAAGGCGGGGGCAGTGGTGCTGCGCGAGGCGACGCTGCCAGATGCAGTGAGCGTTGCGCCCGGCTCTGCCGGTGGCGTGACCTTCGACGTGTCGGGCCAGGCCAGCGCCGCTGCTGGCGCCACTTCGTACGCAGTCACGTTTTCCGCCACCAATGCGACACGCGTGCAGTGCCTCAGCGTGACCCGCGCGGGCCTGGTGCGGCTGCTTCCAAGCGTGCCGGCTGGACAAGCCTGCCCATGAGACCCCGGCATCTTTGACACGGTTTCTTCCATGCACATCCCTCGTTCCCCATCGTCGTCCCGGCAAGCGGGCCTGAGCCTCATCGAGGTTCTCATGGCCGTCCTGCTGGTGAGTGTCGGCCTGCTCGGCGCCGCAGGCATGCACGTGCGCGCCATCCAATTCGGCACCGATACCGAGCGGCGCCAGATGGCATCCATGGTCGCCTCCGAATTGATGGAGACGATGCGCGGCGATACGCTCACCATCCTGCAAGCCGACGGCACGCCCAAAGGGGATCTGGGTGGCTACGCGAAAGCGAAGGGAACTGGCGTGGAAGCCGCCGCTGGCGATTGCCAGCCGCTGGCCGCCGCTCCCGCCAAGCGGCTGGGTTGCTGGGGGCTGCGCGCCAAGCAGCTCATGCCCGAGCTGCCCGATGACCTTGTCACGAGCGACTTTGCAGTCGGTCTGGATGCGGCGAGCGGCGTGATCGCGATCACCGTCGCCTGGCCAGTCAAGAAGGGCCAATGCCTGGATGGAACCGAGAATGAGTTTTGCACCTTCACATTGCGATCGAGGCTCTGAGCCCATGTCGCACAAATTTCCGCTGATGCTGCGCGGCAGCGCCACCCGCCGCTCTCGAGCAACCGAGCGGGGCATCTCGCTGGTGGAGCTCATGGTGGCAGTTGCCGTGGGCCTCATCATCATCCTGATCGCCACGACGATCTACATGGAAGGCCTGCGCAACTTCGGTTTCCGCACCAGCCAGAGCGAGAACCTCGGCAACAGCCGCTATACGCTGGCGACCCTGGACAACGAGTTCACGAAGGCCGGCTACCGGCGCGACCCGACGCAGTCCATGGACGAGGCCTTCCCGGCCGATGCCGCCGCCCTTCCCAATGGCTGCCAGTTCGCGCGGGGCGAGGCGATCAACATCAACGGCAGCGACCTGTGCATCCGCTATCAGCCGCGCGACAACAGCGAGAGAGACTGCGCGGGATCGGTGGCGGGTATCGCCGGCCTGAAGCCTTACGAAGCGCCGCCCGCGCCGGCCCTGGGCGCGGGCCTGTTTGTCGAAAGGTACAAGGTCGCCGGTAACGCGCTGGTCTGCCAGGCCGGCAGTCAAGCCGAGGGCGGGGAGGAAGTGGCCGCCGGCGTGCAAGGTGTGTTCTTCGAGTTTGGCGTCGGCAAGGGCAGCGACTCGTTCGCCATGCGGCAGGTCGAAGCGTTCAAGTCCGGCGCCCTCGCACCCGGCGACGTCATCCGTGCATTGCGCTATTCCGTCTTGCTGGCCAGTACGGCCCAGAGGGTCACGGGCGGCGTGGAATCGACCGTGTGCACCCGTTGGGAAGCTGCGGGCGGTGCCGGCGCTAGTTGCGACCCCAGCAAGGGCCAGCTCTACCAGCTGTCCAGCGGATCCCTCACGTTGAGAAACCTGATGCCATGAGCGTGCCACGTCACCCCCCGTTTTCCCTCGCCCCTTCCTCGCGGGTTCGCCAGCGCGGCGCCGCGCTGTTCGTCGCAATGATCATGATGCTGCTGGTGCTGGTGCTGGCCGTGGTCGGCATGCGCACCATCACGCTGGAGTCGCGCATCGCCGGCAACATGCTCCAGAGCCAGAGGCTGCAGGAAACGGCGGACGGCGCGCTGCGCCAAGGCGAACGCGTCATCCAGAAGTACGGCCTGTCGCTTGCCAAGTGCGCCGGCGCTGCGACCAGCCCTCTTGACGGCGCCAAGCCGTGCTACGTCGGGGAAGCACGCACCGACGAGTCCGGGCTCAACACCTCGTTCGCCGTGAACACCAAGGCCATCGGATTCGGGTCCAGTTACGAAGACCCGTCCGGCTACTGGTATCCGCGCTACGTTTCCACGGTCTGCCCCAAGGGGGGGAGCGCCACATCCGCGCTCGAAGCCGCCAGCACCGGCTGCATGGAGTTCTACGAACTCAACGCCCAGGCCACCGCCGAAACCAGCGTGCAAATCTGCGGCCCGCAGGCGTTCTGCCTGCGTTCCACGATCAATCTGTTCATCCAATAATCGAGGAGGGCTGCAATGGCTCGCTCCACACCTTCAAAGCGTTCACCCTTTCGCATCTTCCACACGGTCGGCTTGCTCGCGGCCGCGGCGGCCATGTTGTTCGGCCAGCACCTCGCGACAGCGCAGGACGGCGGAGACACGGCCCTGGCGCAGACGCCGCTGTTCGTGAGCGAGAGCAATCCGCCACTGAACATGCTGGTGATGGGGCGCGACCACAAGCTCTACTACGAGGCTTACAACGACGCCTCCGACCTGAATGGCGACGGCGTGATCGACGTGGGCTACAAGCCCAACCAGATCGACTACTACGGCTACTTCAACAACAACGCCTGCTACGACTACGCCGACGAGAAGTTCACGCCCGCTGCGGCTGCCACAGGCGACAAGAAGAAGCTCTGCGGCGGAACCCGATGGAGCGGCGACTTCCTGAACTACCTCACCACATCGCGCATGGATGCCATCCGCCGGGTGCTCTACGGCGGAACGCGCGTGATCGACACCGCCACCAGCACCGTGCTGCAAGGCGCCTATATACCGCGGGACGCGCATGCGTGGGGCAAGGCCTACGACCCCGTTCGCGATGGCACCGTCTACAACATCAGCGACTACGCGCCGCTGGCTGCACCGGTGAGCGGCACCCGCCATCTGTTTGCCGTGACCACGCTGGGCGAGACCGGCGATGGCGCCATTCCCCGCCTGCGTGTTCTCAACGACTCGCAGTTCCAGATATGGGACTGGGTGTCCAAGGAGGGGACCGCGGGGCAGGACGCTTGTTTGGGTGGCGTGCCATGCGCATCGGGCACGGTATTCCAGATGTTGCCCAGCACTTCGTTCCAGAAGCTGAGCATCATGACGTGGAAGAAGACAAGAAACAACGATGCGACACCGGGAAATGCGACAGAAATGGCCGCGTTCTTCGCCGCCAACGCAGTAAGCAAGAACCTATGTGGCACGGGCACGCTTCAAGTGATCAATACCGCCGGTGGCGGCAACAACCCGTTTCCCAGCACTAGCAAAGGCTGCGGCCAGGACAACTACCTGACGGAGATCAAGGGCGATGTCAACGTTCCGGAGGCAGGGACCTACACCTTTGCCGTTGATGGAGATGACGCCGTAGAGGCCACCATCGCTGGCACAAGCTGGGGCTGGTATGGCGGCCACGGCGCAGACCGCAGCCAAGACGGCTTGAAAAATCACTCGAAGAGCATCACCCTCGCGAAGGGCTGGAACACGGTCGTATTCCGCCATGTCGAGGGCTCAGGCGACGACAACTGGGGACTGGCCTTGCAGGTGGCCGTACAGCCTGTCAGCACCATCGTGACCCGCAAGATCCGGGTGGAGGCCTGCTCCAGCACCAACTCGGCGTTGCGCGAAGCCAGTTGCAAGTCCTATCCGAACAACAACGGCACGGCCATCTTCAAGCCGACCGGCCTGTTGCACGACTTCGGCGAGAACGAAAAGATGTACTTTGGGCTGCTCTCCGGCTCGTACCAGAAAAACATTGCGGGCGGCATCCTGCGGCGCAACGTCAGCAAATTTTCCGAGGAAGTCAATCCGCAGACAGGACAGTTCAAGACCGACGTTGCCGGCATCGTGACCAACATGGACCGCCTGCGCCTGATCGGCTTCAACGGCAGCCAGTACAACGACTGCGGCTGGATCGTAGACGGCCCGATCAGCACCAAGGCCGATCCGTCGATGTGTTCGATGTGGGGCAACCCCGTGGGCGAGATGATGTTCGAGACGCTGCGCTATTTCGCCGGAGCCTCGGGCGCCCACAGCCAGTACGACTATGGCACCGGTGCCAAGGACAGTGCGGACCCGCTGAATCTTTCCAAGCCCGCATGGGTTGCGCCTTACACGGCAAAGGCCAACGGCGGCGGCGGCTACCCGTATTGCGCGCGTCCGGTGATGACGGTGCTCAGCGACATCAATCCCTCGTACGACACGAAGATGCCGGGCAGCCGCTATCAGGCCATCGACGCCGATGCGAGCGCCTTGACCGGCTTCAATGTCGCGAACGAGGTGCAGGCCATCGGCACGGCCGAGGGGATCAACGGCAAGAACTTCTTCATCGGCCAGTCGACCTTGACCAACGGGAATGGCGCACCCTCGGTGAAGACGGTCGACGATCTCTCCCTGGTCCGCGGACTGTCGCCTCAGGAGCCCAGCAAGGAAGGCAGTTATTACTCCGCAGGGGTATCGCGCTTTGCTGCCAACAACGCGGTGTTCGGTAGTGGCACGGTGAAGAACGCGCTGATGACTTATTCCGTGGCCATCGCTTCCCCGCTGCCGGAGATCCGCTTTCCGGTGGGCAGTGGCCGGTTCGTGACGATCTCCCCCTTTGCCAAGTCGGTGGCCGGCTACAACATCAATCCCACGGCCTTCGCACCCACCAACCAGATCGTGGACTACTACGTGGACCGCATCGCCAATACCGGCGCGGCGGACCAGAACGCCAGCATCAACGGGGGGCGGCCCTATGCGGAATTCCGCATCAACTACGAGGACGTGGAGCAGGGCGCCGATCACGACATGGATGCCATCTCGCGCTACACCGTCGCGCTGCAGGCGAACGGCACGGTGACGGTCGACATGCTGTCCGAGTACGCCGCGGGCAGCATCGGCCAGCACATGGGCTACGTGATCTCGGGCACCACCCAGGACGGCATGTACCTGGAGGTGCGGGACAAGGACACCGGCTCTGTCTACTACGCACTGAACACGCCCCAAGGGCAGCCGCCCGGTTTCTGCGCGGACAAACCCGACAACGCGTCGTGCGCCAACCTGCCGCTCACGGCAAGCCGCACCTTCACGCCCAGCACCACGGGTTCCTCGGGCAGCTTTCTCAAGAATCCGCTGTGGTATGCGGCCAAGTACGGGATGCCGGGGCGCGATCCGACCAAGGTCGCGGGCGACCCGGACAACTATTTCCTGGTCACCAACGCCACCACGCTGAAGGCGCAGATGACCAAGGCCTTCAACGACATCCTGCAAAAGAACAATTCGGTGACGGCGGTGTCGTTGAGCCTGCCCGGTGGCACGATCGCCGCGGGCGCCGATGTCTACCGCACGCTGTTCGAGGCCGATGGCTGGGCAGGCGACGTGATCCGGGACAAGCTCACCGCGACGAACACCGCCGGCCCTGGCGGCACCACCACCACCAGCTTCAACACCGTGCGTCAGTGGAGCGCTGCGGAGAAACTGGCTGCGCGCGTCAAGACGACGCGCAACATCCTGTACGCGGGCGCCGGTGCCACCACGCCGACCCTGCGCCCCTTTACCTTCACGGGCATCTCCGCACAGACAGCCGATTTGGCGTGGCTTACGGCGCTCAACCTGCAGCCCGGCACAAGTCCGGCCCGCGCCGACGGCAAGGCCGAACAGCGCATCGCTTTCCTGCGCGGCGAGAACGACGCGTTTCGCGCCCGCAACAAGGTGTCCACCGGCACCGGCACCAACCTCAGCTCCAACGTGCTGGGCGACATCGTCAACTCCTCGCCTCTGCGCGTGGGCGGCGCGCTCTACAGGGCGGCCCCGGCGGATGCGCTGGAAGGCACCGGCAGCAACTACGCGACCTATGCCACGACTCAGGCGGGACGGGACGAGATGATCTACGTTGGCGCCAACGATGGCATGTTCCATGCCTTCCGCGCGGCGGACGGCGTGGAGCAGTTCGCCTTCATTCCCACGGCAGTGCGCAATAACCTGAACACGCTCACCGCGCCCGACTACGGCAAGAAGGACGGTACGTCCCATCGCTATTACGTCGATGGCTCGCCCGTTGCCTCGGACGTGTATTTCGGCGCGGCGTGGCACAAGGTGGTGATCGGCAGCCTGAGTGCGGGCGGCAGGGGGGTGTTCGCGCTGGACGTGACCGACCCCGCGTCGCCCAGTCTCCTGTGGGAGTTCGGTTCCGACCAGAACGCCAACATGGGCAACTCGTTGCCGAAGCCGACCATTGCCCGTCTCAACGATCCCGCAACCGGCAAGGGCAAATGGGTCGCGTTGGTACCCGGTGGTTACCAGGGCGGCAACAGCACGGCAGGCGGCGGCGGCGCCAGCCTGTTCGTCCTGGATATTTCCAACGGCACCGTGCTCCGGCAATTCGATCTCGATGGCGGCATGACGGCCGAGGAGTTGGCGGCTTCGCTGCCCCTGGGCAACGGACTGTCGCGTGTGAGCGCGGTGGACAACACCCGCGATGGCAAGGTGGACCTGGCCTACGCCGGCGACCTGGCGGGCAATGTGTGGCGCTTCGACATGAGCAGCGGCAATATCTCGGCGTGGACGGTGCAGAAGCTCTACACCGCCAAGGACGCGAACGACAAGCGCCAGGCCATCACGACGGCCCCTTACGTGGTACCGCATCCCACGGGAACGGGCGATCTGGTGATCTTCGGTACGGGCCGCCTGCTGACGGCCAGCGACAAGAGCAGCACGCAGAGGCAGACCGCGTATGGCATCTGGGACCGCTACAGCGGCAGGGGGGCGACGGCACCCACGCCGTTGCCGACAGTGTCCAAGGGGCGCGGCGACCTGCAGAGCCAGTCGTTCGAGGAGCTGGGGGCCGGTACGGGCAACTTCTCGCTGACGAACAACACGGTGAGTTGGTACAAGGCCAACGCCACCGGCACACGAGACACCGATGTCGAAAAATGGGGCTGGATCGTGGATCTGCCGCGCAACGGGGAAAAGATGGTCTACGACATGACGTTGTACGGACGAGGGCTGTTCCTCACGTCGGTGCGAACTTCGGACGACGCCTGCGCGGCGGGCCTGAACGGAACGATCTACGGCATCGATCCGAACGGTGGCGGCCGCACCGACTACGTCGTGTTCGACATGAACAGCGACGGGGTGTTCAATTCCGCCGACATGATCGCGAGGGGCCAGGTCAATGGCACGCCAACAGGAGGGGGCAGTCAGACCGTGGGCGGCGGGCAGGTGTTGGACCCCAGCGGAGATCCCAAGAAGGCTGTCAACCACGGGTTGCAGTTTGGCCGGCAAAGCTGGCGAAAGCAGCCGCCGAACTGATGTTTCAAGCTCACCCCCGCCGGGATGTCGAAGGCGGGGGTGTTGCCCGATGCCACCCGTACTCGCCCAAGCGGCGCGAAGCATGTCTATTGAAGGAGAAACCAGTGCGCAATGCTGAAAAGGGCTTCACCCTGATCGAGATGATGATCACGGTGGCCATCGTCGCCATCCTGGCGGCTATTGCTCTCCCGTCATACCAGGAGTATGTGAAGCGGTCCCGGCGGGTGGAGGGGCAGAACCTGCTCAATGATGCTGCCGCACGACAAGAGCGTTACCGTGCACAGAACGGAAGCTATACCACCGACCTGACGAAGCTGAAGCTACCGGGCGGCGCCGCGTCGCAGAACGGCTACTACACATTGAGTGTGATGGATGCTTCCGCCACGGACTACACATTGAAGGCCCAGCGTACGGGGGCGCAAACTGCGGATAGCAAGTGCGGCGACTTCACTTTGGATGCCAAAGGCGCCAAGGACATGGCCGCAGATACCCCGGGTACGAAGGAAACCTGCTGGCGCTAAGGCTGTTGGGATGGCGTGCCTCGCTCCGCCACCCAACTCCCCGACTTCCCCCCATGCTTCTCCAGCACATGCACATCCGTAATCCGCATCCCCCGGTCCACCGCCTTGCACATGTCGTAGATCGTCAATAACGCCACCTGCACCGCCGTCAGCGCCTCCATCTCCACGCCGGTAGGCCCGACGGTTTCGACAGTGGCAGTACAAGCGACCTGCGGCGTGCTCCCCCCTTCAGCCAGCGCAAACGCCACCGCCACACGCGTCAAGGCCAGCGGATGGCACAGCGGAATCAGGTCACTCGTCTTCTTCGCCGCCTGAATCCCGGCGATCCGCGCGATCCCCAGCACATCGCCCTTCTTCGCCGTTCCGGATTCGATCAGCGCCAGCGTCGCGGCCTGCATCTCGATGCGTCCTGTGGCCACGGCCACGCGGTGGGTGGCGGGCTTGGCGGCCACGTCGACCATGTGGGCCTGGCCCTGGGCGTCAAAATGGGTGAGGGTGTTCATGGATTGGGTACCTTCGTGCTTCGCACTGCGGTGCGAGCTTGCTTGGGGCCGCCCGGCGCGGCGCTCATGGGTGAACGTTCGTTTTGAAGATGCATCATACGAGCCCGAGCCATGGACGAGGAATGCTGCGCTTGACTCTCTCCGCAAAGCCAAAGACCACTGCAACGCCCACCCTGCGCGCGCTATGCGCTTCCGTTTTGATAGCGGCGCAGGCCCTGTTGCCGATACCCGCCGGCGCGCAGATGCAGCCGATCCTGCCGGGCCTGGGCGACGGCGGCGAAATGACCGCCAGCGCCGAGCGCAGCCTGGGCGACCAGATCGCCCGCGAGCTTTATCGCGACACCGACTACATCGACGATCCGGTGATCGCCGCTTACGTCCAGGAGATCTGGCAGCGCCTGCTCGCTGCCGCCCGCGCGCGCGGCGAGCTCACGCCCGAGCTCGACGAGCGCTTCGCCTGGACCGTCCTCCTCGGCCGCGACCGCAACATCAATGCTTTTGCGCTGCCGGGCGGCTACCTGGGCCTGAACCTGGGGCTCGTGGCTGCCGTGGGCAGCCGCGACGAGCTGGCGACGGTGCTCGGCCACGAGCTCTCGCACGTCACGCAGCGCCACATCTCCCGGATGATGAGCAAGCAGGGCAAGCAGATGCCGCTGATGATCGCGGGCCTCATCCTCGGGATGATCGCCGCCAGCAAGAGCCGCAACGGCGACGCCGGCCAGGCCGTGATCATGGGCAGCCAGGCGCTCTTCATGCAGAACCAGCTGAGCTTCTCGCGCGACATGGAGCGCGAGGCCGACCGCATCGGTTTCGGCGTGATGACACAGGCGGGCTTTGCGCCGCAAGGCGCGGCGGCGATGTTCGAGAAGCTGCAGTACGCCTCGCGCCTGAACGACAACGGCTCCTACCCGTACCTGCGCAGCCACCCGCTCACGACCGAGCGCATCTCCGACATGCAGGGCCGCTTCCAGTTCCGCATGGACACCGCACCCGCGCTGCCGCTCGCGATGGACCACGCGATGATCGCCTCGCGCGCCCGCGTGCTGACGCGACCGGGCGTCGACGTGCTGCGGCTCTGGATCCAGTCGGCCGCAAGCGGCGAGTTCGCCAAAAGCACGCCGGCCCAGCAGGCAGGGACGCTCTATGCGGCGGCGCTGGCGGCCAAGGAACTGCGCGACTACAAGGCGGCGCGCACGCTGGCCGAGCGGCTCGTCGCGCGCACGGCGGAAGACCCGGCCGCGGCGAAGCAGGCGCGCTGGCTCAGTGCCGAGATCGAACTGGCCTCAGGCGCCCCGGTCAAGGCCGCCGCGCTGCTCGATGCCAAGTCGAAGGAGCGGCCCGAGATGATCCTCGCGGCCGAAGCCGCGACCGCGACACGCCAACCCGCGCCGATGATCCCCGTGCTGCGCGATTGGGTGGCCGCCAACCCGCGCGATGCCACGGCGTGGCGCGTGCTGGGCAACCTGTACGGCGCGCAGAACGACACGCTGCGCGCGGTGCGCGCCGATGCCGAAGCCAATGTGGCGATCCTCGACTACCCCGCGGCGCGCGATCGCTTCAAGGCGGCGCAGGAACTGGTGCGCAAGTCGGGCGCTTCGGGCGCGCCGATCGACCACTACGAGGCGTCGATCATCGACACCCGCGCGCGGGCCGTCGAGGTGCTGGTGAAGCAGCAGGCGGAAGAGCCGCCGCTGAAGTAACCGTGCTCAGCGCTTGGAGAGCAGTCCGCCCAGCGCGGTCTCGATGAGAAGGCCCAGCAGCGAGTAGATCAGCGAGCCGATCAGCGCGGCCACGAAGCCGTTGACGTGAAAGCCGCCGAGAAGCCCCGACGCGGCCCAGAACAGCAGCGCGTTGATCACGAACAGGAACAGCCCGAGCGTGACGATGGTGACCGGCAGCGTCAGCACCACCAGCACCGGCCGCACGATCATGTTGAGCAGCCCGATCACCGCGGCTGCGATGAGTGCGGAGCCGAAGCTCGCGACCTGGACACCTGGATAGAGATAAGCCACCGCCAGCAGCGCGACGGCGCTGAGCAGCCATTTGATGATGATGCGCATGCGGTGCAGGATACCCCAGAGCCCCCCAACAAAACAACGAGCCCCGGAGCGTTGCCGCGCCGGGGCTCGTCGGGAGTGTCTGCTTCGCCTATTCAGCCAGCTCGTTCGCCAGCACCAGCAATGCGCCCATGCCCATCACCGCGCCGGGAAAGGCCCAGCCCGACTGGTGCGCGGGCGTCTGGTCGGGCGTGACCGGTTCCAGGTCGACGCCGATCTTCGGGCGGCGTGCATCGACCACGTGGCTGGCGCCGTGCTCGCGCTTGAGTTGCTGCGTCAGTTCGGCGAGCGGGCCCTTGGCCAGCACCGCCGTCACCTGTCCGCCATTGCGCTCGAGCAGGGGCAGCAGCTGGGCCTGCACCTTGCTGAACCACTTGGCGCGCCAGTTCTCGCGCGCGCTGTGGCTCACCCACTTGCTGATGCGATGCGTCATGCGCGGCGCGCAGGCCACGAGCACCCAATGGCGCGCCACGACGCTGTTCGCGTCCGGTGCGAGTTCGGCGAACTGCTCGCTGGCATACACGGCGTCGTCGACATAAAGAATGATCTTTTCCATGAGTGCTCCTTCAGATAGTTAGAGTGGCAGAGACTGGTTTGGACAGGAAAGTTTCTCAGCGAAGTTTCTGGCGATCAATGGGGTAAGCCAGTGCTCAGCCGGTTGTCACAGCCGTTTCCGGCTTGTTGCGGGCCTGGCGCATGGCCACCCACTTGCCGACCGCGAGCACCAGCAGCGCGCCGCCGATGCCGGCTGCGTACTTGATCGTGTCGGTCTGCGGCACCTTCGGCACCCAATTCCAGGCGGCGGTGTTCGCCAGGGCGGGGTCGGACACAGCCATCGTGCCGGCGATCCAGCCCAGCAGCATGCCGCCCAGCGTGATGATCATCGGGAAGCGGTCCATCAGCTTGATGACCAGCTGGCTGCCCCAGACGATGATCGGAATGCTCACCAGCAGGCCGAAGATCACGAGCGGCATCTGGTGGCCTTCGCCTGCACCCTGTGCGGCGCCGGCAATGGCGATCACGTTGTCCACGCTCATCACCAGGTCGGCAATGATCACGGTCTTGACGGCGCCCCACAGCTTGTCGCTGCCGGTGATGTTGCCGTGCGCGTCGTCATGCTCGGGTGCCAGCAGCTTGATGCCGATCCAGACCAGCAGGATGGCACCCACCAGCTTCAGGAACGGAATGGCCAGGAGCGTGAGCGCGAAGAAGATCAGGATCACGCGCAGGATGATGGCGCCGGCCGTACCCCACAGGATGCCCTTGGTGCGTTGGGCCGGCGGCAGCTTCCGGCAAGCCAGCGCGATGACGACGGCGTTGTCGCCACCGAGCAGGATGTCGATCATGATGATCTGACCGACAGCGACCCAGAACTCCGGGGTCATGAACAGTTCCATAGATTCCTCTTTGTCTTCGCGCCGTTCCTGCCGCTCCTTGATTGGATCTCGACGGGCGGGCGCATACCGATGCGTTTCGATTCATCCCGTGCGGGACTGGTCGAAAGCGAGGAAACGAAGACGCCGGGTGATTCCGGGGACTTGCGAACGCTTCGACCAAACCTGCACAGGTTCAAATCGAAGGTCTTGCTCGACAGCGCCTGCGCCAGTGCGCATGCGTTGTCCGAGAGGCCGGAAGTGTTGTGCTTCGTATTGACGACCTGTCGATTTCCGCCGTTGTGCAGCGGTCGGGAGCTACTCCCCTTCGTGGGCGGGATTAGAGCATCGAAGGCCGCGACGTGGCAACCGAAAGTTTTCAGGCATTTAAAGAGAACCGCCCGGAAGAGCCTATGGACAGGGGCTTTCGCGCTATCTGATTTGTAGCGCTCATGCCCCTTCGAGGCTGCGGGACATTGGCGGACTATGATCGCCGCTCGCTGCTTTTTCACTCTTCATGGCCGCCATCCACATCACCGACATCGAGGCCGCCATCAACCACTGGCGCGCGAAAAGTCCCTCGCCCGACGGCATCACGCTGGCACCCGAATTGCGCGCGCTGGCCGAGGTTTACGCGCTCATGGTGTTCCACCACGAGGACGAGGTCGACGAGGTCGGCTTTCCGCCCAAGGCCTGGGCCGCCTGGCTCGACTGGTATCACAGCACCCCCGACACGCCCTGCATCGCGATCTGCTCCACCAGCCAGGGCGACGACGAATGCAAGGGCTGCGGCCGCAGCTTCGACGAGGTGCAGCACTGGCCCGCCATGACGCCGGTCGAGAAGCGCGTGACCTGGCGCCGCATCACGATGGAAGACTCGGCCTGGCGCTTTAACAAGTACGCCGAGCGGGCGCGCGAAGCCGAGCCGCCACAGTGGCCCGACGATCCCGCCGAACCCGTCGGCCCTGACGACACGCCCTGAAGAGACCCAACCGCATGCGCCGCCTCGCCCAAGCGCCCAATCTTGCGATTGCGACCCTGTGGGTGCACGCCCTGCGCGAGGACGGCGTCGCAGCCACGGTGCAGCGCGAGTTCCTCGGCGCCGTCATGGGTCAGCTGCCGCCCGACCAGTGCCTGCCGGAAATCTGGATCGACGACGAGAGCCAGTTCGATCGTGCGAAAGAACTGCTGCACGCGGTGCAGCACCGGCCGCAGCGCAATTGGCAGTGCGTTTGCGGCGAGCGGATCGAAGGCGGGTTCGAGCAGTGCTGGCAGTGCGGCGAGATGATGCCGGCGGCCTAGCGCTGCGGAGGCCTGAGAGCTACTTCCAGCGCAGCAGTTCTACGTCGATGCTGTTCGTGCCGTCACCCAACGTCAGCGTGTTTTCCTGGATCGTCGCCTGCAGCTGCATGCTGCGCTGCGCGAGCGCGGCCAGCGCTTGCGAGGCCTCGGTCGGCACGCGGTAGACCTTCAGGTTCTGCGGCCGCGTGAGCTTGTTCTCGATGCCGCGCCACCAGATCTCGGCCGCATGGTTGAAGCAGTAGACGATCACCTCGTCCGCCTTGCCGCAGGCCTTGAGGATGGGCTTGTCCTCGGGCTGGCCGACCTCGATCCAGATCTTGGTCTCGCCCGTGAAGTCGCGCAGCCACACGTCGGGCTCCTCGACGTTCGAGAGGCCCGCGCCGAAGGCCAGCGTGCCGTCGCCCTGGCAGATGTCCTGCAGCTGGTGGGCGTTGAGGGCGAGCGCGACGAGGCGGATCATCATCCGCTCGTCGGTCTCGCTCGGGTGGCGCGCCAGGGTCAGCGCGTGGTCGGCGTAGTAGCCGTGGTCGATGTCGGCCACCGCGAGGGTGGCCTTGAAGATGGTGGATTTGAGGGCCATGGGTGCGCGAGTATGCCTGCCGCAGACGCACGCACCCCCGGCCTCAGAACGCCACCGACGCCTGCAGGTACACCGTGCGCGGCTGGCCGACGTACTTGCCGCCGTTGTTGTCCACCGAGCGGTTGAAGTAGCGGCGGTCGAACAGGTTCTTGATGCCGACGGCCAGCTTCAGGTTGCTCATCGACGGGCCGAAGTCGTACGCGGCGCGCAGGTTCACGGTGCTGTAGCCCGGGATGTTGCCGAACCGGCCGGTCGAATCTTCCAGCGTGATGTACGGCTTGCCATCGTCCGGCGAGCCCGGCGAGCGCTGCTTCGACTGCGCATACACGTCGGCATTGAAGGTCCACGGACCGCGCTCGTAACGCGCACCCAGCGTCAGGATCTGGCGCGAGTAGAACGGCAGGTCGCGTCCCGCGAAGTTGCCGGCCTTGGACGTGGCCTGCGTGTACGTGTACGTGCCCGACACCGACAGGCCCTTGAGCGATGCGCTCAGGTCGCCGAGGTCGTAGCGCAGTGCCGATTCCAGGCCGCGGTGGCGCGTGGCGCCCAGGTCGGTCCACTGGCCGACGTCGCCGGTGATGGAGCGCGCCAGCAGCAGTTCCTTGTCGAAGTTGATGTTGAACAGCGTCAGCTCGCCGCTCCAGGCCTCGCCCTTGTACTTCGTGCCGATTTCATAGGTCTTGGCCTTCTCGGGATGCAGGCTGGTGGTGGACTGCGCGAGCTGGGCGTACTGCTGCGGACCGAACGACACGCCGGCATTCGCGAACAGCGACCAGCGCTCGCTCGCGCGGTAGAGCACCGACAGCGTCGGCAGCACTTCGTTGGAATCGATCTTCGGATAGATCGCGTTCGTGATGCGGTTGTTCGCCACGGTGAACACGTCGTTGTGCGAGCTGAAGGATTCGTAGCGCACGCCGGGCGTGACCGTCCAGTTGCCGAAGTCGATGCGGTCGTCGATGTAGAACGCATGCGCGGTCGTGCCGCCCTTGCTGGTCTGGTAGGCGGGGTTGGCCAGGCTGTAGGCATCGAAGCCCGGGCGCGGTGTGTAGTAGGTGCTGCGCGTTGCCACCTCGGAGGCTTCTTCCTTGAGGTAACGGAAACCGACGCTGACTTCCTGCACCACGCTGCCCGAATCGAAGAGGCGCGAATAGCGGGGCTCGATGGCGAAGGTCTTGTAGTTGCGTGGCGAGGATGTGAGGCGTCGCCGGCCGGCGTTGGCGCCGGTGCCTTCCTGCTCCAGGTAGCTGCTGCGGAACGAGTCGGTGTAGTAGCCCAACATCTCGAACTTGTTCACGCCGTCGTTGTGCGTGTACTTGACCGAGCCATCGGTGCGGCTGCCGCTGAATTCGTCGAAAGGGCGGTCCGACTGGAACGGGTTCGCCGCAAACTGCGCGGTGGTCAGCCCGCCCGGCATGCGGCCCTTGCCTTCGAAGTGGTGCAGCGACACCGCGATGTCGTCGGTGCTCGAGATCCGGTAGGCGCCCTTGAGCATCAGGTCGTCGATGCTGGTGTGGTCGTTGCTCTCGCGGAAGCCGTCGCCATGCGTGCCCGAGTACAGCAGCGCGAGGCCCAGGCCGTTCTCGTTGGTGCCGCCGACGAACAGTGTGGGCGTGGTCTTGGTGCCGCCGCCGTGGCCCGCGCTTTCGACGCCCACGCCGACTTCACCCGAGAACTGCTTGGGGATCGCGCGCGTCACGAAGTTGATGATGCCGCCCACGTTCTGGGGGCCATAGCGCACCGAGCCCGCGCCGCGCACCACGTCGACCGTCTCGATGCTGCCGAGCGACAGCGGCGCCAGCGAGAGCTGCGGCTGCCCGTAGGGCGCGTAGGCCAGCGGCACGCCGTCCAGCAGGATGGTCGAGCGCGGCGAGAGCCGCGAGGTCAGGCCGCGCACGCCCACGTTCAGCGAGATGTCGCTGCCGCCGGTGCCGTTGCTCTCCTGCACCTGCACGCCAGGGATCTGACGCAGCACGTCGCGCACGCTGGAGGCGCCGCTTTCCTGGATCTGCTTGCGTTCGACGATGCTGCGCGCGCCGGCGTGTTCGAGCACCTTGGTCTCGTTGGGGCTGGCGAGCCAGTCGCCGGTGACGGTGATGGTCTCCAGCGACTTCGACGGGTCGGCGGCAGGGTCTGCGTCGGCGGCGAAGCTCTGCAGGCTCAGGGGTAACAGGGCCATCGCGATGGCGGTGCGTTTGTGCGGGAACAAGGGGAACTCCTCCGGGATAAAAACAAGAAACGTGTGACAGGCCGTGGGGCTTTTTTTCTTCAGGACGTCGTTCGACTGGAAAGCGCGTTGTTGTTGCGGGCCGCGGCGGCCATGGCGCGTCGGCGCCACCAGAGCCAGATGCCGCTGAAACCCAGGCCGCCGAGCGCGAGGCCGAGCAGCGCGGTGACGACCTGGTGGGCCACGCCGCCCAGTTCGCCCGTGTGCAGCGGAAAGATCACCGCCACCGCACCGTTGCCGGCATCGAGGTCCTGCCACTTGCGTGCGGCCAGCACCTCGCCGCTGACCGGGTGGAGCCACACGGAGCTGATGCCGTTGGGATGCGGATCGTCCGCGAGCCGGAAGCGCACGCGGATCGGCTGGTCCGCCTTGCCGGGCACCAGCACGTAACCGATCGGCTGGCCCGGGTAGACCTTCTGGGCGCGCGCCACGATCTCGTCGAGCGGCATGCGCGGGCCGCTCGCGCTGCCCTTGGCGATCGCCGGGGCCTTGACCGGCTTCTGCCCCATGGCGGCGGAAATGAAATCGCCCAGCGGCCGCCAGGCCATGTAGGCCCCCGTGGCGACCGACACGGCGATCAGGAGACCGAGTACCGCGCCGCCCGTGCGGTGCAGGTCGAACAGCCCGCGCAAGAGGCCGCGGTTCAGCACGATGCGCAGCGACGGCGGCCAGCGCACCGGCCACCACAGCACCAGGCCCGTCACCAGCAGGAACAGGTAGGACAGGGCCACGAAAGCCAGGATGCCCTTGCCGGTGCCCTCGAGCAGCAGGCTGTTGTGGATCTTGTAGGCGAGGTTGTAGAAACCTTCCTCGGTGCCGCGCCGGCCTTGCTCGGCGCCATTGGCGGGATCGAGGTAGAGCGTGCCGCTCCACTTGCCGCGCACCAGTACCCAAAGCGTTTCGTCGGCGTGGTGCGGCGGGCGCAGCGTGAAATTGGTGTCGGGGCCGAATTCGGACACGATGCGCTGGCGCAGCGGCTCGAGCGGCAGTGCGGCTGCGGCCGCGATGGCATCACCCGCGCTGCGCGAGACGAAGAGGTCCGAATGGACCTGGCGATCGATCGGCCGGCTCACCACCAGCACCGCGCCGAGCAGCGCCGTGAGGGCCAGGATCGGGCCGAGCGTGAGCCCGGTCCAGCGGTGGATCTTCAGCCAGAGACGTCGCAGCGGAGCGCGCAGCATGAATCACGGGGACCTCGAGGAGTCCCGTCATGGTTGTTGGCTGGCGCGCCGGTGAAAAGACGCGTTGGCTGGGAAGTTGGGGGTCCGCGTGCGCGTCAGACCAACCGTTCGCTGCGGTTGGTGGATCGATACACGGGAACTTTAGATTCTACTGGCGAGTTCCGCGGCCTTGCCGACGTAGCTGGCGGGCGTCATGGCCAGAAGGCGGGCTTTTTCCTCGTCTGGAATGGCCAGCGAACGGATCAGCCCGTGCAGCGCCTCGGCCGTGACGGTCTTGCCGCGCGTCACTTCCTTCAGTTGCTCGTAGGCGCCCTGCACGCCGTAGCGGCGCATCACGGTCTGGATCGGCTCGGCCAGCACTTCCCACGATGCGTCGAGGTCTTCGGCCAGCGCTTCCTCGTTGAGCTCCAGCTTGCCGAGGCCCGTGGCCAGGCTCGCGTAGGCCAGCGTGGCGTAGCCGAAGGCCACGCCGATGTTGCGCAGCACGGTGCTGTCGGTCAGGTCGCGCTGCCAGCGGCTGATGGGGAGCTTCTCGCTCAGGTGGCGCAGCACCGCGTTGGCCAGGCCCAGGTTGCCCTCGGCGTTCTCGAAGTCGATCGGGTTGACCTTGTGCGGCATCGTCGAGGAGCCGATCTCGCCCTTCTTCAGGCGCTGCTTGAAGTAGCCCAGGCTCACATAACCCCAGACGTCGCGCGAGAAGTCGATCAGGATCGTGTCGGCACGCGCCACCGCATCGAAGAGTTCGGCCATGTAGTCGTGCGGCTCGATCTGGATGCTGTACGGCTGGAAGCTCAGGCCCAGGCCGAGCGGCGCGGGCGTCTCGATGACCTTGCGGCTGAAGGCTTCCCAGTCGAAATCGGGCCAGGCGGCCAGGTGGGCGTTGTAGTTGCCGACGGCGCCGTTCATCTTGCCCAAGAGCTGCACCGAGGCGATCTGCGCGCGGGCCTTCGACAGGCGCACCGCCACATTGGCGATTTCCTTGCCGACGGTGGTCGGGCTGGCGGTCTGGCCGTGGGTGCGCGAGAGCATCGACACGCCGGCGAACTGGTGCGCCATTTCGCGCAGCTTGGCGATCAGGCCGTCGATGGCCGGCAGCACCACTTTTTCGCGCGCGGCCTGGATCTGCAGGGCGTGGCTGGTGTTGTTGATGTCTTCGCTGGTGCAGGCGAAGTGCACGAACTCGGCGGCGGCGAGCAGCTCGGGCCGGGCTTCGAATTTGGACTTGATCCAGTATTCGACGGCTTTCACGTCGTGGTTGGTGGTCTTCTCGATCTCCTTGATGGCCAGCGCATCGGCCTCGGAGAAGTGGGACACCAGGCCCAGCAGGTACTTGCGGGCGCCGCCGGTGAGGGGCTTGAATTCGGCGAAGCCGCAGTCGGACAGCGCAATGAACCACGCCACCTCGACCTGCACGCGCCGGTGCATGTAGCCCTGTTCGCTCATCAGCGGGCGCAAGGCCGCGAGTTTGGCCGCATAGCGGCCGTCAAGGGGGGAGAGGGCGGAGACGGTGGAAAAGCTCATGCCCGAATTTTAGGCGGCCGGCGGTCCGTGGGGCCGTACCGACACATCGGGGTGTATCCGGGCCCCCGGTGGTCCCGTTCACCTAAAATGATTATGAACAAGTGTCATCAGCCAAGAACAAAGGGAGAGAGCCTTCATGAAACTGATCGGATCCGCCGCCAGCCCTTATGTGCGCAAGGTGCGCGTGGTGCTGGCCGAAAAGCGGCTCGATTACCAGTTCGTGCTCGAGGACGTCTGGTCCGCCGACACCACCATCTCCAACTCCAATCCGCTGGGCAAGGTGCCCTGCCTGATCATGGAAGGCGGGGAGGCGATGTTCGATTCGCGCGTGATCGTGGAATATCTCGACACGCTGTCTCCGGTAGGCAAGCTCATCCCGCAGCAGGGCCGCGAGCGCGCCGAGGTCAAGACCTGGGAAGCGCTGGCCGATGGCGTCATGGATGCCGGCGTGCTCTGGCGCCTCGAATCCACCTGGTCCGGCCGCAACGACCACGAGCGCAGCACCACCTGGATCGAGCGCCAGCGCACGAAGGTCGTGGACGGCGTGTCCGCCATGTCCAAGGGGTTGGGCGACAAGCCCTTCTGCAGCGGCATTCACCTGAGCCTGTCGGACATCGCGGTGGGCTGCACGCTGGGCTGGCTGAGCCTGCGCTTTCCCGATATCGACTGGCGCGGCGAGCACGGCAATCTTGCGAAGCTGTACGACAAGCTCATGCTCCGTCCCAGTTTCATCGACACGAAGCCCTGAGGCGGCACAGTCCGAACAAAGGCGCCACGCGGCGCCTTTTTCTTTTTCAGAGCCCGGTGAACCTGGCGACGGCCGGAAAGTAGAGCCGGTACGGCAGCAGCCGCATCAGCTTCATCCAGAGCGTGAAGCGCCGCGGAAAGTGAATCTCGAACGCGCCCCGGCGCCAGCCTTCGAGCATGGCCTCGGCCGCTTCCCCGGGCGTGATCAGCGCCGGCATCCGGAAATCGTTCTTCGCCGTGAGCGCCGTGGTCACGAAGCCGGGTTGGATCACGCTCACGCCGATGCCGCGCGCATGCAGGTCGATGTAGAGCACCTCGGCCAGGTGGGTCAGCGCGGCCTTGGTCGGGCCGTAGGCCAGGCTCTTCGGCAGCCCGCGAAAGCCGGCGACGCTCGCCGTGAGCGACACATGGCCCGCGCCACGCGCCACGAAGCCGGGCAGCACGGCAGCCAGCACGTTCAAGGCGCCGACGTAGTTGACCTGCTGGTGCGCGAGCATTTCGTCGAGTGCGAAGGCGTCGGCGCGCAGTACGCCGTAGATGGCCGCGTTGAAGAGCACGAGGTCGACAGGACCGGCCATCGCCTGCAGCTGCGCATACGCGGCGGCGACCGCGGCGGCATCGCGCACGTCGAGCGGCAGCACGATCACGCGTGGCGGCCGCGCGGCGTCGTTGTGCAGTGCCGCGAGCTCCTCGAGCGCTTCGCCGTTGCGGGCCGACACGGCGACCCGCGCGCCGCCTTCGAGCAGTGCCAGCGCCGTCGCGCGGCCGATGCCCGAGGACGCGCCGACGATCCATGCCGTCTTGCCGCGCCAGTCGGCGAGCGGCGGATTGAAGGGCTTCACGGCGCAGCCTTCGTCGAAAGCGGCAAGGGCGCAGCGGAAGCGGGCGATCGAATCACCAGCGCCCACAGCGCCGCACCCGCGATCACCTTGAGCACGCAGGGCAGAAGACAGTAGGCGAGCGACAGCGCCTGCAGCGCCGACGCATCGCGCGTGCCCGGCACGTAGCCGGCCAGACCGAGCAACGGCAACGCGAGGCCGGCGGCCAGCGCGAGGTTGAGCTTGGTCGCGAAATTCCACCAGCCGAAGTACGCGCCGGCATGCGGCTGGTCGCCGGCCTCGGCAATGATTCCGGCGAGCAGCGCACTCGGCAGCACGAGGTCCGAGCCGATCGCGAAACCCGACAGCGCGCAGACGACGAGAAAGGGCACCGCGTCGCCCGCGCCCATCGCGCCGGCCCATGCGAACACCGCCACCGACATGCACATGCCGCCGAGCCAGCTGCGTGCGAGTCCCCAGCGGCGCACGATGCGCAGCCACGCCGGGATCGATGCGGCGGCCACCACGAAGTAAAGGCCGAGGAATGCGGGCTCCATCGCAGCCGGCGCACGCAGCCGGTCCTGCACGAAGAACAGCACCAGCGTGGCCGGCACCGCGCTCGCGATGCCGTTGAGCACGAACACCGCGAGCAGGCGGCGAAACGGCGCACGGCGCAGCGGCAGCCGCAGGTCGACCGCCGTGTGCGGCGCGGCGGTGCGCGCCGGCCGTGGCGCCTGTGTCCAGAAGATCCACCCCGCCACCAGCAGCACGCCGAACAGCGCGACCATCGCAGGCAGTCCCGCCAGCGTCGGCGCGACCGATGCCAGCACCACGCCGACGAGCCCCATCCCTTCGCGCCAACCCACGATGCGGCTGCGCTGCGAGGCGTCGCCGCCCAGCATCGCGCCCCACGACTGGTGCGCGATGCTCAGCATGCTGTAGCCCGCGTAGGTCAGCGCGAGCAGCACGGCGGCCACCACGAGCAGCGCGCCATGGCGCGCGGGGTCGACCAGCAGTTGGGGAAAGAAAAGCAGCCCGAAGCCCAGCAGCAGGACACCCGCGGCGACAGCGCCGAAACCCAGCACCGCCTGCGCCGAGCGCGCATGAAGCCGGTCGCTGAGCCGCCCGAGCAGCGGATCGATCAGCGCATCGAGCAGACGCGCGCCCAACAGCACCGCGCCCAGCGTGGCGAGCGGCACGCCGAAGGCGCGGGCGTAGTGGTTCGGCAGCAGCACATAGAGCGGCAGCGCGACGAAGGCGAGCGGCAGGCCGAGCAGTCCGTAGCGCACACCAGCCAGAGGTCCGAAAGTGGACACGAAGGGCTAGCGTTTTTGCAGCGTGTACTGGACCACGTCGATGTTGGCCTGCGAGAACGCCGCCTCACAGTAGGCGAGGTAGAACTCCCAGATGCGCATGAAGCGCTCGTCGAAGCCCAGCTGCAGGATCTGTGCGCGCTGCGCGAGGAAATGCTCGCGCCAGCGGCGCAGCGTCTCGGCGTAGTCGGCGCCGAAGGCGAATTCGTCCACCACCGCAAGCCCCGCGGCCTCGGCCTCGCGCCGGAACTCGCGTGGGCAGGGCAGGCAGCCGCCCGGGAAGATGTACTGCTGGATGAAGTCGGTCGAGTCGATGTAGCGGTCGAAGAGCTGGTCGTCGATCACGATGCTCTGCACGCAGGCGCGGCCACCGGGCTTGAGGAGCCGGCTCACGCTCTGGAAGTAGGTCGGCCAGTATTCGCGGCCCACGGCTTCGACCATCTCGATGGAGCAGACGGCGTCGAAGGGCGCGTCGTCGATGTCGCGGTAGTCCTGCAGGCGAAGGTCGGCAGAGAGGCCCGCGGTGCGTTGGCGGGCGAAGGCGAGCTGTTCGGTGGAGAGCGTCACGCCTGTGACGGAGGCGCCGAAATCGAAGGCGGCCATCTCGGCCAGCGCACCCCAGCCGCAGCCGATCTCCAGCACGCGGTCGCCGGGCTTCACGCCGGCCATGTCGAGCGCGCGCCGCACCTTGGCGCGCTGGGCGTCAGGCATCGGCTTGTCGAGGTTGCCCTCGAACCAGGCCGACGAATAGTTCATCGTCTCGTCGAGCCAGAGCTTGTAGAAGGCATTGCCCAGGTCGTAGTGCGCGTGGATGTTGCGCGAGCTGCCGGCCTTGCTGTTGCGGTGCATCAGGTGCCGCACGCGGTACACGAGGCGGCCGAACCAGCTGCCGTAGACCACGTCCTCGATCGCGCGGCGGTTGGCGATGAACACCTTGATCAGCTCGACCAGGTTCGGCGTGGTCCAGTCGCCCGCGATGTAGCTCTCGGCAAAGCCGATGTCGCCCGACTTGAGCGCGGCCTTGCAGACCTCCCAGTTGCGCAGCGTGAGCGAGGCCGTGAGGTTGCTGCTGCCGGGCGCGGCGCCGAAGTGCCGCACCGAGTCGTCGGGCAGCCGCACCGTGAGCGAGCCGTGGGCGAGGCGTTGCAACAGGCCGAGCACCGTGCGCGCGGCGCCGGGGGCGTCCTGCGGCAACGAGAAGCGTGGAACCTGGGAGGCGGTGGTGGTCGGGTTCATGGGTTCGCCTGCTGCTGGTGGTCGCTGGACACGAAATGAAGGGGCGGCGCGGGCTTCGCGACGAAAGGCACGCGCTTGAGCCAGAGCTTCGCGGCCTGCCAGTGGATGCGCGCGATGAGCCCGAAGGTCATGGCGGGGTAGCGCCAGAGCGCACGCCGTGCGCTGGCCGCCGTGAGCGGACCCAGTTCGCCGCTCACGCTGGTCTGCAGCAGGGGGCCGTCGGCGTCGTCGTGATCGATGCGCACCACGGTGTGGGCGAACTCGGCATCGACGAAGAAGCGGAAGCGGTAGTCGCCGCTGATCTGGCAGAACGGCGACACGTGGAAGGCCTTGGTGGCCTTAAGCTCCTGGCCGTAGGCCGGGTGGTCCAGCAGGTAGCAGTGGCGCTCGCCGAAGGTGTTGTTCACCTCGACCACGATGGCCCGCAGCGCGCCTTCGGCCGTGTGGCAGTACCAGAAGCTCACTGGTTTGAAGGTGTAGCCGAACACGCGCGGGTAGCAATGCAGCCAGGCCTCGCCGGTCGCGTCGTGGATCTTGTGGGCGGCCAGCAACTCGTCGATCCAGGCCAGTGCACCGCCTTGCGCGGGCGCGCGGCCGTCGCCGTGGTCGATGTCATGGAAAGACAGCCCCGCCCGGCGGTTGAGCGCGAGTGCATCGCTGCCGTCCGCCTGCAGGGAGCGCATCGGCAGCATCAGGAAATAGGTCGGGTAGATGAAGGCGTTGCGTGCAGGGCGCAGGCGCGCGTGGCGCACCTCGCCGAAGCCCATCAGCGGGAGCGGGCGCTCCTGGGTCATGCCGCAGACCTCGCCGCCCGCAGGCTGGCGGCCGCAGCCAGGCCGGCCTTGAGACCGTCTTCGTGGAAGCCGTAGCCCATCCACGCGCCGGCGAACCAGGTGTTGCGCTGGCCCTGCAGGGCGGGAACCTCGGCTTGCGCGCGGATCGCGGCAAGGTCGAGCACCGGGTGGTCGTAGTCGTATTCGGCCATGACCTGACTACGCTGGATCTCGCGGACCGGATTCAACGAAACGATCACCGGCTGTTCCCAAGGCAGCGGTTGCAGCTTGTTCAACAGGTAATGCAGGCAGACCCGGCCCGATTCGCGCTCGCTGGCCGCCGCGCGCTCGTAGTTCCAGGCGGCCCAGGCGGATCGGCGCTGCGGCAGCACCGAGGCGTCGGTGTGGAGCACGGCGTGGTTCGGCTGGTAGCGGATCGCGCCGAGCACGGCAGCTTCGGCGGGGCTGGCGTCGCCGAGCATGGCGAGCGACTGGTCGGAATGGGTGGCGAGGATCGCGTGGTCGAAGCGCTCGGTGCCGGCGTCGGTGGCGACGAGCACGCCGTCGTCCGTGCGGGTGATGCGGCGCACCGGGGTGCGCAGGCGCTTGTCTTCCAGGCCTGCGACGATCTTCTCGACGTAGTGGCGGGAACCGCCGCGCACGGTGCGCCATTGCGGCCGGTTGGCGATCTGGATCAGCCCGTGGTTGTGGCAGAAGCGGATCATGGTCGCGACCGGGAACGCCAGCATCTGCGCGGTCGAGCAACTCCAGATGCAGCCCATCATCGGCAGGAAGTACCAGTCGCGGAAGGCAGCGCCGAAGCGGTGGGCGTCCAGGAACTCGCCGAGCGGCTGGGCCAGTTCGCCCTCCGTGCCGGCCTGCGCGATGCGGGTGGTCAGACGGTTGAAGCGCAAGAGGTCGGCCAGCATGCCGAGGAAGCGCGGATCGGCGAGGTTGCGCCGCTGGGCGAAGACGGTGCTGAGGGTGTTGCCGCTCCACTCGAGGTGGCCGCCGTTGTCGCGTGTGGCCTGGACCGAGAACGACATCTCGGACAGCGCAGTCTCGACGCCGAGATCGGCGAACAGGCGGATCAGGTTCGGATAGGTGCGATCGTTGTAGACCAGGAAGCCGGTGTCGACGCCGTGGGGGACACGGGTCGGGTCGGTTGGGGAGCGCGGCAACTCGATCGTTGCCGTGTGGGCGTGACCGCCGAAGTAGTCACTGGCTTCGAAGAGGGTGATGCGGGCCGCGTCGCGAAGGGCGTGCGCTGCGGCCAGTCCCGAGATGCCGGCGCCGATGATGGCGACTCGAAGGGGCTGCGTCATCGCGAGCCCCCGATCCGGCGGGAATACAAAAATGCTGCGAGGCGCCCCGACGCGAAGGAGGGAGGGAGGGAGGAGGAGAAGAATCGCCTCGGGATTTCGACCAGACGACAAGCGCCTGGAAGACCTCGCAACATGAAAACCGGTGGGCTTTGGCCACCCACGCAAATTATGAGCGCGCCTCCCGGGGCCCGGTTCCCGGCGCAGTGGTAAGCGTTTGTGACGTTCAGTTCACGATGGTGTGGACGCATCGGTAAATAATATTACCGATTCGTTTTTTTGTGAACTGGTCAGTCTTAATTTGTCCCGAGCTGCTTCTCGATGACGTTCACAAAGCCGTTTTCGTCCGGAGCCGTCATGCTCGACCAGGCTTGGACAACCTTGCCGTCGCGCCCGATCAGATACTTGTAGAAATTCCACTTCGGCGTGGTGCCGGAGGCCTGGGCGAGTTGCTTGAAGAGCGGGTTGGCGTCCGTGCCGCGCACCGACGACTTGGCGAACATCGGAAACTTCACGCCGAAGGTGCTTTCGCAGAAGTCGGCGATTTCCTTGTTGGAACCCGATTCCTGGGAGAAATCGTTCGACGGGAAGCCCAGCACCACGAGCCCGCGGTTGCGGTATTTCATGTCCAGCGCCTCCAGGCCTTTGTACTGCGGCGTGAAGCCGCAAAAGCTCGCCGTATTGACCACCAGGACCACTTTTCCGGAGTACTGGCACAAAGCCTGGGGCTTTTCGTCCTGCAGCCGCGCGAAGGTGTGTTGAAGGATGGCGGGGCACCCGGCAGCCTCTGCCGGAGCTGGCGTTGCAGGTGGTGTCTGCGCGCTCGCCGGAAGCGTCGCAAACAGCCCCGCCACGAGGGAAACAGCCGGAATGCAGCGCCAGAGCGTCGACAATAAGAAAAGGGTTCGCATGGCGGGCTCCTGGTTCAAAAAGGGGGGTGTGCATCCGTGCCGCTACGGCGCACGTATTCGCATCATCGCGCGTCTGTCACGGTCGCGCCAAACGGGCCGACTAAAATCGGCGGCCATAGAAAGACTTTGATGCTCTATCCGGAACTCTTCAGACAACTCGAATCCGTCCGCTGGGACATGGACAAGGACATTCCCTGGCAGTCGTTCGACGCTTCCTTGCTGACGGAAGAGCAGGCCCAGACCATCAAGATGAATGCCATCACCGAGTGGGCGGCGCTGCCGGCCACCGAGATGTTCCTGCGCGACAACCGTCACGATAGCGATTTTTCCGCTTTCATGTCGATCTGGTTCTTCGAGGAGCAGAAGCACTCCCTGGTGCTGATGGAGTACCTCAAGCGCTTCAGCCCCAAGCACGCGCCCACCGAAGCCGAACTGCACGAAGTGCGCTTCGATTTCGACCCGGCCCCCCCGCTCGAAACCCTCATGCTGCATTTCTGCGGCGAGATCCGCCTGAACCACTGGTACCGCCGCGCTGCCCAGTGGCACACCGAGCCGGTCATCAAGCACATCTACACCACGCTGAGCCAGGACGAAGCCCGCCACGGCGGCGCGTACCTGCGCTACATGAAGCGTGCGCTCGAGAAGTTCGGCGACGAGGCCCGTGCCGCGTTCACCAAGGTCGGCGTCCTGATGGCCAGCGCGCGCCGTACCGCCCAGGCCCTGCATCCGACCAACCTGCACGTCAACAAGTCGCTGTTCCCGAACGACACCATCCAGAGCCGCATGCCCGACCCTGACTGGCTCGAGCACTGGCTCGACAAGCAGATCAAGTTCGATGCCGTCTGGGAAACCAAGGTCGGGGAGCGCATCCTGCACAACCTGAGCCTCTTGATGAACCGCAGCTTCAAGACCGTGCAGGAGCTGAACCGGTACCGCAAGGAAATCGCCGCCACGCTCGGTCCCAAGCCTGAGTACCAAGGCGCATAAGCAAACAAAAAATCGCCCCGCACCCCGGGGCGATTTTTTTGGGCGACCGGTGTCACAACCCGCGGGCACCGAACGTCTAATCGGGCATGGACGACCCGACCCTCACCTTCGACAGCCACCGTCGCCGCCTGCAGGGCATTGCCTACCGCATGCTCGGTTCCGTTGCAGAGGCCGAAGAGGTGGTGCAGGACGCCTGGCTGCGCTGGCATGAAGCCGACAAGGCCAGTTTCGACAGCGCCGAAGCCTGGCTCGTGACGGTCGTCACGCGGCTGTCGATCGACCGGCTGCGCACCGCCAAGGTCCAGCGCGAGCACTACATCGGCGCCTGGATGCCCGAGCCGACGCTGACCGAGTCGCCCGACACGCCCGAAGAATCGCTCGAGCGCGCCGACAACATCTCCGTCGCCTTCCTCGCCGTGCTCGAGCGCCTGGCCCCCGAGGCGCGTGCCGCCTTCCTGATGCGCGAGGTGTTCGACGCTGACTACGACGAAGTGGCACTCACGCTCGGCAAGAGCGAAGCCGCCTGCCGCCAGCTGGTGCACCGCGCCAAGGCGCAGGTGCAGGACGCGCGCCCGCGCTACCAGGTCTCGCGCGAAACCCACCAGCGCTTGCTGCGCGCCTTCGCCGACGCCGCCGCGCGCGGCAGCATGCAGGACCTGAAGGCGCTGATGGTCGAGGACGTCGAACTCATCGGCGACGGCGGCGGCAAGGTGCAGTCGTTCAGCAAGGTCCTCGCCGGCAACCAGCGTCTCGCGCAGCTCTACTTCTCGCTCTGGCGTCGCATGGGCCCGGTGGTGCGCATGGAGCTGGTGGAGATCAACGGCGAGCCCGGCCTTCTGCGCTTCATCGATGGCGAACTCGAATCGGCGCAGACCTTCGAGATCGAGGACGAACGCATCGCGCGCATCCGCGTGCAGCGCAATCCCGACAAGCTCGCCCGCATCGCGCAGCGCTTTGCCTCGAAATAAATAGTTCGCGCGGCGTGTCACAGGGCCGAAGGCTGGCCCGTCTTCAGTGGGTAGGAAGCAGATTTTTCTTCACCCATCCACTGGAGCCTTCTCATGAACACGACACCTCGCCTGAACTGGTTCAAGACGATCCCCAAGACCTTCGAAGCCATCCTGGCCGTCAGCGCCAGCATCGACGCGAGCACCGTCGGCAAGACGACACTCGACTTCGTCTTTGCCCGCGTCTCGCAGATCAACGGCTGCGCCTACTGCCTCGACATGCATGTGCGCGACCTGCGCAAGCAAGGCGAAGGATGGCAGCGCATCAACAGCCTGGCCACCTGGCGCGAAGTGAGCTTCTTCAACGAGCGCGAGCGCGCGGCGCTGGCCTGGGCCGAATCGCTCACGCGGCTGGCCGATCATCACGACGAGCGCGAAGCCGAGTTCGAAGCCCTGAAGGCGCAGTTCAGCGACGTCGAGATCGCCGAGCTCACCGTGGCGGTCGCGCAGATCAACACCTGGAACCGCATCAACGTCGGCATGCGTGTGCCGGTCGCCGTGAAGGCGCTGGACTGAGCGGTTTCGTCCTCAGCGGCGCTCGACCACCATCGGCGCGATCCGCAGGCTCTCGCGCAACTGCGTGACGGCTTCGCCGGCGGCGTTGCGCGAGGCGAACGGCCCGGCCTGCAGCCGGTGCGTGCCGGCCTCGCTGAATACGCGCAGCTGGGGCGCCAGCGAAGGCAATCCGTGCGCCGCCTGGCTCAGCAGGGTCTCCGCACCGTCGCGTTCGCGAAAGGCGCCGAGCTGCACCCAGAAGCCAGCCACCGCGGCGGCAGACGACGCGGCCGCCGAAGCTGCCGACACCGGCCGTGCAGGTACGTCGAGCGGTGCCATCGGCGCAAGGTCGGTGACCACGATCGGTTGACGCGGTGGCGGCGGTGCGTCTGCTTCGACAGGCTGCTGCTCCACAGCTGCCATCGCCGTCGCCGGTGTTTGCGGTGCGACAGGCATCGTGGCAGCCGCCGGCGCATTCACCATCGCCACCGGCGCCACCCAGGCTGAAGGCACAGGCACCGACGCAGCGGTTGCGCGCGGGGCCGGCGAGGCGGCCGCATACGCGGTCCCCGAATCCCGTCGCCATGCCCCCGTGCGGATGTCCTCGTTCGTGATCCGCTCGATCTCCACCGGCGCCACGCCGCGCAGCAGGTCGAGCTTGAGCGCGGCCGTGTAGCTCAGGTCGATGACGCGTCCGTCGACAAACGGCCCGCGGTCGTTCACCCGCACGATCACCTCGCGCCCGTTGGCCGGATTGCGCACCCGCACATAGCTCGGCAGCGGCAGCGTCTTGTGCGCGGCCGTCATCGCGTACATGTCGTAGGGCTCGCCGCTGGAGGTCGATGCGGCGTGGAATTTGCGGCCGTACCAGGAGGCCAGACCCGACTCCCGGAATGGCCGGTCGTCGGTGATCGGCTGGTAGCCCCGGCCCAGCACCGTGTAGGGCTTGCTGGTGCCGCCGCTGCTGCGGATGGATTCGATGCGGGGCTCGGCGTCGGGTACGCGGTCCAGGTCCGAGGGGATGTTGGTGCCCGGGCCGTCGCGACCGCTTGCTACGCCGCCGCCGCTTCCTCCACGGGGTCCGCTCGCGCAGCCGGCCAGAAGGACGGCGACGGCAACCGCGCACGCAGCCAGCGCGGTGGTCGTGTGGGCGCGGATTCCGTCAGCCAAATACCGCCTTCCAGAGCGCCAGCATGGCGTCGCGTTCGGCGGCCAGTGCGGGAGGCGTGACTTGTGTCGGCTCTTCGTTCAGGCGCGCGCGATGCTGCACGCGGCGCAACTCGCGATAGGCCCGCGCCGCGCTGCGGCCGATGCCTTCGGGCAGCAGCCCGGCCAGTTCGGCGCGCAGCAGCAGCGCGATGTTGCCCACGTTCGGAATCAGCTCCGGGTGCTCGCCCGACGACGACAGCACCAGGAACTGCACCGCGAACTCGGCATCGACCATGCCGCCGGGGCTGTGCTTCACGTCGAAGCGGTCGGCCTTCACCGGCCGTGCGCCGCGCAGCTTGTCGCGCATCGCGATGATCTCGGCTTTGAGCGACTCGCGGTCGCGCGGCGACACCAGCACGGCCTCGCGCACCTGGTCGAAACGCGCACCCAGCTCGGCGCCGTGGTCCGCACTGCCGAGCACGAAGCGCGCGCGTGTCATGGCCTGGTGTTCCCAGGTCCACGCGGTGTTGCTGCCGCGGCCGAGCTGGTACTTCTCGTACGCCTCGAAGCTCGTGGTGAGCAGGCCCGAGTTGCCGTTGGGCCGCAGCGCCGTGTCGATCTCGAAGAGGTCGCCCTCGCGCGTCTTCACCGTGAGCCAGTTGATCAGCTTGCGCACATAGGCCGCATAGACCTCGCCGGCTCGCTCGTCGTCATCGTCGTAGACGAACACGATGTCCAGGTCGCTGCCGTAGCCCAGCTCTTTGCCGCCCAGCTTGCCGTAGCCGATGATCGCGAACTGCGCCACCTCGCGATGGCGGTTGCGCACATGCGGCCAGCACCAGCGGGCGGTCACGCGCAGCGTGGTGTCGGCCAGCGCGCTCAGGTCGTCGGCCACCTGCTCGACGGTGATGCGCCCGTCGACGTCGCGCGCCAACGTGCGGAACACCTCGGCGTGATGGGCATGGCGCAGCAGGTTCAGCAGGCGCTCTTCGTCGGCCTCGCCGGTACGGGTGAGCGAGGTGTGGCGTGACTCCAGCTCGCGCTCGAATTCCTCGGCCACGAAGCGGCCCGACAGCATCTCGTCGCTCGCCAGTTCGTCGATCACGCCGGGGTGCTGCATCAGGTAGCGCGCGGGCCATTTCGCGGCGCCCAGCAGGCGCAGCAGGCGCTCCTGCACGGCGGGCCGTTCGACCAGCAGCGCGAGATAGCTCTCGCGGCGCATCAGTGGCTCGATCCAGTCGGCCCAGCGCATCGCGGCATCGACGTGGCGCGGTGTCTGCCCCGCGCCGTCGCCATCGGGCTCCTTGAGCCACTGGCCGGTGCGCTGCACCAGCTGGCGCAGCCGCCCCCGCGTTTCTTCGCGCAGGGCGAGCACGCGCGGCGTTTCGCACCAGTCGCGGATGCGCTCGGCAAAAACGGGCGGCAGGTCGTCCAGCAAATCAGCCAGGTCGGCGGGCGCCGCGGCCTTCTTGCCACTGCACTTGCCGTTGCAGGGCTTCTCGCCGCCGAGCAGCTTGTCGAACTCCTGCGCGACGAACTCGCGGTGGGTGTCGAGCTGTTCGAGGAAAGGACAGCAGTCGGCATAGCCCATCGACTGCGCGATCCAGCGCAGGTCGTCGTCGGCCACCGGCAGCACGTGGGTCTGCTGGTCGTCCAGGTACTGGATGCGGTGCTCCACGCGGCGCAGGAACTCGTAGGCCAGGGCCAGCGCATCGGCGGTTTCCTGCGGCATCAGGTTGGCGCGTGCGAGGCGCTGCAACGCATCGAGCGTGGGCCGCGTGCGCAGCTCGGGGAATTGCCCACCGCGCACCACCTGCAAGAGCTGCACGGTGAATTCGATCTCGCGGATGCCGCCGCGCGAGAGCTTCACGTCGTTCGCGCGCTCGGGCCGTCCGGCGCTGCGGCGCGCCGACTGCTCGCGGATCTGCCGGTGCAGCGTGCGCAGCGAATCGAACACGCTGTAGTCGAGGTAGCGGCGGAACACGAAGGGCAGCACCGCACCGCGCAGGCCCTGTGCGTTGCCGCCGAGCACGACGTCGCGCGGCGCCACCACGCGGCTCTTCAGCCACGCGAAGCGCTCCCACTCGCGGCCCTGCACCTGGAAATATTCTTCGAGCGCATCGAGCGAGACCACGCTCGGCCCCGAGTTGCCGTTGGGCCGCAGCGCCAGGTCGATGCGGAACACGAAGCCGTGCTCGGTGGTGTCGCCCACCAGCGCATAGATGCGCTTCACGGCGCGCGAGAAGTACTCCTGGTTCGCGAGGCGCCCGCGCCCGTCGGCGTCGCCTTGGGTCTCGCCGTCCAGGTCGTACAGGTAGATGAGGTCGATGTCGCTCGACACGTTGAGCTCGCGCGCACCGAGCTTGCCCATGCCGATCACCCAGAGCTGCGCGCGCTGGCCGTCGGGGCCGAGCGGCGCGCCATGCACCGCATCGAGTTCGCGGCAGGCATCGGCGCAGGCCACGTCGAGCGCGAATTCGGCGAGTTCGGTGACCGCGGTGGTCACCACGGCGAGAGGCGCTTGTTCGTCGCAATCGAGCGTGACCAGCCGCTCCATCACGAGCTGCCGCACAATCCTCAATGCATCGCCGACGCTGTCCCCTCGTTGGCGCAATGCCTCGTAAGCCACTGTCATCGACTCGCGCCGCGGCGCACCGGGGGGAAGCAATGCAAGTTCGCCCGCATACCTGCGACGCAGGCGCTGGACGAAACGGGAGCAGGAAGAGAACGCGATCTGCGCGATCTGCGTCGAAGTGGCTGGCAACTGGTTCACACTGCTTTCGGTTTCCGTGGAACCCCTCTGAATGCTGGCGGTCATAATTCCCGACACAGCGCGATCCTCAATGAACGACACGGCGTCTACCCCTTCACGTCTGCTCAAAATCACCGCTGTGACGGCGCGCTGGCTGTTGGGTTTGCTGATCGCTGCATGGCTTCTGCTGGCGCTGTCAGTCGTTGTCCTACACGCGTGGATTGTGCCGCGAATCGGTGATTTTCGCGGCGCACTGGAGGCACAGGCTAGCAAGGCCATCGGCGTGCCGGTGCGCATCGGGTCTATCACCGCCCGCCCCGAGGGGCTTTTCCCCGCCTTCGAACTGCGCGACGTGGTGCTGCAGGATGCGGACAAACGCGAGGCGCTTCGCCTCGTGCGCGTGGTAGCCAGTGTGTCGCCGCGATCGCTCTGGCGCCTGAATTTCGAGCAGCTCTACATCGAGGGTCCGCAGCTCGATGTGCGCCGCGATGCTCAGGGAAAACTCCATGTGGCTGGATTGCACATGGCCACCGATACGACCGGAGAGACCCGCGCCGCCGACTGGTTTTTCGCGCAGCGTGAGCTGGTCATCGAAGGCGGCACCGTCCGCTGGACCGACGAGCAGCGCCAGGCCGAGCCGCTCCTGCTGACCGACGTGCGCTTCGTGGCGCGCAACGGCGGCCGCCGCCACGGCCTCCGGCTCGACGCCACGCCGCCTGTGGGCTGGGGCCAGCGCTTCACGCTGCGCGGGCAGTTCCGCCAGCCGCTGCTGTCGGTGCGCACCGGCCGCTGGCAGACCTGGGACGGCCAGATCTACGCCGACCTGCCCTACATCGATGTCACCCGTCTGGGCCAATACGTCTCGCTCGACGCGCGCATCCGCGAGGGCAACGGCGCGGTGCGCCTCTGGGCCGATGTGGAAGACGGCCAGTTCGTGGGCGGCGCAGCCGACCTGGGGCTCGACCGCGTCGATGCTTCGCTGGGCAAGGGGCTGCAGCCGCTGGTGCTGCGCTCGGTCACCGGCCGCCTCGCGGGCCAGCTGGACAACGACACCCTCGAGTTCTCGACCACCGCGCTGCAGTTCGACACCTCCGACGGCCTGCGCTGGCCCGGCGGCAACCTCTGGCTGCAGCACACACCGGCCAAGGGCCGCACGCCCGAGAAGGGCGCGTTGCGCGCCGACCGGCTCGATCTGGCCGCGCTCGCACTCATCGCCGACCGGCTGCCGCTGGGCGAAGCCACGCACCGCGTGCTCGACAGCTATGCGCCGCGCGGGCTGGTCGAGCACATCGACCTGAGCTGGCAGGGCTCGCTGGGCGCGCCCGACAAGTACCAGGCGCGCGGCCGCGTGAGCGGCCTGCGCGTCGCCTCGCAGCCGGCACCACCCGCGCCTCCTGCACCAACGGTTCCCACAACCACAGCTGCCGCCGCAACACCCCCTCGCGCCCACCCCGGCACGCCCGGCCTGAGCGGCGCCACCATCGACTTCGACGCCACCCAGGCCGGCGGCACGGCCACGCTGGCCATTGCACAGGGCACGCTCGAATTCCCCGGCGTCTTCGAGGAGCCCGTGATCCCGATCGACCGGCTCTCCACCCAGCTCCAGTGGAAGCTCGACAACGGCAACGCGCAGGTGCAGGCCTCCAAGCTGCGCTTCGCCAACACCGACGCCGAGGGCGATGCCGAGGCCAGCTGGCGCACCAGCGACCCGGCCGTCTCCAGCAGCAAGGGCCGTTTCCCCGGCGTGCTCGACCTGCAGGGCAAGCTCACCCGCGCCGACGGCACGCGCGTGTTCCGCTACCTGCCGCTCGACATTCCCCAGCACACGCGCGACTACGTGCGCGACTCGGTCACCAAGGGCACGGCCAGCACCGTCGATTTCCGCGTGCGCGGCGACCTGCACGACATGCCGTTCCTGGACCCGAAGCGGGGCGAGTTCCGCATCGTGGCCAAGGTGGCCGACGTCAACTACGCCTACGTGCCGCCGAGCGCCACCGCCATTCCCGCGCGCACCGGCGCGCCGGCGCTGGTGTGGCCGCCGCTCACCGGCGTCTCGGGCGAACTGGTGTTCGAGCGCGACAGCATGCTGGTGCGCAATGCGCGCGGCCGGCTGGCCGGCACCAACGGCCTCGAGGTGACGAAGGCCGAGGCGCAGATCCCCGAGCTGTCGAGCCACACGCCGCTGCTGCGCGTCGACGTGCAGGCCAAGGGGCCGCTCGGCGAGGTGCTGCGCGTGGGCGCGCCGCTGGCCGGCAGCGAGAAGGACGGGGTCGGCGAGCACATGCTGCGCGCGCGCGCCACCGGTTCCGCCGACTACAAGCTGCACCTCGAACTGCCCCTCGCGGCCATCGACAACGCCAAGGTGCAGGCCACCATCGCACTCGCCGACAACGAGCTGCAGTTCGTGCCCGAGGCACCCTCGCTCACGCAGGCCAAGGGCACGCTGAGCTTCACCGAAACCGGCTTTTCGCTGGCCGGCGTGCAGGCCAGGCTGCTCGGCGGCGACATCCGCATCGAAGGCAAGGGCCGCTTCACCGGCCCCAACCGCGAGGTCGCGCTGAAGGCGCAGGGCACGGCCACCGCCGAGGGCCTGCGCGGCGCGCGCGAGGCCGACTGGCTCGCGCGGCTCGCCGAGAAGGCCACCGGCAGCACGCCGTATGCGGCCACGTTCTCGGTGCGCGATGGCGCCTCGGAGCTCTCGCTGACGAGCAGCCTGCAAGGCCTTGCCCTGCAACTGCCGGCACCGCTGGTGAAGACCGCCGAGGAGCAGATGCCGCTGCGCATCGAGAAGAAGGTGCTGGTGCGCGAGACCCGCGACAGCCGGCAGGGCGGCGCCACCGTCGCCACGCAGGACCAGCTTTCGCTGGAGCTGGGCCGCGTCGGCGCGGTGCAGTTCGTGCGCGACATCTCGGGCGCCGAGGCGCGCGTGCTGCGCGGCAGCATCGGCGTCGGTCTCTCGGCGGGCGAGACCGCGAGCCTGCCCGACAAGGGCGTGTTCGCGAACGTCAACGTGGCCAAGCTCGACATCGCCGCGTGGGACGCCCTGCTGGGCGCCGCCGCGAGCAGCACCCCGAGCGAAGCGCCCGCCGCTGCCGAAGAGGGTGCGCAAGCCTACCTGCCCACGCGCATCGCGGTGCGCGCGCAGCAGCTGGGCATTGCCGGGCGCACCCTGCACAACGTGGTGCTGGGCGGCACGCGCGAGGGCGCGCTCTGGCGCGCCAACATCGATGCCACCGAATTGAGCGGCTACGCCGAATACCGCCACACGCAGGCCGGCCGGCTCTACGCACGGCTCGCACGCCTGAAGATCGCGCCGGCCGAGGCAACCCAGGTCGAGGCCCTGCTCGACGAGCAGCCGGGCACGCTGCCCGCGCTCGACATCGTGATCGACGACTTCGAGCTGCTCGGCAAGCGCCTGGGCCGCGCCGAGATCGATGCGGTCAACCGCGGCGGCGCAGGGCGCGAGTGGCTGCTCAACAAGCTGACCTTCACGATGCCCGAGGCGAGCTTCGCGGCCAAGGGCACCTGGGCCGCCATCCCCGGCGCCGCCGCGGGCCAGCGCCGCACGGCCATGACCTTCAAGCTGGACATCGCCGATGCCGGCGACCTGCTCGCGCGCTTCGGCATGCCCGGCGTGCTGCGGCGCGGCAAGGGACGGCTGGAAGGCGACGTCAACTGGCGCGGCTCGCCGTTCTCGCTCGACTACCCGAGCCTGGGCGGCCAGCTGCAGGTCGATGTGGAGTCGGGCCAGTTCCTCAAGGCCGACCCGGGGCTGGCCAAGCTGCTCGGCGTGCTGAGCCTGCAGGCGCTGCCCAGGCGGCTCACGCTCGACTTCCGCGACGTGTTCAGCGAGGGCTTCGCCTTCGACTTCATTCGCGGCGACGCCAAGATCGACAAGGGCATCGCGAGCACCAACAACCTGCAGATGAAGGGCGTCAATGCCGCCGCGCTCATGGACGGCTCGGCCGACATCGTGCGCGAGACGCAGAACCTGCGCGTGGTGGTGGTGCCCGAGATCAACGCCGGCACCGCCGCGCTGGTGGCCACCGCCATCAACCCGGCCATCGGCCTCGGCACCTTCCTCGCGCAATGGGTGCTGAGCAAGCCGCTCGCCGCCGCCGCCACGCAGGAGTTCCACATCGAAGGCACCTGGGCCGACCCCAAAATAGCCAAGGTGCCGCGCACGCTGCAACTGCCAAGCCTCCCGGGATTGCCGGGATCATCGGGCCGGACCGGTTCCGCGGCGGCGGAAGAAGGCAAGAAAACGGAGACCACGCAATGAAAGTCGCAGCCATCCAGATGGTGTCGGCCATCGCCCGCGAAGCCAACCTCGCGCGCGCCCACGACCTGCTCGCAGAGGCCGCCGCGGCCGGCGCCGAGCTCGCGGTGCTGCCCGAGTATTTCTGCATGATGGGCGCGCGCGACACCGACAAGCTGGGTCTGCGCGAGACGGCCGGCGCGGGCACGGTGCAGGGCTTCCTCGCCGATGCGGCGCGCGAGTTCGGCCTGTGGATCGTGGGCGGCACGCTGCCGATCGAGAGCACCGACGCCGAGCACGTCTTCAACAGCTCGCTGGCCTTTGCGCCCGACGGCCAGTGCGTGGCGCGCTACGACAAGATCCATCTCTTCTTCTTCGACAACGGCACCGAGCGCTACGACGAGCGCCGCGTCATCGCGCCGGGCGCCAAGCCGGTCGTGTTCGACCTGCCCTCGCGCGACGGCCACAGCTGGCGCATCGGCATGAGCGTCTGCTATGACCTGCGCTTTCCCGAGCTGTACCGCGCGCTTGCCAAGCAGGGCGCCGACCTGCTGCTGGTGCCCAGCGCCTTCACCCGCACGACAGGCGCGGCCCATTGGGAGGTGCTGCTGCGCGCCCGCGCCATCGAGAACCTCGCATGGGTGGTGGCGCCCGCGCAGGGCGGCACGCACGAGAACGGCCGCCAGACCTGGGGCCAGTCGCTCGTCATCGATCCCTGGGGCACGGTGGTGGCGCAGCAGGCCAGCGACGAAGGCGTGGTGCTGTTCGACATCGATGCGAAGCAGATCGAGCGCACGCGCACCCAGCTGCCCGTGCTGTCGCACTGCGTTCTCTAGCCGCGATGTCCGATGCGCTGCTGACCGTCGCACCGCAGCGGTGGGCGCGTTCCGCGTACGGGCGGCTGCGTTCGCTGTGGCAGCGCTGGTTTTTGTGGCTGCTGCTCGCGGTGCTGGTGTCGGTGCTGCTGGTCACGGTGGTGTGGCTCGCGGGGCGGCACGAGGTCGAGCAGGTGCAGGCCCAGCTCGACCGCGACACCGCCGATGCCGTCTCCGACCTGCGCAGCGGCTTTCAGCGCAATGCACAGAGCCTGCGCGCCACGCAGACGCCGGGCACCGGGCGCGCGCAATGGAACGATGCCGCGGCCGCCCTGCTGCGCGAGCACCGCGAATGGCTCAGGCTCGAATGGCGCGATGCCGGACTGCGACCGCTCGAAGCCATCAACACGCCCTACCGCATGCGCCTTCTGGACGAGGCGAGCCGCGGCCCCGAGCAGTCCGACGTGATGCTGGCCTGCGCGGCCGCCCGCAAGCTCGGCGCGGGCGCGTACTCGCCGAGCCACTATGTGCCGATTGCCGGTGGCGGCGGCGTCGAGGTGATGGAGTTCTGCGTGCCCATCGACGCCGGCGGCTTCCTCGTCGCGAGCTATTCGCTGCGCGACGCACTCATCGAGCTGGTCGGCCCTACGCTCACGCGCGGACAGGAAGTCGCGTTCACCGAGACCGACGGCACGCGGCTGGTAGCGCTCGGCAGTTCGCGCCGCGTCGGCACGCGCGTCTTCACCTCGCAGCAACTGATCGACCTGCCGGGTGCCGCGCTGATGCTGCGGGTGGACGGCTGGCGCGCCGCCCCCGACCTGTTCCCGAACATGCTCACGGCGCTGGTCACCGCGATTTCGATTGCGCTGGTGTCGGTGCTGGTGCTGCTCGCGCGCGACACGCGGATGCGCCTGCGCGCCGAGCGCGACCTGGCCGATGCGCTCGCCTTCCGCAAGGCGATGGAAGACTCGGTCATCACGGGCCTGCGCGCACGCGACCTGCAGGGCCGCATCACCTACGTGAATCCAGCCTTTTGCGAGATGGTCGGCTTCACCCCCGAGGAGCTCATGGCCGACAGCGCCGATGCGCCCGAAGCGCCCTACTGGCCCACTGAACTGGCGCACGAGTACCAGCAGCGCCAGGCGCGGCGGCTGGCCGGCGGCATGCCGCCGCGCGAGGGCTTCGAGTCGGTCTTCATGCGCAAGGACGGCACGCGCTTTCCGGTGCTGATCTTCGAGGCGCCGCTCATCAACGCGCACCGCGTGCAGACCGGCTGGATGAGCGCGTTCATCGATGTGAGCGAACAGCGCCGCATCGAGGAGCTTTCGCGCGCGAGCCAGGAGCGCCTGCAAGCGAGTGCGCGGCTCGCGACGGTCGGCGAGATGGCATCGCTGCTGAGCCACGAACTCACGCAACCGCTGGCCGCGATTGCCAGCTACGCGAGCGGTTCGCTCAACCTGCTCGGACCGAACGCCAAGGGCGACCAGGGCGAAGTCGCGATGGCCGTCAGGCGCATCGCCGAGCAGGCCGACCGCGCGGGCCAGGTGATCCGCAGCGTGCATGACTTCGTGCGCCGGCGCGACCGCACGCGCGAGGCCGTCGCGCCGCAGGCACTCATCGACGCGGTGCTGCCGCTGGTGCGGCTGCAGGCGCGCAAGCTCGGCGTGATCATCGAGGTGGTGTTCGAAGACCGGCTGCCCGCGGCCATGTGCGACCGCACGCTGGTCGAGCAGGTGCTGCTCAACCTCGCGCGCAATGCGATGCAGGCAATGGACAGCCCCGACAACGTCGGCAGCCGCGTGCTGCGGCTGCGCGTGGCGCGCGCCGTGGCGGTCGGCGGTCCGGGCACAGAGGACGCACGGCGCTGGCTCGAGTTCTCGGTGGCTGATCTCGGCTGCGGCATCGGCGAAGACGTGGCCGAGCGGCTCTTCACGCCCTTCTTCACCACGCGCGCCGACGGCATGGGCCTCGGGCTGAGCCTGTGCCGCACGGTGGTGGAGCAGCATGGCGGCGCGCTCATGCACGAACCCAACCGGCCGCGCGGCACGGTTTTCCGATTCACTCTGCCGAGCACATGACGCGCTCGCGGCCCTCGCCTGTTCTGGAATTGTTGATATGCAACCGCTGATCGATGGACTCATCTATATCGTCGACGACGACGCCAGCGTGCGCGAGGCATTGGCCTGGCTGCTGCGCTCGCGCCGCCTGGCCAGCGAGCATTTCGGCAGTGCCGAGGCCTTCGAGCAGTTGCTTGCACAGGGTCCGCTGCCCGATCAGCCGCGCTGCCTGCTGCTCGATGTGCGGATGCCCGGCACCAGCGGGCTTGTGCTGTTCGACCGGCTCGCGGAGCGCGGCCTGCTGGACGCGATGCCGGTGATCTTTCTCACCGGCCATGCGGACGTGCCGACGGCCGTCGACGCCGTCAAGCGCGGTGCCTTCGATTTCTGCGAGAAGCCGTTCTCGGACAACGCGCTGGTCGACCGCATCGAGCAGGCGCTCGGTGCGTCGTTGCGGGCGCTCGAGGTACAGAGCGTGCGCCGTAGTCTCACCGAGCGCATCGCCGAACTGACGGACCGCGAGCGCGATGTGATGCGGCTCGTGGTCGAGGGGCTGCCGAACAAGCTGATCGCCGATCAACTGGCGATCAGCGTGCGCACGGTGGAGGTCCACCGGGCGCGCGTGTTCGAGAAGATGGAAGTGAAGTCGGCCGTCGAATTGGCGAACCGACTTCGGGATCTCTAGGAGATCAGGCCTTTTCCGCGACGAAGATTTCGACGCGGCGGTTTTGAGCGCGGCCAGCCGGCGTGCCGTTGTCGGCCAGCGGTTCGCGCGAGCCGCGGCCGTCGGTCGTGATCGCGGTGGTCGAGACGCCGCGGCCCACCAGGTGGTTGCGCACGCTGTCGGCGCGGCTCACCGAGAGGCGCTCGTTGCCTTCTTCGCTGCCGGTGTTGTCGGTGTGGCCGACCACGCGCACGCTGGCGGCGGTGGCGGTCTTCAGGCCTTCGGCGACCTTGTCGAGCACCTGCGCGAGGTTGCGCTTGACGTTGGCGCGACCGGTGTCGAACGAGAGCTCATTCGGAATGACCACGTGCAGCTGGTTGTCGGCGGTCTGCTCGATCACCACGCCCGTGCCCTTGGTCGAGGCTTCCAGGTCGGCCTTCAGTGCGGCCAGGCGCGCGGTCCAGCTGTTGGCGGGCGGTGCCGGCTGCGCGGCCGGTGCGGGTGCCGGCGGCGGTGCGGACTGCGAAGCGCAACCTGCAATGAACATCAACGCAGCCGCTGCTGCTGCACCGGTGACAAGAAGCTTCCTCATGAGTTTTCCCTCTTATGGATCAATAAAAAACAGTGACGGGAACCGGCCGTTCGACGCGGCCGGTTTCCCCGGTGGATGTGCCTTCTCAGCTTTCCACCACGCCCTCGCGTGACCCGCGACGCATCAAACTGCCGCGATCCAGTCGGGAGACACCGCGGAACCGGCTTTGCCGGGCCGCTGGTGTCGCCCCCTGAAAGGGGGTTGGCAAAGCGACACGAAGTGCGCGAAGACTGGGGGTAAGTTTCATCCTAGCCCTGCGGGCCGCGCTCACCCACGTAGATTTCGACGCGGCGGTTCTGTGCGCGGCCTGCGTCGGAGTTGTTGTCGGCCACCGGCTCGTGCGAGCCGCGGCCTTCGATGCGGAAGGCCGCCGCGTTCACGCCGCGTGCGACCAGGTAGTCGCGCGTGCTGGTGGCACGTTCGACCGACAGCGGGTTGTTGATGGCGTCGGAGCCGGTGCTGTCGGTGTGGCCGATGATGCGCACTTCGGCGTTCGGGTTGTTGCGCAGGCCGCTCGCGAACTGGTCGAGCACCGGTGCGAAGTTCGGCTTGATGTTGGCGCGGCCCACGTCGAACGACACGTCGCTCGGAATGGCCAGCTTCAGCTCGTTGTTCTGGGTCTGGGTCACGGCCACGCCGGTGCCCTGGGTGGCGGCTTCCATCTGGCGCTTCTGGTTTTCCATGCGCTGCGACCACAGGTAGCCGCCGAGCGCGCCGGCTGCCGCGCCGACCACCGCGCCCGTGCCGATGGCACCGCGGTTGCCGCCGGTGGCCGAGCCGATGACGGCGCCGCCCAGTGCGCCGATGCCGGCGCCGATGCCGGTGTTGCGTTGGGTGTCGGTCATGCCGCCGGCGCAGCCGGACAGGACGATGGCGGTGGCACAGGTGGCGAGTACGAACTTTTTCATGGCGATCCCTTTCGATGTTGAGTCAAGCGGGGCACAGCTTAGCGCTGGGGAGGGTACGCGATGGTACGGGCGGAAGGCCCTATGGAAAATAAGAAAACCTTCGCCGTTCCGCGTGAATGCTGCGATGATTGCTACTAAAGTAATAGCGAACAGGCACTTCTCCGACACAGGCGCGCGGCCGTGGGCTACATGGAGCAATTCACGGTTTCGGCGGCGGGCGCCCATCGTCGGGCGCGCGGTCGGCTTCGGGCTCGGTGTCGTCGTGCAATTCACCCTTGCTGCGGCCGGAAAACATGGTCCACCAGATGATCAAGATGAACACGAGTCCCGCGGCGAGGGCTTCAAGCAGAATCAAACCCATGAGAAATGGACTCCAGTGGCTGGTCGGGCTTGTGATCGTAGCAACGCTCGCCGGCTGTTCCGTCGGTCCCCGCGTGCCCGACGCCCCCACCCGACCTTCCGCCACCCCGCCGCGCGAGCTCGGACCGCTCACCGGATCGCTCGCGCACCCCAAGAGCCGCTGGGTGCCCGTCGGCTGGGCGGAGCTCCCGGGCTTCAGCGAAGACCCGTTGCACGAAGCCTGGATCGCGCTGCTGGCCAACTGCGTGCGCCCCAACGCCGCCTTCGCGCCGCTGTGCCGCGACGTGCGCCAGCTGGCCATCGCCACCCCCGAAGAGCAGCGCCAGTGGATGACCGACCGGCTGCAGCCCTACCGCGTCGAATCGCTCGCGGGCCAGAGCGAAGGCAAGCTCACCAGCTACTACGAGCCGGTGTACGAAGCCTCCCGCGTGCCGAGTGCCGCCTTCAATGTGCCGATCTACCAGACGCCCGACGGGCTGGTGCCCAAGCGCCCCTGGTACACGCGCCAGGAAATCGAGACCCTGCCCGAAGCCCAGGCGGCGCTCCGCGGCCGCGAGATCGCGTGGATGGCCGACCCCATCGATGCGCTGATGCTGCACATCCAGGGCTCCGGGCGCCTGCGCATCACCGAGGCCAACGGCTACCAGCACACCGTGCGCGTGGCCTTCGCGGCCACCAACGAGCAGCCCTATCGCAGCGTGCAGCAGTGGCTCATGAGCCAGGGCGTGAGCAAGGTCGGCAAGTGGCCCGACGACACCAAGGCCTGGGCCGTGCAGAACCCGCAGCGCGTGTCGCAGCTCCTGTGGAGCAATCCGCGCTACGTGTTCTTCCGCGAGGAAATCATGAGCGAGGTCGACGCCGCCTTCGGCCCGCGCGGCGCGCAGGGTGTGCCGCTCACGGCAGGCCGCTCGATCGCGGTCGACCGCGAGAGCATTCCGTACGGCACGCCGGTGTGGCTCGCATCGAGCGGGCCGGCGGCGCAGCTGCAGAAGCTGGTGGTGGCGCAGGACACCGGCAGCGCGATCCTCGGCGCGGTGCGCGCCGATTACTTCGCAGGTACCGGCCCCGATGCAGGCCGGCTCGCTGCGAGCGTGAACCAGCCACTGCGCCTCTGGGCCCTGTGGCCAAGGCAACTCCCCGCTCCCTGACCAAAGAGGGGATCGGATTGGTCCCTTCCAGAAACACCGAGGAACCGGCTTTGCCGGGCCTCTGGTGTTGCCCCCGGTAGGGGGGGAGGAGAAGCGACACGAAGTGCGCGAAGCCTGGGGGCGAGCCACGCCTTTCAGAACAACCTGACGGGAACCTGATCAATTCACGGGAGTGTCATACGAAGTGCCTAGCTTCGTGGGTTGTTTTCTCCAACCCACGAAAGAAATTGCGCATGACCGCAAACAACCGCTCCGACGAATCCGGGATCGATCTCGACGATATCGGTACCAACCCCACCGCCAACCCCTCGTTCACCGACCTGATCGCATCGCGCCTGAGCCGCCGCCATCTGTTCGGCCTGGGTGTCGGCACGGCCGGCACGGCGCTGCTGCAGGCTTGCGGCGGCGGCAGTGACGGTGGCGTTTCCTTCCCGATCCTGCCGCCGGCACCGGCGCCCGCACCCCCCGCTCCGCCGCCGGCACCGGCCGCGCCGCTCAAGCTCAACTTCAATGCCGTGGCCAAGAGCCTGGACGACGTGGTGAGCGTTCCTGCCGGCTACACCGCCAGCGTGCTCTATCGCCTGGGCGACCCGATTGCCGCCGGCGTGCCCGCCTATGCCAACGACGGCACCGACGCACCGGCCACGTACGACCGCCGCGCCGGCGACCACCACGACGGCATGACCTTCTTCGGCATCAATGCGTCCAACAAGTGGGACCCGGCCGGCGCATCGCGCGGCCTGCTCGTGATGAACCACGAAGCCATCACGCCGCTGTTCCTGCACCCCACCGGCCAGACGGTGGTGGGCGGCGTTCGCACCGTCGCCGACGAAGTGCAGCGCGAGTTCTACCTGCACGGCGTGAGCGTGATCGAGGTCAACAAGACCGGCAACGCCTGGAGCTACAAGCAGGACTCGAGCCTCAACCGCCGCGTCCACACGCTGACCGAGATGAGCTTCTCGGGCCCGGCTGCCAAGACCGACTACCTCAAGACCAAGTACTCCACCGACGGCAGCAAGACCCGCGGCACGCTCAACAACTGCGCCAACGGCACCACGCCCTGGGGCACGTACCTGACCTGCGAAGAGAACTGGGCTGGTTACTTCCGTCGCATCAAGGCCAACGACGACGCCAAGCGCACTGCCAAGGAACTCGCCAGCTTCAGCCGTTACGGCGTCGCCGGCAGTGACGGCCTGGGCCGCGAACGCTGGGCCACCGTCACGCCCGACACCATCGACAACCTCTACGGCCGCTGGAACACCGAAGTCATCGGCGCCACCGCCACCGACGACTTCCGCAACGGGCACAACACCTACGGCTGGGTGGTCGAGATCGATCCGTTCACCCCCGCCAGCACGCCGAAGAAGCGCACCGCGCTCGGCCGCTTCGGCCATGAGGGCGCCTGCCTCGGCCCGGTCGTGGTCGGCAAGCCGCTGGTCTGGTACATGGGCGACGACTCGCAGAACGAGTACCTCTACAAGTTCGTCTCGACCAAGGCCTGGGATGCGGCCGACATCGGCGGCGGCATCGCGGCTGGCGACAAGTACATGGACGACGGCAAGCTCTATGTCGCCAAGTTCAACGCCGACGGCACGGGCAACTGGCTTGAGCTGAAGCTGGGCGTGAACAACATCACCTCGGGCTACGCCAAATACGCATTCGCCGACGCGGCGGACGTTGTGATCAACGCGCGCCACGCCGCCGACGCGGCCGGTGCCACGAAGATGGACCGCCCGGAGTGGACGGCCGTGAATCCGAAGAATGGCGAGGTGTACCTCACCCTCACCAACAACACGGCGCGCCCGGTCGGTGGCACCGACGCGGCCAATCCGCGTTCGTACAACGACCCGAAGAACGGGGCCGCGCAGAAGGGCAACCCGAACGGCCACATCGTTCGCTTCGCCGACGCCGGCGGCAACCCGACGGCCGTGACCTTCACCTGGGACTGCTACCTCTTCGGCGCGCGCTCCACCGCGTCGGCCGACGTGAACCTGTCGGCCCTGGGCGCCGACAACGACTTCTCCAGCCCCGATGGCATGTGGTTCAGCGAGGCCGCCCCCGGCCTGCTGTGGCTGGAGACCGACGACGGCAAGTACACCGACGTGACCAACTGCATGCTGCTCGCGGCACTGCCGGGCAAGGTCGGCGACGGCGCGGCCAAGACCATCACCAACGTGGACGGCGGCACCACCGGCACGCAGGCGACTTTCGTCGGCAAGGCACCCGGCACCGAGAGTCTGCGCCGCTTCCTGGTCGGCCCGAAGGACTGCGAGATCACCGGCATCGCCGAATCGGGCGACGGCCGCGCCTTGTTCGTGAACATCCAGCATCCGGGTGAAGGTACGAGCGACATCACGGCGCCCATCAGCCACTGGCCGGACGGCGGCACTTCCCGCCCGCGCTCGGCGACGGTGGTGATCACGAAGAACGACGGCGGCCGGATCGGTCTCTGAGACCCCGCACCGTGGACCGGCCTCGCCGGTCCACAGGTGTGACTCCCGAGAGTGGACGACACGCGGCTGTCGTCGCGTTCGCGTGCGCGGCGTCATCGCCTTGTCATGTGCGATGCATGCCGTCGTCACAGTGGATAACTAAGGTTCACGCCTGACCGGCAGCGAGAGAGGCTGCACGGTCATCCACCCGCAACACCCACGATAACTCGGGAGAATTCACATGTCCGATTCCAAGGCGCCCTCCGGCGCCTCGCGCCGTCACGCCCTCAAATTGCTCGGTGCCGCGCCGATGCTGCCGCTCGGCGGCGTTGCCTTCCTGACCGCCTGCGGCGGCGGCGGTGGTGGCGGCAACGGCTTCCTGCCCATCGTTCCGCCCCCGCCGGCGCCGCCCCCGGCTCCCGCCGCGCAGTTCAAGTCGGCCGAATTCACCGGCATGGCCGCGCCCACGCTGGCCGACCCCGCGGCCATGGCCACCACCACGGTCGGCTCCACGCTGAAGATCTCGTTCGACAACGGCAGCTCGACCGACTACCGCCTCGCCTACCAGCCCTTCTTCCTGACCGGCGACCTGGTGCCGGACGGCAAGGGCGGCAAGGTCCTGGCCGGCGGCTACTACGACATCAAGAACCAGCCCATCCTGGACAAGTCGGTGCCGGTCAACACGCGCCAGTTCTATTCCGACAGCCCCGACGGCACCTCGCTGCTGGCCGTGGCCAACGCCAAGGTCGATGGCGTCAAGGGCAAGCCGGTCTTCGCCGTGGTCCAGTTCGAATACACCACGCGCGACCTCGCCGGCAACAGCACCTACGGCACGCTGCCCTCGCCGATCGCGGTCCTCACGCTCGACCAGGACCAGGCCACCGGCAAGCTCAGCCTGGTGAAGTACCACAACGTCGACATGTCGAGCGCGCACGGCCTGTGGATCACCTGCGGCGCGAGCCTCTCGCCCTGGGGCACCCACCTGTCGAGCGAGGAGTACGAGCCCGACGCGGCGAACATCGCCGGCAACGCCATGTTCAAGGCCTACAGCAAGAACGTGTTCGGCGACGAGACCACGGCCAACCCGTACCACTACGGCCACCTGCCCGAGATCACGGTCAATGCCGACGGCACCGGCAGCGTGAAGAAGCACTATTGCCTCGGCCGCATCTCGCACGAGCTGATCCAGGTCATGCCCGACATGCGTACCGCCATCATGGGCGACGACTACACCAACGGCGGCTTCTTCATGTTCGTGGCCGACAAGGAGAAGGACCTCTCGGCCGGCACGCTCTACGTCGCCAGGTACGACGCTGGCTACTCGATCGACCCGGCCGCGGCCGCCACGAAGATATCGTGGATCAAGCTCGGCCACGCCACCAGCGCCGAGATCGAGGCCCTGGCCAATTCGCTCAAGGCCAGCGACATCATGGACGTGGTCTACAGCGATCCGTCCGACGCGAGCTACACCAAGATTTTCTGCGACGGCGCCGCCAACTGGGTCCGCCTGAAGCCGGGCATGGAGAAGGCAGCCGCCTTCCTCGAGACCCACCGCTACGCCAACCTCAAGGGCGCGAGCATGGCCTTCACCAAGATGGAAGGCACCACTGTCAACGCCAAGGACAAGGTCGCCTACTCGGCACTGCAGAACATCCAGGACTCGATGGTCAGCGGCGGCAAGGGCTGGTCCGCCGGCACCAACATCGCCCTGCCGAAGAAGCTCAGCGCGGGTGGCGTGATGGCGCACAACCTCGCGGGCGGTCAGAAGGACAGCGAAGGCAGCGCGATCAACAGCGAATGGGCGCCGACCCAGACCCACGCGCTCATCGTCGGCGAGGACCTTCCCACGCCCGATGCGCTGGGCAACACCTCGAACCCGGACACGATCGGCAACCCCGACAACCTGAAGTTCTCCGAGAAGATGCGCACCCTGTTCATCGGCGAGGACAGCAGCAGCCACGTCAACAACTTCCTGTGGGCCTACAACATCGACACCAAGAAGCTGGCGCGCCTGATGTCGATCCCCGCGGGCGGCGAGTCGACCGGCCTGCATGCCGTGGACGAGATCAACGGGTGGACCTACATCATGAGCAACTTCCAGCACCCGGGCGACTGGGGCGGCATCCACTCGAAGGTCCAGGCGACCCTCGATCCGTACGTGCGTGCGAACTACAAGGAACGCTACGCCGCGGCCGTCGGTTACCTCACGGCCGATCCGATCCAGCCCAAGCTCACCAAGTAAGCCACCGGCGCTGCGGATTCAGGACGGCGCTGCCGGCAACGGCAGCGCCGTCTTGTATCTGACCTGCTTGAGCGCAAAGCTCGAGCGGATCTTCTCGATCCCCGGAATCGGCGTGAGCTGTTCCATGATGAACCGCTCCAGCGCCGCCATGTCGGCCACGGCGATGCGGATCAGGTAGTCGCTGTCGCCCGTCATCAGGTAGCACTCCATCACCTCGTCGTGCTCGGCGATGCGCTGCTCGAAGTCCGCGAGCGACTGCTTGCTCTGCGTCGTGAGGCTGATCGAGATGAACACGTTGAGCCCGAGGCCCAGCGCCTTCGCGTTCGCGAGCGCCACGTAGCGGTCGATCACGCCGTTCGCTTCGAGCACCTTCACGCGCGCCAGGCACGGCGAGGGCGACAGGTGCACGCGGCGCGCGAGCTCCACGTTCGACAGCGCGCCGTCGCGCTGCAGCTCGTCGAGAATGCGGAGGTCGATGGCATCGAGTTGCATGAAATGCTTCGAAATCAAGAGATGGCGGAATTTTATGCTGCATAGCCAGCGCAGAATTGTTAGCGCCGGTAGCCAATTTTCCGCGCACCGGCTTAAAGTGCCGTCATGAACGCCCCGATTTCCGCCGACCAGATGCGCGCCCTCTTGCTCGACAGCCCGATGTCGCACGACCCCGATCCCGCAGAGACCGCCGAATGGCGCGACGCCTTCCTGGCGCTCGCGCAAACGCATGGCCCGCAGCGCGCGCGCCAGATGCTGGTCGAGCTGGCCCGCGTTGCGCGTCAGCAGCGCATCGGCTGGCAGCCCGAGCTTGCGACGCCGTACGTCAACACCATCGCCGCCGAAGACCAGCCGCCGTTCCCGGGCGATCTCGCGGTGGAAGAGCGCCTGGCTTCGCTGATGCGCTGGAATGCGCTCGCGATGGTGGCCAAGGCCAACCAGGCGTATGGCGAACTCGGCGGCCATATCGCGAGCTACGCGAGCGCGGCCGACCTGTTCGAGACCGGCTTCAATCACTTCTTCCATGCGCGCAGCGAGCAGCATCGCGGCGACCTCGTGTTCTTCCAGCCGCACAGCGCGCCGGGTGTGTATGCGCGTGCGTTCCTCGAAGGGCGTCTCAGCGAAGAAGACCTCAAGCACTACCGCCAGGAACTCACCGCGCCGGCCTTCACGCAAGGCAGCGGCGCGCGCGGCCTCAGCAGCTATCCGCATCCGTACCTGATGCCGGACTTCTGGCAGTTCCCCACCGGCTCGATGGGTATCGGCCCGATCAGCTCGATCTACCACGCGCGCTTCATGCGCTACCTCACGCACCGCAATCTGCTGAACTGCGAGGGTCGCAAGGTGTGGGGCGTGTTCGGCGACGGCGAGATGGACGAGCCCGAATCGATGAGCGCCCTCACGCTCGCCGCGCGCGAAAAGCTCGACAACCTCGTGTGGGTCGTCAACTGCAACCTGCAGCGCCTCGATGGCCCGGTGCGCGGCAACGGCCGCATCATCGACGAGCTCGAGAAGCTCTTCGCTGGCGCGGGCTGGAACGTCGTCAAGCTCGTGTGGGGCAGCGACTGGGACGGCCTCTTCGCGCAGGACGTGAGCGGTGCCCTGGCGCGCGTGTTCGCCAACACCGTCGACGGCCAGATGCAGACCTTCGCCGCGAAGGACGGCCGCTTCAACCGCGACAACTTCTTCGGCCAAAACCCCGAGCTCGCGCGCCTGGCCGAAGGCATGACCGACGAGCAGATCGATCGCCTGAAGCGCGGCGGCCACGACCTCGTGAAGATCCACGCCGCGTATGCGGCGGCGGCCAAGCACAAGGGCCAGCCCACCGTGATCCTCGCCCACACCAAGAAGGGCTACGGCATGGGCAGCGCCGCGCAGGGCAAGATGACCACGCACTCGCACAAGAAGATGGGCGACGTGGACCTCATCGAATTCCGCGACCGTTTCAACCTGCCGCTCACCGATGCGCAGGCCACCGCGATGGACTTCTACCGCCCGGCCGAGGACAGCGCCGAGATGCGCTATCTGCGCCAGCACCGAGAAGCACTCGGCGGCGCCATGCCGCGCCGCGAGACCGCGTGCGACGTGGTGCCCAAGCCCGACATCGCGAGCTACGCGCAGTTCGCCACCGCCGCGGCCGGCAAGGAGATGAGCACCACCATGGCGTTCGTCCGCATGCTGGGCAACCTCATGAAGGACAAGGCCCTCGGCCCGCGCATCGTGCCCATCGTGGCCGACGAGGCACGCACCTTCGGCATGGCGAATCTCTTCAAGCAGGTGGGCATCTATTCGAGCGTGGGCCAGCGCTATGCGCCCGAAGACATCGGCTCGGTGCTCAGCTACCGCGAAGCGACCGACGGGCAGATCCTCGAAGAAGGCATCAGCGAAGCCGGCGCCATCGCGAGCTGGACCGCGGCGGCCACCAGCTACAGCGTGCACGGCCTGGCGATGCTGCCTTTCTACATCTACTACTCGATGTTCGGCTTCCAGCGCGTGGGCGATGCGATCTGGGCCGCGGCCGACCAGCGCTCGCGCGGCTTCCTGCTCGGTGCCACCTCGGGGCGCACCACGCTCGGCGGCGAAGGCCTGCAGCACCAGGACGGCAGCAGCCACCTCGTGGCCGCGACCATCCCGAACTGCAAGGCCTACGACCCGGCCTATGCGGGCGAGATGGCGGTGATCGTCGATGCGGGCATCCGCGAAATGATGGTCGAGCAGAAGGACGTTTTCTATTACGTCACGCTCATGAACGAGAACTACGCGCAGCCCGACGTGCCCGCAGGCGCGGAGGCGGACATCCTGCGCGGGTGCTATCGCTTCGGCACGTATGCGCCGGCTTCTGGAAAAGCCAAGAAGAAGGTCACGCTGATGGGCTCGGGTGCGATCCTCACCGAGGTCGTGAAGGCCGCGCAGCTCTTGGCCGACGAAGGCATCGAGGCCGAGGTGTTCAGCGTCACGAGCTGGAGCGAACTCGCGCGCGACGGCGTGGCATGCGAGCAGCGCGCGATTGCCGGCGAAGCGGCCGGCGAGGCGTTCATCGCGCAGCAGCTCGGCAAGGGCAAGGGCCCGATCGTTGCCGCCACCGACTACGTGCGCAGCGTGCCCGAGAGCGTGCGCGCCTTCCTCCCCGAAGGCCGCCGCTACCTCACGCTCGGCACCGACGGGTTCGGGCGCAGCGACACGCGCGCCGCGTTGCGCGCGTTCTTCAGCGTGGACGCGGCGAGCATCGCGCGGGCTGCGCGGTACGCGCTGGGCTGAGCCCCGGCGGGGGTGTAGAGCGGGCAGGCCTGCGTTAGAGTCGCGCGGTCCATGACCGCCCGCTTCCAATCCCTCGCCCCCGCCGTCCGCCTGGCCGACCAGGTGGCCGATGCGCTCGCGGCCGAGGTGCGCAGCGGACGCCTGTCCGAAGGCGACCGGTTGCCGACCGAAGCGGTGCTCGCCGAGCAGTTCGGCGTGAGCCGCACCGTGATCCGCGAGGCGGTCTCACGGCTCAAGTCCTTGGGGCTCGTGGATTCGCGCCAGGGCAGCGGCGTGTATGTGCGCGCTGCCGGCGTCGAGCCGCTGCGCTTCGAGATGCCGCACGTGGCCTCGCGCGAAGCGGTGATCCAGATGGTCGAACTGCGCCGCGCGCTCGAAGCCGAAGTGGCCGCGCTGGCCGCCGAGCGCCGCACGCCCGAAGACGTGCAGCGCATCCGCGATGCCATCGACGCGCTGCATGCCGCGGTGGCGGCCGGCGGCAATGGCGCCGACGAAGACGTGCGTTTTCACCGCGCCATCGCCGAGGCCGCGCGCAACCCGTTCCTGATCGGCACGCTGCAATACCTGCGGCAGTTTTTGCACGGCGCCACGCGCGTCACCCGCGCCAACGAGGCGCGCCGCGCGGACTTCGCGCGCGAGGTCGCAGAGGAGCATGCGCAGATCGTCGAGGCCATCGAGGCCGGCGACGCGCTGCGCGCCCGCGAGGCCGCCAAGTCCCACATGGACAACGCGATCCGCCGCATCGAGCAGGCCGATCCGGCCTTCTGGCAGCAGGAAGGCGCGCAGCTCGCGCGGCCGCTGGTCGAAGGTTGGCCCGCGGGCAAATAAGAAGGAAACGAGGTGTTGCTTGAGGGTTTACCCGGGTCGGTCAACTTGCCTTGAATTTGTATGATGACCTGACAAATCAAGAGGCGGCCGCGCTGCATGGCGACGGGACGACCTCGCTTCCCTCATCCAGGCTTTTCTCATCCAAAGCTGCAAGCGGACTTCCCTGCCATGACTCCAACCCTCCAGGCCGGCGCGCCTTCGGCCATGGCCGACCTGCCCGCCGACACCGCGCTCGAGAAGCGCACCTATGCCAAGGTCTTCTGGCGCATCGTTCCCTTCCTGATGCTCTGCTACGTGGTCGCCTACCTCGACCGCGTGAACGTCGGCTTCGCCAAGCTGCAGATGGGGCAGGACCTGGGCTTCAGCGAAACGGTGTTCGGCCTGGGCGCCGGCATCTTCTTTCTCGGCTACTTCCTCTTCGAGGTGCCGAGCAACCTGCTGCTCAACCGCGTCGGCGCGCGCATGTGGATCGCGCGGATCATGATCACCTGGGGTTTGCTCTCCGCATGCTTCGTGTTCGTGGAAACGCCCACCAGCTTCTACATCCTGCGGTTCCTGCTCGGCGTGGCCGAGGCGGGCTTCTATCCCGGCGTGATCCTCTACCTCACCCAGTGGTATCCCTCGCACCGTCGCGCGCGGATCATCGCGGTCTTCATGTCGGCGATCCCGGTGGCGGGCATCTTCGGCAATCCGCTGTCGGGCTGGATCATGGATGCCTTCCATGGCGTCTCGTCGATGCACGGCTGGCAGTGGATGTTCATCATCGAAGCCATTCCCGCAGTGCTTGTGGGCGTGATGGTGCTCTTCTATCTGGACAACGGCATCCAGCAGGCCCGCTGGCTCTCGCCCGAGGAAAAGGCCTTGCTCCAGCGCGAGGTCCAGCGCGACCAGGCGCACAGCGCCAAGGGCCCGCATTCGGTGGCCGCGGTGTTTCGCGATGCGCGCGTGTGGTGGATGGCGCTCATCTACTTCGCCTTCGTCATGGGCCAGTACGCGCTGACCTTCTGGCTGCCCACGCTGGTGAAGGCCACGGGTGTGCAGGGCAACTTCAACATCGGCTTGCTGAGCGCGATTCCGTTTCTCTGCGCGATCGTCGCGATGAACCTCTTCGGCCGCAGCGCCGACCGCCGGCAGGAGCGCCGCTGGCACCTGATCGTGCCCGCGATGATGGGCGCCGTGGGCTTCACCGTGGCCGCGTCGTACACGCAGAACACGGCCGTGTCGCTCGCGTTCCTCTCGCTCGCGGCGGCCGGCGTGCTGACCTGCGCCCCGCTCTTTTGGTCGCTGCCCACCGCATTCCTTTCGGGCACGGCCGCGGCCGCAGGCATCGCGGCCATCAACTCGGTGGGGAACCTCGCGGGCTTCGTGAGCCCGTACCTCATCGGTTATCTCAAGGACCTCACGGGCAGCACGCAGATCGGCATGTACGTGCTCGCCGCTGCCCTGGTGCTCGGGGCCATCGGCGTGTGGCTCACGCCCAAGCAACTCGTCAACCGCTGATCGGAGCAACGACACCATGACAGATACCCCCAACACTCCCCCCGTCGTCGGCCTCGTCGGCCTCGGCGCCATGGGCAGCGGCATGGCGCAATCGCTGCGCCGCGCGGGCCATGCGCCGCACGTGTTCGACGTGCGCCCCGGCGTGGCCGAAGCCTTCGCGCGCGACGGCGGCACGGCGTGCGACACGCTCGCCACGCTCGGCGCGCAGTGCGACATCGTGGTCAGCGTGGTCGTCAATGCGGCGCAGACCGAGTCGGTGCTGTTCGGCGACGGCACCACGCCCGGCTGCGCGGCGTCGATGAAGCCCGGCAGCCTGTTCGTGATGTGCTCCACCGTCGATCCGAACTGGTCGGTCGCGCTCGAAGCACGTCTCGCCGCACAGGGCATCCTGTACCTCGACGCCCCGATCTCCGGCGGCGCCGCGAAGGCCGCGAGCGGCCAGATGACGATGATGACCGCCGGCACCCCTGCCGCCTACGCCAAGGCCGGCGGCATGCTCGACGCGATGGCCGCCAAGGTCTACCGCCTCGGCGATTCGGCCGGCGCGGGCAGCAAGGTGAAGGTCATCAACCAGCTGCTGGCCGGCGTGCACATCGCCGCGGCGGCCGAGGCGATGGCGCTCGGCCTGCGCGAAGGCGTGGACCCCGATGCGCTCTACGAGGTCATCACGCACAGCGCGGGCAACAGCTGGATGTTCGAGAACCGCATGGCGCACGTGCTCGCGGGCGACTACACGCCGCTGTCGGCCGTGGACATCTTCGTGAAGGACCTGGGGCTGGTGCTCGACGTGGCGCGCGCAAGCAAGTTTCCGCTGCCGCTGTCGTCCACCGCACACCAGATGTTCATGCAGGCATCGACCGCGGGCTTCGCGCGCGAGGACGACAGCGCGGTCATCAAGATTTTTCCCGGCATCGAACTGCCGGCTGCAAAAGGAAAGACACCATGAGCGACATCAAGACAGTCGACACGCCGCTGCTGCGCATCGGCTACGAGGAATGGAACCCGGGCGGCGCCGCCACGGTCGTGCTGATGCACGGCTGGCCCGACAGCCCGCGCGGCTGGCGCGGCGTGGCGCCCAAGCTCGCCGAAGCCGGCTGGCGCGTGCTCGCCCCCGCGCTGCGCGGCTTCGCGCCCACGCGCTTCCTGCATGACGACACGCCGCGCAGCGGCCAGCTCTCGGCGCTGGGCCGCGACATGCTCGACTTCATCGATGCGCTCGGCCTCGACAAGCCCGCGCTGGTCGGCCACGACTGGGGCGCCCGCGCGGTCGCCAATGCCTGTGGCCTCCGACCCGACGTGGCGCGTGCGCTGGTGCTGATGTCGGTCGGCTACGGCACCAACGCCCCCGACCAGCCGATGGCGCTCGAGCAGGCGCGCAACTACTGGTATCACTGGTACATGGCCACGCCGCGCGGCGAGCGCACGGTGCACGACGACCGCATCGCCTTCACGCGGTTGATGTGGAACACCTGGGCACCCGAGGGCTGGTACGACCCGGCCGAATTCGAAGCCACCGCCGCCGCGTTCGAAGGCGACGACTGGGCGAAGGTGGTGCTGCATTCGTACCGCCACCGCTGGGGTTTCGCGCCCGGCGATCCGCGCTATGCGGCGGACGATGCCGCGCTCAGCCCCGCGCCGGTGCTGCCCGTGCCCACGCTCGTGCTGCACGGCGCGGCCGACAGCTGCAACCATCCCGATACCTCGGCCGACAAGGAGCGCTTCTTCAGCGGTCCCTATCGCCGCGAGTTGCTCGACGGCGTGGGCCACTTCCCGCAGCGCGAAGCGCCCGATGCGGTGGCCGATGCGCTGCTGCGCTTCCTGCCCGCCATTTCCTGAATCCAGTTAAGACAAGACCAAGACGACACCATGAACATCCTCATCACCGGCGGCTGCGGCTTTCTCGGCGCACGCCTCGCGCGCACGCTGCTCGCGGGCGGACCGCTCGCACTGGCCGGCGGCCCGGCCAGGGACATCGCGCGCATCACGCTGGCCGACCGCGTGCCGCCGCCCGCCGACCTCGCAGCCGACGCCCGCATCCAGTTCGTGCAGGGCGACCTCTACGAGCAGGCCGGCAACGGCGCATTGCTGCTGGCCGACACCGATGCCGTCTTCCACCTCGCAGCGGCCGTGAGCGGCGAATGCGAGGCGGACTTCGACCTCGGCATGCGCAGCAACCTCGACACCACCCGCGCGCTGCTCGATGCCTGCCGCCGCGCGGGCCATGCGCCGGTGTTCGTGTTCTCCAGCTCGGTCGCGGTGTTCGGCGATTCGCCCGAGCAGCGCCTGCCCGCGGTGATCGAGGACACGACGCTGCCGACGCCGCAGAACAGCTACGGCATCCAGAAGTTCATCGGCGAACAGCTCGTGGCCGACTTCACGCGCAAGGGTTTCGTGCAGGGCCGCAACGTGCGGCTCATGACGGTGTCGGTGCGCCCTGGTCGACCCAACGGCGCCGCCTCCAGCTTCCTGAGCGGCATGCTGCGCGAGCCGCTGGCCGGCGAACGCGCGCGCTGCCCGGTGGCGCCTGAAACACCGGTCGCGCTGGCCTCGCCCGGCAACACCGTCGCGGGCATCGTGCGCGCGGCCACCGCGAGCGCGGCCGAATGGGGCGCACGCACCGCCATCAACCTGCCCGCATTGACCACGACAGTGCGCGAGATGGCCGATGCGCTCGAACGCATCGCGGGCAAGGACGCCACGGGTTTGATCGACTGGACGCCCGACGCGCAGGTCGCGAAGATCGTCACCAGCTGGCCGAGCCGCATCCACGCCGCGCGCGCCGAGGCGCTGGGCCTCAAAGCGGATGCGAGCTTCGACGCCATCCTGCGCGACTACGTGCGCGAGAACCCGCAGGCCGTGAAGTTGCCTGTTGCCACCAAGGACTGATCGATGGGCAAATTAGTGCTCGGCTGTATCGCCGACGATTTCACCGGCGCGACCGACCTCGCCAACAACCTCGTGCGCGCCGGCATGCGCGTGGTGCAGGCCATCGGCGTGCCGGAGGCGCGCCGCGCCGGGCCGCCCCAAGCAAGCGCGCGCCCCCTTGGGGGGCAGCGAGGACACGAAGTGCCGAGCGTGGGGGCCGAAATTTTGCCGCTCGATGCGGATGTCGATGCGGTGGTGGTCGCGCTCAAGTCGCGCACCATCACGCCGGCCGAGGCCATTGCGCAATCGCTCGACGCACTGCGCTGGCTGCAGGCGCAGGGCGCGCAGCAGATCTACTTCAAGTACTGCTCCACCTTCGACAGCACGTTCACCGGCGAGGTCAGGGGCAACATCGGCCCGGTCACCGAGGCGCTGATGGAGGCGCTGAACTGCGACTTCACCATCGCCACGCCCGCCTTCCCGGACAACAAGCGCACCGTCTTCAAGGGCTACCTGTTCGCGGGCGACGTGCTGCTCAACGAGAGCGGCATGCAGAACCATCCGCTCACGCCGATGACCGATGCGAACCTCGTGCGCGTGCTGCAGGCGCAGTGCACGCGCAAGGTGGGGCTGATCGATCACACAGTGGTGGCGCGCGGCGATGCGGCCATCACCGAACGCATCGCGCAACTCAAGGGCGAGGGCGTTTCGATCGCGATCGTCGATGCGGTGTCGAACGACGACCTGCTCCGCCTCGGCCCGGCGCTCGCGAAGATGCCGCTGGTCACTGCCGGTTCGGGCGTGGCCATCGGGCTGCCCGCCAACTTCGGGCTCTCGCCTTCTTCGCAAGCCAGCGCGTTGCCGTCAGCGAGCGGGCTGCGTGCCATCGTGTCGGGCAGCTGCTCGCTCGCCACCAACCGGCAGGTGCTCGACTTCATCCAGCGCGGCGGCGCGGCGCTGGCCATCGATCCGCTGCGCATCGCGGCGGGCGTCGATGTCGCGGCCGAAGCGTTGGCATGGGCCGCGCCGCTCGTCGCCAGGCAACCGGTGCTGGTCTATTCCACCGCCGAGGCCGGCGCCGTGAAGTCGGTGCAGGGCAAGCTCGGTGTCGAGGAAGCGGGCGCGATGGTCGAACGCACCATCGCCGCCATCGCACGCGGCCTGGTCGACCAGGGCGTGCGCCAGTTGGTCGTTGCAGGTGGCGAAACCTCGGGCGCCTGCGTGCAGGCGCTGGGCATCGCGCAGATGCAGATCGGCCCGCAGATCGACCCCGGCGTGCCGTGGTGCCATGCGCGGGCCGAAGCCGCCAAAACCACTGATGGCGCGGGCATGCACATCGCGCTCAAGTCGGGCAACTTCGGCGGCGACGATTTCTTCACCAAGGCCTTTACAGTGCTGGCATGACCGAGAACCAAGCACGCGAAGAAATCTGCCGTGTCGGCCGCAGCCTGTTCGAGCGCGGCTATGTGCATGCGACGGCGGGCAACATCAGCGTGCGGCTGGACGATGGGTTCCTCATCACGCCGACCGATGCGTGCCTCGGCTTTCTCGACCCGGCGCGGCTTGCGCGGCTCGATGCGGACGGCCGGCAGACCGGCGGCGACCGCGCCAGCAAGACCATCGCGCTGCACACGCGCATCTACGCAGCCGCGCGTAAGTTCGATGCACAGACAGCCTGCGTGATCCACACGCACAGCACGCATTGCGTCGCGCTCACGCTGAATGCAGCGGGCGACGAACTGCTGCCCGCGCTCACGCCGTACTTCGTGATGAAGGTCGGCCACGTGCCACTCATTCCGTACCACCGCCCCGGTGCGCCGGAGGCGGCGGAGAAGGTGGCGCAAGCCATCGAGCGCTTCGGCGCCGCGGGCACGCCCCTGCGCGCCGTGATGCTCGAACGCCTCGGCCCCAACGTGTGGCACGAGACGCCGGCCGCCGCCATGGCCGTGCTCGAGGAACTCGAAGAAACCGCCAGGCTCCAGATGCTCATGAGTGCCGCAAGGCCTGAGCCGCTGGATGCCCAACAGATCGATGAACTGCGCACCACCTTCGGTGCGCGCTGGTAGTCAGACAAACCATGCCTCAATTCGCAGCCAACCTCTCGATGCTCTATCCCGAGCTCGATTTCCTCGACCGCTTCGATGCCGCAGCCAAAGACGGCTTCAAGGCCGTCGAATACCTGTTCCCGTATGCCTTCGCAAAAGAAGACATCGTCGCGCGCCTGAAGCACAACGGCCTGCAGCAGGTGCTCTTCAACGGCCCGCCCGGCAACTGGGAGGGCGGCGAGCGCGGCCTCGCGTGCCTGCCCGGCCGCGATGCCGAGTTCCGCGACGGCATTGCAAAGGCCATCGACTACGCCGTGGCGCTCGACTGCCCGCGCATCCACGTCATGGCCGGCCTCGTGCCCGCGGATCTGCAGCGCGATGCGGTGCAGCCCGTGTACCTCGACAACCTGCGCTGGGCCGCCGAAGAGGCCGCGAAGGCGGGCCGCGACGTGCTGATCGAGCCGATCAACACGCGCGACATTCCCGGTTTCTTCCTCAACCGGCAAGACCACGCGCACGAGATCGTCGAGACCATCGGCGCACCCAACCTCAAGGTGCAGATGGACCTGTACCACTGCCAGATCGTCGAAGGCGACGTGGCGATGAAGATCCGCAAATACCTGCCGACCGGCCGCGTCGGCCACCTGCAGATCGCCGGCGTGCCCGAGCGGCACGAGCCGGATATCGGCGAGCAGAACTACGGCTATCTCTTCGATGTGATCGACGAGGTCTCCGAGCAGAGCGGCTGGCAGGGCTGGGTCGGCTGCGAGTACCGACCCAAGCGCGGTTCGGAGCCCGGCGGCACGTCGGCCGGCCTGGGCTGGCTGCGCGCACTGCAACAACAGCGCGCATGAAGCTCGATGCGCTGCGCATCCCGGCGCCGCTGCGTGGCTTCGCGGCGGGCGATGCGCAGGTCTTCGACGTCACGCTCGATGGCGACAAGGTCGCTGCCATCGTGCCCAGCGCTTCGCAGACCCAGGCGCGCGGCACGCTGCTGAGCGCGCTGGTCGAGGCGCACGCGCACATCGACAAGAACTACACGGTGCAGGACGTGGGCGCGGCGCAGGGCAACCTGTTCGCGGCCATCGAGCGCATGGAGAAACACCGCGCCGGCTGGACCGGCGAAACGCTGCGCCTGCGCATGGAACGCGCACTGCACGACGCCTGGCAGTCGGGCACGCGCGCACTGCGCACGCACATCGACTGGGTGCAGCCTGAGGCGCCGGCCGCGCTGGCCGTGTTCGAAGGGCTGCGCGAGGAGTGGCGTGGCCGCATCGAACTGCAGTTCGTCTCGCTCACCCCGCTCGATGTGTTCGCGGACCTCGTGGCCGGCGAGCGCATCGCTAGCGAAGTGAAGCGCGCGGGCGGCGTGCTCGGCGCGTTCGTCTACCGCAACGAAGGCATCGTCCGCAAGCTGGGCCGCGTGTTCGATCTCGCGCAGCAACACGGACTCGGCCTCGACTTCCATGTTGACGAAGGGCTCGATGCCGATGCCACGGGCCTGCGCAGCATCGCCCAACTCGTGCGCGCGCGAGACTTCAAGCAGGGCGTTGTTTGCGGCCACTGCTGCTCGCTCTCGGTGCAGGACGACGCTGTCGCCAACGAAACGCTCGCACTCTGCGCCGGTGCAGGAATCCACATCGTCGCGCTGCCCACTACCAACCTCTACCTGCAAGGTGCCTGGGACCGCACCCCCGTGCCGCGCGGCATCACGCGCATCCACGAAGCCGCGGCACGGGGCTTGCGTGCGAGCCTGGCCACGGACAACGTGCAGGACGCCTTCTATCCCTACGGCAGCTACGACCTCGTGGAGACCTTCGGCCTCGGCGTGCAGATGGCGCACCTCGCGCCCGCGGGCGATTGGCTCGATGCGATCACCGTCAGCCCCGCGAAGGCGCTTGGCCTGGCGTGGGACGGCTGCATCGCACCGGGCTGCCCCGCGGACCTGGTGGTGCTCGCGGCGACCGACGAGCATGAACTCGTCGGCCCGCGCGGGCGCGAACGCACTGTCATCCGTGCCGGTCGAATTCTGGAGAAAACAACATGAGCATGGGCAAGCCAATGGCCAACTACGCCGCCGCGAAACGCGTCGGCGATTTCGTCTTCATGAGCGGCGTGGTCGCGGTCGATCCGGCCAAGCGCCGCGCGGTCGCGGGCTACGACGACATTCCCGAAGAAGCCCGCACCGCCCTGCAGGGCGTGGGCTACGCCACCGGCCAGATGTCGGTCGATGTGTTCGAAGCGCCCATCGTCGCGCAGAGCTGGTTCGTGCTCGAACGCATCCGCCAGATCGCGGCCGAGCATGGCGGCACGATGGACGACGTGGTCAAGCTGGTGCAGTACTTCCGCCACCTGCCGCACTACGCGTTCTACAACCGCGTGCGCGGCCTCTTCTATCCGGGCGAGCCGCCGGTGAGCACGGTGGTCGAAGTGTCGCGCTTCCTGCCGGGCGATGAGGTGCTGGTCGAGGTCGAAGCGACGATGTATTTGCCGCGGGCTACTTGACCCCCGCGCCCTTGAGCAGGAAATCCGTCACCTGCGCGATCAGGTAGCTTCGGTCCTTGTCGTCGCCGTCCTGCGCGACGTTTCGGAAGTACGCGGCCTGCGTCGCATGGTCCGCATAGAACTGCGTCACCGCCCAGATGTGGAACAGCACCAGCATCGGGTCGGCGGTGTCCATCAGGCCCTGGTTCATCCAGTTCTGGATCACGGCGGCGGCCTGGTCGGTGCGCGCCTTGCTCGTGTCCATCATGGTGTTGAGCACCGGCGCGCCGCGCATCATCTCGGCGGTGAAGATGCGCGAGCGCAGCGGGTGCTGGAACGAGAACACCATCTTGCGATGGATCAGGTCGCTCAGCACCTTGCGCGGGCCGAAGGCCTCGTCGCTGAAGCCGAACACCACGATCCAGTCGTTGAGGATGTCCTGCAGCACCAGCCGGTAGAGCGCTTCCTTGCTGTCGATGTAGTAGTGCAGCTGCGCCTTCGAGAGCCCGGCCTTGTCGGCGATGGCCTGCGTCGAGGCGCCGGCCAGCCCTTCGCTTGCGAACACCTCGATGGCGGCCTGGTAGATGACGCCCAGCACCTGCGTGTACTTGCGCGAGCGGCCGCGCGTGGCCGGTGCTTCGCTGTCGGTTTCCTCTACCGTCACAGCTGCAGCACCAGTTCGAGGCCCTTGGCGCGCGAGCAGCACAGCGCCACCTTGCTGCGCCGCTCGGTGCCGGTGAGGCAGAAGTCACGGTGCTCCGCGCCTTCGCCGTCGCCCTCGACCACGCAGGTGCCGCACAGGCCCTGCTGGCAGGACACGGGAATGTCGATGCCCACTTCGTGCAGCGCATCGACGGCCGTCTGGTCCGCCGCCACCGGCACCGTGATGCCGCGCTGCGCGAGCTTCAGCGTGAAGGGCAGGCCGGTGGTGGTGTTGGCATCGGTCGGCGCGGCGAAGTATTCGGTGTGCAGGGCGTCTTCGGGCCAGTGCGAAGCGGCTTCACGCACGGCCTTCATGAAGCCGCCGGGGCCGCAGACGTAGAGGTGTGTGCCTGGCGCGCGCTCGGCCAGCAATGCTTGAAGGTCGATGCGTTGCAATGCATCGCCCTGGTCCAGATGAAGGCGCAGGTGCGGCGCGAGCGCGGGGTCGCGCAATGCAGTGGCGAATGCCAGGTGCTCTTCGCTGCGCGCGAACACGCAGAGCGTGAACGACGCGCCGCGCGCCGCGAGCGCCTGCGCCATCGCGAGCAGCGGCGTCATGCCGATGCCACCTGCCATCAACAAGTGGTGCGCGGCCTCTTCGCGCAGCGGAAAGGTATTGCGCGGCGTGCTGATCGCGATCAGGTCGCCCTCGCGCACGCGCTCGTGCATCGAGGCCGAGCCGCCGCGGCTCGCAAGCTCGCGCTTCACGCCGATCACGTACGAAGGCGCATTCGACGGCGCCCGCGCCAACGAGTACTGGCGCGAGAACCCACCGGGCATGTGCACATCGATGTGCGCCCCGGCCTCGTACCCCGGCAGCGCGCGCCCCCACGGATGCGCCAGCTCGAAGGCCAGGATCTCCGGCGTCTCGCGCGAGATGCGTTCGACGCGGACGGTCAGCGTGCGTTCGAGGCTCATGGTTGTTGTCTCCCTCTCTCTGCTCTCTAGATGTTCTGCAGCTTGCGCGAAACGCGCTCGATGAAATGCGTGCGGTCGCGCTCGGTGACGGCGTTCATGTCGTGCAACTGCAGCCACGTCACCTTGCAGCGCCACGCGAACAGCGCGCGGAGGCCCCGCGTGAACAGCCGCCGGCAGGGGTCGCCGATCACTTGCAGGAACCAGCGCGGCGAGCCGCCCGTGGTCACCACCGTGAGCCGCCGGATGTGGCGCATGCCCGACTTCGTGAGCTGGCCCTTGCGCTCGGCCGGCAGGAAGGCCACGCCCGGCAGCCAGACCCGCTCCAGCCAGCCCTTGAGCATGGAGGGCGGCCCATAGAACCAGATGGGGAACACGAACACCAGGTGCTCGGCCCACAGCAGCGCTTCGACATGTGGCTTCACACGTTCGCGGATGAGGTCGGGGTTGTCGATGTAGGCGATGCGCTCTTCGCGGGTGAGCGTCGGATCGAAGCCCTCTGCGTAGAGGTCGATGGTCCGGACGGTATGCCGGTGTTCGAGCGCGTCGAGCGCGGTGCGGTAGAGCGCGTGGTTGAAGCTGTCAGGGTTCGGATGGCAGTGGACGACGAGCGTTTTCATGGTGAAGGGCCGGTTCGCCTGTCGGCGAGACGGGGTCAGAGCCCAAGGAGTGAAGGGCCGCGCGGTGCCTTATGGCAACCCAGGCGCCGGCATCTGACCCCGGCGCAAGCCCCGCGCGACCCACGGGAAAAATCGAAAGTGTTCTTACTTGCCGGCGAGCTTCTTGCGGACGTCGACACCGACGCCCTTGTTGACGAACTGCGTGGTCACGACCTTCGAGAGATCGACCTCGCCCGCCTTGTAGAGACCGGCCTTGACCATCTTGTCGTAGAAGTCCTTCACGCGGGCTTCGTCCATCGCGCCGATGCCCTTGGTGAGCGATTCGCCGCTGTCCACGATGCCCATCTTCTTCATGAGTTCGATGGACCCTTGCGACGAGGCCACGGGCGAGTCGGGGTTGATCTTGGCGATCATCTCGTTGGCGGCCTTGTTGTCGCCATAGAGGTAGTTGTTCCAGCCGATGATCGAGGCCTCGACGAACTTGCGCACCGTCTCGGGCTTGGTCTTGATGAGGTCCGCGCGCGTCTCGATGGTGGTCGAGTAGGTCGAGAAGCCGTTGTCGGCCAGCAGTTGCACCACCGGGTCGAAGCCCGCTTGTGCCTTGATCGACAGCGGCTCCGAGATCGCATAGCCCTGCTGGATCGATTTCTTGTCAGCGAGGAACGGGCCGACGTTGAAGGTGTAAGGCTTGAGCTGCGAATCCTTGAAGCCGTGCTCCGACTTCATCCACTGCCAGAAGCTGAACTGGCCGTCCTTGCCGATGAAGGCGACGGGCGCCTTGGTCATGTCCTTGAAGGTGTCGAAGCCCTGGCCCGGGTGCGCGAAGATGGCCTGCGGGTCTTTCTGGAAGAAGGCCGCGACCACCACGGTGGGCACGCCGTTCTTCACGTTGTCGAAGGACTGCAGCAGGTTGCCGGTCATGAGGAAGTCGACCTTGCCGGCCGGCAGCATCGGCCGGTTGTTGACCATCGGGCCGCCCTGCTGGATGTCGACATCCAGGCCGTACTTCTTGTAGGTGCCGTCCACCAGCGCCTGGTAGAAGCCGCCGTGGCCGGCCTGCGCCTTCCAGTTGGTGGCGAACACCACTTTTTCCTGCGCCTGCGCGGCGAAGGCGGCGCCAGCGAGAGCCAAGCCGAAGGCAAGCGGTCGGAGATTGAAAGCGGGGATGCGCATGGGGACGGACTCCTGGGAGGTTTTGGAAAGTACGGGATGCGGAGACTAAATCTTTTCAGCGTTCGACGGCCATCTCGGGCGTCCAGCCGCGTGTTTTTCCGGGATTCATCAGGCCCATCGGGTCGCTGCGTTTCTTGAACTCGATCTGCTGCGTGTCGATGGTCTTCATGCCGCCGTCTTCGATAGTGACCACATGCGGGTTGAAGATCTGGCAGCCGCCCTGCGACTCGATCTCGCGGATCACCTCGTACTGGTGGGCCTCGCCCTTCCAGCGCACGAGCAGGATGCCGAAGGTGCCGCACTCGCCGTTGGCGCGTGCAAAGTCCTGGTGCTGCAGCACGTCGTCGCCGAAGATTTTCAAGTGACGCTCGACTACTGAAGGATCGAACGGTTGCGCATACGCGACCTGCAGATAGGTCCAGCCGCGGTCGGCCTTCAGCGCCTGCAGCGTCGTGTGGTTGAACGCGCATTCGTAGGCGGGCGGCAGGCCGTCGGCGAGCAGCTCGGCCTCGGTGCCCGCAACGGAGATCGTGCCGCCGTGCGCATCGGCCAGCGCGCGAAACTCGGCCATCGACTCGGGCGAGACCATGGTGAAGACCGCATGCTTGTCGATCGGAAAGCGGTCGCGCATCGCCGTGTAGTACGGCGAGAAACGCGCCTCCACAGTGGAGAGCAAAAAGATGTCGAGCGTCGGCGCCTGAGCCGCAATGCCGAAGTCGAGGGCGCCGCGGTACGTCTCGAAGAGCGCCGTGCAGTGCACCCATTCGACGGCCGGGCTCAACGCCACTTCGACATCGAGGATCACGCCGTTGGTGCCGTAGGCATGGTGCACCTGCTGGATCTCGTCGCCGTGCAGCTCGATGATGCGCGGCTCGCGCTCCACCGTCATCACGCGCGCGCGCAGCAGGTTGCCGGGGTCGCGCAGGATGCCGTGGCGGAACGACCCGATGCCGCCGAAGCCGCCCGCGATGAAGCCACCGATGGTGGCCACATGCCAGGTCGAAGGCCACATGCGCAACGCCTGCCCGGTCTCGCGCGCGGTGAGGTCGATGTCGTGCATGCGCGCGCCGGCCTCCACGCGAAGGCGGCCGTCCTGGATGTCGAGCACGCGGCACATCTGCGTCACGTCGAGCACGATGCCGCCTGCCAGCGGCACGCACTGGCCGTAGTTGCCGGTGCCGCCCGCGCGCACGGTGAGTGGGAGCTTCCACTTCGCGGCCACAGCCGCGGCCTGGCGCACGTCGTCCTCGGTGCTGACCTTGACGACAAGATCGGCCACGCAGCCCACGAGCTGCGCGGTGAGGATGGGGCTGTACCAGTAGAAGTCTTTCGACAGCTGCTTGCGCTGGTTCGGTGCGGTGACGAGGTTGAGCCCGCGCAGGTCTTCGCGGACAGCGTCCCAGTCGATGACCGTGTGCATTGGCCTAGCGTTCACGGCGCATCTCGCTCTCGTGCCAGTGGCCGAGCACCATGCGCGACAACGCAGCGAACACGATGAAGATCACGATGCCGAGCAACGACACCAGGAGCAGCGCCGCGAACATCATCGGAATCTCGGTGCGAAAACTCGATTCGAGAATGCGCGAGGCCAACCCCGTTTCCTTGCCCGCCGTGCCGGCCGTGAACTCCGCCACCACTGCGCCGATCAGGCTCAGACCGCCTGCGATCTTCAGCCCCGCCATGAAGTACGGCAGCGCGCTCGGCGCGAGCAGGTAGCGGAAGGTCTGCCAGGGCGAGGCCTTGTAGAGCTGGAACAGGTCGCGCAGGTTGCTGTCGGCGCTCTTGAGCCCGATGACGGTGTTCGACAGGATCGGGAAGAACGCCACGATCCACGCGCACAGCAGCAGCGCCGCGGTCGTGCTCGAGACGTAGATCAGGATCAGCGGCGCGATCGCGATGATCGGCGTCACCTGAAGGATCACCGCGATGGGGAAGAGGCCGATCTCCACCCACTTGAAGAGCGCGAACGCGATGGCCAGCAGCACGCCGCCGACGATGGCCGCCAGCAGTGCGAGCAGCGTGAGCTTTACGGTGAACCACAGCGCGCTGGAGAGCGTGTCCCAGTTGTCGAACAGCGTCTTCAGGATGAGCGAGGGCGCGGGCAGGATGTAGTGCGGGATGTTGTTGGCGCGCACCGTCCATTCCCAGATCAGCAGCAGCACCACGACGATGGCCGCGGGCACGACGATGCGCAGCAGCGATTCGCGCCGGCGCAACTTGTCTTCGTGCGCGCGCAACGAGGCCTCGGAAGGCGCCGTGTCCACGTCCGCGAGGGCCACGGGTTCAGTGATCGATGTCGACGCCATGCAGGGCTCCGTGCAGGGATTGAGACACGGCAGTGCAGTGCGCGTTGTAGCGGCTGGAGGTGCGGAACTCTTCGCCGCGCGGATAAGGCTCGTCGATGCGGATCTCGTCAATGACGCGGCCCGGGCGCGCGGCCATCACCACGATGCGGTTCGACAGATACACCGACTCGTACACGCTGTGCGTGACGAACACCACCGAGAAGCGGTGCTCGCGCCAGATGGCGAGCAGGTCGTTGTTGAGCTTGATGCGCGTCATTTCATCCAGCGCAGCGAAGGGCTCGTCCATCAGCAGCAGGCGCGGATGCGTGACCAATGCGCGCGCGATCGACACACGCATCTTCATGCCGCCCGAGAGCTCGCGCGGGTACACGTCGGCAAAGCGCGAGAGGCCGACCATCTCCAGCACCTGCTGCACCACCGGCGCCGCCGCATCGCGGCTCTGGCCGGCCAGTTTGAGCGGCAGCCACACGTTGTCGAACACCTTGGCCCAGGGCATGAGCGTGGGCTCCTGGAACACGAAACCCAGGTCGCGGTCGCTCTGCGTCTTACCGGTATTGGCACCGGACCAGTGCATCTCGCCCGAGCTGAGCCGGGTGAGGCCGGCAATCAGACGCAACGCCGTGCTCTTGCCGCAGCCCGAGGGGCCGAGAAAACTGATGAAGTCGTGCTCACCGATGTCGAGCGTCATGCCCTGCAGCGCGAGCGTGCCGTTGGCAAAACGCTTGCTGACATGGCGCAGGCTGACCAGCGGCGGGGTGGATGGCGTGGTGCTTTCCATGGCGCGTTCTTTGAGCCGGGAGCCTAGCGCCAGGCAGGTTCGTTGGCGAGACGAGACAGGGGAAAGCGGTCCACCTCGTGCAGCAATTCGACGAAGCGCCGGCCCACATGGTCGAGCACCGCGGCGCCCTTCTCGGCGGTGGCGCGCGTGGCGTCGCCGGCTGCGCCCGAGGGGTTGATGTCGTGCATCTGCCAGCCGAGCTTGCCGCTGGGGGTGATCGAGAGGAACTTGTTTTCTGCGGCCAGTTGCTCGGTCATCGAGCTGAAGTTCTGGAACTGGTCGCGGCGCACGTAGTCCGGCGTGAGGTGCAGCATCACCGAGCTTTCGAGGTCGCCCGCGTGGATGCCGTGCTTGCCTTCGTGCGCGGTGAAGAGCCCCTCGGGCAGGCCCAGCGTGTACCAGTTGGCGGCGACGACCATCATGTCGTGTTCCTCACGCAGGTCGCGCGCCACGATGTCCATCACGCTCATCTGGCCACCGTGGCTGTTGTAGAGCACCAGCTTGCGCACGCCGGCCTTCGCGACGCAGGCGCCGATGTCCTTCCACAGCGAGATCAGCGTGTTCGCCGACACGGTGAGCGTGCCCGGGTAGCGCGAATGCTCGTTGCTCTTGCCGTAGGGCACGGTCGGCAGAAACAGCACCGGCAGGTCGTCGGGCAGGTGCGGGAGCGTGGCGCGCACCATGCCGTCGATGGTGGCGGTGTCGGTGGACATCGGCAGGTGCGGACCGTGCTGCTCGGTGGCGCCCACCGGCAGCACGGCGATGAGCCGTTCGCGGTCGAGGCGGGAGAACTCTTCGCTGGTCAGGTCGGACCAGAAGCGGCTGCGCAGTGTGGGCGGATTCATCGGGGTGTACCTCGTGACGCGACGGCTGGATGATGGCCTAAATTATCCGATCGGTCAAAAAAAGTAGCTCGGCGTTTACCCGTACCCCGTAAGCAAGAGCGGTGCCCATGCAGCAAATCAGACGACCTGGATAAATCCAGGCGCCCCTGGCGTCCTTCATCGCCGCACTATGTACCGCGTGACCACCGGCGACGTCTCGCCCATGTGAAAAGCCAGCCGCCGCTCCCGCAGCACCATGTCGCTGGCCGTCGCGCGGTTGAAGCGGCGCAGGTGATCGGTCCACGACTCGTCGACGATCTGCTCCACGTAGCGGCTGGGCTGCGCGATGTCGTGCAGCAGCTCCCAGCCGATGGCGCCCTGGCTCAGGCGCGCGCGGCGCGTCTGCTGCATGACGATGTGGAAGGCCGCGGCGCGCGCCGGTTCGATCAGGTACTCGACCGTGATCACCACGCGCCCTTCTTCCAGCGGCGCCTCGGCCGGCGGACCCGCGGCCCAGCCGGCTTCGGCGGGGCTGGTGTTGTCTTCACCGGTCACATCGGTCACGAAGCGCAGGGCGATGAGCATCAGCAGCGTGCCGCTCACCGCAGCCACCGCCAGGCTCAGGTTCAGGGCGGTCATGGTCGCCACCTGGCCCCAGATGGCCGCACCGATCGCGCTCGCGCCCATGATGGCCATCTGGTACATCGACATGCCGCGCGCCCGCACCCAGTCGGGCAGCGCGAGCTGCGCCGACACCGAGAGCGAATTGGCCACCGTGATCCACGCCATGCCGCCGAAGAACATCGCCGGCACCGCGACCCACGCATTGGGCGCGAAGGCCATCACCGCCGTGGCGCCCGACTGCAGCAGCGTGCCGCGCAGCACCAGCTGGTCGCGCCCGAGCGCCTGGCGCAGCCGCGGCAGGAACAGCACCGCGACGATTGCGCCCGAGCCCATCGCGGCCAGCAGCAGCGTGAAGGTGCCTGCATCGCCGCCCTTGAGGTTGCGCGCCAGCAGCGGCAGCAGCGCGAGCAGCGCCGTCGAGTGGAAGAAGAAGATCGAGATGCGCGTGAGCACCGCACGCATGCGCTGCGACTGCCGCACGAACTGCACGCCCACGCGCATCGCGCTGATGAGCTTCTCGCGGCCCAGCGGATTGGGCGTGTGCTCGCGCCGCCAGCGCAGCACCACGAAGCCCGAGGCCACCGACAGCACCGCGTTGAGCGCGAACACCCAGATGGTCCCCGCGCTCGCGATCAGCATGCCGGCCGTGAGCGGGCCGATGATGCGCGAGGCGTTCATCGCGATGCCGTTCAGGCCGAGCGCCGCCGGCAGCTGCGGGCGCGGGACGAGCTCCGGCACGATGGCCGAGAACACCGGCCAGCGCAGCGCGAGGCCGATGCCGTTGGCGAAGGTGAGCGCGAGCAGCAGCGGCGCGGTCATGAGGTCGAGCGCCAGTGCCGCGCACAGCACGATGGCCGTGCCGGCGAGCCAGAACTGCGTGGCCACCAGCCAGCGCCGGCGATCGAGGATGTCGGCCAGCGCACCGCTCGGAAGGCCCAGCAGGAACACCGGCAAGGTGGAGGCCGACTGCACCAGCGCGACCCAGATCGGCGAGGTGGTCAGCGAGGTCATCATCCACGCCGCGGCCACATCGTTCATCCACATGCAGATGTTGGCGATGAGCCAGGTGCTCCACAGCATGCGGAACACGGGGAGCTTCAGGGGCTCGAGGGCCGCGAACTTCGAGGGTTGCGGCCGCGTGGGCGGAAGGGGTGTCTCTTCGGTCGTTATGGGGGGCATGTGGCGCTATTGTGGCGTCGGCTTATTGCCGTCAGCCACGGTCGCTGCGCGCGAGGCGATGTTCGAGCCTGCGCAGCATCGTCGTCAGCACCAGCGTCATCACCCAGTAGACGACAGAAATCGCGAGGTACGGCTCCCAGTAGCGCGCATAGGCGCCGGCCACGGTGCGCGCCGCATACGCCAGCTCGGCCAGGCCGATGGCGGAGACCAGCGAGGTATCTTTCAGCAGCGCGATCGCGTTGTTGCCCAGCGGCGGCAGCATGCGGCGGAAGGCCTGCGGCAGCACCACGTAGCGCATCACCTGTGCGGGCGAAAAACCGATCGAGCGGCCCGCATCGAACTGCCCGCGCGAGATCGACTGGATGCCCGCGCGGAACACCTCCGAGATGTACGCCGCCGAGTTGAGCGTGAGCGCCACCACACCCGAGATGAGTGCACCGTGCTCCTGCTTCAAGGTGCGCGCGAGCTCGCCGTCGATGAGGATGCCGCTCGTCGGATGGATGAACACCGGCATCACCGCGAAGTGGATCAAGAGGATCTGCACGAACAGCGGCGTGCCGCGGAAGAAGCTCACGTACACCGTGGCTGGCCAGCGCAGAAAGAAGCGCGCGACCCAGGTCCATGGTGCGTGGCGCGGCTGCGCGAGGCGCGCGAGCGCGAGGCACAGGCCCCAGCTCGAACCCAGCAGCACGCACACCACCGTCATGCGCAGCGTCATCCACGCGCCTTGCCAGAACAGGTCCTTGTATTCGACCAGGATGTCCCAGCGGAACCATCCAAACAGGAGGATCGGTTGTTCCATATTCATCGCCTTCGCGTCATCACTCTCAAAAAAACAAACGGCCGCTTCGAGGGCGGCCGTGATCGGGTCACAGGTGCCGTGCGGCTCAGCGCACGTTCGGGTCCTTGTTGAACCACTTCTTGTAGATCGTGACGTAGCTGCCGTCGGCGCGCACTGCGGCCAGGCCCGCGCTGAGCTTGTCGAGCAGTGCCTTGTCGCCCTTCTTCACCACGATGCCGAAGCCCTCTTCGGGGAAGGACTTGTCGTCCAGCGTCTTCAGGTCGGCATGCTGCGCCACGCGGTAGGCAATGACGCCGTTGTCGCCCATGGCCGCATCGACGCCGCCGCCGGCCAGCTCCGAAATGATGAGCGGCGTGCTCTCGAAGCGGCGGATGTTGGGGCTGGTCTTGCCGAATTCGCGCGAGGCGATGTCGTCGGCGGTGGAGGCGCTCACCACCGCGATCTTCTTGCCGGCCAGATCTTTCAGCGAGGCGACCGTGCTGTTCTTCGGCAGCGCAATCAGCTGGCGGGCCGCGAAGTAGGGCGGCGTGAAGTCGTAGCTCTGCTTGCGCTTGTCGTTGATGGTCACACCCGAGATCACCAGGTCGACGTCGCCGTTGTTCAGCGCACCGAAGATGCCGGTGAACGGCGTGTTGACGATCTTGATCTTCAGGCCCTGCTGCTTGGCGATGGCGTTGATGATGTCGATATCGAAGCCGACGATCTGCTTGTCCTTGTTCTCGAACGCGAAGGGGGCGTAGGTGGCGCTGGAGGCCACGGTGAGTTCGCGGTTCGGGGTTTGGGCCTGGGTGCCGAAGGCGAGCATGGCGGCAGCGAGGCCGACAAGGCCGGAAGCCAGGGCGCGGCGGATGGGGTTCATTCGAGGGTCCTCTTCGATCCGCGAAAGGCGGCAGGTGGTGGGCGAGGATTTTAGGCTGGCGCTATCGGCCTCCCTTTCGTGCCCTCCGCAAAGCGGAATGTGAGTGCTTCGACTGAGTCCTCGCCGCAAGCGCGCCCAAGGGCTAACTAAGGTTCTCCGGGCGGGGCCGGGGACATCGCCCGGCGGCCATGGCGCGCTGTCTAGTATCCGGGGCTTCCCCTTTCAGGAGCTCTGCATGACCCGGCGACTTGGACCTGCCTTTCTTCTTTGCGGCATCGGCCTGGCATGGAGCGCCACGAGCGCGCTGGCCGCCGACGATCCGGCGCCGCGCTTCGATCCGCAGCGCCTGTCGCAGATCGTGAAGACCATCTCCGGCGACGACTTCGAGGGCCGCGCACCCGCCACGCCGGCGGAGGCGAAGACGGTCGACTACCTCGTGGCGCAGTTCAAGGCCGCGGGCCTCGTGCCCGGCGGCGACCTCGAGGGCGGCAAGCGCGGCTGGACGCAGTCGGTGCCGCTGGTGAAGACCGAGTTCCGCGGCACGCCGCAGTTCGCGCTGCAGGTCGGTACGCAGCGCGATGCGCTGGTGCAGGGCGAGCAGATCGCGGTGCGTGCAGCGCTCGACGGCTCGACGTCGGTCTCGATCCAGCAGGCGCCGCTGGTCTTCGTGGGCTACGGCGTGAGCGCGCCCGAGCGGCGCTGGGACGACTACAAGGGCGTCGACCTCAAGGGCAAGATCGCCGTCGTGCTGGTGAACGACCCCGACTTCGAAACCGGGAGCGGTGATTTCGGCGGCAAGGCCATGACCTACTACGGCCGCTGGACCTACAAGTTCGAGGAGGCCGCGCGCCGCGGCGCCCTGGGCGTGCTGATCGTGCACGAGACCGCGCCTGCCGCCTACGGCTGGGCCACGGTGAAGAACTCCAACACCGCGACCATGCTCGACATCGAGCGCGACCAGCCGGCTGCGGTGCATCCCAAGCTGGAGGCGTGGATCCAGCGCGATGTGGCGGTCGAGCTGCTGCGCCGCGCAGGCCTGGACTTCGAGGCGCAGAAGAAGCTCGCGCAGACACGCGAGTTCCAGCCCCAGTTGCTCAAGGACGCGAGCCTCACGGCCGAGTACGCGATCGACCGGCAGGTGATCGTCTCGAAGAACGTGGTCGGCCGCGTCGAGGGTCGCCAGCGCCCCGGCGAAACGGTGATCTACAGCGCCCACTGGGACCACCTGGGCGTGGGCGCGCCCGATGCCAAGGGTGACAGGATCTACAACGGCGCGGTCGACAACGGCACCGGCCTCGCCGCACTCATCGAGATGGGCCGCGCCTTCGCCAGCGCGCCGAAGAAGCCCGAGCGCTCCGTCGTCTTTCTGGCCGTGACCGCCGAGGAGCGCGGCCTGCTGGGCTCCGAGTTCTACGGCGCCAAGCCGCTGTACCCGTTGGCGAAGACCGTGGCCGTCATCAACATGGACGCGTTAAGCCCCGAAGGCCCGGCGCGCAACTTCAGCACCTCGGGCAGTGCCGTGTCGCAGCTGCAGGACCTGCTGGTCGAGCAGGCCAACGGCTTTGGCCTGGCCTACGCACCGGACCCGCACCCCGAGGCCGGCTACTTCTTCCGCTCCGACCATTTCTCCTTTGCCAAGCGCGGCGTGCCGGCGCTCTCGTTCGCCTCGGGCAACGACTGGGTCGAGGGTGGCCTCGCGGCCGGCGAAGCGTCCAGCAAGGCCTACACCGCCGAGCGCTACCACCAGCCGGCCGACGAATGGAAGGCCGACTGGTCCTTCACCGGCATGGCGCACGACCTGCCGCTGCTCTATCGCGTGGGCGAGACGCTGGCGAACAGCAAGCGCTGGCCCGAATGGGGGCAGGGATCGGAATTCCGCGCGACGCGCGATGCGAGCCGCAGTGAGCGGCGCTGATCTTCTGCTTCAGCGGCCGAAGAGGAGGTAGAGCGCGATCAGCGCGACCACGACGACGCCGATCAACTTCTTCTTCCAGCTGCTCGGGGCAGGCGCTGAAAGCGAGGACGACGTCCAGGTGAACGTCCGCGTCTGCGAGCCGGAAGACGGTGGCAACGCGAACGGCACGGACGGCAAGGAAGATGTCGACGAAGACGACGAGGTGGTGAAGTCGAGCGAATCGATGGAGAACGTCGTCGTGGTCTTCGTCGTTCGCATCTCCGTCCGCGCGCCGGACACGCGGGCCATGGCGTCCGCGACGATGTCCTCATGCTCCGTGCGGCCGGCGAGCGCCCTCAATTCGTCCTCGCTCAGCGCGCCCGACCGGAGCACCGTCCAGGCGAGCGTGGCGGGCAGCGAATCGGGCGCGGCCCAGGCTTCCTCGTGGGTGGGCAGCATCGAGAGGCTGTGCGCGTGCTGCGTCGCGTCGATCAACTGCAGGCTCAGCAACTGATCGAGCGCGTTCGCGCTGACGCCGTCGTGCACGCGGCGGTCCAGCAGGCGCATGTGCAGCTGCGCCCAAGGTGGCAGCGGGAACTCGCCGCTGATGAGGTCGGTGGCTTCGGAGACGATGGCCTGGGCTTCGTTCTCCTGGCCCGCGGCGGCGGCGCGGGCAGGGAGGTCGGCGAGTTGCGCCTGCGGAACGATCTCGCGGGCGACGACCCAGGCGAGGGCTTCGGCTGGCGTGCGAAACAGGGCATTGGGCAACTCCGGATCGTTGGCGGCCGCCGCGTGTTCGGCGTCGGTGAGCAGGCGGACCTGCTGCAGATGGTCCAGTGCGCGGCGGCTGGGGTCGAGATTCATGCGGCTCCCTGTTCTTTCTCGTCTCGGTGAGGGATGGATGCTCGCATACCGCGCCGGAGGATTTCAGGCTGGCAGAAATGCTGGCACGTCGCCTCTCGTTGACGGTCAGCCAAAAAGATCTTCGCAGCGGACGTTCTTCCGCTTCAATCCCTCCATTTCTTTTGCGGAAATCTTCCTTCGTGTTTCAAGACTCCAGACGTCTTCGTAAGGATTTTCCGTACTACAAGAAATGCCGGCGGGGGCGATGTATTTTCCATTTTTTGATATCAGGCGGATGCCATCTGGAACAATTCCAAATTCATAAGATGACATGCCTCCAGTGCGACCTATTCTTTGCATCGCCTTTTCATCGGATTCATTTTTTCTGACGCTGAATGGGAACATGATTTCCTTTGAGCCAGGCAGGCGCCTGACCGCATAAGAAACCCGGGTGGCCAATGTGCCTCCGCCGATGTGGTGCATGTCTTCCAAATAGGTTATGTAAATTTTTCCTACCGCATTGATGTCCAGAATATTCTCGCCGGCCGGGTCGTGTGATAGCTGAATTCGCGAGGTTTTTTTGCATTGATCGTACGCATCGGTCAGTTTGACAAAATTCGTGTAAAAGGGAGCGTAGAAGCCTTTTTTGACTTGTTTGAAAATCAAAAAATGACGATCGCCTGAGTATCGAAAGCTCTCGAAATCCAGATTGACTCGACAGGACAAAGATTCTGAGTTTTTGCTCAGCGTCAAAATTTGTCGATCGGTCTTTAACGCGCTTATTTCCTGTGACAGGCAGAGTGAATGCATCATGAAAAAAGATGCGGCGAGAATTGTTTTTTTCAGCATTTTGGATCTCATTGGTCGAGGATGATTTTCTTCGCGGACCTTGTGTTTTTCAGCCGCCTGTCCCAAGCGATCTCTCCGCCATTGATGGCAAGCGTGACCGCTTTGGATACCGTGGTTTCTTGAGCCAGCTCGTTGGCGCCGACAGCCAGGTAATCCATGTCGCCGTCCATTGCACGAAGCACGGCGGGACGCTGAAATGTCATATACCAGCCTCCGGCATCCATGCAGTTATAAATTGATGTTCCAATGACTTCGGGGTTATCGACAATGCCTGGGGTTCTGGTCATTCCCCGGGCATTTCTTGCCACATATTGCGGATCGGTCCACCATTGATTGTCAAAGCTGCTTCTGGCCAACCATCCGCGGTATACCCAATATTGAACGTAGTTGAGCCTGCCCGTTAATTGCTTGAATCCTCTGCCTCGAAATTTTTGAGCGTCCGGATCTCCGAGGTTGCCCATTCTCCAGTTGTACGAGCTGGCAATGAGAAGTCCTTTGCTGTTGAATTTTTTTGATCCGTACCAATCCACTCTTTCATTCGGACTGAAGCCCCACCAATGGCCAAAATCGAGTTCGTTGCGAAGGGATTGCGGGTCTTTCCCGCCAACTTGACCGTGAACCTCTCCATTCACCGCACTCCCGGTCATGGAGTCTTCTTGCATTGCTGTCAGAAAACTGGACTCTTCCGCCCCTTGACCTAAAATATGAGGCAATCTCTTTGATGTATTCAGCAGATATTTGCGCGTCATCGAATTCAGCGAAATTTGATATTTCCTGATGGCATCGAATCTGGCGGGATTGTTGTTGCGGAGATCGTGGCTTTTGTAAATTTTCTCCATCTCGCTGCGACTTAACCATCCGCATTTCCTCATATGCCCCACGAATTCTCGAGGATGAAACCGCCAGTCCGCCTTCAAAAACGCCTCCGGTAATTCAAGAAACGTGACCGCCTTCGCATGCCTCACAAACCGCTCCCACTTCTGCGCCCCCGTCGCGTCGTCGTCCGTTGACTTGAAGTCCTCCGTTTCCAGCCAGCCGTACCGTTTCTCGACATCCTTCTGGTCCCACTCGCTCGGAAACTTGCAGATCGCACGGCGCAACTTGTTGCGCACCTCGGGTTCTCCCAATCGCCGCGCCAACTGCGCCCGCTCCATGCGCCGGTCGTTCGTCCGGTCCGGATCGCGGATCAGCGTCTTCATGCGCAGCGAATCGCAGCGCTGGTCGGTCGGGGTCGGGTCATCGTCGAAGCAATTCCAGCCCGTGATCGCCAGGAAATCGGCATCGCTGAACTTGAAGGTGCCGGGCGCATTGAGATCGACCCAGAGCCCTCCTTCCGGCGTGACGACCTTGCGCCAGTGGGCGGCGTTGGCCGGCAGTGCGTCGGGTCCCAGGTTGCGGCCGAAGCGCAGCAGTTCGTACCAACCGCTCGGGCTGCTCATGGCTTGCGTGGCGGCATCGAGCGTGCCGTGGCGGTCGTTGGCGACGGCGGACAGGTCGTACTCGAAGCTCTGCGAGGCGCCGGGGCGCATGGTGGCAACGGTGATGTAGTCGTAGCGGCTGTCGTTGCGGGGTTGGCCGATCGGCGCGCCCAGCTTGTCGTAGCTGGCGAGGATCGCGCTGCCGTGCTCATAAGTGATCTGCACCCACTGCGCGGCGCGCAAGGTGTCGGGCAGGAAGAAATCGGTGGCGGCGCTCGCTGCGCCGCCTGTGTGGACGGCCGAGCGCAAGTGACTGGTCGGCTGGCTCGAGCGGGTCGGCGTGCCTGCGGGCACATAGATGTAGAGGCTGCCGAAGACGGCGTCGGTGCGGCCGTTGGCCGTCGGTGGCTGGGGCGCCAGCGGATCGGCCCAGTTCCGTTGGCGGGTGGTGAGTTTTTCGAGGTTCGCCTCGTCGCAGCAGATCTCGAAATGAACCTGCCCGTCGTGGCCGTAGATCTGTCCTGGCGTGCCCAGCGCTTCCTTGCGAAAGACGACGTCGCCGGCCTTCAGCGGCTGGCGCGTCCTTGCGTGGTTGGCGAGGCTCCCCAGGTGCATGCAGGCGCTGTAGTAGACGAACTCGGTGGCCACCGCACCTGCCGCCCCGATCTCGCCCTTGTGCTCGATGACGACGAAACCGTCGCTGGTCCACGCAGGGCTGGGCGTGCCTCCGTTGAACGGGTTGTAGTTGAGCGCGTGGTTGACGTCGTTGTTGGGCACGGTCGGCGGATGCACGAAGACGACGGTCCCGTCGGCGACGGCGCGCACCGGCAGGTACGCGCCCGCGGCCTGCGGTGCCTGGATGTGGATGCCGTTGTGCCAGGCCAGCCGGAGGCTGAGGGGAAACGAGCCCTCGGGGGCGTTGGTGTTGGAGAGCCGGGAGGTCGGCTGCGCCATGGCGGCGTCGAGCCAGGCTGCTTCGGATTGCGACGTGCGGGCAGGCAGAAAAGGTGGGCTGAGGATCATGCGAACCGTGAAGAAGAAAGTGGAGAGCCGGACCCGTCCCGGTCTGGTTTCCACAGTCTTGTCGGCTCACCGATTTCGCAATGCCAACAATGGTCACCCCTGCACGCGGGGCTCGCACAAAACCCGCGCGAAGCGGGCAAAAGTCATGGGCTGGACCGAGGCGCGCCGCTACTTCGCCAGATGCCCCAGCGGCAACGCACTGCTCGCCTTCACCTCACCGAGCGAGAAGCTCGTGTGCAGGTCCTTCACGTTCGGCAAATTCATCAAATGCTGCCGCGCGAAGGCCGAAAAACCGTTCAGGTCCTGCGCCACCACCTGCAGCTCGAAGGTGCCGGTGCCGCTGATGTAGTGGCAGGCCACTACCTCGGGCATCTTGCGGATCGCGTCTTCCAGCTTGCGGGTGGCCTCGTTGGTGACGCGCTCAGTGTCTACGCGCACGAAAGCGAGCACGCCCAGCCCGATCTTGTGGCGGTCGATCTCGGCGCGGTAGCCCTTGATGAAGCCGGCTTCTTCCAGCGCGCGCACTCGCCGCCAGCAGGGCGCGGCTGAGAGCCCGACGCGCTGCGCAAGCTCGGCGTTCGTGAGGCGGCCGTCGGCCTGCAGTTCTTGCAGGATTGCGAGGTCGAACTTGTCAATGCTTTCCATGGGGATGGATATTAAGCAAGATTCTTTCTGGAAGCGCGTTTTTCGGGGCAAAGAACGCAAACACCTGTCGCGAACCCCGGCATACACTTTGCGTGATCATGGGCTCGCGCCCTACCGGGCACAGACCCACAGCCAATCCAGCCAGGCCCACAAGGCCCTGCCAATACGGAGACAGACAACATGAATGCCCCGCTGCCCGAGCACATTCGCCGCGCGCTAGAGACCGTCACGCTCGACGACAAATACTCCCTCGACTACGGCCGCGCGTTCATGAGCGGCGTGCAAGCCCTCGTGAAGCTGCCCATGCTGCAGCAACTGCGCGACAAGCAGGCCGGCAAGAACACCGCCGGCTTCATCAGCGGCTACCGCGGCTCCCCGCTCGGCGGCTACGACCAGGCGCTGTGGAAGGCCAGCAAGTTCCTCAAGGAACAGAACATCGTCTTCCAGCCGGGCGTGAACGAAGAACTTGCCGCCACTGCGCTATGGGGCACCCAGCAACTGGGCTTTTCACCCGCCGGCACCAACAAGTTCGACGGCGTCTTCGGCATCTGGTACGGCAAGGGCCCGGGCGTGGACCGCTGCTCCGACGTCTTCAAGCACGCCAACATGGCGGGCACCACCGAATTCGGCGGCGTGATCGCGGTGGCGGGCGACGACCACATCTCCAAGAGCTCCACCGCCGCCCACCAGAGCGACCACATCTTCAAGGCCTGCGGCACGCCGGTGTTCTTTCCGACCAGCGTGCAGGAAATCCTGGACCTGGGCATCCACGCCTTCGCGCTGAGCCGCTTCTCGGGCGTGTGGTCGGGCATGAAGACGATCCAGGAGATCGTCGAGTCGAGCGCCACGGCCATGATCGACCCTGAGCGTGTCGAGATCGTCATTCCCACCGACTTCGAAATGCCGCCCGGCGGCCTGCACATCCGCTGGCCCGACCATGCGCTGGAGCAGGAAGCCCGGCTCATGCACTACAAGTGGTACGCCGCGCTCGCCTACATCCGCGCCAACCGCCTGAACCACAACGTCATTCAAGGCCCGAACGACCGTTTCGGCATCATGGCCAGCGGCAAGGCCTTCAACGACACGCGCCAGGCGCTGCTCGACCTGGGGCTCGATGACGCGGCCTGCCGCCAGCTCGGCATCCGCCTGCACAAGGTGGGCGTGGTGTGGCCTCTGGAAGCGCAGCTCACGCGCGAATTCGCCACGGGCCTGCAGGAGATCCTGGTGGTCGAGGAGAAGCGCCAGGTCATCGAATACCAGCTCAAGGAAGAGCTCTACAACTGGCGCTCGGATGTGCGGCCCAACGTGGTCGGCAAGTTCGACGAGGGCGAGGTGCATGCGGCCGAGGGTTACTCGGGCGGCGAATGGTCGGTGCCGAACCCGACCTCGCACACGCTGCTGCGCGCCAACGCCGACCTGAACCCCGCGATGATCGCCAAGGCGATCGCGCTGCGCCTGAAGAAGACGGGCCTGCTGGCCGCGGCCGGCGCCGACATGACCGCGCGCATCGACGCGCAGCTCGCCATCCTCGAAGCCAAGGAGCGTTCGATGGTGGTGCAGCAGGCCTCCACCAGCGTGGCCGACGCCACGCGCCAGCCGTGGTTCTGCTCGGGCTGCCCGCACAACACCAGCACCGTGGTGCCCGAAGGCTCGCGCGCGATGGGCGGCATCGGCTGCCACTTCATGGCGACCTGGATGGACCGCTCCACCATCGGCTTCACGCAGATGGGCGGCGAGGGCGTGCCATGGGTGGGCCAGCAGCCCTTCACGACCGACCAGCACATCTTCGCGAACCTGGGCGACGGCACGTACTTCCACAGCGGCCTGCTCGCGATTCGCCAGAGCATCGCGGCCGGCGTGAACATCACCTACAAGATCCTCTACAACGACGCGGTCGCGATGACCGGCGGCCAGCAGGTCGGCGAGCGCCCCGAAGGCCACTCGGTGTTGCAGATTGCCGAGAGCCTGCATGCCGAGGGCGCGAAGAAGGTCGTGATCGTCACGGACGAGCCCGAGAAGTACGAGGGCGTCTCGATTCCGGGCGACCACGTGCAGGTGAAGCACCGCGACCTGCTCGACGAGATCCAGCGCGAGTTCCGCGCGATGCCCGGCACCACGGCCATCATCTATGACCAGACCTGCGCGACCGAGAAGCGCCGCCGCCGCAAGCGGGGCACGGCCGTCGATCCGGCCAAGCGCGTGGTCATCAACGAGCTGGTCTGCGAAGGCTGCGGCGACTGCAGCGTGCAGAGCAATTGCCTGAGCGTAGAACCGCTGGAGACCGAATTCGGCCGCAAGCGCACCATCAACCAGAGCAGCTGCAACAAGGACATGAGCTGCCTGAAGGGCTTCTGCCCGAGCTTCGTGACGGTCGAGGGCGGCCAGCTCAAGAAGAAGAGCAAGAGCAAGGGCGCGACGCCGGCCGAATTCGGCCTGCTGCCGGAGCCCGTGATTCCGTCGCTGGCCGGCGGCAAGGTCTGGGGCGTGGTGGTGGCGGGCGTCGGTGGCACCGGCGTCATCACCATCGGCCAGCTGCTCGGCATGGCCGCGCACATCGAGGCCAAGGGCATCGTCACGCAGGACGCGGCGGGCCTGGCGCAAAAGGGCGGCGCCACCTGGAGCCACGTGCTCATCGGCGACACGCAGGACGACATCCGCACCACGCGCGTGGGCACCGCGGCCGCCGATCTGATCCTGGCCTGCGATCCGCTGGTCACCGTCAACGGCGAAACCATGGCGCGCATGCGCGAAGGGCGCACGCACGTGGCGCTCAACAGCCACAGCTCGCCGACGGCCGCCTTCGTGCGCAACGCCAACTGGCAGAACCCCGAAGACGCCTGCGCCGCCGAGATCGCGCGCGCCGTGGGCATCGTCGGCATCGGCACCTTCGACGCCGACGCGGCCGCCACCACGCTGATGGGCGACAGCATCTACGTCAACCCGATGATCCTGGGCTACGCCTGGCAAAAGGGCTGGTTGCCGCTGGCGCACGAGTCGCTGATGCGCGCCATCGAGCTCAATGCCGTGGCCATCGAGAACAACAAGACCGCGTTCGAATGGGGCCGCCAGGCTGCGGTTCGCCCCGAGGAGCTGCAAAAGCGCGTGCGCCCGGGCCAGGTCATCGAGTTCAAGAAGCGCGAGACCGTCGAGGGCCTGGTGGCACGCCGCGCCGAGTTCCTGACCGGCTACCAGAACGCCGCCTACGCCGAGGAATACAAGCAGTTCGTGGCGAAGGTGCAGCAGTCGGAATCGTCGCTGCCGGGCAAGACGGCGCTCACCGAGACGGTGGCGCGCTACCTGTTCAAGTTGATGGCGTACAAGGACGAGTACGAAGTCGCGCGCCTGCACACCGACCGTTCGTTCCTTGACCGCGTCGAAGGCATGTTCGAGGGCGACTACAAGCTCAACTACCACCTCGCCCCGCCGATCATTGCGAAGAAGAACGCCAAGGGCCAGCTGCAGAAGCAGAAGTTCGGCCCCTGGATGCTCACGGGCTTCCGCTTCCTCGCGAAGCTCAAGGGCCTGCGCGGCACGGCGCTCGACATCTTCGGCCGCACCGAAGAACGCAAGACCGAGCGCGCACTGATCGCCGAGTACCGCGCGAGCATCGACGAGGTGATCGGCGCCCTGCGTGCCGACAACCACGCGCTGGCGCTGGAGATCGCGAGCCTGCCCGAGCAGATCCGCGGCTACGGGCATGTGAAGGATCGCAACCTCGTGGCGGCCCGCACGCGCTGGAGCGAGTTGATGGCCAAGTGGCGTAATCCGCAGGGGCAGCGCGCGGCGGCCTGATCAGTCGGTGCTGCCGCTCTCGAGCCGGCTGTTCAGCCGGGCTCGGGCGGCCATCAGGGCGCCGTGGATCTTCTGTTCGAACACTTCGCGTGGCGGCAGGACGGTGAGGTACTCCGCCACGTGGATACCTGACCTGTCCAGCTCCAGCAGCTCGATCTGCTCCTGCTTCTTGCCGGTGCAAAGGATGATGCCCAATGGCGGCGCATCGCCCGGTTCCTGGTCGTGGCGAGCGAGCCATCGCAGGTACAGCTCCATCTGGCCTTTGTACTCGGCGCGGAATTCGCCAAGCTTCAGCTCGATCGCCACCAGTCGGCGCAGCTTGCGGTTGTAGAACAACAGGTCGATATAGAAATCGTCGTTATCGAGCTGGATGCGGCGCTGGCGGGCCACAAAGCTGAAACCGGCGCCAAGTTCGAGCAGAAAGGCCTCCAGCTCGCGCAAGATGGCGTCTTCGAGGTCCTTCTCCAGGTGGCGATCCTGCAAGCCCAGGAAATCGAGCACGTAGGGATCTTTCAGCAGCAAGGCCGGCTCGGCAGGGTTCTGGTTCTTCAACTCGCCGAGTTCCTGGCGGATCAACGCCTCGGGCTGGCGCGAAAGTGCGGTTCGCTCATAGAGCAGCGAGCCGACGCGCTCACGCAGCGTGCGGACGCTCCACCCTTCCAATTGGCACATCTGCGCGTAGAAGTCGCGGGCCAGCGGATCCTTGACCGGCAGCAGCGCCAGAAAGTGCGTCCAGCTCAAATGTCGCATCAGCGGTACGACAATTTCCTCGGATGGGAACACCTCGGCGAACTGCACCATGCGCCGGAGGTTTTTCTCCTCGAAGCCGCGCCCGTAGTCGCTTGCCAATTGTCGCGACAGCGATACGACAATTTCCTCTCCGTAGCCGGCGCGCCGGCCGCCCAGCACTTCGGTGCGGATGCGTTGGCCGATGTGCCAATACAGGAGCGTCAGGCCTGCGTTCACCGCCGCTGCGGCTGTCTGCCGGGCCTGCTCGATCAACTGGCGCAGGTCTGTCAGGAGCAGGTCGGAGCCGCCCCTGTGAAGGGCGGCGGGGGCATCGGCTGTCGTCAAGCTGTTGCGCTTGCTCATGGGTTCTCCTTGCTTTGCGCGTGTGGTGCGGGGCGGGGCGGGGCGGGGCGGAATTGTCCGGTTGCCGCAGGCGCGCCTCGCGCCTGCGGTGCCAGCCAGTCTGAAAAGAGCAGCGAATGCGGCATTACTTGCAATAGGAGCTATCAAAAGCGTAGCGCCCGCAGTGCATGGAGTCTCCTGAAAGCCCCGTGCGACGCGCCGGGTTAGGGCTCCGAAGGGCGCCGTGCCCCGAATACAATGCCCGGTGCTGTGCGGTGGCCAAGCCCCGCCGAGCTTTGATTTGCGGCCGGTTTTTCCCGCGACCGCTCAGAGATGGAATGGCAGGCCCGGCCCGCGCTCCTCTCGCTTTCTTCTCTTCCCTCTGTTGGAGACTCTCTTGTTCATTTCCTCTGCTTTCGCCCAGACCGCGCCCGCAGCCGCCGGCGGCGGCGACATGTTGTCTTCCCTCGGCAGCATGCTGCCGCTGGTGCTGATGTTCGTGGTGCTGTATTTCGTCATGATCCGCCCGCAAATGAAGCGCCAGAAGGAAGCCCGCGCCATGATCGAAGCCCTGGCCAAGGGTGACGAAGTCGCAACGGCCGGCGGCGTGCTCGGCAAGATCACCTCGATCGGCGACCAGTACCTCGGCCTCGAGATCGCCAACGGCATCGAGGTCAAGATCCAGCGCAGCGCCGTGGTGCAGGTCCTGCCCAAGGGCGCCGTCAAATAAAAGCGTGAGCTGATCCTTGCGCTTTGCGGCGCAGGGCCCCAATTCACGCCGTGTCCCGTTTCTTGAAAAGCGCTTTCTCATGAACCGTTACCCGGTCTGGAAGTACACGATCATCGTGATCGTGCTGCTCGTGGGGCTCGTCTACGCCCTGCCCAATTTCTTCGGCGAGTCGCCTGCGGTGCAGGTGTCGGCGGCCAAGTCCACCATCAAGATCGATGCGTCGACGCAGGCCCGGGTCGAGGGCGTGCTCAAGGCGGCGGGCCTCGCGCCCGACCTGCTGACGCTCGAGCCGACCGCCGTGCGGGCGCGCTTTGTCAGCACCGACGACCAGATCAAGGCGCGCGACGCACTGCAACAGGCCCTGGTGCCGAACGCAGACGAAGCCTCCTATGTGGTGGCGCTGAACCTCGTGTCGCGCTCGCCCCACTGGCTGACGGCGCTGCATGCCTTCCCGATGTACCTGGGCCTCGACCTTCGCGGCGGGGTCGACTTCCTGCTGCAGGTGGACATGCGCGGCGTGCTGGACAAGAAGGCCGAGTCCTTCGCCGGCGACATCCGCTCCGCCCTGCGCGACAAGAAGGTGCGCGGCAGCGCGGTGAACCGCAACGGCCAGACCGTCGAGATCACGCTGCGCGATGCCGACAGCCTGGAGATCGCCCGGCGCCTGATCCAGGACCAGATGCCCGACCTGAGCACCGTCGAGAGCCAGCAGGGCACCGAGTCGCGCATCGTGGCGAGCATCAAGCCCGAAGCCGCGCGCCGCTTCCAGGACGCGGCGCTCAAGCAGAACGTGACGACGCTGCACAACCGGATCAACGAACTCGGCGTGGCCGAACCGGTGATCCAGCAGCAGGGCATCGACCGCATCGTCGTGCAGCTGCCCGGCATGCAGGATCCGGCCCAGGCCAAGACCATCATCGGCCGCACCGCCACGCTCGAAATGCGCCTGGTGGACGAAAGCGCCGAAGGCCGCGCGGCCGAACAGGGCACGGGGCCGGTGCCGTTCGGCTCCGAGAAATTCCTCGACCGCGGCGGCCGTGCCGTGATCGTGAAGAAGCAGGTGCTGGTCACCGGCGAAAACCTCACCGACGCGCAGCCCGGCTTCGAGCAGCAGACCAACCAGCCCAAGGTCGACCTGACGATGGACTCGAAGGGCGGCAGCATCATGCGGCAGGTCAGCATCGAGAACTACAGGAAGCGCATGGCCATGCTGATCTTCGAGAAGGGCAAGGGCGAAGTGCTCACCGCTCCCTCGATCAACGGCGAACTGGGCAACCGCTTCCAGGTGTCGGGCTCGATGACCGTGTCTGAAGCCAACGACCTCGCGCTGCTGCTGCGCGCCGGCTCGCTGGCCGCGCCGATGGAGATCATCCAGGAACGCACCATCGGCCCGACGCAAGGCGCCGAGAACATCAAGAAGGGCTATGAAAGCGTGATGTACGGCTTCGCCGCGATCATGGTGTTCATGTGCCTCTACTACGCGCTGTTCGGCGTGTTCTCGTCGATCGCGCTGGCGGTCAACCTGATGCTGCTGGTGGCCATCCTCTCGATCCTGCAGGCCACGCTCACGCTGCCCGGCATTGCCGCGATGGCGCTGGCCATCGGCGTGGCCATCGACTCCAACGTGCTGATCAACGAGCGCGTGCGCGAAGAGTTGCGTAACGGGGCGTCGCCGCAGGCGGCGATCCACGCGGGCTACGAGCGCGCCTGGGGCACGATTCTCGACTCCAACGTGACCACGCTGATCGCGGGCATCGCGCTGCTGGCCTTCGGCTCGGGTCCGGTGCGCGGCTTCGCGGTGGTGCACTGCATCGGCATCGTCACCTCGATGTTCTCGGCCGTGTTCTTCTCGCGCGGTCTGGTGAACTTCTGGTACGGGCAGAAGAAGAAGCTCAAGAGCGTGTCGATCGGCACGGTCTGGCGTCCGAAGACCGATGTCGCCGATGGCACCGATGCCGCAGCCGTGGCCGAAACCAAATAAGAGACAGCCATGGAATTCTTCCGGATCCACAAGACCATCCCGTTCATGCGCCACGCGCTGGTGCTGAACATCGTTTCCTTCGTCACCTTCGCGCTGGCGGTGTTCTTCCTGTTCCACCGCGGGCTGCACCTGTCGGTGGAGTTCACCGGCGGCACGGTGATGGAAGTGGCCTACAAGCAGTCGGCCGACGTCGGCAAGGTTCGCGAGGTCGTCGCCAAGCTGGGCTACCAGGAGGTGCAGGTGCAGAGCTTCGGCACCGCGGTGCAGATCCGCCTGCCGGTGGCCAAGGGCATGACCTCGACCCAGCAGAGCGACCAGGTGATGGGCGCCCTGAAGGCGGTCGAGCCGACGGTGGAACTGCGCAGCAATGAATTCGTCGGCCCGCAGGTGGGCGACGAGCTCACCAGCAACGGCCTGAAGGCGCTCGCCATGGTGGTCGCGGGCATCATGATCTACCTGGCGTTTCGCTTCGAATGGAAGTTTGCGCTGGCTACCGTGCTGGCCAACCTGCACGACGTGGTGATCATCCTGGGCTTCTTCGCCTTCTTCCAGTGGGAGTTCTCGCTGGCGGTGCTGGCGGCGGTGCTGGCGGTGCTGGGCTACTCGGTGAACGAATCGGTCGTGATCTTCGACCGTGTGCGGGAGAACTTCCGCCGCTACCGCAAGATGACGACGGCCGGAGTCATCGACAGCGCGATCACTTCGACCATCAGCCGCACGATCATCACCCACGGCTCCACGCAGCTGGTGGTGCTGTCGATGTTCTTCTTCGGCGGCCCGACCCTGCACTACTTCGCCCTGGCGCTGACCATCGGCATCTGCTTCGGCATCTACTCCTCGTGTTTTGTGGCAGCTGCCATCGCGATGTGGCTGGGCGTGAAGCGCGAAGACCTGATCAAGGGCGGCGGCCCGCCGACCAAGCGCGAAGGCGACGCCGAGGACGACCCGAACGCCGGCGCCGTCGTCTGACGGATACTTCAGGGTTCAACAAAAAAGCGGGCGGCACGGCCGCACCGCTGTTCGCATGCAACGCCGGGCACGCTCCGCACTTGTGCGGTGGCGCTTCCCGATGCAAGCTCGCGGGTGTTGCCGACGAACAGTTCCCCCTGGCCTTCCCGATCCTTCAATGAGCATTGCGCGGTCCGCCTCTTCCCTGCAGCTCGCACGCGAGACGCGTGAGCGTTTCGTATTGGCCACGGAAGGGGCCATCGTCCCGCTGGCCCGCGCGATCCGCGACCGGCTGACGCAGCTGGCTTCGGAGGTGAGCAACGCCCGCGCCATGCAGGAACACCGCGACGATTTCGTGGCGTTCCAGGGCCAGGCGACGCAATGGGTGACGCTCGCGCAGACAGGCTGGCGCAAGGCCCTGGGCGCCGCCACGCAAACCGGCGGATTGACGACCTTTCCCACGGCGCTGCGGCTCGAGCTGATCGGCGACGAGGTGGTCGAGACCAACATCCTTGCCTCGCGCCTCGCGCAGGTGATCCACGACAAGGCGAGCTTCGAACTCAGCGACCTGCGCCTGCGCATCCAGCACCTCGAAGGCACGAGCGAGCTCGATTCGAAGGACGTGCTCAAGCCCGAGACGTTGGCCAGGCTGCTGGTGGAGCAGTGGCTGGCCGCCGGCCTGAGCCGCGAACTCTGGAGCCGCGTGCAGGACACGGTGCAGCTGCAGTTGCTCGACGTGATCGTCAAGGCCTACGAGAGCGCCAATGCCTACCTGATCGCCAACGGCGTGATGCAGGAGATCGACCTCAAGAGCTTCGTGCGGCGCACCGGCAATGCCGCAGGCGCGGGCAACAGCGCCGGCTTCAACACTTCCTTTTCGGGCGGGGCCGCTTCGGCGACCGCGCCGATGATGGACGGCGGCGGCCAGCAGCAGCGTCCCGGCTATGGCGCACAGGCGCCGCAGCAATCACAGCAGCCGCAACCGCAGGCCTCCGTGCCGATGCCCGCCTCGTCGACGATCGGCGGCTCGCCGCTGATGATCGCGCGGCAGCGCGCCCAGACCGCGCTGCTGAGTCTCAAGCGATTCGTCACGGGGCGCATCGGCGGCGACAGCACCACCGTTGCCGTCCAGAATTCGATCACCGGCACCGCCCCGGGGGGGCGCGCGACCGGTCCCGGCGGCGGCACCGCGGGCGGCGGCGGCAACACCGCCCCGCGGCAGTTCTCCAGGACCTTTGCCGGCGCCATCGCCGAAGCCGAGGCGGCTTACCGCATGGCTGCCACGCAGTACATGGACGCGTCGGGTGAGCAGGCCACGGTCATCCAGCAGACCGCGGTGGACCTGCGCCGGCGCAGCACCGAGCTCAAGAAGCGCGCCCCCACCACGGCCGACAAGGCCACCGTGGAAATCGTCGCGCTCATGTTCCAGGCCATCCTGGCCGAGGAGCGGATTCCGTTCTCGGCGCGCGTGTGGTTCGCGCGGCTGCAGATGCCGGTGCTGCGCGTGGCCATCGCCGAGCCTGAATTTTTCGGCACGCTGCAGCATCCCGCGCGCATGCTGATCGACCGCATGGGCTCCTGCGTGATGGGCTTCGACGCGGCGGCCATCACCGGCAGCGCGCTCGAGGGCGAAATCCGCCGCGTGGTGCAGGTGATCGAGCAATACCCCGAGACCGGGCAGCGCGTGTTCAAGCTGGTGTTCGACGAGTTCGTCGCTTTCCTCAACCGCTACCTCACGCAGAGCGACACCACGCAGCGCGTGATGAGCGTGGCGCAGCAGGTCGAGCAGAAGGAAACGATGGCGATCCAGTACACCATCGAGTTGCGCAAGATGCTCAACGACATGCCGGTGCGCGACGAGATCCGCGAGTTCCTGTTCAAGATCTGGGCCGAGGTGCTGGCGATTGCCGCGCTGCGCTACGGTGTACAGGGCGAGCAGACCGTGATGTTGAAGCGCGTGGCCTCCGAGCTGGTCTGGGCCGCGAGCGCCAAGCCCAACCGCACCGACCGCGCACGTGTGATCCAGGACCTGCCGCAACTGCTGCAGCGCCTGCGCCAGGGCATGGCACTGCTGGGCATCGTCGACGAGCCGCAGGAAGCGCACATCAAGACCATCGGCGCCACGCTGTCCGACGCCTTCCTGTCGAAGACCGAGGCGATCCCGCAGGCCAAGATCGAGGCCATGGCCGAGCGCCTGGCGCATCTGGAGGATTTCGTGAGCGACATCGGCGGCACCGCCGATCTGCCGCTCGATGCCCACAGCATCGAACTGCTGCTGGGCGTGGACGCCGCCTCGATCGAGGTGGTGCCCGATGCCGCCGGCGTGCAGGTGCCCGAAGACATGCTGGCCTGGGCGCACGAGCTGCAAGTGGGCAACTGGTTCATGCTGGACCACAACGACCGCGTGAGCCAGGTGCAGTTCGTCTGGCGCAGCGATCGGAAGCAATTGCACCTGTTCGCCACGGCGGACGGCCGCAGCTTCCTGATCCAGGCGGGGCGGTTGGCAACTTATCTGCAGGCCGGCCTGCTGGTGCCGGCCGAGGAAGAGACGCTCACGGTGCGCGCCACGCGCGAGGCGTTGGCGAAGCTCGACGCGAATCCCGAGCGCTTGCTGAACTAGTAGCCAGCCGACGCGGCAGGCTCAGTGCGCGATTCGCCCTTCGCGGCTTTCGCACAACTCGTCGAGCACCAATGCATCGGGCTCGATGCCGGTGCTCCAGTGCACCATCAGCACGATGATCTTGAGCTCGTCGAGCGCCACCGGATCGCCCGGGGCCGCCATCGCGCGCTCGATCACGATCTCGCGCAATCCACACGGCAGCACGTTCGACGATTCGAGAAAGCGGATGAAGCCGAGGCATTCGGCGCCCAGGTGTTCCTGCTCGGCCTGGGAGTAGACGCGCATGGCGTCGTCCGACTGGGGCAGGGAGGCTTCAGGCGCGCCGCGGAAGGTGACCGTGGCGGAGGCATCGTCGTCGGCATCGAGCTCCAGCTGCATGCCCTGCGTTGCGAGGCTCAGGCCGTCGAGCCAGTGAAGGGCATCGCGGATCTCGTCTGCCTCGAAACCGTGGGCACTGAGCTTGCGGCCCAGTTGTTCGGGTTCGGGGCAGGCATCGCCGCGCCAATAGTTTTCGTAGACAAAAACAAGCACTTCGAACATGAGCCCAATATAGCCCACGAATGTGCAAGGCAGGCTAGGTGGATGCCATTCGCTGAAACAGCCCACCGGGCAGGCGTGAAATGTGCCCGTCCAGTTCGAGTTCGAGCATCTTCGCTTGCAGCGCAGCGGCACTCCAGCCGGTGCGGGCGCTGAGCGCGTCGAGGCTCACGGGCTCGAAGCCGAGCGCGTCGAGCAGCGGGTCTTCGGAGGCCGATGCGTCGTTGCCTGCGTGGCCGTTCGAGGGGGCGGCGCTGGCTGTGCCGTTTGTGCGCAGCGGCGGCAGCTCCTCGAGGATGTCAGCCACCGACTCGACCAGCTTCGCGCCCTGGCGGATCAACGCATGGCAGCCGCGCGATTGCGGCGAATGGATCGAGCCCGGGATGGCGAACACCTCCTTGCCCTGTTCCGAGGTGAGCCGCGCGGTGATGAGCGAGCCCGATGCCAAAGCCGCCTCAACCACCAGCGTGCCGCGCGCCAGCCCCGCGATGAGCCGGTTGCGCTTCGGAAAATTCTGGGTGAGGGGCGGCGTGCCGAGCGGAAGCTCGCTCACGATCAGCCCCTGCAAAGTGATGCGGTGCGCGAGGTCGCGGTGGCGCGCGGGGTACACGCGGTCCAGGCCGGTACCGACCACGGCCACTGTGGCGAGCCGCGGCGCATCGCCGGCTGCATCGAGCGCGCCCTGGTGCGCTGCGCCGTCTACGCCCAGCGCGAGGCCCGACACGACGGGCAGTCCCGCATCGCCCAAGGCCCGCGCAAAGCTGCGTGCATTGGTGGCGCCTTGCGGCGTCGGATTGCGGCTGCCGACGACGGCGATGCTGTTCTGCAACTGCGTCAGGTCGAAGTCCGCGGCGCCGAGCACGTAGAGCATCAGCGGCGGGTCGACCATTTCGAGCAGCGAGGCCGGATAGCCGGCATCGCCGAGCGTGACGAGGCGGCGGGTGACGCCGTTGCCCTCGACCGTTTGAAGCCATTGCCAGGTCTGGTCGATCGATGCCTGCAGGCCGTGGGGCGCCTGTTGAAGCGCCTCGGCCTGCGCGGTGCTGACGACCTGCCGCAACGCGGCATTGCCTTGTGCGAAAACCCCTTCGGGCAGGCCGAATGCCGCGAGCAGCTTGCGCGCGGTGCCGTCGCCGATGCCCGGCGTCAGTGAAAGCCGCAGCCAGCCTGCGAGTTCTGCGCGTTCCAAACGGGTAGGGGCGAGGACGTGGGTGCCGGAAAGCCGATCAGGGGTTGACGAGGAAGTCGCCCGCCTTCGGGGTGTCGTTGATCTCGAGCACCAGGGCGTAGGACACCTTCTCGAAGGTGCGGAACACCATCAGGAGGCCGATGCGTTCGTTCGGCAGCTTGATGGTTTCCTTGCGCGCGCCGGTGCGGTCGAGGATGGTTTCGCCGTTCTTCAGGATGGCCAGCACATGGCCGCTGTCGATGCCGTCGCGCGTGCCCTTGTTGATGGCCACCACCTGGTTCTGCGCCGCGAACTGCACCGCGTTGCCGTAGACCGAGATGATCCGGCCATCGACCTGCGTCGAGGGCGCGCGCGGTGCGTAGCTCAGCAGCTGGCGCGGCGGTTCGGGCAGCAGGCGGTCGCCAGCGCGCATTTCTTCGCGCGAGGCCACGATGTCGATGCTGGCAGGGACGACCGTGATGATGTCCTTGTCCTCGACCGTCTCGATGGTGGTCGATTCGCCGCGTTGCAACTGGGCCTTGCCCAGGTACTGCGCCTCGTAGCCGAGGATTTCGCCCGTGCCCGGGTCCTTGAGCGGTGTGGCGTTGCGGAAGATGCGGAAGTTCTGGATCGGACCCGGCACTTCGACCAGCGGCGACTCGGGGTTGCCGCGGGCGTAGGCCCGGTCACCGCGCGACAGCAGCACGCGGCTGTCATTGCCGGCAACGATGCGCGGCGCGCTTTCGAGTGTGCCGGCGTCCACCACGATCGGTTCGCTGAGGAAGGGCTCGATCAGGCTCGGGTTGAGCGTGGGCAATGCCATGCCGGCCAGCGAGTCGAAACGGGTGCGGGGCGAGAGCTTGATGGTGCCCCCGTCGCCGCTGACGCCGCCGCGGCGGGTGGTCAGGCGTGCCCGGCCACCGCTCTTGTCCAGATAGAGGACCTGGCCGGGGTAGATGCGGTGGGGGTTGGCGATCTCGTTGATGTTCATGCCCCACAGTTCCGGCCAGCGCCAGGGGCGCAGCAGGTAGAGGCGGGAGATGGCCCAGAGCGTGTCGCCGGACTTGACCGTGTATTCGTCGGGTGCCTTCGGCGACAGCTCGCTCAGCGGCACGCCCGCCTGGGCGGTCTGCTGGGCGGTGGCGCGCTGCTGCGGCGTGACGGGGTAGTTTTGAGCCCAGGCCGTGGTGGCGCCGCAACTGCCGATTACCGCCAGGGCGGTCAGCGTGGCGAGGAAATTGGGGCGCTGGCGTTCGGTGGATCTGAGCTTTTTCATGTCTGGATGGGTGAGCGCACGACGTATCGTTGCGCATACGAATCTCACAATTTGCTACGAATTCTGCGCCCGAAGCCCTTGAGAGGGCAACGTTTTCGGGTCCGGAGGCGGCCTCGCGTCGCGGAATTGGCGAAAATAGCCACAACTTCCCCCCGATTTCATGGCCAAACGAATCATTCTGAGTTACCCGGACAAGCGCCTGCACACGGTGGCCAAGCCGGTGCAGGGCGTCGACGCGCGCATCAAGGCCTTGGTCGCCGACATGCTGGAGACCATGTACGACGCCGAAGGCATCGGCCTGGCAGCGACCCAGGTCGACGTGCACGAGCGGCTCGTCGTCATCGATGTGTCCGAAGAGCGCAACAAGCCGATCGTGCTGATCAACCCCGAAATCACCTGGGCCAGCGAAGAAAAGGTGCTCAATGAAGAGGGCTGCCTTTCGGTGCCGGGCATTTATGACGGCGTGATGCGTTCCACCTCCGTCAAGGTCCAGGCGCTCGACGAGAACGGCGAAATGCGCACCATCGAGGCCGACGGCCTCCTGGCCGTGTGCGTCCAGCACGAACTCGATCACCTGCTGGGCAAGGTGTTCGTCGAATACCTCTCGCCCCTGAAGCGCAACCGCATCAAGAGCAAGCTGCTCAAGCAGCAGCGCGAAGAAACGCGCGAACGGGCCTGAATCCCATGACCTTGCGCAGCCTCGGCTCCCTCGCGGCATTGGTGGTTCTCGCAACGGTCGCGGGCTGCGCCAACGAGCCCACCCGCATCCAGCCTGGCACCACCGCTGCCGACACCCTGCAACGCCTGGGTGCCCCCACCGGCCGCTACCCGCTCAACAACGGCGGCGAGCGGCTGCAGTATTCGCGCATGCCGGCCGGCTTCGAGGTCACCGACATCGACGTGGATGCCTCGGGCAAGGTCGTTTCGGTGACGCAGGTGCTGAGCGAGGCGCGCTTTGGCTACGACATCAAGGTCAACGAGTGGCGCCAGAACGATGTCATGGCCTTCTACGGCCGGCCCTACCAGACCGACCGCGTGAGTTCCTTCGACGGCGTCGTCTGGACCTGGCGCTACAAGGCCGTGAACGAGCGCCGCATGCTCTATATCTATATCGACCCCACCGGCGTGGTCCGTCGCTATCACACGGGGGATGACCTCGAATTCGAACGGGTCCGGGATTGAGCCGGCTCAAGATCGCTTTTGCGGGCACGCCCGAGTTCGCGCGCGTTGCCCTGGAGGCCATTGCCGCCGCCGGTCATGACATCGTGCTGGTGCTGAGCCAGCCCGACCGGCCCGCGGGCCGCGGCATGAAGCTGCAGGCTTCCCCCGTCAAGCAGTGCGCGGTCGCCAACGGCTGGCCGGTGGCGCAGCCGCGCAGCCTGCGCCTGGATGGCAAGTACCCGGACGAAGCCGCGACCGGTCGCGATGCCCTGCTGCAGGCGCAACCCGACGTGATGGTGGTCGCCGCCTATGGGCTCATCCTGCCGCAGTGGGTGCTCGACCTTCCGGTGCACGGGTGCCTGAACATCCATGCGAGCCTCCTGCCGCGCTGGCGCGGCGCGGCGCCGATCCACCGCGCCATCGAGGCCGGCGATGCAGAGACCGGCATCACCATCATGCAGATGGACGCGGGCCTGGACACCGGCGACATGCTGCTGCGCGAAGCCGTGGACATCGGCAGCGACAACACCGCCCGCCTGCACGATCGCCTGGCAGAGCTGGGCGGCCGGATGATCGTCGAGGCTTTGGCGAACCTCGGCGGGTTGACCTGCACGCCGCAGCCGGCCGAAGGCGTTACCTACGCCAACAAGGTCGAGAAGCACGAAGCGCTGATCGACTGGGCCCAGCCCGCTGACGCCATCGTGCGGCGCATCCGGGCCTTCGATCCATTCCCGGGCGCCAACAGTCCGCTCGACGGCGAGACCATCAAGCTCTGGACCGCGCACGCGGTGCCCGCCGGCGCGCCGGCCGCGCCCGGGACGATTCTGGCCGTCGACGACACCGGCGTCGCGGTGGTTGCCGGAGATTCGGGCGTGCTGCTCACCGAGCTCCAGCGTCCGGGCGGCAAGCGCCTGCCCGTGGCCGATTTCCTGCGCGGCTTCGACCTGAAGCCCGGGCAGGCGTTCGGCTGATGTTCCTTTCAGCAGCCATCCGCCAGCGCCCCGAATTCCGCAGGGGCATCCGCGACATGTCCTCGGCTGCGCTGGGCATCGGTGCCTGGGGCCTGATGACCGGCGTGGCCATGGTCAAGTCGAACATGAGCGTGGTCGAGGCGGTGGCGATGACGCTGTTCGTCTATGCCGGCAGTTCGCAGCTCGCGGCCATTCCGCTCCTGTTCGCGGGCGCGCCGGCCTGGGTGATCCTGGCAACGGGCTTCTGCGTCAACCTGCGCTTCGTGGTCTTCAGCCTGCACCTGCGGCCCTACCTCATGCACATGCCGCGCCTACGGCGCATGACGCACGGCTACCTGACGGCGGACCTGAGCTACGCGCTCTTCACCCGGCAGTACCCGGTGCCGCCCGTGACCCTCGCCGAGCAGCAGTCGCAGGAGGCCTATCTCACCGGCAACTACTTCGTGACCTGGTGCTCGTGGATGGGCATGAGCCTGCTGGGCGTTGCGCTTGCCAACCTGATTCCGCAGACCTGGGGCCTCGGCTTTGCCGGTGTGCTGAGTCTGGTGGCGATCGTCTGCTCGATGGCGACGACGCCGCTGCGCATCCTGGCCGCGCTGATCGCGGGCGCTACGGCCGTCGCGGCCTATGCGCTGCCGCTCAAGCTCAACATCGTCGTGGCGATCGGCGCCGCGGTGCTGCTGTGCTTCTGGCTCGAGAAGCAGTTCGGGCTCGACCCCGATGCGGAGGACGACAAGTGAGAGGCACCGACCTCTGGACGCTGGGCGTGATCGCCGGGCTGGCCCTCGTCACCGTGCTCACGCGCTGCTTCTTCTTCATCCTCGACCGCCCGTGGGGCCTGCCGGACTGGGCGCACCGCGCGCTGCACTACGCGCCAGCGGCCGCGCTGGCCGGCGTGATCGCGCCCGAGATCGTGATGACCCAGGGCCACCTGATCACCACGCTGCACGACGCACGCTTGTACGCGGCCGTGGTCGGCGGTGCTTACTACTTCTGGCGCCGCGGCGTGCTCGGCACCATGCTGGCGGGCATGGCGGTGTACCTGCCGCTGCACCTCTGGGCCGGCTGGTAGCGCAGCGATTTCCACGGCACGCCTACAGCGCATGGGCGAACTCGGCGATGGCGTCCGCCGCTTTCGGAATCAACTCGGGCTGCCCCGCCAGGTAGTGGTTGCCATCCACGATGTCAACATTGCGGATGCGCGCGCCACCCGCCGCCATCCACGCATCGCGCGTGCTCGGAAAAGTCGACTGATCGCCCGTGTAGGTCAGCAGCAGCTTGGGCACCGTGGTGCGCGCGAGGTTGGCCGGTCCGTCCGCCTGCGAGCGCGACGACCATTGCGAGAGGAACGCGGTCAGCGACGTGGTGCGGCCCATCGCATTCGCCGAGTAGTTCACCTGGCGCGCGTCGCCCCACACGCTGCCCGGCAGGCGTTCGTTCGCATCGAGCGACAGATCGACGCAACGCGGATCGGCATGCGTGCGGTAGACGATGAAGGTCTGGTCGCGCGGCGCGCCGGGCGTGCTGCGCAGCAGCGCGAGGCGCTCGATGCACCACTGCTCGATGCGATCCAGCCGCGCCTTCTGCGCCGCGCTGAAGCGGGCGAGGAATTCGGCGTCGTAGGGCACGCGATGGCGCGGGTCGTACATGTCGAGGTCGGGGTCCACCGAGAGCGGGTCGTGCTCGTCGGTGACCGAAGGGTCGATCCAGTCGCGCATCAATCGCGTGCGGCCCAGGTGGGCGGCGCACAGCGCGATGCCGTCCACCGGTGGCAGGTCGCTCGCGTGCAGGTGCGTCGGATCGCCGTCGGGCAAGTGCGTGGCGGTGAGGTTCTCGGCCTGCGCCTGGTAGAAGGCCGCGAGCGCTGCGCCGCCCGAGTTGCCGACCAGGAACACCTTCTCGTAGCCGGCCGCGCGCAGGTACTGGACGCCGGCACCAAGGTCTTGAATGGCGCGCTCCATCAGCAGCACCGTGTCGTTGCCCACGAAGCGCGAGTTCAGCCCCATGCAGCAGATGCCGCGTTCGGCCAGCGGGCCGATCAGGTAGTGGCCCATGAAGTTGCTGGTCGGATGCATCACGATGGCCCCGATCTTCTTCGGGCTCACTGGCGCGCGGAAGGCGCCGTAGATGCGCGGGCGCAGCAGCTGCAGGCCCGACTGGCTCTCCATCGCAGCGCCGGGCTTCACATCGATGACGGCGAGTTGCAGATCAGACATTCGTCGCGCCCTTCGCCGCGCGCAGGGTTGCCTTGCGCGCGGTCCACGCATCGAGGTCCGCGCGGGCGCGCCGCGCATGCGCATCCATCTCGGCCTGCGGCACGGTCGGCGTCGTCAGCTCCAGGCGAATGCCGTTCGGGTCGAAGAAGTAGATCGATTCGATGATGTGGTGATCGGTCACGCCCAGCACCTCTACACCCGCGCCTTCGAGTCGCGCCTTGGCGGCGAGCAGGTCGTCCACCGAGTCGACGCGCAGCGCGATGTGGTTCACCCACGCGGGCGTGTTGGGCGAAGGCAGCGAGGCGGTGTCGTCGCCCAGGTCGAAGAAGGCGATGTACGAGCCGTCGCGCATCTGGAAAAAGATGTGCACGTAGGGGCAGTACTCGCCGGTGCTGGGCACGTGGTCGCTCTGGATGATGTGCGCGAGCGGCAGGCCCAGCAGGTCTTCGTAGAAGTGGCGGGTTTCCTCGCTGTCGCGGCAGCGCCAGGCGAAGTGGTGCAGCCCGCGCACAGGTGGAGCGGTGGTGGCAGTTGTGGTCGGCATACGTGTCTCCGGTAAGCCTTGATTGGGCGATGCCGCGTCCTATGATGCAATCGAAATTAATTCATCGATTGATGAAATATCCATATGAATCTGACCTTGCGCCAGCTGCGCGCCTTCGCCGCCGTCGCCGGAGCCGGCAGCTTCACCGCCGCGGCGCAGCAGCTGCATCTCACGCAGTCGGCGCTCAGCGTGCTGGTGCGCGAGCTCGAACGCGAGATGGGCGTGCAACTGCTCGATCGCCACACCCGGCGCGTGCAGCTCTCGGAGGCCGGACGCGAGTTCCTGCCTTCGGTGCACCGGCTGCTCGGCGACCTGACGAGTGCCGTGGCTGGGGTGACCGATCTGCGTGACAAGAAGAAAGGGGTGCTGCGCCTTGCGGCGCCGCAGCTCATGGCCTGCACGCTGATGCCGCGCGTGATCGCGCTCTACCGCGAGGCGTACCCCGACGTCGACGTGCGCCTGGCCGACACGCTGCCCGAGCACCTGCTGGCCGGCGTGATGGCCGGCGATGTCGAACTGGCGGTGGGGCAGGACGTGGCGGTCGATGGCGCCATCGACCGCCGCACGCTGTTTCGCGACCGGCACTGGCTGATCTGCCCGCCGGACCATGCCTTCGCAAGGCGCCGCAAGGTGCGCTGGCACGAGCTTGGCCCCTACACCTTCATCGCGCCCACGCGCGACTTCCGCCAGCGTGTGCTGCCCGAGCTGGCCCCGGCCGAGCGCGATTACATGCTGCGTCCCGGCACCCAGGAGGTGTCGTACATGACCACCGCGCTCGGCATGGTGGCCGCGGGGCTCGGGCTCACGGTGTGCCCGACGTATTCCGCGCCGTTGGTGCGCGCCCACGGGCTGCAGATGGTGCGGCTCGAGTCGCCCGACTTCCATCGCGAGGTGTGCGTCTACAGCGCGGCGCGGCGCGCGCTCTCGCCCGCGGCGGCGAGCTTTGTCGAGATCCTGGAGCGCTTCGCGAAGTCGCAGCCGAAGGGTTGAAAAGCATCGGAACGCTGCAAGAGGCGCATAGAGCGGCCGTGGGGCGATACCTACAATGCAAGACGACCTGTTTTCCACTATCTCCAGAGACCCATGAACGTCATTCGATTCACCGACCTCTGCGCGCAGGGCAAGGCCGCCGGCCAGCGCGTCTTCATCCGTGCCGATCTCAACGTGCCGCAGGACGACCAAGGCAACATCACCGAAGACACGCGCATCCGCGCCTCGGTGCCCTGCATCCAGCTGGCGCTCGACGCCGGCGCGGCCGTGATGGTCACCTCGCACCTGGGCCGCCCGACCGAGGGTGAGTTCAAACCCGAAGACTCGCTCGCCCCCGTGGCCAAGCGCCTGGGCGAACTGCTCGGCCGCGACGTGCCGCTGGTCGCCAACTGGGTCGACGGCGTCGACGTGGAGCCCGGCCAGGTCGTGCTGTTGGAGAACTGCCGCGTCAACAAGGGCGAGAAGAAGAACGACGAGGCGCTGGCCCGCAAGCTCGCCGCGCTCACCGACATCTATGTGAACGACGCCTTCGGCACCGCCCACCGCGCCGAGGCCACGACCTACGGCATCGCGCAGTTCGCGAAGATCGCCGCGGCCGGCCCGCTGCTCGCCGCCGAAATCGACGCCATCACCAAGGCGCTGGCCCAGCCCAAGCGGCCGCTGGTGGCCATCGTGGCGGGTTCGAAGGTCAGCACCAAGCTCACCATCTTGAAGAGCCTGTCGGCCAATGTGGACCAGCTGATCGTGGGCGGCGGCATCGCCAACACCTTCATGCTGGCCGCGGGCCTTTCGATCGGCAAGTCGCTGGCCGAGCCCGACCTGCTCGACCAGGCCAAGGCGGTGATCGAGGCCATGCGTGCGCGCGGCGCTGACGTGCCGATTCCGGTGGACGTGGTCACGGCCAAGACCTTCGCGGCCGATGCGCCCGCCACCGTCAAGGACGCGAGCGACGTGGCCGACGACGACCTGATCCTGGATATCGGCCCCAAGACCGCCGCGATTCTTTCGGCGCAGCTGCGCGAAGCCGGCACCATCGTCTGGAACGGGCCGGTCGGCGTGTTCGAGTTCGATGCGTTCGCGGGCGGCACCAAGGCCATCGCGCAGGCGATCGCCGAGAGCAGCGCGTTCTCGATCGCTGGCGGCGGCGACACGCTGGCGGCCATTGCCAAGTACGGCATCGAAAAGCAGGTCGGTTACATCTCGACCGGCGGCGGCGCCTTCCTCGAAGTGCTGGAGGGCAAGACGCTGCCGGCCTTTGAAATCCTGTCCAAGCGCGCGGCCGGTTGAGTTCGGCGGCGGGGAATCTCGTGAGGGTGACTTCCGTCAGACACACAAAGTGTATACAGTAGCGAATACAAAACGGAGACCAACTTCATGAGCACGGATCGCATCCCCCGCCACGCCACCAAGATCGTTGCCACGCTCGGCCCGGCGTCCAGCACCCCCGAACTGCTGGAAAAGATGATCCTGGCCAAGGTCAGCGTGGTGCGCCTGAACTTCAGCCACGGCACCGCGCAGGACCACATCGACCGCGCCACCATGGTGCGCGAAGCCGCCCGCAAGGCGGGCCGCGAAGTGGCCATCATGGCCGACCTGCAGGGTCCCAAGATCCGCGTCGGCCGGTTCGCGCAGGGCAAGATCCTGCTCGAAGCAGGTGCCAAGTTCGTGCTCGACGCCTCGCGCACCGAGCTGGGCGACATCGATGCCGTGGGCCTCGACTACAAGGACCTGCCGCGTGACGTGAAGCCCGGCGACAAGCTGCTGCTGAACGACGGCCTCATCGTGCTGACGGTCGACGGCGTCAAGGGCGAAGCGGTGTACACCACCGTCAAGCTCGGCGGCGAGCTCTCGAACAACAAGGGCATCAACAAGCAGGGTGGTGGCCTCACCGCCCCCGCGCTGACCGCCAAGGACATGGAAGACATCAAGACCGCGATGAGCTTCCAGGCCGACTACGTGGCCGTGAGCTTTCCGAAGAACGCCACCGACATGGAAATGGCCCGCCAGCTGTGCAACGTGGCGGCCGCCGAATACGGCCACAAGCCCGGCATGATCGCCAAGATCGAGCGCGCCGAAGCCATTCCGAAGCTCGAAGAGATCCTGCGCGCCAGCGACGGCATCATGGTCGCCCGCGGCGACCTGGCCGTGGAAGTCGGCAATGCCGCCGTGCCCGCGCTGCAGAAAAAGATGATCCGCATGGCGCGCGACATGGACAAGGTGGTGATCACTGCGACCCAGATGATGGAGTCGATGATCACCAACCCCGTGCCCACCCGCGCCGAGGTGAGCGACGTGGCCAACGCCGTGCTCGACGGCACCGATGCCGTGATGCTCTCTGCCGAAACCGCCTCGGGTCGCTACCCGTTGGAAACCGTGCAGGAGATGAGCCGCATCTGCGAAGCCGCCGAAGCGGCCGAAGACAAGACGCTCGATGCCGATTTCAGCGGCAAGGCCTACAGCCGCATCGACCAGTCGATCGCGATGGGCGCCCTCTTCACCGCGCACCACCTGGGCGCCAAGGCCATCGTGGCGCTGACCGAATCGGGCTCCACCATCCTCTGGATGAGCCGCCACCGCGCGCACATCCCGATGTACGCGTTGACCTCGCGGCTGGCCACGCAGCGCAAGCTCGCGCTGTATCGCAACGTGCGCCCGCTGCTGATGGATTCGGAAAGCGATCGCGACACCGCGCTGCAGCAGGCCGAGAACCACCTGAAGAAGCGCGGCATTGTGCAGAGCGGCGACGTCTACGCCATCACCTGCGGCGAGCCGATGGGTGCCCCCGGCGGCACCAACATGCTGAAGATCTGCCGCGCGAGCTGAGCACGCGCTCAGCAAAGCAAAGGCCGGCGCATGCCGGCCTTTTTCGTTGTGCGGCCCAGCCCGTTTCAGCCGTTGCGGAACAGGAAGCTGTAGGCGTTCAGCGCCGGCACCCCGCCCAGGTGCGCGTACAGCACCTTCGATCCCGCCGGGAATTCTCCGAGCCGCACCTTCTCGATCATCCCGTGCATCGACTTGCCCTCGTACACGGGGTCGGTCAGCATCCCCTCGAAGCGCGCACTGAGGCGGATCGCCTCCAGCGTGCCTTCGTTCGGCAGCCCGTACTCGGGGCCGCCGAAGCGGCGGTCCAGCACCACGTCCTTCTCGGTGATCTCGCGGCCCAGCTCCACCAGCTCGGCCGTGTTTTTGGCGATGCGCAGGATCTGCTCGAAGGTCTGCTGCGGCTTGGCCGAGGCGTCGATGCCGATCACGCGATCGGCCCGGCCATCGGCTGCGAAGCCGACCACCATGCCGGCCTGCGTGCTGCCGGTCACGGCGCAGACCACGACATAGTCGAACTTGAAGCCGAGTTCGGCTTCCTGCTGGCGCACTTCTTCGGCGAAGGCCACGAAGCCCAGGCCGCCCCTCGGATGCTCGGAGCAACCCGCCGGAATTGGAAAAGGCTTGCCGCCGGCCTGGCGCACGCTTTCCATCGCGTCTTCCCAGCTCTTGCGGATGCCGATGTCGAAGCCCGCGGCGTCGAGCCGAACGTCGGCGCCCATGATGCGGGACATCTCGATGTTGCCGACCCGGTCGTACAGCGCGTCCGAGTAGTTGACCCAGTTCTCCTGCACCAGCACGCACTTGAGGCCCAGGTGCGCGGCCACGGCGGCGACCTGGCGCGTCTGGTTCGACTGGATGCCGCCGATGGACACCAGCGTGTCGTAGCCGCCTTCGAGCGCCTCGGGGATCAGGTATTCGAGCTTGCGGGTCTTGTTGCCGCCGAAGGCGAGGCCGCTGTTGCAGTCCTCGCGCTTGGCATAGAGCTCGACCTTGCCGCCCAGGTGCGCGCTCAGGCGCTTGAGCGGATGGATCGGCGTGGGGCCGAAGGTCAGGGCGTGGCGGGGAAATTTCTTCAGGTTCATCGACGCGGCTCCGAGGGGATTGAAGCCATCGATCGTAGGAAGAAGGGCTCGCAACGTGCTTGCGAAGTTCGAAGAGATTCTTCGATGAAAGAAGGCAAGATGGAGAGGCAAAGAATTTTCAAGCCAAGGAGAACACCATGAGCGCAACAAAATTGCGTGCCACGCCGGAGCTCGATCGCACCGACCGCGCGATCCTGCGCGCGCTGCAGCGCGACGCCTCGGTGTCGAACGTCGCGCTTGCCGCCAAGGTGAACCTCAGCGCGCCCGCGTGCCTGCGCCGCGTCGAACGCCTGAAGGAGGCCGGGTTCATCAAGGGCATCGTCGCCCTGCTCGATCCGGACGCACTCGAGGTCGGCATGCTCGTGATGATCGGCGTGGTGCTCGACCGCTCCACGCCCGACTCGTTCTCCGACTTCGAGAAGGCCGCGCAGAAGGTCTCGGGCTGTCTCGAATGCCATGTGGTCTCGGGCGAATTCGACTACTTCATGCTCGTGCGCACCCGCGACAACGACAGCTTCAACCGCCTGCACGCCGAGCAGCTGCTGTACCTGCCGGGCGTGCGGCAGATCCGCACCTTCGTGGTCCTGAAGCAGGTGCTGTCGACCACGCAGCTTCCGATCTGACGAAACCGCGGCGCGCCCGCGTGCGTACTGGTGCGATGAGCTTTCCCACCTTCGCGTCCCTGCGCCGGCGCCGCAGCGCCATCACCACAGCCTTCACCGTCACCGCGGCCGCCGTGCTGTCGGCCTGCTCCCCGATCAAGGTGCTTAACGGGCTGGTGCCGGAAGACACCTACCAGTTCCAAGGCGGCATCGCCTATGGCACCGCACCGCGGCAGCAGCTCGACGTCTACCAGCCGCTGCCCGCCACGCCGCCGGCAAGGGGCGTGCGGCCGCTCGTGGTGTTTTTCTTCGGCGGCACGTGGAGCAGCGGCGACCGCGCGAGCTACAAGTTCGTCGGTGAGGCGCTGGCCGCCCGGGGCGCGGTGGTCGTGATTCCCGACTACGGTCTCTCGCCTGTCTACACCTACCCGGTCTTCGTGCGCGACAGCGCGCTGGCGGTGAAATGGGCGCTCGACAACGCCGCGCAGCTCGGCGCCGACCCGAAACAGGTCTATGTGATGGGCCACAGCTCGGGCGGCTACAACGCCGCGATGGTGGCGCTGGACGAGCGCTGGCTCGGCGAACTCGGCGCCAGCCCGAGGCAGCTCGCGGGCTGGATCGGCCTGGCCGGCCCGTATGACTTCCTGCCCATCGGCGACCCGCAGGCGCAGGCCGCCTTCAACTGGCCGAACACGCCGCGCGACTCCCAGCCGCTCGCGCATGCGAGCGCGGCGTCGCCCCGCGCGCTGCTGATGGCGGCATCGAAGGACAACCTCGTCTACCCCGACCGCAACACTGGCCAGATGGCCGCAGCGTTGCGTGCCGCCGGGGTTCCGGTGCAGGTGCAGCTGTTCGACAACCTCAGCCACGTCACGCTGATCGGCGCGTTCGGCAAGCCGATCCAGTGGCTCGGCGGTCCGGTGCTGCCGCCGGTCATGCACTTCCTCGGGTTGGCGTCAGTCCTGTCCCACAAGGGGGCTCGGTAGAATTACGGTAGTTTTTCTCGTCTTTCAGCCTTCTTTTTCCCCTAATTCCCGCGAGGTAATTCCCCATGGCACTCGTCTCGATGCGCGAACTGCTGGACCACGCCGCAGCCAATGGCTACGGCATTCCGGCCTTCAACGTCAACAATCTCGAACAGGTCCAGGCCGTGATGGAGGCCGCCAAGGAAACCGGCGCTCCTGTCATCCTGCAAGCCAGTGCAGGGGCCCGCAAATACGCCGGCGAAGCCTTCATCAAGCACCTGATCCAGGCTGCGATCGAGCAGTACCCCGGCATTCCGCTGGTGATGCACCAGGACCACGGCCAGAACCCCGACGTCTGCAAGGGCGCCATCGACCTGGGCTTCAGCTCGGTGATGATGGACGGCTCGCTCGAGGCCGACGGCAAGACCATCGCCAGCTACGACTACAACGTGGACGTCACCAAGAAGGTGTCCGACATGGCCCACCGCCTGGGCGTGACCGTCGAAGGCGAGCTCGGCTGCCTCGGCTCGCTCGAAACCATGAAGGGCGACAAGGAAGACGGCCACGGCACCGACGACACCATGACGCGCGAGCAGCTGCTGACCGACCCCGAGCAGGCCGCTGACTTCGTCAAGCGCACCCAGATCGACGCGCTGGCCATCGCCATCGGCACCAGCCACGGCGCCTACAAGTTCACGCGCGAGCCCACCGGCGACATCCTGGCGATCGACCGCATCAAGGAAATCCACCGCCGCATTCCCAACACCCACCTCGTGATGCACGGCTCGTCGAGCGTGCCGCAGGAACTGCTGGCGATCATTCGCCAGTACGGCGGAAACATGAAGGAAACCTACGGCGTGCCCGTCAAGGAAATCCAGGAAGCCATCAAGCACGGCGTGCGCAAGATCAACATCGACACCGACATCCGCCTGGCCATGACCGGCGCGGTGCGCAAGTTCCTGGCCGAAAACCCCGAGAAGTTCGACGCCCGCGAATGGCTCAAGCCCGCGCGCGAAGCCGCCAAGCTGATCTGCAAGCAGCGCTACATCGAATTCGGCTGCGAAGGCCAGGGCGCCAAGATCAAGGGCGACACGCTGCAGGTCGTGGCCGCCAAGTACGCCAAGGGCGAACTGGCCCAGGAAGTCGTCTAAAAACTTCCCCGCGATTCGAAGGCCACCGTTCGCGGTGGCTTTTTTCTGCGCGCACAATCCGCTTTCCCGTCACCCGTTTCCCCACAGCATCTCCCCCTCTTTGCTCCCATGACCACCGTCCACACCTCCTCCATCCAGAGCCTGCCCCTGCTTGCGCGCGGCAAGGTGCGCGACAACTACGCCGTCGGCGAAGACCGCATCCTGATGGTCGCGAGCGACCGGCTCAGCGCTTTCGACGTGATCATGGGCGAGCCGATTCCCGGCAAGGGCGAGATCCTCACGCAGATGGCGCTGTGGTGGTTCGAGCGGCTCGGCCAGCTCTGCCCCAACCACCTGACCGGCGATGCGCCCGAGAGCGTGGTCACGGCCGAAGAGGTGCCCCAGGTCACCCAGCGCTCGATGCTGGTCAAGCGCCTGAAGCCGATCCCGGTCGAAGCCGTGGTGCGCGGGTATCTCGCCGGCAGCGGCTGGAAGGAATATCAGGAATCGCGTTCGGTCTGCGGCGTGCCGCTGCCCGAGGGTCTGACCAACGCGAGCAAGCTGCCGCGTCCGATCTTCACGCCCGCCGCCAAGGCCGCGGCCGGCGAGCACGACGAGAACATCAGCTACGAGCGCGTGGTCGAGATCGTCGGCCCCAAGCTGGCCCAGCAGATCCGCGAGACCAGCATCGCCATCTACGAAACCGCCGCGCAGATCGCCCTGACCAAGGGAATGATCATTGCCGACACCAAGTTCGAGTTCGGCCTGGACGAAGCCGGCACGCTGGTGCTGATGGACGAAGTGCTCACGCCGGACAGCTCGCGCTACTGGCCCGTTGAAGGCTACGAAGCTGCGCTGGCTGCCGGCACGAATCCGCCGAGCTACGACAAGCAGTTTGTGCGCGATTGGCTCGAGGCCACGAAGATCAACGGCAAGCCCTGGGACAAGACGCCGCCGGCGCCGCGCCTGCCGGCTGAGGTGATCGAGAAGACTGCTGCAAAGTATCGCGAGGCGCTGGAGCGCCTCACCGGCTGATGTGAATAAGTCACAAACGCCCCGGCAATAGTGCCCATCCGCCGGGGCAGGGATTTCAGACACTTTCTTCATCCCTACGGATGAGGAGAAACAAGATGAGCCCTGCCACCGATGTGCGGTTGCCGCACAGCAGCCCCACAGAGCACGCGATGCCGATGCCGCCACCGGATGCGTGGCAAGCGAGCCTCCTGGCTTGCGTGCTCGACGAAATCGACCATGGGCTGCTGCTGGTCGACATGAGCGGCCGCATCCTGCATGCCAACCAGTTGGCGCGGCGTGAGCTGTCGGGACTGCGCGCCCTGTGCAACAGCGACGGCCTGCTTTGTGCCACGCAACCCGTCGGCCGAACCGCGATTCGACGCGCGCTCCAGGATGCGGAGCGCGGCTGCCGCAGTCTGGTCGAACTCGAGCATGCCAACTGGCCGCTTTCGCTGGCCTTCGTTCCCCTGGCCTCGCGCGGCATCGACGCTGTGCTCGTCATGTGCAGCCGCGCCGATGGCTGCGAGGCGCTCACCATGCAGATGTTCGCGCGGGCCAGGCAGCTCACGCGCGCCGAGCAAACCGTGTTGGCACAGCTCTGCGCCGGGCAGCGCGCCGAAGAGATCGCCAGCCAGCAGGGCGTCTGCCTGTCGACCGTGCGCACCCATATCAAGAACGTTCGCCTGAAGACCGGGAGCACCAGCATTCGCGAGGTCGTGCATCGCGTGTCGCGGATGCCGCAATTGATGTCGGCATTGCGGATGGCCGCCCCCAACTGACCCGGCATCGGTGTCAGAGGGCGCGGCTATAGTCCGCGCATGCCGACGCCTGCCCCGCCCGAACTGCCACCAGCGGTCCTGAAACTGGCCGCGCTCGGCGTGCAGCGGCGCTATCGCACACACACCCTGCTGATTCAGGAAGGCGACGCGGGCGACACCATTTTTGTCGTGCTCAGCGGCCGGCTGCGTGCCTATGTCTCGGACGCCCGCGGCCGCGAGGTCACGCTGGGCTATCACGGCCCAGGGGACTACGTCGGCGAGATGTCGCTCGACGGGGGCTTGCGCTCGGCCAGCGTGCAGGCGGCAGAGCCCACGGTGTGCGCGGTGCTGACGCGGGAAACGATGCTGCGGCACCTGGCGCGCGATCCGGAGTTCGCGCTGGAGCTCGTCGTGCGCCTGATCCGGCGCGCGCGGCTGGCGACAGAGAGCACCCGCAGCATCGCGCTGCTGGATGTCTACAGCCGGTTGAAGCGACTGCTCGAGGAGCGGGCGCAGATGCAGCCGGATGGGGGGCGTTGCATTGCGGAGCGGTTGACGCACCAGGCGATCGCTAGCGAGATCGGGTGTTCGCGGGAGATGGTCAGTCGGTTGATGAAGGACCTGGAGGAAGGCGGCTACATCGCCGTTGACCGGCGGATGCTCATTCTTGTGTGCGACCTTCCTGCGCGCTGGTAGCCAGGCGACTTGCCGAGTTGGCGGTGACCGGCACGAATGCCGCGTTGTCACAGCCCACATTCAACCAGCCCGCGCCGATTCGGGCTTGTGTGAGCGGATCCAGCGGTAACAGCGGGTTGAGCGGTGCCTTGACCGAATGGATCCGGCAGCCTTGGTCTGTGCCTGTCAGCAGCGCATTGGTGATCTCCGCGCTGTCCATGCCCGGGGACGGCGGTTTGGACGACGGCCCGCCTCTGTTGCCTGCGAACAGATTCAGGATGGCGCGCGCAACCTGAGGGGCGGCAACGCTGGTCCCGTTCATCCGTATGGTCGTGCCGCTGCGCGAACCGGCGGCGAGCAGGCCAGGGGCCGTCTCTGCCTGGTCTCCGGGTGCAACGAGATCTGGCCATTGGTGCCGCCCGCTGCATAGAACAGCGACACGGGCGGCCGTATAAGGCGATGGAAGCCCCGACGTGGCGTAGCACGCTCCCGCGACGATGGGGTGCAGGCCATTCGAAATGCTGTTGCCGGTGCCGCGACGCTTGACCGGATCCTCCGCGACGTCGTCGACCGTGGCCGGCTGACGTGGGCGCGTGGACAGAAACAGCGATTGCCGCGCGCCATAGCGCGCGCCTGGAATGGCTTCGTCGCGCTGAATCCATGCATCGAAGGCAACGGGCGCCTTCCAGTCTGCGATGGACAACTTGATGGTCCACAGCCCATGCGGTGCAGAAACAGAGCAATCTTTTTCGAGACGCGTCGGAAGCAACGAAATCAGGATCAAGGACATCGCGGGGGCCGAGGGGACGCTGCCTGTCGACGTGGAAATGGCACAGCAAGACGACTCAACGGTGTCGCCATCGAACACGGTCATGCCGACCTGGGCTCGACCGCCGTGGGAGCCGTCCGGTTTCATCAGATCGACCATCACATCCCCGATGCGGCTTGTCTCGATCCACAGCTCGCAGAAACTCTCGGTCGGGTCTTCGACCCGCACCTGCCAACCAAGTTGGACCGGTGATGCTGGCCGGACGACCCCCGCCGCGTGCCCTGCAGCGTCGAAGTGATTGCCGGCCGGAAGTACCAATGCAAAGTCCCGCCCCTTGCTGCGCTCGCGCTGAATGATGCTGTCGAGCGCGCGTTCGAACAGACTGCTGCCGTTGTGCGGACCACCCGTTGCGCCGAAGCTGAGATTCACGACCACGCTGGCCGTGTCGTCGATCTTGCGCAAGGCGTAGGTGAGCGCGTCCAGCACATGTTTCGCGAGTCCCCCGCCCGATGTGTCCTGCGAGACCAGAGGCGGGAGCTGGACCATGACGATGTGCGTTGCGTCGGAGCCTGCATCGTCCGCGGCAGCGGGGCCGTGCCTCGGAGGTTGCCTCCCAGCGGCCAGATCCGCCACATGGGTCCCGTGCGCGAGTGCGAGCCGTACGCGGTCGTAGCGAAGATCGCTGTACATCCGGGTTTCGGACCGGCTGTCGGAGAGGTTCTCGATGAGCGTGTCGATCTTTGCGGCGGCGAGCTCTCGCCCGTAGGCGAAGTCGGCCACGGGACTCCATTCGGTTGGATAGGGCCCGGACGACCCCTCCGGTTCGAAGGGGTCGAATTCTTCGATCTGGCCGTTTGATTGCCGCACCACGACGTGCGAGGGGTCCTGATCCCAGAAATAGGCGATCCGCGTGGACTGGCCGTCCGATTTGCGAAAGGCGTCATGCAGGAAGGCCAGTCCGTCGTCAATGATGACCATCACGTTGCCGGTCAGCGATGGAACAGACGTATTCGACGGAGGGGCGCTTGACCATGCTGCTTGGGTTGCTTCAAGAGCGAGCGTGGGTGAAAACGAGTTCACGAATCGAATGAGCGGTACGGTGCGAGCTGTCGAGTACTCCGCGCGAACGGCACGAAGCTTCCCCACGTCGCGCCAGCTCGCGACTTGTTCGTCAGTTGCGGAGACGCTGTAGATCTTCTTGTCGCTTTCGCCATCGGCAATCTCATGAAATGCCATGCTGAAGTATTCGGCATGCGGCCCGCTTGTTCCCTGTGCCTGAGCTTGGAGGTCGTCCTTGAGCGCTTCATCGCACTCGAGCACCAACTGCAGGCTCTTGGGTCCAGGCGACGGCAAGCCGCAGGTGGTGAATTTCAATCCCTTCAACAGCGCCCACTCCATATAGGGGTCTTGCGTCAATGCGGCAACGACGGTGCGCGTAGGTTCGGGCATCGAAAGCTCCCTGAATGATCAGTAAGAAATTTCTTCTTGCGCTTTGTGCCAAAGCCAATGGAGCGACTTGGACTCCTCGACCTCGATCACAAATCCGCCATTGACGCCGCGCGTGACGCCACTCCCTTCAAGAAGGTGGATACCCGAATCGTTGGCTCTGGATATCTCGGGGTTGCTGTTCATCGGCAACATGTCTCCAGCCAAAGACCAGCAGTCAACCTGCCGTGGGCCTGGCCCCTCGTTTCCGGCGCGTGCGGCAAAGTAGGCCGCCAGGCGGTGCCCCAAAAACTGGCCCGGTGGCGTGTCGATGGGAAAGTGCAGACCGGCTACCACCCGGTTGTCCGCAATGCGATGGGCCAGCGCATGCAGACGCTCGTTCTGCCAGACCCGATTCGGCCGCAGGTGCGACATCAACGATGCGAAGAAGAAGGCTTCCGTGGCGTGCCCGCTCGGCCAACTGAAATAGGCGGGCGTCTGGATGCACGGCTGGACATCGGCGCTCCATGCAGCCGGCCGGGGGCACGCAAGCTCATGCTTGATGCGCTGAACCAGTTGCATCGTCACATGCAAAAGCACAAATGCCAGTTCGATCGTGTATCGATTTCTCTCGGGATGAAGGTTGCAGATGCTGGCCCAGAATGCGAACTGGGGCGTCACCTGAGAGATGATTTCCGCCATCCGCTCCGGTCGCTCGGCCCTTCGAGCCAGCACGAGCTTCGCTTGAGATCCGAAAGTGTTTATCTCGGGTCGCTTGAGCACGGCCCACGGCGATCCCACGTATTGAAGTTGAACTTCGAGAGGTCCATTTCCGGGTTGCGGGCTTACGAGGCGCAATCCCTCCAGGCACTCTTGCGTGAGCAGATGAAACCGGGTTCTCGCGTCGTTCTGCTGAAGGTAAGCAGGTTGTGAACTTGTAGGGTATTTGGCGGGTTCCACGGGGTCAGGCGCATGAGCTGGCGATGCATATTGCCGGCTGAGATCCATGGCGCCGTAAAGCAGAGGGTTGCTGATGGCTCCTGAATACCCAGCAAACGTATTGGCTGCGTTCGTGAAGTCCATGGTGATCATTCCAGACATACCGGACATGCCAGACATTCCCGACATACCGGACATGTTTTCAGCGCTGAACTTGTTCATGGTTTCTGTTCCTGGTCAGTGGGTTGGAAGACCGGCAATGCGCATGCTTTGCACGATTTCCTGCAGTTGCGGTGAATTGGCCATTGGAGATCGGGCGACGAACCGCTCGATCGTGAAAAGTGGTTCGATGGTCAGCAATGCAGTGGCGACCTCTCGGGCGCGCGCCTCGTTGCCGCACATCGCGCTTGCAACGACGAGAGTCTTGTACGTGGACGCATGCAGGCGATGGGACCTGAGCGAGCGTTCTGCCAGCATCGCCGACGTGGCGTATTCGCCCGCCGAGAGATAAGCGGTGGCGGCAAGCGATTCGTAGTAGTAGCGCGCAGGGTGCAGCGGCGAGAGCAGAAGCGCCCTGTCCGCGGCTTCGCGCGCCTGTTGGCCGAGGCCTTTCCAGGCATTCAGGGTGGCCATGAACAACCATGCCAGCGCTTCGTTCGGGTTCTCTGCAATCGCCATCTGGTACGAACGCTCGGCCGCGTCGAAATCCTTGAGCAGATAGCCCGCGATCTGTCCCTTGATCGTCATGGCCAATGACAAGGACGGATCGCGATCGGATGCGCGCTCAATTTCGAACATGGCGCGTTTCGCTTCGTGCTGCGGATCACCGAGCCAGCCGGAAGAGACACCGATCACGTACCACTGCCCGAGCCAGGCTCGCGGCATTCCGAAGCGCGGACGGCGCTCCGTGAGGTGTTCGAGCAGTTGCCGAGCGCGCGCGAAGTCGTCATGCGACTGGCGGTGCATGAGCGCGATCCCGCCGACCAGCAGCGAGTAGTCGTCCAGTGTTTCCGGTGGCTGATTGCGTGCGTGCCGGATGCGCGACTGGAGCAATGTGTCATACGCGCCGTTCGCAATGGCACCTACGAGTTCGCTCTGCTCATCGAAGAGATCTTCCAGCGATGCCGAGCGGCTATCGGTCCACAGGACGGTGCTGGTCTGCAGATCGCTCAATTCCGAACTGATGAACAAGCGCGCGCCGCGCACATGAAACGCGCCGGTCAGTGCGTAGCGCGCTCCGAGATGCCTTTCGATGGCCGCGGAATCCAGTGTGCGTCCCTTGAATGCGGCACAGGAAAGCCGCGACAGCACATGCAATTCGGTCCGAGCAAGTTGATGGATGACGGCATCTGAGATCAGGTCGCCGACCATGGCGTGCTGAGGATCGCCGCGTCGATTGTCGAAAGGAAGAACAGCAACCACCGTTTGGTCGGACGAGGTTTGGGCTTTGGTTTCGGTCGAGGCGGTGGGACGCGCATCGTTGGCGCCAATTCGGTAGATGCGTATCGGCTTGTCAATGTGCTTCAGATAGCACTCTCCAAGATCCTCGATGTCAGCATCGAGGCCGTCGATGAGTTCCTCTCTTGCCGCGACGGTCATGGCCGTCTGATGCGGCTGAGCCAAAGTGGCAACCCGCGCGGCGAGGTTCACGCCGTTGCCATAGATGTCCGTGCCATCGGCGTAGATGTCGGTTGCGTGCAGACCCGCGCGAAGCGACAAGGACTTGCCTGCTTGTAGCGGCGCGATGTTCGATGCCATCCACGCATGCATGGCATTCGCTGCCGCGGCAGCGAGCGGCACGGCATCGAACTCCATCAGCAACCCATCCCCCAAGCTTTTCACAAGCCGCCCTTGGTTGGCCGGCAGGATGACCTGGTTCACGTGGGCAAGAAAAGCTTGCCAACGCTGAATCACGCCCAGTTCATCCGCCTGCATGAGACTGACCGATTCCACGAGATCGACGATCAGCACCACCTTGCGGTGGCGTTGAAGGTTGAACCCGGCATCGGCCGATGCAGGCATGTTGGTATCCCTTGACGACAAGGTCATCCTCCCCAGGATGGAGCAATCCGCGAAACGAGGCGGCGGGCGTCTCGTAGTTCTTTTTCGCGATAGTAACGGGATGTTGTGACTTTGGTACACATTCCGCCGCTCGACGTAGCGCGGCACCTTGTCTCCTCCGCGATGGGGAGGCGCCTCGAGGCCAAGGCCAGAACACTGGCCGACATCGGAATCCGCGTCGGATTCCGGCTTGTCACACAAGGCCGAGAGGTTTCCATGAAGCAGGTACTTTTTTCTTCTGCCCGCCGCGGGGCGGTCATCGGTGCGTTTTCCCTGGTCCTTGTGGCCTGTGGCGGTGGAGGCGGTGGGAGTGGCGCAGGCGGGTGGCCCGTGGGGCCTGTCGGTGGTGGCACACCGGTCGAACCACCCCCCGTGGCGTCGAGCAGCACGCTCAGCGGTGTGGCGGCCACGGGTGCCGCATTCGTGCAGGCTGCGATCACTGTGACCGATGCTACGGGCGCAACGGTCTGCAGCACCACTACCGATTCCGGTGGAAGCTACCGCTGCATCCTGCCGGTCGGCACCAAGGCGCCGCTGGTCATACGCGCTGCGCGCGACGAGCAGGTTCTGTACAGCGCCACGGCGAGTTCGGCCGACGGCACCGCCAACGTGACGCCGCTCACCACGATCGTCGTGTCCAGGCTTGCGCCGCAGGGCCATCCGGGCAACCTGGCTGCTGCGATTCAGTTGGCACCCGGGACCGTGACTGCCAACACCTTGCGGTCCCAGGTGAGCGCTTTGGTCGCGGCACTGCAGCCGCTGTTGAAGGCCTTGGGCCTGAACGAAAGCATCGATCCGATCGGCGGCGTGTTCTCCGCCGATGGCACAGGCCAGGACAAGTTGCTCGACACCATTTCGGTCAGCGTGCGACCTGACGGTTCTGCCGCGAATGTCGAAATCACCGTCAAGACGCTGCCGGCCGCGGCCGGCAGCGCACCGCTGTCGATCGTGTTCCGCAGCAGCGATGCGGCAATCCCGGCGCTGCCGGCCACGCTGACCGCGCAACAACTTGCGCCCGTGCCCGCACCCGGCGTGGTGTCCGACTTGTTGAAGCGTCTGAGTGCCTGCTACGCGCTGCCGCTGTCACAGCGCGTCAACGCGAGCAGCGATGCGGGCAACGCCATCGGTACCGCGGCCGATGTCATCGCGCCGGCCTGCCGCACGCTGTTCGAGGGAGACGATCCGGCCAACTACGTCGTCAATGGCCGAGGCGTCGGACGCAATGCAAACAACGTCGGCGCTTTTGCGAGCCTGTTCCGCGCAGGTGCGACGGGACTCCGATGGGAGCAGGGCAATGTCGAGTTCTTCCGCGACGGCAGCACCATGGTCCTGAGCTACCGGTGGACCGACGCGTTCGGCAACACCGACACCGACACCCTCGCAGCGCGCGAGGTCGGGGGCGTTCTCAAGCTCACAGGCAACGGCAATGCCTACAACGTCAGCGTGCGCCCTTTCGCCCAGAACCGCGAATTGCTCAACACGCCGGCCTTCAACTCCTTCACCACTGGCTACAACATCAGCATCGACAACCGCATCGACGGCGCCGGCAGCCCGGTTTTCAGCAAGGTGAAGGTGACCGCGCCCACGGGCGAGCAGCGCATCTACCTGCCGCAGCCGGGCCTGTCCTACCTGGTGGTGACGCGCGACGATGGCCTCACGCCCACGGCGACCCCGGTCTTCCGACTGCGCGGCGAATACCAGAACGCGGTCACGCCCGGCAACCCGAGCGAAAAAGAGAGCGGCATCTATTTCGTCAGCCCGCAGTACACCGATGCGCGAATCGCCGCACTGAACAACCAGGGCGCGTGGACATTGGAGTTCGTTCACGCCGACAGCGCCGTGCAGAACGTGGTGCAGCACCATCGCACGCTGTCGCGGCCGCTGACGATCGGAGAGATTCGGCAGTCGGCCTTTGCGGAGGTCACCCCGGCGCTGCGTGCCGAACTGGTCGCCGCGAGTAAGACCACCGGCGACTTCGCCTTCGGCGCGCCGAGCCAGGCAGAGCCGAACATCGTCGACTTCAGCGCCGATGGCAATCAGGACGGCTGGGCCGTGCCGGTCGGCGCCTTGGCACCGACTTCGTTCAGCGCGCTGGGCCGCGCGCCTGCCGGTGCCTCCGCGCCCGGCGCGCGTTTCAATGACACCACCGGTGTCAGTGGTCAGGCGCGCAAGGTGCAACTCTTGTGCTCGCCACAGACTGCGGCAGACACGCATTGCGACACCCGCTTCGGTGCCCCGCAGTACGCCGAGGGCAGCACCGTCAACAGTTTCGAACTTTGGGCGCGCAGCTCGCGGCAGGTCGAGATGAGCAGGCTGCTGGGCCTCTACAAGCTGCAATGAAGCTGGAGAACGCCATGACCACCACACGACTGCATCGCTTTCTGGGCTTGGCGTGTCTCGCCATGCTCGGCGCCTGTGCCACGGACAAGTACGACAACAACACCGCCAGCAACTGGGAGGATCTGCGCCGCTCCGGTGCCGAGCCAGTGACCCATCACGCGCTCGAGCAGGTCAACCTGATCGAGCTGCTCGACCCGAAGGGCCTGGCGAAGCAAGCCTACGAACGCGAGCGCGACGGCCGCAAGGGTTGGGACAGGCTGACTTACTCCGTTCGCTACGACCTGGTGTTCGCCGGCTTCTCGACGCGCGCGGACGAAGCGACGCCCGAGGAGCGCCGCAATCTGGCGCAAAACCGCCTGCTGGCGGCCTCCGAACGTCGGTGCGGCCGGTTTTTCCAGTTCCTCAAGAAGGATAACTCCGACGTGAACTTCCAATTCGCCGTCGGCAGCAGCGTGCTGGCCACTGCAGGCGCGTTGGTGCCCGGCATTCGGGCTGCCCAGAATCTGTCGGGCCTGAGCGCGTTGGTGTCGGGCGTGCGCGCCGAGTACAACAACGAGTACTACGCCAATTTGGCCGTCTCCGTGATCACGAAGGCCATCGACGAAAAGCGCAAGGAGCTGCGTATCCAGCTGCAGGCGGCACAGGCGCAACCCTATGCCCGCTACGACATTGCCGCCGCCGTGGCCGATGGCGTGCGCTACGACGCGTCCTGCAACATCGCCAATGGGCTGGAGCAGGCCAACGAAGCGCTGCAGAGGCTCAACGAGCCGGGGCGCGACGCCATCAACCGGGCCCTGCTCAAGGACAGGCTTGCCCGTGCGCTGGCGTCTGGCGATGTGAAAGCCATGGACGAGTTCAACAAGCTGGCCGCGGCGCTGAACATCGAAGCGAGTTCCTTGCTGGTGGGCGGAATGCCGTTGGCTGCCGGTGATGCGGTGCTGCGCGGTGGCGCCGGGCCGGCCTACGATGCGACGCGCGGAACGGATGTCGTGGCGGCCGCTGCGCAGTCCTTCGGGCGGACCGAGCGGACGCTGAAAGTGCTGGAGGACGATCTCGTGGGCGTGATCGGGGACAAGGCCACGCCCGCGGCGACGGCCACGTTGACCACGGCGTTGAAATCGCTGCGTTCGGCGCTCGGGACGCAGTTCTCGGACAAGGAGGGCGCAACCGCTTTCGGTTGCTTTGCCGATGCCAAGGCCATCGCGGAGACCTTGACCCGGACCCGGAACGCAGCCCTGCAAGCCAAGGCAATGGGGGCGGATGAACGCAGCACAGCCGATGCGCTGGAGGATGCAAGAAGGGCGACAGTCGGCTTGGTCGCCAAGCTCGATCGCTATGAACGTGCCGTTGGAGAAGTAGCCACCAAGGCCAGTGGTGACCTGCGCAAGAAATTCAGCGCGGAGAAACCGGACTTCGATGCAGGGGTCAAGGCCGTGGCGGGCGAACTCGGCTTCGAGAAGGTCGAGGCGGGCATTGGCGCGGCGCGCCTGTGCAGTGCCAAGCCAAAGAAGACCTGAGTGAGGTCCGCGGTCGCGGGCTCGCGGACCCTCCCGTGATTCGAATGTGCGCGGGTCAGCGCCCCGTGCTGCTCAACGTCGCCACGGTCCGCCCGCCAGCATCGAGCAGCGCCAGCCGCCCCGGCGCAAGGCTGTAGCTCGTCGTGCTCTGCAGGGCCGAGAGGAACTGCGCCTCGTTGGCGCCGCGCACCGGGTCGGCGCAGGCCATGCGCGTGGAAGCCAGCTGCCCGATCTTCAGCGTGATGCCGCTGCGGGTGAACGTGCCCGACACGCGGTTGCATCCCCCCGATCCGCTCACGCGCCCGCTGCTGCGGTCGAACTGGATCTGCGCATCGCCGCCCGGCGCGATGGGCTCGTCGCCCAACTGCGCGAGGCGCCACACCGGGCCTTCGATGGGTTCGTCCAGGCTGATGCCGCTCCCGCAGCCGGTCAAGGTGGTCAGCAGCGCGGCCGTTGCAAGCACGGGGAGCGCAATGTGGCGGGCGAAGGAACGCATGGCCAGTCTTTCCTTTTGAATCTGCAACAAGATGAATCGGGCGCCATCGTATGCGACGTGGCTTAGCTCGCCAATGTCGCCAACGCCACGCCGCCCGCCAGCCGGGCCTCCACGCAGCGCCGCACGCTGGGCGGTGTGCCGTCCCGGGCGAGCAGCGCGGGCCATTCGGCTTGCGCTTGGCGCACCGTGTCGCGGGCAATGGCCATGAGCCGCGCCGGGCGCAGCAGGCCCGCCGAGCGCAGCAGGGCATCCAGCGCCGGCCAGTCGAAGGCGCGCAACTTCGCGTCGATCGCGCGGTTCACGCCGTAGTCGCCGGCCGGCACGTCCTCGAAGAAGGCAGCCACGCACACCGGGTCGTAGAGCGGCGCCAGCACCGGCGTCACGCCGTCGGGGTAGCGCAGCGCCCAGTTCTTCAGGTGCGCGTCGCTGTTGCCCAGCAGGATGAACGCGACGATGCGTCGCACGCACTCGCGCACGTCGGCCACCGGGTTCGGCGAGAGCCTGTCGAGCACGCGCAGCATCGCGGGCCAGTCGACCGCCAGGCCGCGGCCGTATTTCTGTCGGGGCTCGTACTGCAGCACTTGCGCGAACTCCTCCATGTGGATGCGCCCGCCTTCCTGCGTGCGGTCGAAGCGGCGCACCGCGAGGATCTGCTCGAAGCGCACCTGCTCGGGCAGGTCGGCGTCGGCACGGCCGATCACGCTGGCTTCGGCGCAATCGAGGCCCAGCGCGCCGCAGAGGCGATAGCCGGTGAACTCGTTGTCGACCAGGTCAGGATGCCGCGTGCTCGGCAGCTTGAGGATGAAGGAGCCGGCCGCTCCATGGCGCCGTACCACGTAGCGCCGCCCGTCCTGCACGGCTGAAAACTTGGTCACCACGCCCGGGATGGCGGCGGCGTCTTCCACCGGCATTTCGACGAAGCCGGGCTCCAGCACGTCGAGCCCGAGCGCGGTGTGCCAGTGGCGCACGGTGTCGGGAATGCCTTCGGCCGTCGGCACCGGCTCGACCTCGAGCGCGCCCATCAGGTCGTGGCCGGCGGCCGCCAGCAGCTCGAACTCGTCGTCGGCCGCGCAGCCGCGCTGCTGCGCAAGGCGTTCGCGGTTGTGGCCTTCGGGCAGCAGGTTCTGGAAGTAGCTCGGCCAGTGGCCGTCGCTGCGCGAGACGCGAGTGTCGCGCGCCGAGGCCAGGATGGCGCGGGTCGAAGCCTCGTCCGCACCGCGGTAGGCGAGCGAAAGCGTCGGGCGGCCCGCATCGGCGATGTACGCCTCGTCGAACGACACGCGCAGGATGTCGCCGTACTGCGAGAGATAGCCGATGGCGCGCCGCCCACCATCCGGCGCATGCAGGTACATCCGCAGGTAGCGGATGCCGGTGTTGAAGGCGGCGCGGGTGCTCACCGGCTTTCGTCAGCCAGGCTCTGCGCGATCGACGGCGGCGCGCCCACGCCCGCCGGCTGGCCGAGCAGGCGGCCGCCCGAGCGCACGAAGTCTTCGAGCTGCGGGCGCAGGGTAGCGGGCACGGGCATCAACTCCAGCCCCAGCACGCGGGCCATTTCGAGCAGCGTCGACAGGCGCGGATCGATCTGGCCGCTTTCGATGCGCTGCACCGTCATGCGCGAAAGGCCAGCCTGGGTAGCCAGCGCTTCCTGGCTCAGGCCGCCAGCCCTGCGGGCTTTTTCTAGTTCTTCGGTGAGTTGGAGCATTGGCGTACGCTTTCTCTTCAGATTGAGTAGCAATGCTATCTATCTAGGGACGAATGAGCAATAAAAAAGCGACCCTTGAGTCGCTTTTTCTATTTGATGCGCATCGAACTGCGCATTTTGTGCTTTCAGCTCAGTACCACGCTGCTGAGCCGGCGACGGTAGGTGGCTACGACTGGATCGTCCGGCGGAATCTGCCCGTCGGCCACCTTCACCTTTGGCGGCTCGATCACATCGAGGATCGCGATGTAGGTCTTGCGGGCGAGGTCTTCGCTCCAGCTCTTGTCGCGCATGAGGATGTCGAGCAGCTCGTCCATCGCGTCGGTCCAGCGCTGTTCGGCCATCAGGAGGCGGGCACGGCCGAAGCGGGCGTCGAAGTCGCGCTTGTTGGCGGCGATCTTCGCGTCGAACTCGGCGATCGCGGGGGCGGCTCCGGTGACGGGCGCTGCGAAGTCGATGGCGTCCATCCAGCGCTGCAGCGAGTCGAAGCGGCGCACCAGCCCGGTCTTGGCGATCACTGGTGCGAAGGCGACCTTGGCGTCATCGACGCGGCCTTCCTGCAGCAAGAGCTTGATGTAGTCGAAGCGGGCGTCGTCGTTGGCCGGGTCCGTGGCCACGGCGTGCTGCAGTTTCTCGAGCGCGCCCAGGGTGTCGCCCTCGGCCAGCGCTTCCTGCGCGGCGGCTTCTTCCGAAGCGGCTTCGGCTTCATCGGCGCCGGGCACGTGCTTGTCGAGGAATTCGCGGATCTTCTCGGCCGGAATGGCACCGACGAAGCCGTCGACCGGCTGGCCGTCCTTGAACATCACGCAGAACGGGATGCTGCGCACGCCGAACATTTCGGAGAGTTGCGACGAAATCTGCGGCACCTTGTCGGCATCGAGCTTGGCCAGCGTGAAGCGGCCGGCGTACTCGACCTCGAGCTTTTCGAGCACCGGTCCGAGCTGTTTGCAGGGGCCGCACCATTCGGCCCAGATGTCCAGCAGCACCGGCGTGGCGACGGAGCCTTCGATCAGCTCGGCCTGGAAATTTTCGAGAGTGATGTCGATCATCGGAACCAACTGGGGGTGAAACGTAAAATTGAAACCATGAACGAAACCATTCAGGTCGGGGTAGTGATGGGCTCGAGCTCCGATTGGGAGACGATGCGCAACGCGGTCGAGATTCTCCAGCAATTCGGAATCGGGCACGAAGCAAAGGTGGTCTCGGCCCACCGGATGCCCGATGCGCTGTTCGCGTACGCCGAAAGCGCCGCCGGGCGCGGGCTCACCGCGATCATCGCGGGAGCGGGCGGCGCGGCCCACCTGCCGGGCATGCTGGCCGCCAAAACCACGGTGCCGGTGCTTGGCGTGCCGGTGGCCAGCCGCCACCTGCAGGGCGTCGATTCCCTCTACAGCATCGTGCAGATGCCCAAGGGCGTGCCGGTGGCGACCTTCGCGATCGGCAACGCCGGCGCGGCCAACGCGGCGCTGTTCGCGGTGGCGATGCTGGCGGTGAACAACCCCGCGCTGCGCGCGAAGCTCGATGCCTTCCGCACGGCCCAGACCGCCGCCGCCGAAGCCATGACGCTGCCGCCGGCACCCGCCGGCGAGGCCCCTGCGGTTTCTCCTTTCTCGCCGCAAGGCGGAGGTGCCCTGTGACCAAGAATGGCGACCTGCCCATCCTCCCGGGCGCCACGCTCGGCGTGCTCGGGGGCGGCCAGCTGGGCCGCATGTTCGCGCACGCAGCCCAGCGCATGGGCTACTTCACCGCGGTGCTCGACCCCGACGCCGACAGCCCCGCCGGCCGGGTGAGCCATCACCACATCCACACCGACTACGCCGATGTCGACGGCCTCGCCCGCCTCGCCGGCTTGGCCGACGCGGTCACGACCGAGTTCGAGAACGTGCCCGCGCCCTCGCTGGAGCACCTGGCGGTGGCGCGGCCGGTGTCGCCCGATGCCTCGGCCATCGCCATCGCGCAGGACCGCATCGCCGAGAAGGCCCACTTCACCCGCTGCGGCGTGCCTTGCGCGCCCTATGCGGCCATCGAGACGGCCGCCCAGCTCGCTGCCGTCGAAGACCGCCTGCTGCCCGGCATCCTGAAGACCGCGCGCCTCGGTTACGACGGCAAGGGCCAGCAGCGTGTGAGCACCCGCGCCGAGCTGGTCGAGGCCTGGCAGGCCACGGGTTGCGTGCCCTGCGTGCTTGAGAAGCTGCTGCCGCTCGAATTCGAATGCTCGGTGATCCTCGCGCGCGGCCGCGACGGGCAGGTCGTTCACTTTCCGCCCCAGCGCAACCTGCACCGCGACGGCATCCTGGCCGTCACCGAGGTGCATGCGCTGAACATGCCCAAGACGGTGGCGCAGGGCGCGGTCAATTCCGCGAAAAGCATCGCCAACGGCCTGGGCTACGTGGGCGTGCTGTGCGTCGAGTTCTTCGCGCTGGCCGATGGTTCGCTGGTGGTCAACGAAATGGCCCCGCGTCCGCACAACAGCGGCCACTACACGATGGAAGCCTGCGACGTGTCGCAGTTCGAGCTCCAGGTGCGCACCCTCGCCGGCCTGCCGCTCGCGCCGCCGCGTCAGCACAGCCCCGCGATCATGCTGAACCTGCTGGGCGACCTGTGGTTCACCTCGGGTGAAGAGAAACCCGTTTCGCCGCGCTGGAGCGACGTGCTCGCGCTGTCCGGCGTGCACCTGCACCTCTACGGAAAGATCGAGCCGCGGCCCGGCCGCAAGATGGGCCACCTGACCCTCACCGGCGCCACGCTGGAAAGTGTGCGCGCCAACGCCTCGCAGGCCGCGCTGCTGCTGGGACTGCCGCCGGTGGAAGTGACCGGCCTCGCATGATCCTCGACGGCCAATCCCCTGAAGCCATCGCCGAGGCCGTGCGCGTGCTGCGCGCGGGCGGGCTGGTCGCGTTCCCGACCGAGACCGTCTACGGCCTCGGTGCCGACGCGAGCAGCGACATGGCGGTCGCCGGGATCTTCAAGGCCAAGGGGCGGCCCGCCGACCACCCGCTGATCGTTCACGTCGCGGCCGGCATGAAGGGCACCGAGGCGCTCTCGCGCTTCGCCCAGCCGCTGCCGCTCTTCGCGCAGAAGCTGGTGCAGGCCTTCTGGCCCGGCCCGCTCACGTTGATCGTCACGCGCCAGCCGGGCGTCGGTGCCGCGGCGGCCGGCGGGCAGGACACCATCGGCCTGCGCTGCCCCTCGCATCCCGTGGCCCAGGCGCTGCTCGAAGCCTGCGCCGAGCAGGGCGTGCCGGGCGTTGCAGGGCCGAGCGCCAACCGCTTCGGCCGCGTGAGCCCGACCACGGCCCAGCACGTGTACGAGGAGTTCGGCGATGCGGTGCCGGTGGTCGACGGCGGCGCCTGCGAGGTCGGCATCGAATCGACCATCGTCGACTGCAGCCGTGGCGCGCCTGTGCTGCTGCGCCCCGGCCTCATCACGCGCGCGCAGATCGAAGCGGCCTGCGGCGAAAAGCTCAGCGACCGCGACGTGCTCGAAACCCCCGACCCGCGCGCCTCGGGCACGCTCGAGGCGCACTACGCACCGAACGCCAAGGTGCGGTTGATGGACGCGAAGGCGCTGCAGACCGGCCTCGACGTGCTCGGCGCCAATGCCGCGCACATCGCCGTCTGGTCGCGCACCAGCCTGCGCTGCCGCTCGCAGCGCGTGCTGCAGCGGCGCATGCCCGACGACGCGGCGGCCAGCGCGCACCAGCTGTTCGCGGTGCTGCGCGAGTTCGACGCAGAGGGCGTCAAGCTGATCTGGGTCGAGACGCCGCCCGACACGCCCGAGTGGGAAGGCGTCAGAGACCGCCTTCAGCGAGCTTCGGCGGCCTGATCCAGAACACCGGGGAACCGGCTTTGCCGGGCCTCAGGTGTTGCCCCCGGCAGGAGGCAAGCCTTGGTCTCAGCCTCCGGCGGCCAGCACGCCCTGGAAGAAGCCGCGTGCCGACGCCAGGCAGAACGGCGGCGCCAGCGTGCCGTGGTAGGCCAGGGTGACCGCCTGCGCCTTGTCGGCCGCGCTGCCCGGCGTGCTCTGCGCCAGCAGATCCTTGGCCTGCGCGAAGCCGGCACGGGCCGTCGAGTAGGCGTCGATTGCGGCGGAATCTTCCAGGTCCACCACCGCCAGCGCGGCGGCCGGCACGCCCTTGGCGCGGAAATAGCCCGACGTGGCGCGGGTGCTGACGAAGTTCACCGTCGGGTCGTTGGCGCCGCCGCACATCAGCATCGGCCGGGCCGGCACCCAGTTGCGCAGGTCGTTGGCCAGCGCCGCCTTGCGGAAGCCCGTGGACGGCCTGCAGTCCAGCGGCGAGGCCGAGCCGAGGGACGCCGGCGTGGGCGGCAGCGCATTGCCGGGGCAGGGCGTGGCCTGGATGTCGCCGGCCGCCTGCGTCAGGAAGCTCTGCTTGATGAGGTTGTTGGCGCCGTAGAAGATCGACAGCTCGGGGCTCACCGGCCCCGGCGTGGCGTTCGCCGGGAACAGCGCCAGCTGCGGCAGCTTGCCGCTGGAGAACAGCGTGCCCGGCGTGGGGCTCGGCAGCAGCGTGTCGATGCCGGTGGCGTACTGCGCTTCGTAGACATCGCTGGTGGCGTTGTAGACATTGCCGAACTGCTGCTGCCAGCTGGTCGACAGCAGCGGCACGAACAGCGTCGCGCCCAGCGCCGGCCAGCCCTGGTAGGTGTAGTCGGTCAGGAGGCTGATGGCCGAGGGCGCCGACAGCGGCGCCGAGGCCGTCACGGTCTTGCCCGTGGCCTGCATCTCGCGGTGCGCCGCCATCGCCACGTAGCCGCCCTGCGAGTAGCCGGTGATGAACAGCGAGCCGGCGGCGTTTGCGCCGATGTCCGAGAAGGTCTTGCGCGCCGCGGTGAGCGCATCGACCATGTCCTTGCCCTGCTGGTCGCCGTTGAGGTACGGGTGGTAGGCGAGCGTCGACTTGTCGTAGCCCGCGTAGTTGGGCGCGACCACGATGTAGCCCTGCGCCGCGAACATGGCGGCGACCATCAGGCCCTCGCCGGCGGCCGGCTGCGTGGTATCGGTCCACTTGGCCAGGTTGTAGCTCTTGGCGGCGGTGGTGCCGTGGGCATAGAGCACCACGGGCCGCTGGCCGCTGCAGGCCGTGTCGGAGCCGGTGGGCACCATGATCGCGGCGGTGGCGTTGGTGGCTTCGCTCTTCGCGCCGACGGTGCGGTATTCGAGGTAGCGCAGGTCGACGCCGCACTTGGGCGTGCCCGCCACCTGCAGCAGCGCCTTGCCCTGGTCGCTGGCCTGCAGGCTGGCCCTGAACTGGTCGGCCGACAGCTTGGCCGTCTGCTCGGGCGGGCTGGTGACCACCGAGCCCCGGCCGTTGTCGGGTGCGGGCGGGGGAGGAATGATCACGCCGATACCCCCGCCGCCGTCACCACCGCCGCCACAGGCGGCGAGCAGCAACAGGGTTGCGCCGGCAAGCGCCGTCAGGGCGGCTGTCTTGCGCATCGGGTGGGGGGATGAGGGTTGCGGCTTCGTCAAGGCATGTCTCCTGCGCTGGATGATCCTTATGGATCTGTTTGGAATAGAACGACCGTCCGATTCTGTTCGGCACCATGGCGGTGCGCAAGCGGGCATTTGCCGGGCAGAAGATTTCAGTACACGGCCAATGACGGGCGACCGCGGGGCCGTCAGTTGTCCTGCGCGGCCCAGTCGACCAGCGCGTCGAACGCAGCGCGCGTGGCGCCCGCGTTCTCGCCGTTGGCGATGGCCACCAGCACATAGCGCCGGCCGCTCGCGCCGTGCACGTAGCCGGCCACGCCGGAGGCATCGCGCAGCGTGCCGGTCTTCAGGTGCGCGGCACCGCCCGAGCGCAGGGCCCGCTTCTTCAGCGTGCCATCGACGCCCGAGGCGGGCAGCGAGGACATCAGCTCCGGCATCACCGGCGAGCGCCATGCCACCTGCAGCATCTTGCCCAGCGCAGCGGCGCTGATGCGCTCGTCGCGCGAAAGGCCCGAGCCGTTCTCGAACACCGGCTGCGCCTCGCCGGTGCCGATGCGGTCGCGCCACCACTGGCCCAGCGCGCTGCGCGAGGCCTCGAAGGTGCCGCGGTTCTTCTGCGTGAGGCCGATGGTCAAAAAGACCTGCTGCGCCATCACGTTGTTGCTGTACTTGTTGATGTCGCGGATCACCTCGGCCAGCGGTGGCGAGCCGAACTCGAAGGCCGGCTTCAGGCCCGCGGGCACGCGGCCTTCGCGCATCTGGCCGCCGACGCGTCCGCCCATCTCGGCCCACATGCCGCCGAGCGCACGCAGGCTGTAGGTGCGCGGATCGCCGTACGCCACGGCCCAGCTCTTCTCGCCGCAGGCGGCCGGAAAGCCGCCGTTGAAGCGGATGCGGTTGACGTCGCTGAAATCAGTCTTGAGCGCGGTGCGCCAGTCGCCGCATTCGCCGGGCATGAGCGGCACGGTGGGCGGCATCGCCACGCTCGCGAGCGGCGGCTCGTAGCTCACGCGCGCGATCTGCCCGGCGCGGTCGGGTGCGAAGGTCATGTTGACCGACTTGAAGTTGATCAGCAGGGCATCGGGCGAGGCGTTGTAAGGCCGCAGCGGTTCGCCGTCGAAGGCGCTCGGGTCGTTCTCGACCGTGTTCTCGAAGGCGCTGCGGTCGACGACGATGTCGCCGCTCACGGTGGTGATGCCCAGGCCCTGCACGTGGCGCAGCATCAGCCACACGCGCTCGAGCACCAGCTTCGGATCGCCCTGGCCCTTGATGTAGAGGTTGCCGTTGAGCACGCCGTTGCTCACCGAGCCTTCGACGTACACCGGCGTGTTCCAGCTGTAGGCGGGCCCGAGCAGGTCGAGCGCCGCATAGGTGGTGACCAGCTTCATCATCGACGCCGGATTCACCGGCACCTGCGAGCGCCAGGCCAGGCGCGGCGGGCGGGTGCCGTCGGCATCGATCACCAGCATCGTCACCGTCTCGCGCGACACCTTGGCGCGCGCCAGGGCAGCTTCGACTTCGGTGGGGAGGGCCTGCTGGGCGAAGGCGCTGGCCGAGGCCAGCGCGGCGAGACAAACGAAGAGCGGCGGGATCAGGCGGGTGGCGAAAAGCATCCGGCGATTATCCCGGCCATGCCTGCCGCTATGCGGCGGCGAAGACGTGCAGCTTCGCGTGATACAGCAGCATCACCGTCTTGGCGTCGGCGATGCGGCCGTCCGCCACCATCGCGAGCGCCTCGTCGATGCCCAGTTCGAGCACCTCGATGTCCTCGCCCTCCTCGGCCAGCCCGCCGCCACTGCCGATGCGCATCGCGGGCTCGTAGGGCGCGACGAAGAAGTGCAGCTTCTCGGTCACCGAGCCCGGGCTCATGAAGCTCTCGAAGATCTTCTGCACGGTGCCGAGCCGGTAGCCGAGCTCTTCTTCCACTTCGGCGCGGATGCGCTCCTCGGGCGCCGCGTTGTCGAGCAGGCCCGCGGCCGCCTCGATCAGCAGGTCGTCGTGGCCGTTGACGAAGGCCGGGTAGCGGAACTGCCGCGTCAGGAGCACCGTGCGCTGCGCAAGGTTGTAAGGCAGCAGCGTCGCGCCGTTGCCGCGGTCGTAGGTCTCGCGGTCCATGCGCTGCCATTGGCCGTCGTTGCGCAGCCACTCGAAGCGGGTGGTCCTGAGCGTGTACCAGTTGTCGGAAAGGAGGGTGACTTCGTGCACCCGGACGCGGTCATGAATGGTCATGGGCGGCGAGCATAGGCGTGAATGCAAATTCGTGCAATAACAAGAAAACTCGTGCAGAAATCGTGCAACCCGACTACCATCGGCCGATGCTCACCCGCCAGCGCAAGCAACACATCCTCTCGGTCCTGCAGCGCGACGGCAATGTCGTCGCCAAGTCGCTCAGCGAAGAACTCGCGCTCTCGGAAGACACCATCCGCCGCGACCTGCGCGAGCTGGCCGCCGAAGGCCTGTTGCAGCGCGTGCACGGCGGCGCGCTGCCCATTGCGCCTGCCGACACCGATTTCGCAAGCCGCCAGCAGCTCGCGCCCGACGAGAAGGTGGCCATCGGCCGCGCCGCCGCGCGCCTGGTGAAGCCGGGGCAGGTGGTGTTCATCGACGGCGGCACCACGGCAGTGCAGCTCGCGCGCCATCTGCCCAGGAACCTGCAGGCGACGGTGGTGACCCACAGCCCCTCGGTGGCGATCGAGCTGGTGTCGCACACGCAACTCGAGGTGGTGCTGATCGGCGGGCGGCTCTTCAAGCATTCGCTGGTGGCGGTGGGCGCCGCGGCCATGGGCGCCATCGCGCGGGTCCATGCCGACACCTATTTCATGGGCGTTGCCGGCGTGCATGCCGAGGCCGGGCTGACCACCGGCGACATCGAGGAAGCCGAGATCAAGCGCGCGCTGATGGCCGCGTCCGCCGAGACGGTGGTGCTGGCCTCGTCCGAGAAGCTCGGGGTGGCGTCGGCCTGGGTGATCAACCCCGTCACCGCGGCAACGAGCCTCCTGGTATCGCCGGACGCGCCCGCCAAGGCACTGGCGCCGCTGCGCAAGGCGGGGCTCGCCATCCTGCGCAGTGACGACCCGGGTGCCGGCTGATTTGCCCGGCGTGCGCGCGACCTTGGGGTGCCCTCGATAATCGGGGGATGCCTCTCGCGTCCCGCCTCCTCGCCTTCGACACCAGCACCGAGCACCTGTCGGTGGCCGTGCAGAACGGCGAGCAACTGCTCGCACACAGCGGCGCAGGCGGCGCGCAGGCCTCGACCACGCTGCTGCCGCTGATCCAGCAACTGCTGGCCGATGCCGGGCTGGCGCTGGCAGATCTCGATGCCATCGTCTTCGGCCGCGGACCGGGTTCTTTCACGGGTCTGCGCACCGCCTGCTCGGTGGCGCAGGGCCTGGCCTTCGGCGCCAACGTGCCGCTGCTGCCGGTCAACACGCTGCTGGCCGTGGCCGAGGAGGCGCGTCACGCCTTCGGCGCAAGGCAGGTCGTCGCCGTGCTCGATGCGCGCATGGATCAGCTCTACGCCGCGCGCTACGACTTCGATGCGGCCGGCCCGCTCGGCGGCGACGACGAACCGCTACTGCTGGCTCCCGAAGCACTCGAAGTGCCTGCCGGCTGGTCGCTCGCCGGCAATGCCTTCGTCGCCTACGGTCCGCGCCTCGCGCCGGCCACCGCCCGCCACGAGGTGCTGCCCACCGCTACCGCAATGCTGCGGCTGGCGCCCGCGCTGCTCGCGGCCGGGCGGACCGTTCCCGCGGCACAGGCCTGGCCGCTCTATGTTCGCGATAAAGTGGCGCAAACCACCGAGGAGCGCGCCGCCATCAAGGCGGCTGCTGCTGCCGCCGTTACGCCACCCACCACTGCATGAGCGCTGTCCTCCAGCCCGTCGAAGCCCGCCTCGAGCCGCTCACCATCGAGCGGATCGACGCTGTCTGCGCGGTCGAGCTGACGGCCTACACCCACCCCTGGACGCGCGCGAACTTCACCGATTCGATGGCCGTCGGCTACCACTGCCAGTGCCTGCTGGCACCCGGCCTCGCGGAGGGCGTGACCTCGCCGGTCACCAGCCTGGGCGAGACGCTCATCGGCTATTTCGTCGCCATGAAGGGCGTCGACGAGGTGCACCTGTTGAACTTCACCGTGGCGCCGGCCTTCCAGCGCCAGGGCTGGGCGCCGCTGATGCTGGAGGCACTCACCGGCTGGTCGCGTGCCGAGGGCGCGCAGTGGCTCTGGCTCGAGGTGCGCGAGAGCAACCGGCGGGCGCTGGAGATCTACGCGCGCCAGGGTTTTCGCAGCGTCGGCGTGCGCAAGGGCTACTACCCGGCGTTCGAAGGCAAGCGTGAAGACGCGGTCGTGATGAGTTTGCGTTTGAACGAAACAGGCTCCGCCTGGGGAGCCCTGAAGTAATGACCGCCGCGCAGACACTGAAGCTCGATGCGCGCCAGCGCGCGATGCTCGACGAGATGGGGGTCAAGGTCTGGTGGCCCGTCCCTCAGGTGGCCGATGTGGTCGAGGCTGCGCCGGTCGTCGAAGAGGCGGTGACGCCGGAGCCGGTCGCTGAGCGGTATGTGCCGGAAGCGCCGGTCGCTGCGCCTCCGCCTGTCGCAAGGCCGGTGGCGGCACCCGCCCCGGTTGCCCGGCCGGCCACGGCGCCCGCAGCGCAAGGCGCCGCCGTGCTTGTCGAAGCGCCCTGCCGCCTCTATGCCGACGTGGCCGAAGCCCCGGCCTCCCTGCAAGGCGGCTGGCTCGTCGTGGCCGACATGCCGCCCGAGGCCGACGGCCGCCACGGCGAGCCTTTCTCGGGCGATGCCGGCCGCCTGCTCGACAACATGCTGCGCGCCCTGAAGCTGCACGAAGGCAAGACGCCGGTGCACCTGATGCGAACGCACCGCGGCGTGGCCGCCGGCCAGCCCGGCAGCCCGCGCCAGATGGCCGAAGCCTTCGGGGAACATGCCGCCGCGCTGGCGCCGAGCGTCGTGCTGGCGATGGGCCCGCTGGCCGCGCAAAGCCTGATGCAGAGCGGCGACCCGCTCGGCAAGCTGCGCGGCCGTGCGGTGCCGCTGGCATCGGTCAGCGGCGTGCCGGTGGTGGCGACCTACCACCCGGCGTACCTGCTGCGAAACCCCGCCGATAAGGGCCGCGCCTGGGCTGACCTCTGCCTCGCTGCGGAACAGCAAACGCCGTCGAAGCAGGACTGACGAATGGGGTCCTTAAAATCGGCCCCCATGACTTTTCTCGACAAGCTGGCCGCCGCACAGCAAAAAAACGGTTCGTTGCTCTGCGTGGGGCTCGATCCCGAGCCGGCCAGGTTCCCCGGGGGATACAAGGGCGACGCCGCCAGCATCTATGACTTCTGCGCGCGCATCGTCGACGCGACGGCCGACCTGGTCATCGCCTTCAAGCCGCAGATCGCCTACTTCGCCGCGCACCGCGCCGAAGCCCAGCTCGAGAAACTCATGGAGCACATGCGCCGCAACGCGCCCCACGTGCCCGTGATCCTCGACGCCAAGCGCGGCGACATCGGCTCGACCGCCGAGCAGTACGCCATCGAAGCCTTCGAGCGCTACGGCGCCGACGCGGTGACGCTCTCGCCCTTCATGGGCTTCGACTCGGTGGCGCCCTACCTCAAGCACGAGGGCAAGGGCGCCTTCCTGCTGTGCCGCACCAGCAACCCGGGCGGCGCCGACCTGCAGGGCCAGCGATTGGCGGACATCGAAGGCCAGCCCTTCCTCTACGAACACGTCGCCAAGCTGGCGCAGGGGCCGTGGAACCTCAACGGCCAGCTCGGCCTTGTGGTGGGCGCGACCTACCCGGCGGAAATCGAGCGGGTGCGCGAGCTGGCACCGACGGTGCCGTTGCTGATTCCGGGCGTCGGCGCCCAGGGCGGCGACGCGGTCGCTACCGTGCGCGCCGGCTGGCGGGCCGATGCGCCGATCATCGTGAACTCGTCGCGGGCGATCATCTACGCCTCGTCGGGCGAAGATTTCGCCGATGCGGCCAAGAACGCCGCCCGCGCGACCCGCGACGCACTGGAAGCCGCCAAGCCCTGAGCCGTCAGGCGCGGCGCAGGCGGGTGAACAGCTCGAATTCCCAGTTCCGCATCCCCAGCAGCAGCGTGTAGCCCTCGCGGTCCTTGGCCGACAGCTTCTGGTCGGTCTGGTGCTGCTGCGCGAAGTCTTGCGCCACGCGCTGCAGCCGCTCCAGGAAGGCCGGCGCCAGCGAACGGCTGATCGAGCCGTGCACCAGCAGCAGGCCCTCGGCCGGGCCGTCGAAGCCGCCGCGGTAGTAGTCGAGCACCACGTTCTCGCGGAAGAACTCCATCACCGGGCCGTGCGGCCGCCAGCGGAAGGTCTTGGCGAGCTTCAGGCGATACCGGTTGAGCGGCCTGAGCTCGATGATGCCGATGCGGTCCAGTTGCGCGAGGCAGCCGATGCACTCGGCCTCGCTGATCCGGTAGGCCGCCACGATCTGCTCCAGCGTCCACTGGCTCAGCACGCTGATGGCCACCAGCAGCAGCTTCTTGTCCTTGACCACCGCCTTTTCCTGCTCCTGCGTCAGTTCCTTGAGCAACGGCTGGGCGTCGGCCACGCGCCGGGCGAGTTCGGCGAAATCGATCTTCAGGGCCCGGCAGATGGCGTCCACGCGCGACAGCGGCATGTCGCTCTTGGCCAGCATCCGCTTGACGCTGGATTCGGCCATGTCGAGCGACCGGGCCAGGTCGGCGTAGGTCATGCGGGCGCTTTTGAGTTCGTTCTTGAGGGCGAGTACGAGGTCGACAGTGGTGCTCATGAGGGGGTGCGTGGCGCGAGGTGGGTATTAGAAAAGGATACCGTTGGGTGTGAAATAGTGCCTCGTATCGATTCTCGATGCCTGCAGAGCGACTGGCAACTAAATTCCGCGGCTCGTTACCCACCCCACCGAGGACCGCCATGCTCTTGCCCGATTTCAGCCGCCGTGAACGTGCCCTGCTTTTCACCTTCGCGCTGCTCACGCTGCTCGCCTTCTTCGGCCCCGCGCTGCCGGCTGCCGACGTGGCGTTCGCCTCGGTCTTTGCCGACAACCGGGCCTGGCACGGGTTGCCGAACGCAATGGACGTGCTGAGCAACCTGCCGTTCGTGGTCATCGGCTTCCTCGGTCTTTACCGCCTCAACCGGATCGACCGCTCGCACCAGGAGGCGCTGGCCGAGTTCCCGCTGGCCCCGCCCGCCAGCGATCCGCCGGACAACACCCTGGACTGCGCCTGGCTCTTCTTCGCCGGCCTGATCGCCACCGCCGCCGGCTCGGCCTTCTATCACCTGATGCCCGACGCCCCCCGGCTCGCCGCTGACCGCGCCGGCATGGCGGTGGCCTTCGCGGGGCTGATCGGCATCGCGGTGTGCGAACGGGTGAGCCAGCGCGCCGGCTGGCCGGCCGCCTGGTTCATCCTGACGGCCGGCCTGCTGGCGGCCGAGGTGTCGCAGGAAACCGGCAATGTCATGCCCTGGGCGCTGGTGCAGTTCGGCGGCATGGCACTGGTGCTCGTGCTGGCGCTGGCCAGGCCGATGCGCGGTGCGTTGGGGCTCAAGCTGGGCTGGGTGATCTTCTTCTACGCGCTGGCCAAGGCCTTCGAGATGGGCGACCGCCAGATCTACGAGGCGACGCAGCACCTGCTGTCCGGCCACACGCTCAAGCACCTGACGGCGGCGCTGGCGGGCCTGCCTGTTCTGCTGGCGCTCAGGTCGCTCGAGAGGGGCTGGCAAGAGGATCTGCTGCGGCACAATCCCGACGCAGCCGCTGTGACGGCCTGAGGAGAATTCTTCGAATGACAACCCCCGCCGCTGCCGCCACCCCTGTGGCGCTTCACGAAGCGAACGCCCACGCCAACCAGTTCGCCTTGCTCAAACAGCGGCGCTTCGCACCTTTCTTCTGGACGCAGTTCGCGGGCGCGGCGAACGACAACCTCTTCAAGTTCGCCTTCACCGTCATGGTGACCTACCAGCTGCAGCTCAGCTGGATGCCGCCGGCCATGGCGGGCCTGGCGATCGGGGCGCTGTTCATCCTGCCCTTCCTGCTGTTCTCGGCCACGGCCGGGCAGCTCACCGACAAGTTCGACAAGACGAAGATGATCCGCTTCGTCAAGAACCTGGAGATCGCGATCATGCTGATCGCGGCCTGGGGCTTCGTCACCGCCAATGCGGTGGTGCTGCTGGGCTGCGTGTTCCTCATGGGGCTGCACTCCACGCTGTTCGGGCCGGTCAAGTTCGCCTACCTGCCGCAGGTGCTCGATTCGCGCGAGCTCACCGGCGGCAACGGCATGGTCGAGATGGGCACCTTCGTCGCCATCCTGCTGGGCCAGGTGGCGGGCGGCCTCCTGGTGGCGGTGCCGCAGATCGGCCACACGAGCGTGGCCGTGGCCTGCGTGCTGCTCGCGCTGGCCGGCCGGGGCGTGGCGCAGGCCATTCCGCAAGCGCCGGCCACCGACCCGGGGCTGGTCATCAACTGGAACCCCTTCAGCGAGACCTGGCGCAACCTGAAGCTCGCGCACGGCAACGTGGTGGTGTTCCGCTCGCTGCTGGGCATTTCGTGGATGTGGTTCTTCGGTGCGGTGTTCCTGAGCCAGTTCCCCAGCTTCGCCAAGGAAGTGCTGCACGGCGACGAGCAGGTGGCCTCGCTGCTGCTGGTGGTGTTCTCGATCGGCATCGGCGTCGGCTCGCTGCTGTGCGAGACGCTGAGCCGCCGGCAGGTGGAAATCGGCCTCGTGCCGCTGGGCGCGATTGGCATGAGCGTGTTCGCGATCGACCTGTATTTCGCCTCGCGCGCGCTGCCGAAGGTGGCCGAGATGGGCCTGGGCGCCTTCGTGCACCAGCCTGCGCACTGGCGCGTGATGGCCGATCTCGGGCTGCTGTCGCTGTTCGCCGGCCTCTACAGCGTGCCGATGTACGCGCTCATCCAGCTGCGCAGCCAGCCCACGCACCGGGCGCGGATCATCGCGGCGAACAACATCCTCAACGCGCTGTTCATGATCGGCAGCTCGGTCATCGCGGGCGCGCTGCTGGGCGCGGGCTTCACGATTCCGCAGATCTTCTTGTTCACCGGCATCGCCAACGCGGTGGTGGCGTTCTACATCTTCATGCTGGTGCCCGAGTACCTGCTGCGCTTCGTGGCCTGGGTGCTGTCGCGCTTTGTCTATCGCTTCGAGATCAAGGGCGACGAGCACATCCCCACCGAAGGCGCGGCCGTGCTGGTGTGCAACCACGTGAGCTTCATCGATGCGGTGCTGCTGATGGCGGCGAGCCCGCGGCCCATTCGCTTCATCATGGACCACCGCATCTTCAAGGTGCCGGTGCTCGGCTGGCTGTTCAAGCTGGCCAAGGCGATTCCCATCGCGCCGCAGAAGGAAGACCCGGCCGCCTACGAAGCGGCCTTCGCCAAGGCGCTGGCGGTGCTGCGGGAAGGCGACCTGCTCGCGATCTTCCCCGAGGGCGCGATCACCCGCGACGGCACGCTGCAGCCCTTCAAGGGCGGCGTGATGAAGATCGTGGAGAGTGCGCGCGCCGAAGGCATCGAGCCGCCGGTGATCCCGATGGCGCTGACCAACCTCTGGGGCTCGTACTTCAGCCGCATCGAACTGCGCGGCGGGCAGCAGGTCGCGATGGCCAAGCCCTTCCGCCGCGGCTTCTACAGCCGCGTGGGCCTGAACGTCGGCCAAGTCGTGCCGCCGTCCGAGGTGCGGCCCGAGGCGCTGCAGCAGCGCGTGAGCGGGCTGCTGGCGGCCTGAAAAGTATCCTGAAGAGATACCAGTGGCGGCTCAAACCGCAACTGGTCGAAGCATTCGAGTCCCGCGGTGCGGTGGCGAACCATCATTCGCCCACCTTCACAACGCCGCGAGGCACTCATGCAACCCTTCTCATCCACCACCGTTTCGATCCAGCGTGACACGCGGGCCTGGCAGTTCCAGGTCTGGGCGTCGTTCGCAGTCGCCGTCTTCCTCTGCGCCACCGGCTTGAGCTGGCTGCCGGGCGAGGCGCTGGACCGGGCGTTCATGGTGATGGGCTATGTGTTCTGCCTGAGCACCGCTTTCATGCTGGCGAAGTTCATCCGTGACAACCAGCAGGCCGAAGGCACCGTCAGCCGCGACGTGCCGATGTGGCGCCTCGTGGTCTGGGGCAGCTTCTTCACCGCGATGGGCCTGACCGGCTGGGGCCTGGTCCGCATGGAGATCAACGACGCCTACAAGGCCTTCCTGGGCGTGAGCTGGCTGTTTCTCATCAGCTCGGCCTTCACGCTGGCCAAGACGCTGCGCGACCGTCATGAAGCCGACCTGATCGACGCCCGCCTGCAAGGCCGCCGCGCCGCCCGCCAGGAAGCTGCTGCTTCCGCCTCGGCCGAATGAACGCCGATTTTTCAACCACCGCCAACGAACGAAAGATCATCATGAAAAAGTCGATTGCCACGCTTGCCCTCGCCGTCTGCACCGCGTTCGCCGGTGTCGCGGTTCCTCTCCACGCACAGGCCCAGAGCGATGCTTCGGTCGCGCTCTCGCTGCTGCCCGTCGCCTCGGTGATCGGCGCGGCGTCCGTCGTCGGTGCTTCCGCCACGGCGGTGGTCGCGGTGCCCGCGGCGCTGTCGGTGGGTGGCTCGACGCTCGCCGTGGTCGCCGTCGAAGCGTCGGCCGACGGCACCGTCTACGTGCTGGAGCGCGCGTCGGACGGCGCACGCGCCAGCGTCAAGGTGATGGGGCGCGCCGCCAATGGCGCGGCCACGTCGGTCGGCACGGCCGTCGTGGTCAGCGTGATCGGCAGCGGTGTCGTGCTCTCGGCTGCGGGCGAGGTGCTGGCTTTCGTGCCGAACGCCATCGGCCGCGCGCTCTTGCACAACGAGAGGTTGTCATGAAGCGCGCGCTTGCGGTATGCCTGCTCGCGTTCGCGGCGCTGCAGGCGCAGGCCGGCCGCTCTTGCGAGCAGGTCCGACCGAGCCCGGAGCTCATCGTCAAGGGCATGCAACTGGCCGAGCGCACCTCGCAGCAACTCGACGCGAGCGGCGCCCGTGTCGTGCTGCTGGCGCGTGCGGGGCAGGACCTGAGCAAATACGGCCTGCGCTACTCGCACCTGGGCATCGCCTACAAGACCGAAGAAGGCTCGTGGCGCGTGGTGCACAAGCTCAACCAGTGCGGCACCGCGGTGGCGGCGGTCTACCGCCAGGGGCTCGGCGAATTCTTCCTCGATGACCTGTGGCGCTACGAGGCCGCCTGGGTCGTGCCCACGCCGCAGGTGCAGACGCAGTTGCTGGCCGCGCTCAACGAGTCGCCTTCGCGCATCGTGCGGCTCAACGTGGCGCCCTACAGCATCGTGAGCTACGCATGGGGGCAGAAGTACCAGCAGTCGAACCAGTGGGCTGTCGAGACGCTGGCCGCGGCCATGGAGCCCGCCACCATCAACAACCGCGCGCAGGCGCAGGCGTGGATGCAGTTCAAGGGCTACGAGCCGACCACGCTGAAGCTCGGTCCGCTGACCCGCCTGGGCGGCCGTGTGGGCTCGGCCAATATCGCCTTCGACGACCACCCGAATGAGAAGCGGTTTTCGGACCGCATCGAGACGGTGACGGTCGACTCGGTCTTCGCGTGGATGCCGCGCGCGGGGCTGGGTGGGGCGCCGGTGCAATTCAAGCTGCAATAAGAAAAGAAAACTCCTGAAAGAGGAAACGAAATGAGCAAGTCATTGCGCCTGTCCGAAAAATGGTTCCGCCGCGGCCTGTGGCTCGTGGCGCTGGTGTTCGCGAGCTTCCTGATCGGCCTGGGCAGCACGGTCGTCGGCGACCTGCCGCAGGTCGAGCGCGTGCGCGGCATCGACGACTTCATCGACCTGCGCGCGGCCGAGCCGCTGCGCGACACCATCAAGGCTTCCGAAGCCACCGAGCTGCAGGCCGCGCGCGACCTCGACCAGATCCGCCTGCAGCTCAACGCCGCGCAACAAGCCAGCGCCAATGCGCGCGAGACCTTCGGCAACTGGATCGCCACCCGCCGCGCCACCGCGCAGCCCGACCAGGACACCGAACTCATCGCGCGCACCAAGGCGCTCGATGCGTTCAAGCAGAAGGAGGACGCCGTGCAGCGCCAGGTCAACGCGCAGCAGAAGATCATGCTCGACGCGCGCCAGGCCGAGCAGCGCGCCCGCATTACGCTCGCGGAACTGGAGCGCGCCGCGCAGGTGAAGCTCGATGCCGAGTACCGGCGCATCGAGCTGCGCGTGTTCGCCTACCGCCTCGCGCTCACGCTGCCGCTCCTGTTGGTGGCCGGCTGGCTCTTCGCGAAGAAGCGCAAGAGCACCTACTGGCCCTTCGTCTGGGGCTTCATCTTCTTCGCGCTGTTCGCGTTCTTCGTGGAGCTGGTGCCGTACCTGCCGAGCTACGGCGGCTATGTGCGCTACGTGGTGGGCATCGTGCTCACGGTGCTCGTGGGGCGCTACGCGATCGTCGCGCTCAACGCCTACCTTGCGCGCCAGAAGCTCGCCGAGCAGCAGCCCGACCAGGTGCGCCGCGAGGAGCTGAGCTACGACGTTGCGCTCGCGCGGCTCGGCAAGGGCGTGTGCCCCGGCTGCGAGCGGCCGGTCGACCTGAAGAACGACGAGATCGACTTCTGCCCGCACTGCGGCATCGGCCTGTTCGACCACTGCGGCCAGTGCGAGGCGCGCAAGAGCGCGTTCTCGAAGTTCTGCCACGCCTGCGGCTCCTCGGCGCATGCGGGGGCCGGTGGCGGCACGGCGCCGGCCTGAGAAGGTGTGAATGAATCCGCCATGCCCGCTCATCCCACCCAGACACGCCCGCTCGGCGTTGCAAATGCTCGCCATAGCCTGAGCTATGGCTGCGCTTTGCGCCTTGATCGGGCGCGCCTGGGCGGGCTGCTCGGGCACGCCGAATTCATTCGCACCTTCTGAGGGCGCGCGGAGGCACTGCATCTTTCCACCGCGAGCGGGTATTCCACACGCTGCGTGGCCAACTTTGGCGAAGCTGTCGCCGCAAAGTGTTAGAACCTTGGCCTGCGCTGCATTTCGCACGCAGCCGGCGTTCACTTTCATGCGTCGCCCGGCCTCTACCACGCACGACGAGGACCTCCTACCATGAGCTTTTTCGGCAAGATTTTTTCCAAGATTTTTCCGTCGGCCAACGCCGCTGAAGTCGTCGCCGCACCGGCGGCGGCTGCCCCGGGCGCACCGGCCGTTGCGGCACCACCGCCCTCGATCCCGCTGGGCGACGTGCCCGCCATCCTGGACGCGATGCCTGGTGCCGCCGCCCTGAACTGGCGCACCTCCATCGTCGACCTGCTCAAGTTGCTGGGCCTGGACAGCAGCCTCGCCGCGCGCAAGGAACTGGCCAGCGAAATTCTCTACAGCGATGGCGAGCCGGGTTCGGCCGAATGGAACATCGGCCTGCACAAGCAGGTGATGAGCCGCATCGCAGCCAATGGCGGCACGCTGCCAGCCGAACTGCGCGACTGATCGCCCTTCGGGTCGCTCAACAAAAAAGCCCGGCACTGCCGGGCTTTTTGCCTTGAAGGGAACGGCAAAAGGCTTCAGGTCCAGCCGGCGTCCACCACGTAGTCCTGTGCGGTGCACATCCTCGAATCGTCGGCCGCGAGGAAGAGCGCCATCGCCGCGATGTCCTCGGCCATCACGCGCCCCGGCAGGCACTGGGCCGCATCGATTTCCGCCGCCGATTCGGGCTTCACCCACAGCTTGATCTGCCGCTCGGTCATCACCCAGCCCGGCATGATCGTGTTGACCCGGATGTTCTGCTTGCCCAGGTCTCGCGCCAGCGAGCGCGTGAGGCCGATCACGCCCGCCTTGCAGGCTTGGTAGACCGGGTAGCCGCGGCCCTTCATGAGCCAGCTGATCGAGCCGAAGTTGATGATCGAGCCGCCGCCCAGCGCACGCATGTCGTCGGCCACGGCCTGTGCGGCAAAGAACTGGTGCTTGATGTTCACGGCCACGAGGCGGTCGAAGTCCTCGCTCGTGACATCGGCCATCTCGTGGCGCCGGTCGTTGGCCGCGTTGTTCAGCAACACACCGATGGGCCCGAAGCGCGCTCGCACATTGGCGACGGTGGCGGCCAGCGCGGCCGTGTCGGTCACGTCGCAGACGGCGAACAGCGCGGGCGTCTCGCCCTGCAGCTCGGCGGCGAGCGCCGTGCCGGCTGCAGTGTCGAGGTCGCAGAAACCGACTTTCGCGCCCTGTGCGTGGAAGGCCCGCACCAGCGCCTCGCCGATGCCGCTGGCACCGCCCGAGATGAAGGCGGTGCGCCCGGCAAGAGACGGATAGCGAGCGGTGTAGGGGGAGGTTGAAGTGGCTGTGGTCATGGGAATGAGGACGACGGCAATGGCGACAGGCCACGAGCGTACCGGATGCCGCCGACATAGGGGAAACGCGGGCTTCCACCTGACGTATGGCTTCCGGCATGGGGGCAGGCGGGCCTGGCGTCGATAGGCTTGCCGCCATGAACTCCTTCCATCGTCGCGCTCTGGTCAGCTTCGCGCTTCTGCCGGCCTTCATCGTGGCGCGGCAGGTGCGCGCCCAGGCGGCGACGGCACCGGTGCTGCTGTTCAAGGTGGTCTCGCCGCGCGACGACGTCGTCGTCGGCATCGAGTCGGCCCAGCTCGGCGCCGGCACGACACCGCCCGTGCAGCGCCTGGCCGCGATGTTGGTCGAGAAGGGGCAGCTCACGCTCTGGCAGTACGCCTCGCAGCACGGCGAGGGCGGCGCGCTGGTGCAGGCACCGCTGCGGCAGATCGTGGTGTTCAAGAACGAGCTGCTGCGCATCGAGCCGTACACCACGCCCCTCGCGATCAAGCCACCGGGCGCCGCGAAGTAGGCGGGCCGGGCCACGCGCCCAACGCCGATTTCGCGATAAGCACATGCGAACTCGGTCCTTGGTGCGCGCACCGGCGCTCTCCAGAATCGCCCGACGCCGATTCGCGCGTGCCAGACCCGGAGTTGCCCGATGTCCGTCCTCGACGAAGTGCTCGAAGCCAACCAGAAATACGCCGCGGAGTTTGGAGAGAAATCGAAGCTGGCGTTGCCGCCCGCGCGTCATTTCGCCGTGCTCACCTGCATGGATGCGCGCCTCGATCCGGCGCGCTACGCCGGCCTCGCCGAAGGCGATGCGCATGTGATCCGCAATGCCGGCGGCCGCGCCAGCGACGACGCGATCCGCTCGCTGGTCATCTCCTACAAGCTGCTGGGCACCAAGGAGTTCTTCGTCGTGCACCACAGCGACTGCGGCATGGAGCTCTTCACCGACGACATCATCTCGGGCCTGCTCGAGAAGAGCCTGGAGACCGCCACCGTCGATGCCTCCGGCTGGCACGACGTGGGCCAGGGGCCGGGCTCGTCGGCAGGGCGTTACCTGAAATGGCACACCTTCACCAACAACGCGCGCAGCGTGCTCGAAGACGTCGAACGCATCCGCAACCATCCGCTGGTGCCGAAGACGATTCCGATCTACGGCTACATCTACGACGTGCGCAGCGGTCGCCTCGTGGAAGTGCCCGAAGCCACCGCGGCGGGCAAGGTCCCCAGTTAAACGCCGCGCGCGCGCTCGGACTTGAACCGTGCGCGGAATTCCGTGAACGTGCCCGCGTCGAGCGCCGCACGAATCTCGGTCATCAGGTTCAGGTAGTAGTGCAGGTTGTGGATGGTGCACAGCATCGGCCCGAGCATTTCGCCGCAGCGGTCCAGGTGGTGCAGGTAGGCGCGGCTGAAGCCTTCGCGGCCGCCATCGTTCCACGACACGCCCGACGTGCCCGCGCAGGCATGGCAGGTGCAGCTCGGGTCCACCGGCTGCGGGTCGCTCTTGTGGCGGGCGTTGCGCATCTTCAGGTCGCCGAAGCGGGTGAACATCGTGCCGTTGCGCGCATTGCGGGTCGGCATCACGCAGTCGAACATATCCACGCCGTCGGCCACGCCCTGCACCAGGTCCTCGGGCGTGCCCACGCCCATCAGGTAGCGCGGCTTGTTCGCCGGCAGCCGGTGCGGCGTGTGGCCCATGATGTGCAGCATCTCTTCCTTGGGCTCGCCCACGCTCACGCCGCCGATGGCGTAGCCAGGGAAGTCCATGTCCACGAGCGCGGCGAGCGATTCCTCGCGCAGGTTCTCGAACATGCCGCCCTGCACGATGCCGAAGAGCGCGTTCGGGTTCTCGAGCCGCGCGAATTCGCTCTGGCAGCGCTTGGCCCAGCGCAGGCTCAGCTCCATCGAGATGCGCGCCTCGGCCTCGGTCGTGATGTGACCCTTGGTGTCGTAGGGCGTGCACTCGTCGAACTGCATCACGATGTCGCTGTTGAGCGTGGTCTGGATCTGCATCGAGACCTCGGGCGTGAGGAACAGCTTGTCGCCGTTGACGGGCGAAGCGAACTTCACGCCCTCTTCGCTGATCTTGCGCATCGCGCCCAGCGACCACACCTGGAAGCCGCCCGAGTCGGTGAGGATCGGCTTGTTCCACTTCTCGAACTGGTGCAGCCCGCCGAAGCTCGCCATCACGTCGAGGCCGGGGCGCATCCACAGGTGGAAGGTGTTGCCCAGGATGATCTGCGCGCCCATCTCTTCGAGGCTGCGCGGCATCACGCCCTTGACGGTGCCGTAGGTGCCCACGGGCATGAAGATCGGTGTCTGCACCTTGCCGTGGTTGAGCGAGAGCGTGGCGCGGCGCGCGTGGCTGTCGGGGTCGGTCTTGAGGAGTTCGAAGTTCAGCATGGTCGTCTTCAATCTTGTTGTCGTGCCAGCAGCATGGCGTCGCCATAGCTGAAGAAGCGGTAGCGGTTGGCGATGGCGTGGGCGTACAGCGCCATCACCCGCTCGTAGCCCGCGAAGGCCGAGACCAGCATCATCAGCGTGCTCTTGGGCAAATGGAAGTTGGTGACGAGCACATCGACGTGCGCGAACGCGAAGCCTGGCGTGATGAAGATGCGCGTGTCGCCCGTGGCCTCGCCACTTTTGGCCCACGATTCGAGCGTGCGCACGGTGGTCGTGCCCACGGCAACGACGCGGCCGCCGCGCGCCTTGCATTCGGCAACAGCGCGCTGCGTGGTCTCGGGCACCTCGTAGCGCTCGGCATGCATCGTGTGCTCGGCGATGTTCTCGGTCTTCACCGGTTGGAAGGTGCCGGCGCCCACGTGCAGCGTGACGCTGGCGCGCTGCACGCCGCGCGCTTCGAGCTCGGCCAGCAGGCCTTCGTCGAAGTGCAGCGCAGCTGTAGGCGCAGCTACCGCACCGGGCACGCGTGCGAACACGGTCTGGTAGCGGCTTTCGTCGTCGGCCGAATCGGTGTGCGTGATGTAGGGCGGCAGCGGCACGTGGCCGCAGCGCTCCATCAGCATGTAGGGGTTCTCGCCGGTGTCGCTCTCGAAGGCAAAGCGGAACAGCGCGCCGTCTTCCTCGGGCCAGCGGCCCAGCAGCGTGGCGCGAAAGCCGCCGACCATCTCCAGCGTCGTGCCCACAGGCGGCTTCTTGCTGACCTTCATGTGCGCGACCACCTCCTGGCCCTGCAGCACACGCTCGACCAGCAGCTCGAGCTTGCCGCCGGTCGGCTTCTCGCCGAAGAGGCGCGCCTTGACCACGCGGGTGTCGTTGAAAACCAGCAGGTCGCCTTCGCGCAGCAGCGAGGGCAGGTCTTTGAAGATGCGGTCGGCCGGTGCGTCCCCCGTGCCGTCGAGCAGGCGGGAGGAGGTGCGTTCGGAGGCCGGGTGTTGCGCCACCAGTTCGGGTGGCAGGTCGAAGTCGAAATCGGAGAGCGTGAAGGCGCGCATGGTGCTTGAGGGCCGGACGGGCCCGTGCCAAGGAGGCATGGGAAAGGGAGGAAAAGGAGGCGGGAGCGGGGCAGAATTGTCCCATGCCCGCTTCCGCGAAGTCCCTGCCCCCCGAAAAGCCCGTTGCGGCGCCCGTTGCCACGCCCGCCGCACCGGGTTCGGGCCTGAGCCTCGTGCAGCGCGCCCTGCGTAAGCTCGGCCTCGTGCGCGACATCGACTTCGCGCTCTACCTCCCGATGCGCTACGAGGACGAGACCCGCATCGTGAAGCTCGCCGACACGCGCGACGGCGACATGGCGCAGGTCGAAGGCGTGGTCACCGAATGCGAAGTGGTGTACCGCCCGCGCCGCCAGCTGATCGCCACCATCGACGATGGCAGCGACACCTGCCAGCTGCGTTTTTTCAACTTCTATCCCTCGCAGCAGAAGCAGCTTGCCGTCGGCGCGCGGGTGCGCGTGCGGGGCGAGATGCGCGGCGGCTTCGTGGGGCGGCAGATCATGCATCCCACGGTCAAGGCCGCGGGCACCTCGTTGCCGGAGGCGCTCACGCCGGTGTATTCGACCGTGGCAGGTCTTGCGCAGCCGGTGCTGCGGCGCGAGGTGCGTTCGGGCCTTGCCCGCGCGGTGCTCGACGAGACGATTCCCGTGCAGATCGGCCTGCGCGGCGCGTGGGACCTGCGCAGTTCGCTGACCTTCCTGCACTACCCCACGCCCGATGTGGCGATGGCGACGCTCGAAGACCACAGCCATCCGGCCTGGCAGCGCATCAAGGCCGAGGAACTGCTCGCGCAGCAACTCTCGCAGCTGCAGGCCCGCATGGAACGCGCGGCCCAGCGCGCCCCGGTGCTGCCTTCGGCGCCGGAACCCGTGGCGACTTCGCTGCATGCGCAGTTGCTCGCAGTGCTGCCCTTCGGCCTGACCGGTGCGCAGCAGCGCGTGGGCGAGGAGATCACGCGCGACCTCGGCCGCGAGATCCCGATGCACCGGCTGCTGCAGGGCGACGTCGGCTCGGGCAAGACCGTGGTGGCGGCGCTCGCGGCGGCGCGGGCCATCGATGCGGGCTTCCAGTGCGCGCTGATGGCGCCGACAGAAATCCTCGCGGCCCAGCATTTCGGCAAGCTGGTCGGCTGGCTCGATCCACTGCTGGCCGAGCGCGGCCTGCGCGTGGCCTGGCTCACCGGCAGCCAGAAGAAAAAAGAGCGCGACGCGATGTCGGCCGCGGTCGAGAGCGGCGAGGCCGCGCTGGTCATCGGCACGCACGCGGTCATCTCGGAGAAGGTGCGCTTCAAGAACCTCGCGCTCGCGATCATCGACGAGCAGCACCGCTTTGGCGTCGCGCAGCGCCTCGCATTGCGTGGCAAGGCCGTGGGCCATCTCGAACCCCACCTGCTGATGATGAGTGCCACCCCTATTCCGCGCACGCTCGCGATGAGCTATTACGCCGACCTGGATGTCTCCACGCTCGACGAGCTGCCGCCGGGCCGCACGCCCATCGTCACCAAGCTGGTGGCCGACCACCGGCGCGACGAGGTGATCGAACGCATCCAGGCGCAGATTTCGCAGGGTCGGCAGGTCTACTGGGTGTGTCCGCTGATCGAGGAGAGCGAGGCGGTCGACCTGCGCAACGCCACCGAGACGCGCGACGAACTGGCCGGCACGCTCGGCGAGGCCATCCACGTGGGCCTGCTGCATTCGCGCATGCCGACGGCCGAGAAGCAGGCCGTGATGGCGGCCTTCACCGCCAACGAGATCCAGGTGCTGGTGAGCACGACAGTGATCGAAGTCGGCGTCGATGTGCCGAACGCCTCGCTGATGGTGATCGAGCATGCGGAGCGCTTCGGGCTCTCGCAACTGCATCAGCTGCGCGGGCGCGTGGGGCGCGGCGCCGCGGCCTCGGCCTGCGTGCTGCTCTACGCGCCGGGCGACAGCGGGCGCGTGGGCGAGGCGGCGCGCGCGCGGCTCAAGGCGATGGCCGAGACGGGCGACGGCTTCGAGATCGCGCGGCGCGACCTGGAGATTCGCGGTCCGGGCGAATTCCTGGGCGCTCGCCAGTCGGGCGCGCCGCTGCTGCGCTTCGCCGACCTCACCACCGACACGCTGCTGCTCGACTGGGCGCGCGAGCTGGCGCCGGTGATGCTGCAGAAGCACGCCGACCTGGCGCAGCGCCATATCGACCGGTGGCTCGGCACCAAGGCCGAATACCTGAAAGCCTGAACGGCTCTATGCCGCGGGGCGGCGTGTGAGCGCGAGGATCAACCCGAAGCCGACCATCATGCTGCCGCTCACCTTGTTGAACCAGCGCATCGCACGGCTGCCGTTCGCGAGCCGGCGCATGCGCGCACCCAGCATCGCGTAGAGCGCGATCGCGACCAGCTCGAACACCAGGAAGGTCGCGCCCAGCAGCAGATAGCTGGAGGCGTAGGCGCCGGGCACCACGAACTGCGGAAAGAACGCGGTGAACACCAGGATCGCCTTCGGGTTGCCGGCCGCCACGGTGAACTCCTGCCGCGCCAGTGCGCGCAGCGAAGGCGGCGCGGCGGTGCCCTGCGATTGCACATCGGCCGTGGGCGCCGGTGCGCGCAACAGGCGAATGCCGATCCACACGAGGTATGCGGCGCCGATGTACTTGATGACATCGAAGGCCAGTTCCGACGCCACCAGCACCGCGCCCATGCCCAGGCCCGCGACGGCAATCATGAGCGCGAAGGCCACGAGGCGACCGCTCGCCGCGATCACCGCGGGCGACACGCCGTGCCGCGCACCGTTGGTGACCGACAGCAGGTTGTTGGGGCCGAAGGCCATGTTGATGGCAAAGCAGGCCGGAAGAAACAACAGGTAGGTGGACAAGCTCATGGTTGCATCCTGCTACGCAGATAACTGAGATGACGAAGGTTCGCCATTATCCGCAGCCCCGCGGATGTGTACGACGAAAGCCTGCAGATGCAACAAAGCTGCATTAGCGCCACGGTGTTTACGCGGGGTTCTTGTCGCGCGACTTGTTTTCTAGACTGCGCCGCGATGCTTTTTCCGCACGGCCTTCGATGGCGGTGCGATGCCGCATTTTTCTTCAGACTTTTTCGCTACTGGTCCGCGTCTTGCACGCGTTTCGGAAGCGGTTCGCACGCTGAATATTCCAACAACACACTGCACGGAGGAAAGTCGCAATGACTTCGAAGAGGATGAACAGACTCGCGCTCGCCATGGCTGTTGCCGGCCTCGCATCGCACCAGGCATGGGCCATCCAGACCTATGCGGGAGACCCGGGGATGATCGGCGCGCCGGCCAGCTGGCGCACGGCCGAATTCATGCGCGACTGGGGCCTGATTGCGATGGGCACCGAATACGCCTACGCGGCGGGCGTGAGCGGCGCGGGCATCAAGATCGGTGAAGTCGACTCGGGCTACGACGCTTCGCACCCCGAGTTCCCGGTCTCGCGCTATCACGGCGTGCTGGTGGGCGCGATTCCCGGCGCCTACGACGGCACCTACAACGACCGCCACGGCACGCACGTCGGCGGCACCATCGCCGCCAGCCGTGACGGTGGTGCTGCCACCGCGAACATGCACGGCGTGGCCTTCAACGCGGACCTCTTCGTCGCCAACACGGCCAAGACCGACGGTGCCAACTTCGGCCGGCCGCTGCCCGGCGATTCGGCGGTCATCACCGTCGACAACCAGCACATCGCCGATGCCTACCGGGCCGCCAACGCACAGGGCGTGCGCATCATCAGCACGAGCTGGGGCAGTCCGCCGGCCGGCGAGCAGTACAACACCCTCGCGCAACTGCACACCGCCAACGGCTACTACGTGGCCAACAACACCTGGATCCAGGGCGCGTTCGATGCCGCGAAGACCGGCACGCTGATGGTCTTCAGCGCGGGCAACGGCGGCTGGCTCAACCCCAGCCCGCGAGCGGCTGCGCCGTACTTCAATCCCGAGCTTGAAAAGAACTGGCTCGCCGTCTCCGCGCTCAGCAACATCGGGCAGACCTTCAATGCCGACGGCTCCGTCAACGTGCCGGGCACGCAGCGCTACAACAAGTGCGGCGTGGCGAAGTGGACCTGCGTCACGGCGCCGGGCTTCCAGATCAACGGCACAGTGCTGGCCGGCGGCTATGCATCGTTGTCGGGCACGTCGATGGCCGCGCCGCATGCCTCGGGCGCGCTCGCGCTGATCATGGAGCGCTTCAGCTACATGACCAACGAGCAGGTGCTCACCGTGCTGAAGACGACCGCAACCCAGAACGCGACGATCGTCGATGCGACCGGCACCGGCACGATGGCCAACCCCGAGGCGGGCCAGCAGGTGAAGGTGCCCGATGTGGTCAACGGCTGGGGCACGCCGAGCCTGCGGCGCGCGATGAACGGACCGGGGCAGTTCATCGGGCCGTTCGCGGTCAACACGCAGGGCCAGAACGACACCTGGTCGAACGACATCTCCGATGTCGCGATCCGGGCGCGCCGGGCGGAAGACGCCGCCGAGGCCACCGCTTGGCAAACGACCAAGCAGACGCGCGGCTGGACCGCGGGCCTGCCCGGCGGCGCGAGCGATGCGGACCGCAGCGAGTACGCCACCGGCGTGGCCCGCGAAGCCGCGCGCAGCACGCGCGTCTACCAAGGCAGCCTCGAGAAGCTCGGTGCCGGCACGCTGACCCTGAGCGGCCAGAACAGCTACACGGGCAGCACCGCGGTGAACGGCGGCACGCTCAAGGCGGGGGCAGTCAACGCCTTCAGCGGCGCATCGGCGCACAGCGTGGGCGCAGGCGGCACGCTCGACCTCGCGGGCTTCAGCCAGAAGCTGCCCTCGCTGGCGAACAGCGGCGTGGTCTCGCTGGTCGGGGCAGCGCCGGGAACGGCGCTCACCATCACCGGTGCCTATGTGGGCAACAACGGCACGCTGCGGTTTGGCATCGTCCCGGGAGTCGGCAGCCCGGCGAGCGACCGGCTCGTCCTCGACGGTGTGGGTGCGAGCGCCAGTGGCCGCACCTCGGTACAGATCGCCAACGTCGGCAGCCTCGGCGCCATGACCATCGGCAACGGCGTCGAACTCATCAGCGCGATCAATGGCGCAACGACGACGGCACAAACCACCAGGGACGCCTTTGCGGTCGCGGGCGGCCATGTGGATGCGGGCGCCTACGAATACCGGCTGTATGCGGCCGACGTCAATGGCGCTGGTGAAAACTGGTATCTGCGTTCGTCAGCGCCGTCTCTGGGATCGCAAATTCCCACCTACCGCGCGGAGGTCCCGATGCTCGCTGCATTGCCGGAGCAACTGCGCCAGGGCAACCTCGCCATGCTGGGCAACTCGCGCGTGCGCATGGGCGACGACGACGCCCGGGTCGGCCGCAACGATGCGGGCGACGAGGCCGGCGCGCCGCTGCGCAGCGCCTGGGGCCGCGTCATCACCACCAACCTCAACATCAGCCAGCAGGGCACGGTGAGCCCGAGGAGCGAGGGGCAGCTCACAGGGCTGCAGGCCGGCACAGACCTGTGGGCCGACCGCAACTGGCGCGCCGGCGTCTACGTCGGCCGGCTCGAAGGCGATGCCCGCACCCGCGGCTTCGCACGCGGCGTGTTCGACCTCGCCGTCGGCAGCAACGACCTGCGTAGCGACTACCTCGGCCTGTACGGCAGCTTCATGAGCGACGGCGGTTTCTACGCCGATGCGGTGCTGCAGGGCGGCCGCCACCGCTACACGGCAGGGCCGCTCGACAGCTCGCCCTCGGCTTCGGGCAAAGGCAAGAGCACGCTCCTGTCGCTTGAAGTGGGCCAGAGCTTTGCGCTCAACAGCGACTGGAAGATCGAGCCACAGCTGCAACTGGTGCACCAGCGCCTGAACCTCGACGACGTGACGCTCTCCGGTGCCCGCGTCTCGCAGGACACCGACAGCGGCTGGACGGTTCGCGCAGGCGTGCGGGTCAAGGGCCAGATCGCCACCGGGGCCGGCGTGCTGCAGCCGTATGCGCGGCTGAACGTCTACCGCACCTCCAGCGGCACCGACGTAGCGCGCTTCATCGGCCCTGCAGGCTGGACCGACATCGGCACCCGCACCGGCGGCACCAGCACCGAGCTCGCAGGTGGCGCCACCTTGGCCATCGGCGAGCGGACCAGCCTGTACGCAGAAGCGGGCAAGCTCTTCGCCTCGGGCGGCAGCGCGCGCGTGAAGAGCGGCATCAATGCCAGCGTGGGGATGCGCGTGAAGTGGTGAGCGGGGGCAGGCGCGCGGGCCTGCTCTCCGTCAGTCAGTCGCCCAGCACCGCCAGCCCGGAAACCAGGCGTTCGATCAGGATGGATGCCGCCACCGGCAGCGGGCGTCGGCGCTTGATGCAGATCGCGACGTTGTCGGTGTGCATGCCTGGGTCCGTGAGGGGAACGAACACCAGTTCGCCGCGTTCGATCTCGTCCATGATGCCCACGCGCGTGCGAAGAGCCGTTCCCATGCCCATCTTCACCAGGCTGTTGATGGTCTCGAAGGAGTTCGACTCCACACGCATCGTCAGGTGCTTGGACGACTCGTTGACGAACTTGCGGTCCAGCATCTGGCGGATCGCGTAGCCCGCGTCGGGAACGATCAGGGGCTCGCCCACCAGGTCCGCCAGCCGCACCGTCTTGTTCCCCGCGAGCCGGTGCGTGGGCAACATCACCGCCCCCACGGACACCGACACCTGCTTGCGCCGCTGGACCTGCGGATGAGGCGTCGGGTCGAAGGCTAGGCCGATGTCGTAGTCGCCCTTGGCCGTGCCTTCGGTGATGGTCGGCATGTCGGTCACCTTGACGCTGAAGCTCACGCCCGGGTACTGCTGGCTGAAAGGCGCAACGATCCGCGGCAGGAAGTCTTTGCCCAGGCCTTCCTCGCAGGCAATGTTGATGTGGCCGCGACGGATGCCGCGCAGGTCCTCGATTTCCGAGAGCATGCGTTCGAGCCCGTGATGTGTCTGCTGCACGTACCGGTAGAAGGTTTCGCCGGCCGCGGTGAGGCTCACGCCTTCGGCGCTGCGCTCGAACAGCTGGCATTTCATCTGCTCCTCGAGTTTGAGAATCTGGCGATGCACCGCCGAAGGTGTGATGTCCAGGGATTCGGCGGCCTTGCGCATCGATTTCTTTTGTGCGGACTCACGAAAGTAGACGAGCGCGTTCCAGTGAAAGTGCATGCGGGAGCAGTCGGGAAAATGGGTTGGGGAAGCGTGCGGCGCGATGCGCAGAGCACGCATTCTGGGGCCTCGTGGTGTGCGGCTAGGCGAGGGCGGAGTGCCGCCTTAACGGCAACACCCCGTGGACTTTTGGTTTCTTCCCTGCGCCCTCTTGCGCTGTGAAGATCCGCAGCAGTTCCCGGACCCCCACGAAAGATCAGCGATGTCGCGCAGCAGCAGTCAATGGATTCCAATCGCAGCGGCGAGCATGCTTGCCGCCAGCTTCGGTGCGACACCGGCCATGGCGGCCGATGGCTTCGCCCTCAAGGACAAGCCCAAGATCGCGATGCTCTACTTCGGCCCCAAGAACGATGGCGGCTGGACCCAGGCCTTCGACGAAGCCCGCATCAAGATCGAGAAGGAGCTCGGCCAGAAGATACTGTTCGTGGAGAACGTGCCCGAAGACGCCTCGGCCATCAAGCCGGCGGCCGAGAAGTTCATCCAGCGCGGCGCCAACATCGTGATCGGCACCGCCTTCGGCTACTCCGACAGCTTCAAGGACCTGGCTGCCAAGTACCCCGACGTGGCCTTCCTGAACGGCTCGGGCACCACCAATGGCACGAACCTCGAATCGTTCTACGGCCGCACCTACGAGAGCCAGTACCTGTGCGGCATGGCGGCGGGCGCGGCGTCCAAGACCGGCAAGCTCGGCTTCGTCGCGGCCAACCCGTTCGGCGTGGTGAACTGGACCATCAACGCGTTTGCGCTCGGGGCGCAGAAGATGAACCCCAACGCCACCGTCAACGTGATCTACACCGGCGCGTGGAACGACCCCATCAAGGAACGCGCCGCCGCGGCCGCGCTGATCGACCAGGGCGCCGACGTGATCGGCCAGCACGTCGACAGCCCCACGCCGCAGATCGTGGCGCAGGAGCGCGGCGTGTACGGCACCGGCCACCACCGGGACCTTCGCCAGTTCGCGCCCAAGGCCACGCTGTGCTCGTCGGTGTGGGTGTGGGACCGGTTCCTTGTGCCTGAACTCAAGAAGGTGATGGCCGGCGGCTGGAAGCCCGCGCCATACGGCGCCTTCATCGCCATGAAGGACGGCGGCACCGACATCGCGGGCTTCGGCCCTGCGGTGCCCAAGGACAAGGCCGCGCTGATCACGGCCGAGCGCGAGGCGATCCTCAAGGGCAAGCAGGTCTACGCCGGCCCGCTGGCTGATCGCGACGGCAAGGAGCGCGTGGCCAAGGGCGCGGTGTTGTCGGATGCCGACCTCTGGAAGATGGACTGGTTCGTCAAGGGCGTGGTCACGCAGAAGTAAGCGGAGCCCCGAAGAAGCCATGCCCAACGCGCTCGAACTCACCGGCATCCGCAAGACCTTCGACGGCTTCGCGGCCCTCACCGACGCCCACTTCGCCGCACGCTGGGGCGAGGTGCATGCGCTGCTCGGTGAGAACGGCGCGGGCAAGTCTTCGCTGATGAACATTGCGGCCGGGCTGTATGCGCCGGAGGCGGGGCAACTGCTGGTCGACGACAACATCGTTCGCTTCGCCGGTCCGCGTGATGCGGCGAAGCACCGCATCGGCATGGTCCACCAGCACTTCAAGCTGGTGCGACCGTTCACGGTGGCGCAGAACATCCTGCTTACCGCGCCGCCGCCGGCCGAGTTCCAGCGGCATGGCGAGCGGCTGCGCGAGATCGAACGCGACATCCGCAACAAGGCCGCGGAGCTGGGCTTCGAGATCGATCCGTCCAAGCGTGTTGATGCACTCTCGATTGCGGAGCAGCAGCGCGTCGAGATTCTCAAGGTGCTGCTTGCGGGCGCGCGCATCCTGATCCTGGATGAGCCCACGGCCGTGCTGACCGACCAGGAGGCCGCGCGCCTGCTCAAGACCGTGCAGGGGCTTGCACGCAGCGGTTCCGCCGTGGTGCTGGTCACGCACAAGATGGCCGACGTGAAGACCTACGCCGACCGCGTGACGGTGATGCGCGGCGGGCGCACGGTGGCGACGCTGGAGCCCGGCGCCACGTCGGTGAGTGAACTCGT
>NZ_JANLNM010000007.1 GCF_024701975.1 Variovorax sp. ZS18.2.2
TCAGGCCAGACGACGTGGAGGTCGACAGGCTGCTGATACCGCTCGAGGTGGACGTCGACAAGCTGCTGATGCTGCTGGTCGCCGTGCTCAGACCAGACGACGTCGAGGTCGACAGGCTGCTGATGCCGCTCGAAGTAGACGTCGACAAGCTGCTGATGCTGCTGGTCGCCGTGCTCAGGCCGGACGACGTCGAGGTCGACAAGCTGCCGATGCTGCTCGTCGCGGTGCTCAAACCAGATGACGTCGAGGTCGACAAGCTGCGAATGCTGCTGGTCGCAGTGCTCAGGCCGGAAGATGTCGAAGTCGACAGGCTGCTGATGCCGCTCGAGGTAGACGTCGACAGGCTGCCAATGCTGCTCGTCGCGGTGCTCAGACCAGAGGAGGTCGAAGTCGACAAGCTGCCGATGCTGCTCGTGGCAGTGCTCAACCCGCTCGACGTGGAAGTCGACAGGCTGCTGATGCTGCTGCTCGTCGTGCTCAGCGTGGAAAATAGCTGGCTGCCATTGATTGCATCGGTCGAAGTTGCCGTCACGCGGCCCGCAGCCACATTGGTGACCTGGCGCTCGGCACCTGCTGCGCCCACGCTCACCACGCCAACAGGTGCGGCGCCCGCAAAACCACCGTAAGTGATGCCGCCCACCGTTGCACTAGGGACGCTGGTCGCCGCTGCGGTAGAAGCCCCATCACCCAACGCCACACTGCGCGCAGTGCTTGAGACCGCACCGCGGCCGATGGCGATGCCGGAGGTTGCCGCCGCAGTAACGCTGGACTGTCCGCCAATGGCGATCGAGTCGGTCGCAAAGGTCGACGCCCCAGCAACGGAATTGGAACCGATCGCGGTAGATCCGTCTGCGAACGAGTTCGCCGTCCGGCCAAGGGCAACGGAAAAGGCACCTACGGCTTGAGCCCCAGAGCCGATGGCGGCGCTGCGGTCTCCAATGGAGAGTGCATTGGTCCCCACCGCCAGGCCATTCACCGCATTGACTCCGGTTGACGCGGCGTAGCCGACCGCGAGAGAGTTCGCACCTGCGGCATTCGAAATGGCCCCGAACGCCGCGGAAGCGCTCCCCACGGCATTTGCACCGCTGCCGAGAGCCATGGAGGGTGCACTCCCACCGCCACCTATGGCCGTCGAATTCGCACCAATGGCCATGTCACCGCCATTGACAGCATTGGCACCCAGGCCGATGGCCACGGTGTTCCCGCCCGTCGCCCGGCTCAATCCGCCCAGCGCGATACTGTTCTGCCCCGAGGCCAACGCCCCGGCATTCGCTACAGACCCGGTCGCGATTGCATTGGCCAAGCCGCCGATGGCGATTGCACCGGCACCACTCGCGGTGGTGCCCGTACCGATGGCCACCGTATTCGCGGCGCTGGCCCCCGAATTGCGCCCCATGGCAATGGAGCGGTCCCCCGACGCAACAGCGGACCTGTTGTTTGCGCTGTTGCCACCGTTGTTACCGCCGCCGATCGCCACGGACGATTCGCCAGTAGCCGTCGAGTCATTGCCAAATGCCGATGCCCCTTGACCAACCGTTGCCGACACCCCTGCTGTAGAGCCCGAACCGAAGGCCGTCGCGCCTGCACTCAGCGCGTTGGTGGCATTTCCCACAGCAACAGAAAAGTTGCCTGAAGCAGTCGTCTGTTGTCCCCCGGTAGACGCGCCAACAGCAATGGAGTTGCTCCCCGACGCCGTCGCATTCACGCCGTTTGTGTATGACGCTCCGGCCGACAAGGGCACCAACGCCATTGCACCCGTCAGGATCGCCGCCGAAATCGGGGTCAGTTTCGACTTGCTTCGCTTGCCCCGTGCCGAGGTGAGTTCGGAAGCAGCCACCCACGCGCCAAGGGCTTCGTTCCAGATACTTCTGTATGACTTGTTCATTGAATTCGAGCTCGGTTCTTAGAAGGGCGAGGCAGATCGACACCTGAGTGACGGCTGTCAGTGGCTCGTCACCTGATGTCAGGCGCAGGCGCGCCAATGTTTACGGGAATGCCGCAATGTACGCAGACATTTACATTCCTGATGCAATGCAGCAAGTGAAAAATCACGACCGATGATTTAGTTCACAAAAATTAGCGAATCGTGCTCTCCGGAGGAAAGCACGCGTTGCAGGCAGGCGACGGGCGTTGGGTGCCGCCTAAAATCGCGGCCCCACTGTCACACTGGCTTTCGCCACCAAAGGACGCTCCGATGAAGCAGTTTTTCTTTCGTCTTCTGACTGTTTTTGCACTGACTGCGGCAGCTTCCTGCGCCGTTGCACAGGAAGGCACATCGGCAGACGAACTGATCCAAGCGGGCCTCGCCGGCTTGCAGCAGATCGATGAAGATCGCTCGGGAGATTTGTGGGATGTCGCCTCTGCCTTTGTGAAGACCAAGCTCTCGAAAGCAGAATTCGTGGGCAATGTGCAACGCGCGCGTCAAACGGTCAGCGCAGCCGGCACTGTTGCGCGCCGCGATTGGGCGAGCGTTGTGCGTATCCGCTATCTGGACGAAAGCGCCGGGGTTCCACCTGGGCAGTATGCGAACGTCGATTTCGCCACTCATCTGACCAACAACAAGACCGTCTTCGAAATGGTCAGCTTCCGCCTCGAACCCAGCGGCTGGAAACTCACCGGCTACGTCCCCCGAGAAAAGCAATGACCCCCGGCGCCGGCCTGCGCATCGGCATCACCATCGGCCTGCACCACGAAGCCGAAACCCTCTGGAACAACGGCATCAAGCAGAACGCCGTGTTCCTGGCCGAAGCGCTCAAGCATTGCCCGAGCGTCGCCTCGGTCGTGCTGGTCAACACCACAGCCATTCCCATCACCCCCGCCCTGCCCTGGGACCAGTCGCGCTGGCCCACTGTGACCTTCGAGGCGGCCAAGGACAGCGTGGACGTGCTGATCGAGCTCGGTGGCCAGATCGACGGCGCGCAGACCGACTACCTCAAGCAGCGCGGCGCACGCCTCGTGTCGTACTGCTGCGGCTTCGAGTACGTCCACGCCATGGAGTCGATGCTGTTCAACAAGCCGCTCTGGGGCCAGAACCTGTACATCAACCAGCGCTACGACGACATCTGGATGGTTCCGCAGGTCGCCAACATCAGCCAGCCGTTTTTCGAGGTGCTGCGCCGCACCGAGGCACGCCCCGTGCCTTTCGTCTGGAGCCCGGTGTTCCTCGACGAGCGCACCCGCGCCCTGCCCGATGCCGGCGTGTACCAGCCGCGCGGCGGGCCGCGGCGGCTCAGCGTGATGGAGCCGAACATCAACGTGGTGAAGTTCTGCCTCTATCCGATCCTGATTGCCGAACTGTCCTACCGCGCCCGGCCCGACGCCATCGCCCTGCTGCAGGTCGCCAATTCCGAACGGATGGCCAAGGAGAACATGGAATTCATCACGCTGATGAACCAGCTCGACCTGGTCCGCCAGCACAAGGCGGTGTTCCTGGGCCGGCATGAAACGCCCGTGTTCCTCGCGCAGAACACCGACATCGTGGTGTCCCACCAGTGGGAGAACCCGCTCAACTACATCTACCTGGAAACCTGCTGGCAGGGTTACCCGCTGGTGCACAACGCCCACCTGTGCGCGGACCTCGGCTACTACTACCAGGGCAACGACGTGGCCGGCGGCAGCGCCCGCGTGCTCGAAGCCATCGATACCCACGATGCACGGGCCACCGCCTACCGCGAGCGCCAGCGCGGCCTGATCGACCGTTACCTTCCCGGCAACGCAGCGGCCACCGAGGTCTACAACCAGTTGCTGCTCGGCCTGATGCAGCGTCCTGCCCGATGAACGGAACCCTCCTCCATGCTTGACCCTTCCGAACTCCGGCAGTTCTTTCCGGTGGTCGTGTCACCCAGCCACGACGGCAAGTACTTCCAGAACTACGTGACGTCGCTCCTGAACTTCGCCATCGAAGCCGAGCGCACGGGCATGCGGATGCAGGTGCTGTTCCACCAGGGCGAGAGCCTGGTGACGCGCGCGCGAAACAACTGCGTGGCCCAGTTCCTGGCCAATCCGAACTGGACGCACCTGTTCTGGATCGATGCCGACATCGGCTTCTCGGCGCAGGCCGCCTTCCGGCTGCTGCTGTCGGGCTACGACATCGCGGCCGGCGTCTATCCGCTCAAGCGCGAGAACTGGCCCGCCGAGGGCGTGCCGGCGGGCACGACGCAGCAGCAGTTCGAAGCCACCTTCACCCGCTACACGGTCAACGCGAAGGCGTCCGAGATCACCTCGCAGGTCGAGCTCGAAGTGCAGCCCGACGGCTTCATGAAGATGACCGAAGCACCGACCGGCTTCATGGTGATCAAGCGTGCCGTATTCGAGCGCCTCATCGCGAGCTACCCCGAGCTGAACTACGTGCCCGACAGCATCGGCGAGACCGACCAGGGCCTGCACTACCGCTTCTTCGACGTGATGGTCGATCCCGAGACGCGCCGCTACCTGTCGGAAGACTACGGCTTCTGCCGGTTGTGGTCGGGGCTGGGCGAATCGGTCTACATCGACGCGAACTCCAACCTGAGCCACCAGGGCGCCAAGATGTACCGCGGCGATTTCGCCAACTCGCTGGTGACCTCCCTGGCACATGCGGTGGGCGGCCCTGCCGGCGCTCCGATGGTGCTCAAGGGCCGGGAGTATCTGCAGCCGAACCTGCCGGGATAGCCGCGCGAGCGCAACGCCCACGAAAAAGCCCCGTCGAAACGGGGCTTTTTCAATGGCTCGCCCTGGAAGGGGCGAATCGACCGGATCAGGCCGTAGCCGCGTCCGCCACCTTGTAGTCGTCGATCTTGTCGAAGTTCAGGTATTGGTAGATCTGGCTGCTCGATGCATCGAGCACGCCCGTCGCGGCCATGTACTCCTCGCGCGTCGGGATGCGGCCCAGGCGCGAGCAGATCGCGGCCAGTTCGGCCGAGCCGAGGTACACATTCGTGTTCTTGCCCAGGCGGTTGGGGAAGTTTCGGGTGCTGGTCGACATCACCGTGGCGCCTTCGCGCACCTGTGCCTGGTTGCCCATGCACAGCGAGCAGCCCGGCATCTCGGTGCGGGCGCCGGCATTGCCGAAAACGCCGTAGTGGCCTTCTTCGGTGAGCTGCTGCGCGTCCATCTTGGTCGGCGGTGCGATCCACAGCTTGACCGGAATGTCGCGCTTGCCTTCGAGCAGCTTCGATGCGGCGCGGAAGTGGCCGATGTTGGTCATGCACGAGCCGATGAACACTTCGTCGATCACGGCACCGGCCACGTCGCTCAGCGTCTTCACGTCGTCCGGATCGTTCGGGCAGGCCACGATGGGTTCGTGGATCTCGGCCAGGTCGATCTCGATGACAGCGGCGTAGTCCGCGTCGGCATCGCCCTTGAGCAGTTGCGGGTCCGCAAGCCAGGCTTCCTGGGCGGCGATGCGGCGCGTGAGCGTGCGGGCATCGGCATAACCTTCGGCAATCATCCACTTCATCAGCGTGATGTTGCTGTTGATGTACTCCTGGATCGGTTCCTTGTTCAGGTGGACCGTGCAGCCGGCGGCCGAGCGTTCGGCCGAGGCGTCGCTCAGCTCGAAGGCTTGCTCCACCTTCAGGTCGGGCAGGCCTTCGATTTCCAGGATGCGGCCCGAGAAGATGTTCTTCTTGCCCTGCTTGGCGACGGTCAGCAGGCCCGACTTGATCGCGTACAGCGGAATCGCGTTGACCAGGTCACGCAGCGTGACGCCCGGCTGCATCTTGCCCTTGAAGCGCACGAGCACCGATTCGGGCATGTCCAGCGGCATCACGCCGGTGGCGGCCGCGAAGGCCACGAGGCCGGAGCCCGCGGGGAAGCTGATGCCGATCGGGAAACGGGTGTGGCTGTCGCCGCCAGTGCCGACGGTGTCGGGCGTCAGCAAACGGTTGAGCCAGGAATGGATCACGCCGTCGCCCGGACGCAGCGAAACGCCGCCGCGGTTGGCCATGAAGTCGGGCAGTTCGTGGTGCATCTTGACGTCGACCTTCTTCGGGTACGCCGCCGTGTGGCAGAACGACTGCATCACGAGGTCGGCCGAGAAGCCGAGACAGGCCAGGTCCTTGAGCTCGTCGCGCGTCATCGGGCCGGTGGTGTCCTGCGAGCCGACCGAGGTCATCTTGGGTTCGCAGTAGGTGCCTGGGCGCACGCCGGTGCCTTCGGGCAAGCCACATGCGCGGCCGACCATCTTCTGGGCGAGCGAGAAGCCCTTCTTGGTGTCGACCGGGCTGGTCGGCAGACGGAACAGCGTGGAGACCGGCAGGCCCAGCGCTTCGCGCGCCTTGGTCGTGAGGCCGCGGCCGATGATCAGCGGAATGCGGCCGCCGGCGCGCACTTCGTCGAACAGCACGTCGCTCTTGACCTGGAATTCGGCGATGACCTTGCCGTCTTTCAGCGCCTTGCCTTCGTAGGGACGCAGCTCGACCACGTCGCCCATGTTCATCTGCGCCACGTCGAGCTCGATGGGCAGTGCGCCCGAGTCTTCCATGGTGTTGTAGAAGATCGGCGCGATCTTGCCGCCGAGGCAGACGCCGCCGAAACGCTTGTTCGGCACGAAGGGAATGTCTTCGCCGGTGAACCACAGCACCGAGTTGGTGGCGCTCTTGCGCGACGAACCCGTGCCGACCACGTCGCCGGCGTAGGCCACGAGGTGGCCGCGCGCGCGCAGGTCTTCGATGAACTTCACCGGGCCGCGCTTGCCGTCCTCTTCGGGAACGATGCCGGGGCGCGCGTTCTTGTGCATCGCCAGGGCGTGCATCGGAATGTCGGGACGCGTCGTCGCATCGGGTGCGGGCGACAGGTCGTCGGTGTTGATTTCGCCAGCCACCTTGAAGATGCTGACGGTGATGCTCTCGGGCACTTCGGGGCGGCTGGTGAACCACTCGGCATCGGCCCAGCTTTGCAGCACGCCCTTGGCGTTGGCGTTGCCCTTGTCGGCCTTTTCCTTGACGTCGTGGAACTGGTCGAACATCAACAGGGTTTTCTTCAGGCCCTCGGCCGCCACGGCGCCGACTTCGGCATCGTCCAGCAGGTCGATCATCGGGCTGATGTTGTAGCCGCCGAGCATGGTGCCGAGCAGTTCGGTGGCACGGGCGCGCGAGAGGAACGCGCTCTTCTCGGTGCCATGCGCCACGGCTGCGAGGTAGCTCGCCTTGACCTTGGCCGCGTCGTCCACGCCGGCGGGCACGCGATAGGTGAGCAGGTCCAGCAGGAAGGCGCCGTCCTTTTCGTTCGCGCTCTTGAGGAGCTCGATCGCTTCAGAGGTCTGCTTCGCGCTCAGGGGCAGCGGCGGGATACCGAGCGCGGCGCGTTCGGCAACATGGTCAACGTAGGCTTGCAACATCTTCTTTTCTCCGGAAACTGGGCTGGCGGGTATGCAGCGCGGCAAGCAAGAGCCGCGCCGCATCCCTTGTGGGGGCTCTTACTTCTTGGCCGGGTCGGCGCCTTCGAAAAGGCTCTTCGGCGGGTTCTTCTTCATTTCTTCGGCAAAGGCGACCTGGGCGGTCGTCTGGCATTCGTCGGCGATGCGCAGACCGGCCTTCTGGTTCATCAGCATCGACTTGTTGCCCAGCTGCAGCCACATGGCGCCGGCACGCGGGTCTTCGAGGCGGATGGCGCCGGTGCGGCTTTCGACCGGGTGCATGCGGTACTTCAGGCCCTTGGTGGCCACGTTGAAGAAGCCGGGCTTCTTCTCGTCTTCGGTCACGGTCACGTCGGCGCCGAGCTCGCACTGGGCCTTGCCGGTGGACACGCGCTTGGCGACTTCCAGGTCGGCATCGGTGAGCACGATGTTGGTCTCGTCGCTGATCGGCGTGACTTCCTCGACGGCCTTGGCCGCCTTGCGGGTGACCTGGCGCTTGGGCGGGGCCTTCTTGGCTTCGGTGGACTTCGCGGCCGGCTTGGCGGGCGCTGCACTCTGCGCCATGGCACCGAACGGCAGAGCCAGGGCCACTGCGGCGATCAGGGCAATTTTCTTCATGTGTGGGTTTCCTTGAGGCTGGGTTCGAAGGTTTCGTTTCAGGAGGCCGCGAATGCAAACCAGGCTTTCGCCTCGGAGGGCAACGCGCGCCCTGTTGCGTGGGCGCGCGTCAGAACCTGCCAGAAGTGGCGGTAGCTCGCGCGGTCGTGCAATGTGCCATCAATTTGTGTCGGCGCCCAATCGGCAGCTGCGGCTTTTGCAATGATTTGTGTAGCAATCTGGATTTGCGCCTCGTCAGGCGCAAAGGCCTCGAGGATCGGCCGGATCTGGTTCGGATGAATGCTCCACATGCGCGTGTAGCCGAACTCGGCGGCCGCCTTGCGGGCCGCGACGCGCATCGCGTCGGTGTCGTTGAACTCGGTCACCACGCAGTGCGAGGGCACCTTGCCGTAGGCGTGCGCCGCGGAGGCGATGGCCAGCTTGGCGCGCACCACCAGCGGATGCGTGAACTGCCCGGCCGCGCCCATGCCGTCGGCGGGAATGGCGCCGGCATGCGCCGACACGAAATCCATCAGGCCGAAGCTGAGCGACTGCACGCGCGGATGCGCAGCGATTTCAAAAGCGTTGTGCACCGCCAGGGGCGATTCGATCAGCACGTGCAGCGGCAGCGCGTCGGCATCGGCCGCTTCGAGCGCGGCAACGGCCTGCAACACATCGGCCACCGATTCGACCTTGGGCACCATGAGGTGACTCAGCCGTTGACCGGCGCGTCCGGCGATGGTGATCACGTCGCCCGCGAAGGCCGGGTGGTCGACCGGGTGCACGCGCACGCCGACGCGCATGCCGGGCTTGGCAGCCAGCGCCAGCTCGGTGACGAGCGCGGCATGCTCGGCCTCGCCGCCCACCGGGGCGCCGTCTTCGCAGTCGAGGGTGACGTCGAACACGCAGGCGCCGAACTCCTCAGCCATCTCGGCCTGGAGCGCGAGGCTCTTCTTCATGCGCGCTTCGACGCCGCTGTAGTGGTCGCACACAGGCAGCGTCACGGCGCCGGCTTGTGCGCCGAGCAGCACTTCACCCGGGTGGACAGCCTTGGTCATGCTTTTTTCTGCGCCACGATGAACATGCGCGGAAACGCGAGCAACCGCTTGCCGTCGGTGCGCGCCGGATAGGCCTCGTTCACGCGGCGCTCATATTCGGCGAGATAGCTCGCCTGCAGATCGGGCGGGAGCCGATCGACGAAGGGCTTCAAGCCCGTGCCGCGCACCCATTCGACGATGGAAGCAGCGTCGGCCATGCGGTGCTGGTAGATCGTGTGCCAGACATCGACGTTGGCGGCATGCGGCGCCAGCAGGTCGTAATAACCGCCGAGCGGCAGCAGCTTGGTGCGCAGCTTGTCGGCGTCGCCGATGGGCTCGGCCCAGGGCGCTTCGGCGGCCAGCGCGCGCATCAGGCGGTGCGTGGGCTCCTGGCGGTTGTCGGGCATCTGGACGGCAAGCACGCCGCCCGGGGCCAGCGCGTCGAACAGGCGCGGGATCAGCGTTTCGTGATCCGGCACCCATTGCAGGGACGCGTTGGCATAAATGAGATTGGGCGCTTCTTGCGGCGCCCAGGTCGCGATGTCGCTCAACTCGAATCGCGCACCGGGCAGGCGCTCGCGCGCGCTGACCAGCATGGCTTCGGAGTTGTCGGTCCCGAGGGCTTGCGCCTTCGGGAACCGGTTGACCAGCAGCTCGGTGGAGTTGCCCGGCCCGCAACCGAGGTCGACCACGCGGTCGGCTTCGGCCAATGGCACCCGCGCCAGGAGTTCCTGTGCGGGTCTTGTGCGCTCGTCCTCGTAGCGACGGTAGAGCGCGGGGTTCCAGTCGAGCATGCTGGCTGGCCTTGCTTGCTTACAGCAGGTGGGCCACGCCGGCGCGTTCGCCTTCGAGTTCTTCGAGGGTCTTGTTGATGCGTTCCTGGCTGAATGCATCGATCTCCAAGCCTTCGACCAGCTTGTACTCACCGTTTTCACAGGTGACCGGGAAGCCGAACATCACGTCCTTCGGAATGCCGTACTGGCCGTCCGACGGAATGCCCATCGTGACCCACTTGCCGTTGGTGCCCAGGGCCCAGTCGCGCATGTGGTCGATGGCGGCGTTGGCGGCCGAGGCAGCCGACGACAGGCCGCGTGCTTCGATGATCGCCGCGCCGCGCTTGCCGACGGTCGGAAGGAAGGTGTTGGCGTTCCATTCCTGGTCGTTGATCATCTTGGCGACGCTTTCGCCGTTGATGGTGGCGAAGCGGTAGTCGGCGTACATCGTGGGCGAGTGGTTGCCCCAGACGGTGAGCTTCTCGATGTCGGCCACGGCCTTGCCGGTCTTGGCGGCGATCTGGCTGGCGGCGCGGTTGTGGTCCAGGCGCAGCATGGCGGTGAAGTTCTTGCGCGGCAGGTCGGGCGCGCTCTTCATGGCGATGTAGGCGTTGGTGTTGGCCGGGTTGCCGACCACGAGCACCTTGACGTTGCGGCTGGCGACGGCATTGAGGGCCTTGCCTTGCGCGGTGAAGATGGCGCCGTTGACGGCCAGCAGTTCGGCACGTTCCATGCCGGGGCCGCGGGGACGCGAGCCGACCAGCAGGGCGTAGTCGGCGTCCTTGAAGGCGGTCATCGGATCGCCATGGGCTTCCATGCCGGCCAAGAGCGGGAAGGCGCAGTCGTCCAGTTCCATCATCACGCCCTTGAGCGCCTTCTGGGCCTTCTCGTCGGGGATTTCGAGCAGTTGCAGGATGACCGGCTGGTCTTTGCCGAGCATTTCGCCGGACGCGATACGGAACAACAGGGCGTAACCGATTTGACCGGCGGCACCGGTAACGGCAACGCGGACAGGCTTTTTGCTCATGGGAAGACTCCAGAAGGTAATGAAACGGTGTCGGCGCTCTCGTGGGGCGCCAAGGTCCGACGGGGGAAACAACGTCCCGCGGCGCGAGACCGGCCCGCATTTTAAGCCGATTCAATGAGCCTCGTCTTATGTCTTATATAAGATATCCTCGGGGGCGACGCCACGGCGCACCCCACCGCTGCCATGAACACCCCCACCGCCCTCGACGAGCCCGCGACGCCGTCCTTCAGTCCGCTCTACCAGCAGATCAAGACCTTGATCCTGCAGAGCCTGCAGGCGGGCGAGTGGAAGCCGGGCGAACCGATCCCCAGCGAGATGGACCTGGCCGTACGCTTTCGCGTGAGCCAGGGCACGGTGCGCAAGGCCATCGACGAACTCTCGGCCGAAAACCTGGTGGTGCGCCGACAGGGCAAGGGCACCTTCGTCGCCACGCATGCCGAGCAGCATGTGCAGTACCGCTTCCTCAAGCTGGTGCCCGATGCCGGCGATCCGAACATCGAAGGCCCCGCCGAACGCACCATCGTCGACTGCAAGCGCCAGCGCGCATCGGCCGATGTGGCGCGTGCCCTGGGCCTGCGCACCGGGGATGCGGTGCTGCAGGTGCGGCGCGTGCTCGCCTACGCGGGCGTGCCGACCATCCTCGAAGACCTCTGGCTCCCCGGCACGCCCTTCAAGGGGCTCACGGCCGAGCGCCTGCGCGCATGGCCCGGCCCGATGTATGCGCTCTTCGAAACCGAGTTCGGCGTGCGCATGGTGCGTGCCGAAGAAAAAATCCGTGCGGTGCTGCCCGATGCGGAGCAAGCTGCACTGCTTGCGGTGACGCTGCAGATGCCGTTGCTCAGCGTGGAGCGCGTGGCGCACACGTACCACGACATGCCGATGGAGCTGCGCCGCGGGCTCTATCGCACCGACACGCACCACTATCGCAATCAGCTCGGCTGACAGCGCATCGTCATGGAACATCGATTCAATCGCCCTGCATGGCCCGCACGCCGCGCGCAACATGCTACGAAGTCAATAGCAACCCACTGCCGCAGTGCGCCGACTCGGGCGCCACGGATGCGCGATGGTGCATTGCAATAGAATTTTGCGTTGTTTGCATTTCCGCAGAAGAAACAAAAGCGTTCGCTCTCAGAACAAGCCAACAAGTCACAAAGCCACGAAAGCATCCCCTCAATGACAGAGCTTGCAACTCCCCCCCGGCCACCGCGTCGCGAATTCCGAAACATCAATGCGTTCACCGATCTCACGACCTATCGGCTCCCGCCGGCCGGCATCGTGTCGATCCTGCACCGCGTCAGCGGCGTGCTGATGTTCCTGCTGCTGCCGTTCATCATCTGGATGTTCGACACCTCGCTCTCGTCGGACTATTCGTTCGCCAAATTCAAGGCCGTCTTCAACAGCGGCCTTGGTTTCGTTCCGGGATGGTTTTTCAAGCTCGTCGCACTCGCGCTGATCTGGGCCTACCTGCACCACTTCATCGCGGGCCTGCGTCACCTCTGGATGGACGTGAGCCATGCGGCCGTGACCAAGGAATTCGGCCACACCTCGGCCGTCGTCACGCTGGCACTGAGCGTCTTGCTCACCCTGGTGCTCGGCGCCAAGCTGTTCGGCCTGTACTGAGAAGGAGCCACCCATGTCTGTGAATTACGGCTCCAAGCGCATCGTCGTCGGCGCTCATTACGGTTTGCGCGACTGGCTCAGCCAGCGCATCACGGGCGGCCTGATGGCGCTCTTCACGGTCATCCTGCTCGCGCAGGTGATCTTCTCGCGCGGCCCCATCGGCTACGACCTGTGGGCCGGCATCTTCGCCGCGCAGTGGATGAAGGTGCTGACCTTCTCCGTGATCGTTGCCCTGCTCTATCACGTGTGGGTCGGCATGCGCGACGTGTGGATGGACTACGTCCAGCCCGTCGGCATTCGTCTCGTGCTGCAAATTTTCACCATCGTCTGGCTTGTCGGTTGTGCGGGTTGGGCCATTCAAGTGCTTTGGAAGATCTGACCTGACATCCCCACCATGACCTACACAAAAGAACAAATCACCAAGCGCAAGTTCGACGTCGTGATCGTCGGCGCCGGCGGCTCCGGCATGCGCGCCTCGCTGCAACTGGCACGCGCCGGCCTCAACGTGGCCGTGCTCTCCAAGGTGTTCCCGACCCGTTCGCACACCGTCGCTGCGCAAGGCGGCGTGGGCGCATCGCTCGGCAACATGAGCGAGGACAACTGGCACTACCACTTCTACGACACGATCAAGGGCTCCGACTGGCTCGGCGACCAGGACGCGATCGAGTTCATGTGCCGCGAAGCACCGAAGGTCGTGTACGAGCTCGAACACTTCGGCATGCCCTTCGACCGCAACCCCGACGGCACGATCTACCAGCGCCCGTTCGGCGGCCACACGGCCAACTACGGCGAGAAGCCCGTGCAGCGCGCCTGCGCCGCGGCCGACCGCACCGGCCACGCGATGCTGCACACGCTCTATCAAAAGAACGTCGAAGCCCGCACCCAGTTCTTCGTCGAATGGATGGCGCTCGATCTCATCCGTGACGACGAAGGCGACGTGGTCGGCGTGACCGCGCTCGAAATGGAAACCGGCGACCTGCACATCCTGCAGGCCAAGACCGTGCTGCTGGCCACCGGCGGCGCGGGCCGCATCTTCCAGGCCTCGACCAACGCCTTCATCAACACTGGCGACGGCCTCGGCATGGCCGCGCGCTCGGGCATCCCGCTGCAGGACATGGAGTTCTGGCAGTTCCACCCGACCGGCGTGGCCGGCGCGGGCGTGCTGCTGACCGAAGGCTGCCGCGGCGAAGGTGCGATCCTGCTGAACAGCAACGGCGAACGCTTCATGGAGCGCTATGCGCCCACGCTGAAGGACCTGGCGCCGCGCGACTTCGTTTCGCGCTCGATGGACCAGGAAATCAAGGAAGGCCGAGGCTGCGGTCCCAACAAGGACTACGTGCTGCTCAAGCTCGACCACCTCGGCGCCGAGACCATCCACAAGCGCCTGCCTTCGGTGTACGAAATCGGCGTCAACTTCGCCAACGTCGACATCACGAAGGAGCCGATTCCTGTCGTGCCGACCATCCACTACCAGATGGGCGGCATCCCGACCAACATCAACGGCCAGGTCGTCATCCAGAAGGGTGAAGAGAACAGCGCCGTGGTGAACGGCCTCTACGCCGTGGGCGAATGCTCCTGCGTGAGCGTGCACGGCGCGAACCGCCTGGGCACGAACTCGCTGCTCGACTTGCTGGTGTTCGGCCGCGCGGCCGGCAACCACATCGTCGAATTCAACGACAAGCTGAAGGAACACAAGGACCTGCCCAAGGATGCGGCCGACCGCACACTGGAGCGCCTGAACCGCCTCGAATCGACCACCACCGGCGAATACGCGCAGGACGTGGCCGGCGAGATCCGCGCCGTCATGCAACAGCACGCCGCCGTGTTCCGCAAGCAGGCCTCGATGGACGAAGGCGTGGTCAAGATCGCCGCGGTGCGCGAGCGCGTCAACGCCATCGGCCTGAAGGACAAGTCCAAGGTGTTCAACACCGCCCGCATCGAAGCGCTGGAAGTCGACAACCTGATCGAAGTGGCACAGGCCACGATGGTCTCGGCCGCCGCCCGCCGCGAATGCCGCGGCGCCCACACGGTCGAAGACTACGAACGCCCGGCGGATGATCCGGTTTCGCCGCTCGGCCGCGACGACGTCAACTGGATGAAGCACACGCTCTGGTACAGCCAGGACAACCGCCTCTCGTACAAGCCGGTCAAGCTGCAGCCGCTCACGGTGGCCTCGGTTCCGCCGAAGGTCCGCACGTTCTAAGTCACGGCTAACAGTCAGCCAAGTAAAAGCACTCACAAGGTCACTACGATGAAGCGCACATTCCAGATCTACCGCTACGACCCGGACAAGGACGCCAAGCCCTACATGCAGACGGTCGAGATCGAACTCGACGGCCACGAACGCATGCTGCTGGACGCCCTGATGAAGCTCAAGGCGCAAGACCCGACGCTGTCGTTCCGCCGCTCGTGCCGCGAAGGCGTCTGCGGTTCCGACGCGATGAACATCAATGGCAAGAACGGCCTCGCCTGCCTGACCAACATGCTCACGCTCAAGGGCACGATCGTGTTGAAGCCGCTACCGGGCCTGCCGGTGATCCGCGACCTGATCGTGGACATGACGCAGTTCTTCAAGCAGTACAACTCGATCAAGCCGTACCTGCAGAACGACAACGTGCCGCCCGAGAAGGAACGCCTGCAATCGCCTGAAGAGCGCGAAGAGCTCAACGGCCTGTACGAGTGCATCCTGTGCGCGAGCTGCTCCACGAGCTGCCCGAGCTTCTGGTGGAACCCCGACAAGTTCGTGGGCCCGGCCGGCCTCCTGCAGGCCTACCGCTTCATCGCCGACAGCCGCGACGAAGCCACCGCCGAGCGCCTGGACAACCTGGAAGACCCGTATCGCCTCTTCCGCTGCCACACGATCATGAATTGCGTGGACGTGTGCCCGAAGAGCCTGAACCCCACCAAGGCCATCGGCAAGATCAAGGAATTGATGGTGCGTCGCGCCATCTGATCCTTCTTCAAGAAGCAATCACCATGCAAACCGCCGACGAACTCCAGCAGCCGCTCAGCGAACGCGCGCTGAGCAAGCTGAAATGGCGTTGCCGGCGCGGCCTGCTCGAAAACGACCTGTTCATCGCCCGCTTCTTCGAGCGGCACGAATCCCACATGACCAACGGTCAGGCGGGAGCGATGGAGACATTGATGGACCTGTCGGACAACGACCTCCTCGACCTTTTGCTGCGCAGGAAGGAGCCCGAGCCCGAATGGGCCGGTGCCGAGGTGGTCGCATTGCTGCATTTGATGCGCACCGACGGCGCCCAGCGCCCCGCAATCTCTCCTTCGTCCTGAATCCTCCTTCTGAAAGTAAATCGAAATGAAAGCATCCGATACCAAGGCCACGCTGTCGTTCAGCAACGGCGGCGACAGCGTCGAACTGCCGATCTACAAGGGCACCGTCGGTCCCGACGTGATCGACATCCGCAAGCTGTACGCACAGACCGGCATGTTCACCTATGACCCGGGCTTCATGTCGACCGCCGCCTGCCAGTCGGCCATCACGTACATCGATGGCGACAAGGGCGAGCTGCTGTACCGCGGCTACCCGATCGAGCAGCTCGCGACCAACTGCGACTTCATGGAAACCTGCCACCTGCTGCTGTACGGCGAACTGCCGGACGCACCCAAGAAGGCCAACTTCACCAAGCTCGTGACGAACCACACGATGGTGAACGAGCAGATGCAGTTCTTCCTGCGCGGCTTTCGCCGTGATGCCCATCCGATGGCCATCATGACCGGCCTGGTGGGCGCTCTGTCGGCCTTCTATCACGACAGCACGGACATCAATAATCCCGAGCACCGCGAGATCGCCGCGATCCGCCTGATCGCGAAGATGCCCACGCTCGTGGCCATGGCCTACAAGTACACGATCGGCCAGCCGTACATGTACCCGAAGAACGACCTGAGCTATGCCGGCAACTTCCTGCACATGATGTTCGCCACGCCGTGCGAGGAGTACAAGGTGAACCCGGTGCTCGAGCGCGCGCTCGACCGCATCTTCATCCTGCACGCGGACCACGAGCAGAACGCCTCGACCTCGACCGTGCGCCTGTGCGGCTCGTCGGGCACGAACCCCTTCGCGGCCATTGCGGCCGGCGTGGCCTGCCTCTGGGGCCCCGCCCACGGCGGCGCCAACGAAGCGGCGCTCAACATGCTCTACGACATCCAGAAGGAAGGCGGCGTGGAGAAGATCGGCGAGTTCATCAAGAAGGTCAAGGACAAGAACTCGAACGTCAAGCTCATGGGTTTCGGCCACCGCGTGTACAAGAACTACGACCCGCGCGCCAAGCTGATGCAGGAAACCTGCAACGAAGTGCTGACCGAGCTGGGCCTGGAACAAGACCCGCTGTTCAAGCTGGCCAAGGAACTGGAAAAGATCGCACTCGAAGACGAATACTTCGTCTCGCGCAAGCTCTACCCGAACGTGGACTTCTACTCGGGCATCGTGCAGCGCGCCATCGGCATCCCGGTGCCGCTGTTCACCGCGATCTTCGCGCTGGCCCGCACGGTCGGCTGGATCGCCCAGCTGAACGAAATGATCGGCGACCCCGAGTACAAGATCGGCCGCCCGCGCCAGCTGTTCGAAGGTTCGCCCAAGCGCGACGTGAAGCCGATTTCGGCGCGCTGAGCACCGGTCTTCCTGCAATCCTGAAAACAAAAAGCTGCCTTCGGGCAGCTTTTTTTTGGGCCGCAGAATGAGGCTGCATCCGGCGCTCGCCGGATGTCCCACCCACCTCGATTGAAGGAGAAATGGAATGCCTCGTTTTCGCCCCCCGACCCGATGGCTTGCCAGTGCGTTGACCGGCGCCGCCGCGTCTCTCCTGTTCGGCTGCGCGCAAGCAGACACCCTCTCGGTGTCCTCCGATTCGACGGAGGCGCTGGTATCGACCTCGCACCGCCAGATCGCGCCCAAGGTGCTGATCATCAGCATGTTCGTGCCCGAAGCCCAGGTGTGGTGGGAGCCGCTGAAGCTCACGCGCGAGATCAAGGTGCCGGGCCTGTCGGCCGAGAATCCGCTGGTCCGTTGCAACGCCGATTCGGTGTGCCAGGTGACAACCGGCATGGGCCACACGAACGCCGCAGCCTCGATCACGGCGCTGATCTTCAGCGGCAAGTTCGATCTCTCGCGGACCTACTTCCTGGTCGCCGGCATAGCGGGTGTCGACCCCAACGTCTCGACCATCGGCTCCGCCACCTGGGCGCGGTACCTGGTCGACTTCGGCATCGCGCACGAGATCGATGCGCGCGAAATGCCGTCGGGCTGGCGCTCCGGCTATTTCGGCATCGGTGCCAAGGACCCGGACTCGAAGCCCACGTTCGAATACCGGACCGAAGTCTTCCGACTGAACGAGAAACTGCTGCAGAAAGCCCTGAAGCTGTCCGCCAGTGCGCCACTGATCGACAACGACAAGGCACGCGCCTACCGCGCGCAGTACCACGAGCCGGCCGCCAGGGCTCGCCCGTCGGTGCTGCAATGCGACACCGCCGCCGGGGACACCTACTGGCACGGCAAGTACCTGGGCGAAACCGCCACCCATTGGGTTTCGCTCGTGACCGATGGGCAGGGCAAGTACTGCACCACCCAGCAGGAGGACAACGCGACCTACGAGTCACTGAAGCGCGGCTCCGCGGCCGGACTGCTCGACCTGCAGCGCGTGGCGGTCCTGCGCACCGCCTCCAATTTCGACCGCCCTTTCCGGGGGCAAACCGCGTACGCCTCGCTGCAGGCCGAATCGGGCGGGTTTCCGCTGGCGACCGGCAACCTCCTGATTGCAGGCCGTCCTCTGGTCGACGCGATCGTCGACAACTGGCCGGCCTGGAGGGCGGGGATTCCCACCGACTGACCGCCGAAACCGGCTCGTCGCAAGACGGCAGCAAGGCCATCGCATATCGCGATGGCCTTGCCCCTGAAACAAGGAGAAAATAGCCCACTCATCGCCAGACGCGATGCCCAAGCCCCATGAGCACGTCCGAACGCAACTTTGCCCGCCGCATCGACCTCACGTCGTTGCAACTGTTCGTGGCCGTGTGCGAACTGGGCAGCATCGGGCGCGCGGCGGAGCGCGAATTCATCGCGGCTTCGGCCATCAGCAAACGGCTGTCGGACCTCGAGGCCACGCTCGGCACCACCCTGCTCTACCGCCACGCGCGCGGCGTCGACCTCACGCCGGCCGGCGAGAGCCTCTTGCACCACGCCCGCTCGGTGCTCTACAGCCTCGAGAAGATGCAGGGCGAGCTCAGCGAATACGCCGACGGCGTGCGCGGCCATGTGCGGGTGCACGCCAACATCTCGGCCATCGTGCAGTTCCTGCCTGAGGACCTGGGCGTGTTCACCCGGGCGCACGAGGCCATCAAGATCGACCTGGAGGAGCACCTGAGCAGCGAAGTGATCCGCGCGGTGCAGGAAGGCGCGGCCGACCTGGGCGTGTGCCATGTGGCGGGCGGCGCGGGTGAATTGCAGAGCCTCTCGTACCGGCACGACCGCCTCGCGCTGATCGTGCCCACGGGGCATGCGCTGGCGTCGCAAGGCGCCGTCGACTTCATCGACTCGCTGGACTTCGACCACGTCGGCCTGCACACCAACAGCTCGATCTACGTCGCGATGCACGAGGCGGCACTGGGCGCCGGGCGCAGCGTCAAGCTGCGCATCCACGTCACCGGCCTGGATGCCATGTGCCGGATGATCGAAAACGGCCTGGGCATCGGCGTGATGCCGCATCGCGCCTTCGAACTCATGCAGAACGGCATCGGCCGCGGCCTCGTGAGCGTGATGCTCAACGACGCCTGGGCGGCACGCGAGATCCGCCTGGTGGCGCGCGACTTCTCCACGCTGCCGGTGGCGGCGCGCACGCTGGTGAACCACCTGCACGCGGCGGCTGATTCGGCCGACGCCACCGAACCGCTCGCGGCCCGGGCCGCATAGACAGACAATCCATTTCCCCACGAAAGAAGAGACCGACATGGCACGCACGCTCTACGACAAGATCTGGGACGAACACGTCGTCCACACCGAGGAAGACGGCACCGCGATCCTCTACATCGACCGCCACCTGGTGCACGAAGTCACCAGCCCGCAAGCCTTCGAAGGCCTGCGCGAAGCGGGCCGCAAGCTCTGGCGCATCAGCTCGGTGGTGGCCACGGCCGACCACAACACGCCCACCACCGGCTGGGAGCGCGGCTACGAAGGCATCGCCGACCCGACCAGCAAGGAGCAGGTCACCACGCTGGACAAGAACATCGCCGAATTCGGCGCCGCCGCGTTCTTTCCGTTCCTGAGCAAGCGCCAGGGCATCGTGCACGTGATCGGCCCCGAATCGGGCGCGACGCTGCCGGGCATGACCGTGGTCTGCGGCGACTCGCACACCTCCACGCACGGCGCGTTCGGCGCGCTCGCGCACGGCATCGGCACCAGCGAGGTCGAACACGTGATGGCCACGCAGACGCTGCTGGGCAAGAAGGCGAAGAACATGCTGGTGAAGGTCGAAGGCAAGCTGCCTCTGGGCTGCACCGCCAAGGACATCGTGCTGGCCATCATCGGCAAGATCGGCACCGCCGGCGGCACGGGCTACACCATCGAGTTCGCGGGCTCTGCCATTCGCGATCTGAGCATGGAAGGCCGCATGACGGTCTGCAACATGGCCATCGAGGCTGGCGCACGCGCCGGGCTGGTGGCGGTCGACGAAAAGACCATCGGCTACATCAAGGGCCGTCCGCTCGCGCCCAGCGGCGTGGAATGGGACCAGGCCGTGACCTACTGGCGCACGCTGCAGTCCGACCCCGGTGCGGCCTTCGACGCCGTGGTCGAGCTCGACGCCGCGCAGATCCCGCCGCAGGTCACCTGGGGCACCTCGCCCGAGATGGTGGTCGACATCAACGGTCGTGTGCCCGATCCCGACAAGGAAAAGGACGCCAGCAAGCGCGGCGCCATCGAACGGGCGCTGGTCTACATGGGCCTGGAGCCGAACAAGGCGATGAACGACATCTTCATCGACAAGGTGTTCATCGGCTCGTGCACCAACAGCCGCATCGAGGACATGCGCGAAGCCGCCGCGGTCGTGAAGAAGCTCGGCCAGAAGGTCGCCAAGAACGTGAAGCTCGCGATGGTCGTGCCCGGCTCGGGCGTGGTGAAGGAACAGGCCGAGCGCGAAGGCCTCGACCTGATCTTCAAGGCCGCCGGTTTCGAATGGCGCGAGCCCGGCTGCTCGATGTGCCTTGCGATGAACGCCGACCGGCTGGAGCCCGGCGAGCGCTGCGCATCGACCTCGAACCGCAACTTCGAAGGCCGCCAGGGCGCCGGTGGCCGCACCCACCTCGTGAGCCCGGCCATGGCTGCCGCCGCCGCGGTGCACGGCCACTTCGTCGACGTGCGCACGTTTGCCTGATCTGGCCTGACCTGGAGACATCACATGCAGAAATTCACCGTACACAAGGGCCTCGTGGCCCCCATGGACCGCGAGAACGTCGACACCGACGCGATCATTCCGAAGCAGTTCCTCAAGTCGATCAAGAAGACCGGCTTCGGCGTGAACCTGTTCGACGAATGGCGCTACCTGGACGCCGGCTTTCCGGGCCAAGACCCGGCCAGCCGCAAGCCGAACCCCGACTTCGTGCTGAACCAGCCGCGCTACGCGGGCGCCTCGGTGCTGCTCGCGCGCAAGAACTTCGGCTGCGGCTCGTCGCGCGAACACGCGCCGTGGGCGCTGGACCAGTACGGCTTTCGCGCGATCATCGCGCCGAGCTATGCGGACATCTTCTTCAACAACAGCTTCAAGAACGGCCTGCTGCCGATCGTGCTGAGCGAAGCGCAAGTGGCGCAGCTGTTCGACGAGGCCCTCGCCTTCCCCGGCTACTCGCTGACCATCGACCTGGAGCGCCAGGTGGTCGTGAAGCCGGACGGCAGCGAGCTCGCGTTCGACGTGCAGGCCTTCCGCAAGTACTGCCTGATCAACGGACTGGACGACATCGGCCTCACGCTGCGCCACAAGGACAAGATCAAGGCCTTCGAGACCGAGCGCCTGGCGCAGAAGCCCTGGCTCGCGCACACGATGATCTCGTGATCGTTCACCGTATTTCTTCCGCATTCAAACCTCAGACCAACTTATGAAAATCGCAGTTCTCCCGGGTGACGGCATCGGCACCGAAATCGTGGCGGAAGCCGTCAAGGTGCTCGACGTGCTCGAGCTGAAGTTCGAGATGGAGTCGGCGCTCGTCGGCGGCGCGGCCTACGAGGCGCACGGCCACCCGCTGCCCGAAGCTACGCTCAAGCTCGCGAAGGAATCCGACGCGGTGCTGTTCGGCGCAGTCGGCGACTGGAAGTACGACAAGCTCGACCGGCCGCTGCGCCCCGAGCAGGCGATCCTGGGGCTGCGCAAGAACCTGGGTCTGTTCGCGAATTTCCGCCCGGCCATCTGCTACGAGCAACTGGTGGATGCCTCGAGCCTGAAGCCCGAGCTGATCGCGGGGTTGGACATCCTCATCATTCGCGAGCTGACCGGCGACATCTACTTTGGCCAGCCGCGCGGTCGCCGCACCGCGGTGGACGGGCATTTCCCGGGCGCGGAGGAAGCCTTCGACACGATGCGCTACTCGCGCCCCGAGGTCGAGCGCATCGCCCGCGTCGCCTTCGAAGCGGCCCGCAAGCGCAGCAAGCGCGTGACCAGCGTGGACAAGGCCAACGTGCTGGAGACCTTCCAGTTCTGGAAGGACATCGTGACCGAGGTCGGCAAGGAATACCCGGACGTCGAGCTCGACCACATGTACGTCGACAACGCGGCCATGCAGCTCGTGAAGGCGCCCAAGAAGTTCGACGTGGTCGTCACCGGCAACATGTTCGGCGACATCCTCTCGGACGAGGCCGCGATGCTCACCGGCTCCATCGGCATGCTGCCCTCGGCATCGCTCAATTCGAGCAACCAGGGCCTGTACGAGCCGAGCCACGGCAGCGCGCCTGACATTGCCGGTAAAGGGGTTGCCAATCCTTTGGCTACAATCCTGTCCGCTGCCATGATGCTCCGCTTTTCACTCAACCAACCCGAAGCTGCCGACCGTATCGAGTCGGCGGTCAAGGATGTGCTCGCCTCCGGCCTGCGCACGGGTGACATCTGGTCAGAAGGTACGAAGCGCGTCGGCACCCGCGAAATGGGCGACGCGGTCGTTGCAGCAATCACCAAAAAGACGATTACCGGCTAACCGCAGCCCGCTTCGTCACGCCCCTCCCCGGCTCGACGAGTCGGGGGCAAGAAAAGACAACTTCTTTCTTTTTCATAAGGGCAAACTGAAATGGCGAACGCATCTCAACCTCTGGTCGGCCTCGTAGGCTGGCGCGGCATGGTCGGCTCGGTCCTGATGGACCGCATGCAGGCCGAAGGCGACTTCGGTCTCATCGAGCCGGTCTTCTTCTCGACGTCCAACGCCGGCGGCAAGGCCCCGGCGATGGCCAAGAACGAAACCGCGCTGAAGGATGCGAACGACATCGACGCCCTGAAGAAGTGCGACATCGTCATCACCTGCCAGGGCGGCGACTACACCAGCGAAGTCTTCCCCAAGCTGCGCGCCGCCGGCTGGACCGGCCACTGGATCGACGCCGCCTCGACCCTGCGCATGCAGGACGACGCGGTCATCGTGCTGGACCCGGTCAACCTGCCGGTGATCCAGAACGCGCTCACCAATGGCGGCAAGAACTGGATCGGCGGCAACTGCACCGTGAGCTGCATGCTCATGGGCGTGGGCGCCCTCTACAAGGCCGGCCTGGTCGAGTGGATGACCAGCATGACCTACCAGGCAGCCTCGGGCGGCGGCGCGCAGCACATGCGCGAGCTGCTGACCCAGTTCGGCACCCTCAACACCGAAGTGCGCGCCCTGCTGGACGACCCAAAGTCGGCCATTCTCGAGATCGACCGCAAGGTGCTGCACAAGCAGCAGAACCTGAGCGCGGCCGAGACGGCCAACTTCGGCGCCCCGCTCGGTGGCTCGCTGATCCCCTGGATCGACAAGGACCTGGGCGACGGCATGTCGAAGGAAGAGTGGAAGGCCGGCGCCGAGACCAACAAGATCCTCGGCCAGGGCACGGGCTTCGGCACTGCCGCCGTGCCGGTCGACGGTTTCTGCGTGCGCATCGGCGCCATGCGCTGCCACAGCCAGGCGCTGACCTTCAAGCTCAAGAAGGACGTGCCCGTGGCCGACATCGAAGCGCTGATCGCCGCCGACAACCCCTGGGCCAGCGTGGTGCCCAACACCCGCGAAGCCACCCTGAAGGATCTGACGCCAGTGGCCGTGACCGGCACCATGAACATCCCGGTCGGCCGCATCCGCAAGCTGGCGATGGGACCCGAGTACGTCGGCGCCTTCACCATCGGCGACCAGTTGCTGTGGGGTGCCGCGGAACCGTTGCGCCGCATGCTGCGCATCCTGCTCGAAGCCTGATGCGGGTCGCTCAGGCCCTTGAATCCCGGATTGTTGCAATTTGGCAACGAAAAGTGTGTTCGTAAGTATGCGCGCACTGGGTAGAACAGGCGCATTGCCTTGTCAGCCCGGGGTGATGATGCTAACGTCCTCTTACAAATTCTGGGCCTGAGCCGCCCCTATCAGCATGACAAGACATCTGTTGCCCGCGGCCCGCCCATCGGCCGTTCGCCCCTCCCCGTCGTCCAGCGGTTGGCGCCTTTCCATCCTGGGTGCGGCCGCCGCCGTGGCCCTGGGAATGGCCGGCACCGATGCCAGCGCCTTCACGCTGGGACAACTGAAGGTGCAATCGGCGCTGGGCGAACCGCTGCGTGCCGAGATCGACGTGACCGAAATTGCCGCTGCCGAAGCGGACGGCCTGAAGATCAACATCGCCACCGCCGAAGCCTTCAAGAACGCAGGCATTCCCTACAACTCGGCATTGGGCGACGTCAAGGCGACGCTGCAACGCCGTGCGGGCGGCCAGTACGTGGTGCGCCTGAGCGGCAGCCGCCCGCTCAGCGACCCCTTCATCGACCTGCTGCTCGAAGCCAATGGCTCCTCGGGCCGCATCGTCCGCGACTACACCGTGCTGCTCGATCCGCCAGTCACGCGGCAGGCAGCGGCTCCGGTCGTGCCGATCGCCCCCCAGATCAGCACCCCGGTCGAGCGCCCTGCCGTTGCGGCAGCCCGCGCACGTCGCGAGCGTGCTGCGGCCGCCGCGTCTGCAGCGCCGCCGGTCGCCGCTGCGACTGCACCCGCAGCCCCGGCCCCAGCCCCCGAAGCGACAGCGGCAGCAACCGCCCCCCGCGCAGGCGGCGAACAAGTCACCGTGCAGCGCGGCGATACCGCCGGCAAGATTGCCGGTGCCCACAAGCCGGCCGACGTGTCCCTCGACCAGATGCTGGTCGCCCTGCTGCTCGCCAACCCCGATGCGTTCATCGGCGGCAACGTCAACCGCATCAAGGCAGGCGCCGTGCTCGAACTGCCGGGCGCCACCGAGGCGAGCGCCGTTCCCGCCGCCGAGGCACGCCGCACGGTCACCGCGCAGAGCCGCGACTTCGGCAACTACCGCCAGCGCCTTGCAGAAAATGTGCCGACGTCGAACGTCGCCGCCGCCAGCCGCAAGGCCTCGGGCAAGCTGCAAGCGAACGTCGAGGACCGCAATGCAGCGGCCAGCGCCCCCGACAAGCTCACGATTTCCCAAGGCAGTGCCTCCACCCGCGCAGCCGACGAAAAGGTCGCGCAGGCCCGCCAGGCACAGGAAAGCAGCAACCGCGTGGCGGAGCTGTCCAAGAACATCAACGAGCTGAACAAGCTCAAGGCGGGCACCGGCTCGTCGGCACCCGCCGCAGCGCCAGCGCCTGCCGCACCGGGCATCCCCGTTCCGACGCCTTCCACCAGCGCCACGACGTCGCCGCCGGTCGCCGCCAACCCGGCACCTGCGGTCGTTGTTCCTGCACCTGTGGCGGCACCCGCTCCCGCAGTGGCCGCCGCCGCACCGGCTGCTGCACCAACGCCTGAAGCGACGGCCGCACCCACGCCTGCGCCGGCAGCAGAACCCGCCGTCACGCCTCCGACCACCGAAGCCGCCGCAGTGCCCGCGGCAGCCGCCAGCGCCGCAGTCGCAGCGTCGACTCCCGCTCCGAAGCCGGTGGTCAAGGCCGCTCCGCCCCCGCCGCCGGAACGCGGCTTCTTCGAAGAACTGCTCGACAACCCGCTGATGCTCGGCGGCGCCGCGCTGATCGCGCTCCTGATCGGCTTCCTGCTGTACCGCGTGCTGGGCCGCCGGCGCGAGGAAATGAGCGAGAGCGTGTTCCTCGAGAGCCGCATCCCGAAGGACTCGTTCTTCGGCGCCAGCGGCGGCGAATCGGTCGACACCAAGCACCGCGGCGACTCCAGCGTTTCGTCGCTGTCTTACTCGCCGAGCCAGCTCGATGCGGGCGATGTCGACCCGGTCGCCGAGGCCGACGTCTACCTGGCCTACGGCCGCGACCTGCAGGCCGAGGAAATCCTGCGCGAAGCGCTGCGCCTGAACCCGGACCGCACCGCCATCCACCTCAAGCTGCTCGAGATCCACGCCAAGCGTCGCGACGTGCGTGCCTACGAAGGTCTGGCCACCGAAGTGCACAAGCTGACCGGCGGCTCGGGTTCCGACTGGAGCCGTGTGGTCGACATGGGCAAGGACCTGGATCCGGGCAACCCGCTGTACGAATCGGGCGCGCCGCGCAGCGCAAGCCAGGCCGAAACCGCCGCCTTCGCGGGCGCCCTGGCCTCCGCCGCCAAGCCGCCGGTCGCCGCAGTGCCGACGCCCGTTGCACCGCCGCCGATCGCCTCGGCCCCGCCGCCGGCCTTCGTGCCCTCGGTGGCACCGCTGGACTTCGACCTGGACCTGAGCCAACCGGTGCCGCTGGCACCGGCGCCAAGCCACGCACCGGTCGGCGCGAGCCTGCCGAAGTCGGCCTACGCACCCGCGCCGACGACGGCACGCCCCGCAGCGCCGCTGTCCAATGGCCATGCGACGCCGCCCGTCGATCTCGAAAACGATTTCGACACGGCGCCCGGTGCCCTGACGCCCAATACGCGCCCCTTGAACCTGAACGATGCGGACAACACGCGTCCGGCCATGCTGCGCAATGCGCTGCCTGCCGATTCGGGCTTCATCGAGTTCGACATGAGCGCACTGGCAGGCCTGCCGGCCCGCTCCAACGGTGCGTCCGAACCGGCACGCGCCACGAGCGCGCTCGACGACGAAGGCGAAGACAGCCCCCACGCCGTCAAGCTCTCGCTCGCACGCGAACTGCAAGCCATCGGCGACGTCGAAGGCGCCCGCTCGCTGGTCGAGGAAGTCGAAGCCGAAAGCGCCGGCGACCTCAAGTCGCAAGCCAAGCAACTGCTCGCGGAACTGCGCTGAGCCCTTGCTGTTGTTCCCGTTCCTGAATTCGTGAGGCTGGCGCTCGGCATCCGCTACAACGGCCAGGCGTACGAGGGCTGGCAGAGCCAGCGCTCGGGCCGCACGGTGCAGGACAAGCTCGAAGCGGCCCTCGCGAAATTCACCGCCAACCCGTCTGGTCGCATCGGCACGCTGTGCGCCGGCCGCACCGATGCCGGCGTGCACGCGCTGATGCAGGTGGTGCACCTCGACACCGAGGTAGAGCGCGAACCCTTCTCCTGGATGCGCGGCACCAACCGCTTCCTGCCCGACGACATCGCCGTGCAGTGGGCGCAGCCAGTGCCCGACGAATTCCATTGCCGTGCCAGTGCGCTGGCGCGCCGCTATCTCTACGTGTTGTCGCAATCGCCGGTGCGGCCGAGCCTCGATTCAGGCCGCGTCGGTTGGTCGATGCATCCGCTCGATGGCGATGCGATGCGCAAAGCCGCCGCGGTGCTCATCGGCACGCATGACTTCAGTTCGTTCCGCGCCTCGGCCTGCCAGGCCAAGTCGCCCGTGAAGAACCTGCGCCGCATCGAGATCACGCGGGTCGGTGAAGGCGAGCGCTGCCGCTGGCATTTCGAGTTCGAGGCCGACGCCTTCCTGCACCACATGATCCGCAACCTGATGGGCTGCCTCGTACGCATCGGCCGTGGTGACGAGCGGCCCGAATGGATCGCCGAGGTGCTCGAGGCCCGCAGCCGCAAAGTGGCGGCGCCCACCTTCTCCGCGGACGGCCTGTACTTCCTCGGCCCGTTGTACGACGCCAAGTGGGGTCTGCCGGCCGAAGCCACGCTGCAGGCCGGCGGTGCTCCTTATGATGGCCCGCCATGACGTCATCGCTTCCCCGCACCCGCATCAAGATCTGTGGCCTCACGCGTGAGGCCGACGTGGATGCGGCGGTCGAGGCCGGGGCCGATGCGATCGGCTTCGTGCTCTACGCAAAAAGCCCCCGTGCGATAGCGGTCGAACGCGCCGCCGAACTCGCCTCCCGCCTTCCCCCCTTCGTCACGCCAGTGCTCCTCTTCGTGAACGAGGATGCTCCCAAAGTCATAGCATCGCTCGCCCGTGTGAAGGGCGCCATCGCGCAGTTCCACGGCGAAGAGACGCCCGAACAGTGCGAGGAAGCCAGCGGCCCGGGGCGCTTTCGCTACATGCGCGCCGCCCGGATTCCGCTGGGGGCTGCCGGCGCCAGCTTCGACCTCGTAAAATACGCGTCCGATTACTCCCACGCCCAGGCCATCCTGCTCGACGCGCATGTCGAAGGTTATGGCGGTGGCGGCAAGGCTTTCGATTGGTCACTTCTTCCACCCGCCGTCGACGCTCACCTCGTCTTGAGTGGTGGGCTCACACCTGCAAACGTGAGCGATGGCATTCGCATCCTGCGGACGCGCTGCAAGACGCTGTCCGTTGATGTGAGCTCGGGCGTCGAAATCGACGGCCCGGGGAACAAGGGCCTGAAGGACGCCGGAAAGATCCGGCAATTCGTCGCAGCCGTCAGAGCGGCAGACGCCTCGTCCTTCTCCAGTTAGCCGCCGCACCCGATCGTCATTCGGGCTGCGGCCCAACGATCGAGAACCATGCAAAGCAAATTCCAGGATTACCAGCAACCCGACGCCACCGGCCACTTCGGCAACTACGGTGGCACCTTCGCGAGCGAAACGCTCACCCACGCCATCAACGAGCTGCGCGACGCGTACGCGAAGTACAAGGAAGACCCGGCGTTCCTCGCCGAATTCCACTACGAGCTCAAGCACTTCGTGGGCCGGCCCTCGCCGATCTACCACGCCGCACGCACCAGCCGCGAGATGGGCGGCGCGCAGATCTACCTCAAGCGCGAAGACCTCAACCACACCGGCGCCCACAAGATCAACAACGTGATCGGCCAGGCGATGCTCGCGCGACGCATGGGCAAGCCCCGCGTGATCGCCGAGACCGGCGCCGGCCAGCACGGCGTGGCCACCGCCACCATTTGCGCGCGCTACGGCCTCGAATGCGTGGTCTACATGGGCAGCCAGGACGTGAAGCGCCAGAGCCCCAACGTCTACCGCATGAACCTGCTCGGCGCGACCGTGGTGCCGGTCGAATCGGGCAGCAAGACGCTGAAGGACGCGCTCAACGAGGCGATGCGCGACTGGGTCACGAACGTGGAAAACACCTTCTACATCATCGGCACCGTGGCCGGCCCGCACCCTTATCCGACGATGGTGCGCGACTTCCAGAGCGTGATCGGCACCGAGTGCATCGACCAGATGCCCGCCATGCTCGCGGCCGACGGCATCACGGGCGAAGCGGAGGGCAAGCAGCCCGACGTGGTGGTCGCCTGCGTGGGCGGCGGCAGCAATGCGATCGGCATCTTCCACCCCTACATTCCGTTCGCCAACACCCGGCTCATCGGCGTGGAAGCGGCGGGCGAAGGCCTGGACAGCGGCAAGCACGCGGCCTCGATCCTGCGCGGCAGCCCCGGCGTGCTGCACGGCAACCGCACCTACCTGCTGCAGAACGAGGACGGCCAGATCACCGAGACCCACAGCATCAGCGCCGGCCTCGACTACCCCGGCGTCGGCCCCGAGCATGCGTACCTGGCCGACATCGGCCGTGCCGAGTACGTCGGCATCACCGACATCGAGGCGCTCGAAGCCTTCCACTACCTGTGTCGAACGGAGGGCATCATTCCCGCGCTCGAATCCAGCCATGCCGTGGCCTACGCACTGAAGCTTGTGAAAACCATGCGCCCGGACCAGTCGATCCTGGTGAATCTCTCGGGCCGCGGCGACAAGGACATCGGCACCGTGGCCGATCTGTCGGGTGTCGATTTCTACGACCGGCCCTCGATGCGCGGCCTGAGCGTGAAGGGAGGCAAGTGATGAGCCGCATTGCCGCCACCTTCAAGACGCTTCAATCGCAGGGCCGCAAGGCGCTGATTCCCTACGTCACCGCCGGCTTCCCCTTCGCCGACATCACGCCCGAGCTGATGCACGGCATGGTCGAGGCGGGCGCCGACGTGATCGAGTTGGGCGTGCCCTTCTCCGACCCGATGGCCGACGGTCCCGTGATCCAGAAGGCCGGCGAAGCCGCGCTGGCACTAGGCATCGGCATGAAGCAGGTGCTCGCCATCGTGGCCGCGTTCCGCCAGAAGGACACGACCACGCCGGTGGTGCTGATGGGTTATGCGAACCCGGTCGAGCGCTATGACCTCGTGCACGGCAAGCAGGCCTTCATCCGCGATGCGTCGGCAGCCGGCGTCGATGGCCTGCTGGTGGTCGACTACCCGCCCGAGGAATGCGAGGCCTTCGCCGCCGACCTGAAGGCCGCGAACATCGACCTGATCTTCCTGCTGGCGCCCACGAGCACCGACGAGCGCATGGCGCAGGTCGCGCGCATCGCGAGCGGCTACGTCTACTACGTGTCGCTCAAGGGCGTGACCGGCGCGGGCCACCTGGACACCGAAGCGGTCGGCCAGATGATCCCGCGCATCCGCCAGCATGTGAGCATCCCGGTCGGCGTGGGCTTCGGCATCCGCGACGCACGCACGGCGCAGGCGGTCGGTTCGGCGGCAGACGCCGTGGTCATCGGCACCAAGATCATCCAGCTGATCGACGGGCAACCGCGCGAGAAGGTGGTGCCCGCGGTGCGCGAATTCCTCGCCGGCATCCGCGAGGCGCTGGACGCCCTGCCGGCGGCTACCCCCAAGAATGCGGCTGGCCGATAATCTCGGTTGCCCTCACCCCAGCCCCTCTCCCCAAAGGAGAGGGGAGCTAATTCCGGAGTCCTATGAGCTGGCTTGAAAAACTGCTACCCGCCAAGATCGCACAAACCGACCCTGCCGAGCGCCGCCAGGTGCCCGAGGGCCTGTGGATCAAATGCCCGGCCTGCGAGACGGTGCTCTACAAGACCGACCTGGAGCACAACCAGAACGTCTGCCCGAGCTGCAGCCACCACCACCGCATCGGCGCCCGCGCGCGCCTGGACGCGTTCCTCGACGCCGAAGGCCGCTACGAAGTCGGCCAGGAAGTGCTCCCGGTCGACGCCCTGAAGTTCAAGGACAGCCGCAAGTACCCCGAGCGGCTGAAGGAAGCGTTGGAAAACACCGGCGAGACGGACGCGCTGGTCGTCATCGGCGGTTCGGTCCACAGCATCAACGTGGTCGTGGCCTGCTTCGAATTCGAGTTCATGGGCGGCAGCATGGGCAGCGTGGTCGGCGAGCGCTTCGTACGCGGCGTCGAGACCGCCATCGAGCAGAAGGTGCCCTTCATCTGCTTCACCGCCACCGGCGGCGCGCGCATGCAGGAAGGCCTGCTCTCGCTGATGCAGATGGCCAAGACCAATGCCGCGCTCACGCGCCTGGCGAAGAAGGGCCTGCCCTACATCAGCGTGCTGACCGACCCGACCATGGGTGGGGTGAGCGCCGGCTTCGCCTTCGTGGGCGATGTGGTCATTGCCGAACCCAAGGCGCTGATCGGCTTTGCCGGCCCGCGCGTGATCGAATCGACCGTGCGCGTGACGCTGCCCGAAGGCTTCCAGCGTGCGGAGTTCCTGCAGACCAAGGGCGCGATCGACTTCATCAGCGATCGCCGCGAACTGCGCAAGACGATTGCGAGCACGCTCGCAATGCTGCTGCGCCAGCCGGCCGACGCGGTGAGCTGAACGAGCAGCGAAACGCGACAAGCCAAAGCAAAAGGGCCCGGGTGCAATGTGCACCCGGGCCTTTTTTGTTTGTTTGCTGACTGGCTGCGACTCAGAAAGTCAGTTGGTAGGCAAACACCAGCAGATTGCTCAGCACGATCGCAATCACCTGCAGCACCACGATGGCGGCGAGGGGCGACAGGTCCACGCCGCCGATCAGCGGGATGAAGCGGCGAAACGGTCGGACCAGCGGTTCAGCCAGTCGGGAAATCAGATCGAGCAGCATCGGCGACGCGCCCGGCACCCACGAAAGCACGGCATAGACCACCAGGAGCGCAGTCAGCCCCGAGATCGCAAGCTGCAGCAGCCCCACGAGCGACACCAGCGGCAAGGTGGCGATGCGTCCGAGATTGCCGACCAGCAGCCACAGCAGCAGGAACTTCAGCAGCACCAGCAGCCAGGCGGCGATCAGGCTCGCGAGGTCCCAGCGCTTGACCGAAGGCACGATGCGCCGCAGCGGCAGCACGATCCAGTCGGTGATCGCGAACACGAAGCGCCCCAGCGGATTGCCGAACGGCACCCGGTGGTACTGCATGTAGAGGCGCAGCAGGCAGGCGCCGCCGAGCAGGCCGACGATCACGTCGAGAAGGAACGAAGGAATCTGGTAGAGCATGGGGCGCGGTCGTGAGCGGAATGCGATGATAGCCATGCAAGGTTTTTCGATGACGACACAGCCCCTTCTGCATTCACTGCCATTGTTCCCGCTCGGTACGGTCCTGTTCCCGGGCGGCCTGCTTCCCTTGCGCATCTTCGAGGTGCGTTATCTCGACATGATCGGCAAATGCCGCAAGGCCGATGCGCCGTTCGGCGTGGTCAGCCTCACGAGCGGCAGCGAGGTCCGCAAGGCCGGCGCCGATGCGGAAAGCTTTGCAGCCATCGGCACGCTGGCCGTCATCCGCGAATTCGAATCGCCGCAAAGCGGCCTGCTTCAGATCGAATGCATCGGTACGCAGCGCTTTCGCGTTCGCAGCACCGAGCTGCAGAAGCACGGCCTGTGGGTTGCCGAGGTGGAAGCGGTGATCGACGACGTCGCGCTCGAAATCCCCGATGACCTCCTGCACACGGCTACCGCGCTGCGGCGCCTGGTCGATACGCTCGAAGAACGCCGCCGTGCACAAGATTCGCAAGGTGCGCGGACCGTGCGGCTGCCCATCGGCGAGCCCTACCGGTTCGACGACTGCGGCTGGGTGGCGAACCGCTGGTGCGAGCTGGTGCCGATGCAGCTCGAATTGCGGCAGCGGCTGATGGAGCTCGACAGTCCGTTGATGCGGCTGGAGCTGGTCAGCGATTTGTTGGCACGAACGGGGATTTCCAGCTGACCTCCCGCGCCGGGGAGCGCGCCGCGCAGCGTTAAGCTCAAGAGCCCGGTGCACGATGCGCCGTCCGACGAACCGTGACTATGAATATTCGCCATGCCAGGGCCTGATTATTTCTTTTGCATCGCACATGAACCGCCATGGTTCGAACTGCCGGACCACGTAGAAGTCGTCGCCACGGGCAAGCACCAGGCCGACGGTCGCCTGAACATCCGCGATTCGCTCCGCACCATCGGCACGGGCAGCCTGAGCGGCGACAACTTCTATCCCTATCTCACCGGCACCGCGGGTTCGCTGTACATCAGCGAGTTGCTCCAGAGCCGCCCGACGGAGGGTCGATCGGTCTGTGTCTTTCAATACCGCAAGCTCATCTCGCCGACCCCCATCGGCGAGCCCTCGACCAACTACCCGTTCATGCGCATGCTGGGCATGCCCTTCGGCAAGGATCAGGTGTCCGAGATTTTCGCGAGCTACGCGACGGACCTGCTGATGCCGCACCCCTTCATCATGGGCACCGGCATGCTGGCCCAATACGCCGCCTGCCACCACATCGGGGATTTTCTCCTGCTGACCCGCATCGCCATGGACCGGCAGGTGCTGCACGCGGCCGAAATCACGACCTTCTTCGGCACACGACTCTTCGTTCCGGGCGGGGTCGAATTCGGCATTTTTCCCTGCCATCTCTATATCGGCATCCTGGAGCGCGTGCGTCCGGTTCTCGACGAATTCCTGACCCGGCACGCTCCGGTCGAACCGCATCACGAGTATCAGCGGCGCGCACTTTCTTTTTTCACGGAGCGCCTCACCAGCTACCTGCTGCTCAAGGAGCTCGGATGGCCCGTTTCGGGCGCCCACCCCGACGGCACGGCCTGTGAATTGCCTGCGCAGAACATCGGCTACATGTGCACGCTGAGCGAAAACGGCCAGTACCGCGTGTTCGGCCATCCCGACTAGGCGTGCGAAATCAAAGGTGCGGATGTGCCCGGCGGGGCATGTCGGCACGCGACTTCTCGCTCTGTTTTTCATAGCACATTGCGCAGAACCAGCGGGCGCTGAGCCCCAGTTTCATTTGAATTCGATCAGCTAAAATGCTGGGCCGCGCACGCTCCTGTTGCGCCTCATTTGCTCCCCATGTCCGATCAACTGCCCCCTTCTTCGCCTCCCCCTTCTCCCGTCGACGACAACAAGCTCATCGCCGAACGCCGCGAAAAGCTCAAGCTGCTGCGCACCGCGCAGGTCGAGGGCAAGGGCGTCGCGTTCCCCAATGACTTCAAGCCGGGCCACCGCGCCGCGGCGCTTGTCGCGGCGCACGATGCGGTCGAAGCCGAAGCCCTCGAGGCGCAGGCCATTCCCGTCAGCGTGGCGGGCCGCATGATGCTCAAGCGCGTGATGGGCAAGGCCAGCTTCGCGACCTTGCAGGATGCCACGGGCCGCATCCAGCTCTACGTGACGCGCGATGCCGTCGGCGAAGAAGCGTACGCAGAATTCAAGCGCTGGGACCTCGGCGACATCCTGGGTGCCGAAGGCACGCTGATGAAGACCAAGACCGGTGAGCTCTCGGTCAAGGTGACGAAGCTGCGCCTGCTCACCAAGAGCCTGCGCCCGCTGCCCGGCGACTTCTACGGCATGGCCGACCAGGAGCAGAAGTACCGCCAGCGCTATGTCGACCTGATCACCGACGAAGCGGCCCGCGTGCGCTTCACCGCACGCAGCAAGGCCGTGAGCGCGCTGCGCGAATTCATGGTGGCCAACGACTTCCTCGAAGTCGAGACGCCCATGCTGCACCCCATTCCGGGCGGCGCGAATGCCAAGCCGTTCAAGACGCATCACAACGCGCTCGATCAGGAGATGTTCCTGCGCATCGCGCCCGAGCTGTACTTGAAGCGCCTGATCGTCGGCGGTTTCGAGCGCGTGTTCGAAATCAACCGGAGCTACCGCAACGAGGGCATCTCGGTGCGGCACAACCCCGAGTTCACGATGATGGAGTTCTATGCGGCCTACTGGAACTACCGTGACCTGATGGATTTCACCGAGACGCTCATCCGCACCATCGCCGACAAGGCCGTGGGCTCGCAGCAGCTCACGTACGGCGGCAAGCCCGTCGACCTGACCCAGCCTTTCGAACGCCTGACGATCCGCGAAGCGATCCTGAAGCACACCGACGCAGGCGATGGGGTCGACGACACCGCCTGGCTCATCAACGGCCTGCGCAAGCTCGGGCTGAGCGAAGAGAAGGACAAGCTTTCGCAGCGCAGCCTCGCGAGCCTGCAGGTGATGTACTTCGAGGAGACCGTCGAAGAGAAGCTCTGGCAGCCGACCTTCATCATGGAACACCCGACCGAGATCTCGCCGCTGGCACGCGCCAACGACGAGCGCCCCGAGGTCACCGAGCGCTTCGAGCTCTACATCACGGGCCGCGAATTCGGCAACGGCTTCAGCGAACTGAACGACGCCGAAGACCAGGCCGCCCGCTTCAACGCGCAGGTGGCCGCCAAGGACAGTGGCGACGACGAAGCGATGTACTACGACCACGACTTCGTGCGCGCGCTCGAATACGGCATGCCACCCACTGGTGGCTGCGGCATCGGCATCGACCGGCTGATGATGCTGCTGACCGATTCACCAAGCATCCGCGACGTGATCCTGTTTCCGGCGCTGCGCAGGGAGCTTTGAGTGCACGGGGTCCCGCACCGTCCGCCCTTGTTCGATACCCCCTCTCTGCGGCATGGCATAACCACACATGTCGAGCCGGTCGAAATGGCGGCTGACCACCACCTTCGCCTACCGCTCGCTACCGCGCAACCACGACAACCAGGGGCCGGACGCCGATCAACCCGGAGACGGTCCCATTCGAGCTGCCGTCGCCTCGGCGTCTGATTGTCAAAGGCAACGTCACCGAGTCCATCGTTTATTTGCCGGACAGCGGATCGCAGAAGTTTCCACTAAGTGATAGCAGCCTCGGCCTGTGGCTGATGAACGACGCGCAAGAAATGTTGCTCAGGCAGGCCCCTCAGCAACCGCACCCAGGCGTCGTACCTGCCTCAGCGAATCCGCTGCGACGCAGCATCCACGTCAGCCATGTAGACCGAGCGATACGGCTCGCCGAGGCTCATGAAGTGGACCATCAGGCTGTCGCTGGTGGCCAGGTGCGGTGGCGTATTGAGGCTCAGGTAGTCGAGGATGTTGTTCTCGCTGGCCAATCCTTCTTCGCGGATCACTTCGTTTGTATGAAACTGGTCGCCCTGGCTGCTGTACACACTCGATTTGTCTTCGACCCCTGTGATTCGCGCCCATATGCGCGCGAGCAGTTCTGCATTGTGTGCAGTGTTCCTGAATCCCATGACTCCGGAGTTGAAGGTCCATCCGCCCACGTCCTTGGCGAAGAGGAGATCGCGCCCCTCGAGCAATGGCTCGAAGCGCTTCGCCTGGTTGACGAAAAGAATATCGGCATCGACCCACACCACCCACTGGTGCTGCTCCAGGTGCCGCGCAAGCAGCCAGGCCTTGATCCACGCGCCATTGATCTCGGGATCCAGTTCGCCCGGAATGCCCCGGTACACGTGATAGCCGTATCCATGGCGCTCGCAATAGCGCCGCACATTGTGCTCGGACACGCGCGCATAGGTGCTGATGTGGTGCGTGTAGAGCGTCACAAAGCCGATTTGCGCATCGACATTGACACTCGACACGAGCTCCTCCGAAAGCACCGGGTACGTCGGCTGCTGCAGCATCGGCAACCCCTCCAATAGCGCTGCATTCACTTGTCGCACCAGCAGGCGCTGCAGATTGCGGTCATGGAGCATGTCTTCGTGCACCTGCCCATCCTGTTCCAGCTTCGGCACGGAAGCGAGGTTCACGACGAAGACGGGCGCATTGAACCACTCGGTGATACGCCAGCTCACGTTGACATGGCGATCAGCCAGGAAGGCATTGAATCCGAGCATGCCGGCAGGGCGAAACAGTGCGGCTTCGTCGAGCCGCGAAGTCAAGCCGATTTGCCGATCCGCTTCGCTGAGCCGCGACACCGAACGTGCCACCGCCGCGCCCGCCGCCGCGAGCATCTGGTTCAGCAGGTTGCGGTTAGCCGTGGTGTTGCGCAAGATCATCATGTTCGTGAGCGCCAGGCCACTGGGGCCATCTACCACAAGCACATCCCGCCCCTCCATCAACTGCTCCACTGCGACAGGACGGAAAACCACGGAGTCTCCATCGAGGAACAGCAGCCAGTCGCCTTCTGCCAGTGTGCGCAGATGGCGCAGGATCTCCGAGTACTTGACCCCATTGCGCAGGGATGCGTCCCCGACATGCGAGGACTCGACCCATTGGTGCGGGTAGCCGTAAATGCGGCAATAGTGCGCATGGTTGCGCAGGACCTGCTCGTCGACCCGCTCGAAAAATGTCATGCACAACGGCATCGAAAACTCCCGCTATATCCCCGAACCGGGCCGCAGTCTATCTCGCACCGCGCTGACCTTTACACTCGACGCCCCGCTTCGGATGCAGTCGCCGCGCCGGACAAGCCCCGTCGCCCCCACCAGAACACGAAAGGCCGCGCATTTGAGCGCGCAAAGCATTGATTGCATGAAGCAACGATCCATCTCGACACTCGGCATCGACTTCGGAACCTCGAATTCAGCCATCGCCTGCGCCCCAAGCGGTGAAGCCCCCCGTCTGCTGCCGGTCGAAGGCAGCGCCACCACGCTGCCGACCGCGATCTTCTTCAACGCCGAAGACCGCACGACCCATTTCGGCCGCGAGGCTGTCGCCCTCTACCTCTCGGGCGTCGAGGGTCGGCTGATGCGATCGCTCAAGAGCCTGCTCGGCAGCGCGCTGATGCAGGAGAAGACGGCCGTCTACGACGGGCTCGTGAGCTTCGAGGACATCATCGCGCGCTTCCTGCGCGAACTGGCGGTGCGCGCCGGGCGCGAGCTCGGCCAAATCCCCGAACAGGTCGTGATCGGGCGGCCCGTGCATTTCGTGGACGACGATTCCAAGCGCGACGAACGCGCCGAAGAGAGCCTGCGCCATGCAGCCCGCGCCGCGGGGTTTCGCGACGTGGCGTTTCAGCTCGAACCGATCGCGGCCGCCTTCGACTACGAGCAACGCATCACGAAGGAATCGGTGGTGCTGATCGTCGATATCGGCGGCGGCACCTCGGACTTCACCGTCGTGCGCGTGGGTCCGGACCGGGCTGCGCGCACCGACCGCAGCGACGACGTGCTGGCCACCAGCGGCGTGCACATCGGCGGCACCGACTTCGACCAGCGCCTGAACCTCGAACGCGTGATGCCGGAGTTCGGCTTTCGCCACCACGGACCCCAGGGCCGCGAGGTACCGAGCAAGGTGTTCTTCGAGTTGTCGTCGTGGCACCTGATCAACTGGCTCTATGCCGCCAAGGCGGTTCGCCAGGCGAAGGAACTGCGCACCAACTATGCCGACACGCAGCTGCACGACCGGCTGATGACGGTGCTGGAAGAGCGCCACGGCCACCGCATTGCCAGCGCCGTCGAGCAGGCCAAGATCGATGCCTCCGTGACCGATGCGCAGACCTCGATCGACCTCGCATGCGCGGAAGCGGGGCTGACGGCCACGCTCTCGCCTGTCGACATGGCGCAGCAGCTTTCCGCACAGCTCGAGAACGTGATCGCCTGTGCGCATGCCTGCGTCAAGCGCGCGGGCCTGCGCAGCGGCGACCTCGATGCGATCTACTTGACGGGCGGCTCGTCGGCCCTGCGCCCGTTCCAGCATGCGCTGCGCAAGAGTTTTGCCGGCGTGAACCTCGTCGAGGGCGACCTGTTCGGCGGCGTGGCCACCGGGTTGGCCTGCGCGACGCCACAACGGCGCCGGACATGAAATACCTTGCGGGCTATCCGGCGAGCCTGCAAGAACAGGTCGCGCAGCTGATCGCGCAAGACAAGCTCGGGGCATTGCTGAGCCAGCGCCATCCCGGCGGCACGCACGACATCCAGTCGGACCGGGCGCTCTACGACTACGTGGGCGGACTCAAGAACGAGTTCATGCGCAAGGCAGAGCCGCTGGCCAAGGTGATGTTCGACAACAAGCTGCACGTGATCCGCAATGCGCTGGGCACGCACACCACGGTCTCGCGCGTCCAGGGTGGCAAGCTCAAGGCCAAGCGGGAGATTCGGGTGGCCAGCCTGTTCAAGGAGGTGCCTCTCGATCTGCTGCGCATGATCGTCGTGCACGAGTTGGCGCATACCAAGGAAAAGGCCCACGACAAGGCCTTCTACGCGCTATGCACGTACATGGAGCGGGACTATCATCGATTCGAGTTCGATCTCAGGCTGTACCTGACGCATCTGAACCTCGGCGGAAAACGCCTCTGGTCGCACGAGGCCCCCATCACCCCCCCATGACGCTGCCCAGACTCAACTTCACCTCGCTGTCCCAGGAGGAAGTCTGTGGCGACATCGTCAAAGCCTTCAGGTTGGCGGTCGAGAGGCTCGGCTATCCAACCAGCTATACCCCTTGCTACATCGAACCGGGTGCCATCAACATCCTGTTCTTTTTCTGGGACATACCGTGGAGTGAAATCCAGGCGCACCACCCCGATTGCATCATCGTCAACTTCGAACCGATGGTGCCCGGAACGCACGCGTGGTCCGAGAAGTACCTCGATGTACTGAAACGCGCCTATGTCTGGGAGTACAGCAAGTCGAACTTCCAGAGAAATCTCGAACTGGGCTACCGCAACGCGGACTATGTCGCCCTGGGCTGGGAGCCCGATGCGGCGCAGGTCGTGCCCCTCGCGGACATCCTGCCGGAGGAACAGCAGGACATCGACGTCGTGTTCTTCGGCTCGCTCACGCGCCGCAGGATCGTCCTTCTGGAGACGCTGATCGCGCGTGGCCTGCGCGTCGAACTCACCCGTGGCCGCCACTGGACGCTGGAAGAGCGCAACGACTACGTGCGCCGCGCCAAGTTGGTCCTCAATTTTCACAACTGGGAAGATTCGCGCATCGTCGAAGTCCCGCGGCTGTCCATCCTGATGCGGCACCGCAAGGCGGTGGTCTGCGAGCTCTACCCCGACAGCGAAATCGAGCCATGGATGCGCGAAGCCGTCGTCGGGGCGCCCTACGAGCGGCTGGTCGAAGCCGTGGAAGAACTGCTGGCGGACGCCCCTCGCCGCGCCGTCCTGGAGCGGGAAGGACTCGACAGATTCACCCGCCCGTGGGCGCCGCCGCTCGTCGGCCCCGCGATCGAGCGCTTCCTCGACTGGCGCGCCCAACAGGCCAACCGGTTCGTGGCGACCGAACTGCCGCGCGTGAGCGTCTGCCTTGCCCTGGGCGCATCGCCCGAAGCCTTGTCACGCAGCCTGCAAAGCCTGGCCCAACAGCGCGATATCAAGCTGGAGGTCGTGCTCATCGCCCCCACCGACTCGAAGGAGCTCGATGCCGCCCTCGCAACCCCGCCCTTCCCCAATCTCCACCTAATCCAGCTGCCCGTGGCGTTCGACCGGGCCACCGCCCGCAACATGGCGCTGGCGCAGTCCACGGGCGACTACCTCGTGTTCCTCGACGCCGGTGATGTCGCGGCTTCCGAGCGCCTGCAGCGCCAGGTCGCGCTGCTGGAAACCCGCCCCACGATCGACATCGTGGGCTGCTGGTGCGAGACGGACGACGGTCCGCTGCGCTTTGCGGAAAGGCATCAGGACATCGTCGCGGAATACCTCGGGCCCCAGCCCCTGTTGCTGTCGGCGTGCATGGTTCGCCGGGCTTTTCTGGAGCGCAGCGGTGTCCGGCACGACCCGGAGTTCACCATTCACGACGACCTGCACCTGCTTTGCAAGAGCGCCGCGGCCGGCGCGCGTTTCGCGGTCATTCCAGAGGTGCTTCATACCCCTGCTGCGCCGCCCGCACCCGCGGATCCCGCTCGGGCGGCAACGCTCGCCATGCGCGCCCGTGCATTGGTGCTGGCCTACCTGCTGCCCCAATGCAGCGGCGAGGACGTGAACGAGATCGCCCAGCTCTATGCGCACCTGTGGCCGCCGACGCTCGAATTTGCCGAACACCTTCTCGGCACGCTGGCCAGCGCCTGCTTGAAGCCTTCCAGAGCGCCCGGCCTGCAACCGGTGGAACACGAGACGCTGACGCGCGCGTTACGGCACGAAGCCCTGAGGCTGCTGCAAGTGTTCTTCAATGCGGGCCTGGCGGACAAAGCCTGGCTCGAGCGCCAGTTCGCGCTCGACGCGGTGGCCGCCTTCCTGGCACCCGCCGCCAATCAGCTGCCCGTGCGGGTCTTCAGGAACTGAGAAGGTGTGAACGAATCCGCCATGCCCGCTCATCCCACCCAGACACACCCGGTCGGCGTTGCAAACGCTCGCCATAGCCAGAGCTATGGCTGCGCTTTGCGCCTTGATCGGGCGCGCCTAGGCGGGCTGCTCGGGCACGCCGAATTCATTCACACCTTCTGACCCGGCAGGAGATTGCCGTCGTCAGCGAAGGCGCTGCGAGGCTGCGTCGCGCGCGGCCATGTAGGCGGAGCGGTAGGGCTCGCCGAGATTGATGAAGTGCACGAGCAGCGTCTCTTCGGTCGCCAGGTGCGGCGGCGTGTTGATGCTCAGGTTGTCGAGCACGCTGTCCGAGTCGACCAGCCCCTCGGCCGACAGCACCTCGTTGGTGTAGTACTGGTCGCCCTGGCTGGCGTAGACGGTGGACTTGTCGTCGACGCTGCCGATCCGCGCCCAAATGCGTGCCAGCAGTTCGGCGTTGCGGGCCGTGTTCCGGAACCCCATCACGCCCGAGTTGAACGACCAGGCCCCCACGTCCTTGCCCAGCAGCAGATCGCGGCCGTGCAACAGCTCATCGATGCGCCGGGTCTGGTTGAAGAACAGGGTGTCCGCGTCGATCCAGATGATCCAGTCGTGCTGTGCGAGGTGCTGCTGCAGCAGCCATGTACGGACCCACGAACCGTTGATGCCCGGCCCGATCTCCTCCGGAACGGCTCGGTACACGTGATAGGTATATCCGTGCCTGTCGCAATAGCGCTTCGCGTTGTGCTCGGAAACGCGCGCATAGCTGTTGATGTGATGGGTGTACAGCGTCAGGAACGCAATGCGCGCGCCCGGGTTGTAGGTGGTGAGGGGCTCGCTGGAAAGCTCTGGATAAGCCGCTTGCTGCAGCACGGGGCGCCCGTGCATCAGGGCGTCATTGACCTGGTCGACCAGCAGGCGCTGCAGGTTGAGGTCGTGCAGCATGTCTTCGCGCAGCCCGCCGCCCGGCGCGACGATGGGCAACGGACCCATGTTCACCACGAAGATGCGGGCGTGGAACCACTGGCTGATGCGCCAGGAGACGTTCACGTAGATGTCCCCGACCGTGGCATTGCATCCCAGCATTCCCGCAGGGCGCAGCCGTGCGGCTTCGTCGAGCCGGTCGGTCACCAGCGCGATCACCTGGCCGCAGTCCTCAAGCAGCCGATGCAGCAGGGCCCTGTTGGCGGGCGTGTTACGCAGCGCCATCATGTTGGTCATCGCGAGGCCGGCATGCTCGCCGACGGCCGGGCTCTCGAGCACCAGCAGATCGCGGCCTTCCATCAGGGTCTCGATGGCAACGGGGTGAAAAACCACCGAATTGCCATCGAGGAACAGCAACCAATCGCCCTCGGCCAGCCCGCGCAGACGGCGAAGCATCTCGCTGTACCTGGCACCGGCACGCAACGCGGGATGAATGATGTGATCGCTGTCCACCCACTGGTGGTCATACCCGAACGAGCGGCAATAGTGCGCATGGTTGCGCAGTACCGCGTCATCCTTGCGCTGGAAGAAGCTGAGGCACAAAGGCATGGTCTATCTCCTCAGGACGGAGCGCTTTCCTCGATGCCGACAAGGGAAAGCCGTCGTTTGGCGCCGCGATACGCCGACGACTCTGTCATCGACTGCCAGCTCGGTGCGGGCGCCTGGGGCAGCAGCGACTGCCGGCGCGCTTCGCTGGTGGCGTTGGCTTGCCAGCGCCCTGACGCCGCGGCGGCGCCGAAGCCTTCAAGAAATTCGTCCAGCAGTGCGCCATCGCCCACGCTCTGGTTGCAGACCATGGGCAGGTCGCATCCCGCCTCGAGCGCCGCCAACGCCGCGTCGGTAAAGCTCAACAACTCGCCATCGATGTACCGCCCGGCTTCCATGCTCAGGTCGTCGCTGAAGATCGCGCCATCGAACGCGAGCCGGGTCCGCAGCACATCCTGAAGCCACTTCGATGAAAAGCCCGCAGGCCGCGCATCGACCTTGGGATAGATGACGTGCGCGGGCATCACGGCCGCGAGCGTGCCGGCGAGCCATTCGTAAGGCCTGGCATCGTCGGCCAGGATTGCTTTGAGGCTGCGCTTGTCGACCGGAATCTCCACATGCGAGTCGGCATTCACGAACCCATGCCCCGGGAAATGCTTCCCACAGTTGCGCATCCCCATCTGCAGCATGCCGTGCATCACGCTCTTGGCCAACAGCGCCACCACGCGCGGGTCGCGGTGGAAGCTGCGGTCGCCGATCACGCTGCTGCCGCCGTAGTCGAGATCAAGCACCGGTGCAAAGCTGAAGTCGACGCCGCAGGCACGCAACTCGCCGGCAAGCACCAGCCCCGCCGCCGTCGCGACCTGCGTGGCGCGCATCGCATCGCGCATCCACAGCTCGCCCAGCGAACGCATCGAAGGCAGGCGCGTGAAGCCATCGGTGCGAAAGCGCTGCACACGCCCGCCTTCGTGATCGACGCAGATCAGCAGGTCGGGGCGGATCGCCTTGATCCCGGCATTGAGCGCCGTCATCTGCGCGCGGTCCTGCCAGTTGCGGGTGAAATGGATCACGCCGCCGACCAGCGGGTTGGCGAGACGCCTGCGGTCGGCGTCATTGAGTTCGGTGCCCGCCACATCGATGATGAGCGGCGCGTGGGTGCTTGTCGTTGTCACGGTCATGCTTCGTTTTGGATGTCTTTCTGCTCCACCACGACGAAGCTCGCGGCGTATTCGGTTTCGTCGGTCACCGTGACGTGGGCGGTCAGGCCCCTGGCCTCGAACCAGTCCTTGAGCTCGCCGTGCAGCACGATGACCGGCTTGCCGCTGCGCAGGTTGGCGATCTCGCACAGGCGCCAGGTCATCGGCATGCGCATGCCCAGGCCAATGGCCTTGCTGAAGGCTTCCTTGGCGGAAAAGCGGGTCGCGAGGTAGCTGAGGCCGCGCTTGGGCCATCGCGCGCTGCGGGCCTGCCAGACCGCGAATTCGGCGTCGCTCAACACCTTGCGGGCGAAGCGCTCGCCCTGGCGCTCGAAGGTCGCGGCGATGCGACGCAAATCGCAGATGTCGGTGCCGATGCCGTAGATCATGCAGGCCGAGCCTGTTGCGCCTCGGTGATGCAGCGCAGGTATTCGCGCGTCGTGGCGGCGTATCCGAGTTCGAGCGCATCGGCGACGAAGGCGTGGCCGATCGAGACCTCGTGGACACCACGCACCGCGCCCAGGAACGCGGTCAGGTTGTCGCGGCTCAGGTCGTGGCCGGCATTGACGCCGAGGCCGGCAGCTTGCGCCGCGCGTGCCGATTCGACGTAGCGTGCAAGCACGGCCTCTTCGTCGGCTGTGCCGCGCGATGCGGCATAGCCTTCGGTGTAGAGCTCGACGCGGTCCGCGCCCACGGCCTTGGCCGCGGCCATCATCTCGGGAATCGGGTCCATGAACAGGCTGACACGCACGCCCAGCGCCTTGGCTTCGGCGATCAGCGGGCGCAGACGCTCGGCGTCGTCGGGGAAGCTCCAGCCGTGGTCGCTGGTCGACTGGGATTCGCTGTCGGGCACGAAGGTGGCCTGGTGCGGGCGCAGTTCGCGCACGAAGTCCATCAGGTTGTGGAAGGGATTGCCTTCGATGTTGAACTCGATGCCCGGCCAGTCCTTGGCGAGCAGCGCGGACAGGTCGCTCACGTCATGTGCGCGAATGTGGCGCGCGTCGGGCCGTGGATGCACGGTAATGCCCTGGGCGCCGGCGGTGAGGCAGGCATTGGCGGCCGTCAGAACGCTGGGAATGCCCAGATGGCGCGTGTTGCGGACCAAAGCCACCTTGTTGAGGTTGACTGACAAGGAGGTGGTGGTGCCGGCGTTGCCTGAAGTGCTCATAGTGCTTGCAGATCTCTCATCATTTGCCGCGTGCGCAGCGTGGACACGCCGCAATGGTAGTTGAGCAGGGCGCGCAGCTGGTTTCTGAGGGCGCTGTTGCTGCCGGCATTCATGGTGGCGATCTCGCGCAGGGTCGCGGTGAAGGGGGCGCGGTCGTCCAGCACGGCCTGCAGGGCTTGCCAGTCGGTACCGGCCAGGCCGGCCTCGCCATCCGTCGCCGTCCGGAGCCCCGCCTCGGGCACGAGGCTGTAGCGCACGCTGGCGTCGAGCGGCTCCAGGGTCAGCGTCTGTACGTCGAGCGAGGGCAGCAGGCCGACTTCGCGCAGCAGGATCAGCTCGAAAGCGCGCAGCGCGGCGGCCTGGGTTGCTGCCTGGGCGCCGGCGTGGTCGCCCGCGAGCACCTGCACCACTCCGGCATAGGCGTCGAAAAGCGCCTCGTGCGCATCGTCCCGTGCCAGCAGGCGCAGCAGCAGTTCATTGACGTAGTAACCCGAGAGCAGCGCTTCGCCGGTCGGCATGACATGGCCGCCCATCCATTCGGCGCCCTTGAGCGTGCGGATCTCGGCATCGCCACCGTAGTTGAGCTGCAGCGGCTGCAACGGCAGCAGCACCGGCCGGAAATTGGAACTCGGCCGCTTCGCCCCCTTGGCCACCAACGCGATGCGCCCGTGGTGGCGGGTGAAGACCTCCAGGATCAGGCTCGATTCGCTCCAGTCGTAGCGATGGAGCACGTACGCCGGTTCGTGCGAAACGCGGTGGGCAGTGGCCACTTCATTCGTAGCCGAACGAGCGGACCCGGGCTTCGTCGTCGGCCCAGCCGGAACGCACCTTGACCCACAGTTCGAGGAACACCTTGGCGTCGGCCAGCTTCTCGAGCTCGACGCGCGTTTCCATGCCGATGCGCTTGATGCGCTCGCCCTTGTCGCCGATCACCATGGCCTTGTGACCATCGCGCTCGACCACGATGGTGGCGGCGATGCGCAGCAGGCGCTTCTGGCCCTTTTTCTGCGGCGGCTCTTCCTCGAACTTGTCGATGATGACGGTCGAGGTGTAGGGCAGTTCGTCGCCGGTGAGGCGGAACAGCTTCTCGCGCACCAACTCGCCAGCCAGGAATTTCTCGCTGCGGTCGGTGAGCTCGTCTTCGGCGTAGAACCAGGGCTGCTCGGGCAGGTATTTTTCGCAGATACCGAAGAGCCGCTCAACGTCCTTGGCATTCTTGGCCGACATCGGCACGAACTCGGCGAAGGCGTGCTTCGCCTGCATGGTCTGCAGCCAGGGCGCGATGTCGCCGCGGCGGTGCACGTTGTCCAGCTTGTTGGCGAGCAGTACGGTCGGAATGCCCTTGCCCAGGAGCTTGAGCACGCGCTCGTCGGCGGGTGTGAAACTGCCGGCCTCGACCACGAACAGGATCAGGTCCACGTCACCCACCGCGCCCTGCACGGTCTTGTTGAGCGATTTGTTCAGCGCGTTGGCGTGCAGGGTCTGGAAGCCCGGCGTATCGACGAACACGAACTGCGTCGCACCCAGCGTGCGCATGCCGGTGATGCGATGGCGCGTGGTCTGCGCCTTGCGCGAGGTGATGCTGATCTTCTGGCCGACCAGCGCATTGAGGAGCGTCGACTTGCCCACGTTGGGCTTGCCGACGATGGCGATGAGGCCGCAGTGTTGGGGAGCGCCTGCGCCCGCAGTGTCGCCTGTGGTGTCTTCAGGTCCGGCTTCTGGATTGGTAACGTCGTTCATTGTGATTTCACGCGGCTCCGCGTGCCTTGAGCCGGATCAGCATGGCAGCCGCGGCAGCCTGCTCGCCGGCGCGGCGCGAGCCGCCGATGCCGCGTTCGCGAAGACCCAACTCGGGCACCTCGCACTCGACATCGAAAGTCTGTTTGTGCGCTGCACCCAGGGTTGCCGCCACGCGGTACAGCGGCAGCTTCATTTTGTGGCCCTGCAGCCATTCCTGCAATTCGGTTTTCGGGTCCTTGGCGGCCGCTTCCATGCGCGGGTTGATCTCGACCGATTCGTACAGGCGGCGCACCAGCGCTTCGGCGGCTGCAAAGCCTGCGTCAAGGTAGACAGCGCCGATCAACGCCTCGAGCGCGTCAGCCAGGATCGAAGGCCGGCTGGGGCCGCCCGAGCGGGCTTCGCCCTCGCCGAGCCGCAGCAGCGGCGACAGCTGGAGTTCGAGCGCCAGCCGATGCAGGGTGTCCTGCTTGACCAGGTTGGCCCGCACCCGCGACAGGTCGCCTTCGGGCAGGGCCGAAAGGCGCGTGTACAGCAGATGCGATACCGCCAGGTTGAGCACCGAGTCGCCGAGGAACTCGAGGCGCTCGTTGTGGTCGGCCGAGAAGCTGCGGTGCGTGAGCGCGAGCTGGAGCAGCCGCGTGTCGGAGAACGAATGCTTGAGGCGCGCCTGCAGCGCGACGAGGCTGCCGTCCACCTTTTTCAGCGCCGCGTTCAGCGGGTCTCGCCCTTGTACTTGAGCGTCAGGTAGGCCGGACCGAACAAGGGGATCTCGCGTTCGTAGGCATACGAGACGACGACCTTGTCGCCGACCTTCTTGATGTCGAGATCCTTGCCCATGACCGACTTGAAGTCGTCAATGGCCTGAGCGCGATCGAAGATGGCTCGCACTTCGGGCACGGTCGTGCCCTCCTTGGCCTTGTTGGCGGCCTTGTCGATGGCCTGCCATTCGATCAATGTCGGAATGACCTGCGCGACGACCACGCCCAGACAGCCGAGTACTGCCGCGACGAACAGCAGGCCGATGAACGAGATGCCGCGCTGGTGCGCGGCCCTGCTGCGGATGGACCGGTTTGCTCTCATGCCCTCTTACCCCTCGAACAGTGTTGAATGACTGCTTATTGAAATGGACCGATGCGACCGAAATCGCCGAAGTTCATCCAGACGAAGAACGCCCTGCCCACGATGTTCTTGTCCGGAACGAAGCCCCAGAAGCGCGAATCCGCCGAATTATCGCGGTTGTCGCCCATCATGAAGTACTGGCCGGCAGGCACCTTGCAGACCACGCCTTCGACGGAGTAGCGGCAGTTCTCGCGGAACGGGAAGTCGCTGGCGCCCGGCACGAAGGAAGGCGCACCTTCGTCGTTGAGGATCTTGTGCTGCTTGCCGGCGAGATCCTCGTCGAACTGCTTGAGCAGGCGCATCGATTCGCCGTCGAGATAGTCGGGGGCCGCTGTCTTCGACACCGGCTGCCCGTTGATCGTGAGCTTCTTGTTCAGGTAAGCCACTTCGTCGCCCGGGATGCCGACCACGCGCTTGATGTAGTCCATGCTGGGCTTGGGCGGATAGCGGAACACCACGACGTCGCCGCGCGCAAGCGGCGTGCCATCGGTGATCTTGGTGTTGATGACCGGCAGGCGCAGGCCGTAGGTGAACTTGTTGACCAGGATCAGGTCGCCGGTCAGCAGCGTGGGCATCATCGAACCCGAAGGGATCTTGAACGGCTCGTAGAGGAACGAGCGCAGCAGGAACACCACCAGAATCACCGGGAAGAGGCCCGCCGTCCAGTCGAGCCACCAAGGCTGCATGAGCAGGCGCTCGCTGGCCTTGGTGTCGGCGGTGTCGACCTGGGTAATGCCCTGCCCGGCCAGCCGCGCGTTGCGCTCTGCCATCGAGGCCTCGAGCTTGGCGGCGGCCGCTTCGCGCCTCGGCAGGAAATAGAAGCGCTCGGCCAGCCAGTAGAGGCCGGTAACCACCGTGGCCACGAACAGCAGCAATGCGAAGTTGCCTTCGATCGCGCCGAAATACCAGGCGCCGACATAGCTGGCGAACGCCGCAAGGACCAGGGAAGTGATGAGTGCCATTTTTTTGATCAGTCTTCGACTTGCAGAATCGCCAGGAAGGCCTCTTGCGGGACCTCGACGGAACCGATCTGCTTCATTCTTTTCTTGCCCGCCTTCTGCTTCTCGAGCAGCTTCTTCTTGCGGGTGATGTCGCCGCCGTAGCACTTGGCCAGCACGTTCTTGCGGAGGGCCTTGATTGTCTCACGCGCAATGATGTTGACCCCGATGGCGGCCTGGATCGCCACGTCGAACATCTGGCGCGAAATGATCTCGCGCATCTTCGAGACCACCGCCCGGCCGCGGTACTGCGACTGGGTGCGGTGCACGATGATCGAAAGCGCATCGACTTTCTCGCCGTTCAGGAGGATGTCGACCTTGACCACGTCGGACGCGCGGTACTCCTTGAACTCGTAGTCCATGGAGGCATAGCCCCGGCTGACCGATTTCAGCTTGTCGAAGAAGTCGAGCACGATCTCACCGAGCGGCATCTCGTAGGTCAGCATGACCTGGCGGCCGTGGTAGGCCATGTTCATCTGCACGCCGCGCTTCTGGTTGGCCAGCGTCATGACGGCGCCGACGTATTCCTGCGGCATGTAGAGATGCACGGTCACGATCGGCTCGCGGATCTCGCTCATCTTGCCGACATCGGGCATCTTGGACGGGTTCTCCACCATGATGACTTCGCCGTCGTTGCGCACCACCTGGTAGACCACGCTGGGCGCGGTCGTGATCAGGTCCTGGTCGAACTCGCGCTCCAGCCGCTCCTGCACGATCTCCATGTGCAGCAGGCCGAGGAAGCCGCAGCGGAAACCGAAGCCGAGCGCCTGGCTCACTTCAGGTTCGTAGCGCAGCGACGAATCGTTGAGCTTGAGCTTTTCGAGCGCGTCGCGCAGCGAGTCGTACTCGCTGGCTTCGGTCGGGTAGAGCCCGGCAAACACCTGCGGCTGGATTTCCTTGAAGCCCGGCAGCGCCTCGGTGGCCGTCGCTGCCGCGCCGCCCGTGCCCGCCTTGATCAGCGTGACGGTGTCGCCGACCTTGGCCGCCTGCAGCTCCTTGATGCCCGCGATGATGAAGCCCACCTCGCCCGCCTCGAGTGAAGCGCGCGCTTCGGTGGCCGGCGTGAAGACGCCGATGTTGTCGGCGTTGTACATGGCGCCGGACGCCATCATCTTGATGCGCTCGCCCTTCGCCAGCCGGCCATCGACCACGCGCACCAGCATGACGACGCCGACGTAGGCGTCGAACCAGCTGTCGACGATCATCGCGCGCAGCGGGCCGTCGGGATTGCCGCGCGGTGCCGGCATCTTGTGCACGATCGCTTCGAGGATCTCGTCGATGCCCAGGCCGGTCTTGGCGGAACACGGAATCGCATCGGTCGCGTCGATGCCGATCACATCTTCGATTTCGGTGCGTGCGTTGTCGGGATCGGCGTTCGGCAAATCCATCTTGTTGAGCACCGGCACCACTTCGACGCCGAGGTCGAGCGCGGTGTAGCAGTTGGCCACCGTCTGCGCTTCGACGCCTTGCGATGCATCGACGACGAGCAGCGCGCCTTCGCATGCCGACAGCGAACGGCTCACTTCATAAGAGAAGTCGACGTGGCCCGGCGTGTCGATCAGATTGAGGTTGTAGACCTGTCCATCGAGTGCCTTGTAGTGCAGCGCGGCGGTCTGCGCCTTGATGGTTATCCCACGCTCTTTTTCGATGTCCATCGAGTCGAGCACCTGCGCTTCCATCTCGCGTTCTGCGAGGCCGCCGCAACGCTGGATCAAACGGTCTGCGAGTGTCGACTTGCCGTGATCGATGTGCGCAATGATCGAAAAATTTCTGATGTGATTCATCAACGGGAACGCTTAAGTACTTGAATTGGCTCGTGCCCAGCAGTGAGCGGGCAAGAAAAAAGGGCGCGTCTTCTGGAGACGCGCCCTGAACCAACAAGCAATGGCAACTGCAGTAGTTGGAACTTCATTGTAGGCAAAAAGGGAGGCACGTACATCCGGGAACGGGGTCCAAAGGGCTCGTTGCAGGTCCACAACATCAAAGATATAAACAGGTTATCAACAGGATCGGTGGAGCAGTCTATGAACAACTTGTGGGCGATCTGTGGAGCACCGGTGGACTGCTGTCTGACATCTCGCATCGTGAAGGTCGTTGCACTCCTTATGCGCTGACCGGCCGCCGCGAGTGCTCTATTCTACCGAAAACCGTCCTTAGCCTTCAAATAAGTTAGTGATTACAAACAAATCTCGGTGCTTTTGGCGCTCCAGATTTTTTTAGAGCCCGGCGCCCGAACGTCGTAAACACCTCAAAAAAACGGCCCCAAACCCGACTGCCGGGTGGGGCCACTTGACGGCAGCGCCAGATCAGCGTGAGGGGCGGATCAGGGCGTACTGGGCCCATTCCCCACGGCGGAACAGCACGCTGAGCGCCTTGCTCTTGTCGGCCTTGGCGATCGCGGCCTCGAACTCCTTGACGCTCGAGACTTCGATGTTGCCGATCGACAGGATCACATCTCCTTCCCGCAGGCCGGCCCTCGCAGCGGCATCGCTCGCTGCGTCGATGCGCACTCCGCGCACCTTGAGTTCCTTCTTCTGGGCGTCGGTCAGATCACTGACCGCCAGACCGAGCGATTTGCCTGCAGCCGATGGCTTGGCCTGCGGCTCTTCGCGATCAGGCTGGCGCTTGGACGGCTTGGCCTCCGGATCGCCCTCGGCAACGGTGATCGAGAGTTCACGCGTACTGCCGTTGCGGAACACGGTCAGCGTGCTCTTGACCCCTGGCTTGGTGCTGGCCACCGAGCGCGAGAGATCGCTCGGCGTCTCGATGACCTTGTCGCCGTACTTGGTGATGATGTCGCCCTCGCGCACGCCGGCCTTGTCGGCCGCCGAACCCGGCACCACGCTGCTCACGAGCGCGCCGCGCGCCTTGCCCAGGCCGATGGACTCGGCCACATCCTTCGAGACCGAGCCGATGGCAACGCCGATCAGCCCGCGCGAAACGCGGCCGGTCGCGCGCAGCTGGTCGCTGACGCGAATCGCTTCGTCGATCGGGATCGAGAACGAAATGCCCATGTAGCCGCCCGAGCGCGAGTAGATCTGGCTGTTGATACCGACCACCTCGCCACGCAGGTTGATCAGCGGACCACCCGAGTTGCCCGGGTTGATCGCAACGTCTGTCTGGATCAGGGGCACCAGCTCGCCCGTGTCGCGCTGCTTTGCGCTCACGATGCCGGCGGTCACGGTGTTCTCGAGACCGAAGGGTGAGCCGATGGCCATCACCCATTCGCCGACGCGCAGCTTCGAGATGTCGCCGACCTTCACCACCGGCAGGCCCGTCGCCTCGATCTTGACGACGGCGACGTCACTGCGCTTGTCCGCACCGATCAGCTTGGCCTTGAACTCGCGCTTGTCGGTCAACGTGACGATGATTTCAGACGCATCCTCGATCACGTGGGCATTGGTCATGACGTAGCCGTCGGCAGTCAGGATGAAGCCCGAGCCCACGCCGCGCGGACGCTCTTCTTCCTGGGGCTGTTGCGGGCGGTTCGGGCGCGGACCCGGGCGCGGATTGCCCGGTGCGGGTTGCCCGAAGAAACGCCGGAAGAACTCCTGCATCTCCTCGTCCATTTCCCCGCTGCCGCTGCCACCCCCACGCGTGGAGACTTTCTCGACGGTGCGGATCCCGACGACCGCGGGGCCCACCTGCTCCACGAGATCGGCGAAATCGGGCAATCCACGCGTCTGCGCAATGACCGGCGTGGCCGGCAAGAAACCCACGGCCGCCGTGCAGGCCAGGCCGAATGCGAAGAGATAGGAACGGAGCTTGTGTCCCTCGACTTTGAACATCATCGGTTTTCTTTCAAAAGAACAGAGAGAGCGGCGAAAACAACAAAGGCTATGAGTCGGCGTCAACGGCTTGGTTCAGCGCAATCCGCGCCACCGGCAATCAGCGTGTGCGTGCGAGGCTCTGGGCAAAGGCGTTGAGCGTCTGCTGCGGCACTTCGCCCACCGCGGTCAGCCACCAGTCGCTCGCAGGCTCGGGCAATCGCCGACGGATCGCATTGGTGGCCCCGATGGTCAGCACGCCGTCCCGCGGCGCACGCGCGGCATCGTAGCGCTCGATGAAAAGCGACACCGAGGCCAGGCCATCCGAGAAAGTCCACTGGACCGTTGCGGCGTCCTGCTTCGACTTGTCGCCGCCGGCGGTCGGCCGGCGGAAGAAGCTTCGGGGCTTGAAGCCGGCCACAGGCGCGCTGAGCGTCCAGCCTTCGTCCTGCGCCGTGGTGCGCTCGAGTTCCAGCTTCTCGATGCGGTAGCCCGAGGTGTTGGTCATCATCTGCGCCAGGGCCTGCGCCTTCACCGGCGCATCGAGCTGCAGCTCGGAGAACGCCGATTGCTCCACCACCCGCGATTCGCTGTCGATGGTCTGCAGCTTCACCACCAGGCCCGAGCGGCGCTCGCTCCAGATGCGATAGCCGAAACGCAGTCCGTCGTGCGGCAACAACTGCACCACGTCGGCGTCGAAGCCGGCCACACGGTCCTTGCCGATCGCGCGCACGTCGTAGAAGTCGCCGATCGACGAATCGGTCTTGTCCGGCAGATTGGGAAAGAGATCGAGGTTCTCGCGCTTCTCGACCTTCACGACCTTCGCCTCGGGCAGGAAGGTCATGACATTGCGATTGCGCCGGAAGGTCGAGCGCGGCGGTCCCGACAGGGCCTCGATGCGCTCGATCTGGTGGTCGCCGTCGCGCACATGCCAGATGCGCGCGCTCGACAAGTCGCCGCCCGGCGCCGACACCACGAAGGTGCCCACGTAATTCCGTTGCCGCGCGCCGGTGTGCATGCGCTGCAGCCAGTCGGCCACGCTCATCGCCGGCGGCTCGTCCGTCTGCGCCGAAGCCGCACCCTTGGCGGTCGCCGGGCCGGAGCGGTTTTGTGCGGTGGCAACCTGCACGAAGCAGAAGGCTGCAAACACAAGCACGAACGCGCGTGCGGAGATCGGCATCTGAACGGTCATTGCGGGCAGTTACGGACGCGCCATCAGCGCGTAGGTCCCTCGAAGGTGGCGTTGCGCAGGAAACCGGAAGGCATTTGCGAAGCGCCGCCAGCCTGCTGGTGCGCTTCGAGCAATTGATCGAGGCGCGGATCGCGCAGCATGACTTGCGGATTGCCGTTGCCCACCATCACGCGCGTGGGCGTCAGCGTGGTGCTGGAGGGCTGCTGGCTGTTGACGGCGGCCGCCGCCAGAACCGAATTCACCGCAGGCTGTTGCTGGGCCGCGATCTGCGCGCCGGCCTGCGAACCGGCCGTGCCGTTGCCGATCAGCGTCCAGCTGATGGCCGCCACGGCGACCATCGAAGCGGCACCCGCCACCAGCTTCCAGCGGAAGACCGGTTCGTTGGCCGCATCGGCCCTGCGCTGGATCTGGACCGCGGCCGGTGCGGCAATGGGCACCAGCGCCGGCATCGCGATCACGGGCTCCGCAGCAAGCCGCTGCTGGAAACGCGCGAGGAACGCCGAGCTGTCGCTGCACGCCGAATGGGAGCCCGAACGCAACACGTCGCCCACCACGTGGTAGGTGTGCCATGCCGCGCGCGAATCGCCCTCGGTGCAGACCGCGTCGATCGCCTGCGCGAACGCCTCACCCTGCAAATGACCATCCGCAAGTGCGGACACCTGTTCCCGAACCGTCATCGTCTGATTCATTTCATTCACCTGCTTACTTACCAACGCTTGCCGGACTGGTTGTCCAGAAGCGGTTTGACCCTGGCCGAAATGGCTTCGCGCGCCCGGAAAATACGTGAGCGCACCGTGCCGATAGGGCAATTCATGACCTCGGCAATCTCTTCGTAACTCATCCCCTCGATCTCGCGCAGCGTGACCGCCTGGCGCAGTTCGGCCGGAAGCGCTTCCATGGCAGCCTCGACGGCATTGGCGATTTCCTTCGCCGCCAGGACCGATTCGGGGGTTTCGTCGCTGATTGGTTCGTTTCCGGGACGGTAAGTTTCATCGTCGTCGTCGGAAGACGGTCGCAGCGCGCTTTCGGAGATGGTCGGATCGCGCTTCATGTCCACCAGCGCCTTCTTGGCGGTGTTGACCGCGATCCGGTAGAGCCAGGTGTAGAACTGCGCCTCGCCGCGGAACTGGTGCAGCGCGCGGTAGGCGCGAATGAAGGTTTCCTGGGCAATGTCCTCGACCAGGTCGACATCGCGCACCATGCGGCCGATCAGGCGCTCGATACGGCGCTGGTACTTGATGACCAGGAGTTCGAAGGCCTTCTGGTCGCCCGCGACCGTGCGCTGGACCAACTGGAAATCGACCTCGCCCGGGCGCGGTGCTTCGGCCGACGCGTCGGTCAGGCCGGACTCCGGTGGTACGGGCGGGGGAGACGTTGTCATCGACGGGGTTTCAGGGCGCGTCGGCGGGTGCCGTCGCGCGCCACGGATCGCCCGCGGGCTCGGCGGCCGGCGCACGCGAATAGACCGCCCGGCGCACGTCGCGCCAGCGTTCCGGCATGGTCCGCTGCTCGAGCCAGACCCAGCGCGAGGCGCGGCCCGGCTCCGAGAGCCTGACCAGCATCAGCGACTGGAAATCGAGCGCGACCGTGGCCCGCGCCGCACGAACGCCGCGGGTCGGATCGGCCCCCGTCAGGGACCAATAGAGTCCGTCGAAATGCAGCGTGGCGGCGCCATCGCGCCGCAAGCCAAAGCCCGCGGCCACGCCAGAGAAGACGACGCTGAGAACCAGCAGCAGCTGGCGCCATCCAGCGCTATCGAAGAGATAGCAGGATGCGCCCGCGCAGCAGGCGCCCAGGGCCCAGAGAACGACAAGAATCCGGGTTGCGCCACGTGAGCGCCCCACCGGATAGGTCACCGACGGCGCGCTGTGCATGGGAGAGCAATGCTCAAGCGCGCTTGAACACCAGCGTACCGTTGGTGCCGCCGAAGCCGAAGTTGTTCTTGACCGCGACGTCGATCTTCAGATCGCGCGCCTCGTTGGCGCAGTAGTCGAGATCGCACTCCGGATCCTGGTTGAAGATGTTGATGGTCGGCGGGCTCTTCTGCTCGTGCAGTGCAAGCACCGTGAACACAGATTCGATGCCGCCCGCGCCGCCCAGCAGGTGGCCGGTCATGGACTTGGTCGAATTCACGACGAGCTTCTTCGCGTGATCGCCGAAGGCGAGCTTGACCGCGTTGGTCTCGTTCAGATCGCCGATCTGCGTCGAGGTGCCGTGCGCGTTCAGGTACTGGACCTGATCGGCATTGACACCCGCATTGGCCAGCGCCATCGCCATCGAACGGCGGGGGCCATCGACGTCGGGCGCGGTCATGTGGTACGCGTCGCCGGTCAGGCCGAAGCCCGCGACTTCCGCGTAAATCTTGGCACCGCGCGCCTTGGCATGCTCGTACTCCTCGAGCACCAGCACGCCGGCGCCCTCGCCCAGCACGAAGCCGTCGCGATCCTTGTCCCACGGGCGCGAGGCCGTGGCGGGATCGTCGTTGCGTGTGCTCAGCGCGCGAGGCGCGGTGAAGCCACCAATGCCGAGCGGGGAAATGGTCGACTCGGCGCCGCCGGCGATCATGACGTCGGCATCGCCGTACTCGATCATGCGTGCCGACGTGCCGATGGCATGCAGACCCGTGGTGCAGGCAGTGACGACGGCGATGTTCGGGCCCTTGAAGCCGTACTTGATCGACACGTGGCCCGAGATCATGTTGATGATCGACGCCGGCACGAAGAACGGCGAAATGCGGCGCGGGCCGCGACTCGCGTATTCGGCGTGCGTTTGTTCGATCATCGGCAGACCGCCGATGCCCGAGCCGATGTTGCAGCCGATGCGAACGGCCTTTTCATAGGACAGCGCTTCGCCGGTTGGCAGTCCGCTGTCCTGCACCGCCTGGATGGCGGCGGCAAGCCCCAGATGAATGAAGCGGTCCATGTGACGCGCTTCTTTCTCCGAGATGTATTGGGTGATGTCGAAACCCTTCACCTCACCGGCGAACTTGCAGGCGAAGGCGCTTGCATCGAACGCGGTGATGTTCGCAATGCCCGATTTCCCGGCCAACAAGTTGGCCCAGGATTCGGTTGCGGTGTTTCCGACAGGAGCGATGCAACCGAGTCCGGTCACGACGACGCGGCGTTTGGTCATGCCGGCAAACCTTTCTGGAAGCGCTGAACAGTTGCTGGTCGGCGCGTGCGGTTCGATAAAAAGCCGCCGGCCGCAGTCGCAGTGTCAGCTGGCCTATCAGGCCTTTTGATTCTTGGTGGCGTAGTCGACGGCGTTTTGCACCGTGGTGATCTTCTCGGCATCTTCATCGGGGATCTCAATGCCGAACTCGTCTTCGAGTGCCATCACGAGTTCGACCGTGTCGAGCGAGTCAGCGCCGAGGTCGGCCACGAAAGCCTTTTCGTTCGTCACTTGGGACTCTTCCACGCCGAGTTGCTCGGCGATGATTTTCTTGACACGTGCTTCGATATCGCTCATTTGGTTCCCTCTGAGGGTTGTAGGTAATCGGTGGATTTTAGCCGGGCGGATTGTGGCATTTGCCTCACCCCCGGTACGGGAAAGATTGCGCCTTGCGGCTACATGTGCATGCCGCCATTCACATGCAACTCCTGCCCGGTCACGTAGGACGCCTGGGGCGATGCGAGGTACGCCACCGCATGCGCGATGTCGGCCGGCTTGCCCAGATGTCCCAGCGGGATCTGCTGCAGGAGTGCTTGTTGCTGCGCCTCGGGGAGGCTCGCCGTCATGTCGGTTTCGATGAAGCCCGGCGCGACGCAGTTGACGGTGATGTTGCGGCTGCCCAGTTCGCGGGCCAGGGCGCGGGTCATGCCCGCGACACCGGCCTTGGCGGCTGCGTAGTTGGCCTGGCCGGCATTGCCGGAGGCGCCCACCACGCTCGTGATGCTGATGATGCGGCCGTAGCGCTGCTTCATCATCGGGCGGATCACCGCGCGCGAGAGGCGGAACACGGCCTTGAGATTGGTGTCGAGCACCGCATCCCAGTCGTCGTCCTTCATGCGCATGGCGAGCGTGTCGCGCGTGATGCCGGCGTTGTTGACCAGCACGTGGATCGCGCCGTAGGCCTGGACGATCTCGTCGATCAGCGCCTCGACGGCTGCGGCGTCATTCACGTTGAGTGCACGGCCACGGCCGTCGAATGCGCTCAGGGCCGAAGTGATCTTCGCCGCGCTGTCCTCGGTGGTGCCGGTGCCGACCACCTTGAGGCCGCGTTGCGCCAGCTCGAGCGCAATCGCTGCGCCGATACCGCGCGATGCGCCGGTGACCAGAGCGACTTGCCCTTCGAATTTGGGAATGCTCATATAAAAAGTATCGGGTCCTGCGCCGTTCAGCCGGCGAGCGATTGTCGGGTGTCCGCGAGCGTCGCCGGGTCGTACACCGACGCAGCTTCGAGATCGGGGGCGATGCGCTTGACCATACCGGCCAGCACCTTGCCGGGCCCGCACTCGATGATGGCGGCTACACCGCGCAGTTTCAAGGCCTGCACGCTCTCGACCCAGCGAACCGGGCCGGCCGCCTGGCGCACCAGGGCGTCGCGGATGCGGTCCGGGTCGCTTTCGACGGCCACGTCGATGTTGTTCAGCACTGGAATCTGCGGCGCGGCGAGGGTAAGGCTGGCGAGTTTTTCGCGCAGCGCTTCTGCGGCAGGCTTCATCAGGCTCGAATGGAAAGGCGCCGAAACGGGCAGCAGCAGCGCGCGCTTCGCGCCATTGGCCTTGAGCAACTCGCAAGCCTTGTCGACGGCCGCCTTGCTGCCGGCGATCACGGTCTGCGCCGGATCGTTGAAATTCACGGCCTCGACGATTTCAGCGCTGCCTGCGCCGAAGGAGGCCGTCGCTTCCGCGCAGCCTGCCACGACCTTGCCAGACTCCATGCCCAGCACAGCGGCCATGGCGCCGACACCGACAGGCACGGCCTGCTGCATCGCCTGTGCACGGAAGCGCACCAGTGGCGCGGCTTGCGCCAGCGTCAACACGCCGGAAGCCACCAGCGCCGAGTACTCGCCCAGCGAATGACCTGCCACGACGGAAGGCATTGCGCCGCCTTCGGACAACCAGGCGCGCCAGGCTGCGACACCGGCGACCAGCATCACGGGCTGCGTATTGGTGGTGAGTGCCAGATCTTCCTTCGGGCCGTTCTTGATCAGCGCGCCGACGTCTTCGCCCAGCGCTGCGGAAGCCTCGCGCAGCGTTTCCGCGACTGCCGGATGGTCGCCCCAGGCGTCGAGCATGCCGACAGCCTGCGAGCCCTGACCCGGGAATACAAAAGCAAAGGATTTCATTGTTCTATGCGTCATATCGCATCGCAGCCCTGGAGAGGACCGCAATACGCTACAGATTAAGCAGCACGGCGCCCCAGGTGAAACCACCGCCCACGCCTTCGAGCATGAGGGTTTCGCCCTTCTTCACCTTGCCGGAGCGCACCGCTTCGTCGAGCGCCAGCGGAATCGACGCGGCCGAGGTGTTGCCGTGCTCATTGACCGTGACAATCAGTTTCTCGCGCGGCAGCTTCAGCTTCTTGGCCGTGCCTTCCATGATGCGGATGTTGGCCTGGTGCGGAATCAGCCAGTCGATATCCGCCTCAGTCTTGCCGGCCTTGGCCAGCGCAGTGCGCGCGGCCTCTTCGAGCACCCGAACCGCCAGCTTGAACACGGCTTGCCCATCCATATGCAGCAGCGGCGTGCCCAGCACATTGCCACCGGACACATGCCCCGGCACGCACAGGATGCCGACGTGCTTGCCGTCCGCATGCAGATCGCTCGACAGGATGCCGGGCTCGTCGCTGGCCTCCAGCACCACCGCGCCCGCGCCGTCACCGAACAACACGCAGGTGGTGCGGTCGTTGAAATCGAGGATGCGGGAGAACACTTCGGCGCCGATCACCAGTGCACAGCGCGCAGTGCCGGTGCGGATCATGGCGTCGGCCACGGTCAGCGCGTAAACGAAGCCACTGCAGACCGCCTGGACATCGAAGGCCGGGCAGCCGGCAATGCCGAGCTTGTTCTGGAGGATGGCGGCCGACGACGGAAACACCATGTCGGGCGTCGAGGTCGCAACGATGATCAGGTCGACGTCGCTGGGCTTGCGGCCCGCCGCTTCGAGTGCGTGCTTCGCGGCCTCGAGACCGAGATCGCTGCTGCCGACATCCGGCGCGGCAAAGTGGCGCGCATGGATGCCGGTGCGCTCGACGATCCACTGATCGGAGGTTTCGATGCCGCGCGACGCCAGTTCCTTGGCGAGATCGTCATTGGTCACGCGGCGTGGGGGCAGATAACTGCCGGTGCCGGTGATGCGTGAAAAAGGGGTCATCAAACGTGAAGGGCCGTCGCGTCGACCGGCACCGCCGGTTCCTGCCGCGCGAGCAAAGGCGCGGCGTGGGCGATGCGGGCCCGCACGCGATCGAGCAGGTTGTTGCGAGCGGCATCATAAGCGCGATCCAGCGCATGCCCGAAAGCCACTTCGTCGGCCGAGCCATGGCTCTTGAAAACCAGTCCACGGAGGCCCAGCAAGGCAGCCCCGTTGTATCGACGGTGATCCAGACGGCTTTTGAACGCCTTTAGAACCGGGTAAGCAACAATTGCCGCAATCTTGGTGAAAATGCTTCGCGAAAATTCAACGCGAATGAACTCGCCAATCATCGAGGCCACGCCTTCGCTGGCCTTCAGCGCAACATTTCCGACGAAGCCGTCGCAAACGACGATATCGGTCGTGCCCTTGAAAATATCGTTGCCTTCGACGTTGCCGTAGAAGTTCAAATCCTTGGAATTAGCGGCCGTACGCAGCAATTGACTTGCCTTTTTGATCGTTTCGCTGCCCTTGATGGCTTCTTCACCAATATTGAGCAGACCCACCGAAGGCGCTTCGTTGCCAGTCAGCGCCGAAACCAGCGCCGAGCCGAGCACGGCGAATTGAAGCAGGTCTTCGGCATCGCAATCGACGTTCGCACCCAGATCGAGCACGGTGGTCGCGCCACCTTTCGCGTTCGGGAGTTGCGGCGCGATCGCGGGGCGATCGATGCCGTCGAGCGTCTTGAGCAGGTAACGGGCGATCGCCATCAAGGCGCCGGTGTTGCCAGCGGAGATTGCTGCTTGCGCAGCGCCATCCTTGACCTGCTGGATCGCGACACGCATCGAAGAATCCTTCTTCTTGCGCAGCGCAATTTCAATGGGATCGTCCATGCCCACCACTTCGCTGGCGGCAACGATGCGGGCGCGTGGATGTGCAGCGAAACCCGCCAGCGCGGCCGGCGCACCGACCAGCAGCAACGAGGCTTCGCTGTGCCGCTCGAGAAACGCGCGGCAGGCCGCGAGCGTGACGCGCGGCCCATGGTCGCCTCCCATGCAATCCACGGCGAGCGTGATTGCAGAAGGCGCAGCAGTGAATTCGGGAGAAGAAGGCGTAGCCATCAAAACAAAGGCCCGACGCTACAGGGAAAGTAGCTTCGGGCCTTGGCCTTGGAGTGCGAGATCAGGCTTCGGACTTGTTCTTGAGCACCTGACGGCCACGGTAGAAACCGTTGGGGCTGATGTGGTGGCGCAGATGCGTTTCGCCAGTGGTCGGCTCCACGGCGATGCCGGGCACGACCAGTGCATTGTGGGAACGGTGCATGCCGCGCTTGGAAGGCGACTTCTTGTTTTGCTGGACGGCCATGATGGCTCCTGGACTGTTAGGTGAGTGACTGGATACGGGCTCAAGCGGTGGCGATACAAAAAAGTGAGCGGCATGTATGGAATGCCCCTGCCTGTTATCTCTGTATCGCTGCTCACGGCGGCGCGCGCGAAGCCCATGATTATAGCCTAGCCGCCGGAAAAGGGCTACTTGCCCTCTTCCGGCTTGCGCGAACGCAACGCTCCGAGCACCGCGAACGGGTTCGGCTTGGCTTCCTCGGCCGCCAGGAAATCGTCATCGCTGGACGACAGGCGAACTGGCTCGGGGCAGACGTCATGGACGGGCATGACGGGAATCTCCATCAACAGCTCGTCCTCGATCAGGGTGTGCAGGTCGAAATCCCTGCTGATAACCAGCAGGTCTTCGTCGGATTCATCGTCTTCGGCCTCCGCCGTGGCCTCGTCGGCAACGAAACGGAACCAGCGATCGACCACGAGTTCCGCCTCGACAGGCGCAAGGCAGCGCTGGCACGTCAACGGAACGATCGCCTCGGCTTCCAGGTGCAGCCAGGGCGCGGCCTTGCCGTCGGCGCCCGGGCGCTCCTCGCCGGTGGCGTCCCAGTGGACGACGGCATCGACAGCCGGATCCGCCAGTTCGGCGACAAGGCGCACATAGTTAGGGACCGGGTCGGCGGCATTCAGGGTTGCGGCTGCGGCGGCAAAGCCGGCCACGTCGAGCCGTTCGGGGGCAAATTCTCTCTTCATCCGCGCCAGTCTAGCGCGCCAGCCGCTTCACCGGCATGGTGCGTGCCAGAAGGTTTTTGCGCGGCTCACGCACAATCGTCTCCATGCAACGCCCCGTGATCCTCGCCTCGACCTCGCGCTATCGCCGCGAATTGATGACCCGCCTGCGCCTGCCCTTCGATGTGCACGCCCCGGAAGTCGATGAAACCGCACTGGACGGCGAAACGCCCCGCGCGCTGGCCGAACGCCTCGCATTGGAAAAAGCCAACGCAGTCGCCGCCCGCTTCCCCGAAGCGGTGGTCATCGGCTCCGACCAGGTGGCTGACCTCGCCGGCGAGGCGCTCGGCAAGCCCGGCGACCACACCCGCGCCACCGCCCAATTGCGCCGGATGCGCGGCCAGACGCTGATCTTCCAGACGGCAGTCGCCGTCGTCTGCCACGCCACCAGCTTCGTCCAGCGCGACCTGGCGCCCGTGCGCGTCGTGTTCCGCGAACTCAGCGACGCCGCCATCGAGCGTTATCTCCAGGCCGAGCAGCCCTACGACTGCGCCGGCAGCGCCAAGAGCGAAGGCCTCGGCATCGCATTGCTGAATGCCATCGACAGCGACGACCCGACCGCACTGGTCGGCCTCCCGCTGATCCGCACATGCCAGATGCTGCGCGCCGCGGGGGTCGAACTCCTGTGACCCACGGCAAGCTCTACCTCGTCCCCGCGCCGCTCGATTTCGGCTGCGACGTGCAGGCCCCGCTGCAGGACGCGCTGCCGCTCGGCACCCTGCAGGTGGCCGCCGGCATCACGCACTGGATCTGCGAGAACGCAAAATCCGCCCGCGCCTACCTCAAGCGCATCGACGCCGTCGCGCCGCTGGCCGCCCCGCTGCAAGCGCAGGACATCCAGGAACTCCCGCGCGAAGTGCACAAGAAAGGTGATCACGCCGGCCAGTTCGACGCCCGGCCGCTGCTGGCCGCAGCGCTCGAAGGCCACGACATTGGCCTGCTGAGCGAAGCCGGCATGCCGGCGGTGGCCGACCCAGGCTCCTCGGTGGCGCGCGCCGCGCACGACCTGGGGATCACCGTCGTGCCTCTCACCGGTCCGGTCTCGTTGCTGCTGGCGCTGGCCGCGAGCGGCCTGAACGGCCAGAACTTCGCCTTCGTCGGCTACCTGCCGCAGGACGCGAGCGAGCGCCAGACCCGCATCCGCGAGCTCGAAGCGATCGCCCTCAAGACCGGTCAGACGCAGCTGTTCATCGAAACGCCCTATCGCAATGCCGCCCTGTTGCAGGCGCTGGTTCAAACCATGCACCAGAACACCCGCCTTGCCGTCGCACGCGGCCTGACCCTCGCAACGTCCCATGTGCGCAGCGAGACCGTGAAATCCTGGCGCGCCAAGCCCCAGACCGCCACCGACGAACGCCTGCCCGCCGTGTTCGCGATCGGGCGCTGACGATGGTGGTGGTGACCGCCGGCACGCGCTGGGCCTCGCGCGCGCAATTCTTTTCTTCAGGCTTCATCTTCGCGACCTGGGGCGTGCATGTGCCCACGGTCAAAGCGCACTACGGCCTCGACGAAGCCCAACTCGGGCTGGCCCTGCTCGCCGCAGGCGCCGGCGCAATGTTCGGCCTGACCAGCGCGGGCCGCTGGATCGGTCGCCACGGCCCGCGCCGGATCGCCGCCCTTTTCGGCTGCGTCTATGCGCTATTGCTTGCCGGCCTGATCGCCATGCCGGGCTACTTCGCACTGATGGGCCTGCTGGCCGCGTTCGGCCTCGTCACCAGCGTGTTCGACGTGGCCATCAACACCGAGGCGGCCCAACTCGAGATGCAAAGCGGCACGCCCCTGATGAGCGGCATGCACGGCATGTTCAGCCTGGGCGGCATGGCTGGTGCTGCGAGCGGCAGTGCGGTGCTTGCAGCGGGAATGGGTGCACAGACGCACCTGCTGCTTGTCACCGTGGCGATGGTGCTGCTGGTTGCCCTGTCCTCGACACGCATGCTGCCCAAGGCGGCCACGGGCAACACAACCGGTGCCGACCACAGCTTTCGCCTGCCCCGCGGCCCGCTCGCGGTGCTCGGCGTGCTGGCCGCACTGGGCCTGATCGCCGAAGGCGCGATCTACGACTGGAGCGTTCTCTATATGCAGCAGGAGCTCGGCAGCCCGCAGAAGCAGGCGGCGCTGGCCTATGCGGCGTTCTCCGCGGCCATGGCGGCTGCGCGCTTCGGCGGTGACGCGATGCGCGCCCGCTTCACCCCGGTTGCCTTGCTGCGCGGAAGCGGTGTGCTCGCGGCCGCCGCGATGACGCTGGTGCTGCTGACCGACCTCCCCTGGCTCGCGCTGATCGGCTTCGCCGGCGTCGGGATCGGTTTTGCGAACGTGGTGCCGATCCTGTTCGGCGCTTCGGCCCGCGTTCCGGGCGTCGAACCCGCCAGCGGCATCGCGTCGGTGTCGGCCGTGGCCTACCTGGGATTCATGGCCGGCCCCGCGGTGATCGGCCTGCTGGCGCGGGCCAGTTCGCTGACCGCCGCGCTCTACGTGGTGGTGATCTTCGCCGCAGCGCTGGCCGCTTCAGCCCGCTTCACGCGCAGCGAAGCGGCCTGAGGGTTTTTATCTGCTTCAGCGCAGCGCGGGCGTCGCGACCTGCAGCGAACGCACCGAGGCTTCGCCCATCGCGGCGCCGAACTTCTTGGCCAGCTTCTCGGCCACGTTGTCGCGGCGGGTGTAGTCGATGACCTCTTCGGCCTTGATCACCTCGCGCGCGACGAAATCGACGTTGCCGAGCTGGTCGGCCAGCCCGTATTCGACCGCCTGCTCGCCGCTCCAGAAGAGGCCGCTGAACAGGCCGGGAGTGTCGAGCTTCAGCCGATCGCCGCGGCCGGTCTTCACCACGTTGATGAACTGCGCGTGGATCTGGTTGAGCATCGTCTGGGCGTGTGCACGCTGCGCGTCGCTCATCGGGCTGAACGGATCGAGGAAGCCCTTGTTCTCGCCGGCCGTGAGCAGGCGCCGCTCCACGCCGACCTTGTCCATCACGCCGGTGAAGCCGAAGCCGTCCATCAGCACGCCGATGCTGCCGACGATGCTGGCCTTGTCGACGAAGATCTTGTCGGCGCCGGCGGCAATGTAATAAGCCGCCGAAGCGCAGGTCTCCTCGACCACCGCGTAGACCGGCTTCTTGTGCTTGGCCTTCAGGCGCTTGATCTCGTCATTGATGATGCCGGCCTGCACGGGGCTGCCGCCCGGCGAGTTGATCAGCAGCACCACGCCCTTGGCGCCTTCGTCCTCGAAGGCCGTCTTCATGGCGGCCACGACGAATTCGGCGCTGGCGTCGCCGCCGGCTGCGATCTCGCCCTTGATCTCGACGACCGCCGTGTGGGCCGTCGTCTTGGCGGTGCTCGGCGTGCTGCGCGAGAGCGCGAACCACGCCAGGAAGATGAAGAAGGCGAGCCACGAAAGACGCACGAAGGTCTTCCAGCGGCGGGTGGCCTTCTGCTCGCCGAGCGCGGCGAAGGCGAGCTTTTCAAGCGTTGCGCGCTCCCAGCCGGGGCGCTGTGTAGGGTCTTGAGCCATGTTCTTGGGGGTGGTGAGGGGAGCTACCGGTTCCAACGGATCGAAACCCTCGGGTTCCCTGCGATTCGGGTCGGTCATGTGTCAGAAGGTGAGAGGTTGGAGGTTCCAGGCAGTATGCCAGTGCACCACGCCGTCGCGTTCGCTCAAGGCGATCTTCACGAGGCCGCCGCGGCAGGGGCCGCCCATGCATTCGCCGGTGTCGGGCTGGTAGACCGCGCCGTGCGTGGCGCACAGCAGCCACTGGCCTGTGTCGTCGAAGAAGCGGTCGGGCTGGAAGTCCATTTCCATCGCCACGTGGCTGCACCGATTGAGGTACGCATGCGGCTGGCCCTCGAAACGCACCGCGAAGGCACGGCAGGTTTCGCCGCCGTGAACCACATCGAAAGGCACGGCGCGGCCGCCTTCGACGAGGTCCGCGGCATTGCACAGCGGGATGTGCGCTTCGCTCATGACGAAATCTTCAGGCGTTGTCGAGGAGCCACGTTTCGAGCGCGGGCACCGTGTGGGCGACGAACAGCGGCTTGAATTCGTCGAAGCTCGCGGGCTCGTGCGCGCCGTAGCTCACGCCCACGCTGGCGCAGCCGGCATTCATCGCCAACTGCAGGTCGTGCGTGGTGTCGCCGATCATCAACGTGCGCTCGGCAGGCACGTCGAGCTCTTCCATCAGCTCCAGCAGCATGCGCGGATGCGGCTTGCCGAAGGTCTCGTCGGCGGTGCGCGAGGCGTCGAAGCGGTCGCGCAGTGCCACCGACTTCAGCGCCTCGTTCAACCCGCGGCGCGACTTGCCGGTGGCCACGGCCAGCTTGTGGCCGCGCGCGCGCAGGGCGTCGAGCATCTGCAGCACGCCGTCGAACAGCACCAGGTCATCTTGATGCTGCAGGTAGTGATAGCGGTAGCGCGCGCCGAGCTCGGCGTACTTTTCCTTCGGCACATCGGGCGCCGCACGTGCGAGGGCTTCCGCGAGCCCGAGGCCGATCACCCAGGCGGCATCGTTCTCGGTGGGCTTGGCGCCGCCGACATCGATGACCGCGGCCTGTATGCATCGCACGATCAGGCGTGTGGAATCGTAAAGCGTGCCGTCCCAGTCGAAGGCGATCAGGTCGAAGCGGGGAGGTCTTGCGGAGGAATCAGTCATGGGCCGTGGGAGTGGGGTGTTGGGCCAGCGCCTGGAGCGCGGAGGGCGGCATCAGCGCGTGCAGTTCGGGCGGCAGGTCGGCCTGCAGCGCGATGCGCTCGCCGCCCGCCGGGTGGTTGAACTGCAATCGCCATGCGTGGAGAAACATGCGCTTCAAGCCGAGTTTCTGCAATGCGCGCTGGCGCTCGAAATCGCCGTATTTGTCGTCGCCCGCGATCGCATGGCCGGCCGAGGCCAGGTGCACGCGAATCTGGTGGGTGCGTCCGGTCTTGATCGTCACCGCCAGCAGTGACAGCGGCGTGGCGTCGCCCGGCAACGTGAGCCGCGCGAGCACGCGAACCAGCGTGATGGCGCGCATCGCGTCGGGATGGTCCTTGGGGACCACGCGCACGCGGCGTTCGCCGGCACCGGCGCCGGAACCGTCGGGCAGCAAATATTTGGCGAGCGGCGCATCGAGCACCTTCTTGTTGGCAGGCCAGTCGCCTTCGACCAGCGCCAGGTAGGTCTTGCCGGTTTCGCGCTCGCGGAACTGGTCCTGCAGCGCAACCAGCGCGCTACGCTTCTTGGCGACCAGCAGGATGCCGGAGGTTTCGCGGTCCAGCCGGTGGACCAGTTCCAGGAATCTGGCGCCCGGCCGCGCCGTGCGCAGCTGCTCGATCACACCGAAGCTCACACCGCTGCCGCCGTGCACTGCCACGCCGGCGGGCTTGTCGATGGCCAGGACGGCATCGTCTTCGAGCAGCACCGGGAATTCACGGGCCGGTGCGGGAGGTGTTGCGCCCTCCTCCGCGCGCGGAGAAATCCGCACCGGCGGGAGCCTGAGCACGTCGCCCACCTCGATCCGGGTCTCTGCCTGCACACGCCCCTTGTTGATACGAACCTCGCCCGACCGGATGATCCGGTAGACATGCGTCTTCGGCACGCCTTTCAGATGGCGAAAAAGAAAATTGTCGAGGCGCTGCCCCGCCGACTCCGCGTCGACGGTGATGAATTTGATGGCCCCGTGCGCACCTGCCTCGGTCCCGGCATTTCGATCTGCGGGATTTGGAGCGGTCTCGGGGCTTTGCTTCGCACCTATAATGTTTTTCACCAGCGCGGTCGTGTAAGTGCTTGATTAGACAGAAGTTTAGAGCACTGACGACCATGCTGTGAGGTCGATGCCGCTTTGGCGCCGAGCTGCAAACCCCGCGCAATTGCGCAAAGTGGCAGGCCCGGCACCCAAGTCAAGCCGACACCCACGAAACACCGATACGGAATACCCAGCCTGCAGCTTCCAAGCTGCCGGCGGATCGAAGCGAGTCCCTTGTTGTGTTGATGCTGCTGATTCAAATATGCCTTCGCTGGCCGACCTGGCTTCTGCCAGCGGCCTCCGGCATTGGATCTTTTGCAGCGCGCGCCCCCCTTGCGCAACCGGCGATCGAAAAGATCGCCACTCAACACCGAATCTGGCTCGCGCCCATCCACGCGCCCCCACCCCGGCTGTCTTCTTGAGCTGACGCTCGAGAGGCCTGCTCGCGCCTGGCGCGGCAGTCACAGCATCCGGGGCCAAGCGGCAATTCCCTGGTTTCGCGGGCGTCGTCCGTGCATCGTTGGCCCGTCATGGGCTGCAGAGAACGATACATATAAGGACAACGCATCATGAAGCGGATGCTGATCAATGCCACGCAAGCCGAAGAACGGCGCCTGGCCATCGTCGACGGGCAAAAGCTCCTCGACTACGAAATCGAGATCGAAGGGCGCGAACAGCGCAAGGGCAACATCTACAAGGCGGTCGTGACCCGCGTCGAGCCCAGCCTCGAAGCCTGTTTCGTCGACTACGGCGAAGACCGCCACGGCTTCCTGCCGTTCAAGGAAATCTCCAAGCAGTACTTCGCCGAAGGCGTGTCGGCCAGCCAGGCCCGCATCCAGGACGCGATCCGCGAAGGCCAGGAACTCACCGTCCAGGTCGAAAAAGAAGAACGCGGCAACAAGGGCGCGGCCCTCACCACCTTCATCTCGCTGGCCGGCCGCTATGTCGTGCTGATGCCCAACAACCCCCGTGGCGGTGGCGTTTCGCGCCGCATCGAGGGCGATGACCGCGCCGAGCTCAAAGAGGCGATGGACCAGCTCGAGTACCCCAAGGGCATGAGCATCATCGCGCGCACCGCCGGCATCGGCCGCTCGGCGCCCGAACTCCAGTGGGACCTGAACTACCTGCTCAAGCTGTGGACCGCCATCGACGGCGCGGGCAAGGGCGGCAAGGGCGCCTTCCTGATCTACCAGGAATCGTCGCTCGTGATCCGCGCCATCCGTGATTACTTCAATCACGACATCGGCGACATCCTGATCGACACCGACGACATCTACGACCAGGCGCAGCAGTTCATGGCGCACGTCATGCCCGAGCATGCCGCCCGCGTGAAACGCTACCGCGACGACGCGGCGTTGTTCAGCCGCTTCCAGATCGAGCACCAGATCGAATCGGCCTACGCCCGCACCGTGCAGTTGCCCTCGGGCGGCGCCATCGTGATCGACCACACCGAGGCGCTGGTCTCGGTCGACGTCAACTCGGCCCGCGCCATCAAGGGCGGCGACATCGAAGAGACCGCCACCCGCACCAACCTCGAAGCCGCCGACGAAGTGGCCCGCCAGATGCGCCTGCGCGACCTGGGCGGCCTGATCGTCATCGACTTCATCGACATGGACGAGTCGAAGAACCGCCGCGAAGTCGAAAGCCGCCTGCGCGACGCGCTGCGCCAAGACCGCGCCCGCGTGCAGTTCGGCTCGATCAGCAAGTTCGGCCTGATGGAAATGAGCCGCCAGCGCCTGAAACCGGCACTGAGCGAAGGCTCGTCGATCCCCTGCCCCCGTTGCGGCGGCTCGGGCCACATCCGCGACACCGAATCGAGCGCGCTGCAGATCCTGCGCATCATTCAAGAGGAGTGCCTCAAGGACAACACGGCTGCCGTGCACGTCCAGGTGCCGGTCGAAGTGGCGTCGTTCCTCTTGAACGAAAAGCGCCCCGAGATCGCCAAGATCGAACTCAAGCAGCGCGTCACCGTGCTGATGGTGCCCAACAAGACGCTCGAAACCCCGAACTACAAGCTCGAGCGCCTGAAGCACGACGACCCCCGTCTCGATCACATCGAAGCCAGCTACAAGATGGCCGACGAGATCGAAGACCCGACGGCCGTCACCCGCCGCTCGCAGGAGCCGACCAACAAGCAGACGCCGGTCATCAAGGGCGTGCTGCCCGACGCACCCGCGCCGGTCGTTCCGCCCAAGCCCGAAGCGGTGCGCGCGCCTGTCGTAGCACCCGCACCGGTCGCGCCGCCCGTCGTGAGCGCGCCGGTTCCGGCACAGAGCGGCTTCTTCGGTTGGATCAAGAGCCTGTTCGGCAGCACGCCGGCCGAAGCGAAGGCGCCCGCGCCGTCCGCGATTCCGGTCGAGGCACCGAAGCCCCGTCGCGATGGCCGTCCGGGCCGCGATGGCGAAGCCCGCGGCGGTGCACGTGACGGCGAACAGCGCCGTGGCGGCCGTGGTGGCGAAGGCCGCGGCGAAGCGCGCGGTGAAGGCGGCGAACGCCGTGGTGGTCGCGACGGCGAACGCCGCGGCGGCCGCGGTGGCGAGCGCCGCGAAGGTGGCCGTGGCGAAGGACGCAGCGAGAACCGCGAAGGCCGCAGCAGCGAACTGCGCAACGATGCAGCCGCAGGCCAGCCGCGTGAACAACGCGAGCCGCGCGAGCAACGTGAACCCCGCGAACCGCGTGAGGCACGCGCACCGCGCGACGGCGAACAACGCCGTGGCGGCCGTGGCGAGCGCCGCGAAGGCGAAGGCCGCAACGCACCGGCAGAGGCACTGGTCGACGGCAACGTCAACCTCGAAGCCCAGCAGGCAGCGCCCGGCGCCGACGAAGGCAACGCAGCCGAGCGCGCACCGCGCGCCCGCGGCGAGCGTCGTGAACGCGGCGAACGCGGTGGTGACCGTGGCGAACGCGGTGAACGCAGCAACGACCGCGGCGGCGAACGCAACGGCGATGCACAGCCGCGCAGCGAAGCCGTCGCCGGTGAAGACGCCCCGCAAGGCGAACGCCAGCCCCGCAACGGCCGCGACGAGCAACGCGCACCGCGCGGTGACCGTGGCGAACGCGGCGAGCGCAACGACGGCCGCCGCGAGCGCCGCAACGACGCACCGCCCGCCGCCAACGAAGGCGAAGCGCGCGTGGCCGAAGTGGCATCCGCCGAGGGCGAACAAGGCAGCGAGAACGCCGGCAACGACCAGGCACCGCGCCGCGAGGGCGAAGAGCGCCGTGGCCGTTCGCGTGACCGCTACGGCCGCGACCGCCGCGAACGTGGTCCGCGCGACGAGAACGAAGCCAGCAACGCAGCCGAGACACCGGCAGCCGAAGGCGCCGTCGCAGCTGCCATGGAAGCCACCGGCGAGTCGTACGAAGCGCCGGTCGCGCGCCAGCAGCAGCAACTGCCGCTGGCTTCAGAACCTGTCGCCGAACGCCAGGTGAGCGAAGTCGCCGCAGCCCCCGAAGTGCGCGAACCCGCACCGCAGCAGCAGCCACGCTTCGAGCGCCCTGCGCCTGCACCGGTCGCAGCGCCCATCGTGGTCGAAACTGCCAAGGCAGCGCCCGCCGGCAACGGCCGCGCACTGCCCAAGGTGCAGGCCTTCGAACTGCCGCTGAACGAACTCGCGCAGATCGCCGAGGGCTCGGGCCTGCAGTGGGTCAACTCGGATGCCGATCGCATCGCGCAAGCGCGCGCCGCCATCGCCGCCGAGCCGAAGCCGGTGCATGTGCCGCGCGAACGCCCGCCGGCGATCGTGCTCGACGAAGGTCCGCTGGTGCTGGTCGAAACCCGCCGCGACCTGGGCTCGATGTCGCTGCCGTTCGAGAAGACGGCCACCGACGCACAGGCGCCGGGCGCGCACTGAGCACGAAGCAAGCTCGAAAAGCTCGCAAATGAAGAACGGCGCCTCTGGCGCCGTTTTTTTATGCCTGCGCGCCGACCGTCAGGTCCGGCATCTCCAGGATCATCTGGCCGAAGCGGCAGGCGCACGGCGTCTTGCCGCTCTCGCTCCAGATCAGCGCGAACTCGACGCTCGGCAACGGCGGCAGGCCGTAGCGGCCATCGACGATCTTCATGCCCGGCTCGACCTCTTCACGCGTCAGCACCGTCACCGCGAGCCCCGCGAGCACGGCCGCGCGAATGCCCTGCGGGCTGGCCGAGGTGAAGACCACGTGCCAGTCGATCGCCGTGAGGTCGAGCGCCGATCCGGCCACCTGCCGGTTGACGCAGGGCTTGGGAAAGAAGGCCAGCGGCAGCGATGCGCCCTTGGGCGCCTCGAAGGTTTCGGCCGCGGCCCAGACCAGCTGCGTGCGCCGCAGGCGCGTGCCCTCCGCCACGTTGGGCGGCGACATCACCACCGCGAGATCGAGCTCGCCGGCCCGGATCGCCGCGCGCAGGTCGGTATGCATGCTCACACAGACCTCCATTCGCACCGCGGGAAACGCCCGCGCGAACTGCGACAGCAAGGGCGGCAGGCGGTCGCCCATGAAGTTGTCCGGCACGCCGAAACGCACCACGCCCGTGATCGGCGAGGGCTGGAAGCGCCGGGTCATCGCGTCGAGCGTGTCGAGGATCTGCTGCGCATAGCGCAGGAAGTCCTCGCCGTCTTCCGTCACGGTGAGGCGGCGCGTCGTGCGGTGCAGAAGCTGTCGGCCCACCTGCTCCTCGAGCTTGCGGATCTGGTGGCTGACGGCGGACTGCGTCAGGTGCAGCCGCTCCGCCGCGCGCGTGAAGCCGCCGGTTTCCTTGACGGCCACGAAGGCGCGCAGAAGCGTGGGGTCGAAGTCCATGGCTGGCTATAGATGATGGTTTGAAATGAATTCCAGCAAATTAAATCATTTCCATCATGAGGACGCATTCCACAGAATGGCCCGGACCTGATTTCCGAAAGCCTTTCGATGCCTCTCTCCCACGCCGGCAAGAACCGCATTGCCCTCGCCGCGGTCTGCCTCGTCGCCCTCATGTTCGGCCTGGAAATCTCCAGCGTGCCGGTGATCCTGCCCACACTCGAGAAAGTCCTGCACGGCGACTTCAAGGACATGCAGTGGATCATGAACGCCTACACCATCGCCTGCACCACGGTGTTGATGGCCGCCGGCACGCTGGCCGACCGCTACGGCCGCAAGCGCATCCTTGTGGTCGGCATCGTCCTGTTCGGCGTCACCTCGCTGGTCTGCGGTATCGCGCAGAGCGCGCCGGTGCTGATCGCGAGCCGCTTCCTGCAGGGCCTGAGCGGCGGCGTGATGCTGATCTGCCAGCTCGCGGTGCTGTCGCACCAGTTCCAGGAGGGACGCGAGCGCAGCAAGGCCTTCGCGATCTGGGGCGTGGTCTTCGGCATGGGCCTGGGTTTCGGGCCGATCATCGGCGGCGCCATCGCGGCGCTGGCGAGCTGGGAATGGGTTTTCCTGGTGCATGTGCCACTGAGCGTGCTCGCATTGGCGCTCGTGCTGGGCAGCATCGAGGAGTCGCGCGACCCGCATGCGAAGCGCCTCGACCTGCCGGGCATCGTCACGCTGTCGCTGGCGGTGTTCGGGCTCACTTGGTTCATCACGCAGGGGGCGGACCTCGGTTTCACGAGCCCGCTAGGGCTCGGCATCGTCGCCGCGTCGGCCGCGAGCTTCGCGGTGTTCCTGTGGGTCGAAAAGATCAATCCCCACCCGATGTTCGACTTCTCGGTCTTCCGCATCCGCAATTTCTCGGGCGCGATCCTCGGCTCCATTGGCATGAACTTCAGCTTCTGGCCGTTCATGATCTACCTGCCGATCTACTTCCAGAGCGGCCTGGGCTACGACGCGGTCACCGCCGGGTCGGCCCTGCTGGCCTACACGCTGCCCACGCTGCTGATGCCGCCGCTGGCCGAGCGCCTCTCGCTGCGCTGGCGGCCGGGCGCGGTCATTCCGCTGGGCATGTTCGTGATCGGCGTGGGCTTCTTCGCGATGCGCTACGGCAGCAGCGCAGCGCATGCGAGCTGGATGACGATGCTGCCCGGCTGCCTGCTGGCCGGCATCGGCCTCGGCCTGACCAACACGCCGGTAACGAACACCACGACCGGCTCCGTGCCCAGCAACCGCGCGGGCATGGCGTCGGGCATCGACATGAGTGCGCGGCTGATCACGCTGGCGGTCAACATCGCGCTGATGGGGTTCATCCTGCTCGAGGGCATCTTCTCGTCGCTGAGGAATGCCCTGCCCGCGTCTTTCGACGCGCAGCAGTTGCGCCCACTCGCGGAGAAGATCGCGGCCGGCAATTTCGCCGCGCTCGCGCAGGGCTTTCCGGCACTGGCGCAGCTCGATCCCTCCGGTGCGATCGTCCATGCGGCGCTGGTGCACGGCTTCGGGCTGGTGATGCTCTATGGCGCCGCCGGCATCTGGGTGCTGGCGGCGATCAGCTTCGCGATCTTCGGCAGCCGCAGGCCGTCGGTGCAGGCTTCGGGCGCTTGCCCCTGAATCAGATCAAGTACTGGGCGCTTGTGCCGCGCGCTTCCACGCAGCGGCGGCCTGCTCGGCATCCTCGCGCGCTTCGGCCAGTTCGGCCAGTGCGAGCCAGGCGCGGCGATAGAGTTCTGCGTCCTGCAACGCGAGCCCTGCCTGCGTCAGCAGTTGCTGCGCCTTGCCCCACAGCTGGCGCTTCATGCAGGCCATGCCGGCGAGGTACTGCAGGTTCGCGTCGCGCGGGTTGTTGCGCTGCGCGCTTTCGATGCGGGCCAGCCAGTCGGCGTCCACCGAGTCGAGCCCCGCTTCGAGCGCGCGCGCCAGCTTGACGCGCAGCGCATCGCCGAGGGCGCGCGGGTTCGCCACCATGCGGTCCCAGGCGGGCAGCAACCAGCCGCGCGCGAGTGCGAGGTCGCCGTGCAGCAGCACCATGCGTTGCGCGCCGTGGATCGCCACCTCGGGCATCTGGCGCTCGTTGCTGTCGAGTTCGGACCAGGCGCGCATCAGCTGCGCCGGGTCGTGCGCGCCCGACAGCAGCTCGGTCGCGAGGCCGCGCACGATGCTTTGCGCTGCCGCGTCCGAGAAGGCGCGGTGCTTGGCCAGCAGGCGGGCGGTTTCGAGGGCTTCGAGCGTGCGCCGGTCCTGGCGTGCCGCCTTCAGGCGAAGGCGCAGGGCCAGCGTGCGCCGCTGCGCGCCTTGCGGGAGTTCTTCGAGCCGGGCGAGCGCCGCGGCCGCATCGCGGTCTTCGAGCGCCCAGCGCGCGGCGCGCAGTTGCACGCCTTCGCGTGTCTCGGGGCTCGCAAGCAATGTGCGGTCGACGCTTTCGTTGAGCGCCTGTTGAAGATGCGCGTCGCGTGCCGGCTTGTCCTGCAAAGCCTGCGCGCTCTCGGCAGCCAGCAAATGCGACAGCACGCGCACCTGCTGCGCCTGGGGCAGGTTCGCATCGAGCGCGGCCAGTGTCTTTTCCTGCACCAGCGCAGACTGCGCCGCCTTGCGTGCGCGCGAGAAGCGGCCGGCAATCAGCTGCACCATCGCATCGAGCAGCGCCGCGTGCAGCGTGCGTTCCTTCTGCTGGAGGCGCCACTGGCGCGCCTGCGTCGGCAGCGAGAACAACGCGGCCAGCGCGCGCAACGCGACGTGCAACAGCACGAAGGTCCCCAGCAGGATCACGAGCACGAGGTTCAGCGACAGATCGACGCGCCACGGCGGCCAGAACACCGTGATCGTGCCCTGGTTGTTGCCCGCGAAAAGAGCGACTGCCGCAGCGACGGCGAACAGCGCGAGGAGCCAGATTGCAGCGCGCATGACCGGTTCAGCGTCCCGCGGCCGCGGTAGCGAGCGCCGCGAGCGTGTCGTCGACGCGTGCCGGCTCGGTGGTCTTCACCTGCGCCTGCAGTTGCTGCAGCAGCGTGGCGGCTGCCTGCGTGCGGCGCGATGCGGGGTCGAAGTAGCGGTTGAGCGATGCGCCCACCTGGGCCAGTTCGGTGCGCGTGGCATCGACTTGGCGCGACAGCAACGAGAGGCGTGCATTGAGCAGCTTGAGCTTGAGGTTCTCGCGCAGGAAGTAGGTCTGCTCGGGCGCCAGCAGGATCGCCTCCGGGCTCTGGATGCGGCCGACGCGCACCAGCGAACGCGCTTCACCGCGCACCGTGAGCAGCGCCCGACGCCACCACGGCGCATCGGCCGGAATCGGTTCGGGCTGCCAGGCGTTGACACCCGTGCCGCGCACCGCCACCGCGTTGATCGTGGGCAGGTCGTCCACGTTGCGCATCAGTTCGTCGAGCTTCTGCAGCGCCTCGGCGCTGTCGACGCTCGAGTTGCTGCGGAGACGGTCTGCGTCGCGCTGCATGGCACGCTGCAGCGGTGCGAGCCGCGGCTGCGCGGCGCGCGAGATGCGCAGGTCGCCGGCCTTCAGTGCGGCCAGCAGGGGTTCGACATTGCCGGTGACCTGCGCCTGCTGCAGGGCGAGGCGCACGGCCGACTCGATATCGACCACGAGGTTTTCATCGCGCGAGCGCGACAGGCTCTGCATCAGCTCTTCGAGCTGCGAGCGCTGCAGCGCGACTTCGGCCACGCGGGTTTCGATGAGGGCCACGCGGGCCGCGGCATCGCGCACTGTGTCGCTGGCCTGGCGCGCCAGCGTGCGCGCTTCCATCGACTGCGCAGTGGCCTCGGCGCTCTGGCGTGCCAGTTGCTCCTTCATGCCGCTGACCTTGTTCCACAGCGCGATGGTCATCACCAATGCGACCAGCGCCATGAGAGTGAGGAGGCCCAGGCCGATACGGGACAGCAGGGTTGCCGCGGCCGCCATGGCGGCGGGCGTCTGGTGCGGCGCCAACGTGGCGGGCACCGGCGCCGTTGCGGCAGTGGGAGAAGAAGGAGAAATGTCGTCTGACGGGGACGCGGCGCTCATGCCAACGATTCTATCGACGCGATCAACGCATCCCGCAGGGGTGTGCAGACACGCAACGCACCAAAACCCGCGGCCCGCGCGGCTTCGCCGATGCGTGCATGGGTGGCGACCGCGCTTGCGGCGTGCCAGTCGGTGCCGGGCATCGCGCACTGGAGATTGGCGATCGCCTCCGAGCTGCTGAAGAGCCAGATCGCACGGCCTTGCGCACCATCGATGGCGAGCTGATGTTGTCTGACATCGAACAACGGCGGCAATCGGCGATAGGCCACCACCGTGTCGCGATGGCCGCTCGCCGCATCGATCTCCTTGGCCAGCCAGTCGCGGCCAGTGGGCTGCCCTGCTTCATCGCCGCCGCGCACCATGAGCACGCGCACGCCGGCCGACACCTGCGCCTGCACGCGCTCCCACAGCGCTTCGGAGTCGAAGCGCGTGGCCTCGGGCGGCGGGGCGTCGATGGCTTCGGGCGGCACGCCGGCGCGCAGCAGGGCGCGCGTGGTGCCGGGCCCGGTGGCCCAGAAGCGGCGGCCGGCCATCGCCTCGTCGGATGAATCCGCGTCCCTGCTCAGGAAGAAATGCTCGACCGCCGTGGCGCTGACGAACATCAGCGCGGCGTAGTCTTCGATGCGCCGCCAGGCCGCGCGCAGCGGCTCGGCATCGTGGACCGGCTCGATGACGATCAATGGGAGCGCCACCGCATCGAGGCCGGCGGCTCGCAGGTCGTCGACCCATTGCACCGCCTCGCGTGCGGGCCGCGTGACGATGACGGGCCGCACAGTCATCTGATGACCACGGATTTCAGTGGGCGCCGGCGTCGCGCAGCAACGCGGCGGCGTGTTCACCGAGCGCGTCGGCGCGTGCGAAGTCACCGACGTCGGCCTGCGCCTGAACGCGAACGAGCGGCGCATTGCCTTCGGGATCGCCCCAGGCGGCATCGATGCGCAACGCGCCATCGGCCTGCCAGCGGGCATGCGCCGCGAGCGGCATCGAGCAACTGCCACCCATCGCGCGGCTCACTGCGCGTTCGGCGGCGGTCGAGAGCCAGTCGCCCCGGTGCGCGAGTGGCGCGAGCAACTCGATCAGGTCCTTGCGGTCGGCGCGCACCTCGATGCCCAGTGCGCCCTGCCCTGCGGCCGGCAGCATGTCGTCGGGTTCGAAGGCCACGCGGATGCGGTCTCCGAGGCCGAGGCGCTTGAGGCCCGCGGCGGCCAGGATGATCGCGTCGTACTGGCCTTCGTCGAGCTTGCGCAGGCGCGTGTCGAGGTTGCCGCGCAGCGGTTCGATGCGCACGTCGGGCCGCCTGGCCTTGAGCAGCACCACGCGGCGCAGGCTGGAGGTGCCGACCACCGCGCCATGCGGCAGTTCGTCGAGCGAGGCATAGCGGGGGGAGACCAGCGCATCGCGCGGGTCCTCGCGCTCCAGCACGCAGGCGAGGACGAAGCCTTCTGGCAGGTCCATCGGCACATCCTTGAGCGAATGCACCGCGATGTCGGCGCGACCGTCTTCGATTGCCGTTTCGAGTTCCTTGACGAAAAGGCCCTTGCCGCCGACCTTGCTCAGACTCTTGTCGAGGATCTGGTCGCCCCGGGTCGTCATGCCCAGCAGGCTGACCGTGTGGCCTCGTTCTTGCAGAAGCGCTTGCACGTGTTCGGCTTGCCAAAGGGCCAACCGGCTTTCGCGCGTTGCGATCACGATATTGCTCAAGACCGCTCCCAAAAAGTACATGTTTTCAGACGCCGGAATGCTAGCATGTTGCGCCGCAGCAACGCAGGCGGCGCGTCCATTCAAGTCCCCAGGAACAACATCGAATGAAAGCCAGCAAGACCCCTGCCCTCCCCAAGCGCCGCCAGGCCGAAGACCAGCCACTGATCGACGACATCCGGCTGTTGGGCCGGATCCTCGGCGACGTGATCCGGGAGCAGGAAGGAGACGAAACCTATGCGTTGGTGGAAAAGATCCGCACCCTGTCCGTGGCCTTTCGCCGCGACGCCGACCATGCGGCCGACCGCGCGCTCAAGAACCTGCTCAAGGGCCTGAGCGCCGCCGAAACGGTGCGCGTGATCCGCGCCTTCACCTATTTCAGCCACCTGGCCAATCTCGCGGAAGACCGCCACCAGATCCGCCGCCGCACCGAGGCCGATCGCGAAGGCGTGCTGGCCGACGGCGACCTGCAGACCGCCCTCGCCCGCATCCGCAAGGCCGGCGTGAAGCCCGACGAGATCGTCGCCTCGCTCGCCCACAGCTATGTGTCGCCCGTGCTCACCGCGCACCCGACTGAAGTGCAGCGCAAGAGCATCCTCGACGCCGAGCGCGCGATTGCCTTGCTGCTCACCGCGCGCGACGAGATCAGGCTGCGCCAGAACGCCTACGCCGGCGGCAAGGACGCGCTCTCGCCCATCGAACTCGCCGACAACGAAACGCAGATGCGCACCCGCGTCACCCAGATCTGGCAGACGCGCCTCCTGCGCTTTTCCAAGCTCACGGTGGCCGACGAAATCGAGAACGCGCTGAGCTACTACGAAGCCACGTTCCTGCGCGAGATTCCGCGTGTCTACGCCGATCTCGAGAATGCGCTGGCGCACGGCGGCGCCACGCCGTCGGTCGCGACCTTCCTGCGCATGGGCCAGTGGATCGGCGGCGATCGCGACGGCAATCCCAACGTCACCGCCGAAACGCTCGAGTACGCGCTGCGCCGCCAGTGCGAACTGGCGCTGCGCCACTACCTCACCGAAGTGCACTACCTGGGCGGCGAACTCTCGCTCTCGGCCACACTGGTGGATGTGTCGGTCGAGATGCAGGGCCTGGCCGAACGCTCGCCCGATACCAACGAACACCGCAAGGACGAGCCCTATCGCCGTGCGCTCACCGGCGTGTACGCGCGCCTTGCAGCCACGCTGCGCGAACTCACCGGCGGTGAGGCCGCGCGCCATGCTGTCGCGCCGCAGAACCCGTACACCAAGGCCGAAGAATTCCTTGCCGACCTGCGCACCGTGGAAGAGTCGCTCGACGAAAAGCACGGCAGCGTGCTCGCGGCACAGCGGCTGCGTCCGCTGATCCGCGCGGTGGAGGTGTTCGGCTTCCATCTCGCCACGGTCGACCTGCGCCAAAGCTCCGACAAGCACGAGGCGGTGATCGCCGAGCTGCTCGCCACCGCGCGCATCGAGCCGTCTTACGCGTCGCTCGCCGAAGAGGCCAAACAGACGCTGCTGCTCAAGCTGCTCGATGACGCGCGTCCGCTGCGCGTGCCCGATGCCGACTATTCGCCGCTCGCGAAAAGCGAACTGGCCATCTTCGCCGCCGCCCGCACCGCGCGGGCGCGCTACGGCGCCGCGGCCATCCGCCACTACATCATCAGCCACACCGAAACGGTGAGCGACCTGCTCGAAGCGCTGCTGCTGCAAAAGGAAGTGGGGCTCCTGCGTGGCGCGATGGCGACCAACGCGGTGTGCGACCTGATCGTCGTGCCGCTGTTCGAGACCATCGAAGACCTGCGCAACGCCGCGCCGATCGTGCGCGCCTTCTATGCGCTGCCGAACATCCAGGCACTGATCGAGCGCTCGGGCGCCGAGCAGGACGTGATGCTCGGCTACAGCGACAGCAACAAGGACGGCGGCATCTTCACCAGCAACTGGGAGCTGTACCGCGCAGGCATCGCGCTTGTGTCGCTCTTCGACGAGCTCAACAAGAAGAAGGCCAACCCCATTCGCCTGCGCATGTTCCATGGCCGTGGCGGCACGGTCGGACGCGGCGGCGGTCCGAGCTACCAGGCGATCCTCGCGCAGCCGCCGGGCACGGTGCGCGGCCAGATCCGTCTCACGGAGCAAGGCGAAGTCATCGGCTCCAAGTACGCCAACCGCGAGATCGGCCGGCGCAACCTGGAGACGCTGGTGGCCGCCACGCTGGAGGCCACGCTGCTGCCGCAGGGCAAGTCGGCGCCCGCCACTTTTCTCTCGGCCGCGGGTGAACTCTCGAGCGCGAGCATGGCCGCGTACCGCAAGCTGGTGTACGAGACCCCCGGCTTCGGCGACTACTTCTTCGGCTCCACGCCGATCCGCGAGATCGCCGAACTCAACATCGGATCGCGCCCCGCATCGCGCAACCCGAGCCACAAGATCGACGACCTGCGCGCGGTGCCGTGGAGCTTCAGCTGGGGCCAGTGCCGGCTCACGATTCCGGGCTGGTTCGGCTTCGGTTCGGGCGTGGAGCAGTTCCTCGCCGCGGCCGGCAACGCCGCGGGCAAGAAGGAACGCGTGGCACTGCTGCAGCGCATGTACGCGCAGTGGCCGTTCTTTCGCACGCTGCTGTCGAACATGGACATGGTGCTCGCCAAGAGCGACCTCGCGCTGGCCTCGCGCTACGCCGAACTGGTGACCGACCGCAAGCTGCGCCAGAAGGTGTTCTCGATGATCGATGCCGAATGGCATCGCACCTCGGACGCGCTCACGCTCATCACGGGCGCCAAGCAGCGGCTCGAGGGCAATGCGGAGATGCAGCGCTCGGTGCGGCATCGCTTCCCGTACATCGATCCGCTGCATCACCTGCAGGTGGAATTGATGCGGCGCTATCGCGCAGGTGATGGCGGCGAGCGGCTGCAGCGCGGGATTCACATTTCGATCAACGGGGTGGCGGCGGGTCTGCGCAACACGGGCTGATTAGGCTTCGGCCACCAAAGACAGAGGGCGCCTTGTGCGCCCTCTCCTACGTGAATAGGCGCCAATGAGGAACCCGTAAGGTCAATTAAACAGGTACGGTCGGATACGTTCACAGTTCTCGCAATCGCGCGGCAGCTCGAAGTCGTTTCACAGGAGCCCGTTGCAATGTCCGTCCCGCAGTCCCTTACCCATTCGCAAGTCGATTTCGTCAACGACGATTTCGAAGCCCTGGCTTCCCACATGCGCCACTGCGCGCGCGCCCACGGCCGATGGTTCTCGGTGCGAAGCCACATGCAACGTGTGCGCGCACTCGCTGCGGGCCGCATCGTCACGATGGCCTGCATGGCCGCGGTTCTAGTCATCGGTCTCTTTGCGATCGCTTGAGCGCCGCAGCCGTCGTCGACCGCCTCCAGGGGCTCAGTCACTACGCCCGGACCCTGCTTCTGGGTCCGCATGACCCGGTAGCCCTTCCGATCCGCGCCGAACTCTTCGGCGCCCAACGTTTCGAGCAGCATGGCCACAGCCTCGCGCGCGCGCAGGTGGTGGAAGAAGACCGCCGCCGCGCCGGCGAAGGCGCGCCGTTCTTTCCGCGCGTTGACGAAAACCTCGAGTCGCTGCGCGCCGCCTTCGACTACATCGCGCGGATCTCGCAGAGCGGGCGCTATGTGTCGCCGGCGGCCGAATGGCTGCTCGACAACTTCCACCTCGTCGAGGCGCAGCTCCAGCAGATTCACGACGGCGTGCCGCGCAGCTATTACGCGCGCCTGCCCAAGCTGGCGACGCCCCCGCTCGCGGGCCTGCCGCGCGTGTACGGCATTGCGTGGGCCTATGTGGCGCACACCGACAGCGTGCTCAACAAGACGCTGTTCACCGCCTTCCTCAACGCCTACCAGGACATCGACGAACTCACGCTCGGCGAACTCTGGGCGCTGCCCACCACCTTGCGCGTGGTGCTGCTCGAAAACCTGCGCCGCGTGGCCGAGAGCATTGCCGAGAACAAGGTCGCGCGCGAAATCGCGCATGCCGCCTGGGATGCCGCGCCGCATCTCTCGGCGCAGGACCTCGACGTGCTCTACCGCGCGCTGCAGAGCCACGGCCTGCAGGACAACTACCTCACGCAGCTCTGGCAGCGACTGCCGGTCGAGCACGGCGAGAACATGCCCGCGCTCGTGCGCTGGACCGAGCAGCACTGCCCCAACGGCCCGGCGCTGATCAACGACGCGCAGAACGCGCAAGCGGCCGCCAACCTCACGGTGGGCAACATCATCACCACGCTGCGCATGATCGGCCAGGTCGAGTGGAGCGACCTGATCGAGCCGGTCAGCCGGTCGCTGCGTGTGCTGCGCGAACTGCCCAGCTTTGCGAGCGAAAGCGAACGCACGCGCCAGCAGATCACGCATGCGATGGAGCGGGTGGCGCGCGACACCGAACAGCCCGAGCGCGAAGTGGCCGAGGCCGTGGTGCGCATGGCCGCGAGCGCGCCGGCCGACGATGCCGCGGCGGAAACCGACCGTGCCGACGGCACCGCGGGCTATTACCTCTTCGGACAAGGCCGCCCGGCGCTGATCGCCGCACTGGCGTCCGACGGGCAGGCGGGCCGCAACGGCCGCGCGGTTCATGGCCGGTCGCCGGGGAGCCATCGCAGCTGGCGCCTGCCCGTGTACCTGTCGGCCGTCGCCGTGGGCACCGCATTGCTGCTGTTCGCCGTGGCGCGCGGCCTCGCGCACCGCGGTGACTGGACCACCGTGGTCGCACTGGTGCTGCTCGCATGGCCGCTCTCCGAGGCGCTGATCGCGCTGGCGCAGCGGATCATGGCGGAGTCGGTGCGCGTGCAGGCCCTGCCGCGCCTGGACTTCGCGACCGGCATTCCCGAGCGGCACCGCGCGCTCGTCGTCATTCCCACCTTGCTGACCTCGACTGCGAGCAACGCACAGCTTGCGCACCGCCTCGAACTGCACTGGCTCGCCAACCGAGAGCAGCATGCGCAGTTCGCGTTGCTGACCGACTGGGCCGACGCCCCGCTGGCCTCGCTGCCCGAAGACGCACCGCTGCTAGCCGACGCCATCGAGCGCATCGCCGCGCTCAACGCGAAGTACCCCGCAGCCGACGGCGCCGCGCCGCGCTTCCTCGTGCTGCATCGCCCGCGCACCTGGAGCGACACCGAAGAGCGCTGGATGGGCTGGGAGCGCAAGCGCGGCAAGCTAGAGATGCTGATGCGCCTGCTGGCGAGCGGCGATGCCAGCGGCTTCCTGCCGCTCGCGCCGGGCCAGCAACTCGCCCCCGGCCGCACGCCTTATGTGCTGACCCTCGACAGCGACACGGGCCTGCCGCCCGGCGCCTTGCGCGACCTGGTCTCGATCGCAGCGCATCCGCTCAACGCACCCGAGGTGGATGCGCAAAGCCGCCGCGTCGTCGCGGGCTTCGGCATCCTGCAGCCGCGCATCGTCACGCCGTTTCCGATGCGCAACGAGCGCTCGCTCTTCCACTGGATGTTCGCCGGCCAGTGCGGGCTCGACCCGTACGGCAGTGGCGCCTCCGACATCTATCAGGACGTGTTCGGCAGCGGCTCCTTCACCGGCAAGGGCCTCCTGAACGTGCGCGCGGTCCACGCCACGCTGAACCAGCGCATCCCCGACAGCGCGGTGCTGAGCCACGACCTGCTCGAAGGCACGGTCGCGCGCTGCGCGATGGTGAGCGACGTCGTGCTGATCGAAGACCATCCGCACCACGCCGGCGTGGCCGCCTCGCGCGTGCACCGCTGGGTGCGCGGCGACTGGCAGCTGCTGCCGCTGATGTGGCGCGCGCGGCGCTTCGGCATCGATGCGCTCGGCCTCTGGAAGATGGGCGACAACCTGCGCCGCTCGCAGGTGGTGCCCGCCTCTTTCGCGCTGCTGGTGCTCGTGATCTTTACGCAGGCCATGCCGCTCGGCTGGGCGTTGGCAGCCGTCGGCTCGGCGCTCACGCTCGGGCCGCTGCTCGGCGCGCTGGCCGGGCTGGTGCCGACGCGGCGCGCCATCGAGTTGCGCCACTTCTTCGATGTGGGCGCGGTCGAATTGCTGCGCGCGATGTCCGGGGCGGCCTGGCAGTTCGTGCAGCTGGCAGCGCAGACGCGGCTGCTGCTCGACGCGGCGTTTCTCGCGACGTGGCGGCTGGTCGTGAGTCGCAAGCACCTGCTGCAATGGACCACCGCCGCGCAGGCGCAGGCGCAGTCCAGCCAGCAGTTGCTGCCGTTCCTGCGCGGGGGCGCTTTCAGCAGCGTGGTCTGCCTCGCGCTCGCCATCGCGGCGCACTGGAGCGCGTACCCGGTGATCGGCCCGCTGCTGTTCGTCGTCTGGGCGCTCGCGCCTGTCGCCGCGTGGTGGAGCAGCCGCGTCGATGCCGAGGTGCCCGATCTGCTGAATGCCGAACAGCGCAGCTACCTCGAAAAGCTGGCGCACGACACCTGGCGGTTCTTCGAGCATGTGGTCGGCCCCGACGACAACCACCTGCCGCCCGACAACCTGCAGCTGGAGCCGCAGCCCACCATCGCCCATCGCACCTCGCCGACCAACATCGGCATGTACCTGCTGGCGGCGTGTTGCGCGCGCGAGTTCCGCTGGATCGACACCGCCGCGCTGCTCGCCCGCATCGGCGCCACGCTCGACACCGTCGACCGCATGCAGAAGCACCAGGGCCACCTGTTCAACTGGTACGACACGCAGACGCTCAAGCCGCTGCCGCCGGACTACGTCTCCAGCGTGGACAGCGGCAACTTCGCGGGCCACCTCGTGGCGGTGGCGCAGGCTTGCCGCGCCTTTTCAGAGGAGGGCTGCGAGAGCCACGAAGCACCCGCGCTCGAAGCGCTCGCGCAACGCTGCGACGCGCTGCACGCCGGCATGGATTTCAGCGGCCTCTACGACGCCAAGCGGCACCTGTTCCACATCGGCCTGCGCGTCGAGGAGAACGTGCTCGACGCGAGCTACTACGACCTGCTGGCCTCCGAATCGCGTCTCCTGAGCTTTCTGGCGATTGCCAAGGGCGATGTGCCACGCCGCCACTGGATGGCGCTGGGCCGGCCGTTCCTGCTCGTGGGCTTCGCGCCCAGCCTCAAGTCGTGGTCGGGCTCGATGTTCGAGTACCTGATGCCGGCGCTCGTGATGTCCGAGCCAGAAGACGGCCTGCTGCAGGTCGCCAACAGCGCGGCCATCGCCGAGCAACAAGCCTTCGGCCGCGCGCAGAACCTGCCGTGGGGCGTTTCGGAATCGGCCTACTTCGCGCAGGACCACTCGCTCGCCTATCAGTACTCACCCTTCGGCGTGCCGCGCCTCGCGCTGCGCCGCACACCGCCCACCGACCGCGTGTTGGCGCCCTACGCGAGCGTGATGGCTGCGCTGCTGGCCCCCGCAGCAGCGGTGACCAATCTCGAACGGCTCGAATCGCTCGGCGCGCGCGGCGAGTTCGGCTTTCACGACGCGGTGGACTTCACCACCTCGCGCCAGGCCGAGGGGCAGGAGTTCACCGTGGTGCGCAACTTCATGGCGCACCACCAGGGCATGTCGCTGGTGGCGCTGTGCAACGTGCTGTGCGCCGACGGGCCGCGCCGCTGGTTCGGCAGCGCCGCGCTGGTGCAGGCGCACGAATCGCTGCTGCACGAGCGCACGCCGCGGCAGATCATCGGCAGCGCCGATCCGCGCACGCCGCCCGAGCCCAGCCAGACCGAACTCGCGCCGCTGTTCCAGCCGCGCCTGGTCGATCCGATGGCGGCCGGCTTCCAGCCCACGCACCTGCTCTCGAACGGCCGCTACACGGTGGCGCTGCGCGCCAACGGCGCGGGCGTGAGCCGCTGGCGCTCGTTCAACGTGACGCGCTGGCGCGACGACCCGCTGCGCGACAGCCACGGCACCTTCTTCTACATCCGCGACGAGGGACAGCGCGAACTCACCTCGCTCACCGCCCTGCCCGCGCCCGGCGCCGATTGGCTCTACCGCACCCGCTTCCTCGCCGACCAGGTGCAGTTCGACGCGGCCGGCCCCGGCCTGCAGGTGCGCACCACGGTGCTGATCAGCCCCGAGGACGATACGGAGCTGCGCAACATCACGCTGCACAACTCGGGCGACGAGACGCGCACGCTCGAGCTCATTTCGTACTTCGAACCGGTGCTCTCGAACCCCAAGGCCGACGAGGCGCATCCGGCCTTCGCCAACCTGTTCGTCGAGTCGCGCTGGGAACCCGCATGGCGTGCGCTCCTGATGTCGCGCAAGCCCCGGCTGCACGGCGACCCGGTGGTGGCTGCCGCGCACTTCGTCGCCTCGGTCGATGCGCATGTGCTTTCCATCGACTGCATGACCGACCGGCGCGCCTTCATCGGCCGCAACCGCTCGCTCGCGAGCCCCGCGCTCGATGCCCAGCCGCTGCACATCAACGGCACGCCGGTGAATGGCCTGGACCCCATCGCGTGCCTGCGCGTGCGCCTGTCGATCGCACCCGGCGCCACCGCGCGACTGAGCTTCGCGACCGCCGCCGACGAGAGCATCGAGGCACTGATGCCCAGCATCGACCGCTACCTGCAGCCGATGCACGTGGAGCGCGCCACGCGCATGGCCGCCACGCTGGCGCAGGTGCGGCTGCGCGACCTGAGCATCGCGCCCGCGCAGAACCTCGCGCTGCAGGACCTCACGACCATCCTCACCTACACCACGCCGCGCGTGATGAAGGACCGTGGGCTCATCGACCTGCGGCAGATCTGGCGCTTCGGCATCTCGGGCGACAAGCCCATCGTGCTGGTCTACATCCATTCGATGAACGGCATGGGGCTCATCAACACGCTGCTGCGCGCGCAGCCGTGGTGGGGCTTCGGCGGCGTGGCCTGCGACCTGGTGGTGCTCAACAGCGAGCCCAATTCGTACCTGATGCCGCTGCAGCGCGAGATCGAGACCCTGCGCACCCGCGTGCAGCAGCAGACCCAGAACAGCTTTCCGCGCAACGACACGGCCGGCTTCTACCTGCTGCGCGACCACGAGGTGGCGCCGTCGGAGAAGGCTGCGCTCTCCAGCCTGGCGCGCGTGGTGTTCACGGCCGACGGGCGCGCGCTCGAAGTGCAGGTGGCCGTGTTGCACGAAGCGCGCAGCCCGACGATTGCCGACGACAGCAGCGCGCCGGTGCCGCAGCGCACGCCGCTCCTGATGCGCTCGGCCGCGGCCCAATCTGCGCAACCCGCGACGACGCCGATGACGGCGCCCGCCGGCCGCTTCGACGCGGAGAGCGGCGAGTTCCGCTTCGACGTCGACATGGACAACCGCACGCCGCGCCCCTGGGTCAACGTGATTGCCAACGCGAACTTCGGCTTCCAGGTGTCCGAGTGGGGCTCGGGCTTCACCTGGGCCGGCAACAGCCGCATGCACCAGGTCACGCCGTGGTCGAACGACCCGGTGCAGGACCCCGCCTTCGAGCACTACCTGCTGCAGGACCTGGCCACGCGCGAGCTGCTGCCGCTCACGCCGGCCGGCCAGGGCGCGAGCGGCTCCGAAGCCGTGCGCCACCGCGTGCGGCATGGCCAGGGCTACACAGTCTTCGAATGCCGGCTGCGCAACCTGACGCTCAAGACCACCTTCTTCGCGGACCGCGACGACGCCGTCAAGCTGGTGCATGTGCGCGTGCACAACGAGGGCGCGGGCCAGCGGCGGCTGCGCGCGCTCGGCATGGTCGAGTGGCAGATGGGCGCGGCGCGCGGCGAAAGGCGCACCGTGCATTGCTGGAAGCCGGAAGACCAGCCGGCGGTGTTCGGTCAGCAGCGCGAATCGGGCGCGGGCTTCGGCGGGAGCACGGCCTTCCTGCTGCTTGCCGGATTGCCCGGGGCGACGCAATGGACCTGCGACCGCAACGAGTTCTTCGCAGGCCACGGCATCGTCGAGGTACCCGAGACACTCGCGCGACGCGCGGGCAGCGGGCTCGATGCCTGCGCGGCCATCGGCGGCGAGTTCGTCGTCGGCGCGGGCGAGACCGCCACCTTCACCTTCGTGCTGGGCCATGCCGACACCGCCGAGGCCGCGCTCGACCTGGCGCACCGCTGGCGGCAGCGCGACGTGCCTGAAGCATTGGCGCAGGTGCGCGGCTTCTGGGACGAACTGCTCGGCCGCCTCACGGTGCGCACGCCCGATCCGCTGTTCGATGCGATGGTCAACCGCTGGCTCATCTACCAGACGCTCGCCTGCCGGCTCTGGTCGAAGGCCGGCTTCTACCAGGCGGGCGGCGCCTTCGGTTTCCGCGACCAGCTGCAGGATGCGATGGCCTTCGCGCTCACCGATCCGGCGCGGCTGCGCGAGCAGATCCTCGTCAACGCCGCGCGCCAGTTCCCCGAGGGCGACGTGCAGCACTGGTGGCACATGCCCGGCGGTGCCGGCGTGCGCACGCATTTCTCGGACGACCTGCTGTGGCTGCCGTTCGCGACGGCGCATTACGTCGAAGTGACCGGCGATGCCTCGCTGCTCGACCAGGTGGTCGGCTTCATCGAAGGGCCGGCGATTCCCGATGGCGCCGAAGACGCCTACTACGCGCCGCAGAACAACGGCCGCACGGCCACCGTGTTCGACCACGGCGCTCGTGCCATCGACCGCAGCCTGAAGACCGGCGTGCACGGCCTGCCGCTGATGGGCACGGGCGACTGGAACGACGGCATGAACCGCGTGGGCAACGAAGGCCGCGGCGAATCGGTGTGGCTCGCGTGGTTCCTGTGCAGCGTGGTCGAGCACTACGCACCGATCGCGGAAGCACGCGGCGAACACGAGCGCGCGGCACGCTGGACCGAAGCGCGCCGCGGCTGGATCGCCGCGCTGCACGATGCGGGCTGGGACGGCGCATGGTTCCGCCGCGCCTTCTTCGACAACGGCGCGCCGCTGGGCTCGTCGACCAACGACGAATGCCGCATCGACCTGATCGCGCAGGCGTGGTCGGTGCTCTCGGGCGCCTCGGACGCGGCGCACACCGGCCCGGCGATGGCCGCCGTGAAGAAGCATCTGCACGACGAGCCCGCGGGCCTCCTGCGCCTGTTGACACCGCCCTTCGCGCACTCGACCAACAACCCCGGCTACATCCAGGCCTACCCGCCGGGCGTGCGCGAAAACGGCGGGCAGTACTCGCACGGTGCGGTGTGGGCGCTGATGGCGCAGGCGCTGCAGGGCGACCATGAAGCGGCATGGCAGAGCTTCGAGGGGCTGAGCCCGGCGCACCGTGCGGCGCACGCGGAACGCGGGCCGGCCTACGAACTGGAGCCCTACGTGATGGCGGGCGACATCTACGGCGCCGCGCCGTACGTGGGCCGGGGCGGCTGGAGCTGGTACACCGGATCGGCCGCGTGGCTGCACCGCGCGTCCGTCGAGACGCTGTTGGGGTTGAGCGTGAAGGGCAGGCAGCTCTCGCTGACGCCGCACGTGCCCGCGCACTGGCCGGGCTTCGAGATCGCCCTGCGGCTCGGTGGGCGCAGCCTCACGCTGCAGTGGGGCACGCCCGAGGTCGCGGCGACGCCGACGCACCATGTGGCGGTGGGCGAGTGGATCGACTGGCAGGCGCTGCCGGCGGATGCGGTGCTGCGGGTGGGTTAAGGTCCGCGGGCCTCTCTCATCCGCACCTCCATGACCAAGATCCAGTTCCGCCGCAAGCTCATCGTCATCATCCTGCTGTGCGTGGCGGTCACGGGGGCGGTGGTGCGGCACTACGCGGAGCGCGGCACGACCACCCGCGACATCGCCACGCTGCTGATGGTGCTGTGGGTGCCGATCATCGGCAACGTGATCGCGTGGCTCATCGGCAAGCTGCCGCGCCGCGCGCCCCGGCCCGTGCAGGCCGAGCCCGCGAGCTTCGATGCGCGGGGCGCGTTCACGCTGCATCGGCGGGTCGCGCTCACGCTGCGGCCGGCGGCACTGCCGGTGCACGATGTGCCGCTGGGCGCCGGGGAATACCGCGGCGCGCTGGTGATCGACAAGGAAGGCTTCTCGGCCCGATGGATCGTGCCGCAGGGCGAGGCGCTGGCGCGCGGCGAGCCGCACACGATCGACATCGAATTCCTCTCGCCGGACCTGGCCCTGCCGCGCTTTGCACCCGATGCGGAATTTCGCGTGCTGGTCGACGACCTGTTCGTGGCCGACGGCCGGGTGCTGCAACCCACGTAGCACCGTCGGGTGGCGATAGCCATCACCAAGGCGGCAGTCACGCTCTCGACAGCAAAAAAGGGTCGATTGTTCGCTGAAGGGAAACTGACTACTGCCGCGAGCCCTCTTTGTCGCGCGGCAGTCAGCTCCCAAACTCCCTGGACTCCCGCAACAAGCATCGGCACGCGCTTCGCCGATGCGCCCCAGGACCCCTCCCATGATGAATGCACCCAGCAGCACGCCCTGCATCGACGACCTGTCGTCGTCGCCCGAACAGGTCAAGACGACCCGCTCCGCCTGGCTCGCGGTCAGCTCCATTGCCGTCGGCACCTTCGCCATGGTCTCGACCGAGTTCATGCCCATCGGCCTTCTCACCGACATCGCGCGCGGCCTGAACGTCTCCGACGGCACGGCCGGCCTGATGATCACGATGCCCGGCGTGCTCGCCGCCTTCGCCGGGCCGGCGCTGATCGTCGCGTCGGGCAAGCTCGACCGGCGCACCGTGCTGATCGCGCTCACCACCTTGCTGATCGCCTCGAACCTGCTCGCGGCCTTTGCACCCAACTTCGCCACGATGCTCGTCGCGCGCCTGCTGCTGGGCCTGTGCGTGGGTGGTTTCTGGACCTTCGCACCGGCTGCTGCCACGCAGTTGGTGCCCGATGCCTCGAAGGCGCGCGCCATGTCGCTGGTGCTGGCCGGCGTGTCGGCCGCCACGGTGCTCGGTGTGCCCGCGGGCTCGTTCCTCGGCACGCTCTTCGGCTGGCGCGCTTCGTTCGCGGTGACGGGTGCGCTCGCCGCGGTGGTGCTGCTGGTGCAGCTGTGGCTCTTGCCTGCGATTCCGCCGGTGCGCGCCATCGGTGCGCGCGACCTGCTCACGCCGCTCACGCGCCGCATGGCGCAGGTCGGGTTGCTCGCGGTGCTGTTCTTCATCGCCGGCCATTTCGCGGCCTACACGTATCTCAAGCCGCTGCTGCAGCAGGTGTTCGGCCTGGACCCCAACGCGGTGTCGATGCTGCTGCTGGTCTACGGCGCGGTCGGCTTCATCGGCACCTTCGTCGGCGGCAGCCTGGTGGCGCGCAGCGTGCGCGGCACCACCTTGCTGGCGGCGCTGATGCTGGCGACGGCATTGCTGCTGTCCACGCTGATCGGCAGCGGCTTCGTGCCCGGCGCGGTCGTGGTCTTCATCTGGGGCGTGGCCTTCGGCCTGATCCCGGTGGCGCTCACCGGCTGGATGATGGAAGCCGTGCCCGATGCCCCCGAAGCCGGCCAGGCGCTGCTCGTGAGCGGCTTCCAGGTGGCGATCGCCTCGGGCGCGCTGATCGGCGGCCTCACGGTCGACAACTTCGGCATCTCCAGCGCGATGGTGCTCAGCGGCGTTCTTGTGCTGATCGCCGCGCTGATCGTCGGAACGCTGGGCCGGGCGCGCGGTGGTCCGGTGCTGGCTACCTTGCCCGAGTGACTGGTCCCGCAGCCTTCCTGCCTGCCGCCGCGATCGCATCGAGCACCACGCGCAGGGCCTTGTTGACCGGCTTGTCCCGCCGGATCACAACGGCCAGCGTGCATTGGCATCGCGCTGAACCGATGCATCCCGGCGGTCAGCCGGCCTCGTCCTCCGACCACTCCGGGCTGTAGCCCCCCAGCGTCGGGTGGTACATCTCATCCCCCGAATGCTGGGTGAATTCGACATTGAGCCGGTCTTCACGCAGCCCCAGTATCTCGATGCAATCGCGGCACAGGGCCTTCGCGACTTCGAGCCGCAGTTCGGCGGAGCGGCCGCGCCGGATGTCGCACATGAGCACCGACACCTCGGTGGCCTCGCCGTCCACCATGCGCCAGACGCCGCCTTCGCCCACCTCGCGGATCGCGACGCTGATGCGGCGGATGTCCACGCTCATCAGTTGCGCATAGGTTTCGCAGAGCTTGCGCGCGAGGCGCTTCTTGTCGGCCACTTCGTGGCGGCCGTTCACGTCGAGCTGGAGGTAGGGCATGCCGCGCACCTTACGGAAATTCGATGCCATCGGTTGCGTTGCAGGCATTCAGGTTTTCATTTGCCACCGAAAGGCCATCCCCGGTCTAATACGGGCCATGGCCAAGAGACGAAGCCTCAAATCAGACACCTGCCCGATGGCGCGCTCGCTCGACATCGTCGGCGACCAGTGGTCGCTGCTCATCATCCGCGACGCGTTCGACGGCATGAAGCGCTTCGGCGAATTCCAGCAGAGCCTGGGCGTGGCGAAGAACATCCTCGCGGACCGGCTGAAGAACCTGGTGCACGAAGGCGTGCTCGCGCTGGTGCCCGCATCGGACGGCACGATGTACCAGGAGTACGTTCTCACCCCCAAGGGCAACGGCCTCTTCCCCGTGGTGGTGGGTCTCAGGCATTGGGGCGAGCAACACCTCTACGGCAAGGGCGAGGCGCACTCGGTGCTGCTCGAGCGCGACAGCGGCAAGCCGGTGCGCAAGCTCGACCTGCGCACGCACGACGGCAAATCGCTCGATGCGGCCGACACGTTCGTGAAGAAGCTGCCGGTGAAAAAAGCGGTGCGCGGCAAGGCGCAGCCGGGCTGAGCGCCCCTATTCGCCCAGCAGTTCGCCGATGGGCTGCAGGTCTTCCACACGGTCGCAGATCGACTTGATCACCATCGTGATCGGAATGCCCAGCAGCAGCCCCCAGATGCCCCAGAGCCAGCCCCAGAAGATCACGCCCACGAACACCGCCACCGGGTTCATGCGGCTGGTTCGGCTGGTGAGCCAGGGCATCAGCAGGTTGCCCACGACCGTGTGGATGGCCAGCGATATGCCGCCCACCAATACGCCCATCTGCAGGCTGTTGAACTGCAGGAACGCCACCAGCCCCGCCGCCACCAGCACGATCACTGAGCCGATGTAGGGAATGAGGTTGGTCACGGCCGCGATGATTCCCCAGACGGCCGCGTTCTCCACGCCGATGACCCAGAACGCCAGCCCGGTCGTCAGCCCCACCACCACGCTGACCAAAATCTGCACCAGCAGGTAGCGCTCGATGTTGCGGGTGATGTCGTCCAGCACATGCACCGTGACCTTCTTCTTCTGCAGGCTCGACCCGGTGATCTTGATGAGCTTGCGGCGGAAGGTGTCGCCCGAGCACAGCGCGAAGTAGGTCAGAAAGGCCACCAGCGTGAGCTGCCCCAGCGCGCTCAACAGGCCGACGGTGCCGCTGAGCAGGTAGTCGCGCACGTTGAAGCCGGGCCGCTCGATGATGACGCGGGCCACGCCGCGCCGCGAGGCGACGCGCGCGGAGTTCTCCTCCGCGGCTTTCTCGAGCTGCGCGGCGGCCTGCTGCACGCTTTCGAGCGGCGTGGCGCTGGCGCCCTTGTCGCGGCGCATGGCCTGCCCGAGCTTCTGCGCGGCGACCGGCAGCGAATCGACCAGCTGCGATGCATTGGCCGACAGCGAATAACCCGTCCAGCCGATGCCGCCGAACAGGCCCACGAGGATGAACGCGGCGCCGATCCAGCGCGGCAGGTGCCAGCGGTGGAGCATCTCGACCAGCGGCGACAGCGCGTAGGTCAGCAAAAGGCTCAGCATCAGCGGAATGAACACCGCCTGGCCCCACTGCAGCGCAAAGACGCTGGCCAGCACGGCGAGCACCACCAGCGAGGCGCTGCGCACATCGACCGGCATGTGCAGCAGCAGGCGCCTGCGCGCCGCGGCGGGCGTCTCGGTGGGAGATGCGTCGTCGGCGTCTGCTGCGGGCGCTGGCGCCGAAGCAGACGCACGTGCAGGCGAAGGCGACGGCTCGGGCGCTTCGGTGGCCGGAGGCTCGGACGCGGGCTCCGGGGTTTCAGCGGCCTGGGGCTTCTCGGGCGGAGCACTCTTTTCCTCGGTCATCGCGCCTCCTTGAGTACTTCGCGCACAGCGGCCAGCTGGCGACGCGACACCGCGACGGGTTCGGGAATCGCATCGAGCCGCAGGGCCCAGCCTTCGGCGTCTTCGCCGTCATCGTATTTCTCGAGCGCGCGGATGGCCGAGCGGGCGACCAGCGCATTGCGATGCACCCGCAGGAAGCGGTTCGGATAGCGCTCCTCGAACTCGTTGAGCGAGCCATCCAGGATATGGCTGCGCGTGGCGGTGCGCACGGTGAGGTACTTGTATTCGGATTTCAGGTACAGCACCTCGGACAGCGGCACGCGCTCGGCGCGGCCGCGGTCCTGGATCAGCACGGTCTCGGGCACCGCCTCGGCCTGCAGCGCGCGGCGCTCCTTCAGGAAGCGCTCGGCCTTCTGCAATGCCTGCTGCAGCCGCTCGGCGCGCACCGGCTTGGTCAGGTAGTCGACCGCGTCGAGCTCGAAGGCCGTGACCGCGTGCGTCGCATGCGCCGTGACGAACACCACGGCCGGCGCATCGGGGTTGCTGCGCAGCGCACGCGCCACCTCGATGCCGTCGACGCCGGGCATGTGCACGTCGAGCAGCACGAGGTCCAGCGCCATCGTGGCCAGGTGCTGCTGCGCCTCCGCACCCTGCGAGGCCTCGGCCACCACCTCGGCGGCGGGCGAACTGCAATCGCGCAGCAGGGTGCGCATGCGGGAACGTGCCAGGGCTTCGTCGTCGACGATCAGGGTCTTGAGGGTCATGATTCGGCGGGGATCGCGATGCGCACCCGATAGTTCTTTTGATCCATGCCGGCGCTGAACTGCATCTGCATGTCGTGCAACAGGCGCAGCCGGTCGCGCACGTTGGCCAGCGCAATGCCGTGGCCGCGCGGCAGCGGCTCGTCGGCCCAGCGCAGCGGCGGCAGGCTGTTGACCACCTCGATCACGACCATGCTGCCGCGCCGCTCGGTGCGGATGCGCAGCTTGGCACCCTCGGGACTCGGCTCCACACCGTGCTTGATGGCGTTCTCGACCAGCGGCTGCAGCAAGAGCGGCGGCAGGCGCGCGTTGCTGGCGGCGGCGTCGAGGTCCCAGCGGATGCGCAGGCGCTCGCCGAAGCGCACCTGCTCGATGGCCAGGTAGCGCTCGGCCAGCGCAATCTCGTCGGCCAGCGTGCCCGATTCGCCCGGGTCGGCCAGCGCCTGGCGGAACAGCTCGGCCAGGTCTTCGAGCATGGTCTCGGCCTTGGCGGGCTCCTCGCGCACCAGGGCGATGGCGCTGTTGAGCGTGTTGAAGAGAAAGTGGGGACGGATACGCGACTGCAACTCCTCGAGCCGGGCCGTGGTGGCGGCGGGCGTCTGGCCGCGTGCGCGCAGGGCCATCGCGGTCATGACCAGCCCTGCGAAGAGCGCGCCGGCCAGTCCGCTGGCCAGCCACGGCGCATTGGCGAGCACGCCGGTCAGGCGCAAGAGGCCGCAGCCATAGAGCGATGCCAGCGCGCCCAGCACGGCACCGGCCGCGTACTGCCACTGGCGCGGCAGGCGCCGCAGCTGCTTCTTGAGCCCGCAGGCCGTGACCAGCCAGAGCAGCGTGGCGGGCAAGGCGCCGCCGGTGACGGTGGCGGTCTGCACCAGCCATTCGCCGGGCGTGGAGACCACGAAGAGCGCGGCGATGGCCACCACCACCTCGACGAACACCACGGTGCGCAGCACCACCCCGATCTGGCACGCATCGAACAGCGACGGCCCACCGCGCAGGGGCACGCGAGCCCTCTCCGACGGCGTCGGGGGCGTGGAGCCAGAGCTGGCCGATAAAATCGCCGGGTTGCGCATCGCAGACATCACAGTTACATCGGGTGACCAACCCATTATTGCCTCCTGGACGGCTCCCATGACCCAAAACCAACTCGACAAGAAATCCGAAGCCTGGTCGGCCCTTTTCTCCGAACCGATGAGCGACCTGGTGAAGCGCTACACCTCCAGCGTCTTCTTCGACAAGCGCCTCTGGCAGGCCGACATCGAAGGCTCCCTCGCCCATGCCGGCATGCTCGCCGCCCAGGGGATCATCCAGAAGCAGGACCACGCCGAAATCGAACGTGGGATGGCGCAGATCCGCAGCGAAATCGAGTCCGGCGCCTTCGAGTGGAAGCTCGACCTGGAAGACGTGCACCTGAACATCGAGGCGCGCCTGACCCAGCTCGTGGGCGATGCCGGCAAGCGCCTGCACACCGGCCGCAGCCGCAACGACCAGGTGGCCACCGACGTGCGCCTCTGGCTACGCGGCGAGATCGACCTCATCGGCGACCTGCTCACCGAACTGCAGAAGGCGCTGGTGGACATCGCCGAGAAGAACGTCGAGGTGATCCTCCCCGGCTTCACCCACCTGCAGGTGGCCCAGCCGGTGAGCTTCGGCCACCACATGCTGGCCTACGTGGAAATGTTCAGCCGCGATGCCGAGCGGATGGGCGAGGTGCGCCGCCGCGTCAATCGCCTGCCGCTGGGCGCCGCCGCCCTCGCCGGCACCAGCTACCCGCTGGACCGCGAACTGGTCGCCAAGACCTTGAACATGGACGGCGTCTGCCAGAACAGCCTGGATGCCGTGAGCGACCGCGACTTCGCGATCGAATTCACCGCCGCGGCGAGCCTCTGCATGGTCCACATCAGCCGCATGAGCGAAGAACTCATCCTGTGGATGAGCCAGAACTTCGGCTTCATCCAGATCGCCGACCGCTTCACGACCGGCTCGTCGATCATGCCGCAGAAGAAGAACCCCGACGTGCCCGAGCTCGCGCGCGGCAAGACCGGCCGCGTGGTCGGCCACCTGATGGCGCTCATCACCCTCATGAAGGGCCAGCCGCTGGCCTACAACAAGGACAACCAGGAAGACAAGGAGCCGCTGTTCGACACCGTCGACACGCTCAAGGACACCCTGCGCATCTTTGCCGAGATGATCGGCGGCATCACCGTCAAGCCCGAGGCGATGGAAGCCGCGGCGCTGCGCGGCTACGCCACCGCCACCGACCTGGCCGACTACCTCACGAAGAAGGGCCTGCCCTTCCGCGACGCGCACGAAACCGTGGCCCATGCCGTGAAGGCCGCCACCTCGCACAAGGTCGATCTGGCCGAGCTACCGCTGGCGGTGCTGCAGCAGTTCAACCCGAACATCGAGAAGGACGTGTACGACGTGCTGAGCCTGCGCGGCTCGCTGAACGCACGCAACATCCTGGGCGGCACCGCGCCGGCTCAGGTGAAGTCGCAGATCGCGCGCCACCGCAAGCGGCTCGGCTGAACGTGTTGGCCCCCCGGCTTTTCACTCGCTGCGCTCGTGTAACTCCACCCCCCGAGGGGGAGGCGCGGCTCGCCTTGGGGCAGCCCGGCGGCGGCCGCCCGCTGCCGGCAACCTCGGCGCGCTGAAGGCACCACATGTTCTACGCCATCCCGCTCGAAAACAAACCGAGCTGGCGCAATCCACCGTGGCTGACGGTGCTGCTGATCCTCGTGAACATGATCGTCTGGTGGGGGCCGCAGACCAGCGAGGAAAACGGCCGCGAGCGCGCCGCCCAGTACTACGTGAAGAGCGCGCTGCCCGCGCTGGAACTGCCGCCCTTCGTGGAGTGGCTGAAGAAGACCGACGCGAAGCGCGGCAAGCTGGGCGAGCGCATGTTGAAGGCCGAGGCCTACGACCAGCTGATCCAGGCCATGGAACAGGACCGGGCCTTCCAGAAGAAGCTGAAGGCCGAAGAGATCATCACGCCCGCCCACCCGCAGTACGCCGAGTGGAAGCGCGACCGCCAGCAGTACGAGTCGATGCTGCCCGCCCCCTTCACCGAGCGATGGGCGCAGGACTACGCCAAGGACGCCGGGTTCAGCAAGCCCTGGACCCTCATCACCTCCGCCTTCCTGCACGGCAGCACCGGTCACCTGCTGGGCAACATGCTGTTCCTCTTCCTGTTCGGTGCCTCGGTCGAGCTGGCGCTGGGCCGCAGCACCTACCTCAGCTTCTACTTGTTGGGCTGCGTGGGCGCCTCGGCGTTGGCGGCCTGGGCCTATGCGGGCAAGGGGAGCTTCGGGCTGGGCGCCTCGGGCGGGGTCTCGGCGCTGATGGGCATGTACGCGGTCATGTACCGGCTGCGGCGCATCCGCTTTTTCTACCAGCTGTTCTTCTACTTCAACTACGTCAGCGCGCCGGCCCTGCTCCTGCTGCCGGCCTGGATCGTCAACGAGCTGATGCAGCACTGGCTCGCCGACGAGGGCGTTGCCTACATGGCGCATTTGGGTGGCCTGCTCACCGGCGCCGCGCTGATGGCCGGCGCCATGCTGCTCGGCCGCGTGAAGACGCCCGAGACGGTGAAGTCGGAAATGGTGAACGACGACGACCGCTTCGATGCGCACGTGGCCGCCGCCCGCCGGCTGGGCGCCGCGATGAAGTTCGAGCAGGCCGCCGCCGAGTGGCGCGCCGCCGCGGCCCTGCGCCCCGGCGACACCGACACCCTGCGCGCCTGGTTCAACACCGCACGCCTGCAGCCCGCGAGCGAAGACTTCCACCAGGCCGCGCGCCGCATCTTCCGCCTGCCCGCCACCGACCCCGAGACGATCGCCCTGCAGCACGCGAGCTACCGCACCTACCTCGACCAGGCCAAGCCCGGCCTGCGCCTGAAGCCCGACGACATGGCGCGGCTCGCGCGCCGGTTCGCGCGCATCCGCGAATTCGGCGATGCCGACATGCTGTGCCGCATCCTGCTGAAGACGGCGCCCGACCATCCGCAGCTGGCCGATACGCTCTCGGTGTGCGCCAACGGCCTGCTGCACGCGGGCGAGCGCGAGAAGGCCATCGGCCTCCTGCCGCACCTGCTGCGGCTCGCGCCCAACGACATGGTCACGCGCGCCCTGCAGCGCGCCTGAAACCACGCCCCTCCTCCGTTCTCCGGGGGCTGTCATGCCCCTGTAGACCGCCGCAGCCACCATGTGGCACTGCAATTGCTGCGTCCCGCGTGTAAAGCCGGCCCTTGCGCCCGCGCCTCGTTGAACTTGAGGCTGCCCGCCCGCTCAATCTGGAGCTTTTGCCTACTTCCATTGCCTGATTCATGCCTGACCACACCCCCTCCCGCTTCGCCCTGCTCTTGACAGCCCTGGCCATCGCCGCGCTTGCAGGGTGTTCACGCACCAGCGTGGAGACGCCCGGCGCAGCCAAGGCGGCCGCTGCCGCACCAGAAAAGGAAGTCGGCGCCATCACCCTGAAGCACGAAACCCTCGCCCTGAGCACCGAGCTCCCCGGCCGCACCGCCGCGCCGGTCATCGCCGAGATCCGCCCGCAGGTCGGCGGCATCCTGAAGGAACGGCTCTTTACAGAAGGCTCGCAGGTCAAGGCCGGACAGGTGCTCTACCAGCTCGACCCGGCCTCGCTGCAGGCGGCGCATGCCAGCGCCCAAGCCAGCGTGCGCAAGGCCGAATCCGCTCTGGCCACGGCCCGCACTGTGGCGAAGCGCAACGCGGAACTGGTGAAGATCGACGCCATCAGCCGCCAGGTGTTCGACGAATCGCAGGCGGCCGAGCAGCAGGCCGAAGCCGATCTCGGCGTGGCCCGCGCGGCCGAGCAGACCACGCGCATCCAGCTGGGCTACACGCGCATCACCTCGCCAATCACCGGCTGGGCCGAACTCTCCACCGTGACCCCGGGCGCGCTGGTCACGGCCAACCAAACGGCGGCCATGACCACCGTGCAGCAGCTCGACCCGATCCACGTGCATGTCACGCAATCGAGCAGCGAGCTGCTGCGCCTGAAGCGCGAGCTGGCCAGCGGCCGGCTGCAGCGCGCGAACGGCGCCGAGGCGAGCATCCAGTTGCTGCTCGAAGACGGCAGCAAGTACCCGCATGCCGGGCGCCTCACCTTCAGCGGCGTCACGGTCGATGCGGGCACCGGCAGCGTCACGCTGCGTGCGGTGGTGCCCAACCCCGACCGGCTGCTGATGCCCGGCATGTACGTGCGCGCGGTGCTCCAGGAAGGCGTGAACCAGGCCGCGCTGCTGGTGCCACAGCAGGCCGTCACGCGCGCGCCGGACGGCAGCGCCTCGGCGCTGGTGATCGACACCGAGAACAAGGTCGCCAAACGGCCGATCAGCGTGGGCCGCGCGGTCGGCACGCACTGGCAGGTGATCGACGGCCTGGCCGCGGGCGACCGGGTGATGATGGAAGGCTCGCAGCGGGTGAAGGTCGGCGACAAGGTGCGCGTGGTCGACCTGGGCGCGAAGCCGGTGACGAGCCCCGTGGCGGCCGTAGCACCCGACGCGGCTTCCGCAACGCTCGCGCGCTGAGGCCCCGCCATGGCCCAGTTCTTCATCGACCGCCCCATCTTCGCGTGGGTGCTCTCCATCGTCGTCATGCTCGCCGGGCTGATGGCCATCCGCACGCTGCCTCTCGAGCAGTACCCCGACATCGCGCCGCCGCGCGTGTCGATCAACGCCACCTACACCGGCGCCTCGGCCAAGACGGTCGAAGACTCGGTCACCCAGGTCATCGAGCAGCAGATGAAGGGGCTGGACAACCTGCTCTACATGCAGTCGACCAGCAACTCCTCGGGCGTGGCGCGCCTGTCGCTCACCTTCAACGCGGGCACCAACATCGACGTGGCCCAGATGCAGGTGCAGAACAAGCTGCAGCAGGCCATGTCGCGCCTGCCGCAGCAGGTGCAAAGCCGGGGCGTCACCGTCACCAAGGGCGGCAACGACTTCCTGCTGATCGTCTCGATGTACTCGGGCGACGGCAGCGCCTCGGCGGTGGACGTGGGCGACTACATCAGCAGCAACCTGGTCGACGTGATCAGCCGCATCGACGGCGTGGGCGAGGTGCAGACGCTGGGCACCGGCTACGCGATGCGCCTGTGGCTGGACCCCGACAAGCTGCGCAAGTACGCGCTGATGCCTTCCGACGTGGGCAACGCCATCACCGCGCAGAACGCGCAGGTGTCGGCCGGCCAGCTGGGCGCGCTGCCGGCCGGTGCGCAGCAGCAGCTCAACGCCACCATCACCGCGCGCAGCAAGCTGCAGACGGCGGAGCAGTTCGAGAACGTGGTGCTGCGCGCGACGCCCGACGGCGCCGTGGTGCGCCCTGCGCGACGTGGCACGCGTGGAGCTGGGCGCCGAGAACCTCACAGTGCGCTCGCAACTGGGCGGCCGCCCCGGCGCGGGCCTGGGCGTGGTGCTGGCCGACGGCGCCAACGCGGTGCAGGTGGCCGAGGCGGTGAAGGCCAAGGTGGCCGAGCTGCAGCCGCTCTTTCCGAACCAGCTGCAGACCTTCGTGAGCTACGACACCACGCCCTTCGTGAGCGCGTCCATCGACGAGGTGGTGAAGGCGCTGGCCGAGGCCATGCTGCTGGTCGTGCTGGTGATGTATATCTTTTTGCAGAACTTCCGCGCCACGCTGATCCCGGCCATTGCGGTGCCGGTGGTGCTGCTGGGCACCTTCGGCGTGCTCTCCATTGCCGGCTACTCGATCAACACACTCACCATGTTCGGCATGGTGCTGGCCATCGGCCTCTTGGTGGACGACGCCATCGTGGTGGTGGAAAACGTCGAACGCGTGATGCATGAGGAGGGTCTCTCGCCCAAGGAGGCCACGCGCAAGTCGATGGCCGAGATCACGCCCGCGCTCGTGGGCATCGCGCTGGTGCTGTCGGCGGTGTTCATCCCGATGGCCTTCTTCGGCGGCTCGACCGGCGTGATCTACCGGCAGTTCTCGATCACCATCGTCTCGGCGATGGCGCTGTCGGTGTTCGTGGCGCTCACGCTCACGCCGGCGCTGTGCGCGACGCTGCTCAAGCCTGTGGCCAAGGGCCAGCACGCGGTGCCGCGCAAGGGTGTGATGGGCGCGGTCGACCGCTTCTTCGCGGGCTTCAACCGCAACTTCGACAAGGGCGCCGACCGCTACCAGAGCGTCGTCGGCGGCATCGTGCGGCGCGGCAAACGCAGCATCGTGGTGTACCTGCTGATCGCGGCCGCAATGGCGGTGCTGTTCATGCGCCTTCCCACCTCCTTCCTGCCCGACGAGGACCAGGCCTTCCTGCAGGTGCAGGTGACGCTGCCACCGGGCGCCTCGGACGCGCGGCTGCAGCCGGTGGTCGCGCAGATGCAGGACTACTTCACGAAGCAGCCCGAGGTGGTGAGCGTGAACGTCATCACCGGGCAGAACGGCGACCAGAGCTCGGCGCGCGCCTTCGTCAAGCTCAAGGACTGGGCCGAGCGCGAAGGCGAGGGGCAATCGGCCGCGGCGCTCGCCCGCCGTGCCAACAAGGACCTCTCCACCATCCGCGACGCGCGCGTGTTCGTGCTGCTGCCGCCGGCAGTGCGCGGGCTGGGTGCCAACGCGGGCTTCAACTTCTATCTGAAGGACATCAACGGCCTCGGCCACGACGCGCTGGTGAAGGCGCGCGACCAGGTCATCGAGCTGCTTTCCAAGCGCTCCGACGTGGTCGTGAACGTGCGCAGCAACAACCTGGACGACACGCCGCAGTTCGCGGTGGACATCGACGATGCGCGCGCCGGCGCGGCGAGTCTGGCCACGGCCGACATCGACAGCACGCTCTCCAGCGCGATGGGCGGCACCTACCTCAACGACTTCCTGGACAACGGCCGCGTGAAGCGCGTGTACATGCAGGGCGACACCGCCTTTCGCATGCTGCCCGCCGACATCGACCGCTGGAGCGTGCGCAACAGCCTGGGGCAGATGGTGCCGTTCCCCGCGTTCTCGAGTTCGCGCTGGACGTACGGCTCGCCGCAGCTTCAGCGCTACAACGGCAGCCCGAGCTACGAGTTCGTGGGCGATGCCGCACCGGGCGTGAGCTCGGGCGACGCCATGGCCGCAGTGGACGAGGTGATGAAGCAGATGCCGCCGGGCATCGGCTACGAATGGACCGGCGCGTCGTTCCAGGAGCGGCTCTCGGGCGCGCAGGCGCCTGTGCTCTATGCAATTTCGATCCTGTTCGTGTTCCTGTGCCTCGCGGCGCTGTACGAGAGCTGGTCGGTGCCGTTCTCGGTGATCCTGGTGGTGCCGCTGGGCATCGTGGGGGCGCTGCTGTTCACCAGCTTCCGGGGCCTGAGCAACGACGTGTATTTCCAGGTCGGATTGCTGACGACGGTGGGGCTCTCGTCGAAGAACGCGATCCTGATCGTGGAGTTCGCCAAGCAGCTGCAGGAGCAGGGCAAGGGCGTGATCGAGGCGACGCTGGAAGCGGTGCGCCTCCGGCTACGCCCCATCCTCATGACCTCGCTGGCCTTCGGCTTCGGCGTGCTGCCGCTGGCCATCGGCACCGGCGCGGGCGCGGGTGGCCGCCAGTCGATCGGCACCGCGGTGCTGGGCGGCATGGTGGTGGGCACCGCGCTCGGCATCTTCTTCGTGCCGCTGTTCTTTGCGTTGATCCGCGGATGGCTGGAGGGCAGGCGCAAGCCGGCCAAGGCCGAAGCGCCTGACGCATTGCCGGCGACAACCGCGGAACAGGGAGACCACTGATGCGACGCACATCCCTCTCCCGCTTTCCGCTGCGCACGCTGGCCTGCGCGGCCATGGCTTCGGCGGTGCTCTCGGGCTGCATCAACCTCGCGCCCGCCTATGAAACGCCGGCCTCGCCGGTGCCGCAGGCCTTGCCTTCGGGCGGGGTCGCCACGGCCACGCCGCTCGACGTGAGCTGGCGCGATTTCTTCGTCGACAAGCAGTTGCAGGGCGTGATCGAACTCGCGCTCGCCAACAACCGCGACCTGCGCGTGGCGGCGCTCAACATCGAGCGCGCACGCGCCCAGTACGGCATCGCGCGCGCGGGCCTGTTCCCAGGCGTCGACGCCGGCGCGGGTGGCAGCCGCTCGCGCACGCCGGGCAGCCTCGCGACCAGCGGCGAGGCGCGCATCGCCTCGCAGTACAGCGCCGACCTCGGCATGACGGCCTACGAGCTCGACCTGTTCGGCCGGGTGCGCAACCTGAGCGAATCGACATTGCAGAGCTACTTCCAGACCGAGGAAACCCGGCGCAGCACGCAGATCAGCCTGGTGGCGTCCGTGGCCACGGCCTGGCTGCAGCTGGCCGCGGACGAGCAGCGCCTGGCGCTCGCGCGCAGCACGCTGGAGAGCCAGCGCAAGTCCTACGACCTGATCCAGCGCAGCCATGCGCTGGGTTCGCAATCGGGCCTGGCGCTCGCGCAGTCGCAAAGCACGGTGGATGCCGCGCGCGCCGATGCCGCCGCGTTCGACAGCCTGGTGGAGCAGGACCGCAATGCGCTCGCGCTGCTGGTCGGCACCACGCCACCAGTGGAACTGCTGCCGACCACGGCGATGACCGAAGCCGCCCAACTGCTCGTGCCGCCGGCCGGCCTCTCGTCGAACGTGCTGCAGCAGCGCCCCGACGTGCGCGCCGCCGAGCACGCCCTGCGCGCCAGCAACGCCGACATCGGCGCGGCGCGCGCAGCCTTCTTTCCGCGCATCGCGCTCACGGCTTCGGCGGGCACGGCGAGCAGCACGCTCTCGGGCCTGTTCACGAGCGGCAGCAAGGCATGGAGCTTCGCGCCTTCGGTCAGCGTGCCGATCTTCGACGGCGGCGCCAACCGCTCGAACCTGAAGGTGGCCGAGGCGCAGCAGAAGATCCAGCTCGCGACCTACGAGAAGACCGTGCAGACGGCCTTCCGCGAAGTGGCCGACGCGCTGGCCGAGCGCCGCACGCTGGCCGAACGGCTCGATGCGCAGCGCTCGCTGCTGGGCGCGACTTCGCGCAGCTTCGAGCTCTCGCAGTCGCTTTTCAGGAGCGGCGCGACGAGCTTCCTCGATGTGCTGGATGCGCAGCGCGCGCACTACGCGGCGCAGCAGACGCTGATCGGCCTGCAACTCACCGAGCAGACCAACCGGCTCACGATCTACAGGACGCTGGGCGGCGGCTGGAGCGAAGGCGCGGACAGGAACGGTTAACGGTTAGCTGGCTTCCGGCGCCGGCCGCAGCAGCCAGCGCACTTCCTGCGTCTGCTCGCTGTTCGGATAGCGCGACTCCATCGTGGTGAGGATGGGCTGCGCCATATCGGCGCGCCCCAGGCCCTGCACCAGCGCACGGGCCGCGAGTTCATAAGCCTGCGGAATCGCCTCGTGGCCCCGGAAGCGCCGGTCGAAACCCGACAGCAGCGCCAGCGTGGCGTGCGCATCGCCGTTGCGCCATTCGGCCCGCGCCATCGCGATGACCGTGGCCGCGTCGTCGAGCGCGAAGGCCTTGTCCTTCTCGCGGCAGGCCTTGAAGACCTTAAGCGCTTCGGACGACAGATCGCGCCGCATCAGCAGCGGAATGAAGCGCTTGGCCTGATCGAGCATCGTGCTCTGCTTGTCCGGCATCATCGACAGCACGCGGTGGTAGCGGCGCTGCGCGGCCAGGTCGTCGATCGCGGCGGTGCGCTGCGCCTCGTAGGCGGAGCCCAGCGCGGCGGCCAAGTCGCCTTCGGTGATGAACTGTGCCACCTCGGCATCGATGCGCTGCGCGGCGATCTGCGCGGGCGAGCGGCGGTCCACCGGCATGCCTTCGCCCACGCCGCCGCCGGGCACCACGTCGATGCCGAAGGCGTCGTGGTGCTGGTACATCACGTAGCCCAAAAGGCTCGCCATCACCCAGCCGAAGTAGATGAACGCGAAGTTGACGATCGGCAGGATGATGCGGCCGTCGAACATCGGCGCCACCATCGAAATGGCGATCTGCGCGCCCGTGCTCAGCATGAACAGGAACAGGCACAGCAGCGCATAGGGCCAGCCGACGGTGCGGATCGCATCCCACACATGCCCGGGGTTCGTCGCCTGGAAGAAGCTGCCCGACTGCACCAGAACCAGCACCGCGGCCGGGAAACTGAACGACATGACGAACAGCGCCACGGTGCCCAGCACCGGCTCGTACCACGCGAGCCACGCGACCACGGCAGCCTGCATGAGCGAGATGGCGAAGAGCTTCCACGGCAGGTAGGTCCAGTCGTCGCTCGATTCGCGCCCGAAGTCGGCCGATTGCCAGATGCCGCGCGCGCCCAGCGCGGCGATCTTGAAGCCGTAGCGACTGGCCGCCAGCATGATGCCGACTTCGATGACGATGAACGCCAGCACGTCGGGCAGGAAGAAAATCGCGTCGTAGAGCAGGCTGCAGAACGACAGCACGAGGCCGTAGGCCAGCGGCCGCAGCTGGAGCGGAAAGGCGAAGAAGCTGTTGAGGCGGTGCCAGAACGGCGGCGGGGGTGGCAACGAATCCTGGACGATCATGGCCGGCCCCTATTTACGGAAGAACTCGCTCTGGCTCATGGCACCGCGGCCACCCACGCGCACCACCGTGGCCTCCTCGGCGTGCACGAGGCGCACCTGGCCCAGTTCGCGCTCCAGCCGCTGGGTGAAACTGGTCTTGAACTGAAGGAGCGACTCGCCCATCTTGAGTACGTTGGTGCCCTGCACGGTGGCGCTCTTGCGGTCGGGCGCGAGCTCGACGCTGTCGATCTGGTAGTCGTACTCGATGGCAAGGATGCTGCCGACCTGGTCGCTGACCATGCGCAGCTTCTCGAAGGTCCGGTGCTGTGCCTCGCAGGCTTCGTCGCGGTTGTGCGTGGTCTCCACCGTCTTGCCCATCATCGTGGTCTTGCTCTCGATGACGGCCTTGCGGCTGAGCTGCCTGCACAGCTTGTCGGCGTCGTTGGCGGAAATCGCGCGCGCTTCCTTGTAGTAGTAGTCGCGCACCATCGGCTCGTCGAGCTTGCGGCCGCCGATAAAGAAGTACCACGCGCCCACGCAGAGCACGATGACGATCGCAATTTGCTTCATTCCGCCTCCCGCGCATGCGCGGCCCCGCTCCGATTTTGCGGGGCAGTATACGTTAACGAATGTTTCCAAAAACGGTATCTGGAGGCCTGTTGTTTGAATCCGGCGACCCCGCGGGGCCGTACCTTGTCCATGCCCACCGATGCCCGACAATCCGCCGATGACAGCACCCAGCCCCGACGCCGAACTGATGGCGCTGATCGATCGGATCGGCCATCGCGACGAAGCCGCCCTGCGCCAGCTCTACGACCGTACCGCGCCCAAGCTCATGGGTCTGGCGATGCGCGTGGTCCGGCAGCGCGAATGGGCCGAGGATGTGCTGCAGGAGGCTTTTCTGACAGTCTGGCGCGTGGCCGGCGACTACCGCGCCACGCTGAGCCCGCCGCTCGCCTGGCTGGGCCTGATCGTGCGCAGCCGCGCGCTCGACCTCTTGCGCCGCCGCACCGCCGACCGCGCCCAGCTCACGCAGGAATTCGACGAGCTGATGGCCGACACCCTCGAATCGGATGCGCCCAACCCCGCCGACACGGCCGATGCGAGCGAACAGGCCTGGGCGCTGCACCAGTGCCTCCGCCAGCTCGAAGGCAAGCAGCGCGAAGTGGTCAGCCTCGCCTACCTGCGCGAGATGAGCCATGGCGAGCTGGCCGAGCAGCTCAAGCTGCCGCTGGGCACGGTCAAGACCTGGATCCGGCGCGGCCTCGAGAAACTGCGCACCTGCATGGGTCGTTTTGCGTGACGACGGTGAAGAAAGCAGCCCCCTCATGAACCTCACCGCTCACCCCGAACTGCTCGAACTGCTGGCCGCGAGCCACGCGCTCGGCACCCTGCGCGGCGGCGCCCGCCGCCGTTTCGAAGCCCTGGCGCGCGAACAGGCGCCGGTGCGCGCCGCGGCGCTGGTCTGGCAGAGCCGGCTCGCGAGCATGACCGAGCTGCAGAGCCCGATCGTCCCCGACGCCGCCGTCTGGACCCGCATCCGCAACATCATCGACGCCGAGAAGGCGCAGCACGCCATCGAACGGCAGCGCGACGATGCCAATGCCCGGGCCGCCACCGCCACCGTCCAGCCGCAAGGCGGGTGGCTCAGCAGCCTCGCGCTCTGGCGCGGCGCCACGGCTGCCGGCGCACTGGCCACCGTGCTGGCCGTGGTGGTCGGGCTGAACCTGCGCGACCAGCTGGTCAATGCGCCGGCCGTGCAGTACGTGGCCGTGCTGTCCGACGACCAGGCCGCCGCCTCGCTGCTGGTGACCTTCGATCCCCGCAAGAAACAGCTGGTGCTGCAGCGCGTGGGCAGCTACAGCGAAGGCACCGACAAGTCGCTGCAGCTCTGGGCCCTGCCGCCGGGTGGCGCGCCGCGTTCGCTCGGCGTGCTCGACAACGCGCCGGCCCTGCGGCTGGCTGCGTCAGAATCCGATGTGCACCAGGTGCCGACCTTGGCCGTTACCTTGGAAGCCAAGGGCGGCGTGCCACCGGGCAGCGGTCCGAAGGGGCCCATCGTCTTCAAGGGCGCCCTGATCGAAAAAACAATCTGATTTGCTTTCTTCCGTCTTTCCGATGCCTTCGATGAAATCCGCGCTGGCCGCGGTCGCGCTGCTCGCGGCAGCGCTCGCCTCCCACGCCCAGACCGCGTCTGCCGCCTTCCCCTACGAGGCGGACGGCGCCACCGCCGCGGACGCCTCCTCCGAATACCTTGCCGCCAAGGCGCGCTGGCACAACGAACTCGCGGCCTTCGCGCGCGCCGACCAGGAGCGCCTCCCGCCTCCGGGCGGCGTGGTGTTCGTGGGCAGTTCCACCGTCCGCATGTGGACCCGCCTTGCGCAGGACTTTGCCCGCGTGCCCGGCGGCGTGGTCAACCGCGGCTTCGGCGGCTCGACGCTGGCCGACTGCAGCCTGTTCGCCCGCGAACTGGTGGTGCGCTACAAGCCCCGGCAGGTGGTGGTGTACGCCGGCGACAACGACCTGGCCGAGGGCCGCACGCCGCTGCAGGTGCTCGACAGCTTCGCGCGCTTTGCCAACACGGTGCGCGCCGAACTGCCGGACGCGCGCATCAGCTTCGTCTCGGTCAAGCCCAGCCCCTCGCGCGAGCAGCTGATGCCCCAGATCCGCGAGACCAACCATGTGATCTCGGCGTACCTGAACCTGCTTCCCAACAGCGAGTTCATCGACATCTACACGCCGATGCTCGGCGCCGACGGCCGGCCGCGGATGGAACTGTTCCGCGGGGACAGGCTGCACATGACGGATGCGGGCTACCGCCTGTGGCACTCGGTGATCGCCTCGCACCTGCCGGGTGCCGACGCACCGGCGGTGCCGGCCTCCGGCCTGCCCTGAAGCGGCCTCAGGCCTTTGCCGGTGCGGTCGGCATGTCGTCCGCCGGCGGCGGCACATCAGCGCCGCGCGTGAACCGCGCCACGAAGTACATCCCCGCAAACACCGCGAGCAACAGCAGCCCATCGCCCCACCAGGGCCTCGCGGTCTGGCTGTCGCCGTAGAAGGCCAGCACCAGCAGCACCGCCACGAGGTGCGCGCAGAACACGGGCAGCGACGCCGAACCCATTGCCTCGAGCCAATGCAGCCGTGGAATCCGGCGCATCAGCCAGGGCCCGAAGCGCACCGCCAGGATGCCCAGCGCCACGAGGTTCACCAGCCGCAGCGGGCCGAGCTGCCACTTGTCGAACAGCAGGTTCAGCTCCACATCGCCACCGAACGGCGCCTGGCCGTTGATGCCGGTGTGGCGCCAGTAGACCCCGTAGAGCGCGATGCCCGCCGCCAGCACCAGCAGCCACCACGGAAAGCGCAGCGGCCGCGCCTCGGGCCCGTTGCGGGTGGCGCCCAGGCACAGGCCCGCGAACCAGAGGAACTGCCAGGCGTAGGTGTTGAAGGCGCCCATCTCGTGGAACGGCACCGGGATGTGCAGGTAGCGCACGGCCAGCCCGTAGATCCATTCGCTGATGCCGAACTGCGCCGCCGCCCACACGGCGACGCTCGCCACCATCACCAGCGACCAGCCGTGGCGCATGGCGAAGGCCAGCACCCAGGGGCTCATGAGCATGAAGAAGATGTACATCGGCAGGATGTCGAGCAGCGCCGGCTCGTAGATCAGCAGCAGCCCGAAGAGGAAGCCGTCGCGCGGCTCCGCCAGGTAGTACGACACCAGGTTCTTCACCGCCGGCTGGTCGATGTGCAGCCCGAGCGCCGCGATCACGGTGAACAAAAACAAAAGGATCGCCGCCTGGCACAGGTAGACCTTGACCACGCGCCGCCAGAACGCGACACGCATCGATTCGACCCCGCGGACATAACCGATGCGGCTGTAGACCAGCCCCGCCACGAAGGCCGACAGCAGGACGAAGCCCTCGGCGGCCGAGACGAACCCGAAAGGCTGCCCGAGCGGATCGGTCAGCCGCGTGGGGAGGTGGGTGACGGTCATCAGCACGAGCATCAGCCCGCGCAAGGCGTCTATTTCCCAGTAGCGTTTCATCGGTCGGCGGCGAGGTCTTGGTGGCGGTCTGCGCGGCGCACGCACGACGGGATGGATTGTAAGAAGACTGATGCAAACCGCGCCTGACCGGGCCGAAGGCACGAACGGCATATGACGGTTGGCACTGCCGTACTGACGTGCAAATCGGCTACGCTGCGCGCTGCCCCAAGGAGGAGATTCCGTGACCCGTTTCGTTCCCTCATTGCTCCTGGCCGCGAGCACGCTGCTGGCCGGTCCGAGCTTTGCACTCCAGATCGTCAGCCTGACCCCGCAGGGCGAGGTGGCGCGCGTGCGCCAGATCGTCGCCAAGTTCGACCAGGCGGCCGTCAATTTCGGCGACCCCAAGGCGCCCGCGCCGCTCTCGGTGAGCTGCACCGACGCACAGGCCGGCAAGGGCACCGGCCGCTGGACCGACGCCAAGGCCTGGGTCTACGACTTCGAGAACGACCTGCCGCCCGGCGTGCGCTGCACCGTCACCCGCATCCCCACCTTCAAGCCCAGCGCGGGCGGCGAGCTGACCGGCCCCGAGCGCTACCAATTCAATAGCGGCGGCCCGTTCGTGCGCAGCTACATGCCGGGCACCTATTCCCGCATCGACGAGCAGCAGATGTTCGTGCTCGAACTCAACGGCGCGGCCACGCTGGAGAGCGTGCGGCAGAACGTGTGGTGCGCGGCCGATGGCGTGGGTGAACGCATTCCCGTCAAGCTGCTCGATGGCGAGCAGCGCGCGGGCGTGCTCAAGGCCTTCAACCGCGACAAGGCGGCCGAAAAAGACCCGTTGCGCTTCATCACCATGCAGTGCAACCGCACGCTGACGCCCGGCGCCAAGGTGCAGGTCGTCTACGGCAAGGGCGTGGCCACGCCCTCGGGCGTTGCCAACAACGTGGAGCGCCGGCTCGACTACCAGGTGCGCGAACCCTTCGCCATTTCCTTCACCTGCGAGCGCGAGAACGCACAGTCCGCGTGCCTGCCGCTGCGGCCGATGCAGTTGCAGTTCAACGCGCCGGTCACGCGCAAGCTGGCTGCGCAGATCGAGCTCAAGGGCGACGGCAAGACGATCAAGGCCAAGCTCGACAACGACGGCGGCACGCAGAGCGACGACGACGTGGTCAACAACGTGAGCTTCGGCCCGCCGCTGGCCGAGAGCACGCAGTACAGCATCGAGTTGCCCTCCAAGTTCGAGGACGCCTCGGGCCGGCCGCTGGCCACGCCCGACACCTTTCCGCTGAAGGTGGCGACCGGCGCGATGCCGCCACTGGCCAAATTCGCCGCCTCGCCCTTCGGTGTGATCGAGCGGCTGGCCGAGCCCGGCACCCCGGCCATGATGCCGGTGACCGTGCGCCGCGTGGAGCCGCAGTTGCTGGTGAACGCGCTCACGCCCGGCAAGGTGAGCGACATGAACCCGAAGACCGACGCGGAAATCATCGCGTGGTTCCGCAAGGTCCGCCGCTACGACAACTACACCGTCTCGCGCGAGCAAGCGCGCAAGGACGTCAAGGGCGCGCTGCCCCCTGTGATCGACAAGGACGACCGCACCAGCCTGCAGACGCGCATGCTGTCGCTGCTGGCCGGCCAACCGGGCGTGAAGGCGCTCGACATGCCCAAGTCCGACGCCGGCGATCCGCGCCCGTTCGAAGTCATCGGCATCCCGCTGACGCCAGGCTTCCACGTGCTGGAGATCGCCTCGCAGAAACTGGGCGAAGCCCTGCTCGACGAGCGCTACAACGCCGGCCGCACGATGTACGTGCGCACCACCGCGCTGGCCACCAACCTGGCCGTGCACTTCAAGCTGGGCCGCGAGAACTCGATGGCCTGGGTCACCACGCTCGACAAGGGCAAGGTCGTCGCCGGCGCCGAGGTGCGCGTCTCCAGCTGCGACGGCAAGGCCGTGGCCACCGGCACCACCGACGCCAACGGCATCGTCACGCTGCAGGGCGTGTCGCCGCAGGCACCGAGCTGCAACGGCCCGAACGAATACGACAGCGGCGCCTGGTTCGTGAGCGCCCGTGCCAAGGACGACAAGGGCGTGGAAGACCTCGCCTTCACCTTCAGCGACTGGCAACGCGGCATCGAGCCCTGGCGCTTCAACGTGCCCACCAACCTGCAGCCCGAGCCCGACCGCATCGCCCACACCATCTTCGACCGCACGCTGCTGCGCGCCGGCGAGACGGTGTCGATGAAGAGCCTGATCCGTACGCAGACCAGCAAGGGCTTCGGCCTGCCCGAAAGCCGTCCCGACACGCTGGTCATCACCCACGTGGGCAGCGGCCAGCGCTTCACCCAGCCGCTCGGCTGGCGCAAAACCGCCACCGGCGGCCTGAGCGCCGAGAACAGCTTTGCCATTCCGCCCGCCGCCAAGCTCGGCGTGTACGAGGTGATGTTGCGCAGCGGCGGCGGCAAGGACGCCAACGGCGACGGTGAAGACGGCGACGAAGGCGGCGGCAGCCGCAGCTTCAGCACCGGCATGTTCCGCGTCGAGGAATTCCGCCTGCCTGTGCTTGAAGGTCGCATTGCGCCCACCGAGAAAAAACCGCTGGTGGCCGCAACGAGCGTGCCCACTGACGTGCAGATCAATTACGTGGCCGGCGGCGGCGCCGCCAACCTGCCGGTGCGGGTGTCGGCCATGGTGCGCGGCAAGAGCCTGAGTTTTTCCGACTACGACGCCTTCAGCTTCAACCCGCCGCGCGCCGAACAAGGCGAAGGCACGCAGGCAGCCGCCGCGGCCGATACCGCGGGCGCCGACGAAGACATCAACAGCGCCAGCGACACCCGCGTGATCGCCGACAAGCTGCCGCTCACGCTGAACAAGGACGGCGCGGGCAAGGTCACCATCGACAAGGTGCCGAAGGTCAAGGCGGCGCGCGAGCTGCTGCTCGAAGCCACCTACGCCGACCCCAACGGCGAGGTGCAGACCATCCGCAGCACGCAGACGCTGTGGCCCGCTTCCGTCATCGCCGGCATCAAGACCGAGGGCTGGGTCTCCACCAGCCAGAAGCTCAAGTTCCAGGCGCTCGCGCTCGACCTCACGGGCAAGCCCCAGGCCGGCGTGACGCTCAACGTGCGCGCCGTGGCGCGCATCACCACCACCAGCCGCAAGCGCATGGTGGGCGGCTTCTACACCTACGACAACAAGACCGAGACGAAAGACATCGGCACCGTCTGCAGCGGCAAGAGCGATGCGCGCGGGCTGCTCCTGTGCGAGTCGGAGCTGAAGGAAGCCGGCGAAGTCGAACTCATCGCCAGCGCCACCGACGGCGACGGCCGCGACAGCAAGGCCGTGAGCTCCGTCTACGTGACCAAGCAGGGCGAACTCTGGTTCGGCGGCGAGGACAACGACCGCATCGACGTGCTGCCCGAGAAGAAGAGCTACCAGCCCGGCGAGGTCGCCAAGTTCCAGGTGCGCAGCCCCTTCCGCTTTGCGACCGCGCTGGTCTCGGTGGAGCGCGAAGGCATCATCGAAACCCACGTCGTGCAGCTCGACGGCAAGGACCCGACGGTCACCCTGCAGGTCAAGCCCGAATGGGGCCCGAACGCCTACATCAGCGTGCTCGCGCTGCGCGGCCGTTTGCGCGAAGTGCCGTGGTACAGCTTCTTCACCTGGGGCTTCAAGGCCCCGCGCGAGTGGTGGACCGCCTTCTGGTACGAGGGCAAGGAATACGTCGCGCCCACCGCGATGGTCGACCTGAGCAAGCCCGCGTATCGCCTCGGCATGGCCGAGATCCGTGTCGGCACGCGCGCCCACCAGCTGGACGTGACCGTCACCAGCGACAAGCCCAGCTACCCGATCCGCAGCAAGGCCCAGATCACCATCACCGCCAAGCTGCCCGACGGCAAGCCGGCCGCCGGCGCCGAAGTGACGCTGGCCGCGGTCGACCAGGCGCTGCTGGAGCTGATGCCCAATGACAGCTGGAACCTGCTGAATGCGATGCTGCAGCGCCGCAGTTGGGGCGTGAGCACCTCCACCGCGCAGATGGAAATCGTCGGCCGGCGCCACTACGGGCGCAAGGCCGTGCCCGCGGGCGGCGGCGGCGGCAAGGGCCAGACGCGCGAACTGCTCGACACCCTGCTCGTGTGGAACCCGAAGGTGGTGCTCGATGCCAACGGCCAGGCCGTGGTGACGGTGCCGCTGAACGATGCGCTCACCACCTTCAAGATCGTGGCCGTGGCCGATTCGGGCACCAGCCTCTTCGGCACCGGGCAAGCGAGCATCCAGGCCACGCAGGACCTGCAGATCATCAGCGGCCTGCCGCCGCTGGTGCGCGAGGACGACCAGTTCCGCGCCCAGATCACGCTGCGCAACACCACGCAAAAGCCGATGAAGGTCGAGGCCACGCCGCGCGCCACCCTGCTCACGCTGGAGACGCAGACCGTGGACATTCCGGCCGGCGAAGCGCGTGAAGTGGCATGGACCGTGACCGCGCCCGCGCAGCTCGCGCAGACGCGCGCCGAAGCCATCCTCTGGGAGATCGAGGCGAAGGACACGCTCGGCGGCGCGCGCGATGCGCTCAAGGTGCGCCAGCGCATCGTGCCCTCGGTGCCGCTCACGGTGCAGCAGGCCACGCTGGTGCAGCTCGACGGGCCCTTCACGCTCGACGTGGCCCCGCCCGCCGACGCCCTCCCCGGCCGCGGCGGCCTGAAGCTTGCCCTTCAACCCAAGCTGGCCGAAGGCCTGCCGGGCGTGCGCGACTGGTTCGCCAACTACCCCTTCATCTGCCTCGAACAGAAGACCAGCAAGTCGGTGGGCCTCCGCGACGCGAAGATGTGGCAGGGCGTACTGGCGACGCTGCCGACCTACCTCGACGGCGACGGCCTCGCCAACTACTTCCCGCCGCGCGACGGCGAAGCCAACCGCGGCAGCGACATCCTCACCTCGTACCTGCTCGCAGCGACGAACGAGGCCGCGCAGTTGAACCCCGCCTTCGCGCTCGCCGACGACGTGCGCGCGCCGATGGAGTCGGGCCTGATCGCCTTTGTCGAAGGCCGCATCACGCGCGAGTTCTGGAGCCCGCGCAAGGACCTCGACGTGCGCAAGCTCGCCGCGCTCGAAGCGCTCTCGCGCTACGGCAAGGCCAAGGGAAGCATGCTGGGCAGCATCACCATCGCGCCGAACCAGTGGCCCACCAGCGCGGTGATCGACTGGCTCAATATCCTCAAGCGCGTGAACGACGTGCCGCAGCGCCAGCAGCGCCTGGACGAGGCCAACAACGTGTTGAAGGCGCGCCTGTCCTACCAGGGCACCAAGCTCATCTTCAGCACCGAGCAGGACGACTACTGGTGGTGGCTCATGACCAACGGCGACGTCAACACCGCCCGCCTGTTGCTCAGCGTGATGGACGACCCGGCCTGGAAGGACGACATCGGCAAGCTGGCCAACGGCTTCATCGGCCGCCAGCAGAACGGCGCCTGGCACACCACCACCGCCAACCTGTGGGGCGGGCTCGCGCTGGAGAAATTCAGCAAGGTGTTCGAGAGCACACCGGTGGCCGGCGTCACGGCCGCCACGCTCGGCGCGGTCAAGGCCCAGGTCAACTGGAGCCAGGTCGAGCGCGTGAAGACCACCGACGCCGCCGGTGCGCCGAACCAGACCACCTTCTTCGGCGCGCCCGCATCGCCGGGCAACCTGAAGAACAACACGATGTTCCTGCCGTGGGCCACAGCCTCGAACGCGCCGTCGGGTGCACCGGTGCGCGACACGCTGCTGGTCACGCAGCAAGGCACCGGCAAGCCGTGGCTCACGCTGCAGTCGATTGCCGCGGTGCAGTTGAAGGCGCCGTTCGCCGCGGGCTACGCGATCAAGAAGACCATCACCCCGGTCGAGCAGGCCACCGCGGGCAAGTACACCCGCGGCGACGTGTTGCGCGTCACGCTGGAAGTGAACGCCAGCGCGGACATGACCTGGGTGGTGATCAGCGACCCGATCCCGGGCGGCGCGACCATCCTGGGCGGCGGCCTCGGCCGTGACTCCCAGATCGCCACGCAGGGCGAGAAGAAGTCTGGCGCCGGCTGGGCCGCCTTCGAGGAGCGCAGCTTCGAGGCCTTCCGCAGCTACTACGAGTACCTGCCCAAGGGCGTGGTGAAGATGGAATACACCGTGCGCCTGAACAACGTTGGCGACTTCGCGCTGCCACCGAGCCGCGTCGAGGCGATGTATGCGCCCGAGATGTTCGGCGAGGCGCCGAATGCGCGGGTGAAGGTGGAGGCGGCGAAGTAACGACGCAACGGTGAAGGCCGGCCGTCATGCCGCCTTCACCGGTTCTCGCCACCATCGCAGCGAATCCACCCACAACCTGGAGAACCCCATGGGTCTGGCCATTTGCGTCGGCATCCTTGCCGACCTGATCGAAAACGATCCCGAGAGCGCCGAGCACTTCGATGAAGACTTTGCGGTCGTGAACCGCAAGCTCGCCGAGGCGGGCCTGCCGCCGCATGTGGAGCCACGCGTGCTGCCGCCGCTGGATTCGCGCGCACCGATCGACGGCCTGCCCTACTCGTTCATTCACTACCTGCGCCGCGCCTACGCGCATCGCGTGACGACGCCCGGATGGATGGCGACGCCGCTGCCGGAGGACACCGATCCCACGGAAGACGAGACGCTCGAAGACGTGGCCAGCACCTTCGAGAGCCACCTGCTGTGCCACTCCGACGCGGAAGGCTTCTATGTGCCGGTCGATTTCGAGGAAGTGATCTTTGCCGAGGAAGACGAGACCGACCTGCCCGGCGGCATGCTCGGCTCGTCGTACCGGTTGCTCGAGGAACTGGTGCTGGTCGCGCCTGCACTGGGCATCGCGCTGACGGATGGGCAATTGTCGGACGAGGAAGCCGAACGGCTCAGCGAAACCATGGGCGACGACGAAGGCCTCTACCGGGAAATCGAATCGTGGCTGCTGCTGTACGAATCGGCCCGGTTGAGCATTGCGCACAAGACGGCGATTGTTTTCACCTGATCGGAATCACCGTCTCGAGTCGCAGGATGCGCACCGAATCTCCCGCATGAGCATTTCGCCCGCACTGATTCGGCAGCTTGTCGAGACCGAGCTGTCCCGCATCCTCGATACGCGTGTCCGAGCGCACATCCGAGGCCTCCTCGTGGAGCCGGTGGCGATCATGCGCGAGTGGGACTACGGCACTCCGGGTGAAGCGTATCCGTGCTGGGCCGTGCTGAACCACGCAACATCGAACACTGGCATCGCGTACTGCGAAGCCGGCTTCGGGCCTCGAACCCCGTGGGGGCTTGTCACTCTCTCGGGCGCGCAGATGTCCATCGGTATGGACTCCGAGTGGTTACCTTCGTTTGTCGAGGCCTATTTCGGATCTCATGCCTCCACCGATCTTCCAATTTGGCGGGTTTTCAGGCAGGCCGGCGAAGAAGCGTACCCCGGTACCGCCCTGACCCCGGAGTCGGACTGGGCCTCCACCTGGGAAGAGGTCTATCGGTTGCGTGCCGCCGACCCGGCCGCTCGCTACCACTGCAACCACAGCGTGATCCATCGATGATCCAGCCTCTCCCGCCCCGCCACCTCGCCACCATCACCCTCCTCGTCCACGGCTACGACGAAGCCATCCGCTTCTTCACCGAGGCGCTGCGTTTCGAACTCGTCGAAGATACGCCGCGCGGCCCGGGCAAGCGCTGGGTGGTGGTCGCGCCTTCGCGCAACGCGGGTGCCACGCTGCTGCTTGCCAAGGCTGCAAGCGACGAACAGAAAGCGGCGGTCGGCAACCAGGCAGGTGGCCGCGTCTTCCTGTTCCTGCACACGCAGGATTTCGCCGCCGACCACGCGCACATGAAGGCCCACGGCGTGCGCTTCCTCGAAGAACCGAGGCACGAACCGCACGGCACGGTCGCGGTCTTCCTGGACCTCTGCGGCAACAAGTGGGATCTTCTCCAACCCGCATAGGCCCCGACGAAAGCGCCCCATGAACCGCCTCATCGAAATCCGCACCTATCGCCTCAAACCCGGCACGCTCGACGCATTCCACGAGGCCATGCACGAACGTGCCGTGCCGATGCTGCGCAGCAAGGGCATGGACGTGGTGACCTATGGAAAATCGGACCACGAGGAAGAGACTTACCACCTCGTTCGCGCCTACGACAGCCGCGAAGCGCTGGAGGCCGAGCAGGCGAAGTTTTACGGATCTTCGGAGTGGCGCGACGGTCCGCGCGGCGCGCTGGTGGACCGCATCGAGACGTATCTCAACACGCTGCTGTGGGTGTCGCAGGAAGCGGCCGACAGCATGCGCACACTCAACGCCCCGCACACCAAAGATAAGTAGCCGCGCCCGGATGCGCGGGCCTAAACTCCCGCCTCCGTCATCACCCCTTTCGTTCATCCAAGGAGAACCGCATGAACATCCAGGAGATCGCCGCCAAGCTCGTGGCCGTGTGCAAGGCAGGAAATTTCGAGGACGCCCTGGCGCTCTATGCCCCCGACGCAGTGAGCGTCGAGGCCGTTGCACCGCCCGGCGGGGAGCGCGAGACGGTCGGCATCGCGGGCATCCGCGGCAAGGGCGAATGGTGGGTCGCCAACCACGAGGTGCACTCGATGCAGGTCGCCGGCCCCTGGCCGCATGACGACCGCTTCATCGTCGGCTTCAAGTTCGACGTGACCATGAAGCCCACCAAGCAACGCTTCACGATGGAAGAAATGGCGCTCTACACCGTCAAGGACGGCAAGATCGTGCGGGAAGAATTCTTCTACACGATGGGCTGAAGAAGAAAGATGGACGGCGAGCGTGTTGCTGCTGCGCCCCTCGAATGGCGCCACACGCTCGAAGCGCTCGACTGGAACGAGCTCTCCCGCCTCTACGAGATCGCCCCGCTCGGCACCAAGAAGCCGGCCGACCTGCAGGTCGTGTTCTCCAACAGTCTCTTCAAATGCCTCGTCTATGAAGATGGCCGGCTGGTCGGCGCGGGTCGCGCAGTGGCCGACGGCCTGGACTGCTCCTACATCTGTGATGTCGCAGTGCATCCGGACTGCCAGGGCATCGGCCTCGGCAAGGCGATCGTCGCGAAGCTCGTCGAGCTCTCGCGCGGGCACCGCAAGATCATCCTGTATGCGGTGGCGGGCAAAGAGCCCTTCTACAAAAAGCTGGGCTTCAAACGCATGCGCACCGCGATGGCGATCTTCGGCAACGAGCAGCAGGCGTTCGAGCGCGGGCTGATCGACGAGAGCTGATCGATTGGCGGCGAACCCGCCTGCGGCTTCACGCGACATCCCCGCATACAAGGGTGTTGCGGGCAAAATGCCCCGCAGGTGCCCTCATGAATACAAGATTTGTCGAAGCCTTCCTCTGGGCCGCACGCCTCGGCAGCTTTCGCGCGGCGAGCGACCGGCTCCACATCACGCAGGCGGCCGTGTCCAACCGCGTGGCCTCGCTGGAAGAAGACATCGGCGCGCGCCTCTTCGAGCGCGACGCGCGGGAGCTGCGGCTCACGCCCGTGGGCGTGCGGCTCATGGACTACGGCGAGCGGCTGCTCGAGTTGCGCCGCGAGATCGTCTCGCTCGGCCGACCGCGCGGCGACATCCTCGGGCTCGTGCGCATCGGCGCCATCGAAACGGTGGTCCACACCTGGCTCCTGGGCTTTCTCACCAACCTGCGCTCCACCTACCCGGGCATCGAGGTGCAGCTGACCTCCGAGACCACGCTCGCCCTGCACCGGGGCCTGCGCGAAGGCGCGCTCGACATCGCGCTGCAGACCGACCACATCGCCGGCGCGGGCATCGTGAGCACGCCGTGCCTGCCAATGCCGATGGGCTGGGTCGGCCCGGTCAGCGCCGAGGGCACGCAGACCGTCGAGCAGTTGCTGCGCCAGCCCGTGCTCACCATGAGCCCCGGCTCGCAGCCGCACGAGGCGCTCAAGAACCTCTTTCGCGCGGCGGGCATTCCGCTGGGCAAGGTGCACTGCGTGAGCTCGATCTCGGCGCTCGCGCGGCTGGTGAAGGCGGGTTTCGGCAATGCGCTGGTGCCGCTGCCGCCCTGCTATGAATACGTGGCCATCGGCGACGTACGGATCATCGAATGCGATGCGCTCATTTCGCCGCAGCGCATCGTGGTGAGCCATCTGGAGGCGGCCGACTCCGACGCCATCCGGCTCGTGGCCGAACTGGCCTGCCGGGCCTCCGACCAGTTCACGACCTCGGCAATCGCACCAACCTGGAGCGCAGCCTCAGAGGGTTAACCCTCAAGCTGGCGCATTCCGGCCCCGAAAAGGGGCCAGTAATTCTTGTGGCTGTCGCCCAAAAAAACTCGTTTGTGACAGTCCGCCCCCGCGACGGAAGATCGCGCCTTCATTTTTCGAAGGCCCGCCTCTTCTTCCGTCGCCATGAACACACCTGACTCTTCTTCCCCCGCAGCGAACGCGAACGGCATGCTCTTCGTCGCGTCCGACGTCGAGCCGGCCGGCGAGGCCGACTTCAACCGCTGGTACGACAGGGAGCATGTGGAAGAGCGCGTGCGCATCCCCGGTTTCCTCTCGGGTGCGCGTTACTTCTCGCTCGAAGGCGGGCGCAAGTACCTGGGGCTGTACCGCGCCGAATCGCTGGCCGTGTTCGGCTCGCCGGGCTACCGCGCCGCGTTCGAGAAGCAGACGCCGTGGTCCATCGTCAACCTCGACCGCATGCGCCAGCCGATCCGCCGCGTGTGCGCCGTGCGGGCGGTGACGGGCTTCGGCAGCGGCAGCCATGCGGTCGTGCTGCCGCTCGCAGTCACCAGCGATGTCGAGGCGCTGGTCGCACGCGCCGCGGCAGCCGGCCGCCAGCTCGCCGAGCAGGCAGGCTTCGTGCAGTCGTACCTGCTCGCACCCGACACCACGCTCAGCACGCCGCTGCCGCGCGAATCCACCGAAGGCCGCGTGCTGCAGCCGATGCTGGTGATCGAAACCAGCAGCGCCGATGCCGCGCGCACCGCACGCACCGCGGCAGCCGCCGCGCTCGATGCCGACCCGGCCACCGGCTGGCTGCTCGCACTCGGCTGGAAGCTGAGCGCGGCCGAGCTGAACTGATCTCACGCCTCCCGACTTTCCTCTCTCCATTGAACAAGGGCATTTCCATGACCGAACACGTTCTCACCGCCCCGGCCACCGCCGCGGCACCGCCCAAGATGGGCCGGCTCGCCATGGCCAGCTCCATCGGCACCACGCTGGAGTGGTACGACTTCACCGTCTACAACATCATGGCCGCGCTGGTTTTCAACGCGGTGTTCTTCCCATCGTTCGACCCGCTCACGGGCACCATCCTCGCGTTCTCGACCTACGCGGTCGGCTACATCTCGCGGCCGCTGGGCGGCGTGGTGTTCGGGCACCTGGGCGACCGGCTCGGCCGGCGCTTCGTGCTGGTGGCCACGCTGGTCATCATGGGTGTGTCCACCGGCCTCATGGGCCTGTTGCCGACCTATGCCACCTGGGGCATCTGGGCACCGGTGGCGCTGGTCGCGCTGCGCTTCGTGCAGGGCGTGGCGCTCGGCGGCGAATGGGCCGGCGCGGTGCTGCTGTCGATGGAGCACGGCAAGCCCGACGAGCGCGGCCGCAACGCCTCGTTCACGCAGGTCGGCCCGTCGTGCGGCACGCTGATCGGCACCGGCTTCATCGCCATCGTGTCGGCCTGGCTGAGCCCTGAAGAATTCCAGGCCTGGGGCTGGCGCCTGCCGTTGATCTCCAGCGTCGCGCTGGTGCTGTTCGGCCTGTGGCTGCGCCGCGGTGTGGACGAGACGCCCGTGTTCCTGGAGATGGAACAGAAGAAGGCCACCGCCAAGACGCCCATCAAGGAGGTGTTCACGCAGCACTGGCGCAGCCTGCTGGTGGCCGGCGGCTCGCGCATCGGCTCCGACGTGCTGTACGCGCTGGTCGTGGTGTTCACGCTGACCTACGTGACGACGGTGCTGCACCTGTCGCGTCCGCTCGCGCTCACCGCCACGATGATCGGCGCGGCCTGCAACGCGATTGCGGTGCCGTGGTTCGGCAGCCTGTCCGACCGCATCGGCCGTCGTCCGGTCTACATGGCCGGCGCGCTGCTGGGCATCGTGTGGGCCTTCGTGTTCTTCGTGCTGATGGACAGCGCGCACCCGGTCGCCATCTGCGCGGCAGTGGTGGTCGGCCTGCTGATCCACGCCATGATGTATGGCCCGCAGGCGGCCTTCGTGACCGAGCAGTTCCCGGGCCGCGTGCGCTATGCCGGCTCTTCGCTGGCCTATACGCTGGCCGGCATCCTGGGCGGCGGCTTCGCGCCGCTGATCATCGCGAGCCTGTTCAAGTCGTGGGGCAGCACGGTGGCCGTATCGCTGTATGTGACCTGCGCGCTGTGCATCACGCTGGTCGCGCTCTTCATCGCCCGCGAAACCGCCAAGAAACCCCTGGAAGCCTGAGACAGACATGCATTTGCGTTTTGCCTGCGAAACCGTGAGCGCCGACGGCGCGCGCGCCATCGAACTGCGCTCCGTCCAACCCACCGCGCTGGTGGTGGCGGGATGGACCGGCCGCGACGTCGCGGCCATCGAACACCACATCGAGGAGCTGGCCGCCATCGGCGTGCCGCGCCCTTCGAGCGTGCCGCTGTACTACCGGGTGGCGTCCCAACTGCTGACCCAGTCGCCCGCCATCGAGGCGCTGGGCGACCAGAGCTCCGGCGAGGCCGAGCCCGTGTTCTTCTTCTCGGAGGGCGAGTGGTGGCTGAGCGTGGCCTCGGACCACACCGACCGCCAGGTCGAGAGCTACTCGGTGGCCGTCTCCAAGCAGATGTGCGCCAAGCCCGTGGCCCAGGTGGCCTGGCGCTGGCGCGATGTGCAGGCGCACCAGGACGAGATCGAATTGCACTCGCGCATCTTCGAGGATGGCCGCTGGGTGGACTACCAGCGCGGCACGCTCGCGTCGATCCGCCCGCTGGCCGCGCTGCGCGACGGCATGCCCGGCACGAGCGCCGCGCCCGAGGGCCTGTTCATGACCTGCGGCACGCTCGGTGCGCTGCCGAATTCGAAAGGCGAAGGCATCCGCCCCGCCGCGCAGATGGAAATCGAACTGCGCGATCCGCGCCTGCAGCGGCGCATCGTGCATCGCTACGCGGTGAACGCACTGCCGGTGGTGGCCTGATGCGCGGCACTGGCAACCTCACCATCGCCGCCCTGCGCGAACGCATTGCGCGCGGCGAGCTGTCGCACGAAGCGCTGATCCAGCAGGTGCTCGACGCGGCCGCGCTGCCCTCGGCGCAGCATGTGTTCACGAAGACCTACGCCGATGCGGCGCTCGCAGCAGCGCGGCATGCCGATGCGGCGCAGAAGGCCGGCGTGCAGCTCGGCGCGCTCGCGGGCCTGCCGGTGTCGGTCAAGGACCTGTACGACGTCGCGGGCGAAACCACGATGGCGGGCTCTGCCGTCTGCGCAGGCGAACCGCCGGCCGCACGCGATGCGGTGGCCGTGGCGCGGCTGCGCACGCAGGGCGCGGCCATCGTCGGCAAGACCAACATGACGGAGTTCGCGTTCTCGGGCGTGGGCATCAACCCGCACTACGGCACGCCGCGCAACCCGGCCGATGCGGGCACGCCGCGCATTCCGGGCGGCTCGTCCTCGGGCGCGGCCGTGTCGGTGGCGCTGGGTCTCGCGGTCGCGGGGCTGGGGTCGGACACGGGCGGATCGATCCGCATCCCGGCCGCGCTGTGCGGGCTCGTGGGTTTCAAGAGCACGCAGTCGCGCGTGCCGCGCACGGGCGCCTTCGAGCTCGCGCGTTCGCTGGACACCGTCTGCGCGATGGCGCACAGCGTCGAAGATTGCCTCGTTGCCGATGCGGCCATTGCCGATGCGCCCCTCGCGGTGCGCCGGCGTCCGCTCCAGGGCCTGCGCCTTGCGGTGCCGCGCACGCTGATGTTCGATGGCATCGAGCCCGCGGTGGCGCGTGCCTTCGAGCGGTCGGTGCAGGCGCTGTCGGCGGCAGGTGCAGAGGTGGTCGAGATCACGCTGGCCGAACTGGCAGAGATCGCGTCGATCAATGCGCCCGGCGGCTTCTCGCCGGTCGAGGCGTCGGCTGTGCACCGCGAGCGCTTCGCCGCGAAACGTGAAGGCTTCGATTCACGCGTGGCCGCCCGCATCGCGCTCGGCACCGAGGTGCGCGCCGCCGACTACATCGTCATGCAGGACCGCCGCCGCGACTGGATCGGCCGTGTCGGACACGCGCTCGAAGGCTTCGATGCGCTGGTCTGCCCGACCGTGCCGATCGTCGCGCCGCCCATCGCGTCGCTGGCCGAAGATGCCGCCTTCTTCCAGGCCAACGGCCTGCTGCTGCGCAACACCTTCGCGATCAACTTCCTCGACGGGTGTTCATTCAGCCTGCCGTGCCATGCGTCCGGTGAGCTGCCAGTGGGCCTGATGCTGTCGTCGGTGCGCGGCGACGATGCGCGGCTTGCGGCCGTGGCGCTGGCGGTGGAGCAAGCGCTGCGCTGATGGTCTGCCCCCTCTCCCGCGAGCGGGAGAGGGTTGGGGTGAGGGAGCAGCTTGCGCTATCTTCAGCGCATGCCCCCGTCTCATCAGCCCCTCGTCGGTCGCCGCATCATCCTGCGGCCCCTCCAGGCCTCCGACGCCTCCGCCCTTGTGGCGGCCGCCGCCGACGGCGAACTCTGGAACCTGCCGTTCACCGTCGTCCCCTCAGCCCAGACCATCGACGCCTACTTGCGCACCCCGCTCGAAGGTCAGGCAGCCGGCCACGTGATGGCCTATGTCACCGTGCTGCGCGAGACCGACCAGGTCATCGGCTCGACCCGCTTCTGGAAGATCGACCGCATCAACCGCAAGCTCGAGATCGGCAGCACCTGGATCTCGGCGTCGTGGCAGAAGAGCTTTGTCAACACCGAGGCCAAGTACCTGATGCTTCGGCACGCCTTCGAAAAGATGGCCTGCGTGCGCGTGCAGTTCACCACCGACGAGATCAATGCGAAATCGCGCGCGGCCATCCTGCGGCTCGGCGCGAAGCAGGAGGGTATCGTCCGCCACGAACGGATCATGCTGGACGGCCGCAAGCGCAACTCGGTGCGCTTCAGCATCATCGACGACGAGTGGCCGACCGTGAAAGAGCAACTGGAAGCGAGGCTTCGCACATGACCCATTCCGTCGTCGCCACCGAAGAGCGCCACTTCGAGAGTCTGCACAAGGCGCTCGACATCGTGGCGCGCGAAAAGAAGTACCTCGCACAGACCCAGGCGCCACCGTGGGAGCAGTCGCTTGCCTTCTACCGCAACGTGATCGCCAGGGACTTCCCGCATTTCGTGGCGGTCGATGGCAACGGCAAGGTCGTGGGCTGGTGCGACGTGTCGCCGGTCTTCGGAAACTCGCGGGCCCACATCGGCGTCCTGGGCATCGCCCTGCTGCCCGAGGCGCGCGGCCGGGGGCTCGGCGCACAGTTGCTGCAGGCTGCCATCGACAAGTCATGGTCGTGCGGGCTCACCCGCATCGAACTGGCCGTCCGCGCGGACAACCTGAACGCCAAGGCGCTGTACGAACGGCTGGGCTTCGAACATGAAGGCCTCGCGCGGCGCGCCAGCCTGATCGACGGCATTTACCACGATGCCTTCAGGATGGCCCTGCTTCGCTAGACTGAAGCATTCACTGCAATTTGGAGAGAGCGCCCATGTGCAGAAGCATCAAGACCCTCTACAACTTCGAGCCCCCCGCCACCGAGCAGGAAATCCGCGCTGCCGCGCTGCAGTTCGTGCGCAAGCTCAGCGGTTTCAGCGTACCGTCGAAGGCCAACGAAGAAGCCTTCGAGCGCGCGGTCGACGAGGTGGCCGCCACCGCGGCGCGCCTGATCGACTCGCTCGTCACCACGGCCGAGCCGAAGGACCGCGCCATCGAGGCCGAGCGCGCCAAGGCCCGGTCGGCCGCCCGCTTCGGCACCGCACCGGCCTGAAAAGCCCTCGCCGCTGCCCGTTGGCACGGCATTTGATATGGTGTTTGCCGGCTGCTCCCATAGATCAACGGTGCAGCGAACAAGCACATGAAAAAGACCTACACCGGCGGCTGCCATTGCGGCGCCGTGCGATTCGAAGCCGACATCGACCTGAGCCTGGGCACCCTGCGGTGCAACTGCGCCATCTGCACCCAGACGCGCTTCTGGCCGGCCATCGTCGCGACCGATGCCTTCCGGCTGCTCGAAGGCGAATCCGAACTCAGCGACCAGATGCTGGACACCCGCAACAGCCACTACATCGTGTGCCGGCACTGCAGCGTGCGCTCCTTCGGCGTGGGCCATTCGCCCGAGACCGGCGCGAGCGCCTACGGCGTGAACGTGACCTGCCTGGACGACGTGGAACTGGACGATCTGACCAGCTCGCCGATCAGCTACGTGGACGGGCACCGCGGCACCTGGCACGTCGCGCGCACGGCCATCGGCACCTGACGAAGAGAATCGCTTTCCACCCACACAAACACCATCAGGAGACAACTTCATGCCCATCGAACTCTGGCTCGCCTTCGTCGCGGCCTCCGCCGTGCTGCTGATCATTCCGGGGCCCACCATCCTCACCGTGATCAGCTACTCCATGTCGCACGGCCGCCGCGCCAACGTGCCGCTCATCGCCGCGGTGGCGCTGGGCGATTCGACCGCGCTGGTCGTCTCGCTGCTGGGCCTGGGCGCGTTGCTGGCGACCTCGGCGTTCTGGTTCACGGTGGTGAAGTGGATCGGTGGCCTGTACCTGCTGTACCTGGGCATCCGGCTGATGCGCGCCGGGATCATGTCCACCGAAATGGCCGCGCCCGCGGCGCCGGCCTCGCGCTGGAAGCTCTTTGCCAACACCTACCTGGTGACTGCCCTGAACCCCAAGGGCATCGTGTTCTTCGTGGCGTTTCTGCCGCAGTTCATCAGCCCGGCCGCCGACGTGACGCGGCAGATGTGGGTGCTGGCCGTGACCTTCGTGGCCATGGCCGCGCTGAACGCGACGCTGTATGCGGTGTTTGCGGGCTCGGCGCGCAAGCTGCTCTCGTCGCCGCGTGCGCAGCGACGCTTCAATCTGACTGGGGGTTCGCTGCTGAGTGCGGCGGGTCTGTGGGCGCTGATGGCGCGCCGGCCGGGGTAAGGCGGGCCACTCAAAAAAAAGGCCGCGAAGCGCAATGCTTCGCGGCCTTTCTTGCTTCAGCGGTTCGGGTTGTTCGGCGCGCGGTCGTAGCGGTTGGGAATGCCGTCGCCATCGCGGTCGCGGTCGGCGCGGTTCGGTATGCCGTCGCGGTCACGGTCGCGCTGGGCGCGCGGCGGCGGGTTGTTGTCGTACGGTGCGACCACGCAACCGGCCAGGGCGGCCGATGCGGCCAGCACGATCGTCAGTGTCTTGATCATCATGATGCGTTTCTCCTAGGAGTGGTTATGAAACCGGGCTCGCCTCCAGCGAGCCGGTAGGGCATTGAAGGCCACGCCGGTACGCGTTGGGTTTCTCCATTGAAGCCTTCGCGTGAAGTTCGTTACCGGATGTGGAATCTGCTGTCACTCTGGGCCGAAGCGCCCGCACCGGCAAGGCGGCAACCCGCCCGTCCCCGAGTAGGCGAGGTTCCCGTGGTGCATCGCAGAGAATGCGAGGCAGATCGTCTCCAACCCCCTCGCCTTTCGATGCAGCTGCTTGCGCTTTTCACGCCCACCCGCCGGGCCCTCGCCACGGCCCTGCTGGCCGCGGCCTGCGCGCACCCGGCCTGGGCGCTCGTCAGCTTCGACGAAGTGAAGCGCGATTTCCGCTCCTCCGACACCGCCGTGCTCGACCGCAACGGCGAGCTGCTGCAGCGCGTGCGCACCGATGCCACCGTGCGGCGCGGCCAGTGGATCGCGCTGGCCGACGTGTCGCCGGCCCTGCGCACGGCCATGGTGCTGAGCGAAGACCGGCGCTTCTACGAGCACAGCGGGATCGACTGGCGCGCGGTGTCGTCCGCGGCCTGGGGCAATCTATGGAACACGCGCACGCGCGGCGCATCGACCATCACGATGCAGCTCTCGGGCCTGCTCGACGACGACCTGCGCCGCGCGTCCGGCGGTCGCAGCTTCACGCAGAAGGTCGGCCAGACCGTGGCGGCCACCCAGCTGGAGCGCAACTGGCGCAAGGACCAGATCCTGGAGGCCTACCTCAACACCGTGCCGTTCCGCGGCGAGATCGTGGGCATCGACGCGCTCTCGCGCACGCTCTTCAGCAAGGCGCCCAGCGGCCTCGATGCGCGCGAAGCCGCCGTGGCCGCGGCGCTGGTGCGCGCGCCCAATGCCAAGCCCGCGCTCGTCGCGCAGCGCGCCTGCGAGGTGCTGCGTGCAATGGAGCCCGAGCGGAAGGTCGATTGCGATGCGATCGACATGTTCACCAGCGCGGCGGTGCAGCGGCGCGCCTTCGATGCGAATGAGGGCATCGCGCCGCATGCCGCGCGGCGGGTGCTGCGCGAGATGCGGGATGCGACAGCCACCGCTCCGGCCACCGCGCCGAAGGGAAAGGAAACCAGCGCCCGCACCACGCTGCGCGCACCGCTGCAGCGCTTTGCGCTCGACTCCCTGCAGCGTCACCTGCGCGAGCTGCGCGACCGGCACGTGGAAGACGGCGCGCTCGTGGTGCTCGACAACGCGAGCGGCGAAGTGCTCGCATGGGTTGGCTCCTCCGGCCCCTTGAGCCAGGCGGCCGAGGTCGATGGCGTGACCGCGCTGCGCCAGCCGGGCTCCACGCTCAAGCCGCTGCTCTACGGCCAGGCGATTGCCGAGAAGCGGATCACCGCGGCCTCGCTGATCGAGGACTCGTCGGCGCAGATCAGCACCGCGAGCGGCCTCTACATTCCGCAGAACTACGACCGCCAGTTCAAGGGCCCGGTCTCCGCGCGCACCGCGCTGGCCGCATCGCTGAACGTGCCGGCGGTGCGCACGCTGGTGATGGTGTCGCCCGAATCGTTCGCGCGCAGCCTGCGCGCGGCCGGCCTGCCGCTGCGCGAGAGCGGCGACTACTACGGCTACAGCCTCGCGCTCGGCAGCGCCGAGGTGTCGCTGCTGTCACTCGCCAACGCCTACCGCATGGTGGCCAACGGCGGCCGCTACGGCACGACGACGCTGACCGCGCGGCCGCCGGCAACGCCCGCCGACAAGGCGAAGGCCGCGGCCGCCCCGCCGCTGCTCGATCCGCGCGCCGCCTTCATCGTCGGCGACATCCTTTCCGACCCGAACGCGCGCACGCGCACCTTCGGCCTGGACAGCATCCTCTCCACCCGCTTCTGGACCGCGGTGAAAACCGGCACCAGCAAGGACATGCGCGACAACTGGGCCGTGGGCTGGTCGCAGCGCTACACGGTCGGCGTGTGGGTCGGCAACGCGAGCGGTGCATCGATGTGGGACGTGAGCGGCACCAGCGGCGCCGCGCCGGTGTGGGCCGAGGTGATGCGCTTCCTGCACGCCCGCGAGCCGAGCCGCGCGCCCGCGCCGCCCGCCGGCCTCGTCGAGGCACGCGTGGAGTTCGGCCCCGCGGCCGACGGCAACGCCATCGAAGCCGCGCGCAGCGAGTGGTTCCTGCAAGGCACCGAGCAGTCGCTCTTCGCGCTGGACACCGGCATGGCGACCGATGCCTTCGCCGCGCGCATCACCGCGCCCTCGGACGGCACCATCATCGCGCTCGACCCCGACATTCCACCGTTGCGCCAGCGCGTGCGCTTCGAGTCCGAAGGTCGCGGCGTGCAGTGGCGCATCGATGGCAAATTCTTTGCGCGCGGCAACAGCGCGCAGTGGCTGCCCTGGCCTGGGCGCCATGTGATCGAACTGGTCGATGCCTCCGGCAAGGTGGTCGACCAGCGCAAGCTCGAAGTGCGCGGCGCGGGTGTGGTGACGAAGAGCGCGCGCCGATGAAGGTGAAGGCGTTCCGCGGCTGGCTCGGTCTGCTGCTGCTCGGCATCGCGATGCTGGCCGGGCTGCCGGCCGCGCAGGCGAAGCCGGTGCCGGTGCCCGCCATGTCGTCGCGCGTGGTCGATCTCACGAACACGCTGCGGTCGTCGGAAACCGCAGACCTGCGGCAGCAGATCGCCGCGCTGGAAACAAACACCCAGGCGCAGCTCGCCGTGCTGATCGTTCCGACCACGGGCGAGGACTCCATCGAGCAGTACGCCACCCGCGTCTTCGCGCAGTGGCAGCTCGGCCGCGAGGGCGAAGACGACGGCGTGCTGCTGCTGGTGGCACTCAAAGACCGCAGGATGCGCATCGAAGTCGGCACCGGCCTGGAAAGCAGGATCACCGACATCCAGGCCGCCCGCGTCATCGACCAGCAGATGAAGCCGCGCTTTCGCGAGAACGATTACGCGGGCGGCATCCAGGCGGCCGTGCAGTCGCTGTCGCAGATGATCGATGCGCCCACGGCGATGCTGCCGATCGAATCCGAAGCGCCCGTGCCGGAGGAAAAGAAGCCACACCCGCTCGCGGCGTTCATGCAGCCTCTCGAAGACATGCAGATGAACTGGGCCGCGCTCGGTGTGATGCTCTGGACGCTTGCCGTCGGCATCTGGTATGGGCGCAGTGCGCCCGCCACTGGAACCGGGCCGCGCGTGGTGGTGCGCGGCACGGGCAAGCGGGGCCGCAAGGTGCGCCGCGCCGCCGAGCGCGAAACCGCGGCGGCAACAGCACTGTGGGCCGACCTGCAAACGCAGGACACGCCGCCCCGCAAGCGGCCGGGCCGGCTCACGGTGCTGGGGCTGGTCGTCGCCGGCCAGGCGGCGGCGGCGCTGGCGGTGATGAATCTCGCGCTGCCGCTCTTTCTCCTCACGCCCGCCAGCCTGGTGTATGGCGTCGGCTACCTGTCGGGCCGGTTCAAGGGCGCGCGCCGGTTCTTCATCGGCCTCGCGGTGGTGATCGCGGGCCTGGTCGCCCTCGTCGTCTACCTCGGCGCAGACCGCTTCTTCTGGGGCCTGCTCTGGTTCATGTGTGGCGGCGGCGTGCTGCTGTTCGCGAGCCTCATCGTCATCGGCATCGGAAAGAGCTGGCGGCGCAGCCAGCTGGGCTTCTTCATCCGGTGGGTCATCGTGCTCGGCGTCCTCGGCTTCATGCTGATGGAGACGAACCCGGGCCCGGTGCCCGACGAGACCTGGATCCCCGCCGCGCTGGCGACCTTCCTTGCGCTGCTGTTCGCATTTTTCCCGTTCGGGGGAAGCGGCGGCGGGGGTAACGATGACAGCAGCGATAGCAGCGACAGCGGATGGAGCAGCAGTTCTTCAAGCAGCAGCAGCTCATCGGACAGCTCTTCGTCGTCTTCGTCCTCCGACAGCGGCGGGGGTGGCTCCAGCAGCGGCGGCGGGGCGTCGGGCAGCTGGTAGCGGGTTACCCATCCGGTCAAACGCCAGCTATCCACCGCCTCGCGAGTGCCTTAGGATGGCGCCGCCTCCCACTCCCACGGCCCTCCTTATGGATTCATTGACCGCACTCTGGGGTGACTTCCTCGTCTTCGCGGGCGTCATCTTCGGCATCCTGCGGAAAGTGCCCGATGTCTTCTGGGCCGCGCTGATCGCGGCGGCGCTGGCCCTGTGGGGCGTGAAGGTGGCCAACCGGGACAACGCGCGGCACTTCATGCGGCAGCTGCGGCACGACAAGGACGAGAAGGCCGCGCAGCGGCTGGCCGACCTGCGCCGGGACGTGTACCTGCACGCGATCGACCAGTTCGTGCATGCGAGCTCCTACCTGAGCTCGCTGCCGATCGCGGACCTCAACAAGGCCGATGCGGCGCAGCCGCTGCAGGGCTTCTTCGCGGCGGCCGCCAAGCTGCAGATGGTGTCGGAAAGCAAGACCTCCGCACTGGTGTCCGACCTCATCGGCACCTTCAGCGCGCTGCATTTCAAGCTGATCGGCGCGGCCCAGCCGATCCAGCAGGTGCTCAGCGAGATCGACTTCTACACGACCCTCTGCGAAGGCGCGCTGGCCGAGCAGAAGCGCGCGCTCTCGGCCATCGACCAGTTCGTTCCCTCCGGCAACGCCGAAAGCGACGAGGCCAGGCGCCGCGCGCTCGACCTCGCACTCGACACGCAGACCAAGTTCCTGCGCGACCACAGCGAGACGCGCCAAGCCCTGCACGTGGAGCGGCATGCGCTGCACGGCGAATTCGTCAAGAGCCTGATGCTGGGGCTGCAGGCCATCAACACGAAGATGCAGCCGATCATGGTGGCGATCCGGCGCGAGCTGAACATTGACAACCAGATCGATGTCTACGCGGACGCCGTGTCCGAGCAGCAGGACCGCGTGGCGGGCGCGGTTGCCGAGCTGATGGCGCAGCTGGACGACCCGCGGCAGGCGCCGCCGCGGACGAAGCCCGCCAGCCTCGAGAACCGCTGACCCCGGTGGAGGGCCGGAGGGCGAAGAGCCCATGAGGCCGACTGCGGCTTTTCGCGAGTGCCAAAATTCATCCAATGATTCAATGAATAGGCACCGCTAGACATGCTCGCCCAAGCCCCCCGAACCTCCCTGGCGGACACCGCCGCCGACAGCATCCGCAACGAAATCTCCGCCGGCCGCTGGGCCATCGGCGCACGCATTCCCATCGAGCCACAGCTCGCCCAACTGCTGGGCGTGAGCCGCGGCACGGTGCGCGAAGCGGTGAAAACGCTGGTCTCGCGCGGGCTGCTCGAAGTGCGGCAGGGCTCGGGCACCTACGTGCGCTCGGGCTACGACCCCTCGGCCAGCCTGCAGAAGATGCGCCTGGCGAGCCTGCGCGACCAGTTCGAGGTGCGCCGCGCGTTGGAGGTCGAGGCCGCGCGGCTCGCCGCGGTGCGCCACACCGCCCGCGACCTGCGCCGCCTGCACACCCTGCTCGACAAGCGCGGCGTGCCCGATGCGGACGACGACGGCGACGGCTTCATCGAACGCGACCTCGCCTTTCACCTGGCCATCGTCGACATCTCGGGCAACCTCGCGCTGGCCGAGACCTGCCGCTTCATCACCGGCTACATCAAGGAAACCATCGCGAGCACCATGGGCACCAGCCTGCCCGAGCCCGACGAGGCCGCGCACCGCGCCATCGTCGAAGCCATCGCGAGCCGCGACCCCGAGCGCGCCGCCACCGCCGTGCGCGACTTCATGGCGCCGATGCTCGACATGCTGGCGCTGAGGACAGCATGAGCGCCGCGCCGGGCCGCCCCAGGCAAGCTCGCACCGCAGTGCGAAGCACGAAGGTATTCCAATGAGCGCGATTCCCTTGAGCGGCGGGACCGCGCACCGCACCCAGCCCTCGCACCCCAGCACCACCGAAGAGCTGCTGGTCGACGCCGAGGTCGACAGCCAGCCCGCGCCGCGCCCTACTCCCACACCCAACCTCGCCCGCCGCATCCTGCTCGGCGCCAGCGTGGTGCTGATCGCCTTCAACCTGCGGCCGGTGTTCGCGAGCCTCTCGGTCGTGCTGCCGGAAATCATCCAGGCCACCGGCCTCTCGGCCACGGCCGCGAGCCTGCTGACCACGTTGCCGATCCTGTGCCTGGGTGTCTTCGCGCCGCTCGCGCCCTGGCTCGGCCGCCGCTTCGGCACCGAGCGCACGCTGCTCGGCTGCATGGTGCTGATCCTGGTCGGCACGGTGCTGCGCGGCACGGGCAACATCCCGCTGCTGTTCCTGGCCTCGGCCATCGCGGGCAGCGGCATCGCGGTGTCGAACGTGCTGCTGTCGGGCCTCGTGAAGCGCGACTTCGCCAGGCAGGCGGCGCTGATGATGGGCCTCTACACGATGGCCGTGTGCGGCGGCGCCGCGAGCGCCGCGGGCCTCACCGTGCCGCTCGAACATGCGCTGGGCGGCGGGTGGACCTACGCCCTCGCCATGTGGGCCGTGCCGGCCCTGCTGGTCACGCTGATCTGGGCGCCGCAGGCGCTGCCGCTCAAGCCGGTCGCGAGCGAATCGGGCTTTACCGTGCAGGGCCTCTGGCGCGACCGGCTGGCGTGGCAGGTCACGCTCTTCATGGGGCTGCAGTCCGCCCTCGCCTACATCGTGATGGGCTGGCTCGCGCCGATCCTGCGCGAGCGCGGGCTCGGCGGCGAGATGGCCGGCTACGTGGTGTCGCTGTCGGTCATGACGCAGGTGGTGACCTGCCTCGTGGTGCCGGCGCTGGCCGTGAGGCTGCGCAACCAGCGCGGCCTGGGCGTGGTGCTGGCGCTGCTCACGGTGAGCGCGATGCTGGCGATGCTGTTCGCGCCGCTGGGCGGGGCCTGGGTGTGGACGTGGGCCGTGTTGCTGGGCATCGCGCAGGGCGGCACCTTCGCACTCGCGCTCACGATGATCGTGCTGCGCTCGCGCGACTCGCACGTCGCCGCGCACCTCTCGGGCATGGCGCAGGGCGTGGGCTACATGGTGGCCGCCTGCGGGCCGCTGCTGGCGGGGCTGCTGCACGGGTGGACCGGCAGCTTCCGCGCCTCGGCGTGGCTCTTCGTCGGGCTGGGCATTGCGCTGGTGATCGCGGGGCTGGGCGCGGGGCGCACGCTGTACGTGGGCGCCACGACCGTGCCCCGGCACTGACGGTCACTGCAGGTAGGTTTCGGCCAGCAGCGCCCAGTAGGCGGCACCGATCGGCAGGTTGGTGTCGTTGAAATCGTAGCCCGGGTTGTGCACCATGCAGCCGCCGTGCTCGCCCGCCGCACCGTTGCCGATGAACAGGTAGCAGCCGGGCTTTTTCTCCAGCATGAAGGCGAAGTCCTCGCTGCCAGTCACAGCCGGGCCCTGCGGCTCCACGTGCTCGGTGCCGACCAGCTCACGGCCGATGCGTCGCGCGAATTCGGTTTCGTCCGGCGTGTTCACCAGCACCGCGTAGCCCTTGCGGTAGTCGATGTGCGCCTTCACGCCGAAGCTCTCGGCCTGCGCAGTGACGATGGCCTTCAGCCGCTTTTCGAGCAGCACGCGCACCTCGCGGTCGAGGGAGCGCACGCTGATCTCCAGCGTGCAGGTTTCGGGAATCACGTTGTTCGCCTTGCCGGCATGGATGGCGCCGACGGTGACGATCGACATCTCCTGCGGATCGGCGTTGCGCGACACGATGGTTTGCAGCGCCATCACGATGCTCGATGCGGCAACGATCGGGTCGGCCGTGCGGTGCGGCATGGCGCCGTGCCCGCCCACGCCGGTGAGCGTGACGGTGGCGTAGTCCGACGAGGCCATGGCCGCGCCTTCGCGGAACACCAGGTCGCCCTGCCGGCGGCCCGGCGAGTTGTGCATGGCGTAGACCGCATCGCAGGGGTATTTGTCGAACAGGCCGTCTTCCATCATCTTCACGGCGCCGCCCATGCCCTCCTCGGCCGGCTGGAAGATCAGGTTCAGCGTGCCCGAGAACTCGCCGTGCTGCGCCAGGTACTTGGCGGCGCCAAGCAGCATCGCGGTGTGGCCGTCATGGCCGCAGGCGTGCATGATGCCGGGCCTTCCGCTGCGGTAGGCCAGGCCGGTCTTCTCTTCGATGGGCAGCGCGTCCATGTCGGCACGGATGCCGATGGCGCGCGAGCCGCCGCCGCGCTTCAGGCGGCCAACCAATCCGGTCACACCGAGCCCGCGCTCGACTTCGTAACCCCAGGCCGTGAGGCGCTCGGCCACCAGGTTGCTGGTGCCGAACTCTTCAAAACCGAGTTCGGGGTTCTGGTGGATCTGCTGGCGCACCGTGACGAACTCGGCGGCGTTCTTTCTCATGTACTCAAGGTAGTGCTGTGCGTTCTGCGGCATCGTTTTCTCTGAGGTTGAAGGGGAAGGATTCTTCGATCGATCAGGGTTGCAGCGCCATCGTGGCGGGCAGCCGCGTCCACGGCAGATCGGCCGGGTCGGCAGCCATCGGACCCGGCGCCTTGGCGACCAGGATGGTGCTGGCGATGGGTGCGAAGTCGGCGCGAAAGTGCACCGAGCTCTTGTTGACCAGCAGCTTCATCGCCTCGGGCTCGATGCCCAGGTAGCGGAAGAACTCACGGTCGAGCATCTGGCTCTTGCCGCTGGCCACGGCGATCAGCACGCCGTCGATTTCCAGGCAGGCGCTGGCGCCCAGCGACACCATCGACCCGCGCGACATCGGCCCCTTCGCGAGCACCTGGCCATCGCTGAGCGCGCGCACGGTAAAGATGCCCTTTACCGGCGCGTCGCTGTGTTGACCACCCCAGGTCGGCACCTGCGTGCCCAGCGAGAGTTCGACCTGCGCGCCCACGCCGGCGACGTGGGCCGCGTCTGCGGCAGCCGGGTCGAACATCAGGCCCAGCGCCACCTGCCCCGGATAGCGCTTGCCCGCGCCTTCGGCCAGCAGCGCATGCAGCATGCCCGAGGTGTTGCTGTCCGCGCCCGCGCCGGGGTTGTCCTGCGTGTCGGCGATGACGACGGGCTTGCTCGCGCTCTCCGCGAGTTCGAGCGCGCGCGCCACCGCTTCACGCGGTTCCAGCAGGTCGAGGCGCCACTGCGCGCGTGGCTGATCGATGCGCGCGAACAGCGTCGACACGGCCACTTCGGCATCGTCGCCGTAGCCCCACACCACCGGCCCGCATTCCGCGATGTCGGCGGCCGGGAAGCCGGTGGCGAAGCTCAGCACCGCGTCGTGGGTGGTGTCGAGCGACTTGAGCAGCTGGTAGATCGTTGCAGCGGGCTCGATCATGGTCGACTGCACATTGAGCGGCAGCAGGAACGACAGGCGCCGCACGTGCAGCGGCTCGCGCGAGCCGCGTGCCATGCGCCGCGCCAGCAGCTTCGCGGCCAGCCGGCCGGTGTCGGCGGTGTCCACATGCGGATAGGTTCGGTAGGCCACCAGTGCATCGGCCACGGTCAGCATGCGCCCGGTGATGTTGCCGTGCAGGTCGAGGCTCGCAACGATGGGCATGTCGTCGCCGACCATCGCCCGGATGCGCGCCAGCAGTTCGCCCTCGGGGTCTTCGAGGTGCTCGGTCACGGCCGCGCCGTGCAGGTCGAGGTAGACCGCGTCGAGTCCACCCGCCGCCAACGCCGCGGCCAGGTCCTCGGTGATCGCGGCCGAGATGCGCTCGAAGGCATCCTCGGTGACATGCGCGGACGGCGTGGCGCCGGCCCATGCCGAAGGCACGAGCGACCAGCCGTTCTCGCCGGCCGCGTCGATGAAGCCGCCGACCGGAATGTTCTTGCCCGTGTAGGCCTCGATGATCGCGGCGCCGCGCCGGTACGGCGGGAAGCTCGAGCCCTTGTTGAATGCAGCCCAGTCCGCCTTGCTGGGCGCAAAGGTGTTGGTTTCGTGCTGGAAACCGGCGATGAAGACTTTCATGGAATCCTTTTTTTCATTGACGTGGGAACGAAGGAATTTCAACTGCGTGCAAAGGCGAAGTCGCGGCCGGGCGCGGCAGCCAGAAGTTTGCGTGTGTAGTCGTGTTGCGGCGCGAAGAACACGTCGCGCACTGAGCCGCGCTCCACGATCTCGCCCTGGCTCATGACGATCACGCTGTCGCAGATCTGGCTGGCCACGCGCAGGTCGTGGGTGATGAAGAGAATGCCGATCTTCAGCCGTTGCTGGATCTCGTCGAGCAGCCGCAGGATCTGCGCCTGCACCGACACGTCGAGCGCCGACACGGCCTCGTCGGCGATCAGCACCTGCGGGTCGCAGGCCAGTGCGCGCGCAATCGAGATGCGCTGGCGCTGCCCGCCCGAGAACTCGCTCGGGTAGCGGCGCAACGCATCGGGCGACAGCCGCACCAGCCGCATCAGCTCCTCGGCGCGCGCCCAGGCCTTGTCGTGCGGCATGCCGAAGTTGACCGGCCCTTCGATGATGGACGCGCCCACGGTCTGCCGCGGATTGAGCGAGCGGTACGGGTCCTGGAAGATCACCTGCACCGTGCGCCGGAACGGCGACAGCGCGCGCCCCTTGGCATGCGCGACCGACCGGCCGTCGGCAAAGATGTCGCCCGAGGTCGGGTCGATCAGCCGTGCGATGCAGCGCGCCACCGTCGACTTGCCCGAGCCCGATTCGCCCACGATGCCCACGGTTTCGCCGGGCCGCACCGCGAGCGACACGTCGCGCGCGGCCTTCACCGTGCGGCGCTTGCCGGGCCAGCTGCCCGTGATGTAGGTCTTGCAGATGTCGACGGCGTTGAGCAGCGGATAGGCGTCCGCCACCGGCGGGCGCTTGTGCGCGGAAAGCTCGGGCACCGCATCGAGCAGCATCTTCGTGTAGGGCTCGCGCGGGGCAGTCAGCACCGCCATCTTGTCGCCCTTCTCGATCATGGCGCCCAGCTCCAGCACCACCACCTCGTCGGCAATTTCGGCCACCACGCCGAAGTCGTGCGTGATGAAGAGCACGGCGGTGCCGTTCTCGGTCTGAAGTTCGAGGATCAATCGCAGGATCTCGGCCTGCGTCGTCACGTCGAGTGCCGTGGTCGGCTCGTCGCAGATCAGCAGCGCAGGCTTCAGGATCAGCGCCATCGCGATCACGATGCGCTGGCGCTGGCCGCCCGAGAGCTGATGCGGATACGAGGCGTAGATGCGTTCGGGTTCGGGCAGCTGCACGCGCGCCATGATCGCGAGGATCTTCTGCCGCCGCTCGGCCGCGCCCGCCGGCAGGTGCTGCGCGAGCATCTCGTCGACTTGTGCGCCACAGGTCATGACGGGGTTGAGCGCGGTCATCGGCTCCTGGAACACCATGGCCATCGACGGGCCACGCAGCTGGCGCAGCCGCGAGGCAGAGGCGGCGAGCAGGTTCTCGCCCTGCAGCTCGATGACGCCGCGCACCGGCAAGAGGCCTGAAGGCAGCAGCCCCATCACCGCATTGGCGATGACCGATTTGCCCGAGCCCGATTCGCCGAGCAGGCAGACGATCTTGCCGGGCGGCACGTCGAAGGAAATCCTGTCGACCGCATGAGGCCGGTCGCCGCCGCGCGGCAGCGTGATGGCCAGGTCGCGCACGGAGAGAACAGGTGTCTGTGCCATGTTCAGCCTCCGCGCTTGTTGAATTTCGGGTCGAGCGTGTCGCGCAGCCCGTCGCCCAGGATGTTCACCGCCAGCACCGTGAGCGCCAGGAAGATGCCCGGGAACAGCACGTTGTGCGGGTACTGGTTGAACTGCGCGCGGCCCTCGGCCATGATGTTTCCCCAGGTCGCCATGTCCGCCGGCAGGCCCACGCCGAGGAAGGACAGGATGGCCTCCACCAGGATCGCCGAGGCGCACACATACGTCGCTTGAATGATCAGCGGCGCAATCGCGTTCGGCAGGATGTGCCGCGTGAGGATCTTCCAGGTCGGTGTGTCGAGCGCAATGGCCGCCTCGACGTACGGCTCCTCGCGCACCGTGAGCACCACCGAGCGCACCAGCCGCGCCACGCGCGGAATCTCGGGCACCGCGATGGCGACCACCACCGTCAGCAGCTTGCCGCCGAACAACGCGACGAGGCTGATCGCGAACAGGATGCCGGGGATGGCCATCACGCCATCCATCAACCGCATGATCGCGCCGTCGACGCGACGGAAGTAGCCGCCCAGCAGCCCGACAAGCATGCCGAACACCACGGCGAGCGCGGCCACCGCGATGCCGACCGTGAGCGACACGCGCGCACCGTAGAGCGTGCGGCTCCAGATGTCGCGCCCGAGGCTGTCGGTGCCCATGACGAACAGATGCTCGAAGGTGTCGCCGGCCAGGCTGTTGAACTCGCCGCGGGTGCCGGGCAGCAGGTTGCCGCTGCCCGGATCGATGGCCGTGGGGTCGATGGTGCCAAGCCAGGGCGCCGCGAGCGATATCAGGACCAGCAGCAGCAACACGCTGCCGCCCACGCGCACCGACCAGTCGGCCAGGATGCGCTTGAGCAGCGAGCGGCGCCTGGGGGGCGCCAGCGGTTCGACCGCGATGTCTGCCACGGCCGCAAGGGGAAGGGTCGAATCGGTCATGGTGTTTCCGTTCACTTCAATAGCGGATGCGGGGGTCGAACACCAGGTAGCTCAGGTCGATCAGCAGATTGATGAGCACGTAGATGACGGAGAAGAACAGCGTGATGCCCTGGATCAGCGGAAAGTCGCGCGACAGCACCGCATCGACCGTGAGCTGGCCGAGCCCCGGAATGGCGAACACCGTTTCGGTGACCACCACGCCGCCGATCAGCAGCGCGATGCCGATGCCAATGACCGTGACGATGGGAATGGCCGCGTTGGCCAGCGCATGCCGCATCAACACCCGCCTTTCCGAAATGCCCTTGGCACGCGCGGTGCGGATGTAGTCCTCGGTCATCGCTTCGGCCACGGCCGCACGCGTGACCCGCGCGATCAGCGCCACATAGATGACCGAGAGCGTGATCGACGGCAGGATCAGGTGCTTGATCCACAGCAGCGGCCCCTGGCTCAGCCGCTGGTACCCCTGCACCGGGAGCCACTGCAGGTGCAGCGCGAAGATCCAGATGAGCACGTAGCCGATCACGAAGGCCGGTATGGAGAAGCCCATGACCGAAAAGCCCATCAGCATCCGGTCGAGCCAGCCACCATGGCGCCAAGCGGCAATCACGCCGAGCGGCACCGCGACGAGGATGGTCACGACCAGCGTCACGGCCGCGAGCGACACCGTGGCTTCGATGCGCTGGCCGATCAGCTCGACCACCGTCTTCTTCATGAAGTACGACTCGCCGAGGTTGCCCTGCAGCAGTTGGAGGCTCCAGTGGAAGAACTGCACGGGCAGCGACTGGTTGAGCCCCAGCTGCTCCCGCACGCGGGCGATGTTCTCGCTGGTGCCGCTGTCGCCCACGATGGCGGCGGCCGGGTCGCCGGGCGCGAGCCGGAGCATCAGGAACACGATCAGCGCGACGATGACGAGCACCGGCACGGTCGAGAGAATGCGTCGCGCTAGAAAGAGCAGCATGGGTGGCGGTCCCGTGGGCTCAGTTCTTCTTCAGATTCCAGAACACCCCGACCGGCGAGCGCACCACGCCGCTCACCACGCCCTTGCGGTAGGCCGTGAGCGGCTTGTACTCGCCGATGGGCGCATAGATGCCGGTGTCGTACACGCGCTGCTGGATGGCCGTGGCCAGTTCCTTGCGCTTGGGCTCGTCGGCGCTCGCCAGGAACTCTGACTTGAGTTGCTCCAGCTTGTCGTCGGTGGCCCAGCCGAACCAGCCCTTCTCGCCGTTACCCGTGAGCGGTGCGTAGAACATCGGGTTGATGTTGTCGGCAATGCCCCAGCCGGTGATGAAGAGGTTCCAGCCGCCCTTGTCGACCGGGTCTTTCTTGGCGCGGCGCGTGACCAGCGTGGGCCAGTCCATCGACTGCATGTCGACGTTGAAGCCGGCCTGCTTGAGCAACTGCGCCATCACCGGCGGAAACTTGTTGAGCAGCGCGAAGTCGGCTGGGTACATCAGCACCACCGGCTTGCCGTCATAGCCCGCCTCCTTGAGCAGCGCCTTGGCTTTTTCGAACTGCGGCTTGCCGTTGAAATAGCCGGTCTTGTCGTTTGCGAAGGCGCTACCGCACGGATAGACGGAGGCGCAGCTGTTGTAGAGCTCCTTGTGCACCATCTGGGCGCGCATCAGCGCTTCCTGGTTGATGGCCATGATGGCGGCCTGCGCGATCTTGGGGTTGTCGAAAGGCGGAATGACGTGGTTCAGGTGCAGCGCGAACGAGCCTTTCGGTATCGGGTTGTCGACCGTGATGGCGGGGTTGTTCTTGAGCGCGGCGTACTGCTCCGGCGGCAGCCATTCGATCATGTCGACCTCGCCGTTGGCGAGCGCATTGGCCTGCGTCTGCGCGTCCTTGAGGATGATCCACTCCATGCGGTCGACGTACACGTTCTTGCCGCCGGCCGTGCCCGAAGGCGCCTCCGCGCGCGGCACGTATTTGGTGTTCTTCAGATAGACGATCTTCTCGCCGGGACGGTACTCGTCCTTCTTGAAGATGTAGGGGCCGGAGCCGGTGGCGTCGTCGATCTGCTTGTCGGCTGGCGTGGCAGCCACGCGCGCCGGCATGATGAACGGCGGGTTCGACGAGGGCTTGCTCAGCGCTTCGAGCACCATGCCGAAGGGCTGCTTGAAGACGAGCCTGAAGCTGTTGGCGTCGATCGGCTCGGCCTTGTCGAGCGCGGTGAACATCTTCTGGCCCAGGCCGTCGCGCTGGCCCCAGCGCTTGAGCGAAGCAATCACGTCCTCGGAGGTGACGGGCTTGCCGTCATGAAAGGCCAGGCCCTTGCGCAGCGTGAAGCTCCAGGTCTTGCCATCGGCACTGGTCGTGTACTTGTCGACCATCTGCGGATGCACCTTGGCCTGTTCGTCCACGCCGAAGAGCGTGTCGTAGACCATGTAGCCGTGGTTGCGCGTGATGAAGGCGGTGGTCCAGATCGGGTCGAGGATCTTCAGGTCGGACTGCGGCACGAGACGCAGCACCTTGCCGGCATCCTGCGCGAAGCTCGTCGCCGCGGCGGCCGCGAACACCGCGCCCGCGAGGATGGTTTTCATCAGGTTTCGTTTCGACAGCATTTTTCAGTTCTCCGGTTGAAAAAAAGGAAGGAATGCAAGGCTTCGGCCATGCGCATGCAACCGCCACGGCAGAGCCGATGGCAGCGGCGCGCGAGGCGTTCGGATGAAAGTCATGACAACAGGCTCCGGAAGCGAACAAGGACACCCCGCGCGTTGGCACGGGATGCCCTTGCTGTCCTTTGGCCTGAGAGATTCACCATGCACGCTCATCGCGCATGGCTTGCCCCTTCGGCGGCCGCCCTCGGAACCGTGGGTGGTTCCGGGCAGCGCTCTCCAGCGTTGAAAAAATCCAGTCTTGGGACCTGAGCGTTATGGGCTATCGCCTTCGGTAATGCACTAACTCGACGCATCGAGCCGGCATTTCTCCTGGATGGTTTTCTTCCAAGCAGATTGCATGCCACGCCAGCGCGCATCCGATGAGGTACAACCTCGCCTCGTGAACACCCCCTCGCATTCCCCCGTCCTCCGTCTTCAGGACATCGTCTTCGCCTACCCCGACCAGCCCGCCATCGCCGCCGGCTGGAGCGCCTCCATCGCCCCCGGCGTCACGCTGCTGTACGGCGACACCGGCGCCGGCAAGTCGGCGCTGCTACAGGTGATCGCAGGTGTACTGCCTGCCGCCAAAGGCCGCCTGACAGTCGCAGGCACCAGCCTCGACGCCGCACCCGAGGCCTACCGCCGCAGCGTGTTCTTCGTCGACCCGTCAACGGACCGCTTCGACCAGGTCACCGCGCGGGCCTGTACCGCCACCCTGCGCGAGGGCGACGCGCACTTCGACGAAGACCTCTGGCAGGCCCTGGTCGAGGGCTTTTCCCTGCCCCCGCACATCGACAAGCCGATGTACATGCTTTCCACGGGTTCGAAGCGCAAGGTCTGGCTGGCCGCGGCGCTCGCCTCGGGGCGCCCGCTGGTGCTGCTGGACGAGCCGACCGCCGCGCTGGACGCCGGCTCGGTCCGCCGCCTGTGGGGCGCCCTGACCGACCTGGCGACCCAGCCCGGCCGGGCCTTCATCGTCGCCAGCGCCGCGCGGATCGACGAGGCGCCGCTGGCCGCCACCATCGAGCTCCCCCTGCATTGACAGAGCCTGCCGCGGGGAGATAACCCCGATGGCTGTCCGGGCGGGTCGCCGCCCGGCGACAATCGCGGATTCCGGCGGTCAGATCCCGCCGGAGTCCCCGCCGGAAGTTCCCGCCACCCCGACCCCCTCAGCTTTACGGAAGCAAGCGCATGAGCACGAAGCAACCCACCATCGTCTACACCCTCACCGACGAGGCGCCCCTCCTGGCGACCTACGCGTTCCTGCCCATCGTGCGCGCCTTCACGGCCCCGGCCGGCATCGACGTCACCACGAGCGACATCTCGGTGGCCGCCCGCGTCCTGGGCGAGTTCCCCGAATTCCTGAGCGACGCGCAGAAGGTGCCCGACAACCTGGCCGAACTGGGCAAGCTCACGCTCAAGCCCGAAGCCAACATCATCAAGCTGCCCAACATCAGCGCCTCGGTGTCCCAGCTCAAGTCGGCGATCAAGGAACTGCAGGACAAGGGCTACAAGATCCCCGACTACCCCGAGAACCCGACCTCCGACGAGGACAAGGACATCCGCACGCGCTACAACAAGTGCACCGGCAGCGCGGTGAACCCGGTGCTGCGCGAGGGCAACTCGGACCGCCGCGCGCCCAATGCGGTGAAGGAATACGCCCGCAAGAACCCGCACAGCATGGCCGACTGGAGCCAGGCCTCGCGCTCGCACGTCTCGCACATGCACGGCGGCGACTTCTATCACGGCGAAAAGTCCATGACCCTGGACCGCGCGCGCAACGTCAAGATGGAACTCCTGACCAAGAGCGGCAAGACCGTCGTGCTCAAGCAGAAGGTCGCACTGCTGGACCGCGAGGTCATCGACTCCATGTTCATGAGCAAGAAGGCCCTGCTGGCCTTCTATGAACAGGAGATCGAGGACGCGCACAAGACCGGCGTCATGTTCTCGCTGCACGTCAAGGCCACGATGATGAAGGTCTCGCACCCCATCGTGTTCGGCCACTGCGTGAAGATCTTCTACAAGGAAGCCTTCGAGAAACACGGCAAGCTGTTCGACGAGCTGGGCATCAACGTCAACAACGGCATGGTCGACCTCTACAACAAGATCGCCACGCTGCCCCAGAGCACGCAGGACGAGATCAAGCGCGACCTGCACGCCTGCCACGAGCACCGCCCCGAGCTGGCCATGGTCGACTCGGCCAAGGGCATCACCAACTTCCATTCGCCCAACGACGTGATCGTGGATGCATCGATGCCCGCGATGATCCGCAACGGCGGCAAGATGTGGGGCGCCGACGGCCGCCTGAAGGACGTCAAGGCCGTGATGCCCGAATCGACCTTCGCCCGCATCTACCAGGAGATCATCAACTTCTGCAAATGGCATGGCGCCTTCGACCCCAAGACCATGGGCACCGTGCCCAACGTCGGCCTCATGGCGCAGAAGGCCGAAGAGTACGGCTCGCACGACAAGACCTTCGAGATTCCGGAAGACGGCGTTGCCAACATCACCGACCTGGACACCGGCGAAGTGCTGATGAGCGAAGACGTGGAGCAAGGCGACATCTGGCGCATGTGCCAGGTCAAGGACGCCGCGATCCGCGACTGGGTGAAGCTGGCCGTCACGCGCGCACGCAACTCCGGCATGCCGGTGGTGTTCTGGCTGGACGCCTACCGCCCGCACGAAGCGCAGCTGATCACCAAGGTCAAGATGTACCTGCACGAGCACAACACCTCGGGCCTGGACATCCAGATCATGAGCCAGGTGCGCGCCATGCGCTACACGCTGGAGCGCGTTGTGCGCGGCCTGGACACCATCAGCGCCACCGGCAACATCCTGCGCGACTACCTCACGGACCTGTTCCCCATCATGGAACTGGGCACCTCGGCCAAGATGCTGTCGATCGTGCCCCTGATGGCCGGCGGCGGCCTGTACGAGACCGGTGCGGGCGGCTCGGCCCCCAAGCATGTGCAGCAACTGGTCGAAGAAAACCACCTGCGCTGGGATTCGCTGGGCGAATTTCTCGCGCTGGCCGTGAGCCTGGAAGACCTGGGCCTGAAGACCGGCAACGCACAGGCCAAGATTCTTGCCAAGACGCTCGACGCCGCCACCGGCAAGCTGCTGGACAACAACAAGAACCCGTCGCCCAAGACCGGTCAGCTCGACAACCGCGGCAGCCAGTTCTACCTGGCCATGTACTGGGCGCAAGAGCTCGCCGCGCAGACCGACGACACGGCGCTGCAATCCAAGTTCAAGAAGCTGGCCGAGACGCTGAGCGCCAACGAAAAAAAGATCGTCGACGAACTTGCGGCCGTGCAGGGCAAGCCGGTGGACATCGGCGGCTACTACTTGGCCGACCCGGCCAAGTTCGAGGCAGTGATGCGCCCGAGCGCGACGCTGAACTCGGTGCTGGCATCGGCGCAGGGCTGATGACGAAAACGGCGGTGCCTGCGCTTCATCGCTGAAGCCCGATGCATGCCTCGACAACGGCCTGCCGCACACGCGGCAGGCCGTTGTCGCTTGTGATGGGGCTCCCCGCTGGGGCCCCGCAAACCCGGACCGAGGAGACGGAATGCAGATTCGCGAATTCACCGCTTCGGACCTCGAAGCCGTTTACCGACTGCTCGCGGCCAACGGATGGGCGCACCGGATTCCGGATGAGGCCCATCTCGCCAGGTTGATCGCAGCGTCGCAACACGCATGGGTTGCCGTGGTCGATGGAGACATCGCCGGATTCGCGCGCGCCCTCACCGACGGACTCTCGAACGGGTACCTGTCGATGGTGGTCGTCGCGGCACCGTTTCGCGGGCGCGGCATCGGCCGTGCGCTCGTCGAGCGCATCGTGGGCGCCGAGGAGAACATCACCTGGGTCTTGCGCGCAGGCAGGGACGGCGCGCCGGCGTTCTTCGCGAAGCTGGGCTTCGTGCACTCGACGCTCGCGATGGAGCGACCGCGCACGGGGCGAGGCTAGACTGCTCGTCCGTCAACCACGCTGCGAAAGGCAGGCCACTCATGAAACTCTGGTTGATTTCCATCGCGTGCATCGCAACGGCCGGCGCAGCCCACGCCGCCGAGAACTGCGAAGCCCTGCGCGCGCAGATCGAATCGAAGATCGGCGCCGCGGGCGTCACACGGTTCGCGGTGCTGACCGTCGATGCCAATGCGCCGGCAGCCGGCCAGGTGGTGGGCAGTTGCGAACTGGGCACCAAGAAGATCGTCTACCAGCGCGAGGGCGCAGGGTCGGCCCCCGCGGCGGTTCCGGCGCCAGCCCCTTCGCCCGAAGACGACGACATCCTGACCGAATGCAAGGACGGCACCGTCTCCATCGGCGGCGACTGCAAGCGCTGACGACTCAAGAGGAGCAACGATGACTGACAGGATCCTGGTGTTCTATGGCTCGTACCGCTCGGACCGCATGGGCGTGCGGCTCGCAGACTTCATCGTGGCGGGTCTCCACGCGCGAGGCGCCGACGCGGAACTGATTGACGCCAAGGCCGTCGACCTGCCGATGCTCGACCGCATGTACAAGGAATATCCGAAAGGCTCGGCACCCGCGGCGATGGAAGCGCTGGCGGAAAAGATCCGCACGGCGGACGCCTTCATCTTCGTGACCGGCGAATACAACTGGGGGCCGCAGCCCGGATTGAAGAACCTCACGGACCACTTTCTCGAAGAGTGGTTCTGGCGGCCGGCCGCTGTCGCGAGCTATTCGGCCGGGCGGTTCTCGGGCGTGCGCTCGGGGACGGTGTGGCACTCCATCCTGTCGGAGATGGGGATGGTGGTGGTCTCGAGCACGCTGGCGGTGGGGCCGATTTCGCAGACGCTCGATGAAGGCGGGCAACCGACGGGCAAGGCGGGCGAAGCGCTGGAGCGCGCCTTCCCCCGATTTGCGGATGATCTGGCCTGGTGGACCGAGGCTGCGCGCGAGCAGCGGGCGCGAAAGGCCCCGCCCTACTGACGCAGCGCGGCCAGCACCGCGGCCATCTTCTGCAGCGCCGCCTCGGGCGTCGCCTCGATATGAATCGAGCACGCCAGCATCAGATTCAACGGCTGCCCGAAGTCTTCGACCGCGATGCCGGTGCCACTCTCGCGCAGCACGCCGTTCGCGTCGTGCGTGCATGGCAGCGCTGCACGCGCACGGTCCGCATAGCTGCCCTCGGGCACGCCATAGGCCACGACGGGAATCCCCAGCGCCACCGCCGCGCCGACCTCGAACACCGTGCCCGAATCCGGCTCCAGTCCCCTGAAGGACGAGAGGTTCGCCACCACACCGTCTGCGCCGCGAAGGCGCTGCATGTTGGCTTCGTAGATGCGCTTCTCCAGCGCGTCGGGCGATGGCTCTTCTTCGCCATCGGCGGGCAGCAATGCCGCCAGGCCCAACGCGTCGCACGCGACCTTGAGCCGCACGAAATGGTCTCTCGCATCCGGACGAAAAACGTCCGGACCTGCGAGATAGATCCGGGGGCGCGTCGGGGTGTCGGAGGGCTCGTCCATCGCAGGAGCTTCGTCGATTTTCGGGTTGAGCTCAATATGCGACGAAGCACTGCATCCCGGCGCGGCGCATCACTGCGACGGTGGCGGCAACGGACGCGACCACAACCACGCCAGCACGACGGCCATGCACCCGATGGCCAGCGCGGCCATCCACACGCGATGGGCCGTGAACGACACGATGACCGCGCAGGCCGCCATGGTGATCGTCGCGCTCCACTTGGCGCGGCGGCTCACGGTGCGGCCGTTCTCCCAGTTGCGCAGCAACGGGCCGAAGATGCGGTGATTGCGCAGCCACGCATGCAGCCGCGGCGAGCTGCGCGCGGCGGCCCATGCGGCCATCAGGATGAACACGGTCGTCGGCATCCCCGGCAGCACGACGCCGATGAGCCCGAGGACGAGGCACAGCACCGCGAAGCAATGCAGCAACACGCGTGCAAGCAGGGACAGGGGCTTGGGACCAGGGTTCAACGCAAACGCTCTCAAAAGGGGTCGGACGATGGCGACGGCAGACCGGATCGGTGCCTTCGCCAGTGCCCATTCTTCACCAGCTTGCGGCCCGCGCGCCAGCGAACCGACATCGCGAGAAACAGGCAAGAACTCCGCAGGAACGTGGCAGCGCCCGGCGGCCGCCGTTTCCACAATGAACGCCTTCACACGAAAGGCGCACACCATGACCACAGCCACCCGCAACGGCGCGCTCGCCGCTCTCTCGCTGTCCTTCGCGATGGCCTCCACACCCGCCCAGGCGCAGCCCTCCCCGGCCGCCCCGACCGACCAGAACCGCTACGTCGGCATGTGGGTCACCAAGGACGGCTACATCCGCCACGAGCTGCTGCCCGGCGGCCGTTACGACGAAGCGCGCGGCAAGCGCCAGAGCGCCTACCAGGGCCGCTACACGTTGACCGGGGACCACATCGACTATGTCGATGACACCGGCTTCACCGCCGACGGCGACTTCCGCGAGGGCGTGCTGTACCACGCGGGCATGGTGCTCTACCGTGAGAGCACGACGCGGCGTTGAGTGCCCGCATCGCGTTCTGCATGGTCAGGGAGCGAGCGTGCGGGGCCCTTACAGTCACGCGAACCAACGAAAGCTCCTCATGCCCCGTCCCGTCCTCGAAGAAGCCCGCATCCACCCCGCCATCCGCGACAAGGTGGCCGGGAGCCGCCAGACCCTCGTCCGCGAGGTCATGGCGGCAGTCGCGGCCAACGATGTGGTCGTGGTCGGCATGGGCATCAACCCGCATCCGAAGCAGGCGCGCAAGGCGCTCGATGCCATCGGGCAGCCGTACAAGTACCTCGAATACGGCAGCTACCTGAGCCAATGGCGCGACCGCAACGCGCTCAAGATGTGGACCGGGTGGCCGACCTTTCCGATGGTGTTCGTGAAGGGCGTGCTGGTTGGCGGAGCTGCGGATTTGCAGAAGCTCATCGACAGCGGCGAGCTCAAGCGTCTTCTGAGCTGAAATTTGCCGCCGGACACTGCGTTGTTCCCGTAGCCCCGAGGTAGCGGTACAGTCTCCATCCACAGCAAGACAGCCTTCAACAAGGGAGTTTCACAATGATTTTTCGATCCATCTTCGCGCGCAAAACCTTGGCCCTGTGCTTGGGTTCGTTCCTGATGGGAGCCTCCTCGGCCTATGCCGTCGAAGCGACACCCCGGCAGTCGAGCGAGCAGAGTGCGCTCGTTGAAACACTGCCTGCACCAGCGCCTGCAGAAAGAGTCATCGTGGAGGGAACAGGGCCCTACGGTGTCGATGCGCAAGGAGTCAAGCGCCACCTGGCCGCGAGCTTGAAAACCGACGCAGGTCTTTTTCCGCGCACTGAGGTACGGACCTTCTTCAATGGCGATGTGAAGATGAACTATCAGGTCGCACGCCCCGCGATCGATCGCCCCTTCGGCGATGAGCGCGCCATCGTCGAACTGCGCCCGGTGATGAGCGCCGTCGACCGTGCGGTCCGCGCGGTTTTCGCGAACTGACGTCCGGGCATAGGCGGCATTCCGCTCAGTGCTTTTCGCAGAATCAGGCAAGAACCCCGTTCAATCCGGATACCGCTCCAACCCCCATCCACGCGAAACTTCTTCCCATGCCCGGCGCACCTCCAGCGCCATGGTCCACCAACCAGCACGAGGAGTTTCGTATGAGCGCAATCCAGGAAAAAGTCGTCCTCATCACCGGTGCGAGCGGCGACATCGGCGAAGCCACTGCGCGGCTGCTGGCGCGGCGTGGGGCCAGCGTGGTGCTCGGTGCGCGGCGCACCGACAAGCTCGAAGCCCTCGCGGCCGAGATCAACGCCACGGGCGGTTCGGCGAGCTTCCAGCATCTGGACGTGACGCATCGGCCCAGCATGGAAGCCTTCGCCGAATTCGCCTTCGACGCGCACGGCCAGATCGACGTGCTGGTCAATGCGGCGGGCGTGATGCCGATGTCGCCGCTGTGGAACCGCAAGATCGAGGAGTGGGAACTCATGATCGACGTGAACCTGCGCGGCGTGTTGCTCGGCGTTGCCGCCGTGCTGCCGACGATGCAACTGCAGGGCTGGGGGCACATCGTGAACGTGGCGCCCGTTGCCATGCGGGGCGTGTCGCCGGAATCGGCCGTGTACCACGGCACGCAGTACGCGGTGAACGCGATCTCCGAGGGGCTGCGCCAGGAGCACGAGGGGCGCCTGCACGTCACGGTGGTGAGCCCCGACGTGATGGGTCTCGCCGACCCGCTGGCCGAACGCATCGCCGCGAGCTACAGCTTCGAGCGCATGCGCACGCGGCGGCGTCTGGCGGTGCCTGCCGATGGCGTCGCGCGGTCGATCGCCGGGGCGATCGAGGGGTACGGCATCACGGCGCCGATGCGGTCCAGTGCACGGCCTCGCCCGGCCGAGCACGCGTGGTGATCGACGAGGGACGGCGGCCGCGTCAGTAGGTCTTGTAGGGCAGGAACTTGCCCGACAGCACCACGTTGACGCGGTCGCCCTTCGGGTCGGCCTGGCGCTGGATGTCCATGCTGAAGTCGATCGCGCTCATGATGCCGTCGCCGAACTCCTCGTGGATCAGCTCCTTGATGGTGGTGCCGTACACGCTCACGATCTCGTACCAGCGGTAGATGAGCGGATCGGTCGGCACGGGCGTGGGCAGCGAGCCCTTGTAGGGCACGACCTGAAGCCACTTCTGCTCCTCGGGCGTGAGGCCGAAGATCTTGCCGATGACCTTGGCCTGCTTGTCGTCGAGCGTCATCTGGCCGAGGCAGGCGGCGGTGGTCCACTCCTTCGACTGGCCGACCTTTTTGGCCACGTCGGCCCACTGGATGCCCTTGGACACCTTCACGGTGATGATCTTCTCGGTGACGTCGTTGCGGTTCATGCGGGTTTGCTCCTGATTGAAATTGAGAGTGAGTGATTGAGTAAGTGCGCGATGGCGTCACGACGCCTTGGCGCGCGTGACGAGAAAATCGACGATGTGGTTGCGCAGCGCGTAGTAGCCGTCCAGGTGGTGCAGCGAGGCGCGCGTGCGCTCGCGCGGCAGCGGGTTGACCACGGTCTCGACGATGTTGCCGGCGCGATAGCCGCCGCCAGGCTGGTCGGCGCCATTGGTCATCAAGAGGATGCGGTCGGCCAGAAGAATGGCCTCGTCCACGTCGTGCGTGATCATGAAGACCGTCTGCTGCGTCTGGCGCACGATGGTCATCAGCTCGTCCTGAATGGTGCCGCGCGTGAGTGCATCGAGCGCACCGAAGGGCTCGTCAAGCAGCAGCATCTTGGGCTGGATGGCAAACGCGCGCGCGATGCCCACGCGCTGCTTCATGCCGCCCGAGAGCTGCGAGGGTTTCTTGTCGATGGCCGCCTGCAGGCCCACCATGTCCACGAAACGCTCGACCTGCTTGTCCACGTGGCCGGCCGACCAGTCCGGCCAGCGTGAGGACACGGCGAAGGCGATGTTCCTGCGCACGGTGAGCCAGGGCATGAGCGCATGGCTCTGGAAAACCACGCCGCGCTCCAGGCTGGGGCCGGCGACCTCGCGGCCGTCCATGAACACATGGCCCGCGCTCGCCTGGTCCAGGCCCGCCAGCACGTTGAGGATGGTCGTCTTGCCGCAGCCCGAGTGGCCGATGATGCAGACGAACTCGCCACGGTCGAGCGTGAAGGAAACGTCGGCGAACACGGGCCGCGTGGGCACGAAGGCCTTGGCCAGGCCCTCGATGCGCAGGAAGCCGCTGGTCGCGGGCAGGGGCGTGGGAGCAGGTGTCATGAGAGGAGCGCCTTGTGTCAATCGATCACTCCACATAGGTCACCTTCCGCTGCAGACCGGCAAAGGCCTGGTCCAGCAGCATGCCGACGACGCCGATCACCAGGATCGCGAAGATCACGTTGGTGAGCGAGAGGTTGTTCCACTCGTTCCACACGAAGTAGCCGATGCCGGTGCCGCCCACCAGCATCTCGGCCGCCACGATGACGAGCCAAGCGATGCTCATGCTGATGCGCATGCCCGTGAGGATGGTGGGCGCGGCCGCCGGCAGGATCACCCGGAACGCGCGGCGCAGCGGCTTCACCTCGAGCGTGCTCGCCACGTTGAGCCACTCGCGCTTGACCGAGGCCACGCCGAAGGCGGTATTCAGCAGCATCGGCCACACCGAGCAGATGAAGATCACGAAGATGCCGCTGACCGACGAGTCCTTGATGGTGTAGAGCGCCAGCGGCATCCACGCGAGCGGCGAGATCGGCTTGAGCACCTGGATGAACGGATCGAAGGCCTTGCGCAGCAGCGGCGACATGCCGATGACGAAGCCCAGCGGCACCGCCACCACGCAGGCCAGCAAAAAACCCAGCCCCACGCGGGCCAGCGAATAGGCGAGCTGGATCGCAATGCCCTTGTCGTTCGGCCCGTTGTCGTAGAAGGGGTTCGACAGGTGCTTCCACGCCGTGGCGCCCATCTCGGCCGGCGTCGGAAAGCCCGAGCTCTTGACCTGGCCCTGCGTGGGGTCCTTGCCGAGCATCTTCTGGTACTCGATCTGCTCGGCGGTCATGCCGGCCGTGGTATCGACGCTGGCTGCCGGCAGCGTAGCTAGCTGCCACACGCCGATGATCAGCAGGAACATCAGCAGCGACACCAGCGCAGCCTTCAGCGAGAGCGTTTTCTTCGGCATGGCTCAGGCCATCTTGCTGATCGCGAAGCTCTTGACGTAGTCGTCGGGCTTCGCGGGGTCGAACACCTTGCCCATGATCGTGAACTTGGGGTAGGCGCCATCGGGCGCGCTCTGGCCGAGTTCCTTCATGCGCTTCTTGGCATCGGTCAGCAGGAACACCTTCTCCGCGATCTGCTTGTAGTTGACGTCGCCCTTCACATAGCCCCAGCGCTTCATCTGCGTGAGCATCCACACCGCCATCGACTGCCAGGGAATCGGGTCGAAGTCGGCGCGGTCGGGCACGGTGCGGATGTTGCCCAGGCCGTCGGCGAACTTGCCGGTGAGCACCTGGGTGAGCACGGTCTCGGGCTGGTTCAGGTACTGCGCGGGCGCGATCACCTTGGCGATGAGCTCGCGGTTCTTCGGCTCGCGCGCCATGGCCGAGGCGGTGAGCACCGCGCGCACGAGCGCGGCGAAGGTGTTGGGGTTCTTCTCGATGAACTCGGTCGAGGTGCCGAAGGCGCAGCACGGGTGGCCGTTCCACAGGTCGCGCGTCAGCAGGTGGAGGAAGCCGATTTCCTCGAACACCGCGCGCTGGTTGAACGGGTCGGGGCCGAGGTAGCCGTCGATGTTGCCGGCGCGCAGGTTGGCCACCATCTCGGGCGGCGGCACCACGCGGATCTGGATGTCGGTGTCGGGGTTCAGGCCGGCCTCCGCCACGTAGTAGCGCAGCAGGAAGTTGTGCATGCTGTACTCGAAGGGCACGGCGAACTTCAGGCCCTTCCACATCTTCGGGTCGCGCTTGTCCTTGTGCTTGTTGGCCAGCGTGATGGCCTGGCCGTTGGTGTTCTGGATGGTCGCGACATTCATCGCCACCTGGTTGGAGCCCGCGCCCATCGAAATGGCGAGCGGCATCGGCGAAAGGAAATGCGTGGCGTCGTATTCCTTGTTGAGCATCTTGTCGCGGATGAGCGCCCAGCCCGCGGTCTTGACCACGTCGACGTTGAGGCCCTGCTTCTGATAGAAGCCGAGGGGGTGCGCCATGATCAGCGGCGTGGCGCAGGTGATGGGGATGAAGCCGATCTTGAGGTTGGTCTTCTCCAGCGGCGCCTTGTCCTGCGCCATGGCCTGCAGCGCGCCCAGCGGCAGCACCGAGGCAATGGCGGCGCGCGCGGTGTTGGCGCCCACGGCGCGCAGGAAGTTGCGGCGCACGCTGTCGTTTGGAAACAGCGCCTTCATGAGGCTGGCTTCGAGCTTGTTGTCGGGGTCGACATCGATTTCAGCGCCGCGTCCATGGTTGCGGCCGCAGGCGCAGCGCATGTTCAGGGGCCGGTCGGCGTCGTAGAGATCGCAGGCGGTCGAATCGGATGGGCTGGACATGGCGGTGCACCTCGGTGAAAAGATGCTGGCCACGATGCAAGGCCCGGGCCGGAAGCGAGGCCCAAAGGCCTCCAGCCTTCAGATCGTGCCGCGCTTGTCGAGGGCTTGTAGGGCTGGCACTACAAGACGGCCGCCGCCGGCTTCGTTTTCAGGCCGCGGGGGCCGCCTTGCCGTGGCGTTCGGCATACAGCGCGAGCTCGACATCGTTCTTGGTGCCGGTCTTTTCCAGGATGCGCGCGCGGTAGGTGCTGACGGTGTTGGGCGCAAGGCCCAGCTGTGCACCGATTTCGCTCACGCTGTGCCCCGCACTGAGGAGGCGGTAGACCTGATGCTCGCGGTGCGAGAGCTGCTCGGCGCCCTGCCCGGCGCTGCGGCCCACCGCGGCGGCCAGTGCTTCGGCCGTAGCGGCGGAGACGTACAACCCGCCCGCCGCCACCTTGCGCACCGCGCTCACCATGTCGTCGGCATCGGCGCTCTTGTTCAGGTAGCCCGAGGCGCCGAGCTTGATGCAGCGCACCGCGTACTGCTTCTCGGGGTAGGTGCTGAGCATCAGCACCGGAAGCGTCGGCCAGTCCTTGCGCAGCGCCTGCAGCACATCGAGGCCGTCGCGGCCGGGCAGCGCGATGTCGAGCAGCACCACGTCCAGGCCCTCGGGGCCGCCCAGTTCCTGCACGGCGGCGATCACCTCGGGGCCGGTCTGCGCTTCGGCGCGCACGGTCATCGAGGGCAGGCCGTTGGAGAGGTCGCCGAGCATCTGCTTGAGGCCCTCGCGCACGATGCGGTGGTCGTCGCCGATGAGCACGCGGATGTCGTTCATCTCAGGCATCCACCGGCAGTGGCAAGTGCAGGCAGAAGGTGCTGCCCTCGCCCACCCGGCTTTCGATGTCGATGCGCCCGCCGAAGTGGCGCGCCCGCTCGCGCATGCCGAGCACGCCGTAGGAGGTCGCCGCCTCGAAGGCCTGTGCCGGCGCACCGACGCCGTCGTCGCGCACGCTGATGCTCAGTTGCTGCGCCTCGACGCCGATGCGGATGTCGAGGCTCTGCGCCTTCGCATGGCGGCCGACGTTGCTCAGCATCTCCTGGAAGATGCGGAACACCGCAATGGCCGCCGGCTCCGGCAGCTCCACGCCCGCCGGCACGTCGAAGTGCCAGTCGAGCGCCAGTTCGGCCGACTGCACGAACTCGTGGGCCTGCCATTCGAGCGCGGCCCACAGGCCCTGGTGGTCGAGGATGCTGGGGCGCAGGTCGGTGATGATGCGGCCCACGTTGTCGACTGCGCGCTCGATCAGTTGGCTCATGTTGCCGCACTTGCAGCGCATCTGGTCGCGCATGGACTGCGCCGCATCGGGCGTGCGCTCCTGCTGTTCGCCCAGGCGCTTGCCGATCCAGTTGACGTCCATCTTGAGCGCGACGAGCAGGCTGCCGAGCTCGTCGTGCACCTCGCGGGCGATGCGGGTGCGTTCGTCTTCGCGCACCTTGTCGAGCCAGGCGGAGAGTTCGCGCAGTTGCACGAGCGCGTCGCTGAGTTCGCGCGTGCGCTCCTGCACGCGCAGGCCGAGTTCGTCTTTTGCCTGCTGCAGCGCCTCGGCGTGGCGGCGGCGCTCGGTGATGTCGACGAAGGTGATGACCGCGCCGCGCACCTGCGTGCCGTCCATGATCGGGTGGCTCGAATACTCCACCGCGAAGGCGGTGCGGTCGCGGCGCCAGAACACTTCGGTGTCGATGCGGCACGGCAGGCCGCGGCGGAAGGCGTTGAAGATCGGGCAGTCGGTGTCGGCGTAGTGCGAGCCGTCGGGGTGCGAGTGGTGCGTGAGCTCGTGCATGTTCGAGCCGATCACGTCGCGGGCCTCGTGGCCCAGCATCTGCGCACCGGCCCGGTTGATGAACATGCAGTGGCCGTCGAGGTCGATGCCGAAGATGCCCTCGCCGGTCGACTCCAGCAGCAGCCCCAATTGGTGCTGCCAGAGCGGGTGGCTGGCGGTGGGGTTCAGGACGGGCGTCTCCATGCACCAAAAGCAAGCAACAGCCGTGCCCGATGTTTTTGCTCCCTCCCCCTCTGGGGGAGGGTCGGGGTGGGGGCTAGCGGCGCATCAAGCACAGCGGCTTTGCAAAGGTCGCGTGCCCCCATCCCAACCTTCCCCCAGAGGGGGAAGGAGCAAGACCGTCAGCGGTCCCAGCGGAACTTGCGGTCGGACTCCGCGATGGGCTGGTCGTTGATGCTCGCGTAGCGCTTCTGCATCAGGCCGTTCTCGGCGAACTCCCAGTTCTCGTTGCCGTGGCTGCGGAACCACTGGCCCGCGGCGTCGTGCCATTCGTACTCGAAGCGCACCGCGATGCGGTTGTCCATGAAGGCCCAGAGCGTTTTCTTCAGGCGGTAGTCGGTCTCGCGCTCCCACTTGCGGGTGAGGAATTCCACCACCTGCTCGCGTCCGTTGAGGAAGTCGGCGCGGTTGCGCCACTCGGTGTCGGGCGTGTAGGCCAGGCTCACGCGAACCGGGTCGCGGGTGTTCCAGGCATCTTCGGCGGCCTGGACTTTCTTCGTGGCGGTCTCGAGGGTGAAGGGCGGCAGCGGCGGGCGGGATTCCATGGGCGTCTTTCGTTGAGGTGAGGAAGTGGCGAAGGCCCGCAATGTGCCACACGTAGACAGACCTGTCTACGTGCCTACAATCACCGCATGGACATCTCCGCATTGCCCGCACGCGAGCGCATCCTGCTCACGGCGCACGACCTCTTCTATGCGGAAGGCATCCGCGCCACCGGCATCGACCGCGTGATCGCCGCCTCGGGCGTCACCAAGGTCACCTTCTACCGGCACTTCCCCTCGAAGGACGACCTGGTGCGCGAGTTCCTCGACTACCGGCACACGCGGTGGATGGCATGGTTCGTCGATGCGCTGGGCCGGCGCGGCGCACACGAACGCGCGGGCGATGCCAACGCCCTGTTGCTGCTGGCCGACGTGATGGCCGAATGGTTCGTCGACCCGGTGTTTCGCGGCTGCGCCTTCATCAACGCGACGGCCGAAGTGGGCGGTAGCGTGGAAGGCGCGCTGCAACGCGCACGCGAGCACAAGCGCGAGATGGTCGAAGTCATCGCGGGATTGCTGCCTGCACAAGTGACAGCGCGCGTGGCGCTCGCGCAGGCCGCAGGGATCGGCGTGGACGGCGCCATCATCAAGGCCCAGATGGGCGATGCGGCCGTGGTTCGTGAAGCCGTCGACGACCTGCGTCGATTGCTCGAAGCGCTCGTCGCAACCTTGCCTTCGTCGGCGATTCGCTAACATTGCTCGCCCCCAAACAGCCAATGGCTTCGACACGACTCCCCTCGACCCAGGGCCTGCAGGCCTTCGAGGCCGTCGCACGGCTGCGCAGCGTGAACCTCGCGGCCGAAGAACTCAGCGTGACGCCCAGCGCGGTGAGCCACCGCATCCGCCAGCTCGAGACGCAGCTCGAACTCAGGCTCTTCATGGGCAGCGACTTCGGCCTGAGCGCCGACGGCGTGGCCTATCTGGCCCGCGTGCGCGAGGCCATTGCGGCGTTGCAGCAGGTGCCCGGCCGCGAGCCCGCATCGCAGGTGCGGCGGCTGCGCGTGGCGGTGACGCCCACCTTCTCGCGCCAGATGCTGCTGCCCCGGTTGGCGCGGTTTCGCGATGCCTATCCGAACATCGAGTTGATGCTGCAGGTGACCATGCCCGTGCGCAACATGACGGCCGAAGAGGCCGACCTGGAGCTGCGCTTCGGCACCGGGCCCTTTCACGACCGGGAGTTCTGCCAGTTGCTGGCCGACGACGTGGCGCCCGCCTGCAGCCCCGCGTACCTGCAGCGCCACGGACCGTTCGACGGCTTTGCGACCGACGCCGAGGTCTCGCGCGTGCAGCTGCTGCGCACGCCGCTCGAATCGTGGCGCACCTGGTTCAAGGCGCGCGGCATCGGCCTGCCCGAGCCGGCCACGGGCCACCAGTTCAACGACCTGGGCCTGGCGCTCGACGCGGCGGCGGAAGACTTCGGCGTGGTGCTCATGCACCTGAAGCTCGGCAGCGCCTGGCTGGAGAACGGGCGCCTCGTGCGGCTTTCGGCGGAGAGCGTGCCCTCGCCCAACGCCTACTTCCTGTGCTGGCGGCCGGGGGCGATGGAGCGCTGGGAATGCGCGACCTTCGTCGAGTGGCTGCGGCAGGCGCTGCGGGACTGATCGGGCGGCTGAATTCTTTTCAGGTCCGCTCCCGGTATTTTTCAGATCGGAGTCCGTTTCGGGCACCACACTCGGCCCGCGGCGGAGCCTGCCCATAATGCCGGCTCGCGCGATCGAACAAACAGAGACAACCCAGGAGACTCCCCCGTGGCCGACCTTTCCAAGATCACCAACATCGAAGACCTGCGGGTGATCGCCAAGCGGCGCGTGCCGAAGATGTTCTACGACTACGCCGACTCCGGCGCATGGACCGAGGGCACCTACCGCGCCAACGAGAGCGACTTTCAGAAGATCAAGCTGCGCCAGCGCGTGGCCGTGAACATGGAAGGCCGCTCCACCCGCACCACCATGGTCGGCCAGGATGTCGCCATGCCCGTGGCCATTGCGCCGACCGGCCTCACCGGCATGCAGCACGCCGACGGCGAGATCCTCGGCGCCCGCGCGGCCAAGGCCTTCGGCATTCCGTTCACGCTCTCGACCATGAGCATCTGCTCGCTGGAAGACATCGCCGAGAACACCGGCCGCCATCCCTTCTGGTTCCAGCTCTACGTGATGAAGGACCGCGACTTCATCGAGCGCCTGATCGAGCGTGCCAAGGCCGCCAACGTGACGGCGCTGCAGCTCACGCTGGACCTGCAGATCCTCGGCCAGCGCCACAAGGACATCAAGAACGGCCTCACCGCGCCACCCAAGCCCACGATCAAGAACCTCATCAACCTCGCGACCAAGCCGCGCTGGTGCATGGGCATGCTGGGCACCCAGCGCCGCACCTTCGGCAACATCGCGGGCCATGCCAAGGGCGTGAAGGATTTGTCGTCGCTCTCGGCATGGACCTCCGAGCAGTTCGACCCCGCGTTGAGCTGGGCCGACGTGGAGTGGATCAAGAAGCTCTGGGGCGGCAAACTCATCCTGAAGGGCATCATGGACGCGGAAGACGCGCGCCTCGCGGTGGCCAGCGGCGCCGACGCGCTCATCGTTTCGAACCACGGCGGCCGCCAGCTCGACGGCGCGCCCTCCTCCATCGCCGCGCTGCCGGCCATCGTCGAAGCCGTGGGCAGCGAGATCGAGGTGTGGATGGATGGCGGCATCCGCAGCGGGCAAGACGTGCTCAAGGCCCGCGCGCTCGGCGCACGCGGCACCATGATCGGCCGCAGCTTTCTCTATGGCCTCGGTGCCCACGGGCAAGAGGGCGTGACGCGCGCGCTGCAGATCATTCACAAAGAACTCGACATCACCATGGCCTTCTGCGGCCACACGCAGATCGACACGGTCGATTCGCGCATCCTGCTGCCAGGCACCTTCTAAGGCCCCTTCGGGGGTAGGCTGATGCGGTTCCTACTGACACGAGCCACCCCCATGCAGGGGCAAAATGTTGTTGCAATAACAACATAGCCGGCCTGCACGGCGGCACAGCCATCATGAGCGCAGTCACGCCCACTCAAGGAGGCCAGGCGGCCTCGACGTCTTCCCCCCCGCACTACACCGCCGAAGAAAAACGGCACCGCGTCTTCGCCATCATGGCGGCCTCGTCCGGCAACCTGGTCGAGTGGTTCGACTTCTACGTGTATGCGTTCTCGGCGCTTTATTTCGCGCCGGCGTTCTTCCCCAAATCGGACCCCACCGCGCAGCTGCTCAACACGGCCGGCGTGTTCGCGGCCGGCTTCCTGATGCGGCCCATCGGCGGCTGGCTCTTCGGCCGCGTGGCCGACCGGCTCGGACGCAAGACCTCGATGCTGATCTCGGTGACGATGATGTGCGCCGGCTCGCTCGTCATCGCCTGCCTTCCGACCTACGCGCAGATCGGTGCGTGGGCGCCGTTCCTGCTGCTGGTGTGCCGCCTGTTCCAGGGCCTGTCGGTCGGTGGCGAATACGGCACCACGGCCACCTACATGAGCGAGGTGGCGCTGAAGGGCCAGCGCGGTTTCTTCTCGTCGTTCCAGTACGTCACGCTGATCGGCGGGCAGCTGCTCGCGGTGCTCGTGATCGTGGTGCTCGAGCAATTGCTCACCGAGGCCGAACTCAAGTCGTGGGGCTGGCGCATTCCGTTCGTGATCGGCGCCATCGCCGCCGTCGTCGCACTGCTGCTGCGCCGCACGCTGCATGAAACGCAGAGCGCCGAAGCCAAGGCCAACAAGGAAGCCGGCAGCATGGCGGGGCTCTTCAAGCACCACACGCCGGCTTTCCTCACGGTGCTGGGGTACACGGCCGGCGGCTCGCTGATCTTCTACACCTTCACCACCTACATGCAGAAGTACCTGGTGAACACGGTGCACCTGCCGATCAAGACGGCAAGCTATGTGATGACCGGTGCGCTGTTCGTCTACATGTGCATGCAGCCTGTGTTCGGCGCGCTGTCGGACCGCATCGGGCGGCGGACCAACATGCTGTTGTTCGGTGGGCTGGGTGCGCTGGCAACGGTGCCGATCCTGACGGCGCTGCAATTCACGACGAGCCCGGTGCTGGCCTTCGTGCTGATCATCGTGGCGCTGGCGATCGTGAGCTTCTACACGTCGATCAGCGGGATCGTGAAGGCGGAGATGTTTCCGCCCGAGGTGCGGGCTCTCGGTGTTGGCTTGGCCTACGCCGTGGCCAATGCGATCTTCGGTGGGTCGGCCGAGTACGTGGCGCTGGGGCTCAAGTCACTGGGGCACGAGTCGGCGTTCTTCTGGTACGTGAGCGGGATGATGGTGATTGCGTTCCTCGTGAGCCTGCGCCTTCCAAAGCAGGCGAGCTACCTGCATCACGATCATTGAAGACTTCTCGCGCGGCTGCTGAGGATTTGTGGAATATTCCCCAACGCATCAACCGATGTACAGAGATCACATGTCCCAGCCTTCGAATTGAAAGGCCATCTCCAATAATCGCGGCTCACTTAAAAAGGGAGCGATTTTGAAGAAAACCAACGTCAACAATTTGCCGCGTCTTCGGCTGCTGGCTATTGCCACTGCTGCTGTAGCAATTTCCGCATGTGGGGGTGGAGGAGGCGGGGGCGGAGGCGGATTTCCCATCTTGCCAATAGCGCCAACGCCCGAAACCGCACCAGCACCTGCACCAGCGCCACAGCCGCCAGCGCCGGTGGCCGACAACTCGGCACCCTGCTTCAATGAAGCCGACTTCCGCGAAGGAACGACGGTCGAATTCGAGGCAGCGAAGCTGGGAACCGATACAGCATCCGATCCTTTCCATAGAAAAAGTGTGACCGAGGGACGAGAAGCGTTTGCCGGCGCAAATCCGATCTCTGTCAATGTCGAGTCGAGCACCGTCAGAATCATGCGGGCTCTGCAAAGTACCGTTAAGAAAGAGTACAAGGATCTTGTCGGTGGAAACATCCTGATTTACGGCAAGTCCACGACATACAAGCAGACGATAGATCCGGAGTTTGCAGCTACGTTTCCCCCCGGCTTTCCTACGATGGACAAGCTCATTCTTGTTTCGCAGGCTTATGAGCCGCCGTTCTCGTTCCCGGTCGACATGAAGCCCGGTCAGGTAGCAAGTCAGAAATCGTCGATAACCAAGACCAAGGTTTTCGATGGCCGTAGTGATCCGGCGACCTCTATCCCGGCAACCGGCGAACTGACCTATCACGGCCGCGAGAAACTGGAAACGCCACTGGGCACGTTCGACACTTGCAAGCTCTCGCTGAAGATCACGGTCGGTGCTTCGGTGATCACGACGGACGCCACCCGGGAGTTCTGGCTGGCTGCCGAAGGCCCCTACCGAGGCCAACTGCTCAAGGGAGGCGATGCGAAGTCGTCGACGCTCGTGACGAAGATGACCTACTCACCCAAGTAATCGGGCAGTCGGTTTTCAGCAAGCGGACCCTTCGGGGTCCGTTTTTCATTACAGCTCGAAGATCCGATCCATGGCCACCCACTTCTCCCCTTCAGGCGTCCACGGCGTAGCCGCCTGAAACCTCCACATCAACGCCTCCCACTCCCGGATCTTCGGATTGTTCTGCGATGCAAGCGCCATCGCCTCCGCGTCATACCGCGCGTCGTCCGTCTCCATCAACATCACCATCCGCGTGCCGAGCCGGTAGATCTCCATCCCCGTCACGCCCTGCGCATCAAGGTGCGCGCGCACCTCGGGCCAGATGTTGCGGTGATAGGCCTCGTACTCCGCGATCAGCACCGGATCGTCTTTCAGGTCGAGGGCAAGGCAGTGGCGCATGGGTCATTCAATCCAGAGTCGTTGAGAGAAAAGATCAGGTCAACGCCCGATCCAGATGCGTATACCCGCCGTCCACGAACACCCACTGCCCCGTCGTGTGCGATGAGGCCTTGTCGGACAGCAGGAACACCACGGTGTTCGCAATCTCCTGCGGCGTGGTCATCCGGCGCCCCAGGGGAACCTTGTCGGTGATGGTCGCGAGCTTGCGGTCGGGCTCGTCGAAAGCCGAGATCCAGCGCTGGTACAGCGGCGTCATCACCTCGGCGGGAATCACCGCGTTGACGCGCACGCCGTCTTCCAGCAACGACGCAGCCCACTCGCGCGTCAGCGACAGCTGCGCGCCCTTGGCGGCGGTGTAGCCGCTGGTGTTGCCCTGCCCTGTCAGCGCGGTCTTCGACGAGATGTTCACGATGGCACCGCGGCTCGCCTTCAAGTGCGGCAGGCAGAAATGCGCCATCACGTAGTAGTGGATGAGATTTCTGTCCAGAGATGCGATGAACGCTTCGCGCCCCGCTTCGAGCCCAACGCTGTCGTTCACCCCCGCGTTATTGACCAAGCCATCGATGCGCCCGAACTCCGCGACCGTGCTTTCAATGGCCTTGCCGCAAGCCGCCTCCTCCATCAGCTCGAACTGAAGAAACCGCGCCCGCGGCTGCAGTCCGCGCAGTTCTTCCTCGAACGCCGCATCCATCGGATTCTTCCCGCAGATCACCGGCACCGCCCCTTCACGCGCGAGCGTGAGCGAAATGGCTGCGCCGATGCCGCTGCCGCCACCGGTGACGAGCACCACCTTGTCTTTCAGATTCAGGTCCATGACTGCGCGACGTCCTTCTTGTTGTTGTTCACTTACCCGCGAAAGCGATAACGCTCGAGCGACGCCGGCTTCATCGTGATCGAGAAGCCCGCCCCCGTCGGCGGAAAGTACGCCGCATCGCGCACCACGCAAGGCTCTACGAAGTGTTCGTGCAGGTGGTCCACATACTCGATCACCCGCCCTTCGCGCGTGCCCGAGATGCACAGGTAATCGATCATCGACAGATGCTGCACGTACTCGCACAGCCCCACCCCGCCCGCATGCGGGCACACGGGCAGCTTGTACTTCGCGGCCATCAGCATCACCGCAAGGATCTCGTTCACGCCGCCGAGCCGGCATGAATCGATCTGCACCACATCGATGGCGCCGCGCATGATGAACTGCTTGAACATGATGCGGTTCTGGCACATCTCGCCCGTGGCCACCTTCACCGCCGGCGCGATGCCTTCGCGGATCTTGCGATGGCCTTCGACGTCGTCGGGGCTCGTCGGCTCCTCGATGAACCAGGGCTTGGCAAAGGCCAACTGCTTCACCCAATCGATGGCCTGGTCGACCTCCCAGACCTGGTTGGCATCGATCATCAGATGGCGATCGGGCCCGAGCACCTCGCGCGCCACCGTCAGCCGGCGGATGTCGTCCTGCAGATCACGCCCCACCTTGAGCTTGACGTGGTTGAACCCCGCATCGACCGCCTCCTGCGCGAGCCGCCGCAGCTTCTCGTCGGAGTAGCCGAGCCAGCCCGCCGACGTCGTGTAGCAGGGGTAGCCCTCGGCCTTCAGCGTGGCGATGCGTTCGGCCTTGCCGACAGAGGCTTCGCGCAGCAACACCAGTGCCTCTTCGGGCGTGATGCAGTCGGTGATGTAGCGAAAGTCGATGCAGCGCACGAGCTCTTCAGGGCTCATGTCCGCCACCAACTGCCACACCGGCTTGCCTTCGGACTTGGCCCAGAGGTCCCACATCGCGTTGACCACCGCGCCGGTCGCCAGGTGGATCGCGCCCTTGTCGGGCCCGATCCACCGCAGCTGGCTGTCGGAGGTGATGTGCCGCCAGAAGCGGCCCATGTCCTCGGCCACCCACTGCAGGTCGAGCCCGACGACCAGGTGACGCATCGACTCGATGGCCGCGCAGCAGATCTCGTTGCCGCGGCCGATGGTGAAGGTCAGGCCGTGGCCTTCGAGCCCCGGCTGGTCGGTCTCCAGCACGACGTATGCCGCGGAGTAGTCCGGGTCGGGGTTCATCGCGTCGGAGCCGTCGAGCTGCTGCGAAGTGGGAAAGCGCACGTCCAGTACGCGCATGGATCGAACGATGGTCATGAACGGGGTCTTCAGAGAGAAAGGGATCAGTCGTACAGAACCGCGGCGATCTTCGGGTCCGCGATGTTCGTCTTGTCGTACCAGAAGAAGCCCGTGTCCACGACCTTGGGCAGCTTCTCGCCCTTTATCGCCTTCACCGCCATCTCCACGGTCTTGTAGCCCATGCCCACGGGGTTCTGCGTGATCGCGCCGGCCATGCTGCCGTCGATGATCGCGTTCTTCTGCTGCTTGCCGGAGTCGTAGCCGATGATCACGACCTTGCCGTTGCGCTTCATCTCCTTCACGCCGTTGACCACGCCGATGGCGGAGCCCTCGTTGGCGCCGAAGATGCCCTTGAGGTTCGGCGAGGCCTGCAAGATCGACTTGGTGATCTCGGTCGATTTCAGCTGGTCGCCACCGCCGTACTGCACGCTCACGATCTTGATGTTCGGGTAGGTCGACTTGATACGGTTCACGAACCCGTCACGCCGGTCCACGCCGGTGCGGCTGGTCTGGTCGTGCACCACCAGCGCGACTTCACCCGACTTGCCGATCAGCTCGGCCATCTTGTCAGCGGCCAGCGCAGCAGCGGCCTTGTTGTCGGTCGTGGTGGTGGTCACGGGAATGTCGCTGTCCACACCCGAGTCGAAGGCCACCACGGGAATCTTCGCGGCCTGCGCCTTCTTCAGGAGCGGAATCGCGGCCTGGCTGTCGAGCGCGGCGAAGCCGATGGCCTGCGGCTTCTTGGCGAGCGCGGCAGAGAGCATGTCGATCTGCTTGTCGACCATCGATTCCGACTCGGGTCCCTCGAAGCTCACTTTTACCTTCAGGTCCTTCGCGGCCTGCTCGGCGCCGGACTTTACGGCCTGCCAGAACTGGTGCTGGAAGCCCTTGGAGACGAGCGGAATGTAGATCTCTTGCGCCTGCTGTGCGTGCGCGAAGCCCGACATGCCGATGACGGATGCGGCTAGCGCGGTGGTGACTGCTCTTCGTTGAATCATGCAAAGGTCTCCTGTGGTTGTAGAAATTGGGAATCGGGTCAGTGCTTGCTGTTGCTGCGGCGGCGCAGGATGTCCGCGTACACGGCCAGGATGATGATCACGCCCGTGATCACCGTCTGCCATTCCTGCGCGACCGACAGAATGCGCAGCCCGTTGGTCAGCACGCTCATGATGAAGGCGCCGATGATCGTGCCGACGATGGTGCCGGTGCCGCCGCTGAGCGACGTGCCGCCGATGACCACCGCCGCAATCGCATCGAGCTCGTAGCCCTGCCCGAGCGCCGGCTGCGCGGAGTTCAGGCGCGAGGCAATCAAGAGACCCGCGATGCCGCAGATGCCGCCGCTCACCGTGTAGACCACGACCTTCCAGAAATCGGTGTTCACGCCCGAGAGGCGCACCGCTTCCTCGTTGCTGCCGAGTGCGAAGGTGTAGCGCCCGAGGATGGTGCGGTTGAGCAGGATGCTCGCGGCCACCGCCACGAGGAACAGGATCAGCACCGCGTTTGGAATCGGCAGCGACGGAATGAGGTCGCCGATCAGCGAATCCTGCGAGATGGCGGTGAAGCCCGGCGTGTCGTTGAAGTAGATCGGCTTGGTGCCCGAGATCACGAGCGACAGGCCCTTGAGCAGCATCATCATGCCCAGCGTCGCGATGAAGGGGGGGATCTTGAGCTTGGCGATCAGCACGCCCGAGACGAAGCCGGCCAGCGCGCCGAAGAAGATCGCCGCCGCAATGCCGAGCGCGAGCGGCATGCCCATGTAGGTGAGCACCACGCCGGCCATGACGGCGCAGAAGGTCATGAGCGTGCCCACCGACAGGTCGATGCCCGCGGTGATGATGACGAAGGTGCAGGCGATGGCCAGCACGCCGTTCACCGCGGTCGACTGCAGGATGCTCACGAGGTTGTCGGTCTGCAAAAACTGCGGCGAGGCGAAGCTGAAGAACACCATCAGCGCAATGAGGCTGGTGAAGGCCAGAAGCTTCTGTCGTGTGGCGGGACGAAAGAGCCGCGCCTTCAGCGAGAAGCCCGGCGAGGCGGCGGCGGTGGTAGCGGTGGGGGTCGTCAAAGTGTTGTCTCCATTCATCATGCGGCAGCAGCAGCTTCGCGCCGGGTGGCGAGCTGCATGATCTTTTCCTGCGAGGCTTCGCGGCCCGTCAGTTCACCGGTGATGCGGCCTTCGCACATCACCAGCACGCGGTGGCTCACGCGCAATATCTCGGGCAACTCCGAAGAGATGATCACGATGGCCTTGCCCTCGGCGGCCAGCTCGTTGAGCAAGCGGTAGATTTCGGCCTTCGCCCCCACGTCGATGCCGCGTGTGGGTTCGTCGAAGAAGAGCACGCTGCAGTCGCGCAGCAGCCACTTGGCGATCACGATCTTCTGCTGGTTGCCGCCCGAGAGCAGCCGCACCTGCTGGTGCACCGAGGGCGTCTTGATGTTGAGTTGCTTCACGTAGCGCTTGCCAGCGGCCTCGATGGCCGCCTGGTCGATGAAGACGCCCATCGACACGAACTTCTTCATGCTCGGCAGCGCGATGTTGGTCTCCACGTCCATGCCGGTGGCCAGGCCGAAGTGCTTGCGGTCTTCGGAGAGATAGCCGATACCGTGTGACACCGCATCTTCCGGCGACTTGATCGACACCTTCTTGCCGCGCACGAAGACCTCGCCCGCATCGATGCGGTCGGCACCGAACACCGCGCGTGCAAGCTCGGTGCGGCCCGCGCCCATGAGCCCCGCGAAGCCCAGGATCTCGCCCCGGCGCAATACGAAGCTCGCATCGCGGACCATCGATCCACGCGTGATGCCGCGCGCCTCGAGCACGATCTCGTTGCCCGAGGTGTCGGGAAAATCGTTCTCCACCTCGGTGAGCTGGCGGCCCACCATCATGGCGATAAGCGAATCCATCGGCGTATCGGCCATCGACACGGTGGCGATGTACTGGCCGTCGCGCATCACGGTCACGCGGTCGGCGATGCGCTTGAGCTCATCCATCTTGTGAGAGATGTAGACGATGGCCACGCCCTGCGATTTGAGCTGCCCGATGATGCGGAACAGGTCGGCCACTTCCTCGTTGTTGAGTGCGGCGGTGGGCTCGTCCATGATGAGCACGCGCGAGTCGAACGAGAGCGCCTTCGCGATCTCCACCATCTGCTGCTTGGCCACCGTGAGCTCGCCGACCGGCGTGTGCGGGTCGAGCCGCAGGTTCATGCGGTCAAAGATGCGCTGTGTTTCGGCGCGCATCGCCTCCTCGTCGATGAAGAAGCCCAGGCGCCCGCGCGGCTCGCGGCCGATGAAGATGTTCTGCGCGGCGCTCAGGTGGTTCATCAGGTTCAGTTCCTGATGGATGATCCCGATGCCCAGCGCCTGCGCGGCGCGCGGGCTTGCGATGTCCACGGGCTGGCCGTCGATCAGCACCTCGCCGGAGTCCTTGCTGTAGACGCCAGCCAGCACTTTCATGAGCGTGGACTTGCCCGCGCCGTTTTCGCCCATGAGCGCATGCACCTCGCCGGGCCGCAGGTCGAACTGGGCCTTGTCGAGGGCGCGCACGCCGGCAAAGGATTTGCAGAGGTCGCGGATGGTGACGATGGGTTGCATGGAGTGGCGCGTTCGTTCTTCAGTTCGTCGATGGGATGCCGTAGAAGTGCTGCGCGGTGCGGTGCCAGATTTGTTCCTGTCCGTGGGCCGGCAGGTTGCCGATGAGCGTCTCGCTCGCCGCGATCCAGCCCGCGTAGTCGCCGGCCAGCGTGAGCACGGGCCAGTCGCTGCCCCACATCAGGCGGCCGGGCCCGAAGCAGCGCAGCAGCACGCCCCAGATCGGGCGGATCGCGCGCACCAGCGCATCGACGTCGCGATGCACTGTGGATGGTGCTTCGTTCCAGAGGCCCGAGAACTTGCAGCAGACCTGCGGCAACGCGGCCAGCTCCACCATGTGCCGACGCCAGGCCGCGAAGGCTGCGCCTTCTTCTTCCGCATCGCCCACGTCGGGCTTCGCTGCGTGGTCGATCACCACGGGCAGTTGCGGCCACGCCTTCAGGAAGCGCAACAGCGCGGGCAGGTGGCGCGGCTTCACCAGCGCGTCGAAGCGCAGGCCCAGGCGCACCATCGCGCGGATCGCATCGGGATGCGGCTTGTGCGCGATCCAGTCGTCATCGGGGAGGTCCTGCAGCATCGGGCGAACACCCTTGAACTTGGGATGCCGTGCCATGCGCTCCAGCGAGGCGACGGCATCGCGGCTGCTCAGGTCGACCCAGCCGACCACGCCGCCGATCGCCTGGTGCGCCGTGGCCAGTTCGAGCATGAAGTCGGTCTCGGCTTCCGACTCTGCGGCCTGCACCAGCACCGTTCGCGCCACGTCGTGCGCTTGCAGCAGGGGCGCGAGGTGCTCGGGAAGAAAGTTGCGCACGAGCGGTGCCAGCGCCGGCACATCGGCGCGCAGCCACGCGTAGTCGCCGCGCGCGGGTCGCCAGAAATGCTGATGCGAGTCGATGCGCTGTCTCATGCTGCTTGGCACCCTTCGTCTCTCGTCAGATGGTAACGCCGCCATCGACGAGCACCACCTGGCCGGTAACGAAGCGCGATTCGTCGCTCAGCAGGTAAACGACCTGCGGCGCGATGTCTTCCGCCACCGCGAGGCGCCCCATGGGCTGGCGCGCGATGAAGTCGCGCTCGGCCTGCGCCGGGTCGGGTGCGGCGGCGATGCGCTCGCGCAGCGACGGTGTGTCCACCGTGCCGGGACACAGCGCATTGCAGCGCAGGCCTTGCCGCACATGGTCTGCCGCGAGGGCCTTCGTCATGCCGATCACCGCGGCTTTGGAGGCGCCATAGGCAAAGCGGTTCTGAAAGCCCTTGACCGACGAAGCCATCGACGCCATGTTGACGATCGACGCGCCGCCGCCTTCCTGCTCCGCCTTGCCGAGCATGCCCGGCAGCAAGGCGCGCACCATGCGGTACATGCTCTTGACGTTCAAGTCGAAGCTGAAGTCCCACGCGGCCTCGTCGCACTCGAGCACGCTGCCGTGGTGCACGTAGCCTGCGCAGTTGAAGAGGCCATCGAGCGGCGGCAGTTTGGCGGCCAGTGCGGCAATCGCATCGGCGCTGCGCACATCCAGCACCGCCACGCGGATGCCGGGCGAGGACTGCGCCAGCTTGTCGAGAAGCCCGGCGTTGATGTCGGTCGCAATCACCTGCGCGCCTTCGCGTGCGCAGGCCAGCACGGTGGCAAGGCCGATGCCTTGCGCGGCCGCGGTGATCAGGATCGTCTTGTCCTGGAGTCTTTGTGAAGTCATCGGCTTACTGCGTCACATCGATGCGATCGATCTGGAGGTAGGCACCCGACACCTTCTTGAGTACCAAGGTATGCGAGCCCGCGGTGAGGCCCGCGATGCTGTAGACCGTTCTCTGGCCCTTGTACACCGCGACAGCGGGAATGGTGATGTTCTGCGCGGTGGCGCCGTCGAGCGATGCCGAGAACTGCACCGACGTCGTATCGACCGGCGCCAGCACGCGAACGCCGGTTCCGGTGAAGGCGACCGTCATCTCGTCGCCATTCGTCTGCGTGTAGCGCACATCGAAATTGAAGTCGCCCGACGCCTTGTTGCGGTTGGTGGAACGCCCCCAGCTGCCCTTGACGGTGATGCCCGACCAGTCGTCGTTGTGCACGGCCAGCGACGGGAAGACCAGGTCGAATTCGGTCGTCACGTTGTTCCGTTGCACCTTCACATGCAGCTTGCCGTTGGCGGCTTCTGCGCCGAGGGCGGCGTTGAGGTCATTGCTGTCCGCGATGTCCTTCACCTGGCCAGCCACCGTGGCTTGCAGGAACACATCGTTGGCGAGCACACCGCTCTTTGCCGCATCCGAGCCCGCCGTCACCGCCTGCACCAGCACGCCCGCCACGCTCGGCAGGCCGGCGGCGGAGCGCTCGCCCTCTGTCTCCACCGACTTGACCTGGGCTCCCAGAAAGTCCGACGGCGTTTCCAGCACCACGACCTGGACGTTCAGCGGGTCGAAGACCGGTTTCTTCGCCCTGGGCTTGAGCCGCGGGTCCTGCACGCCGAACTTGTCCATCGCGATGTTCTGGAATCCGACGCTCAAGGCGGGCGAGTTCGCGGCCACCGTGAAGTCGCCTTTCTCGCCATCGGCAAACATCGGATCGCCCGAGACCTTCGAGTTGGCATCCCAGCCCATCGCCTGTGCGGCCTTCAGCGCGGCGCTGGTCGGCAGCAGGTTGTTGTCGACGAGTTCGCCGTTGTTGGCGCTGCCTACGCCGATCGGTTGATAGGCCCCCATCACGATGTTCTTCTCGAAATGGTCCAGGCTTTTCGCAAACCACACATGCGGATGGAAGGTGTTGTTCACCAGGATGTTGTTGCGGTTGATGCGCTTGAAGCCTTCGCGGTTCTTCAGCCCGCCCTTGAGCAGCACGTTGTTCTCGATCACGTAGTTCGTCGATCCGTCGTCCAGGTCGATGTCCCAGCCGTGGTCACAGCGAAAGCGGTTGTTGCGGATTGCGGTGGGCTTCATCGCGTCCAGGAACGGCATCTCCGGGTGCGCGGTGAGATCGGCGTTCGCATTGCCCGAATTGCCCGGCGGCAGCTGGCCCCAGTACCGGTCGCGCCCCCATGAGTTGAACGCGCCGTGGTCGCCGGTCTCCAGCACCGTGTCGAACACGTCGTTGAACTCCAGCACATGGCCGCCCCAGGTGCCGTCGCCGATGTTGATGCCCGCGCGCGGCGTGCCGTAGATGCTGTTGCTGCGCACCGTGATCTCCGAGGCCATCGAGATCTCCACGCCGGTGGCCTGCTTCTCCCGGAAGCCGATGTCGTGGATCAGGTTGTTCTCGGCGATGGACTGGGCCGGGTAGGTGTTGGTCTTCGGGCCTTGTTCCTTGTCCATGTCGGCGTAGCTGGTCCGGGCCGCGTAGTGGAAGCCGGGCGATCGAACGGCTTCGGGCGAGCCCACGAAAAGAATGCCGCTCGCGCCGACGTCCTGGATCTCGTTGCCGCGCACGGCGACCCGGCGGTTGTAGCCGCTCACGAACACCGCGTTGCCGCCCAGGGCGTGCATGTCGTTGTCGGCGATCTCCACGTCTTCGGCGCCTTCGATGTAGACGGCGCCGCCACGGAAGACCTTCCAGTCGCTGCGCAGCAACGGCTCGGTGGTCTTCATGAAGGTGGTGCCCGTTTGCGTGAGCACGAGGCCCTTGATGGCCACGTCGTGAATCGGCGTCGCCTCCGATCCCTTGAGCACGATCAACTGCTCGACCAGGCCCTTGTCGGCCCCGCCGCTCACCTCGATGCGCGCGGTCCGCGGATCGGTGCCGGTCTTCGGAATGAAGTAGAGCTTCTTCGCCGCGACGTCGTGGAACCACTCCTGCGGCACATCGAGTTCTTCAAAGATGTTCTCGACGAAGCTGACGCTCCAATTCGGCCCCTGCTCCATGCGGTTGTTGCCGGTGCCTTCGCTCAGGTCGAGCGTGCCGTCGGGCTTCTTGCCCTTGATCTGGTAGTGGATGTCGCCCCACTCGGCATTGAGCATCACGTGCGCATAGCCGCCCTGGGGGTTCTTCCAGGTGGCTACGCGCGCCGGGTCCGTCGCCTTGCCGCTGCCGTTGAAGAAGATCCTCGGGCCGGATTCGCTGCGCGGTTGAAAGTTGGGGTAGCGCGCGCGCACCTGGCGCTCGCCATCGATGTACAGGTCGTCGAAATCGGTGCCGTCGGTGGCGGCAGTCCAGACGCCGTTGCCGGTCATCGACCATTGCAATGCGCCGAGCTTTCGCGCGCCGCTGAGCACGGGCTGCGTGCCGGGCACCGCGGCGATCGTGAAGGGCTTGCCGGGCGTGCCCGAGAGTTCCGGGCCGAGCACGATGGTCGATGCGAGATAGTGCGTGCCTTGGTCGAGAAAGATCGTCCGGCCCGCGGGCGGCAGGCTGCCGACACCGGCTTGCGCATCAGCGGTGGCCTTCGCCACAGCCTGCTTCAGCGTGGCGAAAGGCTTGGCCTGCGTGCCGGAGTTCTGGTCGCTGCCGGTTGGAGAGACATAGAGATTCGCCGCGTCTGCCGGCGTGACGGGCGCAACGGGATCGCCACCGCCACCGCTTCCACCGCCGGGCAGCGGCAAGAAGCTGCTCCCGGCTCCACTGCCACCGCCACACGCCGCCAGCCCGGCCGCCAGAACCATCGCCGCCACCGCACCGCCGATGCGGAACGGCCTGCGCCATCCCGTCTCATGGGTCGCAGGCGCGGACACAGCACATTTCATCGTCATTTTTTGCTCCCTTTCGAATGCACCACTGTCTGTCTGTCGCACATCAAGCCGGCGTCACTTCGCGTTCTTCGCCATTGATGCGCACCTTCACCGGCTTCTTGTCGCGGGCCTTGTCGGCCACGATTTCATAGGACACGACCAACCCGTCCTTCCACGTGCAGCTCACGCGGTAGCCGCCTCGCGCGCGCAGGCCGTTGAATGCGCCGGCTGCCTTCCAGTCGTCCGGGCAGGCCGGCAGCAGCACGATCACGCCCTCGTGGCTTTGCAGCAGCATCTCGGTCAGCGCGCCGGAGATGCCGAAGTTGCCGTCCATCTGGAACGGCGGGTGGTTGCAGAAGAGGTTCTGCAGCGTGTTGTAGGTCAGGAGACCCCGCAGCATCGTCTGTGCGCGTGCGGCATCGCCCAGCCGCGCGAAGAGCGCGCAGCGCCAGGGCCAGGTCCATGAACGGCGGCTGTCGCCCGTGACCATCGATGCGGTGAACGGCTGGCCGGCCACTTCGCCGCAGCGCGCCTTCAGTGACACCAGCGCAGCGGCGGCGAACGCAGGCGTTTTCGCCGGCGTGATCTGGCGCCCCGGGTACACGGCGAACAGGTGCGAGGTGTGACGATGGTTGTCCTTGGGGTCGTCGATGTCTCCCTGCCATTCCTGCAGCTGGCCCCACTTGCCGATCTTGTTCGGGGCGAGCTTCGCCTGCATGCCGGCCACGGTCGCCTGGTAGGCCGCATCGACGTTCAGCGTGCGCGCCGCGTCCAGGTAGTTCTGGAACAGGTCCCAGATGATCTGCTGGTCGTACATCACGCCGTCTTCGGTCGGTCCGTGCTCAGGCGACCAGCCGTTGGGCGCCACGAGCAGGCCGTCGGCGCGCGTCTTCAGGCGGTCCTCCCAGAACTGGCAGATCTCCTTGAGCATCGGGTAGGCGGTGCCTCGCAGGTAGTTCAGGTCCTGCGTGAACGCGAAGTGCTCGTACAGATGCTGCGCATACCAGGCGCTGGAGACGTTGTTCCAGTTCCAGCTGTTGCCGCCGAAGATGCTCTGGCTGGTGCGCGCCGTCCAGCCGCGCGTGTTGGCGCCGAAGGCATTGCGGGTCGCCACGCGGCTGGGCCCCGCCACCTGGGTCACGAAATCGACCAGCGGCAAGTGGCAGTCCGGAAGCCCGGTGCTCTCGGCGCCCCAGTAGTTCATCTGCACGTTGATGTTGGTGTGGTAGTCGCTCGCCCAGGCCGGCGAATTGCTGTTGTTCCACAGGCCCTGCAGGTTGGCGGGCAGGCCGCCCTGGCGCGACGAGCTCACGAGCAGGTAGCGGCCGTAGTCGAACATCGCCTGCTCCAGGCCCGGGTCGGCCGCGCCGCCCGCATAGCGTTCGAGCCGCTGGCGTGTGGACAGCGCCACCGCGGTGGCATCGCTCTCGCCCCATGTGACGGCGGCACGCGACATGACTGCGCCGAAGTCGGCGACATGCGCCTGGCGCAAGGCGGCATAGGTCTTAGAAGCCGCAGCGGCCAGCGCCGCTTGCACGCGCGGTGCGGGGTCGGTGCTGCGCCAGCCGGCGGCATAGTCCAGCTTGTAGTCGGTGCGTGCATCGACCAGCAAGGTGAGGCTGGTGCACTGATCGAAGCGCAGCGCGTTGCGGGACACGGCGAGCTGGCCGTCTTCCTTCACCACCTGCACCGTGCAGGCGTATTTCAGGCTGTTGGCCATGGCGCCGCTGAACGACACCTGGCCGGTGGCGACATCGGCCGTTGCGGTGGCGCCCTGCATGGACGTCAACGTGAGCGTGCCCGAGAACGCACGGGCATCGCTGGCGGTGTAGCGGAACACCATCACGTCGTCGACCTTGCTGGCGAAGGCCTCGCGCACGATCTTGCGGCTGCCGATGCCGAACTCGGTGGTGTGCACGCCGGTGCCGAGGTCCAACGTGCGGCGATAGCCCGAGGTGGCCGCCTCAGCACTCGGCTTCAGATCGACGCCCGCGAGCGCGATCTCCGCGACCTGGAAGTGGCTCACGCCCGCCTTGGGCACGAAGGCGAACCGGTAGAAGCGATAGGCCGTCGTGTTGGTGAAGGCGAACGCCTTGGCTTGCGCGCGCGATTCGAACGGCGCGGGCAGCGAGCGCGTGTCCAGCGCAGTCCATGCCGCGCCGTCGTTCGATCCTGCGAAGGTCCATTGCTGCGGATCGCGCGCCGGCACGTCGTTGGCGCTCGTGAGCGTGTAGGCGGCCACGACCGCCGCCTGCGGCAGTTCGGCCTGCCACAGCACGAGAGCACCCGGGCCGTCGATGCACCACTTGGTCCCGCTGCTTCCATCCACGCTCTTGGCCACGCCTTCGCTGGCCGAGGCGACGCCCTGCGGCGCCGGCCAGGTCACCTGGGGCGATGCGGTGCCGCCGGTGAAAGCGAGCGCGATGTCGCCGAAAGCCAGGTAGCTGCCGAAGCCCGTCACGCTCGTGTCGAAGGCATCGTCGTTCTTGCCGGCGAGCGCGTTGTCGTAGTTGTTGACCCCGCCCCACAGGCTCTGTTCGTTGAACTGGATGCGCTCGTTGAAGGCGCCGCCGAACAGCATCGCACCGAGACGCGCGTTGCCGATGGGCAGCGCCTGCGATTCCCAATCGGAGGCCGGGCTGTCGTACCAGAGGGCGCGTGACGCGATCTTGGCCGGGGCGAACAGCGCGGGCGTTTCCCCGGAGGCGATCGGCTCGCCTGCGCCAGCCACCGGAGCGGCCGCGCCGGTGCCGCCGGCCGGCAGGCCGCCCGATGCCGCACCGCCACCACCACCGCCGCACGCCTGCAGCACCGGCAGCATGGACACCGCGCCGCTGAGCTTGAGCAGCGCACGGCGCCGAAGGTCTTGAGGATTGCGTGTCTCGTTCATGGATCGCCTCCTGCCTCAGAACGTATGGCTGATGCCGAAGTACGTGCCCGACTGCTTGCCGCCCGCGGGCGGGTTGTTGTTGGTGGCTTCCACCGAGAAGTTGGCGGTCTCGCTGTTGTAGACCTTGCCCACCGATGCGTAGAGCAGCGTGCGCTTGGAGAGCGCGTAGTTCGCGCCCAGCATGTACAGGTTGGCGCTGCCCGCATTCCGGTTCTGCGTGACGCGGAACATCGAGCCGATCAGCGTCAGCAATGGCGTGATCCTGTAGTTGGCGCCGAGCCAGTAGTGGTTGGCCTTGCTCGGCGCGCTGAGCGGCGCATCGGGCGCCGACAGCCGCTGGTAGCCGACGAACATCTTCAGGTCGTCGAAGAGGGTGGCGGTGCCGCCGAGCGTGAGCTCCTTGGACTGATTGAAGAGATCGGAGTACTTGCCGTTCTTGTCGCGCGCCACGTCGTAGATGGCGCGCACCTCGAACGAAGGCGCGATGTACGACACCGAGATGCCGTCCTTGCGCAGCTTCGTGAAGCCGTCGGTCTGCTCGCCCAGGCCCGTCTGCACCGTGGCGCTGAAGCCGCCCCAGGTCGGCGTCGTGTACTCGACGCCGTTGTCGTTGCCCTGCCAGTTGCGCCCGCGCACCAGCGTCGCGGTGCCGATGAACTGCTGGCCCGTCGGATCGATGTACCAGACGTCGTTGGCAATCGAGAGGTTCTTGCCCAGCGCCAGCTTGCCCCAGTAGTCCTGCAGGCCGACGTAGGAGCGGCGGTTCAGCAGCAGGTCGGCGCCGTTGGGCGTGGCCTTGGGCAGGTCAAAGCCGCCTTCGAGCACGAAGAAGGCCGCCATTCCGCCGCCCAGGTCTTCCGTGCCCTTCACGCCCAGCATGCTGGTGCCCCATTGGTTGCCGGCCGCGCGCCAGAGGTGACCCCTGCCCTTGCCTGATTCGTTGGCAATGTTGTTCTGGTAATCCGCGCCTGCCACGGCGCGACCGTAGAGGGTCACGCTGCTTTGGGCCTGGGCGTTCGTCGCACCGAGGCCGAGGCAAGCGCACAAGGCGCCCATCACGGCGCTGGTTCTGGAATTCATCTTCTTGTCTCCTGTTGTTTTCTGAATGGATAGATGCCGACCGGGGAACAGGTACTGGTGTGTGACAGCCTTTTTTGGCCTTACCAATTTGGTATGACCACTTTGCCATATTGAATAATTGGCCTTACCAGAACAAACCCTTTTCGGGTTATCCCGAATGGAAGGCGATGAGATAAGCGAAAAGTAGGCGTTTGAAGATGTCAAACTGGCATGACCAGATCGCTCTTCCTCGTTCCCGCATCGACGCCATGCAGCCTTCCGCCAAACCCAACGACACCCGCCGGCTCTACCAACAGATCGCGGACCAGATCCGGGCTTTCATCCGCGACGGCAACCTGCCCGCCGGCGCACGACTGCCTCCGGAGCGGGAACTGGCGTTGCAGCTGGGGGTGTCGCGGCCTTCGCTGCGCGAGGCGCTGATCGCCCTGGAGATCGACGGGCGCATCGAGATACGGATGGGTTCAGGGGTCTACGTCTGCGCGTCGCACGACGCGTCGGAGCGCGCAACGCCGGCGGTCGGCGAGAGCCCGTCGGAAATGATGCAGGCGCGCGCGATGCTCGAAGGCTCGGTGGTCACGCTGGCTTCGGCGCGCGTCACGCCGCAGCTCCTGGAGCGCGTGCGGGCATCGCTGGAAAGCATGCGCCAGGACGGCCTCAACGGCCGCACGCAGATCGAGAACGACCGGCGCTTTCACCTCGCCATTGCGGAGATGACAGGCAACTCGGTGCTCGTGCGATTGGTGGGGGAACTGTTCGACGGGCGGCACAGCCCGATCTCGTCACGCATGAGTGCGCGCACCGAGGATTCGCAAGCCTGGAAGGCGGCGTTCGTGGAACACGAGGCGATCTACCGCGCGCTGGAGGCGCGGGATCCGCACGCTGCGGTGGCGACGATGCTGCATCACCTGAGCGCATCGCATGCGCGGTGGACCGCGGAATCTACGTCTGCCTCTGCGGAGTGAACAACAGGGCAGTTCGGGGCGCGAGCGCCGCCCGGAACGGCGGCGCCCTCCAACAAACGTTCAGTCCGCGTAGACGCCAGCCGCCTTGATGACAGGCGTCCACTTCGCGATCTCGCCGATCACGAACTTCTTGTGGCCCGCGGGCTCGATGCGGCCGTCGGTCGCGACCACCGCGCCCAACAACTCTTCGCGCTTGATGAAGTCCGGGTCCTTCAACGCCACCTTCAGCGCATCGTTGAGCTTCTTGAGCACCGGCGCAGGCGTGCCCTTGGGCGCATACAGGCCGTGCCAGATCGTGACCTCGAAGTTCTTCAGGCCCGCTTCGTCGAGCGTAGGCAGGTCCTTCAGCAGCGGCGTCGTCAGGCGCTTGGGCGTGGTCACCGCATAGGCCTTGACCTTCTTCGCCTCGATCTGCGGCGAGGTGTTGGTGCTCTGGTCGCACAGCAGGTCGATCTGGCCGCCGATCAGGTCGGTGATGGCCGGCGCGGTGCCCTTGTAGGGCACGGGCGTCATCTCGGTCTTGGTCGCGCTCTGGAAGAGCAGGCCGCACAGGTGCGAGGCCGAGCCCACGCCCGCGTTGCCGATGTTGATCTTGCCCTTGTTGGCGGCGATCCAGGCCGTCAGTTCCTTGTAGTTGTTGGCCGGCAGGCTGGGCTTGGAGATGAGCGTCATTGGCACGTCGTTGACGATGCCCAGATACTCGAAATCGGTCTCGACCTTGAACGGCACGTTGCGCACCAGCGTCGGCACTGTCGCCATCGCGATGTGGTTCAGCAGCAGCGTGTAGCCATCCGGGTTGGCGCGCGCCACCTTGGCCGCGCCGATGGAGCTGCCCGCGCCGGGCACGTTGTCGATGATCACGCTCGCGCCGCCCAGGGGCTTGCGCAGCGCCTCGGCGAGGTCGCGCGCCACGCGGTCGGTCGGGCCGCCCGCGGCGAAGGGCACGACGATGGTCACGGGCTTGCCCGCGGGGAAGTCCTGCGCGTGCGCGCCAACGGCAAAGGCAATCGCTGCGAGAGCGAACAGTTTTTTCATGAAGGTCTCCGTCAAGGTCAAAAGAAGAAAAGTCAGGGCGCGCGCGAAGGCACGCGGCTCTCGAGCGTGGGCGGTTGCCACTCGGGCTTGATGTGGCAGCCGTTCTTGCCGTCGGTGTCGTAGCGCGGCGCGAGCGATGCGCAGCGTTGCGCCAGGCTCTGCGGCGTGGGCTTTTCGCCCTTGTCGATCCAGTCCATCAGCGCGCCGAAGAGCGCGGGGTATTCCGAATCGCTCAGGTAGCTGTGCTCGCGCTCGGCGCTGAAGCTCTGCACCAGATTGCCGCCGGTGCCGGCCGCGTCGCGGATGCGGCGGTAGGAGTTTTCGAGTTCGACGAACGCGGTCGGATCGTCGATGGCATGCAGCCCCACCGTGGGCAGCGAGGTGCGGCCGGTCGGCTGGCTGTCGGCCGCTAGCGCGCCCTTGGCCTGCGGGTCGGCCGCATAGCGCAGCACGCCGGCGTTGAGCGCTGCGTCATCGGCCGAGCCGCTGTAGACCACGCCGATGTTGCCGAAGGGGTTGCGGCCGTTCAGGCGCTTCTGCACCAGGTCCTGGAAGAGCCACGTCGCCCAGTTCAGATGGCCGACGAGCGAGCGCTCCTGGATCTTCACGACCGAGAGAATCGTTTTCAGCCGCGCGGCCTGCTCGGGCGTGCGCTGCGCGGCGGGCAGGCCGACGCCGGTGCATTCCTTGACGCGCGCGGCGAGCTCGGCACGCGTGAGCTTCGAATCGAGCGGCAGGCCCATCCACAGCGGGTACTGCGGCTCGTCGGGACGCGGGTGGTTGCGGCAGACGTACTGGTAGACCACGCGCAGGTCGAGCCGGAAGTCGTACGCGCTGTTGCCGCCGCCGAGCACGCCGCTCGTGAGCAGCAGGCCGTCGTACGGGCTCTTCGCATCACCCACCGGCGCATAGAGTTCAGCCGCCTTCGCCGCCACGCCCGCGCCGTAGCTCTGGCCATGCAGCAGCGTGCGCTTGGGCTGGCCGAAGTGGCGCACGAAGATCTGGCGCAGGCGCTCGGTGTCTTCGGCGGCCATCGTCACGCCGTAGCCGCCGCGCCGGTAGGTGGAGCCGGCCCACGCGTAGCCGGCCTTCACGGTGACGGCCCAGCGCTTCAAGTCTTCCTCGCTGCGTTCGAGCTTGGGCGGGCCGGTCTCGGGGCCGCCGTGGGCGTGCATCACGAGCACGCGGTTCCAGTCTTTCGGAATGGCGATCCAGTAGAGCGCGCCCGTGCCGTCTTCACCGGTGTAGCAGCGCGCGGCCTCGGGCACGGGGACCGGGCAGGTTGCGGGCTTCGGTGCTGTTGTCGGCGCCGCGTGCGCGGACAGCAGCGGTGCCGTGCCGAGCAGGGCGAATGCGGCGAGTTGTGAGAGGTGCTTTTTCAATGACGTACTCCGAATTGCAAACCCGCGCTCGTACCCGCGCCGGACACATAGCCGATGACGCCGCTGTTGAAGATGAAGTGGTCCGGCGCACCGGCGCTGGACTCGATGACGGCGCGCGCCGGCTTGTTGTAGGTCAGTGTCGCCGCGGCGCCCGCCAGGTTGAAGTTCGTGCCGGTCGCCGTGGCTGCACTGCTCTGGCCCGAGACGCTCAACATCGCGTAGCTGCCGTCCGCCGCGCCCACGGGCAGTTCCGCGCCCACATCCGGCTGCAACGCGTAGAAGCGCATGCCGAAATCGGTAGGCGATGCGCGTACCAGGTGCAGTGGTACCGCGGCGCCGCCCACCATGCCGATCACCATCGAGCCGCTGAGAGTGCCGCCACTGGTCGGAGCGCCACTGACGGGAGCGGTGAACGTGAACACGTTGAAGGCCTTGTGCGTTCCATCGTAGGTGATGTAGCCCTTCTGGGTGTTCGTGCAGGAGGCGTTGTAGTTCATGAAGCTGCCGGTGCTGTCCGCCGCGCTGCGGCAGTACTGGAAGGTCCCTGCATCGCGCAGGCGCACAGCCCCCGCATAGACCTTCGCCCCCCCCGCGTCCTGCTGCACGCCCACCGTGTTGAAGATGTCGGAGACTGGCTTGAATTCAGTGGGGTCGAGCGTGTTCTCGAAGGTGTTCTGGAACGCGAGCAGCGGCGCGAAACTGGTGCCGACTGGTGCTTTCACGCCCCCTTGCAACACACCGCCCGACGCGAACGTGAACACGGCACCCGCCTCGTCGCTGGTGTAGCTGCACAGCTTTTGCGAAACCAGCGTGCCGCTGCTGGTTGTGGCCGCCGTACGCTGCACGCTGGCATCGATGGTCACGGTGTAGGCCATCGTGGCCGGGTCGATCCGCACGCTGAGTTCCTCGCCGAAGCTGTTGCCACCCTTGTAGGTGGTGACGGTGGCCGGCAGGTTCGGACAAGCCAGCGGATTGGCGGTTTCCGTCACGCAGCTGTAGTTGACCGCCGCATCGAGGCTGCCGCTACCGTTGTATTTCGGCCAGCTCGGGTACTGGCACAGGGGACGCGTACGGCCGTAGGTGGCGGGTACTGCATCGACCGCCACGCCGGTGGCCGGGGCGAGGCCACTCTCGGCCCAGCCCTCGAGCGCCGCGAGCGAATCCCAGTTCGGAATGAACACGCCCGTGCCGTGGCCCATGCCGGGCACGGTGTAGAAGCGCACGTTCTGGTCGACCATGGCCTGGCCCATGGTGGCGATCATCTGCTTGTAGTAGTCGATGGTCGAGTTGTTGCTGATCACCTCGTCGGCCAGGCCGTGCAGCAGGATCAGCTTGCCGCCATGCCCGAAGAACGGGGAGAGGTCGGGGTTGGTCGCGTCAGTGAGGTTCGAGACCTCGGTCACGCGCTCCCTGTACGTGCCCGGGTCCAGTGGATCGAAGTCCAGCGTCTGGAAGAGAGGAATGCGTGTGACGAAGAACTTGACCCACTGGTCGCCCGTCACGTACATGTTGGCGTCATCCGTGCCGGCCGGGTTGTCCGGCTGGTTGTCCGTGCCCAAGTCGCGCGTGGTGTAGGGGCCCGCGACCAGCGTGCCCTCCAGCAGGTTGTAGCCGCCCGCGCGCTTGACGCCGTTGGCCAGGGCGTAGGTGCTGAACTCAAGCGGCGACTCGATGGCCTTCACCGTGTCGATCTGTGCCGTCGACAGGCAGGTGTCACCGGTATCGGTGCCACCCGGGCAGAGCAGGTCCGAGAGGATCTGCGCATTGAGCAGGCGGCAGCTCTCGACATTGCTCACGATGTTGTCGACCGCGCCGTCGAGCTTGTCGCACTTCTGCTTCACCATGTCCTGCACCAGCAGCGTCTTCTTCTTGTTCAGCCAACCCGCGCCGCCATTGCGGTAGAGCGCCCGGCCCACGGCCACGTTCGAGAGTCGCGTGCCCGTGTAGTTGAGCGCAGGCTCGTTCGCGATCACGCCGTCGTAGTCCAGCGGCCAGCGCTGGATGTAGCCCAGCGCATCGCGCCCGCCGGTCGATGTGCCAAGGAAGTAGGCCTTCTTAGGCTTGACGCCGTAGCGCGCGAGAACCAATGCCTGCGCCACGTCGCGCGTTTTCTTGAGCGACAGGCCGCCGTAGTTGGCGAGTTGCTCGTCGTTGGCCGCAAACCGGCCATCGGTGATGCTGCTCGATTGGTGACCCGAGTCGTCGCCGTAGGTGGCGTAGCCGAGCGCGAGCGGCGCGGACTTGTCTCGAGGGCCGAAGCGGATCTGCTCGGTGCCGTCGATCAGCACGCCGTCGAAGCCACCGCCGCCGAAGTGGATGGTCTTCTGGTTCCACTTCTCGGGCAGGTTGACCGCGAAATTGATGGACTGCGAGGCGGGATCGACCGGCTGGATCGTCCCGCGCACCTTGCAGTAGTCGCCATTGGGGTTGCCGGCGTCGGTCGCGGCCACGGGCGTGGCGCTGGTGACGGTCGCGCCGCCAGTTGGCAGGCTGATCAGCGAGGCGGGCAGGCTCTTGCCCGCGAGGTCCGCGCAGGCCACCACCGGCACCACGGTCGGGGGCGGCGGGTTGTCGGGTGGGCCACCGTTGGCCGGTGGGTTGTTCGGCACGATCGGGAAGAAGCCGGCACCGCCGCCTCCTCCCCCACCGCCGCCGCAAGCGGCCAGGACCAGTGAAACCAGCGAAATGCCGATCGCGGGGCCGAACGAACGGCGGGCGCGACGGGCGACGTCGATGATCGAAAGAATCGAGTGGGGGCGCGGTGTGCGCATGGTCTTGTCTCCGGCATGCGGCCTCGGTGGGCCGCTCTTTGTTTTGAATGGGCGGCCGGACGATAGATTCGGGGTGACTTAGGGTCAAATAAAATAAAGAGGTCGTTTCAATACTAAAAAAATATGGAGACACCATGGAGATGAGACCGCTCCGGTATTTCGTGGCCGTCGCCGAGACCGGCCACATGACGCGCGCCGCCGAGCAGTTGGGCATCCAGCAGCCGCCGCTGAGCCAGACCATCAAGGCGCTGGAACGCGAGCTGGGCGTGCTGCTGTTCCGCCGCCATCCGCGCGGCGTGGCACTCACCGATGCGGGGCGCCTCTTCCAAGTGGAGGCGCTGCGCATGCTGCAGGACATGGAGGCCATGAAGCAGCGCATGGCGCGCGTGGCCAATGGCGAAGTCGGCACGCTCGCGGTGGGCTTCACCAGCTCGGCCGCGGCGCACCGCTTCGTGCCCGAGGCGCTGCGCGCCTTTCGCCGCGAGCATCCGGGCGTGGAGCTGCAACTGCGCGAGAACAACGCGGCTGAATTGACCGAAGCGCTGGCGGCGGGCCGTCTGCACTGCGGCTTGCTGCGCGTGCCGGTGGCGCGGCCCGAGGGCCTGATCTTCGAGACGCTGCTGCGCGAGCCGGTGCTGGTCGCGATGCCCAGCGACCATCGCTTTGCCCTCGCGCGCAGCAAGGCTTCGCGCCCGCTGCCGCTCGCGCGGCTGTGCGAGGAAGGCATCATCCTCGTGCGCCGTCCGGGCGCGCCGGGCCTCTATGCCGAGCTGCTGGCGCTGTGCCACGCCAAGGGCCTGCGCCCGCGCGTGGTGGCCGAGGTGGACCGCATGATGACCAACCTGAATCTCGTGGCCGCGGGTGTCGGCCTGTCGGTGGTGCCGGCCTCGATGACCGGCGTGCACGCGCATGCCATCGCCTACGCGCGGCTTGCAGACGGCGGCCAGCTCGACGCGCCGCTCACGCTGGTGTCGCGCGTGGAAGAAGACAACCTGCCCGCGCAGCACTTCGCCGCGCTGCTGCGCAGGCACGCGAGCGAGAACCCCGGGTCATGAGCGAGGTCTCGCTGCACCGTCGCCATTTCGTGCGCAGTACGGGCATCGCGCTGGCCGCTGCCTGCGGCATGCCACACCTGCTGCACGCCGCGCCATCCTCATCGCCCTGGCCGAACCGCCCTGTGCGCCTGATCGTGGTCTATCCGCCGGGCGGCGTGAGCGACGGCATGGCCCGCGTGCTGGCCGACCCGCTCTCGCAGGCGCTGGGCGTGCCGGTGCTCATCGAGAACCGCGCCGGCGCGGGCGGCAGCATCGGCATGGATGCGCTCTCGCGCGCCGCGCCCGACGGCAGCAGCCTCGCCTTCTCCGCCATCAGCCCGCTCACGTTGCACCCGCTGATCGCGCGCGTGCCCTACGACCCGCTGCGCGCTTTTGCGCCGGTGGCGAGCGTGATGCGCACGCCGGTGCTGGTGGTCGGCACGCCGGCTTTCACGGGGCACGGCTTCGGCGACCTGATCGCGCGCGCCCGCAGCCAGCCCGGCGCGGTGCGCTGGGCCACCTCGGGCGTCGCCACCATCGGGCACCTGGTGCTCGCGCAGGTGCGCATGCAGAGCCGCACCGACATCACGCACATCCCGTATGCGGGCGGCGGCCCGCAGCTCAACGATGCGCTCAGCGGACAGTTCGAGGTGCTCTCGACCAACGTCGCGGCGCAGCAGCTGCAGTACATCGAGGGGGGGCGGTTCCAGGCGCTGGCGGTGGGGGCGCCTGCGCGCATCGAGGCGCTGCCCGAGGTGCCGACGCTCGCGGAGTTGGGGTACGAGCGGGCGAATCGCGATTCGCTCTTCGGGATCTTCGCGCCGGTGCGCACGCCGGCAGTGGTGGTGCAGCGGCTCAATGCGGAGATCAACCGCGTGCTGCGCAGCGACACGGTGCGCGCACGGCTACGCGCTGCGTACAACCTCCCGGCTGGCGGGAGCATCGAAGACTTCGCGCATGAGATTGCCGTGGACCGGCGGCGCAATCGGGCGCTGGTGGCGGGGGATCGCTCCCAGTTCGACTAGGTTTCGGCGACCCAGAGCCGCGGATAGTCGCTCACGAAACCGTCCTGCGTGACCTTCAACACCGCCTCGTAGTCGAAGCGCTTCGCCACATACGCGTACTCGCTCTCGCTGCGCCGCTCGTAGCGCTGCATCAACTCGCTCAGCACCCCGCCGCCATCGAGATCCACCCACGCGGCCGGCGCATCCGCCGCTTCTCCCAGCGAGAGATTGAGCCTTCGCAACTGCAGCAGGTTGGTGGCGGGCGTGAACCCCAGGTCGAGGTCCACGCAGTGCGACAGGTCGGGCACGGCCTCGTCGTTGAGCTTCCAGTGGCCATGCGCATCGCGCGCGATCGACAGCTCGATGGCCGAGTCGCCGAGCCAGCCGCGCACCATGCCCCACTGCGTGTGCCAGTGCAGATCGCAGCGCACGCGGTAGTGCAGCTGGGCAATGCGGCCGCTCTCGTGGCGGAACACTGCGGCGCCATCGAGCTGCCAGGCCGAGGCATTGCGCTCGAGCCGGCAGGCGTCGTGGCCCGGGGCATCGAGCCTGCGCCAGAGGATGGAGGCGACGGTTTGCATGGCGCGGATGATGGCACCGGCATGCTGCACTGCGCAAGCGCCATCGCGCAAAATGCCCCGCATGATGAAGGCCCTTTTCACCGCGCTGCTCGCCCCTCTCCTCTCTCTGCTGGCAGGCAGTGCCGCGCACGCGGTGGCGTTGAAGGACGGCGACATCATCTTCCACACCTCCCGCTCGGCCCAGAGCGTGGCCGTGCAGCGCGCCACGGGCTCGCGCTACAGCCACATGGGCATCGTGCTGCTGCGGGACGGCAAGCCCTACGTGTTCGAGGCGGTCGCTACCGTGCGCTACACGCCGCTCGCGCAATGGACGGCGCGCGGCAACGGCGGCCACTACGTGGTCAAGCGCCTGCGCGATGCGGACAAGCTGCTGACACCCGGCGCCGTGGCCCGCCTGCATGCCCGCACCGCCGATTTCGCGGGCCGCCCCTACGACCTGACCTTCGAATGGTCGGACGGCCGCATCTACTGCTCCGAGCTCGTGTGGAAGCTCTACCAGCGCGCGCTGGGCGTGCGCATCGGCGAGCTGCAGAAGATCCGCGAGTTCAACCTCGGCGACCCTGCCGTGCGCGCCAAGATGCGCGAGCGCTACGGCGACAAGGTGCCGATGGACGAGCCGGTGATCTCGCCCGTGGCGATGTTCGATTCGCCATTGCTCGTGACCGTCGAAACACGCTGAACCGGTGCCCCTCGGCGGGCGGAACCCGTCCGGCCGCGAGACAATCGTTTCCGTGAGTTCCCCGCCCTCCTCGACAGGCCCCATACGCCGCATCGCCCACCTCGACATGGACGCCTTCTACGCGTCGGTCGAGCTGTTGCGCTATCCGCAGCTCAAGGGCCTTCCCGTGGTGATCGGCGGCGGGCGCCGCAGCGTCGACGAGGCCATCCGCAACCTGCCCGAGGGCGGCGCGCTGGCCGACATTCCCATCGAGGCCTTTCCGCGCCTGAAGGACTACGCGGGCCGCGGCGTGATCACCACCGCCACCTACCCCGCGCGCCAGTTCGGCATCGGCTCGGCGATGGGGCTCATGAAGGCCGCCAAGCTGTGCCCGCAGGCGCTGATCCTGCCGGTCGATTTCGACGAGTACCGGCGCTTCTCGCGCGCCTTCAAGCAGGTGATCCTGGAGATCGCGCCGCTCATGGAAGACCGCGGCGTGGACGAGGTGTACATCGACTTCACCGACGTGCCCGGCGGCCAGCGCGACGGCGGGCGCTCGCTGGCGCGGCTGATCCAGAAATCGATCCTCGACGCCACCGGCCTGACCTGCTCCATCGGCGTGGCGCCCAACAAGCTCATCGCCAAGATGGCGAGCGAGTTCAACAAGCCCAACGGCATCTCGGTGGTCCACGAAGGCGACCTGGAGAGCCACATCTGGCCCCTGCCCTGCCGCAAGGTGAACGGCATCGGCCCCAAGGCTGACGAGAAGTTGAAGCGCTTCGGCATCGAGACCGTCGGCCAGCTCGCAGCGCGCGATCGCGACTGGCTGATCCAGAACTTCGGCAAGGCCACCGGCGCATGGATGCATGAGGTGTCCTGGGGCCGCGACGACCGGCCGGTGGTGACCGAGAGCGAGCCGGTCTCGATGAGCCGCGAGACCACCTTCGACCGCGACCTGCACGCGGTGCGCGACCGCGCCGAGCTGGGCGCGATCTTCACGCACCTGTGCGAGAAGCTGGCCGAAGACCTGCAGCGCAAGGGCTATGTAGGCAAGACCATCGGCATCAAGCTGCGCTACGACGATTTCAAGATCGCCACGCGCGACCAGACCATCGACCACTTCACCGCCGATGGCAAGACCATCCGGCAGGTCGGCGGGCAGTGCCTGAAGCGCGTGCCGCTGGAGCGGCCGCTGCGCCTGCTGGGCGTGCGCGTGGGGGCGCTGGCAAAGGCCGGCAGCCCGGAGGCGCTGGCACCCCCAGGCGCAGTGCGCTCGACGACAGAGCCGGCTGCGACCACCGCGTCGCTCTTCTGAAGAAGCCGTGATGATCAAACGCTGGCTCCGGCGCATCGCCTTCACGCTGCTGGGGTTCGTGCTCGCGGTGGGTCTGTATGTAGCGGTGGCCTGTGCGCTCGTGCTGTGGCCGGCCAATGCGAAGCCGCCCGCGGAAGCCCCCGCTTTGGAAGCCTGGGTGCTGAGCAACGGCGTGCACACCGACCTCGTGTTCCCGATCCGCTCCGCGACCATCGACTGGCAGCAGCTCTTTCCGCTCGCCGACTTCAAGGCCGTGCCGCCCGACGCCGACTTCATCGCCATCGGCTGGGGCGACCGCGAGTTCTACCTGCACACGCCCACCTGGGCCGATCTGACCGTCGCGCGCGCCTTCGGTGCGCTCGCGGGCGGCAACCGGGCGCTGATGCATGTGACGTACCTGCAGCGTGCGCAGATGCGGCGCGGCGCCTACAAGCTGCCGCTTTCGCAGGCGCAGTACGCGCAGCTCGTGGACTACGTGCGCGCCTCGCTGCCCTCAGGCCGCGCAACGCCGATTGCGGGCGCGCACTACGACAACCAGGACGCCTTCTACGAAGCCGAAGGCGGCTACAACCTCTTCGAGACCTGCAACACCTGGACCGGACGCGGCCTCAGAAGCGCGGGCGTCAAGACCGGCCGCTGGACGCCCTTCGATTTCACGGTGACGTGGCACCTGCAGCCCGGTGCAATGCCGTAGCGCTCGGTCGTGCTCAATAAAGCGAAGGCTCTTCAATCAGTTCGCGCAGCGGCGGCGTGCTCGCGAAGAAGTCGAGCGACTGCGTGCCGTCGACGCACAGCAGGTTGGTCACCTGCCGCTCCCAGGCCCAGTAGTCCCAGCCGTTGGCGCGCCGGTACGTGATCACACGCATCCATTGGCCCGGGCGCAGTACGCCCAACGCATGTGGCTGCCCACTGTGGCGCGTGGCAGCGCCGTGCCAGTGGTCGATGCCGATGCCGATGCCGATGGTGCTGGGGGCGGTCTGCGGCTGCAGCGAGTAGCCGTACTGGCGAAGCTGCTGTGCGTTGCACGGGCGCCAGATGGCGAGCTGGCCTTCGTAGGGCTGGCCTCCGGGGTCCAGCATGATCTCCTGCCACAACACGCGGGACGCCGTCATAGGCTGCGCCAGGGAGGCCTCCAGGCCAGTGAGCGGCTGACGCAGGGGCGCCTCGTTGCGCTGACGGGCTTGCACAAGCTGCCGCTCCGGCTTCCGCCAGCGGCAGCGGATGTTCTGCACGGCCAGCCACAGTGGTCGTTCGCGGGTTATCACGGCGCGGGTGCTGCGAAGGAAACAACCAGCCCGCTCAAGGCTTGGGCACGCCCGCCGACCATGTCGACCACTGCGCGACGATATGGTCCGCCACGCGCGTGCCGACCAGCGCGATGTTCTCCACCGTCTCCGCAAAGCCACCCGCCGTCTCGCCCGGCGCCGGGTCCAGGTGCTGCAGCGTGCTTTCCTTCGGGTTGCCCTGGTCGAAGTTGACCGCGCCGCGCAGGCTCATCACGCGGTCGGTGCCGTGGGTGCGCTTGATCACGAGGGTGATGGCGGCGGCTTCCATTTCGGTGATGACGTAGTCGTCGGCGCCGTAGAGCTTCGCGATGTACTGCGCCTGCTTCGACATGCCCGGGCCGTGGAAGAAGGTGTCGCCCGTCATGTGCGTGCCGGTGCCGACGAAGGGCGCGCGGCGCGCCGCGGCATCGGGGTAGCGCAGGCGGTACTTGCGGGCGGACTCCGAATCCTTCAGCGGCGTGTCGGCCGAGAGCTTCATGGCCCAGCCGACGAGGTCGGGATTGAGCTTGAAGCGGCGGTAGTCCTCGTAGCCCTTGCGCGGCATGAAGGTCGGCTCGCCCGCCTTGTTCTCCTCGGGCGCCCAGCGGTGGCCGAGGTCGTAGTCCACGAGCCAGGTGGCCCAGCTCACTTCGCCGATGGTGCCGCGCGAAGGCGGCGTGCCGGCCACGCCGGAAATCACGTAGTAGGCCTCGGAGAAATCGAACTGCGGGTTCAGCAGGATGGCCTGCATCGACGACGACGAATTCACCTTGCCCATGCCGAGCACCGCGCCGCACACGCCGTCGGCGTTGCAGTACACGGGCTGCAGCGCGCCGGGCACGGCCATCGGCTTGGCGCCCTTCCAATAGCGCTCGTACCAGTACTGGAACTCGCCGGCACGGTCGCCGGTGTTCTGGCCGATCTCGAACATGGCGGCGACGAACACCTTCACCTTGACGGGCGCGGCCGTTGCAGTCGGTGCAGGCGAAGTCGAGGCACAGGCCGTGGCGAGCAGTGCCGCGGCGCACAGCGCCGACCAGCGGGCGCAGAGAGAGGTCCAGCGAGGAAGCATGATTTTTCGGGCGGAGATAAGTGGAAGGGAGGCACCAACAGCTTGCGGCGTCCTACACCGGGCGATTGTCGGTGCTGGCACAAGCGGATGCATCTCCAGACGCAAACCCCATGCCGGCCTCCACCTCGCCCGTTCCCAGGCCGCCCGCCAAGGCGCCTTCCAAGCCCACGCCCATTGCCAACGGGCTGGTTTATGTGAACCCCGACATGCCCGGCATCCGCCGCCTGAAGCAGGGCGAGCGCTTCCGCTACCGCGATGCCAGAGGCCGCTGGCTGCGCGATGTGGACGAGCTGTCCCGCATCCGCATGCTGGCCATTCCGCCGGCCTACACACAGGTGTGGATCTGCCCCCTGCCCAACGGCCACCTGCAGGCCACCGGCCTCGATGCGCGCGGACGCAAGCAATACCGCTACCACGCCGACTGGCGCGTGATGAAGGACGAGACCAAGTTCGACCGGCTGGAGGCCTTCGCACTCGCGCTGCCGCGCATCCGCGCCCGGGTGACGCGCGATCTGCAGCCTGAAAAAGATCGGAAGGTGCCCGGCCGCAGCCAGGTACTAGCCGCGCTGGTGCGCCTGCTCGACACCACGCTGCTGCGCGTGGGCAACGAGGAATACGCGAACAGCAACGGCTCCTTCGGCCTCACCACGCTGCGCAACCGCCATGCGGCCGTGCAGGGCACGGCGCTCAGGCTGCGCTTCAAGGGCAAGAGCGGCGTGATGCACGAGGCGAAGCTGGAAGACCCGCGCGTGGCGAAAGTGGTGCGCCAGTGCCAGCAACTGCCGGGGCAGGCGCTCTTCCAGTACGCGGACGAGGAGGGTGAGCTGCGCGGCGTTTCGTCCACCGACGTCAACGACTACATCGCTGAAGCCTCTGAGGGGGAGCGCTTCACCGCCAAGGACTTCCGCACCTGGCACGGCACGGTGCAGGCGCTGGAACTCACGCGCCTGGCCTGCGAGCCGGGCCGCGTTGCCGCCAACGGCAGCCGCTACAGCGCCAAGGACATCCTCGCCGCGGTCGCCAAGCAGCTAGGCAACACACCGGCCGTCTGCAAGAAAGCCTATGTGCACCCGGCCGTGCTGGCGCTGGGCAGTGCGCTCGCGAACGACGACGAGGATGCGGCCACCGCGCTGTTCGAGAAAATCGCGGGCCGCGCCACCAGGCCTTCGCGCGGCCTGTATGCGGCGGAGCGGCGGCTGCTGGCGTTCCTGCGGACGAACCGGCAGGCGCAAGCACACGAACGGCGCACCGGCGGGCGGCGCAAGCTTCAGCCGGTCGCGAGCGCGAAGCGCACGCTGTCGCCTTCCAGCGCAATGGCGTAGCCCATGTCCTCGGCGAGGTTCTGCAGCGCGACGGCATCGATGGCCAGCGCGCGCGGCGCGCGGTGCGCGTCGAGCACCGGGTTCACGCTGCCGGCTTCGCGCGGCATCGCGACCAGGCGCAGCGCATCGGTGCCGACCGGCTCGATGCGGATCGCACCGGCTTCGGCCGCGCCGTCGTGCAGGTAGCCCAGCGCGCCCAGGAACAGGTAGCGCAGCGCGGCCGCCGCGGGCCAGCGGGGTTCGTCTTCCTGGGGTTCGTCGAGCGCGGCGTCGACGTCGAGCGTCACGCCATGCAAGTCGAAGGCCGAGCGCATCAGGTTCACGCACTGCGCCACCAGCGCACTGCGGGTGATGCCGTCGTCGGTGGTGGCCAGTTCCCAGTCGCGCAACGACCGGATGGCTTCCACCAGCTCCGACACCTGGTTGTCGATGAGGGCCACGCGCTCTTCGCAGGCGGCGGGATCGATGGGGGTGGCGGCCACCTGGCGCTTGAGCATCAGGAGCGCCATGCGCACCACCGAGACAGGCGCCGCCATGTCGTGGCGCAGCGCGGGCAAGGCACGCGTGAGCAGTTCGTGGCGCACGCCGGCAGCGATCCAGCTGCGCGCTCCGGGCGACGACTTCATTGCGCTGCAGCCCTGGTCGGGGCGCAGCCCACACGGCGGAGGGCGGCTGGAGACACGGTCACGGGGAAACTTCCTGAAGCGGGGGAGAAGGCAACAAGTATCGTGCCCGCCTCCCCGGCCAGGTGTAGGAGCGTGCCTACGCCTTCAGCACCCATATCCGAGGATGCAGGGTTTCAGGGTTTCCCGAGGTAGGTGCGGATGTCCTTCACCTCGACACCGGCGGCAGCGACGGCCGAGCGCAGTTGCGCCTCGGTCACGCCCAGCGTCTGCGTCCAGTAGCGGACCTCGTGGGATTCATTGACGTTGATGCGGGCTGCATCCTGCGGTCCGCGCTTGCTCAGGTCATCGGCCATGGTGTGGATTCCTTGTTGAAGGCCACCACGATGCAGCGTCCGCGAGCGCCCGGCTGGCGGACGGCAGCGCACCTCCTTGCAGGATAAATCCGAGGGTGCGCTGCAGAGGTTGGAGATGTCCGGAAGCAGCGTGCCCGTGCGGGGCACCGCACCTATCGTCGGCCGCTCCTTTACTCCCCACCGAAAAGCAGCATGACACCCGAACAGAACAAGCGCGCCGTGTCCGAGGCATGGAAGGCCTTTGCGAGCCGCGACCCCGGGCGCATCCGCGCCGCCTTCACCGACGACGCCGAATGGCTCGCACCGAAGGACAACGCCACCGGCGTGGCCCTCGGCTTCACGGACCACATGATCGGACCCGACACGATCGTGCGTTTTCTCGTGGAGGAATTTCCGAAGCTCTTCGTGGCCGACGTCTCGGTGGACTTCACCCTCCTGCTCTGCGACGGCGACACCGTGGTGCTCGAGATGCGCCTGCGGGCCACGCTCGCCAACGGCCGGCATTACGACAACGACTACTGCTTCATCCTCGAATTGCGCGAGGGCCGCATCGCCCGCATGCGCGAGTACATGGACACGCAGAAGGGCCGCAGCATCGTCATCGGCGACCTTCCTGCAGATCTGAGGTCTGCCGGGCCCGTGCTTGCAGTTCCCGCTTGAGCAGCTTGCCGTTGGCGGTGGTGGGCATGGCGTCGATCACCTCGATGCGGGCCGGCCGCTTGTAGGGCGAGAGGTGCTCGGCCAGGTGCGCGCGCAGTGCCGTCTCGTCGAGCAATGCGCCAGGCTTCATCTCGGCGAAGGCAACGATCTGCTCGTTGCCATCGGCCTCCGGCACGCCGACCACCGCGCACAGGTGGACGCCCTCGAAGCGGCCGATCACCGCCTCGATCTCCGCCGGGTACACGTTGAAGCCCGAGCGGATGATCATTTCCTTCAGCCGCCCGACCACGAACAGCGCGCCATCGTCGCCGAAGCGCCCGAGGTCGCCGGTGGCATACCAGCCGCCCGGGCGCATCACCTGCGCGGTGGCGGCTGCATCGCGGAAGTAGCCGAGCATCAGGCCGGGGCCGCGCAACCAGATTTCTCCGGTCTCGCCGTTCGGCACGTCCTGGCCGTCGATGCCCACGATGCGCGCCTCGCCGCCCTCGACCGCGTGGCCGGCCGCCGTGTCCGCGCGCGGCGCCTCGGTGCGCGTGAGGAACACCGAGCCCGCGTACTCCGAGAGGCCATAGCCGTAGTGCAGCGGCTGGCCGAATAACCGCTCCACGCGCTGCTTGAGCCCGGGGTCGAGCGGCGCGGAGCCGGTGTACACGTAGCGCAGCCGCGGAAAACGCGGCACTGCACGCTCGGCCTCGATGTGCGCCAGCAGCCGCGCATACATCGTCGGCGGCCCGAGCAGGTTCGACACCTGTTCATTGGCGAGCGCGTCCAGCACATCGGCCGGCGAGAAGCTGCCGCGCAGCACCAGCGATGCACCGCCCGTGAGCGCGGCCATCAGCACCGTGCCGATGCCGAAGATGTGCGTCATCGGGAGGAACGCATAGACGCGGTCGTGCCCGTCGAGCGAACGCACGCCGGCCGACACGCGTCCGAAGTGCAGCAGGCCGCGGTGCGACACCATCACGCCCTTGGGCGTGCCTGAAGTACCCGAAGTGAAGATGATCGCGGCCGTGTCGGCCAGCGCCGCATCGGGCTCCGGCCGCGCCTCGGCGCGAACGGCCGAGTACATGACGCCCGGCAACCCGCCCGGCGTTGCGGCTGCACGCTCCGCATGCAGTCGCGCGGCTGCCGAGGCGCCGGCCGTGAAGCAGCACAGGCGCGCATCCGCACGCTCGACGATGGCCGCGATCTCGCCCTGCGCCATGCGGGCATTCACGCCGCACGACCACGCACCGACGCGGCTGCATGCCATGAGCAGCGCGATGTGGGCGGCGCAGTTCTCGGCGACCAGCACCACGCGGTCGGTCGGGCGCACGCCGGCGTCCAGCAGGTCTTGCGCGGCGGTGTCGGCCATCGCCTGCAGCGCCGCGTAGCTGGTGGTGCCGCCGGGTTCGAAGAGGAAGACGGCTTCCGGCGTGCGAGCCGCGCGTTCTTCGAGCAGGCTGTGAATGCGGTGGTGCATCGGTTATTCCGCCTCGATGCCCTTGGACGCGGTCGCCCAGAGCTTGCGATCGGACTGCCCCTTGGTCGCCAGCAGTTCCGCCCCGCCCGACCACACGTCGTAGCCCTGCTCGCGCAGGCGACTCGCGATGTCTTCGCGCGCCAGCATCTTGTGCGCCGCCGCGTTGATGCGCGCGACCAGCGCCGGGTCCATGCGCGCCGGGCCGTAGAGGCCGAACCAGCCGCCCACGTCGTAGTCGGCCACGCCCGATTCGATCATCGTCGGCACGTCGGGCAGCATGCGGTTGCGCTGACGCGAGGTGACCGCCAGCGCACGCAGCCGCCCCGACTGGATGAAAGGCCGCGAGGTCGCGATGATGTCGAACATCATCGGCACCGTGCCCGCCATCACGTCGGCGAGCGCGGGCGCGCTGCCCTTGTAGGGCACGTGCGTGAGCTGCACGCCGGTCATCTTCTCCAGCAGCGCGCCGCTCAGGTGGTTGGAGGCGCCGACACCGGCCGAGCCGTAGAAGAGCTTGCCGGGCTTGGCCTTCGCATAGGCCAGCAGCTCGGCCACGTTGCGCACCGGCAGGTCCTTGTTGACCACGAGCACGTTGGTGTAGTCCACCAATGGCGCGATGGGTGTCAGGTCCTTCATCGGATCGAACGGCATGCTGCGCTGCACGTTCGGGTTGATCGTGATGGTCGGGCTCGCGCCGAAGAACAGCATGGCGCCATCGGGCGACGCCTTGGCAACCGCGTTGCCGCCGAGCGAGCCGGCGGCGCCGGGGCGGTTGTCGACGATCACCTGCGTGCCGAGTTCCTGCGACAGCGCGGGCGCGAGCAGGCGCGCCGCGCCGTCGACCGGTCCGCCGGCGGAATAACCGACCACGAGCTTGATGAGCGATGGCAGCGGTGGTTGTTGCTGTTGCGCGAACACGCGCGAGGGCAGCACGGAAAGCAATGCGCTGCCCGCCAGCGCGGCCACGGCATGGCGCCGGGTGGGATCGAGGGATGGCATGGGCGTTGTCTCCTTTTGTGTATTTCTTCGGCGCCTCGCATCGCTCAGGCCGGAAGGTCCAGCACTTGCCGCGCGAGGATGTTGCGCTGTATCTCGTTGGTGCCGCCGTAGATCATTGCGGCCGTCGAGCCGATGAGCGGCGAGAGCACGTTGAAGGTCTGCCCGTCGAGCACCTGGTCACCCGCGACCGCGCCCTGCTCTTCGCCAGCCTCGACCAGCAAGGCACCGATGCGGTGGTAGGTCTCGCTCGCCCAGATCTTCAGCAGCGATACGGACGCGGGCAGCGGCTTGCCCGCGCGCACGATGTTGGCGAAGCTGGTGTAGGCGGCGGTCAGGTCGGCCACGTCGAGCCGCAGCGCCGCGAAGCGCTGCGCGAACACCGGGTCCGCAAACAGGCGCCGTGCCTGCGCGAGCCGCGCAAGCTGCCCCAGCGCGTACTGCGACTGTTTGGGGCTGCCGAGGAAGATGCGCTCGAAACCCAGCAGCGCCTTCGCGATCATCCAGCCGCCGTGCAGCTTGCCGACGAGGTTTTCGGCCGGCACACGCACGTTGTCGAAGAACACCTCGCAGAACTCGGGCTCGCCCGCCAGCGTGTGGATCGGCCGCACCGTGATGCCCGGCGTGCGCAGGTCGCACAGGAGGAAGCTGATGCCCTCCTGCTTGCGCGCCGCCTTGTCGGTGCGCACGAGCATGAAGATGTGGTTGGCGTCCTGCGCGAGCGTGGTCCAGATCTTCTGGCCGCTGACGATGAAGTGATCGCTCTCGCCATCACCCTCAGCATCGCGCCCCGCGATGGCCTCGGTGCGCAGGCCCGCGAGGTCGGAGCCGGCATTGGGCTCCGAATAGCCCTGGCACCAGACGTGCTCGCCACTCAGGATGCGCGGCAGAAAGCGCTGTTGCTGTTCGGGCGTGCCGTGCTGGATGAGCAGCGGCCCGATCATCACGATGCCCTGGTCGGGCGCGCGCGCCACGCCGTATTGCTCCAGTTCCTCGATCCACGCGATGAGCTTGTCGGCCGGCAAGCCCATGCCGCCGTGCGCCTGCGGCCAGGCCGGGGCGATCCAGCCCTGCGCGGACAGCGTGAGATACCACTCGCGCACCTCGCTCCATCGCGCGCGGTGCGACAGATAACGCAGTGCCTGCGGATAGCGCTGCTGCAGGAAGCCGCGCACCATGCGGCGGAATTCCGCCTCGGGCATGGCGGACCAGTCGGCGGTGCGGGGGAAGTCGCCGTTCCATGCGGTGGTGCTCGCCGCGGCTTCGCTTTCGCTCGTGAGCGCAGCGTGTCGATGCTGATGCGCGGTGACATTGCCCAGCCACGCCGAGAGGCACAGCACGCGCTTGTAGAACAGGCTCAGGTCGCATTCCTGCGTGTAGCCGATGGCGCCGTGCAACTGCACCGACGTGCGCGAGGCCTGCAGCGCGGCGGCGGTGCAGCGCGCATTGGCGCGGCTCGCCTCGGCTTCGAGCCGGTCCACCGGCAGCCCCGCACCAGCCAGCGCAAGCACTTCGCTCAACGTGGCCTGCGCGACTTCGAGATGGATGAACATGTCGACGCAGCGGTGCTGCAAGGCCTGGAAGCTGCCGATGGGCTTGCCGAATTGCGAGCGCGTGCGCAGGTAGGCCAGCGTCTGGGCCAGCATCGCCTGCCCCGCGCCAAGCAGCTCGGCCGCCTGCAGAATCTGGCCGGCCGCGAGCGCATGGCGCAGCGCCTCTTGCGCGGCCGGCCCTTCGGCCAGCACCGCATCGGGCGGCAGCGCGACCTGCTCGAAGCGCAGGCTCGATGCCTGCCCACCATCGACCAGCGGCACCACGGTTTCGCTCACGCCTTCGGTGCCGCGCGGCACCCAGAGGATCACCGCATCGTCATCGCCGCGCGCCGACACCAGCCAGCCGCTGGCGGCCGCGCCGGGCAGCACCATGAGCTTTTCGCCTTGCAGCAGCACGCCGCCGGCTCGTTCTTCGCAACCGCAGGCGAGCGGCACCGCGCTCAGGTCGCCCGCACTCTCCTGCCACGCCAGTGCGGGCAGGCTGCGGCCTGCAATCAGGTCGGCGAGCAATGCACGGGCGGCGGGCGTGTCCAGCCGCGCCAGCAGCAGCGCGCTGAGACCGGCCACGGCCAGCAGCGGTTCCGGTGCCGCGTGCTCGCCGGCCGCACGCAGGATTTCCGCCGCGCCATCCAGTTCCAGCCCCAGGCCGCCCACGGATTCGGGTGCGAGCATGCCCGCCCAGCCCAACTCCGCGAGCGCGCTCCAGCCCTGCGCTTCGCCGGCATCGGGCCGCTCCATCAACGCGCGCCGTCTTTGCGTGGCACGGCTGCGCACGAAGTAGTCGAGCGCCGCTTCGCGCATTGCCGAGAGTGATTCGATATCCATGGCCGCAGCGTGGCAGAAGACCCCGGCGGGCGGCATTTGCATTTGCCGAAGGGAGGGTTTCGCAATCACGGAGCCGCCTCGCGCGGGACGGGACTAGATTCGGCGCATGACCACCAAGATCAAGAAATCCCTGCACACCGAGCTGGGCCACAGCACCCCCGACAGGATCACCGTGCGCGGGCGCGACCTGCCCTCGGAAATCCTCGGCCACCTGAACCTGGGCGACATGGCCTTCCTGGAGCTCACGGGGCGCATCCCGACGCCGCAGGAATCGGTGACCTTCAACGCCATCGTCGTCACGCTGGTCGAGCATGGCGTGACGCCGAGCGCGTTGGCCGCGCGGCTGACTTATGCAGGCGCCCCCGAAGCGCTGCAGGCCGCGGTCGCCGCAGGCCTGTGCGGCCTCGGCACCGTGTTCGTCGGCAGCACCGAAGGCGCGGCCAAGATGCTGTACGAGGCGATCCCCTTCGGCGAGAAGCCGACCCGCCCGCTGGCCGACATGGCGAAAGACATCGTCGCCGATCACCGCGCCCGCAAGCAGATCGTGCCGGGCCTGGGCCATCCGCTGCACAAGCCCATCGACCCGCGCACGCCGCGCCTGTTCCAGATCGCGGCGGAGAACGGCCTGTCCACCCACTACGTCGCGCTGATGCAGGCGGTGCAGGAGGAGGCCGAGCGCGTCTCGGGCAAGTCGCTGCCGATCAACGCCACGGGCGCCATCGGCGCGATTGCCGCGGAGTTCGGCTTTCCCTGGAAGATCATTCGCGGCATCGGCGTGATGGCACGCGCCATCGGCCTGGTGGGCCACATCCTGGAGGAGATCGACGACCCGATGGCCATCGAGATCTGGCAGCGCGTGGAAAAGGAAGCCGGCGGCCCTCGCCAGGATTGAAGAAGAAAAGAAGCAACGACCGATGAACAACGCCAACGACAAGAGCTTCCCCGACATCCGCGACGCCGTGCGCGACCTGTGCGCGCAGTTCCCCAACGAATACTTCCGCAAGATCGACGAGGCCCGCGGCTACCCCGCCGAATTCGTCGATGCGCTCACCAAGGCCGGCTGGATGGCCGCGCTGATCCCGCAAGAGTACGGCGGCTCCGGCCTCGGCCTCACCGAGGCCTCGGTCATCATGGAAGAGATCAACCGCTGCGGCGGCAACTCCGGCGCCTGCCACGGCCAGATGTACAACATGGGCACACTGCTGCGCCACGGCAGCGAGGCGCAGAAGCGCGAATACCTGCCGCGCATCGCGACCGGCGAGCTGCGCCTGCAGTCGATGGGCGTGACAGAGCCCAGCACCGGCACCGACACCACCAAGATCAAGACCACCGCCGTGAAGAAAGGCGACCGCTATGTGATCAACGGGCAGAAGGTGTGGATCTCGCGCATCCAGCATTCGGACCTGATGATCCTGCTCGCACGCACCACGCCGCTCGCGGACGTGAAGAAGAAATCCGAGGGCATGTCGATCTTCATCGTCGATCTGCGCGAAGCCATCGGCAAGGGGATGACGGTGCGGCCGATCCTCAACATGGTCAACCACGAAACCAACGAGCTGTTCTTCGAGAACCTGGAGATCCCGGCCGAGAACCTGATCGGCGTGGAAGGCCAGGGCTTCAAGTACATCCTGGACGGGCTCAACGCCGAGCGCACGCTGATCGCGGCTGAATGCATTGGCGATGGCTACTGGTTCATCGACAAGGTGACGGCGTACACGAAGGAGCGCGTCGTCTTCGGCCGCCCCATCGGCCAGAACCAGGGCGTGCAGTTTCCGATTGCCGAGGCGTTCATCGAGATCGAAGCGGCGAACCTCATGCGTTACGAAGCCTGCCGCCTGTTCGATGCGCACGAGCCCTGCGGCGCGCAGGCCAACATGGCGAAGTACCTCGCGGCCAAGGCGAGCTGGGAGGCGGCCAATGCGTGCCTTCAATTCCATGGCGGCTTCGGCTTCGCTTGCGAATACGACATCGAACGCAAGTTCCGCGAGACGCGGCTGTATCAGGTGGCGCCGATCTCGACCAACCTCATCCTGAGCTACGTCGCCGAACACATGCTCGGCCTGCCCCGCTCGTTCTGAAGGGACCGCACCCATGACCGATTCGAACCATCCGAGCAAGGTGCTCGCCACCTTCGCCGCCGACCTGAAGTTCGCGGACATTCCCGCCCCCGTGCTCCGCCGCACCGAAGACCTGATGCTCGACTGGCTCGGTTCGGTGCTCGCGGCCCGCACTGCGCGGCCGATACGCAGCATCGAGCGCTTCGCGCAAATGATGGGCCCCGCCGATGGACCGAGCGAAATACTGACTTCACGCCGCACCAGTTCGCCGGTGTTCGCCGCGCTCGTCAACGCCGCAGCCTCGCACTTCGTGGAGCAGGACGACGTGCACAACGGCTCGGTGTTTCACCCCGCAGCCGTGGTCATCGCGCCCGCACTCGCGGTGGCGCAGAGCATCGGTGCAAGCGGCGCGCAACTGCTGACCGCCGTGGTCGCCGGCTACGAAGTCGGCATCCGCGTCGGCGAGTTCCTGGGGCGCTCGCACTACAAGACCTTTCACACCACGGCGACGGCCGGAACGATCGCCGCCGCGGCGGCCGTGGGTCGCCTGCTCGACCTCACGCCGCAGCAGATGCTGCACGCCTTCGGTTCGGCCGGTACGCAATCGGCCGGCGTGTGGGAGTTCCTGCGCGATGCGGCGGACTCCAAGCAACTGCACTGCGCACATGCAGCGGCCAGCGGCTTGATGTCGGCGTACCTCGCGCAGGATGGTTTCACCGGCGCAGCGAAGATCCTCGAAGGCGCGCAAGGCCTGGGCGTCGGCATGTCGAGCGACGCCGATCCCGCGAAGCTCACAGATGGTCTCGGCACCCGCTGGGCACTCGCCGAGACCTCGTTCAAGTACCACGCCTCCTGCCGTCACACCCACCCCGCCGCCGATGCGCTGCTGCAGGTCATGACACAGAACAAGCTGAAGCACAGCGACGTGGCCCGCGTCACCACGCACGTGCACCAGGGCGCCATCGACGTGCTGGGCCGCGTGACCGTGCCCGCGACGGTGCACCAGGGCAAGTTCTCGATGGGCACAGTGCTCGGCCTGATCGCGGTGCATGGCCGCGCAGGCCTGGGCGAATTCGACCGCGACTTTCTCGCGCCCGAGGTCGCAGGCTTCCGCGACAAGGTGGCGATGCAGCTCGACACCGAAGTCGACACCGCCTACCCCGCCCGCTGGATCGGCAAGGTCAGCGTGGAGACCGCCGACGGCCGCACGCTGCAAGGTCGCGTGGACGAGCCCAAGGGCGACCCGGGCAACAGCCTGAGCCGTGCGGAGATCGAGGACAAGATGCAGCGCCTCGCGCACTACGGCGAAGGCGCCACGGCCGACGAAGCGAAGGCGATGTGCCAGCGCATCTGGCAGCTGGCCGATGCGCCGAAGGTCGGTCGTCTGCTCGGCTGAACGGGTTCAGGCGAACAGGCGCCCGTGGCCGGGCGAGCGCGCATCGAGCCCGGCCCTGCGCACGAGGTCCCAGAAACCTGCGGGCGAACTGGAGACCACCGGCACCTTCAGCAGGGCCTCGACCTCGCGCACCGCGTCGAGCGTGACCAGCCCGCCACACGAAATCAGGATGCCGTCCGCCCCCGGCTGCGCCTCGAACACCTTCCGGCTCAGATCCACCAGCACCTGCGTCGACACCGTGCCGACTTCCTGCACATCGGAGATCGAAAGGCCTTCGAGGGCCAGCGGTTCGAAGTCGTTCTGTTCGAGATAGCGCCGCAACTGAACATTGACCTCGTCGATGTACGCCGTGGCCACCGCCACGCGCCGCACGTTCAGGCTGCGAAGCCCTGCGACGATGGCGTTGCTCATGGTGGTGCAGGGCAGCCCGGTGGCGCGCGCCATCTCCACTTCCAGTTGCCGGTTGAACGCAGCGCCGCGAAAGAAGCTCAGCGACGTGCCCATGAGCGACACGGCGCTCACGCCATCGGCCTTGAGTTCCAGCGCCTTGCCGATCACCGAGTCGATGACCTCGGTGTAGCCGCGCGTGGAGATCTCGCCGAGGCCCAGGCCCCGCGCGCTGAAGCGGATGCGGTCGCCGTACAGCAGCGGGCCGTCTACCGGTACTGCGCCGGCTGCGGGTGGCACGATCAAGCCGAGATGTTCCACATCAGCCTCCTTCCGCAACGATCCGCTGCTCCGTGATGATCCGTTTCCACCGCACCGTTTCATCGGCCATGTCCTTGCCCAACTGGGCAGGCGTGGCATAGGCACGCAGCGTGCCCTGCGCAGCCGCCGCAGCGCCGGCTTCCGGCGTATCGAGCACCGCCTTCACCGCTGCAGACAACTTCTCGACGATCTCGTTCGGCGTCCCAGCCGGTGCGAGCACGAAGATGCGCGGCGCCACGTCGAAACCCGGCAACGCATCGGCCAGCGGCGCAACACTCTCCGCGCCTTCGAGCTTCGCGTTGTTCATCAACGCTACCGCGCGCAGCTTGCCCGCCTTGGCCTGCGCCATCGCAGCCGTCGCGCTGACCACCCCGATGGGCACCTGCCCACCGATCACGTCGGGCACGATCTGCGCCGCGCCCCGGTACGGCACGTGCACCACGAAACTCCCCGTGGACTGTTTGAGCATCTCGAAGCCCAGGTGCTGCACCGTGCCCACACCCGATGTGGCGAAGGAGAAACGCCCCGGGTTCGCCTTGAGCTGCGCGACCAGTTCGGCCGGCGTCTTCGCGGGAAAGTCGTTGCCGGTGACGATCATCAGCGGCGAGATGAAGGCGCCCGCCACCGGCTTGAAGCTGGTCAGCGGATCGATCGCGATCTTCGGCTGCAGCAGCTTGGCGATCAACAGCGCGCTGTCGCCCATCATCAGCGTGTAGCCGTCGGGTGCAGCCTTGGCGACGAGGTCGGCGGCGATGAGTCCGGTGGCGCCGGAGCGGTTCTCCACGATCACCTGCTGGCCCAGCACCGTGGACAGGCGTGAACTCAGGAGCCGCGCCACGGCATCGACGCCGCCGCCGGCCGAGTAGCCCACGATGAGGCGAATGGGCTTGTCGGGGTACTTCTGCGCCCAGGCCGCGGGCACGGCGAGCGCGCCCGCAAGGCCCAGGGCCATCGCTGCGCGCAACGCACGCCGGCGGGCGGGGCGAATCGCTTGTCTGGTGTTCATCGTGTCTCCGTTTTCTTTTTTCTGGAACCGCCGGCGACTCAGGCCTTGCCCTTGCCGCGCGAGGTCGGCAGCTTCGCGAGCTCGCGCACGCGCTCCGCATTGGGCGCGAAACCGAGCCCCGGCGTCTCGGGCAGCGTGAGCCAGCCCTGGTCGGGCACCGGCAGACCGTCGAAGATCTGCTCGAGCATCTTCACCGCGACGTAGTGGTATTCGACCAGTCCGCCGTTCGACACGCCCGCATGCAGGTGCATGTTGTGGAAGGGCCAGGCGCCGCCGTTGTCGATGGGCACGTTGAAGGCCTGCGCCATGCCCGCGATCTTCAGGCACTGCGAGTAGCCGCCCGAGATGGTCACGTTGGGCTGCAGCACATCGGCCGCCTGGTTCACCAGCAGGTCGCGAAAGCGGAAGGCCAGGCCTTCGTTCTGGCCGCAGGCGAGCGGGATGCTGGTGCGTGCGCGCAGCTGCGCCATCTGGCGCACGTCGTTCTGCGTGAGCGGTTCCTCGAAGAAGCTGATGCCGTAGGGCTCGATGCGGCGCGCGAGCTCGGTCGCGTGGAACAGGTCGAGGCCGCAGTTGGCGTCGACGTACAGCTTCACCTCGGGGCCGACGGCTTCGCGCACGGCCGCCACGCGGCGCACGTCTTCGGCGATGACTTCATCGATGGGCCGCGGCTCGTCGCGGCGCGCGAGCGCGTGGCCGCCCACGGTCATCTTCAGGCGCTGGAAGCCCTGCGACACCCAGAGCTTGGCGGCGGCGGCGAGCTGGTCGCGCTCGAAGAAGCCGAAGCCGAAGGTCGCGTACACCGGCACCTTCGAGCGTGCGCCGCCGAGCAGGCGCCACAGCGGCTGGCCGAGCGCCTTGGCCTTGAGGTCCCACAGCGCGATGTCGAGCGCGGCGATGGCGTGGGTCGCGTAGCCGGTCTGGCCGCGCGGCGAGAGCAGCCAGTAGAGCTTGTCCCAGAGGCGCTCGGTGGCCATCGGGTCTTCGCCGATCAATGCGGGGCCGGCCACCTCGCGCACGGCGGCGGCGATGATTTCTTCCTCGGTGATGGCGGTCATGCCATGGCCGACGAGGCCGGTGTCGGTCTCGATCTCCGTGAGGCACAGCGAGAGCGAGGTCTGCTTGTTCAGGCCCAGCACGTCGATGGTGACGGGAATGTTCAGCGGCGTGGCGCTGACGCGAACGATCTTCAAGGCTGTCTCCTTTGGTATGCACGCATCTTTGCGCGCGGTCCACCGGAGAACAATTCGTTTTTGGCGGGTTCGAGCCTTCGCGCGGCGCGAAGGCTCGCGGCTCAATCCGGCTGGCCGAGATGGGCCAGCACCGAGCGCGCAGCCACGGTCAGCTCCTGCTGCCTGCGCACGCACAGCAGGTGGCGGCGCATGGCCCACGGTGCATCGAGCTTCAGGCAGCGCAGCTTCAATATCTGCAGCTGCGGCAGGATGGCCGCATAGGGCAGCACGCCGATGCCGACGCCCTGCTCCACCATGCGGCAGACCATGTCGAAGCTGCCCACCTGCATGCGCACCTTGAGCGGCACCTGCGCCTCGAGCGCGGCGCTCAGCAGCACGCGATGCAGCGCCGTGCCTTCGCGCACCACGATATGGTCGTGGCGCAGCACCTCTTCCACGCCGATGCGTTTTCGGCGCCCGAGCGGATGGTCGCGCGCCACCACCACGGCCAGTTCGTCGGTGCGGTACGGCAGGCATTCGAGGGTCTCGGCGGGCGTGTTGCCCTCGATCACGCCGATGTCGGCCAGGCCGGCCTGCACCGCCTTCACCACCTCGGTGCTGGCGCGCTCCTGCAGGTCGATCTTGAGCACCGGGTGCAGCCGCAGGAACGAGCCGATCTGCGCCGGAAGAAACTGCGCGATGGTCGACGCATTGGCCGTGATGCTGACCACGCCCGCCACGCCGTTCTGGAAGTCGTCGAGTTCGGCGCCGAGCCGGTCCATGGCCGAGAGCACGGCGCGCGCATGCAGCAGCAGCCCGTGGCCCGCCGAGGTGAGCGTGACGCCGCGCGCATGGCGCACCAGGAGCGGCAGCCGCGCGCGGGCTTCGAGGTCGGAGATGCGTTTGCTCGCGGCGGCGAGCGCGATGTGGCAGCGCTTTGCACCTTCGCTGATGCTGCCGTGGTCGGCCACGGCCACGAAGAGGCGCAGCGATTTCAGGTCGGCCGACATGCGGAGGGTTCAGGAAGCGACGAGATGGTCGAACAGTTCGCGCGCCGAGGCCGGCAGCTGCTCGCGATTGCGCGCAATGAGCTTGAGCTCCCGCTCCGCCCATGCATCGCTCAGCGCGACAGTCGCGATCCGCATCGCCATCGACAGCCGCTGCGCCGACGAGGCCGGCAGCACGCCGACGCCCACGCCCGCTTCGATCATCAGACAGATCGCCTCGAAGCTGCTGACCTGGATGCGCGGGTTGAAACCGCGCCCCGCCAGCTCCGCGCGCCTCTGCAGGAAGCGATGGATCGCGCTGCCGTGGTGCAGGCCCACGTGCTGCTCGTCGAGCGTGTCGGCAAAGGCCACGGAGGGCGCGCCGGCCAGGTGATGCGTCTTCGGCACCACCAGCACAAGCTGGTTGCTGCCGAAGGCGCGTGCGTCGAAATCGCCGGTGTGCACGTCGCCCGCGAGGATGCCGATGTCGGCCTCGCCATCGGCCACCGCGCGCACGATCTCTTCGCTCAGGTATTCGCGCAGGTCCACCTGCACGGCCGGATGCTGCGTGAGAAAGCCCGCGAGCTTCTGCGGCAGGTACTCGGTGATCGAGGTGGTGTTGGCGAACACGCGCACATGGCCCTTGATGCCCTTGCCGAAGTCCTGCATGTCGCAGCGCAGGTGCTCCATCTGCTGCATCACCCGCTTGGCGTGGTAGAGCACCGCCTGCCCCGCGGCCGTGAGGCTCACGCCCTGCGCGCTGCGGTGCAGCAGCTTGCCGCCCACGGCCTCCTCCATCTGCTTGATGCGGGTAGAGGCGGCGGCCAGCGAGATGCAGGCCTTCTCGGCGCCGCGCGTGAGGCTGCGCGCATCCGCCACGTAGACGAACAGTTTCAGGTCGAACAGGTCGAAATGCAGATTCACCGGGCGGGCACGAAGGAAGCAGGAGGAACGCGCATTGTCCGGCGAACGGCGCCACCCGCACCCGCTTGCGGGTTTGTCCTCATGTCCTCAAACAGGGTCCCAGCTGAACACGTCCGCCGAGCGGTCCAGCGGATAGAAGCTCGCGCGCATCGCGGGCATGGCGTGCTCGGCGATGCTCTGCGGTGTCCAGCCCTCCGAGCGATGCACCGAGCGCACCGGCCGCGGCTGGCTGATGAGCGAAATCTCGTTGTTGCGCACCGAGAAGATCTGCCCGTTGACCGCGCCCGCCGCATCGCTCGCGAGGTACACCGCGAGCGGCGCGACCTTGGCCGGCGTCATCTGCTTGATCTTGTCGACGCGGGCGCGCTGCTCGTCGGTGTCGGTGGGAATCGCGCCGATCATGCGGCTCCAGGCGAAGGGCGCGATGCAGTTGGAGCGCACGTTGAATTTCAGCATGTCGAGCGCAATGGATTTCGAGAGCGCGACGATGCCGAGCTTGGCGGCGGCGTAGTTGGCCTGCCCGAAGTTGCCGATGAGGCCCGAGGTCGAGGTCATGTGCACCATCGCGCCCGCGTTCTGTTCCTTGAAATGCGTCGCGGCCGCGCGGCTCACGTAGTAGGCGCCGTAGAGGTGCACCTTGAGCACCGCGTCCCATTCGTCGACCGACATCTTGTGGAAGAAGCGGTCGCGCAGGATGCCGGCGTTGTTGACCACCGCATCGATGCGGCCGAAGCTCTCGACGGCGCATTCGACGATGCGTGCGGCGCTGGCGGCATCGGCCACGCTGTCGGTGTTGGGCACGGCCTCGCCGCCTGCGGCGCGAATCTCGTCGACCACCTGCTGCGCCGGGCCGGCACTTCCGCCTGCACCGTCGAGCGCCGCGCCGATGTCGTTCACCACCACCTTCGCGCCGTTCTTCGCCATGGCGAGCGCGATGTCGCGCCCGATGCCGCCGCCCGCGCCGGTGACGACGACCACTTTTCCTTCAACCATTTTTGTCTCTGCTCCGGATGTTCGTTCGACCGCGGGTTCGCGGGGTCGATCCAGAATGCCACAGCGAGTGGGGAGCGAGTTTCTGATTTCCGAAGAGGGGCTTCGCGAAGCGCGAGCGTCAAGGCATCGGTGCGCTGTCAGTGCTGCGTGGCGGGCATGGCGCCGCCGACCAGCCCCGAATGCCGCGCCGCCGCCGCATCGACGTCGCCGGGCGCGTCCAGCAACGGCCCCTGCAGGAACGCCGCCAGCACATCGTTGCTCGCGGCCTGGCTGCGGGCCGGGCCGCGCGATCCGCCGATCAGTACGGTGATGGCAAAACGCGCCGGTGCCGACAGGTATAGCGGCACGTCGGTGAAGCTGTAGTGATTGGCCCCGGCGATCTGGTAGCGGTATCCGCCGGCGCGCAAGTGGTGCACGAGCGCGAGGTTGCCTTGCAGGTAGTTCTGCGAATGCCGGGTCTCGCGGTGGTCGCTTTCCAGCAGCAGGAACGGCACCGGCATCGGGTCGGTGGCCGCGCGGCCGTACAGGGTGCCGTCGAGGTTGGCGACGGCGCGGATGCGCGCATCGCCCATGGCCGCCTCGACCGCGCTGGCGCCGCCGAAGGAATGGCCGATCGCGGCGATGCGCTGCGGATCGAGCCGCGGCGACAGGCGCGCACCGAACGCATCCGGCCGGCCAACCCGATCGGCGACGTAGCGCAGGTCCGCCGCCCGCACGGCCTGCTGTGCGCTCATGTAGTGCGTGCGGTCAGGGTCGTCGGGCAGGAAGCGCTCGATGGGTGTCGCCAGGCGGCCATCGGCCAGTTCCACGACCGGGGCTTCGCGGGGATGGTCCAGCGCGAGCACGACGAAACCACGGCTCGCCAGATCAGCCAGCAGCCCCGAATAGAACGCCCGCGACGCGCCATAGCCCGGCGAGAACAGCACCACCGGCCAGCGCGCGCGTTGCGTGGCCACCGGCGCGTCGATGCGGGCATGCGTGTCGATGCGGTCGTAGCGCTGCATCACCAGCCCGGGGATCAGCGAGACCCAGGACGGCAGGCGCCCAAGGCCGTCGATGTAGCGCACCCGCGCGCCTTCACCGGGCTCTGCCGGATACCAGGCCTGCACCACGACGTTGCGGTGGTCGTGCGGGTCGTCGGTCGCGGGCTCGTCGCGGTCGGGGTCGATCCACCGGAACACCTGGCTGCCGACCGCGTAGGGGCCGCTCGGCGCGGGCAGTTCCGGCACCGGCAAGAAACTCCACGCGAGCAACGCCCCCATGGCGAGCCCCGCCACGCCGAAGCGCCCCAGCCCTGCGAGCACGCCTTGCGGCGGCGGCCGGCTCCGCCGCCAGGCCAGCACCATCAGCCCCGCGAGCAATGCGTAGATGGCCGCGTACTGCCAATGGAAACCCTCGCGCCAGACCTGCACGAAGCAGGCGACCAGCAGCATCGCCCCCACGGCGGCGATGGCGCGCGGGCCGACCCGCCTCGTCGCCGCCGCGACGAGGGCCAGGGCGACCGCGATCAGGACGATCGCGCCATCCAGCATCGACATCGCCCGCTCAGCCGCCGTACCGGGCCAGCAGGCCCAGCTTCTCGTTCAGCGCGGCCTGGAACTGGTCGCGCTGCGAGGGCACCCACATCGGCGGATCGAACGTGGCGACGATGCGCTGGCTCTCGATGCGGATCGTGCCGGCCAGCGGTTCGCGCACGGCGAAGCTGTCGCCCTGCACGTCCACCTGAAAACCCAGCGCCTCGCCTTCCTTCAGCTGCGCCTTGAGGGTTTCCCGCAACCTGTCCGGGCGCCCGGCGTGCGCAATGGCAAGCTCGATCGGCCGCAGGTCCGGCAGCGGCAGCAGCACCGCGGCGATGACCTTCGACGGCCCGCCCGCATCCGGAAAGCGCAGCCTTGCAGCGGCATCGAGCACCAGCGCGCGGGCCGCGGCGACCTCGTCGTCGGCCGCGTGGCCGCTCCGGGCGGTGACGAAGTTGTCGGTCAGCACATCGACCGACGCCACGCTGCCGTCCGCGGCCACCGCGAGGCGGAAGCTCATCACGCCCTGCACCTCCTTGAAGGGGCGCACCGGTTCGGCAAGGGCGTGATGCAACGCCAGCACGACCTTGCGTGCGGCCGCCGCGTCGAGCGCGCCCGTCACCACCGGCGAGGTGGCGCGCAGATGGCCGACCAGCGCGATGCGTGCCTCCAGCGGGTCCATGCTGCCCTCGATGGTCTGCGTGCCGTGGACGATGCGGTCGTCGAACAGCAGCAGCTGGTTGAACTCGGCCGGCACCAGTTCGTACAGCACCTCACCCTGCACGTGGTGCTTCTTGTAGCTCGGCACGCCGTCGCGCATCAGCAGGGTTTCGCCGCCGGAGAACTTGCGCGTCTGCCAGCGCGTGAGCGAATAGACGAAGCCCCAGGTGCCGTTCTGGAAGTCGCTGTGCAGGCCCAGGGTGCAGCCGTTGACCATGAGATGGAAGTTCGGCGCGCCGGTCGGAAGCATCCCGAGGTGGTCAATGCACCACTGCTTCAGGTGCCGGGTGAAGCGCCCCCACAGCGCCTCGGGAAAGAGCTGCTGCGGCACCGTGCGCAGGTACGTGTACATCTGCGGCTCGCAGAAGTACTGCCACTGCACGGTCTGCTGGTAGGCACTCCTGACCTTGCCGTCGTAGGCCGTGCGCAGGGCTTCGGCCTCGGGGAAGAAGTCGCTCGCGATGTGCTGGCGCTTGATGCTCATTGGGCAGGTTCCGTCTTCGGATGGCCGGGTCTTGCTCCTTCCCCTTCCGGGGGAAGGTTGGGATGGGGGCACGCGGCCTCGAACACCGCGCGGCGATGAAGGCCGCTTGCCCCCACCCCGGCCCTCCCCCGGAAGGGGAGGGAGAAATACAAAGACTCCGAACACGACGCGCGGTCCTTGTCTTGCTCCTTCCCCTTCCGGGGGAAGGCTGGGATGGGGGCTCGCGGCGCTTGCAATGCGGCAGCGCCTGATCGACGGGCGCTTGCCCCCACCCCGGCCCTCCCCCGGAAGGGGAGGGAGAAAGAGAGGAGGCTCATGCCGGCTCTCCAGTGGCGACCGCGGCGTGCTCGCGCATATCCCCCAGCGCAACGCGCACCTGCCGGTTGCCGCTGTACGGCAGGCGCCCGTGGGCCATCAGCAGGTTGTTCACCAGCAGCACGTCGTGGGCCTGGGTGGGAATGTGGATCGCGCACTCGGTCAGCACGCGGTCGATGGTGCGCACCCATGCGGCCGGAATCGGGCTGCCGTCGCCGAAGAACACCGTGCGCGGGTACTGGTCGCGCCGGAAGTGCTTGCTCAGCATGGCATCGACCTGCGTCGGCAGCGCGTCGGGATGGTGCAGCAGGATCTGGTTGAACCAGGCCTCGGAGCCGCGCTCGGGAATCCGCAGCAGCGCGTGGGTGCGGTAGGACACGGTGAGGTCGTTCTCCGAAGCCGCATCGATCTCGTGCCCGGTCGGCGCGATCTTCTCGCGCAGTTCCTGCAGGCTCGCGACCTGGAAGAACTGCTCCCACGAAGCATCCAGGCCGCGGATGAAGCGGCGCCGGTAGACCAGGCCCAGCTCGCGGAAGCGTTCGAGCATCTCCGCGGGCAGGCGTTCGACTACCTGGCGTCCGTCCGACAGGGTCCACTCGCCGCCTTCCGAGGCCGGCTCCAGGCAGAAGAACAACTGGCGAGAGGGCCAGGTCTGGGTGTGCGAGGCCTCGTTGTGAAAGCGGATCTCCAGGTGCTTGGGATACGGCGTCGCGAAGTACACGTTGTCGCTCGCGCTGGCCAGCGGCAGGTCGCCGTAGTGCCGGTAGAGCGCGTCGCAGGCCGAGGCGGCCGAGGCCTCGAAGCCGTCGAGGCCGCCGACGTCGAAATCGCGGAACAGGACATGGCCGTCGGTCCACAGCGCTTCGTCGATGCGGTCGCGGTGCTGGCGGATCCAGGGCGCGAGCGGTTCGCGCGAGGGGGAGGTGATGTGCATGGGCTCGGCTCGCTGTGAAGATGAAAAAACTGAGAAGAGGCCGCTCAGGACATGGCCACGAGAATCCGCCGCGGCCCGTCGAAAGGCAGCCGCCCGTGCGCCGCAAGAACGTTGTCGACCACCAGCAGATCGCCCTGCCGCCAACGGAAGGCGCGCCGCTGCGCACGCAGCACCTCGCGCACGCTGGCCAGCGTGGCGTTGTCGATGCGGCCGCCGTCGCCGTAGTACGCCGCCATCGGCAGGCCGGCCTCGATGCGCGCATCGACGTTGCTCGCCATCGGCGTGTTGGAGGCGTGGAACAGGTGCACCTGGTTGAACCAGACCCGCTCGCCGGTCAGCGGATGCACGCGCGTGGGCGGCCGCCGCTCGTGGATGCGCAGGCCGCCGCCGGGCTGCCATTCGCAGCCGATGTCCATCTCGCGGCAATGGGCCTCGACCTGCGCGCGGTCGTCGGTCTCGAAGGCCTTGCTCCAGGCGTTGTAGCGCGCGTTCGCGGGCGCGAGGTTGCGCACGTACAGGAGCTGGCGGCGCTCGAATGCCTCGACGATGGCGGCCGGCATGGCCTGCAGGATGCGGCGCGAATCGGCCAGCGGCGTCTCGCCGCCCACCTCGGGTTCGGTCGCGCAGAAGAAATACAGCCGCCCGGGCCAGCGCACGCTGTACGACATCTCGTTGTGCAGCGGAATCTCCAGTTGCTTCGGGTACTCGGTCGAGGTGTAGATGCCCTCGGCCACCTGGCTGCGCGGCGACGTGCCACCGGCATAGCCGCGCAGCTGCGGCGTCATCGCTGCGACCACGCGGCGGAAGTCTTCGGCCTCGCGCAGCGGAAAGCCGCGCAGCAGCAGCGCACCGGCGCGCAGCAGCGCGGGCTCCAGACGCGGCATCGCCTGTTCGACCCAGCGCCCGGCATCCGTCACGCCGGGGTCGGCGTGGACGCAATGCGGCAAGCCGCCGGCGATGCCGTCGCCGGCTTCGCGGGGGTCCATGGCGGTTGCGGTCTCGCTCATGCGCATCGCCCCAGGTACCAGTGGCGGCCGACGATCTCGATCACGCGATCGACATGCGGCGGATCGAGGATCGACAGGTGGTCGCTGCCGGGCACATCGAAGCTGCGCAGTTGCGGCGCGTGCCGGCGCCAGGCGTCGGGATCGACGGGTTCGCCGGTGCGCGCACCGGCGACGGCGCGCAGCAGCAACACCAGCCCGCCGAACGCGCCTTCGGGCCGATAGCCGATCGCGCACTGGCGGCAGAACATCTCCAGCACCGGCACGAAGTCCGCCAGCCGCGCGTTGGCCGGCAACAGGCCGGCGCGGCGCATCGCCTCGAAGATCGGCGGCGCCTGTTCACGCGGCGGCAGCGCAGCCAGCGCGTCGGCATCGAGGCCGTGGGGATGCTCGCTCTGCAACGCGATCAACGCGAGGTACTCGTGCAGCGCATGGCCGCGATCGCCGTGGCCTTCCGCGCGCGGCGCGTTGGTGTCGACCAACACCACCGGCGCGACGGCGGCGCCGGTGTCGATCAACTGCCGGGCCGCCTCCAGCGCGACCCAGCCGCCGAACGAATGGCCGATGAGGTGATAAGGCCCTTCGGGCTGCACGGCGCGGATCGCTTCGACGTATCGCCCCGCCGCCGCCTGCAGCGTCGGCGGCTCGCCGTCGCTCCCGAGCAGCGCGGGCGCTTCCAGGCCGATGAAGCTCGCATCGCCGGTGCTGCGCGAAGCGAACTCGAGGAACGAGGTGGCATTCGCGCCCGCGCCCGGCATGCAGAACACCGTGCGCGCCTCTGTGTTGCCACGGCGAATCGTCACTGCGGCGCCCGGCGCGATCTCGGTGGTCCGATTCGGCGTGACGCCGTCGAGGCGCGCGAGGATCGAAGCGATCGCCCCGCCGACCCGTCCGGCGTGCTCGGCCCGCATCATGATGCTCCAGTGATCGCCGCCGACAGGGTGCACCTGCAGGCGGTTGCCGAGCACCCCGCTCCAGCCGTTGGACGGATCGCCCGCATCGCCGGACTGCGCCGCGAACAGGTGCGCGTCGATCGCCAGCGGCTCCGCGTAGTAGCGATGCGCAGCGGCGCGCAGGTTGAACCAGAGCCCGGCGCGCGCGTCGAACTCGGCCGGGCTCATGTCCTTCTTCAGCCAGCCCTCGCTGCGTGCCAGCGCGAGCGCCGAGGGCACGTCTTCGGTCGCCAGAATCCGTTCGATCTCGACCGCCTCGAGCTTGCGCCCGTGGTATTCGGCGAACGCGACCAGCAGCAGCTTCCTGTCTTGCACACCCAGCTCGGACACGCCACGCTCGCCATCGCCGCGGTACCAGCTGTCGATCAGGCCGAGGAACTCGACGCGCTCACCCGCCGCCAGCAGCTGCCGCGCGACTTCGAAGGCCAGCACGCCACCGGCCGACCAGCCCGCGAGGCGGTACGGCCCTTGCGGCAGCGCCTCGCGAATCCGCTGCACATAGCCTGCGGCCAGGTCCTCGAAACGGCTTGCGGCATGCACCGCATCGCGGTCGGCGCGGATGCCGAAGAGGCCCACCTCGGGGTCGATGTGCGCCGCCAGCCGCTCGTACGACAGCACTTCGCCGCTGGGCTCGTGCACGAACACCAGCGGACGCCGCGCACCGCCCTTGCGGATGGTCACCCACTGCGCATTCGCGCTCGCAGCGCCTTCGCGCGGCCTGTCGATCAGTGCCGCCAGCGCACTCAGCTGCTGTGCCAGCAGCACGTCCTGCAGCGCGACCTCGTAGCCCTTCTGCTTCAGCCCCTCGATGACCTGGAACACCATCAGCGAGTAACCGCCCAGGTCGAAGAAGTTGTCGTGGCGACCGATGCGTTCGACGCCGAGCAACTCCGACCAGAGCGCGGCGATGGTGCACTCCGCCTCGCCCTGCGGCGGTGCGTAGCGGCTCGACGCCAGGCCCTGCCCGTCCGGCGCCGGCAGCGCCTGGCGGTCGAGCTTGCCGTTCGGCGTCAGCGGCAGCGCATCGAGGGCGACGAAGGCCGAAGGCAGCATGTACTCGGGCAGATGCGCGGCGAGGCCGGCACGCAGTTGCACCGGGTCCAACGCAGCACCGACCACGTAGGCGACAAGGCGCCTGTCGCCGGGACTGTCCTCGCGCGCGATCACCGCGGCCTCTCGCACGCCCGCCTGCTGCGCCAGGCGCGCTTCGATCTCGCCCAGCTCGATGCGAAAGCCACGCAGCTTGACCTGCGCGTCGTTGCGGCCGAGGTATTCGAGCGTGCCGTCCTCGCGCCAGCGGCCGAGGTCGCCGGTGCGGTACATGCGCGCCTGGGCGTCGCCCGCGAACGGGTCGCGCAGGAAACGTTCGGCGGTGAGCTCCGGCCGCTCGAGATAGCCGCGGGCCACGCCGGCGCCGCCGATATGGATCTCTCCGGCCACGCCGACCGGCACCGGCTGCGCGGCCGCATCGAGCACGTAGATGCGCGCGCCCGGCATGACCTGGCCGATGTGCGGACGGCGCCCGTCGACGATGCCGCAGCTGGCATCGACACTGCATTCGGTCGGGCCGTACATGTTGAAGAACAGGCGCCCGTCGACCGCCGCCAATTCGCGCCACGTGGCCGCGTCGATCGCCTCGCCGCCGAGCAGCAGCTTGCGCAGGCTCGGCGCACGCCCCTGCAGCAGCCCCGCGCCCTGCATCAGGCGCAGGTGCGAGGGCGTGCACTCCATCACCTCGATGCGATGCGCTTCGAGAAAACCGAGCAGTTCCTCCGCACCGAGCCGCGCCGCTTCGGGCAGCAGGAACACGCTGCGGCCGTACGCCAGTTGCCCCCACGCCTTGACCGCCATGTCGAAGCCGAACGAGGCGTTCCACGCGACGCGCCGGCAATCGGGCGCCACGCCGTGGATGCAGGCCTCCATCGCATGGAGGAAATACGCCACGTTGCGGTGCTCGACCATCACCCCCTTGGGCGTGCCGGTCGAACCGGAGGTGTAGATCACGTAGGCCAGGTGCTCGGGCGCGAGGCCGACGTCGGCACGATCCGGGTTGTGGGACGGGGCCAGCGCCCATTCGGGGTGCGCCGCATCGAGCATCACGCGCACGCAGCGCCCGGGGGCCTGCAGGCGCCCGTCCAGCCGCTGCTGGGTCAGCAGCACGACCGCACCGCTGTCGCCGAGCATGTGCGCCAGCCGCTCGTCCGGATAGACCGGGTCCAGCGGCACATAGGCGCCGCCGGCCTTGAGCGTGGCCAGCAGCGCGACGACCAGTTCCAGGCTGCGCTCGGCGCAGATCGCCACGCGGTCATCGGGCTTCACGCCGAGCGCGCGCAGGTGGTGGGCGAGCTGGTTGGCGTGGGCGTTGAGCTCGGCGTAGCTCAAGGTCTCGCCCGCGTATTCGATCGCCTGCGCGTCGGGCCGGCGCGCGGCCTGCGCCTCGATGAGCTCGTGCACCAGCATCGGTTCGGCGGCGGGGGCGTGGCTTTCGTTGAAGCCCTCCACGATCGACGCGCGCTCCTGCGCATCCAGCAGGCCGATGCGATCGACCGGCTGGCTGTCGTCGGCGACCATGGCACGCAGCACCGCCTCCAGGCAGCGCCACTGGCGGCGGACCGTGGCCTCGTCGAACAGCGCGCTGGCGTAGTTGAGCTGGCCGCCGATGCCCTCCTCGCTTTCGCGCAGCTCCAGCGACAGCTCGAACTGCGCGCTGTCGGCGCCGCCGCCCAGGCTCTGCGCCTGCAGGCCGGCCAGGTCGAGCCCGGCCTTGGGCGTGTTGTGCCACGACAGCATGACCTGGAACACCGGATGGTGGGCCAGCGAGCGCGGCGGATTGAGCGCCTCGACCAGCCGCTCGAACGGCACGTCCTGCAGGCTCTGCGCCTGCACCGCGGTCTGCCGCGCCTGGGCCAGCAGCGCCTGCACGCTGGGGCTGCCCGACAGGTCGACCTTCAATGCCTGCGTGTTGATGAAGAAACCGATCAGCGGCTCGACCTCGACGCGGCTGCGGCCCGCATGCGAGCTGCCGATCACGACCTGCTCCTGCCCGCTGAGCCGGGCGAGCACCACCGCCCAGGCCGCGAGCATCGTCATGTACAGCGTGGTGCCGTGGCGCTGGCCGAGCGCACGCAGGCCTTCGCCGAGCGCGGCATCGAGCGCGATGGGGATGTTGGCGCCACGGTAGTCCTGCACCGGCGGACGCGGCCGGTCGGTCGGCAGGTCGAGCAGGGCCGGCGCACCGCGCAGCTGCGCCACCCATTGCTGCAACTGCTGCTGCAGCAGCGGCCCCTGCAGCCACTGGCGCTGCCACATACCGAAGTCGGCGTACTGGATGGCCAGCGGCGGCAGCGGGTCGGGCCGGCCTTCGCGGAAGGCGCGGTACAGCGCCGAGAACTCGTTCGCCAGCACCCCGCCCGACCAGCCGTCGGACACGATGTGGTGCATGGTCACGAGCAGCACGTGGTCGTCCGGGCCCAGCGCGAGCAGGCGGCCGCGGATCAGCGGTCCGAGCGCGAGGTCGAACGGGCGCAGCGCCTCCTCGCGCGCGATGCGTTCCAGTTCGGCGTCGGTGGCGCCGCGCAGGTCTTCATGCCGCAGCGCGAAGCCGCGGGCCTCGTCGATGACCTGAAGGGCCTGCCCGCCGATGCCGACGAAGCGCGTGCGCAGCACCTCGTGGCGCTCGACGATGCGGTCGAATGCGGCCTGCAGCGCCGCGGTGTCGAGCGCACCGCGCAGCCGCACCGCATCGGGCACGTGGTAGGCCTTGCTTGCCTCGGGATCGACCCGCGCGATGAACCACAGGCGCTGCTGCGCGAACGACATCGGCAGCGGCGCCGAGCGGTCGGCGCGGGCGATCGCGCCGAGGGCGTTCTGGCTGGCCTCGGCCACGTCCCGGGCCATGTCGGACAGTTGCGGATGGGTGAAGAGCGCGGGCAACGGAAGTTCGACGCCGAGCCGTTCGCGCAGCTGCGAGACCAGCCGCACCGCGAGCAGCGAGTGCCCGCCGAGCTCGAAGAAGTTGTCATGGCGCCCGACCCGCTCGATGCCCAGCAGCTCGCACCAGATCCGCGCCAGCGTGTCCTCGATCTCGCCGATCGTCGCCTCGTAGGCGCGGTGGACGAAGGCCAGGCCATCGGGCGCGGGCAGCGCCTTGCGGTCGAGCTTGCCGTTCGGAGTCAGCGGCAAGGCCGCGAGCGGCACGAAGGCGCCCGGCAGCATGTGGTCGGGCAACTGTGCGGCCAGGCGCATGCGCAGTTCGGCGGGATCGATGGCCTGTGCATCGCCCACGACGTAGGCGACGAGGCGTTTGTCGCCGGGCACGTCTTCGCGCGCGATCACCGCCACTTCGCGCACGCCGGGCAGCTCGCCCAAGCGCGCCTCGATTTCGCCCGGTTCGACACGGTGTCCGCGGATCTTGACCTGGAAATCGTTGCGGCCGAGGTATGCGATCGTGCCGTCGTCGCGCCAGCGGCCGAGGTCGCCGGTCTTGTACATGCGCGCACCCGCGTCGCCCGCGTCGCCCGCGTCGTTGACGTCACCCGCGAACGGATCGTGCAGGAACCGCTCGGCGCTCGGTTCGGACTGATTCAGGTAGCCGCGCGCGACCTGCACGCCCGCGATGTGGATCTCGCCGGCCACGCCGCGCGGCACCGGCCGGCGCCGTGCGTCGAGCAGGTACAGCCGGCAGTTGTCGACCGGCGCGCCGATCGGCGGCAGGTCGTCCCAGTCTTCGGCCGCGCCGGCGAGCGTGAAGGCGGTGACCACGTGGCTTTCGGTCGGGCCGTAGTGGTTGTGCAGGTTCGCATGGCGGCCATCGAACAGGCGCCGGATGGCGGGCGTGATGCGCAGCTGCTCGCCGGCCACGACCAGGTCGCGCAGCGCAGGCAACGGCGCTTCGCGCTGCGACCACAGTTCGCTCAGGGCGTTGAGCGCGATGCAGGGCAGGAAGAGCCGTTCGATCCGTTGCTCGCCCAGCCAGTCGGCCAGCACGGGCAGGTCGCGGCGCAGCGCGTCGTGCACCAGCACCAGCGTGCCGCCGCCGGCCAGCGTCGAGAAGATTTCCTGGAACGCGACGTCGAAGCCGGGCGCTGCAAACTGCAGCGTGCGCGCCGCGCCCGGCAGCACACCGCGCTGCCACGCCAGCAGGTTGACCAGGCCGCGATGCGGCATCGCCACGCTCTTGGGCCGGCCGGTCGATCCCGAGGTGTAGATGACGTAGGCCAGGTGTTCGCCACGCAGGCCCAGCACCTGCGCCTGCGTCTGTGCCTGCATGTCGGGGCGCTGCGCGGCGGTCTGCGCCCATGGCGCCTGGCCGGTGTCGTCGAGCAGCACGCGTTCGCAGGCCGGTGGCGGGGTCAGGCGCCCGGCCAGCCGCTCCTGCGTGAGCAGCACGCGCGGTGCGCTGTCGCCGAGCATGTGCGCCAGCCGTTCGTCCGGATAGGCCGGGTCCAGCGGCACATAGGCGCCGCCGGCCTTGAGCGTGGCCAGGATCGCGACCACCATCGCCGGGCCGCATTCCAGGCAGATCGCCACGCGCTCGTCGGGGCCGACGCCCAGCGTGCGCAGATGCCGGGCCAGCCGGTTCGCCTCTGCCTCCAGTTCGCCATAGCTCAGCCGCTGCGCGCCGAACTCCAGCGCCGCAGCGGACGGATCGCGCGCGGCCTGGCGCTCGAACAGCGCATGCACCAGTTCGCCATCGGCGCTGTGATCGCGCTGCGTGGCATTGAAGCCGTGCACGACTTCGTCGCGCTCGGCTTGCGGCAGGGTCTCGATCGCGTGCATCGGCGTGTCGGGCGCCCGGTCCAGCGCCTGCACCAGATGCACCAGCGTTTCGCGCACCATCCCGGCAATGCGCGCGGCATTCACGCGCTCGACGATCTCGGCGGTGATGCCGAAGCCCTCGCCGTGGTCATCGACATGCAGCACGAACGGATAGTTGGTGCGGTCGCGGCTCTCGATGTGATGGATGCCGGCGATGCCCTCTTCGCCTCCTGCTGTTTCGTCGCGGCTGTGGCGGTAGTTCAGCAGCGCCGAGAACAGCGGCGTGTTCGCGGCCAGCCCGCTGCAACGCTGCGCCAATGTCAGCGGCGCGTGCTCGTGGCGCAGCAGTTCGGCGAGCGTGGCCGCGGTCTCTTCGAGCGCCGCGGCGGCGCTGCGCCCGTCCAGCCGCACGCGCAGCGGCAGCGTGTTGATGAACATGCCCATCGCGCGATCGGCACCGGCGCCGCCCTGCAGGCGCCCGAACAGCACCGTGCCGAACACCACGTCCTCGCGGCCGCTGCAGCGCCCCAGCACCTGCGCCCACGCGAGGTGGAACACGCAGGCGGGAGCCACGCCGCGCGCCCGCGCAACCCGGCGCAGGTCCGCGCACAGAACCGCCTCGAGCCTGAGCTTCGCCTGCACCGCGTCGCTGCCGTTGCCCTGCACATCTAGCAGGTCGAAGGGCGCGGTCGGCTGGTCGATGTCGCCGAGCATCGTTCGGAAGAACTGCTCGTGCTCGGCCTCGCGCGCCGAGAGCCGCGCCTGCGCGACGAAGTTGCGGAACGGCACCGGCGCGGGCAGCTCGGCGCGGCGCTCCCGCATCACCAGCCCGACCTCGTTCACCAGCAACTCCAGCGTGACGTGGTCCATCACCAGGTGGTGGTAGAGCATCTGCAACAGCCAGCGGCCGCCGGCCGCGTCGAAGGCGGCAACGCCGCGCATCATCGGCGCCTGCCGCACATCGAGCCGGTAGCGGCCCGGCTCGGCGTGGGCCTGCAGGCGCGCCTGCGCGTCGCCGCCGTCGAGTTCCAGCGTCTCCACCTCCAGCCGCGCGCGCCGCCACACCACCTGCACCGGCTCGGGCAGGCCGTCCCATTGCACCGCGGTGCGCAGCACGTCGTGGCGCGCGATCACCTCGTTCATTGCGGCGACGAAGCGGTCGAGCAGCACGCGGCTGTCGAAGCCCATCAGCAGCCGGTTCAGGTAGGCATCGCCCTGCTGCTGCAGCAGGTGATGGAACAGGATGCCCTCCTGCAGCGGCGCGAGCGGATAGATGTCCTGCACGTTGCCGGCCCCGCCCGGCGTGGCGGCGACGATGCGGTCGATCTGCGCCTGCTCGAGCCGCACCAGCGGCAGCATCTGCGGCGTGATCCGCGCCTGCTGTGCCACCGGCGGCGGCGCGGCGTGGTCGCCGTTGGCCGCGACCCAGTTCATCAGCGCCTGCTTGTGCAGCTTCAGCGAGGCCATCACGCCCGGCGTCAGCACGCCGCGCGGCGCCTTGACCACCAACTCGCCCTCTTCGATCCGCGCGTGGACGCGGCGTTGTTCGAAAAGGCCGATCAAGGCCGGTGCATCCAGCGATTGCACGCTCGCAAGTTCCGCATTCACAGTCTGAACTCCTCGGTTTCCGATTCGGTGGCATCCCACGCGGCCAGCGCCGGCGGGATGGCGTTGCGCGGCACCTCGACATCGCCGTGGCGCGGCCCGTCGCCGGTGGCCGCTGCGGTGCCCTCTGCGGTGTGCACGGCGGTGTGCATGGCGGCCGCCATCGCGGCCAGTTCGGGCCGGGCGAAGACCGCGCGCACGTCGATGCTCCAGCCGCGCCGGCGCAGGTGTTCGAGCAGTTGCAGCGCGAGCAGCGAGTGCCCGCCGAGCGCGAAGAAGCTGTCGTGGCGCCCGATGCGCTCGATGCCCAGCAGTTGCGACCAGATCGCGGCAAGCACCTCTTCGATCTCGCCCTGCGGCGGCGCCCAGGCGCGGTGGCCGAAGGCCTCGTCGTCCGGCACCGGCAGCGCCTTGCGGTCGAGCTTGCCGTTGCCGTTCAAGGGCAGTGCCGCCAGACGCACATAGGCTGCCGGCAGCATGAAATCGGGCAGGCGCCCGGCGAGCCGGTCGCGCAGCCGCGCCGGCTCCAGCACGTCGTCGGGCGAGGCCGGCACCACATAGGCGACCAGCGCCGGCGCACCGGTGCGGTCTTCCCGCGCGAGCACCGCCGCCTCGGCTATGCCATCGAGCGCGCGCAACTGCGCCTCGATCTCGCCCGGCTCGATGCGTTGTCCGCGCAGCTTGATCTGGAAGTCGTTGCGGCCCAGGTACACGATCGCGCCGTCGGCGCGCCAACGGCCAAGGTCGCCGGTGCGGTAGAGGCGGCCGCCTTCGGCAAAGGGGTCGGCAATGAAGCGCTGCGCGCTCAGGTCCGGGCGGTTCAGGTAGCCGCGCGCCACCTGCACGCCGCCGATGTAGAGCTCGCCTGCAACGCCGATCGGCACCGGGCGCAGCGCAGCGTCGAGCAGGTACAGGCGGGTGTTGGCGATCGGCCGGCCGATCGGCACCGCATCGCCGTCGTCGCTCCCGCAGGTCCAGGCGCTCACATCCACCGCCGCTTCGGTCGGGCCGTAGAGGTTGTACAGGCGCGCATGCGGCAGGCGTTCGCGGCATTGGCGCGCGAGCGCGGCCGGCAGCGCTTCGCCGCTGCAGATCACGCGCCGCAGGCTGGCGCAGCCGGCAACGGCATCGGGCCGGGCCAGAAAGGCCTGCAGCATCGACGGCACGAAATGCAGCGTGGTCACGCCGCGCGCGCGGATCAGTTCGCCCAGGTAGGCCGGGTCCTTGTGCCCGTCCGGCCGCGCCAGCACCAGCCGCGCGCCGGCCATCAGCGGCCAGAAGAACTCCCACACCGACACGTCGAAGCCGAACGGCGTCTTCTGCAGCACCACGTCGTCCGGCGTCAGCGCATGGGCCTGTTGCATCCAGTGCAGGCGGTTGACGATGCCGCGGTGTTCGTTCATCACGCCCTTGGGGCGGCCGGTCGAACCCGAGGTGTAGATCACGTAGGCCAGGTGGCCTTCGTGGAGCGCCGGGCCGGAGGCATCGGGATCGGCCTCGATGTCGGCGAACGCGTCGATGGGCGTGTCGCGATCCATCACGAGGGTGCGCACTTTCGAAAGGCGCGGCGCCAGTTCCGGATCGGCCAGCACCACCACCGGCTCGGCCTCGTCGAGCATCTGCCGCAGGCGTTCCGGGGGATGCGAAGGGTCGAGCGGCAGGTACGCGCCGCCGGCCTTGAGGACCGCGAGCAAGGCGACCACCAGCATCTCGCTGCGCTGCATGAACACACCCACGCGCGCGTCCGGCCCGACACCCGATTCGCGCAGTTGCCGCGCCAGGCGGTTGGCGCGGGCATCGAGCCCGGCATAGCTGAGCTGGCGGTCCTCGAACACCAGCGCGGTCGCATCGGGGCGCTGCGCGGCCTGGCGCTCGAACAGCTGGTGCAGCAACAGGCCGCGCGGGTAGTCGACGGCGGTGGCATTGAAGCCGGTCAGCACCTTCTGGCGTTCATCCTCCGGCAGGACATCGATGCGCAGCAACGGTCGCTGCGGTTCGCCTTCGAGTGCATCGACCAGCGCATGCAGCGCTTGCGCGACGAAGCCGCAGATCCGCCGCGCATCGATGCTGCGGTCGATCTCGGCGGTGAGGCCGAAGCCGTCTCCATGGTCGTCCACATGCAGCACGAACGGATAGTTGGTGCGGTCGTGCCCGCCGAGCGATTCGATGCCCGGCAGGCCCGCGGCCTCGCCGTCGCGGCGGCTGTAGCGGTAGTTGAGCAGGCTGGCGAAGAGCGGCGCGCCGGCCGGCAAGCCGCTGCAGCGCTGGACCAGGCTCAGCGGGGCGTGCTCGTGGCGCAGCAGCTCGGCCAGGTCGGCATGCACGCGGCGCAGCGCCGCATCGGTTTCGGCGCCCTCCACGCGCACGCGCAGCGGCAAGGTGTTGAGGAACATGCCCATCGCGCGCGCCGCCTCGGCACCGGCCTGCAGGCGGCCGAACAGCACCGTGCCGAACATCACATCGCTCCGGCCGCTGCAACGCGCGAGCACCAGTGCCCAGGCGAGATGGAACACGCTGGCAGCGCCCACGCCGCGCAGCCGCGCCTGTTCGCGCAGGCGCTGCGCGAGCGAGGGATCGAGTTCGCTGCGCGCCTGCACCACGCCGCGGCCGTCGCCGCGCACATCGCCCAGGCCGAACGGCACGGTGGTCGCGTCGACATCGCCCAGCACGGCACGGAAATAGGCTTCGTGTTCGCCGTCGGCCGCGCCCTGGCGGGCCTGCGCGACGAAGCGCCGGAACGGCATGGGCACCGGCAGGAGGTCACGCTGCCCCCGCAGCATCAGCATGACCTCCTGCACCAGAAGCTGCGAGGCGGTGTGGTCGAGGATCATGTGGTGGTGCAGCAACTGCAGCCGCCAGCGCCCGCTGTCGCGCTCCTCGATGGCGTGGCCGCGCAGCATCGGCGCGCGGCTCAGATCGAGCCGCGCGCCGGCGAGTGCGCTCAGGCGTTCGGCCGCCTCTTCCGCAAGCGCGCTGGCAAGCATCTCGATGTCCAGCTCGGCCCGGCGCTGAACCAGCTGCACCGGCTGTTCCAGGCCCTCCCAGTGCACGCTGGTGCGCAGGATGTCGTGCCGCGCGATCACTTCGCGCAGGGCCTGCACGAACCGGTCCAGCCGTTCGCGGCTGTCGAAGCGCAGCAGCGTCGGCATGACGTAGGCATCGCCGCCCTCGCCTTCGCCGTGCAGCCGGTGATGAAAGAGGATGCCTTCCTGCAGCGGCGCGAGCGGATAGATGTCCTGCACGTTGCGCACGCCGCCCGGCACCTGCGCCACGAGGCGGTCGATCGCGCCCTGGTCGAGCGCAAGCAGCGGCAGCATCGCCGGCGTGATCGCCCCGGCCGCCTCATCGATGCGGTACGTCAGGGGATCGCTGCGCTGGCGCTCCCGCAGCAGCGCGATCAGCTCCGGCTTGCGCTCGCGCAAGGCCTGCACCAGCGCCGGATCGGCGAGCAGGCGCGCGTCGCCCTGCAGCGCCAGCCGCTCGCCGTCCAGGCGCAGGGTGAGGCCGCGCGAGGCCAGCGTGTCGAGCAGTTGCGCTGCACTCATAGAACGATCTCCTCCAGTTGCACGGTGGCGGCGGCAAGGTCGGCCAGGGTCTGCGCGTTGAACACCATCTGCACGTCGACCTGGAGTTGCTGCGCACCCATGGCGTGGATCAGCTGGATCGCCAGCGCCGAATGCCCGCCAAGTTCGAAGAAGTTGTCGTGGCGGCCGACCCGCTCGACACCGAGCAGCTCGCTCCACACCGCCGCGAGGCGGATTTCGATGTCGGTTGCCGGCGCGGCGTAAGCCTGCCGTGCAAGGCCGTCGTCGCCCGGCAGCGGCAGCGCCTTGCGGTCTAGCTTGCCGTTCGCATTGAGCGGCCAGGCGGCCAGCACGATGTAGGCGCCGGGCAGCATGTAGTCCGGCAGTTGCGCACCGAGTTGCGCGCGCAGCGCCGAGGGCTCCACGGCAGCGCCCGGCTGTGCGAGCAGGTAGGCGATGAGGCGCGGCTCGCCGGGCGGCTCGGCGCTCGCGACCACGACGGCTTCGCGCACACCGTCCAGGCGCGCGAGCCTCGCCTCGATCTCGCCGAGCTCGATGCGGTAGCCGCGGACCTTGACCTGGAAGTCGTTGCGCCCCAGGTACGCGATGCTGCCGTCGGCGCGCCAGCGGCCGAGGTCGCCGGTGCGGTACATGCGCGCGCCGCCGTCGCCGTCGCCCTCGCTTTTGAACGGATCGGGCAGAAAGCGCTCGGCGGTGAGGTCCGGCCGCCCCAGGTAGCCGCGCGCGACCCCGGCACCGCCGATGTGGATTTCGCCGGCCACGCCGATCGGCACGGGCTCGCCGTGCGCATCGAGCAGGTAGATGCGCGCACCCGGCATCGGGCGGCCGATGTGCGGCACCGCGCCCGCGACCGGGCCGCAGGTCGCATCGACGCTGCATTCGGTCGGGCCGTACATGTTGTGGAACTGCACGATGTCGGCTTCGGCAAGGCGCTGCCATGTCGCGGCATCGAGCGCTTCGCCGCCGAGCAGCAGCTTGCGCAGCGAAGCGGCGCGCCGCTGCCCGAAGCCGGCCGCATGCAGCATGCGCAGGTGCGAGGGCGTGCACTCCATCGCCTCGATGGCATGGCGCTCGAGAAAGTCGAGCAGAGCCTCCGCATCGAGGCGAGCGCGCTCGGGCAGCAGGTACACGCTGCGGCCGAACGCGAGCTGGCCCCAGGCCTTGACCGCCATGTCGAAACCGAACGAGGAGTTCCACGCGACACGGCGGCAGTCCGGCGCCGGGCCGTGAATGCGCCGTTCCATGCCGCGCAGGAAATTGAGCACGTGGCGGTGCTCGACCATCACGCCCTTGGGCACGCCGGTCGAGCCCGAGGTGTAGATCACATAGGCCAGATGGGCCGGCACCAGGCCGACCGCTTCGGGGTCGGGATCGTGCGTGGGCGCATCGGCCCAGCGCGGGGGCGAGGCGTCGTCGTCCAGCACCAGCACCGCGCATCCGTCGGGCACCCGCAGCCGCGCGCGCAGGCGGGCGTGGGTCAGCACCGCCACCGGTGCGCTGTCGGCCAGCATGTGGGCGAGGCGGTCGTCGGGATGCACCGGGTCCAGCGGCACGCAGGCGCCGCCGGCCTTGAGCGTGGCCATCAGCGCGACGCCCAGGTCCACGCTGCGTTCCAGGCACAGCGCGACGCGATCGTCGGGACGCAAGCCCAGGCGGCGCAGATGATGGGCGATGCGGTTGGCGCGGCGGTTGAGTTCGCCGTAGTCGAGCGCGTCGTCTTCGTACGCGAGCGCCAGCGTGCGCGGCTGCGCCGCGGCCTGCGCCTCGAACAGGCGATGCAGCAGGCCATCGCCGTCGGTGTTTCCGCCGGCATTGAACGCATGCAGCACCTGCGCACGTTCGTCCCCGGCCATCAGGCCGATCCGGTCCACCGGCGCCGCGGCATCGGCCACCATGCCGCGCAGCATCGCCACCAGCGCATGCCAGTGACGCCGCACCGTGGCCTCGTCGTACAGGGCCGTGGCGTAGTTGAACTGGCCGGTGATTCGTTCGCCGGCCGGTTCCAGGTCGAGCGACAGATCGAACTGCGCGCTGCCGGCGTGGCTCGCGAGGTTGTCGAATTCGAGGCCGTCGAGTTGCAGCCGCGCGGGCGGCGTGTTCTGCCACGCGAGCCGAACCTGGTAGACCGGGTTGAAGGCGCTCGAGCGCGTCGGGTTGAGCGCCTCGACCACCTGCTCGAACGGCACGTCGCGGTGTTGCTGGGCCTGCAGCGCGACCTGCCGGGCCTGGGCCAGCAGGCTGCCGACATCGATGCCGTCGTCGATGTCCAGGCGCAGCGCCTGCGCATTGACGAAGAACCCGATCAACGGTTCGAGCTCGGCCCGGTCGCGTCCCGCGATGCTGCTGCCGAGCACCACCCGCGACTGGCCGCTCAACCGCGCCAGCACCGCCGCCCACGCCGCCAGCACGGTCATGTACACGGTGACGCCGTGGCGCTGTGCCAGCGCGCCCAGTTCGCGGGTCAGCGTCCCGTCGAGGCCGACGTCGATGCTGGCGCCGCGGTAGTCCTGCTGCGGCGGCCGCGGCCGGTCGGTGGCCAGGCCGATGAGCGGCGGTGCATCGCGCAAGCGCTCGACCCAGTACCGCAACTGCGGCTGCAGCGCCTCGCCCTGCAGACGGCGCCGCTGCCAGGCGGCGTAGTCGCCGTACTGGACCGGCAACGCCGGCAGCGGATCGGGTTCGCCGCGGCGGAACGCGCCATACAGCGCCGAGAACTCATGCGCCAGCACGCTGAGCGACCAGCCATCGGAGACGATGTGGTGCATGGTGACCAGCAGCACGTGGTCGTCTTCGGCCAGGCGCAGCAACTGCACGCGCAGCGGCGGGTCGCGCGCGAGGTCGAACGGCGCCGCGGCCTCGGCCTGGCACAACGCGCGCAAGGACAACGCGCGCAAGGCGCTGTCGCCAGGTCCGTCGAGTTCGCGGTAGCCCAGGGCGACGCCGTGGGCCGGTTCGATGCGCTGGCGCGGCTCGCCGTCGATGACGACGAAGCGCCCGCGCAGCGACTCGTGGCGCGCAGCGATCCGGTCCAGCGCGTTCTGCAGCGCGATGCGATCCAGGGTTCCGCGCAAGCGCAGCGCGGCAGGCAGGTGATAGGCCGCGCCGGCCTGTGCGTCGATCCGGGTCACGTACCACAGGCGCTGTTGCGCGTGCGACAGCAGAAGCGGTGCGCTGCGATCCGCCGGCACGATCGGATCGATAGGATCGATCGCGCAGGGCATGAGTATGGGTATGGCCCGCGCCATCTCGGCGGCCAGTTCCGCGAGCCGCGGCTGTGCGAACACCGTCGTCAGCGCCAGCTCCACGCCAAAGCGCTGGCGCAGTTGCGAGAGCATCCGCACCGCCAGCAGCGAATGCCCGCCCAGCTCGAAGAAGCCGTCGTCGCGGCCGATGCGCGCGATGCCGAGCAGCGACGACCAGATCTGCGCCAGCGCCTGCTCGTGCGCACCCCGTGGCGCCTGGTAGCTGCGTTGCGCGCGGGCCCCGTCGTCCGGTGCGGGCAGCGCGGCGCGGTCGAGCTTGCCGTTGGCGTTGAGCGGCAGCGCGTCCAGCCGCACGAAGGCGGCCGGCAGCATGTGCCCGGGCAGGTGTTCGGCCAGGCGCGCGCGCCACTGCGCCACGTCGGGTGGCGAGCGATCCGGGTCCGTGACCACATAGGCCAGCAGGCGCTTGTCCCCGTCTGGCCCCTGCGCGGCAATCACCACGGCTTCGCGGATGCCGTCCAGGCGCATCAGCGCTGCCTCGACCTCGCCCGGTTCGATGCGGAAACCGCGGATCTTGACCTGCTGGTCGTCGCGGCCGAGGAACTCGATCGAGCCATCGCCGCGCCAGCGGCCGAGGTCGCCGCTGCGGTACATGCACGGTGTCGGCGCGTGCGCCGGCGGCGCTGCGAACGGATCGGCCACGAAGCGCTGCGCGGTCAACCCGGGCCGATGCAGATAGCCGCGCGCCACGCCGGCGCCGCCGATCCATATCTCGCCGACGACACCGACCGGCACCGGTTCGCCATGCGCATCGAGCAGATGGACGCGCGCGTTGGGCACCGGATGGCCGATGCTCAGCGGCGAGTCCCCGGCGCGGCAACGTGCGACGGTGGCGTTGATCGTGGTCTCGGTCGGGCCGTAGGCATTGGCCAGCGCGGGGCGATGGCCCCTGCGCTGCCACCATGCATCGAGCGCGGCGGCGCCGACCGCATCGCCGCCGATCACGATCTGGCGCAGCGACGGTGGAAACACCGCATCGGGCGCATGGGCCAGTCGCTGCCAGAACAGCGTCGGCAGGTTGGCGACGGTGAGCCGGTGCGCGGCGCACAGTTCGCACCAGCGCCGGGGTTCCGCGAGCCATTCGTCGGTGCGCAGCACCAGGGTCGCGCCATGGCTGAGCGCGCCGAAGATCTCCTCGCCTGCGACGTCGAAGCTCAGGCCGGAGAACTGCAGCACGCGGTCTTCGGCACCGAAGCCGTAGAGCGATTGCAGTGCCGCGATCTGATGGGAAAGCTGCCGGTGCTCGACCATCACGCCCTTGGGCGTGCCGGTGGAACCGGAGGTGTAGATCACATAGGCCAGGTGCGAACCGTCGTCGGCCAGGTCCTTTCGATCGGGCGCATGCGTGGGCGCGTCCGCCCATGGCGCGGGTTCGTCGAGCGCGATCGTCGTGCAGCACGAGGGCGGGTGCAGGCGCGAGTGCAGACCGGTTTGAGTGAGCAACACCGCCGGTGCGCAGTCCTCCAGCTGCCAGGCCAGCCGACGGTCCGGATGGGACGGATCGAGCGGCACATACGCGGCGCCGGCCTTGAGCGTGGCCAGCACCGCGACGATCAGGTCGAACCCGCGCGGCAGGCACAGCGCGACGCGCCCCTCGGCGCCGACGCCGAGGCCGCGCAGGTGGTGGGCGAGCCGGTTGGCGCGCCGGTCGAGTTCGAGGTAGCTGAGCCGTTCGCCATCGTGTTCCAGCGCGATGGCCTGCGGCCGCAGCGCGGCCTGGTGTTCGAAAGCGGCGTGCGCGAAAGCGTGTGCGGGAAGTGCCGACTTGCCTTCGGCGAATGCATGCAGCAGCCGGTCACGCGCGTCGGCGTCGAGCAACGCGATGCGATCGACCGGCCGGCGCTCGTCGGCGGCCATGCCGCGCAGCATCGCGACCAGGCTGCGCCAGTGGCGGCGCACCGTGGCCTCGTCGAACAGGGCGGTGGCGTAGTTGAGCTTGCCGGCGATGCGGTCGCCCTCTTCCTGCAGGTCCAGCGCCAGGTCGAACTGCGCGCCGGCCGGCAGGCTCTCGACCCGTTCGACGGCAAGGCCGGCCAGTTCCAGCGCCACCGCGGGCGTGTTGTGCCAGGCCAGCATCAGCTGGAACACCGGATGGTGGGCCATCGAACGCGGCGGGTTCAGCGCCTCGACCAGGCGTTCGAAGGGCACGTCCTCGCGCGCCTGCGCCTGCAACGCGGTGCGGCGCACCTGGGCCAGCAGGTCGGCCACTGTCGGGGTGCCGTCCAGCGTGATCTTCAGCGCCTGGGTGTTGATGAAGCAGCCGATCAACGGCTCGATCTCGACCCGGCCACGGCCGGCGTGCGAACTGCCGATCACCACCTGCGACTGGCCGCTGTAGCGCGCCACCACGGCGGCCCAGGCGGCCAGCACGACCATGTAGAGGGTTGCGCCGTGGCGCTGGCCGAGTGCGCGCAGGGCCTGCGTGGTGCCGGCGTCGAGGTCGACCGCGAAGCTCGCGCCGCGGTAGTCCTGCAACGCTGGCCGCGGCCGGTCGCAAGGCAGCTCGGTCAATGCCGGCGCGCCCTGCAATTGCGCGACCCACGCCTGCAGCCGGGCCTGTGCAGGCTCGCCTTGCAGGTGCTCGTGCAGCCACGCCGCATGGTCGGCGTACTGAATCGGCAGCGAAGGCAGAGAGGGCGCTCGCCCATCGCGCCGTGCGCTGTAGGCGATGGCGAACTCGCGCATCAGCACGCTCAGCGACCAGCCGTCGGAGACGATGTGGTGCATCACCACCAGCAGCACGTGATCTTCGTCGGCCACGCGCAGCAGCAGGCCGCGGATCGGTGGACCCGCCGCGAGATCGAAGGGCTCGGCCGCAGCCTCGCGGCACAGCGCTTCGATCCGCGCCGCATCCGAACCGATCGCATCCTGCTCGCGCAGATCGAAACCGTGCGGGGCATCGATGTGCTGCCAGGGCTGGCCGTCGATCGCAACGAAGCGCGTGCGCAAGCTTTCGTGCCGGGCCACGACCTGGTCCAGCGCGGCGCGCAAGGCCACGCGGTCGAGCGCGCCGCGCAGGCGCAAGGCGCCAGGGATGTGGTACGCAACGCTGGCCTGCGCATCGACACCCGCGATGAACCACAGGCGCTGCTGTGCCGGCGACAACGGCAGCGGACGGCTGCGATCGGCGGGTGCGATCGCCGCCATTTCGCTGCGGCCGGCGGCGGCCACGCTTGGGGCCAGTGCGGCCAGGCGCGGGTGCGCGAACAGGGTGGCCAGCGCGAGTTCGGCGTCGAAGTGTTCGCGGATACGGGAGATCAATCGGATGGCCAGCAAGGAGTGGCCGCCGAGTTGGAAGAAGTCGTCGTTGCGGCCGACCTGCTGGACGCCCAGCAGTTGAGACCAGATTTCGGCGAGGGCTTGCTCGATCTCGCCTTGCGGTGCTGCGTAGGCACGCTGACCGAACGCATTACCCTCGGGCGCTGGCAGCGCCTTGCGGTCGAGCTTGCCGTTCGGTGTCAGCGGCAACGCATCCAGCACCACGTAGGCCACCGGGACCATGTAGTCCGGCAAGTGCTGGCTCAGCTGTGCGCGCAGTTGTGCGGCATCGGCATTCCCTGTCAGGTACGCGACCAAGCGCTTGTCGCCGGGCTGGTCTTCGCGTGCGAGCACTGCGGCCTCGCGCACGCCGTCCAGGCGAGCCAGCTGCGCTTCGATCTCCCCCAGCTCGATGCGGTAGCCGCGGATCTTCACTTGATGGTCGTTGCGGCCCAGGTACTCGATGCTGCCGTCTGCGCACCAGCGGCCCAGGTCGCCGCTTCGGTACATGCGTGCACCGTCGAACGGGTTGGTGAGGAAACGCGCTTCGGTGAGGTCGGGCTGCGCCAGATACCCACGCGCAACCTGGACTCCACCCAGGTACAGCTCGCCAACGACGCCCACCGGCACCGGAGTGCGCTGCGCGTCCAGCACGTAAATGCGGCTGTTGCCTATGGGTTGGCCGATTGGAGGCAGGTCTTCCCACCCTTCGGGCGCACCACTCAGAGTGTGCGCGCTGACCACATGGGTTTCGGTCGGCCCGTAGTGGTTGTGCAGCCGCGCCTGCGGGTGCCTCTCGAACATGCGACGGATCGCCGGCGTGATCCTGAGTTGCTCTCCTGCCGTGATGACATCCCGCAGCATCGCCAACGGTTCACTGCGCTGTGACCAGAGTTCGCTCAGGTTGTTCAGCGCGATGTAAGGCAGGAACATGCGCTCGATCGACTCTTCGGCCAGCCATTCGGCCAGAGCCGGCAGGTCTTGACGCAGCGCTTCGTGCAGCAGCACCAAGGTGCCACCGCCAGCGAGCGTGCTGAAGATCTCCTGGAAGGCGACGTCGAAACCCAATGCAGCGAACTGCAGCGTGCGCGCGGGCTCGGGCAACTGCTCGCGCTGCCAGGCCAGCAGGTTGACCAGGCCACGGTGCGGCATCGCCACGCCCTTGGGCACACCGGTCGAGCCGGAGGTGTAGATCACATAGGCCAAGTGCTCGGGGCGCAGGCCCAGCTCGTTCGCGTGCAGATTGGCCGTGGATGCGTTGGCCCATGCCGGCTCGGCTTCGTCCAGCAGGACCGAGGCTGCATTGCCCAGCGCCAGGCACTCGATCAGTCGGTGTTGACTCAGCACCACCACCGGCTCGCTGTCACGCAGCATCTGCGCCAGACGCTCATCGGGGTACGTCGGATCGAGTGGCACGCAGGCACCGCCGGCCTTGAGCGTGGCCAGGATCGCCACCACCATCGCCAGGCTGCGTTCGACGCAGATCGCCACGCGGTCGTCCGGCCCGACCCCCAGCCGGCACAGGTGCCGCGCCAATCGGTTCGCCTGCTCATTGAGGTCGCGGTAGCTCAGCTGTGCGCCATCGAGTTCCAGCGCAATGCGATCCGGATGCGCCGCCGCCTGCTGCTCGAAGGCTTCATGCACCAAGGCCGGTGCGGTGTATTCGCAGCTCGTGTCGTTGAAGCCGTGGAGCACGCGCTCGCGTTCCTCGGCAGGCAGCACATCGAGCGCCAGCAGCGGCGTATCGGGTGCTTCTTCCAAAGCCTGCGCAAAGGCTTGCAACGCCTGCTGCACGAACCCCGCGACTCGCCCGGCCGACACCGCGGCATCCACCTGCACCGTCAACTCGAAATCGCTCCCGTCGTCGTCGACGTACAGGCCGAAGGGATAGTTGGTGCGGTCGCGCACCTCGAGCAATCGCACGCCATCCAGCACCTGCGCATGCGCGACCCGGCTGTGCCGGTAGTTGAGCAATGCAGAGAACAACGGCACCTGCGCCGGCATCGCGCTGCAACGCTGGGCCAGCACCAGCGGCGCATGTTCGTGGCGCAGCAGTCCGCTCCATGCCGCATGGGTCTCGCGCAGGCCCTGCACCGCCCCGCGCCCGGCCAGCGCAATCCGCATCGGCAGCGTATTGATGAACATGCCGACCGCGCGATCGGAGCCAGTGCCGCCGTGCATGCGGCCGAACAGCACCGTGCCGAAGACGACATCGTCGCGCCCGCTGCACAGGGCCAGCACCCGGGCCCAGGCCAGATGGAACAGGCTGGCCGCGCCCACGCCGTGGCGCATGGCCAGCGCGCGCAGCCGCGCCGAAAGCGCCTGCGGCAGCGTGACGCGCGCCTGCTCGATCTGCGAGCCGTCGCCCTGCACGTCGAGCAGACCGAAGGGCGCGGTCGGCTCATCGACATCGCCGAGCATCGCGCCGAAGAACGCCTCGTGCTCCGCCGCGCTCACGCCATGGCGCGCCTCTGCGACGAAGTTGCGGAACGGCACCGGCGGCGGCAACCCGGCGGCGGAGCCGCGCTCGATCGCATCGATCTCCTCCACCAGCCGCTCCAGGGTGGTGTGGTCCATCACGAGGTGGTGATAGGACAGCAGCAGCAGCCAGCGCCCGCTGGCCTCGTCGCGCGCGGCAACGCCATGCAGCATCGGCGCGCGCCGTACGTCGATGCGCAGGCCGCGCACTTGCGGATGCGCGCGCAGGCGCCCGGCCGCGGTGCCCGTACCCGGCGCCAACGTCAGCGTGTCCACAGCGAAGCCGGCACGCCGCCACACGACCTGCACGGGCTCGCTCAGGTTCTCCCAATGGACCGCGGTGCGCAGGATGTCGTGGCGTTCGATCACCTGCGACAGGGCCGCGATGAAACGGTCCATGCGCGGCCTGCTGTCGAACTCGAGCAGCGTCGGCAGCACATAGGTGTCGGTGTCGCGCTCCAGCAGGTGGTGGAACAGGATGCCCTGCTGCAACGGCGCGAGCGGATAGATGTCCTGGATGTTGGCCGCGCCGCCGGGCGTGGCCTGGACGATCCGCGCGATCGCGGCTGCGTCGAGATCGACCAGCGTCAGCATCGCGGGTTCGATCGCAGTGCAGCCGGGGGGAATCAGAGGGGGCGGCACGGCCACCGCATCGTCGTGCCGGATCGTCGCGGCCAGGGCCGCCAGCTTCGGATGCGTGAACAGCGAGCGGATGTCGGCCGACCAACCGCGTCGGCCCAGTTGGTCGAGCAGCCGGATGGCCAACAAGGAGTGGCCGCCGAGTTGGAAGAAGTCGTCGTTGCGGCCGACCCGCTCAACGCCCAGCAGTTGAGACCAGATTTCGGCGAGGGCCTGCTCGATTTCGCCTTGCGGTGCTGCGTAGGCACCCTGACCGAACGCATCTCCCTCGGGCGCGGGCAGCGCCTTGCGGTCGAGCTTGCCGTTCGGTGTCAGCGGCAATGCATCCAGCACCACGTAGGCCACCGGGACCATGTAGTCCGGCAAGTGCTGGCCCAGCTGTGCGCGCAGTTGCGCGGCATCGGCTTGACCGACGAGATACGCGACCAAGCGCTTGTCGCCGGGCTGGTCTTCGCGTGCGAGCACTGCGGCCTCGCGCACGCCGTCCACACGCACCAACTGCGCTTCGATCTCACCCAGCTCGATGCGGTAGCCGCGGATCTTCACTTGATGGTCGTTGCGTCCAACGTATTCGATGCTGCCGTCGGCACGCCAGCGGCCCAGGTCACCGCTTCGGTACATGCGTGCACCGTCGAACGGATTGGTGAGGAAACGCGCTTCGGTGAGGTCGGGCTGCGCCAGATAACCCCGCGCAACCTGGACTCCACCCAGGTACAACTCGCCGACAACGCCAACCGGCACCGGCTGGTGCTGCGCGTCCAGCACGTAAATGCGGCTGTTGCCGATCGGCCGGCCAATCGACGGCAGGTCTTCCCATTGCTCCGGCTGCCCGCTCAAGGTGTGCGCGCTGACCACGTGCGTTTCGGTCGGCCCGTAGTGGTTGTGCAGCCGCGCCTGAGGGTGCCTCTCGAACATGCGACGGATCGCCGGCGTGATCCTGAGTTGCTCTCCTGCCGTGATGACATCCCGCAGCATCAGCAGCGGCGCGCTGCGCTGCGACCAGAGTTCGCTCAGGTTGTTCAGCGCGATGTACGGCAGGAACATGCGCTCGATCGACTCTTCGGCCAGCCATTCGGCCAGAGCCGGCAGGTCTTGACGCAGCGCTTCGTGCAGCAGCACCAAGGTGCCACCGCCAGCGAGCGTGCTGAAGATCTCCTGGAAGGCGACGTCGAAACCCAATGCAGCGAACTGCAGCGTGCGCGCGGGCTCGGGCAACTGCTCGCGCTGCCAGGCCAGCAGGTTGACCAGGCCACGGTGCGGCATCGCCACGCCCTTGGGCACACCGGTCGAGCCGGAGGTGTAGATCACGTAGGCCAGGTGCTCGGGGCGCAGGCCCAGTTCGTTCGCGTGCAGATTGGCCATGGATGCGTTGGCCCACGCGGGCTCGGCATCGTCCAGCAGGACTGAAGTCGCATCGAGTCGCGCTGCCAATCCGCGCTGGCTCAGCACCACCACCGGCTCGCTGTCGCGCAGCATCTGCGCCAGACGCTCATCGGGGTACGTCGGATCGAGCGGCACACAGGCACCACCGGCCTTGAGCGTGGCCAGGATCGCCACCCCCATCGCAAGACTGCGCTCGGCGCAGATCGCCACGCGGTCGTCCGGGCCCACCCCCAGCCGGCACAGGTGCCGCGCCAATCGGTTCGCCTGCTCGTTGAGGTCGCGGTAGCTCAGCTGTGCGCCATCGAGTTCCAACGCGATGCGATCCGGATGCGCCGCCGCCTGCTGCTCGAAGGCTTCGTGCACCAAGGCCGGTGCGGTGTATTCGCAGCTCGTGTCGTTGAAGCCGTGGAGCACGCGCTCGCGTTCCTCGGCAGGCAGCACATCGAGCGCCAGCAGCGGCGTATCGGGCGCTTCTTCCAAAGCCTGCGCAAAGGCTTGCAACGCCTGCTGCATGAACCCCGCGACGCGCCCGGCCGACACCGAAGCATGGATCTCGGCAGTCAGCACGAAATCCCCACCCAGATCGTCGACGTACAGGCTGAACGGGTAATTGGTGAGATCGCGGCCGCCAAGGTAGTGCATGCCCGCGGCGATCTCGGTGTCGCCGAAACCCTCGCTGCGGCTGTGGCGGTAGTTGAGCAGCGCCGAGAACATCGGTGTGTTCGGCGCCAGGCTGCTGCAACGCTGGGCCAGCGTCAGCGAGGCATGCTCATGGCGCAGCAGCCCGCTCAGCGCCACGTGCGTCTCGCGCAGTCCCTCTGCCACCCCGCGCCCGCCCAGCGCGATGCGCACCGGCAGCGTGTTGATGAACATGCCCATCGCGCGGTCGATGCCCGCGCCGCCCTGCATGCGGCCGAACAGCACCGTGCCGAAGACGACATCGTCGCGCCCGCTGCACAGGGCCAGCACCCGGGCCCAGGCCAGATGGAACAGGCTGGCCGCGCCCACGCCATGGCGCATGGCCAGCGCGCGCAGCCGCGCCGACAACGCCGGCGGCAAGGTCAGGCGTGCCTGCTCGACCTGCGAGCCGTCGCCCTGCACGTCGAGCAAACCGAAGGGCGCGGTCGGCTCATCGACATCGCCGAGCATCGCGCCAAAGAACGCCTCGTGCTCCGCCGCGCTCACGCCCTGGCGCGAGCGCGCAACGAATTCGCGGAACGGCACCGGTGGCGGCAGGGCCTCGCCGCGCCCCTGCAGCAGCGCCACCACCTCGTGCAGGATCAGCTCGGTGGTGGTGTGGTCCAGCGTCAGGTGATGGTGCAGCAGCTGCAGCAGCCAGCGCCCCGACACCGGGTCGAACGCCGCATGGGCCTGCAGCATCGGTGCGCGGCGCAGGTCCAGGCGCACCTGCCGCGCATCGGCACGGGCCTGCAACTGCGCCTGCACGTCGCCACCGGCCGGGTCGACGTGCAGTTCCTGCAGCATCAGCGCAGCGTGGCGCCAGACCACCTGCACCGGCGCGTCCAGCCCTTCCCACTGCACGGCCGTGCGCAGGATGTCGTGGCGCGCGATCACCTGCTGCAACGCGGCCATGAAGCGGTCGAGGCGTTGGCGGTCGTCGAAGCGCAGCAGCGCCGGCAACACGTAGGCATCGCCCTCGCCCTGCAACAGGTGGTGGAACAGGATGCCTTCCTGCAGCGGCGCGAGCGGATAGATGTCCTGCACGTTGCGCGCGCCGCCGGAAACGCCATCGACGATCCGATCGATCTGCGCCTGGCTCAGTGGCACGAGCGGCAGCATCTGCGGCGTGATGCGCTCGCACCGTGCGGGGATCGCATTGGCCGGCACCGGCGCCGCGCCCTGCCCGGCCTGCCCGGCCTGTCCGGCCTGTGTCACGCGCGCCGCGAGCGCGCTCAGCGTCGGCTCGGCGAACAGGTGGCGGATCTCCAGCTCCAGGCCTTCGCGCTGCATGCGCTCGACCAGTTGCACGGCGAGGATCGAATGGCCGCCGAGCTCGAAGAAGTTGTCGTGGCGGCCGACCCGTTCGACGCCGAGCACGTCGGCCCACAGCCGGGCCAGCGCCGCTTCGGTCGCGCCTTGTGCCGGCGCGTGGTCGCGGTGCTGCCACGCGCGAGGGTCGGGCGCCGGCAGTGCCCGGCGATCGAGCTTGCCGTTCGGCGTGAGCGGCAGCGCATCCAGCACGACGAAGGCGGCCGGGACCATGTGGTCCGGCAGGTGCTCGCGCAAGGCGGCGCGCGCAGCGGATGGATCGAACGCGGCCCCGGCAACGAGGTAGGCGACCAGGCGCGTGTCGCCGGGCATGTCCTCGCGCGCGATGGCGACCGCGTCGGCGACACCATCGCGCCGCATCAACTGCGCCTCGATCTCGCCCAGTTCGATGCGGAAGCCGCGGACCTTGACCTGCTGGTCGTTGCGGCCGATGTATGCCAGGCTGCCATCGGCGAGGTAACGGCCCAGGTCGCCGGTGCGGTACATGCGCGCGCCCGGCACGCCGCCGAACGGATCGGGCACGAAGCGCTGCGCATCCAGTTCGGGCCGCCGCAGATAACCGCGCGCGACGCCGGCGCCGCCGACGTACATCTCGCCCGTGCAGCCGACCGGCAGCGGCCGGCCCTCCGGGTCGAGCACGTACACGCTCAGGTCGGGAATGCGCACGCCGATCGGGCTCGCCCCGGTGCGCCCTGCGTCGGCCGGTTCCAGCACGCGGCAAGTGACGTGCACCGTGGTCTCGGTGATGCCGTACATGTTGACGAGGCGCGTGGCCGCGTTGCGCTCCTCCGCATACCAGGGCCCGAGCGCTGCCATGTCCAGCGCCTCGCCGCCGAGGACGACATGGCGCAGCGCATGCCGCGGCAGCTCCGGCGAGCCGGCCTGGCAGGCGGCAGCGGCGAACTGGCGGAACGCGCCCGGCGTCTGGTTGAGCACGGTCACGCCCTGCTCGCACACCAGGCGATGGAACTCCGCCGGCGCGCGGCTGACCGCGTGCGGCACCACGACCAGGCGCCCGCCGTGGATCAGCGCGCCCCACAGTTCCCACACCGAGAAATCGAAAGCGAAGGAATGGAACAGGGTCCACACGTCGCCCCGGCCGAAATCGAACCATGCCCGGGTCGCATCGAACAGGCGGCTGACCTGCGCGTGTTCGACCATCACGCCCTTGGGCAGCCCGGTCGAGCCGGAGGTGTAGATCACGTAGGCCAGGTGCGATGGCGCGAGCCCTTCGACATGCGGGTTGCCGGCGGGCGCATCGGCCCACGGTGCCTGCTGGTCGAGGTTCACCCGCCTGCATGACGCTGGCGTCTGCAGGCGATCGAGCAAGGCAATGTCGCCGAGCAACACCACCGGCGCGCTGTCGCGCAGCGTGTGCGCCAGGCGCTCGTCCGGATACACCGGGTCCAGCGGCACGTAGGCGCCGCCGGCCTTGAGCGTGGCCAGGATCGCGACCACCATGCCGAGCCCGCGCGCAAGGCCGATCGCGACCAGATCGTCCGGACCGACGCCGAGCGCTCGCAGGTGATGGGCCAGCTGGTTGGCGCGCCGGTTGAGTTCGCCATAGCTCAGCCGTTGGCCGTCGAACTGCACCGCGACCGCATCGGGTTGTTGCCTGGCCTGCCGCTCGAACAACGCGTGAATCAACGACGGCGCACCGGTGTCGAGCCGCGGCCGGTTGAAGCCGTGCACGACGAGTTCGCGCTCGGCCGCGTCCATCAGCGGCAGGTCGCGCACGCGCGTGTCCGGCGCATCGAACGCGGCGCGGCACAGGCCCTGCAGCCGCCGCAGATGCGCGGCCATCTCCTCTGCGGAGAACAGCGCCGGGTCGTGGTTGAACTCGATGTGCACCGGGCGCCCGTGCTCGTAGTCGCGCACGTACACCGCCAGCGGCTGGCGCTCATGGCCGTTGTGCAGCGGAAGCACCGAGGTGCGGATGCCTTCGAACCCCAGGTCGCCCTGGAAGGACTCGACCGACAGCGACAGGTCGAACAGCCCGCGGCGCTCGCCCACCCCGGCCAGCAGTTCGCGGTGCAGGTCGGCCAGCGGATAGCGCTGGTGGCGGTAGCACTGCTTGAGCTCGCCAGCGACGCGGCGCAGCGTCTGCGCAAAAGTCTCCTCGGGATCGACCGCGATGCCGACGGGAATCGCGCCGGAGAACATGCCGGGCATGCGCCTTTGCGCCGCGCCGGTGCGGTTGTGCACCGGCATGCCGATCACCACTTCGTCGTCTTCGCGTCCACTCCAGCGCGCGAAGTACACCGCCAGCAACGCCGCGAGGAAATGCGTGCTCGATGCGCCCTCGGCCGCGGCCACTTCGCCAAGGCGGTCGTGGTCGGCGCGGTCCAGCAGCCAGACGGCCTGCGCGACCTTGCGGCCGATGCGGCCGCGCTGCGCGGCCTCGAACAGCGGTGCGGCCAGGCGCGAATGGCGATGCAGCCAGAAGGCGCGATCGGCGGCGTAGCGCGGCGAGGCCAGGTACTCGGCGTCCTTGCGGATGAAGTCGGCGTAGTCGGCGTAATCGGCGTCCTCATGAACATCGCCGCCGACCGCCGGCTCGCCGCGCCCGAGCCGGTTGTAGGCGTCGGCCACGGCATTGCCGATCAGCGACACCGACCAGCCGTCCGCGACCAGGTGATGGAAGCACCCGAGCCAGTAGCCGCGCCCGGGCGCGACCTGCAGCCATTGCATGCGCCACAGCCGCTGGCCGTACAGCGCGAACGGGGCGAGGAAGGCGGCGCGCATGTGCGCCCAGGCGCTCGCCTCCGGATCGGCCTGGCTGCTGAAATCGAAGCGCTGCAGCGGTGCGTCCACCGTCTCGGCGAAGCGTTGCATCACCCCGCTGGCGCCACGCTCGAGCACGGTGCGCAGCGCCTGGTGGCGCCCGGCGACCGCACGGATCGCGGCCTCCAGCCGGTCGGGGTCGGTCGGCCCCTCCAGGCGGGTTGCGACGCCGATGTTGTAGCAGGGCAGGTCCGGCGCGAGCGACTGGTCGAGCCAGACCGCCTGCTGGGGCGAGCTCAGGGGATGGAGGAGTTCGCTGCTCATGGCCCGCTGCCGTCCGGCACCAGCGTTTCGAGCCGGCGCAGGCGCCGGTGGCCGAGCGCGAGAACGGTCAGCACCAGGCCGATCGCGCCGCTCACGAAGAACAGGAAGCCGATGCCCCGGCCCGGCCCGGTGCCGAACCATGCGCCGACCGTGGCGGCCAGGGCGCCGCCCGGGCGCAGCGCCGGCTCCAGCACCGCGTCGGCGAGCCAGCCGCCGGCCAGCAGCACCACGCACATCACCCCCATGTTGGACGCGGTGATCAGCGCGAACACGCTTCCCTGCCGGCCCATCGGCGCCTTGCGCATCCACAGCGCATGCGAGCACGCCACCGAGGTGCTGCCGCAGAAGAGGCACACGAACGCCGCCGCGCACCACCAGGCCGGCGTGGTCGCGCAGCCGGCGGCCAGCACCGCCGCGCACTGCACCGCGTCGCAGGCCAGCACCCATCGCATCAGCCCGTGGCGAATGAAGGCGGTGGCGACCAGGACCGAACCGAGCAGGCCACCGGCGATGCCGACCGACATCACCAGGCCCAGCACGTCGCTCGAATGCGTGGACAGCACCAGCGGCGTGACCAGCGTCGTTGCCAGCACCAGCAGGCACTGCACCAGCGCGCCGTAGCCCAGCAAGGCGGCCATCAGCGGCTGCTCGCGCAGGTACGCCAGCGCGCCGGCAAGGCTGGCCCACGGCGATGTGCGGACGGGCGGGTCGCCGGCGCGCGGCCCGCCGCGCACGTCGCTGCCGGCCCGGGTCAGGGCCGCGAACACCAGCGCGGCGCCGGCCAGCAGCAGGCACAGCTGCGTCGCCATGACGCCCTGCAGGCCCGTCCGCGCCATCAGGAAGCCGGCCGCGGCGGGCGCGCCGACCTGCACCAGCGCGCGCGAAATGCCGGTCAGCCCGCCGACCTGCGCGAAGCGGTCCCTGGGCACGAAGCGGCTGACCGCCACCCGGATCGCCGGCCGCCGCAGCGCGCCGACCGCCGCCGCGACCGCGGCGTAGGCATACAGCGCGCCGATGCCGAGCCGGCCGGACATCAAGGCCAGCACGATCGCGAACGTGCCGACGATGGCGGCGACATCGCACGACAGCACCACCCAGCGCCGGTCATGCCGATCGGCCAGCGCGCCGGCGAACGGCGTGACCAGCATCGCCGCCAGCGCGGCGGCCAGCACCGAGAACGAATAGTCCTGCGCGGAGCCGGTGCGGGAGAAGATCCACACGCCCACCGCGAAGCTGACCAGCGTGGTGCCGAGATCGAAGGCCGTCTCGCTCAGCCACAGCAGCGCGAACGTCGATCGCGCACGCAACAGAGGTTGCAGCGGGGTGACCGGTTCGTCGCGGGTCGAAGTCGCTGCGGCTTCCACGGTCGCTTCCTGCATGGCGTGCGCTCTCTGGATTCCCACGCTCAATGAAGCGCGGGGACGATTAATACAAATGGCGCAATATTTGAATTATTGGAGTTGGACATGATGGGAAGCCTTGAAACAATGTTGACCCATCGATTAAGAAAATTCGTTCCATTTCGATTCACTGTGGCAACGCCAGCCTCGCAAGCGCGGCAAATAACATGAATAACGCAGTGTTTATGTTTAAATTTGTTGGCGCGTACACAATGAGAACTTCGGAATAGAGTCACCAAATGAATTACAAGGACTCTTTCTGTTTCAATTCGCGCCGCAGCATGAATGCACGGCGTCGACAGAGGGAACTCAGTCTAATTCGAAACGCAATCCCGGATTCCTGCTGCGTGTTCAGATGGCCACGAGACACCGGTATCCGGGTGCGGCGGAGCCCGGCGATATTCGCCGAGGTCGTTCGCAATAAACGACGTATTGTTTTAATTTGTTGGAGCAAATTCGCGAAAACGCCGGAATGGCATCGTGCGAATTAAGAAGATTCGTTCCATTTCGATGGAACGCGACGACACGACCAGGTCACAATTTCAACAAGACGTATTGGGCCTTTTGACTGAAGGCCAAATCCCTCGAAATACCGGGTCTTTTCGCGCATCCGGGCGCGCAAGCACAAGCCGCCGGCCGTTGCAGCCGGCAGCAGACGCCATGAGGCGGGTGGCTCAGGTTCGCTGGGGGTTCAACCGCTGCGCGCGGTTGCCGAGGCTATTGCCGCGCCGTGCGGATGTTCGCCGGCAGCGCCTGCGGCCAGCTCGTGCGGAACGGGTTGATGTCCAGCCCGCCGCGCCGCGTGTAGCGCGCGTACACCGCGAGCTTGGTCGGTTTGCAGCGGCTCCAGATGTCCGTGAACATCCGCTCGGCGCACGGCTCGTGGAACTCGTTGTGGTTGCGAAAGCTCACGATGTACGCGAGCAGCCCGGCCTGATCGATCGGCGGGCCGCTGTAGCGGATCTGCACGCTGCCCCAGTCGGGCTGGCCGGTCACGAGGCAGTTGCTCTTGAGCAGGCGGCTGGTGAGGGTTTCGTTCACATGCACCTGCGTGGTGTCGCTCGTGAGCAGCTCGGGCGCGGGCTGGTAGTGCGTGCATTCGATGTCGAGCCGGTCGAGATCGAGGCCGTCGATCTCGTGCACCGGTTCGCGGTCGAACAGGTCGGGCGTGAGCAGCTTCACGCCGATGCCGGCCGATTGGTCGCTGCCGCGCCAGGCGGCTTCGGCCAGGTCGGTGCGCAGGTGCTCGCGCACCGCATCGATGCTCGCGAAGGTGCTGTTGTTGAAGCTGTTGAGGTACAGCTTGAACGACTTGCTCTCGATGATGTTGGGCGTCTCGCAGGGGATGGTGAAGTGTGCGATGGCCAGTTGCGGCTTGCCGCGCGGATTGAGCCAGCTCACCTCGAAGGCGGTCCAGAGGTCGGCGCCGAAGAAGGGCAGCGCATCGCTCTTGATGCCCATGGCCTCGCGCTGCGTGGCGCGGGCGATGGGGAAGAGCAGCGACGGGTCGTATCTGTCGGCGTAGGCCGAGGCGCGGCCGAGCTGCGATTGCTCGGGGGTGTTGGGGTTGTCCGGGTGGTTGTCGAGGCTCATGGCGTCTTGTCCTTGGCGAGGACCGCGTTCGTGGCGGCATCGGCAGCATGGGCGAACGGGGCGATGTGGTTGGCGAGGATGGTGCAGACCTCGGGCGGCAGGTCGTGGCCCATGCCGGGCACGGAGATGAATGTCGAACCCGGGATGCGCGCAGCCGAATCCTTGCCGCAGGCGATGGGCACGAGCGCATCGGCTTCGCCGTGCAGCACCAGCGTCGGGCGCTGGATGCGCGCGAGCACATTGGGTCGGTCGTCGTCGGCGCCGATGGCAAGCATCTGCCGCATCAGCCCGGCCGGGTGGTAGGCGCGGCGCATGCTGAAGGTGAGGCGCTCGGCCAGTTCTTCGTCGGTCTGCGGATAGGCCGGGCTCTGGATCAGCCGCAGCAGCTTGATGCTGTGCGCCACGAGCTCGGCTTCGCCCTTGCCCAGGGGCCTGCGCATGAGCATGGTGCCCACTTCACGGCGCGGGCCGGGCAGGCCGCGCGCGCCGCTCGAACTCATGATGCTCACGAGGCTGGCGGTGCGCTCCGGCGCCGTGGCGGCCAGGCGCTGCGCGATCATGCCGCCCATCGAGGCGCCGACGATGTGCGCCCTGGCGATGCCCAATGCATCGAGCACGCCGATCGAATCGTGCGTCATGTCCTGCAGCGTGTACGCCGAGCGCACCTTCAGGCCGAGCCGGTGGCGGATGGTTTCCCACACGATGTTGCCGACGCCTGCATGGTCGAAGCCCTGGCTCAGGCCAATGTCGCGGTTGTCGTGGCGCACCACGCGAAAGCCCGCGTCGACCAGTTGCTGCACGAAGGCGGTGGGCCATGCCACCAGCTGCATGCCCAGGCCCATGATGAGCAGGATGACGGGGCGCCCTTCGCCTCCGGTGTCGTCGACTTCGATCTGCAGCCCGTTGGCGGTGACTTTCATCAGGTCCTTGTTGTTCTTTATTTGAATTCGCGCTCTCGCAGCCACTTGGTGGCAACCCACTTCTCGCCGGCCAGCACCGGCGCGCCGCCGTGCAGCGTGCGGGTGACCGGATCGGGCCGGTCGTAGCTGAAGAAGACGCCGGTGCCGCGCACGGGCGCCACTTCGAGCCCCACGTCGGGGAAGGTGGTGGCGCCGCCCTGCTCGGGCTCCTGCAGGTACATCACGAGCGTGGCCACGCGCTGGCCGCCGCGTTTCAGGATGGTGGGCGTGCCAGGCTCGTTCGGGTCGAAGTAGTCGTAGTGCGGGCGGTACTGGGCACCGGGTGCATAGCGCAGGATCTGCAAGCCTTCGCCGTATTCGAGCGGCCAGCGCAGCAGCATGGCCAGGCGCTGCTCCAGCCGCGCGACGATCTCGTTCTCGCCGCGCTCGAAGAACATGCCGTCGCTGGTGCGGTCGATGTTGAGCACCTCGCCGCCGGTGCGTGTTTCCACGGTGAGCGAACGCGCGAGCCGCACGCGCGCCGCGGCGATCAGCCCCTCGCACTCCTCGACCGACAGCAGGTTGCCGAAGACGATGACGCGCGGATGCCGCATCGTTTGCAGCACCTGAATACGGCGGTCGCCGGCATCGAGATAAAGCGGCGCGCCATCGAGATCGGGACCCGGCATCTCGGTGCGCACCGGCGCCAGCGCCACCTCGACATTGGGAAAGCCGGCCTCCAGCTGGGCCAGCGCCACGTCGGCGGCCGCATCGTGCCAGCCGGCCGCGCGCATCGACGCACGCAGTGCAGGCACCGAATGACCGGCCGCCAGCTGGGCAACCAGCCATTCGCGCAGCTCCGGACTGATCGGTTGGGACATCAGACTTTTCTCCTGAACACCAGCCTTTCGGCTGTCGACACGGTTGCGTCGAAACCATAACCCTCGAGATCGAACTTTTCCAGCGCCTTGGGCGTGGCCGCCTTGTGCTGCACGGCCCAGCGCGCGAGCAGGCCGCGCGCGCGCTTGGCGAAGAAGCTCACGATCTTGTACTTGTCGCCCTTCCACTCCTGGAACACGCATTCGACCACGCGGGCCTTGAGCACTGACTGGTCGACCGACTTGAAGTACTCCTGCGAGGCCACGTTGACGACCACCGGCGTGCGGTCGGCCGCGAGGCGCTCGTTCAGGTGCTCGGCGATGCGCGAGCCCCAGAAGGCGTACAGGTCCTTGCCGTGGCGGTTGGCCAGCTGGGTGCCCATTTCGAGCCGGTAGGGCTGCAGGCGGTCGAGCGGGCGCAAGAGGCCATAGAGGCCGCTCAGGATGCAGACGTGGTCTTGCGCCCACGCCAGTTGCGCGGGCGTGAAGCTGCGGGCATCGAGGCCGCCGTAGACGTCGCCGTCGAACGCGAAGGCGGCCTGGCGGGCGTTCTTCGCGGTGCCCTTGGAGGACCAGGCCTCGTAGCGCGCCGCGTTGAGCGCGGAGAGCTTGTCCGACAGGTGCATGAGCTCGGAGATCTCGAGCGGCGATTTCTCGCGCAGGATCTTGATCAATTCGACCGAGGGGCCTCGGGAGCTTTCGAAATGGGGTTGGGTGGCGGGGACTTCAGGGGGAACCGGAGTGTCGTAGTCCAGCGACTTTGCAGGGGAAAGCAGGAAGAGCATCCCGGAATTATGAGTGGCGCCTGTGTCACCAAGTCGCCCCGGTAAAATCGCCGGCTGTCCCACCTGTCCCCACGCGGCGCCCCCGAAGGCGCCGCTCTGCATCCCCCATGAGCGAATCCACCACCCCTGCCGCCCAACCTGGACTGGAGAGCCTGTCCAAATCATTCGAACCCACCGCCATCGAGGCGCACTGGGGCCCCGAATGGGAGAAGCGCGGCTACGCCAAGGCGGGCTTCCGCGGTACGCAGCAGCCCAAGGAAGGCGCCGACTCGTTCGCGATCCAGCTGCCGCCCCCGAACGTGACGGGCACGCTGCACATGGGCCATGCGTTCAACCAGACGGTCATGGACAGCCTCACGCGCTACCACCGCATGAAGGGCGACAACACGCTGTGGCTGCCGGGCACCGACCACGCCGGCATCGCCACGCAGATCGTGGTGGAACGCCAGCTGCAGGAGCAGAAGATCAGCCGCCACGACCTGGGCCGCAAGAACTTCGTGGCACGTGTGTGGGAATGGAAAGAAAAGTCGGGCAACACCATCACCGAGCAGATGCGCCGCATGGGCGACACGGTGGACTGGAGCCGCGAGTACTTCACGATGGACGACGACCTCTCGGCGGTCGTGACACAGACCTTCGTGAAGCTCTACGAAGAAGGCCTCATCTACCGTGGCAAGCGCCTGGGCAACTGGGACCCGGTGCTCAAGACCTCGGTGAGCGACCTCGAAGTCGAGAGCGAAGAAGAAGACGGCTCGCTCTGGCACATCGCCTACCCCCTTGAAGACGGCAGCGGCACGCTGACGGTGGCCACCACCCGGCCCGAAACCATGCTCGGCGACACGGCCGTGATGGTCCACCCCGAAGACGACCGCTACAGGCACCTGATCGGCCAGCGCGTGAAGCTGCCGCTGGTGGACCGGCTGATTCCGATCATTGCGGACGACTACGTCGACAAGGCATTCGGCACCGGCGTCGTGAAGGTCACGCCCGCGCACGACTACAACGACTACGCGGTCGGCCAGCGCCACAAGCTCGAGATGATCGGCATCCTCACGCTGGACGCGACCATCAACGACAACGCGCCCGAGAAGTACCGCGGCATGGACCGCTTCGTGGCGCGCAAGGCCATCGTGGCCGACCTCGACGCGCTGGGCCTGCTCGTCGAGGTGAAGAAGCACAAGCTCATGGTGCCGCGCTGCGCGCGCTCGGGCGCCATCGTCGAGCCGATGCTCACCGACCAGTGGTACGTGGCGATGACGCGCCCCGGCGCCGATGGCCAGTCGATCGCGCAGAAGGCCATCGACGCGGTGAAGTCGGGCGAGGTGCGCTTCGTGCCCGAGAACTGGGTCAACACCTACAACCACTGGATGGAAAACATCCAGGACTGGACCATCTCGCGCCAGCTCTGGTGGGGCCACCAGATTCCGGCCTGGTACGACGAGGAAGGCAATGTGTACGTGGCCGAGAGCGAAGCCGATGCACAGGCCAAGGCGCCGGGCAAGAAGCTCACCCGCGACGAGGACGTGCTCGACACCTGGTACTCGGCATCGCTGTTTCCTTTTTCCACGCTGGGCTGGCCCGCGAAGACACAGGACCTGGACCTCTACCTGCCCTCGCAGGTGCTCGTGACGGGCTACGACATCATCTTCTTCTGGGTCGCCCGGATGATCATGATGACCAAGCACTTCACCGGCAAGGTGCCGTTCAAGGACGTGTACATGCACGGGCTGGTGCGCGATGCGCAGGGCAAGAAGATGAGCAAGTCCGAAGGCAACGTGCTCGACCCGGTGGACCTGATCGATGGCATCGAGCTGCCCGCGCTGCTCGACAAGCGCACGCAGGGCCTTCGCAAGCCCGAGACGGCGCCCACGGTGCGCAAGAACACGCAGAAGGAATTTCCGGAGGGCATTCCGGCCTTCGGCGCCGATGCGCTGCGCTTCACGTTCGCATCGCTCGCATCGCTCGGCCGCAACATCAACTTCGACTCGAAGCGCTGCGAGGGCTATCGCAACTTCTGCAACAAGCTGTGGAACGCCACGCGCTTCGTGCTGATGAACTGCGAAGGCCAGGACTGCGGCCTCTTGGAGCACACGAAGGAAGACTGCAAGGTCGGCGGCCCGGCCCACGGCTACCTGAAGTTCAGCCGCGCGGACTACTGGATCGTCTCGCAGCTGCAGCGCATGGAGGCCGAAGTGGCCAAGGGCTTCGAGGAATACCGCCTCGACAACGTGGCCAACGCGATCTACCAGTTCGCCTGGGACGAGTTCTGCGACTGGTACCTGGAAATCGCGAAGGTGCAGATCCAGACCGGCGACGAATCGCAGAAGCGCGCGACGCGCCGCACGCTGATCCGCACGCTGGAGACGCTGCTGCGCCTGGCGCATCCGGTGATTCCGTTCATCACTGAAGAGCTGTGGCAGAAGGTCTCGAAGGTGGCGGGCCGCGAAGGCGAGTCGATCATGATCGCGGCCTATCCGAAGAGCCAGCCCGAGAAGATCGACGAGGCGGCCGAGGCGCATGTGGCGCGCCTGAAGGCGCTGGTCGATGCATGTCGCACGCTGCGCGGCGAGATGAAGCTGTCACCTGCCGTGCGCATGCCGCTCTATGCCGTGGCCGACGACGCGGAAAGCGCAGCGTTTCTGCGCGATGCAGCGCCTGTACTGCAAGCCCTCGGCAAACTCAAAGAGGTGAAGGTGTTCGACGACGAAGCCTCCTGGGTTGCAGCTGCAGAAGCATCGCCTACGGCCGTCGTCGGGCCCCTGCGACTTTGCCTCTTCATGCCCATCGACAAGGAAGCCGAGCGTGCACGGCTCAAGAAAGAGATCGAACGCGTCGAAGGCGACGTCGTCAAGATCGAGGCCAAATTGGGCAATGAAGCTTATGTAACCAAGGCTCCGCCGGCAGTAATCGAGCAGGATCGCAAGCGTTTGTCAGAACTTAGGGCTACGTTGGAGCGACTTCGCGACCAACTTGTACGCCTAGGCTGACAGACGCAGGGCATCGAAGGCGTTTAGGATTCCAGACGCGGCTTCTTGCCGTCCCGCATCCGGAATTTCCCTCCCCTTTCAGAAAGACGCTGAACTGCCCATGTCCACTTCCTCGACACGCATCCGCAAGGCCGTATTTCCTGTTGCAGGCTTCGGCACTCGCTTCTTGCCGGCCACCAAGGCACAGCCCAAGGAAATGCTGCCGGTGGTCGACAAGCCGCTGATCCAGTACGCCGTTGAAGAAGCCTATGCCGCGGGCATCCGCGACATGATTTTTGTGACCGGCCGCAACAAGCGTGCGATCGAAGATCACTACGACACCGCCTACGAACTCGAAAGCCAGCTCGAAGCCAGCGGCAAGGATGCGCTGCTGAAGATCGCGCGTTCGGTGATGCCCGACGACATGACCTGCTCGTATGTGCGCCAGCCGCGCATGCTGGGCCTGGGCCATGCCGTGCTGTGCGCCGAGCACCTGGTCGGCAACGAGCCCTTCGCCGTGCTGCTCGCCGACGACTTGATGGTCGGCCCCGAGGGCGGCCAGCCGGTGCTCGCGCAGATGACGGCTGCGTTCGCGCGTCTGGGCGCCTCGCTGCTGGCCGTGCAGGAAGTGCCGCTCGCGCACGTCAAGCGCTACGGCATCGTGGCCGGCGAGCAGGTCGAAGAGGGCCTCGTGAAGGTCAATCGCATGGTCGAGAAGCCCAAGCCCGAAGACGCGCCCTCGCGCCTGGGCGTGGCGGGCCGCTACATCCTCACGCCGGGCGTGTTCGACGAGATCCGCAACCAGCCCAAGGGCGCGGGCGGCGAGATCCAGTTGACCGACGGCATCGCGGCGCTGATGAAGAAGGAATCGGTCTACGCCTACGCCTACAAGGGCATCCGCTACGACTGCGGCAGCAAGGAAGGCTTTCTGCAGGCCAGCGTGGAACTGGCGCTGGCGCACCCCGAAGTGGGCGCCGAATTCCGTGAATACCTCAAGAGCCTGAAGCTCTGAGGGCTGCCGAGAAGCACTGAACAAAAAAGGGGCCACACAGGCCCCTTTCCTTTTGGTGCTCGCTAGCGCCGCTTCAATACGTGGATGAAGTCGGTGCCGACCGTCTGCTGCTCCATGAGCTCGTTGCCGGTCTGGCGCGCGAAGGCCTGGAAGTCGCGCACCGATCCCGGATCGGTTGACACCACCTTGAGCAGTTGCCCGCTCGCCATGTCGTTGAGCGACTTCTTCGCCTTGAGGATGGGCAGCGGGCAGTTCAACCCGCGCGTGTCGATTTCGCGATCAACTTCCATGCCTGGGCTCCTCGGGCGGCAGCTGCAGTCCGCGGCGGCGCTCTTCGTTCTCGGCCGCGCTGAAGAACACGGGCTCGTGGCCCCGCGTGCGCAGCCAGTCGGCCAGCGCATAGCCGGTGCCCGCGGGCCAGCATTTCAAATCCGGCAGGTCGTAGAGGCGGTAGTCCACCAGCTCGGGTGAGAGCTTCACCTCGCCATCGGCCACCACGTGGTAGGCGATGATGATCTGGTTCATGCGCTGGAAGTCGTAGGCGCCCACGAGCTTCGTCGCGCTCACGTCGAGGTTGGTTTCTTCCTTCACCTCGCGCGCAATGCCTTCCTCGGGCGTCTCGCCGGCTTCCATGAAGCCGGTGATCAGCGCGAACATCTTGCCGGGCCAGGCCGCGTTGCGCGCCAGCAGCACCTGGCCGCGGTACTCGACGATGGCCGCGAGCACGGGCGTGGGGTTGTTCCAGTGCGTGTGGCCGCAGTTCGGGCAGCGCAGGCGTTCCTTGGGACCGCCGTCTTCCATCAACGCGATCCATTCCAGCGGCGTGGCACAGACCTGGCAAAACTTGGGGTGGGGCATGGGGCTGCTCTTGTTATGGCTCACGGCACCCGGGGCGGGTGCTGCGGCGGGTTTCTATGGGCTTACGCGGGGAAGACGCCGGTCGACAGGTAGCGGTCACCTCGATCGCACACAACGAAGACGATGGTGGCGTTCTCGACCTTCTTCGCGACCTCGAGCGCCGCCCACAGCGCGCCGGCCGCGGAGATGCCGCCGAAGATGCCCTCTTCGCGCGCAAGGCGCCGGCACATTTCCTCAGCGTCGTCCTGGCTCACGCTGATTTCTTCGTCGACGCGGCTCGGGTCGTAGATCTTCGGCAGGTATTCGGTGGGCCACTTGCGGATGCCCGGGATGCGCGAGCCTTCGGCCGGCTGCGCGCCGATGATGCGCACCGCAGGGTTCTTTTCCTTCAGGAATCGCGAGACGCCGGTGATGGTGCCGGTGGTGCCCATGGCGCTCACGAAATGCGTGATCTTGCCCTCGGTGTCGGCCCAGACCTCGGGGCCCGTCGTCTCGTAGTGGATGCGCGGATTGTCGGGATTGGCGAACTGGTCGAGCACCCGGCCCTTGCCTTGAGCAACCATCTGCTCGGCGAGGTCGCGGGCGTATTCCATGCCGCCGCTCTTGGGCGTGAGCACCAGCTCGGCGCCGAACGCCTTCATGGTCTGGGCGCGTTCGACGGAGAGGTCCTCCGGCATGATCAGCACCATGCGGTAGCCCTTGATGGCTGCAGCCATCGCGAGCGCGATGCCGGTGTTGCCCGAGGTGGCTTCGATCAGCGTGTCGCCGGGCTTGATTTCGCCGCGCTCCTCGGCGCGCTTGATCATCGAGAGTGCCGGGCGGTCTTTGACCGATCCCGCGGGATTGTTGCCTTCGAGCTTGCCGAGGATCACGTTGCCGCGCTTGGCATTTTCGGCCGCATCGATGCGTTGCAGGGCGACCAGGGGGGTCTTGCCAATGGCGTCTTCGATCGTCGGATAATTCATGGCAGCCACTGTGCCATAATTTTGGGCTTCGTTCAGAACCCTGCCCGGGTGGTGAAATTGGTAGACGCAGGGGACTCAAAATCCCCCACCGAAAGGTGTGCCGGTTCGATTCCGGCCCCGGGCACCATCGATACCTTGCTGTCGATATGGGAAAAGGGATCCCCCGTTCATCGTCGAGAGGCACACTGAACGCCATGCGAAATTGCTCGCACCGTACCGTGCGCCCCCTCCCCCTTCTTCTCTGGCTGGCCCTGGCAATTGGCGCCGGTCCTGCTGCTGCCGCACCCGACTGCACCGTCGCCCTGTGGGGCGATTCGATCCTCTATGGCGGGTTCGGCGCGTCGCTGACGAACCGCATCAAGGAACCACCGGCCGCCGCGATCAAGCGCATCCGCCCTGCCTGGACGATTGCCGACTTCAGCTCCCCGGGCGACAGCGCCCACAAGCGCCTGCCGACCTTTGTGCTGCAACCGATGCCGGCGCGCGTCGTGGTGCTGCAATACGGCATCAACGATGCCGGTAACGGCTACCAGTACGAGCCGGCCTTGCGCGGGATGGTCGACTACGTCCAGGCGGCCGGCAAGACATCGATCGTCACCGGCCTCTCGAAGGTGAAAGCCGACCGACTGCCGCTGCGGGACGGCTACCACGCCACGGCACAGCGCGTGGCCCAGGAAGAAGGCGTGTTGTTTGCCGACTGGGGCGCCGTGCGCTTCGACGCCGCCGACATGGTGGACGACGTCCACCCCCGACAACCGTACAGCACGCGCCTCGTGGAGCGGCTCGTGCTGGCGCTCGATCAGGTCGCGCCCGAGTGCGCGCCCCGCGTCAAACGCGGTTAGCCGATCGCTTCGATCGCGGTGACGAAGCGCATCGCATCCGGCACCGCGGCACAAAAAAAAGACCAGTTCCGCCGGCCGATGGCTGGCCGCGCGCACCGGTTGCCGAGGCAGCGCTTCCGAAGTCCAGCCGTCCGCCTGCCATTGCGCCAGCGGCACCAATGTGCGCAGCCCGCGTGCAGCCGCCTTGCGCATGGCGCTGCCGGTATTGAACGGTGTCACATGCGCCGCGGCCTCGCAGGCAATCACCAGCGCTCTGGCATCGAAGGTCAACAGCACCTGCGGCCGGTTGCCCAGCGCGGTCCGATGGCGCTCCACGCGATCAGGGTCGAGCCAGAAGAACACGCAACTGTTGAGCAGCGCATACCAATCGGTCGGCGCCAGGCCCGGGTCGAGGCAACGCGCGAGCGCCTGCGGCGGCATCGGCCGCTGGTCGCGGATGTAGCAGCCGTCGGGCAGAGTCACGCCCTGCGGACGATGGGCGCGCACGGCCGCGTTGACCTCGGTGCCGAACGCGCCGCGGCGCAGCAGCTCGTCGGTGCTGCACAGCCCCTGTGTCCGCACAGCCGCCCAGTTCGCTCGATCGACAAAGTGAAAGGCCTCAGCGGGCAGGCTGGGCATGACGTCGTCAAGCCTCGGCGCGCAGGCCGGTGTGCACGGTCGGATGCGCAAGCCGCACGCGCAGCTCGCGCTTGAGCCGCGTGTTGTCGAGCCGGCGCGATTCGCCCATGAAGCTGAGCAACTGCAGCGGCAACTGGCGCTCGGCTTCATCGCGCGCCACGCGCGGCGGGCGCGGCATGCCGTAGAGATCGGCCGCGAGATCGACGTAGTCGCCCATGCGCAGCTCGGTGTCGTCCGATGCATGGACGATGCGCTGCGGCCGGCCGCGGAACAGCGACGCGATGCAGGCGCGCGCCAGGTCGTCGGCATGGATGTGGCTGGTGTAGACGTCGTCCTCCTGCCGCAGCACTGGCGTGCCGCGCTGCAGGCGCGCGCGGGGCGTGCCGTTCTCGCGGTCCGGCGCGTAGATGCCCGGAATGCGCAGGATGCTCGCGCGCACGCCGGCGCTGCGCCCGAACCAGCGCACCGCGCGCTCGGCGTCCACGCGACGGTGGGAGCGCGGCGTGTCGGGTCGCACGGCGCGCGTTTCGCTCACGCGGGCACCACCGCAATCGCCATACACGCCGCTGGTCGAGCCGTAGACGAAGGCAAGAGGCACCGAGCGCAGCCTCAAGGCGCGTGCCAGGGCCGTGGTGCGCTGGTCGCGCCACCAGGCGGCGCCGCCATCGCGCGCGGGCGGTGCAAGGTGCAGCACCCGCGTAGCGATGCCCGCCAGCCGGCGCAGCGTGGCCGGCTCGTCCAGGTTGCCCACCAGCGGGCGGATGCCGGCCTCGCGCAGTGCGGCGACTCGCTCCGCCGAGGACGTGAGCGCCACCAGTTGCATCCGGCCGCGCTGGTCGCGCGCCACGCGCTGGCCGACGTCGCCGCAACCGACGATCAGGAGGCGCTCGCGCCGGAACCGCGCCGGCAGCGCGCCGGAGGGGCTATTGATTGAAGGCAAAATCCTGTTCCCTTTCCGTTTCAGACCCAGGCTGAAAAACAAGCCGAAGAATACAGATGACTGCTGCACCGCCGCACGAAGCCGGCTTTTCCATCACCGTCGAACCGAGCGGCCGTCATTTCGTAGTCCATGGCGACGAAACCATCCTGGCAGCCGGCATCCGTCAGGGCATCGGCCTGCCCTATGGCTGCAAGGACGGCGCCTGCGGCTCCTGCAAGTGCAAGAAGCTCTCGGGCGAGGTCACCCTCGGCCCCCACCAGAGCAAGGCGCTGAGCGCCGAGGAGCAGCTCGCAGGCTACGTGCTGACCTGCTGCGCGCACGCCACGAGCGACGTGGTGCTCGAATCTCGCCAAGTCACCGAGGCCGGTGCCCTCCCGATCCGCAAGATGCCGGTGCGGGTGCTGGCCCTTACGCGGCAATCGCACGACGTGATGATGCTGCGCCTGCAACTGCCGGCCGGCGAGCCGCTGCAGTTCCATGCGGGGCAGTACGTGGAATTCATTCTGCGCGACGGCGCGCGCCGCAGCTATTCGATGGCCAACGCGCCGCACACGCTGGGCGTGCCGGGCACGGGCATCGAACTGCACCTGCGGCACCTGCCGGGCGGCAAGTTCACCGACCACGTCTTCGGCGTCATGAAGGAAAAGGAAATCCTGCGCATCGAAGGCCCCTTCGGCAGCTTCTTCCTGCGCGAGGACTCCGACAAGCCGATGGTCCTGCTGGCCTCGGGCACGGGCTTCGCGCCGATCAAGGCGCTGCTGGAGCACATGAAGTTCAAGGACATCGAGCGGCCCGCCACGCTCTATTGGGGCGGCCGCCGACCCGAAGACCTGTACATGGACGAGTGGGTGCGCGGTCAACTGGCCGAGATGCCGAACCTGCGCTACGTGCCCGTGATCTCCAACGCCACGCCCGACGACAACTGGACCGGCCGCACCGGCTTTGTCCACCAGGCGGTGCTGGAAGACTTCGCCGACCTGTCGGGCCACCAGGTCTATGCCTGCGGCGCGCCCATCGTGGTCGACTCGGCCAAGCGCGACTACGTGGCGCTGGCAGGCCTGCCCGAAGAAGAGTTCTTTGCCGATGCGTTCACCACCGAGGCCGACAAGGCCATGCCCTGATTTCCGACTTCTTGATTTCCCGATTCCCGCTCCCTGATTTGCCATCTGCAGACGACAAAAAAATGAAGACGAGACACTTCCTCCTCACCCTGCTCGCAGGCGCCGCAACCCTCGCCGCGGGCCATGCCACGGCCCAGCAGCAGCGTCCCATCCGCCTCGTCGTGCCCTACGCCGCAGGCGGCCCCATCGACCTCACCGCGCGCATGCTGGCCGAACGCGTCAAGGACGTGTTCGGCCCGGTCATCATCGACAACAAGCCCGGTGCGGGCGGCAACATCGGCGCCGACATCGTGGCCAAGGCGCCGCCGGACGGCCTCACGATCGGCATCGCGGCCACCGCCACCAACGCGGTCAACCCGTGGCTCTACAGCAAGATCCCGTTCAATGCCGCGACCGATTTCGCACCGATCACGCAGATGGTCCGCGTGCCCAACGTGCTGGTGATGAACGCCGAGACCGCGAAGCGCCTGCACATCGAATCGGTCGCCGACCTCATCCGCTATGCCAAAGCCAACCCCGCCAAGCTCAACTACGGCAGCGGCGGCAACGGCAGCGCCGGGCACCTGGCGGGCGAACTCTTCAAGAAGGAAGCGGGCATCTTCGCGGTGCACATCCCGTACAACGGTGGCAACCCGGCGCAGCTCGCGCTGATCTCCGGACAGGTCGATTTCAACTTCGACAACCTCGCGACCGCGGCGCCGAACATCCGCTCGGGCAAGCTGAAGGCGATTGCGGTCACGACGCTGCAGCGCAGCAGCGCGCTGCCCGAGGCGCCACCGGTGGCCGACACGCTCAAGGGTTTCTCGATCGACACCTGGTGGGGCCTGGTCGCGCCGGCCGGCACGCCGCACGACGTGGTCGTGAAGCTGAATCAGGCCTTCGTCGCCGCGCTGAATGCGCCGGAAACGAAGACCCGCTTTGCATCGCTGCTGGCCGAGCCGGTGGGCAACTCGCCCGAGCAGTTCGGCGCTTTCATGAAGACCGAACTCGCCAAATACGAGAAGGTCGTGAAAGCGACAGGCGCGAAGGTGGACTGAGTTATTCGCCGAGGTACGCGGCGCGAACCCGTGGGTCGCGCAGCAGTTCCTTGGCATCGCCGTCCATCGTGATGAGCCCGGACTCCATCACATAGCCACGGTCGGCCAGTTGCAGCGCGCGGTTGGCGTTCTGCTCCACCAGGAGGATCGTGACACCCTGCGAGGCCACGGTCTGCACCACCTCGAAGATCTTGTCGCACATGATCGGCGACAGGCCCATGGTGGGCTCATCGAGCAGCAGCACCTTGGGGCGCGCCATCAGCGCGCGGCCCATGGCGAGCATCTGCTGTTCGCCGCCCGACATCGTGCCGGCCAGCTGGTCCTTGCGCTCGCGCAGGCGCGGGAATGTGACGAACACGCGCTCCATGTCGCTCGCGATGCCGGCCTTGTCGGTGCGGATGTAGGCGCCGATCTGCAGGTTCTCGGTGATCGTCATGCGCGTGAAGACACCGCGGCCTTCGGGCACCATCACGAGGCCTTCGCCCACGAGGTCCCAGGCGCCGCGGCCCTTGATGCTGCGGCCGAGGAATTCGATGCTGCCCGCGCCCGCCGGCAGCGTGCCGGTGATCGCCTTCATGGTGGTCGTCTTGCCGGCGCCGTTGGAGCCGATCAGCGACACCAGTTCGCCCTCGCGCACCTCGAAGTCCACGCCCTTGACGGCCTGGATGCCGCCGTAGCCGACCTTCAGGCCGCTGACCTTCAGCAGCGTCTTGCCGGCCGCCTTGGCCTGCACCGCGGTGGCGCGGGTTTCTTCTTCGCTCGTCATCGTTGCTGTGCTCATTTCAGTGGCCCCCCGTTCCGAGGTAAGCCTCGATCACTTTTTCGTTCTTCTGCACGTCGGCCGGCGTGCCCTCGGCAATCTGCTTGCCGTAGTCGAGCACGGTCACGCGGTCGCACAGGCCCATGATGAGCTTGACGTCGTGTTCGATGATCAGGATGGTGCGGTCGTCGCGGCGGATGCGATCGATCAGCTCGCGCAGCAGCACCTTCTCGGTCGAATTCATGCCGGCGGCGGGTTCGTCGAGGGCGATGAGCTGCGGGTCGGTGGCCAGCGCGCGGGCGATTTCGAGGCGGCGCTGGTCGCCGTAGCTCAGCGTGCGCGCCTTGTAGTCGGCGAACTTGCCGATGCCCACGTAGTCGAGCAACTCGTGCGCACGGTCGGCAATGGCTTTTTCCTCGGCCTTGAAGCTGCCGGTGCGCAGCATCGCGCCGAACACGCCCGAATGGGTGCGGATGTGGCGCCCGACCATCACGTTCTCGAGCGCCGTCATTTCGGCGAAGAGGCGGATGTTCTGGAAGGTGCGCGCAATGCCGGCCTTGGCCACTTCGTGCACGGCCGTCGGCTGGTAGGGCTTGCCGGCCAGCTCGAAGGTGCCGCTGTCGGGCGTGTAGAGCCCGGTGATCACGTTGAAGAAGGTGGTCTTGCCGGCGCCGTTCGGGCCGATCAGGCCATAGACCTGGCCACGCTTGATGGTGATGCCGACGTCGGAAAGGGCCTGCAGCCCGCCGAAGCGCTTGGAGATGCCGCGAACGTCGAGGATGGTGTCTGTGGTTGTCGTCATGTCAGTTTCTCCTCGGCTCACGGATTGATCGACATGGGACGCGAAGCGGCACCCGGCACTTCGTCGGCGGGCGTATCGATGCCCGGTGCGTGTGTCTGCAGCGAGCCAGGGGCTACTGCCGCATGGCTCGGATCGACCGGCACGCCGCCCTTCTTCGTCAGCGTCTTGCCGTGCTCGGGCGAGGGCCACAGGCCGCGCGGACGCACCAGCATGATGACGATCATGGCGAGCGCGATGAAGAGCTGGCGCAGGATCGAGGCATCGAGGCGACCGTCGGTCAGCGACTGCAGCGGGCCGGCCACGTAGCGCAGCACTTCTGGCAACGCAGCCAGCAGCACCGCGCCCAGGATGACGCCGGGCAGGTGCCCGATGCCGCCGAGCACCACCATGGCCACGATCATCACCGACTCCATCAGGCTGAAGGACTCGGGCGACACGAAGCCCTGGAAGGCCGCGAACATCGCACCCGAAACGCCGCCGAAGCTCGCGCCCATGCCGAAGGCCAGCAGCTTCATGTTGCGGGTGTTGATGCCCATGGCCTTGGCAGCAATTTCATCTTCGCGAATGGCCATCCAGGCACGGCCGATGCGCGAGACCTGCAGGCGGTGCGAAATGATGATGGTGGCGATCACGAGCGCCAGGAACAGGTAGTAGTACAGCGACACCGAGGAGATCGTGAAGCCGTCGAACTTCCATGCCTTGCCGAGGTCGAGGCCCCAGAACTTGATGGAGTCGATGGCCGTGATGCCCTTGGGACCGTTGGTGATGTTCACCGGCTGGTCGAGGTTGTTCAGGAACACGCGGATGATTTCGCCGAAGCCCAGCGTCACGATGGCGAGATAGTCGCCGCGCAGCTTGAGCGTAGGCGCACCCAGCAGCACGCCGAGACAACCGGCCACCACCAGCGCCAGCGGGACCACGATCAGCAGCGAGGTATGCAGCCCGTTCGGGAACATCTGGGCGAACCAGGGGAAGGTCTCGGTCAGGTGCGACGAGCCCATCAACGCATAGAGGTAGGCCCCCACCGCGAAGAAGGCCACGTAGCCCAGGTCGAGCAGGCCGGCGTAGCCGACCACGATGTTGAGGCCCAGGGCCAGCAGCACGTAGAGCAGTGCGATGTCGGCAATGCGCACCCAGGCGTTGCCCTGCATCTGCAGCAGCAGGGGCAGCGCGAGCACCGCAATGGCGCCGATGACGTAGAGAGCGAGGTTTTTGCTGTTCTTCATGTCTCGCTCCTTACGCACGGTCTGCCACGCGTTCGCCGAGCAGGCCCGACGGTCGCAGGGTGAGCATGACGATCAGCACGATGAACGCGAAGATGTCGCTGTAGTTGCTGCCCAGCACGCCACCGGTGAGGGTGCCGATGTAGCCGGAGCCGATGGCCTCGATGAGCCCCAGCAGGATGCCGCCGACCACTGCGCCGGCCAGGTTACCGATGCCGCCGAACACCGCCGCGGTGAAGGCCTTGAGGCCGGGCAGGAAGCCCATCGCGTGTTGCGCGATGCCGTAGTTCGATGCGTACATCACACCGGCGATGGCCGCGAGCACGGCGCCGATGATGAAGGTGGCCGAGATGACCATGTCGGGGCGGATGCCCATGAGCGCGGCGACGCGTGGGTTCTCCGCGGTGGCGCGCATGGCGCGCCCGAGCTTGGTGTAGTTGACCAGCCACATCAGCACCACGAGCGAGAACGCGGTGACGCTGAGGATCATCACCTGCGTGGGCGAGATCACGGCACCGCCCACGTGGATGGGGTCGGTCGGCAGCAGGTTGGGATAGGCCTTGTTGGTCGGCTTCCAGATGATCATGGCCAGCGTCTGCAGCAGGATCGACATGCCGATGGCCGTGATGAGCGGCGCGAGCTTGGGGCTGTTGCGAAGCGGCCGGTAGGCCACCTTCTCGATCACGAAATTGAGCGTTGCCGCGACGATGCAGGCAATGATCAATGCGATGAGAAGGACCAGCCAGCCCGGCGTGTTGGGCATGCCGTCCTTCATGAGGCCGATGATGGTCCAGCTTGTGAGAGCCCCCACCATCAGCACTTCTCCGTGCGCGAAATTGATGAGGTTGATGATGCCGTACACCATGGTGTAGCCCAAGGCTATCAAGGCATACATGCTGCCCAGGACCAGACCGTTGATGATCTGCTGCAGCAATATTTCCATAACGCGATTCCCTATGTGTTGCACCGTTGAGGGGTGCCATTCACCCACCGTGGCACCGGTTTGGCGCCCTTGGCTGGACAAGCAAAAAACCAGCCAGCATGTGTCGCAGGCGGATTTGTGGGCGGGATTGTAAGCAAGCACCAGCGCTGATTTGGTGCGCAGCGACCGGGGTTTACCCGCTCACGCCATGCTGTATGGGCGTAAGTTCATGCGCGGCATGCGCAGGGCGCGCAAGAGGGTATCAGTCGCCTTTTCCAGCGTTCAGACGGCGCAGTTCGCGCAGCTTTTCGCCGATGCGGATTTCGAGGCCACGGTCCACGGGCTCGTAGAAGACCTGCCCTTCCAGCCCCTCGGGAAGGTAGTTTTCGCCGGCGGCGAAACCGCCCTCCTCGTCGTGGGCGTAGCGGTAGCCCTTGCCGTAGTCGAGCTCCTTCATGAGCTTGGTGGGTGCATTGCGCAGGTGCATGGGCACCGGTCGCGTGCTGTCCTTCTTGATGAGGGCGCGCACGGCGTTGTAGGCCTTGTAGACGGCGTTCGACTTGGGTGCGATGGCGAGGTACACGACGCATTCGGCCAGCGCGAGCTCGCCCTCGGGCGTGCCCAGGCGCTCGTAGACCTCGGCCGCATCGAGCGCCAGGCGCAGCGCGCGCGGGTCGGCCAGGCCGATGTCTTCGCTCGCCATGCGCACGAGGCGGCGCGCCATGTAGCGCGGATCGGCTCCGCCGTCGAGCATGCGCACGAACCAGTAGAGCGCGGCATCGGGGTCGCTGCCGCGCACCGACTTGTGCAGCGCACTGATGGTGTCGTAGAACTGCTCGCCGCCCTTGTCGTAGCGCCGCATGCGCTCGCCGAGCACGCGCAGCAGCCATTCGTCGCCGATGTTCTCCAGCTTCTCGGCGCGGGCCGCGACGGCCAGTGTCTCGAGCGTGTTGAGCAGGCGGCGCGCGTCGCCGTCGGCATAGGCGACGAGCCGGTCGATGGCCGCCTCGTCGATGGCCGGGACCGCCTGGATCGATTGCGCCTTGGCGACGATCTGCTTGAGATCGCCCTCTGTGAGCGGCTGCAGCACGTACACCGCAGCCCGCGACAGCAAGGCCGAGTTGACCTCGAACGAGGGGTTCTCGGTGGTCGCGCCGATGAAGGTGAAAAGCCCCGACTCCACATGCGGCAGGAAGGCGTCCTGCTGGCTCTTGTTGAAGCGGTGCACCTCGTCGACGAAGACGATGGTGCGCTGCTGCTCCAGGCCATCGCGCGCAGCCGTGGCGCGCTCGACGGCCTCGCGGATGTCCTTCACGCCGCCCAGGACCGCGCTGATGCTCAGGAACTGTGCGTCGAAGGCGTCGGCCATCAAACGCGCGATGGTGGTCTTGCCGGTGCCCGGCGGCCCCCAGAGGATGCAGGAATGCGGCTGGCCCGACTCGAAGGCGATGCGCAACGACATGCCCGGGCCGAGCAGGTGCTGCTGGCCGATCACTTCGCCGAGCGTCTTCGGGCGAAGGCGCTCGGCAAGGGGTTGGTGGGAACTGATGGCCAAACCTTGTAGCGATTACTGCTTGACGACGTCGGCGCCGGCGGGCGCCTTGAAATCGAACACGCTGGCGGCGAGCGAGGGATTCACCTCGACCTTGCTGAACTTGAGCACCGAGCGCTGGCCGAAGCTGTCGAGGATTTCGAGCGCCGCGAGGGCATCGCCCTGGAAGCCGACCAGCACGCTTTGCAATTGGCCGTCCTTGTTCTTTGGGGTGGCCTTGACCCATTCGAGGCCGTCGCGCTCGGGCGCGGCTTCGAGCGTGAAATCGGCTTGCAGCGCGCGCAGATCGGGCGCCGCGGCAATCAGCGCCGCCGGGGTGGAACCCAGCGCCTGCGCCTGGGCGCGCTGCGTGACCTGGTTCAGGTCGGCGTCGTAGAGCCACAGCGTCTTGCCGTCGGCCACGATGCTCTGGGCAAAGGGCTTGCGGTAATCGAACTTGAATTTGCCGGGGCGCTGGAATTCGAAGGTGCCGGTCGATGTCTTGACGCGGCCGGGCTGGCCTTCGCGCGATGGCGCGGTCACGGTCTGGGTGAATTCGGCGCGGCCCGATTTGACCGTCTTAACGAAGGTCTCGAGGCTTTCAAGGCCGCCGGCCCAGGCGTTGGCGGAGCAGAGAAGACCGATCAGTAGCCAATGGCGGATTTTCAATTTGGATTCCTCGGAAAAGCTGTTGCATTGGGCATCGACCCTACTCGCCGCGAATTGCGGCATGTGTAGGTCTTCATGAAGATTTGCAATGCCGGCGAGCGCTTCTGCAAATTGCCTTTCAGCACGTAACCGGAATTGCGAGCCGCTGTCGCGTCAATTGTTTATTCGGTGCGCGAGGGCACCAGGATTTCACGTTGGCCGCTGCCGCTCATGGCGCTCACGAGGCCGGCCTTTTCCATGTCCTCGACGAGGCGCGCGGCGCGGTTGTAGCCGATCTTCAGATGGCGCTGCACCAGCGAGATGCTGGCCTTGCGGTTCTTCAGCACGACCTCGACCGCCTGGTCGTACATCGGATCCTTTTCTGCATCGCCGCCGCCACCGAGCAGGTCGCCGTCGTCGCCATCGACCGTGCCGCCTTCGAGCACGCCCTCGATGTAGTCGGGCTCGCCCTGGCTCTTGAGGTAGGCCACCACGCGGTGCACTTCCTCGTCGCTCACGAAGGCACCGTGCACGCGGATCGGCAGGCCGCTTCCGCTGGCCATGTAGAGCATGTCGCCCATGCCCAGCAGCGCCTCGGCGCCCATCTGGTCGAGGATGGTGCGGCTGTCGATCTTGGAGCCCACCGAGAACGCGATGCGCGTGGGGATGTTGGCCTTGATGAGGCCGGTGATCACGTCCACGCTGGGCCGCTGCGTGGCCAGAATCAGGTGGATGCCGGCGGCGCGCGCCTTCTGCGCGAGGCGGGCAATGAGCTCCTCGATCTTCTTGCCCACCACCATCATCAGGTCGGCCAACTCGTCGATCACCACCACGATGTGCGGCTCGCGCTTGAGCGGCTCCGGATCGTCCGGCGTGAGGCTGAAGGGGTTGTAGATGAACTCCTCGCGCGCCTTGGCTTCGTCGATCTTGGTGTTGTAGCCGGCCAGGTTGCGCACGCCGAGCTTGCTCATGAGCTTGTAGCGACGCTCCATCTCGGCCACGCACCAGTTCAGGCCGTGGGCCGCCTGGCGCATGTCGGTGACCACGGGCGCCAGCAGATGCGGAATGCCTTCGTAGACCGACATTTCGAGCATCTTCGGGTCGATCATCAAGAGCCGCACATCGCGTGCCTCGGCCTTGTAGAGCAGCGACAGGATCATGGCGTTGATACCCACCGACTTGCCCGAGCCGGTGGTACCGGCCACCAGCACGTGCGGCATCTTCGCGAGGTCGGCCACCACGGGGTTGCCGATGATGTCCTTGCCGAGGCCCATGGTGAGCATCGACTTGCCTTCGTTGTAGATCTGCGAGCCCAGGATTTCGCTGAGCTTGATCGACTGGCGCTTGGCGTTCGGCAATTCCAGCGCCATGTAGTTCTTGCCGGGGATCGTTTCAACCACGCGGATCGACACCAGCGAGAGCGAACGCGCGAGGTCCTTGGCGAGGCCCAGGATCTGCGAGCCCTTGACGCCAGTGGCGGGCTCGATCTCGTAGCGCGTGATCACCGGGCCCGGCGAGGCAAGCACCACACGCACCTCGACGCCGAAGTCCTTGAGCTTCTTCTCGATCATGCGCGAGGTCATCTCGAGCGTATCGGCGGACACGGTTTCCTGACGCACCAGTGCCGCATCGAGCAGGTCGACCTGCGGCAGCTTGCTGTCGGGGAGCTCCTTGAAGAGCGGCTTCTGGCGCTCCTTGACGACGCGATCGCTTCGGGGCACCTCGGTCATCGCGGGCTCGATCTGCACCGGCGGCGACGGCGGACGGCGCTTGGGACGCGGCTCGATGAGGATCTCTTCGTCGTCGGGGAAATCGGTGGTCATGGCGGGCTCGCCGCCCTTGCTGCCCGAATCGCCGCGCGTGAACGCAGGCTCATCGGCTTCGGCGCGCTCGCGGGCGGCCTGCTTGCCCATGGCGATGTCGGCGGCCATTTCGCGTTTCTCGCGGCGCGACTCGAAGAGCGAATAGGCGCGGGCACCGATGCGCTCGGCAATCAGGCTCCACGAGAAACGGAAGACCAGCGCCGAGCCGATCACGCCGCCGGCAATGGCGACCAGCGCCGAACCGGTGAAGCCCATCCATCGCACGCTGGCCGGCCCCACGAGATAGCCGAGCGCACCGCCGCCCGAACCCGGCAGGTGCGATTCGAGCCGGTACAGGCGCGACCATTCGAGCATGGTGCTCGCGCACAGCAGCAGGATGAGGCCGAACCAGAACGCGAGGCGGCTGCGATTGAAGCGGCCGCGAGGGGGCTGCTCGGCCGGTGCGGCTTCACCGCCGCGCAGCCAGTTGGCCAGCGAAGACAACCAGGCACGCAGGCCGGCTGCGAGGCACCACCAGACGGAATAGCCGGCCGCGTAGTAACTGCCATCGGCCAGCCAGGCGCCGATGCGGCCGCCCCAGTTCTTGATTTCGCCACCGGTGCCCGAGGTCGACCAGGCGGCGTCGGAAGGCGTGAAGCTCAGCATCGCGAGCAACCAGAACAACAGCGCTGCGAATCCGGCGATCAGCGTGATTTCGTGGGCGAAGCGCATGGCGCGCACGCGCACGGGTTGCCCATCGGCGGCAGAAGAAGATTGAAGCGTATTGAGCGAATAGGTCATGAAAAACACGGCACCCGGCCCTGGGAATCGGAGGCCGGACGCCCGAACACTACAACAAAAGACCGGGGCCGCCAGAAGCGCCCGGCCCGAAGGCTCACGTGAGCGTCAGCAGCCGTTCCTTGACGATCATCGCGCCATCGTCCAGGGTCTGAACGAAACCGCGCTCTTCCAGATCCTTCATCACGCGGCTCACCATTTCGCGCGAAGCACCGACCATCTTGGCCAGGTCCTGGCGGGAGATCTTGTCGCGCACCTTGAGGTTGCCAGCGCCGTCGTCGACGGCGAATTCGAGCAACGAGCGGGCTACGCGGCCGTAGACGTCCATCAGCGCGAGGGACTCGATCTTCCGGTCGGCATGGCGCAGGCGCTGCACCAGGCCGCGCATGATGTTGTAGGCCATCGAGGAGTTCTCGGGCAGGCAGCGCGCAAATGCATCGCGGCCGAGCATGAGGACGTCGCACTGGATCTCGGTGCGCACCGTGGCCGAGTGCGGCTCGTCGTCGATCAGGCTCATTTCGCCGAGGTAGTCGCCGGGGTGCAGCGTGGCCAGGATGACCTCGCGGCCCCGGCTGTCGGCACTGGTCACGCGGGCTCGCCCAGTGAGGATGATGTAGAGCGCATCGGACTTCTTGCCCTGCTCCACGACAACTTCGGCGCGCTTGAAGCGCTTCTTGATGATCGCATCCGCGATGCTTGCGGACTGCGTGGCCGTCAACGACGCGAACAAAGGAACGCGCCGAAGCAATTCAAGGTTGGACAGCATCGACATTTATCAATCCCTGAGACAGCGCGCGGAGTTGGTCCAGAAGTCAAGCCAATGGATTACTACAATCGCGCGCATTGAAAACACCGTGCACCCGGTTGTTGAACCGGGCGGTGATACTCCATATATATCGCTACCACCCTGAAAATGTACACGCTGACGCAGCGTATATCCTAGGTTTTCTATTCATGTCTGCTCCCCAACACGCCAAGGTTTTGATTCTCGGCTCCGGCCCCGCCGGCTATACCGCGGCCGTCTATGCGGCCCGCGCAAACCTGCAGCCTTTGCTCATCACGGGCATTGCCCAGGGCGGTCAGTTGATGACCACCACTGAAGTCGACAACTGGCCGGCCGATGTGCATGGCGTGCAAGGTCCGGAGCTGATGCAGCGCTTTCTTGAGCATGCCGAACGCTTCAAGACGCAGATCGTTTTCGACCACATCAACAAGGTCGACCTGAGCAAGCGCCCCTTCACCCTGACCGGCGACAGCGGCACCTACACCTGCGATTCGCTGATCATCGCCACGGGTGCATCCGCCAAGTATCTGGGCCTGGATTCGGAACAGAAGTTCATGGGCCGCGGCGTCTCCGCCTGCGCAACCTGCGACGGCTTCTTCTATCGCGAGCAGGAAGTCTGCGTGATCGGCGGCGGCAACACGGCCGTCGAGGAAGCGCTGTACCTGGCCAACATTGCGAACAAGGTCACGCTGGTGCATCGCCGCGACAAGTTCCGCGCCGAGCCGATCCTGATCGACAAGGTCAAGGAGAAGGTCGCCGAAGGCAAGATCGTGCTGAAGCTGCACAACGAACTTGACGAAGTGCTGGGTGACGGCACGGGCGTGACGGGCATCCGCATCAAGAACACGCAGACCGGAGAGACCGAGCAGATCGATCTCAAGGGCTGCTTCATCGCCATCGGGCACCACCCGAACACCGACATCTTTCAGGGCCAGCTGGAGATGAAGGACAACTACATCCTGACCCGCTCCGGCCTGCAGGGCTTTGCCACGATGACCAGCATTCCAGGCGTCTTCGCCGCCGGCGATGTGCAGGACAACGTGTACCGCCAGGCCATCACGAGCGCTGGTACGGGCTGCATGGCTGCCCTGGACGCCCAGCGCTTTCTGGAGCAGGACGGCACCCTCTAAATCCGGGCGCGGCCCAAAAGGGCTATAATCCGAGGCTTTGCCGAAACAGGGCTCTCTCGCGGGGGCTCGCTGCGTTCAGGCAAAGCCGGGGTACCGCCACCCGTTTCTGGCGAGGTCAAGCTGCAAAACACCCGCGATCGCCACGATTGCACCGGTGCCAGCTGTTCAAGAAAGAGTGTCCACATGGCACGCGTATGCGACGTAACGGGCAAAGGCCCGATGGTCGGAAACAACGTTTCCCACGCCAACAACAAAACCAAGCGCCGGTTCCTGCCGAACCTGCAATACCGCCGTTTCTGGGTCGAGACTGAAAACCGCTGGGTTCGCCTGCGCGTTTCGAGCGCTGCACTGCGCCTGATCGACAAGAACGGTATCGACGCCGTGCTCGCAGACCTGCGCGCACGCGGCCAAGCTTAAGGAGCTGAATCATGGCAACGAGCAAAGGCGGACGCGAAAAGATCAAGCTGGAATCCACTGCGGGTACCGGCCACTTCTACACGACCAGCAAGAACAAGAAGACGATGCCTGAAAAGATGTCGATCATGAAGTTCGACCCGAAGGCACGCAAGCACGTCGAATACAAGGAAATCAAGCTGAAGTAATTCAGCCTTGGTTCTGCAAACAAAAAACCCGCTGCTTACCCAGCGGGTTTTTTGTTGCCCGTCGATTTGCATTGGCCCGCCAAACCATTGCGGCAATACCACCCCGTAAATACGACGGACACAAAAAAGCCGACCCAAGGCCGGCTTTCTTATTGCGAGGCCAAGCCTCTCAGGCGCGCGCAGCGCGCAAGCGCGTCGAGAATTCGCGCAAACCTGCAATGCCGCTGGCCTCGGCACGATGGCACCAAGCTGCCAGATCGGCCGCCAGTTGCTCGCGCGACTGCGAGGTGTTCAGCCAGAGCTGACGCAATTCTTCGCGCATCGTCACCATCTTGTCGAGCACAGGGTGTGCTGCACGTGCCTGCACGATGTGCGTGCGGGCCGATGCGGGCACCTTGTCGTCGTCGCGGTGCAGCCAGCGCTTGGCTGCCTTGAGCACCGACAGATCGGCGCCCTTGGTCTTCAGCAGGGCCAGTTCTTCGCTGGTTGCACGACGCATTTCGCGGGCGAAACCGGCCATGACTTCGTAGCGATTGGCGATGACGGCCTCGAGCGTCTTCTCGTTGGCCACGGGCTGGATGTCGCCCATCTGCATCTTCGGCGGCACCTTCTTGACCTTGGCCCAGCCGATGGCCTGCATCGCCTGGATGTAGATCCAGCCGATGTCGAACTCGTACTTCTTGACCGAGAACTTGGCCGACGTCGGGTAGGTATGGTGGTTGTTGTGCAACTCTTCGCCGCCGATGATCAGGCCCCAGGGCATGATGTTGCGGCTGGCATCAGGTGCCTCGAAGTTGCGGTAACCCCAGTAGTGGCCGATGCCGTTGATGATGCCGGCGGCGGTGATCGGAATCCAGAGCATCTGGACGGCCCACACGGCCATGCCGAGCGTGCCGAACAGCGCCAGGTTGATCACCAGCATCAGGCCCACGCCTTGCCAGCTGTAACGCGAATACAGGTTGCGTTCGATCCAGTCATCGGGCGTGCCGTGGCCGTAGCGATCGATCGTGTCCTTGTTCTTCGATTCCTTGCGATACAGCTCCGCGCCGCGCCAGAACACCTCGTCGATGCCCTTGACCTGCGGGCTGTGCGGGTCTTCCTGAGTTTCGCACTTGGCGTGGTGCTTGCGGTGAATGGCAACCCATTCCTTGGTCACCATGCCGGTGCCGAGCCACAGCCAGAAGCGGAAGAAATGCGAAGGAATCGGGCCCAGATCCATGGCCCGGTGCGTTTGCGTACGGTGCAGGAAAATCGTGACCGCAGCGATCGTGATGTGCGTGGTGACGAGCGTGTACAACACGACTTGCCACCATGTGATGTCCCACAAGCCGTGTCCGAGCCATTGGATGGCCGCATTGAGAACGGCAGAGTCAGGAAGCAACATTGAGTCAGGTACTCCATAGCCACACGAAGGTGCAGCCTCAAGATAACCAGCGATTTTAAGGCGACAGCGTCAAAACGAGGCCGTTTACCCTTCAGGAAAAGCGCTGATTAACCCTAGTTTGGAGTCCTGCCCCTATTTGCGGTTCCACACGGCCGCGAAGAAACCGTCGGTCGAATGGCGGTGCGGCCACAGGCGCAGGTAGCGCCTTCCGTCCGCGCCACCGGCGCAAAGCGCCTCGAAACCGTCTACTTTGAGCCCCTGCAACAGTTCCGCAGCGTCCTGGGGCTCGAAATCGGGGTTGGCGGCGCCAAAAGCTTCGGCAATGGCCTCGTTTTCCTCCGGCAGCACGCTGCAGGTGGCGTAAACCAGCCGGCCGCCCGATTTCACAAGCCGGGCCGCGCTTTGCAGGATGGCCGTCTGCTTGACCGTCAATTCCTCTACCGACTTGGGCGACTGGCGCCATTTCAGGTCGGGATTGCGCCGCAGCGTCCCAAGCCCCGAACAAGGTGCGTCGACCAGCACCCGGTCGATCTTTCCCGCCAGGCGCTTGATCCGGTCGTCCCGCTCATGGGCGATGGCGGCCGGATGGACGTTCGAGAGCTTGCTGCGCGCCAGCCGTGGCTTGAGCGCGTCGAGCCGATGCGCCGAAGTGTCGAAAGCGTAGAGCCGCCCGGTATTTCGCATCGTGGCACCGATCGCCAGGGTCTTGCCGCCGGCGCCGGCGCAGAAATCGACCACCATCTCGCCGCGCTTGGCGTCCAGCAGCAATGCGAGCAATTGGGAGCCCTCGTCCTGCACCTCGAAGGCGCCACGAGCGAACGCGTCCAGCTTGGTCAGCGCCGGCTTGCCTTCGATGCGCAAGCCCCAGGGCGAAAACGGCGTCGCTTCAGATTTGATAGCAGCCTTCGCAAGCTCCGCCTTCACTTCCGCCCGCTTGTCGGTCAGCGCATTGACGCGCAGATCGAGCGGCGCCGGCTGCTGCAGGCTTTCGACCAGCGGCCAGAACCCGTCGCCGAGCTGTGCCTTGAGCGGCGCCACCAGCCACTCCGGCAGGTTGTGGCGATGGCGCTCCAGCAGATCGTCCGGCTTGACGGCATCGCAGTTGTCGAGCCAGCGCTTCTCGGTGTCGTTGAGCGCGCTCTTCAGAAAATCGCGCGGCCCGTGAAAGCCGAGGATCGCCATGCGGCGCTCCTTCGAGCCACTGCCCGAGGGAGAGAGATGGTCGAACAGGAGCTTCTTGCGAAGCACGGTGTAGACCGTCTCAGCCAGCGTCGCGCGCTCGCGCGGGCCGAACTCGCGGTGGTCGCGAAAGAAGCGGGAAACGACCTGGTCGGCCGGGTGATCGAATTTCAGGACAAGGCCCACCAGATCGGCGGTGGCCTCCAACAGGGCTTTGGGGTGCATCCCCTGATTGTCTCAGGCGCCCGCCGTGCTAGGCCTCGCGCGTCCAGACCGCCCCGAAAGCGTGCTGCTCGATGTCCGCCAGCGTGGGCGAATGCCCAGCCCAAAGCACCAGCGCGGCGCCCGGCAGAGTCAGCGTCTGCTCAAGCTGGCGACACAGCTGCCAGCGGTCGTCGTCGTCGAGTCCCGGCAGTTCGACGAACACGATGTAGGCGCGGCGCCACGGAAATTCACGCAGGTTCTTGCGCACCAGCCAGGCGCGCGACACGGGAAGGCAGCGAACGAGATCCGCCTTCAATTCGCCCAGCTCATGGTCGTTCAGGTCGTGCCGCCCGATCTGGCTGAAGAACGGCGTCTCGGTGATTTCCTCCCAGGCGCGCGCCTCGGCCTCTTCCGCCTCCTTGAGCCGGCCGCGCCACAGTTTCAGCGCTTCTTCGTCGTGCGACCCAGCGTCGGGGTCTTCCAGCGAAGCGACGGCGCTCTTGGCCGCCCACCAGCGGCTGGCGGCGCCGGACTCGTGCAGCCGCTCGAGCACCGCGAGCCGGCCGGCGCGATCGTTCACGGGCAGCATCTGGACCAGCCCGCGCAGCGCCCCCGGGTGCTCCGGCGCGATGCGCAACGCGCTCTCGTAGCGCACGCGCACCGGCGCCGCCGGATCGAGCCGGCGCTCGGAATCGGCCCACTCGACCATTTCGTCGGGCGTGTTGCGCTCACCCCGTGCCGCCAATACCGCGATGCGCTCGCGGATGCGCGCGCGGTGCGCATGGTGCTGCTTCCAGTCGCCGGCGTGGGCGCGGCGCCACTGGTTGTCGAAATGCCCGATCCATTTCGCGCTGTCAGCCAGGAAATCGAGCGCCGGCCGCTCCGACCACGGCGGCAGGGCCGCCTTTTGTCCGAGCGCTTCCAGCCGGTCGCGCAGCACCGGATGGGTGTCGTCCAGGTCGCTGACGCGGCGCATCGCCTCGCGCAGCGCCTGGCGGGCGAAATCGTCGCTCGGCGGTGCGTGGGCGAGCTTGCGCAGGGCCGCAAAGGGCCCCGGGGCTTGCGGCTCCAGTTCGGCGCGGGCCCAGTGCGAAGGCCAGAACTCGTTGGCGTACCAGTTGCCCTTGATCGCGATCTCGGTCAGCGCGGCGGCCGCCACCGCGGTGCCCAGCAGCCGGCCCGAAATGCGGTCGGCCTCGTACTCGTCCTGCCGGGCCAGCGCGAAGGTCTTCGCCGCGAAGCGCGGGAAATACCAGCGGAAAAAGGCCTGCGACACCAGCGCCATCACGCCTTCGTCGCGCTGCAGGCTCGCGTCCAGCTTGAGCCAGGAGAGCCGCGTCCGGTAGATCCAGGCACTCAGCTTCCCGTGGTTGCCGCGCAAATGGCCGTACTCGTGCGCCAGCACCGACAGCAACCGCTGCCGGTTCAGCATCATCAAAAGAGGCAGGCCGATGCTGAGCGAGTTGACCGCGCCGCCGAACAGTCCGAAGCGCGGCACCTGGCGAATGCTGGCGTTGAAATCGTCGTCGAGGAAGACGCGATGGACCGGCGGCCCCTTGATCTTGCTGCGGATGCGGTCCAGCGCCTCGAAGAGCGCCGGCGCATCCTCCCGAAAGAGCTCCTTGCCCTCCGGCTCCTCGAAGCGCACCCAGAGTGCGCGCACCGTGGCCCAGAGCAGCCCCAGGGCAAAGACCAGCAGCCAGCCGCGCGATACGCTGAAGCGCTCGCGCCCGAGGGACGAGGCCACCCAGGCGATGATGCCCACCGAGAGTCCGAGGCAGCCCAGCACCCAGAGATAGCCGAGCGCGGCGAACGCCGCCACGCTGCGCCGGTAGCGCGCGCTGTTGTCGGCACTGGCATGCTCGCTCAGTCGAACCAGGTGAACAAAATCCGCGCGATCCATTCGACTCCCGTCAAATCAAGCACCGACCGTTTTTGAAGAAAGAAGCTCCCGTTGAACGACAACGACCTGCCACCCCTGATCGAAACGCCTCCAGGCCGCTACCGCCACTACAAGGGCGGCGAATACGAAGTCCTGGGCACCGTGCGCCACAGCGAGACCCTGGAGCCCATGACGCTGTATCGCGCGCTTTACGGGGCCCACGGCCTCTGGGTCCGCCCCGCCGCAATGTTCGGCGAAACGATCGAAATCGACGGCGTGGTGCAGCGCAGGTTCGCGCCGATCTAGCCGGGCTGGCGGGACACGGGTCAGCCGCAGCCGACCTCGGTCACGCGGTTGCGCGCATCGACGTGGAGGTTGAGCCGCCCGCCGTTGAATTCCATCGTGACGGCCTCACCCGGCTTCAGCGTGCGGACGATTCCCGCGCCGGACCGGGCCCGGACCGCAGCTTCGAGTTGCGGCGTCAGAGGCTGGCCGACGGCGAACCTGGCGCCATCGACATTGCATTGGTAGACGGGCTCCGTCCGCGCAGCGGGAGCCGGGGCGGGTGCAGGTGCGGGCACCGGTGCCGACGCCGCACAGCCCGCCACGAGAGCAGCTCCGGCGACGGTCATCAGCAGGGTTGGGTATTTCTTCTTCACTTCGAACTCCCGAAAACCCGTCAATATAAACAAAATTAACGAATGTGACGTGATGTATCCGCGAGCCATCCGGCAATGGCGCGCGGATACAACTGATGCTCCTGCGCCAGCACCCTGCCCGCCAACGTGGCAGCGGTGTCGTCGGGCAGCACGGGCACCACGGCCTGCGCGAGGATCGGCCCGTGGTCGAGTTCGGTGGTGACCTGGTGCACGGTCACGCCGGCCACCTTGCAACCCGCGTCGATGGCGCGCTGATGGGTATGAAGCCCCGGAAAGGCCGGCAGCAGCGAGGGATGGATGTTCACCAGCCGCCCCGCATAACGCCCGACGAAGCCCGGCGTCAGGATGCGCATGAACCCCGCCAGCACCACCAGCGCCGGCGAATGCGCGTCAACGACCTTCGCCAGCGCCTCGTCGAAGGCTTCCCGGGTCGGAAATTCCTTGTGCGGGACGACTTCGGTGGCAATGCCATGCGTCTTGGCAAACGCCAGCCCGCCAGCTTCGGCCTTGTTGCTCACGACCGCCGCAACGCGCGCGCCGAATCGCTCGGCCCAGCGGTCGCGCTCGGCGGCACGCACGATGGCCGCCATGTTGGAGCCGCCGCCGGAAATCAGGATCACGATGTTCTTCATGGGAGGGCGGGATTATCCGTGTACGGCGGCCGCCGCCGGGCCGCCCCAAGGCGAGCCGCGCCTCCCCCTCGGGGGGTAGCGAGTTACACGAAGCGAAGCGAAGTGAAAAGCCGGGGGGCACATGCTTGTCGCCGCGCGGACACCGAATCACAGCACGACCGTGCTAAAACTCGAAGCTCCGGAGACACACCGCGTCTGCGGTGAACCGATCAACACAGCGAGGCACGCATGGATTTGAGCTTCACGCCCGAAGAACAGAAGTTCCGCGAAGAGATTCGCGCATGGGTCAAGGACAACCTCCCCCAAGAGATTTCGCACAAGGTGCACAACGCGCTCGAACTCACGCGCGACGATCTGCAGAACTGGGCAAAGATCCTCGGCAAGAAGGGCTGGCTGGGCTACGGATGGCCCACCGAATTCGGCGGCCCCGGCTGGACCGCCATTCAGCGCCACCTCTTCGAGGAAGAAACAGCCCTCGCCGGCGCCCCGCGCATCGTGCCCTTCGGCCCCGTGATGGTCGCCCCGGTGATCATGGCCTTCGGCAACGCCGAGCAGCAGAAGCGCTTTCTCCCGGGCATCGCCAGCGGCGAAGTCTGGTGGAGCCAGGGCTACAGCGAACCCGGTTCGGGCTCCGACCTCGCCTCCGTCAAGACCAAGGCCGAGCGCAAGGGCGACAAGTACATCGTCAACGGCCAGAAGACCTGGACCACGCTCGGCCAGTACGGCGACTGGATGTTCAACCTCGTGCGCACCAGCAACGAAGGCAAGCCGCAGACCGGCATCAGCTTCCTGCTGCTCGACATGAAGTCGCCTGGCGTCACCGTGCGCCCGATCAAGCTGCTCGACGGCGGCCATGAAGTCAACGAAGTGTTCTTCGACAATGTCGAAGTGCCCGCCGAGAACCTCATCGGCGAAGAGAACAAGGGCTGGACCTACGCCAAGCACCTGCTCTCGCACGAGCGCACCAACATCGCCGACGTGAACCGCGCCAAGCGCGAACTCGAGCGCCTCAAGCGCATCGCCAAGAGCGAAGGCGTCTACGACGACACGCGCTTCCGCGACGAGATCGCCAAGCTCGAAGTCGACATCGTCGCGCTCGAGATGATGGTGCTGCGCGTGCTCTCGGCCGCGACCTCAGGCAAGAACTCGCTCGACGTCGCGGGCCTGCTCAAGATCCGCGGCAGCGAGATCCAGCAGCGCTACAGCGAACTGATGATGCTGGCCGGCGGCCCCTACGCGCTGCCGCTCATCCGCGAAGCGATGGAAGCCGGCTGGCAGGGCAACTTCCCGGGCGGCAACCCGGCGATCGCGCCGCTGTCGTCGACCTTCTTCAATATGCGCAAGACCACCATCTATGGCGGATCGAACGAAGTGCAACGCAACATCGTCGCGCAGACGGTCCTGGGCTGAGGAGACAAGAACATGGATTTCAATTTCACCGACGACCAGGAACAGCTGCGCGACGCCGTCCGCAAATGGGTCGACAAGGGCTATGACTTCGAGCGCCGCCGCGGCATCGAGGCCAAGGGCGGCTTCTCGCGCGAGGCGTGGGACGAACTGGCCGAGTTGGGCCTGGGTGGCCTCTACATCGCCGAAGACGACGGCGGCCTGGGCATGGGCCCGGTGGCCGGCATGGTCGTCATGGAAGAACTGGGCCGCGGCATCGTGCTGGAGCCCTTCGCGCAGACGCTGATCGCCGGCGCGGTGCTCGGCGGCTATGCCGACGCAGGCACCAAGGACAACTGGCTGCCGCGCATTGCCGGCGGCCAGGCGATCGTGGTGTTGGCCTACCAGGAGCGCAAGGCCCGCTACCGCCTCGACGTGTGCGAAGCCCATGCCGCAAAAGCCGGCGACGGCTGGTCCCTGACCGGCGCCAAGAGTGTGGTGCCCGTGGGCGACGAAGCCGATGCGTACCTCGTCCCGGCCAAGGTGGACGGCAAGATCGCCCTCTTCCTGGTCGAGCGCAGCGCCAGCGGCGTCGAGGCCCGCGGCTACGGCACGCAGGACGGTGGCCGCGCGGCCGAGGTCGTGTTCGACAAGGCCGACGCCACGCTGGTCACGGCCGATGGCCTGGCCGCGCTGGAATACGCGGTCGACGTCGGCATCGCCGCCACCTGCGCCGAAGCGGTCGGCGTGATGGACAAGACCGTCGCCCTCACCGTCGACTACATGAACCAGCGCAAACAGTTCGGCGTGACCATCTCCACCTTCCAGGCGCTGCGCCACCGCATCGCCGACATGAAGATGCAACTGGAACTCGCGCGCTCGATGAGCTACTACGCGACGCTCAAGCTCAACGCCCCGGCCGAAGAGCGGCGCCAGGCGCTGGCGCGCGCCAAGTACCAGCTGGGCACGTCGATGCGTTATGTGGCCGCGAACTCGGTGCAGCTGCACGGCGGCATCGGAGTGACCGACGAGTACATCGGCAGCCACTACTTCCGCAAGCTCACGCAGCTGGAGATGACCTTCGGGGACACGCTGCATCACTTGAGCGAAGTGTCAGCGCGCATGCAGGACACGGCTGGCGTCTTCGCCTGACAGCCGTTTTCTCATAGCATCCAACGCCCGCCCGCCTTGCGCCGGCGGGCGTTTTCACTTGGAACCCAGCCAGGACCGCTACATGCCATCCCGCCGCATCCTCCTTGCCCTCGGGCTCGTATCGACCGCCATGCTGACCGCCTGCGCCACCGCGCCAACGCCTTCGTACACCGAGCGCCCGCCGATCGTCTTCATGCACGGCAACGGCGATTCGGCGGCGCTGTGGCAGACCACGATCTGGCGCTTCGAGTCGAACGGCTGGCCGCGCGACCGGCTCTTTGCGGTCGACCAGCCGAACCCGGTCGCCCGTGACGACGACGCAGTCGCCCAGCCCGGCCGCAGTTCGACCAAGGATTCGGCCGTCTTCCTGAAGGCCGAGGTCGACAAGGTGCTCAAGGCGACGGGCGCGAGCAAGGTCGTGCTGATCGGCAACTCGCGCGGCGGCAACACGATCCGCAACTACGTGCAGAACGGCGGAGGTGCGGCGGTGGTGAGCCATGTGGTGCTGGGCGGCAACCCGGCGCACGGCATCTGGGCGGTGAAGGGCTTTCGCGAGAACAACGAGTTCTCGGGCCTCTCGGGCTTCATGCAGCAGCTCAATGCGCCCAAGGGTGCGAACGGCGACGAAGTCACGCCCGGCGTGAAGTGGCTCACCCTGCGCTCGGACAACAACGACAAGTACGCGCAGCCCGATGGCGTGTGGATCGGCGCGCCCGGCAAGCCGACGAACATCGGCTTCGACGGGCCGGCGCTCAAGGGCGCGACCAATGTCGTGATGCCGCGCGTCGATCACCGTGAGACCTCGTTCTCGCCCGCTGCGTTTGCCGCGACGTGGCAGTTCCTGACCGGCGAGGCGCCGCGCAGCACGGCGGTGGCGGTCGAGACGAACATCGTGCTCGACGGTCGCGCCATCGGCGCGGAGAACCTCTCGCTGAACGGCGCCCAGCTCCGCATCTACGCCGTCGATCCGGCCACGGGCGTGCGGCAGGGCGACGCGGTGCACAGCAAGAACATCGGCGCCGACGGCCGTTGGGGGCCTTTCAGCGCGCGCGGCGGCACGGCTTACGAGTTCGTCTTGAGCGCCCCCGGCTACGGCACCACCCACATCTACCGCAGCCCCTTCCCGCGCAGCAGCGGCGTCGTGAACCTGCGGCCCGAGCGCATCACGCCCGGCGATGGCAGCGCCAACGTGGTCGTGGTCTTCACGCGGCCGCGCGGGTACTTCGATGCAGAGCGCGACACCCTGCGCTTCGACGGGCAAAGCCTGCCGGCCGGCGTGCCGCCCAAGGGCTCGGGCGTGTCGAGCTCCAGGCTGCGCATCGCCGCGAGCGAGCAGCAGCGCGCGGTCGTCGGCGAATTCAATGGCGAACGCATCACCGGCCTGACGTGGCCGGCGGTGAAGGAGCATGTGACCGTGCTCGAGCTGACTTACTGAGGACAACGGACATGAGCGACATCAGTTCCCCTTTCGTGCTGAACACACGCGATGCGCGCGGCGTGGTCACGCTGACGCTGAACCGCCCGGCTTCGTTCAACGCGCTGTCGGAGGGCATGCTCGGCACGCTGGAAACAGCGCTGGGCAACATCGCGGCCGACGAGACCGTGCGCGCAGTCGTCATCGCGGCCGAGGGCAAGGCCTTCTGTGCGGGGCATGACCTGAAGGAAATGCGCGCGGAACCGTCGCTCGGCTACTACCAGCAGCTCTTCGAGCGTTGCGGCGCAATGATGCTGTCGATCCAGCGGCTGCCCGTGCCGGTGATCGCGCGCGTGCACGGCATCGCGACCGCTGCCGGGTGCCAGCTGGTCGCGGTGTGCGATCTGGCCGTGGCATCGAGCGAGGCGCGCTTTGCGGTCAGCGGGGTGAATGTGGGGCTGTTCTGCGCCACGCCGAGCGTCACGCTGTCGCGCAACCTCGGCCGCAAGGAAGCCTTCGAGATGCTGGTGACCGGTGAATTCATCAGTGCGCAGGAAGCGCGGGAGAAAGGGCTGGTCAATCGAGTGGCGGCGCCCGCCGAACTCGATGCGGCCGTCGAAGCCCTGGTCGCCAGCATCGTCGCCAAGCCCCGCAAGGCGCTGGCGCTCGGCAAGGCCCTCTTCTATCGTCAGCTGGAAACCGGCATCGAGGCCGCATTGGCCGACGCCAGCCAGACCATGGCCTGCAACATGATGGACGAGAGCGCGCTCGAAGGCGTTCAGGCGTTCATCGAAAAGCGCCCGCCGGACTGGAAACGCTGAGGCTAGACGTCGTGCAGCCGCGAGCTTTGCGGCAGGTGCGCCATGAGGAATTCCATCTGGTCCGCCAGGATGCGGCGGTTTCGCAGAATGAAATCTTCCCAGAGGCTGGGCACGTAAGGCGCATACAGCAGCGGCATGTTCGCCTGCTCGGGCGTGCGGCTGCTCTTGCGGTGGTTGCACGGCTTGCAGGCCGTGACCACGTTCATCCAGGTGTCGATGCCCTTCTGGGCAAAGGGAATGATGTGCTCGCGCGTGAGCTCGTCTTCGTGGAAATGCCCGCCGCAATAGGCGCAGACATTGCGGTCGCGCGAGAACAGCTTGCTGTTGGTCAGGCCCGGGCGCTGGGTGAAGGGATTGATGCGCGGCACGCCCTTGGTGCCGATGATGCTGTTGATCGCAATCTGCGACTGCTCGCCCGTGACGGCGTTGTGCCCGCCGCGGAACACCGCCACCTGCGCGCCCACTTCCCAGCGAACTTCGTCCGCCGCGTAGTGGATCACCGCCTGTTCGAGCGATATCCATGACTGGGGCAGCCCTTGGGCCGACAGCTTCAAGACCTTCACACACGCCTCCTCAAGAAAGTGAGAGAACACGGAAAGACCAGGGACACGGAGCGCATCGGAGACCCACGCCAAGCGACGCACTGCGTCACAATATACCGGCTTTGTGACAAATCGGCCTGATTCGCCCATTTGACGGGCGAAAGGCGCTATCAAAAAGATACTCACCAATGCAGGTTTTCCGCGGCTTCAGGCATCCGGGCGTCGCCCCGGCCTGCGCCCTCACGATCGGGAATTTCGACGGCGTGCACCGTGGCCATCAGGCCATGCTCGCGCTTTTGCAGACCGAGGCCCGCCAGCGCGGGCTGCCGAGCTGCGTGCTGACTTTCGAGCCGCACCCGCGCGACTATTTCGCTGCCCTGACCAAAAAGCCCGACCTGGCGCCCGCCCGCATCGGCACGCTGCGCGACAAGCTCAGCGAGCTCGCGGCCTGCGGCGTGGCGCAGACCATCGTGCTGCCGTTCGACGGCCGGCTCGCCTCCCAATCGCCCGAGGAATTCATCCAGAACGTGCTGGTCGACGGCCTGGGCGCGCGCTATGTGCTTGTGGGCGACGACTTCCGTTTCGGCGCCAAGCGGGCCGGCGACTACGCCATGCTGGATGCGGCAGGCGACAGGCGCGGCTTCGACGTGGCGCGCATGAACAGCTACGAGGTGCACGGCCTGCGAGTTTCCAGTTCGGCGGTGCGCGAAGCGCTGGCCGAAGGCCGCATGGCCGACGCCCAGACGCTGCTCGGCCGTCCGTACACGATTTCGGGCCACGTGGTCCACGGCCGCAAGCTCGGCCGCGCGCTGGGCGCCTCGGCGCCGGGCCAGGACGACGGCTTTCGCACCCTCAACCTGCGCTTCAAGCACTGGAAACCGGCCGCCAGCGGCATCTTCGCGGTGCTGGTACATGGCCTGGCCGACAAGCCGCTGCCGGGCGTCGCCAACCTCGGCGTGCGCCCCTCGCTGGACGCCAACGACGTCAACGCCGGCCGGGTGCTGCTGGAGACCCATTGCCTGGAGTGGCCCTCGCATCTGGGGTCCGAAGGGGCCTACGGTAAAATCGTCCGCGTGGAACTCCTGCACAAACTGCACGACGAATTGCGCTACACCAGCCTCGAGGCCCTCACTGCGGGCATCGCCAAGGATGGGCGCGACGCACGCGCGTTTTTCGCATCGACCCACGCCGAAACCCACCGCCAGACCACGCGCGACCGAATTTAGCCCTGCACGCCCCGTGCTGCCGCCCTTCGACAAGCTCAGGGCGAACGGCTATATCTTCCGCACCGACCGCTCAATGCAGTTCGGGCTGAGCCTGTCGAAGCCCCTCTGTTTCGCACTCCCAACATGTCTGACGCTGCTTCCCCCACCGACTACCGTTCCACGCTGAACCTGCCCGACACCCCCTTCCCGATGCGCGGCGACCTGCCCAAGCGCGAACCGGGCTGGGTGAAGGAATGGAACGACGAAGGCCGCTATCACCGCCTGCGGGACGCCCGCCACGGCGCGCCCAAGTTCATCCTGCACGACGGCCCCCCGTACGCCAACGGCCAGATCCACATGGGCCACGCGGTGAACAAGATCCTCAAGGACATGATCACCAAGGCGCGCCAGCTCGAAGGCTTCGACGCGCTCTACGTGCCCGGCTGGGACTGCCACGGCCTGCCGATCGAGAACGCCATCGAAAAGCAGTTCGGCCGCAACCTGAGCCGCGACGAGATGCAGGCCAAGAGCCGCGCCTTCGCCACCGAGCAGATCGCGCAGCAGATGGTCGATTTCCAGCGCCTGGGCGTGCTGGGCGAATGGGACCATCCCTACAAGACCATGGATTTCGCCAACGAAGCCGGCGAGCTGCGCGCGTTCAAGCGCGTGATCGAGCGCGGCTTTGTCTACCGGGGCCTGAAGCCCGTGTACTGGTGCTTCGACTGCGGCTCGTCGCTGGCTGAGTTCGAAATCGAATACGCCGACAAGAAGAGCCAGACCATCGACGTGGCCTTCAAGGCGCACGAGCGCGAGAAGGTGCTCAAGGCTTTCGGCACCGACCACACGATCCTGGGCGACATCTTCGCGGTGATCTGGACCACCACCGCGTGGACGATCCCGGCCAACCAGGCGATCAACCTCAACCCCGAGATCGAGTACTCGCTGGTCGATACCGAGCGCGGCCTGCTGATCCTGGCCAACTCGCTGGTCGAGATGTGCATGACGCGCTACGCGCTCGACGGCAAGGTACTGGCCACGGTGAAGGGCGAGGCGCTGGGCGGGCTCGAATTCGAGCATCCGCTGTACGACGTCGATGCTGGCTACAAGCGCCTGTCGCCCGTGTACCTGGCCGACTACGCCACCGCCACCGACGGCACCGGCCTCGTGCACTCCTCGCCCGCCTACGGCGTGGATGACTTCAACTCCTGCATCGCCCACGGCGTGGCGTACGACGACATCCTGAACCCGGTACAGGGCAACGGCAGCTACGCGCCCGACTTCCCGCTCTTCGGCGGCCAGAACATCTGGAAGGCCGTGCCGGTGATCATCGCCGCGCTGCGCGATGCCAACCGGCTGATGACCACCGAGACCATCACCCACAGCTACCCGCACTGCTGGCGCCACAAGACGCCGGTGATCTACCGCGCGGCCGCCCAGTGGTTCATCCGCATGGACGAGGGTGAAGGCGTGTTCACCAAGGACAAGGCGCCCAAGACGCTGCGCCAGACCGCGCTCGATGCCATCGAGCAAACCAGCTTCTACCCCGAGAACGGCAAGGCCCGCCTGCACGACATGATCGCCGGCCGGCCCGACTGGTGCATCAGCCGCCAGCGCAGCTGGGGCGTGCCGATCCCGTTCTTCCTGCACAAGGATTCGGGCGAGCTGCATCCGCGCACGATGGAAATCCTCGACCAGGCCGCCGACATCGTCGAGAAGGGCGGCATCGAGGCCTGGAGCCGCGTGACGACCGAGGAGATCCTGGGCGCCGAAGACGCGCCGAGCTACACCAAGAGCACCGACATCCTGGAGGTGTGGTTCGACTCGGGCTCGACCTTCTATCACGTGCTGCGCGGCACGCACCCGAACGTTCATCACGAAACAGGGCCCGAGGCCGACCTGTACCTCGAAGGCCATGACCAGCATCGCGGCTGGTTCCACTCGTCGCTCCTGATCGCCTGCGCGCTCGAAGACCGCGCGCCGTACCGCGGCCTGCTCACGCACGGTTTCACGGTCGATGCCAAGGGCATCAAGATGAGCAAGTCGCTCAAGAACGGCATCGACCCGCAGGAAATCAGCAGCAAGCTGGGCGCGGAAATCATCCGCCTCTGGGTGGCTGCAAGCGACTATTCGGGGGACATCGCGGGCGACGACAAGATCCTCGCGCGCGTGGTCGACTCGTACCGCCGCATCCGCAACACGCTTCGCTTCCTGATGGCCAACACCAGCGACTTCGACATCCAGAAGGATGCGGTGCCGCTCGACCAGCTGCTCGAGATCGACCGCTACGCGCTCGCGCGCGCCTCGCAGTTCCAGGCCGAAATCCTTGCGCACTACAAGGTGTACGAGTTCCACCCGGTGGTGTCCAAGCTGCAGATCTACTGCTCGGAAGACCTGGGCGGCTTCTACCTCGACATCCTGAAGGACCGCCTCTACACGAGCGCACCCGGCTCGCTCGCACGCCGCAGCGCGCAAACGGCGCTCTGGCACATCTCGCAAGCCATGCTGCGCTGGATGGCGCCGTTCCTGAGCTTCACGGCCGAGGAAGCGTGGAAGTTCGTGAGCACCGGCAAGCCGGGCGAATCGATCTTCGCGGAGACGTACTGCAAGTTCGATGCGCCCGACGAAGCATTGCTCGCCAAGTGGAGCCGCATACGCGAGATCCGCGACGTGGTGAACAAGGACATCGAAGCCGTGCGTGCCGAAGGCAAGGTCGGCTCGTCGCTGCAGGCCGACCTGCAGCTCACCGCGCCGGCCGACGACTTCGCGCTCCTGAGCACGCTGGGCGACGACCTGAAGTTCGTCTTCATCACCTCGGCCATCGCGCTGGCGGCGGGCGAAACGCTCGCGACCACCGTGGCGCCGAGCACCGCGCAGAAATGCGAGCGCTGCTGGCACTACCGCGAGGATGTGGGCCACGACCCGGCGCACCCGACGATCTGCGGCCGTTGCACGAGCAACCTGTTCGGCGCCGGCGAATCGCGGAGCTTTGCCTGATGGCCACGACACGCTCCGCATCGGCATCGCGTTCGCGCGGTGGCAGCCTGGGCATCTGGCCCTGGCTCGGGCTGGCGGTGATCATCGTGATCATCGACCAGTTCACCAAGACGCTGATCCTGGGCTACTACAAGCTCGGCGACGCGACCTACGTGACGAGCTTCTTCAACGTCGTGCGGGCGCACAACACGGGCGCGGCTTTCTCGTTCCTGGCCGATCACTCGGGCTGGCAGCGCTGGTTCTTCACGGCCATCGGCGTGGGCGCGGCGGTGTTCATCGTCTGGATGCTGAAGTCGCACGCGGGGCAGAAGCTCTTTTCGTTCGCAATGGCCTGCATCCTGGGCGGCGCGATCGGCAACGTGGTCGACCGGATGATGCACGGCTACGTCGTCGACTTCCTGAGCTTCCACGCGGGCAACTGGTACTTTCCGGCGTTCAATGCGGCGGACAGCGCGATCACGCTCGGGGCCATCTGCCTGATCGTGGACGAGATCCGGCGGGTTCGCCGGGGCAAATAGCGCCAGTCAAGCAAGTAACTCAAGGGCCTTCGGGCCCTTTTTCTTTGGCCGCTGCGCCCTCGCCGGCAGGCCGAGGGTTTCTCCCCGCTTTCAGGCGATGTCATGATGAAGTCATACTGCCGCGGTCCAATGTAATCGATTACATGAACACCGCACGATGAGCATCCAAGCCGTAGCCGCCAAAGCCAAGGTCTCCGTGGCCACCGTGTCGCGAGCCTTCAATTTCCCCGACAAGGTCACGCCCGCCACGCGCGAACTGGTGGAGCGGGTGGCGCGCGAATTGCACTACGTGCCCAACGCCAGCGCGCGCACCTTGCGCACCCAGCGCAGCCGTGCGCTGGGCGTCGTGCTGCCCACGCTGCTGAACCCGACCTTCGCCGAGTGCCTGCAGGGCATCGCGCGTGCCGCCGTCGCAGGCGGCTACGCGATCCTTCCCGTCACCACGGGCTACCGGCTCGACGAGGAAGAGCGGGCGGTCCAACTGCTGCTCGCCGGCAATGTCGACGGGCTGATCCTCGTGGTCTCCAACCCGTCCACCTCGAAGGCACTCGCACGGCTTCGCACCACCGGCACGCCCTATGTGCTCGCCTACAACCGGCACGCGGACCATCCGTGCGTCACCGTCGACAGCGAAGCCGCCGTGGCCGACGCGGTCGCGCGCCTCGTGCTGCTCGGCCACCGCCGCATCGCGATGGTCAGCGGCACGCTCGCCGCCTCCGACCGCGCGCAGCAACGCTTGCGCGGCTACCGGAAAGGCATGGCCGATGCAGGGCTCAAGGCGCCGCCGCTGATCGAGGTGCCCTTCGTCGAAAGCGCCGTCGATGCGCTCGCCAACGTGCTGCAGGCCGACAACCGCCCCACCGCGCTCGTCTGCTCGAACGACCTGCTCGCCATCCGCAGCATCCGCGCCGCGCACCTGGGCGAGCTCTCGGTGCCCGACGACCTCAGCGTGATCGGCTTCGACGGCATCGCGCTCGGCGAAGACCTCACGCCCGCCCTCACCACCATCGCGCAGCCCAACAGCGACATCGGCCGCCACAGCGTCGAGTTGCTGATCCAGGCGATGGCCGGCGGCACCACGCTGCAGGCCGACGCGAGCCTGCTGCTGCCCCACACCTTCCGCGACGGCGAGTCGTGCGCATCCGCGTGCGACGTTGCCGCCGGTTGATTTCTCCTCACCACACCTCGTCCATCCAAGGAGCTTCTTCATGTCCCTCCGCCTTTCGAGCATCTCCCGCATCGCCCGCCTCGGGCTGATCGCCGCCACCTTCGTTGCCGCCGGCAGCGTCATGGCCCAGACCGCCATTTGCTACAACTGCCCGACCGAATGGGCCGACTGGGGCACGCAGCTCAAGGCCATCAAGGCCAGGACCGGCGTCACCGTACCGCCCGACAACAAGAACTCGGGCCAGTCGCTCGCGCAGATGTCGGCAGAGAAGGCGAGCCCCGTCGCCGACGTCACCTACCTCGGCGTGACCTTCGCGGTGCAGGCCGCCAAGGACGGCCTGATCGAACCCTACAAGCCCGCGGAATGGAAAGACATTCCCGATGGCCTGAAGGACCCGGCCGGCAACTGGTTCACCATCCACTCGGGCACGCTCGGTTTCATGGTCAACGTCGATGCGCTCAAGGGCAAGCCGATCCCGAAGTCGTGGGCCGACCTGCTCAAGCCCGAATACAAGGGCCTGATCGGTTATCTCGACCCCGCCTCGGCCTTCGTCGGCTACGTGGGCGCGGTGGCGGTCAACCAGGCGCGCGGCGGCACGCTGGACAACTTCACGCCGGGCATCGACTACTTCAAGGCGCTGCAGAAGAACGAGCCCATCGTGCCGAAGCAGACCTCGTACGCGCGCGTGCTGTCGGGCGAGATCGCGATCCTGCTGGACTACGACTTCAACGCCTACCGCGCGAAGTACAAGGACAAGGCCAACGTCGCCTTCGTCATCCCGAGCGAAGGCACGCTGGTCGTTCCTTATGTGATGAGCCTGGTCGCCAAGGCGCCGCATGCGGCCGACGCGAAAAAAGTGCTCGACTTCACGCTGTCCGACGAAGGTCAGGCGATCTGGGCCAAGGCGTACCTGCGCCCGGTGCGCGCGAACGCGATGCCCAAGGAGATCGAGGCGCAGTTCCTGCCCGCGAGCGAATACGCGCGTGCCAAGAGCGTGGACTACGGTCGCATGGCCGAAGCGCAGCGCGCGTTCTCCGACCGCTACCTCAAAGAGGTGCGCTGAGTCCGCATCGAGATGAAGCCCGCCAACGCCTGGAACCCACGCTGGCGGCTGCTCGCCTGCGTGGCCCCCGCAGCCGCCTTCTTCACGGCCTTCTGGCTGCTGCCGGTGGTGCGCCTGCTCGCACTGCCGGCAGAGAAAGGCTGGGCCACTTACCTCGCGGTGCTGACCGACTCGCGCTACCTGCAGAGCATGGCCAACACCGTCGTGCTGTCGGTGGCGGTGACGCTGGCGACGCTGGTGCTCGGCGCGGCGGTGGGCATCTATCTCGCGCGCCATGCCTTCATCGGCAAGCGCGTGCTGCTGTCGCTGCTCACGCTGCCGCTCTCGTTTCCGGGCGTGATCATCGGCTTTTTCGTGATCCTGCTCGGCGGGCGGCAAGGGCTGGTGGCCGATGTCAGCGACAGCCTGATCGGTGAGCGCATCACCTTCGCCTACGGCCTGCTCGGCCTCTTTCTCGCGTACCTGTATTTCTCGTTGCCGCGTGCCATCGCCACCTATGCCGCGGCCGCCGAAGCGATGAACATGCAGCTCGAGGAAGCCGCCCGCTCGCTCGGCGCCTCGCGGCTTCGTGTGGCGCGCGACGTGTGGATGCCCGAGCTCGCGCCCACCACGCTGGCCTGCGGCGCGATCCTGTTCGCGACCTCGATGGGCGCCTTCGGCACGGCCTTCACGCTGGCCAGCAAGTTCGAGGTGATCCCGATCACCATCTACAACGAGTTCACCAACTACGCCAATTTCGCGCTCGCCGCGTCGTTGTCGATTGCGCTGGGCCTCGTGACCTGGCTGGTGCTGTTCGTCGCGCGGCGCTTCGGGGCCAACCCGGTCGCGCGCTGAAAGGGAGCCCGAATGCGTACGACATCGCAACCCCGCGCACCTTTCCTCCTGGCCATCACCGTGCTGGTGAGCCTCTTCATGATCGCGCCGATGCTGCTGTCGGTCATGGCAGGGCTGGTCAACAACTACAGCGCGGGCCTCAAGAGCGGCCTCACGCTGCGCTGGCTCGGCGAGGTGTGGGAGAACTACGGCGGCACCGTCGGCTGGTCGATCGGGCTGGCCGTCGCTTGCGTGATCAGCACCGTGCTGCTCGGCGTGCCTTGCGCGTATGCATTGGCGCGCAGCCGCTCGCGCGCGGCGCGCATCTTCGAGGAACTGCTGACGCTGCCCGTCGCCGTGCCGGGCCTCGCGACCGCCCTGGCGCTCATCCTCGCCTACGGCCAGCTCACGGCCTTCCGCACGAGCTTCGCCTTCATCCTCGTGGGCCACATCATCTTCACGCTGCCCTTCATGGTGCGCACCGTGAGCTCGGCGTTCCAGCGCGACGACCTGCTCGCGCTCGAAGAGGCCGCGCGCTCGCTGGGCGCCAACTTCCGCCAGCGCTTCATGGGCATCCTCGTGCCGGCCGTGTTCCCGGCCATCGTGGCCGGCAGCCTGATGGTGTTCACGCTCTCTGTGGGCGAATTCAACCTCACCTGGATGCTGCACACGCCGCTCACCCGTACGCTGCCCGTGGGGCTGGCCGACAGCTACGCCTCGATGCGCATCGAGGTCGGATCGGCCTACACGCTGGTCTTCTTCGCAGTGATCCTTCCCGTGCTGTGGGGCCTGCAGTACCTTGCCAATTTGATGCAGAAACGCCATGGAACTTGAACGCATCCCCATCGACATCGCGAACTGCGCGAAGACCTACGCCGACGGCACGCGCGGCCTGCAAGCCACCGACCTGCACGTCGAGGCCGGCGAGGTGCTCGCACTGCTTGGCCCCTCGGGCTGCGGCAAGACGACGTTGCTGCGCCTGATCGCGGGGCTGGAAGCGCCCGATGCGGGCAGCCGCATCGTCTTCGGCGACCAGGACGTGACGCAGCGCCCGGTCGAGCACCGCGGCGTGGGCATGGTGTTCCAGAGCTACGCGCTGTTTCCGCAGATGACGGTGGCGGCCAATATCGGCTATGGCCTCCGCATCCGCGGTGTGTCGCCCGATGAAGAGAAGCGCGCCGTGGGCGAACTGGTCGACCTCGTGCGCCTGAACGGACTGGAGAACAAGCGCCCCGCCGAACTCTCCGGTGGCCAGCGCCAGCGCGTGGCCCTCGCGCGCGCCGTGGCCGTGCGCCCGCGCGTGCTGCTGCTGGACGAACCGCTGGCGGCACTCGACGCCAAGCTCAAGGAGTCGCTGCGCGACGAACTCGCCGAGCTGCTGCGCCGCCTGCACATCACCGCCATCCACGTGACGCACGACCAGCAGGAGGCGCTCGCCATCGCCGACCGCCTCGCCGTAATGCGTGCCGGCCGCATCGTGCAGGTGGGCCGCGGCGAAGACCTGTACCGCGCGCCCGCGCACCCCTTCGTCGCGGAGTTTCTCGGCAGGGTCAACCGGCTGGAGCGCGCGCCCGAGGCCATCGCGCAAGGCGTTGTCCGACTCGGCGGAAGCACCCTGCCTTGCCCGCCCGCGTGGCGGAGCCATGCGATGCTGTTGGTGCGCCCCGAAGACGTCGAAGTGAGCGCACCCCGGCCCGACTGGGGCGCCGCCACCGTCGAGCGCCGCACCTTCCTCGGCGACCGCGTGCAGCTTCAGCTGCGCGTGCAAGACCAGCCCCTGCTGGTGGCCGACGTGGGACGCGACAACCCCTTCGGTCCGGGCGATCCGGTGGGCCTTCGCGTCCACCCCGATCGCCTGATGACGTCGCAGGAGCCCAGTGCATGACGACAACAGCAACGCAAGACACTTTTCTGGTCCAGCTGACCGACCTCCATATCCGTGAGCCGGGCCGGTTGGCCTATGGCCGCATCGACACCGCGCCGTATCTCCAGCAAGCCGTGCAGTCAGTGCTCGCCCTGCCGCAGCAGCCCGATGCCGTCGTGATCACTGGCGACCTGACCGACTTCGGCCGCGCCGCCGAATACGAACACCTCGCGCGCCTGCTGGCGCCGCTCACCATGCCGGTCTACCTGATGCCCGGCAACCACGACGACCGCGACCAGTTGCGTCGGAGCTTTCCCGGCCATGCGTATCTCGGCAGCGGCGACGACACGGACGGCTTCATCCAGTACGCGGTGCGCGTCGGCGCGCTGCGGCTGCTGACGCTCGACACCTGCGTGCCCGGCGCGAGCCACGGCACGCTGTGCGAAAAGCGCCTGGGCTGGCTCGAAGCCCAGCTCGACGCCTGCCGCGGCGAACCCGTCGTGGTCGCGATGCACCACCCGCCCTTCACGACACTGATCGGCCACATGGACGATATCGGCCTGCTGCAAGGCGCCGACGCGCTCGAAGCGCTGATCGCGCGCCACCCCTATGTCGAGCGCGTGATCTGCGGTCACCTGCACCGCGCCATCGATGTGCGTTTCGGCGGCACCGTCGCGTCGACTTCACCGGCACCGGCGCACCAGGTCTGCCTCGACCTGGCGCCCGGCGCGGCCTCGGCCTGGACGCTGGAGCCACCCGCTTTCCGCGTGCATGCCTGGTCGCCTCGCAGCGGCCGCCTCGTCACCCATCTGGCGGCCTCCGGCCGCTTCGAAGGCCCTTTCCCCTTCCACGACAACGGAGCGCTGATCGACTGAGTTGCCACTTGTGGAAAATGGGGTCGAAACGAACCAAAACGAAAAGGACAGAACCCGACACCCATGAAGCATCTCCTGAATCTGCTCGCGGCCGTCGCACTGCTGGTGTGGGGCACCCATCTGGTTCGCACCGGGGTGCTGCGCGTGTTCGGCGCCAACCTGCGCAAGATCCTCGTGCAGAGCATGCGCAATCGTTTCACGGCCGCCCTCTCGGGCATCGGCGTGACGGCGCTGGTGCAGTCGAGCACCGCCACCTCACTCATGACCTCGTCCTTCGTCGGGCAGGGCCTGGTCACGCTGCCGGCGGCGCTGGCGGTGATGCGGGGAGCCGACGTGGGCACGGCGCTGATCTCGGTGCTGTTCTCGGCGGACCTGTCATGGCTCTCGCCGATGTTCATCTTCGTGGGGGTGGTGCTGTTCATCACGCGCTCGGCCACCGTGGCGGGCCGCGTGGGGCGGGTGCTGATCGGCCTGGGGTTGATGCTGCTGGCGCTGCAGCTGGTGGTGGAAGCCACCGAGCCTCTGTTTTCCTCGCCCGCCGTGCGCGCACTGCTAGCGTCGCTCAACAGCGACGTGCTGCTGGAGATCACCATCGGTTCGGTGCTGGCGATCGTGGCCTATTCGAGCCTCGCGGTGGTGCTGCTGGTGGCGGCCATGGCCACGTCGAACGTGGTGCCGCTGGACGTGGCGCTCGGCCTCGTGCTCGGCGCCAACCTCGGCAGCGGCCTGCTCGCGGTGCTGACCACGGCCAAGTCGGCGGTGTCGGTGCGGCAGGTCACGGTCGGCAACCTGCTCTTCAAGGCGCTGGGCGTGGCGGTCGTCGCGCCCTTCATCGGCCTGTGGATCCGCTACGTGCAGCCCGAGCTGCCGAACCAGACGCACGGCGTGGTGCTGTTCCACCTGGCCTTCAACGTCGTGATCAGCATCGGCTTCATCGGCCTCACGCAATGGGTTGCGAAGCTGGTGACGCGGATGTTGCCCGTGCCGCAGCAGCCCGCCGGCACCAGCCGACCGCACCACCTCGATCCGTCGGCGCTTTCCACGCCGTCGCTCGCGATTTCGAATGCGGCACGCGAAGCGCTGCATCAGGCCGACATCGTGGAGACCATGCTGATCGGCGTGCTCGACGTGATCCGCAACAACGACACGCGGCTGTCGCAGGAGCTGCGGCAGCTGGACGACACGGTGGACGAGCTGTACTCGGCCATCAAGTACTACATGACGCGCATCTCGCGCGAGGCGCTGGGCGAAGAGGAAAGCCGGCGCTGGACGGACATCATCAGCTTCACGATCAACATGGAGCAGATCGGCGACATCATCGAGCGGGTGATCATCGATGTGGAAGACAAGAAGATCAAACCGCAGCGCAATTTCTCGGAGGCCGGGATGGCGGAGATCGTCGAGCTGCATGGGCGGCTTGTGGCCAACCTGCGGCTGAGCATGAGCGTGTTCCTGAACGGGAATGTGCGGGATGCGCAGAAGCTTCTTGAAGAGAAGGCGCGGTTCCGCGACTTGGAGCGGGCCTATGCGACGACTCATCTGGACCGGTTGTCGGACCGGACCACTCTCAGCATCGAGACGAGTTCGCTGCACATCGACCTGATCAGCGATTTGAAGCGGATCAATTCGCACATCTGCTCCATTGCCTATCCGATCCTGGAGTCGGCTGGGGCTCTGGCGCCCAGCCGGCTGCGCGAATCGCGGCTTGGGAAGATCGAGAGCTAGTCTTCTTGGAGCCTGAGGCCGGGCCTCACCCGGCGGGCTGACCCGCTTGCGCGCGCTAGATCTCCCACAGGGACTGGTAGTTCGTGATCGGGCGCTCGAACTGCACGCCAATGGCTACGAATTCAGATGCCAGGGCCAGCATCGGCGCCAAGGTTTCCATTTGCTTCGCATCATCGAGCGTTGCCCAGACGCTGATGTTGACCATGGTGTTCGAAGCTGGGTCGGCGCCCGCCCAGAAATGAAGGCGGCCTTGCAACGCCTTGATGGCAGGAACCAGCGATGCCTGTGCCTGCTCCAGCCTGTCGCGAACCGTCGCGTAGTTTTCGGCCGGGAAAGCGCCGCGGGAAAGTCTCAACACGGGTAATTGCATGTGAACATCTCCTGCATGTTTGAACCGTTGGCACAACCCGGCAACCGGTTAAATCGTATTCGAATTGGGTCAGGATTTGGGCCCACTTTTGGGCGCGCTGCCCGCGCAAGCCACCCGCCGGAGGGAGGCCCGGGCTCGACAAAACCTACTCGGCTGTCTTCAAGACCGCAGTGCCAACCCGTCCCCGCCGCGCATACCGCTGGGCCAGCACAGCGCAAACCATCAGCTGCATCTGGTGAAACAGCATCAAGGGCAACACGATGGCCCCCACAGCGTGCGAGGGAAACAGCACTTTCGCCATAGGAATCCCACTGGCCAGGCTCTTCTTGGAGCCGCAAAAGACGATGGTGATCTCGTCCTCCCTGTCGAATCCCAGCTTGCGCGCCATCAGCGTCGTCAGGGCCAACGCAAGCCCCAGCACCACCGCGCAGGCCACGAGCAAGCCGACCAGCGCGTGCGCAGGCACCTGCCGCCAAAGCCCCTCGATCACGGCCGCACTGAACGCCGTGTAGACGACCAGCAGGATCGACCCCTGGTCCACGAACTTCAGCACCGCCGCACGACGCTGGATCCATTTGCCGATCCACGGCCTCAGCAGATGCCCCACCAGGAACGGCACCATCAACTGCAGCAGGATGCGCCCGATCGACCCCAGCGACGAACTCGCATGACCGCCGTTCGGCAGCACCACGAGATTGACCAGCACCGGCGTGATGAACACCCCCAGCAGCGTCGACGCCGACGCACTGCAGATCGCCGCCGGCAGGTTCCCCCGCGCCATCGCCGTGAACGCAATCGCCGACTGCACCGTGGCAGGAAGCACGCAGAGGTACAGCACCCCGGTGTAGAGCTCGGGCGTCATCAACGGCAGCAGCAACGGCTTGAGCGCCAGCCCCAGCAGCGGAAACAGCACGAAGGTGCTGCCGAACACCAGCAGGTGCAGCCTCCAGTGCGTGATGCCGTTCATGATCGCCTCGCGCGACAGCTTGGCGCCGTGCAGGAAGAACAGAAGGCCGATGGCGACGGTCGTCACCCGTTCGAAGATGTGCGCTACATCGCCGCTCGCGGGCAGCAGGCTGGCCAAGGTGACGACAGAGAGAAGCGCGAACGTGAAGTTGTCAGGAAGAAAGCGGGAGCGGGACATGACGGGAAAAGCGCGCCCCACGACGCGACCCGTGCGGCAAACAGCAGATTCAGCAGATGGATGAGTGATTTCCGCGCATGAATCTCGTCGCCAATTTGCGGAGCCCGGCGCGTGCTCCTCGCGCCCTGTAGAGAGTGATTTTCGGCGAAGACCCGCATCGCCTGCCGGCCGGCGCCCGAATGCCCCGCCTCAGTGTGCAGTCGGCGAGCTGAACCGCTCCTGACGGCGGCGCTGGCAGTAGTCGATCAGGTCGTCGATCTCGGTGGCCTTGTCGAACACGGCGTCGGCGCCCAGGTGCGCGCACTTGCGCCGGATCTCGGGCGTCGCGTAGTTGCTGAGCACCACGATCTTCTGCGCCGGGTTGCGTTGGCGGCAGGCCTCGAGCACCCGGAAACCGGTGCCGTCCTTCAGGAACAGATCGACGATGGCCAGGTCCCACAGCGCCGGGTTGCGCGTGAGCCAGTTCGAACCTTCGGCCTCCGTCTCGGCCTCGCCGACCGGATCGACACGGGCCACCTCGCGCAGCGTGCCCACCAGGCTCTCGCGGATGGTGGGGTTGTCTTCGACGATGAAGGTGCGAATGTTCATGACCGGCTTGCCTCCTTGCTTAGGGCACAGCCTACAAAGTGCACTCGTCACAAGTCGAAGGCATGACACCCCACCGCGGGTAGGACAAGACTGGCTGCACGGCCGCGCTCACTATCCAACCCCGAGTTTCAGAGCGTGAGGATCGTGCAGCCCGTGGTCTTGCGCGCTTCCAGGTCGCGGTGCGCCTGCTGCACGTCGGCCAGGGCGTAGCGCTGGTCGATCGGGATCTTCACCGCGCCGCTCGCGACCACCGCGAACAGATCATCCGCCATCGCCTGCGTGGCTTCGCGCGTGGCGATGTGGGTAAAGAGCGTGGGCCGCGTCACGTAGAGCGAGCCCTTGGAGGCCAGCGTGCCCAGGCTGATCGGCGGCACCGGGCCCGAGCCGTTGCCGAAGATCGCGAGCAGGCCGAAGGGGCGCAGGCACTCGATGGAGCCCTCGTAGGTGTCCTTGCCCACCGAGTCGTACACCGCCTTCACGCCCTTGCCGCCGGTGATCTCCTTCACGCGGGCCGCGAAGTTCTCGGTGCTGTAGTTGATGGCATGCGCCGCGCCGTGGTCGAGCGCGAGCTTGCACTTGGCGTCGCTGCCGGCGGTGCCGATCAGCTGCAGGCCCAGTGCCTTGGCCCACTGGCAGGCGATGAGGCCGACACCGCCGGCCGCCGCGTGGAACAGGATGAAGTCGCCGGGCTGCAGGCCTTCGGCGGGCAGCGTCTTCTTGAGCAGGTACTGCGTGGTCAGGCCCTTGAGCATCATGGCTGCGCCGGTCTCGAAGGAGATGGCGTCAGGCAGCTTGCAGACGGTCTTGGCCGGCATGACGCGCGCCTCGCAGTAAGCGCCGGGCGGCTGGCTCGCATAGGCGGCGCGGTCGCCTGCCTTCAGGTGCACGACGCCCTCGCCCACCGCCTCGACCACGCCCGAGGCCTCCATGCCGAGCTGCAACGGCATCTGGAACGGATAGAGCCCGCTGCGCTGGTAGGTGTCGATGAAGTTCAGGCCCACGGCCTTGTGGCGGATGCGGATCTCGCCGGGGCCGGGGTCGCCGACTTCCACGTCGACGATCTTCAGTTCTTCGGGGCCGCCATGGCGGTCGATACGGACAGCTTTGCTCATAGAGTGATTCTCGGAAAGGAGGGTGGAGCGGACAGTAGCGAAAAAACCGGCCCGGGTCTCAGGCAGGGATTTTCAGCGCGTCGTTCAGAAAATCGCGGTACCGGTCGGCCAGGTCGGCGTTCGTCTGCGCCAGCACGAGGTGGAGGAAATCGATGGTGTTCTCCAATGTGAGCCAGTCGTTGTTCAGGATGACCGTGGTCAGTTGCCGCAGGACCTCGCCCTCGATGCCGAGCGCGGGCAGATCGCTCTGCTGAAGCTGCGCGATCGCGATCTTGATGTTCGTCTCGAACACGAACTGGGCACAGGCCTGGCGCCCGGTGGCATCCGCCACCGGCGAATATTTCCCGAGAAAGAAGCAGGCCCCTTCGGCTGCGGTGAACAGCAGTTGCAGATGGCTCACGATCGGCGGCAAGCCCAGCGCCGCGTAGTGGGCGATGGAGTCGTTGCCGCCCGTCTCGTGCATCCCCTCGGCCGCATACAGGATCTGGCCGACCGCGGCGTTGCGCACGCTGCCGCTGCAGACCATCGCGTAGCTGAACCACCAGTCGTGAAATGGCGCCTCGATCGGGCACGCATTCAGGAAGGCGACCGTGCCTTCGAGGTTGCGCTTCCTGAAGACCGAATAGAACAACAGGTTGTAGCCACCCCAGCAGTTGTGGTTCTCGACCAGCCGCTCGACAGGCGAGGCCTGGTCGAGCTGCGGTGACGTCTGGGGCACCGTCAGGATGGACCCGCCCTTGTTGACGATGTACGAGGTGTAGGCGGCAGAGACGCCGGGGTCTTGCCGCAGGATCTCGTGCGCGCGCACCATGTAGTCGTCCGAGATGTAGTCGTCGTCGGCATGGAACATCAGGATTCCGGAGGCCGACTTTCCGAACAGGTCCAGCAGGTTCATCTGCCCGGAGATGCGCTGCGGCCGGCAATGGATGTCGATCAGCTCGGGGCTCCATTCGGCCAGGCGCCAGAGGAATTCGTGCTTCTGCGGGTTCTGGCTGTTGTCGCCGATGATCAGGCGCATGCGCCCTTCGCTGCCCGCCACCAGGGCCGCCAGCCCGGCCAGCACGCGGCGGGCCTTCGCGTCGTTGCGGTAGGTGGGGACCAGGATGGTCAGCGCGTCGGAAGTCATCTGCGTGATCGTGCCACGTTTGGCGCCGGCCGAAGCATGCCCGCGATGCCCGTTAGAGTCGGCGTCCATGCAGACACAGCGCCTCACGCCCCTCACCGTTTTCCTGCTGATCGTGCCGCCGCTGCTGTGGGCCAGCAATGCCGTCGTTGGCCGGCTGGTGCGCGAGCTGGTGTCGCCGCTGACGCTGAACTTCGTGCGCTGGGTGATCGCGTTCGTGCTGCTGCTGCCGTTCGCGGCATCGGTGCTGCGCAGCGACAGCCCGCTCTGGGCGCACTGGAAGCGCTACGCCGTGCTCGGCCTCCTGGGCATCGGCCTGTACAACGCCTTCCAGTACCTCGCGCTGCAGACCTCCACGCCGATCAACGTCACGCTGGTGGGCTCCAGCCTGCCGCTGTGGATGCTCGCCACAGGCACGCTCTTCTTCGGCGCGCGCGTCAGCGGGCGCGAGATCGCGGGTGCGCTGTTGTCGATGCTCGGCGTGCTGCTGGTGCTGAGCCGCGGCGAGTGGCGGCAGTTGCTCGGGCTGCGGCTGGTGCCGGGCGACCTGTACATGATCGCCGGCACCATCGCCTGGGCTTTCTACAGTTGGTTGCTGGCACGCACGCATGAGCCGAAGCAGGTGCGTCAGGACTGGGCCGCCTTCCTGATGGCGCAGCTGGTGTTCGGCCTCGCGTGGTCGGGCGCGCTGGCTGCCGGCGAGTGGACGCTGACCGATGCCCACATCGACCTCGGCTGGCCGCTCGTCGCCGCGATGGCGTTCATCGGCATCGGCCCCGCGGTGGTGGCTTATCGCTGCTGGGGCACCGGCGTGCAGCGCGCGGGGCCGCAGGCGGCGAGCATCTTCATGAACCTCACGCCGCTGTTCGCGGCGTTGCTGTCGGCGGCGTTCCTGCGCGAGGCGCCGCACTGGTATCACGGTGCGGCGTTTGTGCTGATCGTGGCCGGCATCGCGGTGGCGTCGCGGCCCCGAACCAGCGCTTGACCGCACTGCCGGCATGCCGCGCTCGCCGCAGCATCAAGCGGCGGGTTCGATGAACAGATGGCTCAGGCTCGGCTGCGATAGCAACCAGACCGGCGCGTTCTCGCGCTCCACGATGCGCCAGACGAATCCGGGCCGGCTGAAAAGATCACCGCCTGCAGCCACGAGCGCCGGGATATCCATCGATTCGAGGAATGCCGCCGTGTTGTATTCCTGGTGCGAGAAGGCACCTATCTTGCGCCGCACCGCTGCATCGTCCATGAGAAAGGAGAGATGCCACCCGGCCCCGCGGATGATGCACGCAGGTACGGCGCCACGACTCACCTCATAGCGCAGGCGATCCGGCGTGGTGGTTGCCAGCCGCGCACCCGTGGCGGCCACCCCCCAGACAGCCACGGCTTCCGGCCCCTCGACGTTGCAGTAATTGGCATAGAAGTAATACATGTCGAGCACGAACCCGTAGGTGTCGAGCGTGCGCTCGTCGCGCATGCGCTTCACCACGGTGGCACGGGGTATCTCGTCCACGTCGCACATCAGGATCAGATCATCGGGCCCGGCGTCGTGCAGACCTCTCAGCACCGCATTGCGCTGGAAAGTCTCGCGCGACCACGCGTCGCCTTCGAGCGGGAGATCGTCGACGACCACGTGCCGGATTCTCGGCAGGAAACGCGCAATGCGCGGATCGCTCGGGTCGAAGCTCACCGGCTTTTCGAGCCCGCTGAAAGTGCGAGTTCCCTCGACGATCACAAACCAATCGACGACCTCGTCTAGCTCGTGCAGCCGGATCGCCAGCACATCGGCCTCACCGTTGTAAAGAGCGCAGTCGTACACCCTGCGCGGCGCGGCATCCGGTGCCACGGGCTCGGGCGCGAACTCGATGCGGTAGCCATTGCGCTCGAACATCTGCAGGATGTCGCGCTCGCCATACCAGGCATCGAGCTGCGACAGCGGAATCAGCGAACGCAGCGTGAGCGGCGAAAGGCTCGCCAGTTGCCGCACCTTCGCGTGATGCCCGAACAGCAGCATCGCGTTGTAGCCGTGGTGCAGCTGCGGCCCCGCGTGTTCGATGGAGAAGCTGCGCGCCATTTCCAGCGGCGCAAAGCGCATGCCGACCGCTTCGAGCGCGGGACGCAACACGCCGCTGAGCTGCACGTCCTCGAGCAGCGCGTTGTGCTGCCAGTGCATCTTCAGCGGATCGCCTTCCACCGCATCGGGCGGCGGAATCTCGACGCGGATGTGCGGGTGGTCGACCAGCGCCCGCATGAAGCGCCGGCTGCGCAGGCTGAAGCCGCCGTTCTGGATTGGCGTGACGACGTGGCCGGGCTTCTGCAATTCATCGGCCCACTCGAAGCGGTTGCGCCAGTATGTGCCTTCCGGCGTGTCGATCTTCGCGAGATGGATCGGTGCGCCGATGTAGTCGAAGTCCAGGAATTCGTCGCGCCAGTTGTCCGCATTGACGACCCAGCCGTCTTCCTGCACCACCAGCGCGAATTCGGTCTGCACCACGCGCCAGAGCGCGAACATCATGAACCAGCCGTACTCGTGGTAGTTCAGCGACGCGATCGGCACATGCGCAATGCCCGGTGCCAGGTTGGCGGGCGCCTGCGGGCTGCACAGCAGCGCACGCGCACCGGGCATTTGTGCCTGGCTGTGCTGCAGCGCCATCGCCGCGCCGCGCGCGTCGGGCAGCCCGGTGACCGACACCAGCGTTATTTTTTTGAAAGACCTGTTGTTGTTGCTCACGATGCGCCTCCCTTCGCCCGTGAGCCCGCTCAGTACGTGCCGGGGTAGGCGCCGCCGTCGGCCAGCACGTTCTGGCCGGTCATGTAGCCGGCCTGCAGACTGCAGAGAAACGCGCAGATGGCGCCGAACTCGGCCGGTGTGCCGAAGCGCTTGGCGGGAATGTTCTTCTTGCGGGCTTCCCACACGGTGTCGAAGTCCTGGCCGGTCTTCTGCGCCGCGCCGGCCATCGTGCCCTTGAGGCGATCGGTGTCGAAGGAACCGGGCAGCAGGTTGTTGATGGTCACGCCCTGTGCCGCGATGGCCGTGCGCGCCACGCCGGCCACGAAGCCGGTGAGGCCGCTGCGCGCGCCGTTCGAGAGGCCGAGGATGTCGATGGGCGACTTCACCGAGCTCGAGGTGATGTTCACGATGCGGCCGAAGCCACGCTTGGCCATCCCATCGACCGTCGCCTTGATGAGCTCGATCGGCGTGAGCATGTTCGCGTCGACCGCCTTGATCCAGGCCTCGCGGTCCCAGTTGCGGAAGTCGCCGGGCGGCGGGCCACCGGCATTGGTGACGACGATGTCGAAGTCATGGCCCAGCGCGAACACGGCCGCGCGGCCGGCTTCGGTGGTGATGTCGGCCGCCACGTGCTTGACGAACGGAGCGCCCGATGCGCTTGCCGCTTCAGCCAGCTTCTTCGCAGCCGCTTCCAGCACCTCGGCGCCGCGCGCCACGATCACCACGTTGACGCCTTCGCGCACCAGCGCCTCGGCGCAGCCGTAGCCCAGCCCCTTGCTCGCGCCGCACACCAGCGCGGTCTTGCCCGCAATGCCCAGATCCATGTTTGTTGCTCCTAACGTGCAGGGGCTTCGCGCCCCTTGCGTGTGAAAACGAAGATGCCCGCAATCACGAGCACCGTGCCGGCCGCGATCCATGCGGTGAACGGCTCATCGAGTATGACCACCCCCATGAGGATGGTCGACAGTGGCCCGATCATGCCGGTTTGCGCCGCCACCGCGGGGCCGATGCGCTCGATGGCCATCATGACCATCAGGACAGGCACCGCCGTGCACACCGTGGCGTTGAGCACCGACAGCCAGATGACCTCGGGCGCGAGCTGCATTGCCACACTGATGGGCCGCGTGAGCACGAACTGCAGGATGCACAGCACGCAAGCCACCGTGGTGGCCAGGCCCACGAGCCGCAGCGACCCGAGCCGCTTGACGAACTCGCCGCTGTAGACGAGGTAGCCCGCGTAGCTCACCGCGCTCAGGAACACGAGGAACGCGCCCCAGGCCGCCGCGCCGCCGCCCTTGCCGCCGCCACCAGTCCAGAGCTCGTGGCCGAACACCAGCAGCACACCGGCATAGCTCACGACCATGCCCAGCACCTGCGGGCGCGTGGCGCGCCGCCGGTACAGCAGCCAGCCGAACAGCAGCACCAGCGTGGGGTTGAGATACAGGATCAGCCGCTCGAAGCTGGCCGAGATGTAGGCCAGCCCCGCGAAGTCGAGAAAGCTCGCGAGGTAGTAGCCCGAGAAGCCCAGGCCAACCACACCGAGCCAGTCTCGAAAGGTGAGCGCCGGCTTGCCGCGCCCCGCCCACCAAGCCATCACCGCGAACAGCGGCAGCGCAAAGAGCATGCGCAGCATGATGAGCGTGATGGCGTCGACGCCGTAGCGGTAGGCCAGCTTGACGATGATCGCCTTGCCGCTGAACGCGATGGCGCCCAGCGAGGCGAGGATGAGGCCGGGCGCAATGCTCTTTGCGCCGTCTGGGGAAGAAAGGGGGATGCCGGTCTGTGCGGCGGTCTTGGTCATCCCCCGATCATCGCGCGCCCGTTAAAACCCTGCCGCCACGCCGTCGCGGCGCGGGTCGCTCGCGGCCACGTAGCCCTCGACCGACGGGTCGCCCGCGCGCCAGATGAACTGGCCGGCACCGAAGTCCTGGTAGGAGTCGTCGATCACGTCCAGGTGATGGCCCAGGTCGCGCAGGCCCTGCACGGTGTTCGGGTTCATCGCGGCCTCGACGTTGATCTCCAGCCCCGCATTGAAGCGCCAGCGCGGTGCATCGCAGGCGGCCTGCGGGTTCTGCTTGTAGTCGAGCATGCGCACCAGCGTCTGCATGTGGCCCTGGGGCTGCATGTTGCCGCCCATCACGCCGAAGCTCATGACCGGCTGGCCGTCCTTGGTGAGGAAGGCCGGAATGATCGTGTGGAACGGCCGCTTGCCCGGCGCCACCACATTCGGGCTCTCGGCCTTCAGGCTGAAGCCATGGCCGCGGTTCTGCAGGCTGATGCCGAATTCGGGCTCCACGCAGCCCGAGCCGAAGCCCATGTAGTTGCTCTGGATGAAGCTCACCATCATGCCGCTCTCGTCCGCCGCGGTGAGGTAGATGGTGCCGCCCTTGACGGGGTTGCCGGCCTTGAAGTCCTGTGCCTTCTTCACGTCGATGAGGCGGGCGCGGGAGGCGAGGTAGGCGTCGTCGAGCAACTGCTCGGTGGTCACTTCCATCGTCTTGCGTTCCGACACGTAGCGGTACACATCGGCGAAGGCCAGCTTCATCGCTTCGATCTGCAGATGCTGCGATTGCACCGAGTCGACCGGCAGCGAGGCGATGTCGAACTTCTCGAGGATGCCGAGCGCGATCAGCGCTGCGATGCCCTGGCCGTTCGGCGGAATCTCGTGCAGCGTGTGACCGCGGTAGTCGCGCGAGATCGGCTTGACCCACTCGGGCTGGTAGGCCGCGAGGTCGGCCACCGTGAGCGAGCCGCCCTGCTCTTTCGAAAACTTCGCAAGCGCCTCGGCGATCTCGCCGGTGTAGTAGGCCTCGCCCTTGGTCCGGGCAATGGCCTTGAGCGCACGCGCCGCCGCGGTGAAGCGGAACAGCTCGCCCACCTCGGGCGCGCGGCCCCAGGGCAGGAAGGTCTGGGCAAAGCCGGGTTGCGAACCCAGCAGCGGCGTGGCCGCGGCCCACTTGCCCTGCACCACCGGCGGCACGAGATAGCCGCGCTCGGCGATGTCGATGGCCGGTGCCAGCAGGTCGGCGAACGGCAGCTTGCCGAAGCGCTCGCTCATCGCGACCCAGCCGCGCACCGCGCCCGGCACCGTGACCGAGTCGATGCCGCGCATCGGCGGCGTGGCGGCGTCGGCGCCGTACTTGGCCTTGAAGTACTCGGGCGTCCAGGCCTTGGGCGCCGGGCCCGAGGCGTTCAGGCCGTGCAGTTCCTTGCCGTCCCACAGGATGCAGAAGGCATCGCTGCCGAGGCCGTTGCTCACGGGCTCGACCAGCGTCATGACGGCCGCCGTGGCGATGGCCGCATCGACGGCATTGCCGCCCTGTTGCAGGATGCGCAGCCCCGCTTGCGAGGCGAGCGGGTGCGAGGTCGACACCACGTTGCGCGCGAAGATCGGGATGCGGGTCGAGAGGTAGGGGTTGTTGAAATCGAAGTTCATTTCGGTGCTCTCGTTATTCGTTGGTGATCTTGCGTTCGACCACGATTTTTTTCCATTTGGCGGCGTCGATGGCCACCATCTTCGCGAACTGTTCGGGCGTGCCTGCAACGGCGGGCTCGATGCCCAGGCGCGCAAGCTTGTCCTTCACTTCCGGATCGGCAAGGGCTTCGTTCGCCGCCTTGTTGACGCGCGCCACGATGTCGGCCGGCAGGTTCTTCGGGCCGTAGAAACCAAACCAGGTGTTCGACTCGTAGCCCGGCAGCGTGTCGGCAATCGGCGGGAGTTCGGGTGCGAGCGGCGAGCGCTTGAGCGTCGTCACGCCCAGGGCGCGAAGGCGGCCATCGCGCACATGCGGCATGCCGGTGGGCAGCGAATCGAACAGCACGTCGATCTTGCCGCTGATCAGGTCGGGAATGGCGAGCGCCGTGCCCTTGTAGGGAATGTGCGTCACGAACACGTCGGCCTGCGCCTTGAAGAGCTCGGCCGTGAGCTGCACGATGGTGCCGTTGCCGCTCGATGCGTAGTTGAGCTTGCCGGGGTTCTTCTTCGCGTAGTCGATCCACTCGCGCACGGTCTTGGCGGGCGAGGTGACCGGCACCAGCATGATGCTGGGCGCATCGCCCACATGGCCGATGGGCGTGAAGTCGCGCACCGTGTCGTAGGGCAGTTTCTGCATCACGGCCGGGCCGATCGAATGCGTGCTGGTGGTGGCCAGCAGCAGCGTGTAGCCGTCGGCCGGCGCCTTGGCCGCCTGGTCGGAGCCGATGGCGCCGCCGGCGCCGGGCTTGTTGTCGATGATCAGCTGGGTGCCGAGCTTCTCGCCCATCTTCTGCCCGAGCGTGCGCGCGAAGAGGTCGGTGGCGCCGCCCGCGGGGAACGGCACGATGAGGCGGATCGGCTTGTTCGGGTACCCCTGGGCCAGGCTGGCGGACGACGCGGCCATGCACAGCAGCGCAACGGCGGCCCCTTGCAGGAACTGGATTCTTTTCATGGTGCTGGATTCTGGCCCCGTGGAGAAACCTCGCATGCTATGCAGCCGCCGCGCATCAAGCCAGATAATTCGGCTTATTCAACTATGAGCGCTGCTTATGACAAAGAACGCCACGGAAGAGGTCTCGCTGCAGCAGCTGCGGGCGCTGGCCGCGGTTGCCGAATCGGGCAGCTTCACGCTGGCGGCGGAGAGCCTGCAGCTCACGCAGCCGGCCATCAGCCACCTGGTCAAGCGCATGGAAGAGCAACTCGGGCAGCCGCTGATCGTGCGGGGCCGCCGCATCCAGCTCACGAGCGCGGGCCAGGTGATGGTCGAGACGGCCGTGCGGGCGCTGCGGATGATCGACGAGTCGGTCGGCGCCTGCCGCTCGCAATCGCAGCTGCGCGAGGGGCGCGTGGTGCTGGCCGTGGGCCACCTCACGGCAGGCGCCCTGCTGCCGCCGATGCTCGGCCGCTTCTCGCAGAAGCACCCGACGCTCGCGACCACGCTGCTCGACAGCACGGCCGAGCAGATGATCTCGCGCATCCTTTCACAGGAGGCTGACCTGGGCTTCGGCTCCGACATCGGGCAGAAGCACTCGGAGCTGGCGACCGAGCCGCTGTTCACCGAACGCATGGCCCTCTTCGTGCGCGACGACCATCCGCTCGCGCAACGCGTGGTCGTCGATGCGAAGCACCTTGACGCGCTGCCCTTCATCCACGTCAACCCCGACGCCAACATCTGGCGCGCGGTGAGCCGCCAACTGTCGAGCGTGGCGAACGTGTACCCGCAGGTGGTGCATCACGTGTCGATGCTGTCAACGGCCTTCGGTCTCATCCAGGCAGGCGCGGGCGTGGCGCTGCTGCCGCGCTATGTGGAAGTGCTGATGCCCGGCAACCTGCGCGCGGTGGCGGTGACGCGTCCCACGCTCGAATACCCGGTCGTCGCGGTGCGGCTGGCCAAGCATCCGCTCAGCCCGGCCGCGCTGGCCTTCCTGGCGATGGCACGGCAGCACATGAAGCCGCCGCGCGCCAGCAAATGAAAACGGCGCCCGAAGGCGCCGCTTTTCCAAAGAGAGCCGAAGCCCCGTTTATTCCTCGACGAAGGCTTCCTCGCGCTTCGACTTCACCGCAGGCAACAGCACGATCACCAGCAGCAATGCAGCCGCAGCCAGCAGGCTCGCGGAGATCGGACGCGTGACGAACACGCTCCAGTCGCCACGCGACAGCAGCAGCGAGCGGCGCAGGTTCTCTTCCATCATCGGCCCGAGGATGAAACCCAGCAGCAACGGCGCAGGCTCGCAACCCAGCTTGAAGAAGGTGTAGCCCACCAGACCGAAGATGCCCACCATCCAGATGTCGAAGGTGTTGTTGTTGGTCGAGTACACGCCGATCGCGCAGAACAGCACGATCGCCGGGAACAGGAACTTGTACGGCACCGACAGCAGCTTGATCCACATGCCGATCAGCGGCAGGTTCAGGACGATCAGCATCGCGTTGCCCAGCCACATCGAGGCGATCAGGCCCCAGAACAGCTCGGGGTTGCTGGTCATCACCTGCGGACCCGGCTGGATGTTGTGGATGGTCATCGCACCCACCATCAGCGCCATCACCGCGTTGGGCGGAATGCCCAGCGTCAGCAGCGGGATGAAGGAGGTTTGCGCACCGGCGTTGTTGGCCGACTCGGGAGCCGCCACGCCGCGGATGTTGCCCTTGCCGAAGGGCACTTCGCCCGGCTTCAGCTTGGTCTTCTTCTCGATCGTGTAGGCCGCGAAAGCCGCCAGCAGCGCACCGCCGCCGGGCAGGATGCCCAGCGCAGAACCCAGCGCCGTGCCGCGCAGAACGGCAGGCACCATGCGCTTGAAGTCTTCCTTGGTCGGGAACAGGCCCGAGACCTTGGCGGTGAACACTTCGCGCTCGTCGTCGGGGCGCGAGAGGTTGGCAATGATTTCGCCGTAACCGAACACGCCCATGGCGATGGCCACGAAGCCGATGCCGTCGGTGAGTTCAGGAATGTCGAAGCTGTAGCGCGCGACACCCGAGTTCACGTCGGTACCAACCAAACCCAGCAGCAGGCCCAGGACGATCATCGCGATGGCCTTGAGCAGCGAGCCCGAAGCCAGCACCACGGCGCCGATCAGGCCCAGGATCATCAGCGAGAAGTACTCGGCAGGGCCGAACTTGAAGGCCAGCTCGGTCAGCGGCGGCGCGAAGGCGGCCAGGATCAGCGTGCCGACGCAACCTGCGAAGAACGAGCCGAGGCCCGCTGCCGCAAGCGCCGGACCCGCACGGCCCTTGCGCGCCATCTGGTAGCCGTCGATCACGGTCACCACCGAGGACGATTCGCCCGGCAGGTTCACCAGGATGGCGGTGGTCGAACCGCCGTATTGCGCGCCGTAGTAAATGCCGGCCAGCATGATCAGCGCCGAGACGGGCGGCAGCGCATACGTGGCGGGCAGCAGCATCGCGATGGTCGCGACCGGGCCGATGCCCGGGAGCACGCCGATCAGCGTACCCAGGATGCAGCCGGCCAGGCAGTACAGCAGGTTGGTGAACGTGAACGCGACACCAAAGCCCAGAGAGAGGTTGTTGATCAGATCCATTTTTTTCTCAGCCCGTGATGAAGGTCGGCCAGACCTGGATCTGCAGCTTGAGCGCCCAGATGAATGCAACGTAGCTGCCAATGGCAAGCACCGTGGCCAGGATCAGCACGGTCGGCAGCTTGAACTCGTGGCCCGCGAGGCTGGAGATGAGCACCAGCGCATAGATCGCGATGATCATTCCCATGGCCGGCACGCCCAGGCTCGGCAGGCCGCCCAGCAGGATGCCGAACGCGAGGTTGGCGCCCAGGATGAACACCACCTGCTTCCAGGCCCACTTGCCGATCTTTTCACCGTCGGTGGTTTCAACGGTGAGGCCGCTGAACATGATCCCGAGGCCGATCAAGGACATGAGGATGCCGAGCATCAGCGGGAAGTAACCAGGACCCATGCGGGCGCCGCTGCCCACGCTGTAGGTGGTGGCGCCCCAGGCGAACCCCACACCCACGACGGTGAACATCAGTCCCGAGAAAAAGTCTTTCTGACTTTTGATTTTCACGAACAGTCTCCTCGAACAAGTTTCGATGCGGGATTGTCCGGTCAGCTTGCGGTCAGGCGGATGTGGATTTCACTAACCGAACGGTTAGGGTTAACCCAAATGGCAACACATCACTCCAGGGGTGGCGTGGCGCTCAGCACCTCTTCGACGGTGGTCACGCCCTCAGCCACGCGCAGTGCGCCGGCCAGGCGCAGGGGCCGCATGCCGTCGATCACGGCCTGGCGCCGGAGGCCCGTGAGGTTGGGCTCCTTGGTGACCTTGTCCTTGAAGGGCTCGGTCACGCTCAGCAGTTCGTACAGGCCCATGCGGCCCATGTAGCCCGTCATGCGGCAATCGACGCAACCCACCGGCTTGTAGGCGCGCACCGAGCCCGTGATCTGCCAGGGCTTGACGATGGCCTCGAGGCTTTCGCGCGTGACCGTGTCGTCGGGCTGCTTGCAATGCGGGCACAGCGTGCGCACCAGCCGCTGCGCGAGCACGCCGAGCATCACGGCGGTGATGAGGTACGACGGCACGCCCAGTTCCATCATCCGCGTGATGGCGCTCGGCGCATCGTTGGTGTGCAGCGTGCTGAACACGAGGTGGCCGGTGAGTGCGGCCTGCACCGCCATCTCGGCGGTGGCGAGGTCGCGGATTTCGCCGACCATGATGATGTCCGGGTCCTGCCGCATCAGCGCGCGCAGGCCCTCGGTGAAGCCGAAGTCCAGCTGCGGCTGCACCTGCGTCTGGTTGAACGAAGGCTCGATCATTTCGATCGGGTCTTCCACCGTGCTCACGTTCACTTCTTCGGTCGCCACGCGCTTCAACGTGGAGTACAGCGTGGTGGTCTTGCCCGAGCCCGTCGGGCCGGTCACGAGGATGATGCCGTTGGGCCGCGTGACGAGCTGTTCCCAGCGCTGCGCATCGTGCTGCGCGAAGCCCAGCGCATCGAGGTCTTTCACCGCGGTGTCCGGGTCGAAGATCCGCATCACCATCTTCTCGCCGAAAGCGGTCGGCAAGGTCGACAGGCGCATTTCGACTTCGTCGCCGCGCATGTTGCGGGTCTTGATGCGGCCGTCGAGCGGACGACGCTTCTCCACCACGTCCATGCGGCCCAGCAGCTTGATGCGCGCGACCATCGCGTTCATCACGCCCATGGGCATCTGGTAGGCGGGGTGCAGGATGCCGTCGATGCGAAAGCGGATCACGCCCTGCTCGCGGCGCGGCTCCAGGTGGATGTCGCTTGCGCGCTGGTCGAAGGCGTACTGCCAAAGCCAGTCGACCACCTGCACCACGCTCTGGTCGTTGGCGTCGAGCTGCTTGTTGCTCTTGCCCAGCTCCACCAGCTGCTCGAAGCTCGCGCCGCCGGTGTTGCCGCCGGCCTTCTGCGCGGCGCGCACCGACTTGGCGAGCGCGAAGAACTCGGCCGTATAGCGCTGGATGTCGGTGGGGTTGGCCACCACGCGCCGCACCGTGCGCTTGGACTGGCGCTCGACCTCGGAGATCCAGTCGGTGAGAAAGGGCTCGGCCGTGGCCACCACCACCTCGTTGGGCAGCACCTGCACCGGCAGCACCTTGTGGCGCTCGGCGTAGGCCGCGCTCATGGTGTCGGCCACCTTGCCCACGTCGACCTTCAGCGGATCGATGCGCAGGTAGGTGAGGCCGGCGCGGCCGGCGAGCCATTGCGTGAGGGCTTCGAGGTCGAGCGGCTTGTTGTCGCTCTCGCGCGTCATCGCCACGTTGGCCAGGCGAACCAGCGGCGCCTGGCGGCTCTCGGCCTGCGCGCAGCGCGCGATGGTGCGCTTGGCCTCCATCGGGGAAATGACACCGTCGGTGGCCAGCCATTCGATCAGGCGGCGCAGGTCGAGCGGGCCTTCGTGGCGGGCGCCCAGGGGGGCGGGGGCGGAAACGGCGGGAACAGCGCTCATGAGCCGGCAGGTCGGGTGATGGAAGTATTCAGGGGCTTGAACACCCGCAGCCACTTCGGCGCGGGCAGACTCCAGCGAGTCTGGATCGTTTGCGCGCGCTCGGCAAGCACCTCGCGCTTCGGACGGCTCGGCGTGCGCTGCGCCAGCACCACCGTGTTGCCTTCGCGCGTCGGCTTGAAGGCCCAGACGGCGTCGGCGCCGAACGCGGCGGCGATCTTCTCCAGGCTGCGCTCGTAGCTCGAGGAGCGGCCGAAGAGGTTGACCGTCATGCAGCCGTCTTCGGTGAGCAGCGCGCGGCAGTCGGCGTAGAAGTCTTCGCTGTCGAGCACCGGCGCGGCGGCTTCATGGTCGTACAGGTCGACCTGCAGCGCATCGACGGTGCCGTGCCACTCGGGCTTGCGGATCTCCACCGCGGCATCGGCGATCACCACGCGCAGCTTCGGATCGTCGGCCGGCAGCTTGAACCAGCCGCGGCAGGCCGACACCACCTGCGGATTGAGCTCGACCGCCGTGGTGCGCATGCGCAGCGTCTTGCGGCTGAACTTGGTGAGCGTGGCGGCGCCGAGGCCCAGTTGCATTGCGTGGCGACTGGCGACGGTCTTGCCGTCGACGAACAGCAGCCAGGCCATCATGCGCTGCACGTATTCGAGTTCGATCTCGAACGGCGCATCGAGCTTCATCGAGCCCTGGACCCATTCGGTGCCCAGGTGCAGATAGCGGATGTCGCCCCAGTCGGAAAAATTGACTTCGGGAAGGACGGGGGTGGTGCGCGTGGCCATCGGATCAGGTGAGTTTGTGGGCGTCGAAGACCTCGCGCCAGGCCGCGAGCTTGCGCTCGAAGCGCCACGACGCATTGGCGGGACTGGTGGAAGGCAAGGAGTAGACCGGCACGCCGAGAGTGCGCGTGTGGCGTGCGTGCTTGAAGCTCTCGCCGCCGTTGTGCGCAATGGCGGCGAGCTTCGGCAGCTTCAGGCCGGCGATGTCGTTCGCGACCGGTGCGCGAATCGCCGAATCGAGGCTGCCTTCGCGTTCGCAGGCCGCGTACACGTCCCACACGCCCAGGCCGCGATCGAGCAGCCACGCCTTCTTCTTTACGTAGCTGTCTGCGCCAGTCGGCAGCGGGTGGTCGGGCCAGACGGCTTGCAAGATCTTCCAGAACTGGTTTTGGGGATGCGCATAGTACTGCTGCTGTTCGAGCGAGCGCACACCCGGAAAGCTGCCGAGGATCAGCACGACGGTGGCGGGCGAGACGATGGGCGCGAGGCCTGTGAGCACCAGGGTGTCGGGGTCGGGTGCGGCGGATCGGTTCATGGGCTGCATCTTGGCACTGTCGACGCCCACAAAAAAACCCGCCGAGGCGGGTTCTTTCGAGAGCGAGGACCGGAGCCCCGGCTTGCTTACTTCTTGGCGGCTGCGTTCTCCGCGGTGCCGGGGATCTTCTCGCCGATGGCAGCACCGGTGCTGCGCATGCCGTCGGCCGTCTTGTGGCCGGCAGTCTCAACGGCGTCGCCGGTCTTCACGGCTGCGTTCTTCGTTGCAGTGGTCGCCTTCTTGGTGGTTTTCTTGGTCGCGCTCCAGGCCTTCTTGGTGCCGCGCTCGGTCGCGTTCGCGGCCTTCTTGGTGGTGCTCTTGGTGGCGTCCCAGGCCTTCTCGGCGCCGGCTTCGGTGGCGTTCACCGCCTTCTTGGTGGTGTTCTTGGTGGCGTCGTAGGCGTCCTTGCCGGCTTCCTTCACCTTCTCGGTGGTGGTGGGTTCGGCCGTGGCGGGGGCTGCGGTCTGCGCCACGGCGGACACGCCGATGGAGGCGAGCGCCAAGGCGAGCACGACAGGCATGGTGCGAACAAAAGATGTTGTCATGGAAGACTCCTTTTTGAGTGGAATGTTGGAGTGACGGACTTGCCACTGTGCAAGCAACGCCCCTTCGAACTTCAAGGATGACAGCAAAAAGTCGCCCCATGCCGCCCCAACCGCAACTCGGGACCTTGGCCTACGCGGGGTGCGGCGCGCGCTCCGACAAGGCCATCAGACTTTCGAGCTTCGGCAGCGTTTCGACCGCATTCCGGGTGGTGGCTTCGGCCAGCGCATCGATGCCGATGCCGCGCAGTCCGGCCACCACTTCGGCGATACGCGGCAGCTCGCCCGGCTCGTTGCGGCCCTGCGCTTCACCGGCATCACGTTGCGCCTGCGTGCGGTAGAGCCAGTGCGGCTGGATGTCGGGCGCATCCGTCTCCATCACGATCGCGGCCAGCGGCAAGGTGGCCGCGAGCCGCCGCAACTGCAGCGCGCGCTCGAAGGTCACCGCGCCGCCGAAGCCGAGCCTGAGCCCGAGCTCGATGCAGGCGTTGGCCTGTTGTTCGCTTCCATTGAACGCGTGCGCAATCCCTTGCCATGGCCGTCCGCCCGCCGTCTGCCGCAAATGCTTGAGCACCTTGTCGACCGAACGCCGCACATGGATGAGCACGGGTAACCCGTGCTTGCGTGCCAGTTGCAACTGAGTGTGAAAAAAACGCTCCTGCTTCGGGCCGTCCAGGCCTTCGACGAAGTAGTCGAGCCCGATCTCTCCGACCGCCACGAGCCGTGGGTCGCCCTGCCGCGCGGTCAGTTCCGCATCGAGCACTTCGAGGTCGGCGTCCTCCGCCTGGCCCGTACAAAGTGGGTGGATGCCCAGCGCGTAGGCATCGCCCTGCTTGTGCGCCAGCTCGCGTACGGTTTCGAAGTTGAAGACGGCCACGGCCGGAATCACGCACAGGGAAACCCCTTGCGCCGCGGTGCGGGCGCGGATCTGCGGCATCTCCGCACCGAATTCGGGCGCGTCCAGGTGGCAGTGGGTATCGACAAACGAAGCCATCGCGCCATGATGCCCGAAGGGATGCGCAGGCGCGGAAAGCGTGCTACTGTGAACTCCTTCACGCGTCTTTTTTGCCGGAGGTTCTCCGATGCGCAGGCCCGCTTTCTACAGCCGTTCGCCCCGCACGCCGCCGCCGGCCGCAGAACAAGCGGCCGATCTGGCGGATGCCGCGGCATCGCCGGACACGGCAGGCGCAGGTGGCGCCGTGCAGCCACCGCTGGCCCACGCCGGCTGGCAACCCGGGCGCAAGAGCTTCGCCCTCCTCCTCGTGCTGTGCGCGGCGCTGGTCACCGGCGGCACCGTGTGGTGGCCGCGCCAGGGCAAGGCGATCACGCAGAAGGACATCGATGCAGCGGTGCTGCGCACGATGCAGACCGCCACCCTCCCCTCGCCCGCCGCAAGAGCGGCCGACATCATCCGGCCCTCGGTCGTTCGCGTGGTGGGCTACGGCACCGAGAAGGCCACGCCCGAGGCCAAGACCCAGAAGCGCGGCCGCAACATGGCCAAGGGCAAGCCGCCCGAAGCGCCGCTCGACGGCACGGCGCCCGGCGAAGTCGAACGCGGCGTCGGCACCGGCGTGGTCATCGTCGACAAGGGCGTGATCCTGACCAACCTGCACGTCGTCGCAGGCGCCGAGAAGATCAAGGTCACCTTCGCCGACGGGCTCGAAGCGGTGGCCGTCATCACCGGCGTGCAGCCCGAGAACGATCTGGCGGTGCTGCAGGCGCAGAAGATTCCCGACGACCTGATCCCCGCCGCGATGCGCTCCACCGCCGACCTGCGCCCTGGCGACCAGGTCGCGGCCGTGGGCTTTCCGTTCGGCATCGGGCCTTCGGTGTCGGCCGGCGTGGTGTCGGGCCTGAAGCGCTCGTTCCGCTCGCCCGAGGGCAAGCAGGAGCTGGGCAACCTGATCCAGTTCGATGCGGCCGCCAACCCCGGCAACTCGGGCGGCCCGCTCATCAACATGGACGGCGAGGTGCTGGGCATCGTCACCGCCATCCTCAACCCGACGCAGCAGCGCACCTTCATCGGCATCGGCTTCGCGGTGCCCATCGAGAACGCGGCCTCTGCGGCAGGTTCGCCGCCGTTCTGATTTCTTCGAAAGCCCTTCGCATGAGCACAGAGAACCCGACCTCCTCCTCCTTTTCCACGGCGCCTGCCACTGCCGAGCTGATGGAGCAGATCCTCTACGAGGTCAAGCGCGTGGTCGTGGGCCAGGACCGCTTTCTCGAGCGCGTGATGGTCGCGATGCTCGCGGGCGGCCACCTGCTGGTCGAAGGCGTGCCGGGCCTGGCGAAGACGCTCACCATCAAGACGCTGGCCGAGACGGTGCGCGGCCAGTTCAAGCGCATCCAGTTCACGCCCGACCTGGTGCCGGCCGACCTGGTCGGCACGCGCATCTACAACCAGAAGACGGGCGAGTTCAGCACCTCGCTGGGCCCCGTGTTCGCCAACCTGCTGCTGGCCGACGAAATCAACCGCGCGCCGGCCAAGGTGCAGAGCGCGCTGCTCGAGGTGATGCAGGAGCGCCAGGTCACCATCGCCGGCGAAACGCACAAGGTGCCGCGCCCCTTCCTCGTGATGGCGACGCAGAACCCCATCGAGACCGAAGGCACCTACCCGCTGCCCGAGGCGCAGGTCGACCGCTTCATGATGAAGGTGCTGGTCGACTACCCGAGCGACGAGGAAGAGTTCGTCATCGTCCAGCGCGTGATCGGCCCGCCGGTGGAGGCCCGCCCGGTCGCCACCACCGACCAGCTGGCGGCGCTGCAGGCCGAAGCGCGGCGCGTGTACGTCGACCCCTCGCTGATCCAGTACGCCGTGAAGCTCGTCTCGGCCACCCGCACGCCCGAGAAGCACGGCCTGAAGGACATGCGCCGCTTCATCACCTTCGGCGCGAGCCCGCGCGCCAGCATCAGCCTCACCGAGGGCGCGCGTGCGCTTGCGCTGCTGCGCGGCCGCAGCTATGCGCTGCCGGAAGACATGACCGCGCTGGTGGCCGATGTGCTGCGCCATCGCGTGACGCTTTCCTACGAAGGCCTGTCGGAAGGCCTGACGCCCGACAGCCTGATCGAGAAGATCATGCGGGCCATCCCCGCTCCACCCAAACCGCTCGAACATGAAAAGCTGGTGGCGTAAGGCCCCCGCGGCCGCGAACGACGAACGGCTCGCAGCGGAAGCCGGTGGGGCCGAACGTGCGCTGCGGCGGCTCGAATGGACGGTCATCCGCCGCCTCGACGGCCTGCTGCAGGGCGACTACCGCACGCTGATGCGCGGCAGCGGGCTCGACCTGGCAGACCTGCGCGAATACCAGCACCACGACGACGTGCGCCACATCGACTGGAACGTCACCGCACGGCTGCAGACGCCGCACGTGCGCGTCTTCACCGAAGACCGCGAGATGGCCGCCTGGTTCGTGCTCGACCTGAGCCGCTCGGTTGACTTCGGCTCGGGCCTGAAGGCCAAGCGCGAGATCTCGGCCGGCTTCGTCGGCGTGCTCGCGCGACTGCTCACGCGGCATGGCAACCGGGTCGGCGCGCTGGTCTACGGCAACGACCTCGAAGCCGTGATCCCGCCGCGCAGCGGCCGGCGCCATGTGCTGCACCTGCTGCACGCGATGGAGCGCCGTGCCGACAAGGCGGACGGCCCCGCGCAGAAAGGCATGACCCGCCTGGACGACCTGCTGAAATCCGCCGCAACGCTGATGCCCCGCCGCTCCACCGTCTTCGTGGTATCCGATTTCCTCAGCGAACCCGGCTGGGAACGCCCGCTCGGGCAGCTGGTGCAACGGCATGAAGTGATCGCCGTGCGCCTCTTCGATCCGCTCGAACTCGAACTGCCCGACCTCGGCCTCGTGCCGCTGCGCGACGCCGAGACCGGCGAGCAGCTCTGGGTCGACACCCACGATGCCGGTTTCCGCAAGCGCTTTGCGCGCCTGGCCACCGAGCGCGAGGCGGCGCTGCGCGCCTCGCTCGCCAAGGCCGGCGTCGACGCCCTGGAGCTTTCGACCAGCGACGATCTGGTGGAAGCCATCGTTCGTTTTGCCGACCTGCGCAAGCGCCGTACGCGCGTCGGCGGAGGGTCGGTCCCGGGCAGCGTGAAGGCGGTGGCAGCATGACTTTTCTCTGGCCTCAATTCCTCTGGTTGCTGGCGGCCTTGCCGCTGCTGGTGTTGCTCTATATCTGGCTGATCCGCCGCAAGAAGAAGCTGGCAGTGCGCTATGCGAGCCTCTCGATCGTGCGCGAGGCCATGGGCGCCGGGCAAAGCTTCAGGCGCCACGTTCCGCCCTTGCTGTTCCTGCTGGCCATGGCCGCGATGCTGGTGGCCGCGGCGCGGCCGATGGCGGTGGTGATGCTGCCCTCGAACCAGCAGACCATCATCCTTGCGATGGACGTCTCGGGCAGCATGCGCGCGGCCGACGTGCTGCCCAACCGGCTGGTGGCGGCGCAGGAAGCGGCCAAGAGCTTCATCAAGGACCTGCCCCGAACCGTGAAGGTGGGCATCGTCGCCTTCGCGGGCAGCGCACAGGTGGCGCAGTTGCCCACCACCAACCACGACGACCTGGTGACCGCCATCGACAGCTTCCAGCTGCAGCGCGCGACCGCCACCGGCAACGCCATCGTGGTGTCGCTGGCCACGCTGTTCCCCGATGCCGGCATCGACGTCGAGCAGTTCAGCGCGCCGAGTCGCCAGCGCGGCACGCCGATCGACCAGACCGAGAAGAAGCTCAAGGACTTCACGCCCGTGGCGCCCGGCTCCTTCACCTCGGCCGCGATCATCATGCTGACCGATGGCCAGCGCACCACCGGCGTCGATCCGCTCGATGCGGCCAAGGCCGCGGCCGACCGCGGCGTGCGCATCTACACGGTGGGCGTGGGCACGGTCGATGGCGAAACCATCGGCTTCGAAGGCTGGTCGATGCGCGTGCGGCTCGACGAGGAAACGCTCAAGGCCGTCGCCAACAAGACCAATGCCGAATACTTCTACGCGGGCACCGCGAACGACCTGAAGAAGGTCTACGAAACGCTGAGTTCCAAGCTCACCGTGGAGAAGAAGGAAACGGAAATCTCGGCGCTGTTCGCGCTCGGCGCGGCGGTGCTCACGCTGCTGTCGGCGGGGCTGTCGCTGCTCTGGTTCAACCGGATTCTGTAGCTCAGGCTTTCGGCGCGGACTGCAGGCCGGCCAGCACCTCGCGCAGGATTTCTTCGGACAAGGCCTCGTCTTCCACGGCGCGGGCCAGCACCACGCCGCCGTACATCGACGCCAGCATGCGGATCGCATCGCCCCGGGCGTTCTTCTTCGTGCGCCACGGAAAATTTTTGGTGAAGCGGTCGATCACCGACTTGAGATAGGTCGTCAGCGGCACGCTGATGCCCCCGCTGCTCTGCGTTCCCGACTGCGCCGCGAACGCCGCCACGAGGCAGCCATCGGCGCGGCCGTCGCGGTGGTCGGGGCTCAGGTAATCACGCACATAGGCGCGCATGCCTTCGGGCGTTTCGCCGGCCGCATCGAGGTCGGCGAGCGCGGCGTTCCCGGAGTGGTCGATGCACGCCGCCATCAGCGCCTCTTTCGAGTCGAAGTGGTTGTAGAAGGGCCCGTGCGTGAGGCCCGTGGCTTTCATGATCTCGCTCACGCTCACGCCGTCGAAGCCGCGCTCCTTGAAGAGGCGCGAGGCCTCGGCAAGGATCTTCTGGTGCTTTTCGGCGGTTTCTGCTGCGGGGTATCGCATGTGACCTCTTTCTGTTCCGGGGTACTTCAGGACCTCGATTGACGTTAAGCATGATACTCATCATGCTTCGCCACTTCAAACATGATGGTCATCATGCTTTGAGTCAAACAATTACTTTTGAATGGATTCCCAATGAGCGAACAAGCAACCCTCGGCACCGCCGTCGTCACAGGCGCATCGGCCGGCCTCGGCAAGATCTACGCGGACCGCCTGGCCCGCCGCGGCCACGATCTCGTGCTGGTGGCGCGCCGCACGGACCTGCTGGAAGAAGTCGCAGCAGCCCTCCGCGCCAAGTACGGCGTGAAGGTGCAGACGCTGGCGGCCGACCTGGCCGCTGCCGGCGACCTCGAGCGCGTCGTCAAGGCCGTGTCCACCGATGCCTCGATCACGCTCCTGGTCAACAACGCCGGCCTTTCGACGCTCGCGCCCGTCGCGCAGACCACGACCGCACAGCTGCAAAGCATGCTCGACGTGAACATCAACGCCCTCGCGCAGCTGAGCCACGCCGCGCTGACCGCCTTCAAGGCGCGCAACCGCGGCACGCTGGTGAACATCGGCTCGGTGCTGGGCTTCCACACGCTGCCGATCAGCAGCATCTACAGCGGCACCAAGGCCTTCGTGGTCGCGTTCACGCGCGGGCTGCAAGACGAAGTGGCGGGCACCGGCGTGAAGGTGCAACTGGTGCTGCCAGCGGCGACGGCTACCGACATCTGGGAACTCTCGGGCGTGCCGATGTCGGCACTGGCCGAAGGCACGATCATGGCGGCCGAAGACTGCGTGGACGCCGCCCTGGCCGGCCTCGACCTGGGCGAGCCGATCACGCTGCCGTCGGTGAACGAGGCGAGCCTGCTCGCGACCTTTGTCGATGCGAGCGCCAAGCTGTTCGGCGCCTCGCAGACCAGCAAGCCGGCGACGCGCTACCTGGCGACGGCCTGATCGGGTTCAGTCTCGGCCTTGGTCGTCGCGTAGTCCGGTGACTTCACAGCGCCGATGCCACCCAGGAACAGATCGGCCACGATCGGCGCAATCGCCGCGTGGTCGAGTTTTCCGCCGGGCTTCATCCAGGTGAACATCCAGTTGATCATGCCGAACAGCAGCATGGTCAGCGGCTTGGCGAGGTCGTCGCTCGGCGCGCCGGGCCGCAGCGCCGACACCGCGCGCGCGAAGCCCGCGACCACCTCGCGCTCCTTGTCGAGCACGCGTTCGCGGTCTTCCTCTTCGAGAAAGCGCACGTCGTCGGTCAGCACGCGGTGCGCGTCCTGCGCGCCGGCGTATTCCTCGACGATGCGGTAGATGAAGCGGCGCAGGCGCTGTTCATCGGTGTGCGTCGAGGCCTCCTCTTCGGCCACCAGCGCCGCCAGCTTCGACACGTGCGTCTCGGCGATGCTGATGAGGAGGCTGCTCTTGTCCTTGTAGTAGTGATAGAGGGTGGCCTTCGAGAGGTTGCAGGCCTCGGCCACCTGGTTCATCGACGTGGCGGGATAGCCCCGGCGCGCGAACAGCTGGGCGGCCTGCGCGAGGATCAGTTCGCGCTGGTCGTCGTAGGTGGCGGATCTTCCACGCGGCATCGGGTCAGGTTCCTGGATGAATGGGTTGAGGGCAGTGCGTGATCTTGCATGAAGCGAGCAGCGGGTCAGCCGCGCCGCGTGGCAATGAGCGAACGCACGTCGGTGGCCGGCAGGCGCGGACGGTCCGCTTCCATCTCGGCGAGCGGCGCCACTTCGCGCAGGCTCTCCAAGCTGCGCACCGTGAGCGCCTGGTACACGTGCGTGCCTTCGAGCTTCCAGGCGATTTCATCGTCGCTGAGCTCGCGCTTGACCTTCGCCGGAATGCCCGACACCAGCGAACGCGCCGGCACCTTCATGCCGGCCGGAACGAAGGCGCAGGCAGCCACGATGGCCTTCTCGCCGATCTCGGCCTCGTCCATCACCACCGCATTCATGCCCACCAGCGCATCGCGCCGCACGATGCAGCTATGCAGGATCGCGCCGTGGCCGATGTGGCCGTTGACCTCCACCACCGTGTCGTTGTCGGGAAAGCCGTGGATGCAGCAGTGGTCCTGCACGTTGGAGCCCTGCTCCAGCACGATGCGGCCGAAATCGCCACGCAGGCTCGCGCAGGGGCCGACATAACAGTTCGGGCCGACGATCACGTCGCCGATCAGCACGGCGCTGGGGTGCACGTACGCACTCGGGTCGACAACGGGAATCACGCCGTCGATGGAATAGCTGGGCATTCGGTCGGTCTCCTTTTTTCGGGGTCTCAGGGTTTGCCCTGAATCAACCCACTTGTGCAGCGATTGAGGTCGATCCTAAAATCAACCGAACGGTCGGTCAATAGTGTTTGCGAGCCGATTCGTACCCACACAAGGATGAGAGACACCCCATGTCGGAACCTTTAGTTCTCACCAGCAACGCCGGAGCGGTGCGCACGCTGAGCCTCAACCGCCCCGCGGCGCTCAACAGCTTCACGACGCAAATGCATGCGGAGTTGATGGCCGAGCTCGAACTCGCAGCCGGGGACGACAGCGTTCGATGCGTCGTTCTCACCGGCGCCGGGCGCGCCTTCTGCGCCGGGCAAGACCTCGCCGATCCCGCCGTCGCACCCGACCCCACGCCCGGCGCCGCGCCCAAGGACCTGGGCCGCATGATCTCCACTTATTACGCCCCGCTGGTCGCACGCCTGCGCTCGATGCCGGTGCCGGTGGTCGCAGCCGTCAACGGCGTTGCCGCCGGAGCGGGCGCCAACCTCGCGCTGTGCTGCGACCTCGTCGTGGCCGGCCGCTCGGCCAGTTTCATCCAGGCCTTCACCAAGATCGGCCTCGTGCCCGACACCGGCGGCACCTGGCTGCTGCCGCGCCTCGTGGGCCCGGCGCGCGCGCTCGGCATCGCGCTGCTCGGCGACAAGCTCCCCGCCGAAGAGGCCGCACGCATCGGCCTGATCTGGCAGTGCGTGGACGACGCGGCGTTGCCCGACACCGCCGCCGCGCTCGCCTCGAAGCTCGCCGCCATGCCGACCCGCGCCCTCGTCGCCACCCGTCAGGCCATGGCCGCTGCGCAGAACACAGACCTCGATACGGCCCTGGCCGAGGAAGCCCGCCTGCAGCGCGAGATGGGCAACGCCAACGACTACCGCGAAGGCGTCGAAGCCTTCCGCGCCAAGCGCGCGCCCGTGTTCAAGGACCGCTGAGCCATGACCGAATCCACCCGCACGCCCCAGCAGACGGCCGAGTACGTCCGCGACGGCATGCTCGCCAACGACAACGCCACCAACGGCCTGGGCATGCGCATCGTCGAGGTCGGCCCCGGCCAGGCCACCATCGAGATGCGCGTTCGCCCCGACATGCTCAACGGCCACGCCACCTGCCATGGCGGCTTCATGGCCACGCTGGCCGACTCGACCTTCGCCTTCGCCTGCAACTCGTACAACGAGCTGACCGTGGCCTCGGGCTTCTCGATCGACTTCATCGCCCCCGCGCGCGAAGGCGATGTGCTCACCGCGCGCTGCCACGAGGTCTCCAAGGCCGGCCGCACCGGCGTGTACGACACCGAAATCACCAACCAGCGCGGCGAGCGCATCGCGATGTTCCGCGGCCGTTCGTACACCGCCAAAGGCCGCCCCGCCGTCCCTGCCTGAAGAAGAGACAAGACCCACCATGACCGCCCGACACCCCGCCCCCGGCGAACTCGACCCCATCGAAACCGCGAGCCGCGACGAGATCGCCGCGCTGCAGCTCACGCGCCTGCGCGCCACGCTGCAGCGCGCCTACGACAACGTGCCGCACTACCGCAAGGCCTTCGATGCGAAGGGCGTGCATCCGGACGATCTGAAGTCGCTCGCCGACCTGTCGAAGTTTCCGTTCACGGTGAAGAGCGACCTGCGCGACAACTACCCCTTCGGCATGTTCGCCGTGCCGCGCGAAAACGTGGCGCGCATCCATGCCTCGTCGGGCACCACCGGCAAGCCGACCGTGGTCGGCTACACGCTCAAGGACATCGACACCTGGGCCAACCTCGTCGCCCGCTCCATCCGCGCGGCGGGCGGCCGGCCCGGCGACATGGTGCACGTGTCGTACGGCTACGGCCTCTTCACCGGGGGCCTGGGCGCGCACTACGGCGCCGAACGCGCGGGGTGCACGGTCATCCCCATGTCGGGCGGCCAGACCGAGAAGCAGGTGCAGATCATCCAGGACTTCAAGCCGAACATCATCATGGTCACGCCCAGCTACATGCAGGTGATCATCGAGCAGTTCGAACGCCAGGGCCTGAGCGCCAAAGACAGCTCGCTCAAGATCGGCATCTTCGGCGCCGAGCCGTGGACCGAGGCGATGCGCCGCGACATCGAGGCCAAGGCCGGCATCGACGCGGTCGACATCTACGGCCTCTCCGAAGTGATGGGCCCCGGCGTCGCGAGCGAATGCGTCGAGAGCAAGGACGGCCCCGTGATCTGGGAAGACCACTTCTACCCCGAGATCATCGACCCCGAAACCGGCGAGCTGAAGGCCGACGGCGAAGAAGGCGAACTGGTCTTCACGTCGTTGAGCAAAGAGGCGATGCCGATCATTCGCTACCGCACACGCGACCTCACGCGCCTCCTGCCGCCCACCTCGCGTTCGTTCCGCCGCATGGGCAAGATCGTCGGGCGCAGCGACGACATGATGATCATCCGCGGCGTCAACGTCTTCCCCACGCAGGTGGAAGAAATCGTGCTCGCGCACAAGTGCCTCTCGGGCCTCTACCAGGTGCACGTGAGCCGTGCCGACAAGCTCGACCAGGTCGAGGTGCACTGCGAGCTCAACCCCGCCGACGCCGCTTCGGCGGACCGCACCGCCATCGGCGAATGGGTGCAGCACCGCGTGAAGACGCTCATCGGCATTTCCACGCGCGTGGTGGTGCACGCGCCCAACGAGATGGAACGCACCCAGACCGGCAAGGCGCGCCGCGTGATCGACACGCGTCCGCGTTGAACCCATCGCCTCCTACAAAAAAACCTCGATGACATTGAATTTCCGACCGATCGCCCTCGCCTGCATCGCCCTCGCGCTGGCCGGCTGCGCCGCCACGACGCCTGCGCCCGGCGGCAAGGTCACGATCAAGCGCGATGCCTACGGTGTGCCGCACGTGTATGCCAACGACGTGCGCGGCCTGTTCCACGGCTTCGGCTACGCGGTCGCCGAAGACCGCCTGTTCCAGATGGAGATGGCCCGCCGCGCGGTGCTCGGCACGGTCTCCGAAGTGATGGGCCCGGCCTACGTCGCGCTCGACAAGGGCAGCCGCGCCGGCTTCACGCCCGAATCCATCCGCGCGCAAATGGCCCGCCTGTCGCCCGACGACAAGGCGATCTTCGATGGCTATGCCGCGGGCTTCAATGCGCGCGTCAACGAAGTGCTGGCGGCACAGGCGACCCTGCTGCCCAAGCAATTCAACGACGCCGGATTCAAGCCGAAGGCCGATTGGACAGGCTACGACGTGGCCATGATCTGGGTCGGCACCATGGCCAACCGCTATTCGAACGTGAGCAGCGAAGTCGCCAACCTGCGCCTCTTGGAGCAACTGCGCAAGGCCCGCGGCGATGTCGCCGGCCGCCAGCTGTTCGACCAGATCCGCTGGGTGGAAGATCCGCTCGCGCCCACCACCGTGCCGCGCACCGGCGCGCGCGCCCAGGCTGCCGTGCAGCAACCGGCCGGCGACGACGCCGTCGCGCGCCTGGCCCCCGTCTCGCCCGAACTGCTGGTCGCGCGCAACGACATCGACGCGGCCCAACGCGGCGTGGCCGAGCCGTGGACCCGCCCGATCGCCAGCAACCTCTGGATCGCCGGTCCGTCGAAGACCACCGACGGCAGCACCGTCTTCATCAACGGCCCGCAGTTCAACTGGTTCAACCCGTCCTACGTGTTCGGCATCGGCCTGCACGGCGCCGGCTTCGACGTGACGGGCAACACGCCGTTCGCGCACCCGGTCGTGCTCTTCGGCACCAACGGCAAGATCGCCTGGGGCGCCACCGCCGGCCCGCTGGACGTGAACGACATGTACCAGGAGAAGCTCAACCCGGCCAACCCGCACGAGTACCAGTTCAACGGTGCGATGCGCGCGATGAGCAAGCGCACCGAAGTCATCAAGGTCAAGGGCCAGCCCGACCAGAGCGTGGACGTGTACGCCACCGTGCACGGCATCGTCACCAACTTCGACCTGCCCAACGGCACCGCCTATTCGATGAAGCGGAGCTGGGACGGCTACGAACTCGAATCGCTGCTCGGCTGGATCCACTCGATGCAGGCGAAGAACTGGGACCAGTGGCTGGCGCAGGCCTCGCGCGTGGCCATCACCATCAACTGGTACTACGCGGACACCGAGGGCAACATCGGCTACGTCTCGCCCGGCCGCCTGCCGATCCGCCCGGCCACACAGGACATCCGCTTGCCCGCCGTGGGCGACGGTTCGATGGAATGGCTCGGCATCCGCCCCTTCAGCGAAGACCCCAAGACCTTCAACCCGGCGCAGGGCTACGTCGCCAACTGGAACAATCAGTCCGCACCAGGCGCGGTGAGCGACGGCGGCAACTATTCCGTGGTCGACCGCGTGCGCGAATTCACCGCGCGCCTGGAGGCCAAGCCGAAGCTCACGCCGGACGAACTGTGGGCGCTCAACCGCACCACCGCCTACGCCGACACCAACGCGCGCTACATGGTGCCCTTTGCCATCGAGGCCACGCGCAACCTGCCGGCCGCCGACCCGGCGCGCCGTGCGGCGCAGATGCTGGCCGACTGGAACGCCCTCAACGAAGACCCGGCCGAACGCGGCGTCTACGACAGCCCCGCCACCACGCTGATGATGAACTGGCTGCCCATCCTCTACAAAAAGGTGCTGGCCGACGACCTGCCGCCCGAGGTGTTCGCGGCCTATGCGGGCAACGGCTATGCGGGCGACACGCAGGTGGCCAGCATCCGCCCCGGCAACGGCATGAAGCTGGTCTACAACGCATTGCTCGGCGCCAGGGCCGGCGTGCCGCAGACCTACGACTTCTTCAATGGCGAAGACAAGAACGCGGTGCTGCGCGCCACGCTCACAGAGGCCATGGCCGAACTGGCGAAGCGCTACGGCAGCGACACCGCGAAATGGCGCACGCCGGTCGTCAGGCACGCCTTTCTCACCAGCAACTTCATCGGCGCGCCGCAGGCGGGTGCCGACGAACTGCTGACATTGCCGAGCTTCATGAACCGGGGCTCGCAGAACGACAAGGTGGTGCTCGGTGCGCGCGGCGTCACGCTGTGCACCGCCGCGCCGCCCGGCCAGAGCGGCTTCGTCGCGCCCGATGGCCGCAAGTCGGCGCACTACGCCGACCAGATGACGCTCTTCAAGGACTTCCGCTGCAAGAGCGAGGCGCTGACGCCCGCCGACGTGGACCGCCAGGCCGAATCGACCAAGCAGCTGAGCTACTGACCGCAGCCCGGCACACCACCCATTCACCCGCAAGGAGAACCACGATGTACACGCAAGCCATGGACACCATGGGCAAGGACGCAGGCGACGGCAAGAAGGCCGTGCGCTCCGCCGAGGAGATGCGGCTCGAGGAGCGCTTCGACGCGCAGATCGATGCCGGCGACTTCATCGAAGCCAAGGACTGGATGCCCGAGCACTACCGCAAGACGCTGGTGCGCCAGATCAGCCAGCACGCGCACTCCGAGATCGTCGGCATGCTGCCCGAGGGCAACTGGATCAGCCGCGCGCCCACGCTGAAGCGCAAGGCCATCCTGTTGGCCAAGGTGCAGGACGAAGGCGGCCACGGCCTCTACCTGTATGCCGCCGCCGAGACGCTGGGCACCTCGCGCGACCAGATGTTCGATGCACTGCACAGCGGCAAGGCCAAGTACAGCTCGATCTTCAACTACCCCACGCTCACCTGGGCCGACATGGGCACCATCGGCTGGCTGGTCGATGGCGCGGCCATCATGAACCAGGTGCCGATCTGCCGCTGCTCGTACGCACCGTATGCGCGCGCCATGATCCGCATCTGCCGCGAGGAGAGCTTTCACCAGCGCCAGGGCTACGAAGCCCTGCTCACCATGATGACCCACGGCACCGACGCGCAGAAGGCGATGGTGCAGGACGCGGTCGACCGCTGGTGGTGGCCCTCGATCATGATGTTCGGCCCACCCGACGACCAGTCGCCCAACTCGGCGCAGTCGATGCGCTGGGGCATCAAGCGCTTCAGCAACGACGAGCTGCGCCAGAAGTTCATCGACGCCGCCGTCGAGCAGGCCGCCATCCTCGGCGTGACCCTGCCCGACCCCGACCTGAAGTGGAACGAAGAGCGCCAGGCGCACGACTTCGGCACGATCGACTGGAGCGAGTTCTGGCGCGTGGTGGGCGGCGACGGCCCCTGCAACCGCGAGCGCCTGCAGGCGCGCGTCGACGCCTGGGATGACGGCGAATGGGTCCGCGAAGCCGCGATGGCCCACGCCAACAAACAACCAATGAAGGAGGCCGCATGAGCGCCGATACGACCAAGCAAGAATGGCCCCTGTGGGAAGTGTTCGTGCGCAGCAAGGCGGGCCTGGACCACAAGCACTGCGGCAGCCTGCACGCGGCCGATTCGAAGATGGCGATCCAGATGGCGCGCGACGTGTACACGCGCCGCCAGGAAGGCAGCAGCATCTGGGTGGTGCGCTCCGAGCAGATCGTGGCGAGCGATCCGGGCGAGAAGGACATGTACTTCGATCCGGCGGAAGACAAGGTCTATCGCCATCCGACCTTCTACGCGCTGCCCAAGTCCGTGGACCACATGTGAGCGGCCATTGACGGGACCATCATGCAAGCATCGATCGAACTGAACCGCACGCCCGCCGTGCAATACCTGCTGCGCATCGGCGACACGTGCCTGGTGCTTGCGCAGCGCCTGGGCGAATGGTGCGGGCACGCGCCCGTGCTGGAGGAAGACATCGCGATGGCCAACATCGCGCTCGACCTCGTCGGGCAAGCGCGCGGCCTGCTCACGCATGCCGGCAAGCTCGAGGGAGAGGGCCGTGAGCACGACGAAGACCAGCTCGCGTACCTGCGCAACGAGCGCGACTACTTCAACCTCACGCTGGTCGAGCTGCCGCGCGGCGACTTCGCCTTTGCCGTGCTGCGCAACACCATGGTCGCCACGCTGCTCAAGCTGCTGTGGCAACGCCTGGCCGCATCGAGCGACGCCGAAGTGGCCGCGATCGCCGGTAAGGCCGTGAAGGAAGCGCGCTACCACCAGCAGCACTCGGCCGACTGGGTCGTGCGCCTGGGCGACGGCACCGACGAATCGCGCCGCCGCACCGAGAAGGCGTTGAAGCAGCTCTGGCTCTACGTGCCCGAACTCTTCGAGAGCGATGCGGTGGACGCTGAAGCCAGCGCCAGCGGCCTCGGCCCGGCATGGAGCGAACTGCGCGAGCCCTGGCTCGCCGAGATGCAGCAGGTGCTCGACGCGGCCGGCCTCGCGATGCCACAGGAAGCCGCGTTCCGCAGCAACGGCAAGCAAGGCGTGCACAGCGAACACATGGGCTACATCCTCACCGAGATGCAGCACCTGCAGCGCAGCTTCCCCGGAGGCGTGTGGTGAACACCGTGGTGGCATCGCGCGTCGATGCGGCGTGGGCCGTGCTGCACACCGTGCTCGACCCCGAGGTGCCGGCCGTGTCGGTCTGCGACCTGGGCATCGTGCGCGAAGTGATCGAGCATGACGACGGCCTCGAGATCGTGCTCACGCCGACCTACTCCGGCTGCCCCGCGACCGAAGCCATCGAACACGACGTGCTGGCCGCCATCGAACAGGCCGGCCTGGGCCGCGCACGCGCCACGCTGCGCCGCGCGCCCGCATGGAGCAGCGACTGGATCAGCGACGAAGGCCGCGCCAAGCTCAAGGCCTATGGCATCGCCCCGCCGGCCCATCTCACGCCCGAAGTCGCGGCCAACACCGCGATGCCGATCAAGCTCTTCGGCCGCATCGCCGGCGAACGCATCGCCTGCCCGCGCTGCGCGAGCGAGCGCACCGAGCGCCTGTCCGCTTTCGGCTCTACCGCCTGCAAGGCCCTCTATCGCTGCATGGCCTGCCGCGAACCTTTCGAACATTTCAAGCCGATCTAAGGCGCCCCCGATGAGTACCCTTTTCCACCCCCTGCGCGTGAAGGCCATCGAGCCCGATACGCACGAGGCCGTCATCGTCTCGTTCGAGGTGCCGGCCGACCTGCAGGAAGTCTTCGGCTTCACGCAGGGCCAGTACCTCACCTTGCGCCATGACATCGACGGCCAGGACCTGCGCCGCTCCTATTCGATCTGCGCGGGCCTGGACGACGGCGAGCTGCGCGTCGGCGTGCGCAAGGTGCGCGGCGGCGTGTTCTCCAACTGGATCAACGCGAGCCTGCAACCGGGCGACACGCTGCAGGTGATGGCGCCGCAAGGCCGCTTCTTCGTGCCGATCGAGCCGGCTTCGGCCCGGCACCACGTCGGCATCGCGGGCGGCAGCGGCATCACGCCGATCCTCTCGATCATGAAGACGGTGCTGGCGCGCGAACCCGCGAGCCGCTTCACGCTGATCTACGGCAACCGGCAACTGCAGTCCACGATGTTCAAGGAAGAAATCGAGGACCTGAAGAACCGCTACATGACGCGCCTCGTGCTGCTGCACGTGTTCTCCGACGAGCACACCGATTCGCCGCTGGGCTTCGGCGTGATGAACCGCGAGAAGATCGGCGAGTTCCTGCAGTCGGTGGTGCCCGCGAAACGCATCGACCACGTCTACGTGTGCGGCCCGTTCCAGATGAACGACGAGGCCGAGGCCGCGCTGCTCGCGGCCGGTGTGCCCGAGGACCGCATCCACATCGAACGCTTCGGCGTGGCCTTGCCCTCGGCCACGCAGGTCGGCGCCGTGGTGCACGAACCGCAGCCGGGCGATGCCAAGCAGGCCCGCATCACCATCGTGCGCGACGGCCTGCAGCGCGAGATCACTTTCACCGAAGGCCAGCCCAGCATCCTCGACGCCGCCTCGGCCGCCGGCCTCGAAGTGCCGTTCTCGTGCACCTCGGGCGTGTGCGGAACCTGCCGCGCCAAATGCGTGGACGGGGAAGTCCGCATGGAAAGAAACTTCGCGCTCGACAAGAATGAAGTGGCCGCCGGGTTCGTGCTGACCTGCCAGGCCCACCCCCTCACCGAGCGTGTCACCCTGTCCTTCGACGAGCGCTGAATATGAAGCACACCCCCAGGCTTGCCCACTGCGTGTGGCCTCCTACCCCCTCGCCGGGGGCAACGCCAGCGGCCCGGCGAAGCCGGTTCCGCGGCATTTCTCGATAGGCCCCAGCGCTTTTTTGCAACCACCATTAACCAACCCAGAGACAAGCCCAAATGAAATTCTTCTTCAAGCCCCTTCTGATCGCCGCGCTGTGCGCCACCGCCGCCGCGGCCTGGGCCGACGTCAATGTCGGCGTGACGGTGTCGGCCACCGGCCCGGCCGCCTCGCTCGGCATTCCCGAGAAGAACACCATCTCGCTGATGCCCAAGACCCTCGGGGGCCAGAAGATCAACTACATCGTGCTCGACGATGCCTCCGACACCACTGCGGCCGTGGCCAACACCCGCAAGCTGATCGCCGAGAACAAGGTCGACATCGTGCTGGGCTCCACCACCACGCCCAACTCGCTCGCGATGATCGACGTGGTGAGCGAAGCCAAGGTGCCGATGATCTCCATCGCCGCCTCGGCTCGCATCATCGAGCCGATGGACGCCAAGAAGAAGTGGGTCTTCAAGACGCCACAGAACGACATCATGATGTCGCTCGCCATCGCCGAGCACATGGCCGCCAACGGCGTGAAGACCGTCGCCTACATCGGCTTCTCCGACGCCTACGGCGAAGGCTGGTCGGAAGAATTCGCCAAGGCTGCGGCACTCAAGAAGATCACCGTGGTTGCCAACGAGCGCTTCTCGCGCAGCGACACCTCGGTGACCGGCCAGGCGCTGAAGATCATGGCCGCCAAGGCCGATGCGGTGCTGGTCGGGGGCTCGGGCACGCCGGCCGCGCTGCCGCAGAAGACGCTCAAGGAGCGCGGCTACACCGGCAAGATGTACCAGACGCACGGCGTGGCGAATGCCGACTTCCTGCGCGTGGGCGGCAAGGACGTGGAAGGCACCTTCCTGCCGGCCGGCCCGGTGCTCGTGGCCGACCAGCTGCCCGCCAGCAACCCGGTGAAGAAATCAGCCATGACCTATGTGACTGCCTACGAGGCCGCGTACGGCAAGGGCACGGTCTCGACCTTCGGCGCGCACGCCTGGGACGCCGGCCTGCTGATGAGCTCGGCCGTGCCGGTCGCGCTCAAGAAGGCACAGCCGGGCACGCCTGAATTCCGCGCCGCATTGCGCGATGCGCTGGAGCAGACCAAGGATGTGTCGGGCGCGCACGGCGTGTTCAACATGACCGAGAAGGACCATCTGGGTCTGGACCAACGCGCCCGCGTGATGGTGAAGATCGAAAACGGCGCCTGGAAATACCAACCCTGATGTCTTTGCCTTGCTCCCTCCCCCTCTGGGGGAGGGCTGGGGTGGGGGCACGACGGCATTGACGTACGCGCAGCCGTGACTGCGGGGACCGCCCCCATCCCAACCTTCCCCCAAAGGGGGAAGGAGCCATGCGGTGCAGCGACTGATTCGATAAACGGGCCAAGCCCGAAGGTTTTCTTATGGATTTGCAGATCGCCCTGTTGTTGGGGCAGGACGGCATCGTCAACGGTGCCGTCTATGGATTGATGGCGCTCGCGCTCGTGCTGGTGTTCTCGGTCACGCGCGTCATCTTCATTCCCCAGGGCGAGTTCGTCGCCTTCGGGGCCCTCTCGATGGCCATGCTGCAGGCCGGCCGCGTGCCGGCCACGCTGTGGCTGCTGCTCGCGCTCGCGGTGATGGTGCTGATCGTCGAGTTCTGGCGCTGGAAGCGCGGCGCGGTGGTCGACTGGGCCTCGGCGCTCGCCTGGTGCGTGGTGCTGCCGCTGGCTGCCGCCGCGCTGGTGCTGCTGCTCAAGCCCACCTCGATGGCGGGTCAGACGCTCACCACGCTGATCCTCATCATGCCGCTCGGCCCCCTGCTCTATCGGCTGGCCTACCGGCCACTGGCGGATGCCAACGTGCTGATGCTGCTGATCGTCTCGGTCGCGCTGCATGGCGTGCTGGTCGGCCTCGGCCTGCTGTTCTTCGGCGCCGAGGGCTCGCGCACCACGGCCTTCTCGGACGCGCGCTTCGACATCGGCGGCATCCCGGTCAGCGGGCAATCGCTGGTGGTGGTCGGCGTCACGCTGCTGCTGGTGATCGCGATGTTCCTGTTCTTCGGGCGCTCGATGGTCGGCAAGGCATTGCGCGCCACCGCCATCAACCGCGTCGGCGCACGGCTCTCGGGCATTCCGACCGAACTGTCGGGTGACCTGAGCTTTGCGCTCGCGGCGCTGATCGGTGCGGTGTCGGGCCTGCTCATTGCGCCCATCACCACCGTGTACTACGACACCGGCTTCCTGATCGGCTTGAAGGGCTTCGTCGCGGCCATCGTCGGCGGGCTCGCGAGCTATCCGCTGGCGCTGGTCGGCGCGCTGCTGGTGGGGCAGCTCGAAGCCTTCGCCTCCTTCTGGGCCAGCCCGTTCAAGGAAGTGCTGGTCTTCACCCTGATCATTCCCGTGCTGTGGTGGCGTTCGCTGCGCAGCCATCATGTGGAGGACGAGGAATGAGCCCGTCTTCGAACCCTGTCGCTGTGAATGCGCCGCCCGCCGGCAAGCCGCTGGTCACGCCGCGCCAGCTCACCCTGATCTTCGTCGTCGCGCTCGCGCTGGCCTGGGGCTTCCTGCCCGAGTTCACCGTGTCCGTGCTGAGCAACATCGGGCTCTATGCGCTGGTCGCAGCCGGGCTGGTGATGCTCACCGGCGTGGGCGGCATGACCTCCTTCGGCCAGGCCGCCTTCGTCGGCATGGGCGCGTACGCCACCGCGTGGATCTGCACCTCGCCCACCGCCGCCGCATGGCTGGGCGGCGCGGTCAGCCCCGCATTGCTGCCATGGGCCGGCCTGCTGCTCGGCCTCGCCTTCACCTTCGCGCTGGCCTGGGTGCTGGGCGCAGTCACGCTCAAGCTGCAGGGCCACTACCTGCCGCTGTGCACCATCGCCTGGGGTTTGAGCCTCTACTTCCTGTTCGGCAACATGGAGTTCCTGGGCGGGCAGACCGGCATCACGGGCGTGCCGCCACTGGTGGTCGCCGGCGTGTCGCTCGCCACGCCGCGTGCGCTGGGCGTGGTGATCTGGGCCGTGCTGCTGCTCGCGCTGTGGGCCATGCACAACCTGCTCGATTCGCGCGAAGGCCGCGCCATCCGCGCGCTCAAGGGCGGGCGGCTGATGGCCGAGTCGATGGGCGTCGACACCGCACGTCATCGCATCAAGCTCTTCGTGCTGGCCGCGCTGCTCGCGGCGGTGTCGGGCTGGCTCTATGCGCACCTGCAACGCTTCGTGAACCCGACGCCCTTCAACCTGAACATCGGCATCGAACTCCTGTTCATGGCGGTGGTCGGCGGCGCGGGGCACCTGTGGGGCGCGGTGCTCGGCGCGGCACTCATCACGCTGCTGAAGGAAAAGCTGCAGGACGTGCTGCCCGCGCTGCTGGGCACGAGCGGCAACTTCGAAGTGATCGTGTTCGGCTTGCTGATGCTGTTCGTGCTGCAGCGCTTTGCGGACGGGCTCTGGCCCACGCTCTCGCGGCTCGCGAGCCGCTGGGTGCGCAACGAGGCGCCGAAGGCGGCGCCCGCCGCATCGAAAGCCGCGCCTGCGCAACTCGCTCAGCGCACGCTGCCCGCATCGGGCGAACTGCTGCTCGAAGCCAGCGACGTGAGCAAGCGTTTCGGCGGCCTCGTCGCCAACAACGCGATCTCGATGACGCTGAAGGCCGGCGAGATCCATGCGCTGATCGGCCCGAACGGCGCGGGCAAGAGCACCTTCTTCAACATGATCTCGGGCGTGGACGATCCGACCTCGGGCGTGGTGCGGCTCTCCGGCCAGTCGATGGCGACCAAGCCCTCGCGCGCCTTCGCCGCACTCGGCCTCGGCCGCACCTTCCAGCACGTGCGCCTGCTCGGGCAGCGCAGCGTGGTCGAGAACGTCGCGCTCGGCGCCCACCTGCGTGCCAGGCGCGGCTGGCTCGCCGCGATGCTGCGGCTGGACCGTGCCGAAGAAGCCGCGCTGATGGCCGAAGCACGCCGCCAGATCGAACGCTGCGGCCTCGGCGCGCATGCCGACACGCCGGCCGCATCGCTTTCGCTCGGCCAGCAGCGCGTGGTCGAAATCGCGCGCGCCCTCGCCGGCCAGCCCTCGGTGCTGCTGCTCGACGAACCTGCCGCGGGCCTGCGCCACCTGGAAAAACGCGCGCTTTCCGTGCTGCTGAGCCAGTTGCGCGCCGAGGGCCTGGGCATCCTCGTGGTGGAGCACGACATGGAGTTCGTGATGAACCTGGCCGACCGCATCACGGTGCTGGAGTTCGGCACCGTCATCGCCACCGGCACGCCGGCCGAGGTGCAAGCCAACCCGCGCGTGCTCGAGGCTTACCTCGGCGGCGCCGACGACGAACTGCTGGAAGACGCACGATGACCGCTCCCCTGCTCCAACTCGAAGACTTCTGCGTCGCCTACCGCACCGTCGAAGCGGTGCACAGCATTCGGCTGCATGTGAACGAAGGCGAGATCGTCACGGTCATCGGCCCCAACGGCGCGGGCAAGACCACGCTGCTGTGCGCGGCGATGGGCCTGCTGCCTTCCACCGGCGCGCTCACGCTCGCGGGCCAACGCATCGCGCGCCCCGGCGTCGAGACCATGGTGGCGCGCGGCGTGGCCCTCGTGCCCGAGCGGCGCGAGCTGTTCGGCGAGATGTCGGTCGAAGACAACCTGCTGCTCGGCGGCTTCTACCAGTGGCGCAAGGGCAAGCGCGACCAGCGCGCGCGCATGGAGGAGGTGTTCGATATCTTCCCGCGCCTGCGCGAGCGCAAGCCGCAGATGGCCTCCACGCTCTCGGGCGGCGAACGCCAGATGCTGGCCATCGGCCGCGCGCTGATGGCGCGGCCGCGCCTCCTGATGCTCGACGAACCCTCGCTCGGCCTCGCGCCGCTGGTGGTGCGCGAAGTGCTGCGCGTGGTCTCGCAACTGCGAAGCCATGGCGTTTCGGTGCTGCTCGTGGAGCAGAACGCGCGCGCCGCGCTGCAAGTGGCCGACCGCGCCTATGTGCTGGAGATGGGCGCCGTGGCGCTCGAAGGCAATGCGCGCGAGCTGCTGCACGACCAGCGAATCATCGACACCTACCTGGGCATCGGCAACCGCAACGCGGAACCTGCCGTCGCCTGAACCCCGGACGCTCAAGGACTTTCATGACCACCCTACAAAGCTACATCGCCGGCCGCTGGATCGGCAAAGAGAGCGCGCAGCAACTGCGCAGCGCCATCAACGGCCAGCCCGTGGCCAGCACGCACGCCGAAGCCATCGACTTCGCCGAAGCGCTGCAGTACGCACGCCGCACCGGCATCCCCGCGCTCATGAAGCTCGACTTCCAGCAGCGCGCCGAACGACTGAAGGCGCTGGCCAAGTACCTCGCCGCGAACAAGGAAACGCTCTATGCGATCTCGGCCCATACGGGCGCCACACGCGCCGACAGCTGGATCGACATCGAAGGCGGCGCCGGCACGCTGAGCGCCTACGCCGGCATCGGCTCCAACGAGCTGCCCTCAGGCAACCTCGTGCACGAAGGCCCGGCCTTCCCGCTCGGCAAGAAGGGCGGCTTCGCGGGCACGCACATCCTGGTGCCGCGCGGCGGCGTGGCGGTGCACATCAACGCCTTCAACTTTCCGGTGTGGGGCCTGCTGGAGAAATTTGCGCCCAGCTTCCTCGCGGGCATGCCGTGCATCGGCAAGCCGGCCTCGGCCACCAGCTACCTCACCGAGGCTGCGGTGCGGCTCATCGTGCAGTCGGGCATCCTGCCCGAGGGCAGCCTGCAGCTGGTGATCGGCGGCACGGGCGACCTGCTCGATCGCCTCGAAGGGCCGGACGTGGTCACCTTCACCGGTTCGGCCGATACCGCGGCCAAGCTGCGCGTGCATCCGAACCTGGTGCGCCAGTCGATCCCGTTCAACGCCGAGGCCGACTCGCTCAACTGCGCGATCCTCGCGCCCGATGTGACGCCCGACGACGAGGAGTTCGATCTCTTCGTGAAGGAAGTGGCGCGCGAGATGACGACCAAGGCAGGCCAGAAGTGCACCGCGATCCGCCGCGCGATCGTGCCGCGCCAGCACCTCGATGCGGTGGCCGAGCGCCTGCGCGCGCGGCTCGCGAAAACGGTCATCGGCGATCCGTCGCGTGAAGAGGTGCGCATGGGCGCCCTCGCCTCGCATGCGCAGCAGGTCGATGTGGCCGAGCGCGTGGCCACGCTGCTGCAGGGCGCCGAGCTGGTCTACGGCGAGCGCGACGGCTTCTCGCCCGTGGGCGACGGCGTGAGCGAAGGCGCCTTCTTCGCGCCCACGCTGCTGCTGAGCCGCAAACCCCTCGAACACGATGCCGCACACGACGTCGAGGCCTTCGGCCCCGTCAGCACGCTGATGCCTTATGACGGCATCGACGAAGCGTTGGCGCTCGCCGCTCGCGGCCGCGGCAGCCTCGTCGGCACGCTGGTCACGCGCGATCCGGCCGTCGCGGCCAAGGCCATTCCTGTCGCTGCCGCATGGCACGGTCGCCTGCTGGTGCTCGACCGCGAAGCCGCCACCGAATCGACCGGCCACGGCTCGCCGCTGCCGCAGCTCAAGCACGGCGGCCCCGGCCGCGCGGGCGGCGGCGAAGAACTGGGCGGCCTGCGTGCCGTGAAGCACTACCTGCAGCGCGCCGCGGTGCAGGGCTCGCCCACCATGCTGGCCGCGATCACCGGCGAGCACGTGCGCGGCGCGGCCGTGCGCGAGAGCGATGTGCATCCGTTCCGCAGCTACTTCGAAGACCTGCGCATCGGCGACTCGCTGCTCACCCACCGCCGCACCGTCGGCGAGGCCGACATCGTGGCCTTCGGCGGCATCTCGGGCGACTATTTCTACATGCACTTCGACGAGGTCGCGGCGAAGGAGTCGCCCTTCGGCAAGCGCATCGCGCACGGCTACTTCGTGCTGTCGGCGGCCGCGGGCCTGTTCGTCTCGCCCGCGCCGGGCCCGGTGCTCGCCAACTACGGCCTGGACACGCTGCGCTTCGTCAAGCCCGTGGGCATCGGCGACACCATCCGCGCGCGCCTGACCTGCAAGCGCAAGATCGACCGCAACAAGAAGGATGCGAGCGGCCAGGGTCAGGGCGTGGTGGCCTGGGACGTGGAGGTGACGAACCAGGATGGCGACGTGGTCGCGAGCTACGATATCCTGACGCTCGTCTCCAAGAAACCAGAAACCACCTGATGTTCGATCTCACGGGAAAAGTCGCGCTCGTCACCGGCGGCAACGGCGGCATCGGCCTTGGCATGGCGCAGGGCCTCGCGAAGGTCGGTGCGCGCGTCATCGTCGCGGCGCGCAATGCACAGAAATCGGCCGCCGCGGTCGAGGCGCTGAAGGCCTTGGGCAGCGACAGCTTCGCGCTCGAAGTTGATGTGAGCGACGAGGCCTCGGTGCAGAAGGCTTTCGACGACGCGGCCGCGCGCTGCGGCCGGCTCGACATCCTCGTGAACAACGCCGGCACCACGGTGCGCAAGCCCGTCGACCAGCTCTCGCTGGACGAGTGGAACAAGGTGCTGGGTACCAACCTCACGAGCGCCTTCCTCTGCAGCCGCGCCGCGCACCCGCATCTGAAGGCGGCCGGCGGCGGCAAGATCATCAACATCGGCTCGATGATGTCGATCTTCGGCGCGCCCTATGCGCCGGCCTATGCGGCGAGCAAGGCGGGCATCGTGCAGCTCACCAAGTCGACCGCGCTCTCGTGGGCGGCCGACAACATCCAGTGCAACGCGATCCTGCCCGGCTGGTTCGAGACCGAGCTCACCGATGGCGCCCGCACACAGATTCCGGGCTTGTATGACCGCGTGGTGGCCCGCGCCGCTGCCGGCCGCTGGGGCCAGCCGGCCGACATCGCCGGCACCGCGGTGTTTCTCGCGAGCCCCGCGTCCGACTACGTGACGGGCACGGCCATTCCGGTCGACGGCGGGTTTTCTATCTCTGGCTGAAGACGGGCGGCCCGTGTAGATTCGGCCGCCATGCTCTTCTGGTTCCAGATCTTCCTTCTCGTCGCCGGCACCGCCGCCCTGCTCTATGTCTCGCGCGGGCCGCTGACACAGCCCGGCTCGCACGGCTTCTACCGCTTTTTCGCGTGGGAATGCATGCTGGTGCTGATCGTCGTGAACCTGCCGGTGTGGCATGTCGATCCGTTCTCGGCCACGCAGATTCTTTCCTGCATATTCCTGGCGCTGTCGATCTGGCTGCCGATCCACGCGGTGCGCCTGCTCAAGGCACAAGGCAAGCCGAGCGATGCGCGCAATGACGACCCGGCTCTCTATGGTTTCGAAAAGACCTCCTCGCTCGTGACCTCCGGCGCCTTCCGCTACATCCGCCACCCGATGTACACCGCGCTGATGCTCCTGGCCTGGGGGGCTTTCCTCAAGCAGTTCACCTGGCTCACGCTGGCACTGGTGCTGGCGGCCACGCTGCTCTTGGTGCTGACGGCGCTGCGCGACGAGAAGGAATGCATCGCGCATTTCGGCGACACCTACCGCGACTACATGCGCGGGACGCGGCGCTTCATTCCGTTCGTGGTGTGAAAGCCGCCACCGTACATCGGGTCATGCTGGCACTCTGGGCCGCGGTTGCGCTCGCCTCCCTGGGTGGATGTGTGCTGGCGCCTGCCGTCGTGCGCGCCTCGCAGCAGCCGTATCACAACAGGATGGATGCGCTGGAAGAGCGCTACGTGCAACTCCGGGCCGAGCGCAAGAACCTGGTCGCGGCGCTCGAAGGCATCTCCCCGGAAGAAGGCGCGCCGCAGAGGGAGCGGCTGGCGGCGGTGAACGCTGAAATCCGGGAGGTTGCCTTGCAGCTCGATCTGCCTGTCTCCAACAAGTAGCTGCCGGCCCGAAGGTAATATCCGCGCCTCTTCCCCGGCGCCCCGACCTCTTCATGTCCTCCCCGAAACGCACGGCCTTTCCCTCCGCCGTGCAGGCCATCCTGCTGTTCGTGGCGCTGTTTCTCTGCGAACTCGTAGTCGGCGCGGCGCTCCGGGACGCCAACGGCTGGCTCGGGCTGAACCGCATGCAGCTGGGCGTACTCTCCACGGTGCTGAGCAATGGCTGCGTGTTCGCAGTGGTCATGCACTACCAGCAGCTCACCTACCGCCAGCTCTTTCACCAGTCGCCCATTTCGGCACCGGCCACGCTGATGCTGGTGGTGCCGCCGGTGCTGCTGCTCGTGCCCGCGCTGATGGTGACGGTGATGGCCGCGCTCAACCTGCTGATGTACGTTGCGCCGCTCTCGCCGTGGGAAGAATCGCTGTTCAGCCGCATGGCCGACGGCAGCGTCGCCGCCACGCTGGCGGTGTGCGTGGTGGCGCCGCTGCTCGAGGAGATGCTGTTCCGCGGCATCGTGCTGCGCGGCTTCCTGCAGCGCTATGCGCGCTGGCATGCCATCGTCGGCTCGGCCGTGCTGTTCGGGGCCGCGCACCTGAACATCTACCAGTTCCTCGTCGGGCTGGTGCTGGGCACGGTGCTCGGCTGGCTCTATGAGCGCACCCGCTCGCTCATTCCGTGCATCGCGCTGCATGCCGCCTACAACACCGGCACCATGTTCGTCGGCGACTGGCCCACGGATGCGTCGAGGGCGGACGCGGTGTGGACTTTGTTGCTGGTCGTAGTAGCGGCCGTTGTGGGCACGCTGGCCCTGCGGCGCCTGCTGGTGACGCCGGGGGCGGGCGGGCGTGGGCCCTGAGCCGCCAGGGCTGGCTAGCTAGTGCCCCTCCCGTTCCGTCTGGTGCACTTCACTGATATCGCTGCCTTGCAGGGTGCCTCGAGGTTGGTGCAGCGCCATACTACAACCGTCTAGATCGACTTCTCAACGGCGGGAAAGATGAAGCGTTTTTTGTATTCGTTCGTTCTTGTCGCTCTCGCAGGATGTGCGAGCAGCGGACCTATTGAAATACTCACAGAAGGTCTTGGAAGCAACCAAATAGCAACGCTAAATCCCGCACCGATGCCTGCCTCGGTGATCATGAGTATTGACGGAAGAAGGCCGGAAAACTGCTTTACCAATTGTTCGTTTTATCGTCCTGTGCGCATTCCTGCTGGCAAGCACAAAGTGAAGCTAGACCTGTACTTGCCGGGCCTTGCAAGCGATGAAAGCATGCCGAGCATTCCGACAGATCGGGTCGCAGAGGCACAGAAAACAAAATTAACGCTTGGGTCTCTATTCGTTTCGACCTTTTATATAGACGAACAGGAGTTCACATTCGACGCTGAGAAAAGCTATCAGCTAAGGTACGGATACATCAGCAAAGACCGCGAACCTTATCTGTGGTGGGAGGTAACTGAGCCACGTTAGCAGGAGGCAATACCCATCGGCTCCAAAAATTCCTCGGCAAGGATTTCGCCGGGGTGCGGGTACGGTACTTGGCGCGCCATGGACACTCCTTTTGTTCAGGCGGCCTTCGTCAGTCCATACCTAAAGCCGCAACGGTGGCAGCGGCCGCGCATCCACCGCCTCGCCATCGACAATGAAGTGCCCGCCCGCCACATGGTGCAACGTGCGCAGTTCGTCATGGCCGGTGAAGTTCCAGCGCCCGTTCTCGAACACGCGCGCGTCGGCCTGTGCGGCGATCACTTCACCGAGAAAGAGGTCGTAGCGCTCCTGGATCAGCGGCTCGGGCAGCAGCCGGCATTCGAGCCAGGCGGCGCAGCCTTCGAGCAACGGCGCATCGGTGGCGGTGCCCGCGAAGGTCTGAAGGCCATAGGCTGCGAACTTGTCGTGCCCCGAGGTCTCGACGATCTCGCGGCCCGAGCTGTTGCCCAGTGCTTCGGTCAGGTCGAGCTGCGCGCGCGTAGGCACCTGCAGCGCGAAGGTGCCCGCGCCTTCGAGCAGCACGCGCGTCCAGGTGCTCTTGTCGAGCACCACGGCCACCTTGGGCGGATCGAAGTCCAGCGGCATCGCCCAGGCGGCGGCCATGATGTTGCGTTGCCCGCCATGTGCGGCGCTCACGAGAACAGTGGGGCCGTGGTTGAGCAGGCGATAGGCCTTGGCCAGCGGGACGGGGCGGCGGTGGGAGGCGTTCATGCGCGACAGCCTATCAAAACCGATGCCGCCGGCGATGTCAGGCCGCGGTCTGCCGGAACCTGCTAGCGTGGGCGCCGTTCACGTTCAGTCACCCGCTGCTGCAGCCCAGGGAGATCGATGTCCGCACCAGTCCGCCAGGCAAGCCCCACCGCCCGCCGCCCCGGCATCGCCGACCTCGTGGCGGGCCTGTCCATCGCGGGCCTGCTGCTGCCCGAGGCCGTGGCCTATTCGGGCATCGCGGGGCTGCCGCCGCAGGCCGGCGTGATCGCGCTCTTCGCCGGGCTGCTGGTCTATGGCCTCTTCGGCAGCAGCCGCTTCGCGATCGTTTCCGCGACCTCGTCCTCGGCCGCCGTGCTGTTCGCGGCCACGACCTCGATCCCGGGTGTCGATGCCGCGACACGGCTGCTGCTGGGCGCGGGCATCGTGCTGCTGGCCGGCGTGTTCTTCGTCATCGCGGGCATCGCGAAACTCGGCGCCGTCTCGAGCCTGATCGCCAAGCCGGTGCTGCGCGGCTTCGCACTCGGCCTCGCGCTGACCATCGTGGTCAAGCAGTTGCCCAAGGTGCTGGCGGTGCAGCCGGCACACAGCGATTTCTTCCGGCTCGTGGCCGGCCTCGCCGCCGAATGGCGGCACTGGAACCTCGCCGGTGCGGCCATGGCACTGGTCGCGCTCGTGCTGCTGCGCGGCCTCGCGCGCTGGCGCGCGGTGCCGGCGGCGCTGCTGGTGATCGTGGGCGGCATCGTGCTCGACGTGAATGGCCTGTGCCACGCCTGGGGCGTGGCGGCGGTCGGGCCGATCTCGCTCGACTTCTCGCATCCCCGCGTGCCCGAGCTCGACCGCGCCCAGTGGCTCAGCCTGGGCGAGCTGGCCTTCGCGATGGCGCTGATCCTCTATGCGGAGTCCTACGGCTCGATCCGCACCTTCGCGATGCGCCACGGCGACAGCGTCTCGACCAACCGCGACCTGCTCGCGCTGGGCGGCGCCAACCTGCTCTCGGCGCTGTTCCAGGGCATGCCGGTGGGCGCCGGCTACTCGGCCACCTCCGCCAACGAAGCCGCGGGCGCGCAGAGCCGTGCGGCCGGCATCGTGGCCGGCCTCGTGGTGCTGGTGGCCGTGCTCACGCTGCTGCCCTGGATCGCCCACACGCCCGAGCCGCTGCTGGCGGCCATCGTGATCCACGCGGTCGGCCACACGCTGAACCCCGCGGCGCTGCGGCCGTACTTCCAGTGGCGGCGCGACCGGCTGGTGGCGCTGGTGGCAGTGGCCGCGGTGCTGCTTCTCGGCGTGCTCGATGGCCTGCTCGCCGCCATCGGCGTGAGCCTGTTGCTGCTGTTGCGCGGCTTCTCGCGCACCACCGTGAGCTGGCTCGGCCGGCTGGGGCAGAGCCACGACTATGTCGACACCGGCCGCCACCCCGAGGCGGTGGTGCCGCCGGGCGTGCTGATCGCGCGGCCCGAGGTGCCGCTCTTCTTCGGCAATGCGGACGCAGTGTTCGCCGCGATCCGCACCCGCATCGACGCGACGCCTGCCCTGCAACGCATGGTGCTGAGCCTGGAAGAGTCGCCCGACCTGGACGCCACGGCCATCGAGGCACTGACCGATTTCGCCGCCTATGTGCGCGTGCGCGGTGCGCACCTGTCGCTCGCGCGCGTGAAGGACGAGGTGCGCGACCTGCTGGCCAAGGTCGATTGCCCCGATCTGCCCGCAGCGGTCTATGCGCCGTGGAGCGTGGACGACGCGGTGCAATGAGCCGTTCAAGAGATTGCGCGATACTTCGCGCCCCCAAACCCCGGAGTCCTGCCCGTGAACCCAACGCAAGCCAGCTACACCGCCCTCGCCACCTCGCTCATGCGCGCGCTTCACACGCGCGGCGATCCCGCGCCGCTGCTGGACGATCCGTGGGGCGACCGCCTGGTGCCCGAGGCCGTGAAGGCCGGCTTGCGCGAGCGCGCGATGGCACGGCTGGACCCCGCCGTGCGCGCCGCGGCCGCCGCATCGCCCGACAAGGTGCTCGATGGCGCACTGCGCGCGAACGCGGGATACGCCGAGGTGATCCTGCGCAGCCGCTACACCGAGGACGCGCTGAAGGCGGCGGTGGCGCGTGGCGTCACGCAGTACGTGCTCATCGGCGCCGGCTTCGACAGCTTTGCCTGCCGCCGCCCGGCCTGGGCCGAAGGCTTGCACATCTACGAAGTGGACCACCCGGCCACGCAGCAGCTCAAGCGCGCGCGCCTCCAGCAATGCGACGTCGCCGAATCCGATACGGTGCATTTCGTGGCGGCGGACCTGTCCGAGGAGACGCTGCAGTCGGCCCTCGCGCGCTCGTCCTTCCAGCCGACGCAACCCACCTTCTTCGCCTGGCTCGGCGTCACCGTGTACCTGACGCGCGAGGCCAACCTGGCGACGCTGCGCGCCATCGCTTCCAGCGCACCAGCCGGCAGCGAACTGGTCTTCACCTACATCGACGAAGCGATCCTGCGCGCCGACGCCGTGGGCGACGAGCGGTTCAACCAGTTGCGCAGCGATGTGTCGTCCGTCGGGGAGTCCTTCCTCTCGGGCTTCGACCCCGCGACGCTGAATACGCTGCTGCAAGGCACCGGCCTGCTGCTGGAGGAAGACCTCGGCGGAGACCAGTTCGTCGCCCGGTACGACGCCGCGGGCGTCAACGGCCTGCGGGCGGCCGGCGCGGCGCACATCGCGCACGCGCGCGTCGTCGTCAGCGCAGCGCCGCCTGCCGCCTGAACTCGCTCGGGCTTCCGCCCGTGTGGTCGCGGAACACGCGGCTGAAGTGCGAGAGGTTGCTGAAGCCCGAGGCCAGCGCGATGTCGGTGATCGAGCGCGCCGCGTTCGCCGGATCGAGCAGATCGCGAATGCTGGCCGCGAGCCGCTGGTGAAGGATGTAGCCGGTCAGCGTGTCGTCGTCGCCCGCGAAGGCACTGTGCAGCAGGCGCTTGCTGCAGCGCAGGGCCAGCGCCATGCCGTCGATCGACAGCGCCGGGTCGTGCAGGTTCTGCGCCACATGGCGATGGATGCGGTCCTTCAGCGCCTCGCGCTGGGTGCGCGGCGTGCCCTGGCCCGCGAGTTCCATCAGCGAGAGCCGCACCAGCTGGATCAGCAGCTCGCCCGCGCCGCGCGCGGCGGCTTCGCTCATGAAGGGCAGCTCAAGGTAGGTGTTGCGCATCGTCTCCAGCGCCACGCGCGAGATGCCGCTGTCGCCGCCGATGCGGCGCGCCACGAGGTCGGCGAGCGGCAGCGCGGGCGAGGCGATCTGATCCTTGGGCAACATCACGATCAGGTGATCGCTGCGCTCGGGGTTCTCCACGTGGTAGTCCATGGTGGTGTCGTAGAGCGTCCATCCGCCCGAACGCACCGCGGCCGCGCGGCCGCGCTGCGTGACCTCGGCCGAGCCCTGCCAGGGCGCGACGATCTTCAAGTAGGGCGCATCGCTCAGGCGCGCCATCTGCGGCGTGCGCAGCACGCGGTGGCGATTCGCCTCGAGCCGCGTGAGGATCACGTCGCCCGCATGCGAGGCGGCGATGTGGCCGTCGAACTCGCTGTCGCCGTACAGGTCGGAGTCGAGGCCGCCGAAATGCCGCCACACCCACTCGCACCACTGCGGCCCGCGCTCCTTCGGCGGGATCGGGTCGGTGGACAGCAGCAGGGACTCGGTCATGGGCGGCAGCGAAAGATGGCAGCGCATTGTGAAGCGCCGGGCGGACATCCGGACTTTCGGGTTAACCACTAGGCGACTGCACGCTGCGTCAAGTGCTTTGTGCGCGGCAGGCACAGCACGCGAAGGCCGCCGTTCCTACGATGGCGGCAGCGGGCGCGCACCGACGCCCGGAAGGAGACTTCTGATGTTTCACGCCACACGCCGCCGCTGGATACAAGGGGCGGCCACCGCCCTGGGCACCGCTGCCGTCGCCCCGCGCCTGTTCGCGCAGAGCGGCCCCGTCCGCATCGGCTACGCCATTGCGCGCACCGGCCCGTGGGCGGCCGGCGCGCAGGTCAGCCAGGAGCCCAACTACCTGCTGTGGGCCGAACAGGTCAATGCCGCGGGCGGACTCTCGGTGAAGGGCGCCAAGCGGCCAATCGAGCTGATCGGCTACGACGACCGCAGCGAGACCGAGACCTGCGTGCGCACCTTCGAGAAGTTGATGGGCAGCGACAAGGTCGACCTCGTGCTGCCGCCCTGGGGGTCGGGCGCCAACTTCGCGGTCGCGCCGCTGGCCAACCGCTTCGGCTATCCGCTGCTCGCGCCCACCGCGCTCTCGCGCAAGCTCATCGACATGCGCCTCCCCTTCTTCTTCTCGCTGCTGCAACAGCCCGACAAGATGATGGGCGCCCTGGTCGACATGCTGGTGGCGAACAACGTGAAGACCATCGCCATCGTCTACATGGACGACCTGTTCGGCCTGGAGAACTTCGCGGCGCTCAACAACGCGCTGAAGAAGACCCAGATCCAGGTGCTCGACCGCAAGAGCTACCCGCTCGGCGTGAAAGACCTCGCGCCCGTGCTGCGCACCATGAAGGACCTGAACCCCGACGCCTTCATCGGCATCACCTACCCGCCGGACACCATCCTTGCGAGCCGCCAGGCGCGCGAGGTGGGCTTCAACCCAAAGTTCTTCTACGCCTCGGTGGGCACCGCCTTCCAGCTCTACAAGAACGTGATGGCGGCCAACACCGAAGGCGTGATCGGCATGGGCTCCTGGAACAGCAAGACCAGCCCCGAGGCCAAGGCGTATTTCGATGCGCACACGAAGAAGTTCGGCAAGGAGCCCGACCGCTGGGCCAGCGGCCATGCGTGGGCGGGCCTGCAGATCCTGCAGCAGGCGGTGGAAAAGGTGGGCCTGGACCGCAAGGCGCTGCGCGAGCAGATCGCGAAGAACGAGTTCAAGACCATCCTCGGCCCGATCCGCTTCGAAGGCAGCGAGAACGCGTCGATCCCGGGCACCGTCGCGCAGTGGCAGGGCAACGACTTCGAGGTGGTCTGGCCCAAGGACCGCGCCACCGCGCAACTGATGCCGAAGCCGGCCTGGAAATAACAGCGTGTCGTTCTCTGGATGGGCCGAGCTCCTCGCCGGTGGATTGATCACGGGCGGCATCTATGCGCTGGTCGCCATCGGGCTGAACCTGCAGTACGGGCTGATGCGCATCATGAACATCTCGCACGGCGAGTTCCTGATGCTCGGCGCGTTTCTCACCTGGTGGGCGCACACGGCGCTGGGCATTTCGCCGCTGGTCTTCATGCCGGTCGCGTTCGCGCTGCTGATGGCGCTGGGCATGGCGGTGCACTGGCTGTGCTTCCGGCAGGTGGCGGCGCGCGCGCCGAACGTCGATGTGTTCGAGGCGCGCAGCCTGATGGTGGGCTTCGGGCTGATGTTCCTCGTGCAGAACACGGCGCTGCTGATCTGGGGCGGTGACCTGCGCGGCTACGACTACCTGGCCGAGCCGGTGCAGTTCGGCGAGATGCGCTTCACCGCCAACAAGTTATTGCTGTTCGGCGTGGCGCTGGCGCTCAGCGTCGTGCTCATCGCATTGCTCAAGCTCACGCTGCTGGGCAAGGCAGTGCGTGCGCTGATGCAGTCGCCCACCGGCGCGCAACTCGTGGGCATCAACACGAAGCGGCTGCATCCGCTGATGTTCGGCATCGGCCTCGGCCTCTCGGGCGTGGCCGGCGCGCTGCTGTCGATGACCTACGAGATCTCGCCCTCGATGGGCGAGCCCTACACCGTGACGGCGCTGATCGTCATCACCCTCGGCGGCTTCGGCAGCATCGCGGGCAGCCTCGTCGGCGGCCTGCTGCTGGGCGTGGTGGAAGCGCTGGGCATGTACTACACGAGCCCCTCGCTCAAGATGCTGCTGTCGTATGCCGTGTTCATCGGCGTGCTGATCTGGCGGCCCAACGGACTGTTCTCCCGCAAATGATTTCACTCATTCAAAACAAGCCCTGGTGGGTGCTCGCCATCGGCCTCGTGCTGGCGGCCGCCGTGCCGTGGGTCGCGTCCGAATTCATCGTCTCGGTGGCGCTCGGCTGTCTGATGTACATCGCGCTGGCCACAAGCTGGTCGCTGTTCTGCGGTGCCACGCGGTATCTCTCGCTCGCGACCTCGGCCTTCTTCGGGCTCGGCGCGTATGCGAGCGCCACGCTGCTAGAGGTGCTGCCGTGGCCGCTGGTCATCCTGAGTGGCGCGGCCATCGCGAGCGCGGTGGCGGTGCTGATGGGCGCGGCGGTGCTGCACCTGCGCGGCACGTATTTCGCGGTGCTGACCTTCGGCATGACGGAGCTGATCCGCCATGCGGTGACCTTCGTCGAGAAGCAGGTCTCGGGCACGGTGGGGCGCGTGCTCACCGTGGTGCCGTCGAACGAGACGGTGTACCTCACGGTGCTGGCGATCGCAGGTGTTGCGATTGCCACCGCCCTGCTGGTCAAGCGCAGCCGCTTCGGCCTCGCGCTGGCCGGCATCGGCGCCGACGAGCAGCGCGCGCAGACACTCGGCGTGGACACGCGCCGCGTGAAGATCGCGGGCTTCGCGCTCACCGCCGCCTTCGCAGGTGCGGTCGGCGCAGCCATGGCGGTGCGCTGGACCTACATCGAACCGGCTGCCGTGTTCAGCCCCTTCATCGGCTTCCAGACCGTGCTGATCGCGATGATCGGCGGGGCCGCCAGCATCGGCGGACCGGTGGCCGCGGCCATCGTCTTCAGCCTGCTGTCGGAGACGCTGCGGCTGCAGCTGCCCTACGGCTACATGATGGTGCTCGGGCTGCTGCTGATCCTGTGCGTGATGTACCTGCCCAACGGCCTCGCATCGCTCTGGCAGCGCAAGGTGGCGGCATTGCGGGGGCACGGCCATGACTAGCGCGCAGCCTCTTCTCGAAGCCCGCGAACTCACCGTGCGCTTCGGTGGACTCACCGCGGTCGATGCGGTGAGCGCGACGCTGCATGCGGGCGAGCTGGTCGGCATCATCGGGCCGAACGGCGCGGGCAAGACGACCTTCTTCAACGCGATCTCGGGCGTGGTCATGCCGACTTCGGGCCGCTTGCTGGTCGAAGGCGATGTGGACCTCACGCGGCGCGGCCCGCATCTCTACGCCGCCCACGGCATCGCGCGCACCTTCCAGACGCCGCGCGTGATGGCCGACATGACGCTCGAAGACAACGTGCGCTTCGGCATGCAGTTCGCGGGACGCCATCGCACGCCCATCGCGGGGCTGGGCAGCACGGGCGAAATTCTCGACATGCTGGGCCTCGGCCACCTCGCGAAGAACATCGCGGCCGAAGTGACGCCCTCGCAGCAGCGGCTGCTCGAGATCGGTATGGCGCTCGGCACCCGGCCGCGCGTGCTGCTGCTCGATGAAGTGGCGGCGGGCCTCACCGAAGCGGAGGTCGATGCGATGGCACGGCGCATCCGCAAGCTGCGCGACGAGCACGGCCTCACGGTCGTGTGGATCGAGCATGCGGTCACCACGTTGCTGAAGTACGTCGAGCGTGTGCTGGTGCTGCACCAGGGCCGCAAGATCGCGGACGGAACGCCCGCTGAGGTTGTGCGCAATGCCGAGGTGGTCGAGGCTTATCTCGGCGACGAGATGGAGGCCACCGCATGAGCGCCGCGCCGGGCCGCCCCAAGCAAGCTCGCACCGCGGTGCGAAGCACGAAGGTACTTCAATGACCGCCTCGCAACTCACCGTGCGCGGCCTGTCCGCGGGCTACCACGGCTTCCAGGTGATCCAGGACATGAGCCTCGACGTGCTGCCCGGCATCACCGTCGTGCTCGGGCCCAACGGCGCGGGCAAGACCACGCTGCTGAAGGCGCTGGCGGGGCTGTTGCCGCGCATGGGCGATGCGGTGCTTGACGACGCGGCACTGCCTTCGGGCGACGCCACCGCCTGCGTGCGCCGCGGCCTCGCACTGGTCGCCGAGGGCCGCCAGCTCTTCCCGCAGATGACCGTCACCGAGAACCTCGAACTCGGCGGATGGCTGCTGCCCGCGCGCCTGCGCACCGAGCGCCTCGCGCGCGCCTTCGACGACTTCCCGCGCCTGAAGGAGCGCGCCACGCAACTCGCCGGCACCATGAGCGGCGGCGAGCAGCAGATGGTGGCAGTCGCCCGCGCCATGATGAGCGCCCCTCGCCTCCTGATGCTCGACGAGCCTTCGCTCGGCCTCGCGCCGCGCATGGTCGACGAGTTGCTTGCCATCGTCCGCCGCATCGCATCGCAGGGCGTGACCGTGCTGATGGTCGAGCAGAACGTGCGCAAGGCCCTGCAGGCGGCCGACCGCGGCTACGTGCTCGAACGCGGGCGCGTCGTCGCCTCGGGCGAGGCGCGGGCGCTGCTCGATTCCGACGTGGTGCGGCAGGCCTACCTGGGCGTCGCCTGACGCCTTCACCTTCTTTCTCAAAGGACACACTTCATGACCGACGTTTTCATGTTCATCGACGGCGAGCACCGTTCTGCTTCGGGCGGCGCCACCTTCGAGCGCCGCAACCCGCTGGACGGCGGCGTTGCCACCCGCGCGCCCTCGGGCACGCCGGCCGATGCCGTCGCGGCGGTAGAGGCGGCACAGCGCGCCTTCGCCACCTGGTCGCAGACCGGCCCCGGCGAGCGCCGCGCGCTGCTGCAGAAAGCGGCGCATGCCATCGAGGCACGCGCCGATGCCTTCATCCAGGCCATGGCGCGCGAGACCGGCGCGTCGGCCCAGTGGGCGGGCTTCAACGTGCACCTCGCGGCCGGCCTGCTCACCGAGGCCGCGTCGCTCACCACGCAGATCAGCGGCGAAGTGATTCCATCGGACGTTCCCGGCAGCCTCGCCATGGGCGTGCGGCAAGCAGCGGGCGTGGTGCTCGGTATCGCGCCGTGGAATGCGCCGGTGATCCTCGCCACGCGCGCCATCGCCACGCCGCTCGCCTGCGGCAACACCGTGGTGCTCAAGGGCTCGGAGCTGTGCCCCAAGACGCACGCGCTCATCATCGAAGCGCTGAACGAAGCCGGCCTGCCGAAGGGCGTCGTCAACTTCGTGACCAATGCGCCCGCCGATGCTGGCGCCGTGGTCGAAGCCATGGTTGCGCACCCCGCAGTGCGCCGCATCAACTTCACGGGCTCCACGCGCGTGGGCCGGCTCATCGCCCAGACCTGCGCCAAATACCTGAAGCCCGCCGTGCTCGAACTCGGCGGCAAGGCGCCGCTGGTGGTGCTGGACGATGCCGACATCGACGCCGCGGTGAACGGCGCGATCTTCGGCGCGTTCGCCAACTCCGGGCAGATCTGCATGTCGACCGAGCGCATCGTGGTGGACAACGCCATTGCCGATGAATTCGTCGCGAAGTTCGCCGCGCGTGCGCAAAGCCTGCCGCTCGGCGACCCGCGCGAAGGCCCTGTCGTGCTGGGTTCGGTGGTGGACATGAGCACGGTCGCGCGCTGCAACGCGCTGATCGACGACGCGCTCGCCAAGGGCGCGAAGCTGGTCTGCGGCGGCAAGGCGACCAGCACGCTGATGCCCGCGACGGTGCTCGACCATGTGACCGCGGCCATGGAGATCTACCGTGAGGAGTCCTTTGGCCCGGTGAAGGCGGTGGTGCGCGTGAACGGTGTGGAAGAAGCCGTCGCCACCGCGAACGACAACGAGTTCGGCCTGTCGTCCGCCGTGTTCGGTCGCGACGTGGCGCGCGCGTGGAACGTGGCGCGCCGCATCGAGGCCGGCATCTGCCATGTCAACGGCCCGACCGTGCACGACGAAGCGCAGATGCCTTTCGGCGGTGTCAAGTCATCGGGCTACGGTCGCTTCGGCGGCAGGGCCGGTGTCGAGGCCTTCACCGAACTGCGCTGGCTCACGGTGCAGACGACGCCGCGGCACTACCCGTTCTGAGTCGCGGCCTCGGGCTACGACCGACCGGATTCTTCCGGCGCGGTGGTCGCGGGAATCCACATCACCAGGGGGCGGAGCCAGCGCGGGCGCCAGCTCAGCGTGAACGTCACGACCAGCGCCGAGCCGGCGAGCGTCATGAACCAGACCAGCGAAGCCATCGAGACATGGTCCGCGCCAAGGCACAGCACGAGCGACCCGAGCACGCAGGCCGCCCCGAGGATGCGCAGGAGCCGGACCATGCGCGGAGCGCACTGCGCATCGGTGCGCACCTGCTCCCAGTGCACATCCATCGACAGCGCGAGAAGGCCGGCACCGGCAACGCTTGCGACCATGGCGGCGAGCAGAAGCATGGCGTCAGGCACGGGCGGCCGAGGTGTGGGTGCCGGGCGCGAGTCGCGCGGAGGCGGCCGTCGCCGCTTCGGCACGGCGCTTGAGCATGCGCGCTGCCACCACGGCCAGCGCGGCGCTCGCGATGAGGGAAAGATCGACGCCCGCCACCGGCCAGTAGCCGGTGCCGAGGGTGCGAAGCAGATGGTCGCCCGTGGTGACCCAGTTGAGCAGCACGGCCGCCACGGCCAGCACGGCGGCGGCCCAGCATTGCTCGGCCCAGGCGGGCGACAGGCGGCCTTCGGCGGTGGGCGCGGTGCGCCAGATGCCGTGGGCGAAGGCCAGCAGCCAGGCGCCCAGGAAGACGCCCTTCTCCCAGCCGCCGCGCAGCGGCAGGCTGTCGGGCAGCAGGCGATTGGCCACGAGCATGGCGAAGGTCGCGACCAGGAGGCCGGTCACGGTGGCGACCGCGCAGGCATCCACCCAGCGCGCGCCGCTCACGCCCTGCTTGGCATGCTGGCGCTTACGCTTTTCCACGAAGAAGATGAAGCCGGTGGCGATGCACGCGCAGCCCGACAGCCCGCCGAGCACGTACAGCCAGCGCAGCAGCCAGTGCTCGAAATGCTGCAGGTGCAGGCCGGTCAGGAAGTCCACGATGCCGGCCACGACCGTCGGCGGCGGGTCTTCGCGGATCAACTCGCCCGTGGACCCCTTGAAATGGATGCCTTCGCCGGTGAGGGTGACGCGATCGCTGCCCGCGCGATAGACGCTCACGTAGGCATTGGCATCGTTCACATGCTGCACCACGAGCATGCCGACCTCGCCCGCCGCGTCGCGGGCGGCCCAGCGTCGCTTGGCCTCGGCCACCATCGCATCCACCGACGCCAGCGTGCCGGGAACGCCGGCGCGGTCATGCGGCAGCCCGGTCTTCTGCGCGTCGAGTTTCTCGTGCAGCTCGTGCAGCGGCTCCAGCTGGGTGTGCGTGACCGGGAAGTAGACCCCCGCGAAAACCACCAGGCCCGACAGCGCGAAGATGAAGTGGAAGGGCAGCGCCACCACGCCCGTCAGGTTGTGAAGGTCGAGCACGCTGCGCTGCGTGTGCTTGGCCGGACGGAAGGTGAACAGCTCGCGGAAGATCTTGCGGTGCATCACCACGCCGCTCACCAGCGCGACCAGCATCACGAGTGCCGCGAGGCCGACGATCCAGGTGCCCAGGTTCATCCAGTCGAGGTGCAGGCTGTAGTGCAGCGGGTAGAAGAACTCGCTGCCGAGCTTGAGCCGGTCTTCGGGCAGCGCCTTGCCGACGCGCGGGTCGATGGTCCGCTGGCCGAACACGCCGTCTTCAGGATCCTTCGCGTTGGGCAGCGTGAAGTTCGCATACAGGCTCAGCACCGGATCGCGATGGGTGGTGTAGGCGGTCCACTGCTTGGGGCTGAAGCTCTGGGCCATCGGCCCGTTCACGCGGCTGCGCGCCTCGTCGATGCTCTGCGCGGTGGGCTTGATGTCCTGGAAGATGGGCAGCAGCATGCGATCGAACGACGGCATCGGCTGCGGATCGAAACGGGTCTCGGGGATCGCCCAGCGATCGATCTCGCGGTCGAACACCGACAGCGAGCCGAAGAAGAAGACGACCATCAGAACGAAGCCCAGCGTCAGGCCGAACCAGGTGTGCAGCCAGGCCATGGACAGCCGGAAGTTCTGAAACACGGGAAAGCTCCTAGGGGAAAAGGGTCAGAGCAGGGCCAGCTGCACCAGCGAGGCCGCACCCGTCATGACGAGGCCGCCTCCCAGCAGCACGAGCCACACGCGCGCGATGCTGCCCGCGGCAAAGGCCCAGAGGAATGCGACCAGGAATACGAGGAAGGCCAGCATGCTGCTGAGCGACTCGGCATCATGAAACGGCATGCCCGCACTGAACAACAGGCCGACGCCCAGGGCGATGAACCCCCAGCAGAAGACGTAGCCACCCAGCACGCCGGCAGCGATGCGGGAGACGACGTGGACGGCGGATGCAGCGCTACGGGCCATGGCTTGGGTCGGACGGATGGGAGAGTTGAGTCAGATGCGAATTGCTCGCATTATCCCCGAGGCGCCCGGCCATCCGCCCGAACAACCCTATGCCCCGTCGCGAGACGGTCTACCCCGCGAGGAAATCCGGCTGGCGAAACTTCTTCTCCAGGAACTGCCCGTTGGCCACCAGCGCGGCCGCATCGCTGGAAGCCACGTTCGCCACGATCTCGCGCAGCTTGCCGTCGAGCAGCCCCAGCTGTTCGCCCAGCAGCTGCCGCGCGGTCTTGCCGTCCTTCACCGCATGGGTGATGCGGAACGCGGGCGGCAGCGCCACGTAGTTGGCCAGCGTCTCTGGCAGGTAGCGCAGCACGGTCTCGCGCACGGTGAAGAGGTCATCGCCATTCGAACGCGCGCTCACCAGGCGGGGCAGCACCTCGCCGACCGAGCCGCGCACGCTGTCCAGGCTCTTGCGCATGTCTTCGGTGAGGTGCGGCTGCGCCTGCGCGACCACGCGGTCCAGGCGCTCCAGCGTCTGCTCCACGCTCAGCGTGTCCTCGATGCGGCGCTCGAGTTCGGGCGCCTTGCGGCCCAGCAGACAGCCCGCGACATACAGGCCGGCGGTGATCCACAGCCACCCCCGGTCGATGACGCCCGCGAACAGCAGCGCCGGCCCCAGCAGTGCCAGCGCGCAGCCCAGGATGTTGGCGTTGCCGTAGAGAAACAGCAGCGCCCGCAGTTTGAGCGAACGCTCCGGCATCACTGGTAGCCCCGGATTTCCTTGAACACCTGGCCGAGCTGGAGCTTGCGGCCATCGAACTCGCGGCCACCCGAGAGCTGCGCGATCTCCTGCATCTCCGACGCATTGGCCTCGCCGAACAGGATCGGGAAGATGCGCGCCGGCAGCCCGCTCGCGTAGCGGTCGCGGAACTCGTGCACCTTCAGGCCCGCGTTGTTCTCGCCGTCGGTCAAAAGCACGATGCTCACGAAGCGGTCGGGCTCGCGCTGCTGCTCCTTGCGCGCGAGGTCCTCGGCGGCGGCGAGCGCGGAGTAGATCGCGGTGCCGCCGTCGGCCACCATTGCATCGGCCAGGCGACGCAGTTCGGTGCGGGCCGCGTCGATGCCATCGCCTTCGAAGCGCACCCAAACAGGCGGCGACACCTGGCTCGCGAAGGTGATCAGCACCACGCGCTCGCGGCTCTGGAAGGCGCTGTAGCGCGCGCTCGCGGTGGTGGCCGCGTCGGCACCCGAGAGCAGCTTGAGCGCCTCGCGCATCGAGGCCAGGCGCTTGCCCTGCATCGAGCCGCTGAGGTCGAGCACGAAGATCGAGGTGGCGGGCTTGCGCCACTGCGACTGGTAGGTGCCGAGCACCGCGTCGATCACTTCCAGCCGGTTGGGAAAACCCAGCTCGGCCACGGCGGTGGTGGGCAGTTCCTTCGATGCGGCCACCTCGGGGTTGGCTGGGCGGAGGAACGCGGCGGACAACGCATCGCGCTGGAACGGCGCGGCCTTCAGCGTGGCCACCAGCTGCGTGTAGGCCTCGCGCTTGCCGGCGTTCAGCAGCATCAGCGGGTAGTCGGCCGAGATCATGCCGTCGCGCGGGTAGATCAGCGCGAGCTGGTCGGCCGCGGGCAGCTTCTCGTTGGCGCGCAGGATCACGGCCTCGTAGTTCACCATCGCATCGATGGCGGACGGGTCGTTGATGTACGCCTCGGCCAGCCAGCCCGAACTGCCCGCGGTGAGCTTCTGGCCGGAGAGGAAGGCCTTGAGCGTCTTCTCGTCCACGTCCTGCGCGCCGAGGTCTTCGGTCTTACCGGCCAGCGCCGAGGCCACCGCGAAGAGCGCGCTCATGCCGGTGTTGGAACTGGTGGCGTTGGTCATGCCGTAGCGCAGTTGCCCGGCGCCCGCGGCCTTGGCGATTTCGGCCCAGCCGGGCGGGCGCTTGTTCCAGCCCAATTGCGCGGCCTTGGCCTTCTTCACCCCGAGCGCGATGCGCGAGTAGAAGAGCTTGTCGCGTGCGAGCGGCTTGGCCTGCAGCGCGAGCGCCGGATAGGCGCCGTTGGGCGGCAGGATCGCGTCGAAGCGTTCGCCGGCGTTGATGCGCTCGACGATATCGAGCGTGCCCGCATACGAGAGCTTCACCTCCACGCCCGCCGCTTTCGCGGCATCGACGATGGGGCCTTCGAGGTCCTTCAGCTCCGAGCCCGCGAGGATGGTGAAGGCGGCATCCGGAATGGCAGCCGGCGTGCTCTTCGCGGCCTGCGAATCGTCGTCGCCGCAAGCCGCGAGGCTCATGGCCACCGCAACGATGGCCAGCAGCCAACGCCAACGAATCCGCAGGCTCACAGCGCGACCTCGCCGCGCGGCGACTGCAGTACTTCGGTGGTTTCCTGGCGGCGCACGCGGTCCAGGTAGGTGCGGCTCCTGGCGACTTCGTCGGTCAGCGTGTCCACCGTGGTCTGCATGGAATCGAGTGCCTTGCTCTTGAAGTCGGCGATGGTGTCCATCGTCTGGTAGATGTTGGCGAAGGCCTGCTGCAGCTTGGCGATCTCGATGGTGCTCGAGGCGGCCTGCTGGTGGATGGCGCTGCTCTGGTCGCGCAGCATCTCGCTGGTGCTGGCGATCAGGTTGCCGGTGGTGGCGTTGAGCGCGGTGATCTGGTCGAGCACCAGCTTCTGGTTGGACAGCGCCTGCGCCACAATCACCGCGGTGCGCAGCGCGGCGACCGTGGTGGTGGTCGCGCGGTCGACGCCCTTCATCAGCTCCAGGTTGTTCTTGCGGATCATGTCCAGCGCGAGGTAGCCCTGGATGTTCACCGCGAGCTGCGTGAGCAGGTCGGTCACCTTCTGGCGCGAATAGAACAGCATTTCTTCGCGCACCACGCGGGCCTTTTCGGGGTCGCTCGCATCGAGTTCGCGCGCCTTGGCGTCGAGCTGGCCGTCCAGCGCCTTGCCGATGTGCACGTATTTCTCGAGCCGCTCCATCAGTGTCCAGAGGTTGACCTTTTCCTGCTCGATGGCGGTGTTGTCGCGCAGCAGTTCGTCCTTGCCGCGCTTGAGCGATTCGATGATCGCGTTCAGGTGCGTCTGCGACGACTGGTAGCGCTCGAAGTACGCGACCAGCTTGTTGCCCAGCGGAATGAGGCCCAGCAGCTTGCGCGCGGAGAACAGGTCGCCCTGTTTCGATGGGTCGAGGTCTTCCACCTGGTGGCGCAGGTCGATGAGCGACTGGCCGATCTGCGCGCCCTTGTCGAACAGGCCATTGCGCAGCGATCCCACGGGCCGCTCGAGCATGCGGTTCGAAACCGAGGCCGAGGCCTCGATGTCCTTGTTGCCCATCGAGTGGATGCGCTCCACCGCTTCCTTGAACTGCGGATGCTGGCTGTCGTGCGCGGTGATGTCGTCGATGAAGCGCGCCACCTGCGCGTCGAGCTCGGCCACGTCCTCGGGCTTCAGGCGCACCTTGCCGCTGGCCGATTCCACCGGCACCGGCACGACGGCGGCGGGCGGCTCCAGCGTGAAGGCCTGCGGGGGTTGGAGATCGATCGGCGCAGGCGCCGTGGTGGTTGCGGTGACGGGCGCGTTCATTGGAAGTGTTCCTTGGTTCATTACTTGAAGCGGGCCTCGATGGCCGTGATCATTCGCTCGAGCCATTCGAAGCTGGGCGGATCGATCACGTCGACCAGCACCTCGGGCACCTTCACGCCGCGCTGCGCCCAGGCCTCGGGTCCCTTGGTGTCGCCGCCGGTGCGGTAGCCGTATTCGTGCGCGAGTTCGCGCAACGCCGGGTCGTTCTCCAGCGCCGCGCCCAGGCGCGCGCCGCCGGGCGTGTAGGGCACGAGCACGTGCTTGGAGAAAACCGTGGGCTTGGGGTAGAGCAGCACCATGTCGCTCTTGAGGCGGTCGGGGTTCTTGAGCCAGAACTCGACCATCTGCGATTCGTAGGCCACCAGCAGCGGCGCCTTGCCCATGCCGAGCGCGAGGTAGTCCTCGAACGGCCCGGAGGACGACTGCTCCTGGAAGCCCTGGCGCAGGAACAGCGGCGCGACGATGGGCAGCACGCGGTCGACGTCTTCCTGGCTCTGCACGATCTGCTGGCTGTTGGCCAGGTAGCTCGCGAGCGCCAGGTACATCGCGGCCGAGTTGGAAGTGCGCACGTCGGTCGAATTGATCAGCAGCGACTTGCTGGTGGAAAACGCGCCGCTCGCCTTCAACTCCTTCCAGCGCGCGCCCTTCTCGATCATCGCCATCAGGCCCGGCAGGTCCACGACGTAGTAGAAGTCGCCCTGCTTGGCGGCGATGCCGTTGGCCACCAGGATCTCGGCGATGGGCCGCCAGCTCGCCAGAACGATGGGCGTGTAGAACGGATTGAAGACGTTCGGCGCCTTGGCCAGCGCCTTGAGCTGCGCCGCCGCGGGCGCGCCCGAGGGAAAGCCGAAGTCGAGCTTGCTGGCGTCGTAGCGGCTGGCAATGGCCCGCGAGCCGGCCTTCTCCACCGTGACGGTGATGCCCTGCGCGGCCAGTGCCTTCTGCACGCGCGGGTCGGCGAAGAAGGTTTCTTTCTCGGAGCCGATCAGGCCACGCAGCGTGACCTGCTTCTGCTGCTCGATGCGCGCCGCCTCGGCGGTGGCCGACTCATCGTGCAGGCGGGTGTTCGAATACCAGACCCCGGAGCCGACCGCGGCCAGCAAGACCACGGCCAGCACCGGCGCGATCAGTTTTCGAATTTCCAAGTCTCATGCTCCTCTGACCCTCTGTAGCGGGGCTGAGAAACATCCTACTGACGCAATATGACAGCGCTGTCACAAAACGGTCGCAATCTCCTGCGTGACTTTGAGGAAGCGCTCAACGTCGGCCATCGAATGGCAATGCAGCGGCGAGACGCGCACCGTGCCTTCCAGCCCGAAGGACTCGAGCATCCGCTTCGAATAGATGCTCGTCGCCACGCGCTCGTACACCGTGACGCCGCGCTTGCCGTACTCGACCACCGCCTGCGTGCAGTCGATGCGGTCGAAGCCGATGCCCAGGATCAGGTCGCGCTTGGTGAGGTCTTCATGGTCGAGGAACACCTCGACGCCGCGCATCTCGCGCAACCCGGTTGCATTGCCGGTGCCGTCGAGCAGCGCGGCGAGCAGCGCGCGCTCGTGCAGTTCGATGCGCCCGATGCCCTCGACGAACAGCGCACGTCGCTCCTCGGCATCTGTGAATTGGCCGCCGATCCAGCAGACGTAGTCCACGATCTCCGTGAGCGCAGCGAACTGCCACGGCGCGGAACTGCCCAGATCCCAGAAGTCCGGCTTCTTGCCCACGAGCTTGTGGTGCGGCAGCACGGCCGCGCGGTCCGACACCCACGAGAGCCCCGAGCCGCGGCAGCCGAAGAACTTGTAGGGCGCGAGGTTGATGCCGTCCACCGGCGTCTTCTCAAGGTCGATGAGGCCGTGCGGCGCATGCTGCACCGCGTCCACGAGGATGTAGAGGTCGGGCTTGATGGCGCGCGCGCGGCGCACGATCTCGGCCATGTCGAGCTTCGCGCCCGAGATGTTCGAGGCATAGATCACGTTGAGGAGGCAGGTGTCCTTGTCGACTAGACGAACGATCTCTTCGACGTCGATGCCGCCTGTCACCGGGTTGCTCTTCGCCACGCGCAGCTCGCGGCCGAGCCGGCCGGCGTAGAGGCTCATCGCGTCGAAAGCCGAGGGATGCTCCAGCACCGTCGTGACCATGTTCGTGCCCGGCACGTTCTCGGTCACCGCGCGCACCATGTCGAACATGGCGCCAGATGCGGTGAGCGAGGCATACACGCTGCCGCCCTTCGCGTTGAGGATGGTGCGCAGGTCGTCGCCGGCCTTCGCCTGGATCTGCTGCAGCTCGACGGCGGTCGCGTGGATGCGCTCGGCGTTGTCGGGAATCGCATCGACCTGCGCGAAGCGCTCGGCCGCGGCCTTGAGCCGGAACGAGCCACCGGCGTTGTCGAAGTAGAGGCGTTCGCGGCCGTGGTGGTCGCGGTCCACGAGCAGAAAGCGCGCCTTCACCTCGCGCATCAGCGCATCGGCAAACGCCAGGCCGCGGGGGTGGTTTTCAAGCGTGGTCGGCATGTGCTCAGACGCCCTTGTTGTTCGGGTTCTTGTAGATGTCGCGCACCGCGTCGGACATCGGGAAGTTCAGGTTCGCGTTCTTCGGCGGAATCGGCGACATGAACCACTTCGTGTAGAGCTGGTCGATGGCGCCCGACTTCATGAGACCGGTGACCGTTTCGTCGACCAGCGCCTTGAACTGCGGATCGTCCTTGCGCAGCATGATCCCGTAGGGCTCCTGGCGCAGCGACTCCTTCAGCAGCTTGTACTCGCCCGGGTTGGTGGCGCTCGCGACCATGCCGGCTAGCTGCACATCGTCGAGCACGTAGGCGTCGGCGCGGCCGGTCGAGAGCAGCAGGAAGCCGTCGGAGGTGTCCTTGCCCGCGATCTCGTTCACTTCGATCGTGCCGCTCTTGCGCGCGCCGCGCAGCAGCTGGATCGAGGTGCTGCCCGAGACGGTGGCGACGTTCTTGCCGTTGAGGTCGGCCAGCGCATTGATGCCCGAACTCTTGCGCACCGCAGCGGTGATGTTGGTCACGAAGTGGCTCGGCGCGAAATCGACCTGCGCCTGGCGCTGCGTGGTGTTGGTGGTGGTCGCGCAGTCGAGGTCGACCGTGCCGTTCTGCAAGAGCGGAATGCGGTTGGTCGAATTCAGCATCGTGTAGCGCACCTCGATCTTCGCCAGACCCAGCTTGGCCTTCACCGCATCGACGATCTTCAGGCAGATGTCGTTGGTGAAGCCGATGGGCGCGCTGTCGGCGCTGAGCTTGTAGGAGAACGGGATCTGGCTGTCGCGGGCGCCGATCTGGATCGTGCCGCTCTCCTTGATCTTCTGCAGCGTGCCGGCGTCCTGGGCGCTGGCGGCGCCGCAGGTGAAGGCGAGGGTGAGTCCCAGGGCAAGGACAGGAGGCAGCTTGAAGAAGTCCATGGCGTGTATTCCTTGGTTTGCAGTGAAGGGTGAGCTGGGCGAATCTTCTGCGCCTCGATGAATTTCCAAAAGCGATTTTTTGTGATCGAATTGCATGAACAAAAGCGTTCTTTTGGAGCGCCTGCAGAGGAGACCCGCACCGTGATGACCTTCAAGCAACTCGAAGCCCTCTACTGGATCGGCCAGCTCGGCGGCTTCGCACAGGCCGCGAACCAGCTGCACACCTCGCAGTCCGCCGTGTCCAAGCGGGTGCATGAGCTGGAGCTGCTGTTCGACACCGAACTCTTCGATCGCAGTCAGCGCAGCGCGCGTCTCACCGAAAAGGGCGAGGAGATGTTCGTGCTCGCCAAGAAGCTGCTGGAGCAGCGTGATGCGGCGGTCGAGCAGTTCGGCAAGCCCGGCGTGGTGGAGCGCCGCATCCGCATCGGCGTGACCGAGCTCACCGCGATGACGTGGCTGCCGCGCCTGGTCGGCCTGATCCAGCAGCACTACCCCAAGGTGATCCTGGAGCCCGACGTGGACGACAGCCTGCAGCTGCGCGACAAGCTCCTGGTCGACGCGCTCGACGTGGTCATCGTGCCCGACACCTTTGCCGACTCGCGCATGCAGAGCAAGGTCATCGGCAAGGTCAAGAGCGCCTGGATGTGCAAGCCCGGCGTGGTGCAGACGACGGGCACCGTGCGCCTGCACGACCTCGCGCGGCACCGCATGCTGGTGCAAGGCAACAACTCGGGCACCGGGCGCGCCTACGACGCGTGGATGAAGGACCAGGGCGTGCAACCGTCCAACGTGATCGTGGTGAGCAACCTCGTGGCGCTCACGGGGCTCACCGTGTCGGGGCTGGGCGTGAGCTACCTGCCGCGCGAATGCCTCTCGCCGCTGGTGGCGGCCGGCATGCTGTCGGTGATCGAGGTCACGCCGCCGCTGCCGGTGGTGCGCTACGTGGCGATGCACAAGGGCGAGCACCGCAGCGCGCTCACCTCGTCGATCGTGATGCTGGCGCAGGCGTGCTGCGACTTCACGCGGATGTTCCAGGCGCAGGCGGACGAGGAAGAAACGCCAGCACGCTGAGCGCCTACGGGCGCTTCTCCCCTTTCCTTGTTGCGTAGCGAACGCCGTGTTCGCTACGGGAAATGCACATGCATTTCCGTGGCAATGCCTTCCTACACTGCCTCGCGCATGGTGGGTTCGTGCGTGTTGCACAAGGGGAGACAAATGAGAATGAAAGCAGTGTGTCGGCTCGCGCTGACGATGGCTCTGACGTCCTTGGCCGCATGCGGCGGCGGCTCGGACAAGACGCAATTCATGGCAGTGCCTGTTGCCGTCAACGGGACAGCGGGTGCCGCAGGGGAGGCGGGTCCCGCTGGCGCCACAGGTCCAGCCGGTGCCGAAGGCCCCGCTGGCAACACGGGCCCCGCCGGTGCCACAGGTCCCGCCGGTGCCACAGGTCCCGGTGGTGCCGCAGGCCCCGGTGGTGCCGCAGGCCCCGGTGGTGCCACAGGTCCCGGTGGTGCCACAGGTCCCGGTGGTGCCACAGGTCCCGCTGGTGCCACAGGTCCCGCCGGTGCCACAGGTCCCGCTGGTGCCACAGGTCCCGCTGGTGCCACAGGTCCCGCTGGTGCCACAGGTCCCGCTGGCGCCACAGGTCCCGCTGGCGCCACAGGTCCCGCCGGTGCCACAGGTCCCGCCGGTGCCACAGGTCCCGCTGGTGCCACAGGTCCCGCTGGTGCCACAGGTCCCGCTGGCGCCGACGCGTTCATCAAGCAGTCCCTGGCCGGCTACGTGAACACCTTGCGCGGCGCGAATTCCAACGGCGACTTCACGCGCGGCAATACCTTTCCCGCGGTGGCCGTGCCTTTCGGCTTCAATTTCTGGACGCCGGTGAACCGCGACGACTCCAACTGGTTCTATCAGTTCTACGAGGACGAAGCGAACAAGGTGCTTCTCGACAGGATCATGGGCTTTGGCGTCGTGCACATGCCGAGCCCGTGGATCGGCAATCGCCAGACGATGCAGATCATGCCGATCAGCAAGACCGACAGCAAAGGCGTTCTCATCACCGGCAAGTCCGACCGCTCGGAGAGCTTCCAGCGCAAGAACGAGATCGCCAAGGCGCACTACTACAGCCTGGTCTTCGACAACGGGCAGCGCACCGAGATCACGCCGACCGACCATGCGGCGTACTTCCGCTTCACCGCACCCGAGAAGCAGCAGAACATGACGGTGCTGTTCGACCTCTTCGCGGGCGGCGGCAACCTGCAGGTCGACCAGGCCGGCAAGACGATCTCGGGCAAGGCCGACTATGTGGGCGACAAGAACGCACCACCGCTCTTCTTCTACGCCGTGTTCGACGCAGAAATCGCCAAGGTGCAGGGCGGAGCGCGCTTCCCGTCGTGGGTGCAGTTCGACACGCAGAAGACCGGCAAGACCGTCGGCATGCGGATCGCCACGTCGTTCATCAGCGTCGACCAGGCGAAGGACAACCTCGCCCAGGAGATCGCCGCGAAGAGCTTCGACGAAGTCAAGCAGTTGGCCGGGGCCGCCTGGGACGACAAGCTCAACACGGTGCAGGTCGAAGGCGCGAGCGAAGACCAGAAGGTCACGCTCTACTCCAACCTGTACCGCAGCTTCCTCTACCCGAACTCGGCCTGGGAGAACGTGAAGGGGAAGGCGATGTACGTCAGCCCCTACGATTCGTCGCTGCCGCTCAAGCCCGGAAAGATCTGGGTCAACAACGGCTTCTGGGACACCTACCGCACCACCTGGCCGCTCTACACGCTGCTGCTGCCCAAGGAAGCGGGCGAGATGCTCGACGGCTTCGTCAACGCCTACAAGGACGGCGGCTGGGTGCCACGATGGTCCGGCCCCGACTACCGCGACAGCATGGTGGCGACCAGCTCCGACGTGATCTTTGCGGACGCGTACCTCAAGGGCGTGCGCAACTTCGACGCCGACGCGGCCTACGCCTCGATGCAAAGGAACGCATCGGTCTACAGCAGCGAAGGCAGCAAGGGCCGCAAGGGCATGGAGAAGTCGATCTTCTATGGCTACACGCCCACGGAGATCGGCATCAACGACCCGGCGCCCGGACACGTGGCCTGGTCGCTCGAAGGCAGCCTGAACGACTTCGGCCTCGCGCAGATGGCGAAGGCACTGAACAAGCCGGACGACGCCGCCTACTACGGCAGCCGCGCCTTGAACTACGCCAACCTGTTCTCCTCCGAAACCTCGGGCACCTGGGCGGGCGGCTGGTTCCGCTCGAAGAACAGCGCCGGTGCATGGGACGACAACGTCGGCCAATGGGGCAACGTCACGCCCTACAGCTGGGGCTACGGCTACACCGAGGGCAACGCCTGGTCCTATGCCTTCCTGACACCGCAGGACGGCCAGGGCCTGGCCAACCTGTACGGCGGCAGGGCTCAGTTGAAGTCGCGCCTCGACGCCTTCTTCTCGGCCCCGACCTATCTGGATGGCGGGAGCTACGGTCGCGTGATCCACGAGGTCAAGGAAGCCCGCAGGGCCAGCGAACTCGCGAAGGTGGGCCAGTACCAGCACTCCAACCAGACGGTGCACCACTCGCTCTACATGTACAACTACGCGGGCACGCCTTCGGAGGGACAAAAGCATCTGCGCAACGTGATGGACAAGCTCTACACCTCGGGCCTCGACAAGAACGGCATTCCCGACGGCAGCGGCTACATCGGCGACGAGGACAACGGCGAGCAGTCGGCGTGGTACGTCTTCAGCGCCATGGGCTTCTACCCGGTCAGCATGGGCCGGCCCGAGTACGCGATCGGCGCGCCCTACTTTCCGAAGATGGTCGTGAGCCTGCAGAACGGCAAGCGGATCATCATCAGCGCGCCCGGCGTGAGCGACACCAACCGCTATGTGCAGAGCCTGCGCCTGAACGGCAAGGACATCACGCGCAGCTACCTGCTGCACTCCGAGATCGCCGACGGCGCCACGCTGGAATTCGTGATGGGCGCCCGGGCCTCGGCGTGGGGCACGGGCGAGAACGATGCGCCGACATCGATCACGCAGGGCAATGCCAAGCCCGCGCCGCTGCTGTCGCTGCTGCCGACCAAGACCTACGACGTGTCGGCGAAGACAAGCGACACGCTGCCGAACCTGTTCGACCGGGATTCCGGCACGAATTGGACGAGCGGCGCCGACGGCACATGGATCGAAGCGTCGCTGCAGGCAGGCAAGTCTTCGAGCGTGGTCAAGGTCTACACGCTGACATCGGGCAACCAGGGCGCAGCGCAGGACCCGAAGAGCTGGCGGCTCAAGGCCTCCAACGACGGCACCACCTGGGTCACGCTGGACGAGCGCAAGGGCGAGAGCTTCCTGTGGCGCCGGCAGACCCGGCCGTTCGCCATCAAGGACAACGCGCAGGCCTATGCGAAGTACCGGCTCGAGATCGATGGCCCGGGCGCGGTCACCGTGTCGGAGTTTGAACTGCTGGCGCAGGCGAAGTGATCGTTCCGGTGCCGATGGGCGTGACGCGCGCGAAAGGCACGTCAGCGGCAGGCACCGGATTCATCCAACCGCTCGCGCACCATCCCTTCGATGTGCGCGGCCAACTGCTCCGGTGTTCTGCCGCTGTCGAACCGCGCGCACCGCAGCGCCATGAACAAGGGAAAGCGATCGCGTATGCGCGCCTCTTCGCTCGCCCGGTTGCCTGCCAGGTACGGCCGCGCCAGTTGTCTTTGCACGATGGCCTCGACGCATGCTTCCAGATCGAAAGACGGCAACAGGAGCGCCGTCAGCGCGTCGTGCGCGATGGCCTGTCGAAGCACCGCGTATTGCGGGTCCATCGTTGCAGCATAGGTCATGAAACCGGACGAAAGCGCGAAGACGGTGGGTGCCGTGCGTGCGTCCATCACCTCGCGATAGACATCCACGTTGCGCAGCGCGTAGCCCGCATACCCATGGACCGCCATGTACGCGGCGACATCGCCTTCCCGCGCGATGAATTCCCGATCCAGATCCATGAAGCGCCAGCCGAGCCGGCCTGCCAGCAAAGGGCCGACCGTCGTCTTGCCGGCGCCGCCGGGGCCGATGAGGTGAACGACGGAATGGGGCACCGCTGTGTGCATGAGAAGTGAAAGGAAGAACGCGCGTGAAGGGCGCGCACATCCTATCGAGCCTGCATGCGGCATCGTCTTTGCACCCAGTGATCTCGCATCGCCCTGATGAAAAGTTATTTCAAATCACGCAGAAATATGCGTGAATATGGCGATTCACCGGCAATTTGCCTCAAATTTCCAAGAAATAAGAAAAAGTCTTTCATTTTCGGCATTACCCAAGGCAAAGCAGACCTTCTCCTTCCTCAAGCTCCCACCGTCGCAAACACCTCCACCAGAAAGTGCCCATGACCATCACCGTGACCCGCCAGGATGCGCGCTACAACACCCTGAAAAAGGGCTTCAACTTGCGATGGCCTTCCACGGAGTCGGATGCGGCTTCACGCATCGAGCTGGCGGAGACCCCGGGCGATGCCGCGGCCGCGTTGCAGCGCATCGTCGACGCGGGTCTGCGCCCCACGCTGCGCAGCGGTGGCCATTGCTATGAGGACTTCGTCTCCAACAACCCCGACGGCGCGATCCTCGACCTGAGCCTGCTCAGCGGCGCAAGCAGCGGCAAGGCCGACGGGCGCTACCGCATCGGCCCCGGCACGCAAAACTGGAACGGCTACCTCGAGCTCTACAAGCAGAGCAACGTCACGCTCCCCGGCGGCTCCTGCTATTCGGTGGGCGCGGGCGGGCACATCTGCGGCGGCGGCTACGGCCTGCTGTCGCGCCTGCAGGGCCTCACGGTCGACTGGCTCTCCGCGGTGGACATCCTCACCGTCGATGCGCGCGGCAAGGTCGTCCCGCGCACCGTGGATGCAACCCGCGAGCCCGAGCTGTTTCGCGCCTGCCGCGGCGCGGGCGGCGGCAACTTCGGCGCGATCACCAACTACGTGTTCGACACCCTGCCGACGGCGCCGCGCGAAGTGGCGATCGCGGTGGTCGCGTTCGACTGGGCCACGATGACGCCCGCGCGCTTTGCCGAGCTGCTCTCCATCTACGGCGACTACTGGGCCACGCGCGGCAAGTCGCCCGACACCTGGGGCATGTTCTCGCTGCTCAAGCTCACGCACCGCTCGTCGGGCCAGATCGTGATGCTCACGCAGTTCTGCAACCCCGACGGCACCTGCAACGACCTGACGGTGCTCAACGATTTTCTCGACCGCTTTCGCGCCTGCACGCCGGTGCCGCTGAAGGGCCGCGCACCGGGCGTGGGCCCGGCACCGGAGCGGGGCGCCGGGCAACTGCTGTGCTCCAAGCCGCACACCGTCACGCGCTACGACTGGCTCACCGCCACGCAGTACCTCAACGGCTCGGGCGAGAACCAGCGCGGCAAGTACAAGTCGGCCTACATGAAGCAGAACTTCACCGCCCGCGAAGCGCAGCGCATCTACACGCACCTCACGCGCACGATGCCCGGTGTCGACCTGAGCCAGTCGCTGGTGCAGGTCGATTCCTATGGCGGCGCGGTCAACAAGCCCGAGCGCATCGGCGACACCGCCGTGCCGCAGCGCGCATCGATCATGAAGCTGCAGTACCAGACCTACTGGCGCAGCGCGGCGGACGATGCGGGCCACCTGCGCTGGATCAGCGACTTCTACCGCGACGTGTACGGCACGCCCGACGTGCCCGAGCGCTATGCCGGCACGCCCTACCCCGGCGAGCGCTACGAAGGCTGCTACATCAACTACCCCGACAACGACATGCTGGCGTACCCGTTCTGGTCGCAGCTCTACTATGGGGACCAGGGGCTCTATGGCTTCCTGCAAAAAGTGAAGCGGCGCTACGACCCGAACAACATCTTTCACCATGCCATGTCGGTGCGGTCCTGAACGAGAGGAAGGAAACCCATGACACACAACGCCAACCTTCCCGGCCAGAACCGCCGCGCCGTGATGCAGTGGATCGGCGGCGCCTCCGCCCTTGGCGCACTGACACCGCTGGTCCCGGCCGGCGCCCAGACCCCGGACACCGGTGCGGCCACGGCAACCGCCAACACAGCACCCGCACCCCGTTTCGCCTACGTCGGCACCTACACCTTCGACGCCCCCGGTGGCACCGCCGGCGGCCCGGCATCGAAGGGCATCTACGTGCTCGCCATCAGGGACGGCGGCTGGACGCCCGTGCAGACCGTGGCGAGCGCGAACCCCTCGTTCCTCGCGGTGCACCCCAGTCGGCGCTTCCTCTACGCGATCAACGAAATCGACACCTACCAGGGCCTGCCCACCGGCACGGCCGAGGCCTATGCGATCGATGCGAACGACGGGCGCTTGACGCTGCTCAACCGCCAGCCGCTCTCACTCTCGGGCGTGATCCCCGCGCACCTGGCCGTCTCGCCCGATGGCCGCGCCCTCGCCGTGGCGCTGTATGGCGGCGGCGCCTACAACGTGCTGCCCATCGAGGCGGACGGCAGGCTCGGCAAGGTCTCGGGCATCGAGAAGGAAACCGGGTCCGGCCCCGACACCGAACGGCAGGAGTCGCCGCATCCGCACATGGTGCTGTTCGATGCCTCGGGCCAGCGCCTGCTCGCCACCGACCTCGGCACCGACCGCATCAACGCCTTCACGCTCGCCGACGGCAAGCTGGCCGTGCTCGGCCGCACGCCGGTGTCGCCCGGCAGCGGACCGCGCCACCTCGCACTGCATCCGTCGCAGCGCTTCCTGTACCTGGTGAACGAACTCGACGCCACGGTCGCCTCTTTCGGCTATGACGCGGCGAGCGGCAAGGTCGGGGAACAGCGCCAGCGCGTCTCGACCGTGCCCGATGGCTACAGCGGCCAGAAGAGCGCGGCAGCGCTGGTGATGCATCCCTCGGGGCAATATCTCTATGCGACCAATCGGCGCCTGAAGTCGGACCACCCGATGGCCGACAGCATCGCCGCGTTCCGCATCGACGCGGGCAACGGCGCGCTGACACCGCTGCAACACTGGAGCGAAGGCCTGCGCTTTCCGCGCGCGCTGGCGATGCCGCCGGGGGGCAGCCATCTCTACGCGCTCAGCCAGAAAGGCGACACCATCCTGCGCCTGCGCATCGACGCTGCGAGCGGCAGGCTGGACCAGCCGGTGCAGGTGGCGCAGGTGCCTACGCCGGTGTGCCTGGTGTTTGTCTGAGAACAAGGACCCGGGAGCGTTCAGCTCCCAGGCCCCGGCCTCGTCGCCCTCTCAGTTCATTCGCTGCAACTGCACATCATTGACCGCCACGCTGCCCGAGGCCTTCGGGAAGCGGAGCGTCACCTGCCGGATGTGCCCGATGTCGACGTTGCGCAGCGTGAACGCCTTGAGCGGTATCGCCACCATGTTCAGCAGCGGCCTCGTGACGCCGGTGTCGGCATAGATGGCATCTTCCGGCGCGTCGACCAGGGGGATGCTGCCGTTTCGTTTGCGTGCGATGCCGTAGAGCGCATCGGTGAAATCGCTGCCCTTCACCGTGCCCGAGCGGCCCTGCGTGTCAGTCATCGACACCTCCACCTCCTGGCCGATCGACGCCACGACAGCCATGCGGAAACTCAGTGTGTCGAAACCGCTTGCCGAAAGATCGCCCGTGTTGACCTGCATGCTGGCGCCAGCCTTGCTCCATTGCAGTTGAGCCTGGTCGGTGATGGACCAGATCAGTTGCTGATCTGCCGGGAAGTAGTCCCGATAGGGATAGTTGTCGCCAGGCCCGTACAAGGATTGCGCGGACAGGCCCGTGGACGTGTCCGTGCACGAGGCAGGTCTGCTGCTGAGGATGCCGAAGGCGGGCAAGTCAAAGCCAAGGGTCAGAAACTTGCACTGGATCGCCTGCTGAAATCCGTCGAACGCGGCCGAAAGGCCGAGCGGATTCTTCGCCGCGCTGTCCGCGTTGCGGAAATCCTGCAGCAGCTTGCGACTGCCCGCGGGCTGATGGATGGTCACGACGACGCGCTCGTCGCAGCTGCTCTCACCCGCAGGGCAACCCGCCGCGGGAATGGGCGCCTGCCCCTTCCAGTAAGGCGCGTACTGGACCTCGTCGCCCACGAAGTAGCGCATGAAGGACTCGATCAGGAAAGCGCCGTTGCGTCGTTGATCGGGCGCGGAGATGCGCAGCGTTTCGATCAGTCCGGGCTTGTTGCAATAGAGCGAAGCGGTCGAGGATTCCGCGTCGTCGTCCTCCGACCAGTAGCTGTTGTAGAAGTTGTGATTGGCTCCCCGGACGGCAAGCTGGAACTTGGGTGCGCTGTCGTCCGGTGCTGTGTAGCGGCTGTCGTCGAATATCTGGGCGCCCGGCATGGTGTAGACATCGCCGTCGCACATGGGCAGCAAGGTCGCGAAAGGAACGTGCGTGACCCCCGACAGGCGCCTGGCGTTGATGGGCGCCAGCGAGAACACTGCACGTATCTTGTGCGGTGCCTCGGTGCTGGAAGGCAGCACGATGCCCGACTGCTGCAAGGCATCCTGCGAGTTCGCCGTCGTGAGCCAATTCGTGCTGTCGTTGTTGATGGGCCTGAGTGGGACCGCCTTCGCCAGCGCATCCCGCAGACGGACCTCGACCGCATCCAGCGCCGCGATCTGGGCATCGAGCACGGCCTGGGCATTGCTGGCCGGGCCCTGCAGGTCCTGCACGGCCTGCGTGAGCGCGGAGATGACGGACGCGGGTGCAACCGGCACCAGCGCCTGCGCATTTTTCAGTGCGTCCTTCGCGGCCTTGAGCTTCGCAGCCGCGGCGGCGGCTGGAATCCTGGCGCTGTCTACCGCAGCCTTGGCTTTCACCTGCTCGGCCTCCGCCTCCGAAACCCCCAGGCGAAGCGCTCGCGCCGTCTGGACGTCCTGGAAGCTGATGCCGACGCGCTGCTTGTTCAGTTCGACCGCATAGGCCACCGCTTCGGCACCGCGCGAGTGCCCCAGGATGCCCACCCGGTCGAGGTCCAGCTTGCCCTTCAACTCGGCCCGCTCGACGCCATTGAAGACCCCGGTCGCATTGCCTGCGCGCAGGATGTCGAGGGTCATCATCAGCAACTGGCCGCGGGCCAGTGCGCCGGCATCCGAGGCATTGCTGTTGTTCAGGCCGTTGATCTTCCCTGCGTCGATGGAAACCGCGACATAGCCGTTCTCCGCCAGGTCGCGTTGCAGGTAGTCGTAGCCCTTGGCGTTGTTGAGTTCGGAAGAGTCATGCATGCCATGCAGGAACACCACCACCGGAAAACCGCCGGATGGAGACATCTGCGGCTTCGACGCGCCGCCCGATGCAACCGGCGCGCCGGGATAGCGCACCGTGCCACGCAACGGCACGGTGTAGATCACGTCCTTGTACTTCGCGTCGGCCACGGCGGTGGCGCCGAGTTCGTAGACGATCTGTTCCGAAGCCACGAAGCTGCCCTTCTCGCCGAAAGGCACGGTGTGCGAAAAGCGCGTGAGCACCGAAGGATCCTCGGGCACCGGCATCACCGTCACGGGGATGGGCTCGGAAGGAACCGTGGAAGCAGGGGGTTCGGCAGAAGGCGGGGCCGCCGTGGCCACTGCGGGCATGAAAGACGGTGCACCACCGCCACCGCCGCCACACCCGGTTAACAACAACGCGAAAACAAAGAACAACGCACACGACTGCCGTGTGCCCTTCACACTCCGAAGCTTCATTTTTTCTCTCCCTGACTCAGACATGGATGAGAGCTTGCCGATCGCGCAGCGAAAGGCGGGCTCTGCCGGATGTCCACATGCTCGGGAGTGCGCGTGCGAAGAGAAACCGCGCCGGGTGTTGCCTCCGGTCGTCAGCTCATGTGCCCCTCCCTGACAAGAGACGAGACCGGTTCAGCAGTATTCATGCCAGGCGAGTGCACATCCATTCCCGCGCGCGAGCACCTTCGCTTCGGCTTCACGCCGCCGTACGCCGGCCCGCCATTCACGATGGAGTTGATGGCCGCTGCGGCGGCGTGACCTCGGTTCGAGGCGCAGTTCCGCTGTCGCACTTTCAGCGCCTCTGGTAAGAGGCGTCGGATACTCCCGGCGGGCCGTTCCGCATCTGCGCGAATGTCTCTTGCCTTTCAACCTATCGATACGGGAGCGCTTTCAATGACAGATAACAAACGAAAGATCGTCGAACTTCTCAAAAGCATCGAGACTGGCGACCCCAGCCCTGTCGCCTACATCGACGCTGCCAAATACATTCAGCACAACCTGGCTGTGGGCGATGGCCTGGCCGGTTTCGGCGCGGTGTTGCAGCAGCTGCCCAAGGGCTCGGCCCGGGTCAACACGGTGCGCGTGTTCGAGGATGGCGACTACGTCTTCGCACACACCGACTACAACTTCTTCGGCCCGAAGATCGGCTTCGACGTATTCCGTTTCGAGAACGGAAAGATCGTCGAGCATTGGGACAACCTGCAAGAAACGGCACCAGCACCCAACCTGAGCGGCCACACCATGGTCGACGGCCCGACCGAGGCCGTCGACCTTGGCGCCACCGAAACCAACAAGGCACTGGTGCATGCTTTCGTCACGGACATTCTGGTCGGCGGCAAGGTCGACCTGCTCCCCGGGTACATCGAAGGCGACAGCTATGTGCAACACAACCCGAACATCGCGGATGGCCTGAGCGGACTGGGTCGCGCGCTGGAAGCGATGGCCAAGGCAGGCATCACGATGAAATACGAACGCATTCATCGCGTGCTGGGTGAAGGCAATTTCGTGCTGGTCGCCAGCGAGGGAGAGCTCGCCGGGCGCGCAAGTGCCTTCTATGACCTGTTTCGTGTCGAGCAAGGAAAGATTGCGGAGCACTGGGACACCATCGAAACCATCGCGCCGCGCGCAGACTGGAAACATGAAAATGGCAAGTTCTGAACCCCAGGTGATCGAGGTCGTCACGCTCAAGGTCAAAGCGGGTGTGAGCCTGGAGGCATTCCGCGAAATCGATGCCGCCGTGGGTCGAGAGCATGTGGCGCAGCAACCCGGATTCATTTCGCGCGAGTCGGCCAGCAGCGGCGAGAGCGATTGGCTGGTGATCGTGCACTGGCGTTCGGCAGAGGACGCCGACGCGTCGATGGCCAGTTTCGGCAATGCGGCAGCAGCCAAGCCCTTCATGGACAGCATCGACGCCACGAGCATGCACATGAAGCGCTACGTGCGAGATTGATGAGAGCGATGCGCGCGGGCAGTTGTGCCCGTGCGCATCAGATGCTCAAGCGCGGCGCGGTGGTCGACGGGGAAACGCTCAGCTTCCGCGCGTGAGCATCCGCCCCGCGCGCGCAAGCACCTTCGCTTCGCCTTCGCCGCCGCGATAGGCGAGCACGCCGTTCACGAACACGCGTTCGACGCCTTCGCTCACGCCGTGCGGCTTGTCGTAGGTCGCGGTGTCGGTGATGGTCTCGGGGTCGAACACCACCACGTCGGCCATCGTGCCGACGCGCAGCAATCCGCGATCCGCGATGCGCAGGTTGCGCGCGGTCATGCCGGTCATCTTGTGCACGGCCTGTTCCAGCGTGAACAGGCGACGCTGGCGCCAATACCGCGCGAACACGCGCGGGAACGCGCCCCAGAGGCGCGGATGCGGGTGGCGGTCGTGCGGCAGGCCGTCGCTGCCGATCATCGTGAGCGGGTGCGCGATGACGCGCTCCACGTCTTCTTCCTGCATCTGGAAATAGCAGGCGCCGCCGGGCTTCAGGCGCAAGCAGGCCTCCTGTTCGGTGGTGCCCCATTCGCGCGCGATGTCGGAGACGAGGCGCCCGGTCATCTCCGGATGCGGGTCGGACCAGGTCAGCAGCACGTCGATGACGCCATCCACCAAGTCCTCGCGCAGCACGGTGGAGCCGGCCACGTAGGGGTACACGTCCATCGCGATCTGCTGGCGCTGCGCGAGCGACTCGATCAGCGGCAGCGTCTCTTTCGTACGGCCCCAGTTCGCGGGACCGGCGCACTTGTGGTGCGAGATGACCAGCGGCACGCCGGCATTGAAGGCCGAGTCGCCGGCCTCGTGCAGCGCTTCGATGATCTGCTGCATCTCGCTGCGCAGATGCGTGGCGTACACGCCGCCGTGGCGCGCGACAACGCGCGCGAGCGCGGTCACTTCCTCCGCCGGTGCGGCAAAGGCTTCTTCGTAGAACAAGCCCGACGACATGCCGTGCGCGCCATCGGCCATGCAGCTGTCGAGCAGCGCCTCCATGCGCGCGAGTTCGTCGCCGCTCGCGGGCCGGTCGAGCGCCTGCATCGTCGCGAAGCGCAGCGTGGTGTGGCCGACGAGCGCGGCCACGTTGAGTGCGGGCTGTGTCGCATCGACAGCTGCGCGGTACTCGGCCATCGTCGCGTGCTTGAACGAATCGGCGCCCAGCAGCGTGAGCGGCGGCTTCGATTGCGGCGTGCGGTACGGCGCGAGCGAGATGCCGCAGTTGCCCGTCACCACCGTGGTGATGCCCTGCGACACCTTGGGCAGGCACAGCGGGTCGCGCAGCACGATGGCGTCGTCGTGCGTGTGCGCGTCGATGAAGCCGGGTGCAATCACCTTCGCACGGCAATCGACGATGTCGAGATCGGCAACGCTCAAGCCCTCGGGCAAACGCCCGCGCAGGCCTTCGCCGAGCGCAAGGATGCGGTCGCCTTGCAGCAGCACGTCACCGGGCCACGAGGGTCCGCCCGAACCGTCGACCACGAGGCCGGCTTCGAGCAATACGGCTTTCACGGCTTTGGGGTCGCTCACGATGCGCGTCCTCCTTTTTCGTCGTTGATGCCGCCGCCGTCCCAGCTTTGCAGCGGGTGCGTGGCGGCGTCGATGCCATGGCGCTGAAAGGCTTCGCGTGCGCGCTGCAGGCGCTGCACCGCGGGTTCGCCGCGTCGTTGCGCGACCAGCACCGTGAGAATTTCGATGGCGGTGAGGTGCGTGAGGTACGCATCGATGCCCACGTGCATCACCGCGTCGTCGGGCACAGAGAGGCCCAGCAGGAAGTCGGCCTTGGCCGCGAGCGCCGTGCCGGGCCGCGTGAGCGCGACCACCTTGGCGCCCTGCCCGCGCGCGATGTCCACCGCGTCGAGCAGCGAGGGCATGCCGCCCACGTGCGAGATGGCGATGACCACGCCGCCCGGCCGCTGCGCCGCGCCCGCCACCTGCTGCAGGTGGTAGTCGGCCCAGGCGTTCGCCGAGAGGCCGAGCCGGAACAGCCGCGCCTGCAGGTCGTTGGCCATGAACCACGAGGTGGCGCCCGCGCCGTACAGGTCCACATGCGGCGCGGCCGCGATGGCGGCCACGGCGCCGTCGAGCACCTGCATGTCGAGCTGGCCGCGCACGCCCGAGACCGAGGCCGCGGCGCTGCGCGCGATCTTGCCGACCACTTCGTCGGCCGCGTCCTCGATGTTGACGCGGCGGTGCAATGGCGAACCGCCCAGCGCCAGCTCCTGCGCGAGCGCGAGCTTGAATTCGCGCAGGCCCGCAAAGCCCAGGTCGCGGCAGGTGCGCATGATGGTGGGCACCGAACTGCGCGAACGCTCGGCCAATTGCTCGAAGCTCTCTTCGAGTGCACGGTCGGGGTCTTCGAGGATCAGGTCGAGAATCGCGCGCCGCGTGGCCGGGGCGCTGCTGCGCAGTTCGGCGATTTTCTTGAGCAGGGAGGGCGTCATCGGTGCGCGTTCAGAAGTGCATGGCGACGGCGTCGCTCACGCGGTAGTTCTCTTCAACCACGGGCATCCAGTGCCATTTGTCGAAGGTGGTGCAGGGGTGCGAGATGCCGAGGCCCACGCGGTCGCCGACCTTGGGTGCATCCGCTTCCTCGCTGACATCCCAGCGCAGGTAGGCGTGCTGGTCGTTGAGCGCGGTGATCTTCCAGCCGGCGGGCACGGCCTGCGCTTCGAGCGCGCCGCGTGCCGCGCGTGCAATGGGCACGGGCATCGAGAGGTCGAACGAGATGTCGCGCTTGCCCACGGCAAGGATGGCAAGGCCCGGCTCGGGGCGCGATTGCACCGTGGCCCAGACTTCCATCGCGGGGCGCAGGCTTTCGCCGCAATCGCAGCCCAGGCGCTCGTCCACCGCGTTGACCATGCGCTTGTAGAAGCCGTGGTCGTGTGTGACATAGCAGCCCGAGCGCAGCAGGCCGCGCACCGGCGAACCCAGCGCGGGCTTCAGGCGCCCGGCCACGAGATCGAAGATGGCCGAGCCACCGGCCGAGACCAGCACCTCGTCGGTCTCGAAGAGCTTCTGCGTATCGCAGTGACGCGCGATGGCTTCCACGCGGTCCATCAGCGTGTTGGCATAGGCGGTGTCGGGCTCGCTCACGCCGGTGGCGCCCTGCCCTTCGTAGGTCTCGATGCCGACGAGCTTGACCGCATCGCTTGCGCGCAGGCGCGTGGCGAGCGTCACGGCTTCTTCATGCGTGCGGCAACCGGTGCGCGCGCCTTCGACGCCGATCTCGATCATCACGTCGAACGGCACGCTCGCGGGATGGCGCTTGGCCCAGTCTTCGATCAGCCCGAGCTGCGCCAGCGAATCAACGAGGAACACGATGCGCAGCCCGGCATTCGCGCTCAGCAGCAACTGGATGCCCGCCAGGTCTTCATCGCTCACCACCTGGTTGGCAATGAGCGTGCGGCGCGCCCCGGCCGCCACGCCCACGGCCAGCTGCGTGACAGTCGCGAAGGTCAGGCCCCAGGCGCCCGCATCCAATTGCCTCTGGAAGAGCTGCGGCGACATCGTGGTCTTGCCGTGCGGCGCAAGGT
>NZ_JANLNM010000008.1 GCF_024701975.1 Variovorax sp. ZS18.2.2
CCACCGCCATCGGCCGGCCCAGGTGCGGGATGGTGAGATAGAAGAAGCGCTGGAGGGAACTCGCGCCGTCCATGCGCGCGGCTTCCATCTGCTCGCGGTCGAGCGACTGCAGCGAGGTGATGAAGATCAGGCAGGCGAAGGGCAGCCACTGCCAGGCCACCATGATGATCACCGAGAGCAGCGGCACGTCGGTGAGCCAGTCGACCGGCGTGGCGCCGAAGAAGCGCCACACGTCGGCCAGCACACCGTAGATGGGGTTCATCATCATGTGCTTCCACAGCAGCGCGTTGACCGCGGGCATGACGAAGAACGGAGAGATGAGCAGCACCCGCACGATGCCGCGGCCCGGGAAGGGCTCGTTCACCAGCAGCGCGAGCAGCACGCCGAACACCACGGTGATGACGATCACGCTGCCGATGAGCAGCAGCGTGTTCCACGTTGCGGGCCAGAAGTCCGGATCGGTAACGAAGTAGTGAAAGTTCTCGAGGCCCGCGAACGTTCGTTCGCCGGGCTGCATGAGGTTGTAGTTCACGAAGGAGAAGTACAACGTCATCAACAGCGGCACGATCATCCAGAGGAAGAGCGTGAGCACGGCGGGCGCCATGAGGGCCCGGGGCAGGAGTCTTTTCATTGCGTATGTCTCTCTGGTTTTTGTTCTCTCTTGCCGACTCTCCGCGCGATCATTTTTCCCGTTGGATATCGAGCGCGTGCATCGCGTCACGCACGGTGCTGCTCGTGCCGACGCTCACGTACTGGCGATAGAGGCCGTCGTAGATATGCATCGCCTCGGCATTCGGGACGTAGTCGACGAACTCGCGGGCTCCGTAGCGCCGCGCCCCGTCCGCGAAGTCGGGAACCACCCCCGCCGCGACCGCGCCATGAATGGCGGCACCGACGGCCGTCGCGTGGTCGATCAACGGGACATGAACGGTGCGCCCGAGCACATCTGCCATCAACTGCATCAGCAGCGGATTCCTTCCGGACAGTCCGCTGGTCAGCACGATGCGTTCGACTGGTGCGCCATCGGTGGCAAGGCAATCGACAATGCGCCGCGTGCCGCAGCACAAGGACTCCAGCAGCGTGCGATAGACGTCGACCACCGTCGTCTTCAGACTCAGGCCAAGCAGAAGGCCGCTGAGCGAGGAGTCGCCGAACGGCACGCGGCATCCATTCCACCAATCCAGAGAAAGCATCCGGGTCTGACCGGGTCGCATGTCGGCCGCGAGTGCATTGAGGCGGGCGAATTCCCGGTCCGGATCCGTCGATTGCAGAAAGCCCTTAATGAACCATTCGAGCGTGTCGCCGAAACCCGCCTGACCCGCTTCGTAGCACCAGAAGCCCGGCAGCACGCCATCGCGTGCCACGCCTTCGATGCCACGCGGCAGGGGACGCCGGGCATCGTCCAGCAGCATGAATGCGGCCGAGGTGCCCAGGGCCCCGACCAGCGTGCCGGAGCGCACCGCCCCGGCGGCCGGCATCACGACGTGCGAATCGATGACGGCCACGGCCACGGTGGCTTCGCCCTCGATGCCGGTCCGGGCCCGCCAGCCGGCACTCAAGCGGCCGGCTGGCTCGCCGATGGTCACGGGCGTCCCCAGCTTCGCTTCCAGTCCGCCGACCAGCGATGACGGATAGCCGATGCCCGGCTGATACTGGGCCTTGTAAGCCGCAAAGCCGAGGCTGCGCACTTCATGTCCGGTCAACTGCCACACGAGCCAGTCGCCGGCCTCGATGAAGCGCTCGGTTTCCGCCCAGAGATCCGGCGCCTCGTCGGCCATCTGCGCGGCTTTGGCGATCAGCCACTCGGCCGAGAGCTTGCCGCCGAAGTTCGCCAGGAATTCGCCGCCGTGCGCATTGATGCGATCCGCCCATGGCTGCGCCACTTGGTGCTTCCAGAGCTTGACGTAGGCGTGAGGGGCTTGCGGATGCAGCGTCGACAGCGGGGTGCCGTCCGCCCGCGTGGGCAAGGGTGAGCTGGCCGTGAAGCCCAACCCGATCCCGCGAATGACACGGCTGCGACCCAGATGCCCGAGGATGGCCTCCGCCGCTTCCGTGTAGTCGGGCGCGCATTGCAGCGCCCAGCCGGGCGGCAATGCCGTGCCGCCATCCGGCAACGCTGCTGCCAGCGTGCCGTGGCGATACGGATGCGTGTGGCTCGCTTCGATGGCTCCGCTAGCCACGTCGATCAGCACGCCTCGCGCCGATTGCGTTCCGTAGTCTAGCCCGATGAGATATTCGTGACTCATTGCGTTCAGGCTCCGACTGGGGCCGGCAGCAACGCCAACGCCGTCTCGACGATGCGAGGCAGGTCCACCCGGAAATGCGCGAAGAGCGCTTCCGCCGGGGCCGACTCCCCGAACTGGTCGATGCCGATCACCGCGCCGGACAATCCGACGTACTTGCGCCAATAGTCCGTGACGCCGGCCTCGATGGCCAGGCGCGGGACTCCTTCGGGGAGGACGCTGCGCCGGTATCGATCGTCCTGCCGGTCGAACTGAAAAGTCGAAGGCATCGACACCACGCGCGCTGCAACCCCTCGGGCCGCCAGGTCGGCCTGCGCCTGCACGGCGAGCTCGACTTCGGAGCCGGTAGCGATCAGGACCAGCGCGAGTTCACGTGGTTCGTGCCGGAGCACATAGCCCCCACGACGGATGTCGTCGAGCTGTCGCGCGTCGCGCGCCTGAAAGGCCAGCTCCTGCCGACTGAGCACCAGGCTCGTCGGCGTATGACGATGCTCGAGCGCCACCTGCCAGGCCACCATCGTCTCGACGCTGTCGCAGGGCCGCCAGACATCCATGTTCGGCATCATCCGCAGCGTTGCGATCTGCTCGATGGGCTGATGCGTGGGGCCATCTTGTCCGAGCGCGATCGAGTCGTGCGTGAACACATAGATCGGATTGAGCTTCATCAGAGCGGCCATGCGCAAGGCATTGCGGGCGTACTCCGAGAACATCAGAAAGGTACCTCCGAAGATCCGATGGCCACCATGACAGACGACCCCGTTCATGATCGCAGCCATGCCGAACTCGCGTACGCCGTGATAAAGGTAGTTGCCTCCTTGCAACGCCGTCACGCCTCGCGCGCCCTCCCACAGGGTCAGATTCGAGCTTGCAAGATCTGCCGAACCGCCCACGAGTTCGGGCAGCATTCCGGCAAAGGCCTGGATGGCGTTCTGGCTGGCCTTGCGCGTGGCGATCGTCTCGCCCGCTTCGGCGACGTCTCTCACATGCGCCTGTGCCTGCTTCTCGAAGCCGTCAGGCAGGGCGCCTGCGGCGCGCCGCTCGAACTCGGCTGCGTCGCGGGGATGCGCTGCGCGGTAACGCGCCATCGTTGCGTTCCACGCGGCCTCCGCGCGCCCGCCCGCAGCACGCGCATCCCAGGCCTCGTAGACGGCCGCCGGAATCTCGAAGGGCTCATACGGCCAATCGATCGCCGCACGGGTCGCCGCCACTTCCGCGGCACCCAGCGGTGAGCCATGCGAGCTGTGGCTGTCAGCCTTGTTGGGCGAACCCTTTCCAATGGTCGTGCGGCACAGGATCAGCGTGGGTCGGTCCACGGAATTCCTGGCAACGGACAGCGCAGCGGCAACCGCATTCACGTCATGCCCGTCCACGCTCCGGATCACGTTCCATCCGTATGCTTCAAAACGACTCGCCGTATCGTCTCCGAACCAAGCTTTGACATACCCGTCGATCGAGATGCCGTTGTCGTCGTAGAGCACGATCAGTTTGCGCAACGCCCAGGTGCCGGCCAGCGAGCAGGCCTCGTGGGAGATGCCCTCCATCAGGCACCCGTCGCCGACGAACGCGTAGGTGCAGTGGTCGACGATGTCGAGTCCGGGACGATTGAACTCCTCTGCCAGCAGCCGCTCGGCGAGGGCCATGCCCACGGCATTGGCCAAGCCCTGTCCGAGCGGACCGGTGGTCGTCTCAACGCCCGGCGTGTAGCCACGCTCCGGATGACCGGGCGTGCGACTTCCCAGTTGCCGGAAGCGCTTCAGGTCGTCAATCGACAGGTCGTATCCGGTCAGGTGCAGCAAGCTGTACAGCAGCACGGAGCCGTGGCCATTGCTCAGAACGAAGCGGTCGCGATTGGCCCAGGCCGGGTTGGCCGGGTTGTGACGCAAATGATGCTGCCACAGGGCAACCGCGATCTCGGCCATGCCCATGGGCATGCCCGGGTGGCCGGATTGAGCTCGCTGTACCGCATCCATCGACAAGGCACGGATTGCGTGCGCTGAAAGATCCGGGGTCGATACGTCGGACTGATTGTTCACAGGCACACCTGTCTCCAGAGAAATTGCGTCAACGCACCCCACGCCATTGCTTGGAGTTCAGGCAATACTATTTATGTTTTGATCGATAATATCTAGTAAATACCCTAGTTATGATTGTTTTACGTCATAACTGCCACAGGAGTATGTAGGCTCGATCAGCGATCGAGACTGATCGAGTTAAGTGATGGCAAGCCAAACGAGATGTCTTCTCGGCGCAGGCGTCGACGTCCGCGCGCAACAAACGTCACGCGCAGGGCTGACGCTGCCCGTGCCTCCCCTCGCTTACTGCTCTGTGCTCGAGCGCGCCGAACTGACGACCAGCGTCAGACATGCCGCCGCGCGAGAGGCGGTCACACGGCTACGCAGTCGTATGGTCAGGTGCATGCCTCCTGCCCCGAGCGCATTCCCAACCGTGCGGCCCAGGTTGCGTACGGCCTGCCCTGTCATCTTGCAGCCGGGCTGCACCCACAGCACGATGATGACCCCGTGGGCCTGCTCGATCTCGACGCCTCGCCCGTCGACCAGTTGCAGCGCCTGTTCCATCGCCGTGTCGAGTTGATCGGCCCGGTCCAGGCACTGCGTGACCAAGGTTAACTGTACCTCCCGAAAGTCCAGCACTTCGATCACGTCGGACTGATCCCAGGCAGGCTCCAGGAACGGATCGCCGTCCATCACAGACCGCCGTATCGCCGCATAGAACCATTGCACCGCAGCCAGGTCGTCCGGCTCCCAAGACGCCGAAACATCGATTCGCGCTTCGATGGACTTGAACAGGATGCCCAGCATCGAGTCGCGGCCCACCCTCCGTCGCGTCTCGGCGCCCAGCACAACGCCGACGACTTGCGCATCCTGCTCCCAGGCGCGCCAGATCAAGAACATCGCGGCTTCGATTTCGGCGGGCCGCACACCCACGCCAAACACCAGACACAGAATCCGCGCGTGGTTCATGTTCAATTCCTCGGCGACAGTGGCGGCACCACCGCGCCCGATCTCGAAGTAGATGGGCTCTTCATCGAGCAGGTCTTCTGAAGGCCCCGTAGGAAGCTGATTGGGCTTGGCAAAGAACTGCCGCACGAAGCGCCGACCTACAGCGCCGATGCCGATCATGCGCACGGGGCTGGCCCCGTCGTCTACGGCGGATGCGGAGGTATGAAGAACATTCATAGGTGTCACCTGTATGGCCGTGCGCGACTCACACGCACGGCGATGAAATGGAGAGGAGAAAAAGAAAAGCGCCGCACCAGCCTCTCAGCCAGTGCGGCGCTTTGCGCGCGCGGAAGGGTTGCTACATCAGCACTGGCTATCCAGGCTCTCGGCCGCGAAGTTCTTGCCTTCGGTGCGGGTCAGTTCGCGCAGGCACACCGGCGTCTTGCTGCTGATGGCCCGGTCGAGCAGCGCGTAGTCCATGCGCCGCATCTGTCCGGCCTGCATCCAGACCGTGTTGCCCTTGCCGGTGTGCAGGCACACCGCCTCTTCACCGCAAGGCTCGTATTTGGTGATCAACGACATGAGGTTCTCGGGGCCGCCACTGGCAGGGGTGGCCGACGCCGGAGGTACAGATGCCGAAGCATCGACGCCTCGCTGGGGATTGCCGGCCGCGATCATGTCCGCCGCTTTCTGCAACCGGGCTTGCTCCGCCTGCTCGGCCGCAGTGGGGGGCGCAACCGGTGCAGCGGCGACAGGTTGAGCCGCCGCCGATGCGGGGGTGAGAGCGGAGGTAGCGGGCAATGATCCAGCCGAGGACGCTGCCGGCTGCCCATACTGCATCGATGACGGGATAGCCTTTCCACGGGCTTTGAGGACATTGCGCACATGCTCGTCAAAGGCCAAAGCGTTGGACGCGACTTTCAGATACGGCGTTGTCGTCGCGGTGCTGTAGCTGACGGACGTGCTGAAGGTGTTCGCCCCTTCGTCCTTCACGATCTTGTACGCAACGGACAGCTGCAGCGGCGCTTCGCTGACCTTGTCGCCGGTCACCACCCGTATCACTGTGGCGTCCATCTGGGATTGCTGTGGTCTGTCGATGTTCCAGTACAGCTCGGGTGGAATGCCGTACTTGAGGGCCGAGCCCAGCGGGTTGCCCATCCAGTCCATGAAGAAGTTCATCTTCTGGACCACGGCGGGCTTGAACGCGAACGTCAGGTGCACCTCGCACGAGCGGCGCTTGATCGATTCGTCGTAGGACGTCACGACAGGCGTGCCTGCTTCAAGGGACACGGTATCTGCCGTCTTGAGCTTGTAGTTGCCAAGGTCTTCGTCGTGCCCCTTGGCGACCATTCTCAGCACGGCCTCTATGCGTTGTGGATCGTTGCAAGGAGGGGCTTCGGGACCGCAGCCGACGAGCAATGCGGAAGTCGAAATGGCCAGACCGAACAGGGACAGTCGGAATTTGGCCTTGCGGATGTACTGGAACATGGTTGGGTTCTCTTCGTTGTAGCTGTTGATTGGTTCGAGCACTCGGGCTGCCTGTGTCTCGTAGCGAATCGCCCGCTCCTCGCAGCGCGTCCCCGATAAATGCACGCCGCTCAAATGCTACCAAATCGGTAGTATTTGAGGTGCGCATTGTCAGGACTATCTTGATCTTTGGACCCAAAGATCTAAATGACCGTTCTGGGGAGACGCCTCAAGCAGGCGAGGCAGTTGGCTGGCTTGTCACAAGAACAAGTTGGCATTGAAGCCGACCTTGATCCGATGTCTGCCAGCACGCGAATGAACCGCTACGAGTTGGGCAAACGCGCGCCCGCGTATGAGTTGGTTGAAAGGTTCGCGAAAGTGCTTGGGGTGCCGACTGCATATTTCTATGCGGTGGCCGAGGACGAAGCTCAGCTTCTGCTTGCCTTCGGCAAGTTGCCGAAGGCCAAGCGGTCACAGGCTGTCGAGTTCGTTGTCGGCTTGAACAAGTAGATACCACCCCACTGAGCAACGAGATTCATCTCAGTACTCCTCGGGCAACAGCAATGTCGTGACACTGCGATCTGCTTCGGTGATCAACCAGATGCGTTCGTCACTCACGTCCAAGTGGGTTGATGCTTGCTCCGTTTTTGCGCCGCCTTCGGGCACGCTCTGAAGCGGCAATCGATAGACCGACAGCACGCGCGATCCATGCGCAAGTGCGTCTTCGTTGGTCTGCGCGTCCTCGGCACAGCATTCACCCCAGTCACCTGCAACGTGGAGCGCCAGAAGCGTGAAGGGGTTGCTGTTCGTGCGGTGCATAAGCGCGAGCGCACCAGGGGTGGCAACGATGCGGCCAAGTTCGAAGCGCGGCGCACTATCGGGCTTGATGTAGCCGGAGAGAAGGTTCTTCATGGTTGATTGCTCAAAGTGAAACGCCCATGCGGCGGCGCGCCCGGACCTGTGAAGGCAAAGGCGCACTAACGGAGGGCGAAGGGGTTGGAGAAAGAAAAACAGCCGCAGCGGCTACCGGGTGGACCGGCTCCTACTGCGACTGCTTGCTGCAAGCGGCGGGCGCATGCATACGGGCATGGTCTTGCCTAGCTTTCGCTGGCAGGTTTCTACCCGTGGGTATATTGTAGCACAAAAACAACAAATACCGAGCGAGGTACGCCCCCTCCATCGGAAAGAAAACTCCTGTTTTGGCGGCTTTTGGTGCGCCACGCGCGGTAGCCCTGGCAAGGGTGCTAACGCGGCCCTTGGCGACCGAGAAAGCCTGCTAGCCACGCGGCAACCAGGGCTTGGCTTGCCCAGCAAAGGCCACGGCCAACCATTGCCGCCCACCGCACCAGGGCAAACCAAAACATGGGCAAAACCATGGCACGTGGCCCACCAACCAGCGCTGCAAGCCCCGCGCCCAGCAAAAAGCCCCAGTAACAAGGGCTGCTACTGGGGCTTGAGTTTGGCGGAGAGTGTGAGATTCGAACTCACGGACGATTTCTCGTCGGCAGTTTTCAAGACTGCTGGTTTAAACCACTCACCCAACTCTCCGGAACCGTAGATTTTATGCCGACGGCGATGCCTCAATCTCCGTCCGGCAAGAACAGCGTCTGCAGATCGCTCAAGAAATCCAGCCCGCGCTCGGTCGGCCACACCCGGAACAGGTCACGCGCCACAAGCCCCTTGCGCTCGGCCTCTTCCAGCCCGCGCTGGATCGACGTCATCGCCAGCCCCGTGCGCTCGCTGAACTGCGGCAGCGTGAACCCCGCCTTCAACCGCAGCGCATTGAGCATGAACTCGAACGGCAGATCCGCCAGCGACACCTCGTCGCTCTGCGACACGGCCGCGCCGGCGCGCGCGTTCTCCATGTACAGCCGCGGCTCGCGATAGCGCACCTGCCGCACGATGCGGTGCGCAAAGCTCAGCTTGCTGTGCGCGCCGGCGCCGATGCCCAGGTAATCGCCGAACTGCCAGTAGTTGAGGTTGTGCGCGCACTGGTGCCCCTCGCGCGCATAGGCCGACACCTCGTAGCGCGACATGCCGCGCTCGCCAGTCCGCTCGGTGATGCGGTCGAGCATCGCGTAGGCGATGTCGTCTTCGGGCAGCGTCGGCGGAAACTTCGCGAACCAGGTGTTGGGCTCGATGGTGAGGTGATAGACCGAAATGTGCGGCGGCGCGAGCGCCAGCGCCTGCGACAGGTCGGCCTCCAGGTGCTCGAGCGTCTGGCCGGGGAGCGCATACATCAGGTCGAGGTTGAAGGTGTCGAAGGCGCTCGCGGCCTCCTCCACCGCGGCGATGGCCTGCGCGCGATCGTGCACGCGGCCGAGCGCGATGAGGTGCTCGTCGTTGAAGCTCTGCACGCCCACCGACAGTCGCGTGACGCCCGCCGAGCGGTACGCGCGGAAGCGGTTGCGCTCGAAGGTGCCAGGGTTCGCCTCGAGCGTGATTTCGCAATCGGGCGCGAGCTTCAGGCGCGCGCGCACGTCGCCGAGCAGGCGGTCGATGGCCTGCGGCGAGAACAGGCTGGGCGTGCCGCCGCCGATGAAGATGGTGTGGACGGTGCGGCCCCAGATCAGCGGCAGCGCGGCGTCAAGGTCGGCCACCAGCGCATCGATGTACGCCGCCTCGGGAATGCCCTCCGCATCGGCCGCGCTCGTCGCGCGCCATTCGTGCGAATTGAAGTCGCAGTACGGGCACTTGCGCAGGCACCACGGCAGGTGGATGTAGAGCGAGAGCGGCGGCAGCGCCGAGAGCTGCAGCGGGCCGGGCCGCATCCAGTGCAGCACGTCGTTGGCCTGCGGCGCACCCGTGGGTTGCGCCGGCTGGATCGGGAAGACAGTGGCCATCGGCGGCCTACAGCCAGCGCTCGCGCATCAACGCGAGCATCGCCTGTGCCGCGCGGCCGCGGTGGCTGTTGGCGTTCTTGACCTCGGGCGTGAGCTGCGCAAAGGTCTTGCCGAAGGCGGGCAGGAACATCACCGGGTCGAAGCCGAAGCCGTTGTCGCCGATGGGTGCCAGCGCGATCTCGCCGACCACGCGGCCGACGGCGATGAGCGGCTCGGGGTCGTCGTGGCTGCGCAGCGCGACCAGCGTGCTGACGAGCGCCGCGCGGCGGTTGACGACACCATCGAGCTGTTCGAGCAGCGCCTTGACGTTGTTCGCATCGCCCTTGGCGTAGCCGAATTGCGTGGCGTAGTACGCGGTGTCGACGCCCGGCAGGCCGCCGAAGGCATCGACGCAGAGGCCCGCGTCGTCGGCGATGGCCGGCAGGCCGGTGGCGGCGCTGGCGTGCCGTGCCTTGGTGAGCGCGTTCTCGACGAAGGTGCGAAAGGGTTCTTCAGCCTCGCCCACGCCCAGCGCCGACTGCGGCACCAGGGTGACGGACAACGCCGCGAACAGTTGCTGAAGTTCGGCGAGCTTGCCTGCGTTGTTGGAGGCCAGGACCAGTTTCATGGATCGATCAAAGTGGCTGTGACGCCCGGCTGGCAGGCATCAGTAGCTGGGAGGATTTCAGTTCGAGGGGTTCGAGAGCAGGGCCTGCTTCTGCAGGGTGACGAGCTCGCCAATGCCCTTCTCGGCCAGGCCGAGCAGCAGGTTCATTTCTTCGCGCGTGAAGGCCACGCCTTCGGCCGTGCCCTGCACTTCGACAAAGTGGCCGGCGCCGGTCATGACGACGTTCATGTCGGTGTCGCAGCTCGAGTCTTCCGTGTATTCGAGGTCCAGCAGCGGCGTGCCGCCGACGATGCCCACCGAGATGGCGGCCACGTGGCCCTTGATCGGCGATGCGGCCAGGGTGCCTGCGGCGATCAGCTTGTTGACCGCGTCCTGCGCGGCGACGAAAGCGCCGGTGATGGCCGCAGTGCGGGTGCCGCCATCGGCCTGCAGCACGTCGCAGTCGAGGTGGATGGTGCGCTCGCCGAGCGCGGCCAGGTCGAACACCGCGCGCATCGAGCGGCCGATGAGGCGCTGGATTTCCTGCGTGCGGCCGGTCTGCTTGCCCTTGGCGGCTTCGCGGCTGCTGCGGGTGTGCGTGGCGCGCGGCAGCATGCCGTATTCGGCCGTGACCCAGCCTTCGCCGCTGCCCTTCTTGTGCGGGGGCACGCGCTCTTCGACCGAGGCGGTGCAGAGCACGCGGGTCTGGCCGAACTCGATGAGCACCGAGCCCTCGGCGTGGATGGTGAAGCCGCGGGTCATGCGAACGGGGCGCAGCTGGTCGGCGGCACGGCCGCCGCTTCGGGTGAAAGCAGTCATTGTTGAAACTCGAAAAGGAAAAAAGGCCAGCCGCTCTTCAACGGCATGTTCGGGGAACACCGCGGAACCGGCTTTGCCGGGCCGCTGGTGTTGCCCCCTGGAAGGGGGTTGGCGCAGCGACACGAAGTGCGCGAAGACTGGGGGTCATCTAGCTTTTGCGCGCGGCGGAACGGCGAATGGCTTCGTTGATCTCGGCGATGGAGCGCTCGATGGCGTCTTCGTCCATGTCTTCGATCTCGCCGTCCGAGGGCATGCCGGCCTGGATGGTCGAGGCGAACACGCCGTCGTCGATCGTTTCGGTGGAAATGCCGCGGTCTTCGCCGGGCGTCTCGGACATCTCCCACTCGAGCGCGATGAGTGTCACGTTGTCGCTGTGGGCGCCGCCCTTGCGCAGCGCCATCTCGGCGAGGTCGGGGGCCGCATCGGACACGGGCTTGCCGGAGGAGAGCGTGTGGACGATGAGCGCATCGTCGAGCACGCCCCACACGCCGTCGGAGCACAGCATGATGCGGTCGCCGCGCTGCAGTTGCAGCGGAGGCGAGATATCGAACAGCGGCGTGGTCGGCGAGCCGAGGCAGGTCAGCAGCAGGTTGCGGTTGACCGGCATGTCCGAGCCGTGGGGCTTGGGGCGCTCAGCGTGCGAATGGTCGCGCGTGCGGGTCAGCAGGCGGCCGTCGCGCACGACGTACAGGCGCGAATCGCCGCAGTGCATCCAGGTGGCCGCCGTGCCCTGAAGCAGCGCCGCGACGACGGTGGTGCGGGGCGTGTCGAGCATGGCCTTGTGGCTCGCGTACCGCATGATCTGCTGGTGCGCGGCCATGGCCGATTCGGCCAGGAAACCCTTCACGTCCTTCACGGTCGGTCGTGCCTCGCGCTGGTAGAGCGCGGCGATGGTCTGCAGGGCCAGCTGGGCCGCCACTTCGCCTTCGGGATGACCGCCCATGCCGTCGGCCAGCACGAACAGGCCCGACTCCCGCGTGTAGCAATAGCCCATGCGGTCTTCGTTCTTGAGACGTCCGCCTTTGCGGCTGACCTGGAAGACAGAGAATTTCATGTCGTCATGCGGGGCGGGTGGTGGGGGCCGCAGCCCGGGGCAGACTCTTCTTGTCGAAGGAGCGGATGTTGTCGATCGACAGCCGCACCTTCTCGCCGACGGTGAGCTTGGTGTAGCGGCGCTCGCCTTCTCGGCTCAATTCCTTCTGTAGCGCGAACACCGACTGGGGGCGCGAGAGCGGATCGAGCGACATGCACCACTCGACCACCTCGATCAGGTTGTCGGAATACACGCCGCGAAGGCGCGAGAGCGACAGGCTCAGGCGGTCCTTCTCGATGCGGCGCGGCGCGTCGTTGGGCGGGTAGCCCTGCATGCAGGCGTAGATACAGGCGCCGATGGCGTAGATGTCGGTCCAGGGGCCCATCGACGAATCACGCCGGTACATCTCGGGGGCGGCAAAGCCCGGCGTGTACATGGGGCGGATGAAGATGCCTTCCTTGCTGAGCACTTCGCGCGCGGCGCCGAAGTCGATCAGCACGGCGCGGTCGTCGTCGGTGACGAAGATGTTGGCCGGCTTGATGTCCAGGTGCAGCATCTTGTACTGGTGCACGATGCGCAGGCCGCGCAGGATCTCGTCGAAGAGGGAGCGGATGGTCGATTCGCGGAAGACCTTCTGGCGCTTGAGATCGCGCGCGGTGACCACGAAGTCCTGCAGGGTCGCGCCCTCCAGGTAGTTCATGACCATGTAGACGGTCTCGTTCTCGCGGAAGAAATTGAGCACGCTCACCACCGAGGCGTGCGAGATCTGCGCGAGGGAGCGGCCTTCTTCAAAGAAGCTTTTGAGCCCCAGCCGGTAGAGGGACAGTTTTTCGGGCGGCACCTGCGGATGCAACTCGCCGGGCCCGCGAGTGGCCAGCGAGGAAGGCAGGTATTCCTTGATGGCCACCTGCTGTCCGTTGGGGTCGATGGCGAGATAGACAACGCCAAAACCACCCGCCGAAAGCCGGCGAACAACGCGGTAACCGCCAATGACCGTATCGGGCAACAGGGGCGAAGGCTTGACCTTTGACATAATCCGGGAGTTTCGCCCGAAGGCGATGGTGCGGCAAGCGAACGCTGTACCGACGCCTCGGTGCATGCAAGCAAAACCACAGTGAGGCGCAATGCCAGTTTACAGCATGACCGGCTACGCCAGCGGCCAGAACGGGTCCGCAGGCAGCCACTCCGAAGCCGAAGCACGGCCTCCCGCCGCAGGTCGACTCGGGGTCGAAATCCGCTCGGTCAACAGCCGCTTCCTCGACCTCACCTTCAAGTTGCCGGAGGAGCTGCGCCAGCATGAGACGGCGCTGCGCGAGTTGCTCACGGGCAAGCTCAAGCGCGGCAAGGTCGAGGTGCGCGCGGCCATCGAAAACACCGCCCAGGCGGGTGTCGTCGAGCCGTCCGTCAAGCTGCTCCAGCGGCTCAACGGGGTGCAGGACGGCATCAAGGCCTGGCTCCCTGGGGCGCGAGAACTGAGCGTGGCCGACGTGATCCGCCTCGCCGGTGGCGACGGCACCACCCGCGGCGACTGGGGCCCCGACCTACTCGACGTGGCCGGCAAGGCGCTCGAGGCGCTGATGTCGGCCCGCCAGCGCGAAGGCGCCCGGCTCGCCAAGATGCTCGAGGCGCACCTCAACCAACTGCGCACCCTGGTGCAGCAGGCCGGCCCGCTGGTGCCCCAGCTGGTCGAACAGCAGCGCAACCGCTTCCTGGAGCGCTGGCAGGAAGCCATGGGCCTGACCGCCGGCACGGGCGGCACGCTGCCCGAAGCCGCCCAGGACCGCGCGCTGACCGAAGCCACCGCCTTCGCGATCCGCATCGACGTGGCGGAAGAGCTCACCCGGCTGAACTCGCACCTCGACGAGATCGAGCGGCTGCTCAAGAAGGGCGGCGAGATCGGCAAGCGCCTGGACTTCCTCATCCAGGAACTGCACCGCGAGGCCAACACTCTGGGCTCCAAGTCGGCAGCCCTGGAGCTCACGCGCATCGGCGTGGACATGAAGGTGCTGATCGAGCAGATGCGCGAACAGGTCCAGAACATCGAATGACGACGAGCGAAAGAATGGATTATCCCGGCAACATCTTCGTGGTGGCCGCGCCCAGCGGGGCCGGCAAATCGAGCCTGGTCAAGGCGCTCATGGAACTCGACTCGGCGGTCCAGCCGTCGGTGTCGCACACCACGCGACCGCCGCGCGGGCAGGAAAAGCACGGCCGCGAGTACTTTTTTGCCTCGCCCCCCGAATTCGACGCCCTGATCGCGGCGGACGGCTTCGTGGAATGGGCCCATGTGCACGGCCACCGGTACGGCACCTCCAAGAAGGCCATCGAGGAGCGGATCGCCCAGGGGGCCGACGTGATCCTCGAGATCGACTTTCAGGGCGCGCTCCAGATCCGCAAGACCTTCGCCAACGCGGTGATGATCTTCATCCTGCCGCCCAGCTGGGAAGAACTGCGCTCCCGGCTCGAACGGCGCGGCGAAGACAGTGCCTCGGTGATCGAACTGCGCCTGAAAAACGCCGCAGAAGAGATGGCCAGGGCCGGGGAATTCGACTTCGTTATAATCAACGAGTTATTTGAGCGGGCGCTTTTTGATCTCAAGGCGATTGTCCACGCTCAGCGTCTCCGGTATTCCGCACAGCGCCGCGCACGCGCCGATACCTTTGCCGCACTGAACATCCCCTGATCTCCTGCTCACCGACCGAAAGATACTCATCATGGCCCGCATCACCGTCGAAGATTGTCTGGTTCAGATTCCGAACCGCTTCCAGCTCGTCCTGGCCGCCACCTACCGTGCGCGCATGCTGAGCCAAGGCCACGCGCCCAAGATCGAGAGCAAGAACAAGCCCGCCGTCACGGCTCTGCGCGAAATCGCCGAAGGCAAGATCGGCATCGAAATGCTCAAGAAGGTGCCGGGCTGATCTGACGCAGCCCTGCAACGAAAAGGCACCGCAAAGCGGTGCTTTTTTTATGTCTGGACGCGTCCATGGAACGGTCACGCTAAAGTGGTAGCCATGAGCGCGGTCGCCAAACATCAGTCCCATGCCCCATCGGGGGGCACGCCGAAGCCGAGTCCGGCGGCGCTGAACGCGGCCGCCGCAAGCTTTGCCGCATTGACCGCGCGCCTCGACTACCTGGGCGCCGAAGACACCGAGCTGGTACGCCGCGCCTACCGCTTCGCCGACGAGGCCCATCTGGGCCAGTTGCGCAACAGCGGTGAGCCGTACATCACCCATCCCATCGCCGTGGCGGCGCAATGCGCCGAATGGAAGCTCGATGCCCAGGCGCTGATGGCCGCACTGCTGCACGACGCCATCGAGGACTGCGGCGTCACCAAGCCCGAGTTGATCGAGCGCTTCGGAGCCCCGGTGGCCGAACTGGTCGACGGGCTCACCAAGCTCGACAAGCTGCAGTTCAACACGCGCGAAGAAAACCAGGCCGAGTCGTTCCGCAAGATGCTGCTGGCCATGGCGCGCGATGTGCGCGTCATCCTGGTCAAGCTGGCCGACCGCACGCACAACATGCGCACGCTGGCCGATGCGCCGCGCGAGAAATGGGCCCGCATCTCGCGCGAAACGCTCGAGATCTACGCGCCGATCGCGCACCGCCTCGGCCTGAACCAGACCTACCGCGAGCTGCAGGAACTGTCGTTCCGGCACCTCAAGCCCTGGCGCTATGCCACGCTGTCCAAAGCGGTGGCCAAGGCGCGCGGGCGACGTCGCGATTTGATCCAGAAGGTGCAGAAAGAAGTCGAAGCAGCCTTCTCTTCCGCCGGCATGACGCTGCGGATCGCGGGGCGCGAGAAAACGCTCTACTCCATCTACCGCAAGATGGAAGAAAAACACCTGAGCTTCGCCCAGGTGACCGACATCTACGGCTTCCGCCTGATCGTACCGAACGTGATCGCCTGCTACACGGGCCTGGGCATCCTTCACCAGATGTACAAGCCGCTGCCCGGCAAGTTCAAGGACCACATCGCAATCGCCAAGCTCAACGGCTACCAGTCGCTGCACACCACGCTGGTGGGCCCGGCCGGCGTGAGCGTCGAGTTCCAGTTGCGTACCGAGGCGATGCACGTGGTGGCCGAATCCGGCGTGGCCGCGCACTGGCTCTACAAGGCGGCCGAGCCGAACGGGGCGAGCAACGACCGGCTGGGCACCAAGTGGCTGCAGTCGCTGCTCGACATCCAGGACGAGACGCGCGATGCCGCCGAGTTCTGGGATCACGTCAAGGTCGACCTGTTCCCCGACGCGGTCTACGTCTTCACGCCCAAGAGCCAGATCATGGCGCTGCCGCGCGGCGCGACGGTGGTCGACTTCGCCTACGCCATCCACAGCAACATCGGCGACCACACCTCGGCCGCGCGCATCAACGGCGACCAGGTGCCGCTGCGCACCGAGCTCAAGAACGGCGATGTGGTCGAGGTGATCACCGCGCCGGTGTCGACGCCCAACCCCGCCTGGCTCGGCTTCGTGCGAACGGGCCGGGCGCGCTCCAAGATCCGCCACTACCTCAAGACGCTGGCCCATGCCGAATCCGAAGGGCTCGGCGAAAAGTTGCTCGCACAGGCGCTGCGCGCCGAAGGCCTCGGCAAGCTACCCGACGAGGACGACGAGCACCAGGCCCTGTGGGAAAAGCTGCTGCGCTTCACCGGCAACCGCACCCGTTCCGAATTGCTGACCGACATCGGCCTGGGCAAACGCATCGCGAGCATCGTCGCCAAACGGCTCATGGCGCTGCTCGCCGAGCTGGGCGAACGTCCCGACGCCCTGCTGCTGAGCCGTGAACGCTTCATCCCGCACGAAGCCGTGTCGCAGGGCGCAGTCACGCTCGATGGCAGCGAGAACTCGTCGGTGCGCTTTGCGCTGTGCTGCCGCCCCATTCCGGGCGACCAGATCGTCGGGTACCTTGGGCATGGCGAAGGCTTGGTGGTGCACACCGAGGACTGCGGCGTCGGCCAGCGGCTGCGTCACAAGGACAGCGAACGATTCTTCGCGGTCGAATGGGCGGACGAGCCGACGCGCGCCTTCGAGACCGGCGTCGTGATCACCGTGCGCAACGACAAGGGCGTGCTGGCGCGCGTGGCCGCCACGCTGGCGGATGCGGAAGCAGACATCACGCACGTGGAAATGGCCGATGAGACGCCGCAGGATTCAACCGACCTGCGCTTCGTGATCGCCGTGCGCGACCGCATGCATCTCGACGCCGTGCTGCGCGCCGCCCGACGAACCGCGTCGGTGCTGACCGCGGCGCGAACAGTTCCGGTGCCCTGAAGAAAACCCGGCTGCGCGGCGCGTCAATCCGCTACCGGACGCGGTGCCGGATAGCTCACCGACAGGATCTCCACCTCATGCGCCCCGCCCGGCGTCACGAGCTTCACCACATCGCCTTCGCGTGACTTGAGCAAGGCCCGCGCGATCGGGGAGATCCAGCTGACCTGCGACTGGGCGCTGTCCGCTTCGTCGATGCCGAGAATCGTGATGGTGCGCTCGTCGCCGCCCGTCTCGTCGACATAGCGAACCGTGGCACCGAAGAAGATCTGATCGCTGCCGTGGTGCACCGATGGATCCGTGACTTCCGCGATCTCGAGACGCTTGGTGAGAAAACGAATGCGCCGGTCGATCTCGCGCAGGCGCTTCTTGCCGTAGAGATAGTCGCCATTCTCCGAGCGATCGCCGTTCTTGGCAGCCCAATGCACGGCTTCAACAACCTTCGGGCGCTCCTCGTCCATCAGTTGGAGCAGCTCGTCGCGCAGCCGCGCATACCCCGCTGGCGTGATGTAGTTCTTGCTGCCGGCCGGCAACGAAGGCGCAGCGCCATCGGCGCCGTCGTCATCCGCGTCGTTGTCGGTTTCCTTGGTGAATGCCTTGTTCAACGAAGAACCTTTATTGATCAGGAAGTACAGGTGGCCCGCGTCGCATCAGCCCAGGTCCGAGCGCTTGCAATCGAACATCATGTTCGGCTCGACACTTCGCAAGGCGGGCACCTTGTTGACGAATACCACCCCCGCCCTCGCCAATTGCCAATCGCCGGACTTGAACAGCCTGAAGAGGCTCGTGACCTCGTCGCCGGCAGCAGGAATGGCGTTGAAGAGATAGATGGGCTCGCCGGAGGATGTGCCGTCCATGCTCACCAGCTCGGCGCGCATCTTGCCCATGGTTTCCGTGTCCTTCGTCCTGGAGCGCACGATGTCCATGCTCACTGTGCGCGAGTGCTCGTCGATCGCGATCCTGCGAATCCAGTTGAATGAGCCGGCCGCGCTGCTGGGGCTCGGCACGCATGCGATGGTTCCCGCAGACGCTGAGCCCGCTGCTGAAAGCAGCAAGAGCAGTTGCCATGCGAGCCGCGTGGTTCGAGTGTTCATGGCCGGGACTTTAGCGCCCCGACGCGAGGGCGACAGCAGCCACTCAAGTACCAGCCCTTGATTCGAATTCAGGCATGCGGCGCCCCAAAAGAAAATGGCCTAGAAGGTAAACCTTCTAGGCCATTCAAGAGAGTGGTGCGGCTGGCAGGAATTGAACCCACGACCCCTTGGTTCGTAGCCAAGTACTCTATCCAACTGAGCTACAGCCGCACAGCTTGCAATTATAGCATGCGTTTTTTGACCTTCTGGACTTGCATGATCGAAAGTTGCAAATGCAGTGTTGGTAGGCCGTGATGGGCTTGAACCATCGACCAACGGATTATGAGTCCGCTGCTCTAACCAACTGAGCTAACGGCCCACTGGGTCACGATTCTATTCGCCGCCGCAGCCTACTTGCGATGGCTCAGCGCATTGCTCACCAGCCGCGACGTGATGTCGACGATCTGGATCATGCGCTCGTAGGGCATGCGCGTCGGGCCGATCACGCCCAGCGTGCCCACCACCTGCCCGTCGACTTCATAGTTGGCACTGACGATGGAGAGCTCTTCGAACGGCACCACCTGGCTTTCACCGCCGATGAAGATGCGCACGCCCTCGGCCTTGCTCGACACATCGAGCAGGCGCATCAACTGGGCCTTCTGCTCGAAGAGCTCGAAGGCGCGGCGCAGTTGGCCCATGTCGCTGGAGAAGTCGGTCACCGCGAGCAGGTTGCGTTCGCCTGAGATCACGACGTCGTCTTCCTGCGCCTCGGTCAGCACTTCGGAACTCACCTGGACCGCCGCCTGCATCAGCGCGGCGATTTCTCCGCGCAGCTTCTCGACCTCTGACTGCAGACGGTCGCGCACCTGCTCGATCGTCAGACCCGCGTAATGCGCGTTGATGTAGTTGGAAGCTTCGACCAGCTGCGACTGCGAATAGTCGGCCTCCGGAAAGATCACCCGGTTCTGCACGTCGCCATCGGGCGAGACGATGATCACGAGCAGCCGGTTCTCGGACAGACGCAGGAATTCGATCTGCTTGAACACCGAGGCGCGGCGCGGCGCCATCACGACGCCGACGAACTGCGAAAGGTTCGACAGGATGTTCGCCGCGTTGGCGATCACCTTCTGCGGCTGGTCGGGTGCGAGGCTCGGCGTGCTCATCTGCTCGCGCTGCGCGGTCAGCATGGTGTCCACGAACAGGCGGTAGCCGCGATGGGTCGGGATGCGGCCGGCCGAGGTGTGCGGACTGGCAATCAGCCCCAGCGCCTCGAGGTCGGACATGACGTTGCGGATGGTCGCCGGCGACAGATCCAGCCCCGAAGAGCGCGACAGCGTGCGTGACCCGACGGGTTGCCCGTCGGCGATGTAGCGCTCGACGAGCGTCTTGAGCAGCAACTTGGCACGGTCGTCCAGCATTGCAAGATTTTAGTGTTGTAATTTGTGAGATATGACCTCCCGCTTCCGTCACGTCGCCCTGATCGGCAAATACCAGGCTTCCGGCGCCAGAGCGCAGGCGGATGCGCGCGACGGCGTTATGGAGACCATCGGCACCTTCCTGGAATCGCAAGGTTGCAAGGTCTTCGTCGAGCGTTCGACCTGCGAGGAGGAAGACGCCGACGCCCCCGCCCATCCACGCTACGAAGCCCTCTCGGTCGAGGAAATCGGCCAGCGCTGCGACCTCGGCCTCGTGGTCGGCGGCGACGGCACCATGCTCGGCATCGGCCGGCAGCTCGCCAGCTACGGCATCCCGCTGATCGGCATCAACCGCGGCCGGCTCGGCTTCATCACCGACATCCCACTGGATAACTTCCAGGCCACGCTCATTCCCATGCTGGCCGGCGAATACGAGGAAGACCACCGCAGCCTGATGCACGCACAGGTCATGCGCGACGGCGTCTCAGTGTTCGATGCCCTCGCGATGAACGATGTGGTGGTCAACCGCGGCGCCACTTCGGGCATGGTCGAGTTGCGCGTGTCGGTGGGCCGCCATTTCGTGGCCAACCAGCGCGCCGACGGCCTGATCATCGCCACGCCCACCGGATCGACCGCCTATGCGCTGTCGGCCGGCGGGCCCTTGCTTCATCCGGCCGTGCCCGGATGGGTGCTGGTGCCGATCGCACCGCACACGCTCTCGAACCGCCCGGTGCTGCTGCCCGATGCCGACGAGATCGTGATCGAGCTGGTCGGCGGACGCGACGCCAGCGCCAATTTCGACATGCAGTCACTGGCCTCGCTCGCGATCGGCGATCGCGTGGTGGTGCGCCGCTCCGACTTCCGGGTGCGCTTTCTGCACCCGCGCGGCTGGAGCTATTTCGACACGCTGCGCAAGAAACTTCATTGGAACGAAGGGGGCTCCTGACATGGCGCTGCGACGCATCGCACTGCGCGACTTCGTGATCGTGCGATCACTCGAACTCGACCTGTCCGGCGGCTTCACGGTATTGACCGGTGAAACCGGCGCGGGCAAATCCATCTTGATCGACGCGCTGCAACTGGCGCTGGGCAACCGGGCCGACGCGGGCGCCGTGCGTGAAGGCGCCGAGCGCCTGGACGTGAGCGCCGAATTCGACGCCGACCCGGCCCTGGGCAGTTGGCTCGACGAAGGCGGCTTCGAAGCCGGCGACGCGCTGCTGCTGCGCCGCACCGTCGACCTGCAGGGACGCAGCCGCGGCTGGATCAACGGCAGCCCCGCCACCGCCACGCAGCTGCGCGAACTCGGCGATCGCCTGCTCGACATCCACGGCCAGCACGCCTGGCAGAGCCTCACGCGCCCCGAGGCCGTGCGCGGCCTGCTCGACGCCTACGCGGGCGTACGCACCGATGCGCTCGACGCCGCCTGGCAGGGTTGGCGCCAGGCCCTCTCCGCCCTCGAACACGCGCGCTCGGCGCAAGACTCGCTGCAGCGCGAACGCGAGCGGCTGCAGTGGCAGATCTCCGAGGTCGCCAAGCTCGCGCCCGGCACCGACGAGTGGGAAGAGCTGTCGACCAATCATTCGCGCATCTCCAATGCCCAGGCGCTGATCGACGCGGCGCAGGGCGCGAGCCAGGCGCTCGAAGACGACGACAACGGCGCGCTGTCCGCGCTCACCCGCGCGGCCGCGCTGCTGAAGGACTGCGAGCACATCGAGCCCGAATTCCGCACGCTGGGCGAGGTGCTCGCATCCTGCGTGGCGCAGGCCTCGGACGCCGCCCACACACTGCACGGTTACCTGCGCGACGCCGAGGCCGATCCGCAGAGCCTCGCCGAGCTGGACGAACGCATGGGCCTCTGGATGTCGCTCGCGCGCCGCTACAAGCGCACGCCCAGCGAACTGCCCGCGCTGCTGGCCGGCTGGCAAGCCGAACTGCAGGCGCTCGATGCGCAAAGCGATCTCGACGGCCTGGAACGCGCCGAGCAGAACGCGCAGCAGGCCTACCTGAAAGAAGCCAAGGCGCTCGGCAAGGCCCGCAAGCAAGCCGCACCTCGCCTCGCCCAAGCCGTCACGCAAGCCATGCAGGGCCTCGGCATGCAGGGCGGACGCTTCGAGGTCGAACTGCAGCCGCTGGCACAACCCAGCCGCGCGGGCCTCGAAGACATTGCCTTCCTCGTGGCCGGCCACACCGGCAGCACGCCGCGCGCGATCGGCAAGGTGGCGTCTGGCGGCGAACTCTCGCGCATCGCGCTGGCCATCGCCGTGACGACCAGCCAGCTCGGCGCCGCGCAGACGCTGATCTTCGACGAGGTCGATGCCGGCGTCGGCGGTGCCGTCGCCGAGACCGTCGGCCGCCTCATGAAGCAACTCGGCCGCGACCGCCAGGTGCTGGCCGTGACCCACCTGCCGCAGGTGGCCGCCTGCGCTGACCATCACCTCGTCGTGGCCAAGCGCCAGACGGCGGGCGCCGGCAAGGACGGCCCGCGCACCGAGAGCGGCGTGTCGCGGCTCGACGACGACACCCGCGCCAACGAAATCGCCCGCATGCTGGGCGGCGAGAAGGTCTCGCAGACCTCGCTCGCGCACGCCCGCGAGATGCTGGGCCACAAGACCTCGGCGGCCACGCCATGAGCGCAGCGCCGGGCCGCCCCAAGCAAGCGAACGCCCCCTTGGGGGGCGACGCTTACACGTCAGTGAAGCGGCTGGGGGCACCATGAACCTCGATCTGGTGCTCATCACCGGCATGTCGGGCTCAGGCAAGTCCGTGGCGCTGCATGCGCTGGAAGACGCCGGCTACTACTGCGTCGACAACCTGCCGCCCGAACTACTGACCTCGTTCATCGCGCTGCAGCACGAGCAACATGCCACGCGCGTGGCCATCGCGATGGACGTGCGCAGCGGCGTGTCGCTGCCGATCGTTCCGCAGCAGCTCGAAGCGTTGCGCCACGACGGCGTGTCGCTGCGTTCGCTGTTCCTCGACGCGACCACCGACGCGTTGCTGCGCCGCTATTCGGAAACCCGCCGGCGCCATCCGCTCTCGCGCCAGGAAGGCCGCACCGACGTGCCGGAACAGCACCGCGTGCTGATGCAGGCCATCGAGCTCGAGCGCGAATTGCTCGCCGACCTGCGCGACGGCGCTGACGTGATCGACACCAGCCTCATCCGCCCCGCGCAATTGCAGAGCTACATCAAGGCACTGATCTCCGCGCCGCAGAGCGCGCTCACGCTGGTGTTCGAATCGTTCGCCTTCAAGCGCGGCGTCCCGCTCGATGCGGACTACGTGTTCGACGTGCGCATGCTGCCCAACCCGCACTACGTGCCCGCACTGCGCGCACTCACGGGCCGCGACACGCCGGTGATCGAGTGGCTGCGCGAGCATGAAGACGTGGCGCGCATGTACGGCGACATCGAGCAGTTTCTGTCGCACTGGCTCGATGCGCTGGCGCGCGACCATCGAAGCTACGTCACGGTGGCCATCGGCTGCACGGGCGGACAGCACCGCTCGGTATTCCTCGTCGAGCAATTGGCGCACACCTTCGGCGCCCGCTGGGGTGCGCTCAAGCGCCACCGCGAACTGGACGCCAGCTAGCTAGGCCGCGCTACGGCTCTCCAGCAGCTTGCGCACCGGCGCCGGCAGTCCCAGCCGGGCCCATTCTTCCGCCTCGACCCAGCGCGCAACGTCGCCCTGCGGTTGCACGCCTTCCAGCAGCACCGGGTGCAGGTGCAGGTCTTTGTGGGTCAGAACATGGACGAAGGGAGGGAGGTCTTGCGCGCCGTGCTGTGCGGCGGATGGCAGCGCTGCGAGCAAATCGTCGCGGCTGTCGAACACCGGCAGGCAATGGAGCCCGGCCCAGATGCCTTTGGCCGGCCGCTTCTCCAGCCAGACGCGCCCCTGTGCATCCCGCGCCAGCAGCACCCAGAGCGACTGCGCACTGCGCTTGAGCTTGCGTGTCTTGACGGGGTAGCGCTCCGGTGAGCCTTCGCGCAAACCCACGCAGGTCTTGTCGACCGGGCAGATCATGCAGCTGGGCTTGCGTGGCAGGCAGACGGTGGCGCCGAGGTCCATCACCCCCTGCGTGTAGCTCGCGATCGCTTCGCGATCTTCGGCGGGAGGAAGGAGCTGCGTCGCCTGGTCCCACAGTGCGCGCTCCTGCGCGGACGAAGACATGTCGCCGCCGAAACCGAGCACGCGCGTGAGCACGCGCTTCACGTTGCCGTCGAGGATGGCCACGCGCTCGCCGAAGCAGAACGCCGCGATCGCCGCCGAGGTGGAGCGGCCGATGCCGGGCAAGGTCACGAGCTCCGCCGCGGTATGCGGAAACTCGCCGCCGAATCGCTCGACCACTTCCTGCGCGCAGCGGTGCATGTTGCGCGCTCGGCTGTAGTAGCCAAGCCCGCTCCAGAGCCCGAACACCTCGTCCTCGGTGCCCGCGGCCAGCGCCCTCACGTCGGGAAAGCGTTCGAGAAAGCGCGCGAAGTAGCCGAGCACCGTCGACACCTGCGTCTGCTGGAGCATCACCTCCGACAGCCAGACGCGGTACGGGTCGCGGGTGTTCTGCCACGGCAACTCGCTGCGCCCGTGGCTGCGCTGCCAGCTGACGATCTGCGCAGCGAAATCCGACGGCATCTGCTGCGAACCGGCTGCCGCCGTGGAAGCGGAACGCTCAGGCCGCACGCAACTCGCTGAAGGGGACTGCAGCAGCCTGCGGCTTGCCTTGCTGCGTGATCAGCGAAGTGAATTCACGCAGGCGGGCGTGCAGCTCGGCCAGGTTGGTCTCCTGCGCCGCCAGCTCGAGCAGTCGTTCGTCGAGATTGCCCGCCGCGTTCTGGATGCGCTCGATCGCCTCGATGCGCTTGCTGAAGTTGCGGCGGCGCTCCTTGAGCTGCGCATCGATCTGCGCGCTCGCGCCCTTGCTCCAGCGCTCGACCTCGGTCATCGCGGCCTCATTGACCAGGCGCAGGCGGCTGGCCAGCGCACGAACCAGCTTGTCGCAGAAATCGGCCTGCGCGAGCTTGAGCAGGTTGCCCACGCCCAGGTAGTGGATGTGGCTGCGCTCGATCTGGCTCAGCTCCTGCTCGAAGCCGGTGAGATCGGGCTCGGCGGGCGCCTGCAGGGTGAAACCCTGCTCGGCGTTGAGTTGGCGGAAAGTGGCGTGCAGCATCGACTGGATCTCGGCCGTCGTCGCCTGCACTTCGCGCAGGTTGTTGCGCAGCGAATCGAAGGTCTCGCCGTACACCTTGCGCACATTGAGCTTGATGCCGGGGCGCTTGAGCGCCGCCGACAGCCGCACCATGTCGGCCTTCAGCGCGGTGCGGCCCAGCACGGCATACACCTCGCGCAGCAGCTTGCCCTGCACCGAGCGCAGCGCCAGGATGCGGGTGTTGCTGCCCTCGAACTCGGCGTGTTCCTGGTCGATGCGCGAGCGCATGTGGCGGATCACCGAGACGTTCTTGCCGCGAAGGCCCTGCAGCTCGAGCGCCTGCTCCGACAGGTCGCGCTGGCGCACCTTCAGGATGCGTTCGGCCTCGGTGCGCAGCGCAGTCATGCCGGCATCGACGGCCAGGCGCAGCATGGTCTCGCGCTTGCCAAGCACGCCTTCGCCCAGCAGGGCTTCGAGCGCGGGCAGCCGGCTGGCTTCGAGCAGCCGGGGGTCATGCTGGATCTTGGCCTGCAGGCCCTTCTGCGCGGACACCGGCAGCACCTGTGCAAGCGGCACTTCGAGCAGCCGGGCCGCGCTGTCGCGCTGTCGCTCGATCTGCAGTTCGATCTGCGCGTGGGTGCTCAGCGAGTCCCACATCGTGTCGATCTTGTTGAGCACGACGAAGCGCGTGTCGCCGCCTTCGTCCTCGGTGATCAGGTGTTCGCGCCAGATCGACAGGTCGGAGCGCGTCACGCCGGTTTCGGCGCCCAGGATGAAGACCACGGCGTGCGCCTGCGGGATCAAGCTCACCGTCAGCTCAGGCTCGGCGCCGATCGCGTTCAGGCCGGGGGTGTCGAGAATGACCAGACCCTGCTCCAGCAAGGGGTGCGGCATGTTCAAGACGGCATGGCGCCAACGCGGAATTTCGACGCGGCCTTCGGCGTCCTGCACCGGGTTGTCGTCGGGCGTCTCGGGGTTCCAGAAGCCGAGCGCGCGGGCCTCGTCCTTGCTCACCCAGCGGACTTCGGCCACCTTGCCCATGGCCTGTGCCAGTTGCTCGGCGTTGCCGACCTCGATCGGGATCTCGGTCCAGCGGGTCGACTTCTCGCGCCAGTGGGTCAGCGAATGCGGCTCCAGACGGGTTTCGATCGGCAGCAGCCGCAGCTTGGGCGCCAGCGCCGGGTCGTAGCCCAGCTCGGTCGGACACATCGTGGTCCGCCCCGCGCTCGCGGGCATGATGCGGCGCCCGTAGTCGGCAAAGAAGATCGCATTGATCAGCTCCGACTTGCCGCGTGAGAACTCGGCCACGAACGCGACCATCACCTTGCTGGTGCGGATCTGCAGTTCCAGGCCCCTCAGGCGCTCGGCCACGGCCTGGTCGAGCAGCTCGTTCTCGGTCAGCCAGCGGGACAGCCACTGCAGCCGATGGGCGAAATTGCTCCGCCACGCACCGTGCTGATCGAGTTGTTGGTTGAAAGAGCGGCTCAAGGGAAATGTGTAAGAAAGAACTTACAAATATAGCATCGCAAACCGCGCAGCGGCCGTTTGCAGGGTATTCATTCGACGCCGCAACACGCTACTTTTGACAATTAGGACAGAAATAAGTGGAGCGCTGCCCCTGGCGGAGCTGCCGGATCGGCGTTGCGCAGACCCGACACGGCTCGCCGGCCCGGCCATAAACGGTGGCTTCGAGCTGGAAATAGCCGTTCTGCCCATCCACGTTGGAGAAGTCGCGCAGCGTGCTCCCCCCCTTTTCCACCGCCCTGGCCAGGATTTCGCGCACCGCCGCATGAAGCTTGGCCGCCCGTGGCCGACTGATGCGCGCAGCCGACAGCGTCGGGCGGATGCCAGCCTGGAACAGCGCCTCGGACGCATAGATGTTGCCGACACCCACCACCACGTCGCCCGCCAGCAGCACCTGCTTGACCGCCGTCTTTCGCTTGCGAAGGCCCGCGTGGAAGGCATCGAGGTCGAAGGCGTCGCCCAGCGGCTCCATCCCCAGTCCGCCGAGCAGCTTGATGGCCCAGGGCGCAGCCTCGTCCTCCACATAGACCACGGCGCCGAAGCGGCGTGGATCGTTCAATCGCAGGGTGCCGCGATCGGTGACGAGATCGAAGTGATCGTGCGTGCCGGGCGGCGGGAGCGCCGCGTCGAAGCGCAGGCTGCCCGACATTCCCAAATGCAAGAGGAGCAGGCCCTGGTCCAGGTCGATCAGCAAGTATTTGCCGCGGCGCCGCACCTCGCGCACATGCCGCCCGACCAGTGCCTCGGGCACGACCATCAAGGCCCAGCGCAGCGGTTTTCCGATGCGCACGGATTCGATGCGTGCACCGGCGATGCGGTCGGCAAAACCGCGGCGGGTGACTTCGACTTCGGGTAACTCAGGCATGAAAGTAAAACTCCGGCGAAGACGAAGCCCCACGCGACGCTCGTTCAAAAGCCTCGATTATCATGATTCGATGATTCCATCGCCCCGCCGACACCGCCTTGCGGCGGCCGCATCTCTCGTGTTGCTGGCTTGCGCGGCGCACGCGCAAACCTCCGATCCCGCCGCCCCCAACAGCCCGGCGCCCATCATCGAGCGCAACGCACCGCCGAGGCCGGCGGTCCGACCCCGGGTCACCGCCCCGAAGCCTGCCAGCGAACCCGCGGCGCAACCGTCGGCGCTGACGGCCGACCTGTTCTACGAAATCCTGATGGGCGAGATGACGGCCCGCTCCGGCGACCCCGGCTCCGGCTATGCGCTGGTGCTCGACGCGGCACGCCGGCTGCGCGACGGGAAGCTGTTCCAGCGGGCGGTCGAGATCGCGCTGCAGTCGCGCTCCGGCGACGCCGCGCTGGCTGCGGCCCGCGCCTGGCAAGAGGCGCTGCCCACGTCGCGCGATGCACGGCGCATCGAATTGCAGATCCTGATCGCGCTGAATCGCATCGGCGAAACGGTCGAACCCCTTCGCGCCGAAGTCGCGGCCACCTCGCAGATCGAGCGTCCGCTCCTGATGGCGGTGATCGCGCGCAACTACTCGCGCGCCTCCGACAAGAAACTGGCCGCCTCGGTGGTCGAACGGGCACTGGTCGACGAGCTCAAGAGCCCGACCACCGGCGGCCTGGCCTGGGCCACCGTGGGCCGGCTGCGCCTCAATGCCGGAGACAACTCCGGCGCCCTGGAGGCCGCGCGCAAGGGCCAGGAGGTCGACCCGGCCTCCGACGCCCCGCCCGCGCTGGCGCTCGAGCTGATCGATCCCAACCAGCCGCTGGCCGAGCCGATCGTGACGCGCTACCTCGCGAGCAACACCAAGGCCACGCCCGACCTGCGCATCGCCTATGCGCGCGTGCTGGTCGAGAACCGTCGCTACAGCGACGCCCAGACGCAGCTGCAGGCACTCACCACGGCGCGCCCTGAACTGGCGGAGCCCTGGCTGCTGCTCGGCAGCCTGCAGATGCAGGCCAAGCAAGACAGCGCGGCCGAGACCTCGCTCAAGCGCTACATCGAGCTTTCCTCGAGCCAAAGCAACAAGGACGTTGACGCGGCCGACCGCAAACGCGGCGTGACGCAGGCCTACCTCGCCCTGTCGCAGCTGGCGGAACGACGCAAGGACCTCGCGGGCGCGGAGCGCTGGCTCGCGCGCATCGACAGCACCGAGGACCTGACGCTCGCCCAGACCCGCCGCGCAGGCCTGCTGGCACGCCAGGGCAAGCTGCCCCAGGCACGCGAAGTCATCCGCGCCCTGCCTGAGCGCACGCCCGATGACAAGAAGCAGAAATTCCTCGCCGAAGTGCAGTTGCTGCGCGACGCCAAGCAATACCAGGCGGCCTACGACATGCTGGCGCAGGCTTCCGCGGCCGCACCCGACGATGGCGACCTGGTCTACGACCAGGCCATGGTGGCCGAGAAGCTGAACCGCCTGGACGACATGGAGCGGCTGCTGCGCCGGTTGATCCAGCTGAAGCCCGAAAGCCAGAACGCCTACAACGCCCTGGGCTACTCGTTCGCCGATCGCAAGATCCGGCTCGACGAAGCCCGCACGCTGATCCAGAAGGCGGTGCAGCTGGCGCCGGAAGATCCATTCATCGCCGACAGCCTGGGCTGGGTCGAGTTCCGACTCGGCAACACGGCCGAGGCCATCCGCATCCTCGAAGCCGCCTACAAGACCCGGCCCGATCCCGAGATCGGCGCGCACTTCGGCGAAGTGCTGTGGAGCATCGGCCAGAAGGATCGCGCAGTGACGATCTGGAAGGAAGCGCTGCTGAGCGATGCGGAAAACGAGACGCTGCAGGAAACGCTCAAGCGCCTGCGCGTCAAGCCGTGACCTTGCTCGCCCCCGGGTTGCACGCCGGTCGCCGCGGCTTTCTGGCGGCGGGCGGGGCCACTCTTCTTTTGATAGCAGGCTGCGCCCAGTTGACGGGCGGATCATCGGCGCCGCGAGGCTCGGACAGTTGGAGCGGCCGCATGTCGCTGCGCATCGACAGCGAACCGGTCCAAACCTTTGCCGCGCTCTTCGAGTTGCGCGGCTCGGCCGATACCGGCGAACTCACGCTGACGACCCCGATCGGCAGCACGCTGGCCCAATTGCACTGGTCGCCAGGCGAGGCCTTGCTGAAGAACGGCAGCGACACCCGCCGCTATGAATCCGTCGATGCACTGATCGAAGCCGCCACCGGCGCGGCGATCCCCGTTGGCGCGTTGTTCGGCTGGCTGGCCGGACGCAACGAAAGCGTGCCCGGCTGGCGCCCCGACCTGGGCCAGCTCGCGAACGGGCGCCTGCAGGCCACGCGCGAGTCCCCGAGCCCCCGGGCGGACCTGCGCATCGTGTTCGAACGGTCATGAAGGCCCTCTACGACCTTCCCGCACCGGCCAAGCTCAACCTGTTCCTGCACATCACCGGCCGGCGCGACGACGGCTACCACCTGCTGCAGTCCGTCTTCATGCTGATCGACTGGTGTGACACGCTGCACGTCGAGCTGCGGCGCGACGGCCAGTTGACCCGCGAGGACCTCACGACCGAACTGCCCGCCGACGATCTCGTCCTGCGCGCAGCCCGTGCGCTGCAGGCGCATACCGCGCACGGCCAAGGCGCGCACATCGGGGTCGCGAAACACGTCCCGGCCCAGGCGGGGATGGGCGGCGGGTCTTCGGATGCCGCCACCTGCCTGCTGGCGCTCAACCGCCTGTGGAACCTGAACCTGCCCTTGTCCCGGCTCGCGCAGATCGGCTTGAAACTGGGCGCCGACGTGCCCTTCTTCCTCGGCGGACACCATGCTTGGGTCGAAGGCATCGGCGAGGAAATCACGCCCGTCACCCTGCCGTCGGCGCGCTTCGCCGTGGTCAAGCCCACCGAAGGTTTGGATACTCGCCTTATTTTTTCAGCGGATGATCTTGAACGCTCAACTCCTGTTGCTATAATCTCGGGCTTTGCTGCAGATAGCGAACAGCTTGAAGCCCAGAACCTAGATAACAAGGTTTTCGACTTCGGCCACAACGACCTGCAGCCGGTTGCCCAGCGACTTTGCCCCGCGGTCACCGATGCCATCGAATGGCTCGGCGCCCAAGGATTGAAGGCCCGGATGACCGGCTCCGGAAGTTCGGTGTTCGCAAAATTGCCGCAAGGGCCGCATGAAGCGGAACTGGTCGAAGCCCCTGCGGGCTGGCAGGTTCGTCAATGCAGCAATTTGGCTGTTCATCCTCTGGTAGGTTGGGCAGCCTGAAAATGGTCAGATCGCTTTTGCGGTCCGACGCGACATATATCGGTTGATGGTGCAAACCATCGACCCGTGTAGGGGAGTCGCCAAGCTGGTTAAGGCACTGGATTTTGATTCCAGCATGCAAAGGTTCGAATCCTTTCTCCCCTGCCAAATCTATTGAAACTGCGGTCTAACCCCCGCAGTGCTTTTCAAAACTGCGGCCTGATGGCCGCAGTGTTTCTTCTGCAGCACACCCGCTGCAATAATCGGCAGCCCACGGGCCGCCACGACTCAAAACCTTTTGGCGGCTTCCTCCAAGCCAATTTCGCACTGCCGGGACGCGCTCATGCAGGCTAATCACCCTGACTTCATGGTTTTCACCGGCAATGCCAATCCTGGCCTTGCCGCAGAAATCGCGCACAACCTCGGCACCTCGCTGGGCGCCGCACGCGTCGGTCGCTTCTCCGATGGAGAAGTCACTGTCGAGATCAACCAGAACGTCCGCGCACGCGACGTGTTCGTGGTGCAGTCTACCTGCGCACCGACCAACGAAAACCTGATGGAACTGCTGATCATGGTCGACGCGCTCAAGCGTGCATCGGCCGAGCGGATCAGCGCCGTGATTCCCTACTTCGGCTACGCCCGCCAGGACCGCCGCCCGCGTTCGAGCCGCGTGCCGATCTCGGCCAAGGTCGTGGCCAACCTGCTGGAAACCGTCGGCGTCGAGCGCGTGCTCACGATGGACCTGCACGCCGACCAGATCCAGGGCTTCTTCGACATCCCGGTCGACAACATCTACGCCTCGCCCGTGCTGCTGGGCGACCTGCGCGCCAAGAACTACGAAGACCTGATCGTGGTCTCGCCCGATGTCGGCGGCGTGGTTCGAGCCCGTGCGCTGGCCAAGCAACTGAATTGCGACCTCGCGATCATCGACAAGCGCCGCCCGAAGGCCAACGTCAGCGAAGTCATGAACGTGATCGGCGAGATCGACGGCCGCAACTGCGTGATCATGGACGACATGATCGACACGGCCGGCACGCTGGTCAAAGCGGCCGAAGTGCTGAAAGAGCGTGGCGCCAAGAGCGTCTACGCCTACTGCACACACCCGATCTTCTCGGGCCCGGCCATCGAGCGCATCACCAAGGGCACGGCCCTCGATGAAGTCGTTGTGACCAACACCATTCCCCTTTCCGATGCGGCCCTCGCATGTGGAAAGATCCGCCAGCTCTCCGTGGCACCGCTGATCGCCGAGACGATCCAGCGCATTGCCAAGGGCGAGTCGGTGATGAGTTTGTTCTCGGACCAGGACAACCTGTTCTGACCCGAGAGCCAAAGAGCGGGCTTCCTTCCGGAAGCCTTTTTGAATCGGAGTCGCACTGGTCGCGGTGGACTCTCACAGGAGCTAGTTATGAAATTCGTCGCTTTTGAGCGCGCCAAGCAGGGCACGGGTGCGAGCCGCCGTCTCCGCATCTCGGGCAAGACGCCCGGTATCGTCTACGGTGGTGAAGGCCAGCAGCCGCAGCTGATCGAGATCGATCACAACGCGCTGTGGCATGCCCTCAAGAAGGAAGCCTTCCACTCGTCGATCCTCGAAATGGAACTCGGCGACGCCTCCAGCAAGGTGCTGCTGCGCGACGTGCAGTACCACCCGTTCCGCCAGCTGGTGCAACACATCGACTTCCAGCGCGTCGATGCCAAGACCCGCCTGCACATGAAGGTGCCGCTCCACTTCAAGGGTGAAGAAGAGTCCGAAGCCGTCAAGACCGCGCACAACCTGGTGAACCACGTGATCACCGAGCTGGAAATCAGCTGCCTGCCGTCCGACCTGCCCGAGTTCATCGAAGTGGACCTCTCCGGTCTCACGAAGAACGCCACGCTGCACGTCAACGACATCAAGCTGCCCAAGGGCGTGAAGTACGTGAGCCACGGCAAGAACAACCCGGTCATCGTGTCGGCCGTGCCGCCGCTGGTCGCCGAAGAGCCGGCACCTGCCGCTGACGGTGCAGCACCTGCCGAAGGCGCCGCACCGGCTGCCGGTGGCAAGCCTGCCGCCAAGACGGCCAAGCCCGCCGCGAAGAAGTAATTCTTCCCGTCCCCTGCAAAAGGCCCGCCGCGTGCGGGCCTTTTGCTTTGGGGGCGGCGAGATAATTCCCGCCATGATCAAGCTGTTCGTCGGCCTCGGAAACCCGGGCCCTGAGTACGAAGCCACGCGCCACAACGCGGGCTTCTGGTGGATCGACGCCCTCGCGCGCGACTGGAAACTCAATCTCGTGCCCGAGCGCGGCTACCACGGCCTCGCAGCGCGCGCCAGCATCGGGGGCCAGAGCGTCTGGCTGCTGGAGCCGCAGACCTTCATGAACCTCTCGGGCAAGTCGGTGGCCGCGCTCGCGCGCTTCTTCAAGATCGCGCCGGAAGAAATCCTCGTCGTGCACGACGAGCTCGACGTGGTGCCCGGCCAGGTCAAGCTCAAGTTCGGCGGCAGCCATGCCGGTCACAACGGCCTGCGCGACATCCACGCGCAACTGGGCACCGGCGACTACTGGCGGCTGCGCCTGGGCATCGGGCATCCCGGCGTGAAGTCGGAGGTCATCAACTGGGTGCTCAAGAAGCCGCTGAAGGAACAGCGTGAACTGATCGAGGACGCCATCGTCCGCACGCTGCATGCCGCGCCCGCGCTTGTGGCCGGCGAGATGGAGAAAGCGACCATGGTCATTCACACGAGCAAACCGCCCCGGCCCAAACCGCCGCGGCGGGAGCCCGGCGACGAGGGCACGCCTGCCGCCACCTAGCCGGCAACCGGAGCGCAGGAGGGAGAGAAATAAAAAATGAAGTCGAGAAGAAGAGGAAAGAGGATGGGGAAATTCGGGCTGGCTATGTTTTTAATAGCGGCCTGCGCCTATTCCAACGGCGTGGCGGCCCAGGGTTCCGCAAAGACCTGGCGATGCGGCAGCACCTATTCGGACCGCCCCTGCGAAGGCGGCAAGACGGTGAAGGTGGACGATCCCCGCAGTGATGCGGACCGCCGCGCTGCCGAAGCCGGCGCAAAGAGCAACAGCGCACAGGCCGACAAGCTCGAGCGCTCGCGCCTGTCTCTGGAGAAAGCGGCCTACGACCGCGATCGCCAGGCGGCCCGTGAGGCAAGAAGCGCCGCGCTGGCCGAACGGCGCATGGCCCTGTCCGAGCAGCAAGCCCGTGAGCGCGCCACCAAGGCGGCTGGCGACCCGCGCAAATCGACCATGAGTTTCAACAGCGGCGGATCGGGCAGCAAGTCGGCCGGCGACGCCCCGGCACCCAAGAAAAAGAAGCGGAAATCCCGCGACTCAGACGCCGGCTGAAGAAGAAGGCGAAACCGCCGTCACCTTGATCGCTGTGAGGCGCTGGTACTTCTGCATCAGCGTCTCGCGGCTTTCCACGTGTTCGGGGTTCAGGGGAATGCACGCCACCGGGCAGATCTGCACGCACTGCGGCTCATCGAAGTGGCCGACGCATTCGGTGCACTTGTGCGGATCGATCTCGTAGTACTCCGCGCCCATGTAGATCGCATCGTTCGGGCACTCGGGCTCGCAGACATCGCAGTTGATGCATTCGTCGGTGATCATGAGGGCCATCCCCCGATTATCGGCGGACCGGCAGGGGCATCCGCCCGTGAATGACAAAGGCCACATTCACGGCACATTTGTTGCAGCAGTCAGGTTATGCTGCGCCCCGCCCCATGAGTCTGTTTCTATTCAAGCGCCTCGCCACACTGATCGGCACGTTGATCGGCGCTTCGGTCATCGTTTTCCTCGTGCTCGAGATCCTTCCCGGCAACGCCGCGCAGATGCTCATGGGCCCCGACGCATCGCCTGACGCCGTGGCCGCACTCGCCACCAAGCTCGGCCTCGACCAACCCGCGTGGACCCGCTACTGGCACTGGATCGGCGGCCTCCTCACCGGCAATCTCGGCGACAGCTACGCCTACAGCTCGCCGGTGCTCGACCTCATCCTCGAACGCTTAGCCCTCACGGTGCCGCTCGCGCTGCTGGCCATGACCTTCACCGTGGTCATCGCGCTGCTGGTGGGCGTGACCGCCGCCGCGCGCCACAACAAGCTGGGCGACGTCGGCCTCATGGGCATGGCGCAGGTCGGCATCGCGATCCCGAATTTCTGGTTCGCGATCATGCTGATCCTCGTGTTCTCGGTGCAGCTGCAATGGTTCTCGGCCGGCGGCTTCGAGGGCTGGAGCGAAGGCATCTTCGCGGGCCTCAAGTCGCTGTTGCTGCCCGCGCTGTCGCTGGCGGTGGTGCAGGCGGCGATCCTCGCTCGCATCACGCGTTCGGCGGTGCTCGAGGTGATGCGCGAAGACTTCGTTCGCACCGCGCGCGCCAAGGGCGTGTCGCAGCGCATGGTGCTGTGGACCCATGTGCTGCGCAACGCGATGATCCCGGTCATCACGGTGATGGGCATGCAGTTTTCCGAACTGCTCGCCGGCACCATCGTGGTGGAGAACGTGTTCTACCTGCCGGGCCTCGGCCGCCTGATCTTCCAGGCCATCAGCAACCGCGACCTGATCGTGGTGCGCAACTGCGTGATGCTGCTTGCGGCGCTCGTGGTCATCGTGAACTTTGTGGTCGACGTGCTCTATGCCGTGATCGATCCGCGCATCAAGGCGAGCGACATATGAGCAGCAGCACCGTTGCCGTCCCAAGCGCCGCCGCGCTCAAGGTGCCGGGCTTCTGGCGCCGCGCGCTGCATCACCGCAGCTTCGTCATCGGCGGCGTGCTCACGCTGCTGCTCCTGCTGGCGGCCGCCCTCTCCCTCGTCTGGACACCTTGGTCGCCCTACGAGATGGACATGGCCAACAAGCTCAAACCGCCGACCGGATCGCACTGGCTGGGCACCGACACCTACGGCCGCGACGTGGCCTCGCTGCTGCTCGTGGGCGCGCGCGCGTCCATCCTCGTGGGCGTGATCGCGGTCGGCATCGGCCTCGTGGTCGGCACGGCACTCGGCCTGCTCGCCGCGGCGAAGCGCGGCTGGGTCGAGGAGGCGATCATGCGGCTCACCGACTTCTCGCTCGCGTTTCCCGCCATCCTCTCGGCCATCATGATGACGGCGGTGTTCGGCGCCGGCATCGTCAACGCCATCGTCGCGATCGGCATCTACAACATCCCGACTTTCGCGCGCATCACGCGCGCCTCGGCCAACGCGATCTGGTCGCGTGAGTACATCGCGGCGGCGCGCGCCTGCGGCAAGGGTTCGTTCTCGATCACGATGCAGCACGTGCTGCCGAACATCTCGGCCGTGCTGATCGTGCAGATCACGATCCGCTTCGCCATCGCGATCCTCGCCGAAGCCGCCCTCTCCTATCTCGGCCTCGGCACGCAGCCGCCGCAGCCTTCATGGGGCCGCATGCTCAGCGAAGCGCAGACGATGATGTTCCAGTCGCCCCTGCTCGCCGTGTTCCCCGGCATGGCCATCGCGATGGCGGTGCTGGGCCTGAATCTGCTCGGCGACGGCCTGCGCGACCTGCTCGACCCTCGCCTCGCACGCGCCCGATAGCCGATATGCCCCTCCTCCAAGTCAAGGACCTGCACATCGAACTGCAGACGCAGCGCGGCCCGGCCGAGGCCGTGCGCGGCATCGACTTCACGCTGGAACGCGGCGAAACGCTGGGCATCGTCGGCGAGTCGGGCTGCGGCAAGTCGATCACCGTGATGTCGCTCATGGGCCTGCTGCCCTCGAACGCCAAGGTCACCGGCAGCATCCGCTTCGACGACACCGAACTCGTCGGCCGTGACGAAAGAGACATGTGCCAGATCCGCGGCAACCGCATCGGCATGATCTTCCAGGAGCCCATGACCGCGCTGAACCCAGTGCACACCATCGTGCGCCAGGTCGGCGAGCCGCTGCGACTGCACCGCGGTCTTTCGAAGGCGGAGGCACGCAAGGAAGTGCTGGCGCTGCTCGAGCGCGTGGGCATTCCGGATGCGGCCTCCCGGCTCGATGCCTATCCGCACCAGTTCTCGGGCGGACAGCGACAACGCATCGGCATCGCGATGGCGCTGGCCTGCGGCCCCGACCTGCTGATTGCCGACGAGCCGACCACCGCGCTCGACGTCACGATCCAGAAGCAGATCCTCGAACTCATCCAGGGCCTGGTGGAAGAACGCGGCATGGCACTGATCCTGATCTCGCACGACCTCGGCGTGATCGCGCAGACCGTCTCGAAGATGCTCGTGATGTACGGCGGCAGCGTGGTCGAGAGCGGGCCGACCGAGGCCGTGTTCGCGCGCCGCGCGCATCCGTACACGCAGGGCCTGTTCGCCGCTCGCCCGGCACTCGGCGCGCCGCGCGGCGTGCGCCTGGCCACCATCCGCGGAAGCGTGCCCGAGCTGGTCGACCTGCCGAAGGGCTGCCCGTTCGCGGGCCGCTGCAGCTACACCATCGACGCCTGCCAGACGACGCGCCCACCGGCCACGATGCTGCCGCAGGACCATGCGGTGCGCTGCATCCGCCTCGAAGAAATCGCGACGAAGGTCGCCGTAGCCTCATGAGTGACTCCGCCCTCGCCTCGCCGCTGCTGGAGGTGACCGACCTCGTGCGTCACTACGACCTGCCGCGCGAAAAACTCTTCGGCCCGCCACCGACCGTCAAGGCGCTCAACGGCGTGAGCTTCAAGGTCGAAGCCGGGCGCAGCCTCGGCATCGTTGGCGAATCGGGTTCGGGCAAGTCGACCATTGCGCGTCTCGTGATGGCGCTCGACACGCCCACCTCGGGCAGCGTGAAGTTGCTGGGGCGCGACCTGCACACATTGCCGAAGAGCGAGCTACGCACGGCACGTCGCGATTTCCAGATGGTCTTTCAAGACCCCTACGGTTCGCTCGATCCGCGCCAGACCGTCGCACGCATCGTCGCCGAGCCACTCGAAGCATTGGCCGAGGCATCGCGCAAGGAGCAGCGCGAGCGCGCCGCCGAATCGCTCGCAGCCGTCGGCCTGCGCACCACCGACATGGACAAGTACCCGCACGAGTTCTCGGGCGGGCAGCGCCAACGCATCGCCATCGCGCGTGCGCTCATCACGCGCCCCAAGCTCATCGTTGCCGACGAACCCGTGAGCGCGCTCGACGTGTCGGTGCAGGCCCAGGTGCTCAACCTCATGCAGGACCTGCAGCAGCAGTTCGGCGTGAGCTATCTGCTCATCAGCCACGACCTCGCGGTGGTCAACCACCTGTGCGACGACGTGTGCGTGGTGTGGAAGGGGCTGATCGTCGAACAAGGCCCACCCGGCGAGCTGTTCAGCAACGCACGGCACCCGTACACGCGCACGCTGCTCGATGCAGTGCCACGCACGCCCACCGGCGGCACGCTGCTCACGGCCTGACACTGAAGCGTCGCCCGCCCTTCGTAGGATGAGTGGGTCATAAGCATCTGGTTGCGCGGAGGCACCCGTCTCGCGGATCATGCTTGCCCCGTTCCCCAGGACACCGAGGACACCGCTTCATGCTCCAACGACGCACCCTGCTCGCTACCGGCGCCGCTGCCGCGACATCACTGGCGTTGCCGCTCACCGCCCTCGCGCAAAAGAAAAAAGACACGCTGGTGATCGGCCTCACGCTCGAACCCACGGGCCTCGATCCCACCGCCAAGGCCGGCGCAGAAATCTCCGAAGTGGTGCTCTACAACGTCTTCGAAACCCTCACCAAGATCAACTCCGACGGCAGCGTCACGCCGCTGCTCGCCGAGAGCTGGGAAGTCTCGCCCGACCTGAAGACCTACACCTTCAAGCTCAAGCGCGGCGTGAAGTTCCAGAACGGCGAGCCCTTCAATGCGAGCACCGTGAAGTTCTCGTTCGACCGCGCGGCCGCGGCCAACAGCACCAACAAGGACAAGCGCACCTTCGCCAATATCGCCACGCAGGTGGTCGACGAGCACACGGCGGTGCTGATCACCAAGGAGATCGAGCCCGACCTGCTGTTCCTGCTCGGCCAAGCGTCGGCCATCGTGGTGGAGCCGAAGACGGTGGAGACCAACGCCACCAAGCCCGTCGGTACCGGCCCCTACCGGCTCGACAACTGGGCCAAGGGCTCGACCATCGTGCTCGCCAAGTGGGACGGTTATCGCCACGCCGATGCCGTGCAGATCCGCAAGGTGAGCTTCCGCTTCATCTCCGAGCCGGCCGCGCAGACCACCGCGCTGCTCTCGGGCGACGTCGACCTGTTCCCGCATGCCTCGGTGTCGCGCAGCCTTCCGCAGTTCCAGAACGACAAGCGCTTCCAGGTGGTGTTCAACGCCTCGCGCGGCAAGACCATCCTGGCCATCAACAACAAGCGCAAGCCCCTGGACGACGTGCGCGTGCGCCGCGCCATCTCCGCGGCCATCGACCGCAAGGCCGTCATCGAAGCGGCGGTGGATGGGCGCGGCATTCCGATCGGCAGCCACTACGTGCCGGGCGCGCCGGGCTACATCGACACCACGGGCATCAACGCCTACGACGTGGAGAAGGCGAAGAAGCTCCTGGCCGAGGCCGGCGTGAAGACGCCGCTCGAACTCGAGCTCGTGCTGCCGCCCCCGCCCTATGCGCGGCAGGGTGGCGAGCTCATCGCCGCGCAGCTCGCCAAGGTGGGCATCGTCGCGAAGATCCAGAACGTCGAGTGGGCGCAGTGGATGAGCGGCACCTACGGCAACAGGAACTACGACCTCTCGCTGATCCTGCACGTCGAGCCCTTCGACCTCGTGAACTACACCAAGCCCGAGTACTACTGGGGCTACCAGTCGGCGAAGTTCAACGAGGCCTTCGACAAGGCGCGCAACGCGCCGCGCGCGGCCGAGCGCCTCCGCTACCTCGGCGATGCGCAGCGGCTGCTGGCCGAGGACGCGGCCAACGTGTTCCTGTTCCAGCCGCAGTTCATCACCGTGGCGGGGCGCAACTTGCGCGGTCTCTGGAAGGACTCGCCGATCTTCGTGAACGACATCGCTGCTCTCTACTGGGCCTAGCGGAAGGGCCTGCGCGGCCTCCCGGCATCCGGGTACGTCCCGAGGAAAAACCGCTCCGGGGGCAAGGCGCCAGGCCACCCGCTGCGAGAGAATGATCCGCTGCGCACGTGGCATCTTTCGTGCTGCGTGCCTTGTCTTTCGTGGCGCCGCGCCTCCCTTCGGGGCATGGTGGGCGCCAAACCAGTCATTCGACCCTGGCCGTTTTCCGGAGATACCCACCTATGTTGAACCGTCGCACCCTCCTCACCACCGCCGGCGCCACCGTCGCGCTGGCCACCCCGCTGGCCGGCATGGCCCAAGGGCGGAAGGACGCCATCGTGATCGGCATGGCGCTCGAACCGCCGGGCCTGGACCCGACGGCCGGCGCCGCCGCCGCGATTGCCGAGATCGTGCAATACAACATCCTGGAGACGCTCACCAAGATCAACGCCGACGGCAGCGTCACGCCGCTCCTGGCCGAGAGCTGGGAAATCTCGCCTGATCTCAAGACCTACACCTTCAAGCTGCGGCGCGGCGTGAAGTTCCAGAACGGCGAGCCCTTCAACGCGGCCACCGTCAAGTTCTCGTTCGACCGCGCCGGTGGCGAGAAGAGCACCAACAAGGACAAGCGCACCTTCGCCAACCTCGCGACGCAGGTGGTGGATGACTACACCGTGGTGGTCATCAATAAGGAGATCGATCCCGACCTGCCCTTCGTGCTGGGCCAGGCCACGGCCGTGATAGTCGAGCCAAAGAGCGCTGACGCCAACGCCACCAAGCCCGTCGGCACCGGCCCCTACAAGCTCGACAGCTGGGCCAAGGGCTCGTCGCTCACGCTGAGCAAGTGGGAGGGCTTCCGCAGCCCCGCCACGGCCAAGATCAACAAGGTGACCTTCCGCTTCATCGCCGACACCGCCGCGCAGGCCGCCGCGCTGATGGCGGGCGACGTGGACGTGTTCACGCGCATCGGCACGCGCGTGGTGCCGCAGTTCAAGGCCAACCCGCAGTTCCAGGTGATCCTGGCGGGCTCCCGCGCCAAGACCATCCTGTCGATCAACAACCAGAAGAAGCCGCTGGACGACGTGCGCGTGCGCCGCGCCATCCTCGCGGCCATCGACCGCAAGGCCGTGATCGAGGGCGCCGCCGACGGCCTGGGCGTGGCCATCGGCAGCCACTACGTGCCGGGCGCGGCGGGCTTCGTCGACACCACGGGCGTCAACCCCTTCGACATCGAGAAGGCCAAGAAGCTGCTCGCCGAGGCCGGCGTGAAGACGCCGCTCGAACTCAAGATGACGCTGCCGCCGCCGCCCTACGCGCGCCAGGGCGGCGAGGTGATCGTGGCCCAGCTCGCCAAGATCGGCATCGTGGTGAAGGTGCAGAACGTCGAGTGGGCGCAGTGGCTCAGCGGCACCTACGGCAACAAGGACTACGACCTGTCGATCATTTCGCACGTGGAGCCCTTCGATCTGGGCAACTACGCCAAGTCGGACTACTACTGGGGCTACCAGTCGAAGGCCTTCAACACGCTGTTCGACAAGATCAAGTCCACCGCCAATGCCACCGAGCGCAACAAGCTCCTGGGCGATGCGCAGAAGATGCTGGCCGCCGACGCGGCCAACGGCTTCCTGTACCAGCCGCAGTTCCCGACGATCGCCAAGAAGAACGTCAAGGGCCTCTGGAAAGAGAACCCGATCTTCGTGAACGACCTGTCCGCGCTTTCCTGGGGATGAGCGTCACCGTGTCCGATGCCCCTTTGTTGAGCGACCTGTCCGCGCAGGAGCTCTCGGCCGCGTACCGCGACAAGCGCCTCTCGCCGGTCGAGGTGACGCAGGCCGTGATCGCGCACATCGAGCGCTGGGAGCCGCACCTGCAGGCCACCTGGCTCTTTCGCCCGGAGGCCGCGCTCGAACAGGCGCGCGCGTCGGAAGCGCGCTGGCAGCGCGGCGATGCGTTCGGCCCGCTCGATGGCGTGCCGACCACCATCAAGGAAAACATCGCCACGCGCGGCGACCCGATGCCCGCCGGCACGGCCGCCGTCGACCTGAAGCCCGCGACCGTCGATGCACCGCCGGCCGCGCGCCTGAAGGAAGCCGGCGCGGTGATCGTGAGCAAGACCACCATGCCGGACTACGGCATGTTGTCGTCGGGCCTCTCGAGCTTCCATACGCTCGCGCGCAATCCGTGGGACCTGGGCAAGACGCCGGGCGGCTCCAGCGCCGGTGCGGGCGCCGCGACCGCTGCCGGCTATGGCCCGCTGCACCTGGGCACCGACATCGGCGGGTCGCTGCGGCTGCCCGCGAGCTGGTGCGGCATCTTCACGCTCAAGCCGAGCCTGGGCCGCATTCCGATCGACCCGCCCTACATGGGCCGCGCCGCGGGGCCGATGACCCGCACCGTCGGCGATGCTGCGCTGCTGATGCAGGTGCTCTCCAAACCCGACGCGCGCGACAGCATGAGCCTGCCTGCGCAGGACATCGACTGGGCGGCCTTCGACGTGTCGCCCGATCATCTGCGGGGCCTGCGCATCGGGCTGCTGCTCGACGCGGGCTGCGGCCTCGCGGTCGAGCCGGAGATCCAGACGGCGGTCGAACATGCCGCGCGCCTGTTCGAGAAAGCCGGCGCGATCGTCGAGACCATGCAGCCCTTCATGTCGCAAGCCATGCTCGACGGCATGGACCACCTGTGGCGCATGCGCTCGCTGGTGGACATGAAGGCCCTGCGCGCCGACCAGCGCGCCAAGGTGCTGCCGTATATCCGCGAATGGGCCGAGAGCGCGGCCGAGTTCAGCGGCGAGCATGTGTTCCGCAGCTTCAGCCAGTTCCATGCGACGCGCGTGGCGGCGGTGCAAGCGTGCGCGCGCTTCGACTACGTGATCTCGCCCGTGTCGCCGAACATGCCCGCAGCGGCCGAGGCGCCTTCGCCGACCAACGATCCGCTGCGGCCGCTGGAGCACATCGGCTTCACGGTGCCATTCAACATGTCGGAGCAACCGGCGTCGTCGGTGAACTGCGGGTATTCGGCGGGCGGGATGCCGATCGGGCTGCAGATCGCTGGACACCGGTTCGACGATCTCGGCGTGCTGCGCGTGTCGCGCGCGTTCGAGCAGATTCGCGAGGCGCAGCGGCCCTGGCCTGTGGTGCCTTCGCGCTAGGAGGCGCGTTGGCGTTGTTCGGGCCGGCGCTCGCGCCCCCGAACACTCTCGACTCAGGTCGCCGCGTAGCGCCCCGGCTTGTGGTTGATCCACAAGAAGAGCCCCATCACCACCGCAGCCAGCACCGACCACCCCACGCGCTGCGGTGGAATCACGAACAGCGCGAGCAGCACCACCGTGCAGTCGACGCCGATCTGCACCTTGCCGGCTGGCCAGCCGCGCTTTTCCTGCAGGTACAGCGTCAGCACCGTCGCGCCCCCGAGGCTGGCGCGATGGCGCGCGAGGAACAGGCAGCCCGTGCCCAGCAGCAGGCCACCGAACACCGCGGCAAAAGCCGGGTGCAGTGAATCGATCGACAGATAGCGCGGCGCCCAGTCGGTCATCACCGACAGCAACGCGATCGCCGAGAAGGTCTTGAGCGTGAAAGCCCGGCCCATGTGGCGCCAGGCGAACCAGTAGAACGGCAGGTTCACCAGGAAGAACAGTTTGCCGAAGCTCACGCCGGTCGCGTAGTGCAGAAGGAACGCGACGCCCGCCGTGCCGCCCGTGAGCAGGCCCGCCTGGCCGAACAGCATCATGGCGATGGCGACGAACAAGGTGCCCGAAAAGATCGCTTGGGCGTCGTCGAAGCGGGAATGGCGCAGCAGATCCGGCAGGTTGTTGGGTTGTGGCGCGTCCATGGCGGGGGTGACGCAAATCCCGCGCCACCCCGGGGCGCCTCACACCAGATGGGTGGCCAGCATCTCGCGGGCGCGGGTCACGAACCCCGTCTCGCCCCGGCGTCCGGGCAGGAGCTGGAACGCCACCTTGGGCAAGGCCGGCAGCCCGTGCGGCGCGGCCAGCCGGGTCACGCCTTCGCACACCGCCGATTCGTTCAGACACGCGACCCCCAGCCCCGCGGCCAGCGCCGACTGCAACCCCGCCACGCCCGACGCGACGTGAGCGAGCACATACGGCACGCGCCGCCGCCGCAACAGCGCCACGGTGAACTGGTGCAGCGAGCAGGTGTCCGGCAGCGCCAGCAGCCGCACCGGCTCGCCCCGCGCCACGCGCAGGCCGGTGGCACCCAGCCACGCGAGCGATTCGCGCCGGATGAGCGAGGCCTTGGCGCCCTGCGTCGAGGAGGACGACGATGCACCCGCGATGTCCATCGCCAGGCCGACGTCGAAGTCGCCGTGCGCATAGGCGACCCGCAGCGCGTCGCTCTTCAGGATGCTCACGTTCAGCCGCACCTGCGGATAGCTTTCGCCCAGGCGGCCCAGCAACTGCGTGAGATCGCCGGGGCGGAAGTAGTCGGTTACGGCGACCCGCAATTCGCCCTGCAGCGTTTCGCCGTGCAGGTCGCGAAAGGCCTCGTCGCTGAGCGCGAGGATGCGCCGCGCGTACGCCAGCAGCCGCGTGCCCGCCTCGGTGGGCGCGACGCCAGCCTTGCTGCGCGTGAGCAGCGACTGGCCCGCCCGCTCCTCGAGCTTGCGCATCTGCTCGCTGACGGACGACTGCGAGAGGAACACGCGAGGGGCGGCCGCCGTGAGGCTGCCCGCGTCGATCACGGCCGCCAGCGTGCGAAGTTGTTCGAGGTCGAAGCTTTGCATGGCCTTATCCATCCGTTTATCCGATGGATTCCATCATATATTCCCGCTTTTCCGATGACCATCGGAATTCCAAAATCACTCCATCGTTCATTCATTTCACAGGAGTCCACCATGCCCCACATCGTTGTCCACCTCTCCGGCGAACCCGACACCGCCCTCACCCGCAAGACCGTCGACACCGTCGCCGAGCTCACCCAAAGCGTGCTCGGCAAGCAGCTGCCAGTGATCGCCATCACCGTGCAATACATCGCCGCCGACGCCTGGTTCATCGGCGGCCAGACGCTGGCATCGCTGGGCAAGTCGGCCTTTCACCTGGACATCAGCATCACCGACGAAACCAACACCAAGGCCGAGAAGGCGCGCTACCTGCGCGAGGTGCATGCGGCCATGACGAAGATCCGGCCGGACCTGCACGAGGTGTCGTACATCCACGTGATCGACGCGCGCGGCGCGGCCTACGGCTACGGCGGAAAGACCCAGGAATACCGCCACCAGCAGGCCGGGGTTTGAACCCTTCGCGGGGGCATGGCACCATGCCGTCATGCCCTCCGCAACCTCGCACGCCGACAGCCTCGGCAATCCGCTCACCCTCGACGACCCCGCCAGCCTCGCGCTGGTCGACGACTTCGTCATGGGCTTCATCTCGACCGAATCGCGCGCCGTCAACCTCATCGCGCTGGCCGACACCGATGCGAGCCCCATCGTGCAGGCGTACTGCGCCACGCTGCACCTCTTTGCTGAATCGCGCGATGCCGTGGCCAACGCGCGGCCGTTTCTCGCGAAGGCCCGTGCCGGCGCCGCGTGCGCCACACCGCGCGAGCAGCGCTACATCGCGGCCATCGAGGCGTGGGCGGACGGCGACATCGCCCGCGCCATCGCGCTGCACGCGGAGCAGGCACACGAATTTCCGCGCGATCTCGTCTCGGTCAAGCTGGGCCAGTACCACTGCTTCAACACCGGCGACTGCCCCGGCATGCTGCGGCTCGCGCTCGCGGTGCTTCCTTCGGCGGCCGACGTAGCCTACGTGCACGGCATGGCCGCCTTCGGCTACGAGCAGTGCCACCTGATGCGCGAGGCCGAGGCCAGCGCGCGGCTGGCCATCGCCATGTGCCGCAAGGAGCCCTGGGCACACCACGCACTCGCGCATGTGATGCTCACCGAAGGCCGGCTCGCCGAAGGGCTGGCGTTCATGGAAAGCGTGAGCGACACCTGGATCGGCCTGAACTCCTTCATGGTCACGCACAACTGGTGGCACGTGGCGCTGTTCCTGATCGACCTGGGCCGCGACGCCGAAGCGCTCGCGGTGTACGACGAGCATGCATGGGGCGTGGTCAAGGACTACTCGCAGGACCAGATCGGCGCCGTCTCGCTGCTCGCGCGCCTGGAGCTCGCGGGCATCGACGTGGGTGCGCGCTGGAACGACGTGGCCGGTTACCTGCTGCAGCGCCAGGCCGACCACGTGCTGCCTTTTCTCGATCTGCAATACCTCTACGGCCTCGCACGCGCCGGACGGCCCGAGGCCGATGCGCTGCTGCACAACATCGAGGCGTTCGCACCCAACGCACCGCCCTCGACGCGCGCCGCATGGCAGCGCGTCTGCGTGCCGGCCGCGCACGGGCTCGTGGCCCATGCGCGCGGCGATTTCTCAGCCGCCATCGATGGCCTGGGCGTCGCGCTGCCGCGCATGATCGAGATCGGCGGCAGCCATGCGCAGCGCGATCTTTTCGAGCAGGTGTACCTCGATGCATTGATACGCACCGGCAGCGAGTCCACGCTCGCGGCGGCGCAGGGCATCTTGCAGCAGCAGCTCAACGGCCAGCCCGAGTCGCTGCGGCTGCGGCGACAGGCGGGGGCCGTTTATGCGCGGCTGGGCCTCGGGCAACTCGCTGCGGGAGTCACCTGAGCGCGCGTGCGCTCAGTCCTCGTTCTTCTTGAGGTGCCGCGTCTGGTCGTAAGTCGGCTGCGGCGGCAGGTCGGCGAGGTGGCGCGTGTCGGCCCATTCGACAATCTCGATCGCATCCGGCGCGGCCGGATCGGCGATGCGGATGCGGTTGAAGCCCGCATTGGGAATGTCGCTCTGGCGCGGCCCGCTGAGGCTCAGCCCCTTCGCGGTGCGCCACACCATGTCGAGCACGCCGCCGTGGGTGACGACGATCAGGTGCTGTCCCTTGTGGGCGGTGGCGATGGTGCCGAGCGCCGCGACGATGCGCGCATGAAACTCGCGCGCCGTCTCGCCCTCGGGCATCGCGTGGTCTTCGCGGAACTCCAGCCACTCTTCCCACGCGCGCGGATGCAGGCTCTGGATCTCGTCGGAGCGCATGCCCTCGACGATGCCGAAGTACTGCTCCCGCAATCCCGCCGAGGTGACCACCGGCAGCGACAACTGCAGCGCCGCCGGGGCGGCCGTCTGCTGGGCGCGCATGAGGTCGCTGCTGATCAGGTGCTGTGCCGTTTCGCCCGCCAGGCGCAGGCCGATGCGCCTGGCCTGTTCATGGCCGATGTCGTTGAGCGGCACATCCGCATGCCCCTGGAAGCGCAGTTCGCGGTTCCAGGCGGTTTCGCCGTGACGGATCAGGATGAGGTCGGTGGTGGTGTCGGGTTTGGGCGTTGGCATTGCCGCCCATTTTCCACCGTGCGCGTGACGCTCAGGTTTTTGCGGCCGCCAGTTGTTGCACGGCCGCCACCGCTTCGCTTGCGAAGCCCAGGCCCGTGCCCATGCCGACGCGCGCGGGCGACGGCGTGAGCAGCGCCAGCACCCAGACGATCACGAAGCCGCCGACGATGGCGCAGATCACCACCACCGCGGTGTACGCAATGGCCTTGTCGAGCGGGCACTTCATCAGCACCGGCAGGCCCAGGTAGATCAGGTAGATGCCGTAGAGCGCCGCCACCCCGCCCAGCACCGACAGCGAAGGCAGCAGGCTGAAGATGCCGCCGACAAAGCCCGCCGTGCTCGCATAGGCCGAGAGTTTGAGTGCGCCGATCTGGCTCTTGGTGCCTTCGAAGGTCGGCGCCATGGCGTCGATGATGAGCGCCAGCACGAACACCATCACCAGCGACAGCACGTAGCCCACGATCATGTGGGCGAGCCCCGCGACGATCGGCACGCGGAAGTTCACGCCGAAGACACCGAGGCCGACCACCGAGAGGCCGATGAAACTCGCCACCGCTGGAATCAGCGCGAGGATCATCACGTAGTTCTTGTAGAGCGAAGCGGCATCGGCCGGCTCCGCGTCGATCACTGGCCAGGTGGCCTTGGGTTTGAGCAGGATGTCCTGCACGCGTTGAACCAGGTTCATTTGTTGTCCTCGACATGAAGCAAAAAACGGAAACGGGAGAGGCGCGCGCGGGGTGCGTCGTGCAGCGCCGGAAAGTATGTCGATCAAGACCCTCAATGGCTGCTGGCCATGAAGCCTATGCCGTGACCTATGCCGTGATCTATACCGTTCCGCCGGCTTGCCGCGATCGCGCAAAATCGCCCCATGCCCCAACTTGTCCTGCTGCCCGGCCTCGCCTGCGACGAGCGCCTCTGGGAGGCCCAGCGGCCTGCCCTTCCCTCCGCCTTCGACGCCCGCGTGAGCGACGTCCAGACGCGCAACGACACCGTCGAAACCATGGCCGCGGCCGTGCTGCGCGAGCACGCGGGGCCGCTGGTGCTCTGCGGTGCCTCGATGGGCGGCATGGTCGCGATGGAGGCGGCCCGCCAGGCACCCGAACGCATCGCCGGGCTCGCCCTGCTCGGCACCAGCGCGCGGCCCGAGACGCCCGAGATGTTCACGCTGCGCGAAGGCGCCATCGAACTCTTCGAACGCGGCGAGGCACGCGACGTGATCGAGGCGAATGTCTATTTCGCCTTCCATCCCACGCAAGCCGACGACCCGGTGCTGGTGCGGCGCTATCTCGACATCGTGCTCGATGCCGGTACGGCCCAGCTCATTGCCCAGAACCGCGCGGTGATGCGGCGCCCCGATGCGCGCACCCACCTGGCCTCGCTTCGCGCGCCGGTGTTGTTGATGTGCGGCGACGACGACAAGCTCGCGCCGCCCGAGCACACGCGCGAGATGGCGGAACTGCTGCCGCAGGCCGAGGTCGTGTGGGTGCCGCAGTGCGGCCACATGCTGACGATGGAGAAGCCCGATTTCGTCAACGCGGCGTTGAACGCCTGGCTCGCGAAGACCTTTCCGTCGGCCTGAAGAGGCTCGGCGCTTCAGCGCTCAGTGCAGCTGGCCGCCGGTCTCGGCCACGTCCTGCTTCACCGCGAGCGCGGTGGCGACCGCGATGCGCAGCGCCTCGGTCATCGTGGCGAGCGACATGCTCGGCGCACCCGGAAAACGCGCCGCCTGCTCCGGCAGGTAGGGAATGTGGATGAAGCCACCGCGCAGGCCCGGCAAACCGGATACCGGATGCGTCGCGATGCGGTGCATCAGCCCGTAGAAGATGTGGTTGCAGACGAAGGTGCCCGCGCTGTTCGACACCGAAGACGGAATGCCGGCCGCGCGCAGGTCGCGCACGATGGCCTTGATCGGCAACGTCGAGAAATAGGCAGCGGGCGCGCCCGGCACCACCGGCAGGTCGATCGGCTGGTGGCCCGCGTTGTCGGCGATGCGCCCGTCGTCGATGTTGATCGCGATGCGCTCGGGCGTGATCTCCGAGCGCCCGCCGGCCTGGCCGACGCAAAGCACCAGTTGCGGTTTCAGTTCGTCCATGGCGCTCGCGAGCGCCTCGATGGCGTCGCCGAAGACGCAAGGCATCTGGCGCGCATGCACCGTGGCGCGGCCGATCTTCGCGCCGTCGAGTGCGCGCACAGCCTCCCATGACGGGTTGATGGCTTCGCGGTCGAACGGGTCGAAGCCGGTGAGCAATACACGCAACGGCGGGGAGGATCTGGGCGACTTCGGCTGGGTCATGGGTCCGAAGGTACCGCAGAAACCCTTCCAGGCGGGTGTTGCTATTTCTTGGGCGCCAGGTCGAGTGGGCTTGCGGGCAGGTCGCTGCGCCGCGTCTTCGGCTTCTCTTCGATCTTGCAGCCGCTGTCCTGGAACGGGCCGGACAGCCGGTCCCAGTCGGAGTTGATGACCTGCTGATAGCACACGACTTTGCCGCTCTCCTTGTGCTTGAACAGATAGAACCCGCCGACCGGTTGGGCCAGCGCGATGTTGCAGGCGGCAACGCTACCGAGGATGAATGCGAGGGCTGCGAATTTCATGGTCTTCTTCCTGGAGATCAAGGTGCGGACGACGTTGCCAGGCTTTTCGCCACCGCAAAAATCAGATTGCGGGACTGCGCGACGATCTTGTCGCGATTGGCCTCGAAGCCCGCACTGGTGACTCCGCTTGGCGTCTGCATGGTCGGCGTGTGAATATGGCCTGCCGGAATGGTGAGCCCAAAAATGTCGCGCATCAAGGTGTTGCGATAGGCACTGGCATTGGAGAGATAGTTGCCTCCGCCGCCATTGAGCGCGCAGTTGGTTTCCAGGGGGCTTGGTCTGGCAGCCGCCTGGGCGACGCCATACGCTTCGAAGTACTTTTGGAGCGCGGCCGGTTTGTCCGCCGTCGAGGCTGCGTAGTAGGCGTCGAGGGCCGCCTTTTCGTTGGCCTTGGCCAGGTTGTAAGCCGCTTCCGTGTCCGAGGCTGCCTGGGTGCACGGGCCGACGTCATAGTCGTCATTCCGGGCCACCGCCCAACCGCCCCCCTCCAGGTCCGCACCGGTCTTGGCCTCGATGAGCTGCTGAAACGGCAAGGTTGCGGCGATGAATTGCGGCGGTGCATCCCTTCTCCACGGAGTGGGCGAATAGCCCAGCCATCGTTGTGGTGGATTGATGTCGCACTCGAGCGTCGCAGGGAGACCGTCGCCTTCGCAGGGCGGGTTCAAGTTGTCGTTGCCGACAAAATTCGCGAAGTGATAGCGCCCGTTGTAGTGCTCCAGGTCGAAACTGGAACGGCCTTGGCTCATGGTGACGGACGCATCGACGCGCTTGCTGCCGGGCTTGAACCAGGGCCCCAGCGTGTCCTCCTGCATGCCGGCGATGAAGGGGCCGTAGTTGACGGGCAGGATGAAGGTGTGGATCACCGCTGTGGTGCCGTCGGCCAGCGCCACGGTATTGCCGTCCAGCGACAGGATGGTCGCCCCCGAAGGATTGCCCTTGAGCATCCCCAACTGTCCGTCCTTGCCGGCGGCGCCCAGTGTGAATGGATCAAAGCCGCTCACAAGAATGCGCTTGTACTGCGGCCCCTCGGGGAAATCGATGGCGTACTGGCCGCGCGAGGCGCGTTCGAACTCGTTCTGCAATGCGGCGCGCTGGTCGTCCGAGAGAGGGAAGTCGGGCTTCCACTGGCGCAGCGCCAGCGTCATGGTGAGGCGCGCCCAATACAACATGCGGTCGTCGCTCTTGGACAAGGTGCCCTGCACGACGCGCCCCTGAACGCGGTCCAGCGCCGCCTGCCAGAGCTTCACGCCCTCGCTCTTGAGCAGCGTCACCGCCTCGTCGTAGCTCGATGCGCCGGCCATGCCGTTGTTGCACAGCTTCGCGGCAAAGTCGGGGCCGAACTTGTCGAATCCGCTGGCCTGCAGGAGCTGCTGCGAGAAGCTCAGCGCGTCGCTGCTTGCGAGCTTGTTGGGCAGGCGTTGTTCCTCGTAGGACGCCGCCACGGTGGTGTCCATCGCGCACTTGGCCTGAACCGGTGGCGGTGGCGGCGGACTCGTCGTCGGTGGCTGCGCAGGAGGCGGTGGCGTGCTTCCGGCAGCAGCAGCAGCAGCGGCCGCCGCCATGGCCGCGAGCGTGGCCGGATCGGCCCCGCCGCCTCCGCCCCCACCGCCGCAACTGGCAAGCGCCAGGGCGCAGACACCGAGCGCGGCGCCCGTCTGGAGCCGCCGCCGTGTGGTCTTCGTTTTCTTCATCTCTTCCCTTCCCTGCTCGGGTGACGTGAAAGCCGGGTGCGCCCACTGGCACGACTTCTGCAACCGCCGATGTGAAGGCGGCGGTTGCAGAGGGCGGGTTGCACCTCTCTGTGTGTGTGACGGCTTTATGAAAACATGGCGCCTCGGTGGCTGTCGAACGAGTTTTTGTTGAAGAGGCCGATAAAAAAAATTCGCAAGGCACCCGGACGCAGGGAGAGACTCATCCATGAACACCCGATTTCTGGAAACGCTCGTGATGCTCGACCGGCTCAAGAGCTTTCGCGAGACCGCGCAGATGCTCTGCACGACGCAGGCGGCCGTGTCCAAGCGCATCGAGGCGCTGGAAGAAGAGCTGGGCGTGCTGCTGGTCGACCGCACGCAGCGCACTCTCAAGCTCACGATCCTCGGCGAGCAGGTGGTGCGCCAGGCCGAGCAGATGCTTGCGCTCGAAAAGCAGCTCAAGCTCTCGGTGCACCCCGACGCACCACCGTCCGGGCGGGTGCGCATCGGCGTCATCGAGACGGTGGTCCACACCTGGCTCACGCCGCTGATCCACATGCTGAGCGAGCGGCTGCCGGCCATCGAGCCCGACATCACGGTGGACACGGCGCACAACCTGCGCGACCAGTTCCGGCGCCGCAAGTTCGACCTGATGATCCAGAACGACGACATCGCGGACGTGGCGAACGACGGCGAGTCGACAGTCACCTCGCTGTGCCGCTTTCCGATGCTGTGGGTAGCACGCCCCGCCGTGCTGCCGAAAGCGCGCACCCTGCAACTGGAAGACCTGGAACGCGTGCCGGTTCTCACCTTCTCCAGGACCTCGGGGCCGCGCGCGCATGTCAGCGCGCTGTTCGTCGGGCGCGCCGCGGAGCCGCGCGTGTGCAGCTTTCCCTCGGTGCAGTCGATCATCCAGCTCACGAAGGGCGGCTTCGGCGTGGCGGCGATCCCGCCGATCTTCGTGAGGAAGGAGCTGGCCGAGGGCTACCTCGAAATTCGCGACGGTCCCGCGCTGCCGCCCATGGTGATCACACTGGCCCATGCGCGCGGCACGGCGCCGGCAGTGCATGCGGTCGCCAAGCTCACGCGCGCCATCGTGGCCGACTACTGCGCCGAAGCGGGAGAAGAATGGGTGAGCGCGCTGTCGCCCGACCCGTTGCCTTGAAGACGCGTGCCGATCAGGCGCGAACCGCGATGCCCTCGGCCTGCAGCCGCTCGCGAATGCGGCGCGCGAAGGCCAGCGCATGCGCGCCGTCGCCATGCAGGCACACGGTCTGTGCGTTGACGGCGACCGTGCTGCCATCGATGGCGGTCACCTTGTGGTCGCGCACCAGCGAGAGGGTCTGCGCGATCGACTGCTCTTCGCTCTCGATCAGCGCACCGGGCTGGCTGCGCGGCACGAGGCTGCCATCGGGCATGTAGCCGCGGTCGGCGAACACTTCCTCGACAGGCGTGAGGCCGGCGCGGCGCGCGGCGTCGATCATGTTGCTGCCGGCAAGGCCGAAGAACTTGAGCGACGGGTCGAAGCGGCGCACCGCCTCGCAAAGCGCATCGGCGAGCTCGGGCTCCTTGACTGCCTGGTTGTAGAGCTGGCCGTGCGCCTTCACATGCGCGAGTTGCCCGCCCTCGGCCTTGACGATCGCGGCGAGCGCGCCGACCTGGTAAAGCACGTTCGAGACGATCTCGTCGGGCGGCAGGTGCATGGTGCTGCGGCCGAAGTTCTCGCGATCGGGAAAGCTCGGGTGCGCGCCGATGGCCACGCCGTGTTCGATGGCCCAGCGCACGCACTGGCGCATGGTCTTGGCGTCGCCCGCGTGCCAGCCGCAGGCGATGTTGGCGGAGCTCACGAGGCCGAGCAGCGCTTCGTCGCTGCCAGCGCCCTCGCCGAGATCGGCATTGAGGTCGATGTGCATGGGGAAGGTTCCTTCTTCTTCAGCGGGCCGGCACCGGCGCGGCCCGCTGGCGGTGTGCTCGCACAGTCTATGCCGCGCCCGGCCAGCCTGCCACCGCAAGCCCTTGCGCCACTTGCGCGAGGTAGCGCTGCTGGCCGGCCCAGGCGGCGAGCGCCTCCGCCATGTCGACCTGCACGAGGCGCAGCTTGCCGTTGAGCGGCGCCTGCGCGAGTTTCCAGAGGTCGGCGCGGATCACGACGCCGATGCGCGGATAGCCGCCTGTCGTCTGCGCATCTCCCATCAGGATGATCGGCTGGCCCGAGGGCGGCACCTGGATCGTGCCGGGGATCACGCCCGACGACAGCATGTCGCCCGCGCGCTTGCGCTTGAGTTCGGCGCCCGCGAGCCGGCTGCCCATGCGGTTGCTCTGCGAGGTGATGCGCCAGCGCTCGCCCCACAGCACCTCGCGCGCGGCCAGCGTGAACTGTTCGAATTCGGGACCGGGCAACACGCGCAGCGCGATGGCGCCATCGGCTTCTTCCGCGCCCCAGTCGGGGCCGCGCAGGCCGAAGGGCTTGCGTGTGCGCTGTGCGGCGTCGAGCCGCGACGGGCCCAGCGGCAGCTTGTCGCCCTTGCGCAGCGCGCGGCCTTCGTGGCCGCCGAAGCCAGCCTTGAGATCAGTGCTGCGCGAGCCGAGCACGGGCGCCACGTCGATACCGCCCGCAATGGCGAGCCAGCTGCGCAGGCCCGCCTTCTTCGTATTGGCTGCATTGGCGCCCTGGAGCTTGAGCACCTGGCCCGCCGCCACCGGCACGCTCCAGCAGGGCCAGAGCGGCACGCCGTCGAGTTGCGCGCCGAAGTCGTCGCCAACGAGCGCGATGCGCGTGTCAGTTTCGAAGCGCAGTTCGCAGCCGCCCATCGTGAGTTCGAGTCCCGCGGTGCCGTCGGGATTGCCGACCAGCCGGTTCGCGAGCGTGAGCGCCAGCACATCGAGCGCGCCGCCGGGGCAGATGCCCAACTGGCGATGGCCGTGCCGCCCGAGGTCTTGCACCGAGGCCAGCAGGCCAGACTTCTGGACGACGATCATGTCTGCACGCTCTCGACGACGAAGCGCACACGGTCGCCCGGGCGCAGCAAGGTGGGCGACTCGGCGGTCGGGTCGAACATCTCGAGCGAGGTGCGGCCGATGAGCTGCCAGCCGCCCGGCGACACCAGCGGGTAGATGCCCGTCTGCTCGCCGCCGATGCCGACCGAGCGCGCGGGTACCGCGGTGCGCGGCTCCGCGCGGCGGGGCGTGGCGAGCTCGGGCGCGAGGCCTCCCATGAAAGCGAAGCCCGGAAGAAAGCCGAGCAGATACACCACGTACTCGCCCGCGCTGTGACGCCGCACCACTTCCGCCGGCGTGAGGCCTGTGTGGGCCGCGACGTCGCGGAGGTCAGGTCCGTGCTCGCCGCCGTAGGCAACGGGGATCTCGACCAGGCGGCCTTCGACGGCCTTGGCAGAAAGCTTCGGCCAGGCTTCGAGCACCTGTGCCGTGAGCGCGTCGAGTTCGATGGCCGTGGGGTCGAAGGTCAACGTGAGGTTGTTCATGCCCGGCAGCACTTCGCCGACGCCGGGCCATTCGCGGGCCTCTGCGGCCAGCGCCCAGATGCGTTGCTGCTGCACCAGCGTGGCCGGTGCCGGCAGCTCGCACAACAGCGCTGCATCCCCGAGCAGATGCAGGCGGGGTGGCGGATATCTATCGGTCATCTGGTTCGAACAGGCGCGGCAAGGGCCATTCGTGAAACACCGCGGAACCGGCTTTGCCGGGCCGCTGGTGTTGCCCCCGGCGAGGGGGGAGGAGAAGCGACACGAAGTGCGCGAAGCCTGGGGGAGTGCCTATTCACGGCCGAGGCTGCGCACCTTGGCGGCCAGCATGTGCTCGACGTTGGGCGAGACGAACTTGTTGACCTCGCCGCCGAGCATGGCGATCTCGCGCACGAAGGTGCTGGAGATGAACTGGTACTTGTCGCTGGGCGTGAGGAACACGGTCTCGACATCGGGCATCAGCGAACGGTTCATGCCGGCGAGCTGAAACTCGTAGTCGAAGTCGGTCACGGCGCGAAGGCCCCGCACCATGGCCTTGCCGCCGCGCGCCACCACGAAGTCGCGCAAAAGGCCCGAGAAGCTCTCGACCGTGACCTGGTCGCTGTAGGGCTTGACGGCTTCGCGCGCCATGTCCATGCGTTCCTGCAGGGAGAACAGCGCCTTCTTGTGATGGCCCGCCGCGACGGCGACGATCACCTTGGAGAACAGCTGGGTGGCCCGGCGCACCACGTCCTCGTGACCGAGGGTGATGGGATCGAATGTGCCCGGATAAACCGCGATGACGTTGCTGGCCATGGTTGCTTCTTCCTCATGCAGCCGGTGCGGCTTGTTCGGCGGATTATGCAGTCCCCTCCGAGGCCAGTCGCAGCAGGTGGGCATGCACGGCGCCGGCCTTCAGATAGCGGAAGCCCGCGAGGCCGAACGCGGCCAGTTCCTCGTCGTTCCACTGACGGGGGGCTTCGAGGTAGGCGACGCCACCGGGGCGCAATGCGCGCGCCGCGGCGCGCAGGGCCGGTTCGTAGAGCGCGGTGCTCTCGAAGGGCGGATCGAGGAAGACGGCGTGCAGGCTGCCCGCCGTCGTGCGCTCCAGCGCCGTGAGGCCATTGCCGCGCTCGATGCGCACCGCCTCGGCCGACAGCTTGGTCTTCGCGGCCTGCAATTGCGCGACCAGCGCCGCGTCCTGCTCGCACAGCAGCACGTTGGCCGCGCCGCGCGAGGCAGCTTCCAGGCCGAGAGCACCGGTGCCCGCGAAGGCGTCGACGCAATGCCAGCCCGGCAGTTCTCCACCACCCGCGCCGGCCAGGCTTGCGAGCCAGTTGAACAGCGTCTCGCGCACGCGGTCGGGCGTAGGGCGCAGGCCCGGCTTGTCGGCCACCGCGAGGCGGGTGCGCTTCCATTGGCCGCCGATGATGCGGACCTCGCTGGGTCGCACGGGGCGTGCGGGGCGCTTGGTTGCGGGCGGACGGGAGGCTGCGGCGGCTTTCTTCTGGGGCATGCGGCGAGCTTAACGCCGCCGCACCGGCGGCCGGTCAGGCGCCGGTCAACGCACGCCGCGCCAGCATGGCCGCCAGCACGAGCATGGTGCCGCCGATCAGCGCATCGAGCATCTGCCAGGCGCGCGGACGCGCGAACACCGGCGCGAGCAGCCGTGCGCCGAAACCCAGCGCGGTGAACCACAGCACGCTCGCCATCGAGGCGCCCGCGACGAACCAGACCTTGAGCGAGCCCGCGTACTGCGCGCCCGCGCTGCCCACGAGCAGCACGGTGTCCAGATAGACATGCGGGTTCAGCAGCGTGAAGCCCGCCGCCTGCGCCACCACGGCCGCGCGCGAGAGCGAAATGCCCTGCGCCGTCGCCTGCAGCGCGCCGGGCTGGCGCGAACGCCACAGCGCACGAAGACCATAGGCGCACAGGAACGCCGCGCCGAGCCCCGCGAGCGCCGTCGCCAGCATCGGCCGCCCCTTCAGCGCCTGCGCCATGCCAGCGACGCCCGCACCGATCAGTACCGCATCGCTGGCCGCGCAGAACAGCACCACGGCGCTCACATGCTCGCGCCGCAATCCCTGGCGCAGCACATAGGCGTTCTGGGCGCCGATGGCGACGATGAGCACCAGGCTCATGAAGAGCCCGTGGAGGAAAGCGGTGGTGGCGAGTTCGGCAGACATGGTGCGAGCTTGCCGCGCACCTCGGATTAATTCAAACTAAACCTCCTAACTTCAATTCAGTTTGACTTAATCAATCAAGATGCTCGACTACGCCGCCCTCAACGCCCTGGCCGCCGTCGTGCGCGAAGGCAGCTTTGAGCGCGCCGCGCGCGCGTTGAACGTCACGCCCTCGGCCGTCTCGCAGCGCGTGAAGCTGCTCGAGGAGCGCACGGGCGGCGCGCTGCTGGTGCGCGGCCAGCCCTGCGTCGCGACGGAAGCCGGCCTGCAGCTGTGCCGGCACCTGGAGCGCGTGGGCATGCTGGAGCACGAACTGCGCGACGCCCTTCCTGCCCTCGGCATGGGAAGCGGCGAGGCGCACGAACGCGTCACGGTGCGCGTGGCCGTCAACGCCGACAGCCTGGCGACCTGGTTCATGGCCGCGGCCGCCGCCTTCTCCACGCAGGAGGAAGCCGCGCTGCTCGATCTCTCGGTCGATGACCAGGACCACACGGCCGAGCGCTTGCGCAGCGGCGCCGTGCTCGCGGCAGTGACCGCGCTGGCCGAGCCGGTGGCCGGCTGCAACAGCGAGGCGCTGGGCACGATGCATTACGTGGCCGCCGCAAGCCCCGAATTCGTGAAGCGGCATTTCGCCAAGGGCGTGGGCGCGCGAACGCTGGCAAGCGCGCCGAGCCTGGTGTTCGACCGCAAGGACCGCCTGCAGGCACGCTGGGTGCGCCGCATCTGCCACCGCAACGTCGAGACGCCGCGGCACTGGATTCCATCGCCGAACGCGTTTGTCGAGGCGGCGTGCGCGGGCATGGGCTGGGGCATGCATCCGGCCAGCATGGTGGCCGATGCAATCCGCGAGGGGACGCTGATGGAGCTGGTGCCCGGCTCGACGCTGCCGGTGCCGCTCTACTGGCAGCAGGCGCGCGCGGCGCCGCAGTTGCTCAAGCGGCTCGGCGCGGCGGTGCGTGCGGCCGCGACGAGCGGCCCGCACGCGCTGGCATAACGGTTACTTTCCGCCCACCACCACCGTCACCATCCGCGCCGGCTGCAGCTTGCGCGCGAACGCCGCCTTGACGTCCGCCGCCGTGACCGCATTCATGCGCGTGGTCCAGGTATCGAGGTAGTCCAGCGGCAGGTCGTGCCAGGCGATGTTGGCGACGTTGCCGATGAGCTTGCGGTTGCTGTCCAGCAGCAGCGGGAAGCCGCCGATCAGGTTGTCCTTCGCGGCCTTCAGCTCGCTCTCGGTCGGGCCTTCGGCCACGAACTTCGCCAGCACTTCGCGCGACATCTTCACGGCCTCTTCAGCCTGGTCGGGCCGGGTCTGGAAGCCGATGCGAAACGCCCCCGCATCGAGCCCCGGCGCAAAGCCGCTGTAGATGCTGTAGGTGAGGCCGCGCTTCTCGCGCACCTCGTTGGTCAGGCGCGAGACGAAACCGCCGCCGCCGAGCACGTAGTTGCCGAGGGTGAGCGCGAAGTGGTCGGGGTCCTTGCGCGGGTAGCCGGGCTGGCCGATGAAGACGTGGGCCTGCGCGGAGTCGAACGGGATGCGCTCGTCCTTCTGCGCAGCGAGCGCGGCCACCGGCGCGATGGTGGGCAGCGGCGCGCAGCTGTCGGCGGCCGGCAGGCGCGACAGCAGCGTGACCGCCACCGATTCGGCCTCGGTACGCGTGACCGCGCCCACGATGCTGAGCTTGGCGCGGCACGGCACGATGAGCTGCTGATAGCGCTGGCGCATCGCGACCGTGTCGATGCGCGCCAGCGTTTCCTCGGTGACTTCCTGCCCGTATGGATGCACGCCGTAGACGGCCTGTGCGAACGCGCGGCCGGCGATGGTCGCGGGCTTGGTGTTCGACTCCTTGATGGAAGCGTTGATGCGTTCGCGCTCGCGCAGCCAGACGTCGTCGGGGAACGAGGGCTCGCCGAGCTCGCGCGAGGCCAGCGTCACGGCCTTGCCGAGCAGTGCCGGATCGGAGAGCGTCCGCAGCGAATAGCTCATGCGGTCGGTGCCTGCGCTCACGTCGAAGCTCGCGCCCAGGTCCGCCCAGGCTTCGCCGAGGGCATTCTGGTCGAGCGCGGGCTCGCCGTTCTTGCCGGCGCGCACGCCCTTCTCGACCATCGCCGAGGTCACGCTGGCCAGGCCCGCCTGCGGTGCCGGGTCGCGCCGGCTGCCGGCGTCGAAGTCGATCTGCACGTCGACGATCGGCAGCGCGTTGGTCGACACGAGGTATATCTTGGCGCCGTTCGCGAGCGTCCATTGCTGGATGGGCAGCGCGGCCTGCGCGCTGGCAAGGCCGAGAACGGCGGTGCCGGCAAACACGGCGCGCAGCGCCAGTTTCTTGAGAGTCATCATGTGTTCCGGGTCTTTCAGCGCAGCTCGCCTGCGGGTGCCGCGAAGCCGCGGCCGCGGGGCTTGGCTTCGGGCGGCAAGGGACGCAGCGTGGCCACCGTGAGCTGGTCGTCGCCGAAGTACTTGGCAGCCACGGCCTGCACCTGGGCGGCGGTGACGGCCTGCAGCCGGGCGACGATGCGCTCGCTCGCGTCGAGCGGCAGGCCCTGGACCCAGTTGCTGCCCAGTTCGCGCGCCTGCGCCATCACCGAGTCGCGCTTGTAGGTTTCGCTGGCCACCCACTGGGTCTTGACGCGTGCCAGTTCGGCTTCGCCCACGCCGTCCTTCGCGATGCGCGCCACCTGGGCGCGCAGCGCGGCTTCGACCACCTCGGCGCTCTTGCCCTGAGAGGGCACGCCGTCGAGCACGAAGAGCTGCGGACCGCGGCCGATGAAGCCCGAATAAGCGCCGGCGGAATCGGCCACGCGGTCAGGGCCCTGCGTGAGCGCGCGGTCCAGGCGCGCACCGGCGTAGCCGTCGAGCACCGCCGAGAGCACCACCAGCGCCCACGAATCGCTGTTCGTGTCGTCGATGTTCGCGAGTTGCGGCACGCGGTAGGCGAGCGACACGTAGGCCTGCTCGGCCGGCGCCTTGAATTCGAGGCGGCGGATGCCGCGCTGCACTGGCTCGACGCGCGGCTTGCGCGTGGGCACGGCGCGCGACGGGATGCCGCCGTAGTACTTCTCGGCGAGCGCGCGGACCTTGGCGATATCGACATCGCCGGCCACCACGAGCACCGCGTTGGCGGGCACGTACCAGCGCTTGCGGAACTCGCGGGCATCGTCAGGCGTCATCGCGTCGAGGTCGCTCATCCAGCCGACCACCGGGCGGTGGTAGGGCGAGGCGGTGAAGACGGCGGCGTTCTGCTGCTCGCCGAGCAGTGCGCGGGGCTGGTCTTCGGTGCGGAGGCGCCGCTCTTCCTTGACGACCTCGATCTCGCGCTTGAACTCGTCGTCGGGCCACTGGTTGTTGGCGAAGCGGTCGGATTCGAGCTTCATCACCTGCTCGAGACTGCCGACCGGGATCTGCTGGTAGTAGCCGGTGTAGTCGCGCGTGGTGAAGGCGTTTTCCTGGCCACCGAGCTGCGCCACGCGGCGCGAGAACTCGCCGGGCTTGATGGTCTTGGTGCCCTTGAACATCATGTGTTCGAGCGCATGTGCGACGCCGGAGGTGCCGTCGACCTCGTCCATGGAGCCGACGCGGACCCAGACCATCTGCACCGCGGTCGGCGCGCGCCGGTCGGGCTGCACGATCAACGTCATGCCGTTTGCGAGGGTGAATTGCTGGGGGCCCGGTGCGGCCGCGGTGGCGGCTGGAGATGCAGCGGGGGGCGGTGTGGACTGGGCCTGCGCAGGCATGGCCCCGGACGCCATCAGCGCCACCGCCAGCACCGCACCAGACGCAGCACTGCGTGGCGAGAGGTGTTTCATAGAATGGGTCGGATTGTAAAAAGCTCCTGATGTTCAGTTTCTTCAAGAAAAAACCGCCTGCCGAAACCCCGGTCGCGCCGGCACCGACCCCACCCGTCGAACCGCCCGCCGCCCCCGCACCTGTTGCCGAGGCCGCACCGGCGCGCTCGGTGTTCTCGCCTTCGAGCTGGTTTGGCGGGAAGCCGGCAGCCGAAGAGGCGGCGCCTGCTGTGGTGGTCCCTGCACCGACCCCGGTTGCACCGCCGGCGCCCTCCCCGGCCCCGATTCCAGCGCCCGTGCCAACGCCGGTCGCAGCGCCTGCGCCGGTCCCGGTTCCTCCCCCGGCTCCCGTCCCCGCCCCGACACTCGCCGTCGTCGAAGCAGCGGCGCTCCCCGAGCGCAAGGGCTGGTTCGACAAGCTCAAGACCGGCCTGCGCAAAACGGGCACCGGCATCCAGGCCGTGTTCGTCAACGCGCAGATCGACGATGCGCTGTATGAAGAACTCGAATCCGCGCTGCTGATGGCCGACACCGGCGTCAAGGCCACCGAATACCTGCTCGACGACCTGAAGGTCCGCGTCAAGCGCCAGATGGCCACCAACGCTGCGCAGGTCAAGGTGCTGCTGGCCGAGGCCATCGCCGATCTGCTGCGCCCGCTCGAGAAACCGCTGGTCATCGGCCAGTTCACGCCCACCGTGATCATGGTGGCCGGCGTCAACGGCGCGGGCAAGACCACCTCCATCGGCAAGCTCACCAAGCATCTGGCGACCGAGGGCGCCTCGGTGCTGCTGGCCGCGGCCGACACCTTCCGGGCCGCGGCACGCGAGCAACTGCTGGTCTGGGCCGACCGCAACACGGTCGAGATCGTGAGCAACGAGGGCGGCGACCCCTCGGCCGTGAGCTTCGACGCGGTGAACGCCGGCAAGGCGCGCGGCAAGGACGTCGTGCTGGTCGACACCGCCGGCCGCCTGCCGACGCAGCTGCACCTGATGGACGAGCTCAAGAAGATCAAGCGCGTCGTCACCAAGGCCGACGCCACCGCGCCGCACGAGGTGCTGCTGGTGATCGACGGCAACACCGGGCAGAACGCGCTCGCGCAGGTGAAAGCCTTCGACGAGACGCTGGGCCTCACCGGCCTGATCGTGACCAAGCTGGACGGCACGGCCAAGGGCGGCGTGCTGTGCGCCATTGCGCGCGAGCGGCCGATCCCGGTCTATTTCATCGGCGTGGGGGAAAAGCTCGAAGACCTCGAGACCTTCGACGCGCGCGAATTCGCGCAGGCACTCCTCGGGTGATTTCGGACAAAAGAAAGCGGCCCCCGCTTGCGCCGGGGCCGCTTCTCACTTTTCTTCTTCTCTCCCTTCCCCCTGGTTTGTGCCGTACGGCCCACTGGGCTGTGTCGGGAATGCAGTGAAGATATTCGGCGGAGCGAATGCTCACCAGTGCCGAAAGTCATGCCATTCGATCTTTACGCCGGCGATTGGCGCCCAACTACTACCAATGTGTTCAAACATCGGCTGTTGATGACCGGGAAGCCAGCTTCGGCGTGGCCAGTTCAGCCATTGCCTGGAGCAGCGCGGCCGCCACGACCGGCTTGAACAACACCGGGACCTGCGATTCCCGCACGCGCTGCAGGCGGGCCGGCGAGGTCTCGCCGGTGATCAGCAGCAGCGGGGTTTCAGCGTGACCCTCGCCCGGCCCCTGGCTCAGGCGCAGGCCGGCGTCCAGGCCGTCGACGCCGTCGGCCAGGCGGTAGTCGCACAGCAGCAGATCGAACGGGCGCCCTTCGCCGTGGGCTTTTTGCAAGGCCGCGGCCGCGCCAGCCTCGTCGGCCACGGCGTGCGCATCGATCGCGTGCGAGCGCAGCAGGCCCACCATGGCTTCGCGGATCTCGAGTTCGTCGTCCAGCAGCAGCACGCGACCCGGCAGCGGTGGCGCGTTCCTGCGCTGCGGCGCCTGCGCCGCTTCCCCCGTGTCGGAGGGAAAGGAAGGCAGCAGCCCGCCGGCGTGCGCACGGGCGGCCGGCAGCACGACGCGAAAGTGCGTGCCGCGCCCCGGGCGCGAATGCATCTGCACCGGATGGCCGAGCAGCCGCGACAGCCGCTGCACGATCGACAGCCCGATGCCCAGGCCCCGGGAGCGGTCGCGGCCGGGATTGTTGATCTGATAGAACTCTTCGAAGATGCGGCCCGACTGCTCGGGCGCGATGCCGATGCCGGTGTCGCGCACCTCGACCCACACCGAATCGCCGCGCGCGCGCGCCATCACCGTCACGCCACCATGGGCGGTGTACTTGAGCGCGTTGTCCATCAGGTTGGACAGCATGCGGTGCAGCAGTTGCGGATCGCTGTGCACCCACAGGCCGCTGGCGCGCACGCGCAGCTGCAGCTGTTTCTGCTCGGCGCGCGCCGAGAAGGTGTGGTTGAGCGGCAGGAACAGCGCGTCCAGTTGCACCGGCTGCGGCACCGGCGTAATCACGCCCGCATCGAGCCGCGAGACGTCGAGCATGGTGTCCAGCGACGCACCCAGCGCATTCACCGCGCGCATCAGGCGCTCGGCGTTGCGGCCCTCGGGGCGGTCGCGCAGTTCGTTCTCGAGCGCGGCGCCGAAAAGCGCGATGGCGTGCAGCGGCTGGCGCAGGTCGTGGCTGGCGGTGCCGAGGAAGCGGGTTTTCTCCTCGCTGGCGCGCTCGGTGGCGGCGATCTGCTCGCCCAGACGCGCGGCCAGGGCCTCGTTCTCGAAGCGCAGCATGAGCGATTCGGTCAGGAGCCTGTGCTGGCCGATGCCCGCGCGCAGCGTCAGCAGCAGGTAGGCCGCACCGGCCGCCGCCAGGAAAAGATGCAGGCCGTCGCCCTGCCATGCCAGCGCGGTGATCAGGCCCAAAGACATTGGCAGCGTGTAGCCGAACAGTGCCGACTTCAACGGCCAGAGCGACTGCGCCGCCCGGGCGCAGCTGCCCACGATCACCGCCATCAGCAGCGAGGTCATCGGCAGGTTGTCGTAGGGCACGATGAGCCAGGGCACCACCGCCGTGATCATGCTGACCAGCGTGACCATGCGGGAAATCTTGCGCGCCCAGTACGCGCTTTCCCGCGCGGGCCGCAAGGGGGTCCAGCGCGGCGTGAAGAAGACGTAGATGTCGGCGATCACCAGGCCGCCGATCCAGAACAGCAGACTCAGGTTGCGCAGCTGCGAATAGATGATGCAGCCGAACACCACCACGAACGCCATGTGGGTCAGCGTCGAGACGATATAGGTGTCGTAGACCGAGGCGACATGCTCGCGCAGCACCCGCTGGCCGAGGGTGTGGTCGGCGGACGGATCGCTGGACGCCACGGCCGGTATGTTCAGAAGCTCAGTGCAGCGTGCTGATCAACTGGGCGCGCGAGCGCATGCCGAACAGCAGCAGGATGGTCGAGACGTGGTTCTTCACCGTGCCTTCGCTCAGGTTCGCGAGCTGGGCAATTTCCTTGTTGGCCTTGCCCTCAAGCACCCACTGCAGCACCTGCATCTGGCGCGGCGTGAGTTCCTGCCATGCGCTGGCATGGGCGAACTCGGCATAACCCGAGAGCGCCTTCGGCACGGCCGGCGGCGGGTTGTCGGCGGCGTCGGGGTCCAGCAGGCCGCAGGCGCGGATGAAGCTCACCACCTCTTTCAGATCGGCCGACTTGGGCAGGAAGGCGCTGGCACCCAGTGCGAGCACGCCTTGCGCCAGCGAGCTGTTGCCCGTGCCGGAAAGCACCACGATGCGCGCCGCCGGAAAGCGCAGCCGGAATTCGGCCAGGCCGCTCAGTCCGTGGGTGTCGGGCAGCGCGAGGTCGAGCAGCACCAGGCCGATGGCGGACTGGTTGGCCTCGTACAGCGCGAGGGCGTCGGTGACGTTGCCGGCCTCGAAGACCTCGATGCGCGCGCCCGAGGAGCTGGCCTGCGCCTGTACCAGCGCGCAGACCCCCAGGCGGAGCAGGTCGTGGTCGTCCACGACCAGGATCGCGGTCGGTGCGCGAACTGGAAGACCCGCCCCCGCAGTCTCGGGCGGAGGCGTGGAAGAAGAATCGAAGGGAGCCACGCGTTTGATCTTAGCGGGGCAAAGGGCCAGCAACAGTGCCCTAAGTCATGACACGGCCCGCCCTTCGGGCCGGAATTGCTACTTTTTCAGTAGCATCCGCTGCTCTTGCCATTGCCGACGGCCGTGGGCACCATTGAAGTCTCGCCGCACCGAACGGCGCTTTTGGAGACTCACCATGATGCACACCGCTGCCGCCCCGCTGGCATCGAGCGATCGCAAGGTCGACCGGCTGCTCGCGCACTACGAGGAAAGCCACCGCAATCCGACCAACGAGCTGATCCACTACATCGCCATCCCGGCCATCATGCTGAGCATCGTGGGCCTGCTCTTCGCGATCCATCCGTGGGTGGCCTACGTTTTCGTCGCTGCGAGCCTCGTCTATTACGCGCTGCTGCGCGCACCGGCCTTTTTGCTGACGATGCTCGCGCTCACCGCGCTGGCTCTGGTGGCAGTGCATGCCTTGGGCGGGCTTGTTTTGCCGATTTCAGCCGCCATCTTTGTTGTGGCGTGGATATTCCAGTTCGTGGGCCACAAGATCGAGGGCAAGAAACCTTCGTTCTTCGAAGACATCCAATATCTCTGGGTCGGCCCGCTGTTCGTTTTGTCGAAGCTGTTCCTGAAGTTGGGGGTCCGCTGGTAGCTGTCGGTTTCCATTGATCGCGGAACTGCTATCCCTTTGGAATCAACGGCATATGCCGCAACCACTCATTGGGATTGGAACTCGTGTTTCACTAATGATGGAATTCTTTGCGATTTGCACCACTAAGTTTGGAATTTTCCACCAGCGTCAACTCTGCTTTGCCCGGTAGGTTAGCGCCAATCTCTGGGTACGCAAATAGAGGGCTAAGCCCGATAATTTGCCCCATGGGTCGCTACGTTTTCTTCAACAACAACGCTCAAGACACCAGGGTCCTGAACGCGGCGAAGAGGGCTGCGCGCTCACATGGCGCGGTCGTCGTGAAATCTCTGGCTGGCTCCATGCTGCTAGAGCTGCCTCCGGCGCAGGTTTCCGGCCTAGCGCAGGCTTTGCCTGGTTGGCGCTACTCGATCGAACGCAAGACAACACGACGCCCCTAGGCGGGGCTAGCGGCCTCGTGCTGGCGCACCTCAGAACGCATGGCACGCTTCGTGTTGAATTCCTCTGATCTCTGGCTCTGGTCAGTTCCACCTACACATCGCGTGACCGCGCTTTCGAGCGGTACCTGCACTTGCAGGTCTAACCGTAGCGGACGAGGGCGGGCGCCGTCCAAACCCAGTTCCACCGAAACCGCAAAAAAGGCCGGCGAGTTCCCGGCCGACCTTGAATGCAGCCTGTGCAATTGATGGTCTCAGCGCTAGGCCATGACTTGGTCGAACGCTACCTTCGCAAGAGCCTTCACGGTATCGAACGTCAACTCGACACCCTTTTCCTTGGCGATCTTCTTGGTGCGCTCCCAGACAGTCGCACTGCGCAGCGTGTCCAGCAGGTCGTGACCCTTCATGGTCAGCTCCGGGGAGATGATCCCCGCCCCCTCCAGCGTGTCGGCCTTTACGCCTTTGATGTAGCCCGCATCGCGCAGCAACAGGATGTGGCGCACGCGGGTTTCTCCGTCGACGGCCATGCCCCGATGCACGCTGTATTGGGCGGCCTGGAAATTTTGCTCACCCAGACCCTCAATCTCTTCAAGCACCGAGCGAATAACGTCCCAGTCTCTTTTCATCATTAATCTCCAACGGGCGACAAAGTGTTGAATTCCGCTGATCTCTGATCCTAGATTTCCATCGAATACTGACCCACCCGATTTGTGAGCCTGAAGGCTTCACGGTGTGGATAAGTGCTTGGTGTTCTCCTTTGTGTGGATCTGCCGCAGATTGCGCCGCTGTTTCCGCGATTTGGTTGCCTCGATCGCGAGCCAGGTCGCGAGTTTCTCGGCATAGGGATCGAGCTTGCTTGAGCTCTCCCGCTTGGCGTAGCGCGGCATTTCTTCGCCCGCTCGCAGGTACTTCTTTACGGTGTTGCGAGACAGGCCTGTACGCCTGGCTATCTCGCGGATGGACATCTGCTCGCGCAGGGCCCAACGTCTGATGACACTCAATGTCGCCACGTCTATCACTCCTAGGATCCCCTGCTTTAAAAATGAGCAGGGTAGAGTTTTACGTGGGTCAGTCTTAGACGGAAATTACTGCGTTTAGAGGGTCAATTTTCGGCGGCAATCAACAAAAAGTGCCCCTAAGCTGTTGATTTCAAAAGAATCCGGGTTCCATTCCCAGTGAAAAAAGTTCCAAACTCAGTGAAAACCGACAGTAGCCTTTGGCTATCAAAACGATAGGAACTCAGGGGAACCCTTGGCTTAGCACTCCCTCTAACCGAGTGCTAATATGGCCAACACAAAGGAGTTTCCCCTGATGACAACGCTGTCTGGAGTCTCTGCCAACCAGCTGGCCGTCGCCAATCCATGGTCGATGGTCCCCCCGCTGGGCAACCTGGATGCCTACATTTCGGCCGCCAACCGCCTGCCGCTGCTCACGCTCGAAGAAGAGCAGGGCTTCGCACGCAAGTTGCGCGACCAGAACGACCTCGACGCCGCCGGTGCGCTGATCCTGTCGCACCTGCGCCTCGTGGTTTCCATCTCCCGCCAGTACCTGGGCTACGGGCTGCCGCACGGCGACCTGATCCAGGAAGGCAATGTCGGCCTGATGAAGGCCGTGAAGCGCTTCGACCCCGATCAAGGTGTGCGGCTGGTGAGCTACGCCATGCACTGGATCAAGGCCGAGATCCACGAGTACATCCTGAAGAACTGGCGCATGGTCAAGGTCGCGACGACCAAGGCCCAGCGCAAGCTGTTCTTCAATCTGCGCTCGATGAAGCAGGGCTTCAAGGCCGACTCGGCCGCGTCCGACAACGGCACGCACCGCGAAACGCTGAGCCCCGACGAGGTGTCGCAAATGGCGACCCGGCTCAACGTCAAGCCCGAGGAAGTGCTCGAGATGGAAACCCGCCTGTCGGGCGGCGACGTGCTGCTCGATCCGGGTCCGTCCGATGACGGCGACGAAGCCTTCGGCCCGATCGCCTACCTGGCCGATGCCACGCAGGAACCGACCGCCCTGCTCGAATCGCAGCAGCGCGATCGCCTGTCGAGCGACGGCATCGCGACTGCGCTCGAAGCGCTGGACGACCGCAGCCGCCGCATCGTCGAAGAGCGCTGGCTCAAGGTCAACGACGACGGCTCGGGTGGCATGACGCTGCACGATCTGGCCGCGGTGTACGGTGTGAGCGCCGAGCGTATTCGCCAGATCGAAGTCGCTGCGATGAAGAAGATGAAGAAGGCACTGGCGGACTACGCGTAAGCCGCCCTCTTCCAGCAAAAAGCCCGGCAGTGCCGGGCTTTTTTCATGGGCCTTTGGAGAGCGTCCGCAAGGCCCGCTTCGCGATGTAGCGCGTCGCGTCGGTGCCCGATTCGGCGACCCAGCGCTTGCACAGTTGCTCGACCCATTCCCCTTGCGTCTTGCTCGCATCGTTGAGCCAGTTCGCGACCGAGTTCTGCACATAGCGGCTGCTGTCCGCCCGCAGCGGCTCGATCAGCGGCAATGCACGCCAGGGTTCCGCCTTGAGCGCCTCGATCTGCGCGCACCACACGCCGCGCGGGCGCGTGAGCTCGCTGGCGAAGCGGCGGATGTTCGGGTCGGCATCGAACACCCATGGCTGCAGCAGCGCGAGCGCTTCGTCCAGCGAGGCGATGACCGCGTCGCGCACCGCCATCCAGGCGATCTCGCGCACGCCGAAATGCGAGTCGGCAGCGAAGCGACGCACCGCCTCCAGTTGCGCCGGCAGAGGCAGTCCGGAGAGCGTGACCCACTGCGCCGCCCAGCAGCGTGCCACGTCGCTCACGTGCGTGGCCAGCCGGTGCGCGACGGCATCGCGCTCGGCGTGCAGCGCCGTCAGGTCGTAGAGCGCGCGGGCGATGTGGGTGTGCCGCTGCATCGGCTTGAAGGCGCCGAGCATGGTGATGGTGTCGACCAGCCGCTCGCTCGCCGCATCGAGCCCGACATGGCCCGCCACGCTGCGCGCCAGTTGCGGCAGCTCGAGCGCCATGAATTCGTTGAGGTTGACGGTTTCGAGCAGCCCGTCGTTAAGGGCGCGCAGCACCTCGGGCGGAATGAGCGCGATGCGGAAGGCGCCCTTGCGCGTCTTCAGGTGATCGACCGACGCAACAACGACAGCAGCATCCATCGGCCGGCCCTCCTCAGGAACCGAGCAGCGTCTTCAGGTCCGACACCATCGACGGCACACCCGCGCCGTAGCGCGCATAGAGCCGCAGCCGGCCCTGCGGGTCGTAGATGAAGCTCGCGGCCGAGTGGTCCATCGAATAGCTGGTGGGCGTCTTGCCGTCGACCTTCTTGTAGTAGACCTTGAAGTCCTTGGCGGTCGCGGTGAGCTCGTCGAGCGTCGGGATCAACGCCACGAAGTTCGGATCGAACGCGCCCATGTAGGCCTTCATCACCTCGGGCGTGTCGCGCGCCGGATCGACGGTGACGAACAGCACCTGCAGCTTGTCGCCGTCCTTGCCCAGTTGCTGCTTGACCTGCGCCATCTCGGTCATCGTGGTCGGGCAAACGTCGGGGCACTGCGCATAGCCGAAGAACAGCACGACCGCCTTGCCCTTGAAGTCGACCATGGTGCGGACCTTGCCGTCGGCGTCCTTCAGCGAGAAGTCCTTGGCGTAGTCGGCGCCGGTGATGTCGACGGCATTGAAGCTCTGCTTCGTCTCGCTGCAGGCCGCGAGCCCCACGCCCAGAGCCGCCACGGCCATGCTGCCGGCGATCAGTTGGAGAGCGTTGCGCTTGTTCATGGGACGGGTGGTGTTCGATTCAATGGAGGTAGTGATCGACGAGCAGCGCCAGGAACAGCACGCTCAGGTGGATCAGCGAAAAGCGGAAGGTCTTGCGCGCGAGCGTGTCGGAGTAGTTGCGCCAGAGCGCGAACGCATAGCCCGTGAAACCGATGCTCACGGCCACGGCGACCGCGAGGTACAGCCAGCCGCTCATGCCGTAGATGAAGGGCATCAGGCAGGCCGCGAAAAGAATGAAGGTGTAAAGCAGCACCTGCAGCCGCGTGAACTCGTTCCCGTGCGTGACCGGCAGCATCGGCAGGCCCGCCTTGCGGTAGTCCTCGACGCGGTAGAGCGCAAGCGCCCAGAAGTGCGGCGGCGTCCACAAGAAGATGATGAGAAAGAGGATCAGCGCCTCGGGACCCACGTCGCCCGTCATCGCGGCCCAGCCCAGCACCGGCGGCATCGCGCCTGACGCGCCGCCGATCACGATGTTCTGCGGCGTCAGCGGCTTGAGGATGACGGTGTAGACCACCGCATAGCCGACGAAGGTGGCGAAGGTCAGCCACATGGTGAGCGGGTTGACGGTGAACCACAGCAGCGCCGACCCGGCCGCGCACAGCAGCGCGGAGAACACCAGCGCCTGCAGGTCGCTGAGCTGCCCGCGCGCCGTGGGACGCCAGGCGGTGCGCTTCATCTTGGCGTCGATGCCCTTCTCGACCAGGCAGTTGAACGCGGCCGCCGCGCCGGCCACCAGCCAGATGCCGATGCAGGCCAGCACGGCGCGCTGCACGTCGAACCACGAGGGCAGCCCGGGCACGGCCAGCACCATGCCGATCAGCGCGCAGAACACGATCAGCTGCACCACACGCGGCTTGGTCAGCGCGTAGAACTGGCGCAGCACGTTCGCGGTGCTGGTGTGCTGAACGGGGATCGGGGTGTTCATTAAAAAACCTTCGCGCTGCGCGCTGCGGTGTTCGCCTTGGGAACGGCCCGGCGGCTCACGCGGGTGCTTTCTTCGAGGTGGGGGTCGTGGAGGTACCGCGTGCATTGTCGTCGGCGCGCACCGTGGCGGTCGCGGCGGCTTCACGGCGGCTTTCGCACAGCGCCCAGGTCAGCACCACCGCGAGCGCCGCGGCGCCGCCTGTGTGGAGCACGGCGGCGGCCAGTGGCCAGCCGAGAAGCACGTTGCCGAGGCCGGTGGCGAGCTGGAGCAACGCCAGGCCGGCCAGCCAATGGGCCTGCGGGCGCAGCGTGTCGATGCGGCGCAGGCGCCAGGCGAGCACGCCCAGCGCGACGAAGACCGCGTAGGCCATCAACCGGTGCGCGTAGTGGATGGCGGTGAGCGCCGAGAAATCGAGCGGCTGGCCGTCGCCGGTCACGCCGAGGTGGCGCCAGATCTCGAAGCCTTGCGCGAAATTCATCGGCGGCCACCAGCTGCCCTGGCAGGTCGGGAACTGGGTGCAGGCGAGCACCGCGTAGTTGGTGCTGACCCAACCGCCGAGCGCGATCTGCAGCACGAGCAATACGGTGGTCGCGATCAGCCCGTTGCGCAGGGCCGGCGACACCGGGGTCGGCAAGCGGTCTGCGGCAACCTGCCGGTAGCGAACCGCCTGGATGCACAGCAGCGCGAGCAGCACGATGGCGCCGAGCAGGTGCATGGTGACGATCGCGGGGAAGAGTTTCCAGGTGACCGTCATCGCGCCGAAAGCGCCCTGCAGGCACACCCAGACCAGCGTTGCTGCGGGCCACCATGCGCTGAGCGTGGCGTGGTCGCCTTCCGCCAGCGCTGCGGGCTTGCGCGATTGCCGCCGCCGCACGATCCAGGTCGCACCGGCGAGCGTGAGAATCAGCACGCCCACGCCGGTCGCCAGATAGCGATGGACCATCTCCACCCACGCCTTGCTGTGCGTCACCGGCCCGGTCGGCTGGGCCGACTGCGCCATCGCGATCTCGTGCCGCGCGCCGACCGGGCTGGCGTTGCCGTAGCAGCCGGGCCAGTCGGGGCAGCCGAGGCCCGAATCGGTCAGGCGCGTGAAGGCGCCGAACAGCGTGAGGTCGAAGGTGAGGAACAGCGTGAGCACCGTCAACGCATGCAGCCGTCGCGCCGGGCCGTGCCCCGCGTTGCGGCGCCACACCCAGATGAGCGGCCCGAGCGCGATCAGCACGCCGGCCGCCATCAGCCAGGCGATCGGTGCGAGGTCGTACAGGGAGCTCGTGTCCGTCATGGGCAGGTCAGCGGCCGGGTTCGTCCCACGAGGACGAAGCGCGCAGCAGGCGATCGACGTCGCGCTTGGCGCGGCTCGCGCCCGCGGCGTCCATGCGCGCCGGGAAACGCATCATCCAGTTGCCCATCGGGTCGACAACGAAGAGGTGCTCGGCAAGGGAGTGACCCGAAACAGGGGCAAGCCATTGGGCCAACTGGTCGGCTGGCACGCGCAGCACCGTCGCGCCATGCAGGCCGTTGTTCAGGCGCTCGGGGATGGGCGCAGCGTCGCTCACGAGCCAGACGCGGTCCATGCGGTCCTTCTCGCGGCCGAGGCTCTCGCGCAGTTGCCGTTGCAGGTAGAGCTGCTGCTCGCACAGCGCGTCGCAGGCCGCATCGGCCACCGCAACCAGGAGCCACTGGCCCTTGAGCGTGGCGACGTCGACGGGTGCGCCGTTGCGGTCGGTGGCGGTCAGTCTGGGCAGTTCGCGCTGCGGGTTGATCAGCTCGCCGTAGACGCTCCGGCCTTCGGGGCGAATCACGTAGTAGGTGAAGTACGACGCGATGACCGGCGCGGCGCACATCAGCAGCACCGCGATCATCTTCCAGCGACCGACGACCGTGCGCCTGCCCTCGGCGCCGTCGAGCGCCTGGTTCGGCGACGGCATCGAGTGCACCGTCAGGCCGAGCGGTTCGTCAGAGGCGGCGTTCATCGCGTGCGCGGCGCCGCGAGCGGCGGAAGGGGGTGATGAATTGGAACCAGACATAGAGGATGACGACGAGGGCCGAGAGGCCGAACCACTGGAATGCGTAACCGTAGTGCCTCTCCAAGCCCAGCGCCGGGGCCGGCCAGTCGCGCTGCAGGCCCTCGGAGGCCGGCCCGGTCTGCTGCAGCGACACATCGGTTCGCAGCGGCAACTTGGTCTCGGCACGGAACGCCTCCAGGTCGAGATTTTGCCGGATGGACGAAGACCCCTCGGCGGCCGGTGCCTGCAGAGGCGCAGAGGCCGCTGGAGCGGGCGCCGAAGCGGCGGCGGCCGGCGTGCCCAGCTCGAGCAGGTGGCTCGGCGGCGGCTCGATCAGGCCCGTGACCTCGACGATGCCGGGCGGCGTCTCGACCGCCCCTAGCTTCGTGCGGTCGACGAAATTGCGCTGCACCCAGCCGCGCTGGATCATCACTGCCTGCTCGGTGCCTTCGAGGGCGAAGGGCGTCAGCACGTAGAAGCCGGGCACGCCGTGCATCTGGCGGTTGTCGAGGTAGACCGTCTGCGGCGTGAGCCAGAGGCCGCGCAGGCGCACCGGCCGGTGCAGCGAATCGCTCGCTTGCGCAAGCGCGAGGAACTCGGCCTGGTCGAGCGCGGGCTTCTGCCTTTCGGCATCGATGCTGGCCTGCAGCGCTTCTTTCTGCGCGGCGCGCGACAGTTGCCAGCGGCCCAGCGAGACGGTGGCGGCCACCGTCAGGATGGCCGCAATGGTGAGGAGCCAGAAGCGGCCGGGGCGGTGTGGTGCTTCGCTGTTCAGGGGTTCGGGGATCACTGGAGAGGGCGGGGCGTGCGGCCGATAATGCGGGTCATGAAATATTTCGTCGCCCTGGTGTTCCTGGGCATCTTCGCGAGCCTCGGATTTGCGCTGTACTTCATGTTGAAGGACGGGCGCAATGGGCGCGCCAAGAGCGGCGGCATGGCGCGCGCGCTCACCTTTCGGATCGGCCTGTCGGTGTTTTTGTTCCTCTGCATGCTGCTCGCCTGGAAACTCGGCTACATCCAGCCCACCGGACTCCCGCTCGGCAAGTAGATGGTGCTCGTTCCACGAGAACCATGAAAAAGGCGCCTTGCGGCGCCTTTTTTCTGGAGTGACGCGAGGCTCTTCGCTCAAAGCCAATAGACCAGCATGTAGAGACCCAGCCACACCACGTCCACGAAGTGCCAGTACCAGGCCGCGCCTTCGAAGCCGAAGTGACGCTCGGGCGTGAAGTGGCCCTTCTGCAGCCGCAGCGTGATGAACAGCAGCATCAGCATGCCGATGAACACGTGCAGGCCGTGGAAGCCGGTCAGCATGAAGAAGGTCGAGCCGTAGGTGCCCGAGCTGAGCTTCAGGTTCAGTTCGGTGTACAGGTGGTGGTACTCGTAGCCCTGCACGCCCAGGAAGATGATGCCCAGCAGCACGGTGAGCCACATGAAGCGGATGGTCTGCGCACGATGGCCGGCACGCAGCGCGTGGTGGGCGATGGTGAGCGTCACGCCAGAGCTGAGCAAGAGCGCGGTGTTGATGGTGGGCAGCCAGAACGGGCCCACGGTCTGGAACGGCTCGACGATGTCGGCCGGCGAAGCGGTCGCACCGGCGGCCACGCTGGGCCACACGGCCTTGAAGTCGGGCCAGAGGATCGCGTTGTCCAGGCTGCCGAGCGCCGGCAGCGAGTGGGTGCGGGCCCACCACAGCGCGGTGAAGAAGGCGCCGAAGAACATCACTTCGGAGAAGATGAACCAGCTCATGCTCCAGCGGAACGAGAGGTCGACCTTGTGGCCGTACTGGCCGCCTTCGCTTTCGCCGATGGCGGTGCGGAACCACACGAAGAGCGTGCCTAGCCAGCCGAGCATGCCGGCCAGCAGCGACCAGGCGCCCCACTCGTGGCCGTTGATCCATTGCGCTGCACCGAGGATCACGAAGAACAGGCCGGTCGCGGCCATGACCGGGTAGGCCGATGGTCCGGGCACGAAGTAATAGGGCGTGGTGCCGTGGGTGGTTGAACTCATATCAGCTCCTGGCTTTCTTTCTTCTCTCGATTCAATCGATTCTGGTTATCGTGGGTTTCGTCATCAGGCCGTGGCAACCACATGCCGCACCAGCAGCACCAGCCCGACGACGAAAACGATCACTGCGACGAACGCCACCGCAATGATGTGCAACGGATTCAGCTTGCCCAGGTCTTCCTGGTAGGCGCTGTTCTTGCGAACGCCGAAGAACGACCAGCCGACCGCCTTGACGGTGTCCCACAGCGTGGCCTTCTTGCCTGACGAAGTCACGAGCGCGGCTCATTGGCAGTGTTCGAAACAGCGGCCACCGGTGCCGGCGGCGTCCTGCCGCCCACCTCGAAGAAGGTGTACGACAGCGTGATGGTCTTCACATCCTTGGAGATCTTCGGGTCGATCACGAACGCGACCGGCCACTGCTTCTTCTCGCCCGGATCGAGCGTGTACTGGTTGAAGCAGAAGCACTCGAGCTTGTTGAAATACGGCGCCGCCTGCTGCGGCGCGTAGCTCGGAATGGCCTGCGCGGCCATGCGGCGGTTCTGCACGTTCTGGAATTCGTAGATCACCGTGTTGAGCTGGCCCGGGTGCACCTCGATGGTCCGCTCGGCGGGCTTGAAGTCCCAGAGGCCGCCGCGCACGTTGGAGTCGAACTCGACCGTGATGGTGCGGCTCATGTCGACCTGCGTGTTGTCGGGCACGCGCACGTTCTTGCCGCCGCTCGCACCGCCCGGCACCTCGAGCTCGGAGAGCGCGAGGATGTTGATGCCGGTCATCTCGCAGATCGCGCGGTACATCGGCACCAGCGCATAGCCGAAGGCGAACATGCCGCAGGTCACGACCACGAGCTTGCCGACCATGCGGACATTGGCGCGGCGGATGCGTTGGCCGAGACTCATGGGTGCTGCTCCGGTTCGGTTGGCCAGCGGTCAGCGACCGCTGAAGAAGACCATGCGCACGATGAAGCCGATGAAGAAGATCACCGCGATGGAGGCCAACGTGAGCCCCATGCGACGGTTGTTCTTTCTTTGCTCGGGCGTCGTCATCGTCGTGCGGTCGGTCAACCGATCACCTTGGTGGCGGTCGCGTCGAGCTTGGGCGGGTTCTCGAAGGTGTGGAACGGCGCCGGCGACGGCACTTCCCACTCGAGGCCTTCAGCCGCTTCCCACGGCTTCTGCGAAGCCTTCTCGCCCTTGCCGCGCATGGTCGGCAGCACGATGAAGAGGAAGAAGTACACCTGCGCGAAACCGAAGAAGAAGGCACCGACCGACGCCAGCGCGTTGAAGTCGGCGAACTGCATCGGGTAGTCGGCATAGCGTCGCGGCATGCCGGCGAGGCCCAGGAAGTGCATCGGGAAGAAGGTCACGTTGAACGAGATCAGCGACCACCAGAAGTGCACCTTGCCGCGCGTTTCGTTGTACATCACGCCGGTCCACTTGGGCACCCAGTAGTAGAAGCCCGAGAACATGGCGAACAGCGAGCCGGCCACCAGCACGTAGTGGAAGTGGGCCACCACGTAGTAGGTGTCCTGCAGCTGCGTGTCGATCGGCGCGACCGCGAGGATCAGGCCGGTGAAGCCGCCCATCGTGAACACGAAGATGAAGCCGACCGCGAACAGCATGGGCGTCTCGAAGGTCATCGAGCCCTGCCACATCGTCGCGATCCAGTTGAAGATCTTCACGGCCGTGGGCACCGCGATCAGCATGGTCGCGTACATGAAGAACAGCTGGCCGGTGAGCGGCATGCCGGTCGTGAACATGTGGTGGGCCCACACGATGAACGACAGGATGGCGATCGACGAGGTGGCGTACACCATCGAGGCGTAGCCGAAGAGCTTCTTGCGGGCGAAGGCCGGCACCACCTGGCTGATGATGCCGAAGGCCGGCAAGATCATGATGTAGACCTCGGGGTGGCCGAAGAACCAGAAGATGTGCTGGTACATCACCGGGTCGCCGCCGCCGGCGGGGTTGAAGAAGCTGGTGCCGAAGTGGCGGTCGGTCAGCGTCATCGTGATGGCGCCGGCGAGCACCGGCATCACGGCGATCAGCAGGTAGGCGGTGATGAGCCAGGTCCAGCAGAACATCGGCATCTTCATCAGCGTCATGCCGGGCGCGCGCATGTTCAGGATGGTGACGATGATGTTGATCGAGCCCATGATCGACGAGGCGCCCATGATGTGCATCGCGAAGATGCCGGCGTCCATCGAGGGGCCCATCTGCAGCGTGAGGGGCGCGTAGAGCGTCCAGCCCGCAGCCGGTGCGCCGCCGGGCATGAAGAACGAACCCACCAGCATCAGCGCCGCGGGAATCAGCAGCCAGAAGCTGAAGTTGTTCATGCGCGCGAACGCCATGTCGGACGCGCCCACCTGCAGCGGGATCATCCAGTTCGCGAAGCCCACGAAGGCCGGCATGATGGCGCCGAACACCATGATCAGGCCGTGCATGGTGGTGAACTGGTTGAAGAGCTCGGGGTTCACCAGCTGCAGGCCGGGCTGGAACAGCTCGGCGCGGATCAGGAGGGCCAGGATGCCGCCCACCATCAGCATCGTGAAGCTGAACAGCAGGTAGAGCGTGCCGATGTCCTTGTGGTTGGTCGCGAAGACCCAGCGACGCCAGCCGGTGGGCGCCCCGTGATGCTCGTCGTGGCCGTCGTGTGCGTGGTCGCCGTGGGCGTGACCGTGGGGGTCGAGGACTGCGCTCATTTCGTTGTTCCTTGCAATTTCTTCTTCGCGGGGCGCTGCCGTATCACTTGCCGCGCAGGGCCAGCACTTCGGCCGGCTGCACCAGCTGGCCCGTCTTGTTCGACCAGCTGTTCTTGGTGTACGTGGCCACTGCCGCGAGGTCGGTATCGCTCAGTTGCTTCCAGGAAGGCATCGCGCCATTGTTCTGGCCGTTGAGCAGCACGTCGAGCTGCACCTTGTGCTCGGCAGCAACCACCTTGGCCGAGCCGTCGAGCGGCTTGATCGGGCCCGCACCCTTGCCGTTGGCCTGGTGGCAGGCGGCGCAGTTGGCGGCGTAGACCTTCTCGCCGCGCACCAGCATCTCGGGCAGCGCCCAGACCTTGGTCGGGTCGTCGAGCTTGGCGGCGGCTTCCTTGCGCTTGGTGGCAACCCAGGTCGTGTAGTCACCGGCCGAGACCACCTTCACGTGGATCGGCATGTAGGCGTGCTCCTTGCCGCACAGTTCCTGGCACTGGCCGTAGTAGTCGCCCACGGTCTCGGCGCGGAACCAGGTGTCGCGCACGAAGCCGGGAATCGCGTCTTGCTTGAGGCCCAGCTGCGGCACTGCGAACGCGTGGATCACGTCGTTGGCGGTGGTGATGATGCGGACCTTCTTGTTGACCGGCACGACCATCGGGTTGTCGACCTTGAACAGGTAGTCGTCGGGCATCACGCCCTTGGCGCCTGCATCGGACATCGCGCGCTGCGAGCTGTCGAGCGTGGAGATGAAGGCCAGGCCCTCGCCTTCGCCGTTCAGGTAGTCGTAGCCCCACTTCCACTGGTAGCCCGTGGTCTTGATCGTGAGGTCGGCGTTGGTGGTGTCCTTCTGGGCCACCAGCACCTTGGTGGCGGGCAGCGCCATCACGATCACGATGAGGAAGGGCACGATGGTCCAGATGACCTCGACCACCACCGATTCATGGAAGTTGGCCGCCTTGTGACCGACCGACTTGCGGTGCTTCCAGATCGAATAGAACATGACCGCGAACACGGCGACGAAGATGACCGTGCACAGAATCATCATGACCGTGTGGAGCAGATGCTGCTCCTGCGCGATCTTGGTCACACCGACCGGAAGATTCAACTGGCGAACCGAAGGGCCGCCGGGCAGATCGTTGACTGCGTGCGCCGCGCTGCTGAAAGCCGCGCCGGCCGCCAGCAACAGATTCGCCGGCCTGTACTTGTTGCGCCAAATGCTCATCATCGTGTTCACGTTTCTTCAATTTTTTTCGACAAACCCAACCGTGCAGCGCTGCGCAAGCCGCTTCAAGCGCCACGCAACGCCATGCGAATCTCGCGCGCCAGTGCTGCACGCAACTCCGGGCGTACATAGCGCCCTACCCTGACCGATCGACCCTGTCCCGAGACCTCGATCAGCGAGCGATCGCTGGTCTGCGGTTCGATCCGCACCTGGTGCGGAAGAAATTCCGTGCGTTCGTAGTGCCCACCGTCCTCGAGCTCCACGACCAGCCGTCCGCCCTGCAATGCGATCCGTTCTCCATCGGTCGCATGCCGCGCGTACAGCATGAATGCGAAACCCACCGCGGCCAGCTCGAGCCAGGCGAATGGCAGCACCAGCGGCGCACCGTGCAGCCAGAACACCGTACCGATACCGAGCGATACCACGCACAGCGACGCGTAGAGCCAGCCCAGCTGGCTCGGGGTCACCGAGCAGTTCCGCTTCAGGAACCAGTGAGTGCTCTGGCCTGAAACGGTGGCAAAACGAAACACGGAATTCGACACGGGCGAGTTCAGCAAATCGGTGCGTCGATGGTTGCCAAAACCCCCTCGTACACCCTCGTACAAACGGGATCCGACAGGCCCTCGATCGCGGGACAATACCCGCGAGTTTCACGCAACGGCGGATTGTAGCGGGTAGATACCGGCGCTCGCAGGCCCTGTGGGACGCCTACGGGTCACTACTACTAGGCAATCAGGCGCCTGGCCGACCTCGTTGCAGCATCGAGCGCATCTCGCGCAACGACACCGCGCTTTCGGCCGACAGCGACACGCGCGGCGTCGGCTTGAAGGCATGGCCGTAGATGACCTCGAAGGTCAGCGCGATGTGGCCGTTGCCACCCTCGGCCGGCGCCAGTTCGGGCAGCGCGCCCTTCAGCGCCTTGTGCCAGGCCTTGCCGCGCAGCGCCGGAAAACGCCCTGGGTGCAGGTTGCGCCCGAGCGTGCGCAGCTCGGCCAGCGCGGCCTCGGGCGTGGCCCAGGTCAGCACGATGCGCTCCATGTCCATCACCGGCTCGGCGAAGCCGGCATGCACCAGCATGTCGCCCCAGTCGTGCATGTCGGTGTATTCATGGCCGGCCGCGGGCCAGCGGAGACGGGCATGCAGCGCGCGCAGCTCGCGCACGGTGTCGGGGCCGAGGCACGAGAACATCAGGAAGCCGTCGGTCGCGACCAGCTTGTGCCACTGCGAGATCAGCGCCTCGGGGTCGGCCGCCATGTGCAGCGACATGTTGGCCCAGAGCAGGTCGACGCCGTCCTCGGGCGGTGCATCGAAACGGGCCTTGCCGCCCTGCCAGCGGCGCGCGCTCCACCAGGGCGCGGCCAGCGCTTCGCCGGTCCTGCCGGCCAGGGCCGGTTCGGGTTCGATCACATAGGAGGCTGCGTCGCGGTAGCGGCGTGCCACGAGTTCGTGCGCCTCGAGGCCACCTCGCAGCGGCGACCAGTCGGCCCAGGTGCGGGGTTGGGCCTTGATCCACTGCAGCCGGTCTTCCATGCGCCGGCCGATTTCTTCATGCAGCCACGGCGAGCCCTCGGCGGGCGGGAGCCGACGCCAGCGCGCGGCCGCCGTGGGGTCGATGGTCGGCGGTCTTCTTGCGGGGTCGGTGGCCATGGGGCCGTGAGTATATTGAGACCATGTTGAGCCACCGGGCCCTGAGGCCTTTCACCTCCCTGCTCGCGCGGCTGCCCAGCCAGTGCGAGGTCTGCCGTGCCTGGCCTTCGCAACCGGTGTGCGACGCCTGCGTCTCACGCTTCGCCCCGCCGGCCATGCGTTGCGGCGGCTGTGCGCTACCGGTGCCTGAAGGCGTGGCCCGTTGCGGCGACTGCGTGCTGCACCCGCCGCCGCTGGACGCCTGCCTCGCGGCCTGCACCTATGCATGGCCCTGGCCCGACGCCATCGCCCGCTTCAAGTTTCGCGGCGACGCCGGCTGGGCCGGCCCGTTCGCGACCCTGCTGCGCAGCGCGCCCTGGGTGGAGCCGGCGCTGGAGCAGTGCGACATCGTGCTGCCGATGCCGCTCGCGCCCGGCCGGCTGCGCGAGCGCGGCTTCAACCAGTCGCTCGAACTCGCGCGCCGCATGGCGCCGACCAAGACCGACGCGACGCTGCTGCTGCGCACCCGCGAAACCCCGGCGCAGAGCGGCCTCGCGCGCGCCGAGCGCCTGCGCAACCTGCGCGGCGCCTTCGCCGTGGAGCCGCTGCGCGCGGACAAGGTGCGGGGAAAACGCATCGTGCTGGTCGACGACGTGATGACCAGCGGCGCCTCGCTGTTCGCCGCGGCCGAAACGCTCCGGCTGGCCGGCTCGTCGCACATCACCGCGGTCGTGCTGGCCCGCACCGACCCACCGCGCTGACCGGCCCGCGCGCGCCGTCGACAATCGGCGCATGTTCCATATCGTCCTGGTCCACCCCGAAATTCCGCCGAACACCGGCAACGTGATCCGGCTCGCCGCCAACACGGGCTGCACGCTGCACCTGGTCGAGCCGCTCGGCTTTTCGATGGACGACCGCCTCTTGCGCCGCGCCGGGCTCGACTATCACGAGTACGCCGAAGTGAAGCGCCATGCCGACTGGCAGGCGCTGATCGATGCGGAAAGCCCCGCCGCCGACCGCATGTTCGCCCTCACTACCCGCGGCACGCGCGCCGTGCACGACGTGCGCTTCCAGCCGGGGGACTGGCTGGTGTTCGGCTCCGAAACCAGCGGCCTGCCGCTCGCGGTGCGCGACGGCTTCGCCGAGCCGCAGCGCCTTCGGCTGCCGATGCGCGAAGGGCAGCGCAGCCTGAACCTCTCGAATGCGGTGGCGGTGACGGTGTTCGAAGCCTGGCGGCAAAACGGATTCAACTGAGAAGGTGTGAATAAACCTACTGCGCGATCCGATCTCGCACCTGCGGTCCTCACCGTACAGAGTACGGCTCCGGTCCTCGGTGCAAGCTCGAACCGCTCGCTACGGTTTCTTCACACCTTCTGACCCTTCGGGCGGCAAGGGCGCATCCGGTCGGTGCGGCAGAGCGTATGGATGACATGCCGGCGCGAAAAGCAGCAGTCACTGCATCCCGCTCCGGCATCGAGTCCTTCAACGCTTTGCCTCAAGGAGTTCCGTCATGAATGCCAAGTCGATTGCCTTCGCGACCTTCGCCACGCTTGCCCTCAGCACCGGTGCCCAGGCCTTCCTGGGTGAACAGAACCCGCTGCCGCCCGCGCCCTTCCAGTCGACGCTGTCCCGCGCCGAGGTGCAGGCCCAGGCCCGCCAGCCCTTGAAGATCAGCAACGGCGGCACCGGGGTGGCCCAGCAGACCAATGGCAACACCGACCGCGCCGCGGTTCGCGCCAGCGCACTCGGCATCACGCGGCAAGGCGCCGCCACCTACGGCGAAGTGACCGACCGCCGGATGTAAGAAAAAAAGAAAGCCGCTCTCAGCGGTAGCGGCGCACCACCGATTCGGCGACGCAGGCCGGCTTGGCCGCGCCTTCGAGCTCGATGGCGGTTTCCCAGGTCATCTGGAGGCCGTCGTCGGGAATCGGCTCCGCGGTGAGCAGCTTCATGCGGGCCCGCAGGCGCTTGCCCACCGGCACCGGCGACATGAAGCGCACCCGGTTCAGCCCGTAGTTCACGCCCATGCGCGACTCCACCACGTCGAACGCGGTCTCGTAGAAGCGCGGCAGCAGCGACAGCGTCAGGAAGCCATGGGCAATCGGCCCGCCGAAGGGGCCGGCCTTGGCCCGCTCGACATCGACATGGATCCACTGGTGGTCGCCCGTCGCCTCGGCGAACTGGTTGACCTGCTCCTGCGTGACGGTGATCCAGTCGCTCACGGCGACTTCCTGGCCGACGCAGGCGGCGAGATCCTGAAGGGTCTGGAATGTCTTTTTGGTCATGCGCGGCATTCTGGCGCCAAGGGCTTCGGCGCGGCTGTCGGCATCGCGACAACCGGCCTCAGGGAAAACAAGGGGTCAGGCTTCGAGCCATTCGCAGATGGGCTGCCACTGCTCCAGGTCGCGCTGCACCCGGCCGGGCGCAATGTCGAACAGCGTGAGCCCGCGCGCTGCGAGCTGCACGTAGTTCTGCGTGTCGCGCAGCTCGCCCAGCACCGGCACGCTGAGCCCGGCGATGAATTCGTTCAGCCGGTCGGCCGCCAGGGTGCGGGCATTCACGCGCATGCCCACGAGGCCGATCTTCGTTTTCTCGGCCTTGCGCTGCTCCAGCAGCCGGTCGAGGAAATCGCGCGTCGCGTAGATGTCGAAGATGCTCGGCTGCAGCGGCACGATCACCCGGTCGGCCAATGCCAGCACCTCCTTGAAGCGCCAGCCGTGCAAGCCGGCGGGCGTGTCGAGCACCGCGTGCGTGGTGCCGCGCGGGGGCCGCACCACGGTGCTGTCGCCGGAGGCTTCCCAGGTGGAAATGGGCCGGGCCAATGGCGGGCGCAAACCCAGCCAGAGCCGCGAGGATTGCTGGCGATCCACATCGCCCAGCATCACGGCATGGCCGCGGCTCGCAAAGTAACCCGCGATGTTCGTCGCGATCGTCGACTTGCCAACGCCACCCTTGGGGTTGGCGACCAGAACCACCGGCATGAAGTTCTCCTCCAGAGCTGGAACAGGACAGGATGGTAGTGCCTCGCCCTTTTTGCACCGGTGAATCGCCTCCGGTTGCGCTATGTTCGCGGCATGACGACGACAACACTTCCGGGAAACCCCGCCGCTGACAGCGGCGGCATCTACGTGATCGCGGCCCACCCGCACTGGCGCGATTCGCGCGTGAACCGCCGCATGCTCGCCGCCGCGCGCGCGGTGCCGGGGGTGGAGGTCAACGACCTCTATGGCAGCTACCCCGACTTCGCCATCGACGTCGAGGCCGAGCAGGCCCGGCTCGCGAAGGCCAGTCTGGTCGTGCTGGTGCACCCGATCCAGTGGTATTCGATGCCGGCGCTGCAGAAGCTCTGGCTCGACGACGTGCTCGCCTACGGCTGGGCCTACGGCCCCGGCGGCACCGCCTTGCAGGGCAAGGACTTCTGGCTGGTCGCCACCACCGGCAGCCCCGAGCCGAGCTACCACCCCCAGAGCTACCACCGCTATTTCTTCGACGCCTTCCTGCCGCCCTACGAGCAGACCGCGGCGCTCTGCGGCATGCGCTTTTTGCCGCCGCTCGTCTTCTACGGCGCACGCAGCGCCGACGAGGCCGAGGTAACACGGCATGTCGACACCTACGCCCAGCGCCTGGGCAGCTACCCCGACTGGCCCGAGATCGAGGAGATCGACGCCTGCGTGGCCTGCCCCGTGCCCGAAGCCGACCGCCCGGCCGAATCCGACGACATGGGCAAGGTGGTGTCCAGCGCCTTCCACTCCGCGATGACCCGGGGCATCGCCTCCGTGTCCGCCGCCAACGAAGCCAAGAACGACGACAACAACCGGGAAGGCACGGCCTGAGCATGGAACACGCACCCGCCTGGCTGACCAGCAGCCTGATCTACCTGGGCGCCGCCGTGCTGGTGGTGCCGCTGTCGAGGTTCCTCGGGCTCGGCTCGATCATCGGCTACCTCGTGGCCGGCATCGCGATCGGCCCATGGGGGCTGGGCCTCGTGTCCAGCGTGGAGGACGTGCTGCATTTCGCCGAATTCGGCGTGGTGCTGATGCTGTTTCTCGTGGGCCTGGAGCTCGAACCCAAGCGCCTGTGGAACCTGCGCCGGCCCATCTTCGGCTGGGGCGCCGCGCAGGTGCTGACCTGCGCCGCCGTGCTCTTCGCCGCGGGCTGGGCCGTGGGCGCCGAATGGCGCGTGGCGCTGGTGGCGTCGCTCGGTCTAGCGCTCTCCTCCACCGCCATCGCGCTGCAGGTGTTCGGCGAACGCAACCTGCTGAAAACGCCGAGCGGCCAGGCCGGCTTCTCGATCCTGCTGTTCCAGGACGTGGCCGCCATCCCGATCCTCGCGCTGCTGCCGCTGCTGGCCGGTGCCACCGCCGCGGAGCAATCGTTCAGTGGCCTGGACCGCGCGCTGGAGGCGCTCAAGATCGTCGGCGTGATCGCCGGCATCATCCTCGGCGGGCGTCTCTTGCTGCGCCCGATCCTGCGCTGGATCGCGCGCAGCGACACGCCGGAGATCTTCACCGCCGCGGCGCTGCTGCTCGTGGTGGCCATCGCGGCGCTGATGCAAGTGGTGGGCCTGTCGATGGCGCTGGGCGCCTTCCTCGCCGGCGTGCTGCTGGCCGAAAGCGAATACCGGCGCGAACTCGAGACCGACATTGAGCCCTTCAAGGGATTGCTGCTCGGCCTCTTCTTCATTGCCGTGGGCATGTCGATCAATTTCGGTGTGCTGATCGCGAGCCCCTGGGTGATGGCCGCGCTGGTGATCGGCTTCATGGTCATCAAGCTGGCCGTGATCTACGCGCTCGCCAAGGCGATGGGCCTGGCCTACCAGGAGCGGCCGGTGTTCACGCTGCTGCTCGCGCAGGGCGGCGAATTCGCGTTCGTGGTGTTCCAGGCGGCGGGGCCCGACGTGCTGCCGCCCGAGATCACATCGCTATTGATCGGCGCGGTGGCGCTGTCGATGCTGCTGTCGCCGCTTCTCCTGGTGCTGCTCGACAAGTTCGTGCTGCCGCGCTACAGCCGCAACACCGGCCCGCAGATGGAAGAAATTTCCGAGCAGCAGGACGCCAAGGTGCTGATCTGCGGCTTCGGCCGCTACGGCCAGATCGTCGGCCGCATGCTGATGTCGCAGGGCCTGCGCGTGACGGTGCTGGACCACGACGCCGACACGGTCGAGGGCCTGCGCCAGTTCGGCTTTCGCGTGTTCTATGGCGATGCGACGCGGCTCGACCTGCTGCGCACCGCGGGCGCCGGGTCGGCCAAGGCCATCGTGGTGGCGGTGGACGACATCGAGCAGTCGCTCGACATCGTCGACCTCGTGACAGAGCACTTCCCGCAGGCCCGCATCATCGCGCGGGCCCGCAACGTGACCCATCTCTTCCAGCTGCGCGACCGCGGCGTGAAGGACATCGAGCGCGAGGTGTTCGAGTCGTCGCTGCGCAGCGCGCGCTCCACGCTCGAGGCGCTGGGCTGGCCGGCGCACGAAGCGCGCGAGTCGACGATGCGGTTCCGCACGCGGAACATCAAGCTGAGCGACGAGATCTATCCGCACTACAAGGACCGCGCGAAGCTGATCGCAGCCAACAAGGAAGGCCGCCAGCAGTTCGAGGAGCAGATGGCGCGCGAGCGCGAGGAACGGCAGCGCCGCTCGGGGCGCGACTGGGACCGGATCGACGAGAAGGAAGAGGCGGATTCGTAGCCGTCTTCTCCCCTCAGCCTTCGAGTCTCAGCAACCTGACCGCATTGCCCTTCAGGATCCCCGGCATCACCTCCGGCTTGAACCCCGCCGCCTCGAAGTCCTTCATCCAGCGGTCGGGGGTGATCAGCGGGTAGTCGCTGCCGAAGAGGATGCGGTCCTTCAGCAGCGTGTTCGCGTACTGCACGAGCTGCTTCGGAAAGTACTTCGGGCTCCAGCCCGAGAGGTCGATCCACACGTTGGGCTTGTGCGTGGCCACGCTCAGCGCCTCGTCCTGCCAGGGAAAGCTGGGGTGGGCCATCACGATCTGCATGTCGGGGAAGTCGATGGCTACGTCGTCCAGGTGCATCGGGTTGCTGTACTCCAGCCGCAGGCCCCCGCCGCAGCGCATGCCCGAGCCGATGCCGCTGTGGCCGGTGTGAAAGATGGCCGGCAGGCCGTGTTCGGCAATCACCTCGTAGATCGGCCAGGCCATCCTGTCGTAGGGATGGAAGGCCTGCACCGTCGGGTGGAACTTGAAGCCCTTCACGCCGTGCTCCTCGATGAGCCGGCGCGCCTCGCGCGCGCCCATCTTTCCCTTGTGCGGATCGATGCTGGCGAAGGCAATCATGATGTCGCTGTTCGCTGCCGCGGCCTCGGCGATCTCCTCGTTGGGGATGCGGCGGCGGCCCATGTTCGACTCGGCGTCGACCATGAACATCACCAGCCCGATCTTTCTTTCACGGTAGTACGCCACGCTCTCGGCGATGGTAGGACGGCCGCTGGAGCCGAAGTACTTGTCGGCGGCGCGGTCGTATTCCTCGCCGTAGTTGTCGAACGGGTTCCAGCAGCTCACTTCGGCGTGGGTGTGGATGTCGATGGCGATCAGGTTCCGGTGGTCCATGTCGTTGTCTCCAATGCGGGTAAGTCCCTAGGATCCGAGGCACTCAAATGCCTTGAATTGATTATTTATCATAACCATAATTCGTCTCACACTCAAACCCGATCATGACCAATCCCGACCTCCAACTCGACATTCGCGACGACGTCGCCATCGTCCGCCTCGCACGCGGCGCCAAGCGCAATGCGCTGTCGGACGGCCTGATCCTCGCGTTGCGCGACACCTTCGAGCAACTGCCCTCCACCGTGCGCGCCGCAGTGCTCGACGGCGAGGGCCCGCACTTCTGCGCAGGCCTCGATTTGAGCGAACTGAAAGAGCGCGACGCCGGCCAGGGCATGCAGCACTCGCGCCTGTGGCACGCCGCGCTCGACCTGATCCAGCACGGCCCGGTGCCGGTGGTCGCGGCGCTGCACGGCGCGGTGGTCGGCGGCGGGCTCGAGCTGGCGAGCGCCTGCCACATCCGCGTGGCCGATCGCTCCACCTTCTATGCGCTGCCCGAAGGATCGCGCGGCATCTTCGTGGGCGGCGGCGGCTCGGTGCGCATCCCCAAGCTGATCGGCGTGGCCCGCATGACCGACATGATGATGACCGGCCGCGTCTACAACGCCGAAGACGGCGAGCGCGCCAACTTCGCGCAGTACCTCGTCGACGAGGGCACGGCCTTCGACAAGGCCTTCGAGCTCGCCAAGCGCATCGCCACCAACGCGCCACTCACCAACTACGCGCTGATGCACGCGCTGCCGCGCATCGCCGAGCAGTCGGCCGACCACGGCTTCTTCACCGAAGCGCTGATGTCCGGCATCGTGCAGGCCGCGCCCGAGGCCAAGGAGCGCGTGCGCGACTTCCTCGAAGGCCGCGGCGCGAAGGTGAGCAAGGGATGACCGCCATCCGCTACCGCCCGCTGGCCTTCGGCGTGACCCGCGCGGTGCTGCGCGACGGCGCGCCAGGCACGCAGTACCTGCAGGCCGAGACGCAGCTCGACGCCTACCGCGAGCGCATGACCGACCGCCTCGCGCACTGGGCCGAACATGCGCCCGAACGCACCTTCATCGCCCGCCGCGAACGGCTGGCCGACGGCAGCACCGGCGACTGGCTGCGCGTGTCGTATGAACAGGCGCTGCAGGAAGCGCGCGGCATCGGACAAGCGCTGCTCGACCGCGGCCTCGACGCCGAGCGCCCGGTCGCGATCCTCAGCGAGAACGGCATCGAGCACGCGCTGCTCGCCCTCGGCTGCCTCTATGCCGGCGTGCCCTACTGCCCCGTCTCGCCGCCCTATTCACTCGTGAGCCAGGATTTCGAGAAGCTGCGCCACGTGCTGGACACGCTGACGCCCGGCCTCGTGTTCGCCACCGACGCGGCGCGCTACGGCCGCGCCATCGAAGCCGCCGTGCCGGCCGGCACCGAGGTCGTACTCGCGGAAGGCCGGCTCGAAGGCCGCGCCGCCACCGCGTTCAGCACGCTTGCGTCGACGCCCGCAACACCCGCCATCGACGCCGCGATGCGCGCGACCGGCCCCGACACCATCACCAAGTTCCTCTTCACCTCGGGCTCGACCAAGATGCCCAAGGCGGTGATCAACACGCACCGCATGTGGTGCGCCAACCAGCAGCAGCTGCGCCAGTCGATTCCCGCGCTGGGCGACGAGCCGCCGGTGCTGGTCGACTGGCTTCCCTGGAACCACACCTTCGGCGGCAACCACAACGTGGGCATCGTGCTGGACAACGGCGGCACGCTCTACATCGACGACGGCAAGCCCACGCCCGCGGGCATGGCCGAGACGCTGCGCAACCTGCGCGAGGTCGCGCCCACCATCTACTTCAACGTGCCCACGGGCTTCGAGGCGATCGCGCACGCGATGGAAAGCGATGCGGTGCTGCGCCGCAACCTGCTGTCGCGCGTGAAGATGTTCTTCTACTCGGGCGCGGCGCTGTCGCAGCCCATCTGGGACAGTCTGCACAAGACGCAGGAGGCCGAAGTCGGCGAGCGCATCGTGATGGGCACGGGCCTCGGCATGACCGAGTCGGGACCATTCGCGCTTTACGTGACTGGCCCCGAAGTGAAGTCGGGCGACATCGGCCTGCCCGCGGCCGGCATCGAACTCAAGCTGATCGAGGTCGACGGCAAGACCGAGGTGCGCTACCGCGGCCCCAACATCACGCCCGGCTACTGGCGCGCATCCGAAGCCACGGCCGAGGCCTTCGACGAAGAAGGCTTCTTCTCGACTGGCGATGCCGTGAAGTGGATAGACGACGCGAACATCCATCGCGGCCTGCGCTTCGACGGCCGCATCGCCGAAGACTTCAAGCTCGCCACCGGCACCTTCGTGAGCGTGGGCCCGCTGCGCGCGAAGATCATCGCGGCCGGCGCACCCTATGTGCAGGACGCGGTGCTGACCGGCATCAACCTGAAGGAAGTCGGCGCGCTGATCTTCACTACGCAGAAGGTGCGGCAACTTGCCAACCTGAGTGCGAACGCCACGATGCAGCAGGTGCTCGAAAGCGCGCCGGTACAGGCGCACTTCCAGCAGGTGGCGAACGAGCTGGCCGCCATGGGCACCGGCAGTGCGAACCGCATCGCGCGACTGCACCTGATGGCCGAGCCGCCTTCCATCGACAAGGGCGAAGTGACCGACAAGGGCTCGATCAACCAACGCGCCGTGCTCAAGCACCGCGCCGCGCTCGCCGATGCGATGCACGCCGGCACGCTGCCTTTCACCCTCGTGCCCCGCTAGACATTCCAGGAGACCACACACCATGAAGATCGAAGGACAAGCCGCCCTCGTCACCGGCGGCGCATCGGGCCTGGGCGAAGCCACTGCGCGCGAACTGGCACGGCTGGGCGCGAAGGTCGCGGTTCTCGACCGCAACGCCGCGCTCGCCGAGAAGGTGGCCGCGGAAATCGGTGGCGTCGCCTGCATCTGCGACATCACCGACACCGACAGCGTCACCGCCGCGCTGGACAAGGCCGCCGCCGCGCACGGCCCCGCGCGCATCCTGATGAACGTGGCCGGCATCGGCAGCGCCAAGCGCATCGTCGGCAAGGACGGCAACCCGGCGCCGCTCGAAGACTTCGTGCGCGTGGTCAACATCAATCTCGTCGGCGGCTACAACATGGCGCGCCTCTTTGCGGCACGCTGCGCCAAGCTCGAAGTGCTGGCCAACGGCGAGAAGGGTGTGATGCTCTTCACCGCTTCGGTCGCAGCCTTCGACGGGCAGGTGGGCCAGCAGGCCTACAGCGCCTCGAAGGGCGGCCTCGTCGGCATGACGCTGCCGATGGCGCGCGACCTCGCGCAGCACGCCATCCGCGTGTGCACCGTGGCGCCGGGCCTGTTCGCCACACCGCTGCTGCTGGAACTGCCCGAAGCCGTGCAGCACTCGTTGGCCGCGTCGATCCCGTTCCCGCCGCGCCTGGGCAAGCCTTCGGAATTTGCCGAGCTGGCCTGCCACATCGTCACCAACGGCCACCTCAACGGCGAAGTCATTCGCCTCGATGGCGCCCTGCGCATGGCGCCGCGCTGATTCCAGCCCCCAGCAGCAAACCAGGAGACAAGACCATGACCAACCGACGTCAGTTCGTGAACATGCTCGGCGGCACAGCCGCCATCGGCGCCCTGCATCCCCTCGCCGCACTCGCCCAGCTGGTGCAGCAGCAGGTGAAGATCTACTACGGCTTTCCCGCCGGCAGCGCTGGCGACAGCGTGGCGCGCCGCGTGGCCGACAAGGTGGGCGACACGCCCTTCACCAAGACGAACCCGGTGGTCGAGAACAAGCCCGGTGCGGGCGGACGCATCGCGCTCGACACGCTCAAGACCTCGCCGGCCGACGGCTCGGTGCTGTGTCTCGCGCAGGCCTCGGCGTTGTCGATCTATCCGCACATCTACACCAAGCTGGCCTACGCCATTCCGGACTTCGCGCCGATCTCCATCGGCGCGGTGATGACGCACGGCCTGGCCGTTGGCCCCATGGTGCCCGCCAGCGTGAAGACGCTGAAGGACTACATCGCCTGGGCCAAGGCCAACCCCGGCCAGGCCAGCTACGGCTCGCCGGGCGCGGGCTCCACGCCGCACTTCCTGGGCGCGCTGCTGGGCCTGAGCACCGGCGCCGACCTGCGCCATGTGCCCTACCGCGGCTCGCTGCCCGGCATCAACGACGTGGTGGGCGGCCAGATCGCCTCGTGCGTGACGCCCGCCGGCGATTGCCTGCCGTTCGCCAAGGCCGGCAAGCTGCGCGTGCTCGCCACCTCGGGGGCGCAACGCCCGGCCTACCTGCCCGATGTGCCGACCTTCACCGAACAGGGCTTTCCGGAGATCGTGGCCGACGAATGGTTCGGCTTCTTCGCACCGGCGAAAACGCCCGCCCCCGTCATCACCGCTGCGAGCACCGCGATCCAGGCTGCGCTGAAAGACAAGGCCGTGGCCGACGGCCTGCTGTCGGTCGGGCTGATCGCCCATGGCTCCTCGCCCGAGGAGATGAAGAAGTCGCTGCAGGCGGAGTACGAACGCTGGGGTCCGCTGGTCAAGAAGATCGGCTTCACCGCCGAGTCCTGAAGCAGCTGATGGATTACCGGCCCCGCCCCGAAGACGTCCGCTTTCTGCTGAACGTGGTGCTTGATGCGCCGGCGCGACTGCGGGCGCTCGCGCCCTTCGCCGAGGTCGACGAGGCGCTGCAATCGCAGGTGCTCGAAGAGGCCGCGCGCTTCGTTGGCGAGGTCGTGGCGCCCGTCAATCGCGAGGGCGATGAGGTCGGCTGCCGGTTCGACAAAGGCGAAGTCATCTCGCCGCCGGGCTTTCGCGCGGCGTACCAGGCTTTCGTCGATGGCGGCTGGCCTGCGCTTTCGGCCGCGACGGAAGACGGCGGCCAGGGCCTGCCTTCCGTGCTCGAGGCTGTGCTCTACGAATGGCTCAGCGCGGCGAACCACGGGCTCACGATGGCGCCGGGCCTGCTGCACGGCGCCTACGCCTGCCTCAAGCACCATGGCAGCGACGAACTGAAGCGCCGCTATCTGCAGAAGATCGCGACCGGCGAATGGCTCGCCACCATGTGCCTGACTGAAGCGCACGCAGGGAGCGATCTCGGCCAGGTGCGCACGCGCGCCATGCCGCAGGCCGACGGCAGCCTGCGTGTGAGCGGCAGCAAGATCTTCATCTCGGGCGGCGAGCACGACCTGACGCCGAACATCGTTCACCTGGTGCTGTGCCGATTGCCCGATGCATCGGCCGGGCCGAAGGGCCTGTCGCTGGTGCTCGTGCCCAAACTTTTGCCCGACGGCACGCGCAACGCGGTGCACTGCGAACGCATCGAGGAAAAGATGGGCCTGCACGGCAGCCCGACCTGCTCGATGCGTTTCGACGATGCCACCGGCTGGCTCGTCGGCGAAGCGGGCCGCGGGCTCGCCGCGATGTTCGTGATGATGAATTCGGCGCGCCTGCACGTGGCGCTGCAGGGCATCGGCCTGCTAGACGCCGCCTGGCAGAAGGCCGACGCCTACGCGGCCGAACGCCGCCAGATGCGCGCACCCGGCGCCGTGCCCGCGAGCCGCGGCACGGAAGCAGCCGACCTGATCGCCGAGCACCCCGCCATCCGCCGCATCCTCGACACGCAGCGCGCCTGGATCGACGGCGCGCGCACGCTGGCGTATCGCAGCGCGCTGATGCTCGACGTGGCCGCGCACGACGCCGACCCCAAAGCCCGCGAGCGCGCGCTGCGCTGGTGCTCGCTGGTCACGCCGGTGCTCAAGGCGGCCTGCACGCACCAGGCCTTCCACGGCGCGAGCGAATGCCTGCAGGTGTTCGGCGGCCACGGCTATGTGCGCGAGTGGGGCATCGAGCAGGTCGTGCGCGACGCGCGCGTCACCATGATCTATGAGGGCACCAACGAGATCCAGGCCATCGACCTGCTGGTGCGCAAGGTGCTGCCCGACGGCGGCGCCGCGATGTCGGCCGTGCTGCTCGAACTGCGCGACACGCTCGATGCATCGCGCGACGCCGACGCCGATGTGCAGCGCCGGCTCGCGCAGCTGCGCTACCTGGGCACGACCATCGCGATGTCTGCGCATGCCAACCCCGTGCTCCCCTACGAAGTGGCCGACGACTACCTGCGGGTGGTGATGCTCACGATGATGGCCTGGGCCTGGGCGCGCATCGAAGCGACCGGCGGCACCGACGACGCCGGCCGAACGCGCGCGGCCGCAGCCTTCCGCCGCTGGGTGCTGCCCGAGTTCGAGATGCGGCTGGGCATCGTCAAGCGCGCCTGCGAGAGTCTGGCCCTTTCGCACGCGGCAGCGGAAGGTGTCGCGCGGTAGGCTCCTGGCGCAGTCACGGGCGGTTACGCTCGGGGCCATGCCTGCTCCCGCGAAAAAAACCTCCCCCAAGAACGAGCCCCTCGCGGCCGCATCGAACCGATCGGAACGGCTCGATGCCCGCGTGCTCGAAACCCTGGTCGGCTACAACGCCCGCCGCGCCTGGCTGATCATCAGCGGCGTCTTCTCGGAGCGCATGGCGCCCTACGGGCTCAAGCAGATCGATTTCTCGGTGCTCTCGCTGCTGGCGCACAACCCGGGCGCCACCTCGCGGCAGCTGTGCACCACGCTCGACATCCTGCCGCCCAACCTCGTGAGCCTGGTGGCCACGCTGGACAGCCGGGGGCTCATCGAACGCCGGCCGCATCCGCACGACGGCCGCGCGGTGGGGCTGCATCTCACCGCTGACGGAGAGGCGCTGGTGCGGGAAGCCGAGCAGACCGTGGTGCAGCTCGAGTCCGATGCCAGCGCCAATCTCACGGTGCGCGAGCGCGAGACGCTGATCAAGCTGCTGCAGAAGATCTATCTCTGATCTCTGAGATTGCGGGCAGGCGTTAGAGCCCCCGCTCCACCATGTCGATCAAGCGCTGCCCCAGCGCATGCGTGGTCTCCGCATCGAGCGTGCGCAGCGGCCCGTGGATGATGAGCAGCGCCAGCCCGTGCACCGCCGACCACGCGAAGAATTCGGCATTCGGGCGCCGCGCCGGGTCGAGCACACCGGCGTCCACCAGCCGGTCGATCGCCGCACCCAGCAGCTGGAACGGGCCCATGCCGCTCGCCCCCGTGGCTGCGGGGCCCACTTCGCCCTCACCCTCCTCGGTCACCACGAAGGCCGTGCGGAACAGGCCCGGCTCGGCCTGCGCGAACCGCAGGTAGGCCGTGCCGATGGCGCGCACCTGCGCGCGGGCGAAGTCGGCGGGCGGCTGATCGAAATGCAGCACGGCCAGTTCCGACTCCATCGCCTTGGCCGCGGCCGAGAGCGCCGCGCCGCGCACCGCCAGCAACAACGCCTGCCGGCTGCCGAAATGCCGGTACGCCGCATTGGGCACAACGCCCGCGCGCCGCGTGGCCTCGCGCAACACCACGGCATCAGGTCCGCCGTCGCGCGCCAGTTCGACGCCCGCGTCCAGCAGCGCGCGGCGCAGATCACCGTGGCGGTAGGTGCTGCGGGCGGGCGGCAGGCTTTCGGGGACGTTGTTCAGCTTCATTGCAATTTCCATGTGGACACTGTCCATTATCCCTGCTATTCTTTGTGGACGGTGTACACAAAGTAGTTCCATCGTACTCGCGCAGAACCCGGTGCGCATCCTCGAAACCTCGATAGTCCAAAGGAAATGCCATGAAAGTCCAGTCTTACCTGTCCTTCGAAGGCCGTTGCGACGAAGCGATCGCCTTCTACAAGAAGGCGATCGGCGCCGAAGTCGTCCAGCTCATGCGCTACAGCGATGCGCCCGCCGATGCCTCCATGGAAAGCGGCGACGGCTGCGCCGGCGCCATGCCCAGCCCCGAGAAGGTGATGCACTCCGTGATCCGCATCGGCGAGACCGAACTGATGTTCTCCGACGGCCGCTGCTCGGGCCAGGCCGAGTTCAAGGGAATCATGCTGTCGATCACCGCCGCCACCGATGCCGACGCCCGCAAGTGGTTCGATGCGCTGGCCGATGGCGGCCAGGTCATGCAGCCGCTCACGCCGACCTTCTTCACCAGCAACTTCGGCATGCTGGCCGACCGCTTCGGCGTGGGCTGGCTGATGGTGGTGGACGCGGCAAAGTAATCGGTCACCACGAACAGCCCGCCCTGCCCCAGGAGTCCTCTCATGCTCAAGAAAATCGTCCTCGTCATCCTCGCGCTGATCGCGATCGTGCTCGTCTACGCGGCCACCCGGCCCGACACCTTCCGCGTGGAGCGCACGGCGCGCATCGCGGCACCGGCCGACAAGATCTTTCCGCTGATCAACGACTTCCACCGCTGGGGCGAATGGTCGCCCTACGAGAAGCTGGACCCTGCCATGAAGCGCACCTTCGGCGGCACGCCGGCCGGCCAGGGCGCCACCTACGCCTGGGAAGGCAACGACAAGGCGGGCGCGGGCAAGATGGAAATCGCCGAGTCGACGCCCTCCTCGAAGGTCGCGATCAAGCTCGATTTCATCAAGCCCTTCGAAGGCCACAACATCGCCGAGTTCACGCTGCAGCCGCAGGGCGACGCCACGCAGGTCACCTGGGCCATGTCCGGCCCGAGCCCCTACATCGCCAAGCTCATGGGCATCTTCTTCAACATGGACCAGATGATCGGCAAGGACTTCGAAACCGGCCTTGCCAACCTCAAGACGGCCACCGAAAAGTAACCAACCCAAGGAAACCACCATGTCCCCCATCCACGCCTACCTCACCTTCGACGGCAACGCGCAGGAAGCCATGCGCTTCTACGAAAAGACCCTCGGCGGCACCATCCAGATGATGATGACCATCGGCGAAGCGCCCGACACCGAGCAGATGCCGCCCGACGCCAAGAAGCGGATCATGCATGCCTCCCTTGCCTACGGCGACGGCATGCTCATGGCCTCCGACACCATGCCAGGCCAGACCTACGAGGGCATGAAGGGCTTCGGCGTTGCGCTGACCCTCGACAGCGTCGCCGAAGGGCGCCGCGTGTTCGATGCCTTCGCCGAAGGCGGCACCGTCTCCATGCCCTTCGAGAAGACCTTCTGGGTCGAAGGCTTCGGCATGGTGACCGACCGCTTCGGCACCCCCTGGCTCATCAACGGCGGCAAGCCGCTGGTCTAACAAGAACAGAACGCCGCATCGGCGACTTCTTCTCAGGAACCCACCCCATGACCGAAACACTCGACAACCGGAAGCGCTGGCTCGCATTGATGGTGCTCTGCCTCGGCGTCCTGATGATCGTGCTCGACACCACGATCGTGAACGTGGCATTGCCCTCGATCCGCACCGACCTCGGCTTCACCGAGACCTCGCTCGTGTGGGTGGTGAATGCCTACATGCTGACCTTCGGCGGCTTCCTGCTGCTCGGGGGCCGGCTCGGCGACCTGTATGGCCACCGCAAGCTCTTTTTGATCGGCCTCGTGCTCTTCACCGTCGCCTCGCTGGCCTGCGGCCTTGCCAACTCGCAGGTCCTGCTGGTCGCCGCGCGTGCGGTGCAGGGGCTGGGCGGCGCGGTGGTCTCGGCCGTGTCGCTCTCGTTGATCATGAATCTCTTCACCGAACCGGCCGACCGCGCGAAGGCGATGGGCGTCTACGGCTTCGTGTGCGCGGGCGGCGGCAGCATCGGCGTGCTGCTGGGCGGGCTGCTCACGAGTTCACTGAGCTGGCACTGGATCTTCCTGGTGAACCTGCCGATCGGCGTGGCGGTGTACGCGCTCTGCGTGGCGCTGCTGCCCAACGCGCGCGGCCAGGCGCATGGCGAAAAGCTCGACGTGGCCGGTGCAGTCACAGTCACGCTCTCGCTCATGCTCGCGGTGTACGGCGTGGTCAACGGCAACGAGGCCGGCTGGGGCTCCACCCAAACGCTGGGCCTGCTCGGCGCGGCGGTGGTGCTGCTGGCCAGCTTCATCACCATCGAGGCGCGCGTCGAGCATCCGCTGATGCCGCTCGGCCTCTTTCGCCTGCGCAGCGTGTCGGTCGCCAACGTGGTCGGCGTGTTGTGGGCGGCGGCGATGTTCGCGTGGTTCTTCATCTCGGCGCTCTACATGCAGCTGGTGCTGAACTACTCGCCGATGCAGATCGGCCTGGCCTTCCTGCCGGCCAACATCATCATGGCGGTGTTCTCGCTCGGCCTCTCGGCCAAGCTGGTGATGCGCTTCGGCATCCGCAAGCCGCTCGCGGCCGGACTGTGGCTCGCGGCCATCGGGCTGGCGCTGTTCGCGCGCGCACCGGTCAACGGCAGCTTTGTCGTCGACGTGCTGCCCGGAATGATGCTGCTCGGCCTGGGTGCGGGCATGGCGTTCAACCCGGTGCTGCTCGCGGCCATGAGCGAGGTCGATCCCGCCGATTCGGGCCTCGCCTCCGGCGTGGTCAACACCGCCTTCATGATGGGCGGCGCCCTGGGCCTGGCCGTGCTGGCCAGCGCCGCCGCGGCGCGCACCGGTTCGATGGAAGCGGCCGGCGCGCAGATGCCGCTCGCGCTCACCGGTGGCTACAACCTTGCGTTTCTCGTCGGCGCCGTGTTCGCGGCACTGGCGGGTTTGATCGGGGCCTTGCTGCTTCGCACCGCACCGCCGGCGCAAATGCAGAACAACGAAGAAGCGGCACCCCGCGGGGCGGCGAGCGAATCGGCGTCGTGACGAGCACGACGCCATGCAGCCGCCGCTGTTTTTCCTTCAACGTTTCTATCTTTCATTCAGGAGATCTCCCATGGCCCGCTATGTAGACGGTTTCATCGTTGCCATTCCCACAGCGAAGGTCGAGGCTTATCGCAAGCTCGCACGCAAGGCCGGCAAGGTCTGGATGGAGTACGGCGCGCTCGAGTACGTGGAGTGCATCGCCGACGACGTGAAGCCCGGCAAGCTCACCTCGTTTCCGCAGAGCGTGAAGCTCAAGGCCGACGAAACCGTGGCCTTCTCGTGGATCGTCTACAAGTCGCGCAAGCACCGCGATACGGTCAACAAGAAGGTGATGGCCGACCCGCGCATCGCTGCGATCGACCCGAAGACGATGCCGTTCGATGGCAAGCGGATGATCTTCGGCGGCTTCAAATCAATCGTGGAACTCTGACCCGACGCGCAGGCCTCAGGCGATGAACCCGTCATAGACGAGCTTGAGGCCGGTGAGCAGCATCCCGAGATACGCGAAGCGATAGAACCACGTCGCATCGATGCGCCTCGCGATCCGGATGCCCACCCACACGCCGAGCGGCGCGAGCGGCATCAGCGCCACCGACGTGGCCAGCGTGCGCAGGTCGATGAGGCCGAGCCATGCGTAGGGAATCCACTTGCTGAGATTCACCACGAAGAAGAAGTACGCCATCGTCGCCGTGAACACCACCGGCTTGAGCCTGAGCGGAATCACGTAGGCATTGATCGGCGGCCCGCCCGCATGCGCGATGAAGCTCGTGAAGCCCGACACCACCGTGAGCGCCGCGCCCACGCCGCGCGAGGGCAGCGGATCGTCGGACTTGGGCGGAAACGCGAACCGCTGCGCCAGGAACAGCAGCGTGAACACGCCGACGATGCCCGCCACCGTGTGCGCCGGCAGCACGCGGAACAGCAGCGTGCCGACCACCGTGCCGATCAGCCCGAACGGAATCAGGAACTTGAGCAGCGACCGATCGAAGTCGCGCCGGAACGCGGCGATTCCCAGCACATCCATCAGCAGCAAGAGCGGCATGAGGATCGCCGCCGCCTGCGGCACCGTGACCGCGAGCGCCATCAGGGGCACCGCGAGCGAACCGAAGCCGGCGCCGAAGCCGCTCTTGCTGATGCCGAGCAACAGCACGGCGGGAACGGCGACCGCATAGAAATGCGGGTCGGTGATGAGGGGGAAGACCATGGGTGTGACGGGCGCAGAAAAAAGCCTGCGGTGACGGCAGGCTGGGCGAGCGTAGCAGGATGGTCCGGGGCGCGCTCGCGGCGGCGGAGCGCGCCATCGTCGTTCTTCTTCAGGCGGGCTGGGTCTGCTTCAGCGGGTTCAGCACGAAGTCGAAATCCAGGCGCCAGCGCCCATCGCTCTGCTGCTTCCACGGCGCGACCAGCGATTGGCGCACCGCGAACACCGCGTCGGAGTCGAGCCACTTGTCGCCCTCGCGGAACACATGGGTGATGAGGTTTTCATAGCCCGGCGCCTCGATCTTGAAATGCAGGTGCGCGGGCCGCCACGGATGGCGGTTCGTCGCGCGCAGCAGGTCGCCCACGGGGCCATCGACCGGAATCGGATAGGCCTCGGCCAGCACGCTGCGGAAGTGCAGCGCGCCATCGACCCCGGTGCGCAGGCGGCCGCGATTCTCGGCATGGTCGAGCCCCGCGTGCTGCACGTCGTAGTGGCCGCCTTCGTCGGCCTGCCACACGTCGACGACCGCACCGGCCACCGGCTCGCCGTCGAGTCCGCGCACCGTGGCGTACACATCGCAGGGCACGCCCGCGGCGCCGTTGGCCACGTCGTCGCCGTGCTCGTACTCGGGCGCGCCTTCGACGTAGAAGGGCCCGAACACGGTGGCCTCGGTGCAGCCGTCCGGCTTGCCGTTGTTCATCGCGATGGTGAGCATCGACAGGCCCAGCACGTCCGACAGCAGGATGAATTCCTGGCGCTTGTCGTCGCACTTCTGGCCGGTGGCGGTCAGGTACTGGATGCCCTGGAACCACTCGGCCTCGGTGAGCTTCACCTCGCGCGCGAAGGCGTGCAGGTGCTGCACGAGGCTGGTCAGGATCTCGTGCAGCCGCGCATCGGGCGTGTCGGCCAGGCGCGCGAGCACGGCCTGGGTGATGTTGTCCTGGTTGAGGTTGCGCATCGTGGCTGTCTCCTTGTTCCTGCCGTCGCCGTGTCTGTCGTGTCGTGCCTTTTGGGGTGCTGCGGACTGTAGGCCGCGCACCGCGCCCCCGGAAGCGCCACGGCGCAAATGATTTTTCCGCCCAGCGGAACGGTCGTGCCATCGGCCACCGCGCATCACCAGTCGATGCGGCCGGCGTTCCGGAAAAAAAGTGCGCCGCGTTACGTAACGAATCGCGAAAGCAGGCCGCCGCACAGCCCGGAGCCTGCCCCTCCCGATGCAGGAAACCCTTTTCAAATCAATCACATAGCTCGCTTGTGGCGAGTGCGGCGAAGACCTCTCGCAAAGGCGGCACGCATGTTGCGCTTTGTGTTTACTTTTCCACGAGGAGGTCGCCATGATCACCACCGCCCAAGCCCCCATCGGCTCGATCCCGGCATCTGCCGACAACGGTGCGGCCCCCGTGGTCCTGGCCCAGGCCAGCGTCACGCCGATCGCGCCCATGGGTGCGGCCGCGACGACAGCGGCGCCCTCCGGACCTGTGAGCCTCGGCTCGTTGTCCAACGCCACGCCCGGCACGGTGGTCGTGCGCGACGGCGTGCGGATTCCGGTGGACGGCAGCCAGAGCCTGATGGCCGGCGACCGCGTGATCGTTCCCGACGGCGGCCATGCCAACGTGCTGTTCCCCGGCTCGACAATCAACAAGGCGCCGCTCTCGGGCGTCTTCGAAGGCGGCACCGACGCCACCATCGGATCGACCAAGCTGCCCGGCGGCCTGGAGCAGGTGAATGTTGACGTGGCCGCCGGCAACCTGGAGGTCACGCCGGCCGACAGCGATGCGGACGCCGCAGCCGTGGCCGTGACCAAGAAGGCCGCGGGCGGCAGCGGCATCGGACTGGGTGAATTCGCCCTCGGCGCGCTGGGCGCTGTCGCGCTCGGCGCCGCGCTCGGCGGTGGTGGTGGCGGCGATGGCGGCGGTGTTCCCTTCCTCGTTCCGGGCATCGGCGACGGCGACGCGGACGCCGATGCGGATGCAGATGCCGACGCGGATGCGGACGGAGATGCAGACGCGGACGCTGATGCAGACGCGGACGCTGATGCCGACGCGGACGCTGATGCAGATGCAGATGCAGATGCAGATGCAGATGCAGATGCAGACGCAGACGCAGACGCAGACGCAGACGCAGACGCAGATGCGGACGCTGATGCAGATGCCGATGCAGATGCCGACGCGGATGCCGATGGAGACCATCTGCTCGATCCAGGCGACGGCGCCGTCGGCCATCTGGTCGGCGCGCTGGACGACCTTCTCGGTCTGGGCGGCGGAAGCGGCGCGGCCGCGGCCCGGGCTGCTTCCAGTTCGTCCGGCACGCTGGGGTCGCTGATGCCCACGGTCGATGGCCTGACGGACCTGGTGGACAACGTGCTCTCGCCGATCGCGGGCAGCGAGTTCACGGCCAACGATCCGAACGAATTCGATCCGGTGGACGACACGGTCGAGAACGTGCTCGTGGACATCGGCGGCGTGCTGACTCCCGTGGTCGACGGCCTGCTGGGCAACGGACTGACGGATGCACTCGTCGATTCGCTGATCGGCCAGGTCGACTACCTGACCGATGCGCTCGGCAACATCCTGGACAACGTGCTCGGCAGCGACGGCCTGCTCGGCGGCGTGACCACTGGCCTGGGCATCGACGGCCTCGTGGACGGTTTGATCGGCGACGACGGCGTGGTCGGCCAGGTGCTCGAAGGCCTATTGGGCGACGACGGCTTGCTCGGCGGCCTGCTGGGCGACGACGGTCTGGTCGGACAACTGCTGGGTGACGACGGTTTGCTGGGCGGCTTGCTCGGCGATGGTGGCCTCCTCGGCGGTGTCCTGGGTGACGACGGCCTGCTGGGTGGTTTGCTTGGCGGCGACGGCGGTCTTCTCGGCGGCGTGCTCGGTGACGACGGCCTGCTGGGCGGCCTGCTCGGCGGCGACGGCGGTCTCCTCGGCGGCATCCTCGGCGACGACGGTCTGCTGGGCGGTTTGCTCGGCGGTGAAGGCGAGCTCCTCGGTGGCGTGCTGGGTGACGACGGCCTGCTGGGCGGTCTGCTCGGTGGCGACGGCGGCCTCCTCGGTGGTTTGCTCGGCGACGACGGCCTGGTGGGCGGCCTGCTTGGCGACGACGGACTCGTTGGTGGATTGCTCGGCGGAGACGGCGCGCTTGCCGGCCTCTTGGGCAGCGAAGGTCTCTCCGGCGGACTGCTCGGTGAGGGTGGCCTCGTGGACGGCCTGCTCGGACCCGACGGCGTGGTTGGCGGCCTGCTCGGTGGCGACGGTGGTCTCCTCGGCGGCGTGCTGGGTGGCGAGGGCGGTCTCCTTGGCGGTGTCCTGGGTGATGACGGCCTGCTGGGCGGCTTGCTCGGCGGCGACGGTGGTCTCCTTGGCGGCCTTCTCGGTGACGACGGCCTCTTGGGTGGTGTCCTTGGTGGCGACGGCGGTCTCCTTGGTGGCCTGTTGGGCGACGATGGCCTCCTGGGCGGATTGCTCGGAGGTGATGGCGGCCTGCTCGGCGGTGTGCTGGGTGAGGACGGTCTCCTGGGCGGTGTGCTCGGTGGCGAGGGCGGTCTCCTTGGCGGCCTGCTCGGCGACGACGGCTTGCTCGGTGGGCTGCTCGGCGGCGACGGTGGTCTCCTCGGCGGCGTGCTCGGTGAAGACGGCATCGTCGGTGGCCTGCTCGGCGGCGACGGCGGTCTCCTTGGCGTCGTAATCGGCGAAAACGGCATCGTCGGTGGCCTGCTCGGCGGTGAAGGTGGCCTCCTCGGCGGCGTGCTCGGCGAAGACGGCATCGTCGGCGGCCTGCTCGGCGGCGACGGTGGTCTCCTTGGCGGCGTACTCGGCGAAGACGGCATCGTCGGCGGCCTGCTCGGCGGCGACGGTGGTCTCCTCGGTGGCGTACTTGGCGAAGACGGCATCGTCGGCGGCCTGCTCGGCGGCGACGGCGGTCTGCTCGGCAGCGTGCTCGGCCAGGACGGCCTCGTCGGCAACCTGCTCGGCGGCTTGCTGGGCGGCAACAGCCCGGCGGCCAACATCCTGGAGCCGGTCTCGTCGCTCACCGAAGCCATCGAGCCGATCGCGGCCAGCGTGACGCACGCGGTGTCCGGTGCGGCGGCGCCCGTGACCGACATCCTGGCCGGCGCGGGCTCGGCGCTCGCGCCTGTGGTCAGCGTGGTGGAAGGCGTCGGGCAAGCAGTCACCCCGCTGGTGACCGAGGTCGTGACCCCGATCACCAGCCTGGTCGACCACGCGGTGTCGCCGGTGACGAACATCCTGCACGGCCTGTTGGGCTGATCCCGCCGCGCGGACGGCACGAAGAGACAAGGAGGGACCGGCGACGGTCCCTCTTTTTTTGCGTGCGCTGCGGCCATCGCGGCGCATGGGGCGGCCTCCTAGAATCACCGGCTCGGTGGCCCGGCAAAGCAAAAGCCGGAGTCAGCCACCACAAGCCAAGCCCTCGGAGACACACACCCGCCATGGACCGCTGGACCGAAATCGCCCTGCTCGTGCAGATCGCCGATGCCGGCAGCCTGAGCCGTGCGGCCGAGGCGCTGGGCCTCTCGAACGCTGCCGCGAGCCGCCACCTGAGCGCGCTCGAAGCCCGGTTGGGTGCGCGGCTGGTGGAGCGCAACACGCGGCGCCTCTACCTCACCGACACCGGCCGCGAGTTCTGCGTGCGCGCCAAGACCATCCTGGCCGACCTGGCCGATGCCGAATCGACGGTGAACGCCACCGCGCTCAACCCGACCGGCGTGCTGCGCATCACGGCCTCGCTCTCGTTCTCGATCCACCACATCGCGCCGCTGCTGCGCGAGTACACGCAGCGCTATCCAGGCGTGATGGTGCATGTGGAAGCGGCCAACCGCTACTTCGACCTGATCGACAACAACATCGACGTGGCGATCCGCACGCGCGAATACGAGCCCGATTCGAACGTGACGATCCGCCGGCTGGGCGAGACACGGCGCATCCTCGCGGCGGCGCCGCGCTACTTTGCCCAGCACGGTTTCCCGAAGACGCTGGACGACCTGAAGCAGCACAAGCTGCTGATCTACACCCACGCCAACAACCCGAACGAGCTGCGTTTCACGCGCAAGGGCGAGACGCACACGGTGTCGGTCGCCGGCCTGCTCGAATCGAACGACGGCCAGGTGCTGCGCGCCGCCGCGCTCGACGGCATGGGCATCCTGGTGCAGCCGACCTACATCGTCTACGACGACATCGTGGCCGGCCGCCTCGTGCCCACGCTGGACGACTGGGACCTGCCGCACCTGGCGATCAACCTGGCCTACCCGAGCCGCAAGCACCTGTCGGCAAAGGTGCGCAGCTTCATCGATTTCATGGCCGCTCACTTCCAGAAAATGGACTACGAGCGCAAGTGGACCAGCCATTTCGGCGCCCACTGATCGCGCCATTCACCAAAAGATGTGCGTTTACGCACATCCCGCTTTCCGGCAGATCCGCACACTGGAACCGCAACCGCCGCACTCCGTGGCGGACCCTTCCTTTTTCAAGTTCCAAGGATCTGCCATGAACACCGTAGCTGCCAACACCCCGCGTGCGCCGATCGCATCGTCGTCGTTCACGTCCCCCTCCCCCGCCGCGCTGGACGATGCCGGCAAGTTGCTGCTGCGCGTGACCATCGGCGTGCTCGTGCTGCTGCACGGCATCTTCAAGCTCTCGGCCGGCGTCGGCTTCATCGGCGGCATGCTGGCCAAGGCCGGACTGCCGGGCAGCCTCGCCTACCTCGTGTATGTCGGTGAAATCGTCGCGCCGCTGCTGCTGCTGGCCGGTTACTGGACCCGCGCCGCCGCCGGCGTGATCGTCATCAACATGATCGTGGCCCTCGGCCTCGTGCACATGGCCGACCTGTTCGCGCTGACCAAACAAGGCGGCTGGGCGCTGGAACTGCAGGGCCTGTACCTGTTCGGCGCGCTGACCGTGGTGCTGCTGGGCGCGGGCCGCTTCAGCGTCGGCGGGACGAGCGGACGCTGGAACTGATCCGGAAACTCGGCCTCAATCGCCGCGCACCTGGGAGACCATCAGTTCCAGGCGGGCGGCGTCGGCCACCAGCAGCGCCTTGCCGTCCTTACGTAGCACGCCGCTGCGCACCAGCACATTGAGCTCGCGGGTCACCTGCTCGCGGTTCGTGCTGATCTGGCTGGCCAGCGCCGCGTGCTTGGGGGCCGGCTCCAGACGGGCTTCGTTGCCCTCCACGCCGGCGGAGCGCGCAAGCCGCAATAGCTCCGCATGCAGCCGGTTCTGCACGCCGAGGGTGCTCAGGTCGATCACGCGTTCGGAGAGCTGGCGTACCAGCGAAGCCAGCCGCTGCATCACACGTTCGGCCACCCGCGGCTCGTCGCGGAGGAGCGCCATGAAGGCGGGGCGATCGAGGCTGGCGACCACGCTGGGCTCCAGCGTGACCACGTCGGCGGAACGCGGGCCGCCGTCGATGGCGGCGATGTCGCCGAAGTACTGGCCTGCTTCGGCATCGCGGAAGGTGACCTGCCGGCCGTTGGCCGAATAGGTCGTCACCCGCACACGGCCCGAGACCAGCAGGAACACCTCGCCCTGCTGCTCAGCGCGCAGCAGCAACGGCTTGCCGGCCTCCACGCTGTGCCACAGGCACTGCTGGGCGAGCAGGTCCAGGCGTTGGTCGGAGAGGCCTTCGAGCAGCGCGATCTGGCGCAGCGCAAGGCTGGAGCGAGGAGTGGGTTCGGGTGTGGCCATGCCGGTCGGTGGGAGCGCGCGCATTATGCTCGGGTGCCGCTTCGAACCCGTTCATGGACAGACGTTCCCCGCCACCCCCTTCTTCCCCTTTTTCGCTGAGACCGCCGACACGGCGCAATCTCCGCTGGGCGAGCGGGCTGGTGCTGATGGGCTACGTGACGGTTCACCTGCTGAACCATTCGCTGGGCATCTATTCCTTTGAGCTTGCCGAGAGCGTGCTGCGCGTCGCGCAGAAGTTCTGGCACAGCCTGCCGGGCACCGTGCTGCTCTACGGCGCGGCCTTCACGCATCTGGCGCTGGCCGTGGTCGCGCTGTGGGAGCGGCGCACCCTGCGCATGCCTCCGCTCGAAGGCCTGCGCGTGCTGCTGGGCTTTGCGCTGCCGCTGCTCATCGCCACCCACCTGACGGCCATACGCGGTGCCTACGAAGCCTATGGCATCGACGGCTCTTACGTCCGCGTGGTCTGGGGGTTGTGGAGCCTGCCGGGCGCGGCCGCGCAGTTCAGCCTGATGCTCGCGGCCTGGAGCCACGGCTGCCTCGGCCTGCACTTCGCGCTGAGGGCCAAGCCGACCTACCGGCGCTTTTCTTACCTGCTGCTGGCCTTCGCGGTGGTGCTGCCGCTCACGGCGGCGATGGGCTTCATCTCGATCGGCCGCGAGTTCCAGTGGACCGGCGTGCCGACCGTGCCGGTGCCGACGCCCGCGCAGGGCCAGGCGATCGCCGCGGCGGACCGCAACCTCAAGTGGCTCTACGCGCTGGCGCTGCTCGCGCTGCTCTCGGCACGCTGGGGACGCAACTGGTTCGCGCGCCTTTCGCGCCAGCCGTCCATCGCGCTGCGCTACCCCGATCGCACAGTGCAGGTGCCGCGCGGCTGGAGCGTGCTGGAGGCGAGCCGCTCGCACGGCATCGCGCACGTGTCGATCTGCGGCGGCCGCGCGCGTTGCTCCACCTGCCGCGTGCGCGTGGTCGGCGCGGCCGAACACATCGGCGTGCCGGGCCGCGACGAGCAGCGCACGCTCGAGCGCGTGCGCGCGCCGGCCGACGTGCGGCTGGCCTGCCAACTGCGCCCGCGCGGCGACATCGAGGTCACGCCGCTCTTCGCACCGCTGCCCAACGGGGGCCGGCCCGCACCGGTCGGTAACTTCGGGCGCGAGCGCGACGTGGCGATCCTGTTCGTCGACCTGCGCCGCTGGTCGGGGCTCTCGGAGCGGCAGTGGCCCTTCGACCTCGCCTACGTGCTCGACCGCTACTTCGCCACCGTCGGCGCAGCCGTGCGCGAGAGCGGCGGCGTGCCCAACCAGTTCATCGGCGACAGCGTGATGGCGATCTTCGGGCTCGAGTGCGACCTGCCCACCGCGTGCCGGCAGGCCCTGCATGCGACCACGCTGATCGCCCAGCGCATGGACGCGTGGAGCGAAGGCTTCGAGGCGCAGTTCGGGCAGCGCCTGGAGTTCGGCATGGGCCTGCATGCGGGGCGCGCGGCGGTCGGCGAAGTGGGTTACCTGGAGACCACCACCTTCACCGCCATCGGCGAAGTGGTGAACACCGCGAGCCGTTTGCAGGACCATTCGAAGACGGCCGTATCGCGCCTCGTCGTCTCGCTGTTCGCTGCGCAGCAGGCCGGCGTTGCGGACACGATGGGCGCATGCGAAACGCTCACCGTGCGAGGCCGCTCCGAACCGCTTCAGGTGCTGTATCCGCAAGCCGGAATCCTTCCCGCCTAGTTGACGAAAGCGGTGCGCAAACGCACAGCGCGAACCACGATGCGATTTCACACTGCATCCCGTGGCAACGACGAATGTCCGCCGCCCACACAGCAGTCATCCGAAGGACTTTCATCATGAACACCAAGCAACTCATCGCTCTTTCCGCCGCCGCATTCGCCATGTTGGGCGCAGCGGGTGCCGTACACGCCGAAACCTACGAAGGCGTGCATTCGATCGCCTCGCAAGCCAGCCGCGCCGACGTGCGCACCGAAGCCGTGGCGGCCGCGCACAGCGACAACCCCTATGCAGAGGGCGCCAACGCCGGCTCGGCCTCGACCATCGTTTCGTCGACCAGCCGCGCCGCGGTCCGCGCCGAAGCCGTTGCCGCCGCGCACAGCGACAACCCGTACGCCGAAGGCGCTTCGTCGGGCGTCGCACCCTTGGTGGCCAGCACCATCGACCGCGCCACGGTGCGTGCCGCCGCCCGCGCTGCCGCCCGTGGCGATGCGCTGCCGCTGTAAGCGGTTCGCAGCACCCCGCCCGCTTCGGCGGGCTCGCACATTCAAGCCGGCCCTTGCGAAAGCGGGCGCCGGCTTTTTCCTGCATGCCGGACGCCAGGAAACAGCGGCTCAGGGCCGCACACCCTCCCAGGCGTTCTGCAGCAAGGCACGAATCGCATCACGCGCCAGCGGGCGCGGATTGGGATACTGGTTTTGCAGCGCGTGCGCGCAGGCCACATCGAGGTCCGATTCCTTCATGCCGATGTCGCGCAGCGCGACCGGTGCGCCGTTGTCGCGCGCGAGGTCGAACACGGCCTGCGCCGCATTGCTTCCGCCCAATGCCTTCGCGATGCGCGCCATGGCGTCGGGGGCGGCCGCCGCGTTATAGGCCAGCGCATGCGGCAGCACGATGGTGTGCGTCTCCGCATGCGGCAGGTTGAAGCTGCCGCCCAGCGTGTGGCACAGCTTGTGGTGCAGCGCCATGCCGACGTTGCCGAGCACGGTGCCGCAGAGCCAGGCGCCGTAGAGCGCGTCGCTGCGCGCGCCCGCATCCTCTGCAAAGGCGCGGATCGCGGGCAGCGCACGGCCCAGTGCGGCGATGCCCTCCTGCGCCATCAGGTCCATGATCGGATTCGCATCCGTGGCGTAGAGACCTTCGGCCGCATGCGCGATGGCATTGATGCCGCTCGTCACGCTCATGCCCACGGGTAAGGTCAGCGAGAGCTCGGGGTCGTAGATCACGGTGCGCGGCAGCACCTTGAAGTCCTTGCCGGTCTTCTTCATGCCGGCTTCGGTGATGCCGTAGATCGGCGTCATCTCGGAGCCCGCGTAGGTGGTCGGTATCGCGAGGATCGGCAGGCCCGAGTCGAGCGCGATGGCTTTGCCCAGGCCCGTGGTCGAACCGCCGCCGATGGCCACGGCGCAGTCGGCGCCCAGGCGTTGTGCCACCTCCCTTGCTTCGCGCGCGGTCTCGATGGGCACGTGCATCACGGCCCGGTCGAACACGCCAGCCGCGTGCGCGCCCAGCATGTCGGCGATGCGCTCGGCCTGCGGGCGCTGCTCGGGCGTGGAGAGCACCAGTGCGCGGCGCGCGCCGAGTGCATCGATCTCGCGCGCCAGGTGTTGGAGCGATCCCGCACCGAAGACCACGCGCTGGGGAACGCTGTTGTAGACGAAGGATTGGACGGACATCGCGGGCTCTCTCCTTGGGGCAGCGCACGGGCATTTCCGGCGCAGGGTACGACGCCGCGAGTTTCCCCGCGGCGCGCAGTCCGTTCAACCGCGCGGGCGGAAAGGAGTTTTCCGCTCAGCGCGAGCGCGAGAAGTCGCTGTCGTTGCCGCCGGTTCTGGGGGATGGCGGAAAGGCTTCACGCCGTCGCCTCGTCGAGGCAGGTAGCGGCCGTCCAGCCGTAGAGCCATTCGAGCGCGTCGTAGAAGCGTTCTTGCGGACGGCCTTTCCACATGCTGTTGCGTACCAGGCGCTCCACGCCCTTGGCGTGATAGATGCGGCCCATCTCGCGCGCCGACAGCACCACGCGCGCGGTGCGTGCGACGCGGGAGCGTTCGTACAGCGCGAGTGCGCGCGGCCAGTCACCGCCTTCGCGGCGCAGCGCGAGGCCCAGCGTCACCGCGTCTTCGCAGGCCGTGCAGGCGCCCTGCGCGAGGTACTGCACCATCGGGTGCGCCGCATCGCCCAGCAGCGTCGCGCGGCCGAAGGTCCATTGCTCGATGGGGTTGCGGTCGGCCGTCGAATAGCGCTTCCACGCCTTCGGAATGCGCAGCAGTTGCTGCACCTGCTCGCAGGTCGCGCGGAAGTAGCGCTGCACCTCCGCCGGGTCGCCGTCCATCGAGCCCCATTCTTCGGGCTGGTCGCTGTGGAAGGTGACTGCGATGTTGAACTTGTCGCCACCCTTGAGCGGGTAGTGCACCAGGTGGCAGTTGGGGCCGACCCAGATGCAGGGCGCGGTGAAGCGCAACGCCTCGGGAAATTCGGCCGTGTCGACCACTGCGCGGAACACGACGTGGCCCGACACGCGGATGCCGTCGCCCACGTACTGCTGCCGCACCGCCGAGCGCACGCCGTCGCAGCCGATCACGGCCTGGCCTTCGTGCCGGCCGCCCTGCGCGTCGATGAGCGTCACGCCGTGGTCGTCCTGCTCGATGTGCACCACCTTGGTCGAGGTCAGGAACTCGATGCCTTCGGTCGTCTGCTTCACGCCTTCGAGCAGCGCGCCGTGGATGTCGGCGCGGTGGATCACCGCATAGGGGTTGCCGAAGCGCGCGCGGAACTGGTCCGACAGCGAAATGCTCGCCACGCGCTTCGCATCGATGGCATCGAACATCACCATCTCTTCGGTGTAGACCGCCTTGGCACGCAGGTGCTCGCCCACGCCAAGTGCGTCGCAGGCCGCGAAGGCGTTGGGGCTCAGCTGGATGCCGGCGCCGATCTCGCCGATCTGCCCGGCCTGTTCGATCACCTTCACGCGGTAACCCTCGCGCACCAGGGCCAACGCGGCGGCGAGGCCGCCGATGCCACCGCCGGCCACGAGCACGGGGCGGGTGTCTTTCTGCGTGCTCATGTCACTTCAAGCCGAAGAGCTTGCGGGCGTTGTCGCGACCAATCTTTTGCCGGTCGTTCTCGCTGATCTCGCATTTATCGAACCAGCGGGCCGCGTCCTCGTGCTTCTCGAATGGGTAGTCGACCGAATACATGATGCGGTCCGAGCCCACCTCGAGCATCGTCGAGAGCAGCGTCGGTGTGCGGAAGTTGCCGCTGGTGGTGATGTGCACGTTGCTGCGCAGGTACTCGCCGATCTCCTTGTCGCAGGGCATGCCGCGGCGGCCCTTGCGCAGGATGTGGTCGACGCGCCAGATGTTGAACGGAATGCCTTCGCCGAAGTGGCCGAGGATCATCTGCAGCGCCGGGTGGCGGTCGAACATGCCGCTGGACATGAGGCGCAGCGCGTGGATCGCAGTTTCCATCGCGAAGGCCCAGGTCGGGCCGGTGAGCCAGTGCGCGCCGTCGTAGATCGGTTCGCGGCTCGGCAGCGGATCGCGCGGGTGCATGTAGAACGGCTTCTTCAGCGCGGCGGCAGCGATCCAGAAATCGTTGAAGCGCGCATCGTCGTAGTAGACGACGGTGTTCTCGTCGCCCACCTGCGAGAAGCCGTTGACCAGGAAGCCGTGAAAGCCCAGCTGTTTCACGCAGCGCTCCAGCTCGCGCGCGGCGGCTTCGGGGTCCTGCATGGGCAGCGCGGCGAATCCGCCGAAGCGCGCGGGGTGGCGCTTGACCTGCTCGGCCAGCACATCGTTGGCGCGCTGCGCCACCTCGATGGCGCGCTTCGCATCGGGAATGCCTTGCACCGCCGGCGAGTTGAGCGAGAGGATCGAGAACTCGGTGCCCCACTCGTCCATCTGCGCGAGGCGCTGCTGCTCGAAGTCGAGCAGGTTGCTCTTGAGACCCTGCCACACCTCGGGGCGGGCGTAGACCTGCGAGTCGGCGATCGTGAGGTCGATCGCGAAATGCTCTTCCAGAGCGATTTTGTTTTTCATGGGGTTCATTGGGAAATCACTCCGGTTTGATGTTGAGTTTGTCCAGCACGTCCTGCCAGGTCTTGCGGTCGTCGGCGATGTAGCGCGCCAGTTGTTCGGGAGTGCCGGGGCGCGGATACGTGCCGAGTTCGCGCGACTTGGCCACCACATCGGGCAGCAGCAGCGCCTCGTTCATGTCCTTGTTGAGCTTGGCGAGCACGAGCGGATCGACGCCCTTCTTCGCGATCACCGCGAACCAGCCATGCGCCACCGCGCCGGGCACGGTCTTGCTCGCGAGCGGGAACGACTCCAGCCCGGCCTCGACGCGATCGCCCATGCTGGCCAGCACGCGCATGCGCCCGCCCTGCACGTTGCCCGCGACCACGTTGTAGGTCTCGACCATCATCTGGGTCTGACCGCCGAGCGTGGCCTGCATGGCCTGTGCGCCGCCGGGGTAGTGCACTTCGAGGAACTGCGCGCCGGACTGCAGGCCGAGCAGCGCGGAGGCCAGGTGCGGCGCCGTGCCGCGGCCGTTGTCGGCCACCTCGATGCCCTGCGGCTTGGCGCGCGCAGCGGCGATGAAGTCGGCCAGCGTCTTGTAGGGCGAGTTCGCAGGCACCGCGAGCATGAAGGGCGCGACGGCTGCGAGCGTGACCGGCACGAAGTCGCGGTTGAATTCGTAGGTCACGCCCTTGATCGTGCTCGGTGCGACGGAAATGGCCGAGCCCTGCACGAAGCCGAAGGTGTAGCCGTCGCTCTGCGCCGCGAGAATGGCGTTCATGCCGATCACGCCGCTGCCGCCGGGCTTGTTGTCGACGATCACACCTTGTCCCCACTTCTCGCCGAGCTTGGCGCCCACATGGCGGATCAGCACATCGGGCGCCGAGCCTGCGGGGAACGGCACGATGAAACGCACGGCCTGCGCCGGCCACTTGGCAGCGGCACTCTGGGCATGCGCCAGAGGCGCTGCCGACAGAAGAGAAAGCATCACCGCGATGGCGCCTCGGCGCGTGGATTCCAGGTTCATGGTCATCTCCGTTTTTGATTGATTATTCAAGCAATTGCGGCGGACTATATACTTGAATAATCAAGCACGTCCAGATGAAAACCCTATCCCCCGATCACGACCTCGAAAAGGCCATCCCGTTCCTTCTTGCACGCGCCGGTGCCCGCATGGGCAACGCCTTTGCGAAGGCGTTGAAACCGTATGGGCTCAGCCTGAGCGAGTGGCGCGTGTGCGCGTCGCTGCAGCACACGCCGCGGCAGACGTTGTCGGAACTGGCGACGCATGCCTCCACCGACCTGTCGGCGCTGTCGCGCATCGTCGACCGGCTGGTGGCGCATGAATTGATGGCACGCGAGAAATGCGACACCGACAAGCGCGCAGTGCGCATCAATTTGACGGAGCGCGGCCTGGCGCTGACGTGCGATCTGATTCCGCTCGCGCAGCACTACGAAGCGGTGGCGACCTCGGACTTCAGCGCGGCCGAGGTGAAGACGCTGCGCGCGATGCTGCTGCGCCTGTACGCCAACGCGACGCCGCTCGCCTGAGCGAGCGGGCGTCTTCTTTCCATCAGGCCGGCGAGACCTGCACCGTCGAGGCCGCGCGGCTCTCGGTGATCGCGAAGCGCACCGGCAGGAAGCGCTCGATCACCGCGCAGTTGGTGCGCGTGTGCTCCGTCACCTCGCTGCAGGTGAATGCAGCGGGCTTGCGGCTCTGCCATGCGGCCAGTGCCATCAGCAGCGCGAGCTGATCGGCCAGGTGCGGACCGATGGCCGCCTCGCTCTTCTGGAACGCGCGCAGCTCCTTCACCAGGCCATGCGCCACCTGCTCGGCACTGAGCGTCTTTTCACCGAAGGCCGTGAACACCTCGGTGACATGCTCATAGGCCAGCGTGGCGATCAGCGCATTGCCGGGGCCTTCGTTCTGCCGCGCCGTGCCGAAGCGCAGTTGCTCGCCGGACCAGCCCATCGCGCCGCCCAGCGTGTCGAGCTCGCGCGTCGGCACATGGCGCGGCAGGCCCGGCGCCAGGCATTCCGCGTAGCTCGACTGCTGCGCACCGCGCGCCATCAGGTCGAAAGGCTGCAGCGCACCCGCGGCCGGCACGATGGTCGCCTCGACCTCGCCGCCACCCGCCGGGTAGAAGCCGCAGCGGCGCAGCATGAGCTGCAGATCGGCACCGAGACGCCGCACCAGAGGCGCGAAGGCACGCTCCAGAAAATGGAACGGCGGCGCCATCGGGTTGTGCGTGCCGCCGCTCAGGTGCACCGTGCTCGGCGCGCCGGCCAGCAGCAGCGGCGGCAGTACGGTCTGCAGCACCAGCATGCAGCTTCCTGCGCTGGCGATCGCAAAGCGGTAGTCACCCGCGCGCACCGGGCCGGGCACGAAGCGCAGCGACTGCGAGCCGAGCTCCGCGCCTTCGACCTGCGCGCCGCTGATCTCGGCTGCGGCCTTCACGCACGCAAGGTGCTGGCGCATCAGGCCGGGCTTGGCGCGGCCCGCGCGGATCTTCTCGATGGCGAGGGGCTGGCCCGTCACCACCGACAGCGCGAGGCTGGTACGCAGGATCTGGCCACCGCCTTCGCCTTGAGAACCGTCGAGTTCGATCATGCGCGGCCTCCTTGGTGTGCGGCCGCGTCGAAGCGCAGCACCGTCTCGTAAAGAAACGCGTCGAGCCCCGCCTCTTCGGCTTGCGGCAGCGGCGTGATCGGCTCGGCCGCGTTGGCCGCCAACTCGGCTTCGATGAACGCATGGATGCCGGGCCAGCGCGGGCTGGTCGCGGCTTCGCCGGCGCGCATCTTCACCTCGAGCAGCGCGTTGATCTCGTCGATCAGCGCAGCGTCGCGCACCGCATCGAGCGTGTGCTGCGCGAGGTCGGCGAAGCGCATCGGCGGCACGCCGGGCTGCGTGCGTATCCAGCGCGCGGCCAGCAACGGGCGCAGCACGTAGAGGTATTTCTTGTAGCGCACCTCGTCGGCCTGCAGGTGCTCGCGGAAGTTCTTCTTCGCCATCGAGCTGTAGTGATGCCACGCGCGGGCGTTCGAGAAAACCGCCTCCGACAGCGCGCGAAAACGCGGCATCGCCACCGCATCGTCGCGGTAAACGATGGGCGAGCGCAGCCACTCGAGCAGCGTCGGGTTCGACTCGCGCATCAGGCCCAGCGCCTTGCGCAGGTCCCAGCCGTTGATGTCGAGGTCGCCACTGATCGGCACCTCGATCACGTCGCGCCGCGGCGTCACCGTGAGATACCACGGCAGGCGGTTCACGTAGATGAAGCGCACGTCGTAGTCGCTGTCGGGCGAGGCAAAGCCCCAACCGCGGCTGCCGGATTCGCAGGCGAAGAGGACGGTCACGTTGTGGCGCTCTTCGATGGCGCGCAGGTTGGCCATGACCTCCTCGCGCATGGCGGGGTCGATCGGGTGGGCGGAGCGGAGGAATTCCTTTTGTTCTTCTTTCTGCATGATTCGAAATCTCGTTGTTGTTTGTCGTTTTGTCAGTCGGTCAGTCGGTCAGTCGGTCAGTCGGTCAGTCGGTCAGTCAATCGTTCAGTCTGTCTGGCTCGCCATCGCCACCGCCAATGTGCGCCGCCGCGGATTCCACACGGTAAAGCACCAGATGCCCCACCACTCCTTGCCGTCGTCGAAGTAGTCGCTCCAGGTGCTGCGTTCGGGTTCGCGCTCCGGATTGCCGACCCAGTCGAGCACGGTGACGTCTTCGTCCGGCAGCAGCCCCGTGCATCGGCAGAAGCGTGGAAACAGTTCCGCCCGTTCGGCTTCGTCAGCAACATGCAGCGTGTACGGCGGATCGCCAAAAGCCTGGCAGAACCATTCGAACCACGAGACCTCCGCGAGATCGCGTGTGTACACGACGCGGTGCAGCGGCGCGAAGCTTTCGGCGGCAATCACCGCCGACGCATCGAGCGGCCTGGCGCGCGCGGCGTCGACATCGAACACAAGGCTCGTGCTCAACTTTGCAGCGAGCGAAGGATCGCGCGCGATCACGTCCTGCCGGTAGCGCTCGGCGAACGCTGCGATGTCATCACACAAGAGGCGCAGCGCTGCGCGATGGTGCACCTCGCCGACGTTGCCGACATCCACAGCGACACCATAGAGAGCGAACTCGAAGCCCGAGCCGACGCGCTGCAGCGTTTCGCGCAGTGCGACCACCTCGGCCTCGTCCTTCAGCGCAAGCACTTGCAGCTTGATCTCCTCGTGGCCTGGCATGTTCTTTTTCATGATTCTTTGCTCCGCAGCCTTTTGCGCTGCTCGACGACATCCAGCATTCGTTGTGCGCGTCCACGCGTCCATCCATCCTTGCGCGTCACCAGCTCGCGAACGCGGGCGATGAATGCGTCATCGGCCCACCGCGCCGCAAGCTGGCAATCATGACGAAATCGCCCCGTCGAAGGCCTTCGGACCAAGGTCTCGAGCAGGATCCCTCGCAGCTCTTCGCGCTCGTTGCCGGACAACTCGCACCGCTTGAGCAGGTGGCACAACCGATCGCGCAAATAGCCGGACCGATGGAACCGTGGGCTCAACGCAAGGTAACGCATCGCGCCTTCGCGCCATGCGCCCTTGCCTTGCAGAATCCCGTCTCGCGCCTCGTCGCTCCACAACGCGAACAACGGACTCTCATAGCGATTGAAGTCTTCCGCGGCCGCTTTCCAGGCGGCCCGTGCGGACGGGGAACCGCCGCGCTTTCCGAAAGCCTCGCTCAAGGAATTCTTCAAGCGCGCCATCTCCGCCTCAGTTTGCCGAATGCATCTTTCGTCGATCTTCATCTTGGCCCTCTCGTGCCGGCCTCGATGGACGGCTTCTTACCCCTTCACGCAAACCACCTGCTTGAGCGTGTAAACCACCTCCACCAGGTCCTTCTGCGCCTCCATCACCGCGTCGATGTCCTTGTAGGCCATCGGAATCTCGTCGATCACATCGGCGTCCTTGCGGCATTCCACCCCTTCCGTCGCGGCGATCTGGTCGGCGACGGTGAAGAGCTTCTTGGCCTTGGTACGGCTCATCTTTCGACCGGCGCCGTGGCTGCAGCTCATGAAGCTCTCGGGGTTGCCCTTTCCGCGCACGATGTAGCTCTTGGCTCCCATGCTTCCGGGGATGATCCCGAGTTCACCGGCCTTCGCGCTCACCGCGCCCTTGCGGGTGATGAGCACGTCTTGCCCGAAGTGCGTCTCGCGGCTCACGTAGTTGTGATGGCAGTTCACCGCTTCCACGTGCGCCTCGAACGGCTTGGCGATGACCTTGCGCGCGGCCGCGACCACGCGCTGCATCATCACTTCGCGGTTCGCACGCGCGAACTTCTGGGCCCAGCCCACCGCGCGCACGTAGTCGCCGAAGTACTGGGCGCCTTCCTCGAAGTACGCCAGGTCCTGGTCGGGCAGGTTGCGCTGGTGCAGCTCTGCGTCCTTCTTCGCGAGTTCGATGAAGTGCGTGCCGATGGCGTTACCCACGCCGCGCGAACCCGAGTGCAGCATGAACCACACCGCGCCCGCTTCGTCGAGGCACACCTCGATGAAGTGGTTACCGGTACCCAGCGTTCCCAGGTGCTTGTGGTTGTTCGTGTTCTTGATGCGCGGGTAGTCCTCGCAGATCAGGTCGAACTCTTCCACCAGCTTGGCCCAGGCGGCGTCGGTTTCATCGGGCGGCGTTTCCCACGAGCCCTTGTCGCGGCCCATGCGCTTGGGGTTCGAGCCGTGCGGCACGGCCTTCTCGATCGCCGAACGCAGCGGGCCCAGGTTGTCGGGCAGGTCGCGCGCGTTGAGCGTGGTCTTGCAGGCCATCATTCCGCAGCCGATGTCCACGCCCACTGCGGCGGGAATGATGGCCTTGAAGGTCGGGATCACCGAACCCACGGTCGCGCCAATGCCGTAATGCACGTCCGGCATGGCCGCGATGTGCTTGAACACGATAGGCAGGCGCGCAGCGTTCTCGAGCTGCTTTTTCGCTTCGTCTTCCACGGGCACGCCGTTCGTCCACATCTTCACGGGGACGCCGTTGGCTACTTCGTGCAGTTTGTAGTTCTGTTCAGTCATATTCTTTCTCGCTCTCTTCTTTTCTCTTCTGCTTTTGTGCAGGCGCTGACGTCAATCTTCTTCGCTGAGTCACTGCACCATTCCGCTTTCGGCGGCCTGGGCATAGCTTTTCAGTTCGTCGTCATCCCGCACGTTGCGGATAAATTCTTCCATTCGCTTCTGCAGTTCTTTGGGCTTTTGCAAATAGCGGCCCTCGTGCCCAATGCCATGCAACGCCGCGACCTGCACCTCGCGGCAAGGCATCGCCAGCATCTCGCAAAACACAAACCACATGGCGTCGCGCCATTCGGGAACATGCTTGGCATTCCAGAACGTGGGCCACACGTCGAACCACATGTAGCAAACAAATCCCAGCCGGTCGCGGCTGCTGCCAATCGACTCGTGCACCTTGCTCAAACGCGGCCCGATGCAGTCGCGCCAGAGGCATGGAAACACCTGCATCATGCGCATTGCCTCAGCCAGAGGCACAGACGGGTCATTGACCATAAGCGGAATATCGCCGGCGTTGTTGCTCATCACAAGGTTCAAGCCCATGCCCACCTGATCGTCGCTGTAGGGGGTCAAATCGGTAGCAGCATTGGCGAATAGCACGGTCTGAATGTGAGTCCACTCCAATGGGGTGGCGGTGAACTCGGGCTCATCCAAGTCCCAATACCATTCCCGCTCGCCCTCTGCGGGCACGGGACGGTCGAACAGATAACGCAGGGCGTTCGCGTACAGCGCTTGATCCAAGCCTATCGACGCGAGTGTCGATGACTGCTGTTGTCGAGTTACCTCCATCCGATACCTCGCAGGCTTCTTGTTGGTCATGGCGTTCCTTCTTCCCTTTTCTATCGCAATTGGTGGACACGGCGGGATTCGAACCCGCATCAATACGGCGACCGTGGTGTTTGAGTCCAGCGGCCCAGTCGACGATTGGAAACGCGCGCCAGTGACAGACCCGTCATCGGAGCCAGCACCTGCATCCTCAACCTTGCTCGTCGACCGACTTGCCCGCCGTACCTGGTCTTACCCAGGCTGCCGGCAATTCAAAACATTTTTGGCAGTGGCGCTCCCTTCTGTGCCTGCGTGCCCAAAACAAAAAAAGAGGTGACCAGGGGCGATGAAACGCTTCATTCCGCCATCCGTTTCCGGACCGGGGCTTGAACCCGGACACCTGGCGAGCATTGCTGCTTGCCGGGTCTGCAGCCGAGGCTGCATGCGTCTACCTGTAGTTCCATCTGCATTCACCTCAAAACAAAAAACAGCGACAAGAATCGACGAAACGTCGTGCTCTACCACTGAGCTACGGTCTTGCGACCGACGGGATTCGAACCCGCGACAACGAGATTAAGAGTCTGTAGTTCCGTCAGCATTCGCTGCAAAAAACAGTGCGACAAGGATGGCAAGACGTAGACCACGCCAGAGAACCGGCGCCGGGATTCGAACCCTGGTCAAACCAGATGTAGTCCTGCCTGCATTCGCACAACAACTTTCATCCCCGTTCGGCGACAAACATTCGATGCGAGGAAGAACATGGTTGGATGTACTCGCATCTGCATTCGCCGAACGACGACGTTCAATTTCTTCGGATCGGGCACCGCGGGCCAAGGCCCACGGCACCCTCTCGCTTCACTCTCAGATCGAAGTCTCTTCGATCACACCCACCCAGTGGTCGGCGCCCAGGCCACCCGCGGCATACACCGCCAGCAGCTTGAACACTTCGTCGCTGAAGCCGCCGATGTTCAGCACATCCTCACGCTCCTGCGCCTGGGTGGTCGCATAAGGCTGGATGTCGATGCACACCAGCCGCGCCTTCGGGTTGCGTTCCTTGAACGCCGCCCATTCCTGCATGGTCGCGGTGCCTCGGCCACGTGCACGGTCGGCCCACGATTCGTTGTCCGACACCAGCACCACCAGATCGGCCTTCGCCTTCTCCTTGTTCAGCAACGCCAGCGGCGCGCTGCACGAGGTACCGCCGCCACCCACCGCCGCCAGCTTGGCCGCGTTGGTCATCACCGAATCGCGCGGGTTCAGCTTGAGCGACACCACCTTCGTTTCGAAGGGCAGCACACGCGCATCCGCATTGCGGCGCAGCACGGCGGCAGCCACCAGCGCGGCCACGTCGATGCAGCGCACCGCCGAGGTCGCAGAACCGCGGTGACCCGTCACCGGCGAGCTCATCGAGCCCGACACGTCGGGGCACACCACCACGCGGCCCTCGAACACCGGCACGTTGGCCAGCGCGAGTTCCATCGCGTCCTGCAGCGCTTCCTTCACCACGTGCGGCACCTCGGCGCCAGTGGCGGTGAAGGCGGCCATCAGCTGGTACGGCAGCACACGCGCCTTGGCCACGGCCTGCGGGTCACGCAGCTTGGCGGCCACCGCCTCGGCGAGGCCCGGCAGTTCGAACACGCCGTGGCGCGCAAAGGTGTTCAGGTTCTGACGCACCATCTGCCACGATCCGCGCTGTGCGATCTGCGCCCAGGCCTGGGCATCCAGCTCCAGCGCGGTCAGCATCTGGAACGGCACATCAGGCACCTCGAGCGAACGGTCGCGCTTGAAGCGCTCGAAGGCCTGCGTCGCCGGAGGCAGTGCCTCCAGCGCATACGGACGATCGATCAGCCATGCGAACCACGCGGCGCGCCATGCTTCGGCGGGCTTGGGGTGAACCATCTTCACCACGTCGGGCAGCGAAGGCGCGTTGCCCACCGAGGCGTTCAGCAGTTGCGCTTCGGTCGCTTCGAGCAGCCATTGCTGCACGAGCTTCTTCGGACGCGTACCGAGCGACTTGCGGCCCACGGCACCCGAACGCAGCATCTGCACGAAGTTGCGCAGCATCTTGCCGTTGTCCACCACGCGGGGGAACACCTTGGCGAGCAGCGACACGTCGCGCACCGCCAGCGTTGCAGCGAGCAGCGCGGGCATGTCCTTCATATGGCCGGCACGGCGTGCGTACACGGCCGTCTTGGCAACGAACACCGGATCGACTTCGCGGGCCAGGGCCAGCACGGCGTCGAGCTGGTCCTGCGCTTGTGCGTAGAAGGTGTTGTTCAGGCAACCGGTCGCGGCGAGTTGCGCCAGCTGGTGCTTGGGCGACAGCGCGTAAGCCACGCCGCCCGCTTCGTTGAGCGTGGTGGCCGAAGGCAGCAGCGCACCGCGCAGGGTCTGGAAGAGTTGAAGGTTGGCCATGTGACTTCTCCTTGTGGGGTTCTTTTTTGTTCGTTCGTTTCTTGAATGTGTGATCCTTATTGCAACGGGTGTGCCAGCACAGGCTAGCTGGCTGGATAAATTCTTCAAGTCATTGATTTAATTGAAATTTTTCTGATATTTCAGTCTAAGCAGGGAGCAATCTTGCAGGGATCAATCGGTATTTCTTATAATTTTTGATAGTCTTTTATCCACGTAATGAAGAAATCTACCGTCGTCATCGGCTTCCTCGGCACCCAGCTCGATGCCGGCCAGGGCGCGGGCCGCTGGAACAAGTGGCGCCCCACCGTCTCGCTCGCGCAGCACGAGGACATGGTCGTCTCGCGCATGGAGTTGCTCTACACGCTGCGCCACAAGACGCTGGCCGAGGTGGTGAAGGCCGACATCGCCAGCGTGTCGCCCGAGACCACCGTCAACCTCGTGCCATTCGACCTCGCGGACCCGTGGGACTTCGGCGAGGTCTACACGCGCCTGTACGACTGGGCGCGCGCCTACACCTTCGACACCGAGCGCGAGCAGTACTGGACCCACATCACCACCGGCACGCACGTCGCGCAGATCTGCATGTTCCTGCTGTCGGAATCGCGCGTGGTGCCCGGTGTGCTTGCGCAGACCTCGCCGCCGAAGAAGCAGCGCGAGGGCGAGGCGGGCAAATGCACGCTGATCGACCTGGACCTCTCGCGCTACGACGTGATCGCGCGGCGCTTCGACGCGGAGCAGCGCGATGCGGTCGCGTTCCTCAAGAGCGGCATCGCCACGCGCAACGCACGCTTCAACGCGCTGATCGACGAGATCGAGCGCGTGGCCGTGCGCTCGCGCGCGCCGATCCTGCTGGTGGGGCCGACCGGCGCGGGCAAGTCGTTCCTGGCGCGGCGCATGTTCGAACTGAAGCAGGCGCGGCACCAGATGACCGGGCCGTTCGTGGAAGTGAACTGCGCCACGCTGCGCGGCGACGGTGCGGCTTCCACCTTGTTCGGCCACAAGAAGGGTTCTTTCACCGGGGCCGCGACTGATCGGCCCGGCCTCCTGCGCACGGCAAACCAGGGCGCGCTGTTCCTCGACGAGATCGGCGAACTCGGGCCCGACGAGCAGGCAATGCTGCTCAAGGCCATCGAGGAGAAGCGCTTCTTCCCCGTGGGCGCGGACAAGGAAGTGGAGAGCGACTTCCAGCTGATCGCCGGCACCAACCGCGACCTGCGCAGCGATGTGGCAGAAGGGCGCTTTCGCGAAGACCTGTTCGCGCGGATCAACCTCTGGACGTATGACCTGCCCGGCCTCGCGCAGCGGCCTGAAGACATCGAGCCGAATGTCGATCACCTGCTGGCCATTCACGCGGCCGAGAACCACCGCGTGGTGCGCTTCAACGCCGAGGCGCGCGCGGCCTACCTGCGGTTTGCGCAAAGCGGCGAGGCGATCTGGAGCGGGAACTTCCGCGATCTGTCGGCGAGCGTGACGCGGCTCGCGACGCTGGCGGACGGCGGGCGGATTCCGGTGGCGCTGGTCGAGGCGGAGATTGCGCGGCTGCGGTGGTTGTGGAAGCGCGGCGGGCCGATGACGGCGGTCAGTGGCGATGTGGATCTGGATGCCTTGCTGGGTGAAGAGCGCGCGACGGCGCTCGACCTGTTCGACAGGCTGCAGCTCGAAGCGGTGGTGCGGGTGTGCTGGCAGGCGCGCAGCTTGTCAGATGCGGGGCGCCAGCTGTTCCAGGCATCGCGCGAGCAACGCAGCGTGGTGAACGATGCGGACCGCCTCCGCAAGTACCTGGCGAAACATGGCATCGAATGGAGTCGCCTCGCCGAGGCCTGAGCTATCCTCCGCGCCGATGGCCATCTCCGCATTCGCCGTGAAGGTTCCCACCGCCGAGCCCCTCGTCGGAGATCTGCGCCGCCGCTACGACGCGACTGTCGCGCTCGGTGTGCCCGCGCACATCACGCTGCTGGTTCCGTTCATGGACCCGGCGCTCATCACGGAAGAAGTGATCGATCGTGCGCGGCGCGTGCTGGAGCGCACGCCGTCGTTCGCGTTCTCTCTCGGCAAGATCGGCCGCTTTCCCGAAACCGCGTATCTCGCACCCGAGCCAGCTGCACCTTTCATTGGCATGACGCTGGCACTGGTGGAAGCCTTCCCCGATTTCCCGTCCTATGGCGGCGTGCATGCCGACGTCATTCCGCACCTCTCGGTCGCACATGGCGACGCATTCCATGCGGAGGAAGCGGCCATCGAACTGCAAGCGCGACTGCTCTCATCGGGCGCTGTGCATGCGGCTTGCACCGAAGTCGTACTCATCGAAAACTCATCCGGCCTCTGGCAAGACCTCCACGTCTTCCAGCTGCCCAACGCCACCGCCTGACTCATGCGCAACGTCCTCTTCATCTGCACCCGCAACCAATGGCGCAGCCCCACCGCGGAACAACTCTGGCGCCGGCATCCGCTGGTCTCGGCGCGCTCCGCAGGTACCAGCCCGAATGCGCGGCACCGCGTTTCCATCGACGACATCGAATGGGCCGACGTCATCCTCGTGATGGAAGAAAAACACAAGTCGCGGCTGGTGGCCGAGTTCACGCGGATGCTGGAGGGCAAGCCGATCCATGTGCTCGACATTCCCGACGAATACAAATACATGGACCCCGAGCTCATCGAAGAACTCCAACGCTCGGTCGGGTCCATCCTCGAAATCGATTGAATCAATGACAGAAATCTACATCAGTACCGACGTCGAATCCGACGGCCCCATCCCCGGCCCGAACTCGATGCTCAGCTTCGGCTCGGCCGCCTACACGGCCGACAAGCAACTCATCTCCACCTTCAGCGCCAACCTCGAAACCCTGCCCGGCGCCGAAGCCGACCCCAAGACCGCCGCGTGGTGGCAAACCCAGCCCGAGGCCTGGGCCGCGTGCCGCACCGACCTGCAGGACCCGGCGCGCGCCATGAAGAACTACGTGACCTGGCTCAAGGGCCTGCCCGCACGGCCGGTGTTCGTGGCCTACCCCGCAGGCTTCGACTTCCTGTTCGTCTACTGGTATCTGATGCGCTTTGCGGGCGAGAGCCCCTTCAGCCACTCGGCGCTCGACGTCAAGTCGTTCGCGATGGCGATGCTCAGGCTCGACTACCGCGACAGCACCAAGCGCGCGATGCCCAGGCGATGGTTCGACAAGCTGCCGCACACGCACATCGCGCTGGACGATGCCATCGAGCAAGGCGCGCTCTTCTGCAACATGCTCGCGGAAAACCGCCGGGCCGCAGGCCAGCCATGACAGCACCGATCCGCCGCTGGTGGAAGCTCGCGCTGTGCGCCGTGCCGCTGCTCCTCGGCGGCTGCGTGCAGTCGATGTTCTATTACCCCGACCGCGTGCGCTACGAAACGCCCGATGCGCTCGGCCTGCGCTACGAGAGCGTGCAGTTCCAGAGTGCCGACGGCATGCGCCTCACCGGCTGGTTCATTCCCGCCGTGGGCCGGCAGAAGAACCCGAAGGAGGCCAAGGGCACCGTGGTTCATTTCCACGGCAATGCGCAGAACATGTCGACGCACTGGCGCTTCGTGGCGTGGCTGCCCAGGCAGGACTACAACGTGTTCGTGTTCGACTACCGCGGCTACGGCGAGTCCGAAGGCAAGCCGGAGCCCAAGGGCGTGTTCGAAGACTCGAGCGCCGCGCTCAGCTACGTGCGCTCGCGCGGCGATGTCGATGCGCAGCGCCTCTTCGTCTTCGGGCAGAGCCTCGGCGGCACCAACGCGATCGCAGTCGTCGGTTCGGGCAACCGGGCCGGCGTGAAGGCCGCAGCCATCGAATCGACGTTCTATTCGTACTCGTCGATCGCGAACGACAAGCTCTCGGGTGCGGGCCTGCTGGTGAGCGATGACTATGCGGCGTCAAAGTACGTGGCTGCCATCTCGCCGATTCCGCTGTTGCTGATCCACGGCACGGCCGACAACGTGATTCCGCATGCGCATTCGCAGCGGCTCTTCGCCGATGCACGCGAGCCCAAGCGGCTGATCGAGGTGCCGGGCGCCGGCCACCTCGAGCCGATGTCTGCGCCGCGATTCGGCACCACCTACCAGCAGGCGCTGACGGACTTCTTCGACACCGCGATGCGTTCACCGACCCCATGAAGCACTTCGACGAAGCCGCCACCCGCGCGCCATTGGGTTTCGAAAAGCTCGTGCCCGCATTGCGCGCAGCCTTCGCGGCCGAGGCGCAGGTGCCGCCGCGCCATGTGCACAGCATCGAAACCGCAGGTGCAGACAAGGGCACCGTGCTCATCATGCCGGCGTGGAGCGACGCGGGATTTCTCGGCATCAAGACCATCAACATCTTTCCCGGCAACAGCGCGCGCGGCCTGCCCGGCCTGCATGCGACCTATGTGCTGTACGACGCGCGCACCGGTGTGCCGCTGGCGATGATGGACGGCAACGAGATCACCGCGCGGCGCACCGCTGCGGCTTCGGCGCTCGGCGCCTCGTTCCTCGCGCGAAGCGATGCGCGCCGGCTGCTGCTGCTCGGCATCGGCCGCATCGCCCGCATGCTGCCGGCCGCACATGCGAGCGTGCGGCCCATCGACGAAGTGACGGTGTGGAACCACCGGTCCGAAGGCGCCGAGGCCCTGGCCGCGCAACTGCGCGCCGAGGGCTGGAACGCGCAGGCCGCAGTCGATCTGGAAGCGGCCGTGCGCAGCGCCGACATCGTCAGCTGCGCCACGCTGGCCACCGCGCCGCTGGTGCGCGGCGAATGGCTCGCGCCGGGATCGCACCTCGACCTGATCGGCAGCTTCACGCCCGCGATGCGCGAGGCCGACGTGCAGTGCTTCGCAGGCGCGCGCACCTTCATCGACACGAACGAGGCCCTGCAGAAATCGGGCGACCTGCTCGATGCGATCGCCGCCGGCACCCTGCGCGCGCAAGAGGTGCAGGGCACGCTCGCCGACCTGTGCCGTGGCGAACGCGCGGGCCGCGCCGGCGATGCCGAACGCACGGTGTTCAAGGCCGTCGGCAGCGCGCTCGAAGACCTGACTGCTGCCACGCTGGTATGGCAGCACACGGCCTGACTGAAGACCTGACCGAGCCCTCGGTTCAGGGTAAGTCCCCATCGTTCGGCGGGGCCGGCAACCCATCTAGGGGTCATGCGCAAGAGAAACTCCATGGAACGAACGCTCGCCGCCGGAAAGCCGGCCGATCCGTTCATGGCACGAAACTTGAAAGCAGCAACAGAACCCGGTGTTGGACGACAGGCGTATACGTCATACGGCTGATAGCGCCCGACGCCGAGTAGCACTAACCTGCTAATGCGATGAAATCAGAGAGGCAACCGCATGCTCACGATCCTTCAGAAAGCCAACATCCTCAGCAAGGTGGGGTTCGATGTACCGGCGCGTCCGGACGACGATCTTTCCACCAACGCCGTGACCGGATCGGCCGTCAAACCCGAAGGCATTTCCCAGAAGGCGCACGACTGGGCCAAGGCCATCGAGACCTTGTACGTGGCCTACGTGGCGGCGCGTGCCGCCAAGAGCCTGCGCGACTCCGAGGAAGTGCGGCAGACGGCGATGCTGCAGAAGCTTTCTTCTTCGAAGGCTTACGCCTGAGGCACTGAGGCACCGCGCCCTTCGCACCTGCTCCACGAGCGATACAAGAAGGGCTGCGGTTGGCGATCGCGAGCGGCATCGTCAGCCGCCCCCGCTCATCCGTATTTCGAGCAAGGCGCACCAGGTGCCGTAGCGTGAAGGACTGCTCGGCCGCAAATGGTCGCCCACTTAGAGCGGCAGATAAAACGTGGGAACATCGACCCGGTGCTCGACGCGGGTGCGCAGCTTACCGAAGGCCGGCGGCCATGCGCTGATTTCGAAACACCAATCCAAACCTCGCCGCCATCTCGCTTGCTGCGATAGAACTCTTTTCAGGCGCGGTTGCGCGCCCCACAGAACCATGATCGATATCGTCAGTGCGACAAGATTGCCTGAAGCCGAGTTTTGGGCCAATTCCGCTCTCGGGCAATCGCTGCGTCGGCTCAGCTTCGATGGCCGCTTGAGGCCGCACGTGAGCTTCGAGAACCGGCGGGGGTTGCCCGATGTTTTCAACAGCGCGCTCACAGCCGCCGATGCCAACGACATGCTCGTCTTCATTCATGACGATGTCTGGCTGGAAGACTACTTCCTGGTCAATCGCATCTCGGAGGGATTGCGCGCCTATGACGTCATCGGCCTGGCGGGCAATCGGCGCCTGCCAAAGCACCATGTGAGCTGGAATTACATCGACACCAACCTGACCTGGGACGATCTGGCGAATCTCTCAGGAATCATTGCCCATGGGCTGCAGCCGTTTGGCCACATCGACTGCATGGGTTCGGTGCCGGCCGACTGCGAGTTGCTGGACGGCGTTTTTCTGGCAGCGAACCGGCACACCCTGCTGGCGAAATCCGTGCAGTTCGATCCGCGATTCGACTTTCATTTCTACGACATCGACTTCTGCAGAACCGCGCGTCAGCAAGGGCTGCGATTGGGGACGTGGCCCATTTCCGTGACGCATCAAAGCGATGGCGCTTTCGGAGGCGCGCACTGGCGCGAACTCTATGAGGTCTATGTGCAAAAGTGGGGCGACCAGGCGCTGGCCCTGCCCGGCTGACGACGCGCTCAGCGACTTGTCAGCGATGTCCTGAAGTCCTGGACATCGGGGACTGCGAGCCATCGGCCATCGGCGCCCGCACTCGGTGGCGCGCCGATGACGTCAGGCGGCGAACGGCCGTTCCGACTGGCCGCTCGCTTGCTGCCTGCCTGCTTACTTGCCTTGCGCCGACTGCAGCACCGGGTTCTGCATGGTCGAGACGACCTTGCTGTTCACGCGCGAGCCGCTGGTCACGTTCTGGTCGGGAGCGGCGGCGGTGGCCATGGCTTCCTGGTAGACCTTGGCCGGGTCGCGTTGCGAGGTGAACGGGTCCGCACCGCGCGAGCCGCGCGTCACGTTCTGGTTCGGTGCGTGCGCGGTGTCCACGGCTTGCTTGTTCATGGCTTCGACGTCGGCCGACGAAACGAAAGGATCGGCACCGCGCGAGCCGCGGGTCACGTTCTGGTTCGGTGCGTGGGCGGCGGCGACAGCTTCGGCTTCGACTTCCGCGCGGCTGCGGCCAGCCGATTGCTGGGCCTGGGCGGTGGTCACGGCGAGCACCGCGAATGCGGCGGCGAGGGCGAGTTGCGAGGTCTTCATGGTTGGTTCTTTGTTGCTGCGAGTTGTTGGAGGGAGTCGTCCCGTGGATGCGGGAAAACCCTGAAAGAGTCTCGCGGGGGCAAAAGGCAGATCCGTGACGGCCCCAGGCGGCGGTGGGTTGCCAATCCGGGCGCCGACGCGTTGCGTGCGCTTCTGGTACGGAAGGAAGTTCTCGCACCAGGTCGGCACGGTGCCTGACAATCCGGGCGCACCGCAGCTTCACCACGAAACACCCCATGGAATCACCACTCGGCACCGTCATCTTCTACGCCAGGGACATGCAGAAATCCGCGGCCTTCTATGCCCGGCATTTCGGCTTTGTCACCAGCGGCGAAGTTGTCGAAGGACTGATCGAGCTGACGCATCCGGACGGCGGCGCGGGCATCCTCATCCATCAGGCCGCCAAGTCCGTGAAGCTCGGGCAGGTGGGCGTGAAGCTGAGCTTCCATGTGAAGGATGTGAAGGCGTTTGCCGCGCAGGCGGCGCTTCAGGGTCTGGTGTTCGGGGCCGTGCATGAGGCCAATGGATATGCATTCGCCAATGCCAAGGATCTCGACAAGAACTCGATCAGCATCTCGAGCAGGGCACATCGGGCTGCCACGGTTTGATGCGGCCGTGACCGGGCGAAAATCGGTCGCTCCAGCCGCCTCCTGCTGCACCCGATTCTTCAAGCGCTCGTGACATCCACCGACCTCAAGGGCTTCATCCTCACTCGCCACTGGCGGGATGCGCCAGCCGGCACGGAGATCGAGTACTGGCTCGCAACAGATGCCGGGCCGACCAAAGTGGTCCTGCCCTCCCAGACCTCCGTCGCATTCGTCGCAACCCGGCACAGGGCTCAGGTGGAAGCGCACCTCGCGGCCATGCCGGGCGTGGAGGTCCGTGAGCTCGCGCTGAAGACCTTCCATCAGGAACCCGTCGTCGGTGTCTATGCGAAGCACTTCCGCCAGCTCGGCCGGCTGGCGCGTGCCCTCCAGGCGGAGAGCATTCCCCTGCTCGAAGCCGATGTGCGTCCGCACGACCGCTACCTGATGGAACGCTTCATCACCGCCGGCGTGCTGGTGGAGGGCGGGCAGGCAGACCGCGCCACCATCGTCGACTGCAGGCTCAAGCCCGCGCCCGAATACCGGCCGGTGTTGAAGGTGGTGTCGCTGGACATCGAGACGAGCCAGCACGAAGCGCTCTATTCCATTGCGCTGGATGGTTTGCCGGACCGCGTCGTCTTCATGCTGGGTGAGCCGCCACGCGAATCGAGCGAGCCAAGTGAACCAGCCGAGCCCACGGACTTCTCGCTCGTCTATTGCCCGACCCGCAAGGCCATGATCGAGAGGCTCAACGACTGGTTCGAGCGGAACGACCCGGACGTTCTCATCGGCTGGAACGTCATCCAGTTCGACCTGCGGGTGCTCCAGAAGACGGCCAACGAATGCGGGGTGCCGCTCCTCCTGGGGCGGGAGCGACGGCCCATCGAATGGCGCACGCACCCCGGCAAGCAGGGCTACCTGTTCGCGCCCACGCCCGGCCGGGTGATCATCGACGGCATCGACGCGCTGAAGGCTGCTGTATGGAGCTTTCCTTCCTTCAGCCTGGAGACCGTCTCGCAAGCGCTGCTGAGCGAGGGCAAGGCCATCGGAGACGACTACGACAAGATGGCGGAGATCGAGCGGCGCTACCAGGAAGACAAGCCGGCACTCGCGCTCTACAACATCCGCGACTGCGAGCTGGTCCTGCGCATCTTCGACAAGGCGAAGCTGCTGCAGTTCGTGATGGAGCGCGCCCAGACCACGGGCCTTCCGGCCGACCACTTCGGCGGCTCCATTGCCGCGTTCAGCCATCACTACCTGCCGCGCATGCATCGCCTCGGCTACGTGGCGCCGAACGTGGGCGAGATTCCGACCAAGGCCTACCCCGGCGGGTACGTGATGGACTCGAAGCCCGGGTTCTACGACTCCGTCGTGGTGCTGGACTACAAGAGCCTCTACCCGTCGATCATTCGCACCTTCCTTGTCGACCCCGTGGGCCTCGTGGAAGGCACCCACGCCGCCGACCCGGCGACGGTCGTCAAGGGGCCGCAAGGAACCGTCTTCTCGCGCGAGAAGCACTGTCTGCCGGAAATCGTGACCACGCTCTGGCGCGCCCGGGACGAAGCCAAGCGGGACAAGAACGAGCCGCTGTCACAAGCACTGAAGCTGCTCATGAATTCCTTTGCCGGCGTGCTCGGCGCAGCCGACTGCCGCTTCTTCAATCCCAAGCTCGTGTCCGCCATCACCCTTCGGGGGCACGAGATGATGAAGCTCACGCGCGAATTCGTGGAAGAGCGGGACTACGAGGTCATCTACGGCGACACCGACTCCATCTTCATCTGGCTCAAGCGCACCCACACCAACGAAGAAGCGCACGCCATCGCGGCGACCCTGGCGAGAGACATCAACGCGTGGTGGACCCGCTCTCTCCGCGAAGCGCACGGCCTCGCGAACTTTCTCGAGATCGAGTTCGACACCCACTACAAAAAGTTCTTCATGCCGACCATCCGCGGCTCGGAGGTTGGCAGCAAGAAGCGGTATGCAGGCTTGAGCGTCGATGCCAAGGGGAAAGAGGAAATGGTCTACCGCGGCCTGGAGATGGCCCGCAGCGACTGGACCCCGCTGGCGCGCCAGTTTCAGGAAGGGCTGCTCTCGCGCATCTTCCACGACGAGCCCTACAAGGAATTCGTGACCGACTATGCAGAGGCGCTGCTGGCGGGCGAGATGGACGACCTGCTCGTCTACCGCAAGCGCCTGCGCCACCGCCTCGATGCCTACCAGGTCAACGTACCGCCGCAGGTGCGCGCCGCAAGGGTTGCCGACGACTACAACGCGCGGATCAACCGTCCGAAGCAATACCAGAACGGCGGCTGGATCCGGTACGTCATGACCCAGGGCGGGCCCGAGCCCATGGAGATTCGCCAGTCCCGAATCGATTACGAGCACTACCTGAGCAAGCAGCTCCAGCCGATTGCCGACGCCATCCTCCAGCCAATGGGCGAGAGCTTCATGGCCCTGACGACGGCACAGCAAGGTCTTTTCTAGCCAGGGCGGGGCGTACCGGCTGGCGGCCGGGTTCGGGGCCGTCGGCAACTAAATAGAAGCCCCCTTGCCTTCTTCCACCAGATCGACGCCCAATCCGTATCGAGCGCGTCGCAGCCCCGAGCGGGCCGCTTTCGCGTGGAAGATTCCATCGCAAGACATGGAGAAAACCAAGATGTCCGCAGCCATGTTCGCCGCCCTGTTCTTCACGGTGGCCCTCCTCGTCACCACGGCCTACTTCATCATGGGCTCCATCCCGCTCCTGGTGTTGAAGCACGACACGCCGCTCGACGCGCGCTTCGTGCGCGGCTTCTTCAACCTCTATTACGTCGGCGCGTTCATCACGGCCACCGCCACGGCGATCAGCTTCGCGCTTGCGGGGCGCTTGGGCATCGCGGTGGGTGCCGCGGCGCTGGCGGCGATGGCCATCGTCCTGCGCAAGAAGGTCATTCCCAAGATGGACGCGCTCGGGGAGCAGATCAAGTCCAACTACATGGACGCGATTCCGGGGTTCCGCAAGACGCACATCACCGCCATCCTGATCAACCTCGCTCAGCTCGTGGTGATCGTGTGGACGCTCATTTCGGTGAGCCGGCAGTAGCGGCAGCCGCGCCCCGTCGAAGCACCACCGGCGCGCCTCCGGTGGCGCGCGCCCTCAACTGACCGCAGCCGCCGTCGACATCCTGCCCGGCCGAATCGCGCAGCTTCGTCAGGATGCCCCGCTCGTGCAGCGTGCGCGCGATCTGCTCACAGCGCTCCCACGACGGGCGGCTGAACGCCACGCCATCGACCGCATTGAACGGAATCATGTTCAGCACGCCGTACTTGCCCGAGAGCAGCCGGACGATGCCTTCGATCTCGTCTTCTCCATCGTTCACGCCTTCGAGCAGCGCCCACTGGTACTGGATCGGATAGCCGGTCGCCCGCGCATAGCGCTCGCCCGCATCGACCAGTTCCTCGGGCGTCATGTGCGGCGCGCGCGGCAGGAGCGTCTTGCGCAGGTCGGCCTTGGTCGTGTGCAGCGAGAGCGCCAGCGCAGGCTTCACGCGTTCCTGTTGCAGCCGCTCGAACGCGCGCGGATCGCCCACGGTGGAGAACACCAGGTTCTTGTGGCCGATGTTGCCCACCGTGCCGAGCAGCTCGATGGCCTCCATCACGTTGTCCAGGTTGTGGGCCGGCTCGCCCATGCCCATGAACACCACCTTGCGCACCGGCCGGCGCATGCGTGCGAGCGCGACCTGGGCAATGATTTCCGCGCTGCCCACCTGGCGAAGCAACCCATCCCGGCCCGTCATGCAGAACTGGCAGCCCACAGCGCACCCGACCTGCGAGGAGACGCACAAACCATCGCGCGGCAGCAGCACGCTCTCCACGGTCTGGCCGTCCGCGAGGGCAACCAGCAGCCGCTCGGAGCCATCCGCACCGGGGTGCACCGTGTGAATGCGCGCAAGGCCCGCCAGCTCGGCTTCGATGGCTGGCAGGGCTTCCATCAGCGACGACGGAAAGAAGCTGTGCGGCAGGCGCCGGCCGCTGTTGCGCGGCAGCGCGTGCGACCACAGCCGCAGGATGCGCTGCTCGTGGCTGGGGCCCGCGCCGGCTTCGCGGAGTCTTCGTTTCAGTTCGTGGATGCGCATGCGCTGTCTGGGGGCAAATGGGGCAATGGGGGCAATTGGGGAAATGGACTTCGGGACACGTCAGCCGCGCGGCTTGAAATCGAACACCTCTTCCCAAGGCACATCCGCGCCGCTGCGCTCCCATGCCGAGCCGACGGGCTTGTCCGTGACTGCGCTCAACGTGGAGTCCATCTTGAGAAAAGAATTCAGGGGACAGATTTTCGGCGGATTGTCATCGAGCACGCCTTGGCTCTCCCTGCCGCTCAGAAAGATCCAACCCGAATCGTGCGGGTTGTTCGGCTTCACCCGATAGGCAAAACACACGGGCAACCGGTTCGGACCCATGACCTGGTCCGACGCCAACACCAGCGGCGCGAGCGCGGCGAACTTGTCGTCCCACGGCTCCTTCTTCTTTTTGAATGGCCACATGTCGATCTTTGCTCCTCACTGACTTTTCCGCGACGAGGGAGATACCGCATGGAGAAACCGAACCACGCCGATTTCAGCCGCATTCTTCATCAGCTCGACATTCAGCCACGCGGCGATGCTGTCGAACGCGCTGTCGGGAAGGGGCCAGCTGTTCTCGCGCGTTCGCTGAAAACCCGCCTCATCGGTGCTCTCAAGCAACGCGCGCCAGCGATCGTGCAGGGACTGAATCGTCGAGCGAACCCCATCGGCATCCCCTGGCCAAGGCACGTCTTCGGCGTTGATCGATGCGTTCCCTTCCATGTGACCGATCGCCTTGGTCCACCAGAAGCAGATGTGCCAGGTAGTCCAGGCAATCGAAGGCGGGCCGATTTCGTAGCCCTCGGTGTCGGGCCAATCCGCGCGCCACCTGTCGCCATCCTTGCGGACATGGATGCAGGGCTCGGCCGGCGCCCAAAGGCACTCCTTCGTCGTCAGCCCCTGCAGGTGGTACTGCGCCAAAGCCCAGGCCATGTCGAACTGCGCCAGCAGCAGTGTTCGCGTCCGTGAATCTGTCGTCAATTGCATTTCCTTCATCGCCCCACACCCTTCACCCGCTCGATCAGCTTGCGCGCAAACCGCCCCAGCGTCATCGGCCCCAGCCGGTGGCTCAGGCGCGCCTTCTGCGCTTCGGGCATCTGGGTGCCGAAGCGCCGCAGCGTGTCCCTGATCGTCGTGAACTCCTGCTCGTGCAGGCCCAGCTTGCCCTGCGCCTCCGCGAGCCATTCACTCGCGTTGATGACGCGCTCGCGCAGTTGCGCGTCGCTGCTGTCGCCGAAGCGGGCGATGAGTGTCTTGTAGACCTCCGCGCGCCCCGCCTGGTCGCCTTGCTGGCCGCGCACGCTCGCCTTGTCGATCATCGCCTTGGCCACCCACACCTGCAGCGTGACGTCCTTCGCGTCTTCTTCGCGGCCGATGAGCCGCGCGTAGCTTTCCAGCGCGGCGTCTGTGTCGCCGGCCTGCTTGTGGGTCAGGCCCTGGCAATAGAAGGCGCGCGCCACGCGCCGGCGAAGGTCGATGACGTTGGACGTGCTCCAGCGCGCAATGATGTCGCTGTAGACCGCCTGCTCTTCCTCGTGCCGGCCGAGCTTGTCGAGCGCCGCGCTCTTGTAGCCCAGGCACAGCGCCACGCGCTCCTGGATCGACATCGACAGCTCTTCGCCGTAGCGCGTGTCCATCTCCTCTGCGCACGCGATCACGCGTTCGAGCTGGCCCAGCTGCTGCTGCATGTAGGTCTTGTTGGTCAGCGCACGCGAGCACTGGTTGCGCAGCTCGGGGTGGCTGGCTTCGATGTGTTCGGCCAGCACCTGGTCGGTCAGCTCGATGCCCTCGCGTTGCTTGCCGACTTCGCCGAGTTCGTAGCCGCGCGAGATCGTCTTGCGTATCTCCTCGAGCTTGTCCACCGGCAGGTCGGGAAAGTCGCCGCCGAAATCCGCACCCGAAAGTTTGTCGAGCGTGACGAGGCAGGTCTGGCGGCTCGCGGCCGCCTTCGACAAGGTGTCGCGCATCGCCTCGGAGGTGATGTTCCGAAAGCGCGCGACGATCTCGTCGTACACCACCAGCGCCTCCGCCGGACGGTCCACGAGCTTGAGCAGCAGGTAGCCCTTGTTGAGCAGCGCGCTCGCCACGATCTGGAGCACCTGCGCGTCGCTCTCGTCGGCCGTGAGCGCGAGCAGGCGGTCGTACGCCGCAATCGCTTCTTCGAAAGCCTCGGCCTCGCGCAGTTCGTGGGCGTGGGAATACAGCGCATCGACCACTTGCCTCCGCAAATTCGGCACCGCGTCGCGTCCGAAATCCGCAGCCAGCGCGTTCAGCATCGGCGCCTGTACATCGGCCGGCTCATTGCGCAGGGCCATGACCTGCAGGCGCGCGTGAACGGCCTCCTCGCGCAGCGCCTGGCTCGCGCTTGCATCGACGCCCGATGCGGCAGCCTCGTACAGCGCGATCGCTTCGTCGTTGCGGCCGGCCCCGCGCAGCACGCTGGCGCCGGCCATGGCCCCGCGTGCCGCGGTCAGCAGCAATGCGGCGTCGGTCTCGCCGGTGTGCCTGCCGAAGCGCGCGTGCACCGCCCCGAACGTGGCGGCGGCGTCTTCCGAACGGTCGATGTCGCGCAGCGCCTGGCCGCGCGCCATGCCGGCGCGCGCCACCCACCGCCGCACCGGCGTGAGCGTCGAATTGCCGAAGCGCGCATCGAATGCATCGCAAACGGGCAGCACGTCTTCGGGCTCCTCCGCGTCGTAGGCGGTGCGGCACATCACCTCGGCCATCAGCTCCTCGATGTCGGCGCCGGTGTGATGGCCAAAACGCGCGATGAGCGCGCTGCGCACCGCGGCGACTTCGTCGTCCCGCTGGAGGCGAAACAGCACATGCGTCTTCAGCGCCATCGCGCGGCAGGCGCGCAGCGCGACACCGGGCAACTCGTCGGCCAGGTGCGCGGCCAGCACGTCGTCGCAGGCCGCCAGCGCCAGCGCGTGCTCGCCGGCGTCGTCGAGCATGTCGGCGCGCAGGAACCCGGCGCGCGCATGCACTTCGCGAAGCGCCTCGCGCGGATCGCCGGCATAGGCGGCAAGCACCTCGTCGAGCATCGGGATGGCTTCTTCGACGCGCCGGCCGGCTTCGGCCAGGCCCATCGCCTGGTTGATGCGCGCGTGGCCGACGCGTGCGGCCACAGAGGGCTCGGGCGCGTAGGCCAGGTCTTGCCAGATGCCGTCGAAGGCCTCGCGCGATGAGGCCGGGTAGTCGAGGTCGGCAAGCAGCTCGCCGCGCCAGATGCGGGCGCGCGCGACGATCTCGCGCGTGGCCTCGGGCGCGTCGTTGGCGTAGTGGCTGACGATGTCTTCGCAGTTGCGCACCATGTCGACCTTGGCGAACGCACCGCCCAGCGAGCCGGCCACCACCGCGCGCTGGAAGGCGGCGTGGGCCACCCAGGTGCGAACTTCGGGCGTGGTCGCGTCGCCGAAGCGGCGCTCGACTTCTTCGTACGCCCCGATCTCGGAATTGGCCTTGCCGAGGGCGCGCCATGCCAGGCCCTTGGCGTTGAAGGCCTGCACGATCCAGAGCGCGCGGCCGGCGGGGGCGGCATCGGCATGCGCGATCAACGCATCGCAAAGCTCGACGCGCTCGCGGTGCCGGCCGAGCTGGGCGAGTGCCTCGCCCTTGCGCAGCCAGGCTTCGTAGAGGTGCTCTTCGAGCAGGGGGTCGTTGGCGGCGTGCAGGCGGTCGATGACCTGCTCGGCTTCGGCGATGCTGGCCAGTGCTGCGGCTTCGACTGCGGTGGGGGTCAATCGGGGTCCTTCCCTTCTTGCGTGCTGGTGCTGCTGCTGGGGCGGCACGCTGTGTGCCTGCTTGTTGCGGGCAGGGCGGACTTTAATGGAAGGCGGGTCGAGAGATGGGTAGGACGCTGGCGGCACTTCGAACTCGCGGGACAAGGGCGGTTCCATGTGCTCGAAACGCGTCAGGGCAAGACGGCCATCACATCCTTTCCCTGACTGACCTCTGGGGACCGGTCGTAGATGGCTTCCTAGAAAACGTGGGCAAGCGGAATAGCGACCTTCTCACATCGAACTGACCGGTGAGCGCGATCACATTGAAGGGCCGCTTTTGAGTAAAGGGAAAGTCTTCTTCGGGCCCTTCTGCGACATTCGAGTCCTCGAATCCAGCTCCGAAAAGCGGACCCTCGACCTTTTTTGGCATGGCGCTATTGCGCGGCCTGAAACCATTCCAGTCTTAGGCCGTCCTCCAACAGCGCTCCATCGCCGATCCGTCGAGCGAACGGCATCACGCCAAGACCCTGGAGCCTTTCCCGCATCTCCGCAGCATATCTATGGGCAAAGTCTTCCCTCTCAGTTGACGTCACCCCCCGCCACTCTTCTGCAGACCTTCGCGAATAGTCAACATGGTGGCCAACTTCATGGAGCAGCGTCCGATAGAGCACCGTGTTTCGGAGACTGTCTGGCGTTGTGGAAATTTCAAACCGACGCCTTGACTTGCGAACCTCATGGCCATCTGCGCGCAACCGGTCAAGTTCTCGTGTTCGCTCCGGCGAGAGAGAGATCGGCCAAGCCAATGGCTCATCATTCTGTGACTCTAGGACGATGGCGGCGCCACTGTAATCGGGGGCATCGAACACAAAGACGGCTCGACCCCAGACTGGGCTGAGCACTCTCTGCTTACGAGTAGGCTGCCGCATGACGATCAAGCTGAAATTCGCGACGTGCGCTGGCGGAAGATGCGAAAGCGCGCAGCAGACGTCTTCGATCGTGCATGGATAGAACCACCCAGGGCGCGTGGGTTCAATCATGAATGTCATGTCGTGGTCGGCAACCCGCCGCTTGACGACAACGTAGGAATCCAAGCGCTCATAGAAGCGTTTGGCCTCACGCCATGACTCTGGAATGACAAGCTTGTTGTCCGAGCCATGTCCGTGAGCTTTCGTCCCGACGTTCCTGTTTCTAAGTGCCGGGTTCCAACCTGCTCGCATTGCCCATTCCCTTCGTGAACCTGGCCCGAACAGTCGGCGCTGCAGACGCCCGGGTAAGGAGCGTTAACACTTCCTTGTAGGCCGAGTTGCTCGGCCAATGCGTAATCTACCCGGAAGCAGGCATGTTCGTACGCCCGCTTATGGCCGACTGTAGCCCGTCGCCACCTTGGCGCGTTGGGGCCCGAAGGAGTCGGTCAGCCTCGCCGAGAGCAGACGCTCAGGGGTCAATTGCTCTGCGGCCCGAATGCAGTCACCAGTGGAGCGCAGACAGGCGCCCCCTTCCGATCACGACGGAGTCGTTCGACAAGCTGAGGTCGAGCGTTCGATCAGTTGGGGGCTGAACAAAGCCTGTGAAACGCGTTTCACGCCGGGTCTGACGTCGATGCCGGGGAGCTAGCTTGTCAGCGAGGAACCATGTCCAAGGGTCGTACGCCGCTCGCCCGCGCAGGGTGATCTTCGCGTGTCGCGCCCCCAGGATAGACGGTGAGCCAATAGCCCCCAGACTTATGCGAGCTCAGATCGTTCTCTTCCATCAGTTGCAGTTCGGCGCTCACCATATCTGCAAACGTGGCTGCCACCGAGGTTGGCTCACGATCCTGCTCGATCCACTGCATCGGTGGGCTATCAAAGCTGCCGTCTGCTAGAACATAAGTAAAGCAGTAGCCTTGATGAAACAAGAAGACCGCTGCACTTGGGGGCAGGGCTAGAGATGTGTCAGTTTCTCTTATCAATTCTTCGGCGCTGACGCGAAACTCTTCAAGTTCCACCAAATTGGCCAGCTCGCTGCCTCTGAACAAACGTCCAGGCGAGCGCCCCATCTGGAGAAGATATTCGCGAAAGACAGCAGGGAATCTCCCTCGCAGAAGCAGCTCAGCTTTCAAGATTTCGGCTTCAGTGAATCCGATGAAATCTATCTGGTTCGACTGATACTCTTCAATCAAGTTTTGAGGCGTTCGACTGAAAACGTAAGGAGGGTTCTCTGCCATGGCAACCAGTCGGCGCTTCCAATCCGCAACGATCGCTTCTGCTTCCACGGGCCTTTTCCTTTTTCTGTTTCCAACGAAGACCGAACCTGTGAAAGTCGGCTATTGGCCGACTGTAGCTTCTCGCAGTCCAATGCCGAGTGCCTGACGCGGGTGCTTGCGAGCGCCCTTGGCATTCAAGAACGTCGACGGCTACGTTGGCGAGTTTTTTACCGCCCGCAATCTCCTCATCTCTTCGACGGCATCCTCACGCTGCACGACTCCGAGGGGCAGTCCAAATATCCCAACATCGACCTCGAAAGTGTGTAGTCGAAGCAGGCAGATTCGCCAAAAGCTGCCGGGCGGAATGCCCAGCGTGGCCCAGTCCACACCGTCACCCATTTCCTTGCGGACAACGACATGCTTCGACTCATCAAATTTCACTTTCTCGATCGGTATTCCAAGTACCTCGATATGGTCGGCTTCGTAGTCTGCAATATCGAGCATGAGTTGTGTCTTCATCGCGTGATTGGCTGCAGTCTTCCGGTACTGCTCGGAGCGAATCGCATCAAACACTTCGTCCGGTCTCAGCCAAAGGCCACCGTTCTTCGGTTTTCCTCTCAGGACGACACGGTCGAGGAGTGCGTCCGAACTGATGACCAAAGAGTCTGGGGAACTCACGTTGTCAAACACCACGCGACTTAGTGAAACTCCGGCACCGATCTCGAACCGACCTGGGCCGATCTGGCAACGCGAGAAGATCACATCCTCGATCCGGATCTCTTCATCAGCCTTGAGATTGGAACCAACATCGAAGCTCGTAATGTGAGCGTTAACGATCTCAACTTGGCTCAGGGTTTTGCGCTTTTGATCGAGACTCATCGAAAAACGAAGATCATCAGAGACGCTCATGCTGGTTTCCGGAGACTAAGAAAAAAGATTCGAAAGTCACCATCGGCGAGATGGCCCGAATGTAGAGATCTGTTGGCACCAACGAATGGCCGCTTATAGCCTCATTGTGCTTGTGCAACGAACGACTGGTTGTGGCCGACTGTAGCCGGTTGCGGCCCTCGCGCTTCTGGCCGTCTGCGGAATATTAAGGCGCACCTTCAAGGTATCCAGCCGCCCGCAGCAAAGGCGCCAAAGCTCCGTCTAGCTCCGCGTCCGATAGATGCCCGGTGGGTCTGCGCGGCGACTTCCAGTACCAGATGTGCTGCATGGCCACCGAATCAACCTCGCTGAACTCTTCGTAGAACAGCGAGGCGAGTTGCCTGTTTGTCAGGGCGGGGGCTGTCTCAAGAACCTGCGTGAAGACAGCGGATGGGCTTCTTCCCTGGCGAATCTGGTCAAACATTAGCTTCGAGGTGAAAGGTCACTTGGAACGTCCGCAGTTGGCCGAATGTAGCCCCATGCACGGCCGAAGCAAAAGAGGGGGCAAAACGGACATCAGGTTGCGGCGTCAAGCCAGATGGAAGACGCGAGTTCCGACGGGAACGTCCTCTTTAGCTATCTGCGGAGGCAGCACGAATGGGAAGGTGAGAACCTCAGGGCGAGGTCTCGATCCATAGTTGAAGTGCGGAATCGAGTGAATCCGTGTGTCGACTACCTCGCCATCGGGCTTCAACAGCCGGATGGAGTCTCCCGCTCGAACTTCGGGGACACCCGGCCCCGGCGTCACGCCTGGTGCAACTACACACCCGATGTTCGAGATTTGGAATACCTGTTCAACGATGAAGAGCAGAGATGGTTCTATGGATTGAATGTCCGCTTCTGGCCGACGGCCGTCGCTTGAGCTACTGGTCCCCTGCGATGTGGAAGGTCCACGGTGCAGTGCGGCTATCTCGCACGGCACTACCACCGGGCTGAATACCAGCGAGATGCAACAGGGTTGGGTCGCGGTTCACCATGCTCTGTAGCGAAACGATCATCGCATCAGCTTCAGTGACATCACTTCCGGTCAGAAATTGCCAGCCTCCGTCGTCCGCGTCTCGGACTGCCACGAGGATCGGCGATCCACTGTCCACGATCGCCCGGACGGTGATGCAGGCTACGTTAGGAGGGCTGTCAAAGGGCCACTGAGGGTTTGTGTTCGTCATGTCAGGATCTTTGGGCGAATGTCTGGTCTTGGCCGAACTCGTCAGCGAGCGATGTCGCCAGCATCGAAAATTGGAACGGTCAGATGCTCCTCGAGACGCTCCGTTTGCAGATGGCTAGGGCCGTAGGCAATTGCGGTAACTCGAACGGACATCCTCTTTGGCGAATCCCATGCGGCTTGTACTTCAAGCAGCAGTTCCTCATCGTCGACGACGATGACTTTCGAGGCTGGCTTTGAGCCAATCAGTTCGACAAGCATGAGCCGAGGTAGCCGGCGGCATGCCTCCAACTCGCCTGAAAGTGCTGCGTAGGCGCTGGCTCGATTCACTTCATACCTCGGTTGAATTCCCGCTACGGATTCTTTTTGTCGGCGCGGTCGACCGGCCGGTCATGGCCGCATTCTGCCTTTCCTGCTGAACCCGCAACGGGCGTCGAGGGCCGACGGGCTACTTGGAGCTCCCGCGATCTATCAGGTCCCACGCAAGGCCTGCAACCCAACCAATACCCACCAACCATGCCCCGGCCTGAACCGTATCGACGTCGCCCGGCGCGGCCCAATGGACCACTACCGCGAGCGCTAACCCGACAAGGGCGCCAAGACAAGACCATGGTGAGACGAGCGCATCGAGCATTTGAGAGGTATGGGCGACTGTTTGATCCTGGCCGCATTCTGTCGTCGATGCTCACACAGCTTCAAGACTTTCGCGGGTCGTTGCCGAGCCGCACTTGAAGCTCCAAAGCGGGCAGGCCCTTGGGCACGGCAATCGCGTTCCAGCCGATCACCTCGAAGCCCTCGGGGCCGCCCGATTCGGCGACGGTCGATACAGCACATCCGCCTTCAGGCGCCATCGCACGGCATGCGCGCCTGAATGGAATGTGGAAGGCGGTCGCTCTACCTGCCTGAAGCGTAGTGGCGCACGAAGATGCGCGTTCCCGCGCTCGGCTCGAACTGCTGCCAGGCCAACACCGCGTTGCCCAGTTCGTCCATGCCGACATCGGGCGTGTTGGCCGCGTCGTCGCTGGTCTCCTGCAGCGCCTGCGCACCCCAGCCTTCGGCCAGCGTGTGGCGCGACGTGTAGAGGTCGCCGGGGGCCTGCGTCCACGCGGCGATCGCGTTGCTCGCGTCGTCCATGCCCAGGCCGGGCAGGCTGGTGAGCGCTTGCGAAGCAGCCGCCCGCACCACTGTGTCCGCGCCGAATGCCGCGCCCGATGCCGCGGTTGCGGCCATGAGCGCGTTGTCTTGCCGCCCCCAGCTCACCACCGCCGCACCGGCCGCGTTCACGCGCAGCACCGGTGTGCTCAGGAAGGCCTGCGTCGACAGGAACGGTGCGCCCACGCGTGCCGTGCCGCCTTGCCATGCACCACCCGAGAAGCGCTTGAACCACACGGCGCTTTCCCACTGGTTGCTGCCGCCGGGCAGGTCGACCTGGCCCCAGGCCAGCAGCGCGTTGCCGCCGGCGTCGATCGCCAGGTCGTGCGCGCCTATCGATTGCGAGGTGCCGGCATCGGGCACCAGCTCCGCCGCCGCGCCCCAGGTGCCGCCAGCGTTGGCGCTGTTGGTCCACAGCGATGAGCTGATGCCGGTGGAGCGCTTCCACACCGCCAGCGCTTCGCCCGAGCCCGCGACCACCACGGCCGGATCGCCGTTCACCACGCCCGAGACCTCGTCGGTCTCGATCAGTTCGGCCGTGCCCCAGCCGCCCGATGGCGTGTAGCGATTGGCATAGATGCTGAAGCGCGTGGCCGGGCCGATCTGCGACCACACCGCCACCGCGTTGCCGTTGGCGTCGATGCCCGTGCTCGCGAAGCCGACCGTGCCGGCGCCTGTTTCCAGCAGCGCCGGTGCACCCCAGCCGGTGGCCGGGTCGACCTGCAGCGCCCACATGTCGTAGGCGCCCGGCGAGCTCAGCTGCGTCCATGCCACCACGGCACGGCCGCTGTTCTTGTCGATGGCCACGCGAATGTCGCGCACGCTGCCGCTGTTGGCTTCCAGGCGCTGCGGCGCGCTCCAGCCGTCGCCCGGGCGGTAGAGGCTGCCCCACAGCCTGTCGATCAACTGGCCGGCCTCGAGCTGGCGCCATACGAGCAGCGCGCGCCCTTGCGCATCGACCACCACCTTCGGCTGGCTCGCGCCGCCGGCGGACAGCGTGAGCGCATCGCCCCAGCCGAGCACCGGCGGCGCGGCGACGAACGCGGCCGTCACGGTGCGCGCGGCGTCCATGCGCACGCTGCAGGTGGGCGCGTTGCTGCTGCACGCGCCGCCCCAGCTGCCCAGCACCTGCCCCGCCGCCGGCGTGGCCGTAAGCGTGACCTGCGTGCCGGCCGCGAAATCCGCGCCGCAGCTGTCAGCGCAATCGATGCCCGCAGGTTGCGAGGCGACCCGGCCGCCACCGGTGATGGCAACGTCCAGCCGATGCGCCGCACCCGCGGGCGGAGGCAAACCGATGGGCGGGAAAACGCCGCCACCGGATCCGCCGCCACCACCGCCGCAGGCCGTCAAAGCCATCAGGGCCACGGTCCACACACAAGCCATCCACCGCCTGCAAGCGCTCTTCTTCGTCATGTCTGCCATTCCTCGTTCGCTGACGCCGGGGCCCGGCGCCTTCTGTGCTGCTCAAGAGAGGCGAATCGTAGGAAGGCGCATGGGCGAGGGCCATAGCACCATCGGGCATGTCCGCGCACCTGCCCGAAGGTGCTGTTTCGCGGCGGGCGGTGTCTGGCTAGGCTCGGTGTTCGAGCGCGAGTTCGTTCGCACCCCTGAACTTCATACCGTTGCATGACACATTCACCGCCCCCTCTTCTCCTCGCATTGCTGATGGCCGCTGCGCTTGTCGGCGGGTGCGCCTCGACTGCGGTGACCGACGACGCCATCGTCACCAACACCTCGCGCGCACTGGGCCTGCCGCCCACCGCGTTCACCATCTCGAACCGCGCCGACAGCGGCGTGCAGACCACCTTCATCGCCAAGACCGACGGCGGCCGCACATACAACTGCTACGTGGAGGGCTCGGTGTCGGTCGTGGGCCGCGTGGTCAGCGATGCGATCTGCCAGGAGATGCGCCAGAGCGATGCGCCCGCGTCCGCGCGCCGCTCCAACGCCAGGCCGGCGAGCGGCACCGCGCCGGCGCCCGCGCCCGCACCGGCTTGCAATGCATTGCTGCGTGCCGCCGGCCGCTGCTGAAGGACCCGGCCGATCCTGAGATTCCCGCGCTGCGCCAGCCGGTGTGGACAATGGCGCCCCACGAGGAGATGGCGCGGCCCGCCGGGCCCGCACCGAGGATCACCATGAAACTCCTGCTTGTCGACGATCACCCGCTGTTCGGTGTCGGCTTTGCGCATGCGCTCACGCACGCACGGCCCGACTTTGAGGTGGAGACCGCCCTGTCGCTCGGGCAGGGCGTGGAGCGCGCCTCGCAATGCCCGCCGGACATCGTGCTGATCGACTACCGCCTGGGCGGCGAAGACGGCCTGGAAGGGCTGCGCCTCTTCGGTGTGCGGCATCCCCTGGTCTCCCGCCTGCTGATCTCGGGCGACGAGGAACCGGCCCTGGCCGCGCGCGCACGCGCCGCGGGCGCGGCCGGCTTCATCGGCAAGTCGCAACCGGTGGCGCGCATCGCCGCCGCGCTGGACGAAGTGGCGGCCGGCGGCGAGGCGTTCGATGTGCTGCAGCCGCGCGCCGGCCTCGCGGCTTCGGGCCTCACCCCGCGGCAGCTCGAAGTGCTGCTGCTGGTCGCCCAGGGCCGCCAGAACAAGCAGATCGCCGCCGAGCTGCAGATCGCGGAGCGCACCGTCAAGCTGCACATCACGGCCCTGCTCGATGCGATGGATGCGCGCAACCGCACCCACCTGCTGGTGCAGGCACGGCGCGCGGGGCTGATGCTGGACGTGCGATGAGCGCCCCCGCGCCCGCGTCTGGGTCGTCTGGGTCTGGCCTACGCGGCTTCATCGCCGCGCGCCTGGCCTTCTCGGAGCTGCAGTTCCAGCAACTGGAGCAGATGATCCGTTCCACGCCCTGGGTGTGGATCCTGGCCGCGATGGCGGGGTCTCTTTGCTACATCGAATACGCGGACGGGCCCGACGGCCAGCGCGTGCGCGCGTGGTTCGTCGTCTACTGCGTCATCGTCGCCGTGCGCCTGGGCATCTGGCTCGCGTGGGTGTTGCGGCCGGGGCTTCGCGCCAACCTGCCGGCCATGATGCTGCCCGTCATCGCCGTCACCCAGCTCATGGCCTTCTCGCTGGGCGCGCTGTGCGTGCTGCTGCAGCACGACGGGCCGGCGCAGGCCGAGGCCATTCTTCACATCACCATGGTCACGATGTCCCTGGGCGGGGCGATCCGGCTGGCCACCATAGGGCGGGCGGCCGACGTCTATGTGGCGTTCATCCTCGGCCCCCTGGTGCTGCGCGACATGTGGTTCGGCGGCAGCTACCAGATGGCCCTGGCGTCGATCGTTTCGCTGATCGGCATCTACACGCTGCTGAGCGCCAGGCTGTTGTCGTCCGCGCTGCACGAGATCCAGGCGCAGCGCCGGCGCAATGCCGAACTGGTGATTGCGCTGAGTGCCGAAAACGAGCGCAGCACCTCGGCCCGGCGCACGGCTGAAGAAGCCGTGGCCGCGCGCATGCGCTTCTTCGCCTCGGCCAACCACGACCTTCGCCAGCCGCTCAACGCGATGGCACTGCTGGCGCAGACCGTGCACAACGTGAGCACCGAGCGCCATGTGAAAGAGATGTCGGAACAACTGGTGGCCTGTGCCGACGGCATGACCGACGTGGTGGACGACCTCCTCGACATCACCCGCGCCGACGCCGGCTCGCTCAGCCCGCTGTGGTCGTCCTTCGCCATCGACGAGCTGCTGGCCGAGTGCTGCCGGCCGCACCAGGCGGTGGCCGCCGCGAAGGGGCTGCGCCTGGAGATTGCTGCCGGCCACGTGGCCGTGCGCAGCGACCGGGCCTTGCTGGCCAGGGTCGTCACCAACCTCCTGGCCAACGCCATCCGCTACACGCGCGAAGGGCAGGTGCGCATCGGCAGCCGCATCGCCGGCGGCCGGCTGCGGCTGTCGGTGGAGGACACGGGCATCGGCATCGCTGCCGAGCATTTGCCGCAGGTTTTCGAAGAGTTCTTTCAGGTCGACAACCCGGCGCGCGACCGGCGCCTGGGCTACGGCCTGGGGCTGGCCACCGTCAAGCGCTTGAGCGACCTGCTGGATCTGCGGGTGACGGCGCACTCCGTGCCGGGGCAAGGCAGCGTGTTCGAACTGCAGCTTCCGCTGGCCGATGCCGACGCGAGCGAACGGCTGGATGAGGCCGAACGCTCCTTTGCCGCCGCATCGTCATCGACCACCGCGCTGGCGATGCGAATCCTGGTGGTCGACGACGACCAGAGTTCGCTGCAGGCGCTCGGCGGGCTGCTCGCTTCCTGGGGCATGGATGTGCGCTCCGCGAGCGACGTGCAGGGCGGACTGGGCACGCTGCAAGCAGGCTTCAGACCGCAAGCGCTGGTGGTGGACTTGCGGCTGGGGCCGCAGGTCAGCGGCATTCAGGCGATCGAGGACATTCGCTCGGCGCTGGGTGATGCCGAACTGCCTGCGCTGATCGTCACCGGTGATGTGGGAGGCGACTACCTGGACGCGGCGCGCGCGGCGGGCCTGCCCGTCATCGTGAAGCCTGTGCGGCCTTCGCACCTTCGGGCGTTTCTGGGGCACGTGCAGGCGCTTGGGCGGTAGGGGCTCAGCGCGCGGTACAGACCGGAGCCGAACGCGCTTGGTTTCGAGGTGCGTGCATCACAATCTTCCGCACTATCAATATGCGGACACCGCTCGCCGGAGGAACTGAAGATGGCTTACCTGAAAGAACTCAAGGTCACGTTCACGCGCAAGCGCGTGGACGACGACCTGCTGAACAAACCCGTGGAGAGCCCCGGACAGGTGTTCGCGCTGTTCAAGGACATGCAGGACGAGACCAAGGAGAAGGTGGTCGTGCTGCATTTGAATCCGCAGTTGGAGATTCTTTCTTATGAGGTAGCGGCGATTGGGTCGGCTACTGCGACGCTGATGGAGCCAGTGGAGATCTATCGGAACGCGATGCTTGCGAGGGCGAGTTCATTGATCGTGGTGCACAACCATCCTTCGGGGCACTGCAAGCCTTCTGAGGCGGATATCAGCATTGCGATGAAGCTGCATGAACTGGTGGAAATTCATGGGATGCCGCTGCAAGATTTCATCATTATTGGGGATGGTATTTACGGCAGCTTTCGGGAAGACGGGCGATTTTGATGCTTGCTTAAAACGATTTTTGTCGAATTCCTAGAATTCTCGCGCGCAACGCGAGGTCAAGGCGTCATACACCCATGATCAATAAATCCGAAATCAAAGACGCCGTTGATTCGGCTGAAATCGCTTATTTGGAGTGTTGGGATTTTTTAATAAAAATTAAGGAAGGAAATATATTTGACGCAAAGCCTGTTTCGATACAAACGTTTCAACCAAGATTAGGTGAAGCGCTCGCTCGGCTATCCAGCCTTCATCGGGAAATAGAGAAGGAAAAAGAGAAGAGTATTTTGCGCAATCGATTGAGAAAAACCAAGCAATCTGTTGTTCGATTGCGCTTCCTTGCAAAGCAGCAAATGGTTCTTGCCCAAGCGATCTCAGTCGGAAAAACGATTGGTGATGGCTTTGCCTGGTTTTTCTACCGCGAAGACCGTCAATATCTCGCAAAACACCTAACCGAACAAGAGCAGCTTCACGTTCCATCAGGGATCGGCGGTTTCGCCGAACTTGAGTTCATGCGAAGTGTTCCCAGTATTGCGGGTTACTTCTGCCTCTATCACAGCATCACATCGATACTGCGACTAGGTGACGTTACGTTGGTTGACCTCAAGGAATTGCGAGTAGCTGCGATAGGTGAAATAAAGTCCGGTATACCTCGCGACGGAAAATTAGTTGTATCGCTCTACATTTCCACTCCCAAATTTGTCGCTCAAGATTTCGAGGCGAATATTCGGCCCAGCGCGGAACCCAAAACCGACGACATCGTTCGTGAGGGGCTTTCTCAGCGTGCTAAGGATCGATTAGGTAGACAGATGGAGCGTATTTCGGCGTCATATACACAGCTACGGTCAACGCCTGATGGACACCTGGCATTTGAGATGGATGGCCATATTGATTTACTCGAGCAGGTGGTGATAACAACAATGCGCCGGGGAAGCTCCTTGGAACGCGTGGGCGGCGGACTTTTGGTATTTGGTCTTCGTCAAAGTCATGCCAGCCTATACAAAAGACTAAGTAGCAGAACAATTCCATCGTTGAACAAAAAACTTGCTGGAATTGAAGCGCAAGTAACTGAGCTATTGGTAGGCAATCGAACTGACAACAGTCTGACCGTTGCGACAGCAATATACGACTCTGACGGTCGCACACATCACAAGCCGGGGATGACGCATCCAATCTGGTGGCCGATGAGCATGATCAATCTTCAAAGGCTAGTCTTTGCCGAAGTAAGCGTCTTCACGATTTTCAATCCAGCGCCATTGATGGCCACTCTTGAAACGGAAGGGTTTCAGGTAGAAGAAATTGCGGAAAGACATTTTCGAGTGACGAAGGAAATTGATGGATATCGGTTTGTAGCTGAAGGAATGAGCCACTATTTCGAAATGATCCAACACTACTTCATGTCGGAGGGCTCTGTCGTGAACTTACTTAAGGAAGCGGATGCAGAAATCAAACGACAAAGGAAAGGACATTCCACCCCTCAGAGAATTGATCTTTTAATTGAACAGAGGTTTGGGAAACTCCAGAAAATTCAATCAGCGCTGCCGGACGCTTAATAACAAAATACTTCCTGCCATGCCGCTCGGCAAACGAGCAGCATGACAAATAGGATCGCCCCAATCAATCCAGCGAAACATTCGCCTTCTTAATCACATCCCCAAACCGCTGCGTCTCACTCGCCACAAACTGATCGAACTGCGGCCGCGTCGTCGGGAACGGCTCATAGCCGAAGCTCTTGAACTTCTCCAGCACATCGGGTTCCGCGAGCCCCTTCTCGATGTCGCGCTTGATCTTCTCGGTCACCGAGGCGGGCAGGCCCTTGGGCACGGCAATCGCGTTCCAGCCGATCACTTCGAAGCCCTTGGGGCCGCCCGATTCGGCGACGGTCGGCACGTCGGGGAAGGCGGCGTTGCGCTGGGGCGCGGCCACGGCCAGAAAGCGCAGCTTGTTGGCGCGCTGCAGCGGGCCGGCGGTGGCGCTGCTGCCGAGGGCAAAGGCCAGTTCGCCCGTGGCCACCGAGGTGTAGAGCTGCGTGGTTTCCTTGTAGATGATGTGTTCCATCTGCGTGCCGGTGGCCGACTCGAAGAGCTCCGAGCCCAGGTGCACCGGGTTGCCGACCGACCATGAGCCGTAGTCGAGCTTGCCGGGGTTGGCCTTGGCGTCGGCGATGAGGTCGCCCACGGTCTTGTACTTGCTGTTGGTGGCAACGGTGAAGAAGAAGTAGGTCTTGAAGAGCGGCAGCAGCGTGTCGAAGTCCTTGGCGCTGTCGTAGGGCAGCTTCTTGAAGAGCGCCGGGTACGCGGCCAGGTGCACGTTGTCGAGCACGATGATGTCGTGGCCGTCTTTGGCGCCGCGCTTGAAGGCGTCGATGGCGATGAAGCCGTTGCCGCCCGGGCGGTTCTCGACCACCACCGGCTGGCCCCAGGCGCGCGAGAGCTTGTCGGCCACGAGGCGGGCCACGCCGTCGGGGCCGCCGCCGACCGGGAACGGCGTGATGATGCGCACGGGCTTGGTGGGGAAGGCTTGTTGTTGCTGCTGTGCCGATGCGGTGATCGGCGCCAGCGCGGCAGCAATGGCCAGCGCAGCTGCGGCCAGGCCGACACTGCGGCGTGTTGTCTTTGTGTACGTCATCCTCTGATCCTCTTCTTTCGGTTCTCTTGGTTTGAAAAACTCTTTCGGACCGCCCTGCGGACTCGGGGCGGCTGCTACTGCGCCGTCGCGCCTGAGATGCGGACGATCCCCGCCCACTTCTCGCTCTCCCGCGAGATGAGCGCTGCGTACTCGGCGGGCCCGCCGAGCAAGGGCACGGCGCCTTCCACGTCGAGGCGCGACTGGAATTCCTTGTCCCCCGCCACCTTGAGCATCTGCGCCGCCAGCTCCTTGACGAGCGCATCGGGCGTGCCGCGCGGCGCGAGGAGGCCGTAGGTGAGCGTGCTCTCGAAGCCCGCGAGTTCGCGCAGGCCCGATTCGGCCACGGTGGGCACGTCGGGCAGTGATGGCAGGCGCTTGTCGCCGGTGACGGCAATGGCGCGCAGCCGTCCGCTTTTGACGAGCGCGAGCGCTGGCGGGATGACGCTGAACATCATCTGCACCTGCCCGCCCGCCAAGTCGGTGAGCGCGGGGTTGGTGCCCTTGTAGGGAATGTGGTTGAGCTTGGTGCCGGTGCGCTGCGCGAAGAGTTCGCCGGTCAGGTGGCCGCCGGTGCCGCTGCCGCTCGATGCGTAGTCGAGCAGGCCCGGCCGCGCCTTGGCTTCGGCCACGAGGTCGGCCACGCTGCGCACCTTCGATGCGGCGGGCACCACGAGCACGAGCGCGGACGAGGCGAACATCGCGACGGGCACGAGGTCTTTGCGCGCATCGAACTTCAGGCCCTTGTAGAGCGCGGGGTTGATCGACACGGTGCCCGTGTGGCCGAGCAGGAGCGTGCTGCCGTCGGGCGCGCTGCGCACGACCTGCTCGGTGCCGAGGTTGCCGCCCGCGCCGGGCTTGTTGTCGACGATGACGCCGGACTTGCGCAGCTCGCCGAGGCCCTTGGCCATCTGGCGCGCGAACACGTCGTTGCCGCCGCCGGCCGCGAAGGGCACGACGATGCGGATGGGCTTGGCCGCATCGCTCTGCTGCGCATGCGCGGGCAAGCCCGCAGCTGCGAGCAGGCCCAGCAGCAGCTCGCGTCGCGCGAGACCCATCTCAGACGCGTTCCAGGATCACGGCAATGCCCTGCCCCACGCCGATGCACATGGTGCACAGCGCATAGCGGCCGCCGCCCTTGTGCAGCTGGTTCACCGCGGTGGTGGCCAGGCGTGCGCCGCTGGCGCCGAGCGGATGGCCGAGCGCGATGGCGCCGCCGTTGATGTTCACGCGCGCGTCGTCGTCCTTCAGGCCCAGGAGGCGCAGCACGGCGAGGCCTTGCGCCGCGAAGGCTTCGTTGAGTTCGATGACGTCGATCTGGTCGATGGTGAGGCCGGTGAGCGCCAGCACCTTCTGCGTGGCGGGCGCGGGGCCGATGCCCATGACGCGCGGCGCAACGCCGGCGGTGGCCATGCCGACGACGCGGGCGCGGGGCGTGAGGCCATGTTTTGCGGCGCTGGCTTCGTCGGCCAGCAGCAGCGCGCAGGCGCCGTCGTTCACGCCGCTGGCATTGCCCGCGGTCACGGTGCCGTCGGGGCGCACGATGGGCTTGAGCTTGGCCAGCGCCTCCAGCGTGGTGTCACGCGGGTGCTCGTCCTTGTTGACGATGAGGGCGTCGCCCTTTTTCTGGGGCACGCTCACGGGCACGATCTCGGCATCGAAGAAGCCGGACTTCTGCGAGGCCACGGCGCGCAGCTGCGAGTTCAGCGCCATCAGGTCTTGCGCTTCGCGCTCGATCTTGTAGTCGGTGGCGACGTTCTCTGCCGTCTCGGGCATCGAGTCGACGCCGTACTGCGCCTTCATGAGCTTGTTGACGAAGCGCCAGCCGATGGTGGTGTCGTACACCGCGTTGTTGCGGCTGAAGGCGCTCTCGGCCTTGGGCATGACGAAGGGCGCGCGGCTCATGCTCTCGACGCCGCCGGCGATCATCAGGCCGGCTTCACCGGCGCGAATGGCGCGGGCTGCGGTGCCCACGGCATCGAGGCCCGAGCCGCACAGGCGGTTGATGGTGCCGCCGCCGATTTCGAGCGGCAGGCCCGCGAGCAGCGCCGACATGCGCGCGACGTTGCGGTTGTCTTCGCCGGCCTGGTTGGCGCAGCCGTAGAGCACGTCGCTCACGGCCTGCCAGTCGACGTTCTTGTTGCGTTCCATCAGCGCCTTGAGCGGCACGGCGCCCAGGTCGTCGGTGCGCACGCTGCTGAGCGAGCCGCCGTAGCGGCCGAAGGGGGTGCGAACGGCGTCGCAGATGAAGGCTTGGTTGGTCATGTGATCTGTCTCTGATTGATTGAACGGGTCAGGCTGCCGCATTCGAGATGGGCAGGCCGACGAGCTTCTCGAGTTCTTCGCGCGTGAGGCCTTCGACGAGGTCGACGAGCTTCAAGCCTTGCGGCGTGCATTCGAGCGTGGCGAGGTCAGAGTACACGCGCTTGACGCAGCCGATGCCGGTCAGCGGATAGGTGCATGCCTGCACCAGCTTGCTCGTGCCCTGCTTGGTGAGCAGATCCATCATCACCCAGGTCTGCTTCGCGCCGATGGCCAGGTCCATCGCGCCGCCGACGGCGGGAATGGCGTCTTTCTCGCCGGTGTGCCAGTTGGCGAGGTCACCGGTGGCCGACACCTGGAACGCGCCGAGCACGCAGATGTCCAGGTGACCGCCGCGCATCATCGCGAAGCTGTCGGCATGGTGAAAGAACGAGCCGCCCGGCAGCAGCGTGACGGGTTGCTTGCCGGCGTTGATGAGGTCGTAGTCTTCTTCGCCGGCCTCGGGCGCGGGGCCCATGCCGAGGATGCCGTTCTCGCTTTGCAGGATGACTTCGCGGCCCTGCGGCAGGTGGTTGGCCACGAGCGTGGGCTGGCCGATGCCGAGGTTGACGACTGCGCCGTCGAAGATGTCCTGTGCGACGCGGGCTGCGAGCTGGTCCTTGGTGCGACGTGTGTATGCCATGTTCATGCCGCCTTCTTGAAACCGCCGGCTTGCGTCGCCACGCGTTCGATGCGCACCACCTGGTGCACGAAGATGCCCGGGGTCACGACGGTCTCGGGATCGAGGGTGCCGAGCTCGGCGATGTCGTGCACGGTGGCCACCGTCTTCTTCGAGGCCATGGCCATCACCGGACCGAAGTTGCGCGCGGCCTTGCGATAGACCAGGTTGCCCCAGCGGTCGCCGCGCTCGGCCTTGATGAGCGCCACGTCGCCGTGGATCGGGTACTCCAGCACGTACTGCTTGCCGTCGATCTCGCGGGTCTCGCGGTTGCCCGCGAGCTGCGTGCCGTAGCCGGTCGGGCAGAAGAAGGCGCCGATGCCTGCGCCCGCGGCGCGGATGCGCTCGGCGAGGTTGCCCTGGGGCACGAGTTCGAGTTCGAGCTTGCCGCTGCGGTAGAGCCCGTCGAACACCTGGCTGTCGGCCTGGCGCGGGAAGCTGCAGATGATCTTGCGCACGCGGCCGGCTTTGAGCAGTGCAGCCAAGCCGGTCTCGCCGTTGCCGGCGTTGTTGTTGACGACGGTGAGGTCCTTGGCGCCCTGCTCGACGAGGCCGTCGATGAGCTCGCCGGGAATGCCGGCGGTGCCGAAGCCGCCGATGAGAACCGTGGCGCCGTCTTGGATGCCCGCAAGGGCATCGGCGACCGAGCGCGCGATCTTGTTGATCATGAAGCTTGTCTCCGGGGTGAAGAATTCAGAACACAAAAACAAAGAACAGAATGTTCGTCTAAAGAACATTTGTTCGTATAATGAATTCTAAAGACGATCGCGCACCATGGCAACCCAGACCCAACCCTCCGAAACTCCCGCCCCCGGCGACAGCTATGTGCAGTCGTTCGCGCGCGGCCTGCAGGTGATCCGCTCGTTCAGCGAGAGCGCGCCGCGCCAGACACTGAGCGAGGTCGCCGCGGTCAGCGGCCTCACGCGGGCGGGCGCGCGGCGCATCCTGCTCACGCTGCAGGCGCTGGGCTATGTGGTGACCGACGGCAAGCTCTTCACGCTCACGCCGCGCATCCTGGACCTGGGGTTTGCGTATCTCTCGTCGATGCCGATCTGGAACCGCGCCGAGCCGGTGATGGAAGCGCTGGTGCAAGAGGTGCAGGAGTCGTGCTCGGCCGCGGTGCTCGATGCGACCGACATCGTTTATGTGCTGCGCGTGCCGACCAAGAAGATCATGCACATCAGCCTGGGCGTGGGCTCGCGGCTGCCGGCCTACTGCACCTCGCTCGGCCGGCTGCTGCTGGCCGACCTCGAAGACGACGAGGTGCGCGCGCGGCTCGAAGCCTCGAACATCGAAGCGCTCACCAAGCACACGGTGACCGACATCGATGCGCTCATGGCCAAGGTCGCGCAGGCACGCAAACAGCAGTGGTGCCTGGTGAACCAGGAGCTCGAAGAGGGCCTCATCTCGGTGGCCGCGCCCATCGTCAACAAGCAGGGCCACATGGTGGCGGCGCTCAACATCAGCGGGCAGGCGAACCGCACCAGTGCAAAGGTGATGCAGGAGACGATGCTGCCGGCGCTGATCGATGCGGCGAGGCAGGTCTCGCGGCTGCTCTGATTTCTTCCGGCCTCAGCGGCGCGCGGCGCGCTGCATCTCGCGTGCGGTCTTGCCCACCGCGGCCCGGAGCGACTGCACCATCGGGTGCCCCTCCAGGTCCTTCGAGGTGAAGAAGCTCACCGGCGGCAGGCTCCAGCTCAGGCGATAGGGCAGCGCGGCCCAGTGCCCTGCCCGCTCCATCTCGGCCACCACGTCGCGCGCCAGGATGGCGATGGCGTTCGGCTCGGTGCGCAGCACCATCTCCATGCTGCGGATCGACGTGGTCTCCAGCATCGGCACCGGCGGCTGCACGCCCGCGCCCACGAAGATGGCGTTGTAGGTGCGGCGCATGGGCGTGTTGGGCGGCGGCAGTATCCAGTCGAGCTGCGCGAGGCGCGCCCAATCGAGCGGCCCGCGCGAGAGCCGCTTGACGCTCTTCGCGGCGACCACGAGGCAGGGCTCCTGCTGATAGATCGCCTCCTGCACCAGCCCCGTCGCGTCGCCGTCGTACGAGCGACCGATCGCGCAATCGAGCTCGCGTGCGACCAGGCTCGCGACGAGTTCGTCCGTGGTGCCCTCGCGCGTCATCACCGCCATGCGCGGCGTGCGGTCCAGCAGGTGCGTGAGCGCCGCGGACAGCAACTGCTGCGGCACTTGCTGCGTGAGGCCCAGCCGCAGGCGCCCGCTGCGCCCCGCCTCCAATGACGTGAGCACGCGCGTGGTCGCCTCCAGTTCCGCGAGCCAGCGCTGCGCATAGTGCAGCACCGCCTCGCCGGACGGCGTGGGCACAAGGCCGCGGCTGGTGCGCTCGAAGAGCCGGCTGCCGAAGATGTCCTCGGCCTCGCGCAGTGCCTTGGTGATGGCGGGCTGGCTCACCCGCATTTCGGCGGCCACGCGGCCGAGCGTGCGGTGGCGGTCGATGGCCTGCAGGAGCGAGAGCTGGCGCAGCTTCAGGCGTGAGAGCAGCGCATGTTGCAGGTCGGCGGCGGGGTCGCGGGCGGTCGGCAAGGTCATAACTCCCGGGTTATCGAGTCATCAGAATTTAATGCACTTCGGGCAATTGCGAAGCCTAGACTTTCTTCATGCCCATCGCCACCGCATCGAAGCCCATGGCCCTCACCAATGAGTTGCTGAACGAGTTGCTTGATGTGCTCGCCGAAGCCCGCACTGCCGATGCGGCGCTGCGCGAGGTGGACCGCATGCGAAGCCTCGTCGCGGGTGAAAGCATCTTCAGCATCCAGCAGAACGTGACGACCGCGCACGACCCGGCCGGCGAGATCCGGCTGCGGCGTTTCTATTCGTCCGAGGCGGATCGCCATCCGGTGGGCGGCGGCAAGCGCAAGACGCTCACACCGTGGACCGAGTGCCTTTTCCTGCAAGGCCGCGTGTTCGTCGGCGAGGGCGCGCAGACCCTGGCGCTGCATTTCGATGACTTCGAGCAGATGCACGCGCATGGCCTGCAGAGCGTGATCAACGTGCCGCTGCTGCGCGGCGACGTCTGCTACGCCACCTTCAACGTCTTCGGTACACGCCCCCAGTGGCAGCCGCACGAAGTGCTGGGCATCCGCCTGCTCGCACTCGCCGCGGCGCGCTGGGTGCCGGCCGCGCCGGGGCTCGCGTACCGCTTCACCGATATGTCTTTCACTTCGCCGATGGAGAGCTGACCATGCCCGCAAAGATTCCTGTCGTGATCGTCGGAGGCGGCCCCGTGGGGCTGTCGATGGCGATCCTCCTGCAGCGCTTCGGCATCGAGTTCGTGTTGCTCGAGCGCAGCCCGACGACGACCGACCACCCCAAGGCGCGCGGCACCTACACGCGCACCATGGAAATCTTCCGGCAGTGGGGCATCGACGAACTGATGAAGCGGCACGCGCTGCCCGACGGCTCCGATTTCTTCGCGTTCTGCGAATCGATGACCGGCCACGAGTGGGGCCGCACCACCCCCGAGCCCAACGTGGGCCACTCGCCGTGCTGGAAGATCATCCAGTCGCAGGACACGGTCGAGGTCGAGCTGCTGGACCATGCGCGCAAGAGCAAGGTCGGCCAGTTCCTCTTCGGCCACGAGTTCGAGCAATACGAGGAAGGCGCCGATGGCATCGCGGTGAGCGCCCGCAAGGTGGGCACGGGCGAGGCGCTCACCTGGCAGGCCCAGTACCTGATCGCCGCGGACGGCGCCACCAGCGCGGTGCGCCGGCAGGCCGGCATCGAGATGCGCGGGCCGGCCACGATCGCGGTGATGGCCAACGAGTTCTGGCAGGCCGACCTCTCGCAGGTGCGCGACGCGAAGACCTGCGCGGGCTGGCGCGTCTATGCCAAGGAGTCGCCCTACCCGATCACCACCGTGCTCAACACGAACGGCAAGGACCGGTGGCTCAACCTGCTGCCCGTGGGCCGCGAGGTGGACGAGCGCGTCGGCGAGCGCAACGACGACGAAGTGGTGCAGCTCGCGCGCACCGTCTCGGGCGTCGCGAACCTCGACGTGAAGGTCATCAACCGCTCGGTGTGGCGCATGAGCCGCCAGGTGGCCGCGAACTTCCGCAAGGGCCGCGTGCTGCTGGTGGGCGACTCGGCGCACCGCTTTCCGCCCAACGGCGGCTACGGCATGAACTCCGGCATCCAGGACGCGCACAACCTCGCGTGGAAGCTGGCCTTCGTGCTCACCGGCCGCGCCGGCCCGCGGCTGCTGGACAGCTACGAGCAGGAGCGCCGCCCCGTCGCCGAATCGAACGCCGACTTCAGCCTGCACAACGCGACGCGCTTCACCCGCTGCGACGAGGCGCTGCGCTCGGGCAACAAGGACCGCATCGACTTCTGGATTCGCGACAGCGACAACCACATCCACAGCATTGGCCAGTCGCTGGGCTTCTGCTACGACGAGGGCGCGGTCGTGCCCGACGGCACCGGCAAGCATCTGCTGCGCCCGCGCTGGTACGAACCCACCGACCGGCCGGGCGCGCGCTTTCCGCACCTGTGGCTGGACCTCGCGCGGCGCCGCACCACGCTCGACTGGTTCGACCGCGAGTTCGTGCTGGTCGCCGGGCCGAAGGCCGATGCGTGGATGGACGCGGCGCGCGCCGTGTCGGGCAAGAACGGCCGCATGGTGCAGGCGCACCAGCTCGACGATGCGCACGAAAAAGACGGCCTGCTGCTCGGTCCGCGCGGCGCGGTGCTCGTGCGGCCGGATGGGCACGTCGCGTTCCGCATGCCTTGGACGCCGTCGGATCCGGCCGCCGAACTCTCGGCCGTGCTCGCGCGACTGCTGGACTGATGCCATGCCCGTCACCGCACTGCACCACTACACGATCCGCTGCACGCCGGACGAGCTGCCCGCGCTGGTCGATTTCTACACACGCGTGATGCGCCTCGAAGTCGGAGCCCGGCCGGAGATTCCCGCGCCCGGCGCCTGGCTCTATGCGGAGGGGCAGCCGATCGTTCATCTGTTCGCGCACCTCGCGACGCCGGACGAACCGAGGCAACCGGTCACGGGCCATGTCGACCACATCTCGTTCCGCTCGCGCGGATTGAAGGAGATGCGCGCGCACCTCGACGCACAGGGCGTGCCGTACCTCGAGGCGCCGATTCCCGGATGGGATATCCATCAGCTGTTCCTGAACGACCCGCGCGGACTGAAGATCGAGATGACCTTCTGGCTCGACCAGGAAGCGCAAGAAGGAGGTGCGGCATGACCGACTTCGTGCAGGCCGGCGAGGTGCGCATCGCCTTCGAGCGCGAAGGCCAGGGCCCGGCCCTCGTGCTGATGCACGGCGCGGAAGCAACGCGCGGCATGTTCGCTGCGCTGGTGCCGCACCTGTCGAAGCACTTCACCGTGATCGCGTACGACCAGCGCGATTGCGGCGACACCGAAGGCCCCGAGCGCGCAGCCACGCTGGCGGACCTGGCCGGCGATGCGCACCAGTTCATCAAGGCGCTCGGGTTCAAGCGCGCGCATGTGTTCGGCTCGTCGTTCGGTGGCCGCGTCGCGCAGGCGCTGGCGCTGCTGCATCCGCGCGCGGTCGATCACCTGGTGCTCGCCAGCACCTGGCCGCTGCCGCGGCCCTACGAAGAGCTGTGCCCGGAGGCGCGGCGCCTTGTCGAACTGCGCGAAGGGCTGCCCGGCACGGCCGACGAGCTGGCGACGTGGTTCTTCCCCGAGGCTTATCTGCAGCAGCGGCCCGAACTGCGGCGCGTGTTCGCGAACGCGAGGCCGACATCTGCACGCTCGCGGCGGCGAACGGCCACCGTGGCAACCGCCTTGGAGAACGGCGTGGCAGACATCGTCGCGCCGACGCTGGTGCTCGCCGGCGAGCTCGACCGCGTGGTGCCGCCTGCGGTGACGCTGGCGATGGCCGGGCGCATCCACGGCGCCGATGCGGTGCTGCTGCCGGCCATCGGGCATGTGGCGGCATTGCAGGCGCCGGAGGTGCTGGCACATCACCTCATCCGCTTCCTCAAGCCCGAAGGAGCCAAGGCATGAACACCGCGCTTCTGCAAGCCGTTCCGAAGGCAAAGACCGAAGGCAGCGCCGACTACATCCGCATCGAGGGGCTCTCCAAGCACTTCGGCGCGGGCCGCGAGGGCGTGCTCGCGCTCAGCGGCATCGACTGCGCGATCCGCCAGGGCAGCTTCGTCACGATCGTCGGGCCCAGCGGCTGCGGCAAGAGCACGCTGCTGCGCATCCTGGCGGGCCTGCTCGACTACGAGGTGGGCCAGGTCGTGCTCGATGGTCAGCCGATCCACGGCACGCGGCGCGACATCGGCGTGGTGTTCCAAAGCTCGATCCTGCTGCCCTGGCGCACCATCCTCGAGAACGTGATGCTGCCGGCCGAAGTACTCGGACTGGACATGACGCAGGCGCGCGAGCGCGCCATGCAGCTGCTGCACATGGTGCGGCTCGACGGCTTCGAGAACAAGCTGCCGCGCCAGCTGAGCGGCGGCATGCAGCAGCGCGCCTCGATCGCGCGGGCGCTGCTGCACGACCCCAAGATCCTCCTGATGGACGAGCCCTTCGGCGCGCTCGATGCGATGACGCGCGAGCGCATGAACCTGGAGCTGCAGCGCATCTGGATGGAAAGCGGCAAGACCGTGGTGCTGATCACGCACTCCATTCCCGAAGCGGTGTTCCTCGGCGACAAGGTGTTCGTGATGTCGCCGCGCCCCGGCACGCTGGAGCGCGTGCTGCCCATCGACCTGCCGCGGCCGCGCACGATGGAGGTGATGTCCGACCCGGTCTTCGCCTCGGCCACTGCGAGCATCCGCGAGCGCTTCTCGCATGCAGCCTCCTTCGACTGAGAGGAACCTCACCATGAAGACCGCCATGCTTGCCGCGCCGCTGTCGGCGTCCGACGGAACCATTGCCCCGCCCACGGAGAAATCGGCCGATGCGCCACAAAGGAGACGCGCCAATCCGCTCGCCTCCACACGCGTGCAATCGATGCTGCTGCTGATCGCGCTGCTTGGTTCGTGGGAAGGCGCGGTGCGGTGGTTCAACGTGCCCAAACACCTGGTGCCGCCGTTCAGCGATGTCGCCGTGGCGCTCTGGCGAGGCCTGGCAACCGGGCCGATGGCCAAGGACGGCTTCTGGTACCACGGGGGCGTGACGCTCGCGGAGATCCTGCTCGGCTTCGGCATCGGCAGCGGGGTCGGCCTGGCCATCGGCATCGTGGTCTCGCAGATGCCGCGGCTGGAGGCACTGCTGGAGCCTTACGTGGCCGCGCTGCAGAGCATGCCGAAGGTGGCGGTGGCGCCGATCATCGTGGTGTGGCTGGGCTTCGGCATCAGCTCCAAGGTGGTGATCATCTGCATGCTCACCTTCTTTCCGGTGCTGGTCACCAGCATCGCGGGCTTCAAGGCGGTGGACACGGACCGCATCGACCTCTTGCGTTCGCTCTCGGCCACGCGCTGGCAGATCTTTCGCAAGGCGAAGTTTCCGAGCGCCCTGCCCTTCATCTTCGCGGGGCTGAACATGGCCGCCGCCTTCAGCGTGGTGGGCGCGGTGGTGGGCGAATTCGTCGGCGCGCAGGCGGGGCTCGGTGTGCTGATCCTGCAGATGGAGGCGCAGGCCGACAGCGGCGGCAGCTTCGCGGTGTGCATCGTGCTCTCGGTGATCGGCATTGCGCTCTCGGCGCTGCTGCGGCGCCTGCAGCGGCGGGCGCTGCACTGGATGCCCGCCGATACGTCCCAGCGCACGGTGAGTGTCTGAACCTTGTCCGCCCGCGTGCGGCGGGCGTTTTCAGCCGCGCATCCCAATCGAGGAGTGAGCCATGTTGAGACGACGTGATTTCGGCCTGGGCATCGGTGCCCTGGGCCTGACAGTTGGACTGCCGGCCCTGGCGCAGAAGCTGCGCATCATGAAAGTGGCGAACACCGCGGCGGTGAACGATCCGCAGCAGTGCTTCACCACCGCGGGCCAGCACCCGAAGCTGAACTTCTACAAGCCGGGCGGCGTGGACATCGAGTACGTCAACATGTCCAGCATGACGCAGGCGATGCAGAGCCTGCGCGCGGGCCACGTGGACTTCGGCCCCGCGATACCGGGCATCCTCTTGCCCGCGATGGCCAAGGACCCGACGCTGGACCTGGTGAGCGTCTACAAGTGGCTGCCGCGCAATGCCAACGTGATCGTGGTGAAGCCCGCGAGCGGCATCAGGTCACCAGCGGACCTGGCGGGCAAGCGCATCGGCGTGCGCAGCCTGGGGGATACGGGCATTACCGTCACCAAGACCATGCTCGCCGAGCTGGGCCTGAAAGACGACAAGTGCGAGTACATCGCCATCGGCGACGGCGCGCCGGCAGGTGCGGCGATCGACAACGACCGCGTCGATGCGATGGTGGCCTTCGACACGGCCGCGGCCCGCATCGAGCTGGTGGGCACCAGGCTGCGCTACGTGCCGCTCACGCCGAAATTCGCGCAACTGGGGGGCGGCTGGATCTGCGTGCCGCGCAAGCTGCTGAAGGAGGATCGCGCGGCGCTGGTGGCCCTGTTCCGCGGCATCGCCAAGTCGACGATCTTCTCGCACCACAACCTGGACGCCGGCATCGACCTGCACTGGGCCGTGTACCCCGAGAGCCGGCCCAAGGGCCGCACCGAAGACGAGGCGCGCAAGGAGCTGGCCTTCATCTTGAAGGACCGCAAGAACAGCTGGATGCCCCGCCCCGACGACCCCGACCAGCGCATGGGCGCCTCGTCGCTCGCCGAGTGGACGGCCAACATCGCGATGGCCGCCGACAGCAGCAAGAACCCGAAGCTGGCGGAAGAGCTGGGCGATGCGAACCGCCTGTTCACCAACGAACTGATCGACGAGATCAACGCGTTCGACAAGCAGGCGGTGGTGGAGATGGCGAAGGCCTTCAAGGCGTAGAACAACGCCCGGGCGAAGGGCCGGCGCAGCCCGTCAGGCTTCCGAGTGGATGCCCTTCATGATGATCACGCCGCCCAGCCGCGCGGTGTCCGCGCGCATGCGTCGCGCCAGCGCCTCGGGCGTTCCGGGCTGCGCCTGCCAGCCGGTTTTCAGCAGCGCCTGGGCCACGTCGGGCATGCTGGTCACTTCGACCAGCGCCGCGTTGAGCTTGATGACGGCGTTCTTGTTCATGCTCGCGGGCGCGGCCAATGCGGTCCAGATTTCGAGGTCGGCGCCGCGCACATCCGCATCGCGGATCGTGGGCAGCTCGCTCGCCAGCGGGCTGCGCTCGGGCGAGGTCACGCCGATCGCCTTGAGCTTGCCCGAGGCCAGGTGCGGCAGGGCCAGGCCCGGCGGCAGCAAGGCCAACTGGATTTCGCCCGCCAGCAGCCCGGCGATCACCTGCGGGTTGCCGGTGTAGGGCTTGTGCTGCGCGGTGATGGCGGCGCGGCTCTTGAGGAGTTCCATGCCCAGGTGCCCCACGGTGCCCACGCCGGGCGTGCCGTACTTGCCTCCGGTGCCCAGGTTGCGCGCCCACAGCAAGAGGTCGGCCGGCGTCTTGCCAGGGGCGTTGCCCGACACCGCGAGCACCAGCGGCGCGGTGCCGACCATGCCGACGGGCGCGAAGTCTTTCTCGGGGTCGAACGGGATCGCGGGGTTGAGCAGCTTGGCGATGGTGAGGTTGCCGTTGATCAGCGCGCCGATGGTGTGGTCGTCGGTCGCCTTGGCCACCTGGTCGGCCACGAGGTTGCCGCTGGAGCCGGGCTTGTTCTCGACCGTGACCGGCTGGCGCAGGATCCTGGCGAGCGGCTCGGCGATGGCGCGGGCCGCGAGGTCGGGCGAGGCGCCGGCGGGAAAGCCCACGAGGATGCGCACGGGCTTGGTCGGCCACGCCGCTTCGCCGGCCGCCGGCTTCTGCTGGGACCACGCGCCGGGCGCGAACAACGAGGTGGCAACGGCCGCGGCGCCGCCTTCGAGCAAGCGGCGTTTGGTGATCATCAAGGGAGACTCCAGAGCGGTGAAAGAAGTGATGAAATGTCACCACATTGTTTCAAACGTTACCGGATCATGCTGCGCTGCGCAAGTCCGAAGGAGGTTCACGCCGGGCCATTAGCATGCGTGCGATCGCGCGCCGCACTTGGCGCCGCCGCGCAGCCACCAGAGGGAATTCAGCACCGATGATCGAGTTTTTTCATACCAAGCAACGCCTTCGTTTTCTGTTGTTCGTGGGCGCCATTGCGACGCCGATCCTGCTCATCGCGGCCTGGGTCGTGAGCAGCATGGAATCATCGGCCGCCGCCAAGGGCGAGCCCAACGACAAGGGCGGGCTGCACTACCGCATCCAGGAAAAAAGCGGCGCCAAGGAACTGCCGCCCGCGTTGGCCGCGCTGGTCGCAGTACCGCCGAACACTGCGATGACCGACGTGAGCGTCGACACCGACGGCGCGGGCCGCGTGACGAGCGCGGCGATCAAGGCCTTCAGCACCGCCGACTTCAAGACGGTCGCGGCCTTCCACAAGCCCACGCTCGCACCGGTGACCACCGACAGCGCCGCATCGCTCGAGGGCGTGCGCGACGGCTACGAGATCCGCATCTCGCACGAGACGAAGTTCTTCGACAACGACCCCTACAAGGACCGCACGAAGATCGAGTACACGATCAATCCCGTGAAGAAGTAGCTGCCGCCGGCGCGCGCAGCAGCCTGCGCTGCGTCGGAAAAAGCGACCAGCCCCAGCGCTGCTGGGCGTAGCCCCACAGCCCCTGCTTGAAGAACAGCGTGACGAGGATCGCGAGCAGTCCGAGCCCGAGCAGATACCAGGTGCCGTAGTCGCTCAGGAACTTGTTGAGCGCCCAGAAAATGAGCGCCCCCACCAGCGGCCCTTCGATGCGCCCGATGCCGCCGATGACCACCATGAAGATGGCGAAGGCCGTCCAGTTGACGCTGAAGGCCGCATCGGGGCTGATGCGCAGGTTGCCCACGAAGTAGAGCGCACCCGCGAGCCCCGCTCCGAAGGCCGCGACCACGTACACCGCGAGCTTCATGCGTGCCACCGGAATGCCCTGCGACTCGGCCGCCACTTCGTTGTCGCGAATCGCCAGCAGCGCGAGACCGCGTTTGCTGCGCAGGAACAGGTACACGAGCGCGACGGCCGCGACCACGCAGGCCAGCGCCATCCAGTAGGTGGTGCGTTCGCGCGTGGCCTTCTCGATGCCGCGCAACGCGGTGAGCGTGGTGCCCGAGCCGCCGCCGACTGCCGACACATTGGCAAAGCTCAGGCGGAACACTTCGGCGATGACCCAGGTGCCGATGGCGAAGTAGCCGCCCGACAAACGGAACGCGACGAAGGACACGGGCACCGCGATGAGCCCCGCAGCCAGCGCGCCCAGCGGAATCGCCACGAACGGGTTGAGGCCCGCGAAGTTGCCGAGCATCAGCATCACGTAGCCGCCGAAGCCGAAGAAGGCCTGCTGCCCGATGCTCACCATGCCGCCGTAGCCCGCGAGCAGGTTCCACATCATCGCGAAGATGAAGTAGCAGGCGATCTCGACGAACTCGCGCATCCAGCTCGACTCGCCCCAGAACGGCAGGCTCGCGGCGATGAGCACGAGGGCGATGCCGACGATGAGCGCGGTGCGGCTCGCGGCGGTGGCGCGCTCCACGGCGATGAGTTTGTCTGGGGGCATGGTCGTCATCCGCGTGTCTTTGGAAAGAGCCCCTGCGGCCGCAGCACCAGCACGACCAGGAACACGATGTGCCCGAACCAGATGCCCCATCCCGGATCGAGCCGAAAGCCGATCTGCTGCGTGATGCCCAGGATCATCGCGCCGGCCAGCGTGCCCCAGAACGAGCCCATGCCGCCGATGATCACAGCCTCGAAGGCGAAGAGGAGCAGCAGCGGGCCGTCCGAGGGTGACACCGTCGTGCGCATGCCCTGCAGCGCACCCGCGATGGCGATCAGCACGAAGGCGATGGCGGTCGCGAAGGCGTAGACCTTCTTCGCATCGAGCCCCATGAGCTCGGCGATCTCGCGGTCGTCGGACACCGCCCGGAACGACCGGCCCAGCGCCGTGCGCGCGAAGAGCCATTGCAGCGCGCCGGTCGCGACGACCGCGATGGACAGCACGATCAGCGGCAGCGCGCCGAGCGAGAGCGAGTCTCCGAGCGCCAGGCCTTGCGTGTTGAGCCCGTTCGTCTCGATGGCGCGCGGGTCGGCCGAGAACAGCTCGAGCAGCAGGTTCTGGATGACGATCGACAGGCCGAAGGTGACGACGAGCGAAGGCAGCGGGTCCTTGCCCAGCGTGCCGTTGAGCACGTAGCGCTGCAGCGCATAGCCGAACGCGAAGGCGATGGGCAGCACCGCGAGTGCGACGAGCCATGGCACCGCATCACCCGTCAGAGACAAGCCCGCGATGACGGCGAACGCACCGAGGATGATGAAGTCGCCCTGCGCCGTGTTCGTGAGCCGCATGACGCCGAACATCAGCGACTGGCCGAGCGCGAACAGCGTGTAGAGGCCGCCGAGCAGCACGCCCTGAACGAGGGTTTCAAGCATGGGCCGCCTCCATGCCGAAGTAGGCCTGCGAGATCTGCTCGCGCGTGAGGTCGGCGGACCGGCCTTCGAGCGACACGCGGCCCTCCTGGAAGCAGTAGATGCGCTGCGACACCTGGCGCGCCATCGTCACGTCCTGCTCGACGATGACCACCGTCATGCCCTCGCCGGTGATGGTGGGCATGGCCGCGTAGATCTCGCGGATGACGATGGGCGCGAGGCCGAGCGAAAGCTCGTCGCACAGCAGCACCTCGGGGTTGCTCATGAGCGCACGGCCGAGCGCGACCATCTGCTGCTGGCCGCCCGAGAGCGAGGTGCCGGGCTGGTGGCGCTTCTCGGCGAGGATGGGGAACAGGGTGTAGAGGCGCTGCAGGTTCCAGGGGCCCTTGCGGTTGGCGGTGGCGCCCATGAGCAGGTTCTCTTCGACACTGAGGCTGGGGAAGAGACGGCGGCCTTCGGGGACCATGGCGAGGCCGCGGCGGACGATCTCGCCGGGTGGGAGGCTGCCGATGGGCTCGCCCTTGAAGTGGATCGCTTCACGAGGTGCGCGTACGAGGCCGGTGAGGCTCTTGAGGAAGGTGGATTTGCCCGCGCCGTTGGCGCCGATGATGGCGACGAGTTCGCCGGCGGCGAGCGCGAAGTCGATGCCGAAGAGCGCTTGTGCGTCGCCGTAAAAGGCCTTCAGGGCGTGGGTGGTGAGCAGCGGCGAATTCATCTCCACGGCCCTTCCCCTCTTGCCCCCTCTCCCCTTGGGGAGAGGGTTGGGGTGAGGGCTGGCGGCGGTGGCAAGGCACGCGATGATTCGAACGCCGCCGCCCTCACCCTAGCCCTCTCCCGCAAGCGGGAGAGGGGACAAATCCGAAGACGAGACGGCACGCTCATGCTTCCATCCCCATGTACACGCGCCGCACCTCGGGGTCATTTATCACCGCACGCGGCTCGCCCTCCGCCAGCTTCTGCCCGAAGTTGATGACGAACAGCCGGTCCGCGAGCGACAGCAGCGCATGCACCACATGCTCGATCCAGATCATCGTCACGCCGCGCGCCTTGATGCGCTTGAGCTCGTCGACCAGCACCGCGGCCTCGGGCTCGGTGAGCCCACCCGCAATTTCGTCGAGCAGCAGCAACTGCGGCTTCGTCGCCAACGCACGCGCGAGTTCGAGGCGCTTGCGGTCCAGCAGCGTGAGCCCGCCTGCGGGCTTGTTCGCATGCGGCATCAGTCCCGTCTGCTCCAGCACTTCATGCGCCGTGCGCCACGCCTCCCGCTCGGTCTGCTGCCCGCCGAAACAGGCGGCCGTCACGAGGTTCTCGAACACGCTCATGTTCCCGAACGGCTGCGGCACCTGGTAGCTGCGGCCGATGCCCGCATGGCAGCGCTGGTGCGGCTTGAGCCGCGTCACATCGCGGCCCGCGTATTCGACGCGCCCCGCATCAACGCGCACGTCGCCCGAGATCAGATTGAACAGCGTGGTCTTGCCCGCGCCGTTCGGCCCGAGGATGCCCAGCGTCTCGCCCTCGGTCACCGCGAGCGAAATGCCGTCGGTGACCTTGAGCGCGCCATACGCCTTGCTCACGGCATGCAGTGCCAGCAGCGCCATGGCGTCAGAGCAGCCGCAGCGTGCCGCCGGTCGGAATGCCCTTGGCCGCGTCGTTGTTCACGATGGTGAGCTCGACCTTGTACTTCTTGCCCTTGCCCCACTGACCGAGCACGAGCGGCGTCTTGCTCACGTTCTTGAACGGCCCCTGCCCACCCCACTTCACCGGGCCGACCACCGAGTTGATCGACGTCGACGCGACCGCATCGCGCACGTCGCCGGCCTTCAGCGACTTCGCACGCGACAGCGCATTCGCCGCCACTTCGAACAGCGCATGCGCAAAGCCGATGGGCTGCGTCCACTGCTTCTTCGCACCGGCTTCATAAGCCTCTGCCAAGGCCTTCGCGCTCTGCTGCGTGAGGCTCGAGGTGAACGGATGCGACGGGCTCCACCACACCTCGGTCGAGAGGCCGTCGCCCAGGTCGCCGAGCGCTTCGATCGCGCCGGGGAACAGGAGCGCCTTGCCCAGCGTGATGACCTTGGGCTTGAAGCCCTGCTGCCGCGCCTGCGTGAGGAAGGTCTTGGCATCGGGCGGAATCACCACGCCGGTGACGATCTCCACGCCCTCCTTCTTGAACGCGGCGATCTGCGCGCTGAAGTCCTGCGTGCCGTTCTGGAAGCGGCCGGGGTCGGTGAGCGTGAAGCCCATCTGCGCGAGCGGCTTGGGAAAGCCCAGCTCCTTGTCGCCCCAGGCATTGCCGTCGCCGTCGTTCGGGAACAGGCCGCCGACCTTCTTGTTGGTGGCGAGCGTCTTCCAGCCGTTGGTGTAGTTGGCGATGACGTCTTCCAGCCCCCAGAACACGTGGTACGTCCAGTTGAAGCCCTTGGCCGGGTCGCCCTTGCGGCCGAAGAACCACGGCTGCCACGGCACCACGCTGGAGATGCACGGTACCTCATTGAGCTCGCAGGCATCGCTCACCGGGTTGGCGGTTTCGGGCGTGCCTGCCGTGAGCACCAGCGCGACCTTGTCTTTCAGGATCAGGTCGTTCGCCACTTCGCCCGCGCGGTTGGGGTTCGACTGGCTGTCCTTCAGCACGATCTGCACCGCGTACTTCTTTCCGCCGACGCTGATGCCGTTCTTGAACGCGGTCTTCATCTGCTCGATGACCCACTTGTCGGCCTCGCCGAAGGGCGCGAGCGGGCCGGTCTGCGGCGAGACGTAGCCGATCTTGAGCGTGTCGGCCGCGAACACCAGCGGTGCCGCGCCCGAGGCCACGAGCGCGGCGGTGGCCTGCGTGAATTGCCTGCGATTGAATGTCATGGTTGTCTCCGTCTTTTGTATGTATGTCTGTCGTTGCTGCGGGGCCGGGGATCAGCGCGCGAAGTGCGGCGGTATCTGCGCGTCGACGTTCACCCACACGCTTTTCACCTGCGTGTATTCGCGCATCGCATCGAACCCCATCTCGCGGCCGTAGCCGCTCTGGCCGACGCCGCCGAAGGGCGAGCCGGGGTTCACGCGCTTGTAGCTGTTGATCCACACCATGCCGGCGTGCAGGTCGCGCGCCACCTTGTGGGCGCGTTGCAGGTTGTTGGTCCAGAGACCACTGCCCAGGCCGTAGTCGGTGCCGTTGGCGATCTGCATCGCCTCTTCGTCGTTCTTGAAGGTGAGCACGGTGACGAAGGGGCCGAAGACTTCTTCCTGCGCGACACGGTCCTTGTATGACTTCGCGCGCATCACGGTGGGCTCGACGTAGCAGCCCTTCGCGAGATCGCCGCCGGGCGACCTGCCGCCCGCGAGCAGTTCGCCGCCCTCGCCTTGCGCGACTTCGACGTAACTCAGCACGCGCTCGCGGTGCTGTGCGCTCGTGAGCGGCCCCATCTCGGTGTTCTCGTCGAGCGGGTTGCCAAGGCGTATGGATTTCGCGAGCGGAATGAACTGCTCGAGAAACGCATCGGCGATCTTCTCGTGCAGCATCAGCCGCGAGCCCGCGATGCAGGCCTGCCCCTGGTTGTGGAAGATGGCCCACGCGCTGCCGTTGACGGCGGCCTGCAGGTTCGCATCCTCGAACACGATGTTGGGGCCCTTGCCGCCGAGTTCGAGCTGCACCTTCTTCAGGTTGCCCGCGCTGGCCTGCACGATGCGCCGGCCCGTCGCAGTGCTGCCGGTGAAGGCGATCTTGGCGATCTCCGGATGCTCGGCGATGTACTGGCCCGCGACGCTGCCCAGGCCCGGCAACATGTTGACCACGCCGGGCGGCAGGCCCGCCTCGGCCATCAGTTCGGCGATGCGGAGCGAACTGAGCGGCGTGATCTCGGCCGGCTTCATCACGATGCAGTTGCCGGCCGCGAGCGCGGGCGCCATCTTCCAGCTGGTGAACATCAGCGGAAAATTCCACGGCACCACCTGGCCGACGATGCCGACGGGTTCACGCAGCGTGTAGTTGAGAAAGCCTTCTTCGACCGGAATGGTCTCGCCCTGGAACTTGTCGGCCATGCCGCCGAAGTACCGGAAGCACGCCGCGGTGCGCGGCACATCGAGACGGCGCGAGTCGCGGATGGGGTGGCCGGTGTCCAGCGATTCGAGGCGGGCGAGTTCTTCGCCGTTGGCTTCGATGAGGTCGGCGAGCTTCAGCAGGATGCGGCCGCGGTCGGCGGCGGCCATGCGGCTCCATTTGGGGAACGCGCGCTTGGCGGCGGCCACGGCCTTGTCGACGTCGGCCTTGCCGGCCAACGCAACATCGACGATGGGCGTGTTGTCGTGCGGGTTGAGCGTGGCGAGGGTCTCGCCGGATTCGGCGTCGACGAAGCGGCCGTCGATGAAGAGTTGGTGGCGGATGGGCGAAGCAGGCATGGGCGTTCCTCTCCCTCCCCCGCTGGGGGAGGGTTGGGGTGGGGGCATCTTCAAAGAGGGCGCGGACTTGGAGAGCCCCCACCCCGGCCCTCCCCCGGAAGGGGAGGGAGTAAGACAGTTCAGAACTGCACGGGAATCTCGGGCGACTCGCCCTTCTGGATCTCGAAGACCAGGCTAGGCGACCCGTTCTCCCACACCAGCAGCATCGAGCGCTTCGGGCTGAAGCCCTGGTGGCGGCAGTACGCAGGCATCGCGGCCATGTCGCCGGCCTTCATGATCACGCGGGCCATCGGCCGGCCGGTGTTCTTGTCGCCGCAGTCCCAATGGATCTCGTCGGTCATCTGGAAGAACCACTCGACGCGGTCGTTGCCGTGAATGATCGGCAGGATGTGCTCCTCGGTCGTCGGGCACATGTAGCTGTGCTTCACCACCGAGGTGAAGCTCGGGTTCCACGTGACCTGCGAACGGCTCAAGAAACCGAAGAGATTGAAGGCGTGCACCTCGTTCTCGAAGCCGGGCTCGGGGTGCAGTTCGGGCTCGCCTTGCGGCACGTCGGCGAAGGCGCGGTTGATGGGCGCGCCGCGCGCGTCGCTACGCAGATCGAGGTCGCCCTTCAGGCCCACGCAGCGCTTGGCGAGCTCGCGCGCCCGGGTGATCTTGGCGGTGTTGTTGCCATTCTTGCGGCCGTAGGGCGAGCCGGTTTCCTGCGGCGCGGAGAAGGGATCGAAGCTCTCGTTGGTCCAGTCGTCGAGCATCGCTTCGAAGGTCGCCCGGATCTGCGCGGTCGGGAAGTTCTCGAGCAGGTCGATGCCCGCGTCCTTCATCGTGCCGTTGAAGCTGCCGGCGTAGAGGTCGACCGAGTCGTAGTGGTTGACGGTGCCGAACACGTCGTCGAAATTCACCCAGCCGTAGAAGAAGCCCCAGGCCACGTCGCGCATCAGCGCGCGCAGGTAGTTGCCGGCGTCCAGCGTGTGGCTCATGGGGCGGCCATCGCGGGTCTTCCAGCCGATGTGAACGAAATATTCGTCGCGGCGGAAGCTGAAGCTGCCGAGCGAAAAGTCCTTGTAGCCGAGCGTGGCGTCGGGCTGCGATGCGATCACGCGGGCGAGTTCTGCGGGGGCGTTCATGGTGCGGTTCCTCTCAATGCGATTGGCAGATGTCGGCCCACTTCTCGACCGAGAGTTCGCCCTTGCAGCTCTGCAAGACGATCACGCCCGGGTCGCCGGCGGTGCGGAACTGGTAGGCGGCGTTCTTCGGCAGCAAGCCCTGGTGGCCGCGCGAGAGCTTCATCCAGCCCATCTTCTTGCCCTGGGGTTCGCCCTTCACGAGCACGGCGCCGTTCTTCTCGGTGTCGGCGACGGCTTGGCTCGCGTCGAGCTGCACGAGGTGCACTTCGACATCGCCATCCATCACGAGCGCGAACTCGTCGTGCGCACAGGTGAACCAGGGCGAGGTGCCTTCGGCGCGCAGCGTCTCGAGCACGTAGATCTGGTTCTGGCCGAACACGACCTTCTCGTACGGTTTGCTGATGCTCGCGATCTCGAAGCAGTTGGAGAACGCGTAGTGGCGCACATCGTCGTCGATCGGCTCGACGTGACCTTTCTCGAAATGCTTGAGCGATCCGAAGCGGGTCTTGTAGGCGGTGGAAGCGGTGGCTGGCATGGCTTGTCTCCTTGGATGAGCGAACTCTAGGAGCCATGCGGCCGCGCCGGTAGGGAGCAGTTTGGAAGAGGATTATTCGGAGTCTCCGAACAATCGGCCGGGTTTACCCGGGATCGCTATCCGCCTCTATCCGCTCGACCGACTGAATTCGATGAGTTCCGCCGGGATCATTCCGCGCTCGATCAGCGTGGCATCCCAGGGCGGCACGCGGGTGAATCGCGTGGCGATGTGCTCGATGAACAGGCGCAGCTTCAGCGCATTGCGCGAGGTGCCCGCGTACACCGCGCTCAGCGAAAACGACGACAGCTGGTGCTCCGCCAGCACGACACGCAGCTCGCCGCTCGCTATCGCATCGCCCGCCACCAGCGTCGGCAGGCAGACGATGCCCGCGTGCTCCAGCGCGTATTCGCGCAGCAGGTGCACGCTGTTGGTCAGGAGCGCCGCGGCGAGGTAGATGGTGGTCTGCTCGCCCTTGTGATGAAAGGTCCAGCGGTCGCGCGTGGGGTAGCCCGAGTACAGGCCCAGCTTGTGACGATGCAGTTCGCGCGGCGTGGCCGGCGTGCCGTGCGCCTCGAGGTAAGCGGGCGTGGCGCACAGCAGTCGCCGCACCGGGAAGAGCGGGCGCGACACCAGTTCCTGCGAGGCCGCGGGGAAGATCTGCAACGCGCAATCGACGCCGGCCTTGACCGGATCGACCACCGCATCGCTCACGATCAGCTCCAGGCGGATGTCGGGGTAGGTGGTGTGGAACTCGTGCAGCAGCGAGGCGAAGCGGCCGAGCACCATGCCGGTCAGCGCATGGACGCGCAGCGTGCCCGAGGGCGTGCCGCGCGCGTCGCGCATCTGGTCGACGATGTCGTTCGCGCGGCCGACCAGCTCGGTGCAGTCGCGCAAAAACGCCTGGCCCATGTCGCTGAGCCGGACCACCCGCGTGCTGCGGTGGAACAGCGGCGCGCCGAGGAACTCCTCGAGCTGCTTCACACGGGTGGTGACCACCGAATTGGCCACCCGCAACTGGCGCGCGGCCTCCGCAAAACTCTGGGTCTGCGCGACGCGAACGAAAGTTTCAATGCTTTGGAGGCGGTCCACGGCGGCACTGTACTGCGCAGGCCTGCTTTTTGCGTCCGGGAACGGGGCGCCTCGCCCCCCATGGGGGTAAGCCCGGAGCCGGGCGTTGCAGGCAAGACGAAAGACCGTCATCGCTGTTTCGGAAGGTTACCCGCCCCACTTACAATCCCTGCCGCCACTCCGCAGCGTTTTCCACCCCTACGAGGTCTTGTCCGCAATGCCCAAGAGCCCCCGGCCTCGCGCCCGCTTTCCTTTCTCTCCCACCGTGCGCGCACTGTTGCTGGCCATTGCCACCTGCGGCGCGGCGCTCCCGGCCCTGGCCGCCATCGAGCATGAAGACGTCGACCGCCTCATGCAGGCCGGCAAGCTCGACGAGGCGATGACAAAGGCCGATGCATTCCTCAAGGACAAGCCGCGCGATCCGCAGATGCGCTTTCTGAAGGGCGTGATCCAGCTGGACACCGGCAAGCGCGCCGAGGCCATCGCCGCCTTCACCCAGCTCACGCTGGATGCGCCCGAACTGCCCGAGCCGTACAACAACCTCGCGGTGATCTACGCGAGCCAGAACCAGTTCGACAAGGCCCGCAGCGCCCTGGAAAGCGCCATTCGCACCAACCCCAGCTACGCCACCGCCCAGGAGAACCTGGGCGACGTGTACGCGCGGCTCGCGAGCCAGGCCTACAGCAAGGCGCTGCAGCTGGACCAGACCAACACCGCGGTGCAGCCCAAGCTGGCCGTGATCCGCACGCTCTTCACGCCAACGCCGCCGGGCGCCAAGCCCACGACGCTGGTGGCTGCTGCGGCGCCCGAAGCCGCGCGGCCCGCGCCGGCCCCGGCGGCAAAACCGCCTGCACCGGCTCCCGCTCCTGCCAAGGTGGCTGCTGCGCCCGCCCCGGCTGCAGCACCGGCCAAGGCGCCCGAAGCGGCGCCCGCGCCCGCACCGGCACCTGCTGCGGCTGCTGCCGCACCGGCCTCCGCTGCCGAAGTCGAATCCGCCGTTCGCGGCTGGGCTTCCGCCTGGGCCGGCCAGGACATGGACCGCTACTTCGCCGCCTACGGCTCGGACTTCACTCCCGGCGGCGGCCAGAGCCGCAAGGGTTGGGAAGAAGATCGCCGCGCCCGCATCGTCGGCAAGTCGAGCATCAGCGTGAACATCGAGAACCTCGTGATCAAGGTCGACGGACAGAACGCCACGGCGAAGTTCCGCCAGATCTACCGCGCGGACAATCTCAACATCTCGAGCCGGAAGACGCTGGACATGCAGCGCTCGGGCAATCAATGGCACATTCGCAAGGAAAGCGTCGGCGGCTAGTGACAGACATCGTCCGGCACGGCCGGCTTCAGAATCCTCCGTTCCCGCGCCGCGGGAACCTGCTCGCAGCGCTGATGACCGCATCGGCGCTGATGCTGGCGGCACCCGGTGCCGCCTTCGCATCGAACAAGACGGGCAGCGCAAAAACCAGCAGCAGCGCCAAGGCGAGCAGCAAGAGCGCCGGTAGCCGCGGCGCTGCGCACGCATCGTCCGGCAGCCGTGCTTCCGCCAGGGAAGCCCGGGGCAGCGCCGGCAAGTCCGTCCAGGCCAAGGGCAAGAAAGCCGCACTGGCAGAGACCCGGACCGCTTCCGCAGCCAGACCCGCCCGCAGGTCCGCGGCCGCCGCCTCCATCCAGGAAGCCAGCAGCGCCGAAGCCCGCCTGATCTCCGTCTACGAAATGTTCGGCCGCGGCCAGGCCCGCCCTGCGCTGGCCAAGGCCCGCGACCTGGTGCGGGACTATCCGAACTTCCAGCTCGCGCAGCTCGTCTACGGCGACCTGCTGGCGGCGCAAGTGCCGCCCACGAACGCCCTTCCGGACACGGCCGGCATCGCACGCCTGCGCGGCAACCCGGCCATGTCCGAGCTGCATGAGGAATCGCGCCGCCGCCTGCAGGCCCTGCGCGAGCGGCCGCCGGCCGGCACCGTGCCCTCGCAGTTCCTGTCGCTCTCGACCAAGAGCCGCTACGCCATTGCGGTCGATGCCTCGCGCTCGCGCCTGTACCTGCTGGAGAACTCCGACAAGGGGCTCAAGCTGGTGGCCGACTACTACATCTCGGTCGGCAAGTCGGGCACCGACAAGCTCACCGAGGGCGATGCCCGCACCCCGCTGGGCGTGTACTACATCACCAGCAGCCTCGACCCGAAGTCGCTGAAGGACTTCTACGGCGCGGGCGCCCTGCCCATCAACTACCCGAACCCGTACGACATGCGGCGCGGCCGGACCGGCGGCGGCATCTGGCTGCACGGCACCCCGCCCCAGCAGTTCGCCCGGGCGCCGCTCGCAAGCGACGGCTGCGTGGTCATGGCCAACCCCGACCTGAAGCAGTTGCTGCGCAAGGTGCAGATCGGCGCCACGCCGGTGGTCACGGCCCGCAGCCTGCAATGGATTTCGCCGCCGCAGGCCGAAAAAGAAGCCCAGACATTTACCAGCGCAATTACCGCCTGGAAAGATACGCGGGCGAGCGGAAATGAAGCGCAATTGAAGAAATTCTATTTGCCGGATTTCCAGCGCAGCAATAAGAAAACAACCGAAGGTATTTCGGTCCACGACGAAGTGGAATATGCGCAAGGCAAGCGTGTCCAGTTCAAGGACATGTCGTATCTGCACTGGCGCGACAGCGACGACACCATGGTCGCCACCTTCGGCGAAGTCTTCGAAGGCGAAAAGAGCGGGCGCACCCGCCGCCAGTACTGGCTGCGCCAAGGCAGCGAGTGGAAGCTCTTTCACGAAGAAATCCTGGGCTGAACCCCGCCCGAAGCCCTGTCGGTGACGGGGTCACCCCCTCCAATCTGTGATTTTTTGCGCAGCCGTAGCACCTATTTTGGGTGTTACATCTCGGCCTTCGCGACCCCGTGCTACGTAACACGTAACGCCTTTGTTCCCGTAACACCGCCCTCCCGCGCGTTCCCGGCACGTAACGCGCCCTCCCATCTTCATGGGAGTTTCGATGCGGTTTACAGAGGGAAAAATACGTCTCTAGATTGTTAACGAACCTGACCAGGAGCTCCTGGGACCGGGTGGCAGGAGGCTGGCCGCCATCCTGCTATGTACTTCCCCAATATCACACGAAGGACCTCATCTCCTCGGGTTTGTCATGTTGATACACGGAGTTACGCTGTATAACATCCGCATCGTCAGTCGTTGTTCAACTCTCCTCAAGGGGTAAATCATGCTTAGTTCTATTACTCGTTTTCTGCGCGATGAAGAAGGTGCTACCGCAATTGAATATGGAATTATTGCGGGGATGATGGCCGTTATTCTGGTCGTCGTATTCAGCCCTACAGGGACTCTGGGTGGCGCAATCAACGGTGTTTTCGCCAGAATTTCCACCGCACTTGGCGGTGCCGCCGAATAAGCGCTATTCGGTTTGAAAGCCAACGTCGCCCTGCTGCTCTGGCTACTTTTCGTCAGCGTCTATGACTTCCGACAACGCCGCGTCCCGAATTGGCTGGTGCTCGCCGGAGCCGTTGTGGCTCTCGCGGCACTCGCCCTCGGGATGCAGCCGTTCGGAATCGACTGGACCCAGGCGCTCCTGGGCGCAGGCGTGGGCTTCGGCGCACTGCTGCTTTTCTATGCATTCGGTCTCATGGGAGCAGGCGACGTGAAATTCGCAGGCGCTCTCGGACTCTGGGTCGGCCTCACCGCCCTGGCCCCCATCTGGATCGTCGCCAGCCTCCTGGCCGGCGCACACGGCGCGTTGTGGTACGTCCTGCAACGCTGGCCCCTTTCTCCGCGGCTCGCACTCATCCTGTCGGGCCCGACCTCCGCAGCCAACGGCAGCGCCACGCCGCGCCGGGCTCGCTTCATTCCCTATGCGGCCTATCTGGCCATGGCCACGGTGGCATGGATGGTCTGGGGGCGACAGAGTTAGCAGCTTCCTGCCTCTGTCACCGCAGGCCTTTCATCCTCTCTTTCTCATGATTGCTTGCCCTCATTTCTCAGTCCGCCGCACATGATCAATCTCACCAAAATCCTTGCCGCCATCCTGGTGCTCCTGGCCATCGCACTGGGCGGCTATGCCTGGATGCTGAGTCGCAAGGCGCCCGTACCGCCTCCTGCGGCAACCGGTGCTGCGGCGGCGCCCGCCAAGGCGCAGCAGACACTCGCCTATCCGGTCGTGGTCGCGGCCAAACCCCTTCCCGCGGGCCAGGCGATTCCCGCCGATGCCTTGCGCGTGGAACGGCTGACGATCAATCCGGCCGGTGCTTTCCAGGACGTGACCGTCGCCGCCGGCCGCGTCCCCGTGCTGGATCTCGCCGAGGGCACGCCGGTGATGGAAAACCAGCTGGTCTCGGGCCTCGCCCTGCGCATTGCCGAAGGCGAGCGCGCCGTCGCCGTCAAGGCCGACGAGGTGATGGGCGTGGGCAACAAGCTGCAGCCTGGCGATTACGTCGACGTCTTCCTCACGCTCAAGTCCGACGGCAAGGATGTGGACCGCAGCCAGGCCCGCCTGCTGCTGTCGCGCAAGCGCGTGCTGGCATTCGGCAACGCCTCGGTCGACGGCCTGCCGTCCAAGTCGGCGGACAAGGCCGCGCAGCAAGCCCAGCGCGCCGAGCCGGCCCGCACCGCGGTGCTCGCTGTGCCGGTCGATGAAGTGAACCGCCTGACCATCGGCGACGCCAGCGGCAGGCTGCTGCTGGCCCTGCGCAACCCGACTGACCTGTCGGAGCCGGACCCCAAACTCTTCGCCGAACTGCCGACGGCCCTGCAGCCCCCGCCGCCCAAGGCGGGCGAGCCGCGCCGCGCGCCGCTCGAAGGTCTGGACCGCGCCCAGGCCGGCCTGACCGCCGCCGACCTGGTCACCGGCGGCAAGGGCCCTGCCCTCCGGCCGCAAGTCACCGAAGTGCGAGTCCCCAGCGGCGCCCCGCGCGCCGCCGGCCCCGCCCGCACAGGCCTGCAGGTCGAGGTGATTCGCGGCGAGCGCAGCGAAACCGTGAACTACTGATTGCCGACACCCGTCATCCAGGAAAAACAAATGCACAACACGTCCAGCGAGCAGTCGACCAGCGCCACTCGCAGCCCCGGGGAAGTTTCATCGCGGCTGCTGCAGCCGTCCCTGATCGCCCTGTGCGCGATGGCACAAGCCGTCTGGCCGCTGGCATCCACCGCCGCCGACGCGCAGTCGGGGCGTCCGCAGCAACCGCAACAGCCGCAGCAATTGCAAGCGCCGCGCACACTGACTCTCGGTGCCGGGACGCAGCAGGAGCTGGTCATCGAGAAGGGTATAGACCGGATGGCGATTGGCGACGAGGCGGTGGCCGCCGTCACCATCACGCGCAAGACGCCCAGTTCGCCGGCCGCCCGGCTGATCGTGACCGGCAAGGCCGCCGGACGTACCACACTCATGGTCTGGGAAAAGGGCAACAGCGCCGCCACGACCTACACGCTCGAAGTGCGCCGCCGGTCCTCCACGCTCGCCGGCACGATGGACAGCATGGTTACGCACCAGCAGGCGCGCGACGCCGCGCTGGCCGGCACGGCCGACAAGGCCGAGCTGATCGACCGCTCCGCGGTGAACGTGCGAAGCAACACGGTCCAGGTCGAAGTGAAGGTGGTGGAGTTCAACCGCAGCGTGCTCAAACAGGCGGGGCTGAACATCTTCAGCACCCGTGCCAACTCGAACGGTTTCAGCTTCGGCGTCTTCACGCCCTCCTCGCTCAAGTCTGCGACCTTTGCGTCCAACGGAAGCATCACCACCGAGCAAAACAACCCGCTGGCAGAAGCATTCAACCTCCTGTTCAACTTCAGCAAGGCCGGTATCGGACTGAACGTCGGCTTTCTCGAAGGCAACGGCATGGCACGCGTTCTCGCCGAGCCGACGCTCGTCGCCATGTCCGGGCAAAGCGCGAGCTTCCTCTCCGGCGGCGAGCTGCCGGTGCCGGTTCCACAGGGCCTGGGCACCACCAGCATCGAATACAAGCCCTTCGGCATCGGCCTCACGCTGACGCCCACCGTGCTGTCGAACGATCGCATCGTGCTCAAGGTGGCACCCGAGGCCAGTGATCTCGACTACACGAACTCGCTGAGCATCAACGGCATCGCCGTGCCGGCCATCAGCACGCGGCGCGCGGACACCACGGTGGAGCTGGGCGATGGGGAGAGTTTCATCATCGGCGGCCTGGTGAGCCGCACCACCACGTCCAATGCCGACAAGGTGCCGCTGCTGGGCGACCTGCCGATCCTCGGCGCGTTCTTCAAGCAGAACAAGTACCAGATGAACGAGAAGGAACTCGTGATTCTCGTGACGCCGCACCTGGTCAAGCCCATTGCCCGCGGCACCGACCTGACGCCCTATCTGCCCGGCACCGCCGAGCAGCGCGACGGCGCCGTGTGGCGTTCGTATTTCCTCGGCGGCGCGGCCGATACAGCGGTTCCTGGCTTCTCCCGTTGACAACGACGATCCCATCCTCGCCGAGCAGCACCATGAACGCTCCACGTGACAGCATTCCGGAAGTGGGCGCAGAAACCTATCTGTTCGCATCGAGCAACGGCGGCCACATCACGTGGCTGACCGATGCGCTCTCCCGCCTGGGTTCCGTGGTGGTGCTTGAGCCGGGCACCAAATCGATCGACGAGCGCATCGCGCTGCTCGGTCCGGTGGCCGTGTTCATCGACTTTTCGATCGACCAAAGCGAGGTCGCCGGCCCGCTCCATCAGCGACTGAAACGCGACTGGCCCGCGTTGCCCGTGCTCGCCACCGGCGTGTCGGCCGAGCCTGCCGCCATGCTCGCCGCACTGCGCGCGGGCGTGGACGACTTCATCGACATCTCTGCCACTCCCGCAGATGCCGTAAGCACGCTGCGAACGCTGATCGAGCGGCGCAGTTCCCTGCAGGTGGGCACGCGCGGGCGCACCCTGGCGCTGCTGGGCGCCCGTGCGGGCCTGGGCGTCACCACGCTGGCCACCAGCCTCGCGCTGACGCTGAACGACCTGCTCGCGCAAGCACAAGCACAGACACAAGCGGCCGTGCGCGTCCCGGCACGCGCCGCACGCCACGGCGTGGCGTTGCTCGACCTGGGTCTCCCGGCGCGCGACGGCCTGCTCTATCTCGACACGCAAAGCGGCTTCAGCTTTGTCGACGGCGTGCGCAACCTGCGCCGGCTCGACCAGACCCTGCTGCACACGGCGCTGGCGCATCACAGCAGCGGCGTCGCGGTGCTGCCGCTGCCGGCGAGCCTGTCGCAGGTGCGCGAGATCTCGCATGCCGACTCGGTGGCGCTCATCAAGCGACTGACCGATTTCTTCGATTTCCAGATCGCCGACCTGGGCGGCTTCTCCACCATCGACTTCGTGGCGCAGACCGTGCGCGAAGCACAGCGCACCTGGGTGGTCTGCGACCAGAGCATCGGCGCCATCGTGTCCACCGCCAACCTCCTCAAGGACCTGCGCACGCGCGAGGTCGACATGACGCATCTCTCGCTGGTGGTCAACAAGTTCGACAGCCACGTGGACCTGACCGCCAAGGACATCTCCGAGCGCCTGGAGCTGCCGCTGCATCACGTGATTCCCGCGCGCAGCGCGCCCTTGCTATCGGCCGCGAGCCGCGGCGAGATGCTGGTGCGCACCGCGCGCAACGACCCCTATTCGCAGGCCGTCGCGGGACTGACCCGAGGCCTGCATCAGGAATTCATGTCTCCCACGGGCCAACCGCCGGCCAAAGATCCTCGCTGGAGTGCGTTGATTTCGCGCTTCCGCAAGAGCCCAAGTGAAGGTTGAGCCCATGTCCACCGATATCGAATTCGCCGACGACGACCAGACGTTCATCAACTCGCAGCAGTTCCAGGACATCAAGAGCTGGACGCACGACCATCTGTTGAACCGCATCGAAGAGTTGGGTGCGGAGTTCGGCCGCTGGTCGCGCGCCTCGATCCAGCAGTTCGTCGAGCTCGAGGTCGATAGCTTCGTGCGCCTGCGCCGCGTGCCGATCAACGACCGCGAGATGCAGCTCATCTCGGACGCGCTGACGAAAGAGCTTGCGGGCTTCGGGCCGCTGGAAGACCTGCTCAACGACCCGGCTGTCGAAGACATCCTGATCAACGGCTACCAGAACGTGTACGTGTCGCGCCACGGCATGCTGGAGCGCGAGACGGTGCGCTTCGCCGACGCAGAGCACGTGATGCGCATCGTGCGCCGCATCCTCGCGCCGCTGGGACGCCGGCTGGACGAGTCCAATCCCATGGTCGATGCGCGCTTGCCGGACGGCGGCCGCATCAACGTGATCATCGAGCCGCTGGCCATCGACGGACTTTCGGTCTCGATCCGAAAGTTCCGAAAGGAACCTCTCACGCCGGCCGACCTGGTGAAGCTCGGCACCTTCGATGCGGGCATGGCGCAGTTGCTCGAAATTGCGGTGCGTGCGCGCTGCAACATCCTCGTGAGCGGCGGCACCAGCTCGGGCAAGACCTCCCTGCTCAATGCGCTCGCCAGCTTCATCCCCGGGCGCGAGCGCGTCATCACCATCGAAGACACGGCCGAACTGTCGCTGGGCACCAGCCACGTGGTGCGGCTCGAAAGCCGCCCAGGCGGCTTCGACGGCACTGGCGTGGTGTCGATCCGCGACCTGCTGCGCAACAGCCTGCGCATGCGGCCCGACCGGATCATCGTGGGTGAGGTGCGCGGCGCCGAAGTGATCGAGATGATGCAAGCCATGAACACCGGCCACGAAGGCTCGATGGGCACCATCCATGCGAGTTCGCCGCGCGAATGTCTCTATCGCCTGGAAATGCTGGCGGGCTTCGCCGGCTACCAGGGCAGTGAGGTGAGCCTGCGCCGGCAAATTGCCAACGCCATCGATTTCATCGTGCAGATCGGACGGCTCTCAGGCGGGCAGCGGCGCATCATTTCGCTGAGCGAAGTCACCGGCGTCAACGACAACATCGTCGCGATGCAGGAGCTGTACCGCTACGAGCCGATCGTCTCGCCCGACGGCGAGGAGCGCGACCGCTGGGTGTCGCTGGGCATTGCGCCGCATTCGCCGAAGATCACGCGCTTTCGCCAATCGATGACGCGTGCAGCGCAGGGAGATACCCGTGCGTGAAGGCCTGCTCGTCATTGCGGTCATCGCGCTGCTGGCGGCAGCCGCGGGATTGCTGCTGTGGCAGTGGGCGAAGAAGCGGCAGGTGCGGCAGGCCGCAGAGCGGCACCTGCACCAGCAGATCCTTGCCAGCAGTTCTCCGGCCACGCCGGTACCGATGCCCGTGCGGGACATACCCGTCAGCGAATTACCGTCGGGCCTCACCACGGACCCCTGGCTGGAAACCGAGGCAACGTCGAAGGCCACGGTACACACCGGCGTGCTCGACAAGGTCTTGCCCGGCTGGCTCGTGGGTGTCGTCGAGCCGCGCGCCGTCGTGCTGGGCTTGGCCGGCATCGTGGTGCTCAGCGTGGTGGCCGGGGTCATCGGCGGCTGGATCACCGCCTTGGGCGTGGCGCTTCTGCTGCTGCTCGTCGCGACCTTCGTGCTCTGGCTCCAGTTGCAGAAATTCCGCCGCAAGCTGGTGAGCCAGCTGCCAGCCTACATTGACTCGATGGTCCGCCTGATCACCATCGGCAACTCCACGCAGGCCGCGTTTCAGCTGGCAATTTCCACCACGGAAGCGCCGCTGCGCGGACACCTGGAACGCTCGGCCGCACTGGTGCGTGCAGGCGTGGACCTGGACCGCGCGCTGCACCAGACAGCCACCAACGTGCGCGTCGACGAGCTGTTCTTGCTGGCCTCCATCCTGGGCCTGGGCGTGCGCTACGGCGGCCGTGCCGACCTGCTTCTGGAGCGCGTGGCCAACTTCATGCGCGACCGGGAACAGGCGGAGCATGAACTCGTCGCGATGTCCGCGGAGACGAGGCTCTCGGCCTGGATTCTCGGCCTGCTGCCGGTGGGCGTCGGGGCCTTCCTCATCATGACCAACCCGAGCTACTTCATCGGCATGTGGAACGACGGCACGGGCCGCACCCTCATCTTTTCCGCGCTGGGCCTGCAGTTGGCGGGTGCCGCGCTTCTCTACCGCCTGGCGAGGCTGGCATGACGTTCACGCCCAATCAACTGGCCATCTTCGCCCTGGTGCTGTTGGCAGTCGGCCTGATGGTCGGCGCCGGCGCTCTTCTTGCGGCTGAATTGCGGCGCACGCGCAGCGGTCAGGTCATCGGCCGCGCCATCCGCCAGGCCGGCACCCCGCCGCCGACGGCGGAGTCGCGGTCCGGCCCCGAGACCGTGCCCGATGCCGACGCGCTGGCGCACGCCGATGTCGAGCTGCCCTTCCACTGGCTCGATTCACGGCTGGGCCGGGCACTGGTGGCCGACGAAGACAGGAACCTCATCGACCAGTGCGGCCTGCCCTCCAAGCGCACGCAACTGGTCTTCCTGGTCACGCGCATCCTGCTCGCGCTGGTGCTTCCGTTCCTGGCCTATGTAGTCTGGGGCGAAGGGCAAGCGCAGCAGCGCACGGTGGTCCTCGTGCTGACGGCCTCCTTCGTGATCGGCTTCATGGTGCCCAAGTGGGTGCTCGGTCGCATCGCCGCCGGGCGGCGCGAACGGGCGGCGCAGGAACTGCCGCTTTTCATCGACCTGCTGCGGCTTTTGCAGGGCGTGGGTCTCAGTCTGGACCAGAGCCTGCAGATCATGGCCACCGACTTCCAGCATGTGCTGCGGGTGCTCGGCCACGAACTGACGCTGGCCAACAACCAGTACAGCCGCGGCCGCACGCGCGAGCATTCACTGCAACGCCTGGCGACCCTGCACAAGAACGAAAACCTGCGCGGCCTCGTGTCGCTGTTGGTGCAGGTCGACCGGCACGGCGGCGCGGTGCAGGAACCCTTGCGCATCTTCAGCGACCGGCTGCGCGAGCACCGGCGCTCGGAGATGAAGGAGCGCATCGGCAAGATCACCGTGAAGATGACCGGCGTCATGGTGACCACGCTACTGCCGGCACTGGTCATCGTGACCGCGGGGCCGGGGTTCATCGCGATATTCCGTTCACTGGGAGTCGTCGTCAAATGAAAACCCTCGCTATTTCCATGCGGTCCTGGCACGCCGGCCGCCTGCCAGCCTGCACCGCCGCGGCGCTCGCGGCCCTTGTCACCGTTGTGGCCCTCGCGATCGGCGGGTGCGGCACCGTCAAGGACCAGTACGCGGCCAGCGCCGATGCGCAGCAGCGCGCGGCCTTCGAATCGGCCGCCGACGCGAAGGCCGGCGCCGCCATCGACACCAAGGCCACCTACCTCCGGCTGGTCGAGCAGATGCAGAACGAAGGCCTGTGGTTCGCATCGCTGGCCCACATCGATGCGCTGGAGCAGCGTTGGGGCGTGTCGCCCGAATCCACGCGCGCTCGCGCCGATGCGTTGCGCCAGACCGGCCAGGCCGCCTTGAGCGAAGCTGCCTACAAGCGCTTGATGGGCACGCCGCTGGAGGGTGCGGGCCACCGCGGCTTGGGCCTCCTGGCGGGTGCGCGCGGCAGCTACCCCGAAGCCGTGCAACTGCTCAAGCAGGCCCAGCGCCAGAGCCCGACCGATGCCCTGCTGCTCAGCGACCTGGGTTATGCGAGCCTGCGCGCGGGAGAGATCGCCGATGCCCGGATGCCGCTGATGCAGGCGCTGCAACTGAGCCCCAACAACACCCAGGCCCAGGCCAACCTCGCGCTCTACCTCGAAGCCACCGATCAGAGCGAGCAGGCGAACAAACTGATGGAAGCCAACCGCATGCCTGCGGCCACCCGCGCCGCCGTGCGAGCGGCCGCGCAGCAACTGCGCACCGGCGCGCCGCTTGCGGCAACCGACGCGGTGCCCTTGGCCGTTCGCCCGCTGTCGAGCGGCACGACGCTGGAGCGAGACGACGTGGCGCCCCCGCCCCTGGCACTCAAGGCATCGCGCTGGGCCGGCATGGGCGGCGTGCGCACCGCCAGCCAGCTGAACCCATCCACCGCGGATTCCGCGGCGTCCCCCAACCCGACCGCACGAGGTACCCCATGAAAAAAGAACACGCCCCCCGCCTCGCCGCACTGTCGTCCGCCTTCGGCATGGGCATCGCGCTGATGGTTGGCGCGCCCGCAGTGCTGGCGCAACAGGCGCAGCCTGCGCCGAACGCCGCGAGTGCGCAGGTGCCTGCGGCCGTGCCCCCGCCAGCACAGGGCGCGATACAAGACACCGCGCCGGACACGGCCGAAATGGTCGAGGCCGAAGAGCTTGTGTATGAACCCTTGCAGGTGGGCGATGCCACGCAGGGTCTGCTTGCATGGCAGCGCAGTGGCGAGATTGCCTCGCCCACGCCGCGCCCCATTGCCGGCAATGTCGCGAACCGCAGCTACGAGCGGTACCTCAAGAGCTTCGAGTTTCCGATTCCGGAGCGCATGAGTTCGTCGGTGAAGTCGTCTTCGGGTTCGGGCACTACCGCCGCCAAGTAGCTGGACGCCTGAGCCGACCCGAACGCACATTGCCATGAAAGCGTCAGGCACCCACCCTGCAGCACGCCTCCAGCGCGGCACGTACGCGATCGAGTTTGCGTTTGTGTTCCTGATCTTCTTTGCGGTGCTCTACGGGATCATTTGTTACGGGCTGCTGTTCGCGTTCAGGCTTGGGGTACAGAACGCGGCGGAGGATGGGGCACGTGCGGCGCTGCGGTATCAGCCTACGCTTGCGGCCCGGGAAGCCCATGCGGAAGCCGTCGCGGAACAGGCCATTGGATGGCTGCCGACAGTAGTGACGCGCAATGTGGATGCCACTGTGTGCGGCGTGGTCAGCAACGTTTGCGGATCGCCGCCCTGCGGCCCGGCTTGGGACGACCGCTGCCAGATGGTGATTACCGTCACCGCGTCGAACATGCACGGCCTGTTGCCGCCCTTGCCCGATTTCGCGCTGCCGAACAGCATCGTCGGCAAGGCCAGCATGCTGCTGGACGGAAAGTCGCCATGAACGCCGGCCGCATGAAAAGCAGGGAGCGCGGAGTGGCTGCAATCGAGTTCGCACTCGTCTTTGTCTTGCTTTTCAGCGTTCTGTACGCGGTCGCGACATTCGGTGCCGTCTTCTATATGCAGCAGGCGGTCACCCGCGCGGCGGAAGAGGGCGCACGGGCCGCGGGTCTGGTCACCGCCCCCGCCAACAACGACCAGCGAGTGAAGGATGCCGTGTACGCCGCGTTGGCCAACTCGCTCGTGGTTCCTGCTGCATCGAATGCCAGTGTGGCGACCCGGCGCAGCTGGATCGAATCCAAGGTGGTGGTGACGGCAATGCCGGCGGGCGCCGGCGCCACGGCGAGCTATGTGGTGACCGTGAGTTATCCGTACAGCGAGAACCGCCTGCTGCCGACGATGCCGTTGCTGGACCTGAGCACTTGGGTACCCAACCAACTACGAAGCCGATCGACCATCGCACTTCGGTCCTGAAGGAGGGTTCATCGCCATGGACACAGCACACCAAAATTCGCTTCACCGCTCTGCCGGACAAGCACCCGGGGCGCGTCGGCGCGCACGCGGCTCCATCGTCGTCAACACGGTCATTGCGCTGAGTCTGGTCGTCATTACGCTTCTCGGAACTCAGATCGGTTACCTGATGCTGATGAAGCGGGAACTTCAGAAAACCGCGGATCTGGCGGCACTTTCCGGAGCTCAGTCTTTGCTACCGCTCAGTTGCGTCGACGCCAGGACCGCCGCAGTCGCGAATGCCGCGCAGAACATGCCACCGATGCTGCCGCCTCTCGCGGCGGCGGATGTCGAATGCGGGAACTGGGATCCCCAGACCCGAGAAGCGCCCCAGCATTTCGGAGCACCTAACGCGGGCCAGTTCTTCAACGCCGTGCGCGTGAGGCTTTCAAGAACACCAGCCTTGCTCATCCCGAATCTTTCGGGCGGTCAGTCTTTCACGATCACGGTCCAGGCGCTGGCCGCACAACGACAGCCGCTCGCCTCCCTGAGCATTCGCAGCACGCTGCTGACCATCGACACCAAACAGTCGGACTTGCTGAATGCCGTCTTCGGCGGCTTGCTGGGCGGTTCGCTCACCGTTCGGGCCGGCGGATGGCAAGGTCTGCTCAACACCAATATCCAGTTGCTCAGCTTCCTCGATCAGCTCAAGCTGGACCTCAACATCAGCGCAGTCAACTACGATCAGGTGCTCAACACCGAGGTGGACGCCGGTGTCCTGTTGCAGGCCATGATCACAGTCATGGAGCGCGGTGGAAACACAGCCAATATCGCGTTGTTGGCTTTGCGCGATGTACTGGTGAGCGTTCAAGCCTCACCGTTCACTCTCAAGCTCGGCGATCTGCTGGGCGTTGCCACCGGAACGGACGCGGCGGGCCTGAGCACCGACCTCCAGCTCTTCCAACTCGTACAGGGCATGATCCAAGTTGCGAACGGCAAGAACGGACTCGCGGCCACCGTGCCGATCACCGTTCCAGGTGTCGCAAGCGTCACGACCAAGCTCCAGGTCATCGAGCCGCCGCAGGTTTCGGCGGTCGGAAATCCTTCGCTGATCAACGCGAACCTGGGCGTCAGCGACCCCAACAAGATCTATGTGCGCACGGCGCAGATTCGGTTGTTGATGACAGTGGACCTCGGGGGCGTCGCGAACCTGCTGACAGACGTGCTTTCCGCGGTGACAGGGGCGATCTCGCCGCTCATCAGCTTTCTCGACAGTGTTGTGACCTTGAATCTGGGAACGATCGTGACCGATCTGGTCGGTCTGGTCGGCTGCGGCGGACTGCTCCCCGCCTGTCAACCACAGAAGGTCATCTACGCGGCAACGCTTCCATCTCCTATCGACATCGGTATTAGTTCGGGCAACGGTTCAGCGATCGTTACGGGCCATGCTTGCAATGCCACCGAGAGCAAGTCGCTGAACGTTCAGGCCAACACCAGCGTGGCCCGGCTCAACATCGGCAAGGTTTCGAACATCTTCTCGTCCTCGTTGCCTGCAACAGCCGAACCGGTAGGAATCGTCGAGATCGGGTACCGTGAAGCCAAGTTCGACAGCTGTCTCCTTCTCTCTCTGTTTTGCAGCGGCAAGAAGTGGAGAGCTGCGAACGGCAGCTTCGTGCCCGACATGAACAACGCCAAGAAGACAGTCATCTCGGGTCTGGGGCTTGTCGTCAATTCGGACATCGGAGGCAGCGTGAATGGCACTCCGCTGACCTACGTTGCGCCGGGCGCGGCGAACCTGCCCGAGATCGATGCGGCGCCTTACGATGGCGTCGGAGCGGATCCGTCGTTCAAGGCGATCAGTGCCACATCGATTGTCCAGAGCCTGGGATCTACCTTGGGCGGGATCCAGATCAAGCCGTATTCGAGCGATACGAGTGGCATCCTCGGAGGGCTGCTCAACGGCACCTTCACTCTGGTCAGCAACCTCCTGAACACCCTGCAAACGATCGTTACGAACGCGCTGGGTCCCTTGCTCGACCCTACGGTCAATGCACTTCTCGATTTGCTGGGCATCGATCTCGCGCAAGCGGAAGTCGGCGCCCGCATGTCCTGCAATCGAGGTGCCGAGCTGGTCTATTGAAATGCGCATTTTTCCTACATGAGTTCCCCCTCCAACTTCGACGAACTCGACCTCTTTGTCTGGGAAGGCAAAGCCGACATCCTCGACCGCATCGCGCGGTGCATGGCGAGCTTCGACGTGGAAGTCACCCGGGCCGACGGACTGCCCCCGCCCCAACAGGAACGCGGCGTGGCGATGCGTCCTTCCGTCGCAATCATCAGCGTCACCGTCATCGACACCGGCGGTCTCGCGCACGCTACGGAGTTTCTTCAAGGCATGCCGGTGATCTGGGTCGCCGCAGGTTCGCGCGAGCGCGATTCGCGGACCTATCCGCCCGAGTACCTGCACGTCCTGCCCTACGACTTCACCTGCGCCGAGCTGCGCACGCTGGTCGCGAAGCTGGTGCGGCAGTTGCGCGCGCGCGAAATTGCGCCGCAGCCGCCGGACGTGCTGGTGGCGCATTCCGAAGCGATGAAGGCGCTGCTCGCCGAAGTGGGCGCCTTTGCCGACTGCAACCACCCGGTGCTGGTGCGCGGCGAAACCGGCGTGGGCAAGGAGCGCATCGCGCAGCAGTTGCACCTCGGGCACGGGTCGTACAGCAAGGGCGCGTTCGTGGCGGTGAACTGCGGCGCGATTCCCGACGGTCTTTTCGAGTCGCTGTTCTTCGGCCATACCAAGGGCTCGTTCACCGGCGCCGTGCATGCGCACCGCGGCTATTTCGAGCAGGCCACGGGCGGCACGCTGTTCCTCGACGAAATCGGCGACCTGCCGCGCTACCAGCAGGTCAAGCTGCTGCGCGTGCTCGAAGACAACGCGGTCACGCGGCTCGGGGCCACGTCGCCGATCCGTGTCGATTTCCGGCTCGTGGCGGCGACCAACCGCAACCTGCGCGAGATGGTGGCGAGCGGCGAGTTTCGCGCCGACCTGTTCTATCGGCTCGCGGTGATCGAGCTGCATGTGCCGAGCCTCGAAGAGCGCGGCGAGGTCGACAAGATCGCGATCTTCAAGGCGCTGCTGGGCAACGTGCTCGGCGCCGAACTCGAGACGCTCGGCGAAACGCCGCACTGGCTCAGCGATGCGGTGGCCGAAACCTATTTCCCCGGCAATGTGCGGCAGCTGCGCAACCTCGCGGAGCGCGTGGGCGTGATCGCGCGGCAGCTGCGGGGCTGGGACCAGAACCTGATCCAGCGCGCCATCGCGTTGACGCGCGGCACGCCGGCGCCGGCGATCTCCGCCGACAGGAACGGCGGGGGCGGCAGTGGCAGTGGCGGCGGTGTCGCGCTCGACAGCAATGGCGACCGCAAGGGCTGGAACAGCGGCGAGCGCAACCGCATCATCGCGGCGCTCGAAATCAACGACTGGAAGCGCCAGGACACCGCGCAGCACCTGGGCATCAGCCGCAAGGTGCTGTGGGAAAAGATGCGCAAGTACCAGATCCTGGACGGCGAGCCAGGCATCCCAGAGGACGCCTGACCGAGACCCCGCCCTGTTGCCCTCAGCGGGGCATCAGGCGCGGCGTGCGGCGCAGCGGCGTGTTGGCGGCCGCGGCGCCCGGCGAGCGATCGACGACCGGCTCGTTCGGGCAGGCCGCATTGCTCGAGATGCACAGCGCCGACAGCAAACCATCCTCGGTGATCACGGACCGGTTCGGCGGACCGAAGATGCGATCGAGCCAGTTGTTGGTGCCATCGGGCTCGATGCGCAGTTCGCCGGTGGTGCGCGCCAGGCGCAGTTCGGAAATGCGCAGGTCGAAGACGCCGTCGACGTAGTCGAACAGCAGCGTGTAGTAGTCCAGCTGCGCGTCGAGCACCTTGGGCAGGGTCTCGCGGCCGAACTCCATCAGGCGGCGGCGGCCGCGGAAGGCCTGGCCCGAGGTGCTGACGGCTTCCATGAGCTGCTTCTCGCGCTCGCGTCCCGACATGGTGCGAGCCCATGACGCCGAGGTGAGTTCGAACAGGTTGTTCTTCACGCCTTCGAGCTTGGCTTCCTGGTTGGCGACTTCGGCGAGCGCGCTCCTCAAGCGCAGTTGCCGGTCGAAGCCGTTGCCGAAGTTCCAGTTGAGTTCGAAGGCCGCGCGCGTCGGGTCTTGCGGCGACACGCCGCGCGGGTCCTTGCTCTTCACGACCACGGCGTCGAGCGTCGGGTAGAGGGCGGACTCCTGCTGGTCGACCAGCGCCCTCGCGCGCTCGATGCGGCCCTGGGCTTCGGCGATCTCGGTGCTGCGGCTCTCGGCGCGGCGCAGCGCCTCGTCCTGCGAGCCGATGCGCCACTGCGGCGGCGCCGCAAGCACGGGCAGCGACTCGGTGTTGGGCGAGAACTTGAAGTAGTTGCGGAACTTCGCGAGCGCCTCGTCGCGCTGGGCTTCGAAATCGGATTCGCGCGCGGCCACCAGGGCGCGGCGCGAGGCGGCCATGTTGAGGTCGTTGTCGCCCGACACGCCGAGCGCGACGCGGCGGGCTTCCGCCTTCGAGAGATCCGCCACCACCTCGGTGGCGCGGTGCGCGATCTGCTTCTTCAGGTCGAAGCGCTGCACCTGGAGGTAGGCGGTGAGCGCGTCCAGCACCACCTTCTGCGAGGTGGTGATGACCGCTTCGTCGTCCGCCTTGTTGCCGGCCTCGGCAGCGCGCTGCGCGGCGTTCATGGCACCGCCGTCGATCAGGCTCACGCGCGCTTCGGCGGTGAGCACGGTGTAGCTCTGGGTCTTGGCGTTGTCCGCGCCGCTGTTGTAGTTGCCCGACGAGGTGCCGATCTTGAAGCGCGGGTAGCGTGCCTGCCTGGCGGCATCGACGCTGTAGCTGCTGGTGTTGGCCGCCGCCTGGGCCGACTGCACCTCGGGGTATTCCTGCGACAGCGTGATCAGCGCCTGCTTCACGCGCTGGGCGTAGCTCGCGGCGCCGATGGAAGGCGTCGAGAGGCGGCGCGAGAGCGAGAGCGATGGCGGCGGGCCGTCTCCTTCTTCCTGCGCGAAGGCCGTTGCCGGCGGAAGCGCGAAGCTCGCGCACAGTGCTGCGCACAGCACCCCGGTGCCCGTGCGGCGCCGGCTTGTCGAAGTGCGCTCCTTCATGGTTCGCGGAAGGCTTCGCGCCGCAACTTGAGCACTGGACGAAGGATGTACCAGATGAACGGATCGGTGCCGACGCGCAGGTCGACTTCGGACTCCATGCCGGCAGTGACGCGGTTCTCTTCGCGGCCCACGTGCGACTGCGACATGCTGATCAGCAGGCGGTAGTAAGGCGCGCCCTGCGAGATGGCCGCGTCGCGGTCGGCATCGGCGGCCACCAGCATCACCTTGCCTTCGACGGCGCCGTAGCGCAGGTAGTCGTAGGCGGTGATCTTCACGCGTGCCGACTGGCCGATCTCCACGAAGCCGCGGTCGTTCGGGTTGAGCCGGGCCTCGACCATGATCTCGTCCTTGTCGGGCACGACTTCGAGGATGGCTTCGCCTGGCTTCACCACCCAGCCCGGGCTGGAGTTGCGCAGGCCCTTGACGATGCCGTCCGACGGCGCCTTCACCACGGTGCGCGAACGCTGCGTGCGGGCGCGCGCCAGGTCTTCGCTCAGGCTGGCGAACTGGCGCTCGACGGTGGCCAGTTCGTCCGAGGCGCGGCGGCGGTAACGGCCTTCGGCCTCGGCCATCTTGGCCTGCGATTCGGTGATGGCGGCGTTGGCGGAAATCACGCCCTGGCGCGCCACCGCGAGTTCGCTGCGCACGCCTTCGGCCTGCCGGCGCTTTTCCAGCACCTCGACCTGGCCGACCAGCTTCTCGCTGAGCAGCTGCTCGGAGATCTCTTGCTCCTTCTGCATCAATTCGAGCCGGTCGCTCAGGCCCTTCACCTTGGCCTGTTGCTCCAGCTGCTTGCTGCGCGCCTGCTCCAGGCCCGACACCGCGCCGGCCATCACGCCGCGCTGTTCGAGCGAGCGCGCCTGGTAGGCGCCCAGTTCGCCTTCGAACACGCTTTCGTCGATGTCGGTGGCGAAAGACTGGCGGCTGAGCGGCTGGCCGCGGCTCTCGGCCATGAGACGGATGCGGGTGGCCTGCGTGGCCGCGTAGCGGGCGGTGAGTTCCTCGAAGTTCAGGCCGCTGCCGCCCAGGTCGATCTCGACCAGCGACTGGCCCTGCTTGACCGTTTCGCCCTCTTTCACCAGCACGGCGCTGACGATGCCGCCTTCCAGATGCTGGATGGACTTGACGCGGTCCGAGGGGATCACGCGGCCCGGCGCGACGACCACGGTTTCCATCGGAAAGCCGAGGCCGATCACGGCCAGCACGGCGATCGCGCCGCCGATGATCCACTGGCGCCGCCGCCCTTGCGGCGAGGTCTGCGCCGCGCGCTTCTGGTCTTCATCCTGAAGTATCTGCGGCAGGTCTGATTTCAAGTTCACGGTCCCCAATCACTGGTCATGAGTCAAGCGGGCAGCATCACGTCAATCACGCCATGGAGCGGGAGGCCGGAGCCCCCGCGTTGTCTTCGTCGCCCACCGCCACCAGCGGCTTCTTCACGCCGAAGAGCTTGGGCACCATGACCGCGGCGGTGCCCACTTCGACATCGCCCTGGCCGGTGACGTGGTAGACCGTCGTGGCCGCCGAGACGATGCGCAGCGAGTGCGTGACCACCACCACGGTGCGCACCTTGGCCACCGCGAGCAGCGTGGCGAGCAGGTTGCGCTCGCTCTGGAAATCCAGGTCGTTGCTGGGCTCGTCGAGCACCAGCACCGAGGGTTTGCGCAGGAAGCTCATGGCCAGTGCGAGCTTGCGGCGTTCGCCCACCGAGACGCCGGTGCCGCCTTCGCCGACCATGGTGCGGTAGCCGTCGGGCAGCCGCGAGATGAAATCGTGCGCGCCCGAGAGCTTGCAGGCCGAGACGATCTGCTCGTCGCTCTGGCCCGGCGCCGCGCGGCGCATGGTGTCGATCAGCGTGCCGCCGAACCAGTAGACCTCCTGCGAGAGGTAGCTGATCCAGCGGGAGAGCTCTTCGCGGCCGAACTGCGACAGGTCGTACTCGCCGATGCTGATGATGCCGCGCGTGGGCGCGTAGAGGCCCGAGATGAGCTTGACCATCGTCGACTTGCCCGCGCCGTTGCGCCCGACGATCACGTGCAACCCGCCCGGGCCGATGTCCAGGTCGACGCCCTCCAGCACCGGCTGCTGCGCGGTCTCGGTGAAGCTGAAGCTCACGTCCTTGAGCGTGATGCGGCCCAGCGGCTGCGGCAGCGTCATGCCCGTGGGCGGCTTCTCGACCTGCTCGCCCAGCACGATTTCCAGGCGCTTGGCGGCTTCCTTGGCGGTGGCCAGCGAGCGCCAGTTCGACACCAGCCCGGCCACCGGCTGCAGCGCCTTGAGCGCCAGCATGTTGGAGGCGACGAGGCCGCCCACCGTCATCCACTGTTCCATCACCGAGATGGCGCCCACGGTCACCACCACGACCGAGAAGACGGTGAGCAGCACCGTGGTGCCGTCGCGCGCAGTTTCGATCTGGCCGTTCTTGCTGAAGCTCTCAGTGAGCCAGGCGTTGTAGGTCTGGCGCCACATGTCGCTGATGGGGCCGTCGTTGGCCTGCGTCTTGAGCGTTTCGCGCGCGTTGCAGATCTCGGAGGTCATGCGGTCCAGGCCGCGTCCGCGCTGCACTTCCTCGACGCGGCCGGCGCGCACTTCGTCGGCCCACCACCAGGCCAGGAACGACATGATCGCGAGGAACGCGGCCACCACCGGCAGCACCGGAAGGGCGACGATGCCGATCACCACGAGCGCGAAGACGGCCATCGGCAGGTCGAAGATCGATTGCGCAAGGCCGCCGGTGACGGTGCCGCGCACCGAGCCCACGTCGCGAAAGTACTGCTGCCACACCGAAGCCGGCCGCGCTTCGAGCGCGCGCAGCGGACGCGCCAGCATCGATTGCAGCAACGCACCCGAAACACCGTGGTCGATGATCGCGCCCGCGTTGCGCAGCATGCGCGAGCGCCGCGTGCGCAACCAGAACTCGATGCACAAAAAGAAGAGGATGCCGCTCACCAGCGCCGCGAGCGTCGAGGTGCCGCTGCGCGAGAGCACGCGGTCATACACCTGCAAGAGAAAGATGGAGGGCAACAGCCCGAACAGGCTGATGGGCAGCGAACGCCATGCCGCGCTCTTCACGAGCGGGTAGGCCGCACGGAACGCCGTGTTCAGGGCCTTCGCATAGGGACTGGCACCGGGCTCGTCCGGCGTTTCGGCAACCAGTTGGCTGGGCAAGAGGAACTTGATCATGAGAAAGGGCCGATCCGTCGTGCAATGACGCCTGCGTCATTATCGACTGTTACCCAACTGTTACAAGGCAAAAATTCGCGCTTTGTGCACCTCAGCATCGAGGCACGCTTGCCTTTGTCGAGTCGACCTGTTGCTCATGTCCCGTCTCATGTTCCGCCTTGCGTTGCGATGACGTTTGCACCGCCGTGCAGCCGGCCTGCCGGTCCACCGTTGCCTCCCCTCGCACTGCGGGCAAACCCTCGGCCAGCACCAGCGCAATGTTGGCGCACAACAGCATGCACAGCACCCATGCGAACAGCAGCTGCAGCCAGCCCAGCCACCAGCGTCGCGGCGCCTCCACGTCGCGTTCATAGGGCATGTGAATCAATGCATTCCATCTCATGGCAGTGCTTTCAAAACCCGGGCGAGCCGGGACAGACCGACACCCGCAGAACTCTTGGCCAGCACCCAGTCGCCCGGTTGCAGCAGACCGCCCAGTGCAGTCGACAGATCCGACACGTCCACGAACCAGTGCGAACGGACCTTGGTACGGATGCTCGCGTGCAGCGCCCGCATGAGCGGACCGCACAGCAGCACCCGGTCGGGCTGCGACGCCAGCAACTCTTCCTCCAGGTCGAGGTGATGGCGTTGCGCCGCGGGACCCAGCTCCTGCATGTCGCCGAGGATGGCGACACGTCGTGCAGGTTCGCAGGGGGCTTGTGACAGCAATTCGAGTGCCGCCCGCATCGAGCTCGGGTTGGCGTCGTAGGTCTCGTCGATCAGCTTGAAGCTTCCGCCGCCGATGTGGATGGTGTGCAGCGCGCCGCGTCCGCCCGGCGGCTCGAAGTGCGCGAAGGGCTCGACCGCCGCGGCCAGCGGCAGGCGCAGCGCCTGCAGCGCGCCGAGCGCGGCGACGGCGCTCGCGCCCATGTGGCGACCCGGCGCGTTGAGCCGCAGCTGGAAGGGCTCGCCCGCCACCTGCGCCTGCACCTCGCCGTGGTCGAAGGCCAGGAGGCGCACGTCGGCGTCCTTGTGCTCGCCGTAGGTCACGATCTGCAGCTGGTGCGCCATCGCGGCTTCGGCGAAGGTCGCGAAGTCGGGCATGTCGCGGTTGAGCACCACGCTGTCGCCGGCGGCCATGCCCTGGAAGATCCGGGCGTCCATGCGCGCGGCGGCTTCCGAGGGACCGCGGTGCTTCTGCGATGCGGCCGAGAGCCCCGTCACCACCACCAGCGAAGGCCGCACCAGTTGCGACGACGCGGGCATGTGCGAGGTGCCCATCTCCAGCACCCAGTAAGCCGCATGCCGCGGCATGCAGGTGAGGTTCCAGGCGATGCCCGAGGGCAGGCTGATGTTGCCTTCGGGCTGTCCGACTTCGCCCCACACGGTGAGCGCGCCGGCCATCATGGCGGCCACGGTGCTGCTGCCGGTGCCGTTGCCCAGCACGCCGCAGACGCGGCCGGTGAATTCGGTGCGCGCATGCTCGCCCAGCTGCAGCACGGCCTGCAGCACGTTGGGCACCTTGAGCACCGGCACGCGCTTGTCCAGGTGCGGCTTGGGGTCGGTGCACAGCACGGCCGCGGCCGGCTGCAGCACGCCCTTGAGCGTGACGGCCGCGAGCGGCGTCTTCGAGGGGCGCGTCTGGTTCTCGAACACCACGCGGCCCTTGCGCATGAAGGAGCGCTGCGTCACGCCGCTGGCGCGCCAGCCGTCTTCGGGGCGCACCACCCATTCGCCGCTGGTCACGCGCGCCATCTCGCTCGCGGTCCAGGTGGCGCCGTCGTCCCGGGGGCTGCCGACCGCGCTGCTCACGCCCAGCGACACGCGGCGCTCGAGCAGGAAGCGGTGGTACGACGCGAAGCCCGATACGTACTGCTCGACGTCGTCGATGCGCACGCGGAACGCGTGGTGCCGGATGAAGAAGGAGCCGACGACGGTGGACGGCCGCCGGAAGTACATCGCCACCTCCGGCCAGAAGAAACCGTTGAGCAGGTAGTGGGCGCGGTAGTCGAGCGCGCGGTAGAACTTCTCGGTGTCCAGCTCGTCGAGCAGGTGCCGCATCGCGGGCATGCCTTCGAGCCGCTGGAGCATCTGCTGCGCGGCGAGCATGAGTCCGAGCAGCGTCGGGAAGGTGGTCTTGCGGTCGAGCACGAAGTCGAGGTAACCCGCGACGTTCTGCAGCCCGAAGCGGAAGTACTTCTCTTGCGGGCTCCAGTGCGTGAGCTCGTTGACGCAGCAGCTCAACCAGTGGTCGTGCGCCTGCCAGTGCTGGCTCGCGATGAAATGGTCGAAGGCCTTCTCGACCGCCGCCAGCCAGCGCGCATCGCGCGTGAGGCCATAGAGGCGCATGAGTCCGTAGGCGGCCTCGCCGTCGTAGTAGATGACGCGCGACGCCTGCTTCACCGCCAGGTCGGTGGCGTGCAGCACATGGTTGAAGCGGCCGGTGGCCGGGTCCTGCAGCGACACGATGCCCAGCGCCAGCTTTTCCAGAAGCGGCAGCCAGCGGCGCGTGTCCACCAGCTCGCAGTACTTCACCAGCGCGAGCACGCAGGCCGCGTTGCCGCCGAGCTTGATCTCGCCGCCGGTGTCGACAAGAAAGGCCACCTCGCTGCCGTCGGCGAGCTGGTAGTCGCGGATCAGCCAGTTGGTGAGGTGGTCGAGCGCGCGGTCGATGGCCGAGCGCAGGGTTTCGTCGCGCGTGACCTCCCATGCTTCGAGCATGGCGTGGATCGCGCTCGCATGGCGCATTGCGTCGTAGGTCGGGATGCGGCGGTCGAAGCACGGGAAGTAGCCGTACACGAAGAGCCCGTCGCTCTGCACCTGGCGCGCGAGGTAGGCCGAGCCGCTGCGCACGAGGTCCATCGCCGACTGCGGATTCAGCGCCGGCAACTGGCGGCGGCCCGCATCGAGCCCTGTGCCGATGAGCTTGTGCACCACGCCGTCGGGCTGGCAGAACACGCCCACGGTCGCGAGCAGATAGACCGGGTGGTCCGTCGGCATGTCCAGCGCGAGCGTGCGCTGGAAGCGCGCCTGGCCGTAGGCCTCGAAGTTGCGCGGGTTCATCACCGCATGCGCAATGGTCGAGTCGCCGGCGAGCATCGCGTTGGCGTTGAGCTCCTGCTCGGTGAAGGCGATCTCGAAGTCTTTATCGAAAGCCAGGCCGAGGCGGAAGTAGTTGCGCTTGACGGCGGTGAGCTGGGTCTTGAACTGCGCCCAGTCCATCGGGCTCGCGCCCTCGACCCAGTCGATGCGCAGCCACGGCGACACCACGCCGTGGTCGCGCACCCAGCCTTCGACGAGGTCGGCGCCTTCGCGCCATGCGGTCTCGAACTCGGCGGCCCGCGCATGCACGACGTGCGCGCGCTGCGAACCGTCGCTCACCGAGAAGAACAGCGTGAACGCGGGGTAAGGGGCAGGCAGCGCCGCGCACACCGACGCAAGGCGTTCGTGGCAAGCGTGGAGCTGGTCTGAAAAGGACATCATTCGGCCCCGATCGAGTGCGGGAGACCGGCTGCGTCCGTCATCTATCTGCTCTCGCTAGGACGACGGAATCGCTGACCGGAGACTGTTGCCTTCGACGTCATCGCTTGGGCTCCGGTTTCAGCGGTAGCTGAATTCGGCGCGGCGATTGAGCTGGTAGCCCTCCTCGGTGGTTTCCAGGGACGCGGGCTTTTCGATGCCCCAGCTGATGGCTTCGACACGCTCGGCCGGCACGCCGAGCTGCGTGAGCGCCCGTTGCACCGACTCCGAACGGCGCTGCCCCAGCGCGAGGTTGTATTCGCGGCCGCCACGCGAGTCGGTGTGGCCTTCGATGACCACGCGGCTCGTCGAGCGGTTCTTCAGGAAGCTCGCATGCGCTTCCACGATCCGCTGGTCCTGCGTGCGGATGTTGTATTTGTCGAAGTCGAAATACACGATCTTCGGCACGCCGGCCGGGCCGTTCTGCAACGGCGCGGGGGGCGCCGGCTCCACCTTGGCCACCGCGGCCGCGCCCTTGTTCGAGTAGTAGTAGGTCGCATCGTCGCGACCGCTCCTGGGCCCCGTACCGCAGGCGACGAGGCTGGCCCCGAGCGCAACGATGGCCAGTATCCGGAAATTCTTTTTCATATCGATCCTTTCGCGGGACAGGCCGGTGGCCGGCCTGTCCCTGTGCTGCAGTTCCCCTCTCTCCTTCGCTCTCTCTTTTGTCTGTCCATCAACCCAGCAGGCCGTGCAGGATGTTCGTCACCGGCGACACCGCGTGTTCGACCAGGCTGGTGATCGGGGTCACGATGTCGGTCACCAGCGGGGTGACTGCATGGTCGACCGTGTTCACCACGGTGGCCACTGTGTCGACCACCGGTGCCACCGCACCCGTTGCACCGGCCAGGATGTCGGCCACCGGCTCGACCACGCTGGTAGCGGCACCCGCCACCGTGGCGACGATCGGAGCGACCGTGTCCGTCAGGCTGCCTGCCAGTTCGGAGACCGGCTGCAGGATGTTGGCGACCGGACCGTCGCTGCCCAGGAGGCCGCCGAGCAATCCACCCACCAGACCGTCCTGACCCAGCAGGCTGCCGACGAGGCCGTCGTTGCCGAGCAGGTTGCCCACGAGACCGTCGTCGCCCAGGAGGCCGCCGACCAGGCCGTCGTTGCCGAGCAGGCCGCCGACGATGCCGTCGTCACCCAGGACGCCGCCGAGCAGGCCGCCGTCACCACCGAGGACACCGCCCAGGAGGCCGTCGTCACCCAGGATGCCGCCGAGCAAGCCGCCGTCACCGCCGAGGACACCGCCCAGCAGGCCGTCGTCACCCAGGATGCCGCCGAGCAGGCCGCCGTCACCGCCGAGGACACCGCCCAGCAGGCCGTCGTCACCCAGGATGCCGCCGAGCAAGCCGCCGTCACCGCCGAGGACACCGCCCAGCAGGCCGTCGTCACCCAGGATGCCGCCGAGCAAGCCACCGTCACCGCCGAGGACGCCGCCCAGCAGGCCGTCGTCACCCAGGATGCCGCCGAGCAAGCCGCCGTCGCCGCCGAGGACACCGCCCAGGAGGCCGTCGTCACCGAGGAGGCCGCCAAGGAGACCACCGTCGCCGCCGAGCAAACCGCCCAGCAGACCGTCGTCACCCAACAGACCGCCTACGAGGCCGTCGTCGCCCAGGATGCCGCCGAGCAAGCCGCCGTCACCACCGAGGACGCCGCCCAGCAGGCCGTCGTCACCGAGGAGGCCGCCAAGGAGACCACCGTCGCCGCCGAGCAAACCGCCCAGCAGACCGTCGTCACCCAACAGACCGCCTACGAGGCCGTCGTCGCCGAGGATGCCGCCAAGCAGGCCACCGTCGCCACCGAGCAGGCCGCCCAGCAGACCGTCATCACCCAGGACGCCGCCAAGGAGCCCGCCGTCACCGCCGAGCAAGCCGCCCAGCAGGCCGTCGTCACCCAGGACACCGCCGAGGAGACCGCCGTCGCCGCCGAGCAAACCGCCCAGCAGACCGTCGTCACCCAGCACACCGCCGAGGAGACCACCGTCGCCACCGAGCAGGCCACCCAGCAGACCGTCGTCACCCAGCACACCGCCGAGGAGACCACCGTCGCCACCGAGCAGGCCACCCAGCAGACCGTCGTCACCCAGGACACCGCCGAGCAGACCGCCGTCGCCGCCGAGCAGGCCGCCCAGCAGACCGTCGTCACCCAGGACACCGCCGAGCAGACCACCGTCGCCGCCGAGCAAACCGCCCAGCAAGCCGTCGTCACCCAGCAGGCCGCCTACGAGGCCGTCGTCGCCGAGGATGCCGCCGAGAAGACCACCGTCACCACCGAGCAGACCGCCCAGCAGACCGTCATCGCCCAGGACACCGCCAAGGAGACCACCGTCGCCGCCGAGCAAGCCGCCCAGCAAGCCGTCGTCACCCAGCAGGCCGCCTACGAGGCCGTCGTCGCCGAGGATGCCGCCGAGGAGGCCACCGTCACCGCCGAGCAGGCCACCCAGCAGACCGTCTTCACCCAGGACACCGCCGAGGAGACCGCCATCACCACCGAGCAGGCCACCCAGCAGACCGTCTTCACCCAGGACACCGCCGAGGAGACCGCCGTCACCGCCAAGCAGGCCACCCAGCAGACCGTCTTCACCCAGCACGCCGCCGAGGAGGCCGCCGTCGCCGCCAAGCAGGCCGCCCAGCAGACCGTCTTCACCCAGGACACCGCCGAGGAGACCGCCGTCGCCGCCAAGCAGGCCACCCAGCAGACCGTCGTCACCCAGGACGCCGCCGAGGAGACCACCGTCGCCACCGAGCAAGCCGCCCAGCAGACCGTCGTCACCCAGTACGCCGCCGAGGAGACCGCCGTCGCCACCGAGCAAGCCGCCCAGCAGGCCGTCGTCACCCAGTACGCCGCCGAGGAGACCGCCGTCGCCACCGAGCAAGCCGCCCAGCAGGCCGTCGTCACCCAGCACACCGCCGAGCAGACCGTCGCCGTTCAGCAGGTTCGCCACGCCGTCGGTGAGGAAGTCCACTTGCGTGTCCACCGCATTCAGCAGCGCCGCCGTCGTTCCCGCGCCGAGCAGCTGGTCGGTCAGCGGGCTCAGCAGGCCGCTCACGCCATCCGTCACCTGACCCACCACGCCGTCGACCGGGTCGAGGACGTTGGGGTTGTTCGGGGTGAACACGTCGCCGAAGATCGGGGCCAGCAGGCCGTCGACCACGTCGGTGACGTTGTCGGTGAGGCCGACCACCGGGGTCAGCAGGTCGCCCAGGCCCAGGTCGCCGAGCACGCCGTTGTTCAGACCGTTGGCGATGCCGCCCACGATGCTGTCGACCGGATCGAGCAGGGCCGGGCCGCCAGGCGTGCCGGGGTTGCCGCCGCCGATGCCGTCCAGGATGCCGCCGAGCAGACCGCCCAGGAGGCCGTCTTCACCGATCAGGCCACCCACGATGCCGTCTTCGCCGAGCAGGCCGCCAGCCAGGCCGTCCGGTCCGAGCAGACCGCCGACAAGGCCGTCGCTGCCGAGGAGGCCGCCAACCAGACCGTCGTCACCCAGCAGGCCACCGAGGAGGCCGTCGTCGCCGAGCAGGCCACCCACCAGGCCGTCGCTGCCGAGCAGGCCGCCGACGAGACCGTCTTCACCGAGCACACCGCCCAGCAGACCGTCTTCACCGAGCAGGCCGCCGACGATGCCGTCGTCACCCAGCAAACCACCGAGGAGCCCGTCGTCGCCGAGCAGACCGCCGACCAGACCGTCGCTGCCCAGCAGGCCGCCCAGGAGGCCGTCGCTGCCGAGGAGTCCGTCTTCACCGAGCAGGCCGCCCACGATGCCGTCGTCGCCGAGCAGGCCGCCCAGGAGACCGTCCTCACCGAGGAGGCCACCCAGCAAGCCGTCTTCGCCGCCGAGCACGCCGCCCAGCAGACCGTCTTCACCCAGGAGACCGCCGATCAGGCCGTCTTCACCGAGCAGGCCGCCCAGCAGGCCGTCGGAACCCAGCAGGCCACCGGCCAGACCGCCCTCGCCCAGCAGGTTGCCGAGCACGCCGTCTTCACCGAGGAGACCGCCGACGAGGCCGTCGTCGCCAAGCAGGCCGCCGAGGGCGCTGTCTTCGCCGATCAGGCTGCCCAGCAGGCCGTCGGCACCGAGCACACCACCGAGGACACCGCCAAGCGCGCCGTCTTCACCGAGCAGGCCGCCCAGGAGGCCGTCGTCGCCCAGCACATTGCCGAGCAGGCCACCCAGGGCGCTGCCGTCGCCGATCAGGCCACCGACGAGACCGTCTTCGCCCAGCAGGCCGCCGACCAGACCGTCTTCGCCGAGCAGGCCACCGATCAGGCCGTCCTCGCCCAGCACGCCGTCGAGCAGGCCGCCGACGATGCCGTCTTCGCCCAGCAGGCCGTCCAGGCCGAGGCCGGCGGTCAGGCCGCCGAGCGGGCCGTCACCGGCGAGCAGGTTGTGCAGGCCGTCGGTCACGTAGTCGATCTGGCCCAGGAGTTGATCAAAGATCGCGTCGGTCACACCGGCACCGAGCAGGCCGTCCACGATCGGGCTCAGCGTTTCGCCGAGCGGGTCGGTGATGCTGCCCACGAGGTTGTCGACCGGGTCGAACTCGTTGGGGTCGTTCGGCGTGAATTCGGAACCGAGTAGCGGAGCCAGCACGCTGTCCACCACATCGGTCACACCGTCGACCACCGAGGACACCGGTGTCAGGACGCCGCCCAGGCCGAGGGTGTCGTCGATGGCACCGATCACGCCGTGGACGAGGCCGTCGCCTGGATCGAGCAGGTGGTCTGCGTCTGCATCAGCATCTGCATCAGCGTCGGCGTCTGCATCGGCGTCAGCATCAGCATCAGCATCAGCATCAGCATCCGCATCCGCATCCGCATCCGCATCGGCATCGGCATCGGCATCGGCGTCGGCATCGGCATCGGCATCGGCATCGGCATCAGCGTCGGCGTCGGCGTCGGCATCGGCGTCGGCGTCGGCATCGGCGTCGGCATCGGCATCGGCATCGGCATCGGCATCAGCGTCGGCGTCGGCGTCGGCATCGGCGTCGGCGTCGGCATCGGCATCGGCGTCTGCATCGGCATCGGCATCGGCGTCTGCATCGGCGTCTGCATCGGCGTCTGCATCGGCATCGGCATCGGCATCGGCGTCTGCATCGGCATCGGCATCGGCATCGGCATCGGCATCGGCATCGGCATCGGCATCTGCATCAGCGTCAGCGTCAGCGTCAGCGTCAGCATCGGCGTCGGCATCAGCGTCTGCATCACCGTCAGCATCCGCATCGGCGTCCGCATCCGCGTCGGCATCCGCATCGCCGCCATCGCCCAGGCCAGGAACCAGGAACGGCACGCCGCTGCTGCCGCCATCGCTACCACCGCTCAGCGCAGCGCCCAGTGCCGCAGCACCCAATGCACCCAGCGCGAATTCGCCGAGGCCAATGCCGCTGCCGGCAGCAAGCTTCTTGGTCACGGCCAGCGCGGCTGCATCCGCATCGCTGTCGGGCGGAGTGACCTGCAGGTCACCGGAAGCCACATCCACATTCACTTGTTCGAGGCCGCCGGGCAGCTTGGTCGAGCCGATGGTCGCATCGGTGCCACCGGTGAAGACGCCAGCCAGCGGCGCCTTGTTGGAAGCCGAGCCGGGGAACAGCACGTTGGCATGCCCGTCTTGCGGAACGATCACGCGATCGCCCGCGATCAGGGTCTGGTTGCCATCCACCGGGATGCGGACACCGTCGCGCATCACGGCAGTGCCGGGCGTAGCATTGGACAATGTGCCGATGCTGGCAGGCCCGGAAGGGGCTGCGGAAGCCATCGAACTCATCGCGGCAGGGCTGCCTAGCGGAGTGACGGTGGCCTGGGCGAGAACCACAGGAGCTGCGCTGGTTGCAGCAAGTCCTTCGGTCGAATCGGTCGATGCTTGTGGAGCGTTCATGGCAGCCTCTGTGACAAAAGATGCATGTACAGGGGCAACTTGCGTGCCGCTTTTTGCAGGCCTTGCCAGCGAGGCTCCGTTAACGATTCAAGTCGTTGATTTACATGAGAAATTTTTTGAAAAACGTCGGCGCAACCGCACATCGAAACAGCGCGTAAGGAGGTCATTCCGCGATTCGTTACGTAACGATGTAACGCCCCGTACCCGGAACGCCGCGTGTGTTCCGGGTGCTGCGCAAGCCGGTTCGCGGTGGCCTTTGGAGCGACTTCCTCCACACGCTTTCTTCACTCTCTTCTTCTTGTCTATATATATGTTCAACCCCTCCCAGGAAGACGTGCGCCGCTTCTTCTGCGACGTGTACGCCAAGCACCGGCAGGGCCTTCCGATGGAAGCGCTCGAGACCATCGCCGCCGGCTGGATCGACGAACACCCCGAGTACCACGAGGACCTGGCCGATGCCGATGCCGCGGTGGCGCGCGTGTACGACGGATCGAACGGGCGCGAGAACCCGTTCCTTCATTTGTCGATGCATCTGTCGATCAGCGAGCAGTGCTCCATCGACCAGCCGCGCGGCATTCGCCAGGCCGTCGAGCTGCTGGCCGCGCGACGCGGCTCGCTGCTGCATGCGCATCACGAGGCGATGGATTGCCTCGGCCAGATGATGTGGGAGAGCCAGCGCGCAGGGCGCCCGCCCGATGGCGAGGGTTACGTGGCCTGTGTGCAGCGCCGAGCCACGAAAGACTGATCAGGGTTTCTGCCTACCTCGCGGCGGCAACGCACCTTGCTGCTTCGCGCCTTCGCGCAGCAACGCGGCCATCGCCATGCGCAATGACGACGCCTCGGCATCGCTGCGCAAGAGCAGGCCGACCGGCTCCTCCGTCCCCGCGGTGTCGATGCGCAAGCGCACGAGCCGGCCTTCTGCCAGTTCACCGCGCGCGGCGCCGAGCGGCGTGATCCAGACCGCATCGGACACCGCCACCAGCGCACACGCCACACCCACGTCGAGCGTCTGCAGCGCATGGGTCGGCAGCACCAGGCCGCGCGCCGACAGGAAGCTCTCGGTGTTGTGGCGCGGGATCGTGCCCTCGCCGTACACCACCAGCGGATAGTCGAGCACCGCCTGCACGGGCACCGGCTTGAGCGCGAGCGGATGCCCGGCGCGCACCGCGAACACCAGCGGCTCGGTGTACAGCAGCTCGAAGCTCAGGCCCCCCATCAGGCGCGGATCGCTCATGCGGCCCACCACCAGGTCGAGCTCGCCGGCGCGCAGCTCGTCGAGCAGTACCGCGTTGGCGGCGCTCTTCACGGCGATCTGCGCGGCGGGCCAGTGCGCCCGCAGCCGCACCAGCGCCGGCGGCAGCAGCGCCGGCGCCACGCTCGGCAGCGCGCCGATGCGCAGGCGCTCGATGCGGCCGCCGGCCGTCGGTGCCACCGCCTCGGCGCTGGCGTCGAGCGCTTCGAGCACACGCAGCGCATGCGCCAGCAGTTGCTCGCCGGCCGGCGTGAGCCCCTGCACCCCGCGGCGGCCGGCCTGGCTGCGGTCGACCAGGCGCGTGCCCACGATGGCTTCGAGCTCCGAGAGCGTCTTCGACACCGCTGGCTGGCTCAACGCGAGCCGCGACGCCGCGCGCGCCAGGTGACGCTCCTGCGCCACGGCGACGAAGGCGCGCAGGTGCCGCAGCTGCACGTTGCGCACGAAATCCTGGCGAAGGTCGGCGGAGTTGTTCAATGACTGTTGGTTATGAAAACTGGAGCAATCTTCAATTTACATCATCGGATGGTGCTTCTAAAGTCCTGGTTTCCCGATTCGTCCCACGACAGGAGACAACGCACATGTTGACCAAGACCAAGGGCGCCGACAGCCCGATCGCCACGCTCACCCCGCGCGACTGGGAAGCCCACCCCGCCTATATCTACCCGGGCTACAAGTCCACCGGGAAGCGCGGCCCGCAGAAGCCGCTGATTCCGCTGAGGGCCTCGCTGGGCGAGCTGCAGCAGCCCGTGTACGGCCACGACAGCATCGGCGAGTTCGACCACGACCTCACGCGCAACGCGCGCAAGAACGGCGAGCCGCTGGGCGAACGCATGATCCTCACCGGCCAGGTGCTCGACGAACGCCGCCGCCCGGTCGCCAACACGCTGGTCGAGCTGTGGCAGGCGAACGCCTCCGGACGCTACGTGCACAAGGTCGACCAGCACGATGCGCCGCTGGACCCCAACTTCCTCGGCGCGGGCCGGTGCCTCACCGACAGCGAAGGCCGCTACCGCTTCCTCACCATCAAGCCCGGCGCCTATCCTTGGGGCAACCACCCGAACGCCTGGCGCCCGCAGCACATCCACTTGTCGCTGTTCGGCCAGAGCTTCGCGAGCCGCCTGGTCACGCAGATGTACTTCCCCGGCGACCCGCTGATGCAGTACGACCCGATGATCACCGGCACCCCCGAGCGCTACCGCAACCGGCTGATTGCCGACTTCAGCCTCGACATCACCGAGGAGGGCTACGCGCTGGGCTACCAGTTCGACATGGTGCTGCGCGGCGCGGACGAGACCCCGTTCGAGAACCGCTGAAAGGAATTCCCATGTCATTGATGACCGCACAGGAAGCCGACTTCGGCCAGACCCCCTCCCAGACCGTGGGCCCCTACTTCGCCTACGGCCTCACCGCCACGCAGTACGGCTACGACTTCGACCAGCCCTTCGACGCCGTCGTGGCGCTCGACGGTGCCGCCGGCCAACGCATCCGCCTGGAAGGCCGGGTGATCGACGGCGACGGCAACCCGATCAACGACGCGCTGGTCGAGATCAGCCAGCCCGATGGCGAAGGCCGCTATCCGCAGACGCCGGATGAAGCGCGCGCGCTGGGCTTTCGCGCCTTCGGCCGCGTCGGCACCGGCACCGATGCGCAGAACCGCTTCGTGTTCCACACGGTCAAGCCCGGCGCACAAGCGCCCGGCGAAGCACCGCACATCAACGTGATCGTGCTGATGCGCGGGCTGCTGCTGCATGCGTTCACACGCGTGTATTTCAGCGACGAAGCCGCAGCCAACGCGAAGGACGCGGTGCTGCAGAGCGTGCCGGCCGAGCGCCGCCACACGCTCATCGCCGAGCGCGTGGAGCAAGGCGGCGCGGTGAGCTACCGCTTCGACATCCGCATGCAGGGCGCGGACGAGACGGCCTTCTTCGACGTCTGATCTCAGGGAAATCCCCAACAAAAAAGCCCGCGCGATGCGGGCTTTTTTGTTGCGAGAAAAGCGAAGCGCTTACTGCGCTGCGTGATGGATGCGCGACTCGGGCACCGTCTTCAGTTCGCCGGGCACCGAGCTGATGTAGCTGGCCAGCGTCTTGAGTTCGGCGTTGGTGAACTTCTTGGGTTCGACCTGGCCGGCCATCACCGCGTTCGAGCGGCCCAGGTGGCTGTTGTTCTTGACGCGGTACGACTTGAGCGCCACGAAGAGGTAGTCGGCGTGCTGGCCGGCCAGCTTGGGCACGGTGCCGTCGTTCGGGGTGTTGAAGTTGGCGCCGTGGCACTTGGTGCAGCTGTTGTCGGGACCGTTGCGGCCGACCAGCGCGGTGATGTTCTCGGGCATGGCCTTGGCGAGGGCGGCCGACGGTGCATCGCCTTCCTTCACGCCCAGCTGGCTGTAGTAGGCGGCCACGTCGGCGATGTCCTGCTCGGTGAGCGAATCGGCAATGGCGCGCATGGTGGGGTGCTTGCGGTCGCCGCCCTTGTACTGGGTGAGCGCGGCGGCGATGTAGGTGGCGCTCTGGCCCGCGATCATCGGCACCTTGTGGATTTCGGGGAAGCTGGCCTGGTAGCCGATGATGCCGTGGCAGCCCACGCACATCTGAACCTTCTTGGCCCCGTCCTGGGCCTTGCCAGTGACTTGTTGGGCTTGTGCCGAGAGCGTCACGCAAGCGACAGCAAGGGCAAACATCGTGGTCAACAGCTTGTTCATTTTGCGCGCACAATCTCGTGGAAATACAGTTTTTCGAATCAACATTCGATTATATGCAGGGGTCCCCCGGGAACCCGCAGAGGCCGCCCAAGAGGCTGTGCGATGCGAATCGAGTGTGTTCTTTTCTCCACCCCGCCTTTCCACTTCGCTTGCGTTCACTCATGAAATTCAAGGGCTCAGACAACTACGTCGCCACTCAGGACCTGATGCTGGCGGTCAACGCCGCCATCACGCTCAAGCGCCCGCTGCTCGTCAAGGGCGAGCCCGGCACGGGCAAGACCATGCTGGCCGAGGAAGTGGCGCAATCGCTGGGTCTGCCGCTGCTGCAGTGGCACATCAAGTCGACCACCAAGGCACAGCAGGGCCTCTATGAATACGATGCGGTGAGCCGCCTGCGCGACTCGCAACTCTCCGACGTGGACGGCGGCGAGCGCGTGAAGGACATCCAGAACTACATCGTCAAGGGCGTGCTGTGGCAGGCCTTCACGGCCGACGAGCCGGTGGCCCTCCTCATCGACGAAATCGACAAGGCCGACATCGAATTCCCGAACGACCTGCTGCGCGAAATCGACCGCATGGAGTTCTACTGCTACGAGACGCGCGAACTCATCCGCGCCAAGCACCGGCCGGTGGTGTTCATCACCTCCAACAACGAGAAGGAGCTGCCCGATGCGTTCCTTCGCCGCTGCTTCTTCCACTACATCAAGTTCCCCGACGCCGAGACGATGAAGCACATCGTCGCCGTGCACTTCCCCGGCTTGAAGCAAGAGCTGCTCACGGCCGCGATGAAGACCTTCTACGACGTGCGCAACCTGCCGGGCCTGAAGAAGAAGCCCTCGACCTCCGAGCTGCTTGATTGGCTCAAGCTCTTGGTCGCCGAAGACATCCCCCTCGAAGCCCTGCAGAGCAGGGACGACAAGGTGGCAGTGCCGCCGCTGGTGGGCGCGCTGCTCAAGAACGAGCAGGACGTGACCCTCTTCGAGAAGCTCGTCTTCATGCAGCGCAACAACCGATGAGCGAATCACCGCGGCCGCATTCCACGGGCCAACTGCTCAAGCTGGGCGTGGCCCAGGCGGTGCTGTTCGTCGCGGGTGCGCTGCTCGGCCGCTGGGTCGGGCTGCTGCTGGGCCTGGATGCCTTCGGTGCCGGCGGCTACGGCAACAAGGAGATCTTCGGCATCCTCTTGATCGGCCTGGGCGGCGGCGGCGGAGCGCAGATCGCACGCGCCTGGTATGTGCGCAAGTACGGCAATCCGAGAAGCTGAAAAACCGAACCTCAGGGGTGTTTGAAAGATGGCGTTCGTCGAACCTGTCACGCTGAAGGCCCGCGACCTGGCCCTGGTGCCGCTGTCGCTGGACCACGAAGAAGGCCTGCGCGCCGCGGCCGCCGACGGCGAGCTCTGGAAGCTGCGCGTCACCTCCGTGCCCGAGCCCGAGAACACCCGCGCCTACATCGAGACCGCGCTGAAGACGGCCGACCGCTTCGCCTTCGCCGTGACCGAAGCGGCCACCGGCACCGTGCTCGGCAGCACCAGCTACCACGACATCCTGCCGGGTGTGAAGCGCGTCGAGATCGGCTACACCTGGTACGCCGAGCGCTGCCAGCGAACCCACGTCAACACCACCTGCAAGCTCCTGATGCTCACGCATGCGTTCGACACGCTCGGCTGCAACGTGGTGGGCTGGCGCACCGACAACTTCAACTACGCCTCGCAGCGCGCCATCGAGCGGCTGGGCGCCAAGAAAGATGGCGTGATCCGTGGCCACGTGATGCGCCGCGACGGCACGATCCGCGACACCGTCATGTACAGCCTCCGCGCGGGCGAATGGCCCGAAGTGAAGGCGCAGTTGCTCTACCTGCTCGACAAGCCGCGCGACTGAATCACAAGGAGCGACCCCCATGCTCATCGATTTCTTCTACACATTGCGCTCCGCCAAGCTCCCGGTGTCCGTCAAGGAATACCTCACGCTGCTCGAAGCCCTGCAGGCCGACGTGGTGGGGCCCAACTCCGACGGCGCTTACGGCATCGACGACTTCTACTACCTCTCGCGCACCGCGCTCGTGAAGGACGAGAAGCACTACGACAAGTTCGACCGCGCCTTTGCCGCCTACTTCAAGGGCGTGGAGATGCTCACCGACTTCACCAAGGAAGTGCCGCTCGACTGGCTCAAGAAGACGCTGGAGCGCGAGTTCACCGCCGAAGAGAAAGCCAAGATCGAGAAGATGGGCTGGGACGAGCTCATGGACACGCTCAAGAAGCGCTTCGAGGAGCAGAAGGAGCGCCACGAGGGCGGCAGCAAGTGGATCGGCACCGGCGGCACCTCGCCCTTCGGTAACGGCGGCTACAACCCGCAAGGCATCCGCATCGGCGGCGCCGGCAAGAACAAGAGCGCCGTGAAAGTGTGGGACCAGCGTGCCTACAAGGATTACGACGACAGCCAGGAGCTGGGCACGCGCAACATCAAGGTGGCGCTGCGGCGCCTGCGCAAGTTCGCGCGCGAAGGCCACGAGGAAGAGCTGGACCTGGACAACACCATCCACTCGACCGCGGCCAATGCCGGCTACCTCGACATCAAGATGCGGCCCGAGCGCCACAACAACGTCAAGGTGCTGCTGCTGATGGACGTGGGCGGCACGATGGACGAGCACATCCAGCGCGTCGAAGAACTGTTCTCGGCCGTGAAGACCGAGTTCAAGCACCTGGAGTTCTATTACTTCCACAACTGCGTCTACGACTTCATGTGGAAGAACAACAAGCGCCGCTTCTCCGAGAAGTTCGCGACCTGGGACATCCTGCGCAAGTACAACAAGGACTACAAGCTCATCTTCGTCGGCGACGCGACCATGAGCCCCTACGAGATCCTGCAGCCCGGCGGCAGCGTCGAGTACAACAACGAAGAGGCCGGCGCCGAGTGGATCCAGCGCCTGACGCACACCTTCCCGAAGTTCGCGTGGATCAACCCCGAGCCCCAGGGCGTGTGGCAATACCGGCAGAGCATCGCGGTGATGCAGCAGCTCATGTCCAACCGCATGTACCCGCTCACGCTGCGCGGCCTGGAAGAGGCGATGCGCATGCTCTCCAAGTAGCGCACGAGCCGGACAAGACCACCTGTATCCGGAAGCTTCAGGAACCGGCAAATCTTGCTGTCAGAATCCGCCCATGGTCAGGGTGGTATCCGTTTCTTCGCCGGCGTGGTGGCCGGCTTTGCTTTTTTCAGGCGTCCTTCTTTTGCAAGGCTGCAGCTTGCTGCCGAAAAAAGAAAGCACCGAAGGCAAGCCCGTCGCGGGCCTGGTGCGCAGCGGCGATGCCGACAGCACAGCCACCAAGGACAGCAAGGACGAGAAGAAAGCCGACACGCGCGATGCCTTCACCGTCGACGTGCGCGGGCCTGAAGCGGTCCGCGACTACCTCACGCTCCATCTCGAAATCCAGCGCTACCGCGAGCTCGACGACCTCGGCGCGACAGAAATCTCCCGCCTCATGGTGGCCGCCGAAGCCAATGCGCGCGAACTGCTCGGCACCCTCGGCTACTTCACGCCCACGCTGACGCTCGAACTCAACGAGACGCCCGAAAGCACCAAGGCCCCGCGCGAGATCGTCATCACCGTCGCGCCCGGCGAGCCCACCAAGGTGAGCAACGTGCAGATCAGCTACGCCGGCGAGATTGCCGACGACGCCGCGGCCGAGGCGCAGCGCGACTCGATCCGCACCGGCTGGGCCCTGCGCGCGGGCCTGCCCTTCACCCAGCAGGCCTGGGACGACGCCAAGACCACCGCGCTGCGCAGCCTCACGGCCAAGCGCTTCCCCACCGGCAACATCGAGGTGAGCCGCGCCGAGGTCGATGCCGACCGCAGCGAGGCGCGCCTGAGCGTCACCTACCAGTCCGGCCCCGCCTACAAGTTCGGCCCACTCGTGCTGCGTGGCCTGCAGCGCTACGACCCCGACGGCGCACGCCGCATCGCACGCCTGCCCAGCGGCACCGACTACGACCAGCAGAAGCTGCTCGACGCGCAACAGCGCCTGGCCAGCAGCGGTTATTACGACTCGGTGTTCCTCACGCTCGACACCGAGAGCGGCAACACGCTGGCCGCCCCCGTCATCGCGCAGCTGCGCGAGGCACCGCTGCAAAAGGTGGTGCTGGGGGCCGGCTTCACCACCGACAACGGCCCGCGCCTGTCGATCGACCACATCCACAACCAGATTCCGCTGCTCGGCTGGCGCGCGGTCTCGCGGCTCTCGGTGGACAACGACATCAAGTCGCTGGGCACCGAGTGGAACGCGATCCCCGATGACAAGGGCTGGCGCTGGTTCTCCGGCGCCGAACTCAAGCGCGAGGAATCGGGCAGCTACATCGTCGACAGCGGGCGGCTGCGCGGCGGGCGCAACAAGTCCAGCGACCACATCGACCGCAGCTACTTCCTGCAGTACGACTACGCGCAGAACCGCGGCATCAACGCACCGCCCTCGGCCTCGGCGGTCACCGCCAACTGGGGCTGGACCGGGCGCTACTTCGACAACAACGCCGCCCCGACGCGCGGCTACGCGCTGGCGCTCGAACTCGCGGCCGGCTACACACTCACGGGGGAGCAGACGCCCTTCACCCGCACTTATGTGCGCGGGCTGGGCATCCTGCCGATCGGCTCGGCCGAGGACACCGAAACGCGCGCGCGCCGCAGCCGCCTGCAGCTGCGCGTCGAGGCCGGCGCAGTGTCGGCAAAAGACTCCGCGCAGATCCCGTCCACGCTGATGTTCCTGACCGGCGGCGACACCACGGTGCGCGGCTACAGCTACAAGCAGATCGGCACCGTGCGCGCCGACGGCCAGACGGTCGCAGGCCGCTACCTCGGCGTGGCGAGCGTCGAATGGCAACGGCCCTTCGTCAACAACAACAAGCTCACCGAATGGGAGAGTGTGGTGTTCGTCGATGCCGGCGCCGTGGCCGACAAGCCCGGCGATCTCAAGCCCAAGGTGGGCGTGGGCGTGGGTGCGCGCTGGCGCAGCCCGGTCGGGCCGGTGCAGGCTGATCTGGCCTACGGCGTGGACACGAAGAAATTCCGCCTGCACTTCCGCCTCGGCTTCACCTTCTGACCCTGCACGATGTCGAACGAAGAAGCCGTCTCCGCTCCCTTGCAACCCGCCGTCAAGCGCTCGCGCGCGCGCCGTGCGATGCGCGCGCTGGCATGGACATTCGCGGGCCTGTTCCTCGCCGTGCTGCTGCTCGGCGCGGGCGCGTGGTGGTGGTTGGGCTCGAACACCTCACTCGCCTTCGCACTCGCCCAGGCGGCGCAGCGCCTCCCCGCGGGCCAGACGCTCGAAAGCCGCGACGTGACCGGGTCGCTCCGCACCGGCGGGCACATCGGCTGGCTCAAGTACCAGAGCGAGAGCATCGCCGTCGAGGTGAACGACGCCACCATCGGCTGGCAGCTCGCGCCGCTCTTCCAGCGCAAGGTGCAGCTCGGCGAGGTGCATGCGAAGCAGGTGCTGATCGAGAAGCGCGGGCCCCCGAGCGAAGAGCCCACCCAACCGCTCGAACAGCTCGTGCTGCCGGTCGACGTGGATGTGCCCTTCCGCATCGACGAACTGCGCTGGGCCGGCCCCCCGGTGTTGGAAGCGAAGAACCTCACCGGCAGCTACGTCTACAAGTCCGCCGAGCACGCGCTCGAAGTGAAGGGCGTCGACATCGCCGACGGCCACTACAGCGCGCGCGTCAAGCTGCAAGGTCCCGCGCCGATGGCGATCGATGCGGCACTCGACGGCCGCGTGAAGGCGCCGCTCGCCGAGGACCACAACATCGACGTGATCGCGCAGGCGACGGTGAAGGGCACGCTCGCCGGCACCGCGGCGCGCCTGCAGGTCGCCGCCGAACTCAAGCCCGCCGAAGAGAACGCCGATGCGCCGATGGAGGCGAAGCTGCAGGCGCAGATCGCGCCCTGGCTGCCGCAACCGGTGATCGATGCCAAGGCCGACCTCAGCAATGTCGATGCGTCGAGCCTCTGGCCCGGCGCGCCCGAAACCCAGCTCACCGGCACTGTCTCGGTCGAACCCGATGCGGACGCGGGTGCGTCCGCGTGGAAAGCCTCGGCCGACATCCGCAATGCCCTGCCCGGCCCGTGGGATCAATCGAAGCTGCCGGTCGAACAGGTGCAAGGCCGCGTCGACTTCGACGGCACCAACTGGACCATCCCCGAAGCCACCGTGCGCGCCGGCGGCGGCCGCATCGATGCCGAAGGCCGCTGGAGCCCCGCGCCCGCGCCGTGGCAGATTCGCGCCACGGTGCGCAGCGTGCGGCCCGGCGCGCTGCACAGCGAACTCGCCGGTGCGCCCGTCAGCGGCCAGGTCACGGCGCAGCAGCGCGAAGACACCATCAGCTTCGATGCGTCGCTCAAGGCCGAAGGCGGCGCGGGCAGCAAGTCGCTGCCCGGCTTCGCGCTCGACCGCGCACTGGCGCAGGGCCAGTGGAAAGACCAGGTGCTCGACCTGCGCACGCTGCGCATCGAGGCCCAGCGCGCGAGCGTCGACGGCAAGCTGCAGGTGCGCGTGGCCGAGCAGGCCGCGAGCGGCAAGCTCAACCTCGTGCTGCCCGGCGGCGGCGCGCAGCTCGAAGGCCGCATCGCGCCGGACGCAGGCGCAGGCGACATCAAGGCGCGCATCGACGATGCCGACACCCTGCAGCGCTGGGTCGAAGGCCTGCCCAGTCTCTCGGGCGTGTTCGCGGGCACGACGGCCAAGGGCTCGGCGCGGCTCGATGCGAGCTGGCAAGGCGGCTGGCAGACCATCCAGCGCCGCATCGAGAACGCGAACGCACCCGCGCAGCGCGGCATCGCGGAGCCCACGCTCAAGGCCGCGCTCACCGTGCCCCGCCTCGACCTCAACTTGCCGGCCGCACAGCCGGGCGGCACCGCCACCGCGGTGCAGCTGCGCGAACTGCAGGCCGATCTTTCCGGCAGCCTGGCGCAAGCCGCGCTCACGCTGAGAGGCGAAGCCACCACCGGCACCCAGAAGATCACGCTCGACACCCGCGCCAGCGGCGGCATTGCCGGTGCCAACCAGTGGCGCGCGGCCCTCGCCAGCCTGCGCCTGCAGGCACAGGACAGCGCCCGCCCCGGCAACCCGTGGATCGTGGAGCTGAGCCGCGAAGTCACCGCCACCATCCGCGCCGGCGGCAACCCGGCCCGCCTCGATGTCGAAGCCTCCGCCGCTTCGGCCACGCTGCGCGGCCCCGTGCCCGGCACCGTGCGCATCGATTGGCAGCCGCTGCGCTTCAGCCAGAGCGGCGCAGCGCCGAACAAGGTGTTCCGCGTGCAGTCCAAGGGCCAGATGCAGGGCCTGCCGATGGCCTGGGCCGGCGCCTTCGGGGCGAGCTCAACGCTGAGCGAACTGGGCATCAGCGGCGACCTGATGTTCGACGGCGACTGGGACATCGACGCCGGCGACACGCTGCGCGCCAAGGCCCGCATCGCGCGCCAGAGCGGCGACATCCGCGTGCAGGCCGGCGAGGCCGCGCTGGTCACCCGCATCACGAGCACCGGGACCGGCACCGCGAGCGAACGCACGATGAATTCCGCCAGCACCGGCGCAGAGACGCCGAGCACGCCGGCCGGCCTGCGTCAGGCCGAACTGAAGCTCGACGCACAGGGCGACGCCGTCCGCGCCACGCTCGCATGGGACAGCGAACGCGCGGGCCAGATCAACGCGGACCTGAACACGCGCGTGCAGCAACGCGCAGGCGGTTGGCAGTGGGCTGCTGATGCACCACTCGGCGGCACCATCAAGGCCACGCTGCCGAACCTCGGCGTGTGGTCGATGCTCGCGCCGCCGGGCTGGCGCATCGCCGGCACGCTCGACGCCAACGCCACGCTCTCAGGCAACCGCACGGCGCCGCGCTGGAACGGCACGCTCGGCGCCGACAAGCTCGCGCTACGCGCACCGGTCGAAGGGCTGGACCTGAGCGACGGGCGCCTGCGCGCCAGCCTCACCGGCGAGCGCATCGAGATCACCGAATTCACCCTCAAGGGCGGCGCCGGCAGCTCGGCCCGCATCGGCGGCCAGAGCGGCAACCGCAGCACCGCGGCGAGCGAAGCGAACACCGACGGCGGCTCGCTCTCGGCGCGCGGCGACATGAGCTGGGGTGCCGCACCGGGCACCGCCACGCCGAGCATCCGCATGGCCCTGCAAGGCGATCTGCGCGCGCTGCGCGTGCTGGTGCGCACCGACCGGCAGGTCACGCTCTCGGGCGACCTGCAGGCGCGGCTGGACAACGGCCAGTTCACCGTGCGCGGCAAGCTCAAGACCGACCGCGCCGTGATCATCCTGCCCGACGAAACCGCGCCCAGCCTCGGTACCGACGTCGTCGTGCGCTCGGCCGCCAGGGACCGCGAGGCCGCCGAGGCCGCGCAGCGCGAATCGGCCCGCGTCGATGCACAGGCCGCCAAGCCGCAGACCGCGAAGCCGCCCGACATCGTCGTGAACTTCGACCTCGGCGACGACTTCGCGGTGCAGGGCCGCGGCATCACGACGCGGCTCGAAGGCGACCTCGAGATTCGCAGCACCAAGCTCAATGCGCCGCCGCGCATCGCCGGCGAGGTGAAGACCGTGAAGGGCCAGTACCGCGCCTACGGCCAGCAGCTCGACGTGGAAACCGGCGTGGCGCGTTTCAACGGCCCCTTCGACAACCCACAGCTGGACATCCTCGCGATCCGCCCGAACATCTCGCAGCGCGCGGGCGTGCAGATCTCGGGCAGCGCGCAGTCGCCCCGCGTGAAGCTCTATTCGGAGCCCGCGCTGTCCGATGCGGAAACGCTCTCCTGGGTGATCCTCGGGCGCGCCTCGGCCACCAGCGGCGGCGAGTCGGCACTGCTGCAGCAGGCCGCGCTCGCGGTGCTGGGCAAGATCGGCAAGAGTGGCAGCGGCGGCAGCCTCGCGGGGCGCTTCGGGCTCGATGAACTCGGCTTCAAGGGTCCGGGCAGCGGCGGCGACCTGCGCGAATCGGCGGTCACGCTGGGCAAGCGGCTGTCGAAGGATTTCTACGTGACCTACGAACGCAGCCTGGGCGGCACCTTCGGCACGCTCTTCATCTTCTACGACCTCACACAGCGCCTCACGCTGCGCGGACAGGCGGGCCAGACGAGCGGGCTCGACCTCATCTACACGGTGAAGTACGACTGATCCGTAAAGCACGCCGGACCGGTCCAAAAGCAAGGGACTTCGATCTTGACCGGGCCAAATGCGGAGTTAACAATTCATTGACGCCTTCACTGAGGAGCGACGATGAAAAATGATGGAGACAAGGGCGGCCACAGCCCGATTCCGGTATCGGACCGTCAGACGTACGACCCGCCGGCATCGCAACGGATCACGCGCGTGCGCAGCGCGCTGCACGTCGTGATCGCGGTCATCGCCCTCCTTGCGATCGGTACGTCGATTCCGCACTGGGGCGGCGACGAGTTTCCCGTGATGAGCCTGGTGATCTACGTGGCGGGCATGGTGTTCATCGCGATGCCGCTGTGCCTTTGCTACGAGGCGCTGCTCAAGTCGTACACCGAGCAGCAACAGATGAGGCGCAGCAGCCCCACCTGACTCGACGTAGCCTAGCCCGCGTCGCCGCCACCCGGCGGAAACTGCTCTTTCTTTTCAGCCAGCTCGACGGCCCCGCCCGGCAGCAGGTTCGCGCGATGGCTGCGCACCGCCGACGCCACGATCGGCATCAGGTGCGTCGCGCCACCCGCTTCGAGCGCGCGGATCAGCTGCACGCGCATGCTCGGCGCCCAGAACGATTTCAGGTGCGCCGCGATCGCGTTCGTCGACAGGGTCGCATTGTCGGGCGACTGGGCCTGGAAGAAGCTGCCGATCTGGTTGGCCATCTTGACCAGTTGCGCCGTCGGATCGTGGTCGTGCATGCACTGCCTTTGAAGAAATGAAACTGCCGGTCGCACGCGTCAGTGCGCGCGGCGTCCGGTCGATGTGGATGTGAGTTCCTGCCCGCCCGTCGCCACGCGCCCGGGGTGGCTGTAGACGGCCAGGTCGTCCTTGCGTGCAAAGCCGACCAGCGTGAGCCGCGCGCGTTCCGCCGTGGCCACCGCGAACGAGGTCGGCGCCGACACCGCCGCGAGCAACGGCACGCCCGCCATCGCGGTCTTCTGCACCATCTCGAAACTCGCGCGGCTGGTGACGGCGATGAAGCCAGCCGACGCATCGATGTCGTTGCTCGCGAGCGCACCGATGAGCTTGTCGAGCGCGTTGTGGCGGCCCACGTCTTCGCGCAGCCACATCACCTCGCCCGCCGCCGAACACCACGCCGCCGCATGCACCGCGCCGGTGGCCTGTTGCAGCGTCTGCAGCGACTGGAACTGCGACATCGCGCGGGCGATGGCCTGGCGCTCCAGCGCCACTGCGGCATCGCCGAGCACCGGCAGTTCGCGCGACACATGCGCCAGGCTCTCGGTACCGCACAGGCCGCAGCCGGTGCGGCCCGCGATCGTGCGGCGCCGCTGCTTCAAGCGCGTGAACGCGGCGCTCGACACCTGCAGCCGCACCGTGATGCCGAGATCCGAAGGTGCAATCTCCACCGAATAGAGCTCGTGCGCCGCATCGAGGATGCCTTCGCTCAGCGAGAAGCCGAGCGCGAAGTCTTCCAGGTCCAGCGGCGTCGCGAGCATCACCGCGTGCGAGATGCCGTTGAACTCCAGCGCCACAGGCACTTCCTCGGCCACCCAGTCCTGCACCGCGTAGGCCTCGCCGCCGCGCACGCCGTGCACCGGCAGCAGCAGCGCGCCTTCGCAGAAGGTGTCGGCGCCTTCGACGGCCGGCAGGGTGGCGATGTTCATGCCCGTTCCTTCCTGCTGCCTACTTGGCCGGAACCGTCTCGTTGCGCTTTTCCGGCAGCGCGCCAGCCGTCGCCAGGTCGATCTGCGTCTTGTTGAAGCGGCTGTACTCCTGCTGCCAGGTCGAGGGCTGCATCACCGGCATCACCTGCACCGCCGTCACCTTGTACTCGGGGCAGTTGGTGGCCCAGTCGGAGTTGTCGGTGGTGATCACGTTGGCGCCCGACTCGGGGAAGTGGAAGGTGGTGTAGACCACGCCCGGCTGCATGCGCTCGGACACCGTGGCGCGCAGCACCGTCTCGCCCGCGCGGCTCTGGATGCCGACCCAGTCGTCGTCCTTCACGCCGCGCTCCTCCGCATCGTGCGGATGGATCTCCAGCCGGTCTTCGCCGTGCCACAGGTTGTTGTCGGTGCGGCGCGTCTGCGCGCCCACGTTGTACTGCGACAGGATGCGCCCGGTGGTCAGGAGCAGCGGGAACTTGCGCGTGACCTTCTCGTCCGTCGCCACGTACTGCGTGACGATGAAGCGGCCCTTGCCGCGCACGAAGGTGTCGATGTGCATCGTTGGCGTGCCGTCGGGCGCGTCGTCGTTGCAGGGCCACTGGATGCTGCCGAGTTCGTCCAGGCGCTTGTAGCTCACGCCGTGGAAGGTCGGCGTCAGCGCGGCGATCTCGGCCATGATGTCTTCGGGGCTCTTGTAGTCCATCTGGTAGCCCAGCGCCTGTGCGAGCTTCACCGTGATTTCCCAGTCGGCCAGGCCCGCCTTCGGCGGCATCACCTTGCGAACGCGCGAGATGCGGCGCTCAGCATTGGTGAAGGTGCCGTCCTTCTCGAGGAACGAGGAGCCCGGCAGGAACACGTGCGCGTACTTGGCGGTTTCGTTGAGGAACATGTCCTGCACCACCACGCATTCCATCGCCATCATGGCCGCGGCCACGTGCTGCGTGTTGGGGTCCGACTGAACGATGTCCTCGCCCTCGCAATACAGGCCCTTGAAGCCGCCACCGATGGCGGAGTCGAACATGTTGGGAATGCGCAGGCCCGGCTCCGGATCGATGGTCACGCCCCAGGCCGCTTCGAACGACGCGCGCGTGGTGCTGTCCGACACATGGCGGTAGCCCGGCAGCTCGTGCGGGAACGAGCCCATGTCGCACGCGCCCTGCACATTGTTCTGGCCGCGCAGCGGGTTCACGCCCACGCCTTCGCGGCCCACGTTGCCGGTGGCCATCGCGAGGTTGGCGATGCCCATCACGGTCGTCGAGCCCTGGCTGTGCTCGGTCACGCCCAGGCCGTAGAAGATCGCGCCGTTGGCGGCGCTGGCGAACAAGCGGGCCGCGGCGCGCATCTCGGCGGCCGGCACGCCGGTGGCCTTCTCGGTGGCCTCGGGCGATTGCTCGGGCTGCGCGACGAAGTCTCTCCAGGCGGCGAACGAGGCGGTGTCGCAACGCTCGGCGATGAAGGCGTCGGCCGTGAGCCCTTCGGTCACGATGACGTGCGCGAGCGCGGTGACCACGGCCACGTTGGTGCCGGGCTTGAGCTGCAGGTGGTGCGAAGCCTTCACATGCGGCGACTTCACGATGTCGATGCGGCGCGGATCGACCACGATCAGCTTGGCGCCTTCGCGCAGCCGCTTCTTCATGCGCGAGGCGAACACCGGGTGACCATCGGTCGGGTTGGCGCCGATCACCATGATCACGTCGGCCTTCTCCACCGACTTGAAGGTCTGCGTGCCGGCCGATTCGCCCAGCGTCTGCTTCAGGCCGTAACCCGTGGGCGAGTGGCACACGCGGGCGCAGGTGTCGACGTTGTTGTTGCCGAAGGCCGCGCGCACCAGCTTCTGCACGAGGTAGGTTTCTTCATTCGTGCAGCGCGACGACGTGATGCCGCCGATGGAGTCCTTTCCGTACTTGGCCTGCAGGCGCTTGAATTCGCCCGCCGCGTAGTTGAGGGCGGTGTCCCAGCTCACTTCCTGCCACGGGTCGCTGATGTTCTTGCGGATCATCGGCTTGAGCATGCGGTCCTGGTGGGTCGCGTAGCCCCAGGCGAAGCGGCCCTTCACGCAGGAATGGCCTTCGTTGGCCTTGCCGTCTTTCCACGGCGTCATGCGCACGACCTCGTTGCCTTTCATCTCCGCCTTGAAGGCGCAGCCCACGCCGCAGTAGGCGCAGGTGGTGATGATGCTGTGCTCGGGCTGGCCGAGCCAGATGACCGACTTCTCCTGCAAGGTGGCCGTCGGGCAAGCCTCGACGCAGGCGCCGCAGCTCACGCACTCCGAATCCATGAACGCTTCGTCCTGGCCCGGCGACACGCGCGACTCGAAACCGCGGCCGCTGATGGTCAGTGCGAAGGTGCCCTGCGTTTCCTCGCAGGCGCGCACGCAGCGGTTGCAGACGATGCACTTCGAAGGGTCATAGGTGAAGTACGGGTTCGACTCGTCCTTCTGGTCCTTCAGGTGGTTCGCACCGTCGAAGCCGTAGCGCACGTTGCGCAGGCCCGTGACACCCGCCATGTCCTGCAGCTCGCAGTTGCCGTTGGCCGAGCAGGTGAGGCAATCGAGCGGGTGGTCGGAGATGTACAGCTCCATCACACCCTTGCGCAGGTCCTGCAGCTTGGGCGTCTGCGTGCGCACCTTCATGCCGGCTTCGGCCGGCGTGGTGCACGAGGCCGGGAAACCCTTGCGGCCCTCGATCTCGACCAGGCAGAGGCGGCACGAGCCGAAGGGCTCCAGGCTGTCGGTGGCGCAGAGCTTGGGCACGTTGATGCCGGCATCCACGGCCGCGCGCATCAGCGAGGTGCCCGCGGGCACGGTGACTTCGTTGCCGTCGATCTCCAGCGTCACTTCGCGCGTCGATTCGCGCTTGGGGGTGCCGTAGTCGATTTCTTTCAGATGGTCGAGCATGTTTTCTTGTCTCCTGCTGCTTGTGCTGTGCGGCGCGCGATGCGTTGCGTTCAAGCAGCCTTGCGATCGGGAACCACGAGACCGAAGTCCTGTGGGAAATGGTCGAGTGCGGACAGCACCGGGAACGGCGTCATGCCCCCCATGGCGCACAGCGAACCGTGGACCATGGTGTTGCACAGGTCGCGCAGCAGGATGACGTGCTCCACGCGCTTGTTGTCCGCGCGGATCTTGTCGATCACCTCCACGCCGCGGGTCGAGCCGATGCGGCACGGCGTGCACTTGCCACACGACTCGATGGCACAGAACTCCATCGCATAGCGCGCGAGCTTCGAAAGATCGGCCGTGTCGTCGTGCACCACGATGCCGCCATGGCCCACCGTGCCGCCCACGGCCGCATAGGCCTCGTAGTCAAGCGGCAGGTCCCATTGCGATTCGGGCAGGTACGCGCCGAGCGGCCCGCCCACCTGCACCGCCTTGATCGGCCTGCCCGAGGCGGAGCCGCCGCCATAGTCGTACAGCAGTTCACGCAGCGTGACGCCGAAGGCCTTCTCGACCAGCCCGCCGTGCTTGATGTTGCCGGCCAGCTGCATCGGCAGCGTGCCGCGCGAACGGCCGACGCCGAAGTCGCGGTAGTACTCGGCACCGCGCGCGAGGATCAGCGGCACGCTCGCGAGCGTGATCACGTTGTTGATGAGCGTCGGCTTCCCGAAGAGGCCGGTGATGGCCGGCAGCGGCGGCTTGGCGCGCACGATGCCGCGCTTGCCTTCCAGGCTTTCGAGCAGCGCGGTTTCTTCGCCGCACACATACGAGCCCGCGCCCTTGCGCACTTCGAGCCAGAAGGTCTGGCCCGAGCCGAGGATGTTCTCGCCCAGGAACCCGGCAGCCTCGGCCGCGCGGATCGCCTCGTTCATCGTCGCGATGGCGTGCGGGTATTCGGAGCGGATGTAGACATAGCCCTTGGTCGCGCCGGTGGCAACGCCCGCGATGGTCATGCCTTCGACCAGCATGAGCGGGTCGCCCTCCATCGTCATGCGGTCGGAGAAGGTGCCCGAGTCGCCTTCGTCGGCATTGCAGACGATGTACTTCTGCGCGGCCGGCGTGGCCATCACCGTCTTCCACTTGATGCCGGCCGGGAACGCTGCGCCGCCACGGCCGCGCAGGCCCGAGTCGAGCACCTGCTGCACCACTTCTTCGGGCTTGAGGCCCAGCGCGCGGCGCAGGCCCGCATAGCCTTCGTGCGCCTCGTAGTCGGCGACGGACACGGGATCGGTGATGCCCATGCGCGCGAAGGTCAGGCGCTCCTGCTTCTTCAGGTACGGAATCTCGTCGGTCAGGCCAAGCGACAGCGGATGCGTCTGCGCGCCTTCGGCGAAGCCGGCATCGAACAGGTCGGCCACGTCGTCGATGGTCACGGGGCCGTAGGCCACGCGCCCGGCAGGCGTGCTCACCTCGACCATTGGCTCCAGCCAGAACAGGCCGCGCGAGCCGTTCCGCACCATGCCGAAAGACACGCCGCGAATGGCAGCTTCCTGCGCGATACGTTCGGCCACACGCTCGGCGCCGACCGCCAGTGCTGCCGAATCGCGCGGCACATAAATGGTGAGGCCGCTCATGCGCAGTCTCCGTATTGCGCCACCAGCGCGTCGAACGAACGCGGCGTCATGCGCGCGTGCGGTTCTTCGTTGATCGTCATCGCGGGCGACGAGGCGCAGAGGCCCAGGCAGAAGGCCGGCTCCAGCGTGAAGTTGCCGTCCTTCGAATGGCCGTGCGCGCTGCAGCCCAGGCGCAGTTCGGCGTGGGCCAGCAGCGCATCGGCGCCCATCGCCTGGCAGGCCTCGGCCCGGCAGATCTGGATCACATGGCGCGCCGCAGGTGCGGAGCGGAAGTGGTGGTAATAGGTGATGACGCCGTGCACTTCGGCGCGCGAGAGGTTCACGCCCTCGGCGATCGTGGTCACGGTGTGCGCGGGGATGTAGCCCAGCGCGTCCTGCACGTCGTGAAGGATCGGGAGCAACGCCCCCGGTTCTTCCGCGCGCTCGATCAGCACCTGGCGCACCGCGGCCAGTTCATCGGATTCGCTCATCGTGGCGTGTCGGCCCACTTCGTTCATGCGGCGCTCCTTACCGGGTTTTTATTCATCGTGGTCTCGTTGTCCCGGCTTTTTCATCCTACGACCGAAGCACGCTCGCAGACACTGCCGATTGCCCTAGGAAAAACTGCGGTTTCCCGCTCTGGAGGGCACTGTCGGGGAATACGGTGGCAAAGACCTTGACTCAGGTCAATTTCCCGAGAATCAAGGCCTTCCGGCGGCGCTGCCGACAGCCAGCCTGGAAGCGGTGCTCACCACTTCGCGCAACCCCGCGAGCGCCGGATCGACGATGGCCGGATCGGCGCCCACGGCGTAGACCGCATACGCAGGGTAGAGAAACTCCGGCGTGTTCGGCACGCGGTGCAGCTGCCCCGATTCCAGGTGGCTGCGCACCACGTCGAGCCGGAAGTAGCCGGTGCCGCCAGCGGCGAGCAGATACTCGCGGCCCAGCGGCCCCAGGCCGGCTTTCACCGCGGCGTTGGACAGTTCGGGAAAGGCCAGGCCGTGCTGCGCCGCGAACTCCGGCCCCCAGTCGACATAGACATAGTCCGCCGGCCGCGGCATGCGAGGGTGTTTGGCGGTGGTGACCATGACGAGCTTCTCCTCGATCAGCAGCTCCACGCGCAGCCCGGGCCGCTGCTGCGGCGCATAGACGATGGCGACGTCGAGCACGCCCGCCGCCACCTTGTCGAGCAGGTCGTGCGGAAGGCCCACTTCGGTGCGGATCGCGAGCTGCGGCACGGTCCTGCGCAGCCACAGCAGCCATCGCAGCAGCAGTGGATCCCACAGGCTGATCTCGCAGCCGGCCGCGAGCACGGCCTGGCTGCCATCGGGCACCGCGACCTGGTGGCGCGCGCGCTCCCAGACCTGGACCAGCGTGGTGGCGTGCGGCAGGAACTGCTCACCGGCAGGCGTGAGCGCCGCGCCGGCCTTGTTGCGCACGAAGAGCTTGCGTCGCAGCAGCTCCTCGAGGGTTCGCACGCGTGCGCTCACCGAGGTCTGCGTCACATGCAGGCGCTCGGCGGCGCGCTGGAAGCTGCGCGTCTCGACGATCTCGAGAAAGGTCCGGGCCAGGTTGATGTCCATCGAGGCGCCCTCTTTGAATGCAATATGTTTGCATTCAATTGGCAATTAATCTCGTTTTACTTGTTCGGTGCGAGCATGGAAGATAGGGTTACTACCAACACACTCCAGGAGCTCCCCATGCCCATCCTTGGCCAGTCACTCGGTGCGAACGTATCCGGTCGCTTTGCCGACGCGTTCAAAGTGCTCATCGACGAGGCCTGCATGCTCGCCGAAGCCTTGCTGAGTCCGCGCAGGATCATCGAGGACGTCGAGCAGATGCGCGCCTTGCAGGTCGCGGCGGACACCCTCGAAGCCACCGACCCGTGGCGGGCCGATGTGCTGCGCTCGCGCGCCTCGCGCATCGGCCTTCGCTGATGAAGAGCGATGGGATCAGGACGCCAGACGGCTCTTCTCGATGTGCTTGCGGCGCATCGGGCGCAACACGAACCAGGCCATCAGCGCGGCCGCGGCATTGACCGCGCTCGCGACGATGAACACCGCATGCCAGCTGCCGGTGGATGCGGCAAGCACGCTGGAGAGCGGCACCAGCAGCGAGGCCGTTCCCTTCGCGGTGTAGAGCATGCCGGCGTTCGATGCGGCGTACTTGGAGCCGAAGGTGTCGGCGCAAGTGGATGGGAACAGGCTGTAGATCTCGCCCCAGGCGAAGAACACCATGCCGGTCAGCAGCACGAAGAGGATCGGGTTCTGGCCGTAGTGGTACAGCGCCAGGATGCCGACCGCTTCGAGCGCGAACGCGATGAACATCGTCTGCTCGCGACCGATCTTGTCGGAGACCCAGCCGAAGAAGGGTCGCGTCAGGCCGTTGAGCACGCGGTCGATGGCCAGCGCGAAGGTCAGTGCGGGCAATACCAGTCCCATGATGTTGACCGGCACATCCATGATCTTGAAATCCTGCGCGATGGGCGCGAGCTGCGCGGTGGCCATGAGGCCGCCGGCCGCCACCATCACGAACATCGCGTACATCACCCAGAAGATGGGCGATCGCAGCACCTCCGACGGCGCGTAGTCGCGTTGCGACTGCTGCACGTTGCGGCTGCTCGATGCCGCCTTCACGTGGTCGGGTGCGCGGGTGAGCAACCAGGCCAGGGCGAAGACGATGATGCCCTGACCGATCCCAAAATAGAGAAACGCAGACTCGTAGCCGCTGGTCTTGATCATCACGGAGATCGGGATGATCGTGAGCGCCGAGCCGGCGCCGAAGCCTGCGGCGGTCATGCCCGCTGCGAGGCCCCGGCGATCGGGGAACCACTTGAGCGCATTGCCCACGCAGGTGCCGTACACCGCACCTGCGCCGATACCGCCGACGGCCGCTGCGAAGTAAAGCATCGGCAGCGAAGCGGCGAACGAATTCAGCACCCAGCCGAGGCCGCAGAGCACGCCGCCCACGAGCACCACGGGGCGCGGGCCGAAGCGGTCGACGAGGTAGCCCTCGATTGGCACGAGCCAGGTTTCGGTGAGCACGAAGATCGTGAAGGCCACCTGGATCGCGGCGCGGCTCCAGCCGTGTTTTTCAGCGATGGGGTTGACGAAGAGGGTCCAGCCGTACTGGAGGTTCGCGATCATCGCCATGCAGACGATGCCGATCAGCAACTGTCCCCATCGGTACGCCTCGGATCGTTGGGCGGTGACACCGTGGGTGGAATCCGATGGTGGATATATCGCGGGGTTGGAACCCGCAATCGTGGTTGTTGGCCGAGTCATGGCGTTGTCCTTAATGTTTTGATGAGTCCGACGGTCTCGGGAAAAACGACGCAATCAGTCGAGTGAAAAAGAGAACTGAATCACTTGTTTTTGCGCGTGGATGACTGTCGGACGGCACGACTCAAAAACTCTTGACCGCAGTCAAGTTCACACGAATCGCGAGTTGTTGGGACCCCCGTGATATCCCTAGCAATCGAACATCTGCATGCGCTTGTGTTGCTTGTTTTTTGGCGCCGCTTTTTCGGGGCTGCACTCGCGCCGACGGTGGGCGCTTTCAGAGCAGTGGTTGATCGGCTGTTCGCACAGAGCGCGTCCGAGTGCGCAGGGCATCGGGTGCTCCCCGCAGCGAAATCGAGGAGGAGCCGAAGGCGGGGGGACATTCGCGGAGGGGAGTACCCGGTGGCCTGCGCACCCGCCCCGAACAACGGCGTACTTCGCGTGCTTGCAACCCACATCCATCAGGAGAAAAATTGACCTAGGTCAAGAAACGCGAAATCAGCGTTTGCGATCGTCTAGGGTAAACCCTAAAATTGCGGGTAATCCCTTCAGTCTTTTTGATTCAAATCTTCAGGAGCATTTCCATGAGCAACACCACCCTCGACTCCCGCGCGATCCGCAACGCATCGCCCTCCACCGCCACCAACGACGAAGCCCTGCGCGACCTGGTCGCCGCGATGCCCATCGTGATCATGTACAAGGCAGCCCGCGCCGCACTCGTGCAACACCGCAAGAACGTCCGCAGCGCACTGACCAACTAACTGATCGTGCCCCGCCCCAGAGACAAAGAGCGCTTCATGCGCTCTTTTGTTTTTCAGGGTTGCTGTTGTGATGGCAGCGGTTTGAACGGCACGATCTGCGAGATCAGCGACGCGCCATCGCTCAGCAGAAAGTCCTTGAAGGCCTGCGCCACCGGCGGCAGGCGCTTGGTGCGGCGATGCACCACGTACCAGTTGAGCATCAGCGGAAAACCTTCCACGTCGAGCACGCAGAGGCTCCCGGCCTTCAACTCCTGGCTGATGGTGTGGGCCGAGACAAAACTCACGCCCATGCCCGCGATCACCGCCTGCTTGATCGTCTCGGTGCTGCGGATCTCCATCGCGATGTTGATGTGCTCCAGCTCGCGCCCGAAGCCGTCTTCCATCGAGTGCCAGGTGTCCGATGCCTTCTCGCGCACCACGAACGGCTCGCGCATCAAACGCTTCAGCGGAATGCCCGGCACGCCCACCAGTGGATGCGTCGGCGACGCCACGATCACGTAGGGGTGCGGAGCAAAGGCCTGGTTCGCGGTGTCCAGATCGGTGGGCGGCCGCACCATGATCGCGAGGTCCGTCAGGTTCTCCGCGATGTGGGTCAGCAGGCCCTCGCGGTTGTGCACGGTGAAGTTCAGCGTCACGCCGCGATGGCGGCTCGCGAACTCCACCAGGAGGCGCGGAAAGAAGTAGTCGCCCGCGCTGATGACACCCACGTTGAGCTTGCCGCCCGAGACGCCCTTGAACTGCATCATCGCGTTCTCGGCCGCTTCGAACTGCTGGATGATCGCGCGGCTGATCTGCAACAGCTCGGCGCCCGCGGGCGTGAGGAAGATCTTCTTGCCGAACTGCTCGAACAGCACATTGCCCGCATGCTCCTCGAGCTTGGCGACCTGTGTGGAAACCGCGGGCTGCGTGAGGTGAAGCTCCTCCGCCGCTCTCGAAAAACTCAAGAGCCGCGCGACCGCCTCGAAGACCTTCAACTGGCGCAGGGTCGCATGCTTCATCGGGAGGGAAAGTGGGGCTGCAATCGAAAGGCCATCGTAGCGCGCGAGCCCCTCTCAGCCACCGGGCATCAACCCGGAATTCGTGCGACGTGCAACAGGTTCGTCGTGCCCGACAAACCGAAGGGCAACCCCGCCACCACCACCACGTCGTCGCCCGCTTTCGCGAAGCCTTCGGCCTGCGCGGTGCGGCAGGCGCAGTCGATCATCTCGGCCACGTCGTGCACGTCGTCCACGAGCGCCGCATGCACGCCCCACACCATCGCCATGCGGCGCGCGGCCGCCACGTCGGGCGTGAGACTCAGGATCGGCACCGCGGGCCGCTCGCGCGCGGCGCGCAGGCTGGTGAAGCCCGAGGAGGTGTAGGTCACGGTGGCGGCCGGCGCAAGCAGCGCGGCCACCTGGCGCATCGAGGCGCACACGGCATCGGCCGTGGTCGACAGCGCCGCATCGTGCGTGGCGTCGATGCCGGTGCGGTACGACGGGTCGGCCTCCACGCGCGCGACGATGCGGTCCATCATGCCGACCGCTTCGAGCGGGTACTTTCCCGAGGCCGATTCGGCCGAGAGCATCACCGCATCGACACCGTCGTAGATGGCGGTCGCCACGTCGGACACTTCGGCGCGCGTGGGCACAGGCGCCGCGATCATCGATTCGAGCATCTGCGTGGCCACCACCACCGGCTTGCCGTGTTGGCGGCAGGCACGCACGATGCGGCGCTGCAGCTCGGGCACCTGCTCGGGCGGCAACTCCACGCCGAGATCGCCGCGCGCGACCATGATGCCGTCGGCCAGCGCGACGATGCCGTCCAGGTGCTCGATGGCGGCGGGCTTCTCGAGCTTGGCCATGATCCAGGCGCGCTTGCCGATGATCTCGCGCGCCTCGGTGATGTCTTCAGGTCTTTGCACGAACGAGAGCGCCACCCAGTCCACGCCCATCGAGAGCCCGAAGTCCAGGTCGTCGCGGTCCTTCGGCGTGAGCGGCGAAATCGGCAGCAGCACGCTGGGCACGTTGACGCCCTTGCGGTCCGAGATCGGCCCGCCGACGATGACGGTGGTCTCCGCGAAATCGGCGCCGTGGCTTTCCACGCGCAGGCGCAGCTTGCCGTCGTCCAGCAGCAGATCGGTTCCTGCCTGCAGCGCCGCGAAGATTTCCGGATGCGGCAGCGGCGCGCGGCGATGAGTGCCGTTCGTCTTCGTGTCCATGTCGAGACGGAAGCGCGCGCCCGCTTCGAGCAACGTGCGTCCGCCCTCGAAGGTGCCCAGCCGCAGCTTCGGCCCTTGCAGGTCGAGCAGCACGCCGATGGGCCGGCCGAACTCTTTTTCGAGCCGGCGGATGGCCTCCAGCCGGCGCGCATGGTCGTGCTGTGAGCCGTGGCTGAAGTTCAGCCGGAAGACATCAACGCCACGCTCGAACAGCGCGCGAATGGCTTGCTCGTCGGGCGTAGCCGGGCCGAGCGTGGCGACGATCTTTGCGCTGCGTGTGCGTCTCATGGGGTGTTGTTCTTTCTTGTCATGCGATCTCGCGGAGGCGAACTTGACCGCGCTGGTCCTCCATCGTGCGCGCCAATAGTTTCACCAGCGTGTACACGGTGTCGATGTGCGGCGTCGATGTGTCGGTGAGCCGGGCCAGCTCGACCACCGCGCCCACCAGCGCATCGATCTCGGGTGCACGGCCGGCTTCGACGTCCTGCAGCATCGAGGTCTTGTGCTTGCCGACCTTCTCGGCGCCGGCGATGCGTTTTTCCAGCGTCACGCGGAACTCGATGCCCAGCTTGTGCGCCACGGCCTGGGCCTCGCGCATCATTGCGGCGGCGAGGTCGCGCGACGGCGGGTATTGGCAGATGTCGACCAGCGTCGAATGCGAGAGGCTGCTGATCGGGTTGAAGGTGAGGTTGCCCCACAGCTTGAGCCAGATCTCCGCACGGATGTTGTCCAGCACCGGCGCCTTGAAGCCCGCGCCGGTGAAGCAGGCCGAGACGCGGTTCACGCGCTCGCTAGAAGAACCGTCGAGCTCGCCGACCGGGAAGCGATCGCCCTCGATGTGCTTCACCACGCCCGGCGCGATGAGCTCCGACGCGGGATACACCACGCAGCCGATCACCCGCTCGGCCGGCACCTTCGCGCCCACCAGCCCCGTCGGGTCGACGCTGCGCACCGGCGTGCCCGCGAGTGCACCGCCGTGGTTGTGGAAGTACCAGTACGGAATGCCGTTCTGCATCGTCACGACCATGGTCTCGGGGCCGAAGAGCTTGGGCACGTCGTTCGCCACGGCCTCGACCTGGTGCGCCTTCATCGCGAGGATGACGATGTCCTGCGGGCCGGCCTCGTCGTAGCTGTCGGTGGCCTTCACGTTGCGCGCCACCTGCTCTTCGCCTTCGGCCGAGATCAGCTTGAAGCCGTTCGCCTTGATGGCCGCAAGGTTCGCGCCGCGCACGATGAACGTCACGTCCTCCCCGGCCAGCGCGAGTTTCGCGCCGACCAGGCCGCCGATGGCGCCTGCGCCGATGACTGCTATCTTCATGTCGATCCCCAGTAGTTTTGAATGCGTTGCGCGAGGCCGGAAAGCTGCCTTGTTCGCCGTTTCAACCGAAGCGGTTGGAGAGCTTGCCGATGCCTTCGATGCCGATCTCGACCTGGCTGCCCGGCTTCATCGAGCCGACGCCCACCGAGGTGCCGCACAGGATCACGTCGCCGGGGTTCAGCGTCATGTCCTGCGAGATCAGGCTGACCAGCTGCTGCACGGAAAACCGCATGTCGCTGATCGGATAGTTCTGGCGCTCCTCGCCGTTGAGCACTGTGGTCACGACGAGCGTTGCCGGGTCCAGGCCCGTGGCCACCACGGGGCCCATGGGGCAGAAGGTGTCGAAGCCCTTGGCGCGCACCCACTGGGCGAAAGATGCATCGCGGTTCAGGATGTCGGCCACGGTCACGTCGTTGGCGCAGGTGTAGCCGAACACGTGGTCGAGCGCGTCGGCTTCGGCCACGGCGGTGGCGGTCTTGCCGATGACGATGCCCAGCTCGCCTTCGAACACCACCTTGCCCTCACAAAGCGGTTTGCGGATCGCATCGCCGTGCGCCGCGAAGGAGTTGGGCGCCTTCAGCAGATACAGCGGCTCCGCGGGAACCGGCAGGCTCAGCTTGGCGCCGAGCGCGTGGAAGTTGTTCCACAGCGCGATCACCTTCGTGGGCTCGCTGGGCGTGAGCAGCTTCAGGCCCGCGAGCACGAACACGCGGCCCGTGGGCTCGGAGCGGCCGTACATGTCGCCCTGGTGCTCGTGCACCGCATCGCCCTCGACGGTGCCGAAGGTGGTCTTGCCGGCGTCTTCAAAGCGGACCCATTGCTGCTGTTTCATTTGTTGTGTGCTTTCTTGAAATCTGCGAGGCCGTTCGATGGATCGATGGCTCGATCAGTCGAACGGGAGGTAGTCAGGGATGACAAGCGATGCGAGCAGCTTCCCCATCTCCGCCGGATTGCTCGTCACGTGGATGCCGCACTCCTTCATCACCGCGAGCTTTTCCTGCGCGGTGCCGCGCCCGCCGGAGACGATGGCGCCCGCGTGGCCCATGCGCTTGCCGGGCGGTGCGGTGGCGCCTGCTATGAAGCCGACCACGGGCTTGCGCATGTGGTCCTTGATCCAGCGCGCGCAAATCTCTTCTTCGTTGCCGCCGATCTCGCCGACCATGATCACGGCGTCGGTGCGCGGGTCGTCGTTGAACATCTTGAGCACATCGATGTGCTTGAGTCCGCCGACCGGATCGCCGCCGATGCCCACCACCGTCGACTGCCCGATGCCGAAGCGCGCCAACTGGCTCGCGGCCTCATAGGTCAGCGTGCCCGAGCGCGACACCACGCCGATGCGCCCGCGCTGGTGGATGTGCCCCGGCATGATCCCGATCTTGATTTCGTCGGGCGTGATGAGCCCCGGGCAGTTCGGCCCGAGCAAGAGCGTCTTGCTGCCCTCCATGCGGTGGCGCGTGCGAATCATGTCGCGCACCGGGATGCCCTCGGTGATGCAGATGACCAGCTCCATTCCCGCATCGACCGCCTCGTCGATCGCGGCCGCTGCGAACGGCGGCGGCACGTAGATGACCGACACGGTGGCGCCGGTTTCGGCCTTCGCGTCCTTCACCGTGCCGAAGACCGGAATGCCGTCGAAGGACTTGCCCGCCTTGTTCGGGTTCACGCCCGCGACGAAGCACTTCTGGCCGTTGCCGTAGTCGCGGCACATCGCGGTGTGGAACTGGCCGGTCTTGCCGGTGATGCCTTGCGTGATGACGCGGGTGTGCTTGTTGATGAGGATCGACATTTCAGTGGTTCCTCCGCCGCGCCGCGGCCACGGCCTGTTGGGCGGCATCCGCCATGTCGTCGGCCGTGATGATCGGCAGGCCCGATTGCGCGAGGATGGTCCGACCCAGGCTCTCGTTCGTGCCCTTCATGCGCACGACCAGCGGCACGGACAGCTCGACCTCGCGCGCGGCCGCAATGACGCCCCGCGCAATCACGTCGCACTTCATGATCCCGCCGAAGATGTTGACCAAAATCGCGCGCAGGTTCGGGTTGCGCAGCATCAGCTTGAAGGCCTGCGTCACTTTCTCGGCCGTAGCGCCGCCGCCCACGTCCAGGAAGTTGGCGGGCGAACCGCCGTAGAGCTTGATCACATCCATCGTCGCCATCGCGAGGCCCGCGCCGTTGACGAGGCAGCCGATGTCGCCATCGAGCGCGATGTACGAGAGATCGAAACGCGAAGCCTCGACCTCGGCCGGGTCTTCCTCATCGAAGTCGCGCATCGCCACGATCTCGGGCTGGCGGTAGAGCGCGTTCGAATCGAAGCTGAACTTGGCGTCCAGCGCGATCACGTTGCCGTCGCGCGTCACGACCAGCGGGTTGATCTCCGCGAGCGATGCATCGCAGGCGTCGAAGGCCTGGTAGAGGTTCTGCATCAGCGTGCGCGCCTGCATCACCGACTTGCCGGAGAGACCGATGCTGCGCGCCACGATGTCGGCCTCGGTGCCCTTCAGGCCCGTGGCGGGGTCGATGAACACCTTGTGGATCTTTCCGGGCGTGCGGGCCGCGACGTCCTCGATGTCCACGCCGCCTTCGCTCGATGCCATCAGCACGACGCGGCCGGAGTCCCGGTCGACCACCAGGCCGAGGTAGAGCTCCTTGTCGACCTCGACGCCCTCTTCCACCAGCAGGCGCTTCACCACGCGGCCTTCAGGGCCGGTCTGGTGGGTCTTCAGGGTCATGCCGAGCATCTGGCTCGCGTGCCGGCGCACTTCGTCGACCGACCACGCGAGCTTCACGCCGCCGCCCTTGCCGCGGCCGCCGGCGTGGATCTGCGCCTTCACCACCCAGGCCCTGCCACCCAGGCGGGTGGCGGCGTCGGCGGCTTCGTCGGCCGAGGCGCAGGCGAATCCACGGGGCGTGGTGACGCCGTATTTGCGCAATACGTCCTTGCCCTGGTATTCGTGGATATTCATGGCAATTACGCGCCGATCTCGGCACCGTGGCTTTCGGCCCAATTGAAATAACGCCGGCTTCCGAGGCCTTCGCTCAATTCGCGCTGCTGGTGAATTTCCTTCTTTTGCTCGATCACCTCGGCCAGCGATTTGGCGTCATAGGCACGCAGCAGATGCGCCTGGTGCGTGCTCAGGTAATGGCACACGCGCTCCGGGCCGTCCTGGCTCAGGCGCAGCAATTGGCAATAGGTTTCGCGGTCCCAGTGCCAGCGCAGGCCCAGCTCGTGGAAGGCCGCGTTGTAGGCGTTGCGCTCCGTCTCGGAGCTCCAGTATTGAATGGGCGCATCATCGATCATCATGAAATTTCTCCTGGAAATTGAATGCCGGGCGACAAATGGATGGCGGGTCGGCATGATCAAAATGTAGATTCGATGATCGATAAATAATAGTTAAACTATTTTATTGAATGCATTTGCCATGCGTTATATGTGAATTGGCAAAAAATGGCGCAGTTGTCCATTGCAAATGGCTTTCGCCATTTGCAAAAAACACTTTATTTATCGGTCGGCCGGCGCGCTGTTAATTCAAATCACACGCTCGGTGCGCAGCATGGCAATTTCGTCCACGCCATAGCCCAATTGCCGCAGCACCTCTTCCGTGTGCTCGCCCAGCAGCGGCGCCCGTGTCACCTCGGTCCGGCTGTCGGACATCTTGATGGGGTTGCCCACGGTCAGGTACTTGCCGCGCGTCGGGTGGTCCACCTCGACGATGGTGCCGGTCTCGCGCAGCGATTCGTCGGCGGCGATTTCCTTCATCGAGAGAATCGGGCCGCACGGAATGTCGAACTCGTTGAGGATGTCCATGGCCTCGAACTTGGTCTTGGTCATGGTCCATTGCTCGATGCGCGCGAAGATCGGCTTCAGGTGCAAGAGGCGCGCGGCCGGCGTGGCGTAGGCCTCGTCGGTGATCCAGCTCTCCTCGCCGATCACCTTGCAGACCGCGGGCCACACCGCGCCCTGCGTGATGAAGTAGATGTAGGCATTCGGGTCGGTCTCCCAGCCCTTGCACTTCAGGATGGAGCCCGGCTGTCCGCCGCCCGATGCGTTGCCCGCGCGCGGCACCGCGTCGCCGAACTTGCCGTCGGGGTACTGCGGGTACTCGTGCATGGTGCCGGTGCGCTCCAGCCGCTGCTGGTCGCGCATCTTCACGCGGCAGAGGTTGAGCACGGCGTCCTGCATCGGTGCGAGCACCTGCTGGCCGCGCCCGGTGTTGTTGCGCTGGTAGAGCGCGGCGACGATGCCCAGCGCCAGGTGCAGCCCGGTGCCGCTGTCGCCGATCTGCGCGCCGGTGACGACGGGGGGGCCGTCCTCGAAGCCGGTGGTCGATGCGGCGCCGCCGGCGCATTGCGCGACGTTCTCGTAGACCTTGCAGTGCTCGTACTTGCCGGGGCCGAAGCCCTTGACCGAGGCGACGATCATCCGCGGGTTGAGCTTCTGGATATGCGCCCAGGTGATGCCCATGCGGTCGAGCGCGCCGGGCGCGAAGTTCTCCACCAGCACGTCGCAGGTCTTGATCAGCGTGTCCAGGACCTGCTTGCCCTTGGGGTTCTTGGTGTCCAGCGTGATCGAGCGCTTGTTGTGGTTCAGCATCGTGAAATAGAGGCTGTCCACACCGGGAATGTCGCGCAGCTGGCCGCGCGTCGCGTCGCCTTCGCCGGCGCGCTCGACCTTGATCACGTCGGCGCCGAACCAGGCCAAGAGCTGGGTGCAGGTGGGGCCCGACTGCACATGGGTGAAGTCGAGGATGCGAACGCCTTCGAGTGCCTTGCTCATCGTCTGTCTCCAGTTTTTCCTGTCTTATTTGTTCGTCGCGGTTTCGACTTCTACCAGACGGGCGCGCAATTTGCGCTCCTCGGCGAAGCGGGCGGTTTCGTCACGCACGATGGCGACGATGCCTGAAACCTGTTGATCCTGGGCGAACAGCATGGAGACCGTGAAGGCGATGGAAAGGGTATGCCCGTCCTTGTGGAGCGCGGGCACGCGCAGCACGTCGGCACCGTATTTGGTGACCGCCGTTTCCATCGTCTTGTGATAGCCATCCCAATGCCGCTGGCGTTGTCGCATGGGGATGATGATGTCCAGCGACTGCCCGAGCGCTTCGGCTTCGGTAAAGCCGAAGATGCGCTCGGCAGCCTTGTTCCACAGCGTGATCGCACCCTTGGCATCGCAGACCATGATCGCGTCGCCGGCCCCGGCAACGAGTTGGTTCAGATCGACGGTCGATGACGACAAGGTGTGCTCCCGCTCTCTCTTTTTCGCTGCAACGGCCTCAGACGGCCTTGGCTTCGCGCAGGCTGCTGATCTGGGCCTTCGAGTAGCCCAGCTCGGCCAGCACTTCTTCAGTGTGCTCGCCCAGCAGCGGCGAACCGGTGATCTCGGGCTTCAGGTCCGAGAACTTGATCGGGCTGCCCACGGTGAAGTAGCTGCCGCGCTCCTTGTGCTGCACTTCGACGATCGAGCCGCTGGCACGCAGCGATTCGTCGTTGAGCAGTTCCTTCATCGTCAGCACCGGCGCGCACGGAATGTCGAACTTGCGCAGGATGTCGACCGCCTCGAACTTGGTCTTGTCCTTCAGCCAGACTTCGATGGTCGCGAAGATGTCGGTGATGTGCGGCTGGCGCGCCTTGGCGGTCATGTAGTCGGGGTCGGTCTTCCACTCGGGCTTGCCGATGGCGTCGCAGATCGGCGCCCAGGCGTGGCCCTGTACGGTGAAGTAGATGTAGGCGTTCGGGTCGGTCTCCCAGCCCTTGCACTTGAGCACCCAGCCCGGCTGGCCGCCGCCGCCGGCATTGCCGCCGCGCGGCACCACGTCGCTGAAGGTGCCGTGCGGGTACTGCGGGTATTCCTCGAGGTAGCCGAGGCGGTCAAGACGCTGCTGGTCGCGCATCTTCACGCGGCAGAGGTTGAGCACCGCGTCCTGCATAGAGCAGGCCACGCGCTGGCCCTTGCCGGTCTGCTCGCGGCCGATGATGGCCGTGAGGATGCCGATGGCCAGGTGCATGCCGGTGTTGCTGTCGCCCAGCGCCGCCGAGCTCACGGTGGGCGGGCCGTCCCAGAAGCCGGTGGTCGATGCGGCGCCGCCTGCGCACTGCGCGACGTTTTCATAAACCTTCAGGTCGTCGTAGTGGTGGCCGTCGCTGAAGCCCTTGACCGAGGCGACGATCATCTTCGGGTTCAGTTCCTGGATGCGCTCCCAGCTGAAGCCCATGCGGTCGAGTGCGCCGGGGCCGAAGTTCTCGACCAGCACGTCCGATTCCTTGATCAGCTTCTCGAGCACCAGCTTGCCTTCGGCCTGCTTGGTGTCCAGCGTGAGCGAGCGCTTGTTGCTGTTGAGCATGGTGAAGTAGAGCGCGTCGACATCGGGAATGTCGCGCAGTTGCGAGCGCGTGACGTCGCCGGAGCCCGGGCGCTCGACCTTGATGACGTCGGCGCCGAACCAGGCCAGCATCTGCGTGCAGGCCGGGCCGGCTTGCACGTGCGTGAAGTCGATGATCTTGATGCCGTTGAGGGGTTTGTTGTCGCTCATGTGATATCTCCTGGATGTCTGAATGCTGAAAACTGGAATTACTTCTTCTTCGCCGTGGCGGGGTTCAGGCTCGTGATGCGCCCGCTCTCCGTGCCCGCGGTTTCGTCGATGACGGCGTTGATCAGCGTCGGGCGGCGCGAGGCGACGGCCTCGGTCAGGGCCTTCTGCAGCTCGTCGGCGGTGGTGGCGTTGACGCCCACGCCGCCGAAGGCTTCCATCAGCTTGTCGTAGCGCGCGTTCTTCACGAACACGGTGGGCGCCACGTCGGCGGTGCCGCTCGCGTTCACGTCGGTGCCGCGGTACACGCCGTTGTTGTTGAAGACGATGATGCAGATCGGCAGGTTGTAGCGGCAGATGGTTTCCACCTCCATGCCGCTGAAGCCGAAGGCGCTGTCGCCCTCGATGGCGATCACCGGCTTGTCGGTGACCACGGCGGCAGCGACCGCGAAGCCCATGCCGATACCCATGATCCCCCAGGTGCCCACGTCCAGGCGCTTGCGCGGCTCGTACATGTCCACGATGCTGCGCGCGAAGTCCAGCGTGTTGGCACCTTCGTTCACCACGATGGCGTCGGGCCGGGCCTTGACCTGGTCGCGGATCACGCTGAGCGCGCTGTGGAAGTTCATCGGCGACGGGCGCGCGGCGAGCGTCACGGCCATCTTGGAGAGGTTCTTGTCCTTGCGCTCGGCGATGGCGCCGGTCCACTCGACCGGCGGCTTGGCCCACTTGGCATCGATGCCGCCGAGCAGCGCCGCGACGCAGGAGCCGATGTCGCCGATCACCGGCGCGGCGATGGCCACGTTGCTGTCGATCTCGGTCGGTGCGATGTCGATCTGGATGAACTGCTTGGCGCCCTTGTCCTCGGCCCAGGTCTTGCCCTTGCCGTGCGAGAGCAGCCAGTTCAGGCGCGCGCCGATGAGCAGCACGACGTCGGCTTCCTGCAGCACGTAGGAGCGTGCGGCCGCGGCCGATTGCACGTGCGTGTCGGGCAGGAGGCCCTTGGCCATCGACATCGGGAGGTAGGGAATACCCGTCTTCTCGACCAGTGCGCGGATGTCGGCATCGGCCTGTGCGTAGGCAGCGCCCTTGCCCAGCAGGATGAGCGGCTTCTTCGCGCCCTTGAGCAAATCGAGTGCGCGCTTCACTGCGTCGGGTGCGGGGATCTGGCGCGGTGCCGGATCGACCACCTTGATGAGCGATGCCTTGCCCTTGGCCGCGTCCATGGTCTGCGCGAAGAGCTTGGCTGGCAGGTCCAGGTACACGCCGCCGGGGCGGCCCGAGAGCGCCGAGCGGATGGCACGGGCGATGCCCACGCCGATGTCTTCGGCGTGCAGCACGCGGAAGGCGGCCTTGCACAGCGGCTTGGCGATGGCCAGCTGGTCCATCTCTTCGTAGTCGCCCTGCTGCAGGTCGACGATTTCGCGTTCGCTCGATCCGCTGATCAGGATCATCGGGAAGCAGTTGGTGGTCGCGTTGGCCAGCGCCGTGAGGCCGTTCAGGAAACCGGGGGCCGACACCGTGAGGCAGATGCCGGGCTTTTGCGTCAAGAAGCCTGCGGCGGCCGCGGCGTTGCCGGCGTGCTGTTCGTGGCGGAACGAAATGACCCGCATGCCCTCGGCCTGCGCCATGCGCGTCAGGTCGGTGATCGGGATGCCGGGGAGGCCGAAGATGGTGTCGATGTCGTTCAGCTTCAGCGCATCGATGACCAGGTGGAAGCCATCGGTCGTTTCGGCCTCCGGTGCGTCGTCCGCAACCGGTTTGAGGGCTCGCACGACCGCATCGCCGTCAACGGCCCGGCTCGTGGGCTTGAGGGCGTCGTCCAGGGTCGTGGATGCCTCTTTGTCCGTTCTTACTGAAGACATGTCTCTCCTTCTGCTTTGGTGAATGGCCGAGGCCCGAGCCGGGACTATGATTCGGGGGCATGCTTTCGAACGTTGACCTCGGTCAACTTTCCGGAAAACGGCACCGGCCAGATGAACCAGAAGTTGTTGCGAATTCGAGCAAGACGGGACCCATGACGTTGTTGGAAAACCACCCGGAAAAAAACATCATTCGCGCGCAGCTCCGGCAGAACGTCCTGCTCAAGGACCTGAGCGAGAGCGACCGCGCCGAACTGGAAGCCCACCTCGTGATCGTGGACGGCAACAAGGGCGATTTCCTGTTGCACCAGGGGGTGCGCGAGATGGAGCAGTACTTCATCCTCGACGGCATCCTGAAACGGGTCGTGAGCAACCCGGAAGGCAAGGAAATGATCCTTCGCTTCGCCGACGAGCACGACATGGAAACCAGCTATGCGGCACTGCGGCTGGGCACGCCGACGCCCTACGGCATCGTGTGCGTCACCAAGGCCCGCGTGGCGAGCCTGCCGTTGAAGGAATGGATCACCTTCCTCGACCGGCATGCGCAGACCAAGGAGCTGTTCGAGTACCTGGTGATGAAGGGGATGAGCGAGATCATGGCGCACACGATCACGCTGCATCTGCTGGATGCGCCGGGGCGGGTGCACCGGTTCATGAGGAAGCACCCGGAGCTGGAAGACCGGATTCCTAGCAAGGAGTTGGCTTCGTATCTCAATCTCTCCGCAGAAACCCTTAGTCGGCTTCGCAAGCGCGGAAAAATCTAGGCGCGGGGGTTTACTCCCTCCCCCTCTGGGGGAGGGAGAAAGACCCGAACTCAGGTCTGCTTGGCCGACGCGAAGCGCCTCGAACTCGCCATCAGTCGCAGCTGGTTGTGCACACCGGTCACGCCGATCACAGCCGCCGCCACCGCTTCCGTCTGCGTCCGCTCCTCGGAGTTCAAGACGATCCCGCGCAGGATCACCTCCCCCTGGTTCGCATCGACCGTGACGCGGATGTCGCTCGTCTCCGTCTGCTCCTTCAGCGCCGCTTTCACACGCGCCTGCAGCGCCATGTTCTTGAGCAGCGTGCGCGACTCGGGCGTCTCCGCGAACTCGGGCCGCGCCACCAGTTGGCGGATCTGCTCGACACAGCTGTCGACCGTCATGCGGTCGGTGTTCAGCACCAGGTCGTAGAGCACCGGGTCGCCCCAGGTCACGCCGAACTGCGCATGCATGCGCGACGCATGCGCCTGGTCGCTGCGGCGGATCTCCGCTTCGGCGAACGCGGCGTCGTCGGTTTCGAGGTCGCCCATCAGCCACTCGACGCGCTTCTCCAGCGAACGCGTGATGCGCACGCACACCGCGTGCGGCACCGGCCGCAACAGGCAGGTGGCGCCCCATCCGCGCAGCACCACGTTGCCGCGGTCGGCCAGCGCGAACAGTTCGTCGGCCGTGTAGAGCGCGACGCTGCGCTGGTCGGTCTTCAGGCGCTCCAGCAGGCCGGCCTTGCCGCCGCGCAGCCGGCCGATGAGGCTCTTGGAAACCTGCATCTTCTCGGCCACATGGTCGATGACTTCGTGGCGCATCACGGCGAGCGAAAGCGTTTCCGCGAGCTTGACCGAAACGTCCTTGGCGAGGGAACCCATCTCCTGGGTCAGTGCGATGACTGGCATGTGTGTGCTCCTTGTGCTTTCTTCTCGCTCAATCCACCGGACGCTCGACGGCGAACTCGTCGGGCTTCTTCGGCGGCTTGATGAAGGCGATGGCCTTGGAGATCAGCGGCCAGAACAGCAGCACCAGGGCCAGCGTCGTGATGCCGCCCACCAGCGGGTTCGAGAACATGATCATCACGTCGCCTTGCGAGACCAGCATCGCCTGGCGGAACGAGTCCTCGGCCTTGTCCCCGAGCACCAGCGCAAGCACCAGCGGCGCGAGCGGGAAGTCGAGCTTCTTGAACAGGTAGCCGATGACGCCGAAGCCGAGCATGAACCAGATGTCGAGCATCGCGTTGTGCACGGTGTAGGCACCGATCGCGCAGATCACGATGATCACCGGCGCGATGATCGAGAACGGAATGCGCAGGATCGAAGCGAACAGCGGCACCGTGCTCAGCACCACGATCAGGCCCACGATGTTGCCCAGGTACATGCTGGCGATGAGGCCCCAGACGAAGTCCTTCTGCTCCACGAAGAGCAGCGGCCCGGGCTGCAGGCCCCAGATCAAGAGGCCACCCAGCAGCACCGCAGCGGTCGGAGAACCGGGGATGCCCAGCGCCAGCATCGGCAGCAGCGCGCTGGTGCCCGCGGCGTGCGCCGCGGTCTCGGGGGCGACGACGCCTTCCATCTGACCGGTGCCGAACTTGGAGCCCTTCTTCGACATCTTCTTGGCCAGGCCGTAGGCCATGAACGAAGCCGGTGTGGCACCGCCGGGGGTGATGCCCATCCAGATGCCGATGAGCGAGCTGCGCAGCGACGTCACCCAGTACTGCGGCAGCTGCTTCCAGGTTTGCAGCACGACCTTGGGGTCGATCTTGGCACTCTTGCCGGAGAACTTCAGGCCCTCTTCCATCGACAGCAGGATTTCGCCGATGCCGAAGAGACCGATCACCGCGATCAGGAAGTCGAAGCCGCGCATCAGCTCGGGCTGGCCGAAGGTCAGGCGCAGCTGGCCGGTGACCGTGTCCATGCCGACCGAGGCGAGCGCAAAGCCCAGCGCCATCGACGCGAGGATCTTGAAGGGCGAGCCTTTCCCCATGCCGACGAAGCTGCAGAAGGTCAGTAAATACACCGCAAAGAATTCGGGCGACCCGAACTTGAGCGCGAACTTCGCGACCAACGGCGCGAGAAAAGTGATCATCACCACCGCGATGAAGGCACCCACGAACGACGAGGTGAAAGCCGTGGTGAGCGCGGCGCCCGCGTTGCCCTGCTGGGCCATCGGATAACCGTCGAAGGTGGTGGCCACCGACCAGGGCTCGCCGGGAATGTTGAACAGGATCGAGGTGATGGCCCCGCCGAACAACGCCCCCCAGTAGATGCACGACAACATGATGATGGCCGAGGTCGGCGACATCGTGAACGTGAGGGGCAGCAAGATTGCCACCCCGTTGGCGCCGCCCAGCCCCGGCAGCACGCCGATGAGCACGCCAAGGATGATCCCGACGAACATCAGGCCGATGTTCATGGGTGTCAGGATCACGGAAAAGCCCTGCATCAGGGCGCTGATTTCGTCCATTTCGCTGTGCTCCGTGAGTTCAGTAGCCGAGGAACCGGAGGGGGTCGAGCGCGCCTTTGAAAAGCGGCACCTTGAACCACACCTCGAACATGCAGAAGAAGACCGTGTTGACCGCAAGCGCCGCGATCACGCTCTTCACCCACGAATACTTGCCCAGCACGATCATGAAGAGCGCGATGTAGATCGCCGACGCGACATACAGCCCCACGAAGGTGATGCACAGCACGTACACGGTGGCCGGCACCAGCACCGACAGCACACGCTTGAGCTGTACCGAATCGACGAACACCTCGGTGTTCTTGTTCTTGCCGAGCAGTGCCTGGTACAGGATGCCCGCGCCCGAGATGGTGATGATCACGCCGATGAAGAACGGGAAGTAGCCCGACCCCGGCCCATCGCTCGTCCAGCCCGCGCCCAGCTTGCGGGCCTCGAACACCACAACCAGTCCGATGATCAGCAGCAGCAGCGCCACCACCGCCTCGACCACGTAGGTGGCGACGCCCGAACGCGCCGCCCCATCGGAAATTTCTTCGTGCTCCATGGAGCCCCCATCGATCAAATGTGTGAGTGAAATGAGGCGGTGCGCGCGCTCATGCGTGCATGCGCCCGCCCGCCCGCCGTCCGGTGCGCCAGCAGTGCGCGGCCGGGGCTGGCCATCTATCTGCCTGCGGCTACTTGTTGCTGGCCAGGAAGCCCGCCTCGGACATCAGCGTGCGGTGCGTCGCTTCGGCGGTGGTGAGCCAATCGGCGAAGGGCTTGCCGGTCATGAAGGTCGGGTTGAAGGCGCCCTTCTCCATGTATTCCTTCCACTCCGGCGTGGCGGCCACCTTGGTCAGCAGGTCCACGTAGAACTTCAGCTGGTCGGGCGTGACACCGGCGGGCATGAAGATGCCGCGCAGCATCGTGTACTTGGTGGGCACGCCCGCTTCCTTGCAGGTGGGCACGTCGTTCCACGACTGCGTATCGGTCACCTTCGCCTTGAACGGCATGCGCTCGTCGTCGAACACGCACAGCGCGCGCAGCTTGCCGGCGCGCCATTGCGCGACTGCCTCGATCGGGTTGTTGACGGTGGAATTCACGTGGCCGCCCACCAGCTGCACCGCGACCTCGCCGCCGCCCTTGAAGGGCACGTAGATGAACTTGGTGCCCGTGGCTTTCTCGAGCGCCACGGTGATGATCTGGTCTTCCTGCTTGGAGCCGGTGCCGGCCATCTTGAACTTGTTGGGGCCCGCGGCCTTGGTGGCCGCGATGTATTCACCGGCGGTCTTGTAGGGCTCATCGACGTTGGTCCACAGCACGAACTGGTCGAGCGCCAGCATCGCGACGGGCGTCATGTCCTTCCAGTTGAAGGGCACGCCGGTGGCCATGGGCGTGGTGAACAGGTTCGACAGCGAGATGATGATCTTGTGCGGGTCGCCCTTGGCTTCCTTCACCGCCAGAAAGCCCTCGGCGCCCGCGCCGCCCGACTTGTTGACGACGATGAGCGGCTCTTTCATGAGCTTGTATTTGATGACGATGCCCTGCAGCAGCCGCCCCATCTGGTCGGCGCCGCCGCCGGTGCCGGCGGGGATCACGAACTCCACGGGCTTGGTGGGTTCCCAGGCGAAGGCGGGGGTGGCAACGGCCATCGCCAGGACGGCCGCGCCAATGGCTTTCGCAGGCCAGCTGCGGGCGAACTGCGAAGCGATGTTCTTCATCGTCATGTCTGTCTCCAGTCTGTGTAGGGTTCGCCCTTTTTTATTCTTGGATCTGAGCGGAGATACGAACAGGCCGGATGTTGCGCGCAGGTGTGGGGCGACGACTTGACCGAGGTCAACTTCTCGGAGATTTCGTATGGGGGTTAGCCCGTGCTGGCCGGTTTTTTGCAGTGCAGCGAAGCCGCCGCAGGAACCCTATAAAATCGCGGCGCGCACCGGCAACCCCTCGCCGGCCGGGCACCGAGCCCATCGCGCCAGTCGTCTTCGTAGTTCAATGGATAGAACGGGGTCCTCCTAAGACTCAGATACAGGTTCGATTCCTGTCGAAGGCACCATCAGGCCGTTGATGACAGAGCCAGGAAAAAACGCTCTCAGCATCAAGTGCATAGACGCGCCGACAAGCACAAATCAGCGCAGTTTTCGCCAAGCAAAGTGCTGCTCTTGACGGATGAAATCTTGATCAAGGCGCTTGGATGGCTTCTGATGGAGAGCGCGAAATCAGACCCTTCGCTCCCCAGGAGCCTGCCAATCCGTGCGACAGCAATGCGAAGGAACGCGGACCGAGTGAACTTGGCCGATGGGGACGCTGACTTACCAGTTCGAAACCGCTCTCTGGGGCTTGAGAAGCTGCGGCAAATGACGCAGTTCGACCGTCGCCTTGTCGGCAGTATGTGTCGCGTAGGGACGTTGTTGGAGCGACTTCGACTGCAATGTATTCGCCATCGCGGAAGCAGGTTCACGCGTGCCATTCATGCGAATGCCATGCAGGGCGCGGTCGTTGGTTGGCGCACCTTCGTACGCATTCATCCTGACGCTTGCCCGCCCCTCCCAGCCCAGCGCAATTGCTCATGCGGCCAAGAACATAAGACGACGATTGCAGGGCCCCATCTTCAGACGATGCAGATGGGGCCACGCACTACGCTGCGACAGCACCAACCCCGCGGGCTTCGAGCTCTTCGCTTACTACGGCGATTTGCTTTCGTATCGGCAACGTCTTGCAGACACTGAACCGGACGGTCGTTGCGGACAGCAGATGTAGGAAAACGAAGCGGCCGCGCCGCACATCATGTGCATGTGCATCGCTTGTAGTACTTCAACACTGAAATGGCGGTAGATGCCGATGAAGAAATTACAACAGGTCATCGCGGACATTTCCGCTCGATAAAGTCAAAATAGTACGCGCGGGCGACAGACCCACGTATCGAACTCAATCGCAAAATCCATCAGATTTTTCTTTATTGAACGAAACCAATGCCAATAAATAAACCGTATCGCCGAACCTGTAGACAATTTTTGGACGGGAAATACTCTGAGGGTGGTCGCTGGATGTATCTCCTGCACAAGCGATATGCCACGGATCCGCGCCATTACATTCGCGCCTTCCTACTAATTGAAGAAGAAATTCTTAATTTATTTACCTACGTCGAGCCCAGCGATATAAATTCCAACACATACTCCCATAAAATTCAACAACTCTTAATGCGAACATGCGTTGAAATAGAGGCAAACTTTACAGCCATTCTTCTTGAGAACAACTATGCAGAGGCAAAAAAAGGCAACACAAATATCAAACACTACCGGCTAATTGACAAGTCGCATCGCCTATCAGCATTTGAAGTTCGGGTCCCGACATGGAAAGGCAGTAATAGCGTTAGATCGCCATTTCAAGCCTGGGCCTCGTCATCGCCTCTTTCTTGGTATCAGGCTTACAATAAGTCGAAACATCAAAGGCACGAGAATTTCGAGCGCGCAACTTTTGATGCGTTAATGGACGCATTTTGTGGATTGAACATTCTGCTTTCTGCGCAATTTTGCGACGAAGAATATTCGCCGAGGGCAAAGTCCATCGGTCTTAGTGGCGCTGCCTATCATTACGATGGAGAGGATGGAATGGAACCTTCGATCGGAAGCATCCTTCGTATAAAATTTCCAACAGATTGGCCAGATGAGCAACGGTACGAATTCAAATGGCCTGAAATTTCCTTGCTCGCAGACCCATTTCAAGACTACGATTACGCTCAACATCCGATCACTTAGGCAAGCATGTTTAGCGCTTCGGATTTTAATAATAATTAATATGGAGATTTAAATTGTGCGAACCCTCGAAGATTGCGAACGACTGGGTGGTCAAAGGATGCCACATCCACATAAACAACGTGGAGTTAAGAATTTTCCCGGATAATCAAGGTCAACCAAAATTCAGAACCGTTTTTTCCTCTGCACCGGCACATCAGGTAGAAGCCGCAATTCGAATAGCCCTTCAAGACTGCCTCCCAGATGCGAAAACGCGAGAGCAATGGATCACAAAACTTCGGATGGCGCGAGCTTACTTGGAACAATATCAAGGTGTGCTAAAGGAGCTTGCAAATGGGCGCAAATTTGAATTTCGCATGCTTGAGATTGCAATCGAGAGATGGGATCAATAACAATGGAAACAATTAGAAAATTTCTTCAAACAGGGGCGCTAGGACCTGTGATTTTGGGAGCTTCCTCGTTTGCATTGATGGACGTCCTTGGTGATCCAGAAAGTATTTCAAAGAAATCCAACCCATTGCTTGCGACTTACGGCGCATTGAGCCTGACATTTTGGAAATCCAGAAGCGACAGCTTGCAGACGCTGCGGGAATTTAAGCTCGATATTTCCTCTAGAAAACCGAATTTTCCAAAATCTCTATTCATTTCTGATTGGCCCTTCGAAGTTGCGCCCTCTTTTGACTGGCTGCGCGAGATTTCTGGCATTTTCCCGACCGAAGTTTCCACTGGGAGTGTTCAAAAAGTATTTCTTTTCCCATCAGGCGTCACTGCAAATATCGAGGGCGATTGCGTGAGCTCTCTTAGCATGGCAGAAAGGGAATTGAAGTCGCAGCCAAAATTTAATTTGCAATCAAATCGCGAGCCGAATGATGCGCAAATTTGGGCAATGATTAGAGAAGTAATGCTAGTCGGACGAGCTAAAGCCTATAGGGCAGCTTTGTTGCTTGGATGGGGAATTTTGGAGGCACTTCTCCGGCGCCTCGCTTTCGACAAAAATCTGGTTGACACGATGCCAACGTCGCCGAACTTATTAGTGCAAAAATTGAGAAGCGCGAATTTAATTTCTCCATTGATGTTTGAAAACATCGAAAACCTTCGTCGCGTACGTTCGTCCGTTGCTCACGGGATAAACACTCCCTCCTCCGGAAAGATTGAGTACTTCCTTTTGATGACGACAATACGAGCATTGCTCGTTAAAACTCGGCAAAATTCAAGAACCAAGGATACTGACGCAGCGCGCTCTGGAAATTAAGGTCCAGCGGCAGATCCGCAGCCAAAACAGCGCTATTTCCATTCCCATTACTTCTCTGGCACTTTTGTCAACCCGAAATAGCTCTTTCAACATAAATCGACTTACTTCGGATTTTCACTTCGACTCAAAAAACTATTTCATTGAATCGATTCGAGATTTCCGCATATTCGTTGATGCTCTCGTGTGTTTTGATATGAAGTGTGGCAAAACCTGATCGGTCCCATGGCGGACGGCCTTACTCAACCATAGGCTCGAATTTAAAAATTCGCTTTCAATTCCAACAGAGATTTTCAGCAAAATCTCACACTGAAATTTCATGCGAGCCAACTTCTCGTACTACGCTTATCCGTAGAGAGGAAGATCGGCAATGAAGAGAAATGAGAGCGAAAAATGCCACCGAATTGGCCGTCCCGTACTGCCAGATGAAGAACATGCCGCAAGTGGTTCCATCCGCTTGACCCCGGCTCGCTGGATCAAGTTGAGGCATCTGGGAAGGGTTCGGTTGAGCGAGGCAATCGACCAAGCGAAAGAGCCGACATCGAGGAGGTAAACGCCGCGTCTCAGGGCGTGTCGCAGTCGAATTCAGACCGCGATCTTCTGAGGCAAATTCAGGCGGCTGGAACGATGGTGGAACATCGAACCAGCCTAACCACAACGTGCAACATCTTGGAAGAACCCGCACATCATGGCTAAGAAGAAGTCTATCAATGGCGCTACCAGCGCCTCCGCTACCGCCGAGCCCAACACTCCGGCACAGCAACCACTCCCCCAAGAAAAAGACTTTCTCGACACGGATCGTCGCGAAGTCATCTGCATCGCAGCGTGCGAATCACTCGACTGGCTCGCCATCCTTCAAGCGCTCTCCGGGTCCACCACCTTCGACCCGGAAACTCTCGCCCGCAGGCTCCCCGGCATCCTCAACAAGCTCGCCGAACTGAGCAGCATCGTCCTCTCGGCCATCGACGACCCGCGCCACCAAACCGCCGCTCTGCGTCAGAGCTTGAGTCCAGCCGGCGCGACGTGAGTCAGTGAATCAAGCCGCTGGCATTCAGCGGCTTTTCACCAACTTCATGGGGCTCGTCGGCCGACGTTCTCCTTGATGAAACGAGCGAACGGCTCAGCCCGAAAACCCGAGAAGCCGCGCGAAGTCCTGCACGCGCTCGCGCGGCATCCTTGTCTCGTTCACCTCGGCCTCCGGATCGCCGTACCCCATGGACATGCCGAGGGCAGTCACTTCGTCCGGCGACATGTGCAGATGCGAAGCGATCAGCTCACGGAACTGTGCGAACGCCACCTGCGGGCAGGTGGCGATGCCGCGTGCCTTCGCGGCGATGATCCTGGCGGCGCTGGTGCTGGCGGAGGCGACGCATGCAGTCATCGTGCGCAGGGGAGCCAAGGCGCACGGTGGCCTCTCGGAGTTGCAGGCCTGATGAGCCCCGGCAGAGCTACTCATTCATTCATCGAGGATCGGGCACCGTCCGCTCCTCGATCCAGTGCGTGCCTTCGCCGAAGACCTCGTTGCCCACCTCGACCATGATTTCCAGGTCGCGGCGCAGCGCGGCCGTTTCGCGCTTCCAGCTCGCGGCCGCTTGAATATCGTGTTTGAGGTGACTGACGTCGAGCGCCCAGCCGAGGCGAATCTCTTTCATGACGGTCATCATTCAGCAATGCGCAGCGCGGGGCAAATTCGGGACATGTCCCTGCGAGGAGTACCCGAACTAAGGTTTACCTGCGTGCGATGCCCTGCGGCTGGCGCACAGACTTTCCTGCCTGTGCAGGGCACATCGGCGCCATCAAATGTGGGGCGCGTCTGCGTCTGCCCGCCTGAAGCGATCGATGTGCGCCAGCACTTCTTCGAGCGGCACAGGCAGCGATATCTGCGGGACATTGATGACGAAGCCCACCAGCGAAGAGTTCGCCTTCATCAGCATGCGCTTGAGTGGGGATGCCTTGGCAAGATAGTCCTTCGGATTTCGCAGTGACACCCCGAGAAATTTCTGCTGCTGGAATTTGATGACCTGCGCATCGACCACGTCGGACCACGGGATGAAGCCGGCAGACAGGCCGGATGCGTTGTCCGTGATCCCGGTGCGATCGATCGTGATCGCGGGCTTCCTCGACACAAGCCGGCTCAGTGCAAACACCGCGACTGCGCCGAAGAAGACGATGCTCGCCCAGCCGATCAACCAGCCCATGACCTCATCGCCCCCGATGGGATGCATCAGCAGCCAGATGCCTCCCGCAACGAACAGGGCGGCGCCCAGGAGGAGCAGGCTGACGCGCAGGCGGCTGGGGTAGATGACGACAGGAGTCATGTGAAGTGTGTCCAGAGACGATGTGGCATGAGTGAATGAATGAACGAAGCCGCCGCCGCTCAACGGCTTTTCGCTGACGCCGGGAGACCTTCCCCCGCCGCCGCATCGAACGTCTCCCGATTCCGGAGCACGTCCTCGATGTTCCGCTCCGCCCAGAGGCGCAGTTCTTCCAGCGTGGCCGCGAGCGATTCGCCCAGCGGCGTCAATGAGTACTCCACCTTCGGCGGCACGGTCGCGTAGACCTCGCGCCGCACGATGCCGTCGCGCTCCAGCGAGCGCAGCGTTTGCGTGAGCATCTTCTGCGACACGCCCTGGATCTCGCGGCGCAGTTCGCCGAAGCGCCGGGTGCCGCCCAGCAGCAAGCCCACCACCAGCGCCGCCCACTTGTCGGCGATGCAGTCGAGCACCTGCCGCGTCGGGCAGGTGGCGAGGTACGGATTCCATGCCGGGGGACTGGCTGGTTGCGGGTCTTGTTGTTCGTCCATGGTCACTTCGGGGTGCCTTGGGCACGTTGGGGTGCGTTCTTGCGGGAGGGGATGCGGGTGGCTATTGTCCGCGGCATGAACACGAACACCACCTCACAGCAGAACATCGAACTCGTCCGCAGCTATTTCGACGCCGTCGCCAAGGGCGACTTCGAAACGGTCGGCAGGATCTTCGCGGACGACATCGTCTGGCACCAGCCGGGCAGCGGCAGCCTCTCGGGCACGCACCGGGGGAAGGAGGCCGTCTACGGGCTGCTGGGGCGCTTCATGGAGCGCAGCGGTGGGAGCTTTCGCATCGACAGCGTCGGGCCGTTGATGGCGCAGGGCGACCGGGTCGCGACACCGCTGCATTTCAGCGCGGAGAAACCGGGCGCGTCGATGGCGATGTCGGGAGTGGATGTGCTGCGCATCGATGACGGCGGGCGCATCTGCGAGGTGTGGCTGTTCTCCGAAGACCAGGCGGCGGAGGACGCGTTCTGGGGGTAGAAGATTTCATTCATTCATTCACTCACTCGCAACGGGCGTGACATTTGGGAACGCATCTTCACCTTAGCGATGTGAGCGGCGTTGACCAGTCGGGCGTTGGACACCGCATCAGGGCTGTTTTCGGCCCGCTTCAGGAGATGAAATGTCCATTCCCCGAACCGTTCTCAAGCTGGCTGTTGCTGGTGTTGTCGCAGCAGGCGCCTTGTTCGCCGGCGCATCGGCCAATGCAGAGACGCACTGGTCCATCGGCGTCAACCTGCCCGGCTTGGTCGTCGGCCAACCTGCACCGGTCTACTACGAGCCCGCGCCTGTCTACCCGCGGCCGGCTCCGACGTACTACCAGCCACCGGTGCCGGTGTATTCCACGCCCGCGCCTGTGTACTACGAGCCGGGCTCCCGCTGGGAAGAGCGTCGCGCGGAGCGCTGGGAAGAACGCCGTGCGGAGCGCCGTGAATGGCGTCGCCGGCAGTGGGAGCGGGAGCAGCATCGCCGCTACTACGAAGATCGCGACTGACTGAGACTGACTGATCTTCCGTCGCGAGGGCCCGCTACCATCCGTGGGCCATGCTCATCGCACTGAAGTTCATTGCTGCCATCGCCCTGCTCGCGGCACTCCATGTCTCTGTCATGGCCGCCCTCGGCCGCTTGCTGGGCATTGCAGTGCGGCAGGTTTCGCTGGGCTTCGGGCCGGCGCTGTTTTCTTTCGGCATCTTCCAGCTCCGCGCGTTGCCGTTCGGCGGCTCCGTCATCTTCAAGGACACGCGGTCCGAAGACACGACCGACGAGGCACCCGTCGAGCACGGCCATGTCCATGACGCCTTCGACCACAAGCCGCGGGCGGTGCAGGTGCTCCTGCCGCTGGCAGGCGCCGCCTCGCTCGCGCTGGTTGCGCTGCTCCTGCATCCCGGCTCGGCATTGGCCAGCATCGGCCATGGCTTCGTGCAGATCGTGGCCGGCGGGTTCTCGCCGCTCGGCACTGCGCAGGGGTTGATCGAAGGCGCTCGTGCCTTCGCCACGCAGCAGGGCTTCGTGCCTCTCCTTGGAATGGTCGCCGCCAAGCTCGCCGCGCTGAACCTGCTCCCCCTGCCTGCGATGAACGGCGGCCAGGCGCTTCTCGCGCTGTTGAAGCGCGACTCCCACGAAGAGGACCCTTCGTCGCTGCTGCAGAGGCTCACAGAATGGGGCCTGTGGCTCTGTGTGGCGCTGGCCCTGTCCTGGCTGGTGGCGATCGGCTTCTTCGTCGTGCAGGGCTTGTAGGCACGCGCCCACGCGCAAGGTTTGCCTTCTCCCGCAAGCACCGGCCGAACGCGCGGCCAATGTAGAGGCCTACTCAGCACAAGGAGACCTCGATCATGAAAAGCATCATCCTCTGGCTCTGCGGTGTGCCGCTGATCGTGATCATCGGCCTGAAGGTCTTCGGCATTCTCTGAAGCCGCCGCCAGATTCCCGCTTCCTCCTCACGGCGCATCCGTGCGTCGTTCAAGCGCCCTTCGCGGGGCGCTTTTTTTTGGAGGACGCGTCAGTGCGTCTCGCGGCGCAGCTGCTGCACGTCTTCATGCAGCGCAAGCGCCCAGGCACGGCGCTCGCGGTCGTGCGATTGCTGCGGCTCGCCGAAGCGCACGATGGCCAGCAACGGCGGCGCGCGCAGGGTGTTCCAGAGCGAGACGAGCAGGTTGTCGTCGTCGATGTAGCGCGGGGCCTGGCTGGTCTCGCCGGTGGCGGCATCGGCAAAGCGCAGCGCTGCCGGAACCACCGGTGCACCCGAAGAAATGGCCGCCTGCAGCAGGTTGGCGTGGAACGGCAGCAGCCCGCGGCCGTCGCTCGTGGTGCCTTCGGGGAACACGCCGATCAGGTCGCCGTCGCGCAGCGCCTCGGTCATGTGGTGCACCACGCGCAGTGCATCGCGGCGGCGTTCGCGCTCGATATAAAGCGAGCCGGCGCCGCCGGACAACGTGCCGATCAGCGGCCAGTTGCTGACGATGGACTTCGACACGAAGCGCACGTGGCGCGCCGCGTGAATGGTGGTGATGTCGAGCCACGAGATGTGGTTGCAGATCAGCAGCACCGGCCCTTCCGGTGGCGGCGTGCCCTGCACCTTGAGTGTGATGCCCATGATCTCGAGCATGCGCCCGGACCAGGCCTGCACGCGCGCATTGCGCTCGACCTGCGAGAGATTCGGAAAGGTGGTGCGGATCGTCCACCAGCCGCCGAATGCATGCCCCACCGCGCGCAGCAACCGCCAGCAGGCCTTCAGGGAATGAACCATGGCGCGCGGTGTTCCTTTTTTTAGCCGTGCACGACGCGGCCGGCGACCAGCGTATGGCGCGCACGCCCCTGCACCGGATAGCCGGCGAACGGCGTGTGCTTGCCCTGGCTCTTGAGCGCATCGGGCTCGACCTGCCATTCGATCGTCGGATCGACGACGCAGAGGTCGGCCACGCCGCCTTCGACGAGGCGACCGATGCCGGTGCCCGCGTCGGCCGTGGCCAGCAGACGCGCCGGCGCGGAGGTGATGACCTCGATGGCCCGCGCGATGCCCGCGCCGCTGCGCTCGCCCCACTGCAGCGCGAGCGGCAGCAGCAGTTCGAGGCCGGTCGCGCCGGGTTCGGCTTCGGCAAAGGGCAGCGTCTTGGCGTCGGCCTCGACCGGCGTGTGGTCGGACACCAGCGCATCGATGGTGCCGTCGGCCAGGCCGGCCGAGAGCGCATCGCGGTCGCCCTGCTGGCGCAGCGGCGGGTTCAGGCGCGCGCGGCTGTCGAAGTAGCCGATGTCGGTGTCCGCCAGGTGCAGCGAGTTGATGCTGACGTCGCAAGTGAGCGGCAGCCCCAGCGCCTTGGCCGCGCGCACCAGCGCCACGCCCGCGGCGCTGGAGATGCGGCACAGGTGCACGCGCGCGCCGGTGCTCTTCATGAGCTCGACGATGGTGAAGATGGCAATGGTCTCGGCCGACACGGGCACGCCCGAGAGGCCGAGGCGCGTGGCGAGCGGGCCGCTGGCGGCCACGCCCTTGCCGAGGTCGCGGTCCTGCGGGCGCAGCCACACGGTGTAGCCAAAGGTGCTGGCGTAGAGCAGCGCGCGCTGCAGCACCTGGGTGTCGGCGAGTGGCACGTCGGCCTGGCTGAAACCGATGCAGCCGGCTTCGGTGAGCTCGGCCATCTCGGTGAGCACGCCGCCGGCGAGGTTGCGCGTGAGCGCTCCGAGCGGAAAGAGGCGCGCGCACTGCAGCTTCTCTGCGCGGAACTTGAGCATCTCGACCAGGCCGGGCTCGTCGAGCACGGGGTCGGTGTCGGGCGGGCACACGAGGCTGGTCACGCCACCCGCGATGGCCGCGGCCATTTCGCTTTCGAGCATGCCTTCGTGCTCGTAGCCCGGCTCGCGCAGGCGCGCGGCGAGGTCGACGAGGCCGGGGGCGACGATGCAGCCCGTGGCGTCGATGGTGCGGTCGGCCTTGAAGCCGGCCGGGGTGTTGCCGATGCCGGCGATCTTGCCATCGGCGATGGCGATGTCGGTCTTCTTGTCGGTGCCCGAGGCGGGGTCGATGACGCGGCCGTTGGTGATAAGGATGTTCATGCGTCTGTACTTCCGGTGGCCGTCAGGGCCTTTTCGGGGAACACCGTGGAACCGGCTTCGCCGGGCCACTGGTGTTGCCCCCGGTAGGGGGTTGGCGAAGCGACACGAAGTGCGCGAAGACTGGGGGCGAGCAACATGTCTATGCTTCGTTCCCTGCCACGATGCTCATCACGGCCATGCGGACCGCGATGCCGAAGGTGACCTGCGGGAGGATCACGCTCTGCTTGCCGTCGACCACCGCGGAGTCGATTTCGACACCTCGATTGATGGGCCCCGGGTGCATCACGATCGCGTCCGGCTTGGCCAGTTGCAGCTTCTCCGGCGTGAGCCCGTAGGTCTTGAAGAACTCCTGCGAAGAAGGCAGCAACGCGCCGCTCATGCGTTCGCTCTGCAGGCGCAGCATGATGATCACGTCGCAGTCCTTGATGCCTTCTTCGAGCGTGTGGCACACGCGCACGCCCATGCCGGCCATGTCGTCGGGCACAAGGGTCTTGGGGCCGACCACGCGCACTTCGGCGCAGCCGAGCGTGGTGAGCGCGTGGATGTCGGAGCGCGCCACGCGCGAGTGCAGCACGTCGCCGACGATCGCGACCGTGAGGTTCGAAAAGTCTTTCTTGTAGTGGCGGATCGTGTACATGTCGAGCAGCCCCTGCGTGGGGTGCGCGTGGCGGCCGTCGCCGGCATTCACCACATGCACATGCGGCGCGACGTGCTGCGCGATCAGGTAGGGCGCGCCCGACTCGCTGTGGCGCACCACGAACAGGTCGGCGGCCATGGCGCTCAGGTTGGCGATGGTGTCCAGCAGCGATTCGCCCTTGGTGGCCGAGGAGCGCGCGATGTCCAGGTTGATGACGTCGGCCGACAGGCGCTTGGCCGCGATCTCGAAGGTGGTGCGGGTGCGGGTGCTGTTCTCGAAGAACAGGTTGAACACGCTCTTGCCGCGCAGCAGCGGCACCTTCTTCACCTCGCGGTCGCTCACGCTCGTGAAGTTGGCAGCGGTGTCCAGGATGTGCGTGACGATGTCCTTGGGCAGCCCCTCGATCGACAGCAGATGGATGAGCTCGCCGTTCTTGTTGAGCTGCGGATTTCGCTTGTAGAGCATTACTTGCTTTCCTCCACCTTGAGGCTGAACGAGCCGTCGTCGGCGCGGGCGAGGGCCAGGAGTTGCGTGTTGGGCAGCGTGAGTTTCGCGGCCGCGAAATCGGCGGCCACCGGCAGCTCGCGCCCGCCGCGATCGACCAGCACGGCGAGCCGCACGCAGGCCGGGCGGCCGAAGTCGAACAGCTCGTTGAGCACCGCGCGGATGGTGCGGCCGGTGTAGAGCACGTCGTCCAGCAGCAGCACGTCGGTGCCGTTCACGTCGAAGGGCAGCGAGGTCTGCGCGCTGGCCGAGAGGCCGCGGCGCGCGAAGTCGTCGCGGTGCATGGCCGACGAAATCACGCCGGGCGCGCCGGCCAGGCCCAGGTCTTTCTGCAGCCGCTCGACCAGCCAGGCGCCGCCGGAGGTGATGCCGACCAGTTTGGTTTCGGGGCGCAGCAGCGCCCGCGCGCCGGCGAGCAGCCCTGTGTAGAGCGCTTCGGCATCGGGTATTGAACTCACGGGAGACTCCTCAAAAATTGCTCCAGGATGATGCAGGCGGAGGCTGCGTCGGCGTCTCTGGCGCCGGAAGACAGCGCTTCGGTTGTGCTGTAGCGCTCGTCGACCTCGAACACCTGCAGGTTGAAACGGCCGCGCAGCTGGCGCGCGAACTTCTGCGCGCGGCGGGTGTTCTCGTGCGGGGCGCCGTCGGGGTGGTAAGGCACGCCGATCACCAGCGCGTCGGGCTGCCATTCCTTGATGCGCGCCTCGACCTGCGCGAAGCGGGCATCGCCCTCGGCCTTGATGGTGGCCTGCGGTGTGGCTGTTTGGAGCAGCCGGTTGCCGCTGGCCACGCCGGTGCGCTTCAGGCCGAAATCGAAGGCCAGGAAGGTCTGGAAATGGGACGGGACGGGAACGGGAACAGAAGAATTGGCGGGAGCAGGAGCTGGAGCGTCTGGCATGACGGCGCTCATGCGTGTCCAGCGTCTGGGGAGAGCTTCCAGGCTTCCAGGCCCAGCAGCAGCAGCGCCCTGTCGTAGCGCTGCTCGACCGGGGTGTCGAAGATCACGGCCGGGTCGGCGCTCACGGTGAGCCAGCTGTTCTCGGCCAGTTCGGACTCCAGCTGGCCCTCGCCCCAGGCCGAATAGCCCAGCGAGACCAGCACCTTGCGGGGGCCGGCGCCGGTGGCCAGGGCCTCCAGTACGTCCTTGGAGGTGGTCATCTCCAGCCCGCCGGGGATGGTCATGGTCGAGGCGTAGACCGATTCCTCGGGCTTCTCGGCATGGGCGAAGACCGGCTCGTGCAGCACGAAGCCGCGCTCGGTCTGCACCGGGCCGCCCTGGAAAACGGGGGCTTCGCCCAGCTCGGGGCGGGACAGGTGGAGCTCGATCTTCTCGAACAGCACCTTCAGGTTGATGTCGCTGGGTTTGTTGATCACCAGGCCGAGCGCACCGCGCTCGCTGTGTTCGCAGAGGTACACGACGCTGCGGTTGAAAGTTTTGTCTTCCATCCCGGGCATCGCTATCAAAAAGTGATGCGTGAGGTTCATCGGGGCAGAATCGGCGGCCATATGCCACCCATTTTACTGGCCGTCGACAAGACCTATCCCAAGGGGCTCATGTGGTTCCGCCGAGACCTCCGGGTGGACGACAACGCAGCGCTCTATCGGGCCCTGCGGGCCTGCCGCCAGGTGGTCTGCGTTTTCGTGTTCGACAAGGCGATCCTGGAGGGGCTGCCCACCGCCGACCGGCGGGTCGAATTCATCCGCGAATCGCTGCTGGAGCTCCAGGCGGAACTGGGCGCGCTGAGCGGCGGGCTGATCGTGCGGCACGCCCACGCGGTGCAGGAAATTCCCGCGCTCGCGAGCGACCTTGGCGTGCAGGCCGTGTTCGCCAACCGCGACGACGAACCCGATGCGCTGGAGCGCGATGCCCGGGTGCTCGGCGCGCTGGCCAACGCGGGCATCGCCTTCCACACCTACAAGGACTCGACCGTCTTCGACCGCGACGAGGTGATGACCAAGACCGGCCAGCCCTACACGGTGTTCACGCCCTACAAGCGGGCCTGGCTCGCGAAGGTGGATTCGTTCTTCCTGAAGCCCTACCCGGTGCGCGGCCACGCCGATGCGCTGGTCCCGCCGCCGCAGGCCTACCGGGAGCCGATGCCGTCGCTGGGCGAACTCGGCTTCGAGAAGACCAACCTCGGGACACTGGAGATCCCGACCGGCTCGCTCGGTGCCGGCGTGCTGTTCGAGGATTTCTTCGAGCGCATCGACCGCTACGACGAAGCGCGCAACTTTCCCGCGGTGCGCGGCCCCAGCTACATGGGCGTTCACCTGCGCTTTGGCACGGTGTCGATTCGCCAGGTGGCGAGCGTGGCGCACCAGCTCTCGCTGCAGGGCAATGCGGGCGCGGCGACATGGCTGAGCGAGCTGATCTGGCGCGACTTCTACTTCCAGATCCTCACGCACTTCCCGCACGTCCACAAAGACGGCGAATCGAAGAGCTTTCGCCCCGAGTACGACAAGATCCAGTGGCACCACGGCAAGCATGCCGACCAGCTCTTCGATGCCTGGTGCGAGGGCCGCACCGGCTACCCGCTGGTCGATGCGGCCATGCTGCAGATCAACCAGAGCGGCTACATGCACAACCGCCTGCGCATGGTGGTGGCGAGCTTTCTGTGCAAGGACCTGGGGCTGGACTGGCGCCGGGGCGAGCGCTACTTCGCGCTGCACCTGAACGACTTCGAGCTGGCCTCCAACAACGGCGGCTGGCAGTGGGCGAGCTCCAGCGGCTGCGATGCGCAGCCCTACTTCCGCATCTTCAATCCGGTGACGCAGAGCGAGCGCTTCGACCCCGAGGGCAAGTTCATCCGCCGCTACCTGCCGCAGCTCGCGGGTCTGTCGAACGCGGCGATCCATGCGCCGTGGATGGCGTCGCCGGTGGAGCTGGAGGCCGCGGGCATCCAGCTCGGCGAGACCTATCCGCATCCCGTGGTGGACCATGCCGAGGCGCGCGAGAAGACGCTGCAGCGCTACGGCGTGGCGCGGGCCAAGGCGCTGCAGAAATAGAAAAGGCCCCGAAGGGCCTTTCTTTGGATGAGCGCCGGAGCGCGTCAAGCTGCAGCTGCCAGCGTCGGCTCCGTGGTGTACGCACGCACCAGGCGCAGCAGTTCCTCTTCCGAGTACGGCTTGCCCAGGTAGTGGTTCACGCCCAGCGTGCGCGCGTAGTCGCGGTGCTTCTCGGCGATGCGCGAGGTGATCATGATGATCGGCAGCTCGGCCAGTGCGGCATCGGCGCGGATGTTGCGGGCCAGGTCGAAGCCGTCCATGCGCGGCATCTCGATGTCCGACAGCACCACCGACGGACGCTCCTGCTGCAGCCGTTCGAGCGCCTGCAGGCCGTCGGCCGCGAGCGACACGCGATAGCCTTCGCGCTGCAGCAGGCGCTGCGTGACGCGGCGCACGGTGATGGAGTCGTCCACCACCAGCACCAGCGGCACCTGCGGCGCCACCGGGGCCAGCACCGGCATCAGCACCTGGGGTGCGTCCTGGTCGGCCGTGTCCGAAGCGACATGCGCCGGCACCACGAGCGCGGCGGCCTGGCGCTGGCGCGCCTGTTCGCCGTGCACTGCCGCGAGCGCCACCGGGTTGTAGATCAGCGCCACCGCGCCCGAGGCCAGCACCGAGATGCCGGCCAGACCGGGCAGACGCGCGAGCTGCGGGCCGAGGTTCTTGACCACGACTTCCTGGTTGCCCAGCACTTCGTCCACGTGCAGCGCGACGCGCTGTGCCGCGCTTCGCACGATCACGAGGGTGTTGTTCTTGGCACCGGCATGCCCGCTGCGGGCCGAGGCCTGCAACAGTGCGCCGGCCCAATAGAACGGCACCTGTTCGCTGCCGAACGGATGGCTGTTGTGCAGGTAGGCCGCTTCCAGGTCGGTACCGGCCACGCGTTGCACCAGCTCCACCAGATTCGACGGCACGCCGATCGACACCTCGCCGGCGCGCAGCATCACCACGTGCGTCACGGCGGTGGTCAGCGGCAGCACCAGCTTGAAGGTGGTGCCCTGGCCGGCCGTGCTGTGCGTTTCGATGCGGCCGCCGAGCGCCGAGATCTGCGCGCGCACCACGTCCATGCCGATGCCGCGTCCGGACAGCTCGGAGACTTGTCCGGCCGTCGAGAAGCCGGGCTTGAAGATCAGTTCGGTGGCTTCTTCGGGCGTGAGTTCCTTGTCGTCGGCCAGCAGGCCGAGGGCGCGGGCGCGCTCGGCGATGCGCTTCTGGTCGAGGCCGGCGCCGTCATCGCGGAAGCTCACCGAGACGTCGTTGCCTTCGTGGTGCAGGTCGATGACGATGAGGCCGCTGGCCTCCTTGCCGGCCTTCTCGCGCGCCGCCGAATCCTCGATGCCGTGCGCCACGCAGTTGCGCAGCAGATGCTCGAAGGCGGGCGTCATCCGGTCGAGCACGCCACGGTCCATTTCGATGGAGCCGCCGACGATGTCCAGGCGCACCTGCTTGCCGGTGTCCTTCGACGCCTGGCGCACCACGCGGTAGAGGCGGTCGGAAATGCCTTCGAACTCCACCATGCGCGTGCGCAGCAGGCCGCGCTGCAGTTCTCGGGTCTGGCGGGCCTGGACGCTCAGGTCGTCTTCCGTCGCCTGCACCGTCTTTTGCAGCGTGCGCTGCACGGTGGCCACGTCGTTCACCGACTCGGCCATCATGCGGGTGAGTTCCTGCACGCGGGTGAAGCGGTCGAACTCGAGCGGGTCGAAGCTCTGCTGCGAGTCCTTGGCTTGCGCCAGGCGCGACTGCATCTGGCTTTCGGCCTGCACTTCGATGTCGCGCAGCTGCTGGCGCAGGCGGTCCAGGTTGCCCGTGAGGTCGGAGAGCGATCCGCGCAGCTGGCCGAGTTCGGCTTCGAGGCGCGAGCGCGTGATGATGACCTCGCCGGTCTGCGCGACCAGGCGGTCGAGCAGCTGGGTGCGGATGCGCACGGCCTGGCCCGATGCGGCGCGCAGCGGCGCGAGCAAGGCGGGCGCCGGACGCGGCTGCAGCATCGTGACGGCCGGGCCGGCAGCTTCTTCCGACGCATCGGCGATTGGAGCGGCTTCTTCGTCGTTCGCCGGCACGCCGACGTCGGCTGCCGCAACCTGGGCGACGGAAACCGCCGGCACGGGCGCAGTGACCGCGGCCACGAGCTGGGCCATTTCGACCTGCGTGGCATCGTCGGCCGCGCGCAGCGCGTCGAAGGTGGCTTGCAGGGCGTCCAGGCGGGTCAACAGCTTCTCGATGTCGGCCCGCTCCGCGCCCTGGGAGCCCAGGACTTCGATCTCGGACTCCATGCGGTGCGCGCGTTCGCCCAGGCGCATGGCGCCGGCCAGGCGCGCGCTGCCCTTGAGCGTGTGCAGCGTGCGCAGCACCGAGGCGCGCGGCGCGCTGTCGTCGGGATGGTGCGACCACTGGCGAAGCGCTTCGCCCAGCTGGGGCAGCAGGTCGGCGGCCTCTTCCTCGAAGATCGGGAACAGGTCGGCGTCGACCGCGTCGGCCAGGTCGATGGCGTCTTCGGAATCGTCCAGCGCCACGTCGGCCATGCCGTCGCTGGTGGACACGATCTGCTGGAACGGCCGGACTTCGCTGCGCACGGCGGCTTCGAGCGGCATGGGTGCCGCCGCGATGTCGCGCAGCGCCTGGAGCGTGCCTTCGGCCGGATCGCGCAGGAACCCCACAGCGAACTGGTGCAGCAGGCGGCGCAGCTCGTCGGCCGCGGCGACCAGCACCACGCCCTGTTCACGCGAGCCGCTGCCCTGCATCTGCAGATGCTGCAGCGCCGATTCGAGCAGGCGCGCCATGCCCGAAAGGCTATGGAAGCCCACGGTGGCGGAGCTGCCGGCCAGCGAATGCGCAAGGGCAATGGTCGAGTCGGGCAGGCGTTCGTGCGATTCGAGCGCCCATTCGCCGACGTCGGTGGCCAGTTGCCTGGACCATTCGTCGGCTTCGTTGAGGTACACGTTGTAGAGCGCGATGCCGATGCGCAGCGGACCGATTACCTTGACCTGGTCTTCGGCGCTGGAGGAGGTGGAGAGTTCTTCTTCCACAACTTCCACGGCTTCCACCGCTTCCGTCACTTCGATGACTTCCACCGTCTCGACGGCCTCGTGTGCGGCAACAGGCGCCGGCGTCTCTTCTTCGGCCACGATGGCCGGCAGCTCGACGGGGGCGGCGACCGCGGCCACGGGTTCGGGCTCCGGTTGCGCCTCGAGGGTCAGTTCCAACTCGGGCAGCGCCTCCAGCGGAGGCAGGGCCATGTCGTTGGCCTTGGGCTCGTTCGCCGGCACGGGCAGCGGATTCAGGTCCCAGGCGAAGTCGGGCAGGCTGGTGGCGGTCGGCACGGTCGCCTCGATGCCCGCTTCGGGCTCGATCTGCGCAGCGGCCGGCTCGGCGGGCGCCGGCGTCTTCGTGGGCGCCAGGAAGTCGAAGTCATCTCCGGTGGGCAGCGCCTCCAGCGGTGCGGGCGACGTGGGCTGCTTCGTCTCGAAATCGATGAAGTCGGTGGACGTGAAGTCGTCGTCCACGTCCGCGGAGACGGGCTTCTGCGGCTCCTCGAGCACGGGCAGGTCGAGGAGCGGTTCGGGCGCGACATGCACCGGGAGGTCCGGCAGGAACGACAGGTCGGGCAGCGGCGGCAGCTCGGGCTCGGCGGCAATGTGGCGGGCGGCCACGGCCAGTTGCTCGGCGTCGGCCATGCGCACCGGCGGCGGCACGGGCTCGCCGGCCATCAGCGCATCGGCCACGCGGCTGAACGGGCCTGCTTGCCAGGTGTGCAATTCGCCCGAGGCGATGGCTTCGACCCACTGGCCGAAGTCGCGCAGCGTGCGCTCGGTGGCCGACAGCATCTCCGGCGTGGCGGGACGCTGGTCGGCCAGCCAGGTGTTGAGCACCTGCTCGAGCGACCAGGCGGCATCGCCGAAGTCGGTGAGGCCGACCATGCGCGAGCTGCCTTTGAGCGTGTGGAACGCGCGGCGCAGGATGGTGAGTTCTTCGATGTCGTCCGGGTGGCCGCCCAGTTCGGTGATGGCGGCCAGGCCGTTGTGCACCACCTCGCGGGCTTCGTCCAGGAAGATGTTCTGGAGGTCGTCTTCTTCCAGCTCGGTGACCTCGGTGTCGGGCAGCGCGCCCGGTCCGGTGATCTTGGAGGTCCAGCTCGCGGCCTTGCGGCTGAATTCCTCGAGTGGCGTCGGCTTGGTCTTTTTGGCGGGCGTGGCGAGCGCGGCGAGCTTCGAGGCGATCTGGGCGTCGACTTCCTCGATGCTGAGCACGGGTTCGGCCACGGGCGCCGCGACTTCGCCTTCGTGGCTGTCGGCCGCCTGGCGGCCCATGAGCGGCTTGAGTTCGCCGGCTTCGGCGTCGAACACGAACAGGCGCTTGGCCAGCGCGGGCTGGTAGCCCAGCATGTCGATCAGGAAGCCCAGCGCGCCCAGGTTGTTGCCCAGCGCGTCGAAGCCTGCCATTTCCTCGGCGGGCGAGGTGCTGACCAGCATGGCCTCGACGTCATCGCGCATGCGCTGCACGGTGAGCGCGGCCTGGTCGAGGCCAAGCACGGAGAACACGCCGCGCATCTGCATGAGCTGCGTCGGCACGGTGCGCAGCAGGCCCTTTTCGGCGGGGCGGCGGAAGTACTGGTCGAGCGACTTCTCGAGTTCGCTCAGGTGGCTGCGCAGTTCGTCGACCACGGTGCCCATGGTCTGGCGGTCGCTCACGCGGCGGTACAGGTCTTCCATCCACGGCTCGAGCGGCTCGGAATGGCCGCCCGCGCGCACGCGTTCGATGCGGCCCGCGAGCTGCAGCGTGCGGGAGGTGAGCTGCGGATCGCTCGGATCGAGGTCTTCGAGCGCGGCTTCCAGATACAGCACGGAGGTGGCGACTTCCATCGCCAGTTCGGTGTCGGGCGACTGGCCCGACTTCACGGAAGCCTCGACGGCATGTGACAGCGCCTGGACCATCGGCAGGCTCGGCGGATGCAGCTTCTGCAGCGATTCGCCCAGCTGCGCGAAGGTGTCGGCCACCTGGCGCGTGCGGGTGATGTCGCCGCCCGAGAGCGCCGACCACATTTCCTTGGCGGTCTCGATGCGCTTGCGGGCCTGCGTGAGCACCAGCGGATCGAAGCGGCCGAACTGCTCGACGGTGTAGTCGATGTGCTGCTCGTGGGCCACGCCCCAGGCGCTGCGCACGGTGCGCAGCGTGGCGGCCTCGTCGCGGGCGGTGGGCACGGCCTGCGCACAGAAGAACAGAAGGTCCTGGCCGAGACGGTCGGACACCAGGCTGTCGCCGCGCGCCAGCGTGGCGTACTGCAGCAGCACGCGCGTGGCGGCGCGCTTCACATACGCGTCGGCGGGAATCAGGCCGAGCGACAGGGCTTCGAAGAAGCCCGCGGCCAGCGTCCAGAAACTGGCGACGCGGGGCAGCAGCGCACCGCGCCCGAGCCCCAGGCACAGGCCCTGCAGGCGCTGGGCGGCCTGCATGTCGCCGGCCTTGACCAGTTGCAGCACCTCGCGGTCGAGCCGCGAGCGGACGGACGGGTCATAGGCGATGGCGGCCTGCGTGAGCGCGGGCTTGATCTCGACCCAGCGCCAGGCAGTGCTCCAGAGATCGGCCGGATGGACGCGCTCGTTGCCGACCAGTTCCAGCACATCGCGGTATTGGGGAAAGAGCGCAACCGACGACACGGGCTTGCCGGCCAGCAGCGCGCTGAGGAAATCGGTGACGGCGAAGCCGGCGCGCTCGATCTTGAGCACGGCGCTGTCGGTGCAGCGCTGCGGTTCGGCAATGAAGCCCTGCACCGCGAATTCGATGGCGCCGAGCACCAGCGCAGGCGAGGAATGCCCCACCATCTGCAGCGCGCCGACGGCCTGGTGCAGTTGCTGGCGGGCCATCTGCAGCGGGCCGCTCTCGGGCTCCGTTGCACCGCCCACGTCGCGCACGAAGCGCCGCAACGACTTGCCCACACCGTCGAGGGATTTCTGGATTTCTCCCAGCACCCAGGCCAACGGCCCGAGGTCTTCGGTGGCCGGCAGGTTGCCGGCGATGGGGGCCGTGGCAGGGGTTTGAATCGACACGTGGTTGCTCGCCGTTCTTATCTATCTGTTGTCGTCAGGCAATCTTGAAACGGGCTACCGAGCGGCGCAGTTCTTCCGCCATCTGCGAGAGCTCGCGCACCTGCTGGGCCGTGGTACGCGTACCTTCTCCGGTCTGCTCGGTCACCGCAAAAATGTGCTGGATGTTGGCAGCCACCACGTTGGCCGAATCGGCTTCGCGGGAAGCGGACTGCGAAATCTGCTCGATCAGCTCGGCGAGGCGGCGGGACACCCGGTCAATCTCGGTCAGCGCGGTACCCGCGTTGTCGGACAGCTTGGCCCCTTCGACCACACCCTGCGTGGAGCGCTCCATGGCGCCCACGGCATCCTGGGTGTCGGTCTGAATCGCCTTCACCAGCGCCGAAATCTGGCGCGTGGCATCTGCGGAGCGTTCGGCCAGTCGCTGCACTTCTTCCGCCACCACCGAGAAGCCTCGACCGGCTTCACCGGCCGATGCGGCCTGGATGGCTGCGTTCAGCGCCAGCACGTTCGTCTGCTCGGTAATGTCCGAGATCAGCTCGGTGATTTCGCCAATCTCCTGCGACGACTCGCCCAGGCGCTTGATCCGCTTGGAGGTTTCCTGGATCTGGTCGCGGATGGAGTTCATACCGCCGATGGCGTTCTGCACGGCCTGCAGGCCCGACGATGCGGCTTGCAGCGACTGGCGCGCCACCGTGGCGGACTCTTGCGCCTGCGTGGACACGCCGTTGATTCGCTCGGCCATGGTCAGCACCGACTGGCCGGTTTCGCGAATCTCGCGCAGCTGTTCGGTCGAGGCGGCGAGCAGTTCGGTCGAGGTGTTTTCCACCTGCGACGTCGTCTGCGCCACGCGGGTTGCCGTGTTCTGCACGTTGCCCACCAGCAATCGCAGTTCTTCCACCGTGTAGTTCACCGAGTCGGCGATGGCGCCGGTGATGTCTTCGGTCACGGTCGCTTCCTGCGTCAGGTCGCCTTCGGCCACTGTCTGCAGTTCGTTCATCAGCCGAAGAATGGCGGCCTGGTTGGCGTTGTTGATGCGGCCGGCTTCTTCCGAAGTCTGCTCGGCAGCCAGACGCTCGCGTTCGGCGTTGGCGGCACGTTCGCGGCCTTCGCGCACCTGCACGAAACCGATGGCGCCGGCCAGAGCCAGGGCGGCCAGCGACAGCACGAACAGCAACACGATCGTTCCGGCACCGAGGCCGGTGCGAGCGGAGAGCTTGTCCTGCAGGTCGCCGAGCGACTTACGCAGCGGCTCGCTGTCGGTCAGGATGGACGCCTGCGCTTCGCGCGCTGCCACCAGACCCTGCAGGTTGCCCAGAATGGCGGAAGCCTGCGTGCGCATCTGCTCGTAGGTCTTCAGGATGGCTTCGAGCTGCTGGCGCGTCTGCGGGTCCTTCGAGCCGGGAAAGCGCTGCTGCGCATTGCCGTCCAGCAGGCCGCGGGTGGTTTCCTGGAAGGTGTTCAGGTCCTTGCCCAGCAGGAACACGGCGTCGGGGTTCACACCCTCGACCGTGAAGAATTCGTTGGTCGACTTGCCGATGCGCTGCGTCAGCATCACGAGCTGGCCGGCGGCGGAAATTTCGGGCAGCGTGGCGTTCTGCTGCATCTTCAGCGACGCGACGGTTTCCGTCATTTCGAGGAGCGTGGACGACTGCTGGTTGATGTCGCGCAAGGCGGCACCCACCTGGGTCAGGATCTGGCGCTGGGCCAGCACGGCCTTGGCGCTGGTGTCGGCGCGTGCAACGAGAGGATTGATCTTGTTCATCTCCTCGTCGTACTGGTTGCCCACGCGCTCCAGACGCAAGGAGTCGTCGCCGTTGGTCAGACCCGAGACGCGGCGCGTCAGGTCGTCGGCGCTGTCCTTCACTTCGACGAACGCCGAGGCGCTGCCGACGAGGGCCTGGGAGATCGACTTCGCCAGACGCTGCGACTGCATCAGCGACTGGCCCGTGGCCGCCACCTGCTGGGCGAGGCGTTCCGCGCGAAGAATGGCGGAGCCGGCCACCAGGAGCAGCAGCAACACCGTGACGGCCAGCAGGATGGCCAGGATCCGCTGTTGCCTGGCCTGGCTGGAGCCCGCCCGGCCCGCGGCCGGGACGGCATCGAGCGCTGCCGCGTCGAGCGCGTCGGGGTTCTCGCCGCCGGCCGGGCCGCCGCCATCGGCGAATCCGGTGGGCGCGGGCACAGCGGCGAAGGCGCTTTCGCCCTTCCTCGCGATGCGCACGGTTTTCTCGTCCGGAACCTGAACCGTATCGACATCGTCGAGCGATATCGAACCGGAGCCGTCGACGCGGGCCTTGTCGTTCCCGTTGCTCACGGGCAGTAATTTCTTGAACTTGTCGGCGATCGAGCTCACGGTCGGTCCTTCAGGTGGTTGCCAGTGCTGCGTGCCAAGGCACTACGCACCAATACTCAAAAACTGGGGTTGCTGCGAAAGCGCTTGCAGGTTGACTTCCTGCCAGCGCTCCCCTGCTGCGTCGGTGTACAGATGCCCATGCCACGCAGGTGCTTCTGCGCCCGGAGGTTCGGAGGCCGTGAAGGCCTCCGCGCCCCGCAACCCCGCCAGTCGGTCGACCAGCAATGCGCAGTTGACTTCGAGCAGCTCGTTGAACGCAACGAGCCGCGATTGGATGCGCGCCGCCTCGGTGGCAGCCAGTGCGCCGGACCCGCCGGTGGCGAAGCCCGAAAGCTGGACGACGCCATAGAGGCCGCCGCGCAGGTTGGCGACGCCAAGGAACCACGGCTCCGTGTAGGGCACGGGCTGTGGCGGCGTCCAGGGAAAGATTTCGCCGGCGTGTCCCAGCGGGAAGAGGTACTTGCCCTCGCCCGCCTCGACGGCAAGCCACGTCGCGGCCACGCCTGTCGTGCGCGCAGCCTGCAGACGGCTTGCAAGCCGGGACTGGAAGGCTCTCAGTGCGTCGCGATTCGCCATGGACTCAGCCGACTCCCGCTCAGGCCAACGCGCTGATCTTGGACATCAGATCGGCCGCATTGACCGGCTTCACGATGTAGTCGCGTGCGCCCTGGCGCATGCCCCAGACGCGATCGGTTTCCTGGTTCTTGCTGGTGCACAGGATGATCGGAATGGCCGCGTACTTCGGGTCGCGGGCGATGGCGCGCGTGAGCTGGAAGCCGTTCTGGCCGGGCATGACGACGTCCATGAGGATCAGGTCGGGTTGCTCTTCTTCCAGGCGGCGCATCGCGTCGTCGGCGTTTTCGGCCGTCTTCACGGCGAAGCCGTTCTTCTGGAGAAGGTCGGTCAAGAACACCAATTCAGTCTTGGAGTCGTCGACGACGAGGATTTTTCGAATAGGCATTACTGCGCTTCCTGTTGAACGATGCCAAACTGCTGCACGGCCTGCAGCAGTTGGTCTTTGGTGAAAGGCTTGGTCAGGTAGTCTTGCGACCCGACCATGCGGCCGCGGGCCTTGTCGAATACACCGTCTTTCGAAGACAGCATGACGACCGGAACCTTGGAGAAATGGGCGTTGCGCTTGATGATGGCGCACGTCTGGTAGCCATCGAGACGCGGCATGAGGATGTCGCAGAAAATCAGATGGGGCTTGTGGTCGTTAACCTTGGAGAGCGCATCGAAACCGTCTTCCGCCAGAAGAACCTCGTGCCCACCCTGCTTCAGAAAAATCTCGGCACTGCGCCGGATGGTGTTGCTGTCATCGATGACCAGCACCTTGTAACCTGATCCATTCGGGCCCATTGCAAACGCTCCTGCTCATGAGACTTGGATGCCCGCCGCGCCGTACATCGACGCAGATCGCGTAGCCCTATGCCAATCTTTCAGATTTCAACCATTTCGAAGTCTTCCTTGCGTGCACCGCACTCAGGACAGGTCCAGTTCATCGGAACATCGGCCCAGGCCGTGCCTGCCGCGATCCCGTCTTCCGGTACACCCACCGCTTCGTCATAGATCCACCCACAAATCAGGCACATCCAAGTTTTCGTATTCATCGGAGCTTAAAGTCCTTGTTCATTAAATGCAACGAGTGTATCTATGCGTATCTCACTGGCGAGCTATAAACGTCGCGCCTATGCCACCATCCAGGGGATTCCGCCCGGCGTATGACCATCTACTTACTTCCAGCCGACAACACCCGCAAACCGGGCGATCTTAACGACCCCTCGCAGGACGCCGAAGAGCTCGCCGAACGCGACCTGAATCCGCCCTGCGTGCTGGTCTTCAATGCCAGCGATCCGAGCGGTGCCGGAGGTCTGGCGGCCGACACCCTCGCCATGGCGTCGGTGGGCGCACACATTCTGCCCGTCGTCACCGGCGCCTACGCCCGGGACACGGCCGAGATATTCGACCATTTCGCGTTCGACGAGGAGGCCATCGCCGAGCAGGCGCGCGCCATCCTGGAAGACGTGGAAGTCCAGCTGATCAAGGTGGGTTTCGTCGGAACGCCCGACGCCCTGAGCACGATCGCCGAGACCGCGTCCGACTACCCGGAAGTGCCCGTGGTGGCCTACATGCCTAACCTGTCCTGGTGGGACGAGAACCAGATCGAGGCCTATCTGGACGCTTTTCGCGAGCTCGTTTTGCCCCAGACGACGGTGTTGGTCGGAAACCACAGCACCCTGTGGCGCTGGCTGCTTCCCGACTGGAGCGGCGAGCGGGCGCCCGGTGCGCGCGACATCGCCAAGGCAGCCGGCGAGTTCGGCGTGCCCTACACGCTGGTGACCGGCATGGTGCTGCCCGACCAGTTCATCGACAACGTGCTGGCCTCGCCGCAATCGGTGCTCGCCAACGAGAAGTACGAGCGGCTCGAGGCCGTTTTCGCCGGCGCGGGCGACACGCTCTCGGCCGCGCTGGCCGCCCTGCTCGCGAGCGGCACCGACCTGGTGGCCGCCACGAGCGAAGCCCTCGCCTACATGGACCGGTGCCTCGACGCGGGTTTCCGCCCCGGCATGGGCCACGTGCTGCCCGACCGCCTGTTCTGGGCCGAGCCCGAGGACGACGAAGAAGACGACGACCCGGACGCTCCGCAAGATTTCGCCCTGCCCCCTCACGACACCCGCCACTGATCGATGACCGACAAGAACGACACCCTCTTCGAGCGCGCCCGCGCCGTGATCCCCGGCGGCGTGAACTCGCCCGTGCGCGCCTTCAAGGCCGTCGGCGGCACGCCGCGCTTCATCCAGCGCGCCCAAGGCGCCTATTTCTGGGACGCCAACGGCAAGCGCTACATCGACTACATCGGCTCCTGGGGTCCGATGATCCTGGGCCACGGCCATCCCGCGGTGGTCGAGGCGGTACAGAAGGCCGTGCTCGAAGGTTTTTCCTACGGCGCACCCACCGAACGCGAGATCGAGCTGGCCGAGGCCATCCTCGCACTCGTGCCTTCCATGGAAATGGTGCGGCTCGTGAGCTCTGGCACCGAAGCCGCGATGAGCGCCCTGCGCCTGGCGCGCGGTGCCACCGGCCGCAAGAGCATCATCAAGTTCGAGGGCTGCTACCACGGCCATGCCGACGCGCTGCTCGTGAAGGCCGGCTCCGGCCTTGCCACCTTCGGCAACCCGACTTCGGCCGGCGTACCGCCCGAGGTGGTGCAGCACACCATCGTGCTCGAGTACAACAACCTGCAGCAGCTCGAAGAGGCCTTCTCGCTGCACGGCAACGACATCGCCTGCCTGATGATCGAGGCCATCGCCGGCAACATGAACTTCGTGCGCGCCACGCCCGAATTTGCCCGGCGCTGTCGCGAGCTCTGCACGCAGCACGGCGCGTTGCTGATCTTCGACGAGGTGATGACCGGCTTTCGCGTCGGCCTGCACGGCGCACAGGGCGTGCTGGGCATCAAGCCCGACCTCACCGTGCTCGGCAAGGTCATCGGCGGCGGCATGCCGCTCGCGGCCTTCGGCGGTCCGCGCGCCATCATGGAGCAGCTTGCGCCGCAGGGCCCGGTCTACCAGGCGGGCACGCTCTCGGGCAACCCGGTGGCCACGGCCTGCGGTCTTGCCACGCTCAAGGAGATCGCCAAGCCCGGCTTCTACGAAGCGCTCGGCAAGAAGACGCGCTCGCTGGTCGACGGCCTGAAGGCCGCGGCAGCCGCCGAAGGCCAGCCCTTCAACGCCGACAGCGAAGGCGGCATGTTCGGCTTCTTCCTCATGAAGGACCTGCCGCAAAACTATGCCACCGTGATGACAACCGACAACGCGAAATTCAATGCGCTGTTTCACGGTTTGCTCGATCGCGGCGTGTATATTGCCCCGGCGCTCTACGAAGCAGGCTTCGTGAGCGCAGCGCACGGGGAGGAAGACATCGCGGCCACCATCGAAGCCGCCCGTGAGATTTTCAGAACGCCATAGACCATGAACGCCATGCGCCTGCTGCCGGTATTGAGTGCTCTTCTTCTACCCGGCCTGGCGCTTGCGCAGTCCTCCTTCGAGCCGAAGAACATCTGGGTCAACCCGGGTTTCTATTCGGCGCACTTCGACAGCGGCAAGGGTCTGGAAAATTCCAACTTCGGCCTGGGCTTCGAGTACCCGCTGAACGACACCTACCGCATCACGGCGGGTGCGTTCCACAACAGCGACCGCAGGCAGTCGCACTACATCGGGCTGTACGTGCTGCCCTTCGAGTTCTACGGCGTGAAGTTCGGCGCGGTGGTGGGCGGCTTCGACGGCTACCCCAACTACCGCAACGGCAACTGGTTCCCGGCGATCCTTCCGACGGCCGCCATCGAAGGCAAGAACTGGGGCCTGAACATCGCCTACGTGCCGACGATCAAGAACCGCCTCTACGGCGCAATCACCTTCCAGCTCAAATACCGGTTCGGTACCCACGAATAAGCGGGCACCGAACCGCGCTTCCGTTCAATGACGGAAGTGACGCACGCCCGAGAGCACCATCACGACGCCGCGCTCATCAGCGGCATCGATCACTTCCTGGTCGCGCATCGAGCCGCCCGGCTGGATCACGCAGCTCGCGCCCGCATCCACCACCACGTCCAAGCCGTCGCGGAACGGGAAGAAAGCATCGCTCGCCACGGCCGTGTCTTTCAGCGACAGGCCCGCGTGCTCGGCCTTGATGCTCGCGATGCGCGCGGAATCGAGGCGGCTCATCTGCCCCGCGCCGACGCCCATCGTCATGCCGTCGGCACAGAACACGATCGCGTTGCTCTTCACGTACTTCGCGACCTTCCAGGCGAACAGCAGGTCCTGCAGTTGCTGCGGCGTGGGCTGCTTCTTGCTGACCACCTTGAGGTCGCTCGCGGCGAGCTCGTGGTTGTCGGCGGTCTGCATGAGCAGGCCCGAGCCGACGCGCTTCACGTCCATCAGGTTGCGGCCGTTGTCCCAATCGGTGGCGCCGCCCGGCGGCAGCGCGATCTCGAGCACGCGCACGTTGAGCTTGGCCTTGGTGGCCTGGAACACCTCGAGCGCCTCGGGCGTGTAGCCCGGCGCCATCAGCACTTCGACGAACTGCTTGTTGACGGCCTGCGCGGTGGCAAGGTCGACCGGCCGGTTGAAGGCGATGATGCCGCCGAAGGCCGAGGTCGGGTCGGTCTTGAAGGCCTTGGCGTAGGCCTCGTTCGCATCCTTGCCCACGGCCACGCCGCAGGGGTTGGCGTGCTTGACGATCACGCAGGCCGGCACGTCGAAGCTCTTGACGCATTCCCAGGCCGCATCGGCGTCGGCGATGTTGTTGTAGCTCAGCTCCTTGCCTTGCAATTGCTTGGCCGAGACGAGCGAACCGGGCGCGGGATAGAGGTCGCGGTAGAACGCGGCCTGCTGATGCGGGTTCTCACCATAGCGCAGGTCCTGCACCTTCACGAAGCGGCCGTTGCTTTGCGCGGGGAACAGCGAGCGCGTCGGTGCGGGCTGGCCGATGCTGGCGTCGAAGTCGATGGCCGAGAGGTAGTCGCTGATCGCGCCGTCGTAGTCGGCGATGCGGTTGAACGCGGCCACCGAGAACGCGAACTTGGTCTTGTCGCTGAGCTTGCCGCCGGCCTTGATCTCGGCGAGCGCCACGGGGTACTGCGCCGCATCGGTGAGCACGCCCACGTCCTTCCAGTTCTTGGCCGCGCTGCGAACCATGGCCGGGCCGCCGATGTCGATGTTCTCGATCGCGTCCTCGAGCGTGCAGCCGGGCTTGGCCACGGTCGACTCGAACGGGTAGAGGTTGACGATCAGGAGGTCGATGGTGTCGATGCCGTGCTCCTTGATCGCCGCGACGTGCGCGGGCAGGTCGCGCCGCGCGAGCAGGCCGCCGTGGATCTTGGGATGCAGCGTCTTCACGCGGCCGTCGAGCATTTCGGGAAAGCCGGTGTGGTCGGCGACCTCGGTCACCGGCAGGCCCGCATCGGCCAGCAACTTGGCGGTGCCGCCGGTGGACAGCAGCTTGATGCCCAGCGCATGCAGCGCCTGGGCGAATTCGAGGATACCGGTCTTGTCGGAAACGGAGATGAGTGCGGTCTGAGCCATGGGATATGCCGGTGGTTATTTCAAAAGTTTGTGCTCGACCAGCTTCTTGCGAAGGGTGTTGCGATTCAGGCCCAACCATTGCGCGGCTTTGGATTGATTGCCCTCGGCGCGCGTCATCACGACATCGAGCAAGGGCTTCTCGACCACGCGCACGAGCATCTCGTACATGCCGTCGGGTTCGGTGCCGCGCAGATCGCGAAAGTAGCTGTCCAGACTGGTGCGCACGCAGTCTTCGATGTGTTTCTTGCTCATTGCTTCTTCTCTTCTTCTCTCAATCGACGGCGCAGGCCGCCTCCTCTTCACCGGACAGTTCTTCGGCCGCCTGGTGAGCGGGCATGCGGTCCATGCGGTCCGCAAGCCCGTCGAAATAGTCGCCGACCGCGCGCAGCTGCTCCGCGCAGTCCTCGATGGTGTTCATCCGGCCGCGGAACGCTTCGCCGTCGGGCAACGTGCGCACGTACCAGCCGATGTGCTTGCGCGCGGTGCGCACGCCGCTGAATTCGCCGTAGAGCGCGTAGTGCTCCACCAGATGATCGAGCAGCAGGCGGCGGACTTCAACCACCAGCGGCGGGGCAAGGTAAGTGCCGGTATCCAGGAAATGCGAGATCTCGCGAAAGATCCAAGGCCGGCCCTGCGCCGCGCGGCCGATCATCACCGCGTCGGCGCCGGTGGCCGCGAGCACGTCGCGCGCCTTCTCGGGCGAGGTGATGTCGCCGTTGGCCACCACCGGCACGCGCACCGCGGCCTTCACTGCCGCGATGGTGTCGTACTCGGCGTGACCCTTGTAGCCCTGCTCGCGCGTGCGGCCGTGCACGGTGAGCATCTGCACGCCGGCGGATTCGAAATCGCGCGCGAGCTTCACCGCATTGCGGTTGTCTTCGCTCCAGCCGGTGCGCATCTTGAGCGTGACCGGCACGTTGTACGGCTGCGCCGCATCGACCACGGCCTGCACGATTTCAAGCGCCAGCGGCTCGTCGCGCATCAGCGCCGAACCTGCCCACTTGTTGCAGACCTTCTTGGCCGGGCAGCCCATGTTGATGTCGATGATCTGCGCGCCGCGCTCGATGTTGTAGACCGTGGCCTCGGCCATCATGGCCGCATCGGTGCCGGCGATCTGCACCGCAATGGGGCCCAGCTCGCCGTCGTGGTTCGCGCGGCGCGATGTCTTGAGCGTGCCCCAGAGTTCCTTGCGCGAGGTGACCATCTCGCTGACCGCGTAGCCCGCGCCGAGTTCGCGGCACAGCATGCGGAAGGGCCGGTCCGTCACGCCGGCCATGGGCGCGACGAACAGGCGGTTTTCCAGCGTGTGGGTGCCGATCTGCAAGGTCATGGGAAAGGAGGCGGTGCGCGTTCGGCTGCTGAAAAATGAGGCACGATTGTAGCCACCTGCGATTTCAGCGACTGAAACGATTTGCGCCTGCGGGACAGGCGTAAACACCAATGTTTCGCGGGGCTTTCTCCGACGTGGTTGCGATGGGGACGCTGCCTATACTGCGCCGACCTTATGCAAGCCTGGCTCGACTCCCTCATGGCGCTGCTGGCGCTGCCGCAGTACGGTCTCTCGACCCTCTTCGTTGCCGCCTTCGTTTCCGCCACGCTGCTGCCCGTGGGCTCCGAACCTTTTCTGTTCGGACTGCTGAAACTCAACCCCGACATGTTCTGGCCGGCCATCGCGGTGGCAACGGTCGGTAATACGCTGGGCGGCGCGGTCGACTGGTGGATGGGCTACGGCGCGCACAAGGTCGCCGACAAATACTCGCACTCCAAACACCACGTGCGCGTGCTCGGATGGCTCGAACGACTGGGGCCGAAGGCGTGCCTGCTGAGTTGGCTGCCGCTGGTGGGCGATCCGCTGTGCGCGGTCGCGGGCTGGCTCAAGCTGCCGTTCTGGCCATGTCTTGGCTACATGGCCATCGGGAAATTTCTGCGCTACGTCACGATGACGGTCGCGCTCCTCTACGTCTTCCCGTCCTGACGGAACCTCAGCTCAACAGGCCGTAAGGACCGCCGCGTTCCAGCGCGCGCTTATAGGCGGGGCGCGCATGGATGCGCTCCAGGTACGCCATCAGCTTCGGCCGCTTCGCATCGAGCCCGCCGCGCGCCTGCGCAGCTTCGATCACGAAACTCATCTGGATGTCGGCGCCGCTGAATTCATCGCCCGCGAACCACTCGCTCTTGCCGAGTTCGGCCTCCATGTAGTTCAGATGACTGGCGATGTTCGGGTTGATGAAAGCGCCCTTGGTCTTGGCCGCGATGGCCTTGGCGATGGGCTTCGCGAAGAAGGGCATCTTCGTCGTTTCGATGCGGTCGAAGATCAGCTTGAGCAAGAGCGGCGACATCGCCGTGCCCTCGGCGAAATGCATCCAGTAGCGATAGCGCAACGCTTCCGGCGTGCCGGCTGCGGGCGCGAGGCGGCCGTGGCCGTAGCGCTCGATCACCGTCTCGATGATCGCGCCCGACTCCGCGAGCGTGAGGCCGTCGTCCGTCGTCACCACCGGCGACTTGCCAAGCGGGTGAATGGCTTTGAGCGAAGCGGGCGCCAACATGGTTTGCGCATCGCGCTGGTAGTGAACGATCTCGTACGGCAGTTCGAGCTCCTCAAGCAGCCAGAGCACGCGCTGCGAGCGCGAATTGTTGAGATGGTGAACGGTGAGCATGGCAGCGGACCTTGTGGAGAAATCGGGGCGCGCGCAGTCTAACGAACAACAGGGACTACGGGGCTTTGACACCCGCCGACACAGCGCCCCCGCCTACGGGGAACCGGAGGGCGGCTTCCTACACTCACTCAGATGAAAAACCCTGTCCGGCTCTGGAAGCCTCTTGCAGCCGGCCTCTGGCTCGGCGCCCTGGCCTCCCACGCGTGGGCGCTGCAGCCCGAGGAAGTCTTTCGCAAGGCCTCACCCGCGGTCTGGACCGTGAAGGGCGACCAAGGCAACAACAAGACCAGCGTCGGCAGCGCGGTGGCGGTCACGCCCGCCGCGCTGGCCACAGCCTGCCATGTGGTGAACGGCGCCATGTCGGCCACCGTGACCCAAGGCCAGACCACCATCAAGATCAAGAGCATCCTGCGCGACCCCGACCCGTCGCGCGACCTGTGCGTGCTGATGACGGAAACGCCGCTGCAGTTGCCCGCCGTGCAGATCGCACCGGTCGAAGGCTTGCGCGTCGGCCAGCGCGTGTTCGCCATCGGCAGCCCGCACGGACTCGAGCTCACGTTGAGCGAAGGGCTGATCTCCGCATTGCGGCCCCGCTCGCAAGGCCAGTTGCCGATCATCCAGACCTCCGCGCCGGTGTCCTCGGGTTCGAGCGGCGGCGGGCTGTTCGATGAAGAAGGCCGGCTCGTCGGCGTCACCGACAGCGTGGCGCCCGGCGGCGCGAACCTCGGCTTTGCCTATCCGGCGCAATGGGTGATGGAACTGCCGCAGCGCGTGGTCGCGGAGATGACGAAGTGGCGCGAGTTGCTGAAGAACGTCGGCGTGGCGCTCGACGCCAACGGCGAACCCGCGCCTTCAGGCCATGCCGACCTTGCCGACGAAGCCGGCCTGCCGGTCGTCGGCACCGACCCCGCGCAGATCCGCGCCGGGTACCGTCAGTTCCTGCTGCAGGCGCGACCGCGAGCGTTCCTGATCACGAGCGACAACAAATTCGGCACGGCCACCAACTCGGCTGCGCTGACCGAGCATCTCAGGGGCTGCGCGGAGCGCAAGGTGGTGTGTGCTGCCTATGCGGTGGACAACACGGTGGTATGGGGCAAGCAGCAGCCCGCGAAGTAGCCGAGGCTCAGGGGCATCTTCGCGAGACACCGCGGAACCGGCTTCGCCGGGCCGCTGGTGTCGCCCCCGGTAGGGGGTTGGAGAAGCGACACGAAGTGCGCGCAGCCTGGGGGCGAGCCGTTTACGAGCTGAACAGGAAGTTCATCACGTCGCCATCCTTCACGACGTATTCCTTGCCTTCCGACCGCATCTTTCCCGCGTCCTTCGCGCCCTGCTCACCCTTGAAGGCGATGTAGTCGTCGAACGCGATGGTCTGGGCGCGGATGTAGCCCTTCTCGAAATCACCGTGGATCACGCCGGCCGCCTGCGGGCCGGTGTCGCCGATGTGGATGGTCCAGGCGCGCACTTCCTTCACGCCGGCGGTGAAGTAGGTCTGCAGGCCGAGCAGCTTGAAGGCCGCGCGAATCAGGCGGTTCAGGCCGGGCTCGTCCTGGCCGATTTCGGCGAGGAACATCTTCTTGTCCTCATCGTCCATCTCGGCCAGGTCGGCTTCGATCTTGGCGCAGATGGCGACCACGGGCGCGCCCTGCTTCGCTGCGTACTCGCGCAGGCGGTCGAGGTAGGGGTTGTTCTCGAAGCCGTCTTCGGCCACGTTGCCCACGAACATCGCGGGCTTGGCGGTGATCAGCGTGAAGCTCTTGACCAGCGGCTGCTCTTCCTTGGTGAACTCGAGCGCGCGCACCGGCGTGTTCTCGTTCAGCGCGGCCTGGCAGCGTTCGAGCAGGCCGACAAGCTTTTGTGCTTCCTTGTCGCCCGAGCGCGCCACCTTGGTATGGCGGTGCAGCGCCTTCTCGACCGTGGCGAGGTCGGCCAGGCAGAGTTCGGTCTGGATCACTTCGATGTCGGAGATCGGGTCGACCTTGCCGGCCACGTGGATCACGTTTTCGTCGTCGAAGCAGCGCACCACGTTCACGGTGGCGTCGGTTTCGCGGATGTGCGCGAGGAACTTGTTGCCCAGGCCTTCGCCGGTGCTGGCGCCGGCCACGAGGCCGGCGATGTCGACGAACTCGACGATGGCGGGCACCACGCGCTCGGGATTCACGATCGCGCTCAGCTGGGCGAGCCGCGGATCGGGCACTTCCACCACGCCCACGTTGGGCTCGATGGTGCAGAACGGATAGTTTTCCGCTGCGATGCCGGCCTTGGTCAACGCATTGAAAAGGGTGGATTTACCGACGTTGGGCAGGCCGACGATGCCGCATTGCAAACTCATGGGAGGTCCTCTTGGGTAACCCGCGATTTTAGGCTGTCCAGGTTCTCCCCCAGGCTTCGCGCACTTCGTGTCGCTTCTCCTACCCCCTTCCGGGGGCGGGGCGGCCGCTTCGGGCGGCCGTGCGCGGCGCCCCTCCCGAAAAGGCAAGCGAAGTCAGGGTTAAACCCGATTAGCAAACGTTTGCGCAAACGTTTTCGTTGGGTAATATCGGAGCCCCGGCAGAGACCGGCGTACCGCTCAACCACCTCAGGAGACACACCATGAAGTTCACCCGCCGCACCCTGCAAAGCGCCGCCGCGCTCACGCTGCTGGGCGCCATCGCCGCCACGCCCGCCTTCGCCCAGGACAAGCCCAAGGTCGCGCTGGTCATGAAGTCGCTGGCCAATGAGTTCTTCCGCACCATGGAAGACGGCGCCAAGGCGCACAACAAGGCCAACGCCGCGAAGTACACGCTGGTGGCCAACGGCATCAAGGACGAGACCGACACCTCCGCCCAGATCAAGATGGTCGAGCAGATGGTGGCCCAGAAGATCAATGCGCTGGTCATCGCGCCGGCCGATTCGAAGGCCCTCGTGCCGGTGATCAAGGCCGCGATCGACAAGGGCATCCTGGTGGTCAACATCGACAACCAACTCGACGCCGCCGCGCTGAAGGAAAAGGGCATCCAGGTGCCCTTCGTCGGCCCCGACAACCGCGCCGGCGCCAAGCTCGTCGGCGACGCGCTCGCCAAGGAGCTGAAGGCGGGCGACAAGGTCGGCATCATCGAAGGCGTCTCGACCACCTTCAATGCGCAGCAGCGCACCCTCGGCTACCAGGACGCCATGAAGGCCGCCAACGTGACGGTGGTGGGCGTGCAGTCGGGCCAGTGGGAAATCGACAAGGGCAACACGGTGGCCGCCGGCATGCTGCGCGAGCACCCCGACCTGAAGGCCCTGCTCGCCGGCAACGACAGCATGGCGCTCGGCGCGGTGGCTGCCGTCAAGGCCGCGGGCAAGACCGGCAAGGTGCTGGTGGTGGGCTACGACAACATCGGCGCCATCAAGCCGATGCTGGCCGATGGCCGCGTGCTCGCCACGGCCGACCAGTTCGCCGCCAAGCAGGCCGTGTTCGGCATCGAGACCGCGCTGAAGGCCATCGCCGACAAGAAAAAGCAGTCGGAGATGCCCGCCGAGGTGAAGACCGACGTGGTGCTCGTCACCAAGGCCTCAAAGTAAGTAACCCGAGAGAAGAACGTTGAACGCAGCACCCGCCGCCCTGAACTCCGGTCCGCCCGTTCCCGTGCTCTCGCTGAGTGCGCTCGGCAAGGACTACGCGGCGCCGGTGCTGGACGACGTCTCGATCGTCCTGAACGCCGGCGAAGTGCTCGCCCTCACGGGGGAGAACGGCGCCGGAAAGAGCACGCTTTCCAAGATCGTCTGCGGCCTGGTGCAGCCCACGCGCGGCCAGATGCTGCTGGACGGCAAGCCCTTCCAGCCCGGCTCGCGCCGCGATGCCGAGCGCATGGGCGTGCGCATGGTGATGCAGGAGCTGGGACTGGTCACCACGCTGTCGGTGGCCGAGAACCTGCTGCTCGACCGCCTGCCGAACAAGACCGGCTGGATCCGCAAGGCGAAGCTCCACGAGCTGGCCTCGCGCCAGCTCGCCAAGATCGGCATGGAGAACATCGACCCGGCCACGCCCGTCGCGCGGCTTGGCATCGGCCAGCAGCAGATGGTGGAGATCGCGCGCAACCTGCTGGACGACACGCGCGTGCTGGTGCTCGACGAGCCCACCGCGATGCTCACGCCACGCGAGACCTCGCACCTCTTCGAGCAGATCGAACTGCTGAAGGCGCGCGGCGTGGCGATCGTCTACGTATCGCACCGCCTCGAGGAGCTGCAGCGCATCGCCGACCGCGTGGCGGTGCTGCGCGACGGCAAGCTGGTGGACGTGCGCGCCATGGCCGGCGTGCGCGAATCCGAACTGGTGCAGCGCATGGTCGGCCACGCGGTACATGAGCACGAAGGCCGCGCGCGCCGCGTCGCCGGGCCGGTGCTGTTGAGTGCGCGCGGCCTTGGCCGGGCGCAGATGGTGCGCGATGTCGATCTCGATCTGCACGCCGGCGAAATCATGGGCCTCGCCGGCCTGGTCGGCTCGGGCCGGACCGAGCTGGTGCGCCTGCTGTTCGGCGCCGACCGCGCGGACCGCGGCGAAATTTCGCTCTACGACGCCAAGACGGGCGCGCAGCCGGTGCAGCGCGTGCGCAAGGGCTGGCGCTCGCCGATGCAGGCGATTCGCGCCGGCATCGGGCTGGTCACCGAAGACCGCAAGTCGCAGGGCTTGCTGCTCACGCAATCGATCCGCGTCAACGCGACGCTGAGCGACCTGGGCGCGATCTCGCACGCCGGCTGGCTGCAGCGCGCCAAGGAACGCAGCATCGCGCGGCAACTGGTGGAGCTGTTGCGCATCCGCTCGCGCAGCATCGAACAACCGGTGGCCACGCTCAGCGGCGGCAATCAGCAGAAGGTGGTGTTCGCGCGCTGGCTGCATCGCGAATGCAAGGTGCTGCTGCTGGACGAACCCACGCGCGGCGTGGACGTCGGTGCACGCGCCGACCTGTACGCCGAACTCGACCGCATGACCGACGCCGGCAAGGCATTGCTGATGGTGTCGAGCGACCTGCGCGAACTGATGGCCATGTGCGACCGCATCGGCGTGATGAGCGCGGGCAAATTGGTCGCGGTGTTCGAGCGCGGCGAGTGGAGCGAACAATCGCTGCTCGCCGCCGCCTTCAGCGACGCCACCGGACGCCACGCCACGCCGGCAACTCCTTCCGCCCTCCCCGATTCGAACCCGGCCCAACCGGCCACTGCCGAGACACCATGAACGCAGCCGCCCCGACTTCCAACCCGCGCACCTCCGCACTGAAGGGCCAGCTGGGCACCTACCTCGGCCTCACGGTCGTGCTGGTGGGCATGGTCGCGCTCTTCGGCTCGATGAGCGAATACTTCCTCACGCGCGACACCTTCATCTCGATCGCCAACGAAATCCCCGCGCTCGCCGTGATGGCCGTGGGCATGACCTTCGTGCTGATCATCGCGGGCATCGACCTGTCGGTCGGCTCGGTGCTTGCGCTCAGCGCGGCCGTGACGGCCGCCGCCATCCTCGAATGGAAGCTCTCCGTTCCTCTCGCAGCCGTGCTCGGCCTGGCCACCGGCCTGATCTGCGGCACGGTGACGGGCGCGGTGTCGGTCGCCTGGCGGCTGCCGAGCTTCATCGTTTCGCTGGGCATGCTCGAAGCGGTGCGCGGCGGTGCTTACCTCGTCACCGATTCGCGCACGCAGTACGTGGGCGATGCCATCTCGGGCCTCGCCGCGCCGTGGATCGGCGGCATCTCCGCCGCCTTCGTGCTCGCGGTGGTTCTCGTCGTCGTCGGGCAGATGGTGCTCACGCGCACGGTCTTCGGCCGGCATGTGGTGGGCATCGGCACGAACGAAGAGGCGATGCGCCTGGCGGGTGTCGACCCGCGGCCGATCCGCGTCATCGTGTTCGCCGTCACCGGTCTTCTCGCGGGGCTTGCGGGTCTGATGCAGTCGGCGCGGCTCGAAGCGGCCGATCCGAATGCGGGCGTCGGCATCGAGCTGCAGGTGATCGCGGCCGTGGTCATCGGCGGCACCAGCCTCATGGGCGGACGCGGCTCGGTGGTCAACACCTTCTTCGGCGTGCTGATCATCGCGGTGCTCGAAGCAGGTCTGGCGCAGGTCGGCGCGAGCGAGCCGAGCAAACGGATCATCACCGGGGCGGTGATCGTGGTTGCGGTGATCATCGACACCTTGCGCCAGCGCCGTGCGGACCGCCGCCTGGCCTGACAAGTAAGGAACGAGGAACAACAAGCCATGGCCACCATCAAGGACGTCGCGCTGCGCGCGGGAGTCTCCGTCACCACCGTCTCGCACGTGGTCAACGACACGCGCCATGTGAGCGCCAAGGGCCGTGAGCGGGTCGAACTGGCGATTCGCGAACTGGGTTACGTGCCCAACGCGATGGCGCGCAGCCTGAAGAGCAACACCACCTCGACGCTGGGCATGCTGATCCCGAACAGCTCCAACCCCTACTTCGCCGAGATCGTGCGCATCGTGGAAGACCGCTGCTTCGGCGCCGGCTACACGCTGGTGCTGTGCAACACCGACGACGAGCCCCGCCGCCAGAGCGTGTACCTGCAGGTGCTGGCCGAACGCCGCATCGACGGGCTGATCGTGGTGTCGACGGGCGACGACGATTCGCTGGTCACGCAACTGCAGGGCCTGCGCATTCCCACGGTGCTGGTCGACCGCGAGATCGCCGACCCGAGCTGCGACCTGGTGGAAACCGCACACATGCAGGGCGGCCTGCTCGCGGTACGGCACCTGCTGTCGCTCGGCCACAAGCGCATCGCCTGCATCGGCGGCCCGGTGGGCCTCACGCCCAGTGAGCAGCGCATCGAGGGCTGGCGCATGGCGCTGGCCGAGGCCGGAGCCACGCCGAACGCCGATGCGCTGCTGTGGCGCGGCGCGTTCACCAGCCAGAGCGGCTACGAGGCGATGCACGCCATCCTGCGCACCGAGCATCCGCCTTCGGCCGTGTTCGTCTGCAACGACCTGATGGCCATCGGCGCACTGCGCGCCGCGCATGAAAGCGGCGTGCACGTGCCCGACGAGCTCTCGATCGTCGGCTTCGACGACATCGAACTCTCGGCCTACACCAGCCCGCCGCTCACCACCGTGGCGCAGCCCAAGGAGCGCATCGGCGCACTGGCGGTCGACATGCTGCTGGAGCGCGTCGGCGGCAAGCGGCGCGATGCGCGCAAGGTGGTGCTGCAGCCCGAGCTGCGCGTGCGCGCCTCGACCGCGCGCCATGCGAGCTTCCGCGAGCCCAGCGCGCCCGCACCTTCTTCTTCGGCGTCCGCCTCTGGCGCGGCGCCTTCAACGGAAAACCGAAAGTCCCGCACGCCGTGAGTTCGAAGCCTTCTTCCCGCAGTCCCGAACCATCGCTGCCGCCACCGCGCATCGTGGTGCTCGGCAGCCTCAACATGGACCTGGTGCTGCGCGTCCCCCATGCACCGGCCGCGGGCGAAACCCTGCTCGGCCATTCGATCGCCAACATTCCCGGCGGCAAGGGCGCCAATCAGGCCGTGAGTTGCGCGCGCGAAGGCGGGCAGGTGCGCATGATCGGCTGCGTGGGCAACGACGCCCACGGCCGCGCGCTGCGTGAATCGCTGGAGCGCGACGGCATCGACACCGCCGCGCTGCGCACGGTCGACGCCGAGCCCACGGGCACGGCGCTGATCCTGGTGGAAGACAGCGGCCAAAACCGCATCGTGATGATTCCCGGCGCCAACGCGAAGGTCGAGATCGACGAGGCCGCGTTGCGGCAGCAACTGGAGGGCGCGGCCTTCCTGGTGATGCAGTTCGAGACGCCGATGAACCAGATTGCGCGCGCCATCTCGGTGGCACACGAAGCGGGCTGCAAGGTGCTGCTGAACCCGTCGCCGGTGCAGGCGATCGCCGAGCCGCTCTGGCCGCGCATCGACACGCTGGTCGTCAACGAGATCGAGGCCGAGACGCTGTGCGGCCAATCGGCCGACAGCCCGCAGGACGCCGCGCTCGCGGGCCGGGCGCTGCGCGCCAAGGGCATCGCGCGCGTGGTCGTCACGCTCGGCTCGCGCGGCGCGGTGGCCGTCGATGCCGACGGTGCGCGCCATCATCCCGCGCCGAAGGTGCAGGCCGTCGACACCACCGCCGCCGGTGACACCTTTCTCGGTGCGCTGGCCGTGGCGCTGGGCGAAGGCCAATCGTTCGACGAAGCCGTGCGCCTGGGCATCCGCGCCGCGGCGCTCTGCATCCAGCAGCCCGGCGCCCAACCCTCAATTCCGCAGCGCGACGCCGTGCTGCAAAGCCCCCTGCCTCCCGACTGGATCACGCTGTGAAACGCTCTCCCCTGCTGCATGCCGAACTCTCGCAAGTGATTGCCGCGCTGGGGCATGGCGACATGGTCGTCATCGGCGATGCCGGGCTGCCGATTCCGGACGGTCCGAAGCGCATCGACCTCGCGCTCACGCCCGGCATTCCGCGCGTCGCGGACGTGCTCAAGGCCGTGCTGTCGGAGATGCAGGTGGAGCGCGCGCTGCTGGCGCGCGAGGCGGTGGAGCAACTGCCCGCCGGCACGCTGCCCGCATGGTGCGAAGGCCAGTTGGCCGTGGTGCCGGAGACGATCTCGCACGAGGAACTCAAGCGCCTGAGCGCTCGCGCCAAGGCCGTGATCCGCACCGGCGAATGCACGCCCTACGCCAACATCGTGTTGTGCGCGGGCGTGACGTTCTAAATCACTCGAACCGGTAGTTCGCGCCCACGGTCTGCCCGACCTTGAGCATGTGTTCCACGCCCTGCACCACGATGCAGTTCATGCCGAAGGTGATGCCGCCATCGACGCGCGCATCCGCGCGGTAGGTGCGCAGCACATTGCCGACCTCTGGGCTGCTGGTGCCGGTGGCCGGGTCGATGTCCGGGATCGGGCAGCGCGTGCAGGGCTTGACCGGCCTGAGTTCGGCTTCGCCTTCGCCGGTGGTGACGTGCAGCGCATCGACGCGATCCTCGTCGTGCGACTCGATGCCGGCCAGCACGATGTTCGGCCGGAAGCGTTCGATGCCGACCGCTTCGTGCCCCACCGCCGCGAGCCGCTCGTTGAGTTCGGCCAGCGAGCCCTCGCTCGCCACCAGCAGCGGATAGCCGTCGGCAAACTGGTTCAGCGCCTCGACACCATCGGTCCACTTCAGGCTCGACAGGCGTTTCTGCTCGGGGTCGAAGCGCACCAGCCGCAGGGTCTGCGGCTTGCCAGGCTCGGAGAGGAAATCGCTGAACCACTGGGCGGCGATGTCGCCCATGTCGTAGGCGGCGACTTCGTCTTTCCACACCCGCACGCGCACCGGCTTCTCGACCCGGTCGAAGGCCAGGTGCAGCGCCAGCATGCCGGGGGCGCGCAGCACCACCTCCATGTGCTTCATCTGCGGCTTGATGAGCGCCATGCGCGGGATCTGGCGCTGGGTGACGAACTCGCCGTTGGCATCGACCACCATCCAGGCCCGGTCGAACTCGAGGCCGGTTTCGGTCAGCAGCATTTCATTGAGTTCGACACCGGCACACGACTTGACGGGGTAGACGAACAGGCGCGCGATGGTGGCTTCGAGGTCGAAAACGGGCTGCGACACGGTGGGGGTTCCTTGAATCCTTGGAAAGCGACCGCGATTGTCCCGCATCGGCGCCGCCGGGAAACCCCTCGCCCACCGGGGGGCTGGCGCAGCGCGCCGGCGAACGGGCAACTCCTACAATCCTTTGATGGCCCTCCCCCCAGAAGTTTGCATTCGCGGCGCCGGCATCGTTGGCCGTACGCTGGCCCTGCTGCTCGCACGCGAGCGCGTGCGCGTGGCGCTGGTGGTGCCGCCGGCCGCACAGGGCAAGCAGGACATCCGCGCCTACGCGCTCAACACGGCCTCCCGCACCCTCCTCGAATCGCTGCGCGCCTGGCCCGATGCGGCCCATGCCACGCCGGTGCGCGAGATGCTGGTGCATGGCGACGAAGGCGGCCGCGTGCAGTTCAGCGCGGCGCGGCAGAAGGTCGATGCGCTGGCGTGGATCGTCGATGTGCCGGCGCTCGAGCAACAACTGACCGACGCGGTCCGCTTCCAGCCCCAGATCGAGGTCGTGGCCGAGCCCGTGCCCGCACCGCTCACGGTGGTGTGCGAAGGCAAGGCCAGCGCCACGCGTGAAGCGCTCGGCGTGAGCTACGAAGTCACGCGCTATCCGCAGCACGCGGTGGCCGCGCGCCTCGAAGCCGAACAATCGCACGACGGCATCGCGCGCCAGTGGTTCAACGACAAGGGCGAGGTGCTCGCGCTGCTGCCGCTGGGCGGCACGCACGGCAAGACGGTCGCGCTGGTGTGGTCGGTCGACCAGCTTCGAGCCCCCGCCCTGCTCGCGCAAGGCGACGAAGAATTCAACGCCGCGGTGACCGAGGCCAGCCATGGCGCGCTCGGTGCGCTCAAGCTCACGAGCGAGCGCGCGGCCTGGCCGCTCGCGCGCGCCATCGCCGACCGCTGGACCGGCGCGATGCCCGGGCAGCCGAACCGGTCGTGGGCACTCGCGGGCGATGCGGCCCACACGGTGCACCCGCTCGCGGGCCAGGGCCTGAACCTCGGCCTGGCCGACGCGGCCGCGCTGGCCGAGGTGATCAAGACACGCGACTACTGGCGCAACGTGGGCGATGCGCGGCTCCTCCGCCGCTACGAACGCGCCCGCCGTGCCGACGTGCTGCAGATGAGCCTGGCCACCGACGGACTGCAGCAACTTTTCTCGCACAACCTGGGTCCACTGCCTGCGTTGCGCAACTGGGGCATGCGCGGCTTCGACCGCACGCGCCTCGTCAAGCACTGGATCACTGCGCAAGCCATGGGCTTGAAGGCATGACACCCCACCTACCCGAATGAATCGAACGGACTTCTCGATGACCCTCGCTCGCACCCTTCTTCTCGCCGCCTGCACGCTGGGCGCGGTCATGACCGCCACCGCCGGCGAAGCCGAGATTCGCAAGAACCTCCCCACGCACATTCCGCAGTTCCCGTCGATCGACGAAGTGACGAAGTCGCCGATCAACGGCCTCTACGAAGTGCGGGTGAACGGCTCGCAGATCTTCTACACCGACGAGCAGGGCAGCTACCTGATCCAGGGCAACCTGATCGATGCAAAGACGCGCCGCAATCTCACCGAGGAGCGCGTCGAGAAGCTCAGCGAAGTCGCCTTCGACAAGCTGCCGCTGAAGGACTCGATCAAGATCGTGCGCGGCAACGGCAAGCGCAAGCTGGCGGTGTTCGAAGACCCGAACTGCGGCTACTGCAAGCGCTTCGAGAAGGACATGAAGACGATCGACAACGTCACCGTCTACCTGTTCCTCTACCCGGTGCTCGGCGCCGATTCGACCATCAAGTCGCGCGACATCTGGTGCAGCAAGGACAAGGGCAAGGCCTGGGGCGACTGGATGGAAGCCGGCACCAAGCCCGCCACCGCGGCGACCGGCTGCGACGTGACCCCGCTGCAGCGCAACGTCGAGTTCGGCCGCAAGTACAACATCACCGGCACGCCCACGCTGATCTTCAGCAACGGCACGCGCACGCCGGGCGCCATTCCTGCAGAGCAGGTCGAGAAGCAACTCGCCGCTTCCGCCAGCTGATGGCGACGAAAGCCGTGTCCCGGCGCGCAGCCGGCGCGCCCGCTGCAGGCGTGCGCTACCGCATCGAGTGCGCGGACCTGCATGCGCATCTCTTCGCCGTCACGCTGACCATCGACGCACCCGCCGCGCTGCAGCGGGTGACGCTGCCGGTGTGGATTCCGGGCAGTTACCTCGTGCGCGAATTCGCCAAGAACCTGCAGGGCCTGCGCGCTGTGCAGGGGCGCCGCAAGCCCGCGCTGACGCAGGTCGACAAGTGCAGCTGGCTGGTCGACTGCGCGCCGGGCCAGCCGCTGGTGCTGCACTACCAGGTCTGCGCGTACGACAACTCGGTGCGCACCGCCTGGCTCGACGCCGAGCGCGGCTTCTTCAACGGCACGAGCCTGTGCCTGCGCGTTGAGGGTCAGACCGATGCGCCGCACGCGCTCGACATCGTCGCGCCGTCATCAACGGCCGACGGCGCTGCCTGGTCGTGCGCCACCGCGCTCATGCCCACGAAGGTCGACAAGCAGGGCTTCGGGAGCTACCAGGCGAGCGGCTACGACGAACTGGCCGACAGTCCGGTCGAAATGGGCGCCTTCTGGAGCGCCGAATTCGACGCCTGCGGCGTGCCGCACCGCTTCGTGATCGCGGGCGCCGCGGCCTCGTTCGACGGCGACCGGCTGATCGCCGACACCAAAGCCATCTGCGAAGCCGAGATGCGCTTCTGGCACGGCGACAAGGCCGGCAAGCGCGGTGGAACGAAGCTGCCGATCGACCGCTACGTCTTCATGCTGAACGCGGTCGACGACGGCTACGGCGGACTCGAGCACCGGCATTCGACGGCGCTCATCTGCAACCGCCGCGACCTGCCGCAGCGCGGCGAGAAGAAAAAACAGCCAGAGGGCTACACCACGCTGATGGGCCTCATCAGCCACGAGTATTTCCACACCTGGAACGTCAAGCGCATGCGGCCGGCGGAGTTCGCCCGCTACGACTACAGCCGCGAGAACTACACGCAGTTGCTGTGGTTCTTCGAAGGCTTCACTAGCTACTACGACGACCTGCTGCTGCGACGCGCAGGGCGCATCGACGATGCGGCGTACCTGCGCCTCCTCAACAAGACCATCAACCAGGTGCAGCAGACGCCGGGCCGGCTCGTGCAGCCGGTCGCCGACGCGAGCTTCGACGCCTGGGTCAAGTACTACCGCCAGGATGAGCAGACGCCCAACAGCACGGTGAGCTACTACACCAAGGGCGCGCTGGTGGCACTGTGCTTCGACCTCACGCTGCGCCACGAAGGCAAGGGTTCGCTGGACGACGTGATGCGCCACCTGTGGACGCACAGCAGCGGCGGGCCGATCAGCGAGGCGGACATCGCGGCCGCGCTCGAGGCTGTCAGCGGCCGCTCGTATGCGCTGGAGCTCGCACGCTGGGTGCATTCGACCGAGGAACTGCCGCTCGCGCAGCTGCTGCGCGCGCATGGCGTGGCGACGCTCGAAGATCCGTCGCAACAGGCGCAGGTGCTCGGCGTGCGCGTGGCCGAAACCGGCGGCAGTGTGCAGGTGAAGGTGGTGCTGCGCGGCGGTGCGGCTGAAAAGGCCGGCTTCTCGGCCAACGACGAATGGATCGGCATCGAACTGCCCGCCGTCGGCAAGAAGAAGTCTGCGCAGGCCTGGCGCATCGCCAAGCTCGACGACCTCGCGCTGTATCTGGGCGACGCGACGAAGTTCACTGCCATCGTCGCGCGCGATCGCAAGCTGCTCCGACTGCCGCTCACGCTGCCGACAGGCGTGACCACATGGCGCCTGTTCACGCACGACGCCGCGAAAGTGACCGGCTGGCTGGCCGGCTAACTGGCGTTTTCGGTCACCGCGGGCTGCTGCCGAACGAACAGCATCGGCTGCGGCTCGCCCACCAGCACGCAGGGCTTGCCGGTGCGGCGGCAGTGGTCCTGCACGCGCCAATAGGCGCCGTGGCTCATGCAACCCGTCTGGCAGATCACGAGATCGGCGGCGCGCAGGCCCGCTTCGAGTGCCGGATCGTCGGCATCGTCGCCGCCGTCGTGGTGCAGGTAGCGGCCCCCGGCGATTTCGACCAGCTGACGTGCGAGCGACGGGGCTTCTTCCTCGCGGCCGACGCACAGCACGGCCTTTTCGCGCAGATCGGCAGGCGCTTCGGGCGTGGGCGGCATTTCGTGGCGCCGGCTGCCCGGCGACAGCAGGGCGTTCAGGCGCTTGGGCAGCGCGCCGCCGACGGCCGCGCGCGCCGCGAGCTCTTCGCGGACCATCGCAATGGCCGAATCGCGCGCCACCAGCGCGCCGCGCAGGCGCACGATCTGCGCCTCGAGCCGCTCGACCAGCGCGGCCTGTTCGGCCAGCAGGCGCGAGCAGCGCTCCTGCACCCGGGCATACGCCCGCAGCAACACGGCATGTTCTTGCATCGGGAACTCCATGCGGCCATTCTAGATGAGAGCAATTCTCAACTGGAAGGATATTGGGTGTCAGCAGGCCAGAAGCCTTGCTCGGTATAGTGGCCCGGACGAATTTTCCCCACCTCTCCCGGAGACACCATGAGCTACGAAAACATCGAAGTGCGGACCGAAGCAGGCAAGGTCGGCATCATCACCCTCAACCGCCCCAAGGCCCTGAATGCGCTCAACGACGCGCTGATGACCGAGCTGGGCCAGGCGCTCAAGGCCTTCGATGCGGACGAGGTCATCGGCTGCATCATCCTCACCGGCAGCGAACGCGCTTTCGCCGCGGGCGCCGACATCGCCGCGATGGCCAAGTACAGCTTCATCGACACCTACAAGGGCGACTACATCACCCGCAACTGGGAAACCATCCGCACGATCCGCAAGCCCGTGATCGGCGCGGTCGCCGGCTTCGCGCTGGGCGGCGGTTGCGAACTCGCGATGATGTGCGACTTCATCATCGCGGCCGACACCGCCAAGTTCGGCCAGCCCGAAATCAAGATCGGCGTGATCCCCGGCGCCGGCGGCACGCAGCGCCTGCCGCGCGCGGTGGGCAAGAGCAAGGCGATGGACATGGTGCTCACGGCCCGCATGATGGACGCCGCCGAAGCCGAGCGTGCGGGCCTCGTGAGCCGCGTGGTGCCTTACGAGAAGCTGGCCGACGAGGCACTGGGCGCGGCGCTGGTCATCTGCGGCTTCTCGCAGATCTCGGTGATGGCGGCCAAGGAATCGGTCAACCGTGCCTTCGAGAGCGGCCTGAGCGACGGCGTGATGTTCGAGCGCCGGCTGTTCCACGCGCTGTTCGCCACGGTCGACCAGAAGGAAGGCATGGACGCCTTCCTGAACAAGCGCGCGCCCGATTTCAAGAACGCCTGAAGGCGCTGCGGCGCGCGGCTCTATTAATTAGCGCGTCAGCAGCGCCCGCAGCGCAGCGAGCGCCTGCGCCGGCGGGGTGCCGACCGTTGCAGTGCCGCCGGGCTGCGGCGTCCAGCGCACCTGGTCGCCCGCGATCTCGAGCACGGCGATCACTGTTCCGCCTTGATGGAGCGACAGGCGCGCCTCGACCGGCGCGGCCAGTTGCATATCGGCCGCCGTGGCCGAGCGGGCCACCGTGTTCACCAGCGCCGCCAAGCCTTCGATGTCGCCGCGTGCGTGCTGCACGCCCAGGCCTGCACGCATGAAGTCGAAGGAAGTCCAGCGGTCGAGCGCGGAGAACGTTGAAGCGCCCGTCGGCGACCTTGTGGCCTTGGTGGCGGCAGCACGCGGCGGCGCCGTATCGCGCAGGGCGCCCGAGACGTCGGCATTCGGACTGCCTCCCCGCGCAACGGCTCCGAGTGCACTGCCCGCCGGCTCGCCGTGCCACGGCGGAGCCGCGCCAGGCGCAGGCGGCGCGGCCGCGATCGCGGGCGGACTTCTCTCGGGCACGGCGATGGGCGCAGGAGGCGCCACCGACGGCGCAGGCGCAGCTGCGTATGCACTGCGTCTCTCCTGCTCTCGTCCATCCAGCACGCTTTCGCTCTTTTGACGCACGCGCGCGGCCGATTCGGCAATGCCCGCCGCTTCCGCAGCGGGTGCCGCAGGCGCGGGTGGAGGCGGTGCCGCCGCGATGATGGCGGGCGCCGCGGGAGCTTGTGCCACAGCCGGTGCGGCTGGTGCGGCCGGCAGTTGCTCGGGCGGCACTTCTTTCGTCTCCGGCGCGGGGGCGGCCTGCTTGCGGGCAGGCGTTGGTGCCGGCTTGCGAGCGGCATCGACCGTCGCGCGGTCCGGCGCTTCCTTCGACGCATCGCGCGGTGATGCCGCGGGTGCCTCTGCGGCGGGCGCCTGCTGCGCTGCGATGGCGGGGCTGGGCGCCTGCGGTGCCGACTCCGCCGCGGGCGGCGTCGGCGCGGCAGCAGGTGCTGGCGCACTCGCCACCTTCGCCTCGCCATCGAGCCTCGCATCGGGAATCGGCTCGCGGTGCCACAGCACGGTCACGAAGCCGGCCACGAGCACGGTGGCGAAGGCCGCGTTCCAGGGCATGCGTGCGCGCGTGTCGCCGTTGCCGAACAGCCGGCGCCACCAAGGTGCGGCGCTCGCGTTGTTGGCGGCGGAGGCCGGCGCCGCTGCAGGCGCGGCCGCCAGGTTGTGCGCCATCTTCAGGATCGCATCGCGCGTGCGCGGATCGGGCGTCGCATCGCGATCGGGCGCATGGTCGAGCGCGCGGCGCAGCGCCGGGTCGCGCAGATCGCCGTTGTCGGAGAGATCGACGTCGTTGCTCATTGGTGCACCCTTGGCGCTGCGCGCCTTCCCGCCAAGCGGGAGCGAGCTTGCTTGGGGCGGCCCGGCGCGGCGCTCATGCGCGTTGCTCCAGCACCGACAGGTAGCGTTCCATGCAGCCGCGCAGCTTCTGCAAGCCATAGCGCAGGCGGCTGCGCACCGTCTCGAAACCGATCTCCAGGCTCGCAGCCAGCGCCTCGACGGTCAGGCCGTCTTCGTGGTGCAGCAGGAATGCGGCGCGCTGGTCGGCCGGCAGTTCGTCGAGGCAGGCCAGCAGGCGCCGACCGGCCGCGCGCCAGAAGGCCAGTTCTTCGGCGGACGGGTGCGCCGCGGCATCGACCGCGCCGCGCACGCCTCGGTCGAGCGTGGGTATGCCATCACCGTCGTCGTCCGGATGCGCATCGAGCGTCACTTCGCGCCCGCTCACCCGCAGGCGGTCCATCGCAAGGTTGTGCGCGATCGTGAAAGCCCAGGTGCGCCAGGCGGCGCCCTGCGGCGAGAAGCTCTCGCGCGCCGAGATGATCCGCACCCAGGTGTCCTGGAACACCTCGTCGGCCTGCGCCGTGAGCCGCGCGCCCAGCAGGCGTTTGACGAAGCGGAACAGCCCGCCCTCGTGGCGCGCATAGAGCACGTCGAACGCGGCGGCGTCACCGTGGGCGTAGGCCAGCATCAACTGATCGTCGGGCATGGCGTCGCGCTCGGTGGCGGCTTTGGCGGAAGGGGCGCGTGGGAGCGCAGACATCGGCGGATTTTCACCTGAGCTTGTACGGGCGGCGGCCGGCATCGGGGTTCGCCTCCAGAAAAAAAGTCGCACGGCCTAACCCCGTGGCCGCGCGCCGGCCGTATCAGCCTGCATCCCACAACCCGGAGTCCTTTCATGGCCCAGCCTTTCGCTCCCCGTTTTCGCCGCCCACTGGTCGTGCTGCTGTGCGCCCAGTTCCTCTTGAGCGCAAGCGGCGCCACCGAGATTCCGGCCGTCGGCGCCAACGCTCGGTGGCCCCAACCTGCCTTGCAGGTCTCGCAGACCGAGCCGAACTTTCAGGCGCCCTCGGCCACCCATTGCGCGCGGCCGGTACAGACCCATGAGACGCCGGGCGTACGGAATGCGCAGCTCCAAAGACCCAGGCCGACCCCGGCGCCAACGATGGGGCACCTCGACGCTGCGCCGCCCGAGGCATTGCGCAAGGCAACACCGGCCGCCGCAGCGGAGACGAAAGCCTACGGCTCGAGCGCTCGCGAGCTGAGCGCGGCCGTGCCGCCTGCTGCGGAATTTGCGCCGGCACCGGCCGCCGTGGCGCCTGTAGCGCCCCTACCGCCGGCCTCGCCGGCCCCGCGCGCCAGCATCGCCCAGCCCGTCCAGGCCGGACGCCCGGCGAACGAGCCCGTCACCGCCGGCATGGTCGACGACAACGCCGACTTCAACGAATACCTGAACTTCCGTGGCCGCACCCAGGTGGCCCATCGCGAGCGCGACATCAACATGCGCTACCTGCTCCAGGTGCGCGACGCGCGCGGCGCCGTCGTGCCCGATGCCGAAGTGGCGGTGCAGGCGCCCAGCGGCGCCGCCATGTGGGCGCGCACCGATGCGGGCGGGCGCGCCTGGCTGCATCCGCTCGCTTTCGACAGGACGCACAGCCGGATGTACGAGGTCACGGTCCGCAAGAACGGCCGGCAGGGCACGGCGTTCCTGCAACGCGGCCAGAAGAACGCGGTCGACGTGGTGATCGACAGGCCCGGCGCCGCCCCCGCGCGCGCCCAACTCGACCTGGTCTTTCTCATCGACGCCACCGGCTCGATGGTCGACGAGATCGCCAAGCTCAAGAGCACGCTGCGCACCATCGCCGACGAGGTGGCGCGGCTGCCGAGCCGCCCCGACACCTGTTTCGGACTGGTCGCCTACCGCGACGTCACCGACGACTTCGTCGTGCGCCGCCACGACTTCACCGACAACCTCAACGCCTTCCAGGGCGTGCTCAACGGACTGCAGGCCGCGGGCGGCGGCGACTACCCCGAGGCGATGAACGAGGCGCTGGCCGAAACGGTCCACCAGCTGAACTGGCGCGGCACGGGCACCACCCGCCTCGTCGTGCTGCTGGCCGATGCGCCGCCGCACCTGGACTACGGCGGCCCGCAGTACGACGACAGCATGGTCGCGGCGCTGGGCAAGGGCATCAAGGTGTTCAGCGTGGGCGCCTCGGGGCTCGACAAGCAGGGCGAATACATCCAGCGCCAGATCGCGCAGTACACCGGCGGGCGCTTCGTTTTCCTGACTTACAAGGAGGGCTCGAACCCCGCGAGCGGGCCGGGTTCGGAGACGCGGCACGATGTTGCGAACTACTCGGTCCAGACGCTCGACCGCCTGATCGTGCGGTTGGTGTCGGAAGAATTGGGCAAGTTGCCGGCGGGTGGTTGAACGGGTCCCGCGGACTGGGCTATAATTTTGGGCTCAGTGCAAAACGCTGAAACGGCTCTTTAGCTCAGTCGGTTAGAGCGATGGAATCATAATCCACAGGTCCGCGGTTCGAATCCGTGAAGAGCCACCAACATTACTTTCGCGGTTCTCCGCTTAAGTCAAAAAGCCCTAGGTAGATCAACTACTTAGGGCTTTTTTCATTGCGCTTGTTTCCAGGAGCGAGGAGCGCCTGCGGCGCCTGTCCATGCGCGAACTGCGCCACAAGCAAGTCGACGAACTGCCGCGTTCGCACCGGCAGGAAGCGACGTGATGCAAAGACCACCTGGATTGGCACGCTCTCGCCCATCCAGGCACTCATGACCTCGATCAGTCGGCCATCCGCCAATTCAGCCGCCACATCCCACACTGAGCGCCGCACCAGGCCGAGTCCGGCGAGAGCCCAGTCGTGGGCCTGCTCGCCGTTGTCCGTCACCATGTGTCCGCGCACGCGGACGGTGGTCAATGCATCACTGGAGCGATCGATCGGCCTGAAACTCCAGTCGGCATGCCCGGAGGCGCTGCGGGTCATCACGATGCAGTCGTGCGCCGCGAGGTCGACGGGCGTTTGCGGTGGTTCGCGGCGAGCCAGATAGGCCGGCGCGGCGCATACCACGCGTCTGTTCGACGCCAGCGGGCGCACGACCAATCGTGAGTCCTCCGACCCGCCGATTCGCACGGCGCAATCGAAGCCGCCTTCGATCAAATCCACCACCGAATCCGAGAGCGACAGCTGTACCGATACGCCAGGGTTGTCGAGCGCAAAGCGCGCCATGGCCGGCCCGACCCATCGGCGTCCCAACGCCACCGGCGAGGACACGCGCAGCACGCCGCGCGGTTCCTTCGAGCCGTGGCCGATGGCTGCTTCGGCCTCGTCCACATCCGCCAGGATGACCTGGCAACGCTCGAAGTAGATGGCGCCCTCATCGGTCAGTGCGAGCCGGCGCGAACTGCGATGCAGCAGACGCGTGCCCAGAGCCGCCTCCAGTCGCGCCAGGCGCTTGCTGCCGACGGCCGGCGAAAACCCCAGTTCGCGACCGGCTGCGGAAAGGCTGCCGGTGGTCACGGTCTGCACGAAGAGCTTCATGTCGGCGAGTTCGGGCATCTTTGTCTTCCTGGAACAGGTGGTTGTCAGATTTCGGCCATTTTCTCCGGAAGGGAAAAATTGGACAGTGAACACCTGCGCGACACATCGCGCGTCCATCCAGGAGTTCACCATGCCGTTTCTTCCTCTGCCTTCCCGTCGCGACGTCGGCCTCGCCTTTGCCATGGCGACGGCTGCCGCGGTTTCCGCCCCCACCTTCGCCGAGACGCCTGCGCCCTTGCCTCGGCCCGCCCACGTTGTCCAGGACCACTCGATTGGCAAGTCGCAACGCGAATCGATGACGCTGGCCGCACGGCGCTATTTCGCCTTCTGGAACACGGGTGACGAAAGCTATGCCCGGCTCGCGCTGTCACCCGATTTCGTGGACCGTACGCTGCCGGCGGGACGTCCACAGGGCTTCGAAGGCCCATTGTTCGCATCAAGGAACTTTCGCACCGCCGTGCCGGACCTGAAGGCCGAGGTACAGGAAATGATGCTCGTGGGGGACCGCGTGGTCGGGCGCCTGCACTTCACCGGCCACTACACCGGCACCTTTCAGGGCAAGGCTGGTAGCGGCCAGCCGGTGGATTTCATCGCAACCGACATCTACCGCATCGCCAACGGGCGGATCGCCGAGAACTGGCACCTCGAGGACAACCTGACGCTGCTGCAGCAGCTCGGCGTCGTGCATCCCTGAAATCGCCCTCGTCCTTTCGAGTTCCGAATCCCGAACACCCCAGCTACAGGAATTACCCATGTCTTGCTCTCTGACCAATCAGACCGTCGCCGTACTCGGCGGCAGCTCCGGCATCGGTCTTGCCGTCGCGCGTGGTGCACACCGGCTCGGTGCACGCGTGATCATCGGCGGACGCGATCCACAGCGAATTGCCGCGGCAGCGCGCGAGAACGCCGGCCTCGAGACCGCGACGCTGGACATCACCGACGAAGCGGAAGTGGCCGCCTTCTTCGAGCGCATCGGCACACTCGATCATCTGGTCGTGACGGCCGGTGCATTGCTCGGCTCGTCGCCGCTGGGCGCGCTCGACTTCAAGGCAGCGCGCGAAGCCTTCGACGTGAAGCTCACGGGCAGCCTCCTTGCGGCCAAACACGCCGCGCCGCGTCTGCGCCCGGGAGGCTCCATCGGGTTCACCTCCGGCATGCTTGCGCGCAAGCCCTCGCCCAACGCCGTCGTCAAGACGGCTATCAATGCGGCGCTGGAAGCCGCGACCAGGCAATTGGCGCGTGAGCTCGCGCCGGTGCGTGTCTATGCGATCAGCCCTGGGCCGGTGAACACGCCAAGCTGGCGCCTGATGGACGATTCCAGCCGCGCAGCGATGTTCGAAAAGCTCGGCAACACGCTGCCGGTGGGCTTTGCCGCCACCGACGACGACACCGCAGCCGGCTACCTGTTCGCGATGCAGGCACGTGCGCTCACGGGCGCCGTCATCGACCTCGATAGCGGTGCATTGGTCGCCTGAAGCAACGAACCTCACGCCCACATGATCACCACTGAACACAAGGCGGTCGATATCGGCGCGCCGTCACTTGACCATGTACTTCTTGTCACCCAGCACGCACAGCCAACGCTCGCGTTCCTCACCGAGGTGGTTGGACTGCACGTCGGCCCGAGGCCACCATTCCGTTTTGCCGGGTGGTGGCTGTATGCCGGAGACCGCGCAGTGGTGCACATCGCGCTGCGCGAAGTTGGTACAGCGCAAGAGCTCTCGAGGCAGGTGGGAGTTCGGACTTCCGGGGGCGGCGGTGGGGTCGTCGATCACATCGCCTTTCGCATGGTGAATGCCGCCGCCGTGCGCCAACGTCTCGATGACAGTGCTTGGCCGTACCACGAGGCTTGCGTTCCAGAAACGGGTGAGTGCCAATTCTTCGTTTCTATTCCCGAAGGTCCGGTTGTTGAATTGGTCGCGAGCAATTGAGCTTCGACCTCAGTCGTCGCCGCCCTTGGGCGCCGAGAGAAGCCGCACGGCCTCCGAGATATGCCGGCGCAAGGCGGCCTGACTCGCGCCCCTCGCCAGGCGACCCGGTCAATATGGTCAAGATCATGATCGACAGCGTCGCCCAGAACCCGGCGCCGCTTCGCATCGCACTGGGCGCCGACGCCTACACGGCCACTCACAAGACGTTGACGGAGCGTCTCGCCGCGCTCGAAGCGCAAAAGTGGTCAACGCCGGGGTGAAACTGACCGGCCTGCCTGTGGCCGAATTCACCGAGTCGCAGTTCGGCCGACTGTTCGACATCAACACGAGGGGCGCGTACTTCACGATGCAGAGCGCGACCGCGCGTGTTGTGGACAAAGGCAGGATCATCTACATCGGCTCCAGCACGACCGGATACCCCGGCCGGGCTATGCCCTCCATGGCAGCAGCAAGACGGCGAGCGACCTTTCCGCCTTTGTGAGCGGTCAGCTTTTGCTGCTGAGCGGCGGCGCCGCCGCTTGATCAGTGCCATGTGCCCCCTCGATGAGCGACAAGGGCAAGACCCGCTGCGACTGACTGGTGTTGGAGCCGCTCTATGCGGGCGACTTCTCGGCATATGGGCCTGCCGGCGGCAAGCCAAGAAGATCGGCAGCCAGGTTCACGGCCTTTTCGACTTCGTCCGGCAAGAACGGGTCGGTGCCTGTCATCAGCCGGTATTCGTTGGCGAACACCAGGCTGCTCGTGATCACGCCGATCACCGCATAGTGCAGCCGGCCCGGGTCGCCCGCCCGCGCCACGCCGGCGTCCTGCGCCGCGCGGATGGTGCGCGTCGAAATTTCGTAGTGCGGGCGCACGAAGGTCTCGAGCAGCCAGGTCAGGCGATCGCTGTTCGCCTGACCTTCGAAGGACAGCAGCCGGTGCAGCTCGGGCCGCTTGGCCGTGAACAGGGCGAACGCCCGCAGCATTTCCCGCATGGCGTCGGCCGGTCCAACCTGCTGGACCCGCTCGGCCCAGCGCGAAAGCGCCTGCTCCTGTGCTCCCTCTTCAAAGATGGAGGCGACCACCTGCCGCCACAGGGCATCCTTCGACTTGAAATGGTAGACAACGAGCTGGTGCTGCACGCCCGCATGCTGCGCAATCTGGCGCAGGCTCGATCCCTCGAAACCGGCTACGGCGAATATGTCGAGCGCCGCTGCAAGAATTCGTGCGCGCCCGTCTTGCAGATGGGTCCTGGGTTCGCTCATGCTGTTACCTCTTGGCAGGCCATGCAGCCCGGGTTGACTTTCCGATCGGAAAGTCTATCATCGCACCAAACTTTCCGATCGGAAAGTCAACCGGATTGAAGATTGGCGGGACCTCTGATGAAGCGAGTGATCGTGGTGGGTGGCGGCTATGCCGGCACAGCCCTTTCGAGGGCACTGGACAAAGTGGCGGACGTGCATCTCGTCGAGGCACGCGATCGCTTTGTCCACAACGTTGCAGCGATCCGCAGTGTCGTCGACCCATCGTTGCTCGACCGCATCCTCATCCCCTACGACCGGCTGCTGCATCGCGGCCGTGTCCGGCAAGGCACCGTGACCGGCGTGTCGGCACAGGGCGTCCGGTTGGCCGATGGCGAACACATCGAAGGCGACATCGTCGTGCTCGCGACGGGGTCGCGCTACGCGAGCCCGTTCAAGCCGCAAGGCGACTCCACCGAGGCATTTGCCGACGAACTGCGGGCGGTCCACGCCCAACTCGAAAGCATGAACAAGATCGCCATCGTCGGTGGCGGTGCAGTGGGGGTCGAGTTGGCCGGTGAAATCTCCACCGCCTACCCCGGCAAGGCCGTGACGCTCGTGTCGGGGTCCCCTGCGTTGATGCCTGGCTATTCCGACAAGCTGGCCGAAACCCTTGCAGCGCAGTTGCGCAGCAAGGGGGTGTCGCTGCAACTGAACACCAGGGTGGACACGCTGGCGTCCCCCGATCGCCCGTTCGCAGGCTCTCTGGATACAGGCCCGGAGGAAGCCGGCACGCAGTTGGTGTTTCCGGCGATGGGCGCCCGGCCGGTAACGACGGTGTTCGACCAGATCCCAGGGGTCAGCCGGGACTCGCAGGGTCGCGTCGTGCTCGATGCCTGGCTGCGACCTGCCGGTGCCCAGCATCTGTTCGCGCTCGGAGACGCGGCAGCCACAGGGGACCCCATGACGATCGTCGCCATCACACGCCAGGTTCCCTGGTTGAGCAAGACCATCGCGGCGGTGCTCGCAGGCCGGCCCCTCGATTCGTTGCCGCCGTACAGGCCATGGCCCATGCGCGGCATCCTGGTTCCGATTGGGCCAAGCGACGGCGCGAGCGTGCTGCCGGTGTTGCGCAACGGGGTGCAGGTCGGCAAGTGGGTGACTGCCCGTCTCAAGGGGCGTGAATTGTTTATTCCCCGCTACCTCAAAGAGTTCGGTTACGACGGAGCAACGCAATGACGAAATATCTTCGACTTGCGAGATGGATGGCAGTCGCGCTGTCTGTCGCGTTGGCGGCATGTTCGACCACCCCCACCACGGTGTCGGAGGGCGACAAGCTGCACTTCCAGACGACCCCGGCCGACTACGCCGCGCTCGGCCTCACCGACACCATCGTGCCGCGCGAGGACGGCCGGCGGACGACGCCAAGCCCCGAGAACTTCGAATGGTGGTACTTCGACGGATTGCTCGACGACGGAACCGTGGTCGTGATCTGGTTCGGTGACAACTGGTTCTACGGCTCGCACAAGCGAGCGGTCAGCATCGAGATGACCCTCCCCGGGCAGAAGACACGCCGCATCCTGCGCACCTTCGATGAACCGGGTGCCTTTTCGACCACCGGCGCGGACATCAAGATCGGCCCCCACACCTTCAAGGGCGACCTCGACACCTACACCATCCACGTCGACGCCAACGAGACCGGCGGCCTGGGCTGCGACCTGGTCCTGCGCCGGCTCGTGCCGTCCTTCCGACCCGCCACGGGTTACATGAGCGCCGGCAAGCAGTACTTCGCCTGGCTCGCCGCGGTGCCGGAAGGCAAGCTCAGTGGAACGATCACGACCGACAAGGTGACTCGCGCGGTCACCGGCAGCGGCTACCACGACCACAACTGGGGCAACGTGTCCCCGGCCGCGTTGTTTGACGGCTGGTGGTGGGGCCGGGCCCAGACCGGTCAACACACGGTGATCGCCTCGGTCCTGCAGGCCAAGCCCGCATTGGGCGGCCACCGCCTTCCGATCCTCTTCATCGGCGACGAGAAGAAAATCATCGTGAGTGCGATAGGAAACGACGTGACGTCCGTCGAAGGACCCGCTGTCGCCCACCCGGATCCAAAGCACCCCCGCACGATCGGCTCGAGTGTTTCCTTCGAAACGCCGAATGGCAGCCGGGCGCAGTTCAACATCTCGGATCGACTGCTGACGTCTTCCGATCTTCTGGCCAGCCAAGGCCTCCTGAAGCGCATGGCCGCGGGCGCCCTGGGACTGAAGCCCTGGTATACGCGCTTCGAAAGTTCGGTCACGACCAGGCTTCCAGGACAGCCTGCATCCACGGGCTCGGGCACGCTCGAATATTTCGAACTCCAATAGCCTCTCTGTACACGCAAGAACGGGACGTTGCGGGATTCAGGGATACTGGAGCGATCAGCAGCGCGGCGAATCGAGTTGGTTGAGTTCGTGGCTTGCCCTGGTCAGTAGTCCAACCTCAGCGTGAGCCTGGCGGTGCGCGGCGTACCCAGCTTGATCCAGTCCGAGACGAACTGATGGCTGCCCGTGTAGTACTTCTTGTCGAAGAGGTTGTCGATGTTGAATTGCAGCGCGGCCTTGGCACTGCCCAGCGCGAAGCGGTACGCCAGCATGGCGTCGACACGCGCATAGCCCGGCAACTAGAAGGTGTTGCCCACGTCGCCCTGGCGCTGGCTCTGCGCGAACACGCCCGCCCCACCGCTCCATTGGCTGTCGAAGGCATAGCGCGCCCACAGGCTGGCCGTGTGGCGTGCCACGTTGGCCAGTTGCCTGCCTTCGTAGGTCGGGTCTTCGGTGACCTTCGTGTCGGTGTAGGCGTAGGAGGCGATCAGCGAAAGCCGCTTCGTGATCTCGCCCGACACATCCCATTCGAGGCCACGCGAGCGCGCCTTGCCGATGGTGACCGTGTTGTAGTACGGCGCCGTGTCGGTGGGCACAGAACCGCCGCGATTGCGCTTCACGAGCTGATACAGCGCCACCGTCGAGCTGAGCTTGCCGTCGAACAGTTCGATCTTGTGGCCGATCTCGATCTGGCTGGCCTTCTCGGCCTTCAAGGCCGTCTGGGTCACCGAGTCGCGACCGTTGTTGGCCGAGACAGCGTCCTGGTACTGCGCATACACCGCCTGGTTGGGCGCGAACTGCCACACGGCGCCCAGGCGCGGCGTGGTGAAGGACGCCTTGTTGGGCAGCGTGGTGGTGTCGCCTGCATAAACGGCGCTGGTGCGGTCGTGACGCAGCGCACCGGTCAGGAACACGCCGTTGCCGAAGGCCAGCTGGTCCTGCACGTACACGCTGGTCCAGCGCTTCTGGTCGCGGATGTCCAGGGGCGACGACATGGCCGTGTCGAGCCGCGGCGTTGTACCGAGCAGCGGGTTGTAGATGTCCACCGCCGACAGTTGCTGGAAGTACGTGGTGCCGCTCTTGCGGCTGTTGTAGGCGTCGAAGCCCACCAGCACCGTGTGCTTGATGCCGCCAGTGTCGAACTTGCCGATCAGGTCCACGTTGAACTGGTCGAGCTTGTACTTTCCCTTGGGCCGCGCGTAGTAGTAATACCGGCACATCGGGTTGCCGGAGCCTGAACAGCTGTCGCCCGGCAGCACGCCGGCTCCAAGATCGACACGGTAGGGCGTGACGTCCACCTCCGAGGTGTCGCCGCGCACGCTCAATACCTTGCCCTTGAGCTGCCAGGTGTCCGACAGCTGGTGCGAGCCCTCGAGCTTCAGGCTGGTGGTCCTGGTGCCCGAAAGCGCCGGCGAATCGTTGAACTGCCGAGACCACGGCAGGTCGACGGGCCGGTCGCCGATGGCGGGCACGCCGTAGTCGGTGCGGTAACGCTGGCTGCTGTAGTCGATGGTCGCGATCACGCTGGTGCGCGCATTCGGCACCCAGGCAAGGCTGCCGGTGAATGCGCCGAGCTTGTCGGTCACGTGGTCGCGGATGGAGTTCGAGTTGTAGTACGAGGCCGCCACGCGCGCACGGACGGTGCCGTCCACATTGACCGGCCCCGATGCCTCGATGCCGGTGCGCGACAGCCCATACTGGCCGACCGTCTGCTCGAAGCTGAAGGCCGGCACGCTGCTGATCGGCTTGGTCACCACGTTGATCAGCCCGCCCGGCTCGGCGCGCCCGTACAGCACGCTGGAGGGGCCCTTGATCACTTCGACCGACTGGACATTGGCCATGTTGATCGGCACGCCCGTGACCTTGCTGCCGTCGATGTAGTAGCTGGAGCTTCCCGACATCGGGCCCATGGCCGTCATCGACGCGCTCGGGAAGCCGCGCAGGATCGCCAGCGGCTGCGCCGAGCCGTTGAAGCCAAAGTCGAACTGCACGCCGGCCACGTTGCGCAGCGCGTCGCCCAGGTTCAGCACGCCCTGGTCCTGGATGACCGACAGCGGCACGGTCTGCGTGCTTTGCGGGTTCTGCAGCGAGGGCGTCTCGGTGCGTGTCGCGGTCGAGCTTTCGGGGGCCTGATAGCCATCGCGGTCGCCAGTGACGGTGACGGCCGGCAGGCTTTGCTGCGTGTCGCTTTGGGCCAGTGCAGCACCGGCGCACAGGCCGAATCCGGCGACGCAGGCGGTGCCGATACTCAAATGCGTCATCGCGCGCAGTGCGCGTTCGACGAAGGTCATGGGAACTCCTGAAGCCGGACGCACCGGTCCGGCGAAAAACAAAAGAACCGCTCCCGTGCGTCAGTGCCGGCAGCGGAGGTCTTTGAACTTCAGGAGATGCGCGGAGGTGCGCGAGGCTGCGCAGTCGACCACGCGAACAATGTGCGCGGCGCTGCGAGAAAGAGCTCGGGCAGGCCGTACCGCAGCGTCGGCACGAACAGCACCGGCGACGATGCGGGCGCAAGACCCGGTTGTGCAGCGTGCGACGAGCAGTACGGGCAGTGTTGCTGGGCATGATCGCCCGGCTGCTTCGTCCTGGACGGTTCGGCGGCTGCGTCGTCGACATGAACCAACTGCTGACCGAGGATCGTGCAGACCTCGATCCATTGCGCGCCTTGCGACGATTGAAATGCATGCGACAGAACCGGTGCGACAGAGCCCATCAGGACCGCGACGCAGGCGATCCATGAGATGAGTTTTCCGAGGCGGTGGCCGACACGCATGGCGCGGATTCTAGATGTCTGAATCGAGGCCTGACTGTGGACGCCAGCGGCAATTTCTATGTGGCCGACACGGGAAACATCCGGCTCCGCAAGATCACACCACCTGCGCCCGGGCCATGAGCCGCAGGGCCGCTCCCAAGGCATCTTTCGACCCAGTGAAGACCACCGACACTGCTGAAACGGCTCTCCGCTAAAGTCAAAAGCCCCAGGTAGATCGACTACCTGGGGCTTTTTCCGTCTGGCCGTACCGAGAGTCCCCGCCCATGAACCTGCCCCAGCAATCCCAGCCAGACATGCCGCCCGAGGTCGATGCCACAGGCGACATCCGCTCGCGCGGCACGGTGCTCGAAGTTCTGCTCGCATTCCTCAAGCTCGGCCTGACATCTTTCGGCGGACCGGTCGCGCACCTCGGCTACTTCCGCGCGGAGTTCGTCGAGCGCCGCAAATGGCTGGACGACAAGAGCTACTCGGACCTGGTGGCGCTGTGCCAGTTCCTGCCCGGGCCCGCGAGCAGCCAGGTCGGCATCGCGCTGGGACTGGGGCGCGCGGGCTGGGGCGGTGCGATGGCCGCATGGATCGGCTTCACGCTCCCTTCGGCAGCGGTGCTCATTCTGTTTGCGGCCGGCGTCACGCAATGGGCGGCCCTTTCGCAATCGGGCGCCGTGCATGGTTTGAAGGTCGTCGCAGTCGCCGTCGTCGCGCAGGCGGTGTGGGGCATGGCCAAGTCGCTGTGCCCCGATCGCCTGCGTGCAGGCGTGGCCATCGCCGCGGCGCTGCTGGTGCTGGCGGTTCCCTCGGCGATGGGACAGATCACGGCCATCGTCGCGGGCGGCCTGGTCGGGCGATGGGCGCTGAAGCTCGGTCATCTTCCCACCGCCCAACACCGCGACTACGGTGTGAGCAAGGTGACCGGTGCCGCCCTGCTGGTTCTCTTCGTCGTCCTGCTCGCGGCGTTGCCGTTGCTGGCCGCGACGATGCACTCGCCGATGCTGTCTGTCGTTGCAAGCTTCTATCAGGCGGGAGCGCTGGTCTTTGGCGGCGGGCACGTCGTGCTCCCTTTGCTGCAGGCAGGGGTGGTGCCCGCAGGCCTGGTCTCGAACGATGTCTTCCTCGCGGGCTACGGCGCCGCCCAGGCGGTGCCGGGCCCTCTGTTCACGTTCGCGGCCTTCCTTGGCGCCGTCATGCCCAGCCCGTTTGGCGGCTGGCTGGGCGGGCTGGCATTGCTTCTTGCCATCTTCCTCCCCGCCGCGCTGCTCGTGGTCGGCGCGCTCCCTTTCTGGGAGACCCTGCGGCAGCGCGACGGTGTGCAGCGCGCGATGGCCGGCATCAATGCCGCGGTCGTCGGCGTCCTGCTGGCGGCGCTCTACGACCCGGTGTGGACGAGCGCCATCCACTCGCCAGCCGATTTCGGATTGGCCCTGGCGGCATTCGGGCTGCTGGTCTACGCGCGTCTTTCGCCGGTGCTGGTCGTTGCGCTGGCCGCTGTCGCCGGATGGCTGCTTGCCCTCTGAGGCCGAAGCCTCCGGCGCTACTCGTTGATCTCCGGTTCCACCAGCCTTGCGAGATTCTGCAGCGACTCCTGCCAGCCGAGATAGCAGGCTTCCACCGGAATCACTTCGGGCAGCCCTTCCTGGACGATGCTCAGCTCGGTGCCGACCGACACCTGCTTCAGCGTGACCGTCACCTGGACCTTCCCGGGCAGGTTCGGATCGTCGAAAACGTCGGTGTAGCGCAGCCGTTCGTTCGGCACGAGCTCCAGGTATTCGCCGCCGAACGAATGGCTCTTGCCCGTGGTGAAGTTCGTGAACGACATCCTGTACTTGCCGCCCACCTTGGCCTCCATCTCGTGGACCTTGCCCGTGAAGCCGTTGGGCGGCAACCACCGCGCCTTGGCGTCGGCATCGAGGAATGCCCGATAGACCTTTTCGGGTTTTGCGGCGAGGACGCGATGCAATCTGACCGTGTTGGTGCTCATGGTTCTTCCTTTCGAAACCGCGAGCCTACGGACATCCAATCTGCATCACAAGGACCGAGAAATCGTAGATCCTGCCAATGGCCCCCGCCGGGCGGAGCGTCCTTCTACGCAGTTTCCAGTCGCTCGGCCACTTCGTGCTTGCCCAGCTCTCTTACAACGGCGAGCTTCTCGAGCTGCGCCGCGCGCGGCCGGGCCTTCCCCTGCTCCCAGTGATAGATCGTCTGGCCCGACACGCCCACGAGTTTCCCGTAGGACGCGGCGGAGAGGCCGAGCTTGCTGCGATGCGCAGCCAGCCGCGTCGCGCTGAACCGCCGCTTCGGCCCCGACTCGCCCGCCTCATCGGAATCGTCGGCAGGCGCGCGCCGCGCGGAGCCCTTGGCGGCACGTCGCAGCTCTTTCTCCAGCGCACTCACCTGTCGCCGCAATGCAGCAATCGAGGCGCGATGGTTGGCGGATGCCTTTTTGAGAATGTCGATCTCCGCGCGCACTTCTTTCCTGGCAACGCGTGAGATCTCGGCTTTGAGGATGGATGCAATATTTGGCATGCCCGCATTGTGACCAAATCGTAAACATCCGCGGATGTCAGGATCTGTAAACGAAATGGTGAGGTATGGAGCCTGGGGCCTGGGCAGGCGTCCGCGTGGTTCACTCAGGGCACACGCACATAGACATCCGGCACGTACTTCTCCATGAGCGTGTGCGGCCGCGACGGCGGCGTGAAGTCGAACTTCGCATAGAGCCCATGCGCATCGCCGGTCGCCAGCATGAAGCGCCGCAGTCCCTGCAGTTGCGGATGGGCCATCACCGCAGCGACCAGCGCTGCGCTGTACCCCCTGCCGCGATGCTCCTTCAGCACGAACACATCGACAAGGTAGGCGAAGGTCGCGAAGTCGGACACGACCCGCGCAAACGCCACTTGCGATTCGCCGAGAAAGCCGCCGAAGTTCAACGAGTTGCCGATGGACGTTCGCACGGTCTCGATCGGAATCTGCCGCGCCCACGCCGACTCTTCCGACAGGAAGCGATGGATGAGCGACACGTCCAGGTCCTCGATTGCGGTGGAGATTCGAAGTTGATGCATGTCGTCGAGCATAAGCAAAGCCCTTTCATTCGCGAAGTGCTGGCACATGACCCGGCCGCACCCGTCGCCGATAATCCGCGCCAATGCCCACGCCCTTCCACGCCGCACCAAACAGGCACGCAGCCCCTGCGGTCTGGCGGCGTCCGGGTGTGCCGCTGATCCGCTGGGCGCTGCTGTGGTTCGCGCTGTCGATCGGCGCAGCCATCGCCTCGCCGATGGTGCATCCGCTGTCGATGGAACTGGTCTGCTCGGCCAGTGGTTCGGTCAAGGCCATCGTGCACACCGACGACGGCGCGCACGAACTGGGCACCGGTCATCTCGACTGCCCGCTGTGCGTGCTCGGCGGCGCACCGCCCGCGGCGCCAAGCGTCTCGCTGCCGGCCGTCGTGCCCGCGGTCCACGCGGCCGCAGCGGTCGCGCAGGCGCACATCGCCGCCATTACCGCAGCGCCGCCGCCGGCGCGCGGGCCGCCCTCGCTCTCCTGATTCGCTTCCGGTTCCCGCGCATGCGACGCCGCATCGCGCGTTCCCGCCATTCATGCGCTCGCGTTCGCGCGACCGCCAGAGAGAGCCTTCATGCACACGACACGACCTCGAAAATTTTCACGCCGCCATCTGCTCATCGCCGGCGGCGGCCTCGCCGCGCTGTCGCTCGCCGCCTGCGACAAGGTGCTGCCCGCGAGCTTCCACGGCATCGACATCACCGGCGCCAACTATGCGCAGGACTTCCGCCTGACCGACCCCGACGGCCGCGAGCGCACCGTGGCCGATTTCAAGGGCAAGGCCGTGATGCTGTTCTTCGGTTTCACGCAGTGCCCCGACGTCTGCCCCACCGCGCTGTTGCGCGCCGCCGAGATCCGACACATGCTCGGCGCCGATGGCGAGCGCCTGCAGGTGATCTTCGTCACCGTCGATCCGGAGCGCGACACGCCCGTCGTGCTCAAGGCCTACACGAACGCTTTCGATGCGAGCTTCATCGGCCTCTACGGCGACCTGCAGAGAACCAGCGAGACGGCCAAGGCCTTCAAGGCCTATTACAAGAAAGTGCCCACCGGTTCCTCGTACACGATGGACCATTCGGCCTTCAGCTACGTGTACGACCCGCAAGGAAAAATCCGGCTGGTGCTGCGCCACGAACAAGGCGCGCCGGAATGCGCCGAAGACCTGCGCACGATTCTCAAGACGACCGCCTGAACTTCTGTTCAACCCGATCCATTCATATCCAAGGAGATTTCTCTCATGACGAACATGACCCCCATCGCCCGCATCCTCGCCCTCTCCGCCGCTTCGTTCCTCGTGGCCACCGCGCACGCGCAGGTCACGGTGAAGGAGGCCTGGGTGCGTGCCACTGTGCCGCAGCAGCAGGCCACCGGCGCGTTCATGCAGCTCAGCGCCGCGAAGGACACCAAGCTCATCTCGGCCAGCTCGCCCGTCACGCCGATCGTCGAGGTCCACGAGATGGCCATGCAGGACGGCGTGATGCGCATGCGGCAAGTGCCGTCGGTCGTGCTGCCCGCGGGCAAGACGGTCGAGCTCAAGCCCGGCGGCTATCACGTGATGCTGCTGGACCTCAAGCAGCAGGTGAAGGAAGGCGACACGGTGCCGCTCACGCTGGTGTTCGAAGGCCAGGACGGCAAGCGCGAAACGCTGGAGGTGAAGGCGCCGGTGCGCGCGCTCAACGCCGCGGCCAAGCCCGCTGCCGCGCACGGCGAGCACAAGCACTGAGCGACGCCGCGAGAGAGGGTGCCGCGGCTAGCCGTCGACTTGCACCCGTCGCGCCGTCCCCGATTCGAAGAAGGCCGTGAAATAGCGGCCCGCCGATTCGAACAGGAACGTGGCGTCCCACGCCGCACGGACATCGCCATGCGCGGGAACCGTGAAGCCGTCGAGCTGGAAGGCTGTGCGCCACGCCGAAGGAAATGGCTGCTGCGTCGCCCACGATACGAACTCCGGCTCGAACACCGGGCGACATCGCAGGAACAAGCCATCGAGGTCCGCAAGCTGCGCGCGACAGAACGCTTCCGCCGCGGGGTCCGGCCCCTGCGCCGTGCCATTCATGGTGACCGAGATGCGGCGGTCGTCGCTGCCGGGAACCTGGAGCTCCGCTTCCCAATAGCACTTCGATGTGTCCCTGTGCGCGAAGTACACGAGCTGCTCGAAGTAGGGATGACCGACCTCCTTGTGCGACGACCTCCCGGTGAGATCGGCATTGAGAACGTCGAACAGTTTCTTGAAGAAGACGGGCACGCGCTTTCCCCCTCGAAAGCATCGTTCGCTGCGCACGAACGGCCGGCGATGTTACCCAAGACCGCCGCGCATCGCACAGGAAATCTGCTGGGGATTTCCCCTTATGCCGGTCACGAACCCACCGATTTGCGTAGCCCGGGCTCCCTCCTGGCCGAAGGGCTGCTCATTCAACAGGCAACGTGGTGGGAAGGCCCGTCAATGCTCGCTTTGAAGGGTGCGCTCCTCCGGCAACCCACAGAGTTGTCCACAGAAAAATCGAACAAGTCATCAAACTGACTTCGCCGCGACATATCCCTTGAACAACTCGCGCAGCTTGGTTTTCAGCAGCTTGCCGGTGGCTGTATGCGGCAGGCTGTCGACGAAAGCCACGTCCTCGGGCAGCCACCACTTCGCCACGCGCGTCGAAAGAAAAGTGAGCAGTTCCTCGCCCGTGACCTCCGCGCCCGCGCGCTTCACCACGATGAGCAGTGGCCGCTCCTGCCACTTCGGATGTGCGATGCCGATCACCGCGGCCTCTGCCACGGCCGGGTGCGCGCTCGCGGCGTTCTCCAGGTCGATCGACGAAATCCACTCGCCGCCCGACTTGATGACGTCCTTCCCGCGGTCGACCAACTGCACATAGCCGTCTTCGTCGATGGTGGCGACGTCGCCCGTCGGAAAGAAGCCTTCGGCATCGAGCACCGATCCGCCCTCGCCCTTGAAGTAGCCGCTCGCGATCCAAGGCCCGCGCACATGCAGGTGGCCGAAGGCCTTGCCGTCGTGCGGCAGGCGCCGGTCGTCCTCGCCGACGATCTTGATCTCCACGCCCCACACACCGCGGCCCTGCTTCATCTTCACCGTGGTCTGCTCCTCCTTCGATAGCGCGCGGTGCTTGGGCAGCAGGTTGCCGATCACGCCGATCGGGCTGGTCTCGGTCATGCCCCAGCCCTGCACGAAGTCGGCGCCGAAGTCGCGCTCGAAGCGTTCGATCATGGCGCGCGGCGTGGCCGCGCCGCCCACGCCGATGCGCTTCAGGCCGATCGCATGCGTGTCGATCTCGGGGTGCGCGTCGAAGTACTGGAAAAGCATCAGCCAGATGGTGGGCACGGCCTGCGAGAAGCCGACCTTCTCGTCGCGCATCAGCTCGTACAGGCTCTCCGGGTCCATGTGCGGGCCGGGCATCACCAGCTTCATGCCGGTCATGGCCGCCGCATACGGCATGCCCCAGGCGTTGGCATGGAACATCGGCACCGCGAGCAGCAGCGTCATCTGCGAGTTGACGCCGAAGGTATCGGGCGCGCACTCCATCAACGAATGCAGCACGGTGGAGCGGTGCGAATACAAGACACCCTTGGGGTTGCCTGTAGTGCCCGAGGTGTAGCAGAGCGACGAGGCGGTGCGCTCGTCGAACTCGGGCCAGGCGTATTGCTCGCTCTGCGCACCGACCAGCTCGTCGTAGCACAGCAGGTTCGGCACATCGATGGCGGGCATGTGCGCGCGGTCGGCCATCGCGATGAAGGCGCGCACGGTCTTGAGCTGCGGCGCGAGCTTCTCGACCAGCGGCGCGAAGGTCGTGTCGAAGAACAGCACCTTGTCTTCCGCGTGGTTGACGATGTAGTCGATCTGCTCCGGAAAGAGCCGCGGGTTCACCGTGTGCAGCACCGCGCCCGAGCCCGAGACGCCGTAGTACAGCGCGAGGTGCCGATACGTGTTCCATGCGAGCGTGCCCACGCGGTCGCCGGGCTCGATGCCGAGCACCTTCATCGCGTTGGCCACCTGCTTCGAGCGGCGCTGCACCTCCCCGTAGTTGGTGCGGTGGACCGGCCCCTCCACCGTGCGCCCCACGATCTCGGCATGCGGGTGGAAGGTGGCCGCATGGTCGATCAGCGAAGAGATCAACAGCGGGCGGTCTTGCATCAATCCGAACATGTTCTTGTCTCCTGTGCGCCGGGGAAATCTCATGCGGCGGCCGGCTGCATCGTAGGCAGGGGCCTCCGCACGCCACATCGTCGGAACGGACGATTGAGCACCCCGGGGTTGTCCCTAGCATCGGCCTCGTTCAAGATGAACGCATCCCCGCTCTCTTCCCGAATGAAAGCCAAAGCATGAACGTGTACGAAGCCGTTGCGAGCCGTCGATCGGTGCGCGAATTTTTGGGCACGCCCGTGGCGCCCGATGTCATCCGCCGCGTGCTGCAGGAAGCCTTGCGCGCGCCCTCGGGCGGCAACCTGCAGCCCTGGCACCTGCATGTGGTGGGCGGCGAGCGGCTCGACGAACTCAAGGCCCTCATGCGCACCCGCGTGCACGAAACGCCGACCGGCGAAGGCAGCGAGTACGACATCTACCCGCGCGAGCTCGTCGCGCCGTACCGCGACCGCCGCTTCGCAGTCGGCGAGGCGATGTATGCGCGCCTGGGCATTCCGCGCGAGGACAAGGCCGCGCGGCGCGAATGGTTTGCGCGCAACTACCAGTTCTTCGGCGCACCGCTCGCACTGTTCTGCACGGTCGATCGCCGCATGGGCCCGCCGCAGTGGTCCGACCTCGGGATGATGTTGCAGAACGTCATGCTGCTGCTGCGCGCCGAAGGGCTCGACAGCTGCCCGCAGGAATGCTGGGCGATCTATCCGCAGACCATCGGCCGGTTCATCGAACTGCCGCCCGAGCGCATGCTGTTCACCGGCATGTCCATCGGGTATGCGGACCGGAGCAAGCCGCTCGATGCACTGGTGACCGAGCGCGCACCGCTGGCCGAAGTGGCCGAATTCATCGGCATCTGATCCACAGGACATCGGCAGGGGGAACGAATCCTGCTTGGCTGCAGGAAACCACGAAACTCCCTTCCATGCTCATCGCCCAGATCTCCGATCCGCACGTCCGACCCGCCGGCCAGCTGTACCAGGGCGTGGTCGATTCGAACCGGATGTTCGAAGAGACCATCGCGCACCTGCACGCGCTCGACCGGCGGCCTGACCTGGTGCTGCTGACGGGCGACCTGGTCGATGAAGGCCGCCCCGAGGAATACGCGGAAGCCCGGCGCCTGCTGGCAAAGCTCTCGATTCCTTATCTCGTCATCCCCGGCAACCACGACCATCGCGAGAACTTCCGCTCCGCCTTCGCGGACCACGCCTACCTGCCCGCGACGGGCGCGCTGCACTACTGCATCGACACGCACCCGGTGCGCATCGTCGCGCTCGACTCCTGCATTCCCGGTCTCCACCACGGCCACGTCGATGCCGACGGCCTGGCATGGCTGCAGTGCACGCTCGCAGCCGACCGCAGCAAGCCGACGCTGCTGATGCTGCACCACCCGCCTTTCACCAGCGGCATTCCGTACATGGACAGCTACCGGTACATCGACACCGCACCGCTCGAAGCCATCGTGCGAAGCGTCGGCAACATCGAACTCGTGCTCTGCGGGCATGTGCACCGCACGATGCTCAGGCGCTGGGCGGGCACGGTCGTCTGTTCATGCCCGAGCAGCACGACCGAGATCGCGCTGCAGCTCGCACCTGATGCGGCGCCCGCGTCCTACCTGGGGCGGCCGGGCTGCATGCTGCATCTGTGGGACGAGGCAGAGGGCATGGTGAGCCATGTGAGCCACATCGGAAAGCTGGACGGGCCTTATCCGTTTGCGTGACACTGCCGCTCGCGACTTCACACACACGCACGCACGCACCCCATGCCCCAGGAACGAACCCTCATCTACGCCGGACGCGAGTTCGAGGTGGAGCACGTTCGCTCCCACACGCATGGCCATCATGAATGGAGCGCGCCGTACGTCATGGCGTCGCAGCGCATCGTCTTTCCGATCAGCCGCGCGATGCTGGACCTGCGCTTCGGCGCCAACACCTGGCTGGTCGATGGGCTGACTGCCATCAGCTTCGGGGACGCGGCGGTCTATCAGTTGCGGCCGGGCGCGCAGGCCATGCGGCGCAGTGTGGTCGTCAGTCGGCATCAACGGGTCTTGGGGCATTCGGAGCCGGCCTTCTGTTTGCTCTCGCCGAAATCGCTCTATCGCGTTCATGCGGCACAACAGCAGCTTGGATCGGGCAGCGACGATGCGACTTCCATCGCCTCGCTGGTCAGCGAGTTGCGTTCCGCGCGCAGGCTGATGCCGTTGACAGAGCCCGTCGCCAGCGCCCGGCGACTGCTCGCGGAAACCGCCGACCGGTACGCGGCACCGTCGCTGCACGAAATCGCCGATGCAGTCTCGCGCTCTCCGTTCCACATGGCACGCAGCTTCAGGAAGCAGACTGGCCTCAGCCTGCACCAGTACCGCCAGCATCTGCGTCTGGCTGCGGCAATGGAACGCCTCGTCGACGGCGACCGCGATCTCGCCGGCATCGCGCACGATCTCGGCTACTGCAGCCAGAGCCACCTGGGCACGGTGTTCAAACAAGAGGTCGGCGTCACGCTGGGCGAGGCCCGCCGCATGCTGCGCCCGGGCGCACGAATCTGATAGCTTTCGCGCCGGGCCGTCGCGAGACTCGCCCGATGGATCGCAACCTTCCCATCGGCTTTTTCGCCGCACTCGCCGCGGCACTCGTGGGCAGCGCCTGGCAACTCATCTCGCGCCACGGCGTCACCACCACACTCGGCCCGCTGGACATCGCGCTGCTGCGCTACGGCATACCGGCGCTGTTGCTCTGCCCCCTCCTGTTCGGCAAGGAGCGAGGCTTGCCCAAGGCACCACGCACAGCGCTCGTGCTGCTGGTCATCGGCGGTGGACTGCCCTTCGGGCTGCTGGTGCTCGCCGGCGCGCAGTGGGCGCCGGCCAGTCACATGGGCATCTTCCTGGCGGGCAGCTTGCCGCTCTTCACGGCCATCGGCGCGCGCATCCACAAGGGAGAGAAGGTGCAAGGCTTTCGATTGATCGGGCTTGTCTGCATCGCCCTCGGCATGGCGCTCTTTGCGGTGGGCAGCTTCCGGCCGGGCTCGCTGAGCTGGCAAGGCGATCTGCTCTTTCTCGCGGCCGCGATGCTCTGGGCCGTCTACTCGCTCGCCTTCGGGCATTGCGGCCTGACACCGTGGCAAGGTGCGGCCTTCGTCAACGGCTGGTCGACGCTGTTGCTGCTGCCGCTGCTGTGGTTCACGGGCATGCCGCGGCTGCTCAGCGCGCCCTGGCCCGATGTGGCGCTGCAGGCCGTGGGACAAGGCGTGGTCGCCGGCACGCTCGGCCTGGTGATCTACGCGGTGGCCATCTCGCACCTCGGCGCGGCCCGCGCCTCGCTGTCGGCCGCCGCCGTGCCTGTGCTGACCACGCTCGGCGCGGCCTGCTTCATGGGCGAGCCCATCACGGCGGCGGTGGTGCTGGCGTTGGCGCTGGTGGTGCCGGGGATCGTGCTTGCGAGCGGTGCGCGCATCAGGTAGCGGCGATCGGTCCGACCAGCCCAAGGGTGAGACATGACCCTGCGGCAGAATCCGCCCACTAACGCCCATCCGCGGCGGACCACCAGCACTCAGGGCATCGCACCATGGGCTTCAGCATCTACTACACCGCCAAGCGGGACACGCCCCTGACCCCCAGCGAGGTGCAGCGCATCGACGCGATCGTGCAATCGTTCGACATCACCGCCGAGATCGAGCGCTACGACCACACGGGCAAAGGCCTCAACTGGGAAAGCTTCACCCTCTACGAAACCTCCCATCTCAGCGGCGAAGAGGTGCTCTCGGGCGCAACAGCCCTCCCCGACAACAAGCCCTTCGCCATGCACAAGGGCGCGCGCCACTGGGTCGATTGCCTCAACCGGATTCGCCGCGAAGTGCTCGCCGATGCCAAGTGGAGCGTGCAGATCGAGGACGACACGCTGCTGTGGGACGACAAGCACGGCTGGCACGACAAGGCATCGGATGGGCTCGCATCACTCTGGCTGGGATGCTTGTTGAGTTCGCCGTTCCGACTGTTCACCCGGAGCGCATGAGCCCATGAACAACGCAGCCGACTTTCACACCCAGGAAGACGACGTGTTCGGCCGCATCGCCGGACGCTATGACCTTCTCTCGGATCTCTTCAGCTTCGGCATTCATCGGCTGTGGAAGCGGCGAGTCGCGGCGCTGATCACGCAGGAGCCGTGGACCGATCTCCTCGACGTCGCGGCAGGCACGGGCGATGTCGTCCTGAAGGTGGCGCAGCGCAAAGGCCTGCAATCCGGCCAGAAGATCGTCGCCACGGACATCAGCCCGCAGATGCTCGCGATCGCACGCCGTCGTGCCACGCAGTTGAAGGTGCCGGTCGAGTTCCGGGTGATCGATGCACATGCGATGCCGGACATCGCGGACAACAGCGTCGACCTCTATTCCATCTCGCTGGGCCTCAAGATCTGCGAGCGCAAGCTGGCGTTGCGCGAAGCGCTCCGCGTGCTGAAGCCGGGCGGCCGCTTCATCGCGCTGGAGGCATCCAACATTTCGGTGCGCTGGCTTCACCGCGCCTACCTCGGCTACATGGCCGTGTGCATGCCCGTCATCGGGTGGGCCGCGACCGGCGGCGATGCCTCGGCCTACCGCTACCTGCTCAAGGGCATCCAGGATTTCCCCACGGCCGAAGGGCTTGCCGCCGAACTCCGGGAGATGGGGTTCGCGGACGTGGCGTTCGAGCGGCTGTCGCTCGGCATCGTGGCGATCCATATCGCGCGCAAACCCCTCTAACCGCGCCCCTGACTGCTACCTTCGGTATCGTCACGCGATACTTTTTTCCTTTGCGCAGGGGACGGCCAGGTTGCGCCGTTACAGTCGCCGCGCCCGATTTTTCTGCATTGAAGAATCTCCCGGGCCCCTCCCGCCCCCGATCCTGAGCCGAGCACCCGGCACTTCGGGCGAACGCGTACGCAGACACCCGAAGCACCCCCATGTCGCTGGTCAAAAAAGCAATCGAAGAACACAAGGCCGCGATCGCCGCGCGTGCCGCCAGCAAGGCGGCGGCCGCCGTCAACACGCAGGTCGCCCGCGAAGCGTTTCTCTCGGAGTTCAAGGCGCGGGTCGAAGCAGGCGTGAGGCCGCTGCTCGATGCGTTCGTCGCGGACCTCGTCGCCTCGCGGCACGATGCGCTCGTCGACGACGACCTGGCCAACCCCTACAAGCCCTACATCTCGGTGCGCTTCTCGCCGGTCACCGGTGCGAGGCTTGAAGACCTCGCTTCGCGCGAGTCGGTCTTCACGCTGCGCGCCTTCGCGGCGACACGGCAGGTGCACCACGTGTCTTCCTACGACCAGCGCTCGGGCGAGCACGGCGTCACGCACGAGGCGCTGGGCATCGAGTCGGTGAATCCGTCGCGCGTCGAGCGGGGTTTCGAGGAGTGCCTGCGGGCCGCGCTGAAGGCCTGGCAGGCCTGAGTGCTTGAGCGGAACCGGCGACGTCCGCTTGCTTGCTTGCGTCGGACAGGATTTCGGCCAACAGTGGCGGCTTGCCCACATCCACGGAGGTTCATTCGATGGATGAAGACCTCGACGCACTCACCCGCGAAGCGCTGATCGCGGAAGTCCGCAAGCTGCGCGCCGCGATCCGTCAGCACAGGGATTCGAGCGGCCACGAACTCTGCTGGCACCACCCCGATCTCTGGGCGCTGCTGCCCGACAAACGCGACCCGCGTTTCATCGTGCCCGACTGGCCGCAGTTCATGCGGGGCTGCGTGCGATACCGGCAGTCGCTCGACGAGCAGGTGCCCGATGCGCCGCGGGCGGGGCTGGCGTTTGAAGACTGAGCCACGCCGGTACCCGGAGTCACTTCACGGCGGTGCTGCCAACTCTTGCAGACGAAACCGTGGCGCTCCCTGGGTTCAGACAGCGTAGCCGCCCGTGACCTCGATCGACTGCGCGTTGACCCAGCCGCTCTCGCCGGACAGCAGGTGGGCGATGACCCGGCCGACTTCCTCCGGCTCGCCGACGCGGCCAAGCGCGGTCTGCGATGCAAGCAGGGCCTCGAACTCGCTGGTCAACCCGCCGCCCAGCTCGGTGCGTATCGCGCCGGGGGACACGGCATTGGCGCGGATGCGCCGCTCGCCGAACTCCTTGGCCATGTAGCGCGTCAGCACTTCGAGCCCGCCCTTGAATGCCGCGTAGGGCGCGACGCCCGCGGTGGCCACGCGCGTCGTGGCGCTGGTGAGGTTCACGATGCTCGCGCCCTGCGCCATCAGCGGCAACAGTGCCTGCGTGAGAAAGAACGGCCCCTTCAAGTGGACGTTCATGAGGCCGTCGAACTCCGCGGGCGTGACCGTCTCGATGGGGTTGTAGAGCCCGTAGCCCGCGTTGTTGACCAGGCCGTGCAGCGTCGTGGCGCCCCATGTCGTCTTCAGCGCATGCCGCACCGTGTCGCGGAACGCGCCGAAGCTCTGCGCATCGGCCACGTCGAGCGCAAGCGCCACGGCCTTGCCGCCCGCAGCCTCGATGCGCCGGACGACGGCATCGGCCGCCGCCGGATTGCTCTTGTAGGTGAGGATGACGCCCATCCCGCGCTGTGCGCATTCGACCGCGGTGCTGGCTCCGATGCCTCGGCTGCCGCCGGTGATGACGATGACGCTCATGTCTTTCTTTCGTGTGTTGAGGTGTGCACTGACGATATCGATCGCCCCCCGACGCGGCATGCCTGTTCTTGCCTCAAGCCTGCCTATTCCTGCCCGATGGCCTGCCCGGTGACTTGTGCAATGCATCGCGCTGCGGTTAGATGCACGGCAATGAAAGATCAGCTGAACGAACTGCGCGCGCTCGCTGCGGGCGCCGCCAACCGGCGCACCGAGACCGGCATCCCGCGCGTGGCCATGGTCAAGGGCGCGATCCCCGAACACGAACTGGCTGCCGTCTACGACCCGATGGTCAATCTCATCCTGCAGGGCAGCAAGTCGATGACGGTGGGAGACCGCACGCTGCACTACGACCCCGCGACCTATTTCGTGATGTCCATCGACCTGCCCGCGGTCGGCACGGTGCGGCCGTCTGCCTCGGGCGAGCCGTATCTCGCCGTCAGCCTGACGCTCGATCCCGCCGTGGTTTCCGCCTTGCTGATCGACCTGCCCAAACCTGCCGATGCAGGCGAGCACCAGGCCGGCTTCTCGGTGGCCGCCGTGTCGGCCGAATTGATGGATGCCTGGGTCCGCATGCTGCGGCTCATGACGCGGCCGGACGACATCCCGGCGCTGGCGCCCGCCTACGAGCGCGAGATTCTCTACAGGGTGCTGCAGGGCCCGCACGGCTGGATGCTGCGCGACATCGCGAACCCCGACACCGCGCTCGCGCGCATCGGTCTCGCCATCCAGTGGATACGGCGCGACTTCGCCAAGCCGCTGCGCATCGACACGCTGGCCGAGAAAACCGCGATGAGCCCGTCCGCCTTCCACCGCCATTTCAAGACGGTGACCGCGATGAGCCCGCTGCAGTTCCAGAAGCGCATTCGCCTGCTGCAGGCGCGCATGTTGCTCATCGCGGGCGGCAGGAACGTCACCGCCGCCGCGTTCGACGTGGGCTACCAGAGCCCAACGCAGTTCAGCCGCGAGTACGCCCGCGCGTTCGGCCTGCCCCCGACGCAGGACGCGGCACGGATTCTCGAGACCGTGCGGGCGCCCGGCAGCCTCAGAGCCGCTCGATGATCGTCACGTTCGCCATGCCGCCGCCTTCGCACATCGTCTGCAGCCCATAGCGCTTGCCGCGCTGCGCGAGCGCGTGGACGAGCGTGGTCATCAGCTTGGTGCCCGAGGCGCCCAGCGGGTGCCCCAGCGCGATCGCGCCGCCGTTGACGTTCAGGCGGTCCGGGTCGGCGCCCAGTGTCTGCAGCCAGGCCAATGGCACCGGCGCGAAGGCTTCGTTGACCTCGTACAGGTCGATGTCCTCGATCTTCATGCCGGCCTTCTTCAAGGCGCGTTGCGTTGCGGGCAGCGGCGCCTCCAGCATGATCACCGGGTCGTGCCCCATCACGCTCATGTGGTGGATGCGCGCGAGCGGCTTCACGCCCAGCGCCTTGAGCCCGCGCTCGTTCACCACCATCACGCCGCTAGCGCCGTCGCAGATCTGACTCGCGCTGGCCGCGGTGCAGCGGCCGCCTTCGGCGATCAGCTTCACGCCGGCGATGCTCTCCAGCGTGGCGTCGTAGCGGATGCCTTCGTCGGTGGTGTGCAGATCGGCCGGCTCGGTGCCGTCGTTCATGCGAGCGGCCACGGGCACGATCTCGGCATCGAAGAGGCCCGCCTTCGTCGCGGCGATGGCGTTGCGATGGCTGCGCAGCGCGTAGGCGTCGAGCTCGGTTTTCTCGATGCCGTAGTTCTTCGCGATCATCTCGGCGCCGGTGAACTGGCTGAACTGGATGTCGGGGTAGCGCTTCTGCATCAGCGGGCTCACGTAGAAGCCCAGGCCGTTCTTCATCGGCAGGATGTTCGGCGTGCCCATGGGCACGCGCGTCATGCTCTCGACGCCGGCGGCGATCACGATGTCCATGCTGCCCGACATCACGGCCTGCGCCGCGAAGTGCAGCGCCTGCTGCGACGAGCCGCACTGCCGGTCGACAGAAGTGGCCGGCACCGACTCGGGCAGCCGCGAGGCCAGCACCGCATTGCGCGCGATGTTCGAAGCCTGCTCGCCGACCTGGCCGACGCAGCCCATGATGACGTCCTCGACCTGCGCAGGGTCGACATCGGTGCGCTCGACCAGCGCGTTGAGCACCTGTGCGGCGAGGTCGGCGGGGTGCCAGCCGGACAGGCGTCCGTTGCGGCGGCCGCCTGCGGTGCGGGCGGCGGCGACGATATAGGCTTCGGGCATGGGGGTCTCCTGTTGATTGCGAGAAATTGTCTTAGCGCGGCGCCATGCGGATTGCGCCATCCAGCCGCACGCTCTCGCCGTTGAAGTAGCCGTTGGTGATCATCAGCTCGGCCAGCGTCGCGTATTCCGCCGGATTGCCCAGGCGCTTGGGGAACGGCACCGAGGCCGCGAGCGCCGCCTTCACGTTGTCGGGTGCGCCCTGCAAAAGCGGCGTATCGAAGATGCCCGGCAGGATGGTGTTCACGCGGATGCCCTCGCTCATCAGGTCGCGCGCAATCGGCAGTGTCATGCCGACGATGCCGGCCTTCGACGCGGTGTAGGCCGCCTGCCCCATCTGCCCGTCCTGCGCGGCCACCGAGGCCGTGTTGACGATGGCGCCGCGCTCGCCGTCCTGCAGCATGTCGAGCGTGAGCATGCCGGCCGCCGACTTGGCGATGCAGCGGAAGGTGCCCACGAGGTTGATCTGGATGATGCGATCGAAGTTGGCGAGCGGAAAGTGCTTGATCTCGCCCGTCGCCTTGTCGCGGCTCGCGGTCTTCACCGCATTGCCGGTGCCCGCGCAGTTGACCAGCACCCGCTCCTGCCCGTGCGCCGCGCGGGCCTTGGCGAAGGCCGCGTCGACCTGCTCTTCGGAGGTGACGTCGACCTTGCAGAACACGCCGCCCAGTTCCTTCGCGAGCGCCTCGCCCTGCTCCGCGTTGAGGTCGAACAGCGCGACCTTCACGCCGTGGCTGGCCAGGCGGCGCGCGGTGGCGGCGCCCAGGCCCGAGGCGCCGCCGGTCACGACGGCGGAAATACTGGCATCGAGTTGCATCTTGGCTTGTCTCCGGATGGATTGTCTGAAAGCGACTTTAGGCCGCAGAATCGACCGCCGGAATCGTCGGAAGCGACGGAATTTCAAGGCGCTCACTCCCCGTTTGCGATGCCTTCTCCTGCTTCTCCACCGCCGCCCTCTCCCCGGATTCTCGAGACCAAGCTGAACCCGCCGGCGTTCGTCGTCACGCAGGTGCCGCGCACCACCATCGGCCAGGAGGTCGCGGCGGCCGGCGTCAAGCTGGTGCTGGTGCGCGCACCCGCCGGCTTCGGCAAGACCACCGCCATGGCGCAGATCCGCGAGCGCATGGAAGCGCAAGGCACCGCCACCGCCTGGCTCACGCTGGACCGTGCCGACAACGACGTCTCGCGCTTTCTCAACTGCCTGGCCGAGGCCGCGCAGCGCCTGGGCGTGGAAGAGCCCCGCGCCAACGGCCCCTTCGACGCCGTCGCCGCGCTGGCCGCGCACGACGCGCCCTTCACGCTCTTTCTGGACGACTTCGAGGTGGTGCAGGAGCCCGCCGTGCTCGGCCTCGTGCGCGAGATCATCGAGCAGCTGCCGCGCCGCGGGCAGATCGTGATCGGCTCGCGCAGCCTGCCCGACCTCAGCCTGGGGCGGCTGCGCGCGCGCGGCCAGCTGATGGAGATCGACACCGACCGCCTGCGCTTCACGCTGGAGGAAACCAGCGCCTTCTTCGGCTTGCGGCAGGCCCATGCATCGCAGACATCGCAAGGCTTGCAGACGCTGCCGGCCGACCTGCTCTCGCAACTGCACCGCAAGACCGAAGGCTGGGTGGCCGCCATCTGGCTCGCGTCGATGGCGCTGGAGCGGCACGGCACCGAGACCGGCTTTGTCGAGCGCTTCTCGGGCTCCGACCGCGCCGTGGCCGAGTACCTGGCCGAAGACGTGCTCGCACACCAGCCCAAGGAGATTCGCGACTTCCTGCTGCGCACCAGCATCCTTCGGCAGCTCGATGCCTCGGTGTGCCAGGCGCTCAACCCGCGCATCGACTGCGCGGCCATCCTGGAACAACTGGCCGCGGCCAACCTTTTTTTGACGCCGGTGAGCGGCGACGGCCGCGCGTGGCGCTATCACAGCCTGTTCGCCGACTTCCTGCGCGCCCAGCTGGCGCGAGACCACCCCGGCGAGATCGAGCGGCTGCACCTCGCGGCCTCGGGCTGGTACGAATCGCAGGACCGGCCCGTGCCCGCCATCGACCACGCGATCGAAGGCGGCGACCATCCGCATGCGTTGACGCTGCTCGACAGCTACGCGGGGCAGTTCCTCGAACAGGGCCGCATGCGCATGCTCGCGCGCTGGTTCTCCGCCATTCCGGAACACCAGCTGCGCGCGCACCCGTTTTTGCAGCCCATCGCGCTGTGGGCCACCTGCTTCACGCACGGGCCGTGGGAGGCGATGCAGATGCTCGAGCAATCGGGCTGCATCGACAGCGAGATTCCCGAAGTGCGCGCGAGCGCGCACACGCTCGTGCCGCTGCTGCTCGCGATGCAGGACCGGCACGACGAGGCGTATGAAGTGGGCCGCACCAGCCTTGCGCGGCTGCCCACCGGGCTGCCCTTTGCCGACAGCGTGCTGCTCAATGCGATGGCGCACATCCTCGCCGTGCGCGGCGACCAGCGCGAGGCGCAGCGCCTCCTCGATGCCGCGCGGCGGGAGCAAGGGAACAGCACCTTCAACCGCATGTACACCGAGTCGCTGGCGGGCCTGTTCGACCTGCACGAAGGCCGGCTGCGGCAGGCGACCGCGCGGCTGCGCATGGCAGTCGATACGACGCATGCCGTGTCCTACAACCACAGCCACGGCAACGCCTGGGCCGGCGTGCTGTATGCCGGCGTGGTGTACGAATCGAACCAGTTGCCGCAGGCCGACCACCTGCTGAATGTGTACCTGCCGCTCGCACGCGACGTGGGGCTGCCGGACCACATGATCCTGAGCCATGTGATGCGCTCGCGCATCGCGTTCCATGCGGGCGACATCGACGCGGCCGTGCAGGCGCTGACCGAACTCGAGTACCTCGGTCACCACCGGCAACTGCCGCGCGTGGTGGCCGGTGCGAAGCTGGAGCGCTCGCGCATGCTGCTGCTGCAGGGCAACGGGCCCGCGTCACGCGATGAGTTGTTGCGTGCGGACGATCCCGAGCTGTGGGAACGCGAACGTCGGCAACGGCTGCCCGCGCACGACCTCGACTACCTGGCGCTGGCGAAGGCGCGCTGGGAGATTGCATTCGGCGATGCGCGCGCGGCGCTGACGGCGCTCGATGCCGAGATGCACGCGGCCATCGCCTCGAACCGTTATCGCCGTGTGCTCAAGCTGCGCGTTCTGCGCGCGATGGCGTTGCAGCGCGCCGGCGATGTCGCTGCCGCGATCGATGAGATCAGCGCCGTGCTGCAGACGGCGAGCCAGGAAGGCTTCATGCGGCTGATCCTCGATGAAGGGCCGGCTGTGGGCATGCTGGTGCAGCGGTATGCGAATGCGGCGGCGCAGGAGGTGGCTGCTTCGTCTGCTCCCTCGACGCGCGGTGATCCGATTTTTGCGGACTATCTGCAGCGGCTCCTGCAGGCGATGGGGCCGATGGCGGCGGTCGATGCGGAAACGGCGCCGGCTGCTGGCGATGCAATCAAGGAGCCGCTGACGCGCAAGGAGATCCGGGTGCTGCAGTTGCTGGCGGAGGGGTATTCGAACAATGCGATGGCGGAGAAATTGTTCGTGTCGGACAGCACGGTGCGCACGCACCTGCGGAATATCAATATGAAGCTGGATGCGAAGAGTCGAACGCAGGCTGTGGCGATTGCGCGACGGCTGGGCGTGATTCGGTAGTTCCAGCGCCCCGTCACCCCCCTCGCCGCCATGGCACAGCGTTGCCGCGAGGCTGCCCGCTGTCGGCGAGCACCCCCGGCCTTCCGTCCAGTCGCCTCAGGACTACGGAAATCGGTGATACCGCCACCCCCGCGCAATCCCTAGCATGGCTGACAGAACAGCCCAGCCCGCCAGGGAGCCCCCAGCAGAAATGCTGAACAAAGCAGCGCGTCCGAAATGCCCAGAGGTATCCCCAACCCCGCCGCCATGTACGGCATCGCCCCTCGCCCCTGGGGCTTTGAAGTCTCGCTCGTGCGCAACGGCATCCGTTACTACCGGCAGTTCGGCAAGGCCAGCTACGGCGGCCTCGAGCAGGCGCTGCTGCAGGCGCAGGACTGGCGCGACGCCGTAGTGCGCAGCGTGCCGCCGGTGGCGCGGCGCACGCGGGCCGAAAAACTGCGGGCCAACAACACGACGGGCGTCTCCGGCGTCTTCTGCCAGGTCGCGTCCGGCGGCCGGGTGCGAGCGTGGGTCGCAAAAACCTACATCGGGCAGGACGAGATCCTTCGCACCGACTTTCCGGTCGATGCGGTGGGCAGCGGGGCGCTGGCGCTCGCCATCGAGGAGCGCGAAAAGCAACTGGAACGCATGTCGGGCCTGGCGCGGCTGCATCCGGCCGAAGAGGCGATCCGCCAGGGCCTGACGCTGCAGCCGCCGGGGCCGCGCGTTTCCAAGCGCTCGAAATCCGAAATCACCCGCAGCACCAACTCCAGCGGCGTGAGCGGGGTGCAGTTCAAGATGCCCAACGCGGGCCATCCCGGCTACTGGCTGGCGACCACGTTCACCGCGGGCAAGGGCAGCGTGTGCAAGGCTTTCTCGGTGAAGGAGCACGGCCACGACATGGCCAAGAGCCTCGCCATTGCCGAGCGCGAGCGCCAGCTCGCCGAAAAACTGAAGGAAGCCGAGCAGCAACACGCATCGTCGTCGCCCGACCTCTTTCTTGCACGCAGGGCCGGCGGCCAGACGGCCCGGCCATGACGAACCTCAAACCCCTTCATCAGCTGCTGCGGGTGGCTTCGCATCTGCTCGACCAGGCGGCCACGGAGGTGCGCGAGACCCAGCTGGAGCCGACCTCCGAGAACATCGAGAGCATCGGCCGGGCGCTCCTCGAGGTGATGGAGGTGCAGCGCAAGATCTTCGCGGAGCATCCCGAGCTGCGACCCAAGACGCTCGCGGCGTCCGACCGGGAGGCCGACGCCAACAAGCTCTTCACCCAGTTCATGCTCGAAGCGCTGGAGCTGGAAGACACGGGCAACACCGTGGCGGCGGTGGAGCGCTATACGCGTTTCATCGGCATCTCGCCCTCGTACCACCACCGCGAGATCGCGCGGGCCGAGATCCGTCGGCTGACTTAGTTAGTTAGTTGATCAGCCACCGGGCGTTCACAGCGCCCGTGAAATCACCTCTTTCATGATCTCGTTGGTGCCGCCGTAGATGCGCTGCACCCGCGCATCGGCGTACATGCGCGCAACCATGTATTCGTTCATGTAGCCGTAGCCGCCGAAGAGCTGCAGGCATTCGTCCATCACGCGGCCCTGCGCCTCGGTGCCCCAGAGCTTGGCCATGGAGGCGGTGGCGGTGTCGAGCCGGCCGGCGACGAGGTCTTCGACGCAGCGGTCGATGAAGGCGCGGCCCACCTTGATCTGCGTGGCGATTTCGGCGAGCTTGAACTTGGTGTTCTGGAACTCGGCAATCGGCTTGCCGAAGGCCTTGCGGTCGCGCACGTAGTCGAGCGTGGCTTCGTAGGCACCCTCCATGGCGGCGAGCGCGGTCACGCCGATGATGGTGCGCTCGTAGGGCAGGTCGCTCATCAACTGGAAGAAGCCCTGCCCCTCCTGGCCGCCGAGCAGCGCATCGGCGCTCACGCGCACATCGTCGAAGAAAAGCTCGGAGGTGTCCTGCGCCTTCATGCCGATCTTGTCGAGCACGCGGCCCACGCGAAAGCCCTCGCAGCCTTCGGTCTCGACGATGAGGATCGAGGTGCCCTTGGCGCCTTGCGCCGGGTCGGTCTTGCACACCACCAGCACCAGGCCGGCGAGGTAGCCGTTGGTGATGAAGGTCTTCGATCCGTTGATGAGGTAGCCGCCGTCTTTTTTCTCGGCGCGGGTGCGCACGCCCTGCAGGTCGGAGCCGGCGCCGGGTTCGGTCATGGCGATGGCGCCGATCAGCTCGCCGCTCGCCATGCGGGGCAGGTAGCGCTGCTTCTGTTCCTCGGTGCCGTGGTTGAGGACGTAGTGCGCGACGATGGCGTGCACCGAGGTCGCCATGCCGGTGAGCCCGCGGCGCGACATCTCTTCGTACACCACGGCCTCGTGGCGGAAGTCGCCGCCGGCGCCGCCGTAGTCGTCGGGGATGTCGGCGCACAGGAGGCCGAGCGCGCCGGCCTTGCGCCAGACCTCGTGGCCGACGTGGCCGCGCTTGCGGGCCTCTTCATCGTGCGGGAGCACTTCGGTTTCGACGAAGCGCACCACGTTGTCGCGGTAGAGCTCGAGGTCTTCATCGCTCCAGGAGCGGCGGAAGTCGATGGGCATGGGAGTTTTCCTTTTTGGTTGTTTTGTGGAGGCGCGCTCAGCCAGCCGCGACGGGCGCGATCGTCGCGCCCCAGCGGCGCAGCATGGCCTCGCCGTTGTCGTGGGCGGTGGCGGGCGGCATCACGGGCGCGGTGCGGCTGAAGCGCGGCGCGGGCGCGGGCTGCACCACGCCGCCGACGTTCGCAAAGGTGCCGCGCGCCACGTTGTGCGGGTGCGCGGGGGCCTCGTCCCAGTCGAGCACGGGGGCGAAGCAGGCGTCGCTGCCTTCGAGCAGCACGCACCATTCGTCGCGCGTGCGGGTGCGGAACAGGTCGGCCATGCGCAGCTTGAGCAGCGGCCAGCGGTCGGCGTCCATCTGCGCGTCGAAGGCGGTGTCGTCGGCGATGCCGCAGCGCTCGCGCAGCAGCGCATAGAACTGCGGCTCGATGGCGCCCACGGCCACGTACTTGCCATCGGCACAGGCATAGGTGTCGTAGAAGTGCGCGCCGCCGTCGAGCATGTTCTCGCCGCGCTGGTTGCTCCACATGCCGGCCGACTTGAAGCCGTACATCATCGAAGACAGCAGCGCCGCGCCGTCGGTCATCGCGGCATCGACCACCTGGCCCTGACCCGAGCCCTTGGCTTCATGCAGCGCGGCCAGGATGCCGAAGGCCAGCAGCATCGCGCCGCCGCCGAAGTCGCCCACGTAGTTGAGCGGCGGCACCGGCGGCTCGCCCGCGCGGCCGATGGCGTGCAGCGCGCCGCTGATGGCGATGTAGTTGATGTCGTGGCCCGCCGCATGCGAAAGCGGGCCGTGCTGACCCCAGCCGGTCATGCGGCCGTAGACCAGACGCGGGTTGCGCGCATGGCACTCTGCCGGGCCGAGGCCCAGGCGCTCCATCACGCCGGGACGAAAGCCTTCGATGAGCACGTCGGCCTTGGCGATGGCGTCGAGCACGTTCTCGGCCGCGCCTTCCGCGCGCAGGTCGATCTGCAGCGTGCTGCGACCGCGCGCGAGGATGTCGTAGGGCGCGGTGCGCGTGCCGGGGCGCTCGATGCGGACGACCTCCGCGCCCATGTCGGCGAAGAGCATCGCGCAGAACGGGCCGGGGCCGATGCCCGCCATCTCGATCACCCGAAGGCCTTGCAATGGACCTGCCATGGTCTGTCTCCTTTGTTGGGAGGCATCTTGGCGCGGGGGCGGTGGGGGTGCATCGTCCAAAGCGACGAATGCGGGGTGCTGTCTCCTTCTTTCTATAGGGCGGTGGCGTGCAGCTTCGCCGCGCGCCGCGGCTGAATTCGTCTCGCCAGCTCAGGCGGCGACTGCTTCGCGCGCCCGCGTCGCCTTCGAGGGCACCGGCATGTGCTCAGCCCGCGCCTCTGCGCCACTTGTCGTGCTTCTTGATGATCTGGTTCGCGCTCATTGAAACAGCGCCTGCGCAGTGTCCGCCAGCTCGCCGGGCAGCACTTGGCCCCACAGCAAGCTCTCGATCACGTTCCAATGCGCCCGGTGCATGCCGTCGCCCCGGCAAGAACGCACCGTTGAAAAGAGGGTATGACGGATGTCGTCGAGAACGCGCTTGCCATTGGTGGCTCTGCGATACGCGCCTTCGAACCCCAGTGCGATGACGATCAGCAGCAGCTCCAGCACGTCGACGTGTTCGGCTGGTCTCTTGAGCAGGTTCGCCATGAACTTGAAAACGTTCTCGCCGCCTCTGCCGTCGCCATGAAACTGAACCGCCAGCAGTCGTCCGGTCCAGGTGTTGACGCCAGTGGTGGCGTCTGTCGCCCAGACGGACAGGCCCGCCGCTTCATCGAGCGCGGTGCACAGCATGTAGCTCGCGCCGGTGATGTACTCCTTGCGGATAAAAGCATCCGCGCACACGGACTGGAAGCTGCCGACCTCGCGCACCAGATCGCGGTGCAAGGTACCGGCGTGCGCTGCGTCGAACTGCCTGGCCATGTGAACCAGGGCCAGCAGCAGCGGCCGGGCCGCCTCGATCAGAGGGACGCGGGCAGCCTGAACGGCCACCAAACGGTCGGGCTGAGGGGACTGGCGGGAGAGGATCTGTTCACTCGTCAGGAGAGGCTTGGGCTGGGGCTTGGGAGCGCCTGCTGCGGCAAGGCGCTGGGCGGCCTGCTCGAAGTGGTTGTAAGCAGCGAGCGCGAACTCTTTGCGAAGCGGCATCAATCCCTCCGCGCCTGCGCTGCAGCCAATGCCTCGGCGGTGCCATAGCGCTCCATCAATTCCACTTCTTCGTCCTTGCTCAACTGCCCCCTGGCGCGGTAGACCAGCGCCGTCATCACGGCCCCCGTTTGCACGGGTCTGTCCTCGGGCTCGCCCATGCCGCTGTCGCTTTGCCATTCCTTTGGGAAACGCGGCCAACTGCAAGTGATCTGGCTGCTCATGTGAAAGAAGGTTTCCATGAAGCCGGGTCTGCACTCCTGCCTGTACTGGCGGCTGCTGGGCAGACCGCAGTAGGTGGTGTAGTCCGGGTGCAGGTAGCGCGCGATGCCTTTAAAGTTAGCTGGTGCATCGGGCGGAATGCGGTCGATGGTGGGCCCGGTTTCCATGTATTGGCGGATGTATTCCCACAAGTGGGCTGCGCCGCTGGGACCGGTGACGGCGGGGCCTGCGAACAGGCAGTCTTCGCCTTGGGCCGTAGGGTCGGTTGCGTCGAAAGGCGGGTGGTACAGGGCCAGGGCCTTGATGGTCTGCTTGGCTCCAGCGCTGGTGCCCTCGGGCTCGAACAGTGCGACCAGTCGATCCCACTCGAACACCGCGTTGCCTCCGCAGTACTTGGGACGCAGCACATACACCTTGCGTGTGAGCCGATTGAAGCGGATGCGACCTCGTGCAAAAGTGAAGAAGCAGGTGCGCATGCCCATGTAGTAGAACCAAGCGAAGATCATGAAGGCGGAGGCTGCGGCCATGGGAAATAGCAGAAGCCAGCCAAGCCAAAGAATAGTATTCGGGACCTCATCGCCGATAACAAAGAAAAAAATGATTTCCCCGAAGAGAAGCGGATGTACCGCAAGCCCGTACCACATCCAAACAATAAGCAGCGCTGGCAAGATCACATAGGGATTCCCAATCCCTGCGCGCCACTGCAAATTCCACCCGGAATTGCACAACTCCAGATAGGCCTCGTTCTGCGCGAAGGCAGAGCCATTGGGGATCGTGACTCCCCTTGCGCCTGAGCGGTTGATCGGCCATTGCTTCTGGCCTTCAAGGTTGATATGGGCCCGGCCCTTCTCGATGGATTTTTTTCGTGCTACCGCGTAGCTGTTTTCTCGAACGAACATGGGTTTTTACTCAAACAGATTGCAATTCACTCTTGGCATTGGCGAACTCTTGCAGCGTATCCCGCAAGTTGTCGTGTATTGGCTTCTTGCCCTTGCGTTGTTTGTTCAGGGGAATATCGCGCAGCCAGGTGATCCACTTTTCCTCACTCAATAGCAGCACGAAAATCGTGCTGCCAATTGCTAACACCGCGCCCGCCAAGCCCAAGGTCGCCGCGGCCGCGGCCCAGGCGCTGCTTTCAACACCAAAAATCGCCGCGCCAGTGCCTAGGATGGTGAAGATGGTTCCAGCAACGCTTGCCACTTGCGCAGCAAACAGGCCGCTACTGCCTCGCTGGTACGACTTCCACGCATCCACCCCATCCAACACCACCGAAAACATCGCCGCCGGCCCCAGGAACTTGAACGCCGTCATCCGCAGGCTCTTGAGATGAAGCGCCTTGATGCTGTCCAACCCTTCGATAAGTGCCGGGTACTTGTAGGCGTCGTACCCCTTCACCCCCTTGTAGATCGTTTCGTCATACGCCTTGGCGCGCCAGTCATACAGGCTGCCGATGCCTTGCAGCAATTGGCCCGAAAGATCAAAGGCGCTGCGCGCATCGAGCTTGGTGCCCAGCTGATTGCCCTTGATGATGGCGGCGCCCAGGTCCATCAGCGCACCCAACATCGCGGTACGTGTGCCAGGGGCCGCACTGCGTGCGCGCTCCAGCGCCGCGACCTTACCGGCGCGGGTGGCCGGATCGGCAATGGACTCCAGCTTCTTGGCGCGCAGCGCAATGCGCTTGGCGTTCTCCGCAACGTCGCTCTGCAGTTGCGCCACCGCTTTGTGCACGGTGCTGCCCAGGGTGCTCATGCCGGCCAAGGCCAAGTGCTGCACCATCCGTGCCTCCAGTTGCGACGCTTTCCAGCCGCTGATGCCGGTCGCGGCGCGCGCCGAGAGCAGGGAGAACACGTGGCCGACCCAGGCCGCCTTGCGCAGCATCGCAGGCGCGTCGGGGTTTTGCGCTTCTTCAATGAAGCCCAGTGCCTTGTCGCCCAAGGCCAGGCGCCCCGCCATCAATTTAAGGTTTGTCGCCAATGTGTCGGCCATGGCGGCTTCGGGCTCGGCCGCCGGAGTCACCACAACCGGGGGCTTGGCGTTTTCCAGGCTCTTGTAGGCCGCCTGAAGGGTGACGCTGTTGAAGCACAGCAGGCGCGACAGCAGGCTGCCGCCCCACGGATTCATTGCCAGCAGCGCCTGACGGCCGGCCTCATGCGTTTCCAGGCCTGCCAGGCACTGAGCGAGCTGCAGGCTCAATGCGGCGCCGCCGCCGGGTTTGTCGATCTTGCCGTCCTGATTGCTGAAACGGCCCAGGGCCGCGAGCAACAGGCTGCCGAACACCCATTTGCTCTGATCGCGACCCAGTGCCGCCACTCTGTCTTGCGCTTGCCCCTGCCGTACCTTTTGCTCCTGCAGGATGTCACGTGCCGCGGCCTGGTCGAACCATTGGCTGCAGGTGCTCTGCACGGCTGACTGGGCGTTGCTCAGTTCGCGCTGGTAGTTGGCCGTGCGCGCTGCGGTCCGGCGTGCACTTTCCTTGGCGGCCTCCAAGGGGTCGCGCGGCAGCGGCGCATGGATGCGTGCCGACTCCGCGAAGCCCCGGTCAACGCGCGCGACGGCGCCTTGTTGCGCGAGTGCGATCAACCCCTGCGCCCCGACGGCCGTCTGAAACACCCATTCGTTGCTCACGTCCTTGTGATGCCCCGTGGCACTGGACGCCTGCCAATGGCTATAGACGATTTGCGCTTCGGCCTGCAGGTGTCCCAGCTCTTGCGCAATGCCGATGGCGTCATCGCATGCGACGACCGCTCCACCCTTGTCGGTCAGGAATTTGGCAATGTTTTGCAGGCGCTTGCCGTGTGCGCCGGCGTAGTCGAGCTGTTTGACCAGCGAGGTTTCTTCAACTGTGATTTTTCCGGCGTGTTCGCCCGTGATCAGATAGTGATCCCTCTCCACAAAGCGCTTGTTCTCATAGTCGCCCCACCCACGCTCCATCGCATTGCTGCCCATCAGGCCGTACAACTGGGGCTCCAGCGCATCGCGCACGGCTTCGTCCTTCAGCGCTTTGAATTCGGCCACGCTCCAGCCATTGGGGTCCGGGCGGGGCACCGCGGTGTCGGGCGCGGCCTTGCTGCCGTTGGCCCAGCTGGCTACGTCGAAGCTTTGTGTGTACTTGTCCAGGTCGCTGTCGATGACCTTGCTCAAGTGATCGGGGTCCATCGGGTCGGGGTGGAACAGGTAGTTCAGCTTCGTGACATCCTTGGCGCCCTTGATCCATACAAGGCTTCTGTTGGCACCCCATTCCTGCGGACTGCAAGCGGCAAGGCCTTCGGCTTCTTTGGGGTGATCGACGTCGAATCGGGTCAGGTAGCCATGCGAATGCACGGCGTAGCCGAACCATGCAGGGCGCCGGCAGTTGGTTTCGATCCGGATGTACAAGTAACCCGCGCGCAGCATGCGCACGTTGTATTTCGCGGTCTGGAGCGCAACGCCGCCTGGCTGGTTTTTTAGATTTCCACCGGGCTTGAGCTTGTCCAGCGCCGCCGCGCCTTTGTCGGTGGCGCTGTAGGCTGCGCCGTAGCGCGTGAACAGAATCGGCAGTCCGGTTTGGGCGCATTGATCGCAGGGGTTCTTGCAGGCCATGGCTTATCTTTTTTGAGGCTGGATGATCTGGTTCAGAACCATCGAAAAACTGGCATCGGGCCGATCGCGCAGTTGGTCTTCGATCCGGCTCAAGGTCGGTGCCAGATGCGGCAGGCGCCAGTCGATGGCGCGCGCAGGGCCTTCTTTGGGGGCATGCATCCAGGTGATCCAGACATAGTCTTCAAGATCAAGGCCTTTCAGATCCATGCGCGCGGCATCGACCAGCATTTGCTGCAGGCTGTCTGGATCAGGCTGGGCCTCGGGCGGTATGTCGTGCCTGGCATAGCTGCGCCAGATCGAGTTGGCATCCGGCGAGACACCCGAGAGAAACCATTGCGTTTCGTCGAACAGATCGCGCGGCGATCCGCCCGCCTGCGTTCCGTAGGGAAGCACCGGCGCCTTGGCACAAAACCATTGGGCAGGCTCAGGCCTGCCGCTGAACGGCCCCCAGGGTTGCATCAGCGACCACCATTGCGTGACCGGGCCAAGCCACCGGCTTTGCTGCAAGGGACTCAGCGCGGGCCAGACACGCTGCATGACGCGCGAGTCCTGATAGCGAAACAGCACGCTCTCTTCTTTGTAGGGAGGCCGCTGGTCGCCCAGGCCAACCCAATGCCGGGTGATGGCCTGCGCCGATTCATGGCTGATGACCACACCGCAGAAGTCCTGTTTGGTGACGCGCTCGTTCACCTGCTGCGAAGCGAACTTCAGGCAATGCGCCAACCATGCGAGCAGGTCTCGAGTCTTGAATCCCGGGACGGGGACAACCAACTCCTCGGGCAACTCCAGCAGGCAGGGTGCGCGCTCTTCGCGGTATTCGAAGCAGCTGTCGGGCACGCTGACGCGGTCGCGCGCCCATTGGGGAAATTGCTCGCACAGTTCTTGCGCCAGTGGGTTTCCGTCCCAGCGGTTGAACAACAGGTAGGCCCGCTGGGGAAGCGGCTCTTTTCTGCTCCTGGATGTGTCTTCGGACGCCTTGGGCGAAAGCGCGGTCAGAGCACCCCAGCCCTGCATCAGCGCATCGATCAGTTTTTCGCTGTGGGCCTTTTGCCCTTCTGCATCAGCGTCGCCGATCATCAGCGCGACACCGAGTTACCGCCGTTGTCGGCAGCGTTTTCCTTGGTGGCACACGCCTTGTCGTTCACGGGCCGGGTGGGCTTGGAGTCGCCCGCAACGTAGCTGTGAACGCCGGCGTGGTTGGTGTACTTGCCGGCGGTCCCCTTGGTGATGCTGCCCGCGCTGTATTCGCCGTAGCTGCTCCCGCCATTGATGGTCAGCCTGGTCTTGGCCGTGATGTTGATGATGTCGGCGGTCAGCTCGATCTTGTCTTTGGCGTGCATCTTGATGGAGTTCTCAAGTGCCTTGATCTCGATGTCGGCCTGGGCTGCAATCACTTCCATGCCGTTTTGCATGGCGTAGACCTTGAACGCCTCCAGCGCAACCGCGATCAGGCTGCCGCCGCTGTTGATGCTGGTGTGCGCGGAACTGGTGATTTGTGTGTGTTCGACGCTGGCGATGTGCGTGGAGCCACCCGAGGTAACAGCGATGCCACTCGGGCTGGCAAGCACCAGATGGGGGTCGACCAGTTCCGGAAATCGTCCTTCCTGTGGATTGCCGCCACTGCCCTTGATGGTGTCGTTCTGTTTCTTGAGGGCCTTGGCGACCGCATCCTGATCACCTTTGATCTGGGCCTTGCTGGTACGGGCCGCATCGGATTGGCCTTCGATCAGATCGCGGGCCAGCGCGAGGCGCGGGACGGCGTCGCCCAGGTCTTTGGCATGACCTGCGGCCTCCATGCGGGCTTCGGTGGTGATGAGCATGCCGTCGGCTGCGCGCATGACACCATGGCCATCGGTGCGCAGCTCGTAGCCTTGGCCGCGCCGGTCCTTGCGCCCGGCGTTGTCTTCGACGCGGGTGATGGAGCCCAGGCTCAACGAACTGGACTGGTGATCGCTCTTGAGCTGGACTTGAATTTCCCCGGCCGTGTCGTCCAGAACCACCTGATTGCTGCGCCCCGCAGAACTGTTGCCGCCACCGCCGACAAGTTCTCGCGAGCGAAACCCGGAAAGCGCTGCCTGTTCAGGCAGCTTGTACGGCGGCATGTTCATCTGGTTGTAGACACGGCCTGTGCAGATGGGCAGGTCGGGGTCGCCACCGAAGAAGTCGATGACGACCTCTTGTCCAATGCGGGGGAGATGCATTGCGCCGAGCTGGTTGCCTGCCCATGCCTCGCTCACGCGCACCTTGCAGGAACTGTTCTGATCGAACTGGCCGTCGCGGTCCCACGGAAACTGGACCTTGATGCGGCCGTATTCGTCGGTCCAGATGTTCTGGCCGGCGGGGCCGACGACAACCGCATTCTGCGGACCACCCGTCTTGGGCTTGGGGCGGGTGAGCGCGGGGCGCAACTCTTCTTTGACCGGGTGCGCCGTGAAGTCGACACTCACCTTCCAGTTTTGCGAACGGCCAGGGGTGGCCTCCTTGACCTGACTGTCTTGCCCGACGTCTTCGATCACGAAGTCCGTATGCAGGATCAGGTATTCGGCGTTCGCACTTTCGCGCGGGTGCTTTTGCATGCGAAACGTGCAGCCCGGCACCATGCCACGCAAGTTGCCTGCGGCATCTGCGCGGGCGCCGTGGGTGCGCAGGTGCTCCATGCGCAACCGGGCGAAGGCACGACCTTCGGTGGACGGATCGTTGGGGCCCGTGCCCCCGGCCTCCGGTTGCACGAAATGACTGCCGCCGACACTTGCGTGGTACTGGTACACCTCGCCGTTGGCGTGGCTCGTCGGACGCGGTGCACTGTTCTGACCGATCAGCCGGGCCCTGCTGCGTGTGTAGTCGTAGTCTCTGGTGACGTAGGCACCACTGGTGAGTTGGTTGTGCGCCGCGAAGCGATGGATGTATTCGGCGTCGGTCTTGTAGCCAGGGGTATGGAATTCGACGTTCGCGTAGGCGGCGCTGGGGCATTCTCGGTAGGCCGCCATCGCATCCGACAGAACCAAGCGATGGGCGCCATCGCTGTGCTCGAAGTGGTAGTTGATGCCGTACTCCTGGCACAGGCGCTCGAAGAACTCGAAGTTGCTCTCGTTCCATTGCACGCAGTAGTCGCGCATCGGATAGGTGTCGTACAACCTCTTTTCCACGGGGAACGAATAATTGCCCAACACCTGATCGAGCGTTTTGACGACTGTCTGGTCCTGGTAGATCTTGCAGTCGCAATTCAGGGTCGCCAGGTGCAGCCAGGGACGAATGACGAAGCGGTAGACCACATGGCGGCCTGCTTCGCCTTCCATGACGGCATCCGTCACGATGCCGCTGATTTGTCGTGTTCCGGCACCGGTCCCGTAGGTGCTGGCGCCAACGGTTCCGGCCAACAGCTCGCCAGAGCCATCCAGCTCGATCACGCAGGTAATTGCTTGCCCGATGAAGCCGTCGAGGTTGAAATCGGCCGCGCCGCTCGCACCGAGATTCAGCGCATCGGGCGTCTTGAGGATGAGTTCGTACGCGAAGAGGCCGTTCACGCCTTCGCGGCCGGCCAGCCGCACGGGCACCAATGCGGGCAGCCCCAGGCTCGAGGGGATGGCGGTGCTGATGACGGAGAGGGTTTGGGGCACTGGCGACAGACCTGATGGATGGCAAACCAAAAAGTCTGGGGCACACGGAACCCGCACATTCGCAAACAATAGTCAAACGACCAGCACCCCGGCAATGGGCACGCGAGAGCGCGAAAAATTCACGGCTCAAGAACCAGAGTTTTTCCCAACGGGATTGGATCGTCTGCGTGCGCTGGGCGCGACGAGCAGTAACGTCAAGGCACCACCACGTCGCGGCGCCGGCTCTGCCTCCGTCAGGACGCGATGGCTTCCCGGGCCGGCATCACCTTCGACGGCACCGGCATGTGCTCGGCCCAGTCGATGATTTCCAGCGTGCCGTCGGCATACTCGGCCAGTGCCGTGAGGCTTTCCACCCAGTCGCCGTCGTTGCAGTAGAGGATGCCGTCGATGTCGCGCATCTCGGCATGGTGGATGTGGCCGCACACCACGCCCTGCGCGCCGCGCTTGCGGGCCTCGCGCGCCACGGCGTTCTCGAAGTCGCCCACGTAGCTCACCGCGCGCTTCACCTTGCCCTTGAGGTACTTGGAGAGCGACCAGTACGGCAGCCCCATGCGCGCGCGCAGCGAGTTGAGATGGCGGTTCAGCTTGAGCGTGAATTCGTAGAGCGAGTCGCCCACATAGGCGAGCCACTTGGCGCACTGGATCACGCCGTCGAACAGGTCGCCGTGGATGATCCACAACTTGCGGCCGTCGGCGGTTTCATGAATCCATTCGTCGGCCACGTCGATGCCGCCGAAGTTGTGGTTGAGGTACTTGCGGGCGAACTCGTCGTGGTTGCCCGGAATGAAGATCACGCGCGTGCCCTTGCGCGCCTTGCGCAGCAGCTTCTGGATTACGTCGTTGTGCGCCTGCGGCCAGTACCAGTGGCGCTTGAGCTGCCAGCCGTCGATGATGTCGCCGACCAGGAACAGGGTCTCGCATTCGGTGTGCTTGAGAAAGTCGAGCAGCGCGCGGGCCTGGCAGCCGGGCGTGCCCAGGTGCAGGTCGGAGATCCAGAGGGTGCGGAATTGCAGCGGTGGACGCTGGCGATCTTCGTCCTCCGGCTCAGGAGTCCCGGTCGCGGTGTCGCGCCATGCGCGAAGGAAAGCGTCGTCGCGTTGCATGGACGGGTAGGCTCCCACTCGCACGTGACAGTGCAATGGCACACCCGTGACATCCCGGTGACGCGTGGCCCTGGCGCAACGCCACAATCGCGCGATGCGCCCTGGCCAGATCATCGTTCTTGCGACCCCCGTGTTCCTCCTGCTGATCGCGATCGAATTCGCGGTGGGCCGCGCGAGGGCGCGCCGCGGCACGGGGCACGACACCTACCGGCTGGCCGATGCGGTCAACAGCATTGGCCTGGGCATGCTGAGCCAGATCAGCGCGGTGCTCACCGGGCTCTTGCGCATCGGCATCTACACCGCGGTGTATTCGGCGGTGGCGCTCTTTCCGCAAGAGGCCGCCAGCGACTTCTGGACCGCCTGGTACGGCTGGCTGCTGGCGCTGGTGTTCTATGACTTCTGCTACTACTGGCTGCACCGCATGGGCCACGAGTCGGCCGTGCTGTGGGCGGCGCATGTGGTGCACCACCAGAGCCAGCACTACAACCTGTCGACGGCGCTGCGGCAGACATCGAGCGGCGCGCTGCTCGGCTGGATCTTCTATATGCCGATGGCGGTGGCCGGCGTGCCGCCGCTGGTGTTCGTCGTGGTGGCGCTCATCGACTTGCTCTACCAGTTCTGGGTGCATACCGAGCAGGTCGGCAAGCTCGGCTGGTTCGACCGCTGGTTCTGCTCGCCGTCGAACCACCGGGTGCATCACGCGGTGAACGACAGTTATATCGACCGCAACTACGGCGGCGTCCTGATCGTGTGGGACCGCATGTTCGGCACCTTCCGCGAAGAGGACGAGCGCTGCGTCTACGGCACGCGCGGCGAGCTGAAAAGCTGGGACCCGCTGTGGGCCAATGCCGAGGTGTACTGGGCGCTGGCCAAGGACTCGTGGCATGCGCGCAGCTGGGCCGACAAGCTGCGCGTGTGGCTCAAGCCGCCCGGCTGGCGCCCGGCCGATGTGGCGGCGCGCTTTCCGAAGCCGGCCTTCGACATCGCGAAGGTCACGCGCTACGAGCCGGTGGTGAGCCGCGCGGTGCAGTGGTTCGCGGGCGTGCAGTTTTTGTTGATGCTGGGCGGCGTGGTGGTCTTCCTGTGGTTCTCCGACGACATGCCGCTGCCGCAGGCGGCCGTATGGCTGGCCACGCTGACTGCCCTTCTCTGGGCCATCGGCGCGGTGCTGCAGGGGCGGCTGTCGGTCACCGAGGTGCTGCTGGTCGAGGCGGCCGCGCTGGCGACGGCGAGCGCGGCGCTGGGCATCGACTGGCTGCACCACATCTGCAAGCCGCTGGCGCTGTCGATCGCCGTCGTCTTCGCCGCGCGGCGCGCGATGAAGGCGGGCGGCGTGACGCGCTTCGACGGGCTGCTGCTGGCGGGGCTGATCGCCTCGTTGGCGGGCGACGTGCTTTTGATGGGTTCTGCGGCGCTGTTCGTGCCCGGGCTCATCTGTTTTCTTCTCGCGCACCTGGCGTACATCGCGCTGTTCCGCATCGGCGTGGGCATGTTCCCGCGCCGCAAGGTGCTGGCGACAACGCTCTTGATCGGCGCGGGGATGTACGCGTTTCTCTGGCAGGGCGGGCTGCCGCCTGCGCTGCGCCTTCCGGTCGGGGTCTACGTGGTGGTGATCGCCTGCATGGCGGCCCAGGCCATCGGGCGCGCGGCGGTGCTGCGTGCAGCCGATCCGTCAGCCGTGTGGGTGGCGGTGGGCGCGTGCTTCTTCATGCTGAGCGATGCGCTGCTGGCGACCAATCGCTTTGTCGCGCCGCTGCCGCTGGCGCAGTTGTGGGTGCTGGCGACTTATTACGCGGCGCAGGTGCTGATCGTGCGGCACGTTCGCTGCCCCTCTGCCTGACTGGCTCCCTCCCCCGCTGGGGGAGGGCTGGGGTGGGGGCACGCGGCGTATCCATCGAGCGCCCTGCCTGCCCCCATCCCAACCTTCCCCCAGAGGGGGAAGGAGCAAGAAGAAAACGCCGCGCTTCTATGCGGCCCGTCGGCCCATCGTCGGCGAGCCGATCTCGAACGACGCCGTTTGAATCAGGCCGTCTCTGACCACATAGACGCAGACCATCTCCACCGTGCCAACCCCGTCGGGAAAGTTGCGCGTCACCACCTCATGGTCGATCACGACATTTCCCATGACCGAGCGCTGCAGCAGATGCGCATGAAGATCGGGCTCGGCAAAGCGGACCTCGGTGCGGGCGCGCAACTCGGCGTGCCCGGAGGCCAGCAGCTTTCCTGCCAGTTCGTATTGGCGGGCGTCTTCGGCATAGGCCGCCAGCCACGCCGAAAGATCCTTGGCGTTGTAGGCGGCCAGTTGGCGCTCGACCACGGCCTCTGCGGAAAGATGAATGGACATCGGCTCAGTCCGCGCAGCGCTGGATTTCCACCGTCGAGTGGCGGATCTCCTCGTGCATCGAAAAGCAGGCGCGCACCTCGTCGGCCGTGAGCGTCGGCGAGTGGGTCACCACAGTGAGCGCACAGGCGTAGGCATCGCGACCGACACGCCAGACGTGCAGGTCGGCCACGCGGGTTTCCGAGGCGGCCAGCGTGGTCTCCACGCCTTCGCGGATCTCTTCGGTGACCGGGTGGTCCATCTCGCGGTCGAGCAGCACCTTGCCGGTTTCCTTCAAGAGGCCCCGGGCCCAGCTGGCGACCAGCACCGCGCCGACGATGCCCATGGCCGGGTCGAGCCAGGCCCAGCCGTAGAACCAGCCGCCGAGCAGCGCCGCGATGGCGAGCACCGATGTGGCGGCATCGGCCACCACGTGCAGGTAGGCGGAGCGCAGGTTGAGGTCGTGGCCGTGTTCGTGCGAGTGACCGTGATCGTGGCCGTGGTGGTGATGCCCATGGTCATGGTGCGTGCCACCCAACAGCCGCGCACAGACCAGGTTGACCACGAGCCCCAGCACCGCCACCGAAATCGCCTCGGGGTAGTGAATCGCCGAAGGCGACCACAGCCGTTCCAGCGAGCCCACCACCATCAACGCCGCCACGCCGAGCAGCAGCAGCGCGCTCGCGAAGCCGCCGAGCACCTCGATCTTCCAGGTGCCGAAGGCGAAGCGCGGGTCGCGCGCATAGCGGCGCGCGGCCGCATAGGCGAAGGCGCTCAGGCCGATGGCCAGCGCGTGCGAGCTCATGTGCCAGCCGTCGGCCAGAAGCGCCATCGAGTTGAACCACCAGCCGGCGCCGATCTCGACCACCATCATCGCGGCGGTGATCCACATCACCAGGCGGGTGCTGCGCTCGGCCGAAGCATTGCCGGCGCCGAAGTGGTGGTCGTGCTGCCAGGCGCTCAGGTCATGGGTGTGCATGGGTCTTCAAACTCCGAAAAGGTCCTGTCCGTCCGAACGGCTCGAAGGCGGCGTCACGCCCAGGTGACGGTAGGCCGCCAGCGTGGCGATGCGGCCGCGCGGCGTGCGCTGCAGGTAGCCCTGCTGGATGAGGTAGGGCTCGATCACGTCCTCGATGGTGTCGCGCTCCTCGCCGATGCTGGCGGCCACGTTGTCCAGGCCGACCGGGCCGCCGTCGAAGCGGTGGATCACGGCTTCGAGCAGCTTCCTGTCCATCAGGTCGAAGCCCTGCGGATCGACGTCGAGCATCGCGAGCGCCTTGTGGGCGATCTCTTCGGTGATGCGGCCGTCGCCCTTGACCTCGGCGTAGTCGCGCACGCGGCGCAGCAGGCGGTTGGCGATGCGAGGCGTGCCGCGCGAGCGGCGGGCGATCTCGAAGCCGCCGGTGGCGTCGGTTTCCACCTTGAGCAGACGCGCGCTGCGGGTCACGATGAGCGCCAGTTCTTCGGGCGTGTAGAACTCCAGCCGCGCCACGATGCCGAAACGGTCGCGCAGCGGGTTGGTCAGCATGCCGGCGCGGGTGGTGGCGCCCACCAGGGTGAAGGGCTGCAGGTCGAGCTTGATGCTGCGCGCCGCGGGGCCTTCGCCGATCATGATGTCGATCTGGTAGTCCTCCAGCGCGGGATACAGGATTTCCTCGACGACCGGGCTCAGGCGGTGGATCTCGTCGATGAAGAGCACGTCGTTGGGCTCGAGGTTGGTCAGCAGCGCCGCCAGGTCCTTGGGCTTCTCGAGCACCGGGCCGGAGGTCTGGCGCAGGTTGACGCCCAGCTCGGCCGCGATGATGTGCGACAGCGTGGTCTTGCCGAGGCCGGGCGGGCCGAACAGCAGCACGTGGTCGAGCGCTTCCTTGCGCTTGCGCGCGGCGCCGATGAAGATTTCGAGCTGCTCGCGCACCTTGGCCTGGCCGACGTATTCGTCGAGCAGCTTGGGGCGCAGGGCCCGCTCTATCGCCTCTTCGTTGGGCGAAGCGGGGGCGGCAGACACCACGCGTTGTGGGGCGGGCGCGAAATCGTCGGTCTGGATGGTCATTGCGAGGGGGGTGTGCGCTGAAGAGTTTAGTGCCGAGCGCCGCGCCGGGCCGCCCCAAGCAAGAGAGCGGCCCCCTCGGGGGGGCAACGAGGACACGAAGTGCCGAGCGTGGGGGCCATTCTCACTGGCAGAATGCTTTGGCCATATAACGAACGAGGGGAAGGCAGCACGTGTCGATCTACGAATTGAAGCCGCGTTTCCAGGCCCTGCTCCGGCCACTGGTGGTCCGGCTGCATGCGATGGGCGTCACGGCCAACCAGGTCACGCTGGCGGCGTGCGTCGTCTCGGTCGCGCTCGGGCTCTGGCTTTTCTTTGCGGCGCCTTCGCTTGCAGCCTTCGGGCTCATTCCGGCCTGGATGTTCCTGCGCATGGCCTTCAATGCCATCGACGGCATGCTGGCCCGCGAGCACAACCAGCAAAGCAAGCTGGGCGCCTTCCTCAACGAACTGACCGACGTGGTCTCCGACGCCGCGCTCTACCTGCCCTTTGCGCTGGTGGTGCCCTTCAGCCCGTTCTGGGTCGGCACGGTGATCGTGCTGGCCGGGCTCAGCGAATTCGCCGGCGCGCTGGGTCCCACGGTGGGCGCCTCGCGCCGCTACGACGGCCCGCTGGGCAAGAGCGACCGGGCCTTCGTGTTCGGCGCACTCGGCCTCTATGTGGCGCTGGGCTGGCCGCTCGCAGGCTGGACGGCCTGGCTGATGCCGCTACTGGCGGCGCTCGTGGCCTGGACCATCGTCAACCGCATCCGCCGCGCATTGGCCGAAGCCGATGCCGCCGGCCGCTGAACACATACCTACAAACAGATATCGACAGGGATTCAATGACCGACACCACACCACGCATCGCGCAAGAGCTGCACTTCCAGACGCACGACGGCGAATCGCTTTTCTACCGCCACTGGCCGGCCACGGGCGCCGTGCGCCGCGGCGCCATCGTGCTGTTCCACCGCGGCCACGAGCACGGCGCGCGCATGGCGCACCTGGTCGACGAACTCGATCTGCCCGATTTCGACTTCTACGCCTGGGACGCGCGCGGCCACGGCCGCTCGCCGGGCCAGCGCGGCTACAGCCCGAGCTTCGGCACCTCGGTGCGCGACGTGCAGACCTTCGTCCACCACATCGGCACCGCGCACGGCGTAGCCGAGCAGGACATCCACGTGGTCGCGCAGAGCGTGGGCGCAGTGCTGATCGCCACCTGGGCGCACGACTACGCCCCCAAGGTGCGAGGCCTCACGCTGGCCTCGCCGGCCTTCAAGGTGAAGCTCTATGTGCCCTTCGCGCGCGCCGGGCTCGGGCTGATGCACAAGCTGCGCGGCCTCTTTTTCGTCAACAGCTACGTGAAGGCGAAGTTCCTCACGCACGACCCGGAACGCATCGCGAGCTACGAAAGCGATCCGCTGATCTCGCGGCCCATCGCGGTCAACATCCTGCTCGGCCTCTACGAAGCGGCCGACCGCGTGGTGGCCGATGCCAACGCGATCACGCTGCCGGTGCAGTTGCTCATTTCCGGCGCCGACTGGGTGGTGCACCACAAGCCGCAGCACCAGTTCTTCGAGCGGCTGGGCAGCGCCGTGAAGACCAAGACCGAACTGCCGGGCTTCTTTCACGACACGCTGGGCGAAAAAGACCGGGCGCCGGCCGTCGCGCAGATCCGCGAATTCATCCTGCAGCGCTTCGACGCGCCCGCCGTGCCGGTCGACCGCACCGCGGCGCACCTCGCCGGCGACACGGCCGACGAATCGCGCGCACTGGCCGAACCGCTCTCGCCGCTGTCGGCGCGCGGCGCCTACTGGGCGATGACGCGCGGTGGGCTGCGCATCGGCGGCAAGCTGTCGAACGGCATCGCGCTCGGTCACGCGACCGGCTTCGACTCGGGCAGCACGCTCGACTACGTCTACCGCAACCGCCCCGCAGGCAAGGGGCCGCTGGGCCGGAGCATCGACAACACCTACCTCAACTCGATCGGCTGGCGCGGCATCCGGCAACGCAAGATCCACGTCGAGGAGCTGCTGCGCATTGCGATGGAGCGGCTGGCCGAAATGCACCGCGAGGTGCGGGTGATGGACATCGCCGCAGGCCACGGCCGCTACGTGCTCGACGCGGTGCTCGCGAGCCCGGTCAAGGCCAGCTCGATCCTGCTGCGCGACTACAGCGACATCAACGTGCGCGACGGCCGCGCACTCATCGCCGAGAAGGGGCTGCAGGACACCGCGCAGTTCGTGCAGGCCGATGCCTTCGACCGCATCAGCCTCGCTACGGTGACGCCGCGGCCCACGCTGGCGGTGGTGTCGGGCCTGTACGAACTCTTCCCCGACAACGAGATGGTGCAGCGCTCGCTCGCGGGCGTGGGCGATGCGGTGGAAGACCGCGGCTACCTCGTCTACACCGGGCAGCCGTGGCATCCGCAGCTCGAAATGATCGCGCGCGCACTCACCAGCCACCGCCAGGGCGAGGCCTGGGTCATGCGCCGCCGCACGCAGGTCGAGATGGACCAACTGGTGGAAGAAGCGGGCTTCCGCAAGATCGACCAGCGGGTCGATGAGTGGGGGATCTTTACGGTTTCGCTGGCGGTGCGTACCGGGCGATGAAAGCTTGGCTTGGGCAGCGTCCGTGGAAGCGCGCTGCCGCATGGCTGGTGTTCCTCGGGCCGCTGTTCTATGCGACCTACGGCTTCGCCAACTGGTGGGCCACCACGCGCGCGAACGTGCCTTCGATGGCCTTCGACTGGGAGCGGCAGATCCCGTTCTGGCCATGGACGATCTTCCCGTACTGGACGATCAATGTGTTCTACGCGCTGTCGCTGTTCCTCGCGCGCAGCAAGCACACGCTGGACCGGCATGCACTGCGGCTCGTCACGGCGACGCTCGTCGCCTGCACCTGCTTCATCGTCTGGCCGCTGCATTTCAGCTTCGGGCAGCCGCCAGTCGATGGCGCGCCGGCGTTTCTCTTCAACGCGCTGCGCGGCTTCGACCAGCCGTTCAACCAGGCGCCTTCGCTGCATATCGCGCTGGCCGTGATCCTGTGGGACTGGTACCGGCAATTCATCCGTCCGTTGTGGGCGCGGCTGGTGCTGCATGTGTGGGCGTTCGCGATCTGCGCCTCGGTGCTCACGACGTGGCAGCACCACTTCATCGACATTCCGACCGGCGCTCTGCTCGGGGTGGTGTGCGTGTGGCTGTGGCCACTGGAACGGGTGGTGTCGATGCGGCGCGCCTGGCAGGTCACGCGCTTTGCCCGAGACAGGCAGCGCTGGAAGCTCGCGGGGTTCTATGCGGTGGGCGCGGTGCTGTTCCTCGCCGCTGCCTTATACGGCGGCGGTGTGTGGCTGTGGCTCGCATGGCCGGCCGCATCGCTCGCCTTCGTGGCGCTCAACTACATCGGTTTCGGCGCGCGCGGCTTCCAGATGGACGGACGCGGGCGCATGGGCTGGGCGGCGCGCTGGATGCTCGCGCCTTACCGGCTCGGCGCCGCGATCAACGCCTGGCTCTGGACGCGCAAGCTGCCCGCATCGGTAGAGGTGGTGCCCGGCCTGCGGCTCGGCCGGCGACCCACGCGGGCCGAATGGCTCGCCGCCGGCAAGCCGCGGCTCGTGAGCCTGTGCGCCGAATTGCAGATGCCGGCCGGCGTGCCGCATGCGCGCTGCGTGCCCTTGCTCGACCTGACAGTGCCGCCGACAGTGCGGCTGCAGCGCGCAGCCGCGGTCATCGAAGGGCAGCGGCGCAACGCCGATGGTGCCCCCGTGTGGGTCTGCTGCGCGCTCGGCTTTTCGCGCAGCGCCGCGGCGGTGATCGCATGGCTCGGCCGCTACGGCTCGGCAGGCGGCCTCGCGCAAGCCGAGGACGCGGTGCGCCGTGCCCGGCCGCAGATCGTGCTGCGCCCCGCATGGCTGCGTTCGCTCGCGCCCTTGAATCCTGTGCGGGAGGTTCCACCCCATGACTGACAACGACCGCGCCACCTGCGCCGCGCTCGCCGGCCTGCTGCGCGCCTTCACGGTGCTGGCGGCCTGGGGCTTCGCGCTGACGTGCATCGCGGCGCTGGTGCTCGCGCTCACGCTGCGTTCGCTCCCGACCACGCCCACCATGGGCTTCGGCGCAGTCGTGATCCTCGGCGTGCTCGAGCGCTATTTCGCCTTCCGGCTGCGGCTGGACCAGACGCTGTTCGACGACCTGGCGCGCGGCACCATCGCCTCGCTCGACGCACTCGACCGCGCACTGGACCGCCTCGGCCTTCGCAATGCGCCGTCGTCGCCTTCCACACGGCCGCTCGACGACCGCGTGCAGGGCACCCGCCAGCTCATGCAGCGCCATGCCATCGTGGTCGCCTGCCAGAGCGCCATGTTCCTTCTTGCCTTGATGACACAGGATTTCTCTTGACCGACGAAAACAAGAACAACGACAAACCGGAGAGCACGGTGCTGCGCCGCGCGCTCGCCGTGGTGGCAGGCAAGCTGATCATCGGCGCCGCGGGCCTGCTGACCGGCGTGCGCGCCATCTGGAGTGGCACCACGCCCAAGGCCGAACAGACGCTCTACTTCGCCAATCACACGAGCCACGGCGACTTCGTGCTGCTGTGGGCGACGCTGCCGCCCGACCTGCGCGCCCTCACCCGGCCGGTGGCGGGACAGGACTACTGGATGGCCTCGAAGGTGCGCCAGTTCATCGGCGCCGACGTGTTCAACGCGCTCATGATCCGCCGCGACGGCTCGGGCCAGGGCGACAACCCGGTCGAGCAGATGAAGGAGGCGCTGGAAGCCGGCGACTCGCTCATCATGTTTCCCGAGGGCACGCGCAACACCGGCGACGAGATCCTGCTGCCGCTCAAGAGCGGCCTCTTCCACCTGGCGCGCGCCTGCCCCAGCGTGCGGCTGGTGCCGGTGTGGATCGAGAACCTGAAGCGCGTGCTGCCCAAGGGCACGCTGGTGCCGATTCCGCTGGCCTGCACGGTGCGCTTCGGCACGCCCATCAAGCTGGCCGAGGACGAAGACAAGAACACCTTCATCGCCCGCGCACGCACCGCCATGCTCGACCTGCGCCCCGAATACGACCGCAACGACAAGGCCGAAGGCGCCGCATCATGATGGAACTGTCTCCCTTCGCGTGGACCACGCTCAAGCTCTTCGGCGGCGTCTTCGGCGTGCTGCTGCTGGCCTCGGCCATCGGTGCGCTGCTCAAGTGGCGGGTGGCGCACGGCCAGCCGCATTCGGTGATCGACAACCTCAACTCCCGCGTGAACGCGTGGTGGGTGATGGTGGCGGTGATCGGGCTGGCCTTCGCCTTCGGCAAGGGCGGCGTGATCGTGCTCTTCTATTTGATCTCGTTCTATGCGCTGCGCGAATTCATCAGCCTCGCGTACACGCGGCGCGGCGACCATGCGGCGATCGCGCTCGCGTTCTTCATTGCGCTGCCGGGGCAGTACTTCCTGATCTGGATCGAGTGGTACGGGCTCTATTCGATCTTCATCCCGGTCTATGCCTTCCTGATCCTGCCGATCCTCGCGGCGGTGGGCGGCGACACGCAGCGCTTTCTGGAGCGCACCTCCAAGATCCAGTGGGGCCTGATGGTGTGCGTGTTCTGCATCAGCCACGTGCCCGCGCTGCTCACGCTGCAGATCCCGGGCTTCGAGGGCCGCAACCTGCTGCTGATCGCGTTCCTGGTGATCGTGGTGCAGGGCAGCGACGTGCTGCAGTACGTGTGGGGCAAGCTCTTCGGCAAGCGCAAGGTCGCGCCCGAGCTCTCGCCCTCCAAGACCTGGGAAGGCCTGATCGGCGGCGTGGCGAGTGCCACCGCACTGGGCGCGGCGCTCTATTGGGCGACGCCGTTCAACCCGTGGCAGGCGGCGCTGATGGCTTTCATGATCTGCTTCATGGGCTTCTTCGGCGGCCTCGTGATGTCGGCCATCAAGCGCGATCGCGGCGTGAAGGACTGGGGTTCGATGATCGAGGGCCACGGCGGCATGCTCGACCGGCTGGACTCGGTGATCTTCGCGGCGCCGATCTACTTTCACGCGCTGCGCTACTGGTGGGTGCCGTGACCACGGCGGCAGTCAAGAAGGTTGCGAAGCCCGCTGCGAAAGTGGAGCGCATCGTCGATGACACGCCCGCAGAGTTCGCCAATGCTGCGGCGCTCGCACGCTGGTACAAGCGCCACCACGGCACGCATGCCGGCGTGTGGCTGCGCATCGCGAAGAAGGCCAGCGGCATCGCCTCCGTCGACCACCCCGAGGCACTCGAGATCGCGCTGTGCTTCGGCTGGATCGACGGGCAGCGCAAGAGCGACGGCGAACAGTATTTCCTGCAGCGCTTCACGCCGCGCACCGCGCGCAGCACCTGGTCAAAGATCAACCGCGACAAGGCGCTGAAGCTGATCGACGAAGCGCGCATGCAGCCGGCCGGGCTGGCCGAGGTGGAACGCGCAAAGGCCGATGGCCGCTGGGACGCGGCCTACGACGCCGCGAGCGTGGCGACCGTGCCGCCCGACCTGCAGGCCGCGCTCGATGCGAACAAGAAGGCCGCGAAGTTCTTCGCCACGCTGGACGCGCGCAACCGCTATGCGGTGCTGTTCCGCACGCAGGGCGCGAAGAAGGTCGAGACGCGTGCGCGGCGCATCGCGCAGTTCGTGGCGATGCTGGCGAAGGGCGAGAAGGTCTATCCCTGATTACTTCGCCAGCGCCTTCAGCGCCAGCTTGATGCCTTCGCTCACCGTCGCATCCTTGGGCAGCGCCTTGAGCGCCAATGCCGCTTCCTTGTCGCTGTAGCCCAACGCGATCAGCGCCTGCAGGATGTCGGCCTGCGCGTCGGAGGTCGCATGCGTCGGCAGTCCGATGTCCGCGCCCAGCTTGCCCTTGAGCTCCAGCAGCAGCCGCTCGGCGGTCTTCTTGCCGATGCCCGGAATCTTCACGAGCCGGCCGAGTTCCTGCGTGGTGATCGCCTGCGACAGCTCGCCCACGCTCATGCCGGAGAGCACCCCGAGCGCGGTGCGCGGGCCCACGCCGGTGATCTTGATGAGCTGGCGGAAGGCCGCACGCTCCTCGGCGGTGCCGAAACCGTAGAGAATCTGCGCGTCCTCGCGCACCACGAAGTGCGTGAGCAGCGAAACGCGCTCTCCGGTGCCGGGCAGGTTGTAGAACGTGCTCATCGGCACATCGACCTCGTAGCCGACGCCATTGCAGTCCACCACCACTTGCGGTGGGTTGCGCTCGGCCAGTACGCCGGTGAGTTTGCCTATCATGGGTGCCCTTTTTCCTTGAAATGTCCGGCGTGATTCTGCGACACACCTTTACCCCACCGAACAACTCGCGCCTCGGACACCTGTGCGGACCACTGGACGCCCACCTGCGCCGCATCGAAGAAGCGCTGGGCGTGAAGATCGCGCACCGCCACGAGCAGTTCAAGGTCGATGGCCCCAAGGCCTCGGCGCAGCGCGCGATGGACGTGCTGCAGGCGCTGTACGAAATCGCCCAGCGTCCGATCGATCCGGCCGTGGTGCAGCTCACGCTGGCGGGCGATGGCTCGATGAGCGACGAGGATTCGGCCATGCTCGTCACCCGCCGCGCCGACCTGCGCGCGCGCACGCCGACACAGGCGCTGTACCTGGACAACATCGCCAAGCACGACATCACCTTCGGCATCGGCCCGGCCGGCACCGGCAAGACCTACCTCGCGGTGGCCTGCGCGGTCGATGCGCTGGAGCGCGCGGCGGTGCAACGCATCGTGCTCACGCGGCCGGCCGTGGAAGCCGGTGAGCGGCTCGGCTTTCTGCCGGGCGACCTGACGCAGAAGGTCGACCCCTACCTGCGCCCGCTGTACGACGCGCTCTACGACCTCATGGGCTACGAGAAGGTGCAGAAGGCCTTCGAGCGCAACGCGCTGGAGATCGCGCCGCTGGCCTTCATGCGCGGGCGCACGCTGAACAACGCGTTCGTGATCCTCGATGAGGCGCAGAACACCTCGGTCGAGCAGATGAAGATGTTCCTCACGCGCATCGGCTTCGGCGCGAAGGCGGTGGTGACGGGCGACGTGAGCCAGATCGACCTGCCCAAGCAGCAGCTCAGCGGCCTGATCGACGCCGAGCGCGTGCTCAGGCGCGTGAGCGGCATCGCGATCACGCACTTCACGAGTGCCGACGTGGTGCGGCATCCGCTGGTGGCGAAGATCGTGGACGCCTACGACGGGCAGCGCAAACGCACGAGTGCGCACTGAGATGGCGCTGCCGGCACTTTCTCTTTCGCTGCAGTTCGGTCGCTTCAAGGGCGTCGAGCGGCACCGCATCGCGCTGCCGCGCCACCGCGTCACGCGCTGCATCCGCCATGCGTTGGACATCGACGGCGAGATCACGGTGCGCATCGTCGATGCCGACGAAGGCCAGCGCCTGAACCGCGAATTCCGCGGCAAGGACTACGCGACCAACGTGCTGACCTTCGACTATGCGCAGAGCCCGGTCGCCATGGCCGACCTGGTGCTGTGCGCGCCGGTGGTCGCGCGCGAGGCGAAGGAGCAACGCAAGACGCTGGCCGCGCACTACGCGCACCTGCTGGTGCACGGCACGCTGCACGCGCAGGGCTGGGACCACGAGACCAGCGAAGCCGACGCCGACGAGATGGAGGCATACGAAATCCAGATCCTCGCGGAGCTGGGCATCCGCAATCCCTACGGCAAGGGATGACGGCAGAGGGCGGCGATCGCTGGCTGGAGCGATGGCTGCCATTGCTCGTCGAGCGGGCGGGCGCTGGCCAGGTGCTCGAACTGGGCTGTGCCGAGGGCCGCGACACCGCCACGCTGGTCGATGCGGGGTTGCAGGTCGTGGCGATCGAGTTGTCGTCGGAAGCAGTCGAACGCGCCCGTCTGCGAGTGCCTGAGGGCGCGCAGTTCCATTGCCAGGATTTTCGTGATCCGTTTCCGCTGGCGGCCAGCGCCACGGTCGGCGTGGTGCTGGCCAGCCTGTCGCTGCACTATTTCGAATGGGGCGCGACGCTGGAACTGGTGCGGCGAATTCATCGCGTGCTGCGCCCGGACGGCGTGCTGCTGTGCCGCCTCAATTCGGTCAACGACCTGCACTACGGCGGGCGCGGTCCGTCGCCGATCACCGGACGGGATGAAGACTGCTTCTATCTGTTCGACGGTTTTCCCAAACGCTTCTTCGACCGCGCCGCGGTGGAGCGGCTCTTTGCCGACGGCTGGCGCATGCGGCATCTCGAAGAGGTCACCATCGACCGCTATGCGCACCCGAAGGTCGCATGGGAAGCTCTGCTCGAGCCCCTGCCCTACTGAGTCATCTGCAGCGGGATGGTGACCGGCCCGTCGTTGAGCAGGTGCACCTGCATGTCGGCGCCGAATTCGCCGGTGGCCACCACCGGATGCGCGGCGCGCGCCTGTGCCACGAAGTACTCGTAGAGCCGCCGGCCTTCATCGGGCGGCGCGGCGAGCGTGAAGCTGGGGCGGTTGCCGCCGCTCACGTCGGCCGCCAGCGTGAATTGACTCACCACCAGCAGGCCGCCGCCGATGTCCTGCACGCTGCGGTTCATCTTGCCGGCCTCGTCCGAGAAGATGCGCAGCTTGAGGATCTTGGCGAGCATGCGGTCGGCGAGCGCATCGACGTCGCCGCGTTCCGCGCACAAGAGGACGAGCAGGCCCGCATCGATGGCACCGACGGTCTGGCCGGCAATGTCGACGCGGGCGTTCGCGACGCGCTGGAGGATGGCTTTCATGGGTGTCCGTGTTCTTCCACGATCTGGGTGGCGCGCGCTTCCATGGTGAGCGGCAGCAGCTGGATGGTGACGCGCAGGCCGGGCACGGCGTCCATCAGGGCCTGCTCGAGTTCGTCGCGGAGGCTGGCCGCGCGCTGCAGGGTCCAGTCGCCGGGCACGTGCATGTGCAGGTCGGCAAAGCGGCGCTGGCCGGCACCGCGCGTCACCATGTCGTCGAAGCGCAGCCGGCTGCCCTCAGGTTGGCGCGCCGCGAAGGCGTCGAGCGTGGCGCGCACGATGGCAAGGGTGTCGGCGTCGAGGGCTTTGTCCATCAGGCCCTGCGACGAACGCCACACCAGCTTGACGCCCTCGCGCACGATGTTGAGCGCCACGCCGATGGCCAGCAGCGGATCGAGCCAGAGCCAGCCGCTGAAATGCACGCCGACGATGCCGATGACAACGGCGGCGGAGGTCCACACGTCGGTCATCAGGTGGCGGCCGTCGGCCTCCAGCGCGATGGAGCGATGGATGCGCGCGGCGCGGAACAGCATCACCGCGAGCGCCGCATTGAGGCCCGAGCTGAACACCGACAGCGCCAGCCCCCAGCCCAACTGTTCGAGCGGCTGGGGCGACAGCAGCCGCTGCACCGACACCCACAGGATCGCCACCGCAGCGCCGACGATCAGGATGCCTTCGAAGCCGGAGGAGAAGTATTCGGCCTTGTGGTGGCCGTAGGGATGGTCGTCATCGGCCGGCCGCTCGGCAATCGTCACCATTGCCAAGGCGAACATGGCGCTGGCAAGATTGACGAACGACTCCATCGCATCGGAGATCAGGCCCATCGAATTGGTCATGTACCCCGCCAGCCCCTTGAGCACGATGGTGACCAGGGCAACGGCCACGGAGACGCGGAGCAGTGTTTTGGGAGTGAGCGTCATGGGCAATCGGGACGGCGAATCGACAAAAGACGACGCAAAAAACGGCAAAAGGCCGCAGGATGACGCTGAATTATCGACACAGTGTCCATATGTAACGCCTTCGGCTTAATATTTGTGACTATTGCGAAACATTCTTCACAGAGAGTCGGACGATGAAAAAACTCTTGAACATTTTGGGCGGCCTCGCCCTGCTGGGCGCCACCATGATGGCCCAGGCCCAGACAACGCCGGCCCCGGCCGCCGCGGTCCCCGACCTCCAGGCCGGTTTCGTGAAATCGGTGCGCGGCAATGTGCAACTGCTCAGCGCCGCCGGCACCGCACGCACCGCCGCCGCGGGCGATGCCCTGGGGTCTGTCGACCGCATCGTGACCGGCCCCGACTCCTCGGCAGCCGTGGTTCTGCGGGACGACACGACCCTGGTGGTCGGTCCCTCCTCGCGGCTGGACCTGAAGGAATTCCACTTCGACGCCACCACCCGCGACGGCGGCCTCCTGGTCTCGCTGCTGCGCGGCTCGATGCGCATGATCACCGGCCTGATCGGCAAGACCAACCCCGACGCGGTACGGGTCGAAACGCAGACCGCCACCATCGGCATTCGCGGCACCGACTTCATCGTTCAAGCCGACGGAAAGCCATGATGACGACGCGCATGTCACCCCGCCCGCTCCTTCTTCTTGCCACCGTATTGATCACCGCATTGCTCGCCGCCTGCTCGACGCCGGGCACGCGGGTCGTGCTGCTGCCGCAGGCCGACGGCAAGCCTTCCGCCGTCGTGGTGCGCGCCAAGGACGGGGAAGAAGTCCTTTCCAAGCCCTACCAGCGTGCAACGGCCGCAGTGGGTGCCAGCGGTGCGCCGGTGGTCGATCAGGTCGATCCGGCCAAGGTACAGGCGGAAAACAAGCCGCTCTTCGACATGCGCCCGCCCCCGCCGCAGCGCTACACGGTGTTCTTCGAGGTCGGCGGCACCACGCTGACCCCGGCTTCGCAACAGGTCATGACCGAGGCGCTGGCCGCGGCACTGGCACGCAGCGGCGGCGACATCGTGGTGACCGGCCACACCGACACCAAGGGCACCGGCGAATCGAACGACCAGTTGTCGCGCCGCCGGGCGCAGGAAGTGGTTCAGCTTTTCGTCGAGCGGCAGTTCCCGGCCAACCGCGTCGAGGCCGTGGGCCGCGGCGAGCGCGACCTGGCCGTGCCGACCGCCGACGAGGTGGACGAGCCGCGCAACCGGCGGGTCACCATCGAAGTCCGGTAATCAAAGCAAAAGGCCCCGAGGGGCCTTTTCTTTGGGGTCAGCTCAGGGTCACGCGCGCGAACTTGCGCTTGCCGACCTGCACCACGTAACTGCCCGCAGGCAACTTCAGCCCCTTGTCGCTGATCACGACCGAGTCGACGCGCACGCCGCCGCCGTCGATCAGGCGGTTGCCATCCCCGGCAGAAGAAGCCAGATTGGCTTGCTTGAGCAGTTGGCCGATGCCCAGCGGCGCGCCACTGAGCGACACCTCGGGAATCTCGTCCGGCACGCCGCCCTTGCTGCGGTTGATGAAATCCTGCTCGGCCGTCTCGGCGGCCGCCGCGCTGTGAAAGCGCGCAGTGATTTCCTTGGCCAGCGCGACCTTCGCATCCTTCGGGTTGCGGCCGCCCGCGATCTCGGCCTTCAGCGCCTCGATCTGCTCCAGCGACTGGAAGCTCAAGAGCGTGTACCAGCGCCACATCAGGTCGTCGGAAATCGACAGCACCTTGGCAAACATGGTGTTGGCGTCTTCGCTGATGCCGATGTAGTTGTTCTTGCTTTTGGACATCTTCTCGACGCCATCGAGCCCTTCCAGCAGCGGCATAGTGAGTATGCACTGCGGTTCTTGACCGTATTCCTGCTGGAGATGGCGGCCAACGAGCAGGTTGAACTTCTGATCGGTGCCGCCCAGTTCGAGGTCGCTCTTGAGCGCCACCGAGTCGTAGCCCTGCATCAGCGGGTAGAGGAATTCATGGACCGAGATCGACTGGCCGGCCTTGAACCGCTTGTTGAAATCGTCGCGTTCCATCATCCGGGCGACCGTGTACTTGGCGGCCAGCTGGATCATTCCGCGGGCGCCCAGCGGGTCGCTCCATTCGGAGTTGTAGCGAATCTCGGTCTTCTCGGGGTCCAGTACCAGGCTGGCCTGCTTGTAGTAAGTCTGGGCGTTGGCCTCGATCTGCTCCCGGGTGAGCGGCGGGCGGGTGTTGTTGCGGCCGGAGGGGTCGCCGATCGTGCTGGTGAAGTCGCCGATCAGGAAGATCACCCGGTGCCCCAGGTCCTGAAGCTGGCGCATCTTGTTGAGCACCACGGTGTGGCCGATATGGATGTCCGGGGCGGTCGGGTCGAGCCCGAGCTTGATGCGAAGGGGGGTTCCGGTGGCTTCGGAGCGCTGGAGCTTCCGCACCCACTCGTCCTGCGGCAGCAGCTCGTCAGCCCCACGGAGGGATATTTCGAGCGCACGTCCTACACTATTTGAGAGGGTCATGGATGTAACAGATTCGGCCTTTACGGGCTTTTTTGGCTGACTTTTGGGATGCCGAAGCTATACTCAGCCCGACTTTTCAAGCGCCGAATTCTAAGCGGCGCTTTTTCCGCACCGTCTGCTGCCGCCCTGAACGTACTGGGCCTTGCAGCACGGATTTGCAGAACCTGAGCTGGAATTCATAGTTTGATCAACGGCATTCTTGCCGCCGAGGAGCTCCTTGCTTCTCGCGTGGCCTATACGTTCCGGACCTACCCCAAGCAGATCACCGCTGTCATCGCGGCGGCTTTGTTGAGCGCCGGCACCCTCGCGGTGGCCTCGCTGGGTCCTGACGCTTCCGACCTCCCGGTCCACCAGATTCTCGAAGCCACCGCCGCGCCGCAGTCCTTTGCGGACCAGAGCGCATCGCTCGAGGGCTTCAGCTTCACGCTGTTCCGCACCGACACCACCCGTTCGAGCGACACGGCCGAAGCCCTGCTCCGGCGCCTGGGCATTTCGGACCCCGCCGCCACCGCCTTCGTGCGCGGCAGCGGTGAAGCCCGCGGTGCGCTGTTCGCGCGCGTCGGCCGCACCGTCACGGCCGAAGCCACGCAGGAAAACCAGCTCAAGAAGCTCAGCGCCCGCTGGATTCCCGACGGCGACGGCGGCTTCAAGCGTTTCGTGATCGAGCGCACGCCCGTCGGCTTCGTCGCCCTCACCGAGCGCGACACGCTGACGTCGGGCACGCGCCTGGCGAGCGGCACCGTCCGCACCTCGCTGTTCGCCGCCACCGACGACGCGCGCATTCCCGACGCAGTGGCGAGCCAGCTGGCCGACATCTTTGCAGGCGACGTCGACGTGCGGGCCCTGCGCAAGGGCGACCGCTTCGCAGTGGTCTACGAGACCTTCGAAGCCGATGGCCAGGCGCTGCGCAGCGGCCGCGTGCTCTCGGCCGAGTTCGAGAACAACGGCAAGATCCACCAGGCTGTCTGGTTCCAGCCCCCGGGCGCGGGCCAGAAGGGCAGCTACTACCGCCCGAATGGCGACAGCCTGCGCAAGGCCTACTTGGCGACGCCGGTCGAGTTCTCGCGCGTGTCCAGCGGTTTCGCGATGCGCATGCATCCGATCCTGAACAGCTGGCGCCAGCACAACGGTGTCGACTACGCGGCACCCACCGGCACCTCGGTGCGCACGGTCGGCGACGGCACGGTCGATTTCGCCGGCACGCAAAGCGGCTACGGCAACATCGTCATCATCAATCACCGCAACAACCAGCAGACGGCGTATGCGCACCTGAGCCGCATCGATGTCAAGGCCGGCCAGAGCGTGAGCCAGGGCCAGGCGATCGGCGCGGTGGGCTCCACCGGCTGGGCCACCGGCCCGCACCTGCACTTCGAATTCCGCGTGGGCGGCGTCTACCAGGACCCGGCTTCCATCGCACAAGAAGGCGGCGCACCGATCACCGCGGCCCTGCGTCCGGCCTTCGAACGGATCGCCGTCGGCGCCCGCACCGAACTGGCAGCCGCCTTCTCCGTCATTCAGGCCAGCGCGGACTGAACACGCGCGGCGGTCTTCTCCAGACACCGAGCCTGAGATGACCGCCGAGTTTTTCATCGGCCTGATGTCAGGCACCTCGCTCGACGGCGTCGACGGCGTGCTTGCCGACTTTTCCGACGGCCGGATCGCGGTGAAGGCCTACGCCACCGCGGAGTTTCCCGTGGCCTTGCGCGCGGAGCTCCTGGCACTCAACACACCCGGCGACAACGAATTGCATCGCGCGGCACTGGCCGGCAACGGGCTCGCCCGGGCCTATGCCGGGGTGGTGCAGCAGTTGCTGGCGGACAGCGGCATTGCCGCCGGCGCAATCACCGCCATCGGCGCGCACGGGCAGACGGTGCGCCACCGGCCGCTCGAATTCGACGACGTCGGCTACACCCTGCAGATCAACAACCCCTCGCTGCTGGCCGAACTGACCGGCATCGACGTGGTCGGCGACTTTCGCAGCCGCGATCTCGCCGCAGGCGGCCAGGGCGCTCCGCTGGTGCCGGCGTTTCACCGCGCCCTGTTCGCGCGCCCCGACGAGACCGTCGCGGTGCTGAACATCGGCGGTATTTCCAACCTGAGCCTGCTCCCGGCCACCAATGCGCCCGACGGCGCCATCGTGCTGGGCTTCGACTGCGGCCCCGGCAATGCGCTGATGGATCACTGGTGCCAGACTTACCAGGGCCAGCCCTTCGACCGCGGCGGCCAATGGGCGGCAAGCGGGCAGGTGCTGCCCCAGTTGCTCGCGCAATTGCGGGCCGATCCGTATTTCGCCAAGGCGCCACCCAAAAGCACGGGGCGCGACCTGTTCAATCCGACCTGGCTGGCTTCGCAATTGGGGACCACGGCCATGGCACCGGCTGACGTGCAGGCCACGCTGACCGAACTGACGGCGCGTACCTGCGCCGCCGACCTTCTCAGCTACGGAAAAGATAGCAAGCTGCTGATCGTGTGCGGCGGTGGCGCGCTGAACGATCACCTGCTTGGGCGCCTGCGCGCGCTGCTTCCCGGCGTGAAAGTGGTCGCATCGACCGACCAGGGCCTGCCACCGCAACAGGTCGAGGCCGCAGCATTCGCCTGGCTCGCGCGCTGCACCGTCCGGCGCGAAGCGGGCAATCTGGCCAGCGTGACCGGGGCGCGCGGCGCACGCGTGCTGGGCGCGATCTACCCGGCCTGAGCTTCAACCCTGGCCGGAAACCTCCGGCTGCGCAGGTTGTGCCGCGCGCACTTCTGCGGGCAAATGCCAGAAGATCAGCGCAGATGCCACCGTGATCAGCCCCATGCTCGCAAAAGTGGCCTGAAAGGCATCGAGCGTGTGAGCGGCCGTCTCGGTGCCGAAGATCCCGTTGTAGCCCGCCAGCACGGCACCAGCCGCCGCTACACCCAGGCTCATCGCCAGCATCTGCACCATCGACAGCAGGCTGTTGCCGCTGCTGGCCATGCTGCCGTCCAGGTCCTTGAGCGTGATCGTGTTCATCGCGGTGAACTGCAGGGAGTTGACCGCGCCGAAAGCCAGCAGTTGCAGCACATGCAGCGCCATGGGCTGGCCGGGCGCCGTCAGGCCGAAGCTGGCCATGGTGCAGCCCACCAGCACGGTATTGACCACCAGCACCTTGCGGTAGCCGTGGCGGGTGATCAGCGGCGTGGCAAAGCGCTTCATGGCCATGCCCGCGAGGGCGATCGGCAGCATCATCAGACCGGCCCGCACCGGCGAATAGCCCATCGACACCTGCAGCAGCAGCGGCACGAGAAAGGGCATGCAGCTGCTGCCGAGGCGCGAGAACAGGTTGCCGATCAGCCCGATGCTGAGCGTCGGCACGCCGAACAACGAGGGGGCGAACAGCGGCTCGGGCGTGCGCGCGGCGCGCAGCCAGTAGGCCACCACACTCGCGAAGCCGAAGATCAGCACGACCATCACGCCGCCCTGGCGCAGGCCGAGCTCGGACACGCCGTCGAGCGCGAGCGAGATCGCCACCATGCCGAAGGCCAGCATCGCGTAGCCCACGCTGTCGAACCGCTTCTGGATGGCGCCGCGCAGGTCCGGCATGTATTTGAGGGTGGCGATGCAGCCCGCCAGTCCGACCGGCACGTTGATCAGGAAGATCCAGTGCCAGGAGGCGTACTGCACCAGCCAACCGCCCAGCGTGGGGCCCAGCAAGGGGCCTATGAGCCCCGGGATCGCGACGAAGCTCATCGCCTGCAGGAATTCGCCGCGCGGCACCGTGCGCAGCAGCGCCAGGCGCCCCACAGGCAGCAGCAACGCGCCGCCCAGGCCCTGCACCACCCGCGCCGCCACGAGCTGCCCCAGCCCCTGCGACAGCGCGCAGAGGACGGAACCGGCGGCAAACAGCACGATGGCCGCGAAGAAGATGCGCCGCGTGCCGAAGCGGTCGGCGATCCAGCCCGAGGCAGGGATCAGCATCGCCATCGTGAGCGCATAGGCCACCACCACCGACTGCATGCGCAGCGGACTCACGTTCAGGCTCGCGGCCATCGCCGGCAGCGCGGTGTTGATGATGGTGGCATCCAGCGTCTGCATGAAAAAGCCGACGGCCACGAGCCACAGCAGGCTCTTGCGGGAAGGATCGACGGCAGTGGCGGCTTCGGGCGTCATGGGAGAAGAAGGGAAGCGAAAAACGACGGGCAGCAAAAAGCCGCCCGGAGGCGGCTTTCTTGGAGGGGCCTTGTCAGCGGCATCCAGGCATCAGGCCGAGAAGCTCGATCCGCAGCCGCAGGTGCTGGTGGCGTTCGGGTTCTTGATCACGAACTGGGCGCCCTGAAGGTCTTCCTTGTAGTCGATCTCGGCGCCGACCAGGTACTGGTAGCTCATGGCATCGATCAGCAGCGACACGCCATTCTTGGTCATGGTGGTGTCGTCTTCGTTGGTGATTTCATCGAAGGTGAAACCGTACTGGAAGCCGGAGCAGCCGCCGCCCTGCACGAACACACGCAGCTTCAGCTCGGGATTGCCTTCCTCGGCGATCAGGTCGGCCACCTTGGCTGCCGCGCTGTCGGTGAAGACGATTGGCTCGGGCATCTGGGTCTGGATGTTTTCGGCTACGGCGCTCATGAGAGGTAACTCCTTGGGGGTGGCCGGACATGCGGCCAAGGGAACGAATGCTACTGCAATGCCGCATTTTCGGCAGATTGCCTGCGGCGTGCACCCATCGCAAGTGGGGTCGGAAACCACACCCACCAGGATGCACCCAATGAAAAAGCCGCCCGAAGGCGGCTTTTTGTTCGCAACGAACAGGATCAGCGCTTGCTGAACTGCTTGCGACGACGGGCGGAGTGCAGGCCGACCTTCTTACGTTCGACTTCACGCGCATCGCGCGTCACGAAGCCGGCTTGGCTCAGCACGGGCTTGAGCGTTGCGTCGTAGTCGATCAGCGCACGGGTGATGCCGTGGCGCGTGGCGCCGGCTTGACCCGATTCGCCGCCACCGTTCACGTTGACCATCACGTCGAAAGCTTCGAGGTTGTTGGTCAGCGCCAGGGGCTGTTTGGCAATCATGATCGAGGTTTCGCGGCCGAAGAACTCTTGGATGTCCTTGCCGTTGACCGTGATCTTGCCGGTGCCTTTTTTCAGAAATACACGGGCGACGCTGGATTTGCGACGGCCGGTGCCATTGTTCCATTCACCAATCATTCTCAAGGCTCCTTACAGTTCCAGCACTTTGGGCTGTTGGGCGGTATGCGGGTGCTCAGCACCACCGTACACCTTGAGTTTCTTGATCATCGCGTAGCCAAGCGGACCCTTGGGCAGCATGCCCTTGACGGCCTTTTCCAGGGCGCGGCCCGGGAACTTGGATTGCATGTCGCGGAAGTTGGTGGCACTGATGCCGCCCGGATAGCCCGAGTGACGGTAGTACACCTTGTCGATCGACTTGGCGCCGGTGACGCGCAGTTGCGCGGCGTTGATGATGACGATGAAGTCACCGGTATCGACGTGAGGCGTGTAAATGGCCTTGTGTTTGCCGCGCAAACGGAGAGCAACTTCGCTGGCTACTCGTCCGAGGACCTTGTCGGTCGCGTCAATCACAAACCACTCGTGCGTCACGTCAGCGGGCTTGGCGCTGAACGTTTTGGTCATGAGTTTTTCTCTTGAAAAGAGGGTTTGGCGAGCCCTTTTCCACGGTCGGCGTTCCTCTGATGGGAATCTCTTAGGTGGGTTTCACGCGCCTCCCGCCAATGACGGACGGGTTGCGTGCCTTCGCCGCGGGGCCACAAAAACGCTGCGAAGCCCGCGATTATATGAAGAATTGGCCGATCTGGCCAATTTCGAGCCTCGGCCGCTCGACAGGAGGCTGACCGCCCCGTTCAGCGCACGGGCGCAGTCACCGGCCCGGTCAGCGCCGCAGCCTTTGTTGCCGGGACATCGAGCTTGCGCACCAGCGTGCCGGTGTCCAGGCTTTCGTCGCGGTGGCCGCTGCGGTCGTACAGGCGTTCTTCGCCGATGACCACCTGGATCCAGGTCGGGTAGCTGTAGGCCGTGCCGGCACTGTCATCGACCGCCGCGCCGATCACGCCACCGGCCACCACGAAGTTGCCCAGAAAACCGATGTTGGGTCGCGAGATCGCCTGCCCGGTGGCCACGCCCTGGCCGTCGACGGTGCACTGGATCATCAGGTCGGCCCGCGAGCGACGCACGCCGATGACCCGACCGGACCGCATCCTCACCTTGGCCTTGTCGTTGACGGCCCTGCATCGCGCATCGGGAATGACTTCCCCGGTCTGCGACAGGACATCGACGCGCATCGGCTGATCGAGCCCCTGGCTGAGGGCGGCGCAGCCGCCCAGGACCGACAAAATTCCCATCGTGGCCGCGAGGCCCCAAAATCTCCAGTTCGACGGACTCATCCTGTTTCCCTCTCGTTTTGTAATTTGATGTTACCGCGGCTTCGCTGAAGAGGCTGTTGCGCATCTGCCACCTATCCCGGAATCCCTCATGTTCAGTTACCGCCACGCCTTCCATGCCGGCAACCACGCCGACGTGCTCAAGCACACGGTGCTGATTGCCACGCTCGACCACCTGCTTGAAAAAGAAGCGGCCCTCACGGTCGTCGACACCCACGCCGGCGCGGGCCTCTACCGGCTCGATGGCGACTACGCCGACACCAGCGGCGAAGCGGCCGACGGCATCCTGCGCCTGCTTGCTCCTCCCAAAGAGCCCGCCACACCCGCGCCAGCCGCGAAGTCGGCGGCCAAGAAAGTGGCGCCGGAGCCAGAGGCCCCATTGGCCGACGCGATCGCGCGCTACCTCGGCGTGATCCACGACTTCAACCCCAAGGGCGGCGCCCGCGTCTACCCCGGCTCGCCGTTCATCGTGCAGCACCTGCTGCGCGACCACGACAAGCTCAAGCTGTTCGAGCTGCACCCGACCGACGCGCGCACCCTCGACGCCAACATCGCCCAGCTCGAGGCCGGCCGCCAGATCGCCGTGCTGCGCGAAGACGGCTTCGGCAGCGCCACCAAGTTCCTGCCGCCGCCGTCCCGCCGCGCGCTGGTGCTGATGGACCCGAGCTACGAGATCAAGAGCGACTACGCCCGGGTGCTCGACTTCGCGGCCGAGGCGCTCAAGCGCTTTGCCACGGGCACCTACGCTGTCTGGTATCCGATCATTCCGCGGCCCGAGGCGCACGACCTGCCGCGCCGGCTCAAGACCATGGCGACCAAGGCCGGCAAGCCGTGGCTGCATGCCACGCTGACGGTCAAGTCGAGCAAGCTGACGGCCACGCCCACCGGCGAGACCAAGCGCCCCGGCCTGCCGGCCAGCGGCATGTTCCTGATCAACCCGCCCTACACGTTGAAGCCGCTGCTCGCGGCAGCGCTGCCGCAGTTGGCCGAGAAGCTGGCGCAGGACCGCAACGCGACCTTCTCGCTCGACAGCGGCGGCTGACCCAACCGGTCAGCGGCGACGGCGCGGCGGCACAACCGCCTTGCGGCGCGCCGGCACCGTGGCCTTGGCGCGATCGGCACCCGGCGCCACGGGCGCGGCAACCTCGCCGGGCTCGACAGCGACACCGCCGCAGCGCATGCCTGCGGGGCCGACGACCGACAGCGCCACCTGCTTGATCCCGAGCCCCGTCAGGCCGATGCGGTCGGCCGCGGCCCGGCTCAGGTCGATCACGCGGCCCTGCGCATAGGGGCCGCGATCGTTGATGCGCACCAGCACCTCGCTGCCGTTGACCAGGCTGCGCACGCAAACGCGCGTGTTGAACGGCAGGGTCTTGTGGGCGGCCGTCATGGCCGTCATGTCGAAGCGTTCGCCGCTGGCCGTCTTGCGCTGGTGGAACTGGATGCCGTACCAGGACGCGCCGCCGCGCTCGAAGATCTCGCGCGGGCCGTCGTCGCCGGGCACGCCGTCGTCGGGCGTCAGTTCGCCGGTGCCGGACACCGCAAGGTCATAACGCACCGATGGCACATCCGACCGCGCCGAAGCGCCCGCTGGAACGGCCAGCCCCGGCGACAGCGGCCGCAGGCGCGAGCCCGCTGCCGCCCCCGGATCGGCACCGCCTTCGGTGGCAGGCGGCATGGCGCAGCCCGCAAGCACGCAGGTGGCCGCAACGAGCACGAGGCGAAGCCCCGCGCGCAGCGACGAACCTGCGGCACGCCCTCTCAATCGAGGCGCTCCAGCACAGCCAGCGTCGCCGCCGACTGGTTCATTGTGTAGAAGTGGATCGCGGGTGCGCCGCCGTCCCGCAGGCGCGCGCAGAGGTCGGTCACCACGTCCAGGCCGAAGGCCTTGATCGAGGCCGTGTCGTCACCGAAGCCCTGCAGGCGCAGGCGGATCCAGCGCGGGATCTCGGCGCCGCAGGCGTCCGAGAAGCGCATGAGCTGCGTCGAACTCGTGATGGGCATGATGCCCGGCACGATCGGCGTGTCGATACCGAGCTTGCGCACGTCGTCGACGAAGCGGAAGTAAGCCTCGGGGCTGAAGAAGTACTGCGTGATGGCCGAATCGGCGCCCGCCTTCACCTTGGCGGCGAAGGCCTGCAGGTCGGCCTCGGGCGAGCGTGCCTGGGGATGCACTTCGGGATAGCAGGCCACCTCGATGTGGAAGTCGCTGCCCGTTTCCTCGCGGATGAAGGCCACGAGATCGCTCGCATAGTGGAACTCGCCGCCGATGCCGTAGCCGCTCGGCAGGTCGCCGCGCAATGCCACGAGGCGCTTGACGCCCATCGCCTTCAATTCGGCCAATTGCTCGCGCACCGTGGCGCGCGTGGCGCCGATGCAAGAGAAGTGGCTGGCGGCATCGACGCCCTCGGACAGGATCTCCTGCACCGCACCGAAGGTGCCCTGGTGCGTGGAGCCGCCCGCGCCATACGTGACCGAGCAGAACTGGGGCTTGCGCACATACAGCTGCTGGCGCACCGCGCGCAGCTTGACCGCGCCTTCGGGCGTCTTGGTCGGGAAGAATTCGAAACTCAGCGGAAGGCGCACCTGCGTCTCCTTAGGAGCCGTTCGCGCCGGACGCGCGCTCGGCGTGAATGAAAAACTCGCGGTTGCCGTCGCCACCGGCGATCGGGCTGTCGAACCAGCGCAGCACTTTCAGGTCGAGCGCCGCGCAGGCATCGTGCAGGCGCTTCTCGACCACCGCGTACATCGAGTCGTCGCGCACGATGCCGCCCTTGCCGACCTGGCCGGGCTGCAGTTCGAACTGCGGCTTGACCAGCATCAGCAGCTGGCCGTCGTCGGCCAGGAACTGCACCACGGCCGGCAGCACCAGCGTGAGCGAGATGAACGACAGGTCGCCGACGATGAGGTCGAAGCGCGGCTCGGCCGCGGCTTCGATCGCCTCGCCAACCTCTGCCGCATCTTCCGCCTCGGCGTCCTCGCCATCGTCCACCTGCAGATCGTCCGCAGACAACGCCCGCGCATTGACGCCTTCGATGGCGACCACGCGCTCGTCCTCGCGCAACTTCGCATGCAGTTGCCCGTGGCCGACGTCGACGCCCACGACCTTCGTCGCGCCGCGTTGCAGCAGGCAATCGGTGAAACCGCCGGTCGACTGGCCTACGTCGAGGCACAGCTTGCCGGCGGGATCGACACCGCTCACGGTCAGCGCGCCCTCGAGCTTGAGCCCGCCGCGGGACACGTAGCGCGCCTCGGCCGCATCGGCGAGCTCGAGCTCGGCGGATTCAGGCACTTCGTCCTTGTTCTTGACGACCGAGCGCCATGCGTCGCTCGTGCCCGCATCGCGCCAGCGCATGCCGCCGGCGATGAGCCGCACGGCTTGCGAACGCGACGCGGCAAGGCCGCGCTCCACCAACAGTTGATCAGCGCGCATGAGCGAAGCGCCGGGCCGCCCCAAGCAAGCTCGCACCGCAGTGCGAAGCACGGAGGTTTTTCATCATGCTTTTAGTAGCGGTACGTGTCGGGCTTGTACGGGCCGTTCTTGCTCACGCCAATGTAGGCAGCTTGCGAGTCGGTCAGTTCGGTCAGCATCGCGCCGACCTTCTTCAGGTGCAGGCGTGCGACCTTCTCGTCCAGGTGCTTGGGCAGCACGTAGACCTTGCCGGCCTTGTAGGCGTCCTGCTTGGTGAAGAGCTCGATCTGTGCAATGGTCTGGTTCGCGAACGACGACGACATCACGAAGCTCGGGTGGCCCGTGCCGCAGCCCAGGTTCACCAGGCGGCCCTTGGCCAGCAGGATGATCTTCTTGCCGTCCGGGAAGGTGATGTGGTCGACCTGCGGCTTGATTTCTTCCCACTCGTACTTCTCGATCGAAGCGACGTCGATCTCGTTGTCGAAATGGCCGATGTTGCAGACGATGGCCTGGTCCTTCATCTTGGCCATCGTGTCGTGCGTGATGACGTCCTTGTTGCCGGTGGTCGTCACGAAGATGTCGGCCTTGTCGGCGGCGTATTCCATCGTCACGACCTTGTAGCCTTCCATCGCGGCCTGCAGGGCGTTGATCGGGTCGATTTCGGTGACCCACACCTGGGCGCTCAGTGCGCGCAGTGCCTGGGCCGAGCCCTTGCCCACGTCGCCATAGCCGGCCACGCAAGCCACCTTGCCGGCGATCATCACGTCGGTCGCGCGCTTGATGCCGTCCACCAGCGATTCGCGGCAGCCGTACAGGTTGTCGAACTTGCTCTTGGTGACCGAGTCGTTCACGTTGATGGCGCGGAACAGCAGCGTGCCCTTGGCGCTCATTTCGTTCAGGCGGTGCACGCCGGTGGTCGTCTCTTCGGTCACGCCGATGATCTCGGCGGACTTGCGGGTGTACCAGGTCGAATCGACAGCCAGCTTGGCCTTGATCGCGGCGTAGAGGATGCGTTCTTCCTCGCTGGTCGGGTTGGCCAGCACGCCCAGATCCTTCTCGGCGCGTTGGCCCAGGTGCATCAGCAGCGTGGCATCGCCGCCGTCGTCCAGGATCATGTTCGGGCCTTCACCCTTCGAGCCCTTGGGGCCGAAGTCGAAGATGCTGTGGGTGTAGCCCCAGTAGTCTTCCAGCGACTCACCCTTGATCGCGAACACCGGCGTGCCCGAAGCGGCGATGGCCGCGGCGGCATGGTCCTGCGTCGAGAAGATGTTGCACGAAGCCCAGCGCACGGTGGCACCGAGGGCCTGCAGCGTCTCGATCAGCACGGCCGTCTGAATGGTCATGTGCAGCGAGCCGGTGATGCGCGCGCCCTTGAGCGGCTGCGCCTTCGAGAACTCTTCGCGGATGGCCATCAGGCCGGGCATTTCGGTTTCCGCAATGCGGATTTCCTTGCGGCCCCAGGCGGCGAGGGACAGGTCGGCAATCGCCTGGTCGGCAGTTGAAACGGGGGTGGGCTTGAGAACGGCGCTCATGAGAACTCCAAAACTGGTTTGAAAGATGCCACTGCGTACGGGGTCTGACGGAAAAAGGACTCACCGCGAGAACAGCGGGTGAGCGTGGTTGCGATGTGGTCCGAGCCTCACGCCTGATGGCGCTGCAACGCTCCTCGGAACGGCGGATTGTAGACGCGGCGCCGGTCCGAGCCAACCGCTGGGGTATCCCGCATGACGGGAAGCACGTTTCGTTTTCGAGGCGTACATTGATCCGCACCCCAACACCAAGATCCCTTCCATGTTCTCCAGAATCTCCTCGACCCTGCTGGCCTCGGCCGCACTTCTTGCCGCCGCTGCCGCGCCGGTCCTCGCCTCCGCGCAAGCCGCCTCCGAACAAGTCCGCATCCGCGGCACCATCGTCCGCGTCGACGCCAAGACCCTCGTCGTGCAGGACCGCGGCGGCGAAGTCGTCAGCCTTGCGCGCCCGGCCGACATGCAGCTGTCGGAGGTCTACCGCATCAAGCTGTCCGACATCAAGAAGGGCAGCTTCATCGGCACCGCCGCGATGCCGCAGGCCGATGGTTCTCAGAAGGCGCTCGAAGTCGTGGTGTTCCCCGAGGCCGCGCGCGGCACCGGCGAAGGGCACCGGCCGTGGGACCTGCTGCCGCAGAGCACCATGACCAACGCCACCGTCGCCGACCTGGCCGCGGCACCGAAATCGGTGCGCGGCGGACAGCAATTGCGCCTGACCTACAAGGGCGGCGAGAAGACCGTCATCGTGCCGCCCGACGTGCCGGTCGTGACCTTCCGCCCCGGCACCGAGGCGCTCCTGGTGCCCGGCGCCAAGGTGCTGGTCAATGCGCAGGAAAAGAACGGCACGCCCACGGCGCTGCGCGTCACGGCCGGGCGCAACGGCTTCGCGCCGCCGATGTAAGCGCCGATGTAAGGCAAGTCACCCAAGGGAAATCCCGCAGGCAAATTTGTCGCTGCGGGAACCGCGGGCGCGCCGGTGCGGCGTATCGTGGCGAGGGACTTTTGCCGTCCGGCCGGTCCTTGTTTGTTTGCCATTCACCCGATCACCCGACACAGGAGATACCGCACCATGGCCACTGCCAAGAAAGCCGCCGCCAAGAAGACCACTGCCAGCAGTAGCAGCAGCACCACCAAGGCGGCCGCTCCCAACGCCGCCGACATGCTCAACCCGCTGAAGAATCTCAAGGGCATGACCGATCGCCTGCAGAACCTCGACCTCACCGGCAGCGCCGGCAAGCTGCTCGACAGCGGCCGCAAGGATCTGGCGGCGCTGATGCAGGCCAACGAAAAGTCCTACCAGGGCCTGCAGACCGTGGTGCAGCGGCAGACCGAAATGATCAAGAGCGCCATCAGCGAATGGCAGACGGCCGCCAAGGAAATGCCCGGCAAGGACGCCAAGGCCAACCTCGCCAAGCTCGACGAGCTCGGCCGCCAGTCGTTCCAGCGCGCCATCGACGACATCAAGGAGCTGGCCAACCTCGCGGCCAAGTCGCAGGCCGATGCCTTCGACGTGGTGCGCCAGCGCATTCAGGCCAACGTGGACGAAGTGACCAAGCTGCTGCAGCGCAAGTAGGCGCAAGGCGCTCGCGCGATGACCGCCGTCCCACCCCCTATCGAGCGGCGCAGGGTCGTCAACGGCGTTGAAATCGCGTGGGACAGCTTCGGCGACCCCGCCGCGTCGCCGCTCGTCCTGATCATGGGCCTCGGCGCCCAGATGGTCGCCTGGGACGACACGTTCTGCGCCCGTCTTGCCGAAGCCGGCGGGCACCGCGTGATCCGCTTCGACAACCGCGACATCGGCCATTCGACGCACCTGTCGCACCTGGGCATTCCCGACATCCAGGCGCTGATGCTGCAGGCCATGGCGGGCAAGCCGCTCGCGGTGCCCTACACCTTGCGGGACATGGCCAACGACTGCATCGGCCTGCTCGATGCGCTCGGTATCGACCGCGCGCACATCGTGGGCGCCTCGATGGGCGGCGCCATCGGGCAGGAGATGGCCATCCATCACCCGCAGCGCATGCGCTCCTTCACCAGCATCATGTCGACCACGGGCAACCCGACGCTGCCGCCGCCCACGCCCGAGGCGATGGCGGTGCTGTTCTCGCCGACGCCGCTCTCCTTCGATGCCTATCTGCCGCACTACAGGAAGGTCTGGCATGTGCTGCGCGGCCCCGACTTTCCGCTCGACGAGGCGCGCGATGCCGAGCGCGCGCAACTCATCTTCCTGCGCGGGCTCAACCCGGGCGGCGTGGCGCGCCAGCTGGCGGCGATCTTCGCCTCCGGCAACCGCAAGCCCGCGCTGCGCGACGTGCAGGTGCCGACGCTGGTGATCCACGGCGACGCCGATCCGCTGGTGCCAGTCGAGTGCGGCGTGGACGTGGCCGATGCGATCGCCGGCGCGAAGCTGCTGCGCATTCCGCGCATGGGCCACGCGCTGCCGATTTCGATGTGGCCGCAGATCATCGACGCCATCGCCGCGCACACCGGGCAGCTTCGCGACCATTGAACGACCGATAGACGATGGGGCCTCTGTCCATGAACAAGTTCTCCCCCCTCGACCCGATGGCCATGTGGCGCGAGCTCACGGCCCAATGGGAAAAGAGCACCAACGAATTCGCCAACGAAACCATGGCCTCGGACCCGTTCCGCCAAGGCATGCACGGCGGCATGAACACCTCGCTCACGGCGCAGAAGGCGCTGGGCGACCTGATGGCGCGCTACCTCACGATGCTGAACCTGCCCACACGCGCGGACATCCAGGCGCTGGGCGAGCAATTGCAAAGCATCGACGATCACCTGGCGAACATCAGCCGCGCCATGGAAAGCGGACGCGGCCCGGCTGCGTCTGCGACGACCCATGCGGCGCCCCAACCGCGTCGCACCAAGAAGCCCCCGCAGGCTGAAGCAGCCGCTCCGCCTCCGGCCGCTCCGAAGCGCCCCGCCGGAAAGCGCGCACGATGAGCGCCGTCGCAGACGCCTTCGCCCTGCCCGACATCGGCGCGGAGATCGAGCGCGCGATCCAGCGCAACCTCAAGGGCCTGGACTTCCTGATTTCGGCCGCGCCGGCCATGGGACAGACGGCCAGGGACGAAATCCACCGCCGCGGCACGCTGAGCCTGTACCACTACCGCCCGCTGGTCGACGAGATCTACCGCGTGCCGCTCTTGATCGTCATGGCGACCACGAACCGCGGCTACATCCTGGACCTCGCGCCGGGCCAGAGCATGGTCGAGCACCTGCTGCTCCAGGGCTATGACGTCTACATGATGGATTGGAACGCGCCCCGCCCCCAGGAAAAGCAGCTGCGCATCGAGGACTACGTGCTCGACTTCATCCCCGATTCGCTGCGGCGCGTGCAGGCGCGCTCCGGCGAGGAAGACGTCACGCTCGTCGGCTACTGCATGGGCGGCGTGCTTTCCACGCTCTATGCAGCGCTGCATCCCGATGGGCCGATCAAGAACCTCGCGCTCTTCACCACGCCTGTCGACTTCAGCCGCATGAAGCTCTTCCATGCGTGGTCGGACCGGCGTTATTTCGACGTCGACCGGCTCATCGACACCGTGGGCAACGTGCCGCCCGAGATGCTGTTCGCCTCCTTCGACATGCTGCGCCCCGCGGGCCGCAGCGCCGGCGCGGTGCAGCTCTGGGACAACATGGCCAACGACGAATTCGTCAAGTCGTACCGCATGTTCGACCGCTGGGGCGCCGAGATGCTGCCGCTGGCCGGCGAGTACTTCCGCCAGACCGTGAAAGAGCTGATGTGGGACAACAAGCTCCTGCGGAACGAATTGGTGCTCGGCGGCCGCAAGGTGCTGTTGCAGAACATCAAGGTGCCGGTGCTGCACGCGCTCGCGCAGCACGACCACATCGTTCCTTATGAAGCTGGGCAGCCGCTGATCGCCAACATCGGCTCGACCGACAAGGAAGAGGTGGTGCTAAAGGGCGGCCACGTCAGCCTGGCCGCGGGCGCCAACGCGGTGCGCCGGCTGTGGCCCAAACTCGACGACTGGCTTGGAGTGCGCTCGACATGACCATCACTGCTGTCTCCGACTCTTTTTCGCGGACCTATCCGCGCACCGTGACGAGCAGCGAAGGCAACATCGTCCTGCGGCTGATGAACGCGGACGACGCGGCCGCCGTGCTGGCTTTCGCACAGGGCCTGCCCGCGCACGACCTGCTCTTTTTGCCGCGCGACATCACCGAGCCCAAGGTGATGAACGCCTGGGTCCGCGCCATCGAGCGCGGCGACATCGACAGCGTGCTCGCGGTGCGCGGCACCACGGTGCTCGGCTGTGCGGCGGTGATCCGCGATCCGCACTCCTGGTCCAGCCACGTGGCCGAACTGCGCCTCTTGGCCGCGCCCGAGTTGCGCGGCAGCGGCCTCGGCCATCGGCTCGCACGCGAGGCCTGCGCGCTGGCCATCGAACGCGGCGCGGAAAAACTCGTCGCGCGCATGACCGTCGACCAGCGCAGCGCCATCGCCGTCTTCCAGGCCCTGGGCTTTCGCCCCGAGGCGCTGCTGAGCAAGCACGTGAAAGACCGGCAGGGCGTGACGCACGACCTCGTGGTGTTGAGCCACGACGTGGCGCAGTTCGAGGCGCAGATGCGGGCGTATGGGATGACGGAGGCGTTCTAGGAGATCTCCGCGTTTTCCAGTCGCGCACCAGCCAGATCCTTGGCCGAGAGTTGCGGGCCGACACCGGTATCCGGCCACGCGATCGCCAGGCCGGGGTCGTTCCACGCGATGCAGCGCTCGTGTGCAGGCGCGTAGTAGTCGGTGGTCTTGTAGAGAAACTCCGCCGTATCGCTCAGCACGAGGAATCCGTGCGCACACCCTGCGGGCACCCACAGCTGCTTGTGGTTGTCTTCGGTCAGATCGACACCCACCCATCGGCCGAAGGTCGGCGAGGACTTGCGGATATCGACCGCCACGTCGAACACCGCGCCTTGCGCGACCCGGACCAACTTGCCTTGGGGCTGCCGGACCTGGTAATGCAGCCCGCGCAGCACACCCTTCACCGAACGCGAATGGTTGTCCTGCACGAAGTCAACGTGCCTGCCGATGGCTTCGTCAAAGGCCTTCTGATTGAAGCTCTCGAAGAAAAAACCGCGCGCATCACCGAACACCCTGGGTTCGATCACCAGCACATCGGGGATCGTGGTGGACGTGACCTTCATCAGCGCACCTCCTCGGCCAGCAGATGGGCCAGGTACTGGCCGTAGCCGTTCTTCCGAAGCGGCGCAGCCAGGCGCGACAACTGCTCGTCGTCGATATAGCCGTTGCGCCAGGCGATCTCTTCGGGGCATGCGATCTTCAGGCCTTGGCGATGTTCCAGCGTCGCGATGAACTGCCCCGCCTCCAGCAAGCTCTCATGCGTGCCCGTATCGAGCCACGCATAGCCGCGCTGCATGATCTGCACATTGAGCTTGCCAAGGTCGAGGTAGGCCTGGTTGACGGCCGTGATCTCCAGTTCGCCACGGGCGCTGGGCTTGACGGCCTTCGCGATATCGACGACCTGGTTGTCGTAGAAGTAAAGGCCGGTCACTGCGTAGTTGCTCTTCGGCGCGACCGGCTTCTCTTCGATGCTGCTGGCCTTGCCCTGTGCATCGAAGGCCACCACGCCGTAGCGCTCGGGATCCTGCACGTGGTACGCAAACACGGTGGCACCGGTCTCCTGCGCGTTGGCGCTGCTCAACAGATGGGCGAAGTCGTGGCCATAGAAGATGTTGTCCCCCAACACCAGCGCACTGGGGTCGTTCCCCACGAACTTCTCGCCAATGATGAACGCCTGCGCCAGCCCGTCCGGACTCGGCTGCACCGCGTACTGCAGGTTGATGCCCCACTGGCTGCCATCGCCCAGCAACTGCTGGAAGCGCGGCGTGTCCT
>NZ_JANLNM010000009.1 GCF_024701975.1 Variovorax sp. ZS18.2.2
CGTCGTCGGGTCTGAGCACTGCCGCCAGCAGCGTCAGCAGCCTGTCGACCTCGACGTCGTCGGGTCTGAGCACTGCCGCCAGCAGCGTGAGCAGCTTGTCGACTTCGACGTCGTCGGGTCTGAGCACGGCTGCCAGCAGCGTGAGCAGCCTGTCGACTTCCACGTCGTCGGGCCTGAGCACTGCCGCGAGCAGCGTCAGCAGCTTGTCGACCTCCACTTCGTCGGGTCTGAGCACGGCCGCCAGCAGCGTCAGTAGCTTGTCGACCTCCACTTCGTCCGGCCTGAGCACGGCCGCGAGCAGCGTCAGCAGCTTGTCGACCTCGACATCGTCGGGTTTGAGCACGGCCGCCAGCAGCGTGAGCAGCTTGTCGACCTCGACGTCGAGCGGACTGAGCACAGCCGCGAGCAGCGTCAGCAGCTTGTCGACTTCCACTTCGTCGGGTCTGAGCACTGCTGCCAGCAGCGTCAGCAGCCTGTCGACTTCCACGTCGTCTGGTCTGAGCACTGCCGCGAGCAGCGTCAGCAGCCTGTCGACTTCCACGTCGTCCGGCCTGAGCACGGCTGCCAGCAGTGTCAGCAGCCTGTCGACTTCGACGTCGTCGGGTCTGAGCACGGCCGCCAGCAGCGTCAGCAGCTTGTCGACCTCCACTTCGTCGGGTCTGAGCACGGCCGCCAGCAGCGTCAGTAGCTTGTCGACCTCGACGTCGAGCGGTCTGAGCACGGCCGCCAGCAGCGTGAGCAGCTTGTCGACTTCGACGTCGTCCGGTCTAAGCACGGCTGCTAGCAGCGTCAGCAGCTTGTCGACTTCGACGTCGTCCGGTCTGAGCACGGCTGCCAGCAGCGTGAGCAGCCTGTCGACTTCCACGTCGTCCGGCCTGAGCACTGCTGCCAGCAGTGTCAGCAGCCTGTCGACCTCGACGTCGAGCGGTCTGAGCACGGCCGCGAGCAGCGTGAGCAGCTTGTCGACCTCGACGTCGTCAGGCCTGAGCACGGCTGCCAGCAGCGTGAGCAGCTTGTCCACTTCGACATCGTCCGGTCTGAGCACGGCTGCCAGCAGCGTCAGCAGCCTGTCGACTTCGACGTCGTCTGGCCTGAGCACCGCGGCCAGCAGCGTCAGCAGCTTGTCGACCTCCACTTCGTCGGGTCTGAGCACTGCCGCGAGCAGCGTCAGCAGCTTGTCGACTTCGACGTCGTCCGGTCTGAGCACGGCTGCCAGCAGCGTCAGCAGCCTGTCGACTTCCACGTCGTCTGGTCTGAGCACTGCCGCGAGCAGCGTCAGCAGCCTGTCGACTTCCACGTCGTCCGGCCTGAGCACTGCTGCCAGCAGTGTCAGCAGCCTGTCGACTTCGACGTCGTCGGGTCTGAGCACTGCCGCCAGCAGCGTGAGCAGCTTGTCGACTTCGACGTCGTCGGGTCTAAGCACGGCTGCTAGCAGCGTGAGCAGCCTGTCGACTTCGACGTCGTCCGGTCTGAGCACGGCTGCCAGCAGCGTCAGCAGCCTGTCGACTTCCACGTCGTCCGGCCTGAGCACTGCTGCCAGCAGTGTTAGCAGCCTGTCGACCTCGACGTCGAGCGGTCTGAGCACGGCCGCGAGCAGCGTCAGCAGCTTGTCGACTTCCACTTCGTCGGGTCTGAGCACTGCTGCCAGCAGCGTCAGCAGCCTGTCGACTTCCACGTCGTCTGGTCTGAGCACTGCCGCGAGCAGCGTGAGCAGCCTGTCGACTTCGACGTCATCTGGCCTGAGCACGGCTGCCAGCAGCGTGAGCAGTCTTTCGACTTCGACATCGTCCGGTTTGAGCACAGCCGCCAGCAGCGTGAGCAGTTTGTCGACCTCCACGTCGTCGGGTCTGAGCACGGCTGCCAGCAGCGTGAGCAGTCTTTCGACTTCGACATCGTCCGGTTTGAGCACAGCCGCCAGCAGCGTGAGCAGCCTGTCGACCTCGACGTCGTCAGGCCTGAGCACGGCTGCCAGCAGCGTGAGCAGCCTGTCGACTTCGACGTCGTCAGGCTTGAGCACGGCCGCCAGCAGCGTCAGCAGCCTGTCGACCTCGACGTCGTCCGGCCTGAGCACAGCCGCGAGCAGCGTGAGCAGTTTGTCGACTTCGACGTCGTCTGGCCTGAGCACCGCGGCCAGCAGCGTCAGCAGCTTGTCGACCTCCACGTCGAGCGGCCTGAGCACGGCCGCCAGCAGCGTCAGCAGCCTGTCGACCTCGACATCGTCTGGCCTGAGCACGGCTGCCAGCAGCGTGAGCAGTCTTTCGACTTCGACATCGTCCGGCTTGAGCACCGCGGCCAGCAGCGTCAGCAGCTTGTCGACCTCGACGTCGTCAGGCCTGAGCACCGCGGCCAGTAGCGTCAGCAGCCTGTCGACTTCGACGTCGTCGGGCCTGAGCACGGCTGCCAGCAGTGTCAGCAGCTTGTCGACCTCCACGTCGAGCGGCCTGAGCACTGCCGCCAGCAGTGTCAGCAGCCTGTCGACCTCGACGTCGTCGGGCCTGAGCACGGCTGCCAGCAGCGTGAGCAGCTTGTCCACCTCGACATCGTCTGGCCTGAGTACGGCTGCCAGCAGCGTGAGCAGTCTTTCGACTTCGACATCGTCTGGCTTGAGCACGGCCGCCAGCAGCGTGACCAGCCTGTCGACTTCGACGTCGTCAGGCCTGAGCACTGCCGCCAGCAGCGTCAGCAGTCTTTCGACTTCGACATCGTCCGGCCTGAGCACAGCCGCCAGCAGCGTGACCAGCCTGTCGACCGGCCTGAGTACGACCAACAGCAGCGTCAGCAGCCTGTCCACCAGCGTGAGCGGGGCGAGCAGCGGCCTGGCCAGTCTGTCGACTTCGACCTCCACGGGCTTGGCCACCGCGACCAGCAGCATCAGCAGCCTGAGCACGACGGTCAGCACGATCAACGACAAGGGCACCAAGTACTTCCAGGCCAACTCGACAGCCGCAGGTGCGAACGCGAGCGGGCAGGAAGCCGTGGCGATCGGTCCGAAGTCTGTGGCCAGCGGCGCCAGCTCGTTTGCGGCCGGCAACGGCGCGCAGGCGACGGCCGACGGTGCCATCGCGATCGGTGCCGGCGCCTCGGCCACGGCCGCGCAAGGCACGGCCATCGGGTTCGGTGCGGTGGTCACGCAAAGCGGCGGCGTGGCGTTGGGTTCGGGATCGGTGGCTTCCCGGGGCGCAGGCGTCGCGGGCTACGTTCCGGGCAATGCGAATGCAGAGCAGGCAGCGGCCACCAGGGCCACGACCAGCACGCAAGCCGCAGTGTCCGTAGGCGATGCGGCCAACGGCCAGTTCCGCCAGATCACCGGCTTGGCCGCCGGTTCAGCCGACAGCGATGCGACCAACGTTGCGCAGCTGAAAGCCGCATCGAGCGCGGCCAAGGCCAGCAGCGTGCAGTACGAGACCAACGCGGACGGGTCGATCAACTACAACCAGATCACGCTGGGTGGCGGCCAGGCGCCGGGCGGTACGCGCATCTCGAACGTGGCGCCGGGCATCCTGCCGAACGACGCAGTCAACGTCGAGCAGCTGAATCAGGTGCGAGGCCAGGTTGGCAATGTTGCGCGCATCGCGTACTCAGGGATTGCCATGGCCACGGCAATGAGCAGCCTGCCGCAGGCGATGACGCCGGGTAAGAGTCTGGTCTCCATCGGTACAGGCACCTATTCGGGCTATGCCGCAGTGGCCTTTGGCTATTCGGCTCGCTCCGAAGACGGGAAGTGGATCTACAAGGTCAATGGCGCCTATGCGGGCCAGCGATTCAATCTCGGCGTGGGGGTCGGCTATGAGTGGTAACCCGCTTCACGATCGGCTGAGCTGAAGAAGAATCTCTCTGGTCGAATTGCAGAACGCCCTGACGGGAAGCCACAAGAACGTCAGATCCATTTCTGAATCGCCAGCTGCCGATCGAATACATCGCGGCTGGCGGATCAGGATGGAAGCCGATGGAACTGACAAGTCTGGAGACAACCGGCACATGAAGGCGGTGTGATGGCCCGCTGCGCAGGCATCTCCATTCAGGTCTCAACCGTCATGGGTGGGACGGACAGAAGAAGAGGAGCTCTATCTTTCAGCGGATCGGGCCGCGATGTGCCCCAGCGCTTCATGATCCAGCACCGTCACGCCGTTGTACCCAAGTTCGATGGCGCCAGTGGTCGCCAATGCCTTGAGCTCCTTGTTCACCGCTTGTCGGTTCGCCTGCAGAAGCAGTGCGAGGCTCGCCTGGGATACCTTCAGACGCGTGGTGCCTTCGCTCTCGGCCCGCACCCCATGGAGTTCCGCAAGCCGATGGATGGTGGACGCAAGGCGCTGGCGCAGCGAGCCCGCGACCTGCCGGTAGACCGTCTGGGTGTACACCGCATGCTGGCGTTCGGACATCAGCAAGGCTTCTTTCCAGAGCATGGGTTCGCTGTCCAGCGTCTCCAGGACGAGGGTCATGGGCATGTGGATTGCCACCGCATCGGTGTCTGCAATCTGTTCGTAGGCGCCATAGCCGCGGTGCTCGGCGACCGATTGCACCGGCGTGATGTATGTGAAGTCACCGGGACCGAAAAGAATCAAGGCAAAGCGCTCGCCCTCGGGCGATATGCGGCTGATCGTTGTGTGACCCGAGACGAGAAGGATGTATTCCTCAACACCACTCAGAGAGGTCCAGACGACGGATCCGCTCGGATGCTTTTCCAGACGCGATGAACGAAGAAGACGCACCATTGCCTTACTCGACCAAGGCAAGAACGCCTGTTTCGTGCGCAGCGTTCTTTCCATGAACGCCGCCTCAGCCAGGGAGTTTTCTCCTGTCCCCGCGCGCGGCGTTGCGACTGTTGCGTGCTGCACTCGGGGAGGTCGGGCGATTTTTTTCAGTGCAACAGGATCGAGAACCAGAATGCCGTTGTATTTCAGCCGGATCACGCCCGCAATGCTCAGGCTGGCCAGTTCCTTGCTCACGGATTGGCGGCTGACCCGCAGCATGGCCGCCAGATCGTGTTGAGTCAGTCGCAGATGAATCGAGCTGTTCTCGCTGCTGCGGGTGCCGTGGGATGCAGCCAGCTTTTCAATCGTTTCAGCCAGTCGCCGTGGAAGCCGTCCGGACATCTGACTGCTTGTCAGGTCACCCAGCTTCTGGTCTTGCAAGATGACCATATGGCCCAAGTCTCTCCATCGCACGGGGTCGCTGTCGAGCAGCTCGAAAAGCAGATTTCCCTGGATGTGAATGGCAACGACGTCGTTGTTCGCGAAGTATTCGAAGAGGTCATCTTCGAGCGCGACCATATGAGGAAGGCCGAGCAACAGCCCAGTGCCCAGGAGCGTCCAGGCCGCCCCGGCGCCGATGCCTTTGGCGGAAGGTTCGGCGTACAGGACGCTGCCACTCACAAGTACCAATACTTCGGGCGCACGGTTCTTGTCGGACAGCGAGTCTCCCCGCGCGTGCCATTGCAATCTGGAGGATGCCATGAGTCGGCTCATGCTCAGTGAAGACCACGTGGCAAAGGCCGGCATGTCGCGCAAGGTGCGCTCCATCAGTTCCTTGTCGCTCAGGCGTGGTTCAGTCTTGGCCATTGGCTTCTTGGGAGCTTGCGTAGGAAAAGCTGCATCGTGTCCGTTTCGAAGAGGAGGGTCAAAAAAATGCGTCTCGCAGCATCTTCTTGCAGAGATTAATTCTGCAATTGATCGTGCATTCGATGCAGATCGACTTTTCAAAAAATCTGGATCACCAGTCGTGCGAGCGGCGGGCCAAGCTGTGGTCGGATGCCGCCGCAGTCGCCGTGGAGGAATATTCAAGGTGCGCTGGCACCAGAACAAGAAAGCGGGTCAAGCGCGTGACGGCCCGCAACAGGAGAGCCATGTGGCAGATGTCCAGCTTCGTACAAGCCATAAAGAATTGATGAACCGCACATTGCGGGAAATGCCTTGCTTTGCCCAGTGGCCGCCCGTTGCCTTGAGTCAACTCATCGGCTCTTCCAGGCTTTGCTGGCATAAGCGCGGAACCATGCTGTCGGCCGATGTCGAGGCCGACAAGCCCGAAATCTTTGTGATCGTGTCCGGGCATGTCTTGCATGTCGAAGCCCCGCGCGACAGCGCCCGGCTGAACTGGGCGTTGCGAGGGCCGCGCCATATCCTCGGCTTTTCCTACATGCTCGATCTTGGAGGTCGCCGCCTTGAATATGTCGCGAACGACGAGGTGGTTGCCATTCACATTCCTGGTCATCTGCTCTTCGCGTTTCTTGACGACGACCCGGTGCGATGGAAAGACATGGGCCGCATGGTGCTGCAGCAGGAGCGGACGCAGATTGACTTGGTAGTTGGCCAGACTGCTGGCTCGTTTGTGCAGAGGCTTGCCAGCACCGTCGAGCAGCTCGCTGCGCTTTATGGCGTCCGGGCGATAGATAAGGATGTCGTGCATCTTCGCCTGACCCAGCAGACCCTTGCGGATATCCTGCAGGTCAGCCGTCAATCTGTGAATGCGCAAATTTCGACCTGGGCTGCCCTGGGTGTCGTCGAGGTTCAATACAACGGGATTCTGATATTGGACCCGTCGGCGTTGAGGAAATTTTCCAGACCTCCTGCGCCATTGAAAGACGGGGTTCCCGTATGAACAAAGGTCGCCACTCCATCACGGAGCTGACGTTCATGGACGCTGCACTGCGGGAAAAATCAGCCTTTTCGCCTTGGTCATCCGTGGCGATGAACAAGCTGCTTGCGCATTCCTATGTGGGACGCCATTCGCGAGGGCATGTCTTTTCGACCGAACTGCAGGGCCCCGCGCAAGCCTTTCTGATCATCTCGGGCGAGGTGCTGGCCGCCTGTGTTTGCCCGCAACGCGAGCGATTCGTCGTGATGCTGTTGGGGTCCGGCGTGATCATGGGCATCACGCAGGTATTCGGCAGCGCAGAACGCGCCGCCTACGACTTCAGTGCGCACAGCGAGGTTGTGGCGATTCATATGCCGACCCTCCTGCTTCTCGAGATACTCGATGCGGATCCGCTTCTCTGGAAGAAAATGATGTTGATGATCGTGCGTCAGCACGTCGGTCACGTTGAAATGTTACGTAGCCAAATTGAGGGCGCCTTGCGGCGGCGCGTGGCCTCCACGATCGAGCGCCTGGCAGCGCTCTACGGCAATCGCATTGCCGAGGGCGGCGGCATTCGCCTGCAGTTGTCGCAGTCAAATCTTGCGGAGATCCTGCAGGCCAATCGGCAAGCGATCAACAAGGAACTCAAAGCACTTGCGAACGCGGGAGCAATTGGCCTCGAGTACAACGCCCTGACGGTACTGAACCAGAATGTATTGAGGCAGATGGCGCGCGGAACTGCAGCGTGAAGCGATGCGGCACGTTGCCGCGTTCAGCCGACATCGTCGCCAGCTTCTACCCCCTGACAACGCCGGGTCACGAAGGCTTGCGCATAATTGATGCAAGCTATGACTCTCACAGAACTCAAATACATCGTCGCAGTAGCCCGCGAACGGCACTTCGGCAAGGCGGCCGAGGCCTGCTACGTCTCCCAACCGACCCTCTCGGTGGCCATCAAGAAACTCGAGGATGAACTCGAGGTCAAGCTCTTCGAGCGCAGTGCCGGCGAAGTGACCGTCACGCCGCTCGGCGAGCAGATCGTGCAGCAGGCGCAAAGCGTGCTCGATCAGGCCGCCAGCATCAAGGAAATCGCCAAGCGCGGCAAAGACCCGCTGGCCGGCCCGCTCAATCTGGGCGTGATCTACACCATCGGCCCGTATCTGCTGCCCGACCTGGTGCGCCAGGTGATCGCGCGCACGCCGCAGATGCCGCTGGTGCTGCAGGAGAACTTCACCGCCAAGCTGCTGGAGATGCTGCGCGCCGGCGAGATCGACTGCGCCGTGATGGCCGAGCCCTTTCCCGACACCGGTCTTGCGATGGCGCCGCTGTACGACGAGCCCTTCATGGCCGCGCTGCCGGTCAACCACAAGTTCGCCGGCCGCGAATCGATCACCTCGGAAGAACTGCAGAGCGAGACCATGCTGCTGCTGGGCACCGGCCACTGCTTTCGCGACCATGTGCTCGAGGTATGCCCCGAGTTCGCGCGCTTCTCCAGCAATGCCGAAGGCATCCGCAAGAGCTTCGAGGGCTCTTCGCTCGAGACCATCAAGCACATGGTGGCCTCGGGCATGGGCGTGACGCTGGTGCCGCGCCTCTCGGTGCCGGCCGAGGCGCTCAAGCCCAAGGGCAAGGGCCGCAAGGACTCAGAGCAGATGGTGCGCTACCTGCCCGTGCGCGACGCGCACGACCGCGATCCGCCCACGCGCCGCGTGGTGCTGGCATGGCGGCGCACCTTCACGCGCTACGAGGCCATTGCCGCGTTGCGCAATGCGATCTATGCGTGCGAGCTGCCGGGCGTCAAGCGCCTGTCCTAGCGATTTGCGACCTTGGCCTACGTGGCGGGCGTTTTGAATCGTTGATCGCTGGGATAGAGTGACGCTGTTGCGAAGCCGCGCGCCGGCTTCGAAAATCGACATGTTCCTCTCAACTTGAAGAAAGACCATTCGCCATGGCCAAAGCTCCAAAGAAAATCAAGCCAGCGTCGACCGCCTCCTCGGGCAAGGTGCCCAAGAAGGGCGGCGCGATCGTCGCGCAGGAGTCCGGCAGCCGCAACGCGCCGATCATCAATATCGGCATCGAGCGCCAGGACCGCGCGGCCATCGCCGAAGGCCTGAGCCGCGTGCTGGCCGACACCTACACGCTGTACCTCACGACGCACAACTTCCACTGGAACGTGACCGGTCCGCACTTCAACTCGCTGCACGCGATGTTCATGGGCCAGTACACCGAACTGTGGGGCTCGACCGACGTGCTTGCCGAACGCATCCGCGCCCTGGGCCACTACGCGCCGGGCTCGTACGCCGAGTTCAGCAAGATCGCCACCGTGCCCGACGTGCCGCAGACACCGCCCAAGGCGATGGAGATGGTGCGCATCCTGGTCAAGGGCCACGAGACCGTCTCGCGCATCGCGCGCGAATTCATCCCCGTGGCGGAAGAGGCCGGCGACGATCCGACCGCCGACATGCTGACCGCGCGCTGCACGGTGCACGACCAGACCGCCTGGATGCTGCGCTCGCTGTTGGAAGACTGAGTTCGCCGGCATCCCGGAATCCGGGAGGCGAAACCAAGAGCGGCACAATGGCCGCTCTTTTTTCGTCCGTCTCTTTCTGCATGCTCGCACGCCGTCTCGCGCTCTACCTCGACCTGATCCGCTGGAACCGCCCTGCCGGCTGGCTGTTGCTGCTCTGGCCCACGCTGGGCGCGCTCTGGTTCGCGGCCGATGGCTGGCCGGGCTGGCAGCTGGTCGTGGTGTTCACGCTCGGCACCTTCCTCATGCGCAGCGCGGGCTGCTGCGTCAACGACGTGGCCGATCGCGACTTCGACCGCCATGTGAAGCGCACCGCCCAGCGGCCCGTGACGAGCGGCGCCATATCGGTCAAGGAGGCACTTGCGCTCGGTGCGGTGCTGGCGCTCGCGGCCTTCGGGCTGGTGCTCACCACCAACCGTGTGACGGTGCTCTGGTCGTTCGCGGCGCTGGCCATCACGCTGATCTATCCGTTCGCCAAGCGCTTCGTGTCGATTCCGCAGGCGGTGCTGGGCATTGCCTTCAGCTTCGGCATCCCGATGGCCTTTGCGGCGGTGCAGTCCACCGTGCCCATGTTCGCCGCCTGGCTGCTGGCCGGCAACCTGTTCTGGGTGCTGGCCTACGACACCGAGTACGCGATGGTCGACCGCGACGACGACCTGAAGATCGGCATGAAGACCTCGGCCATCACCTTCGGCCGCTTCGACGTGGCGGCAGTGATGCTGAGCTACGCGATCTTCCTGGCGATCTGGGCATGGGCCGGTGCCAGCCGCTCGCTGGGCCTGCTGTTCTTCGCGGGGATCGCCATCGCCGCGGGACAGGCGCTTTGGCACTGGCGGCTGATTCGCGACCGGACCCGCGATGGCTGCTTCAAGGCCTTTCGGCTGAACCACTGGCTAGGCTTCACGGTGTTCGTTGGCGTGGTGGCCGGCTACGTCATCCGGTAAAGAAAGAGGACGCACATGCTTGACCGCCTGACGCAGAAGATCGGCCAGGAAGGCTTGTCCGAGTGGCACGTCATCACGCAGCAGATGGTCGACCAGTACGCGGTGCTCTCGGGCGATGGCGAAGGCGAGTGGATCCACCTCGATCCCGAGCGCGCGGCCCGCGAGGCGAACTATGGCGGAACGATCGTGCCGGGCTTCTTCCAGGTCGCGCACCTGATCCGGCTGACCGGCGAGGCGATGCGCACGCTGCTGCCCTTCGATTCGAACCACGCGCTGAACTACGGCTTCGACCGCCTGCGCTTCGTCAGGCCGATGCCGGTGGGCGCGCGCTTTCGGGCGCGAGTGCGCATTCTCGGCGCGACGCCCAAGGGGGAAGATGGCTTTCTGCTGAAGGAAGAGGTGCTGCTCGAACTCGAGGACGGCACCGTCACGCTGGCGGCCGAGTGGCTGTTCTTTCTCGGGCCGCGCGCGCTGGCGGCCTGATCTGGCTCAGCCGCGCCCGAATTCCTCGCCCAGTTCGGCCGCCCGCTTCTGCGCGGCGCGAATGGCGGTCTTGAACTGTGCTTTCACGTCCGCGCCTTCCAGCGAGGTGATCGCCGCGTAGGTCGTGCCGCCCTTGGAGGTCACGCGCTCGCGCAGCACCGAAGGCGGTTCGGTCGCGCTGTGCGCCAGCGCCGAGGCGCCGGTGAAGGTGCCGATGGCCAGCCGTTGGGCCTGGTCGGGCGTGAGGCCCATCTCGATGCCGGCCTCGGTCATCGCCTCGATGAAATAGAACACGTAGGCCGGGCCCGAGCCGGACATGGCGGTGACCGCATCGAGCGCAGGTTCGGCATCGACCCAGAGCAGCTCGCCCGTGGGCGTCAGCAGCTGGCCGACGAGTGCGCGATCGGCGCCGGTGACCTCCGGCCGCGCGAACAGGCCGGTCATGCCCTGGCCGACCAGCGCGGGCGTGTTCGGCATGGCGCGCACCACGCGCTCGGTGCCCAGCCAGCGGGCGATGCTGTCCGACGGAATGCCCGCGGCCACGCTCAGGTGCAGCGCGTCCTCGGCGAAGGCGCGCACCGGCTTTGCGGCCTCCGCAAAAGCCTGAGGCTTGACGGCCCACACCACGACGCCACAGCGTGAAAGCGCTTCGCTCGCCTCGGCCTGCGCCGTGATGCCGAAGGACTGCGCGAGCTTCGTACGCGCCGCCTCGAAGGGCTCGACCACCTCGAATGCGTCGGCCCGGGTGCCTTGCTGGATCAGTCCGCCGATGATGGCGCTGGCCATGTTGCCGCCGCCGATGAAGGCGATGGGCGGCAGCGGCGCGGGGGCGGTGCGGGGCAGGAAAGTCACGGCGATAGTCATGGTCGGTCGATGTATTCGAAGGCGGCGAACTGGGTCACTTGCAGCGGATTGAAATTGTCGTCGCTCACGACCACCAGCAGGCGGTTACCGTTGGCCAGCGGCGGCCCCCAGCACATGCCCTCGGTGTTGTCGAGGCGGGAGAGGCCGAGCGCGGCGAAGTCGGCCACCAGGGTCTTGGCGACGGGCTGGTGGTTGCCCGGCGCGAGCGCGTCGATGGCGAGCACGTCGCCGGCGGCGCGGGTGTCGATTTCGTAGAGGCGGAGCGAATTGCCGGTGCCGGTGGCATAGGCGCGTTCGAGCACCAGCATGCGGTGCGCATCGAGCATCAGCACCTCGCTCACGCCGTTGTCGGCATAGCTGCCGGGGACGAGGGGGCGCAGGGGGATGGCGTCGGAGGCGTAGGCGATCTGGCGCGTCGCCTGGCCGGTCTCCAGGTCGACCTGGGTGAAGCGGCAGGGCCCGCCGGGCGCGCGGGTGGTGGGGATGGGGCCGTCCTGGATCAGGGCGTTTTCCATCGACAGCCAGGCGAAACGGCCGTCAGGCGTGAGGGCGATGCCCTCGAAAGTCAGGTTGTCGCGCGGACCGCGGCGCTGGACCGGATCGGGCGTGAACATCGCGGGCAGGGCGAATTCGCGCAAAAAACGGCCGTCGCGCGCCGATTCATACAGTGCGGGGCCGAAACCGCGGGCGATGTCGCCTTCGCTGGTCCAGAGCAAGGTGCCGGTGGACGGGCGCAGGCGGATGGCTTCTGGGTCGGGAACCGGGAGCCTGGTGACTGCGTGGCGCCGGTCGGGCCAGGGGCCGCCGCCGGGGCGTTGCAATTGAACAACGCCCGTTGGCTCTGGCTGGGCCGCCTGCGGCTGGGGCCAGCGAGCCGTGTAATAGCGGACGGGGGCCAAGTCTGACCGGTCGTCGCTGATAAGCAGGTACTCACCTCGTGCAGTGTCGTAGTCGATGCCGGAAAGGCCGCCCGCCGTGGTGTCTTCTATATGGAGCCTGTGAGCCCAGCGTGCCTCGGCAATGCGCCGCAGACGCCCGGTGCCTGGAATCGGCGTTGCGCTCCCGCAACCGGCGACGCTCAGCGCCAGCGCGGCAGCCGCACCTCCCAGGAGGCTGCGGCGAGTGGGAAATGGGGGCAAAAGATGGGTTTTGGCAGTGGCGCGCACGCCCCGGAGTCTAGTGCCAGCACGTGATGGTGTAATGAGCCGGTTGACATCGGCAGAAGTGCCTGCAATAATCGCGGGCTTCGCTTCCAAAAGGCGAAGCTTTCAGCCCAAAGCGGAAGTGCCTCGAGTGGTTCGAGGTGCCAACGACGGGCCCAAGACTGACCGCGGTGTCTCCCTCCTGGAGGCTCATCGGTACAAGTTGGGAATATCAAGAAATGATCCAAACTGAATCCCGGCTCGAAGTGGCCGACAACACGGGCGCGAAATCCGTCCTGTGTATCAAGGTGCTCGGTGGCTCCAAGCGGCGTTATGCCAGCGTGGGCGACGTCATCAAGGTCAGCATCAAGGAAGCCGCTCCACGTGGTCGCGTCAAGAAGGGCGAGATCTACAGTGCAGTGGTGGTCCGCACCGCCAAGGGCATCCGTCGCGCCGACGGTTCGCTCGTCAAGTTCGACGGCAACGCAGCAGTGTTGCTCAACGCCAAGCTGGAGCCTATCGGCACCCGCATCTTCGGACCGGTGACGCGCGAGCTGCGCACCGAGAAGTTCATGAAGATCGTGTCGCTGGCACCCGAAGTTCTGTAAGGACAACAACGCCATGAACAAGATTCGCAAAGGCGACCAGGTCATCGTGTTGGCCGGTCGTGACAAGGGCAAGCGCGGTACCGTGTCGCTCCGCAAGGACGACTCGCATATCGTCATCGAAGGCCTGAACCTCGTGAAGAAGCACACCAAGCCGAACCCGCTCAAGGGTACGACCGGTGGCATCGTCGAGAAGTCCATGCCCATTCACCAATCCAATGTGGCGATCTTCAATGCCGCGACCGGCAAGGCCGATCGCGTGGGCATCAAGATCTCCCAGGGTGCTGACGGCAAGCGCGTGGCTGTTCGCGTCTTCAAGTCCAGCGGCGACGAAATCAAGTTCGCCTAAGAGGTACTCACATGGCACGTCTCCAACAACACTATCGCGAAAAGATCGCGAAAGACCTGACGGAAAAGTTCGGCTACAAGTCGCCGATGCAGGTCCCCCGCCTCACCAAGATCACCCTGAACATGGGTGTGGGTGAAGCAGTCGCCGACAAGAAGGTTCTCGACAACGCTGTCGCCGACCTGACCAAGATCGCCGGCCAGAAGCCCGTGGTCACCAAGTCGAAGAAGGCTATCGCCGGTTTCAAGATCCGCGAAATGCAACCCATCGGCTGCATGGTCACGCTGCGTGGCGTGCAGATGTATGAGTTCCTGGACCGTTTCGTGACCATCGCGCTGCCGCGTGTTCGCGACTTCCGCGGCATCTCCGGCCGTGCGTTCGACGGCCGTGGCAACTACAACATCGGCGTCAAGGAACAGATCATTTTCCCTGAGATCGAGTACGACAAGGTCGATGCCCTGCGCGGTCTCAATATCAGCATCACGACGACGGCCAAGACCGACGAAGAAGCCAAGGCGCTTCTCGCTGGTTTCCGTTTCCCGTTCAAGAACTGAGGCGAGCATGGCTAAACAATCTTTGATCCAGCGCGAACTCAAGCGCGACAAGCTGGTTGCCAAGTTCGCTGCGAAGCATGCGGAACTGAAGGCAGCTTCCAATGACATGAAGAAGAGCGACGAAGAGCGCGCAGCTGCCCGCCTGGGCCTGCAAAAGCTTCCGCGCAACGCGAACCCGACCCGCCAACGCAATCGTTGCGCGATCACCGGTCGTCCGCGTGGCACCTTCCGTCAATTCGGTCTGGCCCGCGCCAAGATCCGTGAACTGGCTTTCGCTGGCGACATCCCCGGTGTCACCAAGGCCAGCTGGTAAGCCAGGCAGGAGCAAACAACATGAGCATGAGTGATCCCATTGCCGACCTGCTGACGCGTATCCGTAACGCGCAGATGGTGGCGAAGCCCACCGTGTCGGTCCCTTCTTCCAAGGTGAAGATCGCGATCGCACAAGTCCTGAAGGACGAGGGCTACATCGACGGCTTCCAGGTCAAGACCGAAGCCGGCAAGAGCGAACTTGAAATCGTCCTGAAGTACTACGCTGGCCGTCCGGTCATCGAGCGCATCGAGCGCGTGAGCCGTCCTGGCCTGCGTGTCTACAAGGCCAGTGCTTCCATTCCGCAAGTCCAGAACGGTCTCGGCGTTGCGATCGTCACGACCCCCCAGGGTGTGATGACCGACCGCAAGGCGCGCGCCACCGGTGTCGGCGGCGAAGTTCTGTGCTACGTCGCCTAACCGAGACATCGAGGAGTCACTGAAATGTCCCGAGTAGGAAAAATGCCGATCACCATCCCCGCAGGCGTGGATGTGTCGATCAAGGAAGACCAGATCAGCGTCAAGGGCACGGGCGGCACGCTCAACCTTGCACGCAACCCCCTGGTCAAGGTCGTCAGCAATGACGGCAAGCTGAACTTCGAACCCGCCAACGAATCGCGTGAAGCGAATGCGATGAGCGGCACGATCCGTCAGCTGGTGAACAACATGGTGGTTGGCGTGACCAAGGGCTTCGAGAAGAAGCTCAACCTGGTCGGCGTCGGCTACAAGGCCGCAGCGTCCAACAACAAGTTGAACCTGCAAGTCGGTTATTCGCACCCGGTCAACATCGACATGCCGCAAGGCATCACGGTGGCCACCGCGACCCCGACCGAAATCGTGATCAAGGGTGCTGACCGTCAGCGCGTTGGTCAAATCGCCGCTGAGATCCGCGCTGTTCGTCCGCCTGAGCCTTACAAGGGCAAGGGCATCCGTTATTCGGACGAGAAGATCGTGATCAAAGAGACCAAGAAGAAGTAAGGGGCAGCAAAATGATGTTGACCAAAAAAGCACAGCGTCTTCGCCGCTCGCGCCAGACCCGCATCCGTATCGCGACGCAGGGCGTGGCCCGTCTGACGGTGAACCGCACCAACCTGCACATCTATGCCACCGTCATCTCCGACGACGGCACCAAGGTGATCGCAACCGCATCGACGGCAGAAGCCGAAATGCGTACCTCGCTCGGCGGTTCGGGCAAGGGCGGCAATGCCGCTGCTGCCACCGCCGTCGGCAAGCGCATCGCTGAAAAGGCGAAGGCTGCCGGCGTCGAGAAGGTCGCCTTCGACCGCGCAGGTTTTGCGTACCACGGCCGCGTCAAGGCGCTGGCCGAGGCGGCTCGCGAAGCCGGTCTGCAGTTCTAACCGGACACGAGATTCAAAATGGCAAAGATTCAAGCAAGAACGCAGAACGAAGGCCCTGAAGACGGTTTGCGCGAGAAGATGATCGCGATCAACCGCGTCACCAAGGTGGTGAAGGGTGGTCGTATCCTCGGTTTCGCAGCACTCACCGTGGTGGGCGACGGCGAAGGTCGCGTCGGCATGGGCAAGGGCAAGTCGAAAGAAGTGCCTGCTGCAGTGCAGAAGGCAATGGAAGAAGCCCGTCGCAACCTGGCCAAGATCTCGATCAAGAACGGCACGCTGCATCACCGCGTGACGGGTCACCATGGCGCCGCTTCGGTTGTCATGATCCCCGCCCCGAAGGGGACCGGCATCATCGCCGGCGGCCCGATGCGCGCCGTGTTCGAAGTCATGGGCATCACCGACATCGTGGCCAAGAGCCATGGTTCGTCGAATCCCTACAACATGGTTCGCGCCACGCTCGATGGGTTGAAGAACTCGACGACCGCGTCCGCAGTGGCTGCCAAGCGTGGCCTGACCGTCGAAGAAATCTTCGCCTAACCGCAAGCCTTCGCAAGCCTGCAAGAAGCATTCAAATGACGACGCAACAACAAACCCTCAAGGTGCAATTGGTCAAGAGCCCGATTGGCACCAAGGAATCGCATCGCGCGACCGTGCGTGGCCTCGGCCTGCGCAAGCTCAACAGCGTGAGCGAGCTGCAAGACACCCCGGCGGTGCGCGGCATGATCAACAAGATCAGTTATCTGGTCAAAGTTCTGTAAGAGAGACTGATATGGAACTCAATGGCATCAAGCCGGCAGCCGGCGCCAAGCACGCCAAGCGCCGCGTCGGCCGTGGTATCGGCTCGGGCATCGGCAAGACCGCAGGTCGCGGTCACAAGGGCCAGAAGTCGCGCGCAGGCGGTTTCCACAAGGTTGGTTTCGAAGGCGGCCAGATGCCGCTGCAACGTCGCCTGCCCAAGCGTGGTTTCAAGTCGCATCTGCTGAAGTTCAACGCCGAAGTCACGCTGACTGCCCTCGAGCAGCTCGGCCTGGCCGAAGTGGATGTCCTGGCGCTGAAGCAAGCCGGCCTCGTGGGCCAGCTCGCCAAGGTCGTCAAGATCATCAAGACCGGTGAACTCACCAAGGCCGTCAAGCTGACGGGCGTGGGTGCAACGGCTGGCGCCAAGGCTGCGATCGAAGCAGCCGGCGGCAGCATCGCCTGATCACCCTCGGACTGAAAGAAGTTCTTCGTGGCAACTAACGCGGCAACGATCGCAAAAACAGGCAAGTTCGGCGACCTCCGTCGTCGGCTCGTCTTTTTGCTGCTCGCGCTCGTGGTCTACCGGATTGGCGCGCACATTCCTGTGCCGGGTATCAACCCGGACCAGCTTGCAGCGTTGTTCCAGGGCCAGCAAGGCGGCATTCTGAGCCTGTTCAACATGTTCTCGGGCGGGGCGCTGTCGCGCTTCACCGTGTTCGCGTTGGGGATCATGCCGTACATCTCGGCGTCGATCATCATGCAGCTGATGACCTACGTGCTTCCGACCTTCGAGCAATTGAAGAAGGAAGGCGAGGCCGGCCGCCGCAAGATCACGCAGTACACGCGCTATGGCGCGCTCGGTCTGGCTCTGTTCCAGTCGTTCAGCATCGCTGTGGCACTTGAATCGTCGGCCGGTCTTGTGATCGCCCCCGGTTTCGGTTTCCGCATCACCGCCATGGTGAGCCTGACTGCTGGTTCGATGTTCCTGATGTGGCTCGGCGAGCAGATCACCGAACGCGGCCTGGGTAACGGCATCTCGATCCTGATCTTTGCAGGCATCGCGGCAGGTTTGCCGAGCGCCGTGGCAGGTCTGGGTTCGCTGGTGACCACCGGTGCCATGAACCCGATCATTGCGCTCTTCATCATCGCGGTCGTGGTCCTAGTGACCTACTTCGTGGTGTTCGTCGAACGCGGTCAGCGCAAGATCCTCGTGAACTATGCGCGGCGCCAGGTCGGCAACAAGGTCTATGGCGGCCAGTCGTCGCACCTGCCCTTGAAGCTGAACATGGCCGGTGTGATTCCGCCGATCTTCGCCTCGTCGATCATCCTGCTTCCCGCAACGGTGGTCGGTTGGTTCAGTACCGGTGAAGGTGGCTTCCGCTGGATCAAGGACATTGCCAACGCACTGCGTCCGGGCGAGCCGATCTACGTGCTGCTGTATGCCGCTGCGATCGTTTTCTTCTGCTTCTTCTACACGGCACTCGTGTTCAACAGCAAGGAAACGGCCGACAACCTGAAGAAGAGTGGGGCATTCATTCCTGGCATTCGCCCGGGTGACCAGACCGCTCGCTATATCGACAAGATTCTGGTTCGCCTGACGTTGGCCGGCGCGGTGTACATCACCTTCGTCTGCCTGCTGCCCGAGTTCCTGATCCTGAAGTACAACGTGCCGTTCTACTTCGGTGGTACCTCCCTGCTGATCATCGTGGTCGTCACGATGGACTTCATGGCCCAGGTGCAAAACTACATGATGTCCCAGCAGTACGAATCGCTGCTGAAGAAGGCGAACTTCAAGACATCGTAGGGCTGTGATTCAGTATCGAGATCGGGCGGTAGACCGCCACGTTAAACAGTTTTAGGAGAATGAAATGAGAGTTTCGGCTTCGGTCAAAACCATCTGCCGTAATTGCAAGGTCATCCGCCGTAAAGGTGTGGTGCGTGTGATTTGCACCGACCCGCGCCACAAGCAGCGCCAGGGTTGATTGAAGAGTATTAGAGGACGCACATGGCACGTATTGCTGGCATCAACATCCCGCCGCACAAGCACGCTGAAATCGGCCTGACCGCCATTTTCGGTATCGGTCGCACCCGCGCCCGTCAAATCTGCGAAGCGAGCGGCATCGAATATTCGAAGAAGATCAAGGATCTGACCGACGCCGATCTCGAGAAGATCCGCGATCAGATCGCTCTGTTCACGATCGAAGGCGATCTGCGTCGCGAGACGACGATGAACATCAAGCGTTTGATGGACATCGGCTGCTATCGCGGCTTCCGTCACCGTCGCGGCCTGCCGATGCGCGGCCAGCGCACGCGCACCAATGCCCGCACCCGCAAGGGTCCGCGCAAGGCTGCGCAGTCCCTGAAGAAATAAGGATAGACCAGCATGGCTAAAGCACCTGCAAACAACGCCGCACAGCGCGTTCGCAAGAAGGTTCGCAAGAACGTTGCGGACGGTATCGCCCACGTGCATGCCTCGTTCAACAACACCATCATCACGATCACCGATCGCCAGGGCAACGCCCTGTCGTGGGCTTCGTCGGGTGGCCAGGGCTTCAAGGGCTCGCGCAAGTCGACCCCGTTCGCTGCGCAGGTCGCTTCCGAAGTGGCCGGCCGTGCTGCTGTCGAACAAGGTATCAAGAACCTCGACGTCGAGATCAAGGGCCCGGGCCCCGGTCGCGAATCGTCGGTGCGCGCACTGGCTGCGCTCGGCATCCGGATCAATTCCATTGCCGACGTGACGCCCGTTCCGCACAACGGCTGCCGTCCCCAGAAGCGTCGCCGCATCTGATCGTCAGTCCGCAAGGCGCAGCCAGCTTTCGAGCGGCTGCGCATTTGTTTTTTAACTAAGCCCACCGCCATCCGCGTCTCGCCGATGGCTCCCGCAGGCAACTGCGGCAGATGACACAAAGGAAAAATCGTGGCACGTTACCTCGGCCCCAAGGCCAAACTTTCCCGCCGTGAAGGCACCGACCTGTTCTTGAAGAGCGCCCGCCGCTCCATTCAAGACAAGGCCAAGTTCGATTCCAAGCCCGGCCAGCACGGTCGCACTTCGGGTCAGCGCACCTCGGACTACGGTCTGCAACTGCGCGAAAAGCAGAAGGTCAAGCGCATGTACGGCGTGCTGGAAAAGCAGTTCCGCCGCTACTTCGAAGAAGCCGATCGTCGCCGTGGCAACACCGGTGCCAACCTGCTGTTCATTCTCGAATCGCGCCTGGACAACGTCGTCTACCGCATGGGCTTCGGCTCGACCCGCGCTGAAGCACGTCAACTCGTGTCGCACAAGGCGATCACGGTGAACGGCCAGTCGGTCAACATCCCGTCGTACCTGGTCAAGACCGGCGACGTGATCGCCGTGCGCGACAAGTCGAAGAAGCAGAACCGCATTGTCGAAGCGCTGCAACTCGCCCAGCAAGTCGGTATTCCGGCATGGGTCGACGTGAATGCCGACAAGGCCGAAGGCACCTTCAAGAAGGTGCCCGATCGCGACGAATTCGCAGCCGACATCAACGAATCGCTGATCGTCGAACTGTATTCGCGTTGATTTTTTTGTTCCCGCACACCTCGCGTGTGTGGGAAACAAGTTTTTGTTGTTCACGTTCCTGCCCCGTGCTTTGTTGCGGGTCAGGTGCTTCACCAGCCTTACCGGTGTAACGAGCCGGGGGTATTGAGAGGAAGTCTGCATGCAAACCACCCTGCTGAAACCCAAGACCATCCAGGTCGAGCAACTTGCCGCCAACAAGGCGAAGGTCACGCTCGAGCCTTTCGAGCGTGGCTACGGCCACACGCTCGGCAACGCGCTGCGTCGCGTTCTGCTGTCGTCCATGGTCGGCTACTCGGCCACCGAAGTCACGATCGCTGGCGTTCTGCATGAGTACTCGTCGATCGACGGCGTGCAGGAAGATGTCGTCAACATCCTTCTGAACCTCAAGGGCGTGGTGTTCAAGCTCCACAACCGCGACGAAGTCACGCTGAGCCTGCGCAAGGACGGCGAAGGCCCGGTCCTGGCGTCGGACATCCAGACCCCGCACGATGTCGAGATCATCAATCCCGACCACGTGATCGCGCACCTGTCGCAAGGCGGCAAGCTCGACATGCAGATCAAGGTCGAAAAGGGTCGCGGCTACGTGCCCGGCACGATGCGCCGTTACGCCGACGAACCGACCAAGTCGATTGGCCGCATCGTTCTCGACGCGTCGTTCTCGCCCGTCAAGCGCGTGAGCTACACGGTCGAAAGCGCCCGCGTCGAACAGCGTACCGACCTGGACAAGCTCCTGGTCGAGATCGAAACCAACGGTGCCATCACCGCTGAAGATGCGGTTCGCGCGTCGGCTAAAATCCTGGTCGAGCAGCTGGCAGTGTTCGCACAGCTGGAAGGCGGCGAACTGGCTGCATTCGATGCACCGGCACCGCGCAGCGCACAGCAATTCGATCCGATCCTGCTGCGCCCTGTCGACGAGCTCGAGCTCACCGTGCGTTCGGCCAACTGCCTGAAGGCCGAAAACATCTACTACATCGGTGACCTGATCCAGCGCACCGAGAACGAGCTGCTCAAGACCCCGAACCTGGGTCGCAAGTCGCTCAACGAAATCAAGGAAGTCCTCGCTTCGCGCGGCCTGACCTTGGGTATGAAGCTTGAAAGCTGGCCGCCGGCCGGTCTCGACAAGCGTTGATTTTTGTTTTTTGAATTGAGCCCATGAGGGCTCGTGCCCGGGCAGTACCTGATACGGCTGCCTGTTTAATAAAGTAAAGGAAAAGCACCATGCGTCACGGACACGGACTTCGCAAACTCAACCGCACCAGCTCGCACCGCCTTGCGATGCTGCAGAACATGATGAATTCGCTCATCGAGCACGAAGTCATCAAGACCACGGTCCCCAAGGCCAAGGAACTGCGCCGCGTCATCGAGCCGATGATCACGCTCGCCAAGAAGCCCACGCTCGCCAACAAGCGCCTGGCCTTCGACCGCCTGCGCGACCGCGACAGCGTCGTCAAGCTCTTCGCCGATCTGGGCCCGCGCTTCGCGGCACGTCCGGGCGGCTACACGCGCATCCTGAAAATGGGTTTCCGCGTGGGCGACAACGCACCGATGGCCCTGGTCGAACTGGTCGACCGTCCTGAAATTAAAGAAGCAGATGCCGAGCAAGGCGCTGCAGAATAAGTTATAATTCCATCTTGCCGCGCGATGGAGCAGCCTGGTAGCTCGTTGGGCTCATAACCCAAAGGTCGCAAGTTCAAATCTTGCTCGCGCAACCAATTTAAAAGGCCCTTTGAATTTCAAAGGGCCTTTTTTCTTGGGTCGGTGAATTGAATGAATCAAGCCCTCGCAATGAGGGCTTTTTTATTTTTGGGATTTCCCTGATTTCTCAGCCACGCCAGGCCGAGCAGCGGATCACGCTGCAGAAATTGCCACGGTGAAAGTGCGGCTCCTTGTCCGCGATCACATCGGCCTTCACGTTGCCGAAGGTGGCCTCCGGCTTGTGTTTGATACCGTCGTAGAAGGCCTGGATGATGTCTTCCTTGAAGTGTTCGGTGCGCGGATGCGCATGCACGACCTGCGTGCGCTCGGCCTCGCTGTACTCCGGATAGGTCAGTCCAAGAACGTCCATCTCGACACCGGCCGTCACCAGCGCCACGACCGGGTGCATGTGCTGCGGAATCCCGGGCGTCGTGTGCAGCGCGATCGCCGTCCAGACCAGGTCGACATCCTGCTGCGAGATCCCGTGGCCGCGCAGGAAATCGCGCGCCACATTCGCCCCATCGACCTCGAAGCGCTCGTTCGCGCTGCTGTGCGCCTTCACCAGCCCCATATCGTGGAACATCGCACCCGCGTAAAGCAGCTCCGGGTCGAAGGTGAGGCCTCGGTGCTTGCCGGCCAGCGCGCCGAAGTAATAGACCCGGCTGGAGTGGTGGAACAGCAGCGAGGGCGCCGTGTCGCGGACCAGTTCGGTGATCTCGCCTGCGAGTTTGCTGTCGGGGATGCGGACCCCTTCGATCGTCGTCGTCAAAGCCATGTGGATTTCTCCTGTGAGTGTGAGAACAACTTTAGGAGTCGGCTACAGTGTCTTCAACGGACGTGAGGCGGCAATTCCTGCCATTGCGGCGCCGAAAGAGACACGGAAAACAACCATGCGCACCACGAAGACCATCGCGATCCTCGCCATGCCCGGCGTCCAGTTGCTCGACGTCTCCGGCCCGCTCGACGTGTTCGCCGAGGCGAACGTGCAGGCGCGCACCGAGGCCTACCGGCTGCGCGTCATCGCGAGCCAGCCCGGAGCGATCCGCAGTTCATCGGGTGTGCGGCTCATGCCCGACGCCGTCATCGGCGAAGAAGACATCGACGAACCGATCCACACGCTCCTGGTGGCCGGTACGCCGCACGCCGCGAGCGCCGCGACCAACCTCGACGTCACCGCATGGCTGCGCAAGCTCACGCCCAAGGCGCGCCGTTTCGGCTCGGTCTGCAGCGGCGCCTTCGTGCTGGCGCAGGCGGGGCTGCTCAATGGCAAGCGAGTCTCGACGCATTGGGCCGTGGCCGATCAGCTCGCACAAGCATTCCCCGCGGTGCAAGTCGATGCCGATGCCATCCACGTGCGCGACGGGCGTCTCCGCACCGCCGCTGGCGTGACCGCGGGCCTCGACCTGTCGCTCGCACTCGTCGAGGAAGATCTCGGCCGCGAGATCGCCATGAAAGTCGCCGCCCAGCTCGTGATGTTCTTCAAGCGCCCGGGCGGCCAGATGCAGTTCAGCCGCAAGGGCGAAGCCGCACCCACCGGCCGATCGGCCCTACAGGAAGTGCAGCGCTGGATCGCCGCAAACCCCGCGGAAGACCACAGCGTCGCCCACCTGGCCGGACGCATGAGCCTGAGCCCGCGCCACTTTGCACGGCTGTTCACGCAAGAGGTCGGGGCCACGCCTGCAGCCTGGGTGGAAGGCATTCGCGTTTCCGCCGCGCGCCGCCTGCTCGAGGCCGGGGATGCCGCACCGAAGCAGGTGGCGGCCCAATGCGGATTTGCCGATGCCGACACGTTGCGGCGCGCGTTCCAGCGCCAGGTCGGCATCACGCCGGCGGAGTACCGCAAGCGCTACGCGCATGCCGTCGGCTGAAGGCACGGCGAAAAAACGATCAGTCCGGAATGACCGCCGTGACCTCGATCTCGACCTTCGCACGGTGCTCGACCAGCGCCGCCACCTGCACGCATGTCATCGCCGGGAAGTTGCGCCCCACCGCGTCGCGGTACACGGGGCCGAGCTCGGCCAGCCGGCGGCTGTATTCGTCGCGGTCCGTCACGTACCAGGTCATGCGCACCATGTGCTCCGGGCCCGCGCCGCCCGCGCGCAGCACTTCGGCGATGTTGCGCAGCGCGAGGCCGCACTGCTCGATGAAGTCGTCCGACTCGAACTGCTGCTGCGCATTCCAGCCGATCTGGCCACCGATGAACAGCATCGTTCCGCGTGCCGCGACACCGTTCGCATAGCCCTTGGGGGGCAGCCAGCCTTCGGGCTGCAGGAGTTTGTTCATCATGATGTGGTGTTGAGTTGTCGCAGTTTGAATCGCTGGAGCTTGCCGGTTTCCGTGCGCGGCAACGCCGCCACGAACTCGATCTCCCGCGGGTATTTGAAGGGCGCGATGGTGGCCTTCACATGGTCCTGCAGCGCCTTCACCAGTGCCGCATCGCCTTCGTTGCCGGGCTTGAGCACGCAGAAGGCCTTCACGATCATGCCGCGGTCGGCGTCGGGCTTGCCGATCACGCCGCACTCGGCCACCGCGGGGTGCTTGAGCAGCGCGTCCTCGACTTCCGGTCCGCCGACGTTGTAGCCGGCCGTGATGATCATGTCGTCGGCGCGCGCCTGGTAGAAGAAGTAGCCGTCGTCGTCTTGCACGAACGAATCGCCGGGGTAATTCCAGCCGTTCTTCACGTAGTCGGCCTGGCGCGGATCGTCCAGATACCGGCAGCCGACCGGCCCCTGCAGCGCGAGTTTGCCCACGGTGCCGTGCGGCACTTCGTTGCCCTTGTCGTCCACCACCTTTGCGGTGAAGCCCGGCACCGCCTTGCCGACTGCGCCCTTGCGCACGTCGCCGCCCGCTGCGGAGATGTAGATGTGAAACACCTCGGTGCCGCCGATGCCGTCGAGCATCTCGATGCCGGCGGCTTCCTTCCACAGCTGGCGCGTCGCATCCGGCAGGGCCTCGCCCGCGCTCACGCTGATGCGCAGGTTCGGCATGCCGTGCTGCCGCACGAAAGGCGCCATCTGGCGATAGAACGTGGGCGCGGTGTAGCAAATGGTCGCGCCGATCTCGTTGATGAGCTTCACCAGGCCTTCGGGGGTGAACGGGGCGTCCGCGAAGTACACGGAGGCGCCAGCCCACATCGGGAACACGAGCAAGCCGCCCAGACCGAAGGTGAAGGCCAGCGGCGGCGAGCCCACCACGATGTCATCGCTGCGCGCCTTGAGCACATGGCGCGGCCAGGTCTCGCACATCGCGAGCACGTCGCGGTGCGTGGTGACGGGGGCTTTCGGCTTGCCCGTCGTACCCGAGGTGAACGCGAGCAATGCGATGTCGTCGGCCGCCGTGGGGCATGCAGCGAAGACGCCGCTCTTGCCGGCTGCGCGCGCGGAGAGCGAGTCCGCCGCATCGGGCTTGTTGAAGGCGATCACCGTCGCAAGCACCGGATGCTCCTTCTGCGCAGTCGCCAACTCGTCGAGCAATCGCCCGTCGCACAGCGCGGCAACGGGGCGCGCCTTCTCGATAATCTCGCCGAGTTCCTTCGCGCGCAGCAACGGCATCGTCGCCACCGCGATCAGTCCGGCCTTCACCACCGCGAGCCACGCGAGCGCCATCGCCACCGAGTTGCCGCCACGCAGCAGCACGCGGTTGCCGGGCACGAGCCCGAGGTCTTCGGTCAGCACCTGCGCGATGCGATTGACCTCGACGGCGGCCTGCCTGTACGTGAGCGTGCCGGCTGGCGAGCGCAGCATCGGCTTGTCGCCGAAGCCCTTGGCATCCGCCTTGTCCAGCAACTCCTCCACGAGGTTCAGCTGTTCGGGCAGCTGCAGCTCGGGCAGGTCATAGCGAAAGACCGGCAACTGCTCGGCAGGCGGCAGGCGGTCGTGAACGAAACGGTCGACTTGGGCAGACACGGTATTTATCCCCGCAGAACGGATTTGCCAATGATCAGTTGTTGGACTTCCGTCGCGCCTTCGTAGATGCGCAGCGAGCGGATGTCGCGGTAGAGGCTTTCAATCTTCGTGCCAACCTTCACGCCTAGGCCGCCGTGCATCTGCAGTGCCATGTCGATGACGCGGCTGGCGTTTTCGGTGGCGCACATCTTGGCCATCGCAGCAGCAGCGGAGACATCGCCCACTGCCGCCGCACCGCGTTGCTCGGCGTCGTCGCGCATCCATGCGGCGCGGTAGGTGAGCAGTGCGGCGCTGTCGATCAGCGCGGCCATCTCGCCGAGCTTGGCTTGCGTGAGCTGGAAGTCGGCGAGCGTCTGGCCAAACATGCGGCGGCCCTTCGCATGTGCGATGGCTTCAGCCAATGCGCGGCGGCCCATGCCCAGCGCCGCGGCCGCAACCGATGCGCGGAAGATGTCGAGCGTGCGCATCGCGAGCTTGAAGCCGCCGTTGAGCTCGCCGAGCTGCGCGGTCCGCGGCACGACGCAGTTGTCGAAGCGCAGCGTGGCGAGCGGATGCGGCGCCATCACGTCGATGTGCTCGGAGGTGTCGAGTCCGGGCGTCGTCGCATCGGCGATGAAGACGGTGATGCCGCGCGTGCCGCCGGTCGGATCGGTCTTCGCGAACACGCAATAGAAGTCGGCGATGCCGCCGTTGCTGATCCAGGTTTTCTGGCCGTTCAGCAGCCAGCCGCCGGCTGTGGGCTCGGCACGCATGGCCATCGCGGCCACGTCCGAGCCCGCATCGGGTTCGCTCAATGCGAAGGCCGCAATCTTGTCGCCCTTGCCCACCGCAGTCAGATATTGCGATTGCTGCTTGGGCGTGCCAGCAAGCGTGATCGCACCGCTGCCGAGCCCCTGCATCGCAAAGGCGAAGTCGGCCAGCGGCGAGTGGTAGCCGAGCGTTTCGCGCAACAGCACGAGCGCGCGCGAATCGAGGCGTTCCAGCGCACCGCCCGCGCTGCCGGGCACGGCATAGCGCAGCCAGCCACCATCGCCGAGGCGGCGCACCCATTCGCGGCAGGCCGCGCGGTCGTCGCGCTCATCGATTTCCTGCGCTGCGCACCAGGGCAACAGTTCGCGTGCGAGTGCACGATGCGCTTCATCGAAGAACGGCAGTGCGAGGTGCGCCGTCGAAGGTGGTGCGGGGATCTTCGTCATCATGGCGTCAGTCCCCACCGAACACGGGCTTGCGCTTCGCCGCGAAGGCTTCGTAGGCGCGCTTGAAGTCCTCGGTCTGCATGCAGATGGCCTGCGCCTGTGCTTCGGCTTCGATCGCCTGGTCGATGGTCATCGACCATTCCTGCGCGAGCATCGTCTTGGTCATGCTGTGCGCAAAGCTTGGACCTTCGGCCAGTTCGCGCGCCATCTTGGTGGCGGCTTGGAGCAGCGCATCGCTTTCGTGCAACGCGTTGAAGAAGCCCCAGGCGTGGCCTTCCTGCGCCGTCATCGCGCGGCCGGTGAAGAGCAGTTCCGATGCGCGGCCCTGGCCGATCACGCGCGGCAGCAGTGCGCACGCGCCCATGTCCGCGCCGGCCAGGCCCACGCGAGTGAAGAGGAACGCGGTGCGTGTGGCGGGCGAGCCGTAGCGCAGGTCGCAGGCCAGCGCGATCATCGCGCCGGCGCCGGCGCACACGCCGTCGATGGCACCCACGATCGGTTGCGGGCAGGCGCGAATGGCTTTCACCAGGTCGCCGGTCATGCGCGTGAATTCGAGCAGCTCGGGCATGCGCATGCCGGTGAGCGGTCCGATGATCTCGTGCACGTCGCCGCCCGAGCAGAAGTTGCCGCCCGCGCCGGTGATGACGATCGCCTTCACATCGGTCGCGTAGTTCAACGCGCGGAACAGGTCACGCAGCTCGGCGTACGAATCGAAGGTGAGCGGGTTCTTGCGCTCGGGCCGGTTCAGCGTGACGGTGCCGACGCCGGCCTCGTAGCTCCATGCGAAGTGCTCGGCCTTGTAGGCTGCCTTCGCCTCGAATTGCGCGCGCATGGGATTGCCTGCGCCGATGTAGTGCTTCATTCGGTCTCCGCCATCGATTGGTTGTGTGAGTGTTGCTTGACCTTGCCGAGCAGCTTGTGCAGCTGCGCGATCTCTTTGCTGCTGAGGCCCGCGAAGGCCCCGACGATCCAGTCTTCGTGCTGTTGCGCCATGTCGTTGAAGAGCTTGCGGCCGCGAGCCGTGAGCCGCACGCGCCAGGCGCGCCGGTCGCCTTCGACGTTGATCCGCTCGACCACGCCTTCGGTCACGAGCTGGTCGGTGATGCCGGTGACGTTGCCGCCGGTCACCATCATCCGGCGCGAGAGCTCGTTCATCTTCAGCCCCTCGGGTGAGCGTTCGAGTTGCGACATGAGGTCGAAGCGCGGCAGCGTGGTGGCGAACTGGGAGCGCAATTCATTGCGCACCTGCTTCTCGATGAGCTGAGTGCAGGTGAGCAACCGCAGCCAGAGCCGCAAGGCTTCGGGGTGTTCGCTGTGCGCGCGCGCTTCGAGGTCCATGTCAGTGTGTCTCCTCGGTGTTCTGCGCCGCCACCGCGGCATTCGCGGCCGCGGCGATCTGCTGTTGCTTGGCGATCTCGCGGTACATCTGATCGCGGCCGCTCAGGTATTGCTTGGGCCAGTCGACATCGCGGCTTTGCAGCTTGGCCGCTTCGTGCAGCGTCCATGCGGGGTCCGCGAGGTGCGGGCGCGCGATGGCGCAGAGGTCGGCACGACCCGCCGCGATGATGCTGTTGGCCTGGTCCGCCTCGGTGATTGCGCCCACTGCGATGGTCGAGATGCCGACCTCGTTGCGGATGCGGTCGGAGAACGGCGTCTGGTACATGCGCCCGTAGACAGGCTTCGCGGCGCGGGTGGTCTGGCCCGACGAGACGTCGATGAAATCGGCGCCGGCGTCCTTGAACAGGCGCGCGACGATGACTGCGTCCGCATCGGTGTTGCCGCCGGGTGCCCAGTCGTGCGCGGAGATGCGCACGCTCATCGGCTTGTCTTCGGGCCACACGGCGCGCATCGCGCGGAACACCTCGAGCGGATAGCGGCAGCGTGCGTCGATGTCGCCACCGTATTCGTCGGTGCGCTGATTGGTGAGCGGGCTGATGAAGGCCGAGAGCAGGTAGCCGTGTGCGCAGTGCAGCTCGATCCAGTCGAAGCCGCATTCGACGGCGCGGCGGGTCGAATCGACGAACTGGTCGCGCAGCGTGTCCATCTCGGCGCGCGTGATGGCGGCGGGCAGCTGGTTCTGTTCGCCGTAGGGCAGCGCGCTGGCGCCGAGCACCGGCCAGTTGCCGTCTTCGAGCGGTTCGTCGGTGCCTTCCCAGCCGACGCGCGTCGAGCCCTTCGGGCCGCTGTGACCGAGCTGCATCGCGATCTTCGCGCTCGACTGCGTGTGCACGAAGTCGACGATGCGCTTGAAGGCCGCTTGTTGCGTGTCGTTGTAGAGGCCGGTACAGGCCGGCGTGATGCGGCCTTCGGGCGTCGGGCTCGTCATCTCGACGAAGACCATCGCTGCGCCGCCGAGTGCGCGCGCGCCCAGGTGCACCAGCAGGAAGTCTTGCGGCACGCCATCGACTGCGCTGTAGGTAGCCATCGGCGAGACCAGGATGCGGTTCTTCAGCGTGAGCCCGCGCACCTTGTACGGCATGAGCATCGGCGCAATCGCTTTGCCGCCCGCGAGCCACTGTTCGTAGCCGCCGAGCCATTGCGTGTCGCGCACGCGCAGGTTCTCGTGGCTGATGCGCTGCGAGCGCGTGAGCAGCGAATAGGCGAACTGCTCGATTTCCATGCCGGTGTAGCGCGGCACGTTCTCGAACCACTCGGTCGAGTTGCGCGCGGCGTTCTGGATCTTCAGCACCTCGACGCTGCGGCGTGCTTCATAGCCCTCGAGCACATGGTCGACGGTGCCGCCCTGCTCGAATTCGTTTGCCAAGTCGATCGCGTCTTCGAGCGCGAGCTTGGTGCCCGAGCCGATCGAGAAGTGCGCCGTGTGCGCCGCGTCGCCCATCAGCACCACGGGCACCGAGCGGCCTTCGACGTCGATGCGGTGTGTCCAGCGTTCGCACACCACGCGCGGAAAGCGGATCCAGTTGGCCGAGCCGCGCAGGTGCGTGGCGTTGCTGATCAGCGAGTGGCCGCCGAGGTATTTGGCGAACAGCTTCTCGCAGAAGGCGATGGCCTCGGGCTGCTCCATCTGGTCGAGGCCGTGGGCCCTCCACACCGCTTCGGGCGTCTCGACGATGAAGGTCGAGGTCTTGTCGTCGAACTGGTAGGCATGTGCCTGGAACCAGCCGTGCTCGGTCTCTTCGAACGCGAAGGTGAAGGCGTCGAAGGTCTGGTGCGTGCCCAGCCACACGAAGCGGCAGTTGCGCAGGTCGACGTCGGGCTTGAACACATCGGCATAGCGCTGGCGGATGCGGCTGTTGAGGCCGTCGCTCGCGATCACGAGGTCGGCCTTGTACTGCGCGGCGATCGCGTGGTCGTCGGTGGCGTCGATCTCGAACACGAGATCCACGCCCAGCGCGAGGCAGCGCTCCTGCAGGATGTTGAGCAGGCGCTTGCGCCCGATACCGCAGAAGCCGTGGCCGCCGGAGCGCACCTGACGGTCCTTGAAGAAAACCTGGATGTCGTCCCAGTGATGGAACTCGTTGCCGATCAGCGCCGCGGTGTCGGCATCGGCGGCCTTGAGGTTGCCCAGCGTCTGGTCGCTCAGCACCACGCCCCAGCCGAAGGTGTCGAACGGCCGGTTGCGCTCCACCACCGTGATCTGCAGCGCGGGGTTGCGCGCCTTCATCAACAGCGCGAAATACAAACCCGCCGGACCGCCGCCGATGCACAGGATGCGCTGGAGGTCCGAGGCGGGAGCGGATGGGAGCGGACTGAGGCTGTTCATGGTTGAATAGTTTAGACATAAACAATCTGCTGTCAATGCGGGTTTGGTAACCGACCTCGACAGGCCTCAGGGCGGGAGTGACGCGGTAGGGATGCAAACACTTGCAAAAATCAATACCATGGGCCCCATGCAAAACTTGATACCCAAGATCGAGTCGCAGCTGGCTTCGCTGCCTGTCCCCATCGCGCTGGAGCTGCCGGATGGCCGGCGCGTTGCCCAGGCGGGAGCCCGCGTCACGCTGGCTTTCAAGGAGTGGACGGTGCTGGCCAAGCTGGCCGCCCGACAGGTGGGCGCCATCGGCGAGGCGTATGTCGAGGGCAAGGTGCAGATCGAGGGCGCCATGCGCGACCTGATCGACGCCACCGTCGGCATGCTGCCCGGCAATCCGGCCGAAACCGACACCAGCTGGTGGAGCCGCCTGCAGCACCGGGCCAAGTCGCACGGCTCGCATTCGCTGCGCAAGGACGCGGCGCAGATCGAGTTCCACTACGACGTCTCCGACGACTTCTACGCGCTGTGGCTCGATGCGCGCCGCGTCTATTCATGTGCCTACTTCCGCACGCCCGACCTCACGTTGGCCCAGGCGCAGGAAGCCAAGCTCGACCACATCTGCAAGAAGCTCATGCTGCAACCGGGCGAGCGCTACCTCGACATCGGCTCCGGCTGGGGCGCGCTGCTCCTGTGGGCGGCCGAGCACTACGGCGTCGACGCGACCGGCATCACGCTGTCGAAGAACCAGCATGCCTATGTGCAGCGCCTGATCGAAGAGAAGGGCCTGCAGGGCCGTGTGCGTGTCGAGCTGCGCGACTACCGGGAGCTCTCGGCTGAGCAGCCCTTCGACAAGATCTCCTCGGTCGGCATGTTCGAGCATGTGGGCGCGGCCAACATGCCGACCTACTTTCGCAAGATCCATTCGCTCCTGAAGCCCGGTGGCCTCGTCATGAACCACGGCATCACCTCGGGCGAGCTCAACTACCGCCAGCTCGGCGCGGGCATGGGCGATTTCATCGAGAAGTACATCTTCCCCGGCGGCGAGCTGCTGCACGTGACGCATGTGCTGCGCGAGACGGCGGCCGCGGGCCTGGAGATGGTCGACACCGAGAGCTTGCGCCCGCACTATGCGCGCACGCTCTGGGCGTGGTCCGACGCGCTCGAGGCGCAGCTGGACACCGCGCTCAAGGTGCTGCAGCGCAGCGGCGGCCGCCAGGGCGAGAACGCCGAACGCGTGCTGCGTGCCTACCGCCTGTACCTCGCGGGCTCGGCCATGAGTTTCGAACAGGGCTGGATCTCACTCCACCAGATGCTCTCCATCAAGCCCGACGGCAAGGTGGAACATGGCGTTCTGCGCGGCGCGCAATCGGTGTACCCTTTTGCCCGTGACTACATCTACAAGTGAGTGAACACAACCATGCTCTATCGTTTCAAGTCCCGGGCCGCTCCTGATTTCGTGATGCTCGAAGTCCATGCGCGCCAGCTGCTCGACATCGTCGGCAAGTCCCCGGCGCCGCAAGGCATCATCACGGTCGAGCAGATTCCAGGCGCGATCGCCGCGCTCGAGGCCGCACTGGCGCGCGAGGGCGGCAACAGCCACAACAACGACGACTACGCCGTCGAAGGCCACACCAGCGAGGCCGAGAAGCAGCATGTAGGACTGCACCAGCGTGCAGCGCCCCTGCTTCACATGCTCAAGGACTCGCAGGCCGACAACAAGGACGTGACCTGGAGCACCTGAAACAGGTCGTCAGTCCACTTTAGCGCCGGAGTCTTTCACGACTTTCGCCCACTTCACGTGCTCGCTTGCGATGAGCTTCGTGAAGTCGGCCGGCGAATTGCCGCTCGGGATCGCACCCTGGGCGAGCATCTTCTCCTTGATGGCGGGTGTGCCGAGCGACTTGGCCACTTCCTGCTGAATCCGGTTCACGATCTCGGGCGAGGTGCCGGCCGGCGCCAGCAGGCCGAACCATGAACTCGCCTCGAATCCCTTGAGCGTCGGACCGCCCGCTTCTTCCACCGTCGGAAGATCCGGCAGCGCCAGCGAACGCTGCGAACTGGTCACTGCCAGTGCGGTGAGCTTGCCGCCCTTGATCTGCGCCATCGACGAGGGCAGGTTGTCGAACATCACGTCGGCATTGCCGCCCACCATGTCCAGCAACGCCGGGCCCGAGCCCTTGTACGGAATGTGCGCCATGAACGTGCCCGTCATGCTCTTGAAGAGCTCGCCTGCCAGATGGATCGAGGTGCCGCTGCCGCTCGACGCCATGTTCAGCTTGCCGGGGTTGGCCTTGGCGTACTTGATGAAGTCCTGCACGTTGTGGATGTTCAGCGCCTTGGCTTTGTCGGCATTCATCTCCATCACGTTCGGCACGGCCGCCACCAGCGTGATCGGCACGAAGTCCTTGATCGGGTCGAAGGGCAGCTTCGGGTACAGCGCCCGGTTGATGCCGTGCGTGCCCACCGTGCCCATCAGCAGCGTGTAGCCGTCGTTCGGCGCACGCGCCACGATCTCGGCGCCCACGTTGCCGCCTGCGCCCGCGCGGTTGTCCACGATGAACTGCTGGCCGAAGGCCTTGGAGAGCTCGGGCGCGACGGCGCGCGCCAGGATGTCGGTGGTGCCGCCGGCCGCGAAGGGCACGACGATGCGCACGGGCTTGGTCGGCCAGGTGCCCTGGGCCCATGCGGCGGGGGCCATCAGGGCGATGGCTGCAGCGGCCCACGCCGTCAGCGCGGCCCGGCGATTCGTTTTGAAAGATAAGTTCATGCGCGCCTTTGTACAGGCGAACCGCACCCATCGCCGCGAGTGAAAACCCCGGGAATCGACGCTTTCAGGCCACCTGCATGCGCTCGGCGAAGCGCTCGCGGCGAAGGCGTTCCAGCACGAAGTCGACGAACACGCGCGTCTTGGGAGGCAGCAGCTTCTTGCTCGGGTAGTAGAGCCACACCACGCCCGCGTCGAAATGCCATTCGGGCAAGAGCCGCACCAGTTCGCCGCTGCGCAGGCCCCGCTCGACGAAAGGCATCGGCAGCATGGCCACGCCCAGCCCCAGCACCGCGGCCTGGGCAATGGCTTCGGGGTCGTTGAAGATCGCACGCGGGCGCGGCAGCTCCACCGTGGCCTGCTGGCCGCCCGCGTGCTGCAGCGTCCAGCTGCGCAGCCGCCCGGTGGGCGAGGAGCGCCGCAGCAGCGCGTCGAACCTCGCCAGGTCGGTGGGCTGCACAGGCTGCTCGCGTCCCGCCATGTAGGCCGGCGAAGCCACCGCCACCACATGGATGCGCGACAGCTCGCGTGCCACCACGCCCGGCGACAGCTCGATGCCGCCGCCGATGGCCGCGTCGAAGCCCTCGCCGACCAGGTCCACCTGCTGGTTGTCGAAGTGCCAGTCGGGCAGGATCGACGGGTAGCGCGCCAGAAAGTCGCCCATCATCGGCAGCACGTGCTCGCGCCCGAAGGCCTGGCCCATGCTCACTTTCAGCGTGCCGGCGGGCTGGCCGTCGTCCTTCGCGAGGCCGGCCACCGCGTCCTGCAGTGTGGCGAGCGCGCCGCCGATCTGCGCCAGGAAGCGCTCCCCGCCCTCGGTCAGCGTGAGGCGGCGCGTGCTGCGCTGGAACAGCCGCACACCCAGCCGCGCCTCGAGCCGCGCGACGTTCTTGCTGACGGCCGCCGGCGTGAGCCCCAGGCGCCGGGCGGCTGCCGAGAAGCTACCGCCTTCGGCGCTTTGGACGAAGGATTCAAGATGGTTGAGCGGTTCCATGCGTCCATTTTCAATCTCATCTTCAACTTTTGGTTGAATTTGATTGCGACTATTGATGGCTACCGGGAACGCAATGAAATCCCGACACTGAAGGTCTTCTTCCTCCAATCCATCGGAAAAACATCATGGCTTCCAATACTTCCTCTTCCCCCGTCCTGACCGGCAAGGTCGCCTTCGTCACCGGCGGTTCGCGCGGCATCGGCGCGGCCATCGTGCGGCGCCTGGCGCGCGACGGCGCCGCCGTGGCCTTCAGCTACGCCAGTTCCGCAGCCCCGGCCGACGAGCTGGTGCGCAGCATCCAGTCCGAAGGCGGTCGCGCGCTCGCGCTGAAGATCGACAGCGCCAACGCCGCGGCCCTCACCGCCGGCATCGACGAAGCGGCCCGCACCCTCGGCAAGATCGACATCCTCGTCAACAACGCCGGCGTGTACCTGGCCGGCACCGTGGACGACTTCTCGCTCGAAGATTTCGACAAGACGCTCAACGTCAACGTGCGCGCCGTGTTCGTCGCCGCCAAGGCGGCCTCGCGCCACATGGGCGAAGGCGGCCGCATCGTCAACATCGGCAGCACCAACGCCGAGCGCATGCCATGGCCCGGCGGTGCCGCCTACGCAATGAGCAAGTCCGCGCTGAAGGGGCTCGTGCAGGGCCTCGCGCGCGACCTCGGCCCACGCGGCATCACCGTCAACAACGTGCAGCCCGGCCCGGTCAACACCGACATGAACCCGGTCGATGGCCCGCATGCCGCCGCAATGCACGGCCTGATGGCGGTGGCTCGCCATGGCCATCCCGATGAAATCGCGAGCATGGTGGCCTACCTCGCCAGCCCCGAAGCGGCCTTCGTGACGGGTGCCAGCCTGAACATCGACGGCGGCTTCGCAGCCTGAGGGTCAGCCCAGCAGCTTCTTCGCGGTGGCTGCGATGGCCTCCGCGCCGATGCGCGACTGCGCCTCCAGCACCGGCGAATAGCCGACCGGAATGCGCGGCGCGCCCAGCCGCGCGATGCGGCAGCCCGTGGCCTCCGCGGCGCTGGCCGCGATCTCGGCGCCGAAGCCCGCAGCCTGCACCGCCTCGTGCACCACCAGCAATCGGCCGGTGCGCGCGCACGAAGAGAGCACCGTCTCGCGGTCCCACGGCCACAGCGTGCGCAAGTCGATCAGGTCGACCGCGATGCCTTCGGCCGCGAGCGCATCGCATGCCGCGACGCAGGCCTGCATCTGCCGGCTCCAGCTCACGAGCGTGAGCGCGTTGCCTTCGCGCACGCGCGCCGCCTTGCCGAGCGGCACGGCGATGTCTTCGTCGACCTCGCCGCGCAGGCCCCACAGCGTCTTGTGCTCGATGTAGACGACCGGGTCGCCGCACTGCAGCGCAGCGCGCAGCAAGCCGTAGTTGTCCTGCGGCGTCGACGGGCTCACCACCACCACGCCCGGCAGGTGAGTGAACCACGCTTCGAGCGATTGCGAATGCTGCGCCGCCGACGCGTCCCAGATGCCGCCCGGCATCCGCGCCACCAGCGGCACGCGGCCCTGGCCGCCGAACATGAAGCGGTTCTTGGCCGCCTGGTTCACAAGTTCGTCCATGCCGCAGAGCGCGAAGTCGACCACGCGCATCTCGACCACGGGGCGCAGCCCCGCGAGCGCCATGCCCACGCCGGCACCCATGATCGCGGCCTCGCTGATCGGCGTGTCGATCACGCGTTCGGCGCCAAAGGTCTCCTGCAGCCCCTTGTACTGGCCGAAGATGCCGCCGCGGCCGACGTCCTCGCCGAGCACGACCACGCGCGCATCGGCTTCCATCTCGCGCTGCACGGCGAGCACGGCGGCTTCGGAATAACTCAGTTCCTTCTTCAATGCCATTGGCCTGCTCCGATGGTCTGCACGTCGGTGAAGGCGGCGCCGGCATCGGGCCAGGGCGCCGCATCGGCGATGGCCAGCGCGGTATCGACTTCGTCGCGCGCCGCGTTCTCGATGGCATCGAGCGTGGCCGCGCTCACGCCGGCCGAGAGCAGGTGGCCGCGCGTGCGCGCGATCGGATCGGTTTCCAGCGCGGCGGCCAGTTCGGCCGGATCGCGGTATGCCGCGAGATCGACCGACACATGGCCCTTCACGCGGTAGGTCAGCGCATGCAGCAGGCGCGGCCCGGCGCCGCCACGCACTTCCTTCACCAGCCGCGCGGCGGCTTCGTGCACCGCGAACACGTCGTTGCCATCGACCTGCGTGGCCGCGATGTCCATCGACATGGCGCGCGCCGAGGCACCGTCGCCCGCCGTCATCGGACCGCTCGCGGTGGTGGCGCTCCAGCGGTTGTCCTCGCAGACGAAGAGCACCGGCAGTTCATAAACGCGCGCCCAGTTCAGCGCTTCGAGAAAGGGACCGCGGTTGATCGCGCCATCGCCGAAGAAGCAGACCGTGAGTCGTCACTTTTCTTGAGCAGCTTCTGCGCATGCGCCGCACCAACCGCAATCGGCAGCCCCGCCGCCACCACGCCATTGGCGCCCAGCATGCCGACCGAGAAATCCGCGATGTGCATCGAGCCGCCCTTGCCGCCGTTGAAGCCAGTGGCCTTGCCGAACAGCTCGCACATCATGCGGGTGAGGTCCGCGCCCTTGGCCAGCGTGTGGCCGTGGCCGCGGTGGGTGGAGGTGAGGTAGTCGCTGGTGCGCAGATGGGCGCACACGCCCGCGGGCACGGCCTCCTGTCCGGTCGAGAGGTGCAGCGGTCCGCGCACCTTGGCGGCGCCGCCGGCCTGCTGGCCATAGGCGCTCACGCCGCCCTGGCTTGCTGTTTCGGCGGCGTTCTCGAACGCGCGGATGCGCACCATCGTGCGGTACAGCGCCTCGCCGGCGCCGGGGAAAATGCTCGGGCCCATCGGTGTCTCCAGTGCTTTTTTGTGCACGCGATCATGCCCGAGGACAGTCGACGAGGCATTCGCGGGGGTGACCTTCGGCACTGGCCGTGCGGGTGCGGCGCCCCTATCGTCGGGCGCTAACCTTGGCGCCCATGCATCTGCCGTTTCTCCCCGTGCTATCCCTCGCTGCGTTGCTGCTGGCCCTGCCGGCAACGGGCTCCGCTCAATCGGCGCAACTCCCACCCCTGCTGACACCACTGCCGGCCGAGCGCATTGCGCCGTTGCAGGGCGAGCGCTGCACCTGCGCCGTGGTGCCCGCTGGCCGCGCGGGCATGCCGCCTTCCTTCGACACGGTCCTTGCATCGACCACGGCGGAGGAGCTGCATGTCGTGATGAAGGGGCGCGAGCTGACGCTCGCCAACGCCCGCAGCACGAAGATCGGCCGCGACTGGGTCAACACCTATCGCGGCGATGGCGCGGTGGTCACCATCCGCTCGCGCAAAGTGCCCTTTGCGCCGATGTGCGCGGCTTATCCCGATCCGCCGTCCGAGGGCTCCTGCTACGCCGGTGAGCTCCGGGCCTCGATGGACGGCGGCGCGCCGCAGGGCCGGCCGATCGTGCAGGTGTGCGGGTGCTGAGCATGGCGATGATTCGCCTGCGCACCCTGCTTCTCGCCGTGGCCGGCACCGCGCTGCTGACGGCCGCCGGCTATCGCGTCGTCACCTACACGAACCTCAACCCCGGCCAGGAAGTAGGCGCGGTGGTCGACGAGTTCAACGGCGTGAAGGTCTACTACAACGGCGGCGTCAACAACTCGGAAGGCCGCAACCTCTCGCGCGACGGCTACAACCTGGGCATCAAGTACCAGTGCGTGGAGTTCGTCAAGCGCTACTACTTCGAGCGCTTCAACCACCGCATGCCCGATGCCTTCGGCAATGCCAAGGACTTCTTCGACGCCGCCACGCCGCAGGGCGCGCTGAACGCCAAGCGCGGGCTCGTGCAGTACCGCAACGGCGAGGCCGAGAAACCGCAGGTCGACGACCTCGTCATCTTTCCGCCCACGCTCTTCAATCCGTACGGACACGTCGCGATCGTTGCCAACGTGACCGAACGCGAGGTCGAGATCGTCCAGCAGAACCCCGGCCCGTTCTCCAGCAGTCGGGCCCGCCTTGCCCTGGAGGCTGTCGATGGCCGCTGGACCGTGGCGGGCAGCGCGTTGGGCTGGCTGCGGCCGGTCGCGGCCCTTTCCTCGGCGGCTATTTCGCCCTGATTCGTTGCGTTTCGGCGCTCGGGGAATTCCCGGATGCCAATCTTCCGGCTGCAATGGGATAGTTAGTTCGCCTTTCAAACTAACTAATTTCTTACACGGCAGGAGAGACACCGATGCAACTCAAACAAACTTTGGCCGCCATGGCCTTCGGCCTCACCGCCGTGAGCGCACTGGCCCAGACCGTGGTCGGCGTGAGCTGGTCCAATTTCCAGGAAGAGCGCTGGAAGACCGACGAGGCGGCCATCAAGGCGCAACTCGAAAAGCTGGGCGCCAAGTACATCAGCGCCGACGCGGGCGGTTCGCCCGAAAAGCAGCTGGGCGACATCGAGGGCCTGATGTCCAAGGGCGCCAAGGCGCTCATCGTGCTGGCGATGGACAAGGACGCGATCCTGCCCGCCGTCACCAAGGCCACGCGCCAGAAGGTGCCCGTGGTCGCCTACGACCGCCTGATCGAAGCGCCCGGCGTCTTCTACATCACCTTCGACAACGTCGAGGTCGGCCGCATGGAGGCGCGCGAGGTGCTCAAGGTCAAGCCCAAGGGCAACTACGTGATCATCAAGGGCTCGCCCAGCGACCCGAACGCCGACTTCCTGCGCGCAGGCCAGCAGGAGGTGCTCGAGCCCTCCATCAAGAAGGGCGACATCAAGATCGTCGGCGACGAATACACCGAAGGCTGGAAGCCCGAGGTCGCGCAGAAGAACATGGAGCAGATCCTCACCAAGAACGCCAACAAGGTCGATGCGGTGGTGGCTGCCAACGACGGCACCGCCGGCGGCGCGGTCGCGGCGCTCACGGCCAAGGGCCTGCGCGGCGTGCCGGTGTCGGGCCAGGACGCGGACTTCGCGGCGCTCAACCGCATCGCGCTGGGCACGCAGACCGCCACCATCTTCAAGGACTCGCGCGAGCTCGGCCGCGAAGCCGCCATTGCGGCCATCTCGCTCTCGCAGGGCAAGCCGGTCGAGAAGGCCGCGCAGTGGAACTCGGGCCCGAAGAAGGTCGCGCTGTCTTCGCGCCTGCTCACACCGGTGCCGATCACGCGCGACAACCTCGACGTCGTGGTCAAGGCCGGCTGGATCAAGAAGGACGAGCTCTGCAAGGGCGTCCCGGCCGCCAGCGCACCCGCGGCCTGCAAGTAAGCAAGCCAAGCCAGCCAGTCGTCAATCCGCGCGATGCATCCGTCAGGCCGGGCTCCGCAAGCCCGGCCGGGACGCTGTCGCGCATCCGCTTTGAGGGGGTATCCAAAAAATGAGCAATGAAACTCCGGGATGGTGGCGCCGCACGGGCGTCGACCTGCGCCTGATCCTGATGTGCGTGCTGCTGGTCGTCATGGCGGTGGCCTTCAGCGTCATGTCGGGCGGCGTGTTTCTCTCGCCCGAGAATCTCTACAACGTCGCGCAGCAGACCGCCGTGGTGGGCATCGTCTCCACCGTGATGGTGCTGATCATCGTGGCGCGCCACATCGACCTGTCGGTCGGCTCGGTGATGGGTTTCGTGGGCGTGCTCATCGCGTACCTGCAATACACCTCGGGCTGGTCGTGGCCCACGGCCTGCCTCGCGGGTCTGGCGGTGGCGCTGCTGGTGTCGATCTATCAAGGCTGGCTCACCGCGGTGCTCGGCGTGCCCTCGTTCGTGGTCACGCTCGGCGGCCTGATGTCGTTCCGCGGCGCGGCCTTCCTCGTGGCCGACGGCAAGACGCAGCCGGTGAACGACGAATTCTTCCAGCGCCTGGGCGGCGGCTACGACGGCGGCGTCGGCACCACCGCAAGCTGGGTGATCGCGGCGCTGGTGGCGCTCGTGCTCTTCGGGCGCATGGTGCAGAAGCGCCGCGCGCGCCAGCGCTACGAGATGCCGACCGAGGCGCTGTGGCTCGACGTGCTCATCACGGCCGTGCCGGTGGCGGTGGTGTTCGGTTTCGCGGCCGTCATGAACAACTACCAGATCTCGTCGAAGTCGGAGCCGCAGGGCATTCCGATTCCGGTGCTCATCTGGGCGGTGGTGGCCATCGTGCTGTCGTTCATCGTGCACCGCACGCGCTTCGGGCGCTATGTGTTCGCGATGGGCGGCAATCCCGATGCGGCGGCGCTCGTGGGCATTCCGGTCAAGCGCGTCACGCTGATGCTGTTCGCGCTGCTGGCGGTGCTGGTCACCGTCGCGGCCATCGTGTCGATCGCGCGGCTCAACGCGGGCACCAATTCGCTGGGCACCGGCATGGAGCTCTACGTGATCGCGGCGGCCGTCATCGGCGGCACTGCGCTCGCGGGCGGCAGCGGCTCGATCTTCGGCTCGGTGCTGGGCGCGCTCATCATGCAGTCGCTCGACAGCGGCATGCTGCTGCTCGACGTGCCGATCGGCAAACGCATGGTCATCATCGGCCAGGTGCTGATCGTGGCGGTCGTCTTCGACGTGCTCTATCGCCGCAAGTTCGGGGAGAACTGACATGGCCGACATCGACACATCCAAACCCCTCGTCGAACTGCGCGAGATCCGCAAAGCCTTCGGTGGCGTGAAGGCCGTGGACGGCGTGAGCGTGAACCTGTACCCCGGCGAAGTGGTCGCGCTGCTCGGCCACAACGGCGCGGGCAAGTCCACGCTGATGAAGATGCTCGCGGGCGCCTACCCCATCGACTCGGGCGACACGCTGATCGCGGGCGAGAAGGTCAACATCCGCACGCCCGCCGAAGCGCAGGCGCAGGGCATCGAGACCATCTACCAGACGCTCGCGCTCGCGGACAACCTCGACTCGGTGTCCAACCTTTTTCTCGGCCGCGAGAAGATGACGCGCTGGAACACGCTGGACGACCACTTCATGGAAGTGCAAGCGCGAAAAGTGTTCCATCGCCTCAACAAGAACTTCACCAACATCCGCGTGCCGGTGCGCCGTCTCTCGGGCGGCCAGCGGCAGGTGGTGGCGATCTCGCGCGCGCTGTATTTCAATGCGCGCATCCTCATCATGGACGAGCCCTGCGCCGCGCTCGGCCCCGAGGAAACCGCGATGGTCGGCGGCCTCGTGAAGCAGCTCAAGGCCGATGGCGTGGGCATCTTCCTCATCACGCACGACATGCCCGACGTGTTCTCGCTGAGCGACCGCCTCGCGGTCATGAAAAACGGCAAGCTCGTGGGCACCTACCGCACCGAAGACGTGACCGAGGACGAAGTGCTCGGGATGATCATTGCGGGCAAGCGGCCCGAAGGCAAAGAGCAGGCGCATCACGCAGCATCAGCCGCAGCAGCGACTGCCTGATCCACCGCGCGACATGAAGACCATCGGCGACCAGCAGCTGCTCAAGCGCATGAACCGCAGCGTGCTGCTGCGCTTGCTGCGCGCGCAGCCGGGGCTGTCGCGTGCGCGCCTGGCCACCGAGAGCGGCCTCACGAAATCGACAGTGAGCCTGCTGGTGCGCGAGCTGCTCGACGAAGGCTGGCTCAAGGAGTCCGATGCGGCGGTGAACGACGGGCTCGGCCGGCCCTCGACGCCGCTGCAGATCAACGTCGGTGTGCGCGCATTGATGGGCGTGGAAATCGCGGTGGAGACCGTGCGGCTCGTGTGCGTTTCGCTGCAGGGCGAGGTGCTGTACTCCAACACCCACGCGCTCACCGACGGCTCGCCCGCCGGCGTGTGCGCGCAGGTCGCGCGCATGGCCTCGGCCGCGCACAAGCAACTCGATGCGCTGGGCCTGAGCCTCTCGAGCATCGGTGTGTGCGTGCCGGGTGCGGTGGACGATTGCACCGGCGTCGTGCGCTTCGCGCCCAACCTCGGATGGCGCAACGTGAGCCTGTTGCCCGCGCTCGAAAAATCGCTCGCTGCCGCAGGCCTGCCCGGCGTCACCGTGCAGTTGCAGAACGATGCCGATGCGGCCGTGCTCGGCGAATACGAATTCGCCGCGGGCGAGGGCGAGGACCCGCTGATTTTCGTGAGCTGCGACGTCGGCGTGGGCGCGGGCGTGGTGCTGAACGACCGCCTCTTCACCGGTGCGCAAGGCATGGCCGGCGAGATCGGCCACACGATCCTCGAACTCGACGGGCCGCTGTGCTCGTGCGGCCGTCGCGGCTGCGCCGAAGCCTTCTTCGGCTCGCGCGTGCTGGAGCGCGAAGGCACGGACATGCCGCGCGCCGCGGCCTTCTTCGGCGTGCTGTTGCAGAACCTGTGGGTGACGTTCAATCCGCGCGCGATCGTGCTCGGCGGCAAGTCGTGCGCAGCGCATCGCGGCTTCGTGCAAGCCGCGTTCGAGGCCGTGAAGCGCCACGCCGACGGCGCCGGCATGCCCGCGCCCGACCTTCGCACCGCGCGCTATGAAGCGCTCGCGCCCGCGGTCGGCGCAGCGGCGCTGGCATTGCACGAATACTTAAGGCCGCTGCAACCTGACGCGAGAACGCGCCGCGCACGCGCCGCACAGGTTTTTGCCACGGCCTGAGCATTCGGCCTACGCGCGGCGCGCGATCGATGCTCTAACGTTTGAGGATTCCGCCTCCAGGAGTCCCAGCCATGACGCGTTCCTCCGCCCAGTTCACCCAGCCCGCCGAGTCCTCGTCGCCCTCCGCATTGCTTGTCGTGATCGCCGTGCTCATCGGCCTTGCGGGCCTCGCGCTCGTGGTCGCGGGCGCATGGCTCATCGCGCTCGGCGGCTCCTGGTACTACCTTGTCGCGGGGTTGGGGCTCATCGCTTCTGCGGTGCTGCTCAAACGTGGCGGCGGCGTCGGGCTGCTGTTCTATGCGGCGGTGGTCCTGCTCACGCTCGTGTGGGCGCTGTGGGAAGTGGGCTTCGACTGGTGGCCGCTGGCCGCGCGCGGCGATGTGTTCTTCGTGGTGGGCTTGTTCCTCCTCACGCCCTGGGTGGCGCGCGCGCTTGCGCGACGCGATGCGACGGGCATCGGCCGCACGCGCGCCGTGCTCGGCGTGGTGCTCGCGGCCTTTCTGGTCGCGGCGGTGTTCTCGTGGACGCGCGAGCCGGGGCGCATCGAAGGCATCGCGCCGCTGCCCGATGCATCGAGCAACGCAACGGCCACCGCGCTCGCAAGCCCGCCACCTCCGAAGGACGACTGGACCGCCTACGGCGGCACCGGCTTCGGCCAGCGCTACTCGGCGCTCGACCAGATCACGCCGGCCAACGTCGGGCAGCTCGAAGAGGCCTGGCACTTCCGCACCGGTGACGTGCGCGGCCAGCCTGGCGATCCCGAAGAGACGACCTTCGAAGTCACGCCGCTGAAGATCGGCGAGTGGCTGTTCCTCTGCACGCCGCACCAGGCGGTGGTGGCGCTCAACGCGACCACGGGCGAGCAGCTCTGGCGCTACACGCCCGAGATCAAGCGCCCGCTCGCGTTGCAGCATCTGACCTGCCGGGGCCTCTCTTACTATGCAGGCGCCGCGGCACAAACCGCCGCCGCATCGGCACCGTCGCCTTCGCCGACGCCAGCACCCGCGGGCGACTGCGATGCGAAGCTCTTCATGCCGACCGCCGATGGCCGCGTCCTCGCGCTCAACCCCGAGAACGGCAAGCCCTGCCTCGCGTTCGGCGGCGGCAGCGGGCAGATCGATCTCTGGAAGAACATGCCCAACGTGAGCCTGGGCGCGTACTACTCGACCTCGCCGGTGGTCGTCACGCGCTCGCTCATCATCGTGGGCGGCACGGTGCTCGACAACGTCTCGACCAAGGAAACCTCGGGCGTGATCCGCGCCTTCGACGTGAACACCGGCGCACTCGTGTGGAACTGGGATTCGGGCAACCCCGAGGAAACCGCGCCCATCGCGGCCGACCGCACCTACACCGTCAACTCGCCCAACAGCTGGTCCATCTCCAGCGTGGACGAGGCGCTGGGGCTGGTCTACGTGCCCACGGGCAACCAGCCGCCGGACCAGTGGGGCGGCAAGCGCACCGAGGGCGCCGAGCGTTATTCGTCGTCGGTGGTGGCGCTTGATCTCTCGAGCGGCCGCGTGCGCTGGAGCTTCCAGACGGTGCACCACGACCTCTGGGACTACGACGTGCCCGCGCAGCCCAGCCTCATCGACTTGCGCGTGGGCAGCGAGACCATTCCGGCGCTGGTGCAGCCGACCAAGCAGGGCGAGCTCTTCGTGCTCGACCGGCGCAACGGCAAGCCCATCGTGCCGGTGAACGAACGGCCTGCGCCGCAAGGCGCAGCCACCGGCGACCGCACGGCGCCGACGCAGCCGGTGTCGGGCCTCTCATTCAATCCGCCCGCGCTCACGCCGGCCGACATGTGGGGCGCGACGGTGTTCGACCAGCTCGCTTGCCGCATCGCCTTCCACCGGCTGCGCTACGAAGGCCGCTTCACGCCGCCGTCGACAGAGGGTTCGCTCATCTATCCGGGCAACTTCGGCGTCTTCAACTGGGGCAGCATCGCGGTCGATCCGCAGCGGCAGATCGCCTTCACCACGCCGGCGTCGCTGGCCTTCGTGTCGCGGTTGATCCCGCGCGCGGACGACACCACGCGCTATGTGCAGGGCAAGGGCCAACCGACCGGCAGCCTGCCGGCGCTCAACGAGAACTTCGGCGCGCCCTTCGCGATCAAGCTCAACCCGTTCACCTCGGTGCTGGGACTGCCGTGCCAGGCGCCGCCGTGGGGCCATGTGGCGGGGGCGGACCTGCGCAGCGGCAAGGTCATCTGGATGCACAAGAACGGCACGGTGCGCGACAGCTCGCCGGTGCCACTGCCCTTTGCGATGGGGGTGCCGAATCTCGGCGGGCCGGTGATGACGGCGGGTGGCGTGGCCTTCCTGTCGGGCACGCTGGACCAGTACGTGCGCGGGTACGACGTCGGCAATGGGAAGGAGCTGTGGCGCAGCCGGTTGCCGGCCGGTGGACAGGCCACGCCGATGACTTACCGCGGTGGCGATGGGCGGCAGTACGTGGTGGTGGCTGCGGGTGGGCACGGCTCGCTCGGCACGCGCACCGGAGACCATGTGATCGCCTATGCGTTGCCCAAGCGCTGAACGGCGCGCTCAGTCCGCAGCCAGCCCTTCGCTCTCCCGCCAGCCGCGCATGCGTCGATAGAGCGTGCCGCGTGACACGTTGAGTTGGCGCGCGGCCTGCGACACGTTGCCACCGTGCGCGACGAGCGTTTCCTCGATCAACTTGCGGCTGTGTTCGCGCAATGTTTCGGTATGCGGCGCCTGTTCGTTGTCGGCGGCGGTTGTGATCGTGCAGGCTTCGGTGACCGCTTTGTCCGCAGTGTGTTCGATGGGCATCGATGGGAGCGCGCCCGGCATCGCCACCGCATGCTTGAAGTCCACGCCGTCCGCGCCGCCCTTCAGATGCGCCTGCACCCACACGCCGAGCCCGCTCGCGAGCCGCAGCGGCTGCGCGGATTCGCGGCGCCCCAGTCGCAACAGGCTTGCGAGGTCATGGCCCAGCAGGCATTCGACATCGCGCTCGTCTGCCGCTTCGGGCAAGCGCCCGAGCAGTCGTGCGCCCGCGTTGTTGAGCCACGCGATGGTGCCGTCCGGCGCGATGCCGGCGAGCGCCTCCAGCGGCGTGCCGAGCAGCGTCGGGCTCGCCTGGAAACGCAGGATGAGATGGTCGCGCGACTGCGCCTGCAAGAGGCGGTTCTCGATCGTCGTCGCATACAGCGACACCATCGACGCCGCATCGAAGCCGAAGCGACGCGCCTCCACCGTGAGGTCGAGCACGCCGGCCAATCGCCCCGTCACGTCGCGGATCGGCGCCGCAGCGCACTGCATCTCGCGCAGCACGTCGAAGTAGTGCTCCGCGCCATCGACGGTGCAGGCCTGCCCGGTGCTCGCGACGATGCCGGGCGCGGTGGTGCCGACGATGCGCTCGGAGATGTTCACGCCGACACGTGCGGTCTTGCGCAGCACCGGCTGGTGCGCGGCGGCGGGCTGGTGCGTGACGTGCACGATCACGCCTTCGCGGTCGGTGAGGATCACGCGGCAGTCGGTGCCGGCGAGCGCGTGCTCCATTTGCCCGAGCTCCTGCCGCGCCACTTCGAGCAGCTCGCGGTTGCGCGCGAGCGTGGCGTGCAGGCGGCTGGGCGTGACGGCATCGAAGGGCACGATGCGCTGGCGGTCGGCATGGGTGCGGGTGCAGCGCATCCACGACTGCAGCACCGCCTCGCCGATGAGGCCCGAGGGCCGCACGCCTTCCTCGAAGAACTGCCGCCGCGCGAGCGCCACACGCTGCGCGGGCGTGTTGGCGAAGAGCTGGCGCGGTGCATCCGCGGTGCCCAGCCTGTCGAACATGTCGTGAGCCATGGTGCTCGATGCCTCCCTGGATTCGGGGACCACAGCGAATGTGTTCCGCAATGGAACAAGGCTCGATTGGGGAAATCCCGAAGGTGAACGCCAACGCTGCGCGAACGATCCTTGCAGCACAAGGAGACCCACGATGAAGAAAACCACCACCGGGCTGTTCATGCTGGCCGGCGCATTGCTGTGCCTGGGCGCATCGACGGCCACGGCCCAGAACGCGCAGGACCGCGCGGCGGCCGCTACGAAGAAAGTCGACGGCAATTTCATTCGCGCCAACGCCGCGCAGAAGACACCCGACTGGCCCAGCGTGGGCCTCGATTACGCCGAGTCGCGCTTCAGCAAGCTCGACCAGGTGAACGCGGGCAACGTGAAAGAGCTCGGGCTGGTCTGGTCGTACAACCTCGAATCGACGCGCGGCGTGGAATCCACGCCGCTGGTGGTGGACGGCATCATGTACGTCACTGCTTCATGGAGCGTGGTGCACGCCGTCGACACGCGCACGGGGCAGAAGCTCTGGACCTTCGATCCGCAGGTCGATAAGTCCAAAGGCTTCAGGGGCTGCTGCGACGTGGTGAACCGCGGCGTGGCGATCCACGAAGGCAAGGTCTACGTGGCGGCCTACGACGGGCGGCTCATCGCGCTCGATGCGGCCACGGGCCAGAAGGTGTGGGAGAAGAACGCCATCGAAGGCCAGAAGGGCAGCTACACCATCACCGGCGCGCCGCGCGTCTTCAAGGGCAAGGTCATCATCGGCAACGGCGGCGCCGAGTACGGCGTGCGCGGCTACGTCACCGCCTACGACGCGAAGACCGGTGACCAGAAGTGGCGCTGGTTCGTGGTGCCCGGCGATCCGGCCAAGCCCTTCGAAGACGAATCGATGGCGCGTGCCGCCAAGACTTGGGACCCGAGCGGCAAGTACTGGGAGGCCGGCGGCGGCGGCACCGCGTGGGACAGCTTCGCCTTCGACCCCGAGCTCAACCTGATGTACGTGGGCACCGGCAACGGTTCGCCCTGGGCGCACAAGGCGCGCAGCCCCAAGGGCGGCGACAACCTGTACCTCGGCTCGGTGGTGGCGCTCGACCCCGACACCGGCAAGTACGTGTGGCACTACCAGGAGACGCCCGGCGACAACTGGGACTACACGTCCACGCAGTCGATGATCCTGGCCAACGTCAGGCTCGGCGGCAAGGCGCGCAAGGTGCTGCTGCATGCGCCGAAGAACGGCTTCTTCTTCGTCATCGACCGCACCAACGGCAAGTTCATCTCGGCGAAGAATTTCGTCGAGGTGAACTGGGCCACGGGCTACGACAAGAACGGCCGGCCCATCGAGATCGCGGCCGCGCGGCAGAACGAGAAGCCCGGCGACAGCATCCCCGGCCCCTTCGGCGCGCACAACTGGCACCCGATGTCGTTCAACCCGCAGACGGGCTACGCGTACCTGCCGGCGCAGCACGTGCCGATCAACCTGATGGACGACAAGGACTGGAAGTTCGACCAGAACGCACCGGGCCGACCGCATGCGGCGCTGGGCTGGAACACCGGCAAATTCGCCAACGTGGAGCCGCCCACCAGCAAGCCCTTCGGCCGCCTCGTCGCGTGGGACCCGGTCGCGCAGAAGGAAGCCTGGGGCGTCGACTACGCCTCGCCATGGAACGGCGGCACGCTCACCACCGCGGGCAACCTCGTGTTCCAGGGCACGGCCGACGGGCGGTTCCTGGCCTACAACGCGAAGACCGGCGAGAAGCTGTGGGAAACGCCCACCGGCACCGGCGTGGTCGCGGCGCCCTCGACCTACATGGTCGACGGCAAGCAGTACGTGTCGGTGGCCGTGGGCTGGGGCGGCGTGTACGGCCTCGCGCAGCGCGCCACCGAGAAGCAGGGGCCGGGCACGGTCTACACCTTCGCGGTCGGCGGCACCGCGAAGATGCCGGACTTCGTGCAGTACCGCATGAGCAAGCTGGTGCAGGGCGTGAAGTACGACCCCGCCAAGGTGCAGGCCGGCACGATGCTCTACGTGAGCAACTGCGTGTTCTGCCACGGCGTGCCGGGCGTGGACCGCGGCGGCAACATCCCGAACCTCGGCTACATGGACGCGGCCTACATCGAGAACCTGGACAAGTTCATCCTCAAGGGCCCGGCCATGGCGCGCGGCATGCCCGACTTCACGGGCAAGCTCTCGGGTGAGGACATCGAGAGCATCAAGGCGTTCATCCAGGGGACGGCGGACGCCATACGCCCGAAGTAAGGGCCGAAGTAAACAGGCCGCGCCTTGCGGCTAGCGGCCGCCGAACCAGTACGGGGTGCTGGCGGCCCAGGTCGAATTCGGATAGTTCGCGTGCAGGGCCTGCAGGCCCTTGCGCGACCAGTCGCCCACCGTCTTGTCCTGGCAGGTGTAGCGCGCCATCTTCACGGCCACCGACAGCGCCTGCGGCACCAGCGGGTCGGCGCGGTTGCGTTGCATCAGGGCCAGGCTCTCCTGCGTGAAGTAGATCGAGTCCTGCGGGATGGCGCGCAGCTTTTCGACCTGCGCCGCTTGCCGGGTGCGCTCCTCCTGCGGCAGGAATGCGGGCATCTCGAAGTCGGCCGGGCTCGCCGCCCTCGGCCCCGAGGCCGGCAGACCCAGCGAGGTGCACCACTTGCCGTAGCTGCCGATGGCCGTGTTGGGGTCGTAGGTGGACGCGACCCAGGGCTTGAGCGGCGTAGGCCGCACGTACCAGCTGCTGTCGGGCCAGTGCGGCGGTTGCAGCGTTTCGGTGGCGCTGGCCATGCGCTCGAGCAGCAGGCGATGCCAGGCGGCGGTGTCGGTCGTGGCCAGCGTGAGCGAACGGCGGATGCCGGCGATGGCGTCGGGGCCCTTGGCCGGCGCGTTCTGTGTCGCGGTCTGCGTGGAGGCGATGCGCAACTCGGCCGCACTGCGCGCCGCGGCGTAGTCCTCCACCAGCACGGCGCGGGTCCAGGCGGTCTCCAGCAGCGTGTCGCGCAGCGCGGGGGAAAGGGCCGGGTCGACCGCGAGCCGCAGCCACATCGGGAGCGGTGCGCGCGTGTTCAGGAAGCGCACCACGTCGTCGTCGAAGTCGGTGGCCAGCGGTGTCGCATTGGGCCTGGCCTCCGTCGCCTCGGGGTCGCGGCGCGCCACCACGGGGCGGATCGCCAGACGGCGCCATTCCTCTTCCGACGCGGCCGTGGGCAGCAGCAGCGCCTTCACGAAGTTCTGCCCCGAGGGGCTGCGGGCGATCAGCGGTGAATCGGCCGCGCCCGCGACGAGCTCGCGCGTCTCCTTGAAGCGGCCCAGCGCGAACAGGCGCTGTGCGCGCAACTGGGTGGCAGCGAAGCGCGCGGGGTGGTCTTCGGGCACGGCGGCCAGCGCCGCATGCAGCTCGGCCTCGCGCTTGTCGTCGGCCGTGCCGGCGACCGGCACCAGGCTCGCGGCGGCCATGAGCCATGTGAGCTCGTGCGTGCGCTGGTAGCGGCGCCAGCTCTGGGTTGCGCGCCAGTCGCCGCTCGGGTCGCGGTCGCTGCCGCGGCCGTTGAAACCGCGCACCGTGCTGAGCCACTGAACGAGGTCGGAAGGCTGTGTCGGGCCGATGTGCGCGCAGTCGTAGAAGAACCCGCAAGTGCGGAACTCGTGGTTCAGCAGCAGGAGTTTCGCGGCGGCCGCGTCGGGTGTGCCGATGGTCCTGAGGCCGTCCGCCAGGCGCTGCACCCGCGTGGCGGGCGTGAGGTAGCGGATGCGCAGCGCCTCGGCCAGCCGGTGCACCGAGGGATGCAGCGCCTTCAGGCGCGGGTTCTTCAGCAGCGGCAGCGCGATGGCGTCGACCACCTTCGTGAGCTCGGCCTGCTGCTTGATCGCCTCGGGGCTCTCCTTGCCGGCACTCTCGCGGTCCGGAGGCGATGCATCGCTGCCCGGGTTCTGGCGCGCCAGCACGCGCAGCCGCATGTACGCCGCAAGGTCGCGCCAGGGGCTCGCCTTGTCGGCCGCGATCTCCGCGAATGCGGCGTCGGCACCGTCGAGGTCGTTCGTGTAGAAGCGCCACGCGGCCTGCTGGTAGGCCTGGTCGGCCTGCAGCCAGGCGGGCGCGCCGGCCGGCAGTGCGGGAAGCGGAGCGGGCTCCTTGTCGCAGGCATAGAACACCACTTCCTGCGCCCGCAGCCAGTGCAGCACGAGCGGGCCGGCCGTCTTGTCGCCGTTCGTGCGCGCCAGGCGCTCGGTCAGCGTCTTCGTGGCATTGCGGAAGGCGTCGCCGTAGAGGCAGATGGGGCTCGCCTGCATGGTATTGGCGTTCCACTGCGGTGTGCGCCCGGAAGGCGGCGTGGTGGCCTTCGACCCCTCGGGCAGCGCTTGGCCCAGCTTCGCGTAGGCGCCGGCGCGGGCCTGCTGCCATTCGGTCCAGGCCGCATCGGCGCCTTCCATGCCGCTGTCCTCGCGCGGCAGCTTCTCCAGCAGGTCGGAAAAGGCGCGCACCGCATCGGGAGAGAACGCCTGCCCGCGCAGGCGCCAATACCAGAGCACCTGGTAGGGCACGAGGTAGTCGGTGTAGTAGCCCGCGGGCCGCTCGACGAATTCGCGCACCGGCTGGTCGGGCCGCGTGCTGTCGAAGAACAGGTCCACGGGGTCGCCACCGCCGCTCGCATGCGCCGCCGCGGCACCGAGCGATGCGGCGATCGCGAGCAGACGAAGGCCGGTGCGCAGAGTGCGCATTGGAGAAGTCATGGATGTGCGTCCCTGTTGTCGATTTTTTCGAAGTCTTCGGTCTTCCATGCGCCCGTGTGGAACACGAAGCGCCGCTTCACGCCGCCCAGTGCCGGCCATGGCTCGCCCAGCAGCAGCCCGGCCGCATCGCGGCAGGCCGGCACGGTGGCCGTGCCCGCGGCCTGCAGCCGTTGGCGGATGTGCGCCGAATCCGCGCCCATGCGGAAGTACATCGGCACCACCTCGTCGACGAGGCCGGCCGGCAACCACGGATCGCTCATGCACCACGAGGCGAGTGCCGTGGCCGAGAGCCTCACGCCGCCGGCACGCAGCGGCTGCAACTGCCGCAACAGGGCGACATACGCTTCGCGCTGGCTGCGCCGCGCTTCGAAGTCGAGCTGCACCCAGCCCGAGCGGTTCCCATTCTTTGAGGCATGTTCGATGGCGGCAGCAATGGCTCCTCGCTGCGCATCGTTGACGGGCGAGGGCGAGAGGTTGTCGAGCGCGACGTGGATCACCGGCATCACGGTGGTGGCCGCGTCGGGCGTGATGCGCAGCGGCCACTGGCGCCAGACCGTGCGGCTGCGCTCGCCGCTCAGTTGCACCGTGGCATGAAGGTAGGCCGCACCCGTGCCTTGGGGCAGCGTGGAGAAAAGCTGGGGCCGGTCCCAGACCCACAGCAGCGTTTGCGGCTGGGCCATGCCGTCGTGCGCCAGCAAAGCCAGGAAGACCGCAAAGGCTGCGCTGCGAAAACGCATGGGAGGGGTGAAAAAAGGGGGCGGGGGGAGGGAAGAAAAATCCCGGCCAGCATAACGAAAAAAGCCGCCTGGCCCAGGGGGCGCAGGCGGCCTTGCGGCTGCTTTTGGCTGCTGGTCGCGGCGGTGGCGCGATCAGTCGGCGTAGACGCCAGCGGCCTTGATGATCGGGCCCCACTTGGCGATTTCAGCCGAGACGAACTTCTTGTGCTCGGCCGGCTCGACGCGCTTGTCGATCGTGATCACCGCGCCCAGCGCCTCTTCACGCTTGATGAAGCCCGGGTCCTTCATGGCGGCGCGGATGGCTTCGTTGAGCTTCTTGAGCACCGGTGCCGGCGTGCCCTTGGGGGCGTACATGCCGTGCCAGATCGACACCTCGAAGTCCTTCAGGCCCGATTCGGCCAGCGTGGGCAGGTCCTTCAGTGCGGGGGTGGTCAGGCGCTTGGCCGTGGTCACGGCGTAAGCCTTGACCTTCTTGGCCTCGATCTGCGAGGTGGTGTTGGTGGTCTGGTCGCACAGCAGGTCGATCTGGCCGCCCAGCAGGTCGGCGATGGCGGGGGCCGTGCCCTTGTAGGGAACCGGCGTCATCTCGACCTTGATCGCGCTCTGGAACAGGAGGCCGCACAGGTGCGAGGCGGCGCCCAGGCCGGCGTTGCCCAGGTTGATCTTGCCCTTGTTGGCCGCGATCCAGGTGGTCAGTTCCTTGTAGTTGTTGGCGGGGAGGCCAGGCTTGCCGATCAGCGTCATCGGCACTTCGTTGACCATGCCGAGGTACTCGAAGTCGGTCTCGACGTTGAACGGCAGCTTGCGGTAGAGCGCCGGCATCGTGGACATGCCGATGTGGTTCAAGAGCAGCGTGTAGCCGTCCGGGTTGGCGCGCGCCACCTTGGCGGTGCCGATGGAGCTGCCGGCGCCGGCGGTGTTGTCCACCACGATCGTGGTGCCGAGCGTCTTCTGCATGGCTTCGGCCAGGTCGCGCGCGACGCGGTCGGTCGGGCCGCCGGCCGCGAAAGGCACCACCAGCGTGACGGTCTTGCCTGCGGGGAAATCCTGGGCGTGAGCGCCGACGGCGGCAGCGGCGATCGCGGTAAGGGCAAGCAATTTCTTCATGAAGTCTCCGGGACGGTTGAGTTGGAAAATCGGCCGCGATCTTATAGGCTGACTACCGACTGACCTATCCCCAATAGCCCTTAGGTTCGTATCTGAATCGACCCCTCGTGCGGCATGATCGACCCTCGCAGACCGCGCCGGGGAGGCGCGAGAAAAGCCACAACAACGCGAACCCGCACGGGTCGCATCGAGGAGGAAATTCCAATGGATCCACTGGTCTACCCGCGCGAGCGCTGGCTCGGCAACATCACGCTCGGCCTGGGCGTGCTGATTTGGGGGCTGCTGGTGCTCGGCACCCTGGGCATCGCGCTCATCTACGTGCTGCTGGGCTTCATCGCCTATGTGTTCGCACAGTCGGCCGTCATCGCCTGGATCAAGGGCACGGCCGTGAAGCTCTCGCCCACCCAGCTGCCCGAGCTGCATGCGCGCTTCAAGGCCTGCTGCGGCTACCTCGGCATCGAGAACCCGCCCGAGGCCTACCTGCTGCACGGCGACGGCATCTTCAACGCCTTTGCCACCCGCTTCTTCGGCCGCGATTTCGTCGTGCTGCTGTCCGACGTGGTGGATGCGATGGAAGCCCAGCCCGACGGCATCAATTTCTACATCGGCCACGAGCTCGGCCACATCAAGCGCGGCCACCTCACGGGCCACATCTGGCGCATGCCGGTGCTCTGGCTGCCGCTGCTCGGCGCGGCCTATTCGCGTGCGCAGGAGTACACCTGCGACCTGCACGGCGCCGCCTGCTGCGAGGAGCCCGACTCGGCGCCCCGCGCGCTCGTGGCGCTGGCCGCCGGCGCGCAGCAGTGGCGCAACGTCGACCTGCAGCGCTATGCCGACCAGTCGGCGGGCAACAGCGGTTTCTGGGCTTCGTTCCATGAGCTGATCGGCGGCTACCCGTGGCTCACCAAGCGCGTGGCGCGCGCCATCGATCCGGCCGCGAAGCTGCCGGGCCGCAACCCGCTGGCTTACGTGCTCGCGATCTTCGTGCCCAACACCGGGCGCGCGGGCGGCGGCGCGCTGGCGCTGCTGATGGTCGTGGCGATCATCGGCATCCTGGCAGCCGTGGCCCTTCCGGCCTACCAGGAGTACCAATCGCGCGCCGTCGTCTCGCAGGCATGGTTCCAGGCTGCGCCCGTGCGCGAGGCGCTCGGCACCTACTACAAGGAGAAGCAGGAGATTCCCGACTCCCTCGAAGCCGCCGGTGCGCCCGAGACCCTGCCCGACGGTTCGGCCCTGAAGCTCGACCCCGACACGATGGTGCTGGAAGTGGAGACCACCAAGGGCACGCTGCGCATGGTGCCCGCGGGCATCGACGACGGCGTCGAATGGCATTGCACGGCCGGCGACGGCCTGCCCGCCAAGGCCCTGCCGGTCGCCTGCCGGAAGTAACCGGCGCTCAGCGCGCGATGTCGGGCCCCGTGTAGCGGGCGCGTGGCCTGATCAGTTGTCCCGTGGCCTGCTGTTCGAGCACGTGCGCCGTCCAGCCGACCGTGCGCGCCAGCGCGAACAGCATCAGCGGCGCATCGGCCGGCAGCTTGTGCACCGTCGCCATGGCGGCCAGCGCGAAATCGATGTTCGCCGCTTCGCCCAGCAGTTTTTCGCCGGTGGCGCGCAACGACGTGAAAGCCGGCGGCAATTCGATGACCTCGAGCAACGCGGTGCAGCGCGCATCGCCCGCCGGATAGAGCGGGTGCCCGAAGGCCGCGAGCGGCCGGTCGTGCGCCAGCCATTCGCGCACCGCGGCTTCGCTGCCGAGCGTCGAGACGCTGCGCATCAAGGCCTGCACGGCCGCCGCGGCACCGCCGTGCAAGGGCCCGGTCAGCGTGGAGAGGCCCGTGAGCAGGCAGGCCGCGAGCGATGCGCCCGTGGAGGCGGTCACGCGCGCCGCGAAGGTCGAGGCGTTGAGTTCGTGGTCGGCCATCAGCACGAGCGCGCGGCGCAGCACGTCGGCCGCGCGCGGACGGCGCCATGCGGCCGCCAGCCGCGTGTGCAGGTGCGCCGCTCGCGAGGTCGACGGACCGAGCAGCGCATCGGCGAGCGTGCCGATCACATCGGCCGCCTCGGCCTGCAGCACGCTGCGTGAACGGCCGCGCGAAGGCGGGTCGGTGGCGGCGCGCGCGGCGAGTGCGAGCAAGCCAGCCTGCAACGGCGTCGCGGCCTTCGCGTGCACCGGCCCGGAACCCGTGGCCACGAAGCGCGGTGGCGCGCTCTCCCACAACAGGCCCGCGACATCTTCGAGCGTGGCGTGTCCGGCCAGCTCGCAGGCGTCTTGCCCGCGATACCAGAGCCGCCCTTCGGCCACCGTCGATACCGCAGAGGGAAGCACCGGCTCGCCCCACTGGATGGCCTCGCTCGCTACCGTCTCGCTGCTGCGCCGCCCGCGCGTGCGGGCCGCGACGCGCTGCACGTCGTCGCGGTGGTAGAGGCTGCGGCGCGGGTCCGTCGCATCGGGCTTGGCGCGGATGCGGCCGCGGCTCACGCTCGCGTAGAGCGTCTGCGGGCGCACCTGCATCAGTTCGAGCGCTTCGGCGGCGGGGAGCCAGAGGGGAGCCTTGGTCATGTTGATGGAATGGATCAAGATTGACGTCAATATTAGCCTCGCCAGAATCAACGTCATCGTGAAAAACCAGGAGTACGAAGCGATGAACGACGATGACGGCCTTGAAGGTGTGGTGGCCGCGCACACGGTGCTGTCCGAGGTGGACGGCGCGGCCGGCCGGCTGGTGATCCGCGGCCATCAGCTCGACGAGATTGCGCAGCGCTGGCGCTATGAAGACGTGGTGGCGCTGCTGTTCCAGGGCTTCTTCGACACCGTGCCCAATGCAGCGGCCCTGCGCAGCGCGCTCGGCCGCGCACGCCGCGAGGCCTTCGAGCGCCTGCAGCCCAACGACGACGCAATGCTGCGCAAGATGCCGCCCATCGAAGCGGTGCGCGCGCTGCTCGCGCGGCTGCCCGATGGCGATGACCTCGCTACGGCGCTGCGGCTGATCGCTGCCCCCGCTGTCTACACGGCGGCTGTAATGCGCTGGCGCCTCGGCGTGCAGGCCCTCGCGCCCGACGAGTCGCTGCCCTATGCCGCCGACATGCTGCGCATGCTGCACGGCCGCACGCCCACGGCCGCGCAGGCCGCCGCGCTCGACACCTACCTCGTCACCGTGTGCGACCACGGCCTCAACGCCTCGACCTTTGCGGCGCGCGTGGTCGCTTCCACGGGTGCGGGTCTGGCATCGGCCGTGCTCGCGGGCATCAGCGCACTCAAGGGCCCGCTGCACGGCGGCGCGCCCGGCCCGGTGCTCGACGCGCTTGATGCCATCGGCACTGCTGCGAATGCGCGCCACTGGCTCGAAGGCGCGGTGGCCAGCGGCCAGCGCCTGATGGGCTTTGGCCATCGCATCTACCGCGTGCGCGATCCGCGCGCCGATGCGCTCAAGGGTGCGCTGCGCCGGTTGAGCGTGGAGGGCAGCGTCAACGCCGCGCGCTTCGAACTGGCCGAGGCCGCGGAGCAGGCCGCGCTCGCGATCCTGCGCGAGAAGAAGCCCGACCGCGCGCTGGAAACCAACGTCGAGTTCTACACCGCGCTGCTGCTCGAAGCGCTGGGCTTCGGTCGCGAGAGCTTCACCTGCGTGTTCGCGGCCGGCCGCGTGAGCGGATGGGTGGCGCATGCGCGCGAGCAGGTGAAGAAGGGGCGACTCATTCGTCCGCAGTCGGTGTACGTGGGCCCCGCGCCCGAGGAGGCCGAAGCCGCGCTCGCGCACTGAGACGGAAGGCGCGCGCCGTCATCCAGTACCCTCGCCTTCTACGCATGCCGGCCGCGGCGTGCATGACGCAAGGCGAAAGTACTCCTATGACAGCGAACCTTTCTGACGAAGCGCGTGCATTGCGCCTGCCCCGCGACTTCGCGCTCATCGCGGCGGGCCTGGACCTGGCCATGTTCGTGATCGGCACGGCCGTGATGCTGATGCCAGGGACGGAGCATTCCGAGCAGTTGCGCAGCGCCTTCGCGCGGCCGGACGTCTGGATCATGACGCTGGCCGGCCTCGCGGCGCCCTTGACGATGGCTGCCGTGCTGGCATGGAGCCATGGACGCAACGCGCTCGAAAGACGGGGCGTGGCCAACGTGGCGCTGGCGCAGGGTGCGCGGCTGCGCTTCGGCATCGTGTGCGCGCTCGTGGTGGTCTTGAACTACTACGTGCTGGGCCAGTTGTTCCCCCGGTTCAGGTTTCTCTTCGGCAGCCCTGGCTGGCTCGAGTTCTCGCCTTTCCTTGCGATCGGCCTGGCCCTGCTGGTCCAGTGGATCGGCCGGCTGGTCGTGCTCGTGCTGGGCCTGTGGCTCGCGGCGCGCATCGCGTTGGGCCGCGGCCACGTCGCGACGGTGGGTGCGCAAGGCGATGCGGCGGTCGAGGTCGCAGGCGCCGCGCCCCGCCGAGCCGGCGTGACGGTGTTCGCCGCGGTGTTCGCGTCGCTCCATCTCTGGAGCGGCCTCCTCATCACGAACTCGGTGGCGCCTTCGAACGACGGCGTCCCGAAGCTGCTGCTCACCCTGGTGCTGCCGTGGTTGGTGGCCTTTGCGATCGCGTTCTGGGGCGCCTGGCTCGGCACGCGGCCCGGCTTGCCGCTCGCGCGGCCTTTCAGGGCCGTGACCGCCTCGGTCTCGACCTTTGTCCTGGTGCAGGTGAGCAGCTTTGTCATCGCCGCGGTAGGGACGTTCGTCGCGACGAGCAATTCCATGGGCAGGTTGCACGGCCTCGGGAGCCTCGTTGCCTTCGTGGCAGTGGTGCTGGTCTACATCGTGCTGGTGGTGGTGATCGGGGCTGTCGTCATGCGCCGGTTCTATCGTCGTGACCTGTAGCCCTGCGCCTCCTCGATCACCTGGCCGTCGTTCGGCAGCACAGCAAAAGAAATTCCATGGCCGCACCGTCTTCTTCACACGAGCGCGCACAGCGCCTGCCCCGAGACTTCGCCTGGCTCACCGTGCTCATCCACGCAGCCCTGTTCGTTTCGAGCACGCTGGTGCAATTGGTACCGATGTTGATCGCCAGCGAAACGGTGCGCAGCCTCTACGCGAGGCCGGGCATGTGGATCCCGATGCTCTCTCACGCCGCGATGGCCTGGCTGCTGGCCGCCGCCCTGGCCTGGAGCCACGCGCGCAACGCGCTCGAGGAGCGGGGCGCCGGCAGCCTGGCGCGCATTCTCAATCCGGGCAGCCGCTTCGCGCTGGCGTACCTGGTGGTGCAGGTCGTGAACATCTTTGCGTTGAGCCCGTTGCTCTACCGGCTGCAGCAACTGCTCTTCATGCCGGGCGGTTCGCTGCAGGAGCCTTCCGACATCCACGCCATGCGCTCGTGGACCGTGCTGATCTGGCCGACCATCCAGCTGGCCGTCCTGGTGCTGGGCGTGTGGTGCGCCGCCTGGTTCGCCCTGCGAAAGGGGGGCCGTGTCGTGCCAGCGATGGCGCCGCCCGACGCTGCCGCGAACGACGCCGAGATCGCAATCACGACATCGCCGCGCCGCGCGGTGGCGCTGCTGGTCGCCGCCGTGTTCGCATCGCTGCAGACATGGAGCGTCGTGATCGCGAGCCAGTGGACCGATGCGGTGCGGCTGATGAACGACACGGCGCTCGTGCTGGGCTGGGTCGTGTTGCCACCCGTGGCCTTTGCATTGGCGTTCTTCGGCGGATGGTTGGGGTGGGGGCCGGTCTCTCGCGGGCCCGCCCTTTCCGCGCCGTGGCGGCGTCTGTCTCGGCCTTCGTGCAGTTGCAGGTGATCTGCATCCTCGCCGGACTCGCATGGCTGGTGCTGGCGATCCGGTTCCCGTCCGTCCTGGGCGACGTCGCCGGCCTGATCGCCTTCGTCGCCGTGTTCGCGCTGCTCTACATGGCGCTGGCGGTGCTGCTGGTGCGCGCTGCCCTGCGCCGCAAGTACCGCCGCTACTTGTAGCTGCGCGCGTCCTCGATCACCTTGCCATCATTCGGCAGCGTCCCCGGCACCACCAGCTCGATGGTGCCGCGCAGCTTGGTCACTTCGCGCACCGCATCGGCAATGCGCGCATCGAGCCCGGCCGGCGTGCCGGTGCATTCGAGCCTGAAGGTCATCTGGTCGTCGCCCATCTCGCCCGACACCACCAGGCGCGCGCGCACGATCTCGGGAAAGCGCCGCGCGATCTCCGCCACCTGCGACGGATGCACGAACATGCCGCGCACCTTGGTGGTCTGGTCGGCGCGGCCGAGCCAGCCCTTGATGCGTTTGTTGGTGCGGCCGGTGGGGCAGGTGCCCGCGAGCACGGCTGAGAGGTCGCCGGTGCCGAAGCGCACCAGCGGGTAGTCGGGGTTGAAGCTGGTGACGACGATCTCGCCCACTTCGCCATCGGGCACCGGGTCGCCGGTGCCGGGTCGCACGATCTCGACCAGCACGCCCTCGTCGATGACGAGGCCTTCGCGGGCGCTGGTCTCGTACGCGATGAGGCCGAGGTCGGCGGTGGCATAGCACTGCGTGCCCTTCACGCCGTGCGCGGCGATCCAGTCGTGCAGGCTCGGCGGAAAGGCTTCGCCGGAGACGAGGGCCTTGGTGAGCGAGGGCAGCTTCTGCCCCTTTTCTTCGGCCTTCTCCAGCAGGATCTTCAAAAAGCTCGGCGTGCCCGCATAGCCCTCGGGCTTGAGGTCGACGATGGCTTCGAGCTGCTGCTCGGTTTGCCCGGTGCCGCCCGCGAACACGGTGCAGCCCATGGCGCGCGCGCCGCTCTCCATGATGGAGCCGGCGGGGGTCATGTGGTAGCTGAAGCTGTTGTGGATCAGCTCGCCGCTGCGAAAGCCCGCCGCATGCAATGCCCGTGCGGTGCGCCAGTAGTCGCGCGCTTCGCCTTCGGGTTCGTAGATGGTGCCGGGGCTCGCGAACATGCGCGGCATGCGCGCACCGCGCACGATCGATGCGAAGCCGCCGAAGGGGTCGTCGGCGCGGCGTTGCTTCTGCAGGTCGAGCAATTCCGATTTGCGCGTGACCGGTAGTCTGGCGAGCGCGTCTCGCGTCGTGACGTCCGCGGGCTTCACGCCGTCGAGGATCTTCTTGAACGCCGACGTGGCTGTCTGTGCCTGCGCGATCTGCTTCGGCAATGCGGCGAGCAGGTCGCGCTCGCGTTCGGCGGGGTCACGGATTTCGAGCTTGTCGTAGTGGTCGGTCATGTCCGTACCCTTCATCTTTCAGTTCGGTTCTTCCGCCAGGCGGATGTCGGGTTCGTGGGGGCGCATCGACCCGTCAAGCCAGCCACCTCTTGCGCCGCTTGTAGCTCTTCACATCACGGAAGCTCTTGCGATCAGCACCGCCGACGCCAAGGTAGAACTCCTTCACGTCCTCGTTCTCGCGCAGGCTCTTCGCCTCACCGTCCATCACGATCCGGCCGTTCTCCAGGATGTAGCCGTAGTCGGCGTAGCGCAGCGCCATGTTGGTGTTCTGCTCGGCCAGCAGGAAGGTCACGTGTTCCTTGGTGTTGAGGTCTTTCACGATCTCGAACACCTCCTCGACGATCTGCGGCGCGAGGCCCATCGAGGGTTCGTCCAGCAGCACCATCGTCGGGTTGGCCATCAGCGCGCGGCCGATGGCGCACATCTGCTGTTCGCCCCCCGAGGTGTAGGCCGCCTGCGAGGTGCGCCGTGTCTTCAGGCGCGGGAAATACGCATACACCTTCTCCAGCGTCTGCTGCACCGCGGCCTTGCCGTCGGTGCGCGTGTAGGCGCCGGTCATCAGGTTCTCTTCGATCGTGAGGTGGGCGAAGCAGTGGCGGCCTTCCATCACCTGGATGAGGCCGCGCTTGACCAGCTCGGCCGGCGACAGCGCCTCGATGCGGTCGCCGCGCAACTCGATCGTGCCCTTGGTCACCGCGCCGCGCTCGCCCGCAAGCAGGTTGCTCACCGCGCGCAGCGTGGTCGTCTTGCCCGCGCCGTTGCCGCCGAGCAGCGCCACGATGCCGCCTTCGGGCACGGTGAGCGACACGCCCTTGAGCACGAGGATCACGTGGTTGTAGATAACCTCGATGCCGTTGACGTTGAGAAGGATGTTGGGTTCGCTCATGGTGTGGTCCGAAGCATTCGCAAGGACAGCAGTGCTGCCGTCCTTGCGAATGGCGGCTCTTGCGAGCCGCCACGGCACATTCAGCGCATCAAGACTGGCAATCCGCCGCTTCGCGGCGCGTCAGCTTCTTCTCGCCGGCGTACTTGTCGGCGGCGGCCTTCACCATCGGCTTGATGATCTGTTCGTCGGCCTCGTACCACTCGGACATGCCACCCCACTTGGCGCCGTCCCAGGTGTGCACGCGCGCCCAGGTCGAGCCCATGTGGTCCTGGCACGAAGTGCTCACCGGACGCATCACGCCCGAGAAGCCGAGCGCGTCGAGCTTCTTCTGGTCGAGCGCGAGGTTCTCCATGCCCCAGCGCACCTGCTCGCCGGTCATGACCTTGCCCTTGCCGAAGCGTTCCTGCGCGCGCTTGACGGCCTCGATGGTCAGCATCTGGATGATCACGCCGCGCGTGTAGAGCACCGAGCCCACTTCTTCCTTCGGACCCGTGCCCTGACCCTTGTCGTGCACTTGCTTGAGGATGTCCTGGATCACCTTGGGCTGCGTGCCCGAGGTGTTGAGCGCGAGCGCGTTGTAGCCCTTGGCGTTGGCGCCCACGTCCTTCACGTCGGGTTCGGCGCCGGCCCACCACACGCCGTACATCTTCTCGCGCGGGTAGCCCGTGGCCACGGCCTCCTTGAGCGCGGTGGAGTTCATCACGCCCCAGCCCCACAGCAGCACGAAGTCGGGGCGCGACTGGCGCACCTGCAGCCAGGCCGATTTCTGTTCCACGCCGGGCGCGGTCACGGGGATCAGCGAGAGCTCGAAGCCGTTCTGCTTGGCGCGCTCCTGCAAGAGCGGAATCGGCTCCTTGCCGAACGGCGAGTCGTGGTACACGAGGGCGATCTTCTTGCCCTTGAGCTTGTCCATGCCGCCTTCTTTTTTGCCGATGTGCTGGATCAGGATGTCGGCCGCGGTCCAGTAGCTGCCCATCAGCGGGAAGTTCCACTTGAACACGCCGCCGTCCTGCGAAGCCGAGAGGCCGTAGCCCAGCGTGATCAGCGGGATCTTGTCGGTGGGCACCTTGTCGGTCAGCGCGAAGGTGATGCCCGTGGCTTGCGGATCGAACAGCGCCACGCCCGGACGGCCCTTCAGGCGCTCGTAGCATTCCACGCCCTTGTCGGTGGCGTAGCCGGTCTCGCACTCTTCGTAGGTGATCTTCACGCCGTTGATGCCGCCGGTGGCATTGACGTACTTGATGTAGTCCTGCTTGCCGTTGGCCCAGGGCGTGCCGTTGGGCGCGTAGGGGCCGGTGCGGTACACCAGCAGCGGGAAGAACTGCTCCTTGGCCTGTGCCTGCGCGAGCGATGGCGCGAGCAGGGCGCCGAGGGTGCTGGCCACCAGGGCGGCGGTCAGAGCGAGCGATTTCAGTTTCATGCCTGTCTCCTTTTGTGGGCACCTCGGTGCCGGGTTTTTGCGAACGAACGAACGGGAACTTTGGTAATGCGTTGTCAGTGCGGGAAGGGCCAGAGCCGCAGCTTTTCCTTGGCCGTGGACCACAGCCGCGCGAGGCCGTGCGGCTCGACGATCAGGAAGAACACGATCAGCGCGCCGAAGATCATGGTCTCCAGGTGCGAGGCCAGCGCGGTCGAAATCGAGAAGCCCAGCCACGCGGGCAACTGGTTCAGGAAGAGCGGCAGCAGCACGATGAAGGCGGCGCCGAAGAAGCTGCCCATGATCGAGCCGAGCCCGCCGATGATCACCATGAAAAGCAGCTGGAACGAGCGGTCGATGCTGAACGCCGCCGGCTCCCACGCACCCAGGTGGATGAAGCCCCACAGCCCGCCCGCCACGCCGACGATGAAGCTGCTCACCGCAAAGGCCGTGAGCTTGGCGTACACCGGGCGGATGCCGATCACCGCGGCGGCCACGTCCATGTCGCGCATCGCCATCCACTCGCGGCCGATGGCGCTGCGCACCAGGTTCTTGGCGAGCAGCGCGAACACCACCACGAAGAGGAGGCAGAACAAATACTTCTGCACCGGCGACTCGATCGGCACGCCGAACACATTGAGGCCCGCCACGCTCACCGAACCCGACGACGAGTTGTTGGTGAACCACTGGATGCGCAGGAACGCCCAGTCGGTGAAGAACTGCGCGGCCAGCGTGGCGACCGCCAGGTACAGGCCCTTGATGCGCAGGCTCGGAATGCCGAAGAGCACGCCGATCACCGTCGCGCAGAGGCCGCCCAGCAGCAGTGAGGCGATGAGTGGCATGCCGTCGATGCGCACCTGGAAGTTGTAGGCCGCGTATGCGCCCACCGCCATGAAGGCACCGGTGCCCAGCGAGATCTGGCCGCAGTAGCCGACCAGGATGTTGAGGCCGAGCGCTGCGAGCGACAGGATCAAAAAGGGCGTGAGGATGGCGCGCATCCAGTAGTCGGACACGCCCAGCGGCACCACGATGAAAGCCACGAGCAGCAGCACCAGCATCGCGATGCGGTCCTGCGCGATCGGGAGGATCTGTTGGTCGGCCCTGTAGCTCGACTTGAACTGGCCGTTTTCTCTATAGAACATGGCTCAGACCCGATCAATGATTTTTTCGCCGAACAAGCCCTGGGGCCGAACCAGCAGGAAGACGAGCGCCAACACGTAGGCAAACCAGATCTCGATACCGCCACCGAGCATGGGGCCGAGATAGATTTCAGACAGCTTCTCGCCCACGCCGATCAGCAGGCCGCCGATGATCGCGCCCGGGATCGAGGTGAGTCCGCCGAGGATCACCACCGGCAGAGCCTTCAGCGCCACCAGCGAGAGCGAGAACTGCACGCCCAGCTTCGAGCCCCAGATGATCCCGGCCACCAGCGCCGAGAAGCCGGCCACCGACCACACGATCACCCAGATGCGCTTGAGCGGAATGCCGATGGACTGCGCGGCCTGGTGGTCGTCGGCCACCGCGCGCAGCGCGCGGCCGGTCGCGGTCTTCTGGAAGAAGATGGCCAGCACCACCACGAGGGCGGCCGACACCGCCGCGGCGACCAGGTCTTCCTGGCTCAGCAGCAGGCCGCCGGGGAAGGTGCCTTCGAGCACCATCAGCGGTTCCTTGGGCATGCCCACGTCGATCTTGTAGATGTCGTTGCCGAAGATCGTCTGGCCCACGCCGTCCAGGAAGTAGGCGATGCCCAGCGTGGCCATCAGGAGCGTGATGCCTTCCTGGTTCACCAGCTTGCTGAGCGCGAGCCGTTCGATGAGCCAAGCCACCACGACCATCACCGCCATCGCGGCGATGAAGGCCAGGATGTTCGCGAGGATGAGGCTCTGGAAGCCGAACCACAGCGGAAACCACTCGGAGAACCGTGCCATCGCCAGCGCCGCGAACAGCACCATCGCACCCTGCGCGAAGTTGAAGACGCCCGAGGCCTTGTAGATCAGCACGAAGCCGATGGCGATCAGCGAATAGAGCATGCCGACCATGAGGCCGCCGAAGAGGGTTTCAAGAAAAAAGCCCATGGTCAGTTTCTTTGTCTTTCTCCCTCCCCTTCCGGGGGAGGGTTGGGGTGGGGGCACGCGGCGCTCGATGAGGCGCGGCTCTGTAGCGAGGGCCGTCGTGCCCCCATCCCAGCCTTCCCCCGGGAGGGGAAGGAGCAATGCATCAGGATCAGGTTTGGCATGGCGTCAGTGCTCCACACCCAGATAAGCCCGAATCACGTCTTCGTTGTTCCGCACTTCGTCCGGCGTGCCGTCGCCGATCTTCTTGCCGTAGTCCAGCACCACCACGCGGTCGGAGATGTCCATCACCACGCCCATGTCGTGCTCGATGAGCACGATGGTCGCGCCGAACTCGTCGTTCACGTCGAGGATGAAGCGGCTCATGTCCTGCTTCTCTTCGACGTTCATGCCGGCCATCGGCTCGTCGAGCAGAAGCACCTGCGGCTCCATCGCGAGCGCGCGGCCGAGGTCGACGCGCTTTTGCAGGCCGTAGGGCAGGCGGCCCACGGGTGTCTTGCGGTGCGCCTGGATCTCCAGGAAATCGATGATGTGCTCGACGAACTCGCGGTGCCGCAACTCTTCGCGCTCGGCCGGGCCCCAGCGGAAAGCCTGTGCGAGCAGGCCGCTTTTCATCTTGAGGTTGCGCCCCGTCATGATGTTGTCGAGCACGCTCATGCCCTTGAAGAGCGCCAGATTCTGGAAGGTGCGCGCCACGCCCATCTCGGCCACCTGGCGCGAGTTCATGTGCTTGAAGGTCTGGCCGCGGAAGGTGATGGAACCCTGCTGCGGCCAGTACACGCCGTTGATGCAGTTGAGCATCGAGCTCTTGCCCGCGCCGTTCGGGCCGATGATGGCGCGCACTTCGTGCTCGCGCACGTTGAAGCTGATGTCCGTCAGCGCCTTCACGCCGCCGAAGCTCAAGCTGATGTTCTGCACGTCGAGGATGACCTCGCCTGTTTTACGGGAGCTCATGCCGCTGCCTTCACGATGGGGAAGGTCTTGGCTTCGACGATCTTCAGCGTGGCATTCACCACGCCCGTGCGTCCGTCCTCGAACTTGACCTGGGTCTCGATGTACTGCTCGGTCTTGCCGCCGTAGAGCGCCTCGACCAGCACCGCGTATTTCTCCGCGATGAAGCCGCGCCGCACCTTGCGCGTGCGGGTCAGCTCATCGTCGTCGGGGTCCAGCTCCTTGTGCAGCACGAGGAAGCGCGCGATCTGCGTCTCGCCCATGCCGTCTTCGCTCGCGAGGTCGGCGTTGACCTTGCCGATGCATTCGGCAATCAGCGTCAGCACCTCGGGCTTGCCGGCCAGGTCGACGTAGCCGCCATAGGCCAGGCCCCGGCGCTCAGCCCAGTTGCCCACGGCTTCGAAGTCGATGTTGATGGCGGCGCAGACTTCGTCGCGGCCGTTGCCGAAGCACACGGCTTCCTTGATCTGCGGGAAGAACTTGAGCTTGTTCTCGATGTAGTTGGGCGCGAAGATCGCACCGCTCACGAGCCGGCCCACGTCCTTCGCGCGGTCGATGATGCGCAGGTGCCCTTCGCTGTCGAGCACGCCCGCATCGCCGGTGTGGAAGTAGCCGTTGGCATCGAGCACCTCGGCGGTGGCGTCGGGGCGCTTGTAGTACTCCTTGAGCACCGACACGCCGCGCACCAGCACTTCGCCGTCTTCGGCGATCTTCAGTTCGATGCCCGGCGCGGCGGTGCCCACGGTCTGCAGCTTGACCTTGCCGTCCTGCTGCAGGCAGACGTACGCGCAGGTCTCGGTCTGGCCGTAGAACTGCTTGAGGTTCACGCCGATGGAGCGGTAGAAGCGGAACAGGTCGGGGCCGATGGCCGCCCCGGCCGTGTAGGCCACGCGGATGCGGCTCATGCCCAGCACGTTGCGCAGCGGTCCGTAGATCAACAGGTTGCCGAGGCCATACATCAGCCGGTCGCCCGTGCTCACCGGCGCGCCGTTGAGGATGTCGGCGCCCACGCGCTGCGCGAGCGCCATGAACTTCGCATAGAGCCAGCGCTTCGGAGCCGCCGCGTCTTCCATGCGGATCGACACCGCAGTGAGCAGCCCTTCGAAGGTGCGCGGCGGGCCGAAGTAGTAGCTCGGGCCGATCTCGCGCATGTCGTTCATCACCGTCTCGGCCGACTCGGGGCAGTTGAGCGTGAAGCCGCCCACCAGCCATTGCGCCACCGAGAACAGGTGGTCGCCCACCCACGCCATCGGCAGGTAGCTCATGATGTTGTCGCCGGGGCCGAGCCGGTCGGTCTGCACGCCGCCGCGGCCCGCCGCGATGAAGCTCGCATGCGTCTGGCACACGCCCTTGGGGCGGCCGGTGGTGCCCGAGGTGTAGAGGATCACGCCGACGTCGGTGGCCTCGCCGCTCGCCACGGCGCGGTCGTAGTAGCCGACGTTGGCCTTGTCGAACTCGCGGCCCAGCGCGCGCAGCTGCTCGTAGCTCATGAGCCCGGGCTGGTCGTAGTGGCGCAGGCCCTTGGGGTCGTCGTAGATGATGTGGCAGATGCCATGCGCCTGGTCTTTTTGCAGCTCGCGGCACTCGAGCAGCTTGTCGACCTGCTCCTGGTCTTCGACGATCACGAAGTCGATGGCCGCGTCCTGCAGCATGAAGACCATCTCGCTGGCCACCGCGTCCTGGTAGAGCGGCACCGGCACGCCGCGCAGGCTCTGCGCCGCGACCACCGCCATGTACAGGTGCGGCCGGTTGGCGCCCACGATGGCGAGGTTGTCGAATGGCTTGAAGCCGAGGCTCGCGAGGCCGCAAGCCATCTCGCGCACCTCCTCGGCCACGGCGTTCCAGTTCCAGGTTTGCCAGATGCCGAGGTCTTTCTCGCGCACCGCGGGCGACTCGGGCTGGGCCTGGGCGTGCGCGAGCAGCAGACGGGGGAAGGTGGGGGCGGTTGTTTGCACAGTGGGCGGATCGTAGGTCCCACTTTGACGCCCGGTTGTCGTTCCAACGACAATCCTAGGGACACTACTCCCCGGAGTTTCCCGATGCCTCATGGCAACCTCAACCAGAGTCCTCTCGGCACGCTTGGCAATTCGATCAAGGACCGCGTGCGTCCCGCCAATGCCGCGGAGCTCGGCGGCATTCCCTGGCTGCCCACGCTCACGCCCGCCGAGCGCCGACGCGCCGAGGCCGCGCTGGTGGTGGGCGAGGCCGAGCCCGGCGACCTTGTTTGCCGCGTCGGCCGCTCGCCTACTTATTGGTTCGGCGTGGTCGAGGGGCTCCTCAAGATGAGCAACGACAACGCCGATGGCGGCTCCGTCACCTACACCGGCGTGCCGCCCGGCGGCTGGTTCGGCGAAGGCACGGTGATGAAGCGCGAGCCCTACCGCTACAACATCCAGGCGCTGCGCCGCAGCGTGGTGGCGGGGCTGCCGATCGAGAGCTTTCATTGGCTGCTCGATCACTCCATCGGCTTCAACCGCTTCGTGATGAACCAGCTCAACGAACGGCTCGGCCAGTTCATCGCGGCGCTGGAGATCGACCGGCTCAACAACCCCGACGCGCGCGTGGCGCGCAACCTGGTGTCGCTGTTCAACCCGGTGTTGTACCCCGGTGTGGGTGAGGTGTTGCGCATCACGCAGCAGGAGCTGGCGTATCTCGTGGGCCTGTCTCGCCAGCGGGTGAACGAGGCGCTCAACGGGCTCTCGGCGCAGGGGCTGATTCGCGTGGAGTACGGCGGGCTGCGCGTGCTCGACCTGCCGGGCCTGCGCGTAAGCGCGATGTCGAACAAGAAGAACGCCTCGGCGGAAACGGAAACCTCATGACCCTCAAAGACCAGCTCCAGGTCGTGCCCGCGAATGCGGAAGCGGCTTTCATTCCACCGGCCGATGTGCCGAAGGCGAAGGCCGACGACACCGGGCCGACGCTGCAGGAGGCCATCGAATGCAACGAGGCGCTGACCGAGAAGATCGATGCGCTCGACGCGATCCTTGCCAAGCCGCTCAACGAGATCCTCGCGGACCGCGAGAAGGCCGAAGAAGCCGCACTCGCGTGGGACCGCTTCGGCGCGATGTGGATGCTCTCGCAGCGCGCCATGCGGCGCGTGGCGCTCGACCTCGCGGCGCAGCTCGGCGTGAGCGAAGAAGAAGTCGTCGCACGTGCGATGACGAACGCCAATGCGGTGCTCAACGGCGCGGACGAAGTCGACCTCGGCGGCACCATCGCGCCCGCGCAGCTGCAGCACATCGCGCGGCACCGCGCGTTCCTGCGCAAGCAATTCCGTACCGGTTGAGCCCCAAGGCTTTTCGATACCCCTTAACCTCCCCGCCTTCGTTCAAGAAAGACTTTCCCGATGACCGCTGCCGCTTCCCACCTCACCCTGATCACCGGTGCCTCGCGCGGCCTGGGCCGTGCCATGGCCGAACAGTTGCTGCAAGCAGGCCACGTGGTGCTCGGCATTTCGCGCAAGCAAGATGCGCAACTGATCGAGGTCGCCAAGGCGGCCGACGCCGAACTCACGCAGTGGGAGCAGGACCTGTCCGACCCCGTTGCCGCATCGGCCCGCGTGTCGGCCTGGCTCAAGACCCTCGATGCGCAACGCTTCGACAGCGTGACCCTCATCAACAACGCCGGCACCGTCGGCAACCCCGCGCCGCTCGCGAGCGCTGTGCCGGCCGAGCTGGCACAGGCGCTGCGCATCGGCCTCGAAGCGCCGATGCTGCTGACCGCCGCCTTCCTCGGTGCCACGCGCGAATGGCGCGGCGCGCGCAAGGTGCTGAACATCTCGTCGGGCCTGGGCCGCAACGCGATGGGCAGCCAGGCGCCTTATTGCGCGGCCAAGGCCGGCATGGACCGTTTCTCGCAGGCCGTGGCGCTCGAGGAAGCGGCCGCACCGAACGGCGCGCGCATCGTCTCGCTCGCGCCCGGCATCATCGATACCGACATGCAGGTGCAACTGCGCGGCGCATCGGCCGAGAACTTTCCGGACCGCACGCGCTTCGTGAGCATGAAGGAAGACGGTCGCCTCGACAGCCCCGCGACCGCTGCTGCCAAGGTGCTCAAGTACCTGGCACGCGAAGACTTCGGCACGAACCCCGTGGCCGACGTGCGCGACCCGGCCTGAACGCCCTCAACACCGAAAGCGCGCACGACCATGGCCACCGCAAAGTCGATCGACACCAACGACTACAAGCTCTTTCCGTCGCCGAGGAACGTGCATCGCGTCATCTTCGAACACCAGGTCTTCGTGCCGTACCCGTACGCACTGATCGTGATGGACGAGTTCTACTTCAAGGGGCGTTTCAGCCTGTTCTCGGCGTGCAGGATGAGCGACGGGAAGATGGGGCAGGTGGCGACGTTCGAGGATGCCTCGGACGTGGATATCTTCAACGCCAAGTTCGTGCCTGACTGAGTCCCAGGTATTTCTCCCTCCCCCGCTTGGGGGAGGGTAGGAGTGGGGGCAAGCGGCGTATCAAGCATCGGCGGCGTATCAAACGCCGTCTGCCCCCATCCCAACCTTCCCCCAGAGGGGGAAGGAGCAAGACAGCATCACTGCAAGACGAACCTGTCCCGCTGCGCCTGCGCGCATTCACCCATCACATTCAACGCACGCGACACCGCGGGCGTGCCGATCACGAACGGATTGGCCGCGCCCGCGGGCTGCTGCTGCCGCAGTGTCGCCAGCCGCGCCTGCGAGCTGTCGATGGCCGAATGGTTCGACAGCAGCACGTCAATTTTCTGCGCCTGCACCACCGTGCCCATGCGTCGCGTCGCATCGATGTAGCTCCCCAGCCGCGGCACGTTCTTGCCGAAGTTGAAGGCGGTGCCGCCCCAGAGCATGGCGCGGTGCTTCTGGCCATTCGAGGTCACGTCGAACACCGGCGAGATCGTGCCCATGGTGTGGCCCGGCGTGATGTACAGCGTGACGGTGGTGTCGCCCAGCGTGAGGCGATCGCCGTCCTTCGCCGACACATCGCCCGCGCCGCGCTTGGGCGGTGCGCCCCAGACGGGCGTCGCGAATTCGAGCTTCGTCTCGGTCATCGTCCAGTCGGCTTCGCTCATCACCACGCGGGCGCGGTATTTCTGCGCGAGGTAGGGCGCACCGCCGTAGTGATCGCCGTGGCCGTGCGTGACGACCACGTACTTGATCTGCGCGGGGTCGAGGCCGAGCCCGCGCATGCCGCCCTCGATGAGCGCGGCCGCCTCCATCTGGTTGTTGAGTGCATCGATGAGGATGATGCCGTCCGAGGTCTTGATGGCCCAGGCGCTCACCCAGTCGGCGCCCACGAAGTAGAGGTTGTCGAAGGCCTGGCCCGGCGGCGGCGCGGGCTTGTCGATGAGCGCCTTGAGGCCCTTGTCCAGCTCGGCCTGTGGCGGCTGCGCGGCGGGCGCGGGCTTGCAGAGGTCCAGGAGCGGTACGAGGTCGGTGCCCGCATCGCGCGTGGCCGCCGCAACGTGCGCGGCGATGGTGGCTTCGGAAGGAGGCTGCTGGGCCGGTGTCTGCGCGCAGCCCTGAATGAAAGCGGCAACCGCTGCCAGGGCGGTTGTCTTCAGCAGCAGGGTGCGTGAGTTCTCGCGAAGAAATGCCATCGGTGTCTCCATGCCGTCGTCGCGGCCCGTTGTGGAGACACCATTCTGCGACTGCGAGGCTTATTCGATGGTCGCGCCCGAGGCTTGCACGATGCCCTTCCACTTCTCGTAGTCGGTCTTCAGCAGCGCGCCGAACTGGTCGGGCGTCATGCTCTCGGGTTCCGCACCCTGGCCGATGATGGCGGCCTTCATTTTGGGCGTGGCCAGCAGCTTGTTGACCTCGGTGTTCAGCGTGGCAACGATGTCCTTGGGCGTGCCGGCCGGCACGAAGATGCCGTACCAGGTGCTCACGTCGAAGCCCTTGTAGCCGAGCTCGGCGACGGTGGGCGTCTCGGGCAGCGAGGTGCTGCGCTTGGCGGAGGTGACGGCCAGCGGGCGCAGCTTGCCGGCCTTGATCTGCGCCATGGCCGAGGGCACCGACGACACCATCAGGTCGACGTTGCCCGCGAGCACGTCCATCATGGCCGCGTTGGAACCCTTGTAGGGCACGTGGCGCATCTTGATCTTGGCGGCGCTGTTGAAGATCTCGCCGGCCAGGTGGATGGTGGTGCCGTTGCCGGGCGAGCCGTAGGTGATGGTGTCGGGCGCGGCGCGCGCGGCCTTCACCACGTCGTCGAGCGTCTTGAACTTCGAGTTGGCCTGGGTGACGATCACCACCGGCGTGTAGGCCACATGAGCCACGGCCGTGAGGTCCTTCACCGGGTTGTAGCTCAGGTTCTTGTAGAGCCAGGGCGCGACGACCATGTTGTCCTTCTGGCCCATCACGATGTCGTAGCCCGTGGGCGCGGCGCGCGCGGCTTCGGCGATGCCGATGGTGCCGCCGGCACCGCCGCGGTTGTCGGGCACCACGGTCCAGTGGTTAGCCTCGGTGAGCTTCTGCGCGACCAGGCGCGCCAGGATGTCGGTGCCGCCGCCGGGCGGGAAGGGCACGATCATGCGGATGGGCTTGGTGGGGTAGCTCTGCGCGTGCACGGCAACGGCGGCAAAAGCCAGGGGGAGCGCCAGCGCAAGGGCCAGCGTGCGGGTGAGTTTGCGGATCATGGGTTTGTCTCTTGGTCTGAACGAATCGGGGTTGCAGCAGAGGCGATGGAGGCCTTTTGGCCTCACTGCACCGAGGGTGCAGTGTGCCGGAAGTGGCGCGGCGCTGTTTTCGTGGTTCGCGATGGGTCCCGTATCAGACGGCGGCGACTTGACAGGGCGGTTTCGGCGCCGAACATGAAATATCGATCCACACAAAGGAGACACCATGCTCGGAAACATCGATGCGGTGGCCAACCTCGCGGTGAAAGACCTCGCGGTGGCCCGCCGTTTCTACGAAGACACGCTGGGCCTCGCGCAGGTCGATTCGGAGGGCGACGAAGTCGTTGTCTACGGCAGCGGCAAAACGCGCATTAACGTGTACCGCTCGGCGTTCGCCGGCACGAACCAGGCGACGGCCGTGACCTGGCAGGTCGGTGCCGACATCGAGCGCCTCGCCGCGGCGCTCAAGGCCAAGGGCGTGCGCTTCGAGCACTACGACATGCCCGATACGAAGCTCGAAGGCGACCTCCATGTCATGGGCGACATGAAGGTCGCGTGGTTCAAGGACCCCGATGGGAACATCCTGAACCTGATCAACGGCTGATCGATCAGCCGAAGTTCTTGGCGACGAAGTCCCAGTTCACCAGCTTGGCCAGGAAGGTCTCGACGAACTTCGGGCGCAGGTTGCGGTAGTCGATGTAGTAGGCGTGTTCCCAGACGTCGACGGTCAACAGTGCGGTGTCCGCGGTCGTCAGCGGCGTGCCGGCGGCGCCGGTGTTCACGATGTCCACCGAACCGTCGGCCTTCTTCACGAGCCAGGTCCAGCCCGAACCGAAGTTGCCGACAGCCGACTTCACGAAGGCTTCCTTGAAGGCGTCGTAGCTGCCCCACTTGGCGTCGATGGCCTTGGCCAGCGCGCCGGTCGGTGCACTGCCGCCTTGGGGCTTCATGCAGTTCCAGAAGAAGGTGTGGTTCCAGATCTGGGCCGCGTTGTTGTAGATGCCGCCGCTGGCCTTCTTGATGATTTCTTCCAGCGTGAGGGCTTCGAATTCGGTGCCCTTCTGCAGGTTGTTGAGGTTCACCACGTAGGCGTTGTGATGCTTGCCGTAGTGGTACTCGAGGGTCTCCTGCGAGTAGTCGGGTGCCAGTGCATCGAGGGCGTAGGGCAGGGGTGGGAGCTTGTGTTCCATCGTGGTTCCTTTTCGGTCGGTTGTGGGTAAATCGTTGTTCGGTGTTGAGTCAGTCGCGGGGCTTCGGGCTGACCTGGTAGGCGCAGCGCCGCGCACCCGCGAGCACATGCTCGACGCGGCTGACGGTCACTTCGGGCCCCAGCACTTCGTCGAAGAGTTGCAGTTCGCTGCGGCAAAAGCCCGTGCAGGCTTGTGCCGCGGTGCAGATGGGGCAGTGGTTCTCGATGAAGAGAAAGCCGTCGCCCTCGGGCCGGAATTCGGCCATGTAGCCTTCGCGGCTGCGAATTTCGGCGAGCCGCTCCAGCCGCGTCTTGAGGCTGCGCGCGCCGCGCATCGCCTCGGTGTAGGTGGTGCGCATGGTGTTCTCGCGCGCATCGATCAGCTGGTCCATGCCCTTCTGGCCGAACACGCTGATCACGGCGCTGATCATCTGCACCGTCATCTCGGCGTGCGTGTCCGGAAAGCGCTTGTGGCCTTCGCCGGTGAGCCGCCAGATCTGCGTCGGCCGGCCGCGGCCGCTCGGGCGGCTTTCCGCATCGACCAGGCCTTCGGTCTCCAGCTTGGCCATCTGCTGGCGCACCGCTTCCACCGTGACGCCCAGCACCTTGGCGATGTCGGGAATGCCGAGCGCGCCACGGGTCTTGAGCGTGGAGAGGATGCGGTCTGCCGGCTGGTGAGGCATCCAGGCGGGCTTGGCGTCGATGGGGGCGGACATGGACGTTTCGTGGGTCTTTGTTGGTGCGATTGTCAGGCGGCCGGCCCTCCCCTCGCATCGGAGGGTGCTTGCCACCCGCCGCCGAGCGCCTTGTAGAGCGCGACGAGGCTGGTGTACGAGGCGGTTTCGGCCTCGGCCACCGCGTCTTGCGCACGCAGCAATGTACGTTGCGCATCGAGCACGCTCAGGTAGGGCGCGGCGCCCTCGCGGTAGCGGACTTCGGCCAGTTCGGCCGCACGCCCGCTGCGGGCCGCGGCCTGCACCAGCGATTGCAGGCGTTGCTGGTTCTGGCCGTAGCCGGTGAGGGCGCTCTCCACATCCTCGATGGCGCGCAGCACGGTCTGCTCGTAGAGCGCCCGGTCGCCCTCGGCGCGCGCTTCGGCGCCGCGCACGCGGGCCTTGACCGAGCCCAGCCGGAGGGCAGGCCAGCTCACGCCCGGCGTCACGCTGAAGGCACGGCTGGGCGAACTGCCGAGGTCCGAGCCGCGCAGCGCGATGAAGCCCAGGAAGCCGCCGATGTCGAAGCGCGGATACAGCTCGGCCGTCGTCGCGCCCACGTCGGCCGTGCTGGCCGCGAGGCCGCGCTCGGCGCGCAGCACGTCGGGACGGCGCCGCAGCAGATCGCCGACATCGCCGATGGGCAGGCGCTTGTCGAGCACGCGCAGTTGCCGCGGCTGCAGCATCGGCTCCAACTCGGCGGGGCGCAGGCCCGCCAGCACCGCCACGCGGTACGCGGCCTGCCGGCGCGTGGTCTCGAACGCGGGCAACTGGCTCTCGGTGGTCGCGAGGTTGGCCTGTGCGCTCGCGAGATCGCCTTCGAGCCCGCGGCCGGTCTGCACCTGCGCCTCGGTCACGCGCAGGCTGCTGCGCAGGCTCTCGAGCGTGCGGCGCGTTACCGCCAGACGCTGCTCGGCGCCGCGCATCTCGTAGTAGTTGCGCGCCAGTTCGGCCACGGCCACGATGCGCACCTGCTCGAGATCGGCCGCGCTGGCTTCTGTGCGCGCGGTGGCGGCTTCGTCGAGCCGCTTGAGGCGGCCGAACAGGTCGATTTCCCACGAGGCATCGAAGCCCGCGCGGCTGCTCTGGGCGAGCGTGCGCGCATCGGCCGGCGTGCCGTTGCCCTGCGCGATGCTGCGCGTCTTGCTCGCGCCCGCCGTCACGACGGGCAGGCGATCCAGTTCGGCCTCGGTCTGCGAGGCGCGGGCTTCCAGCAGCCGCGCCTCGGCGATACGGATGTCGTGGTTGCCGGCGAGCGCGCGTTCGATCAGCGCATCGAGCTGCGGGTCGTCGAGCTGGCGCCACCAGTCGCGCTGTACCGCGTCGTTGGCGAACAGCGAGCGCTCGGGCGCCGAGATGGCGATGGCCGCATCCGAAGGCGCGGTGTAGGTCGGCCCGACCGCGCAACCCGCCAGCACCAGCGCGCTGAGCAAGAAGGGTGCGGTGTTGAAAAGTCTGTTCATGGTCATGCTCCTTCGACCAGCGCGTCGAGTTCGGCGGTGCGCTGCGAGCGGCCCACCGTGCGGTGGTCGCGCGCCAGCAGCGTGTACATCGTGGGCAGCACGAACAGCGTGAAGAGCGTGCCCACCAGCATGCCCACCACGATCACCAGGCCGATGCTGAACCGGCTGTTGGCCCCCGCGCCGCTCGCGAACAAGAGCGGCACCAGGCCCACCACCATCGCGGCGGTCGTCATCAAAATCGGGCGCAGCCGGATGCGCGCGGCCTGCTCGATGGCGGGGCGGCGCTCCAGGTTGTCGCGCGCCTGGATCTCGTTGGCGAACTCCACCATCAGAATGCCGTGCTTGCTGATGAGCCCGATGAGCGTCACCAGCCCGATCTGCGTGTAGATGTTGATGGTCGCGAAGCCCAGCGCCAGCGGCACCAGCGCACCGCAGATCGACATCGGCACGCTGATCAGGATGATGAGCGGGTCGCGCAGGCTCTCGTACTGCGCGGCCAGCACCAGGTAGATCACGATGATCGCGAACACGAAGGCCACCACCAGTGCCGAACCCTCCTGCGTGAACTGGCGCGCGTCCGATTGCCAGTCGTAGCTGAAGCCTGCGGGAAGCTTCTTCGCCTCTTCGCTCAGGAACGCCACCGCATCGCCCATGGTCACGCCCGGCATCGGAATGGCCTGGAAGGTCGCGGCATTGAGCTGGTTGAACTGCGTGAGCTTGTTGGGCCCGACGCTGGTCGAGAGCGTCACCAGGTTCGCGAGCGGCACGGGCTGGCCGCTCGCACTCTTCACGAAGTAGCGTGACAGGGCCTCGGCCGACAGCCGCTGGTCGCGCGGCGACTGCGGGATCACGTCGTACGAGCGGCCGTCCATGCCGAAACGGTTGACGTAGTTCTCGCCCACCAGCACCGCGAGCGTGTCGCCGATGGCCTTCATCGTCACGCCCATGCTGTTGGCCTTGGCGCGGTCCACGCGCACCTCGGTCACCGGGTTGTTGAACTCCAGGTCGCTGTCGACCACGGCGAACTTGCCGCTTTCGCGTGCCGCGGTCTTGAGCGTTTCCATCGCCTCGAACACCGCGCGATGGTCGCCCGCGCTGCGGATCACCATCTGCACCGGCAGCCCGCCGGTGGAGCCCGGCAGCGAGGGCAGCTGGAACGCGAAGATGTTGCTGCCCTCCACGTCGCCCATGCTCGCCTGCACCTCGCCCTGGATCTGGTCGGCGTTGCGCTTGCGGTCCTTCCAGTCGGACAGCTGCACGCCGCCGATGCTGTTCGATACGCCGTCGGAGCCGTTGATGAGCCAGCGGCCGGTGTTCTCGGGCAGCGCCGCGAACACGTCGTCCCACTTCTGGCCGAACTTCTCGACGTAGTCGATGTTGGCGTGCTGCGGCGACTTGATGACGGTGAGCACCATCGCCTGGTCTTCGCCCGGCGCGAGCTCGCGCTGCGAGGCGTTGTAGAGGAAAGGCAGGCTCACCAGAACCCCGGCCGCGAAGAGTCCGGTGACCCAGCGGTGGTGCAGCGACACGTCGAGCAGCCGGCCGTAGGCGGTGGCGAGCTTGTGGAAGAACGACTCCGCATAGCGCGCCATGCGGCTGCTGGTGGCGTTCTGCGGCAAGAGGAACGAGCTCATCACCGGCGACAGCGTGAGCGCGATCACGCCCGACACCACCACCGCGCCCGCGAGCGTGAAGGCGAACTCCTTGAAGAGCGAGCCGGTGAGTCCGCCCATGAGGCCGATGGGCGCATACACCGCGGCCAGCGTGAGCGTCATCGCGATCACCGGGCCGGCCACTTCGCGCGCGCCGATCAATGCGGCCTGCACGCGCGACTTGCCTTCCTCGATGTGGCGGTGCACGTTCTCCACCACCACGATCGCGTCGTCCACCACCAGGCCGATGGCCAGCACCATCGCCAGCAGCGTGAGCAGGTTGATGCTGAAGCCGAACAGCAGCATCAGCGCCGCCGCACCCAGCATCGACAGCGGAATCGTCACCACCGGAATCAGCACCGCGCGCAGCGACCCGAGGCACAGGAAGATCACCAGCACCACGATCGCGATGGCTTCGAGCAGCGTCTTCTGCACCTCGTCGATCGAGGCCTCGATGAAGCGCGCGAGCTCGAAGGGCAGTTGCACCTCCACGCCCGGCGGCATGTTCTGCTTGATGCCGGGCAGGAGGTCGCGAATGCGCTTCACGATCACCAGCGGGTTGCCGTTGGGTGCCGCCTGCAGGCCGAGGTAGATGGCCTTGTCGCCGTCCATCGTCGCGCTGCTGTCGGCGCTGGCCGCACCGAGTTCCACGGTGGCCACGTCGCCCAGCCGCACGAGGGCGTCGCCTTCGCGCTTGATGACCATGTCGCGGAACTCGGCCACGTTCACCAGGTCGGTGTTCACGCGGATGTTCGAGACGACGAAGAGGCCCTTCACCTGCCCGGGCGCGGCCTGCACGTTGTTCTGCCGCAAGGCATCGGCCAGCTCGCCGGCCGAGATGCCGCGCGCGGCCATGCGGTTGGCGTCCAGCCACACGCGCATCGCGAGCGTCTGCCCGCCCGACACCTCGACGCCCGAGACGCCGGGGATCGATGCGAACTGCGGCTGCACCACGCGCGAGAGGTAGTCGGTGAGCGCGGGCACCGGCATCGTCTTGCTCGAGAAGCCGACATACGCCACCGCGGTGGCCTCGCCCGACGACTTGAGGATGACCGGGTCGAAGGCCTCGGCCGGCAGCCGGTACTTGACCTGGCTCACCTGCGCCATCGCCTGCGTGAGCGCCTGGTTGGCATCGGCGTTGAGCTTCATGCGCACGCTGATCACGCTGCGTCCGAGCGTGGAAGACGAGGAGAGGTAGTCCACGTTCTCGATGGTCGCCACCGCCTGCGCAATCGGTTGCGTGACGAAGCCCTGCATCAGCTCCGGCGAGGCGCCGGGGTACTGCGTGGTGATGGTGAGCGTGGTGCTCTCGGTGAGCGGGTACTGGCGCACCGGCAGGTCGCCGAGCGCGCGGGCGCCCAGCAGCAGGATCAGCGTGCTCACCACCAGCGCCAGCACGGGGCGGCGCACGAAGAGGTCGGTGAACTTCATGACTTGCTTTCCGTGAGAGCGAGCGTGTCCTTCCCGGCCGGTGCGACGGCGGCGCCGGTGTACAGGCGCAACTGGCCCGAGGTGACGACCTTCTCGCCGGCCTTCAAACCTTGCTCGATGACGACGAGGCCGTCCTGCCGGTCGCCCGCTTTCACGAACACCTGGTGGGCCGTGAAGCCGTCGCCCTTTTCGGCGGGACGCACGACGAAGACCGAGTCGCCGTGCGTGCTGTAGGTGATGGCGGTTTCGGGCACGGTGATCGCGTCGGTGCGCGAAGGCAGCGCGACCTTGCCGTTGACGTACATGCCCGGCGTGAGCGCGCCGTCGGCGTTGTCCACTGTGGCCTGCAGCCGCACGGTGCGGGTGTCGCTGCCGATCTGCGGCTCGATGGCGCTCAGCTTGCCCTGGAAGACACGGCCCGGGTACGCATCGACCGCGAGCGACACCGCCTGGTTGCGCTTGAGCGCTGGCAGCGCCGTCTCGGGCAGCGTGAGGTTCGCGAACAGCGTGCGGCCGTCGGTGAGCGACACCAGCGTGTCGCCGGCCCGCACGAACTGGCCGAGGTTGACCTTGCGGATGCCGAGCACGCCATCGAACGGTGCCTTGATGCGCTTCTGCTCGACCAGTGCCTGCATGCGCCGCAGCTCGCCGTTGGCCTGGTCGAAGCCGGCTTGGGCCTGCTCCAGTTGCTCCTGCGTGGCGGCCTGCTGTGGCAGCAGGCGGCGTGTGCGATCGAGCAAAGCCTTGGCGTTGGCGCGCTGGGCGGTCAGGCGCTCCAGGTCGCCTTGCTCGGGTGCGTCGTTGAGTTGAACGAGCAGCTGGCCGGCGCGCACTTCGGCGCCCGGCGTGAAGAGGATCTTTGCGACGCGCCCTTCGACCTCGGCCGGCACCTCGACCTGCCGGTTGGCCTCCAGCGTGCCGATGCCGCTGAGGAAGCGCGCCATCTCCGTCGGCCGCGCAGCCGCTACCGCCACCTTGGCCGGCGGCATGCCCCCGCCCTCCGCATGCGCCGGCCTCAGCCTGACGAGCCCGTAGCCGGCCGCTCCCACCACCAGTACCGCGAGGCCGGCGACCAGCCAGGCCCTTGATCGTGTGTTCATGATCTCGATCCGTTATTTATCAAAGTAAGTGCTTTGATTATTGAATGCCGTCGAAGGCGCTGTCGAGCAAGACGGCGCAATGACCCCGATAGGGCCGGGCTATCCGCGGGTTCCGCGGGCCGGCGCCTGCCCTGAAGACGTGCGGGCATGCGGCTTTGTGACAGCCGGGGCTTGGAAAAAGCGGCGCGTTTTTACGCTTTCTTTATGCGGCCCCACCGACTCTGTTCCCCGTTTTTACGGACGTCTGCCGAGACTGAAGGCCTTGTGTTTCGCTCCAGGAGCAATTGAATGGACATCGTCTGGATGGGCGCCTTGCTGGCGCTATGGGTCGTGGTAGCGGCCATGGTTGTAGGGCTGAACAAGCTCGAGGGACCGAACCCGCCGAAAAGCGGCAACGGAGAAGCATCGTGATCAGCCTCGAAGTCCTCTACGGATTCGGCGCGCTCATCGCCGTGATCCTGTTTGCCTATCTCGTCTTCGCGCTGATCTGCGCCGAGGAATTCTGAAATGACCGCGTCCGCCTGGGGCCTCCTGGCCTTTTTCCTCGCCGCACTCGCCGTGCTGGCCTGGCCCGTCGGCAAATTCCTCGCCGCGCTCTGCAACGAGCGCGTGCCGCGCTGGATGCAGCGCGTCGAGGCGCCGCTCTACAAGCTCGCGGGCACTGCCCCCGAGCGCTCGATGAACTGGCGCACCTACGCGCTGGCGCTCCTGGCCTTCAACCTCGTGGGCGCCATCGTCGTCTACGCGCTGCAGCGCCTGCAGGGCGTGCTGCCGCTGAACCCGGCCGGCATGGGTGCGGTGTCGACCGACTCGGCCTTCAACACCGCCGTGAGCTTCGTCTCCAACACCAACTGGCAGGGCTATGCCGGTGAATCGACCATGAGCTATCTCACGCAGATGCTCGGTCTCACGGTGCAGAACTTCTTCTCCGCCGCCACCGGCATCGCGGTGGCCTTCGCACTGGTGCGCGGCTTTGCGCGTCGGGGCGATGGTGCGGGAAGCAAGGGCATGCTCGGCAACTTCTGGGCCGACATCACCCGCATCACGCTGTGGGTGCTGGTGCCGCTGTCGTTCGTGCTCGCGGTCTTCTTCGTGGGCCAGGGCGTGATCCAGAACTTCGATGCCTACAAGGCCGTCGACACCGTCGAGACCACCGCCTTCCAGCAACCGAAGAACGGCGCCGACGGCCAGCCGCTCAAGGACGAGAAGGGCGCTCCGGTGATGGAAGACACCACCACCAAGACGCAGACCCTTGCCATGGGCCCGGTCGCCTCGCAGGAAGCGATCAAGATGCTCGGCACCAACGGTGGCGGCTTCTTCAACGCCAACTCGGCGCACCCGTACGAGAACCCGACGGCGCTCGCCAACCTGCTGCAGATGATCGCGATCTTCCTGATCCCGGCGGCACTGTGCTTCACCTTCGGCCATGTCGTCGGCGACATGCGCCAGGGCTGGGCCGTGCTTGCGGCGATGACGATCATGTTCGTCGTCGCGGTGATGGTGATCACGCCTGCCGAGCAAGGCGGCAACCCGTTGTTCGGCCCGCTCGGCGTCGACCAGGTCTCGAGCGCGTTGCAGGCCGGCGGCAACATGGAAGGCAAGGAAGTGCGCTTCGGCATCGACGCCTCGGCCCTCTTCGCCGCCATCACCACGGCCGCCTCGTGCGGCGCGGTGAACGTCATGCACGACTCGCTCACCCCGCTCGGCGGCATGGTGCCCATGGTGCTCATGCAACTCGGTGAAGTGGTGTTCGGCGGCGTCGGCAGCGGCCTCTACGGCATGCTGATCTTCGCGATGCTCGCCGTGTTCATCGCGGGCCTCATGATCGGCCGCACGCCCGAGTACCTGGGCAAGAAGATCGAAGTGCGCGAGATGAAGCTCATCTCCATCGCCATCCTGGTCACGCCGATCCTGGTGCTGGCCGGCACCGCGGTGGCGGTGATCGCGGGCGCCGGCAAGGCCGGCATCGCGAACCCCGGCGCGCATGGCTTCTCGGAAATCCTCTACGCGTTGACCTCGGCTGCCAACAACAACGGCAGCGCCTTCGCCGGCCTCTCGGCCAACACGCCCTTCTACAACAGCCTGCTCGGGCTGGCCATGTGGCTCGGCCGCTTCGCGATGATCGTGCCGGTGCTGGCCATTGCCGGCTCGCTGGCCGCCAAGAAGCGCCTGCCCGTCACCAGCGGCACGCTGCCCACGCACGGCCCGCTGTTCGTCTCTTTGCTGATCGGCACCGTGCTGCTGGTCGGCTTGCTCAACTACGTGCCGGCGCTCGCCCTCGGGCCGATCGTCGAACACCTGGTGCTCTGGAAATAAGGAGCCCACCATGACTGCCAACACCAAAACCTCTCTCTCGCTGTTCGATGCAGCGCTGGTCAAGCCCGCCCTCTGGGGCGCCTTCGCCAAGCTGAACCCGCGCACCCAGTGGCGCAACCCTGTGATGTTCATCGTCTACATCGGGAGCATCCTCACCAGCATGCTCTGGGTGCACGCGCTGAGCTTCCCGGGCGACACCGGCATGAAGCCCGCCTTCGTGCTCGCCGTGACCATCTGGCTGTGGTTCACCGTGCTGTTCGCGAACTTCGCGGAAGCCCTGGCCGAAGGCCGCAGCAAGGCGCAAGCCGCTTCGCTGCGCGGCCTGCGCAAGGACACCTGGGCCAAGAAGCTCAGCGAGCCGCACCACGGCGCGCAGTGGCTGCCCGAACAGGCGCCCAACCTGCGCAAGGGCGACGTCGTGCTGGTCGAGACCGGCGACGTGATTCCGCTCGACGGCGAAGTGATCGAAGGCGTGGCCTCGGTCGACGAAAGCGCCATCACCGGCGAATCGGCACCCGTGGTGCGCGAATCGGGCGGCGACTTCTCGGCCGTGACCGGCGGCACCCGCGTGCTGTCCGACTGGCTGGTGGTGCGCATCTCGGTGAACCCGGGCGAGTCGTTCCTGGACCGCATGATCGGCATGGTCGAAGCGGCCAAGCGCCAGAAGACGCCCAACGAGATCGCGCTCACCATCCTGCTGGTCGCGCTCACCATCGTGTTCCTGATGGTCACCGTCACGCTGCTGCCGTTCTCGGTGTTCAGCGTGGAGGCCGCGGGCGCAGGCACCGTGGTGTCGCTCACCGCACTGGTCGCGCTCCTGGTGTGCCTGATCCCGACCACCATCGGCGGCCTGCTCTCGGCCGTCGGCGTGGCCGGCATGAGCCGCATGATGCAGGCCAACGTGATCGCCACCTCGGGCCGCGCGGTGGAAGCCGCCGGCGACGTCGACGTGTTGCTGCTCGACAAGACCGGCACCATCACGCACGGCAACCGCCAGGCCAGCGCCTTCCTGCCCGCCCCCGGCGTGCCGAAGGGCCGGCTCGCGCGCGCCGCGATGCTCGCCTCGATGGCCGATGAAACGCCGGAAGGCCGCAGCATCGTCGAGCTCGCACGCCGCGACGGCCTGGAAGCCTCCGCCGTCGAGGTCCTGCGCTACGTGCCCTTCACTGCGCAGACCCGCATGAGCGGCGTCGACCTGCCGGCCGCGCCCAACAGCCTCGACACCGACGCCATGCTGCTGCGCAAGGGCGCGGTCGATGCGATCCGCCGGCATGTCGAATCGATGGGCGGCAGCGTGCCGGCCGAGATGCTGCGCGCCGCCGAGGAAACCGCGCGCCGCGGCAGCACGCCGCTGGCCGTGTCCGAAGGCAACCGCGTGCTCGGCGTGGTCGAGCTCAAGGACATCGTCAAGACCGGCATCAAGGAGCGCTTCGCCGAACTGCGCCGCATGGGCATCAAGACGGTGATGATCACCGGCGACAACAAGCTCACTGCCGCGGCCATCGCCGCCGAGGCCGGCGTGGACGACTTCCTGGCCGAAGCCACGCCCGAGGACAAGCTCGCGCTGATCCGCAAGTACCAGGCCCAAGGCCGGCTGGTCGCGATGACCGGCGACGGCACCAACGACGCGCCCGCGCTCGCGCAGGCCGACGTGGCCGTGGCCATGGGCAGCGGCACGCAGGCCGCGAAGGAGGCCGGCAACATGGTCGACCTCGACTCCAACCCGACCAAGCTGCTCGAAGTGGTGGAGACCGGCAAGGCGCTGCTCATGACGCGCGGCTCGCTCACCACCTTCTCGATCGCGAACGACGTGGCGAAGTACTTCGCGATCATTCCGGCGATCTTCGTCTCGACGTATCCGCAGCTGGGCGCGCTCAACGTGATGCGCCTGGCGAGCCCGTCGTCGGCCATTCTTTCGGCAGTGATCTTCAACGCGCTCGTCATCGTGTTCCTGATCCCGCTCGCGCTCAAGGGCGTGCGCTACCGGCCGGTGGGCGCTGCCGCGCTGCTGCGCCGCAACCTGGCCATCTACGGCCTGGGCGGCCTGCTCGTCCCCTTCATCGGCATCAAGTTGATCGACTGGCTGCTGGTTGCAGTCCACCTGGTCTGAGGAGCATTTCTCATGAACAACAATGGCAACATCATCCGTCCCGCGATCGTGCTCTTCGCACTGCTGAGCGCGCTCACCGGGCTCATCTATCCGATGGCCGTCACCGGCGCCGCGAAAGCGGTGTTTCCGAAGGAAGCGGCGGGCAGCCTGATCGTGCTCGACGGCACGACGGTCGGCTCGAAACTCATCGGGCAGAACTTCAGCGACCCGAAGCACTTCTGGGGCCGTCCGTCGGCCACCGCGCCGCAGCCCTACAACGCGAGCGCTTCGGGCGGCGCGAACCAGGGCCCGCTCAACCCGGCGTTGACCGATGCGATCAAGGCGCGTGTCGAAGCCTTGCGCGCCGCGGACCCGGGCAACACCGCGCCGGTGCCGGTCGACCTCGTCACGGCTTCGGGCAGCGGGCTCGATCCGGACATCAGCCCGGCCGCCGCGCGCTACCAGGCGGCCCGCGTCGCGCGCGTGCGCGGGGTGCCGGTCGAACAGATCAACGCGCTGATCGAGAAGAACACCCAGGGCGCGCTCTGGGGCCTGCTCGGTGAATCGCGCGTCAACGTTCTCGCACTGAATCTCGCGCTCGATGCACCAACTTCTTCGGCTTCTTCGACTGCGCGTTGAGGAGAAAACCATGGCATATGCCGCTTATCGTGAACACCCCGGCGTGCTGCGAACGCACGCGCCCATGACCGCCACGAGTCCGTTCTACGTGCTGGACGTCACCGTCTGCTGCGCCGACGCGCTGCGCGTGCGCCGCAGCATCGCGGGCTGTCCCGATGCGGGCGTGGTGCGCTGCGAGCCGCTGCTGCACGCCCTCTGTTCGCAGGAAAGCGATGCACCCTGCGTGCGGCTGATGATCCGCCTGCCCATCGCCAGCTATGCCGAGGTGCTGCACCGCCTGATCGAGTGCGTGCCCTCCGGCGAGATCGGCCGGCTCGTGAGCTGGCGTGAGCACCTGTCGCGCTGCGGGCTGCGCGATGGTCACTGACCTCTTTCACGCGCTGCTGGCGCTCGCGGCGCTGTTCGTGCCGCTGGGCTTTGCCTGGTGGGTGCTCTCGCGCACCGCGCGGCGGCACGAGGCCAAGCGTCGCAAGGGCGGCCCGATGCGATAACCTGCGCTGCCATCCGACGCCATCCATGCCCGATACCCGCCCCGATCCCGATGCCCTGATTGCGCAGCTGCGCAACGACGAGGCACGTGCACTTCGCGGCAAGCTGCGCATCTATTTCGGCGCCAGCGCCGGCGTCGGCAAGACCTGGGCGATGCTGAGCGCCGCCCAGCGCGAGCGGACGGCGGGCCGCGATGTGCTCATCGGCGTGGTCGAAACCCATGGCCGCAGCGAAACCGCCGCGCTGCTCGCCGGGCTGGACACGCTGCCGCTGCGCGAGCTGGACTACCGCGGCCGCACGCTCGCCGAGTTCGACCTCGACGCTGCCCTCGCACGCAAGCCCGCCGTGCTGCTGGTCGACGAACTGGCCCACACCAACGCCCCTGGCTCCCGCCACGCCAAGCGCTGGCAGGACGTGCAGGAGCTGCTGGCCGCGGGCATCGAGGTCTGGTCGGCCCTCAACGTGCAGCACCTCGAGAGCCTGAACGGCACGGTCGGCGCGATCACCGGCGTGCGCGTGCACGAGACGGTGCCCGACACCGTGCTCGACGAGGCCGACGAGGTGGTGCTGGTCGACGTCACGCCCGATGAACTCACCGCGCGGCTCGCAGCCGGCAAGGTGTACCTGCCGCAGCAGGCCGAGCGCGCGGCGCAGAATTTCTTCCGCAAGGGCAACCTGATCGCACTGCGCGAGATTGCGCTGCGCCGCACTGCCGAGCATGTGGAAGACGATGTGCGCGGCTGGCGGGTCGAGCAGTCGGGCGCGGCTGGCCGCAATGGCAAAGATGGAAATGGCGGCGCGCTGCAGGCCTGGAACACCTCGGGTGCGATCCTCGCGTGCGTCGGCCCGCACGAAGGCGCGGCGCAGACGGTGCGCACCGCGGCGCGGCTTGCGGGCCAGCTGAATGTGCGCTGGCACGCGGCGTACGTCGAGACGCCGCGGCTGCAGCGCCTGGCGGCCGAGGAGCGCGACCGCATCCTCGCGGTGCTCAAGCTGGCCGAGGAGCTGGGCGCCGCCACCGCGGTGCTCACGGGTTCCGACGTGGCCGAGCAACTGTCCGAGCAGGCCCGCCGACTCAACTGCGCGACGCTGGTGCTGGGGCGCTCCGAGCCGGTCGGCGGATGGCGCCGGTGGTGGCCCGCCACGCCGGTCCCGCTGCCACGCGCGCTGGCAGAGCGTGCGCCCGCACTCGACATCCTGGAGGTCGGCCGTGCCGACAGTGCGCGTCGGTTGTCGCGCACGACGCTCAACACCCCGCGCGCCGACGACGACGATCACGAGAAGGCGCCGATCCACTGGCCCGGCTACGCCTGGGCGACGGCTACGAGCGTGGCGCTCACGCTGGTCTGCACGCCGCTGGCCAGTGTGCTCGAGCTCTCGAACATCGTGATGCTGTTCCTGCTCGGCGTGGTCGGCGTGGCAATGCGCTTCGGGCGCGGGCCTTCGGCGCTGGCTGCCTTGCTGAACGTTGCCGCGTTCGACTATTTCTTCGTGCCGCCGCGCCTGTCGTTCGCGGTGAGCGATGTGCAGTACGTGCTGACCTTCGCGATCATGCTGGGCGTCGGCCTGCTGGTGGGGCAGCTCACTGCGGGGCTGCGTTTTGCGGCCGGCGTATCGACCAGCCGCGAGCGGCGTGCGCGCTCGCTGTTCGAACTCACGCGCGAACTCTCCGCCGCTTTGGAAAGCACGCAGGTCGTCACACTCGGCGCTGCCGCGGTGCAGGGCCACTTCGGCGGCCATGCGCTGGTGCTGGTGACCGACGCGGCCGACCAGCTCGTGCTGCCGAAGGAGCCACCGGAGGGCTTCGATGCGCAGGTTGCCGATTGGGCTTTTCGCCACGGGCAACCTGCAGGCCTCGCGACCGCCACGCTGGCGGCGCAGCCGTGGCACTACGTGCCGCTGCAGGCGCCGATGCGCGTGCGCGGCGTGCTGGCGCTGTCGCCCTCGCAGCCGCGCTGGCTGCTGATTCCCGAACAGGCGCAGCAACTCGACACGCTGGCGCGGCAGATCGCGATCGCGCTGGAGCGCGTGCACTACGTCGAGGTGGCGCAGCAAGCCGTGGTCGAGATGGAATCGGAGCGCCTGCGCAATGCGTTGCTCGGTGCGATCTCGCACGACGTGCGCACACCGCTCACCGCGCTGATCGCGTTGGCCGAGTCGCTGCAGACCCTGCCGCCCGAAGAACACGGCAACGCGGCGCGCGCCATCGTCGCGCAGGCGCACGAGCTGCATGCGCTGGTCAACAACCTGCTCGACATGGCGCGGCTCGAAAGCGGCATCGCCGGCGGTGCGGTGAATCTGCGGCGCGACTGGCAGTCGGTCGAGGAAGTGGTGGGATCGTCGATCCGCGCGGCGCGCACGTCGCTGGGCGATGCCGTCGTGCAGACCACCCTCGATGCGGACCTTCCGCTGGTCGAATTCGATGCGGTGCTGATCGAGCGCGTGCTCGTCAACCTGCTGGAGAACGCCACCAAGTACGGGGCGCCGCCCATCGTGGTGGGCGCACGCGCAGAACCTGGCACGCTGGTGCTCACGGTGAGCGACCATGGTCCCGGCCTGCCCGCAGCATTGCTGGGCCGTGAACAGAAGCTGTTCGACAAGTTCACCCGCGGCGAGGCCGAGTCGGCCACGCCGGGCGTTGGGCTGGGCCTGGCGATCTGCCGCGCGGTGGTGAGTGCGCACGGCGGAGAAATCACGGCTGCCAATGCGCGCGACGGCGGTGCAGAATTCACCGTTACCCTGCCACGCCGCGAGCCGCCCGAACCGGCCGAAGCCCAACTCTGAAGCCATGCCATCCCCCACCGCCATCGTGATCGAGGACGAGCCGCAGATCCGCCGCTTCGTGCGCGGCGCGCTCGAGGCCGAAGGCTGGCTGGTGCACGAAGCCGGCACGCTGCGCGACGGCCTTGCCGCGGCCGGCACGCGGCAACCCGACCTGCTGGTGCTCGACCTGGGGCTGCCCGACGGCGATGGCGTCTCGTTGATCCGCGATGTGCGCGGTTGGTCTGCGGTGCCGATCATCGTGCTGTCCGCCCGCACCGACGAGGCCGACAAGATCGCCGCGCTTGACGCTGGCGCGGACGATTACCTCACCAAGCCCTTCGGTACCGGCGAGCTGCTGGCGCGCGTGCGCGCCAACCTGCGCCGCCCACGCGCAGCCGGCGGCGGCAATGACGAACCGGCCGAAGCCGTCTTCCGCTTCGGCGAGATCGAACTGGACCGCGGCGCACGCATCGTGCGCCGCGCCGGCGCCGAGGTACACCTGACGCCGACCGAGTACCGGCTGCTCTCCGTGCTGGTCGCGAATGCAGGCCGCGTGCTCACGCAGCGCCAGTTGCTGCGCGAGGTGTGGGGGCCGTCGCACACGGACCAGAGCCACTACCTGCGCATCTACATGGGGCATCTGCGGCAGAAGCTGGAGACCGATCCGGCGCAGCCCAAGCATCTGCTGACTGAAACGGCGGTGGGGTATCGGTTGGTGGTCTAGGTGCGACCGCCATCTTGCTCGACTGATCCATTGCCGTGGAAGCGGATATCGATCCGTCTGCTGGATGTCGCGAGGCGTACCCCGTCATCTGCCTGAGTTGTTCCTGTCGTTCCGCAATCGCCAGTTCTCTCGCCCTCGGTCCATATCGGCCTACCGAAAAGGCCTTGCTGACGGACTTGTCCGGATTAACTCTGGTCATCGCAATCCACATCTGGTTTTTCCCGCCAGGCTCTTCGCGGAAATACACCCCCGCCACGCCGCTCTTGTTGTCGCGCCGCACACGCTGGGCGATCTCTCGCTTCAAAACCGGCAAGTGGTCACGCACGAACTGATCCCGATGGGCTTGGGCATGCTTCAACGCGCGCTCTCGGCCGCCGTGAGTGTTGAAGTAGAAAGCCTTGACCATGCGCACCTTGTCACGGCGAATGTCGACACTCCAGTAGTCGTCATAGCCGTAGATTCCGTACATGGGATTGGGGTTGGGGATGCCTCTTGGCATGAACGCTCCGAAAGACGGTTTCTGCTACGGCCTCGCACTACATCGCCATGTTGATTCGTGCATTGCGCAGGCGCATGGACTGGAAGTGGCTCCCCTCCCACTTGACCTGCTCGCCTTGCAGGTTGTCACCCGTCACTTCGCTGCCAGTGCAGTTGAGCAGTTTCACGTCGCTCCACTCGCTGCGATCAAGGAGCACTTCATTCCACTGGCAGGACTCGAAAGTGCAGCCGGTGAGCGTATTGCGCGTGAGCTGGACTCGATTGAAGCTGCAATTGATGAACGTGCATCCAGTCATGGCGATGCCCTCGAAGTCGCATTCGTTGAAGGCCACGCCAGTGAACTGGCAAGCGCTCCACTGCGCTTGATGAAATGTGGTAGCGGTGAAACTGCTGCCGTTGAATGTGCATGCGCTGAACTGCGCGAGGTTCAGATCGAGTCCGACGTATGCAAAGCTGTCGGCTTGACCCGTGAGTCCAGCCGGTGCGCCGCCCGTGCCCTTGCGCCAACGGTCGTGATCCAGAATGATGTTCTGCGAACTCATGCTGGCGAGGCAGGAGGAAGCGAGGTGTCGTAGCCCACCAGCTTCCAGACCGTGGCGCTGCGATGGGTCGGCGTCTCGCCCTTGATCTGCTGCCACATGCTCGGCGTTCCTATTTGAACAATGCTGGGCATCGTCTCGCCGACACGAATCGTTCGCCGGCGGCCGTCCTGGATGTTGCCTTCGTCCACGCACTCCCACACCCCGGTTTGCGGACAGGAACGGCCAGTGGCGGCGAGTTCGCCCAACGGCAGCAAAGGACCCGCGTCACTGGTCTTCTTGACGGTGGGACCGCTTGTTGGGCGCACGCGGATAGTGCTGGTGATCTTGTCCCAGATTGCCAAGGCTTCTTCGTCGGTGATGCTGGGTTTGGCAGATCCGGCGCCATCCCGACCAAGGCCCGAGCCGCTTACACCTGAAGAGAGCTGAATGTCCGCATAGGGCTTCAGCGCATCCCCTGCAACCCCTTGAAAATCCATGATGAAGGCATGGTGCGACTTGGAAGACGCCTCGTCTGGCGTGCGCGTCAGCGCCTCGTAGCCATCGCTCCACTCATGGATTCTCCTGCCGCTTCCCTCGCGCAAATACTTCTGCTTGAAGTAGGACGTTGGGTCCTGCTTTTTCGCCTTCTCCATTTGGTATTTGAAAGTGTTGCTTTCACCAAATGCAGGAGTTGGCGGGGATAACTGAATGGAAAGATGCACATCCGGAAACTCCTTGAGCCGGAAGCCGATCTGAATTAGGTCTTGCTTGGACGGGCCGTCCGTCGGGCTATCGGACAGGAATGCATGCTCAATGCACATGCCGGGCTCGGCGGGGACTTCATCCTCATTGCGAGGACGTAACCGACTAGCCATGTCATTCAAGGTGCCGATCGCCCTAGCCTTATTTTTTTCCATGGGTAACGCGTCCAGCTGAACCAAGTCTGGCCCCATCGCCAGGTAGGAATAGATACGCAGACCTGAGCCATCGAATCCCTCATATCCGACAACTGTTTTTTGGTCCTTCATAGGGCCACCAATCGTTTCTATGTACTGGTTCACTCCCTTGGTTCGAGGGAAACGAACAGCGGCTTTGAGTTCGGTCTCGTAACGGATCACCATTTGATCCAATTTGCTCGCATCGCCCTTGGCAATCACTACCCCCAATGGGACAGAAACACTGCCCCAAACAATCTCCGTCGCGGCCGGCACATCGATCAAAAATCGACCGAAGCACACGGTCTTGGTCTTCTCAAAAAGAGGCTGAATACGAGGACTGAGAGTGGTCATGTTCGGGGTCTTCCATGGCTTGGAGGGCTGCTGCTGTGCGCAAGCGGTCAGGGCCAGCAGCGTGCTCAGCAACAGCGCGCGGCGGAGGTGGTGAATCGCGGGATGAGGGTGCATGTTTAACCTTCCTTCGGGTCGTCTTTCCACTTGGCCTTCTGGGCAATTCGCAAGATGCTGTAAAGCGTCGAGGCAATGGCATTCTGGTTCTGATAACTGCCTTGGTGGTCGTAGCCGGCCTGCTCGAATACGCCGCTGAACTTGCCGCTTTGTAGCTGGTGGCGAGCTGAACGCTGCGGCACCGTGCCATCGCCCGGCTCGGTGCCAGCAGCCATGTGAGCTCGTACTTTGGGCGGGTGTGGTGCTCCAGGGGCATAGCACTCCGGCGGCGTCAAGCCCAGCTCGCCTTGTTTCGAATCGGTCTCGATAACCCAACTGTCCCAGTTGTCCAGATCGGCACCCTTGGCTGCATCGACTTCCCACACCACATCGCCCCAACAACGATGCGCGACATCGGTGCCGTAGTGCGCGTAGCTGGTGTCGTGATAGGTGTTCGCGATCAAGTCATGAAATGTTCTTGCTTGATCAATGTAGTCAATCGTCTGGTCAAACGATCCACCGCCTCTGTCTTCTGGAAGGCCAGACGGATTGATCCACTCCTCCCGTATCAGCGAGTACCACTTGCCCTTGACCTTGTAGATTTCCTCATAGGGGTCGCCCTTTTTGGGCCATGCGTCCTTCTGCTTCGCGTTGATACTCACCTGAAGCCAGCCATTGCCGTAGGTCTTGTTTGGCAGCAATTCCAGGCCGCCTGGTGCATTGGCCAGCACGGCCGTGACCTCGTCGCCCATGTTGCCCGTCACCTTGGCGGCAACGCTTTCCTTGAATGAAGTCCACATACCCGGGTCTTCGAAACCCGCTCGCATGCGTTTGTAAGCCGCAGCCGCGCCGATGGCCGGCTGTACCCCGTGCACAACACCCAGCACCTTGTCTTGCAGACCGCCAATGTCCGGGTGAACGATGCCACGCGCCACAAAGCCTCCCATGCTGTGGGTGACGATGATCACCTTTTCGCATTCATAGCCGCCCTTCTTGAAGCTGTCGATTACAGCTGTGATGCGATCAGCGGTAGCGGTGGCACTTCGTCGATTGGACTGCAGCCAGTTGTAGCCGAAGGCATAGACCGGAAACCAGCACTTGCCCACGGCCTTCCTGAATTCGTCCTCGGTGATCGCCCGCTGAGGCTTCGAGCGCTCGGGAGACCAAGCGGCAGGGTCCGCATTCACGATGTCTCCCCATTCGGCCTGCACCTTGCCATCGGTAAAAGTATTGTTGAGCCGGCGCTCCAGATGCTGCAATACCTGCCCATAACTGGTGAACATCACTTCGCCCCATCCGCGCTGGCGGGCTTTCTGCGTGGCGCTGCGGCCATCCTTTTTGGTTGGCGGGTCACTTGCCAGGAGCGGTGAATTGAAATTCTTCTCAAGCGTCACATTGCTGTGGCGGCCATCGCCCGATACATCAGAGGGACCATTCGGGTCGTAGATGTCCACGGCGGTGGTCTTGGGATCGATACGCAGCTGCCGATTTCGCGGGGTCGCGGTGGAGTTTTCGTGTGCATTGCCTGCACCAATATCGTCCGGCCGCCAAGCCTTGTTGTTGTCCTGTCCGATCAGGCGTTGGCGCTCGGCGCTTGTAATCCTGAGATTCGAGCCCATGATCCCCGGCAGAAAGATGATGGGCAGCACCCGCTTGGGTGCAAAAAAACACATCTGCGGGGTCGTGTCTTGCGTGGGTGTCGCGTAGCCCTCGGCCTTCTGTCCCGATTGCAACGTGGTGTCGGTAGCGATTTGCTGGACTGGAAAATTATTTGCGGCCATGTCTTCGTTCTTCTTCAATCATCCAGCGGTTCAATGGTGTAGCGGCCGTAGGCAACGCTGCTGTCGAAGCGCTCGGTCTTGCCCTGTGCATCGGTGCGTCCTTCGACCACCTTGCCGTCCTCGGCAGTGATGCGGTACTTTTGGTTCTTCATGGGCTCTTCAGAGCCATGCCATCGCATCACAACTTGTTGATTGAAGCTGGCTTTGCTGCTCGGCACATTGACGCTCGGACTGCCGCCACCTGCGCCCCCAATGCTGAAGTCCGGCGACATGATGTGGTGCAGTGTCTGGCTCTGCTCCACGATGCGTCCGCCGCCGTGATCCACCTGTGTGCCCTGAGCCACGAAGCGAATCTTTGGTGCCTGCAGCACGATCTCTTCCCCGGCCGAGATCACGATCTGCCTGGGTCCCGTGACTTCGATGTTGTCCTTGTGCGCCTCGATCTGCAGCTTGCCCTCGGCCGTGATGAGCTTCATGCCCTTGCCTGCGAAGGCACTGAAGATGTCGGCCGTGCGCATCAGCAGCCTGCGCCCGGCGCTGACCTGCGTGTTGCCCGCGCTCACCATGTCGATGTGGTTCTGTGCGCCGAGCACCAGACTGTCCTGACTGGTGACCGCGATCCCCGCTGGCGCGTCGATGGCGACCATCGGCGCACCGCCGTTGGCCGCGCTCTCGTTGACGTTACTGCCGCCATCCCAGTCCTTCAACTGGGCAACGATCTTCTCGATGCGCGCGGAGTCGGTGTCTTCGGCCTTGTGCGTGCTGGAGGTCTCGCCCAGATTCTTGACAATGCCCTGCAACTGGTCGGCCAACCCGAGCAGTGCCTGGCGCTCCAGCATGTTGCCGCCTGCCCTCCCTTGAGGCTGCGACGTGATGTACACCCCCTTGCCTCCACGCACAGCCACCTGTGCATCGCTGCGCGCTTCCAGTCCTTCCCCGCGCGGCGCTCCCTGCCCGTCAGTGCGCGGCTGCGTCAGCCACCCCCCATTGAGCTGCGTTGCTGCGTACGAACTGCCCCACTGGATGCTGATTTGACCGGGCGTGTCGTCGTAGCGAAGCTGGTTGAAACCGCTGCCGCGAATCTCCTTGGTCTTGATGCCCGAGACATACCGATTGCCCGGTAGCGCCCCGGTGTCGCTCCATGCTGCCGGCGTGTTGTGGCCGTTGTGAATCACGCCGACGATGATCGGCCGGTCGGGATCTCCTCCCAGGAAGTCAAGGTAGACCTCCATGCCGACACGGGGAATGAAGTCCGCGCCGAAGCGATTGCCCGCCAATGCCGTGACGTATCGCACCCAGGCGCTATCGCGTTCGGAACCGCTGACGCCCGCGCCCTGGGCATGTTGATGGTCTTCGCTTTTGTAGCCTTGGAGCCGAACCTTCACGCGGCCCAACTCGTCCGTATGGACTTCCTCATCCTGAGGTCCGACCACGATGGCGGTGACCGGATGCACCTTCGGAAGGTCGTGCAGCGGTTCCCAGGTCGGCACAATCGACGTATCCCGTCGCACGGCCTTGAAATGGTTGCGATAGCGCTTGTCTTCTTCGAGCGTATGGGTATCGCTGCCTGTCAGCAGATGCGTCTTGACGTTGAGTTCCTTGGGCAAATTGTTCTCGGCCCAATGGTGGACATCGAGAACAACAAATTCCTGCTCGCTCGCTGGAGCGGCATCGATTTTCGGGTGGCCGGTGATGCGGATGTACTCGCCCACCGACAGGTCGCGCACGCCGCTCTCGCCATGCAGATACTTGGCCGTCATCTCATGGCGATCCATGCGCAAACCCGTGCGGCGCTCGTGATCCGCCCAACTGTCGCCTGCATGCGGCATCTCGATCTGCGAGTCGGCCAGGAATGTCGCCAGCGAGCCACCGATTTCGCCCTGATCCAGACCGCCTTCGTTGACCGCCTGGTCGATGCGATTGGCCTTGTAGTCCCAGGTCTTGCGCTCCACGGTGCCAGATACAAGGTCTCTTGCATGGACGATGCGCGTGATGGCGTCTCGCTGTTCGGTGGCGTCATCCCTGTGAAAGCGTACCGCACCGCCCGCATAAGCCTCGAGATTCATGGCCTCGTCGAAGAGCACCATCTCGTGCACCGGTGTGTCGCCTGTGTCTCCGCCTGGACGGAAGAACCAAGAGATGCCGGAGCGCTTGAGCAAACGCCGCACAAAGGCGGCGTCCGATTCGTTGAATTGATGGATGAACTCGCGCTCGGGGTATTTGTCGTTGCCCGCTACCCGAAAAGTGAAATCGAAGGCTGCCGCCAAGGCTGGACTGCGTTGGCGCCATTCGGAAAGGATGATCTCGACGATGGCCACGTCGCTCCTGTGCATGAACACACGGCTGTTGATGCGGCGCTCCAAGATGGAAAGGGCGTCGTGCGCTTCCAGTTCGTAGACCGTCAGGCTGCCATCGGACTGCCCGACCTTGCTACCGGTCACGATGGCGCAGATGCGCCGGAGAGCGCCGCGATCGGTCACAACTTGGACTTCGATGGGCTGCCCGATGAAGGACTTCAAAGGAAGATCGGCTCGCGGGCTCAGGCAGGTCAGGCGAGCGGCAATACCGTCGTTGAGCGCTTCATGGATATCGATGCGCTGAAGCAGCAAATCGGCGCCAGCAGCATTGGCGCGACCAAGGCGCATACGCAGCGCGCGCCGGGCCTGCGACAGGCCCTCCACGGCGAGCATCTGCCGCAACTGGGCTGAAACAGCCAGATTCATGGGACTCCCCTGCATTCTTGTATGTGCTTGCTATCGCCAGTCCTCGAAGCTGAGTACTGAACTTCGATACAGCCTATGTCGAAACGTATCGAGCGCTGGCGCTTATGTGAAGGTGACATTGCCGCATGAGCGGCATTTCTTCACGTGCGGCGATGAAGTTTTGGTGCAGCACCAAGCGACGTAGGCCATTGGTTTTCCGATCAAGAAGCTGCCTGCTGGATGCCCTCTTCGCAGAAAACGAGAAGCAGACCGGTGGTCCCGGTCGGTTCGCGGAGTTGAAGCTGCCTTGCACCCTGGGTGCGGGGTGAAGGTATCGCGTTCGAGAGGTGGGTGGTAGTCCGTGCAGATCTACAACCAGGAAAGACCGCATCAATCCCTAAAACTGAAAACGCCCGATGAGGTTCATCGGGCGTCTATTACCGGCTGGATCAAGCCGGATTTGTGTTCTTCATAGGTGTCAACCTATGGCAGGACGGGTCACATCAGCCCGCCATGCCCTTGTTCGGATTGAGCAAGAACTTCTCCCCCGTCGCCTGCTTCCCATACACCCCGATCGCATCGAGCTGCAGCGCCTCAATCAGCGAAATCTCCCGCGTGTAGTGGCTCGCAAACGTCGTCTTCAATTCGGCGACCACGCGCGCCTTCAGCCGCTGCGTGCCTTCGGCCCCCAGCTTCTGCAGGAACGGAAACAGCAGCCACCCGCCCATGCCCCACGTCATGCTGAAGTTGCGCACGAATTCCGTTGGGCCGCGGTCCAGGCCGCCGTAGATGTAGACCTGCTTGTGCGTGGTCGAGCCATAGCGGCTGTATTCCTTGGCGGTGCGGTTCAGCGCCGCTTCCATGCAGCCGAGGATCTGCCCCGCGAGCTTGCCGCCGCCGGTGGCGTCGAAGGCGAGCGTGGCGCCGGTGTCGACCAGCGCCTGCGTCAGGTCTTCGAGAAAGGTCGGCGAAGTCGCGTTGCACACGTACTTCGCGCCGAGGCCGCGCAGCAGCGCCTCCTGCTCGGGCTTGCGCACGATGTTGACGAGGTCGATGCCGTCCTTCTGGCAGATCTTGTTGAGCATCTGCCCCAGGTTCGAGGCCGCGGCCGTGTGCACCAGCGCCTTGTGGCCTTCGCGCCGCATCGTCTCGACCATGCCCAGCGAGGTGAGCGGGTTGACGAAGCATGAAGCGCCCTCGGCCGGTGTCGTGCCCGCGGGCAGTTCGAGGCACTGCGCGGCGGGGAAGGCGCGGTACTGCGAGTACATCGCGCCGCCGATGGCCGCCACGGTCTTGCCGAGCAGCGCCTGCGCGGCTGGCGACGATCCGGCCTTGACCACCACGCCGGCGCCTTCGTTGCCCACTGGCATCGACTGGTCCAGGCGCCCCGCCATCGAAGGCCGGGCACGCTCGGGAACGATGGCGGTGATGACCGGGCGGTCTGCGGTGCCCGATGCTTTCGCCGTGGTCATGTCGGCGGCGCCAAACAAAAGGCCCAGGTCCGACGGGTTCATCGGCGACGCCTCGACGCGCACGATCACTTCATCGGCCTTGGGTTCGGGGATCGGTTCGTCGTGCAGCGAGAGTTCGAGTTCGCCGTTCGAGCGGACGAGGGAGCGCAGTTGGAGTGCCATGGAAGAAGCCTCTGTGAAAGGTCGTTCGGAGATGGCCATCGGCCACGGGGCGGCCAGTATAGGAGCGGGGTGCGAAAGCTGCAGGCGCCTTCAGGACACCACCGGAATCACCGGGGCATGGGCCAATGCATGGCGCATCTTGAGCGGGTCGAGCCGCTCGATGTAGCGCGGGATGTTGCGCCACAGCGTGTGGTAGCCGTAGCCGCCGCGCAGCATCTCGTGGCGTGCGCTGTCCTTGTCCCAGTCCTGCACGGCCATGCGGTAGACGGCAGCCACCACGCCCGTGCGGTCGGCACCGTGCATGCAATGGATGAGCACCGGCCCCTGCTTCTCGGCCTCGCGAATGGCGACCAGTGCACGCAGCACCTTGGCATCGTCGATGGACCAGGTGTTGATCGGCACGCGCACCAGCCGGATGCCGCTGCCCGCGAACACCTTCTTGTCGTCGTTGAACGACCGCAGGCTCACGATGGTGCGGATGCCCAGCGACTGCAGCGCCGCCACGTTGGCGCGCCGCGGCTGTGCGCTGCGGTACAGCGTGGGCGTGATGCGGTGCAGGTTCTCGACCTGCAGTTCGTCCAGCGGATCGGCCCAGTGGCCGGGGCGCAGGTCGTCGACCTTTGTTGCCGTCATCGCGCGCGACGACGCCAATGGCGCACCGTGAGGATCAGCGCCGCCACCGCGAGACCGCCCCAGTAGTCGACCGGCGCGCCCCACAGCCAGTGCTTGTGCCAGAACGCGTCGACCGGGTTGAAGCGCGCCCAGCCGAAGGCCGGGTTGATCATGAACCACATGAAGTCTTCGCTGACCCAGAACACGATCAGCCCCGCGACGGCGAACCCCACGTTGCGCCACGTCCACCGGCCGTTGAACGCCAGCGGCGAGAAGAACACCAGCGCCATGAAGGTGAACACCCAGGCGTGGTAGCCGGTCATCGCGCGGCCGCCCCAGAAGATGTCGAGCCAGATGCTGTTCTCGATGCGCCAGGTGGGCAGCGACGTGGCCCAGCCCGCGCCGCCTTCGATCTGGATCTCGGCGTTGGCGAAGAAGAAGGCCATCACGACCACCCACAAGAGGTAGCCCAGCGTGCGGCCCACGCCGGTTTTTTCGACCTCGCCGCTCACGCTACGGCACCCAGCACGTGCTGCAGCACGGCCCGTGCGGCCTGCGGCTTGCCGAGTGCGCGGCTGCGCGCAGCCATGTTCGCGAGCTTGGCGGGGTCGGCCATCAGGCGCGCGACCTTGTAGTCGAGGCCGATGGCGTCGTAGGCGAGCCACGCGGCGCCTTCTTCCATCAGGAAGCCGGCGTTGTGTTCTTCCTGTCCGGGAATCGGCGAGATCAGCAGCATCGGCTTGCCGAGCGCCAGGCACTCGGACACGGTGAGGCCACCGGGCTTGGTGACGACGAGGTCGGCCGCGGCCATCAGCTTGTGCATCTCGTTGGTGAAGCCCACGGCCACCACGCGGCCCGGATGGCGCGCCGCCAGCGCCTGCAGCTTGCCGTGCGCTTCCACGTTGCGGCCTGCGACCGCGATGACCTGGAAGTTGCCCTCACCACCGAGGCCGAGCACGCGTTCGACCATGCTCGGCAGGTCGCCCACCCCGGCACCGCCCGAGGCCATCAGCAGCACAGGCCGCGACGGATCGAGACCGAGTTCGGCGGCGCAGGTGTTGCGCGCGAGCGCAGGTGCATCGGGTTCGGAAAACGCCGGCATCACCGGAATGCCCGTCACGTGGATGCGGTCCGCGGGAATGCCGCGTGCGCGCAGGCGGAAGGCCACTTCTTCCGTGGCCGCGAGATAGCCCGCCATGCCGGGAATCAGCCACATGTTGTGCAGGTCGTAGTCGGTGATCTGCAGCCACACCGGGTAGTCGATGCGCCCACGGTTGCGCTCGCGCATCAAGAGCTCGGCCGGCAGGAAGTGCGTGCAGATCACGGCATCGGGCTTCTCGCGCCGGATCTCGCGAACCAGCGCGCCGGTGCTCAGCCGCTCGATGCCGCGGCGCAGGCGTTGCGAGGGCGCGTGGTGCGGCGTGGTGTCGGTGCGCTGGTGCAGGTACGACCACAGCTCGGGCGCGCGGTTCACGAGCTGGATGTACCAGTCGGTGTAGACCTTGCGAAAGCCCCCGGCCACATGGGCCATGGCGTCGGTGTGGACCGCCGTGCAGGGCGGGGCGAGGGACTGAGCGGTGGCGGCAAGCGCCTGTGCTGCACGCACGTGGCCGTTGCCGGCGCTCACGCTGAGGATCAGGAGTTTGGTCATGGATTCGGCTGTCTGGGCGGATTATGGACATGCCGTGTGGCACCGCCCTGGGGCCTGCTGTTCGGGGCGGCGCTCACGCCGACGGTGGCCTGTGCACGCGCCCCGAAGGATCACCGCGTCAAAGCGGCGCCCGCGAGGTGACGAACTGGTTCACCCCGATGGCGGCCCGCTCACGGATCGCATCGAACGTGGTGTTCGTGACGATGCGCCCGTTGTCGAACACCGTTTGCAGCAGATCGACCTGGCCATCCGCAAGCGCCTCTTCGCGCAACGTCTGCACCTCGCCGCGCGCGTTCCGCACCAGGGCAAGCCGCCCCTTCTTCGACGCCTTGCTCACATCACCCACCGGCGACTTGTAGACATCGCGCCACTCGCCGTTCACCTGCATCGCCGAGCACTTCATCGCCCATTGCATGGTGTCGCGGTTGACCTGCTGCAACAGCCCGCCGCCCATGCCGAAGGAGATGTTCTCCGTCGAGAAACCGTTGTGGAAGAAGTTCGACAGGCACAGCCGCAGCGAATCGAGGTTCACGCCATCGCCCTGGATGATCCGCACGTTGTTCAGCACGCGGAAGCCCTTGGCATTGGTCGTAGTGCCGAAGCGATCGGCCAGGATCTGCGCCACCTTGAGCGTGGTTTCGGCCGGCTCGCCCGAGTCGGGCCGCACCACCAGCGTTGCGCCCGAGGCCACCACCTTGGCCTTGAGCTCGTCGCCCCAGATGCGGGCGCAGGCATTGAAGATGTCGTAGCTGTCGCTCACCACCGCGAAGGTCGCGCCGGGCTTGCCGAACTGGTCGACCATGTTGCTGTAGGCGTCGGCTTCATGGTCGCGGCCCCAGCCCGTGATGGTGCTGTGCTCGGCCGCGGGAATCGAGAAGCCCGCCACGTCGCAGTCGTAGTAGTGACGAGCCGCCACCAAAGCAGCCAGCGTGTCGGTGCCCATGAAATTGACCAGGTGGGCCATGCCGCCGAGCGCCGCCGATTCGAGGCTCGACACACCACGCGCGCCGAAGTCGTGCAGCCTGAAGGCGATCTGGCCCTGCGGGTCGTCGCAGGTCGCTTCGAGGTACCGCAGCAGCGTCGTGCGCGCAGCGGCCGAGAGCGTCGCGACCGTGGTCGGATACCAGATCGCGCGCAGCAATTCGGTTTCGAGAAAACTCGTGACCCAGAAGAATTCGGGGTCGGTGTTCTCGATGGTCGCGAGTACGTTGTGCACCGGCAGCACGCTGCCTTCTGGCACGGCGCGGATGCGCACCGGCATCAGCCCGCCGTGCTTCTCGATCAGTCGGAGCCACCCTTCGCGGTTGAAGGGCTCGCCGTGCACGGCCATCAGCGCCGCGGCTTCGTCGACATCGGCGAGCGTCACCGGCGTCTGCAGATATTCGCGCAGGTACGCCTGCAGGCCGAAGAAGAGCGAATGGCTGAAGAGCCCACCGCGCGATTCGATGTAGCTGTGCACGGTCTGCGTGCCGGGCGGATATTGCATCCAGTGCGACACCTTGTAGGAGTCGGTGCGCAGCAGGAGGTTATTGCCCAAACGTGTGGAAATAGGCGAGGAGGTGAGGTTGCGGTTCATGTGAAAGCTCCTTTCACGTGGGCCCCGTCAACCGGAGCCCGTTCTTGCTGACAAAGCCTGGTCGTTCAGTTCTTGCCCAGGCCACCCAAAAAATGATTCGCGATGAAGTAATGGTCTTCGTAGATGCGGTCCTGCATGCCGAGGAACTCGGCGATCGGCACCCAGCGCACCTCGGCCGCATCGTCGTCGGCGCGCACGTCTGAAAGGCCCGCCCACTGGTTGTGCGCCAGCTCGAAGAAGAAGCCGTGCGTGATCGTGCGGCCGCGCTGCGAGCGGTCGGGCGCATCGAACACATGGCTCGCCTTCATGCTGCCGTTGAGCACGGGCACGGGCACCTTGAGCCGGGTCTCTTCCTTCAGCTCGCGGATGGCCGCTTCCTGCAATCGTTCGTGCTGGCCGACAAAGCCGCCCGGCAGTGCCCATGTGCCCTTGCCGGGATGGAACTTGCGCTGCACCAGCAGGATGTGGCCGGCCTCGACCACGATGGCATCGACCGTGGTGTAGATCGGCGGAAAGTCGCTGCCCGCATAGCGGTACTTGTCTCGGTAGTCGATGAGGAAGGCGCGCTCTTCGCAAAGCTCGGCGTAGTCAGCAGTGGTGGTGAACTTGTCGAGAAAGACCGCGGTGCCGTCGGGCAGGTCGGCCGGTGCGAGCTGGCCGCGGTTCTCGGGGTCGAAATAGAGGCTGCGCACATCGGTGGCGTTCAGGCTCTCCACGCTGTGCTGCCCGACGAATTCCCAGTGCGGGAAGAGCTTGAGGTAGTAGCTCGAGGCGTCCTTCAGGTGCCCGACCAGCGCGACCTTGGCCTCGCCGGGCGCGTGGCCGTCCTGCTGGATCAACCGGTCGACGGCCGACTGGATCGACGCGATCCAGAGCTGGTCGTTGTAGGGCGAGTCGCCCACGCCGACGACGCTCACGCGCATCTGCTCGGTGCCGCGCAAACAGGCGCGCACCATGCGTTCGCGTTCGTCGAAGGTGAAGGGGTTCTTGACGCTGCGGGGCTTGCGGTCGGAGCCGACAACCACGATGACCCGGTCGGCGGCGCGAAGGCCTTCTTCGATGAGTCGTTGGTGACCGAAATGGACGGGCTGGAAACGCCCGATGACGATGGCGTACTGAAACTTGCGTGTGCTCACTTGGGAATCCCCCAAAATTGGCGCAATCAACTTGCGCTTGGGTTCAGGATAGCATCGGTGCCGCACATTGATCAACCCCTGATGACCGAGCCCTCCACTTCCCCCAACGCTCCCGTGCGCCTCAACAAGCGCATGGCCGAACTCAAGATGTGCTCGCGCCGCGAGGCCGACGAGTGGATCGCCAACGGCTGGGTGAAGGTGAACGGCAAGCCGGCCGAGATGGGCGTGAAGGTCACGCCGTCGGACCGCATCGAGATCGACAAGGCGGCCAAGGGCCAGCAGGCGAACCAGGTCACCATCCTCATCAACAAGCCCATCGGCTATGTGAGCGGGCAGGCCGAAGACGGCCACGAACCGGCGGTCACGCTGTTCACACCGCAGAACCGCTGGGTCGATGACAACGCGCGCTTCTTCTTCAGCCCGCAGCAGTTGCGCGGCCTCGCGCCCTGCGGGCGTCTGGACATCGATTCCATCGGCCTCCTGGTGATGACGCAGGACGGCCGCGTCGCGCGGCAGTTGATCGGGGAAGACTCGGTGATGGAGAAGGAGTACCTGGTGCGCGTGGCCTACCACGGCCTGGGCCAGCCCGCGCCCACCGGGCAGCTCATCCGCATGGACGACGACGATCCCGTCACGCAGAACGTGCAGGCGGTCTTTCCGCCGGCGATGCTCGCGAAGCTGCGGCATGGCCTGAGCCTCGATGGCCAGCAGCTCAAGCCCGCGCGGGTCGAATGGCAGAACCCCGAGCAGCTGCGCTTCGTGCTCACCGAGGGCAAGAAGCGCCAGATCCGCCGCATGTGTGAGCTGGTCGGCCTGAAGGTGGTGGGCTTGAAGCGCGTGCGCATCGGCAAGGTGATGCTCGGCAACCTGCCCGTGGGGCAGTGGCGCTACCTCGGGCCGCACGAGAAGTTCTGAGCCCTTGCTGATGGCCGCCCTGCTGAGCCAGCGCGCGCTGAACCGGGCCACGCTGGCGCGGCAGATGCTGCTGGAGCGGCGCAAGGCGACGGTCGTCCAGGCCATCGAAAAACTGGGCGGCCTTCAGGCGCAGGCGCCGAACCCGCCGTACATCGGCCTGTGGAGCCGGCTCGAAGGCTTCCGCCGCGAACAACTGACCGATGCACTGAAGAAGCGCCGCATCGTGCGCATGTCGACGCTGCGCGCGACCCTGCACCTGATGGCCGCATCGGACGCGCTGGCATGGCGCCCGTTGCTCGAGGCCGTGCATCAGCGGGGCCTGTCGGGCGAGCATTCGCGGGCCCTTGAAGGCATCGACCGTGCCGCCGTGGTGAAGGTCGGATGGGCGCTGCTGGAAGAAGGCCCGCTCACCAATACCGAACTCGGGCAAGGGCTCGCGGCGCACTGGAAAGACCGGGTGCCCGCCTCGCTCGCCGCACTCATCCGCAACAATGTGCCGCTGGTGCACCTGCCGCCCGCGGGCAGCTGGAACTCGCACCAGAATGCACGGCTGCAGCCCATCGGGCAGTGGCTCGGCGAATCTGCCGCCGATGTCGCTTCCGCCACGCAGGACGACCTGCTGCTGCGCTACCTGGCCGCCTTCGGCCCCGCCACGCTCGCCGATGCCGGCGCGTGGTCGGGCCTCACCGGCTGGAAGGCGGTGGCGGAGCGCCTGCGCCCGCAGTTGCGCGTGTTCATCGGCGAGCAGGGCCAGGAACTGTTCGACCTGCCACGCGCGCCGCGTCCCGACCCCGATTCGCCCGCACCGCCACGCCTGGTTGCCGAATGGGACAACCTGCTGCTCTCCCACGTCGACCGAAGCCGCGTGATGAGCGAGGCGTATCGCGCCCGCGTGTTCACCGTCAACGGCATCGTGCGCGGCACGGTGCTGCTCGACGGCTTCGTCGCGGGCACCTGGAAGATCGAGCGGGCGAAGAACACGGCCACGGTGGTGCTGGAGCCCTTCTCGCGTTGGTCCAGGGCCGACCGGCTCGGCGTGCAGGAAGAGGCGATGCGCCTGCTGGCCTTTGCCGCGGACGGTGACGGCGAAGGCGAGCGGCACGACGTCCGCGTGCTGTGACCCTTTCGCCCGCACGGCGCCTAAGCCCGGCCTAAGACTCCGCCCCTACGCTGCGCCGCGGCGCAGGGCACTACCGATCATCCCGATCACGTGCTACCTTGCGGCCCAAGGAGTCGCTGCAATGCGCGTGCTTTTGGTGGAAGACGACGAAATGATTGGGCGCAGCCTGAAACAGGCGCTCGAGGGCGCGGGCTGGTCCGCCGACTGGGTGCGCGACGGCGAACTCGCGCAGAGTGCATTGGGTGACGGCGGCTACACCTGCGTGCTGCTCGACCTGGGCCTGCCCAAGCAGGACGGCACCGACGTGCTGCGGCGCGCACGCGAACGCGGCGATGCGACACCGGTGCTGGTGCTTACCGCGCGCGACGGGCTGGACGACCGCATCAACAGCCTGGACCTGGGTGCCGACGACTACCTGCTCAAGCCCTTCGAGTTCCGCGAGCTGCTCGCGCGCATGCGGGCCATCGTGCGCCGGCGTGACGGTGCGGCGCATTCACTGGTCGGTAGCGGCGTTCTGCAACTGGACCTGACGACGCGCGAGGTGCTGGTGAACGGCGCGCGCGAGGCGCTTACCGCGCGCGAGTTCGCGTTGTTGCATGCGCTGCTGGAGCGGCCGGGCGCGATCCTTTCTCGCGAGCAGCTGGAAAACCGCATCTACGGCTGGGGCGAGGAAGTGACGAGCAACGCGATCGACGTGCTGATCCACGGCATGCGCCGCAAGCTCGGTGCCGAGTCCATCCGCAATGTGCGTGGACTCGGCTGGCGCGTGGCTGCATGAGCCACTGGGCCGCCCCAAGGCGAATAGCGCAGCCGAAGGCGGAGGTGGCCCAATGAACACGGCGCCGGCCCCGCCCGCCGAACCGATCGCGCGCAAGGCATCGCGTCGCCCGAGGTCTGTGCGCACGCAATTGCTGCTCTGGCTCATCACGCTGCATCTCGCGGCGGCGGTGCTCACGGGCTGGTTCACCTTCATCGCCTACGGCCACCTGGTCCACAACGCGCTGGACGACCAGATGCGGCTGGTGGCCGAATCCTATGGGGGCGGCGATCCGCAGAAGACGCCGCAGCCGCTCAATACCGACGAGATCTTCGAGCACGGTGCCATCGTCGTGCAGATCTGGAACACCGACGGCACGTTGCGCGCCACGTCGTGGCCTTTGCTGCCGGTGGTGCTGCAGCCCCAGCCCGGTTTCAGCGATGTGGATGTCGGCACGCGATTGCGCGCGAACTGGCGCGCCTACACCGTCGAGCCCGGCACCCGCGCCGACCAGCCGCGCGTGCAGGTGCTGCAGAACGAGGACTATCGGCAGCGCCGCGTGCTGAAGCGCGCGCTGCTGGAAGGCCTGCCGATCGCGGTGCTCCTGCCGCTGACGCTGCTGATCCTCTGGCTCATCGTGTCAGCGGCTTCGCGCTCGCTGCGCGCGGTGGCGCGTGACGTGGCTTCGCAGGACGAGCGCAGCCCCACCGAGCTCTCGCTCGCGCGCGTGCCGGACGAGATCGCGCCACTGGTGACCGCCTTCAACAACCTGTTGTCGCGCGTGCGCAGTGCCTTCGCCACGCAGCGGCGCTTCGTGCAGGACGCGGCGCACGAACTGCGCACGCCGATGGCCGCGATCGGCCTGCAGATCGAGAACCTGCGCGCGCATGTGCCGGCCGGCGAAGCCACCGACCGCTTCAACCAGCTCGAAGCCGGGGTCACGCGTGCGCAGCACCTCATCGAGCAGTTGCTGAGCCTCTCGCGGCAGGACGCGCCGCAGCGCGCCATGGCACGCGAGTCCATCGATATCGAGGTGCTGCTGCGCGAAAGCGTGAGCCAGCTGATGGTGCTGGCCGATGCACGGCGCGTGGACGTGGGCTTCGAAGGCAGCATCACGCCGGTGGTGTCCGCGCCCGCGGCCGAGTTGCGCAGCGTGTTCGACAACCTGATCGACAACGCGCTGCGCTATGCGCCCGAAGGCGGCGTGGTCGATGTGCGGTTGCACGAGGTCGAAGGCCATGCGGTGGTCGACGTGCTCGACAACGGGCCGGGCATTCCACCGTCCGCCATGGGCCGTGTGTTCGACCGGTTCTTTCGCGTGCCGGGCGCGGCGGCCGGCGGCAGCGGACTCGGGTTGGCGATTGCACGAACCGCCGCCGAGCGGAACGGAATGCGCATCGAGCTGCGCAACCGCGACGATGGCCAAGGGCTCATGGCGCGCGTGCATCTGCCGTCATCGCCCCGCTAAGTCGCAGCTAACTCTTCGCTCACTCTCATCTCAGTCGGGGTGCCTAGAGTGCGTTCAGGTCCTGCCACGCGCAGTTCGCGCGATGGCACGAGACCGGAGACAACCTGCCTTCAGGAGAACACACCATGCGCACTTCCTTCAAGCTTCTCGCCATCGGTTCCTTCGCTGCGCTCGCAACGCTGGGCACCGTGAACGCATCGGCCGAAACGACCGATGGCTCCGACTTCCATCCGCTGCAGATGAACTCGGCCGAAAAGCCCGAGGTTCAGGCCGGTGCGATGGCTGCAGCGCGTCCGAGCGGCACCGAGTCCGTCGGCCAGTCGACCAGCGCGCCCGCGATGTTGTCGAAGGTCTCGGACACCGAAGTGCAGGCCGGCGCCTATGCCGCCTCGCACCCCGCCGGCACCGAGTCGATCGGCCAGTCGACTGCGCTGCCGCTGGTGAAGTCGGCCAACGGCAGCTGATTGCGATCGTCGACGGGGACGGCGACGATCAGTCGTCGTTGCCGTTGCTGAGCAAGGCGCGGTAGATCACCGCGCCGATGATCGCGCCCACGATGGGTGCGACCCAGAAGAGCCACAGTTCCGACACCGCATAGGACGGCCCGAACAAGGCCGGGCCCGTGCTGCGCGCCGGATTCACCGACGTGTTGGTCACCGGGATCGAGATCAGGTGGATCAGCGTGAGGCACAGGCCAATGGACAGGCCCGCGAAGCCGCCGGCTGCGCGCTTGGCCGTCGAGCCCAGGATCACGATCAGGAACACGGCCGTCATCACCACTTCGCACAGCGCGGCGGCGTACAGGCCGTACTTGCCGGGCGAGTGTTCGCCATAGCCGTTGGTGGCGAAGCCGCCGATGTCGGCGCCCGGCTTGCCCGTGGCGATCAGGTAGAGAATGCCGGCCGCCGCAATGGCGCCGAGCACCTGCGACACGATATAGCCCGCGAGCTGCGAGGCCTTGAAGCGACCCGCGGCTGCGAGGCCGATCGATACCGCCGGATTGAAGTGGCCACCGGAGATCGGCCCCAGCGCATAGGCCCCTGTCACCACCGTGAGACCGAAGGCCAGCGAGACCCCGAGCAGGCCGATGCCGACACCCGGAAAGGCCGCGGCCAGAACTGCGCTTCCGCAGCCTCCGAGCGTGAGCCAGAAAGTACCAATGAACTCGGCCGACCACTTTTTGTAGGTACTGTGTTCCATAACGCTCCATCCTGAAGTTGAGAAAGCGCGCCTGGCCCAGGACCAGGCGCGGGCGCATTCTGAAACGAGAAATGGAGAGCGTCGAGCACTGCGTTGCGATGAACGGAATCTCTTCACGGATCGCGTAATTTTTGTGCGATGCCGCAACTGCGTTGCATGTGAACGGAAGGACTCAATACCTCAGAGCGTGATGACGATCTTTCCGAATGCGCCGCGTTCCAGGTGATCGAGCGCGGCAGGCAGCGCATCGAAACCATACTGCGCCGCGATCACCGGCTTGAGCGTGTTGATGTCGATGGCGCGCACCAGGTCTTCGAGTGCGCGCCGGTGGCCGACGCCGATGCCCTGCATCGTCACGCGGCCGAGCACCATCGCGTAGAACGATGCGCTCAAGGTCTCGCCGCCGAGCATGCCGATGATCGACACGCGCCCGCCCTGCTTGGCGGCCTGCAGCGAGCGATCGAGGTGGGGGCCGCTCGACAGTTCGAGCACGTGGTTCGCGCCGCGTCCGTTCGTGAGCCTGCGCACTTCCGCAGGCCAGTCATCGCCCCGCAGCAGCACATGCGAAGCGCCGAGCGCGAGCGTCTGTTCGCGCTTGTCTTCGCTGCCCGTCACCACGATGGCCTGCGCGCCGTGCAGTCGCGCCAGTTGCAGGCCGAACAGTGCGACGCCGCCGGTGCCGTGGATCAGCACGGTCTCGCCCGCGCGCAACCCGCCGGTCTCGGCGAGTGCGAACCATGCGGTGAGGCCCGCGCACGGCAGCGTGCTTGCTTCGGCCAGGCTCAGCGTGGCGGGCGCCGCGACGGCCCAGGCTGCGTCGATCAGCACATGCGATGTGAGCATGCCCGGCCCCGGGCCGCCGGCGAGCACGGCCTCGCTGTGCCAGTGGCTGTCGATCCATCCGCCCCAGAAGGTGTTGACGACGCGGTCGCCCGCGGCAAAGCGCTTCACTCCGAGGCCCGTGGCGATCACCGTGCCCGCCATGTCGGAGCCGGGCGTGAAGGGCATCTCGAGCTTCATGCCCATGCCGTCGCGAATCATCAGCAGATCGCGGTAGTTGAGCGATACCGCGCCGACGCGCACGAGGATCTGGCCCGCGCCCGGCACGGGCAGCGGCGCTTCGGCCTGCTCGAGATGGGCGCGGCCGAATTGGGGAAGCTGCCAGCGGCGCAGCGTCTGGGGTTCTTGCATCGAAAAGGCTCCACGGGAAACAGCAAAGCCTGGATGCTATTGACGATGAAAACTATCCGGTGGTGGATAATTTTCATCTTGATGGCGCTTGAAAGTATCCAATGAGCCAACGCCTGCAGGGCATCGAGGAATTCGTCGCGGCGGCGGAAGCGGGCAGCTTCGCGCTCGCGGCGCAGCGGCTGCATGTCACCCGTTCGGCGGTTGCCAAGAGCATCGCGCGGCTCGAGGCGCGGCTGGACACGCGGCTGTTCCTGCGCACCACGCGCAGCCAGAGCCTCACCGCTGAAGGCCACGGCTACTACGAGCGCTGCCGCCGCGCGCTGGCCGAACTCGACGCGGCCGAGGCCGTTGCCGACGTGGCGCGCAGCAGCGCAACAGGCCTCGTGCGCCTGAGCATGCCGGCGATGCTCGGCCGGCTCAAGGTCGGACCGCTGTTGCTGGCGCTGGCGCGCCGGCATCCGGGGCTTTCGCTCGAACTCGGGTTCAGCGACCGGCGCGTGGACCTGGTCGAAGAAGGGCTCGATCTCGCGATCCGCAGCGGCGAGCTCGCCGACACGTCGGAGCTGATCGCGCGGCCGGTCGGCGTGCAGTGGATGGCGCTGTGCGCCGCGCCTGCGTACCTTGCCGAGCGCGGGCATCCGCGCGGCATCGATGCGCTCCAGGCGCCGCAGACGCCGCACGAGGCCGTGCTCTATGCGCGCGACGGGCAGGTCTCGACGTGGCGCTTTCACGGTGCCGACGGCCGGCTCATCGACGTGACGCTGCCTTCGCGTCTGCGCTGCGACAGCGCCGAGGTGCTGCTCGAAGCGGCCATCGGCGGCATGGGCCTGGCGCGCCTGCCCGCCTGGCTCGCGGCCGATGCGCTGGCCGCCGGCACGCTGGTGCGCGTGTTCGAGGAGCCCAAGCCCTTCGGCTTCGAGCTGAACGTGATCCGCTCGCGCAGCCGCTACCTGCCGCTCAAGACGCGCGTGGTGATCGACTGGCTGGCCGAGCACCTGCCGCCGCTGCTGGTCGTGCCGTGATCGCGGTGATTCGCAGCGTGGGCTCTATCCTGCGGATTCAAACAACACACAGTCCCGAGGAGAGGAGCTGCTCTTTGCACGAAGCCCCGGGGTGAACTATGAACACGCCTTGTTGTGCGAGGCGTGCATGCCTTTGGCCTTGGCGTCGGCCTCGCTCAGGTATTCGCCCTTTTTCGTCTTGCCGTAGTAGCGGTCGCCCATGCAGTGGTAGACCTTGGACTCGTCGTTCGCCCACACCTTGCCGGCACCGCCACCGGGTGCCGCGGCCATCTTGGTGAGGTCGGGTGCGCCGGGCGTGCGGGTCGCGGTGCCGGTGCTGGGCGCGACACCCGTCTTGCTGACGGCGGCCGACTGGGTTTCGACCGCGGGCGTCGCGGCAGCTGCGGGCGCGGTGGTGGCTGCAACTGCCGGTGCGGCCTTCGCGTCCGCCGTCTTGCCGAACCACGTCTTGATGCCCTTGTGGCCCCTGCAGGCGCCTGACCTGGCGTCGGGCGACGCATAGCTGTCGTCCTTGCACTGCACCGTGGTGCCGGCCGGCGCATCGGCGGGCACCTGGGCCTGGGCCGCGAAGGCGCTCATGCCGAGGCAGGCTGCGGCCAGCAGCATCGTGTGGCGGTTCATCGTCATTGGGGGCTCCCGGTTGGTGGAGCGCGCAGCTTCGGCGTCCGATCCCAGCGGAAGCTGACCAACCGCCTGCAGATCAGGGCGTGCTGGCCGTGAACGTGACCTGGCCGGTGTAGGTGCCGGCAGTGCGGCTGGCCGAGTTCAGGTACGAGAAGGTCCAGTTCGCGTTGCGCAGCGTCACCAGGTTGTTGAAGCTGGTGCCGATCACGGTCACGCCGGTGCCCGTGCCGGTATTGGGGATCGCCGGCGCAGGCAGGTTGGCGTCGCTGGAAAGGATGGTGATTTCCGACAGGGGAATGGTGTTCGCACCATTGGCGAGCGGCGCCGTCGCGGTGGCGCGCAGGATGACCTGCCCGGCATTGCTGCGCACCTCCACGGGCAGCACGTTGCCGTTGGGCGTGACCGTGAAGCCCGGCGCCGCGCCGCTCCAGTTCACCGCCGTGTTGTTGCCGGCGGCCGGCGTGGTGGGAACGCCCGGAATCGAGGGTGTGAGCGTGAAGCCCACGGTGCTGGTCGTGCCGCCGGGCGTGGGGAAGTTGCCGTCGCCGATGCGAAAGAAGATGAACTTCTGGATGGCGATGGTGAAGTCCAGGTTGGCCGAAGTGCTGCGCGGAACATTGGTGCTGGTGGCCGACGTGCTGGAGTCGGCCTCTGCGGCGGGCATCGTCGCGGCGATGCCCGCCGCGCAGGCGAGCGCCGCCACGCCGCGAACGGCAGCGCGGGTGGGGCGGGTGCGTCGTATGTCCGCGCGCAGCGTCACTTGAGCTCCGCGTCCACCTTGAAGCTGCCCTTGTCCCAGTCCAGCGTGCCGCTGGTCTTCACGGGATAGACGGGCTCCGGCGCGGGCTGGCCGTTCTCGGCCTTGGGCACCAGCGCCAGCGTGCGGGTCTGGCCCGGCAGGATCGGCGTGCCCTCGGGCACCAGCTCGAAGGCGCGGCCCTTGCTGTCTGTCGCGTCCAGGCTGCCTTCGAGGCGGCCGTGTGCGTCGCCGGTGTTGGTCACGGTCACGATGGTGCGGCGTTTGCCGCCGACCTCGCTGCTGGCGATCTGCTTCATCTCGAGCTTGGGCTCGGCGCCGTCGAGCATGAGGTACACGGCCACCGCGATGCGCCCGGTCACCGGCAGGCTCAGGCTCGCGCCCCCGCCCTGGATGATGGTCTGCTGCGCGGGCTCGGTGCCCTCGATGGCGATCATGAAGCGGCACTCGCCGCGCGGCGAACCCGCCGGCGGATCGATCTGGAAGCGGAACGATTTCTTGCCGCGCGCGGGCACCGTCACGCTGCGCCGCTCGAGCGCGACCCAGGGCCGGCAACTGCCGGGCTGCAGGTCGTCGTGGTAGGTGATGTTGCCGTCGGCCGAGTAGCTCCAGTCGATGGTGCGCACCGACACCTCGGTGGGGGCCGGCGCGAGGTTGTGGATGTCCAGCGACTGGCCCAGGCGCACGCCGCTCTTGCCGGACACCTCGAAGCGCGAAGGGGAAACGGCGATCTCGAACGGCGCGGCCGCCACGGCGCCGGCGCATGCCAGCAGCAAAAAGAACGAGGAGGCGCGCAGCCATTGCGGCAGCGCGCGGGTGTGAAGAAGAAGCTTGTTCATGGCAGGGTCTCGATTTCGAAGATCGATTCGAAGCTCAGGGAGGCGCCCGATGGCAGGCGGAGTTCGCGCGGATCGATGCGCAGTGTCAGGTCGAAGGTCTCGTTCATCCACGCCGTGGCAACGGTGCCGCTCCAGACCGGCACGCGCTCGCCCGGGCGGGCGGTGCCGCTCGCGAAGGCGCCGTTGCCGCGCCATTGCACCTGCAGCCCCGACGGAGAGCGCAGGCCCGGGATGCCCGCGGGAATCACGTAGAAGATGCGCGCGCGCCGGCCGATGTAGGGCACGGTCGCGAGCCGGTATTCGATGCGCCCGAACGGCAGGTTGAAGCTGGTGCCGTCGATGGGCTGCGCGTTGCGGAAGTCGCTGTTGACCTGGGCGCGCGGCGAGGTGGAGTCGTCCAGCCGTGCGACCAGCGCGCTGGCCGGAAGCGCCAGGCACAGCAGGAGGCCGGCGCATGCGGCGGTTCTCAGGACGGCGTGCATGCGCGCCTCACTCCATGGACGCCGTGAAGCGCACGGTGCCCTTGTAGTTGCCGGCCGGGTAGACGACGTCGTTGTCGTAGCTGAACTGCAGTCGCGTCGCGTTCATCGCGTTCGACTGGTAGGTGTAGCCCAGGCAGAAGATGAGCCAGAACGAGCAGAAGGTTGCGTTGGCGTTGAAGCTCGCGATCTGCTGGTTGTTGGTGTCGTTGAAGCGGCCGCTCTGGATGTCGCCCGAGGCGGCGTTGCCGTTGTTGCTGGCGACCCAGGTGATCTGGCTGAAGGGAATGGTGGTGCCGGTGCAACTGCCCGACTGGCAGGGCAGGCCCGCCAGCGAGTCGACCTTGAGCGTCACCGGCCGTGCCGTGGCCGAAGAAGTCGTCGGACGGATCGGTGTGACCGAGACGTCGATGGTTTGCGAGCCCGTCACCGCCGTGGGCGTGAGGCCCGCGTTGTTGCCGGTCACGCTGAAGGCCACGGTGTCGACGCCGCTGAGGGAGCCGACCCGCAGCGAAATGGCGTAGACGCCACCGTTGTCCGACACCGTCGTGATGACCGCGCCCGCGGGCATGGCGGCACCCGCCGCCAGCACCACGGCTGCGAGCAGGCCGCGCCACCGGCCCCGTGCCTTGCGGCCGGGTCCGTCGACGTGCGCTGCTCGCAAATGCATCAGATGCCCTGTGCGGTGTAGGTGATGGTGTTGGTGTACGTGTTGGCGCGCCAGTTGGCCGGCGTGCCGCTCAGAGCGTACGTCCAGGTGCCCGTGGCCACCACGTTGGAGGTGAATGCGGTCGAGGCGCAGGCGCCCAGGTTCGCGCCCGGATGGGGCAGCGTGCCGGTGGTCGCCACGGTGAAGTCGGCATTGGCCGGACCGCCGGTGAGGATGTTCCATGCACCCATGGCGCAGTTGATGGTGCCCGTGCCGGCATTGGTCCAGGCGTACACGGTGAGTGCGGCGGCCGTCGTGGCGGTGGTCACGGTCGGGGCTGCGCCACTCCAGTCCACGAAGGTGTTGGCTGCCGTGGCCAGGGGCGCCGTGGGAACGCCGGGGATGCTCAGTGTCGAGGTCCAGGCTATCGTGTCTTGCGTGGTGTTGGTCCCGCCCACGCGCAGCAGGATGAGCTTGGGCACGACCACACTCAGGTTGACCTTGGCCTGCGCCGTGATGGTGCCGGTGCCCGAGCCGTACTGGCTTTCGGCCATGGCGGCGCCGCCGGCGAAGAGGGAGAGGGCTGCCACGGAAATGGCGAGCATGCGATGGGCGATGGAACTGCGGATCATGAAATTGCCTTGGTTGAGAAAGATGAAAGGAGACACACAAAGAAAGACCGGGAAGACACGTCGCTCATTCGCCCACCTTGACCACGGGGATCTCGGCGGTGGCCTGGCCACGCAAGGGAACATTGACGCTCACGCCGCTGTCGCCAGCCGCACCCCAGGGGAGCGGCACGCTGTCGAGGGTGAGCGTCAGTTGATGGCGACCGGTCGTCACCAACGGGAATTCGAAACGGCCGTCGCGGTCGGTCGTGGTGCGGTAGCGGCCGTCCAGCTGCACCTCGACGTTGGCGACGCCGCCTTCGCCGGACTGCTGCGCGCCGTCGCGGTTGGCGTCGAAGAACACGCGCCCGGCCACGCTGCCGCCACCCGCTCCGTTGCTGCGCATGCCGGCGGTCTGGAAGGCGGCGCCCGCGCTGCCCTCCCAGCGCAGGTAGATATAGGCGGTCTTGTCGTTGCTGCGATAGAGCTGCGGGCCCGAGATCGACGTGGGCACCACGGCGGCACGCGCCTGGTTGAAGTTGGCCGCGAAGCCGACGCGCCAGCCCTTGGCGAGTTCCTTCTCGGCCGTGAGCGAGCCCGAGAGGCCACGGCTGGTGTACAGGCCGCCGCTTTGCGAGGTGTAGCGCAGGTTGCCGGCGATGTTGAAGCCGCTGTCCAGCCAATAGCGGAACTGCACGCCCGCCGTGGGGTAGTCGCGCGCCACGCCGCCGCTCTTGTCGTGCGCGTAGCCCAGGGTGGTGGTGAGCTCGGGGCGCATGTTCTCGTAGCGGCCGCCGATCCAGTCCTGCTCCCACTGCAGTTCCTGGCCGGTGGCGGCCTGGTCGCCGAGCACGATCAGTTCGTTGCGCCGCACCGTGAGGCTCAGGCGGCTGCGCGGCAGATCGAAGAAACGCGTTTGATAGAAGGCGTTGCCGTAGAGGCTGCGCGAGTCGGCACTGCTGTTGCTGCTGGCCGATGCTTGCTGGGCCTTTTCATAGCGCGTCTGGTAGACGCTCACGCTGCCGCCGGCCGATGTGTTGCGGTCGAACAGGTACTGGAAATTGCCGTTCCCGCCGGTGCGGCTGTAGCCCGAGAGATTGAAGTTGGCGTCGGGCTGCGCGCGCTCGTAGTCGAGCCCGCCGCCCCAGCTCATGCGGTTCGTGTTGCGGTCCACGCGCCAGTAGGCGCCGCGCGTGCCGGTGGCCACGGCGTAGTCGCCGAAGTAGAGGTTCGGCTTTGCCGTGTAGGCGCCGAATTCGTGGCGATAGAGGCCGGTGCGCGCGCTTGCCTCGACGAAGAGCCCCTGCGAATCGCCGGTGGCCACGCCCGGCGTCTGCGAACTGATGCGGCTGCCCAGCAGCGTGGCGCGGACCTTGAAGTCGCCGCTCTGCGTCACCTCGCGGCCGTAGCCCAGCGACGTGGCCCAGCTCATGACGCTCTTCGATCCGAAGCCCTGGGCGGTGAGCGGGTCGATGTAATACGCGGGGATGTCGCGCGCCTGGTCCACCTGCGCGGCGGCGAACCACTTGTCGCCCAGGCGCTGCGTGAGGCCGAGCCAGCCGAGCGTGCCCTGGTTCTTCTCGAAGCCGGGATACGGGCCGCCGGTCAGGGCGCCACGTTCGCCGAAGCCGGCGCGCAGGTCGGTGCTGTTGTTGAAGATGCGCGTCGATGCGCCGCGCACCGTGGTGCTGCCGAGCGAAAGGCGGTAGTTGCGGCCGAGCCCTTCGGTCAGCTCGCTGTAGATGTCGCCCACCGCGCTGTCGGCGAAAGTCTCCGTGGTGATCGGAAAGCCGAGGTTGCGCAGCGTGATGCGGCCGCTGCTCGCGTCCCGCGCGTAGCCGAGCGATCCGATGCTGCTGCCGCTGGCCAGGCTGTTTCCGCTCAGGTGGCGGCCGTCGGCCTGCAGCACGAACTCCCCGTAGTTGAGCGTCTCGCGGCGGTATTCGAGGCGCTGGCCGAACTCGGTCGCGCGCTGCCGGCCGTAGCCGGAGGTCTTCGAATCGCCAAAACCGATGCGGCTCTCGACCAGCCAGGCGCGAAAGCCCTGCGGCTGTTCTGCCTCTTGGGCGGCGTCGTCGGCGGATGCGGCGCCGGCTTCCGGCGCGCTCATGAAGTTGTCCTGGTAGGCCTTGGGGGCGGCCTCGATGAGCGCCTTCAGGCGCGCCTGCTCGGCCTGGGCGCGGTCCATCGACTGGATGCGGGCATCAGCCGCTGTGGGTTGCACGGCTGTTGCCTTCCCCGAGCCGGTCTGCGCCAGCGCTTGCGAGAGGCAGGAGAGCGCCGCAAGGCAGCCGACGCCCAGCCGCGCGACGACGAGGCGCCACGGCATTCCGGCCGGGCCGGCGGCAATCGACAGTGCCACGCTCGTCATCAAACAACATCTCCGTTCCTTTGGGCAGTGCGGCCCCGGTTGCAATCACAGGGTGCGGAGAGTAGTTCACAACTGTTAATTAAAGTAACTTGTATCAACTGAAAGTATTAATTCTGGTACTCGATGCCAAATTGTTCCGGTCCGAATGTGAAAAGCTGCCCCGTTTACGAACCCAATCGTTGTTTTTGGAACACCGCGCCTCAGTTGAAGAAGTTCGCGCTGCGCCGTCTTTCGGTCACCGCGCCGACTTAGAATTTTTTCGATCTCGACATTTCTCCCTCATGGCTGACTCCTCCAATACCAAACTCCCCTTCCAGGCCGAAGTCGCGCAACTGCTGCACCTCGTCACGCATGCGCTCTACTCCAACAAGGAAATCTTCCTGCGCGAGCTGATCTCGAACGCGTCCGACGCGTGCGACAAGCTGCGTTTCGAGGCGCTCGACCACCCCGAGTTCTACGAGGACCAGCCCGACCTCGACGTGCGCCTGACCTTCGACAAGGCCGCGCACACCCTCACCATCACCGACAAGGGCATCGGCCTGTCGCGCCAGGAGGCCATCGACAACCTCGGCACGATCGCCAAGAGCGGCACCAAGGACTTCATGAGCAAGCTGAGCGGCGACCAGAAGGCCGACGCCCAGCTCATCGGCCAGTTCGGCGTGGGCTTCTATTCGGGCTTCATCGTGGCCGACAAGATCAGCGTCGAATCGCGCCGCGCCGGTTTGCCGGCCGACCAGGGCGTGCGCTGGGTCAGCGGCGGCGCCGGCGACTTCGAGGTGGCCGACATCACGCGTGCCGAGCGCGGCACCAGCATCACGCTGCACCTGCGCGACGATGCCGACGAGTACCTCAACGCCTGGAAGCTGAAGCAGATCGTCGGCAAGTACTCCGACCACATCTCGCTCCCGATCCTCATGGAGAAGGAAGAGTGGAAGGAAGGCGAGAACGACCAGCCCGGCGACATGGTGAAGACCGGCGAGTGGGAAACGGTCAACAAGGCCAACGCCCTTTGGAGCCGTCCCAAGAAGGACATCACGCCCGAGCAGTACGAGGAGTTCTACAAGAGCATCAGCCACGACTACGAGGCGCCGCTCGCCTGGAGCCACAACCGCGTGGAAGGCAGCACCGAGTACACGCAGCTGCTCTACATCCCCGCCAAGGCGCCGTTCGACCTGTGGAACCGCGACAAGGGCGCGGGCGTGAAGCTCTACGTCAAGCGCGTCTTCATCATGGACGACGCCGAGGCGCTGCTGCCCAGCTACCTGCGCTTCGTGAAGGGCGTGATCGACTCGGCCGACCTGCCGCTGAACGTGAGCCGCGAGCTGCTGCAGGAAAGCCGCGACGTCAAGGCCATCCGCGAGGGCAGCACCAAGCGCGTGCTCTCCATGCTGGAAGACCTGGCGAAGAAGCAGAAGACCGCGCCCGAGAGCGGCGAGGGCAAGATCGACGTGGGTTCGGGCGAATCGGTGCCCGCACCCGAGCCGACCGAATCGGTGACCGATGTGGTCGACAAGAACGCGCCCACCGCCGCAGAAGCTGCTGCGGCAGCCGCCGACGAATCCGGCAAGTACGCGAAGTTCTACGCCGAGTTCGGCGCGGTACTCAAGGAGGGCCTGGGCGAGGACATGGGCAACCGCGACCGCATCGCCAAGCTGCTGCGCTTCGCCTCGAGCACCACCGACGCCGTGACCGTGAGCCTGGCCGACTACAAGGCGCGCATGAAGGACGGCCAGGACGCGATCTACTACATCACGGCCGACACCCTGGCCGGTGCCAAGAACAGCCCGCAGCTCGAGGTCTTCAAGAAGAAGGGCATCGAAGTGCTGCTCATGACCGACCGCGTGGACGAGTGGTCGCTCAACTACCTCACCGAGTTCGACGGCACGCCGCTGCAGAGCGTGGCCAAGGGCGCGGTCGACCTGGGCAAGCTGCAGGACGAGGCCGAGAAGAAGGCCGCCGAGGAAGCCGCCGAATCCTTCAAGCCGCTGCTCGAGCGCCTGAAGGAAGCCCTCAAGGACAAGGCCGACGACGTGCGCGTGACCACCCGCCTGGTCGATTCGCCCGCCTGCCTCGTGGTGCAGGACGGCGGCATGAGCACGCAGCTCGCGCGCATGTTGAAGCAAGCCGGCCAGCCCGCGCCCGACCTGAAGCCGGTGCTCGAAGTCAACGCCGAGCACGCGCTCGTGAAGAAGCTCGAGAGCTCCGAGCACTTCGACGACCTCGCCAACATCCTCTTCGACCAGGCGCTGCTCGCCGAAGGGGGCCTGCCGGCCGACCCCGCCGCCTACGTGAGGCGCGTCAACGCGCTCCTGGTGTGACGGCCTGGCCGCGCACCCTTCGTGCAGCAGTCGTCGTTCCGGCGGCGCTGCTGACGATGCTCCTGGTGAGCGGCTGTTCGCACTATCACATCGGTATTCCGCTGGTGCCCGGGCTCTCTCTGGGGCTCGGCGCCAGCAAGGACGGCAATTTCTCCGTCGGGCTCAACACCGGCTGGGGCCCGCTCGGCGCGGGTGTGTCGGTCAACAACACCGGCGTGGTGGCTGGCAATGCGGGCGTGGGTGTCGGCGTCGGCATCGGGCCGATCGGCGCCGGCGTCGGCGTCGGCGTGGGCAAGAGCGTGGTGCTGCACGATCCCAATGCGGGGAAGGCCGGGTACGCGCCCGCGGGCGGTGCCGCGCCGGTCACCACGGCGGCGGTGGGCGCCACGGTGCCGATTTCCGGCACGTCCGGCGTCACCGGCGTGGCGCCCGTGGCGATGATTCCGCCGGCCGCGCCGGTCACGGTCACCAAGGGCGGCGTGACCCGGCCGGTCGCCGCCTCCGCGCCGCAGCAGCAAGCGCCTGCGGTGCGCGTTTCCTACAGCACACCGGCCCCTGCCGCCGTTCCGGCCGGCAGCCTCGGCACGCCGGGCAATCCCGTCGCGCCCTGATGGTCGCGTCCTTCCATTCATCCGCGCCGCGGACCGGCGCGAGGGTGCCCCGATGACTCTCAGCACAGAAGCCGTCCTGGCGCTCGCGCCCGACGATGCGTCGGCCAAGGCCGCCAAGGGCCTCCTCGCACCGGCCAAATGGCCCACGCTCGGGTATTCCGACGAGGCCGTCTGGGGCGAATGCCAGGGCAGCGGCAGCAAGCCGTACCAGACGCAGGTCGATCTCACCGGCCCGGTGTTCCGCTGCTCGTGCCCGAGCCGCAAATTCCCCTGCAAGCATGGCCTCGCGCTGATGCTGCTGCGCGCGCAGAGCGACGCCAGCTTCACCGCCGCCGCGCCGCCGCCGTGGGTGGCCGAGTGGATCGCCTCGCGCCGCGACAAGGCCGAGAAGAAAGAAGCGCGTGCCGCCGAACCCGCGGCCGCTCCCGACCCTGCGGCGGCCGCCAAGCGCGACGCGCAGCGCTGGAAGCGCATCGAAACCGGCGCGCAGGAGCTCGCGCGCTGGCTCGACGACCAGACGCAGCGGGGCCTGGCCTCGCTCGGCAGCGAGCAACAGCAGGCCTGGGGCTCGATGGCCGCGCGCATGGTCGATGCGCAGGCGCCCGGCCTGGGCCAGCGCATCACGCAGGCGGCCGAGCTCATCGGCGCCGGCGAAGGCTGGCCGGCACGGCTGCTCGACCGGCTGGGCCGTCTTCAACTGATCGTCGACGCGGTGCCGCGCCGCGACACGCTTTCGCCCGCCACGCTGGCCGACCTGCGCATCGCGCTCGGCTGGCCGCAGGACCGCGAGGGCCTGCTCGCGGACGGCGAACGCATCAGCGATCACTGGCTCGTGCTAGGCCAGTGCACCGACGAGCGCGACGCGAAGCTGGTCGAGCGCCATGTGTGGCTGCAGGGCCGCACGAGCGGGCGGCGTGCGCTGCTGCTCGACTACTCGCATGGCGGTCGTGGTTTCGAAACCGGCTGGATCAGCGGCAGCGAGCGTGCCGCAGTGCTGTGCTTCTACCCGGGCCACGCGTCGCAGCGCGCGCTGGTGGCCGAGCTGCTGACGGATGCGCCTGCATCGACGGCACCCGCAACCGATACGCCCGACGAATGGCAACGCATGGCGCAACAGATTGCCGCCAATCCGTGGCAGCCGCTGCTGCCGATGGTGTGGGCCGAAGCAATCCCCGCACGTCATGGCGACCAATGGTGGCTGCGCCTCGATGCCGCGCCGCAGGCCTTGCCGATGCAACTGGCGACGCAGGAGGCCTGGCAGTTGCTCGCGCACTCGGGCGGCGCGCCGCTGCGCGTTTTCGGCGAATGGGACGGCGAGCAGTTCGCGCCGCTCACCGCTTGGGCTTCGAACGCTGCTGTCGGAAGCGCGCCGGTCTGGACCTTGGCTGGAGTGCGTACATGAGCCGCCGGGCCGCTCCCAAGGCGAATACCGCAGCGCGAAGCGCGGAGGTCATCGAATGAGTCACTGGAACACGCTGCTGCAGAGCGCACTGGTCGGCACAGGCCGCCAACCCGTGCCGGCGGCCGAAGGCATGGCGGGCGAATTCGGTGGATTGCTGCAAGCGATTCAGGCCGGTGACGCGCAAGGCCAGCTTCTGCGCGTCGCGGGCGCAGTCGCCATCGGCCGCCGCGCCGGCTTCGTGGCGCCAGGCCTCTCGCCTTCCGATGCACCGGTTGCCGCTGCGGACGAGCGCCCCGTGCTGAACGAACCCGCGCTGCAAGCCGCCATCGCCGATGCGCTTGCGAATGGCCCGCTGCGCTTGCAGCACGAAGGCCTCGCCGCGGTGACCGCCGCGGGCCTGCGCCTGCCCCACAACCTTCTGCCCACCGCGCTCGACGCCGGCCGCCGCGCCATCGATCTGCGGCCCGGCGTGATCCCCGCGCTCGGCGAGCGCGGCCTCTGGCTCGCCGCGCGCAATGACGACTGGCGCTACGCCGTCGGCGCCAGCGAGCAGGCCGATGCGCAGACGCGATGGGACGAAGGCAGCCTCGAGCAACGCCGCGCGGTGCTCGTCGAACAACGTCGCAGCGACCCCACCGCCGCGCGCGATCGCCTCGCCGCGGAGCTGCCGCAACTCCCCGCCAAGGAACGCGCCGCGCTGCTCGGCGCGCTGGCCGAGAACATCGGCCCCGACGACGAAGCCCTGATCGACGCCCAGCTCAAGGACCGTGCGCGCGACGTGCGCCAGGCTGCGGTCGAGCTGCTGCAGCGCCTGCCCGCCAGCGCCCATGCGCAGCGCATCGAAGCCTTCCTCGCGCCGCTGCTGTCGCAGGTGGGCGGTGCGTGGCAGATGAACACCCCCGAGGCCGTCGACCCGCGCTGGAAGGACGACGCCATCGATCCCGTGCGCCCCACCCACGACAACCTCGGCGAGCGCGCCTGGTGGCTCTACCAGCTCGTGCGGCAAGCGCCGTTGTCATGGTGGACCACGCACACCGGCATGACGCCTGCCGCGCTGCTCGGCTGGGCCGAGAAAAGCGACTGGAAAGACGCCCTGTTCCGCGGCTGGAATGAGGCCATCCTCGCCGTGTCCGATGTCGACTGGGGCGACGCGATGCTCGACCACCACCACACCCAATACAGCCAGCGCGCCTGGGTCGGCCAGTTGCTGGCGCTGCTGCCCCGCGAACGGCGCGAGCGCCACTGGTTGATCGAACTCGGCCTGGCGGGCAGCGGCGTGCAGAACGTGATCGCCTTCGCCGACCAGGCCTGTGCACCCGGCGAAACGCCATCGGCCGAACTCTCGCTCCAGCTTGCGGCCGCGCTGCGCGCTCGCGTCGAGCGCGGCGATCTCGTCAACGACTACGTGCTGCGCCAGGTGCTCGGCAACGCGGCCGCGCTGCTGCATGCCGATGCGCTGCACCTTTTGGCCGACCTGCCGCGCGCCGCAGAGGAAAGCCCCGGCCTCGCGAGCGCATTGAGCGACGCCGCGCGCATCGTGCGTGCGCGCCAGCTGTTTTCGACCCTTCGTCTTTCGTCCACTTCTTCTTCTTCTTCTTCTCAAGGCCGTCCATGAGCAATGTCCTGCGCCAGCATGCCGAACATCAATTCGCCGAAGAACTCGATGCGCTCCAGAAGGTCGACGACCGCCAGCGCCCGGGCAACTGGAAACTCTCGCCCTGGGCGGTGCTCACCTACCTGATGGGCGGCAAGCTGGCCAACGGCTTCGAGGTCAGCCCCAAGTACATCGGCAATTCGCGCCTGATGGAGATCGCGGTTTCCACGCTCGCCACCGACCGCGCGCTGCTGCTCTACGGCGTGCCGGGCACCGCCAAGTCGTGGGTGTCGGAGCACTTGGCCGCGGCCGTGAGCGGCGACTCGACCATGCTGATCCAGGGCACCGCCGGCACCAGCGAAGAGCAACTTCGCTATGGCTGGAACTACGCCGAGTTGCTGGCCCATGGCCCGTCGGAGAAGGCGCTGGTGCCAAGCCCGCTGGTGCACGCGATGCGCCTCGGCAAGATCGCGCGAGTCGAAGAACTCACCCGCATCCCGGCGGACGTGCAGGACACGCTGATCACCGTCCTTTCGGAAAAGACGCTGCCCATTCCCGAGCTCGGCAGCGAGGTGCAGGCCGTGCGCGGCTTCTCGGTGATCGCCACCGCGAACAACCGCGACAAGGGTGTGAACGAACTCTCCAGCGCGCTCAAGCGCCGCTTCAACACGGTGGTGCTGCCGGTGCCCGCGAGCGAGGCCGAGGAAGTGCAGATCGTGGTCAAGCGCGTGTCCGAGCTGGGCCGCGCGCTCGCGCTGCCGGCCGAGCCGCCCGCGCTGCAGGAAGTGCGCCGCGTGGTGCAGATCTTTCGCGAGCTGCGCAATGGGCAGACCGAAGACGGCAAGACGCGCATCAAGTCGCCCAGCTCCACGCTCTCAACGGCCGAGGCCATCTCCGTCATCAACAGCGGCATGGCGCTGGCCGGCCATTTCGGCGACGGCGTGCTGCGCTCGGCTGATGTGGCCTCGGGTCTCATCGGTGCCGTCATCAAGGACCCGGTGCAGGACCACGTGGTGTGGAAGGAATACCTGGAGACCGTGGTGAAGGAGCGCACCGACTGGAAGGACCTGTACCGCGCCTGCCGCGAACAGCTCTGAGCCCCGCGCCACCCCTGCGACAGCACATGGCTTCACCGCTGCACTACTTCGGCATCCGCCATCACGGCCCCGGCTGCGCGCGCAGCCTGCTGCGCGCCTTCGAGTCGCTGCAGCCCGACTGCATCCTGGTCGAGGGTCCGCCCGAGGCCGAGGGCCTGCTCTCCTTCATGGCGCATGCCGACCTGCGCCCGCCGGTCGCGATGCTGGTGCATGCGAATGACGACACGCGCCTGGCCGCCTTCTATCCCCTCGCCGAGTTCTCGCCCGAGTGGCAGGCGCTGCAGTGGGGCATGAAGCACGCACTGCCCACGCGCTTCATCGATCTGCCGCAGGCGCACCGCATGGCCATCGAACAGGCGGCGCGCGCGGCCGACGAGGCCAAGGCTGAAGCGCCTGCCGAAACGGCGCTCGACGATGACGAGACCGACGAGGTGCCGGTCACCGAAACGGTCCAAGGACCTGAACAAGAACAGACAGCCAACGCACTGCCCGACGACCCCTTCGACTGGCTCGCCCACGCCGCCGGCTATGCCGACGGCGAGAGCTGGTGGAACCACATGGTCGAGGAGCGCGGCGACGGGGAGGACCTGTTCGGCGCCATCGCCGAAGCGATGACCGCTGTGCGCGCCGAAACCCCCGAAGACCGCCGCGGACAGCGTGCGATGGAACGGGAGCAGCTGCGCGAGGCCTTCATGCGGCAATCGATCCGCGAAGCCGTCAAGGCCGGCCACCAGCGCATCGCCGTCGTCTGCGGCGCGTGGCATGTGCCGGCGCTGCAGGGCGCGGTCACCGCCAAGGCCGATGCGGCATTGCTCAAGGGCCTGCCCAAGCTCAAGGTGCTCGCGACCTGGGTGCCGTGGACCTATCGGCACCTCACGAGCGCGAGCGGCTACGGCGCGGGCATCGATTCGCCCGGCTGGTACGAACACCTGTGGCAACAGGGCCAGCAGGTCGCGGGCCGCACGACCGGCTGGCTCGCGCGCGTGGCGCGGCTGCTGCGGGAACACGACCTCGATTGCTCCTCCGCCCATCTGATCGAAGCCACGCGCCTGGCCGAAACACTGGCCGCGCTGCGCGAGCGCCCCGCGCCCGGTCTGCCCGAACTCGACGAGGCCGTGCGCAGCGTGATCTGCATGGGCGAGCAGGCACCGCTCACGCTGATCCACCAGCGGCTCACCGTCGGCGACCGCATGGGCCAGGTGCCCGCCGAAGTGCCGACCGTGCCGCTGCAGCGCGACATCGAGCAGGCGCAAAAGAGCCTGCGCCTGAAGCCCGAGGCGACCGCGAAGACGCTCGACCTCGACCTGCGCCAGCCCAACGACCTCGCGCGCAGCCACCTGCTGCACCGCCTGCGGCTGCTCGACCTGCCGTGGGGCGAAATCACCGCGGGCCAGCGCGCGAGCCGCGGCACTTTTCACGAGGTGTGGCAACTGCAATGGCAGCCCGAGTTCGCGCTGCGCATCATCGAAGCCAGCCGTTTCGGCGCGACCGTGGCGCATGCCGCGAGCGCGCGCGTGATGGAAGAACTGGCGACGGAAACCTCGCTCACCGCGCTCGCCGAGCAGGTCGACATCGTGCTGCTGGCCGACCTGCCGGTCGCCGTGCAGGCCGTGACCCGCGCGCTAGAAGACCGCGCTGCGCTCACCGGCGACGCGGTGCAGCTCATCGGCGCGGTGCCGCCGCTGGCCAACGTGTTCCGCTACGGCAGCGTGCGCCAGACCGACAGCGCGCTGCTCTCCCACGTGCTCGACAGCCTGATCGTGCGCGGCGCCATCGGCCTGCCGATCGCCTGCGGCGCGCTCGATGCCGAAGCCGCCGAGGCGCTGCGCACCCGGCTCATCGCCACGCACGACGCGGTGCGCCTGCGCGATGGCGAAGAAACCACCGCCGCCTGGCGTGCCGCGCTGCGTTCCATCGCCTTCGGCGAGACCGGCGCGCCGTTGCTGCGTGGCGTGAGCTGCCGGCTGCTGCTGGACGATGCGCAGCTCGAAGGCGACACCGCCGCGCAGCAGCTCGGCCGCAACCTCTCGGCCGGCGCACCGCCGACCGAGGCCGCCGCGTGGCTCGAAGGTTTTCTCAACCGCAACGCGATGGTGCTGCTGCACGACGAGGCCGTCTGGTCGCTGGTCGACCGCTGGCTCTCGGGGCTCGGCGAAGAGCACTTCGTGCAGGTGCTGCCGCTGGTGCGCCGCAGCTTCGCGGACTTTTCAGGTTCGGACCGGCGCGCGCTTGGCGAGCGTGCAAAACGCGGCGCGGTCGGCGGCACCTTGCCGGCCGCCGTCGCCGCCACCGACTGGGACGAAACACGCGCGGTGCTCGCGCTGCCGCTGCTGCGGGAACTGCTGGGAGTGAAAGCATGAACGTTCGCTCTTGCTCCCTCTCCCCCTGGGGAGAGGGTTGGGGTGAGGGCATGGGCCTTCGCATCTGCACCGCCTTCGCTGTCGTCGCTGGCCCTCACCCCCGCCCTCTCCCTAAGGGGAGAGGGAGCAACACGAGCACAGAGGCGACTCAATGAGCGCGAATCTTCAAGACCCCGCCGAAGACAAGACACTGCCGCCCACCGACCGTCTGCAGCGCTGGCGCCTCGTGCTCGGCAGCGAAGCCAACGCCAGCTGCGGCGCCGTCGAAGGCCGCGTGCGCGAGATCGACCAAGCGCTCGCCGCGCTCTACGAAGCCGACGGCCGGCGCGGCCTCGGCCAGGGCGGCCAGCGCGGCGGCCGGGGCGATTCCGCGCCCAGCGTGGCGCGCTGGCTCGGCGACATCCGCAAGTACTTTCCGAGCCAGGTGGTGCAGGTGATGCAGCGCGACGCGATGGAGCGCCTGAACCTGCGCCAGATGCTGCTGCAGCCCGAGATGCTGGAGAACGCGCAGCCCGACGTGCACCTGGTCGCCAATCTCGTGGCGCTCTCCAGCGTGATTCCCGCCGGCACCAAGGACACCGCGCGCGCCGTGGTGCGCAAGGTGGTCGATGAGCTCATGAAGAAGCTCGAGGAGCCGATGCGCAGCGCCGTGAGCGGCGCGCTCAACCGCAGCCAGCGCAATCGCCGGCCGCGCCATTCGGAGATCGACTGGAACCGCACCATCCGCGCCAACCTGCGCCACTGGCAGCCCGAATACCGCACCGTGGTGCCGCAGACGCTGGTCGGCTACGGGCGCAAGGCGCGCCAGCCGCAGCGCGAGGTGATTTTGTGCATCGACCAGAGCGGCTCGATGGCCGCCTCGGTCGTCTACTCGAGCATCTTCGGCGCGGTGATGGCGAGCCTGCCCGCGGTGGCGACCAAGCTCGTGGTGTTCGACACCGCCGTGGTCGACATGACCGAGCAGCTGCAGGACCCGGTGGACCTGCTGTTCGGCGTGCAGCTGGGCGGCGGCACCGACATCAACGGCGCGGTCGGCTACTGCCAGAGCCTGGTGCGCGAGCCACGGAACACCATCCTCATCCTGATCTCCGACCTGTACGAAGGCGGCGTGGAAGACAACCTGCTGCGCCGCGCCAACGAGCTGGTCGAGGCCGGCGTGCAGTTCATTGCGCTGCTCGCGCTGAGCGACGAGGGCGCACCCGCCTACGACCGCGACCTGGCCTCCAAGTTGGCGGCACTTGGCGTGCCGTCGTTCGCCTGCACGCCCGATGCGTTTCCGGGCCTGATGGCCGCGGCGATCAAGCGCGAAGACGTCGCAAGTTGGGCCGCAGGCCAAGGCCTGAAAACCAGCCGCGCGGCGTGAGGTGATGCCCGGCCTGTCCCGACGCAAGCTTGCGGCACTGGCCCTCGCGCTTGTGTCGGGCAGAGCAGCGCACGCGCAACGCGACTTCCCGGCCCGGCCGATCCGCTGGATCGTGCCGTACCCCGCGGGCGCGGTCGCCGACATCGTCGCGCGCACCATCGGCACCCAGCTCGCCATCGACACCGGCCAGCCGGTGCAGATCGAGAACCGCGCCGGCGGCAACACCGCGCTCGGCGCCATCGAGGCTGCGCGCGCGCCGGCCGATGGCTACACCGTGCTCTCTGTCGACAACGGCACGCTGGTGTTCAACCCGGCGCTGTACCGCAACCTCAGCTACAACCCGGCGCGCGATTTCGCGCCGGTCACGCTGCTGGGCCGGCTGCCGATGGTGCTGCTGGTCGGCCCGTCCAGCGGCGTGAAGGACGCGCGGGCCTTCATCGCGGATGCACGGGCCTTTCCCGGCAAGGTCAGCTTCGCCTCCGCCGGCACCGGCACGCCGCAGCACCTGGCGATGGAACTGCTCCAGCGGCAGGCGGGTCTTCGCATGGTGCACGTGCCCTACCGCGGCGCCGCGCCCGCACTGGCGGACCTGGCGGGTGGCCAGCTGCCCGCGATGATGAGCGACCTGGCCGCGGCCAACCGGTTCATCCAGAGCAGCAAGGCGCGCGCACTCGCGGTCGCCAATGCCACCCGCCTGCCGCAACTGCCCGCGGTGCCCACCTTCGCGGAACTCGGCCTGCCGCGGGTCGAGGCCGCCGCGCTCATTGGCCTGGCGGTGCCCGCGGGCACGCCGCCCGAGCTGGTGGCGCGGCTGCAGCAGTCGATGGCCAGCGCGATCCACAACCCGGCGGTGCTGCGCAAGCTCGCCGAGTCCGGCGTCGAGCCGGTGGGCAGCACGCCGGCCCAGTTCGAGGCGCTCATCGGCGATGAAACGGCGCGCTGGCATCCGTTGATCAAGAGCCTCAATCTCTCGCTCGACTGATCAAAAAACAGGCAATGTTTCAGTCCCCTTTACGGGGCCTTTGCACGAACTTTGCGCGGGTGTGCCGCCGCCCTCACGCTGAACTAAGAGTGGCTGCCTAGATTGGGGCATCGCACATGGAAGGTCGCGCGGACGGGTTGCACAAGGCAGGCCGGCTCGCACCCAGTCAATGACAATCCGCCGGTTCAATCACGTCATCCTTGCGGACGATTTCTTTCGGTCCGCCGCCAACGGTCTTCCGTACCACGCCGCGAACCGGCGATTCCTGCGCGGTTTTTTCGATTCCACGCTCGGCCGCCTGGGCCTGCCGGTGCGCGAGGTGGCGCCGCTGGAAGGTGGCGGACGCATCGATGTGGCGCGCCTCATGGCCCGGCTCGACCTGCCCTCGACGCCCGCTGGCTGGGCCCGCGCCTGCATCGCCGACCTGCTGCCGGTGCATGGCCGCGAGGGCATGCCGGCCTTCGACCCCGGGTGCCTGGTGATCGGCTGGGGCCTCACGCCGGCGCTGCAGCACTGCATTGCGCGCAGCGGCGCGAGCTACCTGGACATCGAGATCGATCCGCGCCGCTTCACCGAGCACCTGCATTTCTGCGCACGCACGAACGACCCGGTCATCGCCACTGCGCTGCAGGCGCGCCGTGTCGATGAAGAGGTGTTCTGGAACCACGCGGCCGCGCTCAAGGGCCACTTCGCGCGGCACGGCGCGCCGGCGCTGTTCGATCCGCGGCTTCGCATCGGGCTCTTCTTCGGCCAGAGCCTGGTCGACCTGTCGCTCGTGAGCGGCGGGCGCACGATGCACCCCGCGAGCGTGGTCGCACCGCTGCGCGAACTGGCGCGCAGTGTCGACCTGCTGGTGATCAAGCCGCATCCCTACGAGCCCGCGCTGCACGACCTCGCGCCGGTCGCACGGGCCATTCCCAACGTGGCGTGGACCGAGGAGAACACCTACGCGCTGCTGTCGGCCGCCAACGTGCATTTCGCGGCCAGCCTGTCGTCGAGCGTGCTCACCGAGGCGCGCTACTTCCGCAAGCCCGCGCATGCGCTGATCCGCGCCGACCGCAATGCGGCGGGGCAACTGCCGGTGGCGTGCTCGGCGTGGATTCCTGTCGGGCCCGAACTCGGTGCCATGGATTTCATGACCGCCGTCAGTGGCATCGATGACGCAGCACCACGCCACTTCGCCGCATGGCCCGCCACCGCCATCGACCGCGCCTTCATGACCCGCTGGGGCTTCGACGACCAGAGCCGCGGGCTGCACGACGTGGCCGAGCTGCAACTGAGCCGCCCCTACCTGTTCCACCCCGGCAGCCCCGCGACGGGTTGGCTGAGCCACGGCTGGTCGCCGCCCGATGCCGAGGGCGCGAAGAGCGTCGGCGAGCTGGCGTGCCTGGTGATTCCGCTGCCATCGCTGGCGGAAATGCTCTCGCACCAGCAGCCGCACCGCCTCGAGGTGCGCATCGACTTTCGCAGCAACCTCAAGACCACGAGCGTCCACGCGATGTTCGATGGCACGGTGCTGCCCGGCTCCTGCACCACCGGCGCGAAACGGCGCAGCCTGGTGTTCGAAGTGCGGCCCACGGCCGGCAGGAAGTGCCTGGTGCTGCAGTTCGTCGTGGCCGATGCGGGCCGCGGCAACGGGCGCCGCGCGGTCGCCAAGCCGGGCTTCACGCTCAGGAAGCTGCAGGTGTCGCTGCGCACGGCCCGGGGCGTGGTCTCGATGCCGCCGTCGGTGTCTTCAACGCAGTGGTCCGAGATGCGGCCGGTGCGTGCGCTGGCCCGGGTGTTCCGGGCGCTGCGCGATTCGGCGCGCGGGGTTACCGGGTAGGCGGCGCCGCGGCGGCGAGGTCGTGGAGCAGCACCGTCCAGTGCTGCAGGCGTGCGATGGCGGCCTCGCGGCCCTTCTGCGCCGCCTGGTGGGCATTGCCGGTGTCGGCCAGCGCGAGCAGTTCGCTCGCGGCCGTCGTCACGGCGCGCGCGAAATCCCCGGTGCGACCCTGCCACACCACGATGCGATGGTGCAGGCCCAGCTGCGCTGCGCGCTGCGCATTGATCGCCTGCTCGGGCTGGTCGGTCAGGAGCAGCAGGATCGGCTTGCGGTAGATCGCCGCGATCGACAGCGCCGCCATGCCGGGCGCCGAGACGATGAAGGCGCTGCGTGCGGCCATCTCGATCCAGTGCTCGTCCTGCGCATGCCAGCCCGCGCGCTGCGCATAGCCCTCGCCGACGAGGTGCGCCGGCACGCGCGCATCGGCCAGGCCGCGCTCCAGGCCGTCGGCCAGCGCGGCCTCCTGGAAATGCGGATTGAGGTAGACCGCGGCCTGCGGCGCGAGGTCGTCGTGCGCTTCCGTGTCGGCACCCATCACGGCCACCGGCGTGGCAAGTTCGTGCCCGCCGCGGCCGTCGTCCCGTGGCTCGCCATAGGCGAAGTCGTGCGCGATGCGCGCGCGGCTGCGGCCGATCTGCCAGGCGACGATGCGGCCGAAGATGCCCGCCATCCATGCCGGCATGCGCCCGCTGAAATTGGTCTCCAGCGCATGCCGCAGGCTCGCGCCGTACACATGCACCACCTTGCGCCGCCAGCCCGGCATCCAGCCCATGAACAGCAGCGCGGGATGGAAGGAGTCGTTCACCACCAGGTCCGCATCGCGGAACCACGCGCGCAGCCGCAGGATGTCGCGCAGCATGCGTCCCGGGCGGAACACGTAGTGCGCCACGTTGCGATCGGTCTCGCGGCGCAGCATGTTCTGCTCGCGGTCGAACTGCACCGCGTAGTGGCGCGAGAGCACCGGCGCCTCGATGCCGAAGCCGGCAAGAAAGCGCGCGCCTTCGTCGGAGGTGGTGAGCACCTGCACGCTGGCGCCCGCGGCGCGCAGCGAATGCGCGAGCAACTGCGCGCGCATCAGGTGGCCGCGCGCGTCCGCGGTCGCGAGGTAGACGATGCGCGGCGGCATCAATCGACTCAGGCGGCCACCGGCCGTGCACTGCCGGGGCGCAGGCGCAGGGCCAGGCCCGCGACGTACATGCCCAGCGCGCCGGTGATGCCGAAGCCGCGCTCGGTGTCGCGCACCTCGTGCATCAGCTGTGCGAGCCTTGCTTCTTCGTGCGGCGCCACGCAGCGCTGCAGCGTGTGGCTGCAGAGGCGGATGTGGCGGTCTTCGTCGGCGAGCACGCGCGTGAGCAGCGGGTGCAGCGCATGCCGCGGGCCGATCAGCGCGCAATGGCGCTGCAGGATGCGCGAGGCCATCTGCTCGGCGGCAAGGCCGATCGCATAGGCCGGCACGAGGCCGCCGTGCGCGAACTGCGGCGCATGGCGCTGGATGAGGCGCTGCCAGCGCGCGAGCTTGCGCCGGCTCAGCCAGTCGGGCTGCGGCGCTTCTTCGGGCGATGCGGCGGCCTGCGCGGTGCCGCCGCGTTCGATGATGGCATCGGCGAAGAGGCGTGCATGCAATTGCTCGTCGGCCAGGTGCTGGTCGAGCTGGCGCGTGAGCCATTCGGGCGCGCTGGTGCGCAACTCGCGCTGCAGCGCCTGCTCGGACGATTCCTCGCCGACGAGGTAGAGGCGCAACAACATCACTTCACCGGCACGGCTCGCATGCATCTGGCGCAGGGCGGCGCGCTTGATGTGGTGAACCAGCCGCGCCTGCAGCGACGGCCAGCCTTGCAACTGCGGCGGCGCAAGGCAGTCGAACGCGGTGGTCGGCGATGCGGCGTCAGCGTCCATTGGCCTTGGCCACCGGGGCCTGCTGTGGTTGCTGTTGCTGCCAACCGAGCACGAGGCCGATGAAGCTGTCCTGCAGGAACGCGCGCGCCGATGCATCGGCGCCGGCGAACTCGCGCTGCTGGCCGTCGTAGCGCACATAGCCCTTGCCGCCCGCGGCGCCGAGCACCAGCTTCTCGTTCTTCCTGAAGCCGCGTTGCATCAACGGCTGCAGCAGCGACTGCGATTCGAGCCCATAGAGGAACAGGTCGCGCTGCACCACCTGGCGCGGTATCTGCCCGCTCAACGCCTGCAGTTCGAGCGACCAGTTGCCTTGCCGCATCGCTTCGGAGAGTTCGATGCCCTTGGCCGAAGGCGCGCGGAAACGCGCACGTGCCACCGACTTGGAGGCGCGGCTCAAGCCCAGGCCGACGGTGATGTCCGCATCGGTGGCGCCGCCCGTCCGGTTGTCCTGCACCTGCACGATCTCGTTGGCGAGCCGCGCGGCGATGGAAGGTTTGGAAAGCGTCTCGCTGATCTGTGCCGGCGTGAACACGACTCGCTCGGCGCTGCCCTCGATCACCACGACCTGATACGGGTCGATCTTGATGTCGCTGAACTCGCCGCCGATGGGCGAGTGCGCATGGCTGCTCACCGACCACTCGTTGCCCGAGCGGCTGAGCAGGGCGTGGAAGGTCAGCGGCACGCGCTGGCCGCCGTTGCGTGATTGGCCTGAGCCTTGCAGAAGCACATCGCCCACGATGGTCTTCTCGCCGTAGATGCGCGGGTTGGCAAAGCGGATGGTGTGCGCGGCGCTGTCGAGCGCGGCGCGCGTGTCGGCATCGTCCAGCGCGAGACGGTTGCAGTCGCTGGCGGGGCCTGCGAGCGCGGAGAAGGGGCAGCCGCTGTCGGACTTGAAGTTGAAGACGCCGCGGCCGGTGAAGTCGGCGGCACCCGCTGCAACGCATGCGCCGGCCAGCACGAGAAGGCTGAAGATGCTTTTCTTGTTCATGTCGGGCGATGGTAGGAAAGCGCCTGGGCATCCGCGTTGGTGCGGCCGGTGGTGTGCAGGCCGATGCCGCGCGCGAACGCGCCGAGCATGTCGATGGCCGAGAAGCCGACGATCAGCGCCACGCCCGCAAGCCAGCGCAGGCCGCGCAGCGGAGGCAGGTCTTGATGATTGAGCGCGCGCACGCTGAAACCCAGTCGCGTGAACAGCACGCACAGCGGCCCGATCGGACCGCTCTTCGCCAGCCACTGCCAGCGCGCCGACACATAGCTGCGCAGCAGGTGCGGCGTGAGCGAATACGTGTCCTGCCCGCGCATCCAGCGCAGCTTGAGCGCCTCGGCGCGCGTGTCGGGCAGACGGTGCTCGGTGTGGGCCGCGGCCGCGTAGTGGATGGGCACGTTGGCCGCCTTCAGGCGCATGCCCAGCACCTGACAGTGCGCGCGGTACACGCCGTCGAGCGCCTGGTAGCTGTGCTGCTCGAACACGTCGCGGCGAAAGGCCACGTTGTTCGCGTAGAAGTTGCTCGTGGCGCCCGCGTGGTCGGCGTTGGGGAAGTACATGAAGTCGATGGTCGTGAGCGCGGTGCCCACGATGTTGGCCGCGTAGCTCGTGCGGCCTGCCACCACCGCGGGCGCATCGGCACCGCGCGTGAAGGGCATGAGCATCTGCAGCAGCCAGTCGTCGGCGGGCAGGCAGTCGGCGTCGGCGAACACCACGTGGTCGCAGCGCGCCGCATCGGTGGCCGCGAAGCCGACGTTCTTGGCGTCGTAGTAGCCGGTGGCGGCGTCGATGCGCACGAAGTCGATGGGCCGGCCCGCCAGGGCCGTGACAGCCTCGCACGATGCAATGCTCAGCCCGTCGTGCGTGATAACCACCTGGGCCAGGGCCGTGAGCGGCACCTGCTGTTTCGCCAACAGGGCGACGAGGCGCTGCAGGCTGGTGCTCGCGGCGGCCTCGGCATCCGCTCCGCCGCGCAGGTTGTTGGTCTCCAGGACCAGCGCGCAACGCGCGGCAACTTGATCGGGCATCATCGAATTTTCCTGTCCGGACATTGTTTTGAAGGCTTGCATCCTGCTTTTATCTCACAACCGCCGCTGCTGCCAGTGCCTTAAGCAAGGGGTACGGGGAGGGGGTTGCGCATGAAGCTGGCCATCTTCGGCGCCGGTTATGTGGGCCTCAGCTTCGCCGCCTGCATGGCCGAAGCCGGGCACGAGGTGCTGTGCGCGGACGCCGATGCCAGCCGCATCGAAGGGCTGCAACAGGGCCGGATGCCGCTGCACGAGCCCGGGCTGGAGGCGCTGGTGGCGGCGGGACTGGCCGCGGGGACACTGCGATTCGCGGCCGACGAGCGCGCGGCGAGCCTGCATGGAGAAGTTCTCTTCATCGTGGTCAACACGCCCGCTGATACCGAGGGCGATGTCGATCTGCAGCATGTGATGGCCGTGGCGCGCAGCATCGGCCAGCACCGCGACCGGGGCGGCGTGGTCGTCTGCAAATCCACCGCGCCAGTCGGCACCGCGGAGCAGGTCGAGGCCGTGTTGCACGCGGCGCTTTTGCAACGCGGTGCGGCACATCGCATCGCGGTGGCCGTGAACCCCGAGTTCCTGCGCGAAGGCTCGGCCGTGCACGATTGCCCGCAGCCCGACCGTGTAGTGATTGGTGCTACCGACCCCGCGGCCATCGACCTGCTCACGCGGCTCTATGAGCCTTTCGTACGCGACCCGGCGAAGCAACTGCTCGTGATGGACCGGCGCTCGGCCGAACTCACCAAGTACGCGGCCAACGCGATGCTCGCGACCCGCATCAGCTTCATGAACGAGATGGCGCGCGTGGCCGAGCATGCGGGCGCCGACATCGAGATGGTGCGCCGCGGCATCGGCTCGGACCGGCGCATCGGCCCCGACTTCCTGCAGGCCGGCGCGGGCTACGGTGGCTCGTGTCTGGCCAAGGACGTGCGGGCGCTTCGGCATGTGGCTGATCGCGAGGGCCAGCCGCTGCGCATCCTCGCGGCCGTCGAGGCCGCGAACCACGAGCAGAAGGGTCGGTTGTTCGACCTGATGACGCATCACTTCGAAGGCCGCATCGCGAACAAGACCATCGCGCTCTGGGGCCTGGCCTTCAAGCCCGACACCGACGACATGCGCGATGCGCCGAGCCTCGTGCTGCTGGAGCGCTTGTGGGCCGCCGGCGCGCACGTGCAGGTGCATGACCCGGCGGCGATGCCGAATGCGCGCACCATCGTCGGCGAGCGCGGCGATGTGCGCTGGTGCGACACGCCCGAAGACGCGCTGCAGGGCGCCGACGTGCTGGCGCTCGTGACCGAATGGCCCGTGTTCCGCCGTCCCGATTTCACGCGCATCGCGGGCACTCTGAAGACGCCCGCGATCTTCGACGGCCGCAACATCTACGACGCCGCCGAAGTCGAGGCCGCCGGCATCGCGTACTACGGCATCGGCCGCGGGCGTTCAGTGCTGCGCGGCGTGTCTCAGGCGTAAAGAGGTTCCTCGGCCATCTGCTCGCACTGGTCTTCCAGCACGAGGATCTGCCCCTTCCAGTAGTCGCTCGAGCCGAACCACGGGAAGTTGATCGGGAAGATCGGGTCTTCCCAGCGCCGCGCGAGCCACGCGCTGTAGTGGATGAGCCGCAGCGTGCGCAGCGGCTCGATCAGCGCGAGTTCGCGGCGGTCGAATTCGCGGAACTGCTCGTAGCCGTCGAGCAGGCCCGACAGCTGCGAGGTGCGCTGCGCGCGGTCGCCCGAGAGCAGCATCCACAGGTCCTGGACGGCGAAGCCGGTGCGTGCGTCGTCCAGGTCGACGAAGTGCGGGCCACCGCCGGGGCGATCGGTGGGCGTCCACAGGATGTTGCCGGGGTGCACGTCGCCGTGCAGGCGCAGCTTGCGTGGCTTGAAGTCGGAGGCCGGCGGCTGCAGCGCGAGGGCGGTTGCGCGGACCATGTCCAGTGCCTGGTTGCAGAGCTTTTCCCATTCGCGCTGCATGTCGAGCGGGATCTTGTCGTTCTCCAGCAGCCAGTCGCGCGAATCGAGGCCGAAGGTCTGCAGGTCGAGCGTGGGGCGGGCCTCGAAAGGCTTGGCGCTGCCCACGGTGTGGATGCGGGCGAGGAACCGGCCGACCCATTCGAGCACCTCGAAGTTGTCGAGTTCGGGCGCGCGGCCGCCGCGGTAGGGGCTCACGCTGAAGGCGAAGCCCGCGTGGTGGTGCAGGGTCTTGCCGTCGAACACCAGGGGCGGCACGGCCGGCACTTCGGCGGCGGCCAACTCCAGCGAGAAGCCGTGCTCCTCGAGGATCTCGGCTTCGCTCCAGCGTTCGGGGCGGTAGAACTTCACCACCACCGCACTGCGGTCTTCCAGGAACACCTGGTAGACCCGGTTTTCGTACGAGTTCAGGCCGGTGAGCCGGCCGTCGCCGTGCAGGCCGAGCGTCGCGAGCGCGTCGAGCACCACGTCGGGCGTGAGGCTCTCATAGGGATGGGTGTTGGCGGGCGCTGCGGGGGAAAGGGTCATGCGGCGATTGTCGCCACCCCCGCCCGGTTCGCCGTCACAGCCCGCCGGGTTGTTTGTAAAGCGAGAGGATATGGCCCGTGCGCGGGTCGCCCTTGCCGGCCAGCACCTGCGCATAGGCGGCCTGCACGGCCTCGCCGCCGCGGTGCTGCTCGGCGTGCAGCCAGGGGTTGCTGGCGTCGGTCACCGTGGCGAGGAAGTTGCGCCAGGCGGCCACCATGCGCCGGCCGAATTCGTCCGCGCCCCATTCGGTGGTGCGCTTCTTGATCTGCGCCGGCGCGAAGAACAACGTGGCGCGAGGGCCCGACAGGTCCTTGCCCGCGCCCTTGGAGGCGAGTTGCTCCACATGCGTGCCGCCGATCGAGCAGCTGTACTGGAGGTTCGCGAAGCGATCGTGGACGGCGTTGCGCAACCCGCCGTTGCCGGCGAAGTCGATGTACACGCCGGGCGTGTCGGCCGCGATGCTGTCGAGCGCGTCATAGGTCACCACGCGGTGGTAGCAGCCCAGGCTTTCGCAGAAGGCCACGTTGCCGGGCGAGGTGAGGCCGATCACCTCGATGCCTTTGCGCTGGTGCAGCTGGAAGGCGGTGCCATAGGCCGTCTTGCTCGATGCACTTGACAGCAGCATGGTGCTGGCGCCGAAGAAGTCGTTGTCGGCCATGAAGTCGTCGATCAGCCACGAGGTGATGAACAGCGGCCGCAGCAACGCCTGCAGGTCTTCGGTGTCGGTGGTGTAGAGCGGATCGGCGTTGCAGCGGAAATACTGGTTGTAGACCGCGGGCAACTCGGCGCGGTGCGCAGCCGCATCGGTGAAGCGCCCGGGCGAGAGCCGGTCGGGGCTCAGCACGGCGCTCGACGCCATCGGCCAGTAGCCGTAGAGCCGCTCGCCCACCGCCACGCCCGGGTGCAGCGACTGCACGACGCTCGCGAAGCCCCACACCGGGATGCTGCCCCAGCCTTCTTCCTCGGAGGGGAAGAACTGCCAGTAGCTCATCGCATCGCCGAAGGCGGCGTAGGTGATGTTGTTGGAGGTGAGCGCAAAGCTGTCGATGCGCACGCGGACCTGGCCGTCGGCCAAGGGCTGGTCGGTGGCGGTGTGCAGTCGCGTGGTGGGAAGGCTGTCCTTGCGGATCAGAAGGCTGGTGGTGCTCATGGTGTCGATCTCCACGGTGCGTTGAAGGGCGTGCGGCCACGTTAGCCAAGCTTGATGAAAGGCGCTATCGCGTTGTCCCTTTCCGCGTCACCCGTGAGACAACGCCGGGCATGAAAAAAGCGCCCCGGCTTGTGGCCGGGACGCTTTGTTTGCTGCGCTGAGCAGGGAATCAGACGATCGTCAGTTCGACGTCGATGTTGCCGCGCGTTGCGTTCGAGTACGGGCAGACCTGGTGAGCGGTGTCGACCAGCTTTTGCTTCTGTTCTGCGTCCAGGCCGGGCAGCGTGATCGCGAGTTGCACCGAGATGCCGTAGGCAGCGCCGCCGTTCGTCGGGCCGAGGGAAACCTTCGAGTCGATGGACACGTCGTCAGGCACCTTCACGTTGATCTTCGGGCCGACGGCCTTCATCGCACCGATGAAGCAGGCGGCATAGCCGACCGCGAACAGCTGCTCGGGGTTGGTGCCGGGCTTGCCCGAACCGGGCGAGCTGAGCTTGACGTCGATCGCGCCGTCGCTGGACTTGCCTGCGCCGTCACGGCCGCCGACGGTGTGGGCTTCTGCGGTGTAGAGCACTTTGTCGAGCTTGGTGGTCATGGTGATTCCTTTGATGATGGAGGGAGGGGGGTGAAAAAAGCTTCTCTCTTTACTGGATCGAAGCCGGGAGAAAAACGTGGTCGGTCAGGCCGCCTTCTTGACGCGGTCGCGCAGGGTCTGGATCTGCTGGGTGAGCGCGATGAGCTCGGGCACCGAGCATTCGGTGGCGGCCATGAGGCAGCCGGGAACGCCGGCTGCGCGGGCCTTCAGCTTGCGGCCGGCGGCGGTGAGCGTGATGTGCACGCGGCGTTCGTCGGCCACGTCGCGCACCCGGGCCACGTAGCCGTTGGCTTCGAGCCGCTTGAGCAGCGGGGTGAGCGTGCCGGAATCGAGCGAAAGGCGCTCGCCGAGTTCGGAGACCATCAATCCGTCCTGCTCCCAGAGCGCCAGCATGACGAGGTATTGGGGGTAGGTGAGCTGCAGCTTTTCCAGCACCGGCTTGTAGAGCCGGGTCATCGCCAACGAGGCGGAATACACGGCGAAGCACAGCTGATTGTCCAGCTTGAGCATTTCGTCGGCGGAGACGGTGGTGGAGCGCATGGCACGAATTCTATCGAGCAATTGAATTGTGTGCAATGTAATTTGAAAGCATCCGTTTCCAGATGCCTTCAGCCGCGGGTCTTCAGGCCTTGAAGCGCTTCCGCGTCAGCGCCAGCGCGATCCAGAACGCCACGACCGCATACACCGCCAGCACGCCCGCGTGCAGCCACCAGTCGGCCGGCCACTGGTCCATGAAGAGCGGCCGCACCAGCGCCACCGCATTGGTCAGCGGCAGCCATGCGGCCACCGCCTTCACCGCCGAGGGCAACTGCTCCAGCGGAAAGAACACGCCGCTCAGGAACATCATCGGCGTCATGAACAGCGTGAAGTAGTAGGTGAAGAAGTCGTAGCCCTTGGCGAGTGCATTGAAGATCAGCGCGATCGACGAGAAGGTGATGCCCGCGCCGATCAGCACCAGCCACGCGACGACGAGCTTCGGGCTGTGGCTGATGCCGAGGCCCAGCATCACGAACAGGATCGCGGTGACGGTGAAGATCGATTTGAATGCGGCCCACAGCATCTCGGCGAGCACGATGTCGTCCAGGCCGACCGGCGCATTCATGATGCCGTCCCAGGTCTTCTGCACATGCATGCGCGAGAACGCCGAATACAGCGCCTCGAAGCTCGCGGCATTCATCGCGCTCATGCAGATCGAGCCGCTGGCGAGGAACAGGATGTAGGGCACCTTCACGCCGTCCACCGCCACCTGCCCCACCAGCGCGCCCATGCCGTAGCCGAAGGCCACGAGCCAGATCAGCGGCTCGGCGATGTTGCCGATGAGGCTCGGTATCGCGAGCTTGCGCCACACCAGCAGGTTGCGCAGGAACACGGGCCACCAGCGCAGCGAGATCTCGGGTGCGCGCCAGGGGGAGGGCGGGGGCGGCGCGGTGTACGTCGTTGTCGTTGCAGTCGTCGTGTTCATGGTCTAGTTGTTGACATAGCGCTGAGCCCGCAGCGTTTCATTGCGTGCTGGCAAGTCCGCGATGGCGTAGAAAGGCTTTCGCCTTGATTGTCGCTATTGGTTATTAACAGTCTATTCAAACACTTGGCAATTGACGAACTTTGTCAAGTGAGTGGGTTTTATTGTCCTCGTGCAATTCATCACGACTGCAATTGCTGAACTTTTTCGGATGAGAACTTTGAGTGGGCTGTGTAGATAAATCACCCCCCACAATGAATTAGATAGCCTGGCTAGCAAGGCATCTTCAGGGGGATCGTCATGTCTGTATTCGGCGGAGTGTCTGCGCGCACGCTCCAAATTTCAAGCTCCGTCATTCCATCGAGCTGGGGCCGACCGGCTCTGGAGCCGGTGCGCCTTTCCGGCCGCGAGGGCTTGAACTCACTGTTCGAATACGAACTGCTGCTCAAGACCCCCGATGCGTTGAACCTCGGCGCGAGCGGGGCCGCTGACTTCGACCTCGACGGCTTCATTGGCCGAGAGATCACCTGCAACATCCAGCTCGACGGAGCGGGCGTATTCACTCCGGGTGGTGTGGGTGCATCGGTCGATCACATCGGCGCGGGCGTGCGCCAGATCAATGCCCTGATCACCGATGCCGCCATGTGGGGCGAGGAAGGCCGCCACATCCAGTACAGGCTGACGCTGCGGCCATGGTTGCACCTTGCCACGCTGACCACCGACTGCAAGATCTTCCAGAACAAGACCGTCGTCGAGATCCTCGACGAACTGCTGGGCGACTACGACTTCGCTGTCGACAAGCGCCTGATCGAGACCTACCCGGTGCGGGACTACCAGACTCAACTCAACGAGAGCGACTTCGAGTTCTTCAGCCGTCTATGCCAGGAATGGGGTGTCAGCTATTTCTTCGAACACAGCGAAGGCAGACATCGCCTTGTGCTCATCGACAACATGGGCGCGTACAAGAAGAATGCGAGCGCGGCCTATCAGGAGGTGGAGTACCACGCTCCGGGTTGGAAGGTGGATGCCGAGTACGTGCACAGTTTCGTGCCGCACAACCAACTCACGAGCGGCAGGTACGCGACACGCGACTACGACTACACCCGCCCGAGGGCCGACCTGAGCGTCGGCCGCAACGATCCGCGCCCCACCCGGCAGGCCGATGGCGAGGTCTACCAGTGGCATGCCGGTCAAGCCGGCAGCCACTATGTGCAGCCGCGCGCAGGCAGGGCCGAGGCCAACGACCCACAGGGCGAGGGCCGGCAGTTGGCGCTGCTGCGCATGGAGGCACGGCGCACCCACGGCGCCCGTGCGCGGGCCAGCGGCAACCTTCGCGGCATGGTCCCCGGGAGCAGCTTCGCGCTCAGGAAACACCCGCGCCAGAAGGCCAACGCCGAGTACCTGATTCTGGACACGCAGTTGCTGATCGAGGATGTGGCTCTGGACAGCCAGGTCAAGGGCGCTGCACTGGACGGAGGTCAGCGCTGGAAGGTCGAGGTGGACTTCACCGCGCACCCGATGGCGGAGCCATTGCGGCCAGCACCGACACAGGCCAAGCCCTTCACGCACGGGCCGCAGTCCGCACTGGTGGTCGGACCCGAGGGACAGAACCTTTGGACCGACGAACTGGGTCGCATCAAGGTGCAGTTCCCGTGGGACCGCATCGGTCAGAAGAATCAGCACAGCACCTGCTGGATTCGGGTGTCGAGCCCGTGGGCGGGCAACCAGCTGGGAGGCGTGCACATCCCGCGTATCGGGCAGGAGGTGATTGTCGATTTCATCGGCGGCGATCCGGACCTGCCGGTGTGCACCGGACGGCTGCACAACCAGACCAACTTGCCGCCATGGGCATTGCCGGACCAGTCGGCCCTGAGCGGATTCAGGAGCCGAGAGCTGACCCCGGAGGGCGGCAACAGCGCGCCTGGGCGTTCCAATCATCTGGTGCTGGACGACACGCCGGCGAAGATTCAGGTGCAGCTCAAGAGCGACCATCAGCACAGCCAACTGAGCCTCGGGCACATCACGCGCATCGAGGACAACGCCGGGCGCAAGGACCCGCGTGGCGAAGGCTTCGAGCTGCGCACCGACGGCCATGGCGTCATGCGTGCCGCTGACGGCATGCTGATCACCACCCAAGGCCGCGAGCGCGCCAGTGCCCATGCCAAGGACATGGGAGAAACGATCCGCCGCTTCACCCAAGCGCGCGACCAGCACGAGACACTCGCATCGTTGGCCCAGCAGCACAAAGTGCAGGACGAAGAAGACGATCAGGCGAGCGTGAGCGCGAGCCTCAAGGCGCAGAACGACGCACTCAAAGGGAACGACTCGGGCCAGGACGGGTTTCCCGAGATCGCGGCCCCGCACTTGGTGCTGGCCAGTGCGGCCGGCATCGGGGCCACGGCCCATGGCTCGGTACACGTAGCTGCGGGTGAACACATCGCAACGACCAGCGGCGGACACACCAGCATCAGCAGTGGCAAGAGCTTTCTGGCGAGCGCGATGGATGCGGTTCGCCTGTTTGCTCACAAGGCAGGCATCCGCATCTTTGCGGGCAAGGGGCCTGTGCAGGTACAGGCGCAAGACGACCTGATCGAGCTGGTCGCCAAGAAGGCCATCGAACTCATCAGCACGACCGATTGGATCAAGCTCAAGGCCAAGAAGGGCATCGAACTGGAGGCCGATGGCAGCACCTTGCGCATTGGCGACGGCAAGGGCTTTGTCTTCTACACGCCACAGGCCCATCACGTGTGGGCGCGTGACCACCAGACCTTCGGGCCGAAGTCCCTCAAGACGCCCCTGCCGCAATTGCCCACGAGCGTGTGCATTCCCTGCATGCTCAAGGCGGCCAAGGCCGCCAGCGCCATCACCCGTTTCTGAGGGCGACCCTTCGTATGGAAACCTTCTTTCTTGTGGACGGCGCGATGGTGTACAGCGAGATCAGCACCTCCAAGGTGTTTGCCGAAGTGAATGCACCTTGGTTTGCGCCGTTGATGCCGAGCACCGAACTGTGGCTGGCCGGACCGGTCCTGATCTCGCAGGATCAAGCCCGTGCCGCTAACAGTGAACCCGTTGCAACCGAGTGCGTCCGTATCGTCAACAGCTACCCGCACCGGCTGCACTTCGCGGTGATCGAATCAGCACTGCCGCTCGATCAACTGGCCGCGCATCTGCGCCATTTCGTCTATTTCGCAGACGACACGGGGCAACCCTATGGCCTGCGCATCGCGGACGGCCGCGTGATGGCCTATCTGCCGGGCGTGCTGACGCGCGACCAATGGGATGCCCTCACGGCACCAGTCGCGACCTGGGCCATCCATGACCGCATCGGCACGCACAATGCGCTGGTGCTCAACGAGAGTCGTGCAGAGCGCAACGGGGCGCTGGAGCCCTTGGTGCTCAGCGAGACACAGATCGAACGGCTGATCGATGCGGGCGAACCCGATACGCTGCTCGCCCAGTTGGGGGTCACGCCAGACGTTGATGCGTCGAAAAAATTGAAGTGGCATCACGAGGTGGCGCGCTACTGCGTCTCACGCTGGAAGCAAAGCGGCAGTTCCGACCGCCGCGTTCTGCTGACCTTCGCGCGGCGCGTTTTCGCAAGCCAGTGCGAATGGATCAGGGACGCGGGTCGTGTCGAGCAGGAGTTGCGGGCGGCCGCAGCGCAGGCGGTGTGAACTATCAGCAGACCAATGCAACAACAAGCGGACCTTACCAATGACCGAAATGCAGAGAGCTTCTAAACACACTTGGCTGCGCTTGGTGCGCCGTCTTCTCGGGCTCATCCCTCGCTGGCTGCTTGCTGCCGCGGCCCTCTCTCTTGCTACGGCTTGCACCACGGGTTCTAACGACCTTGTGCCGAGGAAAGACATGGTCGGTGCCCCAATCTCGGCCGTAGGTCACTACGGTTCAATGATTGGAGTGCCTGAGTTCTATCTGAATGGGCGTTCGGGTGGCACCGCTTCGGGTTGGGGCGGCGGCGGGGCCACGGTCTGCTGCATGCTGCTGCCCCGCAAGGTCACTGGGCCTGTGATGGTGAAGGTGAACTGGACAACGTGTGACATCAGCGACATCAAGTTCGTGAATGGTCGCGCAGTTGACCCGAGCCAGAAGTGCAAGGAGGAAGAGCATGAGGAAACTGTCCCTGTCAACTTCGCCGTACAACCCGGAGAGGGCGGCTCTGGCCTCTTTGTTCATTTCCTGCCGGGAAACCATGTCGAGGTCTGGTACTCGACCCGTTTTCCCGAGGCAAGTGGTTACCCCGGTCCAGTCTTTCCGCGAGGTCCCGCACCCGACTACGCGCCGTTGCCGGACAAGACTCCACAGCGCGACACCTCAAGCAAGTAATCCGAGGAAGCATCAATGAGCGAATTCAAGACGGTACTCCAACCCGCCCAAGTAAGTTGCCCGCGCGCTCTGCCTTCAACGGCGGCCCACGAATGCGAATTTACGCTGAATATAGGTGTGTTTTTCGACGGCACGGACAACAACCGGAACACTCAAGGGCTTGGAATTCATACCAACGTCGTGCGATTGTCAGAAGCGTATCGAGACTCAACCTCGGAAGGCTACTTCCGCCACTATGTATCTGGCGTCGGCACGCCGTTTTCTGAGATCAACGAAGCCGAGGCTCCTGTCACAGGCGGGCCGTTCGGCGGCGGTGGTGAAGCGCGCATCATCTATGGCTTGTTGCAAGTCATCAACTCCGTCCATCGCTTTCTGAATGGGGAGAATCGCTTTGACGTTCCCCAACTCGCCGCGCTGTGCTCCGAAACCCGTGTTCCACCCGAGATTTCGAGATTTGAGGCGCAACACAGGCTCAACGCAGAACAGAAAATCCTTGACGAACTGGGCCTGCCTCAAGGCTTGGTCAGCGCGGGGGATCGCTCGTTCCTCGGGACTGTGCTGGAGGGTGAACGCAGTCGCTTCATCCGCAAACACGCCACCCAGTTGCAGCAGCAGGTGCAGGCAAGCTCCACCCGTCCGAAGATCAAGGCCATCTATCTGGACGTCTTTGGCTTCAGCCGCGGCGCAGCGCAAGCGCGTGTGTTCGTGACCTGGTTGCATGAGTTGCTGCTCATCGGCGGCCAGTTGTTCGGCGCAGACAGTTATGTGCGCATGCTCGGCCTGTTCGACACGGTGGCGTCGGTCGGTGTGACCGATGGCGCTGGCGGCTTCGGACATAGCGACTGGGCCAGTGCCCGCAACCTGCGGATTCATCCCGCCGTCAAGAATTGCGTTCACTACGTGGCACTTCACGAGTTGCGCACCAACTTTCCGAGCGACAGCGTAGGGCTCTACGGCAGCATTCCATCCAACTGCCAGGAATATCACTGCCCCGGCGCGCACAGCGATGTGGGTGGCGGCTACGGCCCGGGGGAGCAGGGCAAGGGCGTGCGTCTGGTGCGGAAGAATCCTCGTTATGCAGAGGACGGCATGGACTTGGTTCGCGATGATCAGTTGAAGGTCGCCAATCTGCCGCTCAATCAGATGTACGACGCGGCGCTCAAGACGTGTGAGGGGCATGAGTCGATACCGTGGATCGATCCGGAATCTGAAGAAGGTAAGAGGGGCAAACTTCGGGAGCGCTTCGGGCTGGATCGCCTTGAAACCGTGCGGCAGGCCGTGCAGGAATATTTCGAGCGCAGCGGTGTGCCCGCGGGCTTGGAGACCTACGACGCATTGCGTCAGCATGGCTTGCGCTATCTGGCTTGGCGCTACGAAATCAATGACAAGAACAAGTTCGAGGCGCTGCCTAGCGTGATTCGTGCGAGGTCACTGGACCCTGAGGGTTATGGCTTCTACATGAGTGGGCAGAAGATTTTCAAGGAACAGGTTCGCTTGCTGTCGAGCCGCTCTTTCGGGGACCCGAACAAGAATGGCTTCAGTCTGCGAGCCGCAGAGATCTTCGACCAGATGAAGGCGCTGAAAGTCGCCAGCGCTGTAGGCTTGTTTTTCGACGAGTGGGTTCATGATTCCTATGCGGGATTCATCGGCAAGTTCGTGTCAGGAACATCGAGTTGGGCAAGAACAACCGGCGAGATCGCGCACATTGCGGCAGAGACTCAGCGCTATATCCGGTGGCGGGGAAGCTATGCCGGAAGCGACGAGCGGCTCAATGCTTCCGTGCCTGCCGCGAACACTGGTATGCAACAGAAGGCGGCATGAGTGGCCAATCGAAGAGGCAAGTGGCCTCCAGGAACACGTACGTGAAGGGCGAGCATGCGAGATGCTGACAACCGCCCTGTCGTGCGACTAGGCGATCCCACCGATCACGGCGGTGAGGTAATCACGGCGCTTGATTTCGTGGTGCACGGGATTCCTGTGACCGCCGAAGACTGCATGACCTGGTGTCCCAAGTGCAAGGGCAATTTCAGGATCATCACGCCTCGCATTGGCCGCAAGCACTTGGACAAGACGATTGCCTATGAGGGCGATCTGACGGAGTGCGGCGCGAGGCTGATTTCGACGTTACGAGCCTGAAGGCGGCGTACTAGCCATCCTCGCGGATCTGCCGCCCAGTGAGCTTGAGAAAAAGATCCTCGAGATTTGCAGGGCGATGGAAGGTGCGCAGACCTGAGTGCTGCGTGAGCGCATCGAGCAGACGCCGCGCATCCTGCGTGTAGAAGAACACCGTCTCCCCGCTCACCTCGACGCGCGCCGCCATCGCCTTGAGTTCGGGCGACTCGGCCAGCGACAGCGCACCGTTGCCATACACCTCGACCACGTCGGGCTCCAGGTGTTCGGCGATCAGGTCGCGGGGCTTGCCTTCGGCAATCTTGCGGCCGTGGTCGAGCACCAGAAGGCGCGAACACAGGCGCTCCGCCTCGTCCATGAAGTGCGTGGTCAGGAGGATCGACTTGCCCTGCTGCAGCAACACCTGCAGCCGCTCCCACATCAGGTGGCGCGCCTGCGGGTCGAGCCCGGTGGTCGGCTCGTCGAGCAGCAGCAGCTTGGGGTCGTTCACCAGCGCGCGTGCCAGCGAGAGCCGACGGCGCATGCCGCCCGACAGCTCGCCCGGCTTCGCATCGGCCTTGTGCGAGAGCGCAGCGAACTCCAGCAGCTGCGGCACGCGTGCGCGCACCTGCGCCTTGCTGAAGCCGAAGTAGCGGCCGTACACCACGAGGTTCTCGGCGCAGCTGAAGTCGGGGTCGAGCGTGTCGAACTGCGTGACCACGCCCAGCTGCGCTTTGATAGCCAGCGCATCGCGCGGCATCTGCAAACCCAGCGCCGAGATCTCGCCGCCGTCGGGCGCGGTGAGGCCCAGGCACATGCGGATGGTGGTGGTCTTGCCGGCGCCGTTCGGGCCGATCACGCCAAGGCATTCACCGGGTGCGATCTCGAACGACAGGTCGTCGACGACCGTGGTGTCGCCGTAGCGCTTGCGCAGGTGGCTGGCGTGGAAGAGGGGGGAGGTGGAGGAAGAAGAAAGCACACAGGCATTCTGACGCAGGCCCTGATGAACACCGCCATCGCTTCAACCGATGGACAAGCGGCGCCAAACGATGGACAGGCGGCGCATGTTCTGGACAACACCCGGCACAATCGACGCCCAGTCGAATACCGCGAGAGAAGACCCGAAGATGCTGCGTTTTCTGTTGGCACTGTCAGTCGTTTTACTGCTGGGTGCATGTGCTCAATTCCACCGACCGCTCGCGGCGGCGGACCGGACCAAGGTCCAGGAGGTCGACCTTCGCGTGGTCGTCGCGCAGGAGAGCTTCATGTTCTCCGCGCAGGCGCCCGGCTTGAGTGCGGCCACGGGCGGCGGCCTCATCGGCGCGTTGATCGATTCGTCGGTGCAGCAATCGCGGCAAAAGGAAATGAGTGCGGAAGTAGGCGCCATCGTCGGCCCGCTGCTCGATTACGACTACCGTGTCGAGGCCGGCTTGGCCATCGGCGAACTGCTCAACACGCCCAACGCGTTCCCGCTGAAGATCACCTCGTCGCAGGTGCTCGCGGGCATGCCGCCGAAGGCCGAGCAGGACGCCCGCATCGCCGCCACGAAGAGCGGCCGGGCCTACCTGGTGCTGTTGCTGCAGTACGTGCTGGAGCCCGGGCTGGGCGCCTTCACCACGCGCACTACGGCGCTGCTCTGGCAGGACGGCAACAAGGAACCCTCGTACCGCTCCGCCACGATCTACCAGACGCCGGTCAGCGGCGGCGCGCGCGCCACCGTCGTTCGCCGGCTGGGCGCCAACGACGGGCAGCAGCTCAAGGCCGTGATGCGCGATTCGATCCAGCAGACGCTGCACGTGGTGGGGCTCGACCTTGCCGGTGCGCGCTCCGGCGCGATCCGCACCGCGCGGTTCAACGTCAACGGCACTTGGCTCACGCTGGGTGGCCAGGGCTTCGACGAGCAGCCCGGCCGCGTCGCATTTCGCGACCAGGACAACGCGATGTACTCGGTCCGGACGGCCGCACCATGAAGCAACCCTCACAACCTCGCACCGGCCTGGCAGCGGCCGTCCTGTTCGCGCTCTGCGCCATGCCCAGCTTCGCGCAGGCGGTCACCGAGAGCGAAGCGCTCGACATGGTCTACCAGCAGGCGCCGGAACAGGAGCAGCGCCCCAACGGTCCGCCGGTCGAGACCCTTCGCGCGCCGCAGGGCTGCAAGCTCTACCTGCCGGCGATCGAAGACGCCCGCAACAACCAGGTCTACGCCGGCAACCTCACATTGATGATGCCGACAGTGCATGCCACACCGAGGGCGGTGGAGTCGCTGCGCAGCGGCGATGCGGGCATGTGGACGCGCGATGCGTTGCTGTCGACCAAGCGCTACGGCTTCCAGCCCATCGTCGCCGCACCCGCTGCGGCCACTGGTGCCCGGCAGGTCTCGGCCGTGGTCGCATTGCGCCTCGCCCATGCATGGTCCGCGGGGCTCAACCTCGTCTCGCATGTGGTGCTGAAGGTGAACTACCGCCTGCCCGGCGGCGAGATGGCCACGCGCCTCTATCACGGCATGGGCACGCGCGCCAACTGGGCGAGCGGCAACGGCGAGTTCATGTCGGTGCTGAACCTGGGCATGGAAGAGGCGGTGCGCAGCATGGCGACCGATGCCGTGGCGCTGTGCGAGGGCAAGCCCCTTCCGGCACCCGCTCCCGCTGCCGCGCCATAACGGCTACATCCGCAAGCCGCTGAACTCCGTCTTCATCCAGTCGATGAAAGCCCGCGTGCGGGCCGGCAGCAGCCGCGCGTTGGGATAGATCACGCTCACCGGCCGCGGCGGCGGCTCGAAGTCTTCGAGCACGATCTGGAGGCGCCCCTGCGCCACGTAAGGCAGCACCTGGTACGAGAAGAAGGTGCCGAAGCCCATGCCCGCGGCGCAGGCCTCGACGGCGGGCGCAAGGTGGTTGAACTCCAGGCGGTTGCTCGGCGTCACGCCGATCGTCTTGCCGCCTTCGTGGAACTGCCATTGCGGCGGCGCATCGATGCGGCCGCGGACGCAGGGCGCGCCGTTCAGGTCGCGCGGATGCTGCGGCGTGCCGTGGCGCGCGAGGTAGTCGGGGCTCACCGCCACCACGCGCCGGATGGTGCCCAGCGTCTGCGCCACGAGCGACGAATCTTCCAGCGGGCTGATGCGGATGCCGACGTCGATGTTCTCCTCCAGCAGGTTCACCGCGCGGTCGTACAGCAGCACGCTGCAGCGCACCTTGTCGTAGCGCTTCATGAAGCGCGTGATGGCCGGCGCCACGTACATGTGGCCGAACAGCACCGGCGCGGTGATGGTGAGCTGGCCCGCCGGTTCGCGCGCTTCGGCGTTGAGCGCGCGGTCGGCGGCATCGGCCGCGAGCAGCACCTCGCGTGCGCTCGGAAGGTAGTGGCGGCCCTCCTCGGTGAGCGACAGGCGGCGGGTGGTGCGATGAAAAAGGCGCACGCCCAGGTGCGCCTCGAGCGCGGCCAATGAACGCACCACCGCGGGCAGCGAGGTACCCAGCGACTCGGCGGCGCGGGTCATGCTGCCTTGCTCGGCAATCTGCACGAATGTCTGCATGGCTTTGAAGCGGTCCATGCCGCGATTAAACCGGAAAACGCAGCAGTCAAATACAGAAATGACTATTCATTCATCGGATGCAAGAGAGAAGAATCGGGAACACGCCATCCCCAGCCCTCGTCTCGACATTCCAAAGGACCTCCCATGAACGCCATCGCCACCCGCCCCGCGCATCCCATCAAGCTCTACGGCAGCGCCATCTCGGGCCACGTGCACCGCGTGCGCCTGTTCCTCTCGATGCTCGGCCTGCCCTTCGAGGTGATCGAGCTCGACCTGAAGCAGCGCGCCAACCGCACGCCCGAATTCCTGGCGCGCAACCCGTTCGGCCAGGTGCCGGTGATCGAGGACGGCGACGTCACGCTGGCCGATTCCAATGCGATCCTGGTCTACCTCAACGCGCGCTATTCGACCGATCCGTCGCGCTGGATGCCGCAGGACGCGGTGGGTGCGGCGCGGGTGCAGCGCTGGTTCTCGGTGGCCGCAGGCCCGCTGGCCTATGGCCCGGCGGCCGCGCGCGTCATGGCGCTGTTCGGCTTGGCCGCGGACCCTACCGAGACGGTGACGCGTTCGCACGCGCTGCTCGCCGTGATGGAGATTCACCTGGAGCGGCAACCCTTCCTGGCAGCGCCGCACGCCACGCTCGCCGACATCGCGAACTACGCCTACGTGGCGCACGCACCCGAAGGTCGCGTGTCGCTCGAAGCCTATCCACAAGTGCGCGAATGGCTTGCGCGCATTGAAGCCTTGCCCGGTTTCGTGCCGATGGTGCGCACGCCGGTCGGGCTTGCGGCGGCGGCATGATCGCCGCACCCTTTCACGCTGGCGAGCGCGCGCTGCAACTGCACGCTGGCTCGCGCGAGCAGATGGCGGTCGCGGGGCCGCGCGTGATTCGCGACTACATGCCCGACCAGCATCGCGAGTTCTTCGCGCAACTGCCGTTCGTTGTTGTCGGAAGCCTCGATGCGAACCTGCAGCCCTGGGCCAGCGTGCTTGCGGCACCCGCGGGTTTCGCGCATTCGCCCGATGCAACGCACCTGCGCATCGATGCGCTGCCCGCAGCCGGCGATCCGCTCGCGGGCCAACTCGCGCAAGGCGCCCCGCTCGGCTTGCTGGGCATCGAGCCGCAGACGCGGCGGCGCAACCGCATGAACGCCACGGTCGAATCGCTCGATGCCACTGGCTTCATGCTCGAGGTGCAGCAGAGCTTCGGAAATTGCCCGCGGTACATCCAGGCGCGCGAGCCGGTGTTTGTGCCGACACGCACGGACAGCGCATCTGCGCAGTGGCTCGACACGCTCGACCTCGATGCGCAGCGGCTCATCGGCAGTGCGGACACGCTGTTCATCGCCACGGCCTACCCCGATGAAGTGGCAGCGGGCGACGAAGCCGATGCCAGATCGCACGGTGTCGACGTGTCGCACCGCGGTGGCCGGCCCGGCTTCGTGCGCGTCGACGAAGGCGGCGTTCTGACGGTGCCCGATTTCAACGGCAACCGCTTCTTCAACACGCTCGGCAACCTGCTCGCGCACCCGCGGGCCGGCCTTCTGTTCATCGACTACGACAACGGCGAACTGCTTCATATCGCGGCCACCGCGGAGCTCGTGCTGGACGGCCCCGAGTTGGCCGAATTCGAGGGCGCCGAGCGGCTGCTGCGCCTGCATGTCGAGCACGCATTGCGCCGGCCAGCCGCGCTCCCGCTGCGCTGGGGCGATGCGCAGTTGTCGCCGCATCTGGCGGGTACAGGGCACTGGGCCACCGCTCGCGGCTGAACCCGTCAATGGAAGACCGGGATGCGCGCGTTGGCTGAGGGCCGGTAGCGCCAGCCACGTGCGCTGATCGCGTCGAGATCGGGCTGGCGATGCAACAGTGCATCGAGCCCCGCAGCCGCCAGCGTGCACGCCAGCGCCTGACCCGGGCAGGCATGCATGCCGTGGCCGAAGCCGAGCATGCGGCGCCGTTCGCGGATCAGCTTGAAGTTGTCGGGGTCAGGGTTGAAAGCCGGGTCGCGATTGGCAGCGGCCAGCACCAGCAGCACCGCGTCGCCCGCTGCCAGCGGCGTGCCCGCGATGGTGATGGGCTCGATCGCGAAGCGGCGCGTGTTGTGGACCGAAGGATCGTGCCGCGCCGTCTCTTCCACGATGGCCTGCACTCCGTCACGTGTGCGCGCAGTCTGGCGCAACGAAGGCTCGCGCACCAGTGCGATGAGGCTGTTGCCCAGCAGGCCGGCCGTCGCGTCGCAGGTCTGCGAGAGCAGACCGACGAGGTTGGCGAGCAACGAGCGCGAGAGCGGCGCGCCGGTATCGCTTTCGGCCAGCACGGCGGCGAGCGGCGTGCCGTTGCGAGGAGGCGCACTCGCGGTCAGCAGCTCGAAGCGCGTCATCAGTTCGCCTGCAGCAACGCTCGCCGCCTGCAACTGGTCCGCCGTCGACAGCGGCGACAGGCAGGCGACGAAATCGCGCATCCAGTGGTCCACCTGCGGCAGCGTTTCCTCCACAAAGCCGAGCAGGTGCGCGACCGCCCGCACGGGCATGGAAAACAGCGCGTCCGACGAAGGCTCCGTCGGCACATTGCGCGCAACCTGCAAAGCCGCCGCGTGCACGGCATCGAGGTCCAGTCCGGCCAGCGCGCGCTGCAGCGCGGGTCGATGCGCCTGATGCGCAGCGCCGTCGTTCATGCGCACCAGGTGCCCGAACACCTCGCCGGCCGGGCTGCCGACGATGGCGCGCGGCACCGGTTCGGCGGCGGGCCGCACGTGCAGCGCGCCATGCGCGAGCAGCACCGACTCGATGACGTCCGCGCGGCTCGCAACCCACACGCGCAGCCTCTCGTTCCACACAAGCGGCGGGCCTGCGCGCAGCTCGGCATAAAAGGGGTACGGATCGGCATGCGTGACGGCCGCGACCGGGTCGGCGGGCACGCAGTCGGCGAGGGAGGTGGGGCTTGTTTTCATGGCCCGCAGTGTGCAATCGGCGATACCGCCACACTTCGCCCGCGAACGAAGTGTCGATTGCGGCAGCGTCTTACGATCGGCGCATGGACACGATTTCGAACGCCAACGCAGATCTCCAACTGGCCCGCCTCGCAGGCGCCATCGCCGAGCCGGCGCGCGCCCGCATGCTCAACTGCCTGATGGACGGCCACGCGCGCACCGCGACCGAGCTGGCCACCGTTGCCGAGGTGGCTGCCTCCACCGCGAGCGCGCACCTCGCGCGCCTGAAGGAAGAGCGATTGGTCGAAGTGCTCGTGCAGGGCAAGCACCGCTACTTTCGCCTGGCCGACGACAACGTCGCGGCCGCGCTCGAAAGCCTGATGGTCGTGGCCGGCGCACCGCGCGCGGTCGAGTTCAAGCCCAACACGCCGAGCCGCCTGCGCGCCGCGCGCACCTGCTACGACCACATGGCCGGCACGGCCGGCGTTGCGCTGCACGACCGGCTGCATGCGCAGGGCTGGCTCAGCGGCCTGCAGAGCGGTTCGTACGAACTCACGCCCGAAGGCGCGATCGCGCTCGAGAGCCTGGGGGTCGAAGTCGATGCGGTGCGCCGTTCGCGCCGGCGCTTTGCCTGCGCGTGCCTCGACTGGAGCGAGCGTCGTCCGCACCTGGGCGGTGCGCTGGGTGCCGCGTGGCTGCAGCTGTCGCTGCGCCGCGGCTGGGTGCGGCAGGAACTCGACGGGCGCGAACTCGCGCTCACGCCCAAGGCGCAGCGCGAGATGCCGGAGCTGTTCGCCTGAAGGCGCTGTCTCAGGCCTTCAGCTTGAGCAGGTAGATCATCGGCCCGGCCATCGCCAGGTCGAGTTCGAGGAAGCTCTCGAAATCCTTGCCGGCCATCCAGTACGCATCCCAGTTGTTGCGCTTGATGGTCTTCTGCCAGATGTCGGCGCCGGTCGCGCGGCGCACGGCTTCGAGCAGCACGGCGCGGCGCTCGGCGGGCACCTTCTTGCCAGTGAGCACGCCGCGCCAGTTGGCGAGATCGGCGTCCACGCCCTGTTCGCGCACCGACGGAATGCCCAGGAACGGCCGCTTGGACGACACGCCGATCGCGCGCAGCTTGCCACTGGCCAGCGCGTCGCTGAATTCGCTGTAGCCCGAGATGCCGGCCACGGCCTTGCCGGTTTCCAGCGCCTCCACCACCTGCGCGCCGCCGGGGTGCGGCTGGTAGACCAGGCCCGCGGTGTTGCCGGCCACGCGCGCCAGCATACCGGCGTACATGTGATCGACGCCGCCGGCCGAGCCACCCGCGATGACGGTCTTGGCCGCATCGGTGCGCAGCTGGGCGATCAGGTCCTTGGGCGTCTTGACGGGCGAATCGGCCTTCACCGCCACCACTTCATAGTCGCTGGTGAGCCGCGCGACCGGGGCGACCTGCGCCATGGTGACCGCGGGCTTCTGCAGCGCGACTGCGCCGACCATCACCATGCCGCTCATCAAGAGGGTGTCGGGGTCGGCATCGTATTTTTCGACGTACTTCGCCAGGCCGATGGTGCCGCCCTTGCCGCCGATGTTCTCGTAGACCACGTCGCCCGCCGCGCCCGAGGCCAGCAGCGCCGCGCCGAGCGCGCGGCCGGTCTGGTCCCAGCCGCCGCCTTCGTTGGCGGGAATGACGATGCGCAATTTGGCGACCAGCTGCGGCTCGGCCGCGCCGGCAGATCGAGGCCACAGCAGGGCGGCCTGGCCGGCACCGGCAGCGGCGACGCCGCCTGCCACCCATGCGCTGAAATCGCGGCGAGAAAGGGCAGAAGGTGACGATCTAGACATTTTGTTTCCGGTTGTTCTCAAAAGTAACCGGATGATGTCCGCGAAATGTGCAAAACACCTGCACAAGCGCCTAGGTAAAAACCCTGGAAGGCGCCAGCCAACTGCCAACTATTACTGGAAAGCGACCTCCGCGAAGCTGCGCAGCTTGCGGCTGTGCAGCCGGGTCGAGCCCTCTTCCCGAAGGATGTCGATGGCCCGCATGCCGATGCGCAGGTGCTGCTCCACCCGCTCGCGGTAGAAGTGGTTGGCCATACCGGGCAGCTTGATCTCGCCGTGCAAGGGCTTGTCGCTCACGCACAACAAAGTGCCGTAGGGCACGCGGAAGCGGAAGCCGTTGGCCGCGATGGTCGCGCTCTCCATGTCGAGCGCCACCGCGCGGCTCTGGCTGAAGCGGCGCTGCGGCTGGTTGCCGGGCAAAAGCTCCCAGTTGCGGTTGTCGGTGCTCGCCACGGTGCCGGTGCGCATGATCTTCTTGAGATCGGGGCCTTCGTAGCGCGTGATGTCGGCCACGGCCTTCTCGAGCGCGAGCTGGATCTCCGACAGCGCCGGAATCGGCACCCACAGCGGCAGCTCCTCGTCGAGCACGTGGTCCTCGCGCACATAGGCATGCGCCAGCACGTAGTCGCCCAGCTGCTGCGTGTTGCGCAGGCCCGCGCAGTGGCCCAGCATCATCCAGGCGTGCGGGCGCAGCACGGCGATGTGGTCGGTGATGGTCTTGGCGTTGGCCGGGCCGACGCCGATGTTGGTCATCGTGATGCCGCTGTAGTCCTCGCGCACCAGGTGGTAGGCCGGCATCTGCGGCAGCCGCGGCGGCGCGGTGCCCTGGCTGCCGTCGAGCAGGTGGGCGAAGGTGGCGCTCGCGCCGGCATCGAGCCCGCGCCGGCGCGTGATGACGTTGCCCGGTTCGATGAAGGCGATGTACTCGCTGTTCTCGTCGGCCATCGCCTCGTGGCCCAGGCGCACGAATTCGTCGATGTAGAACTGGTAGTTGGTGAACAGCACGAAGTTCTGGAACCACTCGGGCGCAGTGCCCGTGTAGTGGCGCAGGCGGTGCAGCGAGTAGTCCACGCGCGCGGCCGTGAAGAGCGACAGCGGCTGCGCCTCGCCGTCGCGCGCCTCGTAGGTGCCGTTGGCGATGCCGTCGTCCATCACGCCCAGGTCGGGCAGGTCGAACACGTCGCGCATCAGCGCGCGGCGGTCTTCGCTCATCGTGCCTTCGATGTGGTCGTTCTCGGCGAAGGAGAAGTGAATCGGAATGGGCTGCGTGCTGGTGCCCACCTCGAGCTCGACCTGGTGGTTCTCCAGCAGCAGGCGGAATTGGTCGAGGTAGTAGCGCGAGAACAGGTCGGGCCGCGTCAGCGTGGTCTCGTAGCGGCCCGGGCCGGCCACAAAGCCGTAGCTCAGGCCCGCATTGGCCGGCGGCGTGTGGCGCGAGACCGTGTGCGTGTGCACCCGCACGAACGGATAGCAGGCCCGCACCCGGCCCGGCAGCGCGTCCCCGGCCACGAAGCGCAGCATCGACTCGCGCAGATGGGCGAGCCCGCCCTGGTAGATGGCCTTGACCTGGTCGAGTGCGGCGGCGGCGTCGGTGAAGCGGGCGGGGGCGACGAATGTGGGCATATAGGGCATGGCGGCATTGTGCAATGCGGCCGTTCGCCCAGGACGCGGTCAGGCCAACAGGCAGGCCAGCACCTTCGCGAGCATGTCGTCCACATCCACCGCCTGCACCGCCCCCGGCAGTTCCACATCCCCATGCATCACGAACACCGGCTTGCCCCACTTGAGGCCCAGCGCCATTTCCGACAGCGTCCCCATGTTGCCGCCGATGGCGATGAGGCACACGCCGCTGCGCGCGACGATCGCGTTGCGCATCTCGCCCATGCCGGTGGGAATGGCCACGCTGAGCCATTCGTTGGCGTTGCGGTCGTCGTCCTCGGGGAGGATGCCCACCGCGATGCCGCCGGCCTCGGTCGCGCCGCGCGAGGCCGCGGCCATCACGCCGCCGCGGCCGCCGCAGACCACGGCCATGCCCGCGCCGGCCAGCGCATGCGCCACCGCGTAGGCGGCCTCGCACTCGACCGGCCCGCCGTCGCCCGGGCCGAGGATGGCCACCGGCTGGCGATGGCGCGCCGGGCCCCATTGCTTCTGCGCAAGGCGCGTCAGCGCCTCAGTGACCGGCGCCGACAGCACCGCGCTCGCGCCTTCGCGTAACGACATCGCCCACTCCCATCACGATCACACACACCACCATCAGCACCAGCGACAAGGCCGCTGCCACCGCGAAATCCGAACCGCCGTCGCCCACCTGCGCGAGCAGCATCAGCGGCAGGATGTTGAGCTGCGTGCCCACCAGCGCCAGCGCCGTTCCGTAGGTGCCCATCGCGATCGCGGCCACCATGCAGGCGTTCGACAGCACCGAGGGCATCACCTCGGGCACCACCGTGTCCCAGAACGCGCGCGCCTTCGAAGCGCCCAGCGTGCGCGCCGCCTGCGCCGGGCGCAGGTCGAGGTTGGCGAACACCGGGTAGAGCGACAGCGCCACGCGCGGGATCAGGTAGTAGGCATACGCGAAGCCCAGCCCCGACACGCTGTAGATCCAGCTGCCGATGACGGCCGGATCGGCGCCCAGCCCTGCGAGCAGTTGCGTCACGAAGCCGGCGCGCCCGAAGGCGAGGATGAAGCCGTAGGCGATCACCAGCCCCGAGAACGCGAGCGGCAGGCCCAGCAAGGTCATCATCCATTGGCGCCGGCCTTCGGGCTGCCGTGCGAGCTCGATGGCGATGCAGGTGCCCACCAGTGCCGAGATCGCACCCGCCGCAAGACCGAGCCCCAGCGTGTTGCGCAGCGCGCCCAGGAACAGTGGATTGCCGAACAGCCGCCCGAAGGCGCTGCCGCCCTCGGCAAAGGCCTCGGGCAGCAGCGCCGCGAGCGGCACCGCGAAGAAGAGCGCCATGAAGGCCCACGCGGGCCAGGCGCCGAAGCGTCGCATCGCGGCCTACTTCCCCAGCGCGGCTTGCGCCCAGAGCTTGTCGACCTCGGCCTTGCGCTCCGAAGCCTTCACCACGTCGAGCGGGCGGATCTGCGGCGCGGGCGGCATCTTGGCCGCGACATCGGCACTCAGCGGTGTGCCCGGCACCGCAGGCCGCACGAAGCCCTGCGCGAACAGCGTCTGCCCCGCCTCGCTCATGATGAAGTTGAGCCACAGCTTGCCGGCATTCGGGTTCGGCCCGTTCTTCACCAGGCTGATCGCATACGGTGCGGCCACGCTGGCTTCCTTCGGAATCACGACTTCGACCGCATCGCCCATGCCGTCGACATGCTTGGCCTTGAGGCCGTCGTTCTCGTAGCTGATCCACACCGGGATCTCGCCCTTGAGGAACTTGGCGTAGGGCGTGGTGCCTTCCACGCGCAGCACGTTGCCGGCCGCATGCAGCTTGCCGAGGTAGTCGGTGCCGGGCTGCACGTTGTCCACGCTGCCGCCATTGGCGTAGGCCGCCGCGAAGGTCAGCACCTGGCCGATGCCGGTGGAGCGCGGGTCGAGGTAGACGACCGTGTTCTTGAACTCGGGCTTGAGCAGGTCGGCCCAGCTCGTCGGCACGTTCTTCACCAGCTTCTTGTTGACGAGGAAGGCGATGTTGAGCGTGTGGATGGTGAACCAGCGGCCCTCGGCCTCGCGGAACACCGGCGGCAGCTTGTCGAAGTTGACGGGCTTGAAGGGCGCGACCACATCCTTCTTCGCGGCATCGACGGCGGAGGCGGCGAAGTAGTAGGCGGTGTCGGCCTGCGGGCGGCGCTTGGTCTTTTCGAGCGCGACCACGGTGGCGGCCGAGCCGATGTCGTTGTAGGTCAGCTCGATCTCGGGGTAGCGCTTCTTGAAGTCGCGGAACAGCGATTTCCAGTTGGCCCATTCGGGGCCGGTGTCGAAGGAGACGCACAGGCCCTCCTTCTGCGCCTCGGCGTACAGCGCCTTCTCGCCCGCATAGAGCTCGGGGCCGTCGAAGGCGAAAGCCGTGCGGGCCAGCGACAGCACGGGCAGTGCGCCGGCGGCCTGGATCAGATGTCTGCGTTGCATGGTGGCTCCTTGGAAGGATGGATGGGTGTCAGTGGTCGAGCAGGCGAAGGTGTTCGGGCGCGATCGCGATGGCTCTTGCCGCCGGCACGGCCGACTCGGCGAGGAAAGGCTTGCCGGCACCTGCCACCTCGAAGTCGTAGCGCGTGAGCGCACCCAGGTAGCGTTGCGCGCCGGTGCGGCCGGCGAGGCGGTTCACGCTGTCCAGCGCCGGATCGGGCCGGATGTGTTCGGGCCGCACCAGCACGTGCACCGTGGTGCCGTAGGGCCGGGTGCCGGTCTCGGCGAAGAGTTCGGCAAAACCCACATCCAGCCGGCCCGGCGCCGTCACCTTCGCGGGCAGGATCGTCGAGAGCCCGACGAACTCCGCCACCGCGCGGCTCGCGGGGTGCTCGTAGATCTCGCGCGGCGTCGCGATCTGCAGCAGCCGGCCGTCTTTCAGCATCGCCACACGGTCGGCCATCACGAGCGCTTCTTCCTGGTCGTGCGTGACCAGCAGCGTGGTCGCGTTGAAGCGCTGCTGGATCGAGCGGATCTGGTCGCGCAGATGGCCGCGCACGCTGGCGTCCAGCGCAGAGAGCGGCTCGTCGAGCAGCAACGCACGCGGATCGATCGCGAGCGCGCGGGCGAGGGCCACGCGCTGCTGCTGGCCGCCCGAGAGCTGGGCGACCGCGCGCTTCGCGTAGTCGCCCAGGCCGACGATGTCGAGCAGGTCCTGCGCGCGCTGGCGGCGCTCGGCGGTGGCTACCTTGCGCAGCTTGAGCCCGTAGGCCACGTTGTCCAGCACGCTCAGGTGCGGAAAGAGTGCGTAGCTCTGGAACACCATGCCGAGGTGGCGCTGGTGTACCGGCGTGCGCGACATGTCTTCGCCACCGAGCATGATGCGGCCCGTGTGGCCCGTTTCCAGGCCCGCCACGAGCTTGAGCAAGGTCGACTTGCCCGAGCCGCTGGGCCCGATCACCGCCACCAGTTCGCCGGTGCGCACGTCGAGCGACACATCGTGCAGGCCGTGCGTGCTGCCGGGGTAGTTGTAGCTGACGTTGTCGAAGAGGAGGCTCATGCGCGCCGCTTTACCAATGAGGAGGAAAGAAGAGCCGACGCGCTCGCCAGCACGAGAAGAATCACCGTCGCCGCGCAGGCAAATCCCGTCGCGCCATAGAAGGCCTGAAGCAGCACCACCGGGTACGTGCGGTTCTGGAAGCTCGTGAGCAGGTTCGACAACCCGAACTCGCCCACCGAAATCGCCGCCACCATCACCAGCCCGCTGATCAGGCTCTGCCGCAGGCTCGGCAGCACGATGCCGGTGAACTGCTGCCAGCCCGAGGCACCGAGCGTTGCGGCCGCCTGCTCGAGCCGGCCGAGGTCCAGGTGGCGCAGGTCGGTCAGCAGCGTGTTGGTGAGGTAGGGCAGCGTGAGGATCGCGTGCGCGGCGATCAGCAAAGGCATCGAGCCCAGCCACGGTGCGATGTCGGTGTTGAACACGATCATGTAGCCGAAGGCCAGCGTGATCGTGGGCACCGCGACCGGCGTGGCGCTCACGATGCGCGCCGCCAGGCTGCCGCCGCGCCGCGCGCCGTGATACAGCGCATAGGCCAGCGGCAGCGCCAGCACCGTGTTGATCGCGCAGGCGCTCATCGCCACCGCCAGGCTGCTCACGAAGGCCTTGCGGAACGAGGTGTCCAGCCACAGGTCGAGATACCACTGCCCGGTGATGCCCGTGGGCAGCAGCGTGTTGGTCCAGTTGCCGCCGAAGCTGCCGACCAGCAGCAGAGCGATGGGCAGCAGCAGGTACAGGCCGTAGACGAGCGAGATGCCGCGAATCAAGGTGAAGGTCTCCGAGTGACTTGCGCAACCGGCATACTTTCCGGATGCTCTACCTTTTGCGCACGGCGAGTTGCCGTGTTCGAGCGAATTCTAGGAAGCACACGCAACCCCATGGGTGAAAGTTGGATGACGACACTTGAGCAATCGGAAAGTGTTTTTCACAGAACTTTCATCAACCGGAGCCAGGCATGAAGCGCGACTGCCCCACCATCCAGGAGCTGCTGGCTTTCGATGCCGTGGCGCGCCAGCAGAGCATCACGCTCGCGGCGAGCGCCCTGTGCATCACAGTGAGCGCCGTGAGCAAGCAGATCGCGGGGCTCGAAGCCTTTCTCGGTCGCGAGCTGCTGCAGAAGAACGGCCGCGGCGTGCAGCTCACGCCGCAGGGGCGGGTGTACTGGCAGAAGATTTCGGGGGGCTTGCGCGCCATCGAGACCGCGACCTTCGAGGCCCGCTCGGGCGACGCCGGCGCGGGTCTCCTCACACTGGCGAGCGTGCCCACCTTCCTCACCAAGTGGCTCATTCCGCGCCTGCCGGCCTTCAGCCAGAAGAGCCGCCATGTGATGTTGAGCTTCAGCCGCCACCTGGAGCCCAGCGACGGCATTCCGGCCGGCGTGGATGCTGCGATCCGCTACGGCCCCGATGGCTGGCCGGGCGTGGTGTCCGAATACATCGCGGGGCGCGAGTTCGTGCTGATCGTGGCGCGCGCGCTGGTCGAAGGGCGCCACCGCATCGCGCAGCCGATGGACATCGTGGGCCACACGCTCCTGCATCACGAAGGCGCGCCCACCGCGTGGCGCGCGTGGGCCGCGCAGCACGGCGTGCCCGAGGTGCAGACGGTGGCCGGGCCGCGCTTCGCGCAGTATTCGGCGCTGATCCAGGCAGCGCTCAACGGCCTGGGCATCGGGCTGGTGCCGAAACTTCTCGTGCAGGAAGAGCTGGCCGAAGGCTCGCTGCTGAGCCCCTGCGGCACGCCGGTGCGCGTGGACCAGGGGCACTACCTTTGCTACCGCCCCGACCGGCTCGACCTGCCAGCCTTCGCGGCATTTCGCGAATGGATCATGGACGAGGGGCTGAAGTCGCGCGGCGTGGAAGCGTGAAGCGGCGCGCTTCGCTAACCTCTGCGGTCGAACGGACAACCAAGGAAACGAATCGATGAAAGTCGCAGTCATGGGCGCCGGCGCAGTCGGCTGCTACTACGGCGCCATGCTGGCGCGTGCGGGGCACGAGGTGGTGTTGATCGGGCGGCCTTCGCATGTGGAGGCCGTTCGCGCGAATGGCCTCCGCTTGGAGACCAAGGCCTTCGACGAGCAGGTGCGGCTGGCCGCGAGTACCGAGGCCAGCGCCGTGCAGGGCGCCGATCTCGTGCTGTTCTGCGTGAAGTCCACCGACACCGAGTCGGCCGCCGCGCAGATCAAGCCGCACCTTTCGCTCGATGCGCTGGTGCTCACGCTGCAGAACGGCGTCGACAACGACGAGCGCGTGCGCTCGGTGCTGTCGAACGAAGTGGCGGCCGCTGTGGTCTACGTGGCGACCGAGATGACCGGCCCGGGTCATGTGAAGCACCACGGCCGCGGTGAACTGGTGATCGCGCCTTCGCGAACCAGCGAAGAAGTGGCCCGGCACTTGATCGCCGCCGGTGTGCCCACGCAAATTTCCGATAACGTGCGCGGCTCGCTCTGGGCCAAGCTGATCCTGAACTGCGCCTACAACGCGCTGTCGGCGGTGTCGCAGCTGCCTTACGGCGAACTCACGAAGGGTGTGGGCGTGGCCGATGTGATCCGCGACGTGGTCGCCGAATGCCTCGCCGTGGCGAAGGCCGAAGGCGTCGTGATTCCGGGCGACACCGATGCGGCCATCCGCGGCATCGCGCAGTCGATGCCTTCGCAGTTCTCATCGACCGCGCAGGACCTCGCGCGCGGCAAGCTCAGCGAAATCGATCACCTCAACGGCCTGGTCGTGCGCCGAGGCGAAGCGCTCGGCGTGCCCACGCCGGCCAACCGCGTGCTGTTCGTGATGGTGAAGCTGCTCGAAGGAAAACAGCAGAAGGCCGTCGTCTAGCCGGGCATTGGTTCGCGCATGGTGACGAACTCTTCGGCGCCCGTCGGGTGGATGCCGATGGTGCTGTCGAAGATCGCCTTCGTCGCACCCGCGCGCATCGCCACCGCAAAGCCCTGCACGACTTCGCCCGCGTCCGCGCCCACCATGTGCAGGCCCACCACGCGATCGCTTTTCTTGTCGACCACCAGCTTCATGAACGTGCGTTCGCTGCGGCCCGAGAGCGTGTGGCGCAGCGACTTGAACTCGCTCGAGAACACCGTGACCTCGCCGAACTTCGCGCGCGCATCGATCTCGCTGTAGCCGCAGGTGCCGATGTTCGGGTGGGTGAACACGGCGGTCGGAATGAACTCGTAGTCCATCTGCCGCTTGCCCTTGCCGAACAGCGCATCGACCACCACCATCGCCTCGGCCAGCGCGACCGGCGTGAGCTGCACGCGGGTCGACACGTCGCCCACCGCGTAGATCGACGGCACCGAGGTGCGGTAGTGCGCATCGACCGCGATCGCGCCTTTCTCGTCGACTTTCACGCCCGCAGCTTCGAGGCCGAGGCCCCGCGTATTGGGCACGCGGCCAGTGGCAAAGAGCACCGTGTCGGCTTCGATCTGCTGCCCGCGTGCGAGCGTCACGACAAGGCCGTCCGGCCCGCGTGCGATCGACGATGCCTCGCAGTTCAGGCGAATGTCGACGCCCGCCTTGCCCATCTCGTTCGCGAGGAACTGCCGCACGTCGTCGTCGAAGCCGGTGAGCAGGTGCGCGCGCCGGTGCAGCTGCGTCACCTTCGAACCCAGCCCGTTGAAGATCGATGCGAACTCGCACGCGATGTAGCCGCCGCCCACCACCAGCAGGCGCTTGGGGAACGGGTCGAGATCGAACATCGCATCCGAGGTCACGATGTGCTCGCGGCCCGGAATCTCCGGCACATAAGGCGTGCCGCCCGTGGCCACGAGCAGATGGCGCGCGGTGTGGCGCTTGCCGTCGATTTCCACCGTGTGGCCATCGACCAGTTGCGCCCACCCGGTGACGAGCGTGACGCCCGAGTTCTTCAGCAGCGAGGCGTAGATGTCGTTGAGCCGGCCGATCTCCTTCGCGCGTTGTGACTTGAGGTGCGACCAGTCGAACTGCGGCTCGGCGGGCAGCTTCCAGCCGTAGCCCGCGGCTTCCTCGAACGATTCGGCATAGCCGGCCGCATAGCTGTAGAGCTTCTTGGGAATGCAGCCCACGTTGACGCAGGTGCCGCCGAGGTCGGCGGCTTCGGCCAGGCCCACGCGGGCGCCCGTCTGTGCCGCCATGCGCGCGGCGCGAACGCCACCGCTGCCGCCGCCGATGACGAAGAGATCGAAGTCGAATGTGGACATGAAAAGCTCCTTGCGGGCGACTGTAGCGGCGGGTCGATGCCGGTGCATCCGGCGGGGCTTGCCGCGGGATGCACCGCGTCCTGCAAGGGGCATTCCCGCCGCGCACTTGACCTTGAAGCTGCTTCAAGGATTCCACTGCATCGAGGCCTGCGGGAATTCATCGCCATTGGCGACGTTGCTGCGGCCTGTACTTCAGGGAGAAGAAATCATGGGCATGCTGGAAAGACTCTTCGGCGGACATCGCGGTTCGCGGCACGGTGGTGGCGGCGGTGGCCATCACGGTTCCTACGGCGGCTACGGAAACGGCGCACCACCAGCGGCCGGCGGCACTGCATGTCCTGCCTGCCGCGCAGTGAACGCGTCCGGTGCGCGCTTCTGCCAGCAATGCGGCGGCCCGATGCAGCCGGCCGCATGCAGGCAGTGCGGCACGGCGGCGCAACCCGGCGCGAAGTTCTGCGCGCAATGCGGCCAGCCGGCATGACGTGGTCGCGCAGCTGAAGCACCGAGGGAGTCCTCGGGCCGCGGGCGCTGTCAACTCGCGCTCTTCTCGATCACCTGCTCGACGCCTTGGGGTTCACCGGGTTCCCGGTGGTGATACCAAGCCTCATGCGGCGACCATTGATCGCACGCCAGGCATCGCATGGCGACGACATTGATTCATGCGTTAACCGGGTTGTGGTGGAAGCGGGGATCCGCGGCGAAGGTCTCTGCCGTTCGCCGGTCCGGATTCTTCCGTATCACCCATACAGATACTGCGGCAGCCACAACGTCAACCCCGGCCAGATGTACATGAACACCATGCACAGGATCACGATCAGCATGTACGGCATCATCCCCGCGAATATCTGGTTGATCGTCACATGCGGTGGCGAAACTCCTTTCAGATAGAAGGCCGACATCGCCACCGGCGGCGAGAGAAACGCCGCCTGCAGGTTCACGAACACCAGCACGCCGAAGAGCAGCGGGTCGATCTGGAAGTGCGCGAGCAGCGGCAGGAAGATGGGCACGAAGATCACGATGATCTCGGTCCACTCCAGCGGCCAGCCGAGGATGAAGATGATCGCCTGCGACAGCAGCAAAAACTGCAGCGGCGACAGGTTCATGCTCAGCACCCATTCCTCGATGATGCGTTGCCCGCCCAGCAGCGCGAACACCGCCGAGAACAGCGCCGAGCCCACGAAGAGCCAGCACACCATCGAGGTGGTCTTGAGCGTGAGGAAGACCGCCTCCTTGGTCTTCTTGAAGTCCAGCGTGCCGGCCTGCCACGCCATGAGAAACGCCCCGGCCGCGCCGACCGCCGCGGACTCGGTGGCGGTGGTGATGCCGAACAGGATCACGCCCAGCACGATCAGCGTGAGCGTGGCGAGCGGCATCACCGACGAGACCAGCATGCGCAGGATCTCGAACTGCTCCGCGTCCATGCGCCAGTAGTACCAGCCGAGCAGCGCGAGCGTGAAGAGGCTGGCGAGCAGGAAGCCTGTGTAGAAGGCCTCGGGCACGGCGGCGGTCTTCGGTGCTTCGACCGCTTCGCCGAGTTGTTGAAGTCCGCCCTCGGCGGTGGGTGGCGGTGAAGCGGTTTCGCTGCCGGGTGGCTCCTCGACGCCGCCGGGCGGCTCCTGCAAGCCGCTGTCCGATCCGGCTTCCTTCGGGGCGTCGTCGGTCGGCGGTTCGGCCAGGCCGGTGCCGCTTTCGGAGGAAGACGATGAAGAAGCCTCGGGCAGCGTCGCGGCCGCTCCAGCGGTCTTTTGCGTCGCCTGCTGCTCCGTCACCACCGGCGCGTTGTTGTCCTTCTGCGAGTAGATCGTCACGTACCACCACACCGAGCCCAGCGTCGCCGCGGCCAGCGCCAGTGGCACCAGCGCGTTCAGCAAGCTGCGCAGCAGCATCCACCAGGTGATGCGCACGCCCTCGGCCGCGCCACGCAGCGCGCGCGCCGGCGACACCACCGCCGCGAACAGTGCGGGCAGCATGCGCGGCGAGTAGCTGGCCGCGATGTGCGCGACCCATGGCGTGATCGGTGCGCGCTGCTTGTCGGGCGGCAGCTTGGGCGCGACCTTCGGCTGCAGCACGGCCCAGCCGATCACGTAGATCAGGTAGAGAAACGCAAGGAAGAAGCCCGGGAACATCGCGGCCGCATAGAGCTTCACCACCGACTGCCCCGCGACGGCCGCGTACACGATGATCATCACCGAGGGCGGAATCAGGATGCCGAGCGTGCCGCCGGCCGTGATCACGCCGGCTGCGAGCCGCGTGTCGTAGCCCGCGTTGAGCATCGGCCGCATCGCGATCACGCCCATCAGCACCACCACCGCGCCGACCAGGCCGCTCGCGATGCCCCAGAAGGTGCACACGATCAGCGTCGTCACCGCGAGCGAGCCGGGCACGCGGCGGAAGGCGAGCTGCACGCTGTGGAACATCTTGTCCACCAGCGCGCCGCGTTCCATCACATAGCCCATCAAGACGAAGAGCGGGATGGAGAGCAGCGTCTCGTTGGTCATGGCGCCGAAGGCGCGCTGCACCATCAGGTCGAAGACCTTGTTGTCGAGCCAGGGCGAGGCGGGGTCGTAGAAGGCGATGAAGCCGAAGAACATGCCGAGGCCCATCAGCGTGAACGCCGTGGGGAAGCCGAGCATGATCACCACGACGATCAGGCCGAGCATCGAAAGACCGAGTGCGGGTTCGCTCATACGGCACCTCCGGTGCTGTCGCTCTTGCGCTGCTGTGCGGCCTGCTCGATCGACTTGGCCCTGTCGATCACTTCGCGCTTGTCGGCTTCGTCGACATAGCTGCTGCCGGCGAGCTGTTCGCCGACCACGTCCATTTCTTCGGCGTCCTTCAGGCGCGGCGTCCACACGCCGGTCTTCAGGCACAGCGCGCAGCGCACCATCTCGGCGATGCCCTGCACCAGCAACACCGCGCCGGCAATGGGGATCACGAACTTGAAGGGGTACACCGGAATCGGGTCGGCGTTGAAAGTCTGCTCGCGCATCGCGAGCGATTCGCCGAAATAGGTCCAGCCCGACCAGGTGAGCGCCACCACGCCGGGGAGGAAGAAGACCGCGAACAGCACGAGGTCGAGCGCGGCCTGCGTGCGCGGCTTCATGCTGCCGTAGAAGAAGTCGCCGCGCACATGGCCGGCCTGCGAAAGCGTGTAGGCGCCGCCCATCATGAAGAGCGTGCCGTAGAGCATGTTGTTGGCATCGAAGATCCAGGCGGTGGGCGCGTTGAGCGCGTAGCGCTTGAAGACCTCGCCGCACACCAGCAGCATCAGCGCGACGATGAGCCACGAGAAGGTCTTGCCCACGAGCATGCTGAAACGGTCGACGGTGTGGAGGAAACGTTGGATGGTCATGAAGGCATGGCAGGCAGAAAAGCACGCATCAGAAAGCCAGCCATCCGGAGCGTTCCGGATGGCTGGCGCGAACCGTCATCGACAGATCTCTCTCAGGACTTCTTTTTTCCGAAGTAGTGGGCGTAGGCCATCTTGAAATCGACGCCGTAGTCGTTCTGCCACTGCAGCGCACGCTCGGCGAACACGCGTTGCGAGTCCAGCACCTTCTTGAAGAGCGGGTTCTCTCCGGCCTTTTTGTCCACCGTCTTGTCCCACGCGGCAAGCTGCGCGCGCAGCACTGCATCGGGCGTCTTGTAGAACTTGATGCCGGCCTTCTTCATGTCCGCGTAGTCCTGCGAGTTGCGCTGCACCGCCTTCCAGCTCATGTCGGCGCTCGCGGCCTGCACGGCGTAGTCGATGATCGAGCGCAGTTCCTGCGACAGCGCGCTGTACTTGCCCTTGTTGAACAGCACCTCGAACTGCTCGCCCGACTGGTGGAAGCTCTGCAGCATGCAGTTCTTCACCACGTCGGGGAAGCCGAGCGTGCGGTCGCTCGATGCGTTGTTGAACTCGGCCGCATCGATCAGCCCGCGGTCCAGCGCGGGCACGATTTCGCCGCCGGGCAGCGGGTTCACCGCGGTGCCCATCTCGGTGAACATGTCGACCGCCAGCCCCACGGTGCGGAACTTGAGCCCCTTCATGTCTTCCACCTTGGCCACCGGCTTCTTGAACCAGCCGAGCGGCTGCGTGGGCATCGGGCCGTAGAGGTACGACACCACTTCCATGTTCAGGCTCTTGTAGATCTCTTCGAGCAGCGCCTTGCCGCCGCCGTAGTTGTGCCAGGCCAGCACGGTGTTGGCGTCCATGCCGAAGCCCGGGCCCGAGCCCCACAGCGCGAGCGCGGAGTTCTTGCCATAGTGGTAGGCCACCACGCCGTGGCCGCCGTCGAGCGTGCCCTTGTTCACCGCTTCGAGCAGCTGGAAAGCGGGCACCACCGCGCCGGAAGGCAGTACCTCGATCTTCAGGCGGCCGCCGGCCATGTCGTTCACCTTCTTGGCGAAGTCGTTGGCGTACTCGTGGAAGATGTCTTTCGCCGGCCAGGTGCTCTGGAAGCGCAGCGAGGTGGTCTGGGCCATGCTGACCATCGGCGCCGACATGGCGCCTGCGGCCACGGCTGCACCCTTCAAGAGGTTGCGGCGGCGGGGTGATTTGCTGTCTGTCATGTTGTCTCTCTCCATCCAAGTTCTGACCGAAGAAACCCTGCCCGCCTTCTTGGCGTTATGTTCGGCAGGCCCAAGCCCGATCTTTGGCGCGCGCGAAAACGCGACAAACAGGGTTTTCACGAACTGGTGAAAAATTCCACCATCCGGCGAGGGCATCGGGCCAGGTAAAGACGACCGCCGCCCCTGAAGTAACCCTATTGATTGGAAGGATGCAAAGAGATGACTGAACCCGTTGGTGAAAAGGGCTACGCCGGCGACGTGACGCCCGAGCAGGCGGCGCAATGGCAGGCCAGTGGCGAGGCCGTGCTGGTCGACGTGCGCACCGATGCCGAGCGCGAGTGGGTCGGCTATGTGCCCGGTGCCGTGCCGCTGGCGTGGAAGCAATGGCCGGGCATGGCGCTGAACCCGGCGTTCGACGACGGTGTCCGCACTGCGGCTGATGGCGGCAAGAAGCTGGTGCTGCTGTGCCGCAGCGGTGTGCGCTCCATCGCGGCTGCGAAGCGCGCCACCGAGCTGGGGCTGGAGGCCTACAACATCCTCGAAGGCTTCGAAGGGAATCCGGACGAGAGCGGACACCGCGGACAGATCGGCGGCTGGCGCAAGCGCGGGCTGCCCTGGAAGCAGAGCTAGGCAAAGCGAGGCAGAGTTGGGCGTTGGTGCGCTCGCTCCCCGGAACATGAGGTAGCTGCCGCGACGATCGGCTGCTCCATCCGGGTGGAGTCGAAAGCATCGAGAGATCGCAGCCGGCAGACCGGCTGGTTGCGGAACACATGAGGTAAACCCCGATGGCCTTGCGAGCCATGCCCTCATACGATTTCGCTCATCTGCACAATCGATTGTGCAAAACACTCAACCCAACTTGTGCCGCTGCGGCCCACCGCTTGCAGCGTCACCGCCAGATCATGAAGTTCGGCCTTCCTCGCGACCCGCAGCTTTCGTTCCTGTTGCTGGTCAACCTCCTGGTGATCGTGGTCGCGACCGTCTGGTCCCGTGGACAGTTCGCCAGCGCCGACAACCTCCAGTCGATGGCAAGCCAGTTGCCCGAAATCGGCCTGCTCGCCATCGGCGTGATGCTCACGATGATCTCCGGCAACGGCGGCATCGATCTGTCCGGCGCCGCCATGGCCAACCTGGCCGGCGTGGTGGGGGCGCTGGTCGCGCCGCACTTCGTGTCGGCCGACGATGCGCCCGTGCTGTTCACTGCGCTCTTCGTCGTCGTGGCCCTGGTCACGGGCATCGTGGGTGGCGCGGTCAACGGCCTGCTCATCGCACGCCTGGGTCTCACGCCGATCCTGGCCACGCTGGGGACGCAACTGCTGTTCACCGGCATCGCGGTCGTGCTGACCAACGGTTCGGCCGTGCGGCTCGGATATGTGGAGCCGCTGTCGGCCATCGGCAACGACACGGTGCTGGGCATTCCCATCGGCTTTGCCCTCTTTTTCCTGGCAACGCTGTTGCTGGGTCTGGTCCTTGGCCGCAGCGCATACGGCGTCCGGCTCTATCTGATGGGCACGAACCCGAAGGCCGCGCGCTATACCGGCATCTCGCCGACCAGGATTCTGCTCACCACCTACATCCTGAGCAGCACGCTGGCTGCGCTGGCCGGCGTGCTGATCGCCTCGCGTACCGCCAGCGTGAAGTGGGACTACGGCGGCTCGTACCTGCTCATCACCATCCTGATTGCAGTGATGGCCGGCGTGAGGCCCTCCGGTGGATATGGCCGCATGACCTGCCTCTTCTTCTCCGCCACGGCTTTGCAGGTTCTCTCCAGCGCATTCAACCTGGTGGGCATCTCCAACTTCTTTCGCGACTGTGCCTGGGGACTGATGCTGCTGCTGTTCCTGGCCTCCTCGCGCATCGAGTTCAAGCGCTGGTTGCCGCGCCGGGGCTGATCCCGCGAGCCATTCATCCATCCGTTCATTCACCGAAGGCCTCGGCGCAATCCCTTCTTGCGCCGGGTGTGTGTGTCGAAGGGCGACTTTTCAAGGAGACAGCAAAGATGACGAACACAAGAAAACTGATCCCGTGCGCTTTGATCGCGGCCGCGGCGGCCACTGCCGTGGGTGCAATCCACGCACAAGGAAAAGAGCAGACCATCGCCACCGTGGTGAAGATCACCGGCATCAGCTGGTTCAACCGGATGGAGGATGGCGTCAAGGCATTCGGCACCGACAACGCCGGCATCAAGACCTTCCAGACCGGCCCCGGCCAGGCCGATGCCGCGCAGCAGCTGCGCGTGATCGAAGACCTGGTGGCCAAGAACGTCAGCGCGATCGCGGTCGTTCCCTTCGATCCCCCGACGCTCGAGCCGGTGCTCAAGCGAGCCATCGACAAGGGCATCAAGGTGGTGACCCACGAGGCCGACAACCAGAAGAACACGCAGATCGACATCGAGGCCTTCGACAACGCCGACTACGGCGCGCGACTGAACGACCGCATGGCCGAGTGCATGAACAAGAGCGGCAAGTGGACCTCTTTCGTCGGGTCGCTGGGCAGCCAGTCGCATGTGCAGTGGGCCGATGCCGGCGCTGCCAATGCATCGAAGAAATATGCGGGCCTGCAGCTGGTCGCCGCCAAGAACGAGTCCTTCAACGACGCGACCAAGGCCTATGAAAAGACCAAGGAGCTGCTGCGCAAGTACCCGGACATCAAGGGCTTCCAGGGCTCGTCGTCGCTCGACGTGCTGGGCATCGGCCGCGCGGTGGAAGAGGCGGGCAAACAGGGCAAGGTCTGCGTCTTCGGCACCGGCCTGCCCGGTGAAGCCGCCAAGCTGCTGGAGTCCGGCGCCATCACCGGCATCTCGTTCTGGGATCCGAAGGACGCGGGCATCGTCATGAACAAGATGGCCAAGCTCCTGCTCGACGGCAAGAGCCCCGAGACGGGCATGAACCTGGGCGTCAAGGGCTACGAGAAGGTCCAGGTGTCCAAGGGACCCGGGCGCGGCGTGATCGTTCGCGGCCAGGCCTGGGTCGACGTGGACAAGAGCAACTACAAGCAATACCCGTTCTGAGCGCGTCTGAACGAGACCTGAAGCATGACGTCCACCGAGGCTGCAGAAGAAATGCGCGCCACCGCGCGCGAACACGAAGCCGGCATCCACGCGGGCACGGCCGCCACCGGCGCGTTCCTGGAGGTGGTGGGCGTGCACAAGCGCTTCGCCGGCGTGCACGCGCTGCGGGGCGTCTCGCTGACCATCCGGTCCGGCGAGGTCTATCACCTGCTGGGCGAGAACGGATGCGGCAAGAGCACGCTGATCAAGATCATTTCGGGCGTGCAGCCTCCCGATGAAGGCGAGCTGCGCATCAACGGCGTGCGCTTTGCCGCGCTGTCGTCCCTGGATTCGCTCACGGCCGGCATCGAGACGGTCTACCAGGACCTCTCGCTCCTGCCCAACCTGAGCGTTGCCGAGAACATCGGGCTGACCGAGCAGCTCGTTGCGAACCGGGGGCGGCTTTCGCGCCGGCTGGACCGTCGAAAGCTGGCGCAGACGGCCTCCCGTGCGCTCGCGACGGTCGGCCTTCCAGCCTCCACCGACTTTCAGCGCACGCTGGTGGAATCCCTGCCCATCGCGACAAGGCAACTGATCGCCATCGCGCGTGCGATCGCCACGAACGCACGCATGGTGATCATGGACGAACCGACCACGGCGCTCACCAAGCGCGAGGTCGACAACCTGATCGCCGTGGTGCGCAAACTGCAGTCGAATGGCGTGGCGGTGCTCTTCGTGAGCCACAAGCTGGACGAGTGCTACGCCATCGGCGGCGAAGTCATCGTGTTCCGCGATGGCCAGAAGGTGGCGCAGGGACCCATTGCCGCCTTCGACAAGGCAGAGCTGGCGCGTCTCATGACGGGGCGCGACATCGCGACCCAGCGCTACAGGACAACGCCGGCCGACGGCCCGGTGCTCCTGAAGGTCCAGGGGCTCGGGCGGCGCGGTGCTTTCTCGGACGTCGAGTTCGTGCTCGGCCGCGGCGAAATCCTCGGCGTGACGGGGCTGCTCGATTCGGGACGCAACGAACTCGCACATGCACTGGCCGGCGTGGCGCCGGCGGACTCGGGATCGATCGAACTTGCCGGCCAGCGGGTCACCCTGCGACAGCCCGGCGATGCGATCGGGCTGGGCATCGGCTACGTGCCGGAAGACCGGCTCGGCGAGGGGCTGTTCCTCGACAAATCCATCCAGGAAAACATCGTCTCGGTCGTGATCTCGAAGCTTCGCGGTCGCCTGGGGTTGCTGGAGCCGCGACGCGGCCAGGCGCTGGCCGAAACCATCGTGCGGGACCTGCAGGTCGCCACGCCCGATGTGTTGCGTCCCGTGCAGTCCCTGTCCGGCGGCAACCAGCAGCGCGTGCTCATCGGCCGCTGGCTCACCATCGCGCCGCGCCTGTTGATCCTGCACGGCCCGACCGTGGGCGTCGACGTGGGGTCGAAGGACATCATCTATCGGCTCGTCCAGCGCCTGGCCGAGGAGGGGCTGTCCGTGATCCTGGTCAGCGACGACCTGCCCGAGCTGCTGCAGAACTGCGACCGGATCCTGTTGATGAAGAAAGGCCGGCTCGTCTCGCAGTTCGACGCACGGCAACTGGACGAGAGCACGCTCTACCGGGCGCTGCTGTCGGAGACCTTCCCGAGCTAAAAAAAAGATTGCCATGACATCGACAGTGCCCAGCCACTCGCCGGCCGTACAGACGCCCGCGCGCCAACGTCGCCTCCTGGGCGAACGCCCCGAATTCTTCACCGCGCTGATGATCGCCGCGGTCGCGATCGTGGTGGCCTTTCTCAACCCCGACTTCCTCCAGGTCGGGATGCTGTTCGACATCCTTCGCTCCAGCACCGTGGTCGGCATCTTCGCCCTCGGCGTGCTTGTCGTGCTGGCAGCGGGCGGCATCGATGTGTCCTTCACGGCGATCGCGGCGCTCACCATGTACTCGATCACCAAGGCGGTGACGCTTTGGTGGCCGCAGGCGCCGATGCCGCTGATCCTGCTGGCGGGCGCGTCCGGTGGCGTGCTCCTGGGCATGCTCAACGGCTGCCTGGTCGACTGGCTCAAGGCGCCTTCGCTCATCGTCACCATCGGCACGCAGTACCTGTTCCGCGGCTTTCTCCTGACCTTCGTCGGCACGGTGTTCTTCATGGAGATTCCCGATCCGATGGACAGCTTCGGCCGCGCCGCATTGCTGCGCCACGCCACAGCGGAGGGCGCGATGTCCGTGCTTCCCGCATCGGTGCTCGTGTTGGCGGCGGTCGCGGGCCTCACCTGGTTCATCCTCAATCGCACGCTGATCGGCCGTGCGGTGTATGCCATCGGCGGAAGCCTGGGCATTGCGGAGCGCCTGGGCTATCGGCTGCGGGTGGTGCACATGTTCGTGTTCGGCTATGCGGGCCTTCTGGCGGGCATTGCCGGCATCGTTCACGTCTCGAGCAACCGGCTGGCCAACCCCTTCGACCTGGTCGGCACCGAGCTGGACGTGATCGCGGCCGTGGTGCTCGGCGGTGCGCGCATCACGGGCGGCAACGGCACGGTCCTGGGCACGCTGCTGGGCGTGCTGCTGGTCACGCTGATCAACAACGTGCTGATCCTCGCGGGTGTGCCCAGCACCTGGCAGAAGGTCATCGTGGGCGCATTCATCCTGGTTGCCGGCACGCTCTTCTCGCTTCGGCGCGTGCGCTGATCCTGCGGTCGTCTTTTCGCATTCCCCTTTTTCTCATTCATGAAGCACGCATTGCTCGGCATCGACGTCGGAACCTACAGCAGCAAGGCCACCCTGACGACGCTCGACGGACGCATCCTCAACACCGCCACGATCCCCCACGACATCAGCCTGCCGCATCCCGGGCATGTGGAGCAGGACGCCGACAAGGTCTGGTGGCACGACGTCTGCGCGCTGTGCCGGAAGGTGATGGAGGGAACCGGCCTTGGCGGCGATGACGTCGCCGCGCTGGCGGTCAGCGCGATCGGCCCCTGCGTGGTGCCGCTGGACGCGAACATGCGCCCGCTGCGGCCCGCCATCCTCTATGGCGTGGACGTGCGCGCGGAGGCGGAGATCGCAGAGATCGAGGCCGAGTTCGGCGCCGCCGCCATTCGCGAGTTCTCGCTGATGGACCTCACCAGCCAGGCCATCGGGCCGAAGATCCGCTGGATCCGAAAGCACGAGCCCGAGGTCTGGGCGGCCACCGCGCACCTGGCCACCGCCACCTCCTACCTGGTCTTGCGCCTCACCGGCCAGCATTGCACCGACCGGCACACGGCCAGTCACTACATGCCCCTGTACAACCCCCAGACGGGCACGTGGGACGAGCGCTTCAATCGTGCCTTCGTGCCGCTGGACGCGCTGCCGTGCCCCGCCTGGTCCGACGAGATCGCCGGCGAGATCACCGCGGATGCGGCGCAGGCCACCGGCCTTTCGGTCGGCACGCCCGTGGCCGTGGGGGCGGTCGACGCATTGAGCGAGGCGATCAGCGTGGGTGCAGTCGCCCCCGGCGACCTGATGGTGATGTATGGAAGCACCACGTTCTTTGTCCTGGTGCAGGACAAGCCGACGCCCGATCCGCGGGTCTGGACCGTGGCGGGGGCCTACGAGGGGCAATTCAACCTGGCCGCCGGCATGAGCACCACCGGCAGCCTGACGCGCTGGTTCAAGGACGAGCTGGCGCGCGACTTGGAGGAACCGGGCGGCTACGCCGCGCTCTTCGAAGGCGCAGCCAAGGTTGCGCCGGGCGCGGGCGGCCTGCTGGTGCTGCCGTACTTCAGCGGCGAGCGCACCCCCATCAACGACACGCGCGCCAGTGGCGTGATCGCGGGGCTGAGCCTGTCCCATTCCAGGGAGCAGCTTTTCAGGGCCGTTCTCGAAGGGGTGGGTTTCGGCGTGCGGCACAACCTGGAGGCCTTCGCCGATATCGGCGCGAAGGTGCGCCGCGTGGTCGCCGTGGGCGGTGGGGCACAAGGCAATACCTGGCTGCAGATCGTCTCCGACATCGCGCAGGTCGAGCAGGAGGTGCCGGCCGTGACGGTCGGCGCGAGCTTCGGCAATGCGTTCCTGGCGGGCTGTGCGGCCGGCGTGGTGCAGCGCAGCGACATCTCCCGGTGGGTGCAGCCCGGGCGCCGCATCGTGCCGGACCCTTCGCGGCGCGCGGTCTACGACAGCATGTACGCCCAGTACCGCAAGCTCTATGACGGCACCCGCGACGTGATGCACGCGCTGAAATCCATCGCCTCGGGCGGCACCGGTTCAAGCACGCGGCAACCGTAGTCGCCACCCATTGCCAGGGTCGTTCCTCCAACGCTCGAAGACCTCCGATGGAAGATCCGTCTCACGCCCGGCCCGACGCCCTGTTCGAGAGCGAGCTGGCGCGCAACGTCGAACTGGGGCGCGAGCCGTCCGGCGGCATCGGCTGCTACGTCCACGGAACGCCCTCCCGCCTGGAGCGATGGCACTACCACGACGAGTACGAACTCCAACTCGTCGTCCAGACGTCGGGCCGGACTTACGTGGGAAACCATGTGGGAGCGTTCCAGCCGGGCTCCGTCGTCCTGATCGGCCCTCGCGTTCCCCACAACATCGTCTCCCTCGATGCGCCGGCGGCCGGTGTGAACGAGCGCAGTGTCGTGATCCATTTCGCCAGGGACCTGATGCACAAGGCTGCCGAGCTCCTTGCGGAGCTGCAGGGCGCGGTGTCGCTGCTGGATCGCGATCGCTGCGGCATCGAGTTCCTGAATGCCGACCGGGACCTGCACGACGGCTTTCGGCGCGTGCAAGACACATCCGGCGTCGCCCGTTTCTGTGCCCTGGCCGAGCTGTTGCAACGCCTGGACCGGTGGCCCGAGTGCCGGTTCTTCTCCTCGACATCGCCGCCGGACGGTCGAAGCCAGCGCAAGGCTGTCATGGACCCGCGGGTCGAGAGGGTGCAGGCGCTCGTCTACCAGAACTATGCCGACAGGCTGTCGTTGACGAAAGCCGGCGATTGCGCCGGTGTCAGCGCCTATGCCTTCTCCAGGCTGTTCCGACGGGTGACCGGAAGCACCTACACGGACTTCCTGATCAACGTCCGGGTTGCCAGGGCCTGCGAGATGTTGAGCAAGACCGACGTGCAGGTTGCCAGCATCTGCTACATGGTCGGCTTCAACAACATCTCCAATTTCAACCGGCACTTTCGCAGGCTGAAGCACATGACGCCGAGCGAATACCGAAGCCGCATGTCAGGCCGCTTCGGTGCCGCAGCGGCGGAAGGCAGTGCGCGCGCGCAACGCACGCAACGCGCGCAGCGCGCTCAGGCCTCGACCAGCTCGGGCCGGATCTGAATGATCTCGGAGGCCTCGAAGCGCCCTGAATCGATGATCTCGAAGGCCTTGCCGAGCAGCCCCGGGATGTCCTGCCGCACCATGAGCAACGGAAAGCTCAGGCAGGTCGCAAACGGATCCCAGTCGTAGCTTCCGATCGTGCACTGGTGGACCTCTTCGAGCGGAAGGGTCTTGAGGAATCGCACCACGCCCTCCAGCGCAATGGTCGAGTTGACGAACAGCCCGCGCGGCAATCCGCCCATGCGCTGGTACAGCGTTCGCACCGATGCTTCGGCCTGGTCCGCCTCGTAGCCGCAGGCATCCACGTCCGCACCCTCGAGGCTGCCGAACGCCTGCGCAATGGCGTCGGAGAAGCCTTCGATCCGTTGTGCCGTGTTGTGGTCGCTCGGAATGCCGCCGACGAAACAGAAGCGGTTGCGCCGCTTGGCACGCGGTGCCTTCGATCGCTCGATGAGCTTCGCCGTGAGCTCGCGGGCGCCCCAGCGGTTGTCGGAGACGACCGAGGGCGCAAGCTTGCCCGGCAGATCGACATTGAGATGCGCAATGCCGTGGTGCGAGCAGATCCGGCTCACCGCATCGGGCGCGGAGGCGCCTGTCACCAGCAGGTATTCGATCTGGTAGGAGATGAGGGTGCGCGCCGTCTCCGCTTCCAGCTTCGGGTCGCGCAGCGTGCTGACCACGATGGGATAGAGATGCCGCTCGCGCGCCAGCCGTTCGAAGGTCTGCGACATGGCGCTGAAGAAGCGGTTGTCGTGCATCGGGATGAGCATGCCGATCAGCCCCGAGCGCTTGCGCCGCAGGCCGCTGGCCTGCCGGTTGAGCGTGTACTTCAGATCCTTGGCGAGGGCGAGGACGCGTGTCGCCGTTTCCTCGCCGATGCGCCGGCTCTTCCAGGTGCCGTTCAGGATCGCACTGACCGTGGATGCGGAAGTCTCGGCCAGCTGTGCCAGATCGTAGATGGTCGGCTCGCGTCGGCTCATCGCGCGCGACACGATGGAATTGCATCGGACTTACGTTTCATCGAGGGAAGTTTAAGCGCCCAAGTGCTTGCCAGCCTTGGTGTTTCCGGGGAAAAGCCGATCACTCACGGGCCCTCTGGCCGCTGCCTTGCGAGGCCAAAAAGAAAAGGCCCCCTGTTTCCAGGAGGCCCTTTCTCGGGTCGCTCGCGAAAGCGTCAGCTCACAGCGCCGGAATGCGCAGCTTCTGCCCCGGATAGATCTTGTCCGGGTGCGACAGCATCGGCTTGTTCGCCTCGAAGATCGCGTTGTACTTGTTGGCATCGCCGTAGTACTTCTTCGAGATGGCCGAGAGCGTGTCGCCCTTGACCACGTCGTGGTACTGCGCGGGCGGCGCGGCGGGGGCGACCAGGTTGTTGTCCACGCTCGTGACGTTGGCCACGTTGCCCGCGGCGAGCGAGGCTTTCTCGCTGGCTTCCTGCGAGGGCGCCTGGCCGGCGAGGGTCACCACGCCGCTGCTGGCGGCGTAGGTCACTTCGAGCCCGGTGAGGCCGAGGTTCTGTGTCTCGATGTAGGTCTTGATGGCGGCAGCGGCCGCCGTGTTCGCATCGGGCGTGGCCGCCTGGGCCGACGAGCCGCCGAACAGTTTTTCACCGGCTTCCTTGATGAAACTGAGCAATCCCATGGTGTTCTCCTTGTGCCGTGGTGGATGGAATTTGCGAATGTAGCGGTGGAACACCGCAGGCTCGCGTAGGCCCAAGCCGCGTATGCGACGCACGTGCCAGCAGGAATAACCACAAAGTCGCAATAATCCCGCGCATGGCATCCCCCTTCCTCGCAATCGACATCGGCAACACCCGCCTGAAATGGGCGCTCTACGACGGGGCGCATCCGGGCGCCGCGTTGCAGGCCTCGGGCGCGGAGTTTCTGGACCACATCGAACGCCTGGCCGACGGGCCCTGGGCCGACCTGCCCGCACCGGGCTCCATGCTCGGTTGCGTGGTGGCTGGCGACACGTTGCGGCGCCGCGCCGAAGAGCAGATCGTCGAGCGCTTCGACTGCGCGCCGCGCTGGGTGGTGTCCAGCGCCGGCGAGGCCGGCATCGTCAACGGCTACGACCACCCCACGCGTCTGGGCGCCGACCGTTTCGTGGCGATGATCGGCGCGCGCCACCGCATGCTCGCGCAAGGGCCGGCGCGGCCGATGGTGGTGGTGCTGATCGGCACGGCCGTCACTGTGGAGGCGATCGACACCAGCGGCAGGTTCCTCGGCGGGTTGATCCTGCCGGGCCACGGCATCATGCTGCGCGCGCTGGAGTCGGGCACCGCGGGCCTGCATGTGCCGACAGGCGAGGTGCGCGAATTTCCCACCAACACCAGCGATGCGCTCACCAGCGGCGGCACCTACGCCATCGCGGGCGCGGTCGAGCGCATGGTGCAGCACGTGCGCTCGCACTGCGGCGCCGAGCCGGCCTGCTTCATGACCGGTGGCGCGGGCTGGAAGATGGCGCCCGTCATGAACGGGCACTTCGAGCTGGTCGAGAGCCTCATCATGGACGGCCTGCTCGTCATTGCTCGCGAGCGGGCCGCCACCTGAGCTGAAGAAGGATCAGGGGCGCGCGATCAGCGCCTCGGCCACCGCCTGGAACGCCGGCAGCGTGAGCGGATCGTTCCCCGCATTCGCCGCCACCGGGTGCGCGGCGTAGCGCACGATCACCATCTCCGCTTTCGGATCGACGTAGATGCTCTGGCCATGGATGCCGCGCGCCATGTACGCGCCGTGCGGGTTGTTCGACACCCACCACATGTTGCGGTACGACCAGCCCGGCAGCAGCGCATAGCCGGCCCTGGCGAACTTGGCGGGGTCGCCGCCGCGCTGGATGTCTTCGACCACGGCTTTCGGAATCGCCTGCTGCCCATTGGGCGCACGCCCGCCGTTGCGCATGGTCTCGCCGAAGCGCGCGAGGTCGCGCAGCACCGTGTTCAACCCGCCGCCGCCCGACTCGGTGCCGATGCGGTCGACCATGAAGTACGCGTCCTGCTCGGCGCCGATGCGGCGCCAGATCTTCTCGCTCAGCAGGTCGGCCAGCGACTGGTTGCTCGCGCGCCGCAGGATCCATGCGAGCACCTCGGCATTTACCGTCTTGTAGGCGAAGGCGGCGTCGTGTGCGCCTTCTTTCTTCAGCGTCGCGAGGAATTCGTAGAACGACTTGGGGCCGGTGTAGTTCGGGCCCTGCGTCAGCATGCCGCCGGCGCGCGCGTAGTCCCAAATTTCGGCCTTCGGATCGGCGTAGTTCTCCGAGTAGTGCACGCCGATGGTCATGTCCATCACCTGGCGCACGGTGGCGTCGCCGTACGCGGTGTCCTTGAGTTCGGGCAGGTACTTCGTCACTTGTGCCGACGGATCGAGCTTGCCTTCGTCCGCGAGGATCGCCGCCAGCGTGCCGACAAAAGACTTGGTCACCGACATCGCGATGTGCGGCCGCTCCGGCGTGAGCGCGCCGAAATACTTCTCGTAGACCACGCGGCCGCGGTGCATCACGAGGATGCCGTCGGTGTAGGTGCGCGGGATCATCTGCGCGAAGGTCACCGTCTCTTCGCTGCCCAGAGGCTTGAAGGTGACGGCCTCGATGTCATTGCGCGGCGCCGAAGGCAGCGGGCTCGCGGTGCCGCTGCCGCGCCACACGTTGGCCGTGGGCACCGTCTCGCGCACGTGCGAGAAGCTCCAGCGCGTGCGCGGAAACACGCCGCCGACCGGGTTGTCGAAGGTGATCTGCTTGTCGGGCGGGGGCGGAAAGCCCTTCATCCAGCCGAGCGCGTCGACCGAGGTGGCCGCGGGGTCGGGCAGCGCGGCGGGCGCGGGCGTCTGTGCAATGGAGGTGTTCACGGCGAGCAGTGTGAAGGCGGCGGCGAGCGCCGTGCGTTTGAAAAAGGACATGGGTTTACAAGGCTCCGGTGGAATTCATCATCAACGACCGCTGAAACGCGCGGGACGCCGCTCGACGAAGGAGCGCACGCCTTCGGCCGCGTCCTCGCTGTTCGAGAGGCGCTTCTGCGTCTCGATGAATTCCAACACCGCCGCGAGCGGCCCGTGTTCGACGGCCTTGATCACATTGAGCCGCGTGGCCACCACGGCCAGCGGCGCCTGCGCCGCGATGCGCTGCGCAATGGCCAGCGCCGCATCGAGCTCCTGCCCGGCCGGCACCACCTTCTGCACGAAGTGGAGGCGATAGGCCTCGGCGCTGTCGAACTCGTCGGCCGTGAGCAGGTGCAGCATCGCATTGCCCACGCCCGCGCGCTCGGCCATGCGCAGCGTGGCGCCGCCCGTGGCCATGATGCCGCGCTGCACTTCCATCTGCGAGAAGCGGCAGTTGTCGGCGGCCACCACGATGTCCGCGCCCAGCATCAGCTCGATGCCGACCGTGAAGCAGATGCCCTTGACCGCCACCACCATCGGCTTGGTGCGGCGGCGGTAGTCGGGCAGGCCGAAGTCGTGCGGCTCCACCAGGCCGGCGGGAATCGCCTTCTCGCCGCGCTTCATGTACTCGGTGACCGCGGGCAGGTCCAGGCCCGCCGTGAAGTGGTCGCCGAAGGCATGCAGCACGCCCACGCGCAGGTCCGGGTCGTCGTCCAGGCGCGTGTAGGCCTCGGCCAACTGCTTGAACATCGGCGGCGTCCAGCCGTTGCGCTTGGCGGGGCGGTTGATGCCGATCAGCAGCACATGGTCGAGCACCTGGGTGTCGATGCAGCCTTCGGCGGGTGGCGTGGTGGGCGTGGCGGTCATGGCGTTTGTCTCCTTGTTTTTATGGAACGCCGGTTCAGTACGCGTAGACGCCGCGGCCTGTCTTGCGGCCCAGTTGGCCGGCCGCGACCATTTCCTTGAGCAACGGGCAGGGGCGGTACTTGGAATCACCGAACTGCGCGAGGTACACCTCCATCACGGCCAGGCACACATCCAGTCCGATCATGTCGGCCAGCGCCAGCGGGCCGATCGGCTGGTTGCAGCCCAGCTTCATGCCGGCGTCGATGTCCTCGGCCGTTGCGATGCCTTCGGACAGCACGAAGAAAGCCTCGTTGATCATCGGCACCAGGATGCGGTTGACCACAAAGCCCGGCGCGTTCTTCACCGTGATCGGCGACTTGCCCAGCTTCTCTGCCAGCGCCTTGACGGCGTCGTGCGTGGCGTCGCTCGTGAGGTAGCCGCGGATCAGCTCCACCAGCGCCATCATCGGCACCGGGTTGAAGAAGTGCATGCCGATGAAACGGTCGGGGCGCGAGGTGGCGGCGGCCAGTTGCGTGATCGAGATCGACGAGGTGTTCGACGCGATGATGACTTCGGGCGCCACCAGTTCGTCGACCTGCTTCAGGATCTTCAGCTTGAGCGCGTGGTTCTCGGTGGCGGCCTCGATGACGAGTTGCGCGCCCTTCAGGTCGTCGTAATTGGTCGAGCCCTTGATCAGCGCGAGCGCGGCGCTCTTCTGCTCGGCAGTGAGCTTTTCTTTCTTGATGAGGCGGTCGAGGCTGCCCGAGATGGTGGCGATGCCCTTGTCGACGGCCGCCTGGGCCACGTCGACCATCACCACGTTCACGCCGGACACCGCGCAGGCCTGCGCAATGCCATTGCCCATCGTTCCGGCACCGATGATGCCGACGGTCTGGATAGTCATGGGAAAACTCCTTGAAGAACAAAAAAAGGGGAAGGGGGAGCGGGTGGGCGCAAGGCGGCCACCGCAGGAAAACATCGATTGTGAAGCAGCCCCGCGGGCCCGCCGTTCCCGGACGCGACACGGGCGCCCCACCGGTGGCTTACAGTGCGGCGGTTGCTTTTTCTTCTCTCTTTTCGACTTCGACCATGACCACCCTCGGCACCCCCCTTTCCCCCTCCGCCACCCGCGTGATGCTGCTCGGCTCCGGCGAACTCGGCAAGGAGGTGCTGATCGCCCTGCAGCGCCTCGGCGTCGAGACCATCGCGGTCGACCGCTACGAGAACGCGCCCGGCCAGCAGGTGGCCCACCATGCGCGCACCATCACCATGAGCGACCCCGCGCAGCTCAAGGCGCTGATCGAGGCCGAAAAGCCCACGCTGGTGGTGCCCGAGATCGAGGCCATCGCCACGCAGACGCTCCAGGAACTCGAAGACGCCGGCGTGGTGCGTGTGATTCCCACGGCGCGCGCCGCCCGCCTCACGATGGACCGCGAAGGCATCCGCCGCCTGGCCGCCGAGACGCTGGGCGTGCCCACCAGCCCCTACAAGTTCTGCGACTCATTCGACGAACTGCAGACGGCCATCGACGGCGGCATTGGCTACCCCTGCATCGTCAAGCCCGTGATGAGCAGCTCCGGCAAGGGCCAGAGCAAGATCGACGGCCCTGCCGACGTGCAGAAGGCCTGGGACTACGCCATGGCCGGCGGCCGCGTGAGCCACGGCCGCGTGATCGTCGAGGGCTTCATCGACTTCGACTACGAGATCACGCTCTTGACCGTGCGCGCGAAAGACGCGGCCGGTGCCGTGGAAACGAAGTTCTGCGACCCCATCGGCCACGTGCAGGTGAGCGGCGACTATGTGGAGAGCTGGCAGCCGCACCCCATGGCGCCCGCCGCGCTGCAGAAGGCGCAGCAGATCGCGCAGGCCGTCACGGCCGACCTGGGCGGCCAGGGCCTCTTCGGCGTCGAGTTGTTCGTGAAGGGCGACGAGGTCTGGTTCAGCGAAGTCAGCCCGCGCCCGCACGACACCGGCATGGTCACCATGGCCACGCAATGGCAGAACGAGTTCGAGCTGCATGCCCGCGCCATCCTCGGCCTGCCGGTCGATACCTCGCTCAAGAGTCCGGGCGCGAGCGCGGTGATCTACGGCGGCGTCGACGCCACCGGCATCGCCTTCGACGGCGTGGCCGAGGCGCTGCAGGTGCCCGGCAGCGACATCCGCCTGTTCGGCAAGCCCGAGAGTTTTCTCAAGCGCCGCATGGGCGTGGCGCTGGTCCACGCGGCCGACACCGACACCGCCCGCAAGCTCGCCAAGGAAGCGGCTTCGCGCGTGAAGCCCCGCAAGGGCTGAGCCCTTTTTGAAGCGCACGCGACAGCCGTAGCCAGTTTTCGCAAGACCGCGCCGCAAGGGCGCGGGCATGGTGCGGGGTCTTGCCAGAGGCCGAGGTGGGGGGGCGGGTGCATGCGGATACCGCGCATGCGCGATGCGCTTCACACTGAGCGCCCGCCAGCTCGATCCACCGGAGACACCATGCTGCATCCCCAGGCGCGTGCCTTGCTCGACTTCATCGAGGCACGCGGCATTCCGCCGACCCACACGCTTTCGCCCGCCGATGCGCGGGCCTTCTACCGCGAGCGCCGCACCGCCACGCAGCCGCTGCCGGCGGAAGTGGCCGAAGTGCGCGACCTCGCGGCGGACGGCCCGCACGGCACCATCCCGGTGCGGCTCTACCGGCCACTGGGTTCGGGCGCCGGTCCGCTGCCGGTGCTGGTGTATTACCACGGCGGTGGTTGGGTCATCGGCGACCTCGACACGCACGACGTGCTGTGCCGGGAGCTGGCCAACGGCGCGGGCTGCGCAGTGGTCGCGGTCGACTACCGCATGGGTCCCGAGCACCGCTTTCCCACCGCCGTCGACGATGTGCTCGCCGCCACGCGCTGGGTGCGCCGCGAGGCCGCGGCGCTGGGGCTCGATGCGAGCCGTCTTGCGGTCGGCGGCGACAGCGCCGGCGGCAATCTCGCGGCCGTGGTGGCGATCGCGGCGCGCGACGCGGGCGATTTGCCCATCGCCTTCCAGCTGCTGATCTACCCGGCCACCGACATGCGCCGCGGCCACCCGTCGCACCAGGCGAACGGGCAGGGGTACCTGCTGACCAGCGACACGATGACGTACTTCCACGACCACTACATCACCGACGCGAAGAACGACCTCGACTGGCGCGCTTCGCCGCTGCTGCACACCGACCTGTCGAAGCTGCCGCCCGCGCTCGTGATCACCGCCGGCTACGACCCGCTGCGCGACGAGGGGCTCGCGTATGCGGAGGCGCTCACCGCTGCCGGCAACCGCGCGGACTACGTCTGCTTCGAGCGCCAGATCCATGGCTTCATCACCATGGGCAAGGTGCTCGACGAGGCCAACACCGCGGTCGCGCTTTGCGCCACCGAGTTGCATCGCGCGCTGTCTGCCAACTGAAGACGGACTAGGGAAAGTCCCCGCGCAAATGCATGCCGCGCAACAGGGTTGCGCCGCTACGATCCAGCCAACACGAGGCCGCCCACCGCAGGGCAGGCCAGACCCGATGCAGGAGACAAACACCATGCAGCGAGCGAGTGATGCGCCCCCGGAAAACGGTGGCGCACGGCAGGGCGAACGCCTCATGTGGCTCACGCCGCAGCGCGTGTTCTACGCCGGCCTGCTCGGTGCGGCCGCCGAGCGCACGATGGGTGGGCATGGCGTGTACGTGTCGCCCGCGGGCGTGCCGCCGATCCGCATCCGCATCGGGGGCGGCGCCTGGCAGGCGGGCGAGCTCATCGTGGTGCCGCCGCAGGTGCCGCACCATGTCGAGAGCCCGCATCCGCTCATCGTCAACCTGCTGATCGAATCGGAGTCGGTCGACCCCGCGCGCATGCCCGCCTTCATGCAGCACTGCGGCCCGGTCGATGCACCGGCGTTCGTCAAGCGCGTGCGCGATGCCCACGCGCACCTGCTCGCCGCCTCGGGCCGCGGCACGGACTTCGACGGCTTCGATTTCGATGTGCTGATCTTCGGCGAGGCGCTTGCGCCGCGCGTGCTCGATGTGCGCATCCGCAAGGTCATCGACGCGCTCGTGGCCGACCCGGCCGCGCCCACGTCGGCCGAAGACTGCGCGGCCTCGGTGCACCTGTCGTTCTCGCGCTTCCTGCATCTCTTCAAGCAGGAAACCGGCATGGCCTTCCGCGCGTTCCGCGCCTGGAAGCGCGCACGCAGCCTGCTGCGCTACGTGCGCCAGACCACCACGCTCACCGACATCGCGCTGGACACCGGCTACCCCGACTCGACCCACTTCAGCCATTCGATCCGCCAGGTCTATGGCCTGAAGCCCAGCGACATCCTCGCGGGCTCCCGCCGCCTCGCGCTGCACGACGCGGCCGGCGGCTTCAGGCAGTAGGCGAGAAACGGGCGCCCATGCAGATCCTCCAACTCCTGCTGTCGGGCATCGCGCAAGGTTGCATCTACGGGCTGATCGCGCTCGGGTTCGTGCTGATCTACAAGGCCACCGAGACCGTGAGCTTCGCGCAGGGCGACCTGATGATGCTGGGCGCCTTCGGTGCGTTCGCCGGCATGTCGCTCTTCGGCATGCCGTTCTGGCTCGCGGCGATCCTCGCGGTGGTGGCGATGGCGGCCTTCGGTGTGCTGCTGGAGCTGGCGGTGATCCGGCCGATCCTCGGGCAGCCGCAGTTCTCCATCGTGATGCTGACCATCGGCATCGCGTATGTGGCGCGCGGCCTCATCACCATGGTGCCGGGCATCGGCACCGAGACCCACACGCTGCCCGTGCCCTACAAGGACCAGATCTGGAAGCTGGGCGAACTGGTGGTCAACCTCGAACAGCTCGCGATCATCATTGCCACGGCCATCCTGTGCGCGCTGCTGTTCGCGATGTTCCGCTACAGCAAGCTGGGCATCGCGATGCAGGCCTCGTCGCAGAACCAGCTCGCGGCCTACTACATGGGCATTCCGGTGAAGCGGCTCAACGGGCTGGTGTGGGGCTTGGCGGCAGCGGTCGCGGCCATCGCGGGCATGCTGCTCGCGCCCATCACCTTCGTGCACGCGAACATGGGCTTCATCGGGTTGAAGGCTTTTCCGGCGGCGGTGGTGGGCGGCTTCGGCAGCCTGCCGGGCGCGATCGTCGGCGGGCTGGTGATCGGCATCGTCGAATCGTTCGCGGGGTTCTATCTGCCCGATGGCTTCAAGGACACGGCGCCGTACATCGTGGTGCTGCTGATGCTCATGATCAAGCCCAACGGTCTGTTCGGCGAAAAGCTGCGCAAGAAGGTGTAGGCCGATATGCGCTTCATCTTCAAGACCAGCTACGACCAGGACATCCGCCTCGCGCGGCACGGCGGCCATGTTTTCTGGTATGGCCTGCTCGTCGCGTTCCTCGTCGCCGCGCCGTGGTTGATCGAGGAGTACTGGCTCGCGCAACTGACCTTCGTGCTGATCTACGGGATCGTCGGCTTGGGCTTGATGCTGCTGGCGGGCTTTACGGGGCAGTTCTCGATCGGGCATGCGGCTTTCCTCGGTGCGGGTGCGTACACGCAGGGCGTGCTGACCAACATGGGCGTTCCGTTCCCACTCGCGTTGATCGCTGCTGCCGCGTTGTCTGCCGCAGTCGGCGTGGTGGTCGCCTTGCCGGCGCTGCGCGTGAAGGGCATCTACCTCGGCATTGCGACGCTGTCGTTCGGCTTCATCGTCGAGGAAGTGTTCGCGCGCTGGGAAAGCGTCACTGGCGGCAACGGCGGGCTGCATGTGAAGTCGCCGCAGCTTTTCGGCTGGTCGCTGGGTTCGGGCGACGGTTTCTATTTCCTGTGCCTGGTGGTGGCGGTGCTCAGCACGCTGGGCATCCTGAACCTGCTGCGCTCGCCGACGGGCCGCGCCTTCGTCGCCATTCGTGATTCGGAGATATCGGCGCAGAGCATGGGCATCCATCTCGCGCGCTACAAGACGATGTCGTTCGCGATCTCGGCCGCGCTCGCGGGGCTCGGTGGCGCGCTGTACGCGCACAAGCTGAGCTTCATCTCGCCCGACCAGTTCAATATCCTGCAGTCGATCGACTTGTTGCTGATGGTGGTGATTGGCGGCCTCGGCTCGGTGCACGGCGCATTTCTGGGCGCGATCTTCCTGATCGCGATGCCGCAGCTGATCTCGATGGGCAAGGACTGGCTGCCGGCGGTGATCGGCCAGGCGCCGGGCCTGCAAGGGCTGGTGTACGGCGTGGTGTTGATCGCCTTCGTGCTGTTCGAGCCACTCGGCCTCTACGGACGATGGCTCAAGGTCAGGACGTACCTCCAACTCTTTCCGTTCTACCGCAAGGGCCTGTTCAGGCGGCAGAAGTCCTTCACCAAATCGGACCGGTTGAGATGAGCACCAGCAGCGGCGACATCCTCCTTTCGGCCAAGGACCTGAGCGTGCGCTTCGGCGGCGTGCTCGCGGTCAACAAGGTGAGCTTCGACGTGCGGCGCGGGGAAGTGTTCACGCTGATCGGACCGAATGGCGCGGGCAAGACGACGGTGTTCAACCTGATCAGCCGTATCTACACGCCGACCACGGGCGAGATCACCTGGCACGGCGAGGCGGCCGGCCCGCTCGCGCTGACGCAGCAGGCGCCGCATGCGATTGCAGCGCTGGGCATCGCGCGCACCTTCCAGAACATCGAGCTCTTCGAGCACGCGACCGTGTTGCACAACCTGCTGATCGGCCGTCACACGCACCGGCAGACGGGGTTCTGGAGCGAGGTGTTCTTCACGCCTGCCACACGGCGTGCCGAGATTGCGGCGCGTGAAAAAGCAGAGCAGGTGATCGAGCTGCTGGACCTGCAGCATCACCGCGACTCGATGGTGGCCGGCTTGCCCTACGGCGTTCGCAAGGTGGTGGAACTGGCGCGCGCGCTGTGCACAGAGCCCAAACTGCTGCTGCTCGACGAGCCGTCGTCCGGACTCAATGTCGAAGAGACGGCCGACATGGCGTTCTGGATCCAGGACATCCAGCATGAGCTGGGCGTGTCGGTGCTGATGGTGGAGCACGACATGTCGCTCGTGTCGAAAGTGTCCGACCGCGTGCTCGCGATGAACCAGGGCGAGGTGCTGGCCACCGGCACGCCGCGCGAGGTGCAGGCGGATGCGCGTGTCATCGAGGCGTATCTCGGGACGGTGGACGACGTGAGCAGTTTGCGGAGGGTGGCGGCGTGAGTGCTTCGTTCGCTATCTTTGAGGAGGCGCCCGGTATGCGGCGCGGCGCGGTCGCCCCCACTGCGCCGGCCGCTTCGCGGCTCCCCTGCGGTGCTCGCATTTCGCGGGGTCTCGCAGAACTCGCTTCGCTCAAACAGCTGCGATCCCTGATCCGCGAAACGCTGCGCTCCTCGGCGGCGCACAGGGGGCGACCGCGCCGCGCCGCATACCGGGCTTCGGGGTGTAGTGATCGTCCTGTGCGTACCCACGGCGTTGGGGTCCCTGCCCCGGGTGGGCCGTTGAGGCGCCGCCGAGCAGCGCAGCGACGGGCGGATCAGGGCTCGCCGCTGTTTGAGCGAAGCGAGTTCGGCGAGACCCCGCCCGTCGTGAGCAGCGCAGGGGAGCCCGAAGGGCCGGTGACGTCGGCCCGCCCGGGGCAGGGGCCCCAACGCCGTTCCCCGCCCTCAGGAGCACCCGCATGAGCGACGTCGTTCTGCAACTGCTCAACGTTGAAAGCGCCTACGGCCCCATCAAGGCCATCCGGGGCGTGAGCCTCAAAGTTAAGCAGGGTGAGATCGCCACGGTCCTCGGCTCCAACGGTGCTGGCAAGACAACAATCCTGAAGACCATCTCCGGAATCATCGATCCGCGCAAAGGCAGCATCGAATTCCAGGGCAAGGACATCACCGCCAAGGACCCCGCCTTCATCGTGCAGCAGGGCCTGAGCCACGTGCCCGAAGGCCGCGAGGTGTTCCCGCTGCTGTCGGTGAGGGACAACCTGCTGATGGGCGCCTACACCCGCAAGGACCGCGACGGCGTGGCGCGGGACATGGAGACGGTCTACACCTACTTCCCCATCCTGCGCGAGCGCGCCACGCAGGATGCCGGCCTGCTCTCCGGCGGGCAGCAGCAGATGCTCGCGATATCGCGCGCCATCATGGCCGCGCCGCATCTCATCCTGCTCGACGAACCCAGCCTCGGCCTCAGCCCCAAGCTGACGAAGGAGATCTTCGAGATCGTCGTGCGCATCAACCGCGAGCGCGGCACCACGATCCTCTTGGTCGAGCAGAACGCCAACATGGCGCTCAACGCCGCCGACCACGGCTACGTGCTGGAGAACGGACGCATCGTCATGGAGGATTCCTGCGAGCGCCTTCGCGAGAAGGAAGACATCAAGGAGTTCTACCTCGGCGTGAAGGACGACGGCGTGCGCGGCGAGCGGCGCTGGAAAAAGAAGAAGAACTGGAGATGACATGAGCGCAGCGCCGGGCCGCCCCAAGCAAGCTCGCACCGCAGTGCGAAGCACGAAGGTTGTTGAATGAGCACACTCGCATTGCGCGCTCCTGCCGGTCTCTGGGACCTGGCACACCTGCAGCCGCGGCTCGATGTCGTCGTGCCCGGCGACACCATCCCCGCCGTCTTCTGGAAAGCCGTCGAACTGCGCGGCGACAAGGTCTGGATGCGCCAGAAGGAGTTCGGCATCTGGCGCACCTGGACCTGGCGGCAAACTGCTGAGGCCGTGCGCGAGATCGCGGGTGGCCTGCTGGCGCTGGGCTTCGGCCATGGCGAGTGCGCGTCGATCCTCTCCAACACCGTCATCGAGTGGGTGCTGTGCGATGTGGCCGTGCTCAGCTGCGGTGGCGTGTCGAACGGCATCTACCCGACCGATGCGGCCTCGCAGGTCACCTACCTCTGCGAAGACTCGCGCACCTCCGTGCTCTTCGTGGAAGACGACGAGCAGCTCGACAAGGCGCTCGAAGTGCGCGCGCAACTGCCATTGCTGCGCAAGGTGATCGTGTTCGACATGGAGGGGCTGCGCGACCTCGACGACCCCGGCGTCATCAGCCTCGACGCGCTGCGTGCGCTCGGCCGCGAGCACCTGAAGGCGAATCCGCAGGCACTGGAGCAACGCATCGCCGCCTGCCGCGCCGAAGACCTCGCCATCCTCGTCTACACCTCCGGCACCACCGGCAAGCCCAAGGGCGCAATGCACAGCCACCGCGGGCTGGTCTACACCATGCGCGGCTACAACACGCTGCTCGCGCAGGGCGAGACGGACGAGCGCATGTGCTTCCTGCCGCTGTGCCACATCGCCGAGCGCATGGGCGGCGAGTACTTCGCGATGTACACCGGCTCGATCCTCAACTTCGTCGAGAACCCCGAAACGGTGCCCGAGAACGTGCGCGAGATTTCGCCCACGGTGTTCACCGCCGTGCCGCGCGTGTGGGAGAAGTTCTATTCGGGCGTGATGATCGCGCTGAAGGAGGCGAGCCGCCTGCAGCAGGTCGCCTACGGCTGGAGCATCGGCGTCGGCCAGCAGATCGCCGACCGTGTGTTGCAGGGCAAGCCGATCGGCGCGGGGCTGCGTCTGAAGTTCCGCATCGCGCGCTGGCTCGCGCTCAACAACGTGCGCAAGCTCATCGGCATCCACCGCGCGCGCTTCCTCGTGACGGGCGCGGCGCCGATCTCGCCCGACCTCGTGCGCTGGTATCTCGCGCTCGGCGTGCCGATGCTGGAGGTATGGGGCATGACCGAGTCGTGCGGCGCCGCCACCGGCGTGCCGCCTTCGCGCATCGCCCCGGGTTCCATCGGCCCGGCCACCAGCTACAACGAGGTGCGTCTGGACCCGGCGACCGGCGAGATCCTGGTGCGCGGCCCCAATGTCTTCATGGGTTACCTCAACCTGCCGGAGAAGACGGCCGAGACCATCGACGCCGACGGCTGGCTGCACACCGGCGACGTCGGGCTGGTCGACGCGGAAGGGTATTTCCGCATCACCGACCGCATGAAGGACATCATCATCACGGCAGGTGGAAAGAACATCACGCCGAGCGAGCTGGAGAACGAACTCAAGTTCAGCCCCTACGTCACCGACGCAGTGGTGATCGGCGACAAGAAACCCTACCTGACGGTGATCGTGATGATCGATCAGGAGAACGTCGAGAAGTTTGCGCAGGACAACGACGTGCCGTTCAGCAACTACGAGAGCCTGACGCGTGCGCAGGAGGTGCTGGACCTGATCCAGGGCGAGGTCGACCGCGTCAACGCGAAGTTCGCGCGCGTGGAGCAGATCAAGAAGTTCTTCCTGCTCGAGACGCAGCTGAGTGCCGAGGACGAGGAGCTCACGCCGACGATGAAGCTCAAGCGCAAGCTGGTGCAGACCAAGTACGCCGAGCGCATCGAGGCCATGTACCGCTGACCGGTGTTCGAACGTTTTTTGTGTCAACCCGAGGAGACAACCGCATGAAGCCCAAGACAGTGAAAACAGTGACGACTCTGGCCGTGCTGGGCCTTATCGCGACGGTCGCGTCCGCGCAGCAGCAACAGGGCGTGAGCAAGGACGAGATCCGGATCGGCACGATCCAGGATCTGTCGGGTCCGCTCGCGGGCTTCGGCAAGCAGGCGCGCAACGGCATGCAGCTGCGCGTGGACGAACTCAACGAGCAGGGCAACCTCAACGGCCGCAAGCTCAAGCTCTTCGTCGAGGACTCGGGCTACGACCCGAAGAAGGCGGTGCTGGCCGCGCAGAAGCTGGTGAACCAGGAAAAGATCTTCATCATGGCCGGCCATATCGGCACGGCGCAGAACATGGCGGCGATGCCGGTGCAGTTCGACAAGAACATCGTCAACTTCATGCCGATCACCGCGGCGCGCGAGATGTACGAGCCGCTCAACCGGCTGAAGTACTCGTTCGCGGCCACCTACTACGACCAGATCCGCCTGGCGCTGCCCAAGATGATCAAGGACAAGGGCGCCAAGAAGGTCTGCACGATCTACCAGGACGACGAGTTCGGGCTCGAGGTGCAGCGGGGCGCCGAGGCGGGGCTCAAGACAGCGGGGATGGAGCTGGCCGAGAAGACCTCGTTCAAGCGCGGCGCCACCGACTTCAGCTCGCAGGTCGCGAAGATGAAGGCGGCGAACTGCGACCTCGTGGTGCTGGGCACCATCATCCGCGAGACCATCGGCACGGTGGGCGAATCGCGCAAGACCGGCTTCAACCCGACCTTCATCGGCTCGAGCGCGGCCTACACCGACCTGATCCACAAGCTCGGCGGCAAGGCGATGGACGGCGTGTACGCCACGATGACGGTGCAGAACCCCTACACCGACGAGCAATCGCAGCCGCTGCGCTTCTGGGCCAACAAGTACAAGACCAAGTTCAACGAAGACCCGACGGTGTTCTCGGTGTACGGCTACGTGATCATCGATTCGTTCATCAAGGCGGCGACCAAGGCCGGCCCGAACCTCACGACCGACAGCTTCATCAAGTCGATGGACAGCATGACCTTCGAGCCCGACATGTTCGGCAGCCCGAAGAGCAACTACACCGCCACCAAGCGCCTGGGCAACGAGCAGTCGCGGCTGTCGCAGATCAAGGACGGGAAGTGGGTGGTGGTCTCCGATTACGTGACACCGTAAGCGGCTGTCCCAGTACCGGGGCGAGCGGCTATATTTCGCGAAAACCCATCGCGAGAACGCCATGCCCCAGTACTGGTTGATGAAATCCGAGCCCGACGAAGTCTCCATCGACGATGCGCTCGCCGCGCCCGGCGCCACGGTGGCGTGGACGGGCGTGCGCAACTACCAGGCGCGCAACTTCATGCGCGACGGCATGAAGGTCGGCGACGGCGTGCTGTTCTATCACTCGAGCTGCCCGGAGCCGGGCATCGCCGGCATCGCGCGCGTGGCCTCGGGCATCCAGCCCGACCCGACGCAGTTCGATGCGAAGTCGCCGTACTACGACGCGGGCTCGAAGAAGGAAGACCCGCGCTGGCTGCTGGTGGACGTGCAGGCGGTGCGCAAGACCCGGCTGCTGGCCTTGCCCGAGTTGCGCGCCAAGCCCGAGCTGGCCGAGCTGATCATCCTGCGCAAGGGCAACCGGCTGTCGATCACGCCGGTGGAGCCCGCGCACTGGAAGATCATCGAGAAGATGCTGGCCTGAGCTTCTGCGTTCAGGCGACCTTCGACAGGATCGGGAACAGCTTGCCGAGCCCGTCCGCCATCACCTCGACAGCCAGCGCCGCGAGGATCAGACCCATCAGCCGCGTCATGATGTTGATGCCCGTCTTGCCCAGCACGCGCGCGATCGGCTGCGCGAGCGAAAACGCCAGCGCGGTCGCCAGCGCCACCACCACGCCGTAGCCCACCAGCACCGCGAGCTCCCACAGGTGCTGCGCCTTGTCGGCGTAGATCACCACGGTGGAAATGGTGGCCGGGCCGGTCAGCAGCGGGATCGTGAGCGGCACGACCGCGATGGAGGCACCCATCGATGCCTTCACCTCCGTGGCGCGCAGTTCCTCGACGTTGGTCTTGCTCTCGGCCGGTTGCGCATTCAGCATCGACAGCGAACTCATGAGCAGCAGCAGGCCGCCGCCGACCTGGAAGCTCGCGATCGAGATGCCGAAGAAGGCCAGCAGCTGCAACCCCAGCAGCGCGCTCACCGCGATGACCACGAACGCGCTGAAGGCCGACATGCGCACCGTGTGCCGGCGCTGCGCATCGCTGTAGCCCTGCGTGTAGTGGATGAAGAAAGGCACGATGGCCAGCGGGTTGACGATGGCCACCAGCGTGACCAGCGGCTTGATGAGGTCCATCGAGGTGCTCATGGTGCTCACCTTCCTCCGGTCACGTCGAGCAGGGCCATGGTGGTGTAGCTCGCCTCGGCCGACAGCAGCCACAGGACGGCACCGGCAATTTCTTCGGCGGTGCCGCTGCGCTTCATCGGCACGCCTGGGGCCATCTCGGCGGCGCGGCCAGGCTGGCCTCCGGAGGCGTGGATATCGGTGTCGATCACGCCGGGGCGCACCGCGTTCACGCGGATGCCTTCGTCGGCCACCTCCTTGGCCAGGCCGATGGTGAAGGTGTCGATGGCTGCCTTGCTGGCCGCGTAGTCGACGTACTGGCCGGGCGAGCCGATGCGCGCGGCGCCGCTGGAGATGTTGACGATGGCACCGCCTTCGCCGCCGTGCTTCGTGCTCATGCGGCGCACGGCTTCGCGGGCGCAGACAAAACTGCCGATCACGTTGATGCGGAACATGCGCTCCAGCCGCGCGACGCTCATTTCGTCGACGCGCGCCTGCACGTCGACCACGCCGGCGTTGTTGACCAATGCGGTGAGCCGGCCGAGCTTGGCATCGACCTTCTCGAACATCGCGATCACCTGGGCCTCGTCGCCCACGTCGGCCTGCACGGCGATGGCGGTGCCGCCACCCGCGCGGATGGCGCGCACCACCTCGTCGGCGGCCATCGAGTTGCTGGCGTAGTTGACGGCCACCGCGTAGCCGCGCTGCGCGGCCAGCAGCGCGGTGGCGGCACCGATGCCGCGCCCACCGCCGGTGATGAGTAGCACTGGATTCAAAACCTACCTCCTGCAGAGAAACTGCGTGTCAGTTAAAACCGTCGGCTTGGATTACATCATTCGAGGGCTGGCGTATGAGCACGAAAACGATTGACTACTACTTTGCGCCCCAGAGCCCGTGGACCTATCTGGGTCATACCCGGTTCGCGGCGATCGCGGCCGAGGCGGGCGCCACGGTGCGTGTGCGCCCTATCGACATGGGCAGCGTGTTCCCCGTGTCCGGCGGGCTGCCTTTGGGCAAGCGGGCGCCGCAGCGGCAGGCCTACCGGCTGGTGGAAATGGCGCGGTTCTCGCAGCACCTCGGCCTGCCGATGAACACCAAGCCCAAGTTCTTTCCGGTGGCCAGCGACGACGCGGCGCGGATCATCATCGCGGCCGATATCCACGACGGCACCGAGGCCGCGATGCGCGTCTGCACCGCGGTGTTCGCGGCGGTGTGGGTGCAGGAGCGGAACATCGGCGATCCGAACGTGCTCGAAGCCCTGGTCGCCGAATGCGGCCTGCCCGCCAAGCGTTCGGAGCAATCGCTAAGCCAGGCGGTGCAGGAGCGCTACGAGGCCTATACGCAGGAAGCCATCGACATCCAGGTGTTCGGCGCGCCGAGCTATGTGATCGATGGCGAGATTTTCTGGGGGCAGGACCGGCTCGATTTCGTCGAGCGGGCGCTGCGCCAGTGACGACGACAGCTTCTTTCTTCATTTATTCATTCAATTGCCATCAGGAGCATGACGAACATGGGCCAATTCATCGATCTCACAGCCAAGGACGGCTTCAGCTTTCCCGCCTACGTGGCCGAACCCGCGGGCAAGCCGCGCGGTGCGGTGGTCGTGGTGCAGGAAATCTTCGGCGTGAACTCGCACATCCGCTCGGTGGCCGACGGCTATGCGGCCGACGGGTATCTCGCGGTCGCGCCATCGACCTTCCCACGCGTGAAGCCCGGCGTCGAACTCGGCTACACCGACGAGGACATGAAAGAGGGCTTCGGCCTGAAGACCGCGGTCGAGGCGCTGCCCGCGCCCGGCGTGCTGCAGGACATCGAGGCGGCCATCGCCTATGCATCGAAGGCCGGCAAGGTCGGCATCGTGGGTTACTGCTGGGGCGGGCTGCTGGTCTGGCGTGCGGCCAGCCTGCTGCCGGGCCTGGCCGCGGCGGCGCCTTACTACGGCGGCGGCATGACCTCGCCCGAAGAAACCGCGCGCCAGCCCAAGGTGCCGGTGCTGGCGCACTTCGGCAACCAGGACCACTGGATTCCGCTGGACACCATCGAGAGCTTCAAGAAGGCACATCCCGAGGTGGAAGTGCATGTCTACCCGGTCGGCCACGGCTTCAACTGCGACCAGCGCGGGTCGTATGACGCCGAGGCCTCCAAGCTGGCGCGCGAACGCACGCTGGCGTTCTTTGCCAAGCACGTCGGCTGACCTGCGGGTCAGTGCAAGAAAAAGCCCGGCCTGCGCCGGGTTTTCTTATTTCTTGAGGCCCGGCGCGTCGCCCACGCGGGTCTGAAGAAAGTCGAGCAGCGCGCGCAGGGCGGCACTGTTGTGGCGCCGCTGAAGGTACGCGGCCGACAGCCACATGTCCTTGCGCGCGTAGTCCTGCAACACCGGCACGAGCTCGCCATGCTCGATGTGCGATTGCACGAGAAGCGAGGGCAGGTAGATCACGCCGAAACCGCGCATCGCGACCCGGATCAGCGGCGCGCCCTCGGTGCAGTCCATGCGGCTCTTGACGTGCACGTCGAGCGGTTCCCCGCCATCGTCGAAGCGCCATACCGGCTGGGCGCCCAGCAGGGAGTGGGTGAGGGCGTCGTGCCCGGCCAAGTCGCGCGGGTGCTCGGGCTTGCCGTGCTTCTTCCAGTAGACCGGCGAGGCGCAGACCACCATGCTGATGAGCCGCAGTTTGCGCACGATCAGGTTGGCGTCCTCGATGGGGCCGCTGCGGATGTCGACGTCGATGCCCTCTTCCGCGAGATCGACCACGCGATTGGTCAACTGCAGGCTGATACTCACGTCCGGGTAATAGCGCATGAAGTCGGCCAGCAGGTTGGGAAACTCGCCGTTGCCCATGCCGTGCGGGGCCGAGATCCGGAGGCGCCCGGCGGGCTGGCTGGCGCGATCCTGCAGCTCGGCCTGGGTGAGTTCGACCATTTCGAGCACCGGGGTGCTGCGATCGAGCAGCAATTGCCCGGCGTCGGTGAGGCTCACGGAGCGGGTGGAGCGGTTGAGAAGCCGCACGCCGAAGCGGGTTTCGAGCTCGGCCACGTACTTGCTGACGGTGGCTTTCGACATGTCGAGCTTCTTGGCCGCCTGCGAGAAGCTGCCGTGCGAGGCGACTTCGCGGAAGGTTCTGATCAGATCGAGACTGTCCATGTCAAAGCGCCCATTGTTTCCGTTCGAGGAACGTGGTGGTTCGATTCTCCGGCGTTTTTCTCGGGCGAGCTGCGTCACACTCGGTCCACGCGCCGAAGGAGCCGAACCATGAATATCCCGAACATCATCGCCGTTGCCGCCCTGTCGATCCTGACTGCCGTTGGCGCGCACGCACAGGGTTTCGAGCCGGTGCAGCCGCTGAAGGTTGTCGGAAGCCGCGCGCAACTGGAGGCCGAAGGGGCTGCGGCCGCGCGCGGTGGCAACGTCTATGGCGACGTGGTGGCAGCGCCGCTGACCACGCACCCCAGCCAGCTCGATCGCGCCTCGGTCCGTGCAGAGGCGATTGCCGCCGCCCACGCGCCGAACCAGAACCTGGACCGCCGCGCTTTCGCGAACAGCGAAGTGCCGTCGCAGTTTCAAGGAACGCGCACGGGCCGCTAGGCCGAAGACCTCAAGTTCTGGAAGGCCGGGGCCGTGCATGCGGCCCCGGCCTTTTTTCCTTTGCGCGTGCATCTGTGTCGGCATTGTTTCAATAGAGGAAACACCGTGTCTCTGATCCGGGTGTTTTCTCTAGGGAATTTCGTTTGACACTCGCCGCACAGGCAAGCGATACGAGCAAGCCTGGTGGACAAACCATCCGACGAACACAAGGAATTGACATGAAGACCTCGCACATCCTCGCCGCTGCTGCTCTGACCCTCCTGGCCGCGACCGGCGCCCAAGCTGAAACGTACCAAGGCGTGAACACCGCCGTCTCGACCAAGAGCCGCGACGAAGTCAACGCCGAAGCCACGCGCACCGCAGCGGCTCCGAACCAGAACGTGACCCGCGGCTCGCGCGGCCCGGAAACGGTCGCCGTGTCGAAGGACCGCTCGATCGTGGAAGCCGAAGCCGTTCGCACCTCCTACGCTCCCGACCAGAACGTGACCTCGGGTTCGCGCGTCAACAGCAAGGTCGTCTCGACCATGGTGAACCCGATGGACGCACGCGTTCAAGCCCAGCAAGGCACGGGCGCAACCGCCAAGTAAAGAACCCGCCCCTCGGGGCAGTTCAGTAAAAAGGCCACGCTTTCGCGTGGCCTTTTTCGTTGGGCGGGTGATTGGTTATCAGCGCGTTCGCGCGAGGTAGCGCTTGCGCCAGAAGACCAGCACCAGCAGCACCGCGATGACCAGCATGGCCGTCATCGCGATCCAGAAGCCGTCGGCCTTGTGCACCAGTGGAATGAACTCGAAGTTCATGCCGAAGATCCCCGCGATCAGGTTCAGCGGCAGGAAGATGGCGGTCAGCACGGTGAGCACCCGCATGATGTCGTTGGCACGGTGGCCCTGGACGCTGAAGTGCATCTGTACCGCCGTCTCGGCGTTCTGCTCGAGCCGGTGCACGTGGTGCACCACCCGCTCGATGTGTTCCAGCACGTCGCGGCTCCTGATCATGATCAGCTCCCGCTCGCGCTGCTCGGCGTCGCCCTTGGGCGGCGGCAGGGTTTCAAGCGTGTCGATCCAGTCCTGCATGGCAGCGCGCTGGTCTTCGCAGATCTCGTCCAGGTGGTGTAGCGACTGCCGCGCCTCCATCAGCGCGCCCCAGTTGGTGAAACGGCTGCGCGGATCGATCAGTTCGGTCTGCCAGTGGTCGAGCTGCTTGGTGAGCTCGCGCCGCAGGTCGAGGTAGCCGTCGACGATCTGGTTGATGACGCGCAGCATCAGGTCCGAAGGCCCCGTAGGCACGCGCGTGGAGGTCGCGCGCACGTCCAGCGCGGGGGCGCCGCGGTCGTCGGACGACCCGGCCGCCAGCAGCCGCGCGGCGAAGGCGTCGCGCACCGCGCCGTCCTCGGGATGCACCGAAAGCAGTACCCGGTCGAACACTGCGAAGCCGACCGGACGAGTGTCGACGCGGCGCAACACGGGCGGGCCACCGCGAGGCTTGGAGCTGGAGGTGGTGGAGATGAGCGGGGCTTCGTTGCCATCGCCCTTTCCATTGCCGAGAGACGCCTGCCCTTGGCCGGTGGCGAGGCGCCTGAACACCAGCACGTCGTACTGCGAGGTGTAGTCGTAGTGCGAGGGCAGCTGGTCGTTGAGCAGGTCGGCCACGTGCAGGTCCACCAGCTGGGTCTGACACAGCGTCTGGAGGATCTGCTGGACCTCGGCCAGGGAAGCGCGAAATTCCTCGCGCGTGAGCGAAATCCAGAGATAGCCATCGGCGGCGCACGCGCCCGGCACGGCCAGCGGCGTGAGCGCCGGATGCTCGCTGACCTGCGAACGGTTGATTTCGAAGATGCGCATCGCCCTGCCTTGGTTTTCTTCTCCGCCTGTCCAGCTCGCCCATGTGCGATGGGCCTGGATAGCTATTATTTTTGTAGCAGTCGCGCAGCGTCAAGCGCGAAGTAGGTGAGCACGCCATCGGCACCGGCCCGCTTGAAGGCCAGCAGGCTTTCGAGCACCACGGCATCGTGGTCGAGCCAGCCGTTCTGGGCGGCCGCCTTGAGCATCGCGTATTCGCCGCTCACCTGGTAGGCGAAGGTCGGCACATGGAATTCGTCCTTCACCCGGCGCACGATGTCCAGGTACGGCATGCCGGGCTTGACCATCACCATGTCGGCGCCTTCGGCGATGTCGAGCGCCACCTCGCGCAGCGCTTCGTCGCTGTTGCCGGGGTCCATCTGGTAGACCTTTTTGTTGCTTTTCCCGAGCGTTGCGGCGGAGCCGACGGCATCGCGGAACGGGCCGTAGAAGGCGCTGGCGTACTTGGCGCTGTAGGCCATGATGCGCGTGTGAATGTCGCCGCGGGCTTCGAGGGCGGTGCGGATGGCGCCAATGCGGCCGTCCATCATGTCGCTGGGCGCCACAATGTCCACGCCAGCCTGCGATTGTGTGAGTGCCTGCTTCACCAGCACTTCGACGGTGGCGTCGTTGAGGATGTAGCCGCTGTCGTCGAGCAGGCCGTCCTGCCCGTGGCTGGTGTAGGGGTCGAGCGCCACGTCGGTCATCACGCCGAGTTCGGGGAAGCGCGACTTGAGGGCGGCGACCACGCGCGGAATCAGTCCGTCGGGGTTGAAAGCCTCGTCGCCGGCGGGCGTCTTGAGGCTCGCGTCGATCACCGGAAACAGCGCCATCACAGGAATGCCCGCCGCCACGCATTGCTCGGCAACCGGCAGCAACAGGTCAAGACTCAGACGGTCCACGCCGGGCATGGAGGGGACGGCATCGCGCCGCTTTTCGCCTTCCTGCACGAACACCGGGTAGATCAGGTCGTTGACCGTCAGCGTGTTCTCGCGCACCAGGTTGCGGGTGAAGGCGTCCCGGCGCAGGCGTCGCGGGCGGCCGGCGGGGAACATGGCAAGGGGGGAGTGAGGGCGCGTCATAATCCCGAAAATTGTGCCTGAAGCATTCCGTCGCCGTGTTGTCGCCTGCGAGACAGGTTGTCTGACAACTACGGAGATTCATAGCCATAAAGTTCTAAATAAATAGTTATGAATTGCAAAGAAAATGGCCCGGTCGCTTGAAACCTTGTTTCGTCTTTGTTAAATTCTGAAGCGGGCGGCTTGCCGCTCCCCGCTTTTCCTCCCTGAGCGGGTGCCTTGATGTGTGACAGCAAAAGGGCTTCCCAGCCCGACGTGAAGACGTCGGGCTTTTTTTTGTCCGGGGCTTTCCGGGCGTTACGTGACGGCCCCGTGTGACAGTGCGGTGCACCACTAAACTGCCGCCATGCTCTGGGTCAAATCTCTCCACATCGTCTTCATCGCAAGCTGGTTCGCCGGGCTCTTCTACCTGCCGCGGATCTTCGTCAATCTTGCGATGGTGCCCCCGGAGTCGGTCGCAGAGCGGGAGCGTCTGCTCCTGATGGCGCGCAAGCTGCTGCGCTTCACCACTTTCCTGGCCGTCCCAGCGCTGGGCTTCGGCCTGTGGCTCTGGCTGGGCTACGGCATCGGCCGCGGGCCGGGAAACGGCTGGATGCATGCCAAGCTGGCGCTGGTGCTGGTGGTTCTCGGTTATCACCATGGATGCGGCGTGCTGCTGCGCCGTTTCGTGGCGGGAGGCAACCAGCGCAAGGATGGCTGGTACCGCTGGTTCAACGAGCTGCCGGTGCTGCTGCTGCTCGGCATCGTGATTCTGGTTGTCGTCAAGCCGTTCTGAGCCCGATGGACACGCTGGAGAAGCCGCACAAGTCCGCTGCGCTTCCCCTTGCGCTCGCCTATGCGGCGCTGATCGTCTACGCGAGCCTCTATCCCTTCGCCGACTGGCGCGACCAGGGCATCGCGCCCTGGGCCTATCTGTCAGCGCCATGGCCCAAGTACTGGACGGGTTTCGACTTCGCGATCAACGTCGCGGGCTACGTGCCCTTCGGTTTCCTGTGCGCCCTGGCGGTGCTGCGTACGCGCCGGACCGCCGGCGTCTGGGGCGCGGTGCTGCGCGCCGCCGTGGGCGGCGCGGCAATCGCCTTCGCGATGGAGACGCTGCAGAGCTACCTGCCCGCGCGCATCCCTTCCAACGTCGATCTGGGGCTGAACACGACCGGCACGGTCCTGGGCGCCGTGCTGGCGGTGGGGCTCGAGCGGCTGGGGGCGGTGGCCCACTGGGGCCGTGCGCGCTCGCAATGGTTCGTCGAGGAGTCGCGCGGCGCCCTCGTGCTGCTCGCGCTCTGGCCGTTCGCCTTGCTCTTTCCCGCGGCCGTCACCTTCGGCCTGGGCCAGGTGTTCGAGCGACTCGAGGTCGCGATTTCCGAATGGCTGCTCGACACGCCCTTCATCGACTGGTTGCCCGTGCGGCAGTTCGAACTCGAGCCCCTGGTGCCGGCGGTGGAGTTGCTGTGCGTGATGCTCGGCGCGCTGGTGCCGTGCCTGCTGGGCTACCTTGCGGCGCGCACCGTGGTCCAGCGCGCGATGCTGCTCCCGCTGATCTTTCTGGCGGGCTTTGCGGCATCGGCGCTGTCGGCCGCCCTGAGCTATGGCCCCGCGCATGCCTGGGCGTGGCTGGATCTTCCCGTCCAGGTCGGCATGGCGGCGGCGCTCGTTGCAGGCGTGCTGCTCGTGGCCGCGCCGCGCCGCCTGTGCGCGGCTTTGTTGCTGGTGGGGCTCGTGCTCCAGCTGAGCTTGCTGAACCAGGCGCCCGAGAGCGCGTACTTCGCGCAGACCCTGGCGACCTGGGAGCAGGGGCGCTTCATCCGCTTCCACGGGCTGGCCCAGTGGCTGGGGTGGGTCTGGCCGTTCGCCGTGCTGGCGTACGTGGTGGCGGCCCTGTCGCGCCGGGGGCGGCTCGCGCCGTAGCCCGGGTATCGGGATGGCGGTCACTAAAATCGACCGATGCCCAGTTCCACCCCCGCCGCGCCGTCCGGCTACTACGGCCGCCACATCTTCTTCTGCCTCAACGAGCGCAAGAACGGCGAAGACTCCTGTGCCATGCACAACGCGCAGGAAGGCTTCGATCGCTGCAAGGCGAAGGTGAAGGAGGCCGGGCTCTCCGGGCCCGGCAAGGTGCGGGTCAACAAGGCGGGGTGCCTGGACCGCTGCGCCGGCGGACCGGTGGCGGTGGTGTACCCGGAAGCCGTCTGGTACACCTTCGTCGATGCCGACGACATCGACGAGATCGTCGAGTCGCACCTGAAGAATGGCGAGGTCGTCGAGCGGCTCCTGCTGCCCGCCGACGTCGGACGCTGAACTTTCTCGCGGACGCTTCGCTCGTACCGTGCTCCCGACCGGCGCTGCCGGCCCGCTCACCCCTCCAGCCATGAACTCCCAGACCGAAAAGATCAGCCTCCAGGGCGCTGCCGGCGCGATCGAGGTGCAGCGCGACCAGCCTGCCGGCACCCCGCGCGGCATCGCGGTGATCGCCCATCCGCATCCGCTGTTCGGCGGCACGATGGACAACAAGGTCGTGCAGACCCTGGCGCGCGCCTTCGTGTCGTGCGGCTGGACGACGGTGCGCTTTAACTTTCGCGGCGTCGGCGCCAGCGAAGGGGTGCACGACGAAGGGCGCGGCGAGCTGGAAGACATGCTGAATGTCGTCGGCCAGCTCGCGCCCGAAGGCCCCCTGGCCATCGCCGGCTTTTCGTTCGGTGCCTTCGTCGCGACCGGTGCAGCTGAACGACTCTGGACCGTGCGCGATATCCAGCAGATTGTGCTGATCGGCACGGCTGCCGCGCGCAACACCGTCGCCACGCTGCCGGTCGAAGCCCACGATCGCATGCTGGTGGTCCATGGCGAAGCCGACGACACCGTGCCGCTCGCCGCCGTGATGGATTGGGCGCGGCCACAGTCACTTCCTGTCACGGTTATTCCCGGGGGCGGCCATTTCTTTCACGGACAATTGCCGCTGCTCAAAAGTCTGGTTGCCCGCCACCTCCGCGCGGGCATTGAATGAAAGCCTCACGGGCTTGTTTTCGTCTCTTCTCATCCTCCCCATGAATCGTTTTTTCAATGCGCTCCGCGCACTGGTGCTGACTGCCGCTGCCTCGGTCGGCGTGATCGCCGCCGCTCAAGTGCCGGCACCGCCCGAAGTCGCCGCGCGCAGCTACCTGCTGCTGGACGTGACCGCGAACCAGATCCTTGCGCAGAAGGACATCGACAGCCCGGTGGAGCCGGCTTCGCTCACCAAGTTGATGTCGGCCTACATCGTGTTCGACGCGCTGCGCGCCAAGAAGATCACGCTGACCCAGACCTTCCCGGTCAGCCCGCGCGCCTGGAAGATGCCGGGTTCCCGCATGTTCATCGACCCGAAGATGCAGGTGCCGGTCGAAGACCTGATCAAGGGCCTGATCGTGCAGTCGGGCAACGACGCCACGGTGGCGCTGGCCGAAGGCGTGGGTGGCACGGTCGAGCATTTCGTCGAACTCATGAATGCCCAAGCCAAGGCGCTGGGCATGAAGAACACCAGCTACAAGAACCCCGAGGGCCTCACGGCGCCCGGCCACACCACCACGGCTCGCGACCTGAGCATCCTGGCGACCCGGCTGGTGCGTGACTTCCCGGAGGAAGCCAAGTACTACGCCATCAAAAAGTACCGCTACCCGGGCACGCCGTCGACCAACGACACCAACCGCAACCTGCTGCTGTTCCGCGATCCGACCGTCGATGGCCTGAAGACCGGCCATACCGAAGCCGCCGGCTACTGCATGATCGCCACCGCCAAGCGCGATTTCCCGAACCTGACCGGCGGCCGCCGCCTGCTTTCGATCGTGCTGGGTGCCTCGAGCGAGACCGTGCGCGCCAATGAATCGCAGAAGCTGCTGAACTGGGGCTACACGGCCTACGACGCCGTCCGCCTGTTCGACGCCGGCCAGCCGGCCGCCACGCCCGCGGTCTGGAAGGGCAAGGAAAACGTGCTGAAGCTGGGCCGCCCGGAAGCCATCGTCGTCGCGGTCCCCGCCGGCTCCGCCAGCAAGATCAAGACCCAGGTGGCGCGCCCTGACCCGCTGGTGGCGCCGTTCATCAAGTACCAGGCCGTGGGCTCCCTCAAGGTGACGCTGGACGACCAGCCGGTGGCCGATGTGCCGCTGGTGGCCCTGGAAGCGGTCGAGCAGGCGGGTGTTTTCGGCCGTGCCTGGGACGCCATCCGCCTCTGGATCAAATAGAAGGGCTGGGCAAGCGGAGCCGCCAGCACGCGCTGGCTGCGCCTGACCTTGCCGTTTCAAGCTCGCCTGCTATACTCGTGGGCTTTTCGGAATTTTCCGAAGGGTTTCACGTTTTCGTTATTCCCGGCTTCCTCGCCTTGCGTCACGTCAAGGACAAGGACGGTTTCACAGCCAAGGCCGGGTTGTTTTGGGACTAATTCATTCATGCCAACCATCAATCAACTGGTGCGTCAGGGTCGAACGGTCGAAAAGATCAATTCGAAGAGCCCTGCCATGCAGAACTCGCCGCAACGTCGCGGTGTCTGCACCCGCGTCTACACCACGACGCCAAAGAAGCCCAACTCGGCGCTTCGTAAAGTTGCCAAGGTCCGTCTGACCAATGGCTTCGAAGTCATCTCCTACATCGGCGGCGAAGGCCACAACCTGCAGGAACACAGCGTCGTGCTGGTTCGCGGCGGTCGTGTCAAGGACTTGCCCGGTGTTCGCTACCACATCGTGCGCGGTTCGCTCGACTTGCAAGGCGTGAAAGACCGCAAGCAGTCGCGCTCCAAGTACGGCGCGAAGCGTCCCAAGAAGGCTTAAGCCTTCTTCCTGTCGTCAAAAACAAACGGTGTTCGGTTACCTTGGCGGGTACATCGAACGAAGTGACCCAATCCCGGGTCGAGTAAGTGAGAGTCCTGATTGGCTCTCGCGGTGCCGGAAGCGGTGCCAACTGAAGCAAAGAGGTTAGAAAAATGCCACGTCGTCGCGAAGTCCCCAAACGTGAAATCCTGCCGGATCCCAAGTACGGCAATGTCGAGCTGTCGAAATTCATGAACGTGATCATGGAAGGCGGCAAGAAGGCGATCGCCGAGCGCATCATTTATGGCGCGCTCGACTTCATCGAAAAGAAGAACCCTGACAAGGACCCGCTCGAAGCTTTCACCGTTGCCATCAACAACGTGAAGCCGATGGTCGAAGTGAAGTCGCGCCGCGTCGGTGGTGCGAACTACCAGGTGCCGGTCGAAGTCCGCCCTGTCCGTCGCCTCGCTCTGTCGATGCGCTGGATCAAGGAAGCCGCTCGCAAGCGCGGCGAAAAGTCGATGGCCCTGCGTCTGGCCAACGAACTCATGGAAGCCACGGAAGGCCGTGGCGGCGCCATGAAGAAGCGCGACGAAGTGCACCGCATGGCAGAAGCCAACCGCGCCTTCAGCCACTTCCGCTTCTAAAAATCAAACTTCGCTTGGGCGTTGGGTGTTGAGTGCCGGGCGATGTCGTCCGGGCTCAGGGCCCAGCGCTCAACGCATTTAACCCGAAAGTAAATCATGTCTCGCAAGACCCCCATCGAGCGCTACCGCAACATCGGCATCTCCGCGCACATCGACGCCGGCAAGACCACGACGACCGAGCGCATCCTGTTCTACACCGGTGTGAACCACAAGATCGGTGAAGTGCACGATGGCGCCGCCACGATGGACTGGATGGAGCAAGAGCAAGAGCGCGGCATCACGATCACCTCGGCTGCCACCACCTGCTTCTGGAAGGGCATGGCGGGCACGTTCGACGAACACCGCATCAACATCATCGACACCCCCGGCCACGTGGACTTCACCATTGAAGTCGAGCGCTCGATGCGCGTGCTGGACGGCGCCGTCATGGTGTACGACGCGGTCGGCGGCGTGCAGCCCCAGTCCGAAACCGTCTGGCGCCAGGCCAACAAGTACAAGGTTCCGCGCCTCGCGTTCGTCAACAAGATGGACCGCACCGGCGCCGACTTCCTGCGTGTGCGCCAGATGATGGTGGATCGCCTGAAGGCCAACCCCGTCGTGATCCAGATCCCGATCGGCGCCGAAGAGCGCTTCCAGGGCATCGTCGACCTCGTCAAGATGAAGTCGATCATCTGGGACGAAGAAAAGGGTGTGACCTTCAAGTACGGCGAAATCCCGGCCGACCTGGCCGACGTGTGCGCCGAGTACCGCGAAAAGCTCGTCGAAGCCGCTGCCGAAGCGAGCGAAGAGCTCATGAACAAGTACCTCGAAGGCAATGAGCTGACCGAAGTCGAAATCAAGGCTGCGATCCGCCAACGCACCATCGCCGGCGAAATCCAGCCGATGCTGTGCGGCTCGGCCTTCAAGAACAAGGGCGTGCAGGCCATGCTCGACGCCGTCGTCGAATACATGCCCGCACCGACCGACATTCCGCCGGTCAAGGGCATGGACGAAGACGAAGTGCCGACGACCCGCAAGGCCGACGACTCCGAGAAGTTCTCCGCGCTCGCATTCAAGCTCATGACCGACCCGTTCGTCGGCCAGCTGACCTTCGTGCGCGTCTACTCCGGCGTGCTGACCAAGGGCGACAGCGTCTACAACCCGGTGCGTGGCAAAAAAGAGCGCATTGGCCGGATCGTGCAGATGCACGCCAACAACCGCGTCGAAGTGAGCGAAATTCGCGCCGGCGACATCGCTGCCTGTATCGGCCTGAAGGAAGTGACCACGGGCGAAACCCTGTGCGATCCCGCAGCCATCCTGACGCTCGAGCGCATGGTGTTCCCGGAGTCGGTGATCTCGCAAGCCGTGGAGCCGAAGACCAAGGTCGACCAGGAAAAGATGGGCATCGCCCTGCAACGCCTGGCACAGGAAGACCCGTCGTTCCGCGTCAAGACCGACGAAGAATCGGGCCAGACCATCATCGCCGGCATGGGCGAGCTCCACCTTGAAATCATCGTGGACCGCATGAAGCGCGAGTTCGGCGTGGAAGCCAACGTGGGCAAGCCGCAAGTGGCCTACCGCGAAACGATCCGCAAGACGGTCGAAGATGCCGAAGGCAAGTTCGTTCGCCAGTCGGGCGGCAAGGGCCAGTACGGTCACGTGATCCTGAAGCTCGAGCCGCAGGAAGCGGGCAAGGGCTTCGAGTTCGTCGACGCCATCAAGGGCGGTGTGGTTCCTCGCGAATACATCCCCGCGGTGGAAAAGGGCGTTGTGGAAGCGCTGACGCAAGGCGTGCTGGCGGGCTACCCCGTCGTCGACGTCAAGGTCACGCTGCATTTCGGCTCGTACCACGACGTGGACTCGAACGAAATGGCGTTCAAGATGGCCGCGATCTTCGGTTTCAAGGAAGGCGCCCGCAAGGCCAGCCCCGTGATCCTGGAGCCGATGATGGCCGTGGAAGTCGAAACGCCTGAAGACTACGCCGGCAACGTGATGGGCGACCTGTCCTCACGCCGCGGCATGGTGCAGGGCATGGAAGACATGATCGGTGGCGGCAAGGCCATCAAGGCCGAAGTGCCGCTGTCGGAAATGTTCGGCTACTCGACCACGCTGCGTTCGATGTCGCAAGGCCGCGCCACGTACACGATGGAGTTCAAGCACTACGCTGAAGCTCCGCGCAACGTTGCTGAAGCGATCGTCGCTGCACGCGCCAAGTAAGTTTTGAAGAATGCAGGGCCACGCAGTGCGTGGCTCTCTTTGTCTGCGATCCGGTGCCGCCGCGTTCCCGTGCGAGGCGAACCAGCAATTGGGTGCAGACATAAAACCAATACACGGGAATGCTCTTTCAAGGATTGAAAAATGGCAAAAGGTAAATTCACCCGCACCAAGCCGCACGTGAACGTGGGCACGATCGGTCACGTTGACCACGGCAAGACGACGCTGACGGCTGCGATCGCAACCGTTCTGTCGTCCAAGTTCGGCGGCGAAGCCAAGGCTTACGACCAGATCGACGCAGCGCCCGAAGAAAAGGCCCGCGGCATCACGATCAACACCGCGCACGTCGAGTACGAAACGGCCAACCGCCACTACGCACACGTGGACTGCCCTGGCCACGCCGACTATGTGAAGAACATGATCACCGGCGCCGCCCAGATGGACGGCGCCATCCTGGTGTGCTCGGCCGCTGACGGCCCGATGCCCCAGACCCGTGAACACATCCTGCTGGCTCGCCAGGTGGGCGTGGGTTACATCATCGTTTTCCTGAACAAGTGCGACATGGTCGACGACGCCGAGCTGCTCGAGCTGGTCGAAATGGAAGTGCGCGAGCTGCTGGACAAGTACGAGTTCCCTGGCGACGACACCCCCATCATTCACGGCTCGGCCAAGCTCGCCCTGGAAGGCGACAAGGGCAAGCTGGGCGAAGAAGCCATCATGAAGCTGGCCGAAGCGCTGGACACGTACATCCCGACGCCGGAGCGCGCTGTGGACGGCACGTTCCTGATGCCCGTCGAAGACGTGTTCTCGATCTCGGGTCGCGGCACCGTGGTGACCGGCGCTGTCGAGCGTGGCGTGATCAAGGTTGGTGAAGAAATCGAGATCGTCGGCATCCGCCCGACCGTCAAGACCACCTGCACCGGCGTGGAAATGTTCCGCAAGCTCCTGGACCAAGGTCAGGCTGGCGACAACGTCGGCGTGCTGCTGCGCGGCACCAAGCGCGAAGAAGTCGAGCGCGGCCAAGTGCTGTGCAAGCCCGGCTCGATCAAGCCGCACACGCACTTCACCGCCGAGGTGTATGTGCTGTCCAAGGACGAAGGTGGCCGTCACACGCCGTTCTTCAACAACTACCGTCCGCAGTTCTACTTCCGCACGACGGACGTGACCGGCGCGATCGAGCTGCCCAAGGACAAGGAAATGGTCATGCCTGGCGACAACGTCAGCATCACCGTCAAGCTGATCAACCCGATCGCGATGGAAGAGGGCCTGCGCTTCGCCATCCGTGAAGGCGGCCGTACCGTGGGTTCGGGCGTCGTGGCAAAGATCCTCGACATCTAAGCCGGACGCAAAGGAAACATCATGGCTACCAAGCAAAAAATCCGCATCCGCCTGAAGGCGTTCGACTACAAGCTGATCGACCAATCGGCTGCCGAAATCGTTGACACCGCCAAGCGCACCGGCGCGATCGTCAAGGGCCCGGTGCCCCTGCCGACCCGCATGAAGCGTTTCGACATCCTGCGTTCGCCGCACGTCAACAAGACGTCGCGCGACCAGCTCGAGATCCGCACGCACCAGCGCCTGATGGACATCGTCGACCCGACCGACAAGACCGTGGACGCGCTGATGAAGCTCGACCTGCCGGCCGGCGTGGACGTCGAGATCAAGCTGCAGTAAACAGTAAGAACTCCCAGCGTCGCGTTTTGACGAAGCCCGCCTGCAGAAATGCAGGCGGGCTTTGTTTTTTGCGGTGCGGCTATGGCATCCTCTCGCACCGGTAATTCGTTCAAGCATCGGCCGGGGCTGAAACGAGGGCAGCACAACTATGAGTCACAAGTTCTCTTTTGCGTTGGGCGCGGCGTGCGTTGCTGCCGTGCTGTTGGCGGGCTGCGGCGGTGGTGGGGGCGGCGGCGGTGGGGGATTTCCGATCCTTCCACCGGGCAATCTGGTTGCTCTGAGCGGCAAGGCCACCTATGAATCCGTTCCGAACACGAATGGCCCTCTTGTCTATTCCGCGACGTCCGTCAAGCCGGTGCGCGGTGCGATGCTGGAGGTGCTCGATGCAACCTCCTCCGCGCAGCTCGCGGTGACCACCACCGACGACAGTGGGGCGTACTCGGTTGCCGTGCCGGCGAACACGACGATCGTCGTGCGCGTGAGGGCGCAACTGACCCGTGCCGGCGCCTTGCCGAGCTGGGACGTGAGTGTTCGCGACAACACCCAGAGCGGCGCCTTGTACTCCATGCAGTCATCGGCGTTTGCGTCTGGCGCTGCCGCGCTGACGCGCGATCTGCGCGCCGACACCGGCTGGGGTGGTTCGAGCTACACCAGCCAGCGCGTGGCTGCGCCGTTTGCCGTGCTCGACACGGTCTACACGGCGATGCAAAAGGTGTTGTCGGTGGCGCCGGCGACGGCATTCCCGGTGCTGCGCGTGTTCTGGAGTCCCAACAACAAGCCGGCCGGCGGCAGCGTGGCGGCCGGCGACATCGGGAGTACCTTCTTCATCAACCGCAGCACGGGTCGCGAGATCTACGTCCTCGGCCGGGAGGATGTGGACACCGACGAATTCGATGCGCCCGTGATTGCGCATGAATGGGGCCACTACTACCAATCGGCCTTCAGCCGCGACGACTCGCCAGGCGGCTCCCATTCGCTGGACGAGCGGGTCGATCGGCGGCTCGCGTTTTCCGAGGGCTGGGGCAATGGCTGGTCGGGCATTGCACTCGGGCGAAACAACTATGTGGATTCGCTGGGTGCCCAGCAGTCAAGGGGCGGCAACGTGAATCTCTCGGTGGGACCGACGACCAATCCGGGGTGGTACCGGGAGGGCTCGATCCAGACGATCTTCTGGAATCTCAACCAGCAGGTCGGCTTCAAGCCCATCCACGACGCGATGACGGGCATCCTTTTCAGGAGCGGCGCTCCGGTTTCGTCGATCCATCCCTTCACCGCAGCCTTCAACGCGACCACGCCGGGCAGTGCTTCCGCTTTGGCTGGCTTGTTGAGCGGGCAAAACATCAGCACCACCGCCAACGACCCCTACGGCGACACCGAGACGAACAACGGTGGCTTGCCGACGGTCCCGAACGTGGTGCAGCCGATGTATCGGACGGCCACCGTGGGCGGCGCGCCGACCCAAGCATGCGTCTCCAATGTCGAGGGTGATGACAACAAGCTTGGCAGCTTCGCATACCTCCGATTCACTGCGCCTGCAAACCGCGACTACCAGTTCACGGTCAATGGCGGTCCCGTGGGCGCCAATCCCGACTTCGATATCTTCCGGGGTGGCCTGGTCGCGCGAACCAGCAACAGGGTCAGCCTGGGTGCCGGCGACTACGTTCTGGCTGTCAGCGACCTCAACAATTCCGGATCACCGACGTGCTTCAACGTCACCATTCAATAGGGAGGGCCGTCATGAGCATCCGACCACGTTCGATGATTTTCCTGGCCTGGTTTGCAATGGCCGCTTTGTCAGCACCCGCCATGGCCGATGGCGTGCCGGGTGTGCGTCATGCCAAGTCCACTTCACATCGCGAGGCGCCCATGACGACGGCGGCGCGCAAGCCGAACGACTCCGGCGTGACGCTGCGGTTCCGGCTCGACGCCGTGCCGCAAGTGGGTCGCGGCACGCCTGTCGTGCTGGAGTTCGGCGGTGTGAGCGACCCGGACGGCGCGACGGTACGTTTCAGCGCCGATGCCGGCCTGACGGTCTCGGGCAGCGACACACTGGCGCTGCCGAGGGCAAGGCGCACCTCCGCGACCGTTACCGTGGTGAGTGAGCGCGAAGGGCTCACCTACCTCAACGTCTTCATCACGCAAAAAGGCGCCATGAGCGCCATTTCGATCCCCATCCAGACCGGCACGGCGGTGCCGGTCCTGAAGTCCTCTGGCGAGCTGAAATCCACCCCGGACGGGGAAAACATCATCACGATGCCTGCCAGGTAGGCAGAAAACGGGCAAAAAGGGCCGGATCGACCCCGAAAATCCGGCCCACAACACCGCTTGCACGGCGCCCGCATCGCGGGCTATAATCGCTGGCTCTGCCCTTGGTGCGTCCGTAGGGGTGTAGTTCGAGCAGAGATTTATCAACCTCCTTCCGCAGGCCGGGAAACCAGCCAAACGCTGTCGCCAATTGAAGTGGCAGCGGCGAAGGGAGCTTCCATTTTTGGAGAAAACAAATGAGTCTGAGCAACTCCCTCGGGTTGCTGGGCCGCAAGGTGGGGATGATGCGTCTCTTCACCGATGACGGGGACGCAGTTCCTGTCACGGTGGTGGATGTGTCCAACAACCGTGTGACCCAGATCAAGTCCCAAGAGACCGATGGCTATGTCGCCCTGCAGGTGACGTTCGGTTCGCGCAAAGCATCGCGCGTGACCAAGCCCGAAGCCGGCCACCTTGCCAAGGCAGGTGTCGAAGCAGGCGAAATCATCCAGGAATTCCGCGTCACTGCCGAAACCGCAGGTCAGCACAAGGCTGGCGGCGTGATTGCAGCGGGCAGCGTGTTTTCCGTGGGCCAGAAGGTGGACGTGCAAGGCACTTCCATCGGCAAGGGCTTCGCAGGCACGATCAAGCGCCACAACATGAAGTCGCAACGCGCGTCGCACGGTAACAGCCGTTCGCACAACGTTCCCGGCTCGATCGGCATGGCACAAGACCCCGGTCGCGTGTTCCCCGGCAAGCGCATGACGGGTCACCTCGGCGATGTGACCAAGACAACGCAAAACCTCGATGTGTTCCGCATCGACGAAGCGCGTCAACTGCTGCTCATCAAGGGCGCGATCCCGGGTTCGAAGGGTGGCTTCGTCACCGTGCGTCCCGCCATCAAGGCCAAGCCGCAAGCGGCTGAAGGAGCGAAGTAATGCAACTCGAACTCCTGAACGAACAAGGCCAGGCCGCGTCGAAGTACGACGCCCCCGAGACCGTGTTCGGCCGTGACTACAACGAAGACCTGGTTCACCAGATCGTCGTTGCATTCCAGGCCAACGCCCGCCAAGGCACGCGCGCCCAGAAGGACCGCGAGCAGGTCAAGCACTCGACCAAGAAGCCTTTCAAGCAAAAGGGAACGGGCCGCGCCCGTGCCGGTATGACGTCCTCGCCGCTGTGGCGCGGGGGTGGCCGGATTTTCCCGAACATGCCTGACGAAAACTTCTCGCAGAAGATCAACAAGAAGATGTACCGCGCCGGCATGGCCGCCATCTTCTCGCAGCTCGCTCGCGAAGGCCGTCTGGCCGTGGTGGATTCGCTGACCGTGGATTCGCCCAAGACGAAGCCGCTGGCAGCCCGTTTCAAGGCAATGAATCTCGAGTCCGTGCTCGTGATCGCCGAAGAAGTCGACGAAAACCTGTACCTTGCCTCGCGCAATCTGGTCAACATCCTCGTGGTCGAACCCCGTTACGCCGATCCGGTGTCGCTGGTTCACTACAAGAAGGTGCTGGTCACCAAGGGTGCCGTCGACAAGCTCAAGGAGATGTTCGCATGAGCCGCGTGAACCCTACCGCCGCTGAACGTACGTTCGAAGAAGGCCGCCTGATGGCGGTGCTGGTCGCCCCGATCGTGTCCGAAAAGGCAACGATGGTCGGCGAGAAGTCGAACGCTGTCACTTTCAAGGTGCTGCAAGACGCCACCAAGCCCGAGATCAAGGCCGCTGTCGAACTGATGTTCAAGGTCGAAGTCCAGGGCGTGTCGGTGCTCAACACCAAGGGCAAGACCAAGCGCTTTGGCAAGTCCATCGGCCGCCGCGACAACGTTCGCAAGGCCTATGTGACGCTCAAGCCCGGTCAAGAGCTCAACCTCGTCGGGGAAGGCGCTTAATCATGGCCGTCATCAAGATGAAACCCACTTCGCCGGGCCAACGCGGCGCGGTGAAGATTTCGCGTGACCACCTGCACAAGGGTGCTCCTCACGCAGCCCTGCTGGAACCCCAGTTCCAGAAGGCCGGCCGTAACAACAACGGTCACATCACGATCCGTCATCGTGGCGGCGGTGCCAAGCACCACTACCGCGTTGTCGACTTCGTGCGCAACAAGGACGGCATCCCGGCCAAGGTCGAACGCATCGAATACGACCCGAACCGCACCGCCCACATCGCTCTGGTCTGCTACGCCGACGGCGAGCGCCGCTACATCATCGCCCCGCGCGGTCTGGAAGCTGGTGCAACGCTGCTGTCGGGCGCCGAAGCCCCGATCCGCGCCGGCAACACCCTGCCGATCCGCAACATCCCGGTCGGCTCGACGATCCACTGCATCGAACTGCAACCCGGCAAGGGCGCGCAGATCGCGCGTTCCGCCGGTACGTCGGCGACGCTGCTGGCTCGTGAAGGCGTCTACGCCCAGGTCCGCATGCGTTCGGGTGAGGTGCGTCGCATCCACATCGAATGCCGCGCAACCATCGGCGAAGTGGCCAACGAAGAGCACAGCCTGCGCCAACTCGGCAAGGCCGGTGTGAAGCGTCACATGGGTATTCGCCCGACCGTTCGCGGTGTGGTGATGAACCCGGTCGACCACCCGCACGGTGGTGGCGAAGGCAAGACTGGCGAAGGCCGCCACCCTGTCGACCCATGGGGCAACCTGACCAAGGGCTATCGCACCCGTAACAACAAGCGCACGCAGGTCTTCATCGTGTCGCGTCGCAAGAAGTAAGGGATAGCCCATGACTCGCTCTCTCAAAAAGGGTCCTTTCGTCGACCACCACCTGGTGGCCAAGGCCGACAAGGCTGTGACGACCAAGGACAAGAAGCCGATCAAGACCTGGTCGCGTCGTTCGATGGTTCTGCCCGAGTTCATCGGTCTGACCATCGCCGTGCACAACGGCAAGCAACACGTGCCTGTGTACATCACCGACCAGATGGTCGGCCACAAGCTCGGCGAATTTGCGCTCACGCGCACGTTCAAGGGGCACCCCGCGGACAAAAAAGTCCAGAAGAAGTAAGGAACGACCATGTCTGAAACACGTGCAGTCCTCCGCGGTGTCCGCCTCTCGGTCGACAAGGGCCGTCTGGTCGCGGACCTCATCCGCGGCAAGAAGGTCGATCAAGCGCTCAACGTTCTGCAGTTCACGCAGAAAAAGGCCGCTGTGATCATCAAGAAGGTGCTCGAGTCGGCGATTGCCAACGCCGAGCACAACGACGGTGCCGATATCGACGAGCTGAAGGTCAAGACCATCTACGTCGAGCAAGGTGCAACGCTCAAGCGCTTCACGGCGCGGGCCAAGGGTCGCGGCAATCGCATCAGCAAGCCCACGTGCCATGTGTACGTGACGGTTGGCAACTAAGAAGGCCTGGAAGAAATATGGGACAGAAAATCCACCCAACCGGGTTCCGCCTTGCGGTTACCCGTAACTGGTCCAGCCGCTGGTACGCAAGCGACCGCGATTTCGCGGGCATGCTGGCCGAAGACATCAAGGTTCGCGAATACCTGAAGAAGAAGCTGAAGAACGCTTCGGTCTCGCGCGTCATGATCGAACGTCCCGCCAAGAACGCTCGCATCACGATCTACTCGGCACGTCCGGGCGTCGTGATCGGCAAGAAGGGCGAAGACATCGAGAACCTCAAGCGCGAACTGGGCAAGCAGCTCGGCGTGCCGGTTGCGGTCAACATCGAAGAAGTGCGCAAGCCCGAAATCGATGCGCAACTGATCGCCGACAGCATCACGCAGCAGCTCGAAAAGCGGATCATGTTCCGCCGTGCCATGAAGCGCGCCATGCAAAACGCCATGCGTCTGGGTGCCCTGGGCATCAAGATCATGTCGTCGGGCCGCCTGAACGGCATCGAAATCGCTCGCTGCGAGTGGTATCGCGAAGGTCGCGTGCCGCTTCACACCCTGCGCGCCGACATCGACTACGGCACCTCGGAAGCCAAGACCACCTACGGCGTCATCGGCGTCAAGGTCTGGGTCTACAAGGGCGACACGCTGGGTCGCAACGACCTGCCGGCCGTCGAAACGCCGCGTCCTGAAGAAGAACGTCGTCCGCGCGGTCCGCGCCGCGATGGCCGCCCGGGTGGCGACCGTCCGGGTTCGGATCGCCGTGGTCCCGGCCCCCGTGCCGGCGCCCGCGGCCCGATCGGTGGCAACACCGCGCCGGCCGATGGCAGCGACAAGCCCGCCGAAGCAACCGGCGGTGCCGGTGCAGACTCGAAACCCGCCGTTAAGCGCGTCCGCAAAGCCGCGCCAGCTGCAGCAGCTGACGGTGCCAAGACCGAGTGATCGGTCTTAGAACTACGGAGTATTAAAAATGCTGCAACCTGCACGCAGAAAGTTCCGCAAGGAACAAAAGGGCCGCAACACCGGCATCGCAACCACGGGTAACTCGGTTGCGTTCGGTGACTTCGGTCTCAAATGCACCGACCGCGGCCGCCTCACAGCGCGCCAGATCGAAGCCGCTCGTCGCGCGATTTCACGTCACGTGAAGCGCGGTGGCCGTATCTGGATCCGCGTGTTCCCGGACAAGCCAATCTCGACCAAGCCCGCCGAAGTGCGGATGGGTAACGGTAAGGGCAACCCCGAGTACTACGTCGCTGAAATTCAGCCTGGCAAGATCGTGTTCGAGATCGTCGGCGTGCCCGAAGAACTCGCCCGCGAAGCGTTCCGCCTGGCCGCCGCCAAGCTTCCGCTGCGCACGACGTTCGTCGCTCGCCAGCTCGGCGCCTGAGAGGAGAACACCCATGGCAACACGTAAGAAAAAAGAAACCGTGGCTCCGGCCAAGGTGACCAAGGCTGCAACCCTGCGCACGAAAGATGTCGCAGCGCTGCAAACCGAAGTCAAGGAACTGCAGAAGGCCCATTTCGGCCTGCGCATGCAGAAAGCCACGCAACAGCTGTCGAACACCTCGACGCTGCGCGTGACGCGCCGCGACATCGCGCGCGCCAAGACCATTCTTGCGCAGAAGCAGCAAGAAACCCAAGCCGCCAAGTAAGGAGTGAACATGACGGAAGCTAAAAAATCCCTCAAGCGCACCTTGATCGGCAAGGTGGTCAGCGACAAGCGTGCCAAGACCGTGACCGTGCTGGTCGAGCGCCGTGTGAAGCACGAGCTCTACGGCAAGATCGTGGCCAAGACGAGCAAGTACCACGCCCATGACGAAAATGGCGAGTACAAGCTGGGCGACACCATCGAGATCACGGAAAGCCGTCCGATCTCGAAGACCAAGAACTGGGTCGTGACCCGCTTGGTCGAGAAGGCCGTGCTGGTCTGATCTTCGAGTTCAACGACTCAACCGGAAACGGCCCACAATGTGGGCCGTTTTTCTTTTTCAGGAGCATTCAATGATCAAAGTCGGTGACACCCTTCCTTCGGCAACCCTGCAGGAATATTCCGAAGTCGAAGGCGAAGGCTGCAGCATCGGCCCGAACGCGGTGGACGTGAGCAAGGCTTCGGCCGGCAAGACCATCGCGCTGTTCGCGCTGCCGGGCGCCTTCACGCCCACCTGCTCGGCCAAGCACGTGCCGGGCTACGTGCAGCACTTCGACGACTTCAAGGCGGCCGGCGTGGACGAGATCTGGTGCGTGAGCGTGAACGACGCCTTCGTGATGGGCGCCTGGGCACGCGACCAGAAGACCGGCGCCAAGGTGCGCATGCTGGCCGACGGCAGCGCCGATTTCGCCAAGGCCACCGGCCTCACGCTCGATCTGACGGGCCGCGGCATGGGTCTGCGCAGCAACCGCTATTCGATGCTCGTGAAGGACGGCAAGGTCGCGACGCTCAACGTCGAGGCACCGGGCAAGTTCGAAGTCAGCGACGCGGACACGCTGCTGGCGCAAGCCCGCGGCTGATCGATCGGCCGATCGATCAGAGATCGGCCTTGAGGTAGTGAGCCCCGGCGATGGGGTTGTGATAGTAGGGCGGCACTTCCACGAAGCCCAAGTCTTCGTAGAGTGCCCGCGCCGATTCCATATCGTCGAGGGTGTCGAGCAGCACGCAGCCGTAGCCTGCGGCGCGCGCTGCATCGAGGATGGCTTCGGCGAGCTGCCGGCCCAGTCCGAGGCCCCGGAAGCCGGGCCGCACGAACAGCCGTTTCATTTCCGCCGCATTCGCATAGTCCGCGTTGTCGAGTGGGCGCAGGGCGCAGCACCCTGCCACATGCGCCAGCGAGCCATCGGCGCGCTGCAGCGTCGGGGCCTGCCGGCCCGCTTCTTCCTTGATGTTCGCCGGATCCACCAGCGCCAGCACCAGCGTGCCGCGCGGTTCGGCGTATTCACCCGGCAGGTCGGCCAGTTCGCTGTCGAAATCCTGGAAGTCCAGGTCGATGTTCAGCGAGGCGGCATAGTCGCGGAAGATCGCCCGCGTCGCATCGATCTCGTGGGCTTCATCGGGCGTGAGCAGCACGACGACCGGCGTGTCTGCCAGCGGCAACGGGCGTGAAACCGAAGAGCTCATACGCGCAACGACGCCACCCAGTACGCCACGCCCGCGCACAGCGCGAACAGCACCAGCGCCAGCCCGCGCGAAGCTGCATCGTCGCGGCTCCCGGCGACCTGGCCATTTGCGCTCGAGAGCAGCTTGTCGCCTGACACCATCGGCCGCACCAGGCGATGCCGCCTGACCAGCACGTAGAACAGCACGGCCAGCACGTGCAGGCTGACGAGCGTGATCACGGTCCACTTGCCCTGTGCCTTGTGCCAGCCGGTGGCAAAGCTCACGACCGCACCCGAAACGAAACGGGTGAGCGGCCCGGAGGCGGAAATCTCGTCGTCGGCCATGAGCCCGGTGGCGACCTGAAACGCCAGGATCGCCAGCACCCCGAACACCGAGAGCGCGCCCAGCGGCGTGTGCCCGATCAGGTGGTCCGGATGTGCCCGCCCCCGCAGATAGTTGACGACCGAACCCGGCGCGTAGATGAATGCCGCGAAGCGCGACCATCGTCCGCCCACAAAGCCCCAGAGCAGCCGGAACAGCAACAGCGCGAGCACCGTGTACCCGAGGCGGAAGTGCCATTCCATGATGCCGTTCAGGCCGGTGCCGATCAGGCCGAGCACGGCGATGGCCAGCGCCCAGTGGAAAAGACGCGTCGGCAGGTCCCAGACACGCGTCGGGGCCGCGGTGCTGGCGGTCGCATGGAGGGCGGCCACGGAGGTGTCGGTCATCGATGGGAGCGCGGATGCGCGAGGCTGCGGAAGGCGGAGGTTAGCAAAGTCCGGGCGCAAGGCGGCTTCGGGTTGTTGCTATGCGCCCGACATGGCCTGCCCCTACACTCGGCCGCAGCGCTGCGTTCGACGGCGTTGCCTACCCCACACAAGGACCCACGATGACCCGACTTGCCTCGTTCGCCCTTGCAGCCGCCTGCGCTGCGATGTCCCTGCCCGCCGCGGCCCAGTTCGCCAAGCCCGAGGACGCCATCAAGTACCGCCAGAGCGCGCTGTTCGTGATGAGCCAGCACTTCGGCCGCCTGGGCGCCATGGCCAACGGCCGGGTTCCCTACGACGCGGCGGCTGCCGCAGCCAACGCCGAAATCGTGGCCGAAATGGCCAAGCTGCCCTGGGCGGGCTTCGGCCCCGGCACCGAGGGCGGCAAGGCCAAGCCCGAAGTCTGGAAGGAAGACGCCAAGTTCAAGGAACGCCAGCAGAAGCTGATCGAGGAAACCGGCAAGCTGGTGGTCGCCGCCAAGGCCGGCAACATCGATGCGCTCAAGGCCCAGTTCGGCCCGACCGGCGCGAGCTGCAAGGCTTGCCACGACAGCTTCCGCAACCAGTAAGGGCGGCTGCAAAAAGACAAAAGGCGCTACTTGGTAGCGCCTTTTTTATTGGGGACGGAGAGGGTTCAGGCCTCTGCGAGCAGCTTCTCGATGAGCTTGTGCAGTTCGGCGAAGTCGGGCTCGCCCACGTAGCGCTTCACGATCTCGCCCTGCTTGTTGACCAGGTAGGTGGTTGGCGTGAGCTTCACGTCGCCCCAGGCCTGTGCCACGCTGCCGGTGTTGTCGATCGCCACCTTGAACGGCAGCTTTCGGGTTTCGGCGAAGTTGACGACGTAGCTCGGCGGGTCGTAGCTCATGGCCACCGCCAGCGTGTCGTAGCCCTTGGACTTGTACTTGTCGTAGGTTGCGATGACCTTGGGCATCTCGCCGACGCAGGTCACGCAACTCGTGGCCCAGAAGTTGACCAGGGTGACCTTGCCCTTCAGGTCGGCGGTGGTCTTTTGGCTGCCGTCCAGCAGCACGAAGGTAGAGGTCGGGGCCGCCGTGTTGCCGGAGCCGAGGTACACGCCCACGCCGACGGCCAATGCAAGGGCGATGGCGGCGGCAGCGATGTATTTTTTCATGGCGGCGACTGAGAGAGGGAGGGGGAAAGAGGGGCGGCGCGATTCTAGTTCCGCCTGCGCGACCGTGCTGGTGAGGGCCCATCCGGCATCGCGTGGTTCGATAATCGCTCCCCCATGCCGTCGTTCGCCCCCCGCCCCTGGCTTGCGCTGACAGCCGCCGCAGCCGCTTTTCTCGCCGCCTGCAGCCCCGCCTTCAACTGGCGCGAGGTGCCGATCGCCGATGCGGGTCTGGTCGCGCTCCTGCCCTGCAAGCCCGACCGCGCGAACCGCGCGCTGCCCTTGAGCGCCGAATCCGTGCAGGTCGACATGGCTGGCTGCGAGACCGGCGGCGCGACCTTCGCCATTGCCCATGCTTCCGCCGGCAGCCCGGAGCAGGCCGAGGCCTGGCTCAACGCCTGGCGCGCGGCCACGCGCAGCCAGTTGGGCGATGCGAAAGTGGCGGAAGCCCCGGCGGCTCTGCAGCGCGCGACCGCAATGCCCGCGCCGGCGCGGCTCGATGCGCAACCGGCCCAGCCGGGCGCCGCGCCCGTCCAGGTGCTCTGGTTCGCCCAATCGCAGAAAAACGGCACCGTGGCGCTTTATCAGGCCACCGTGCTCGGCAGGCCTTCGTCCCCCGAGGCACCCAAGACCTTCTTCGAAGGTCTGCGCCTCCCATGAGCGGCGGCGCTGTCCGTTTTTTCGCGGGCTGATGCGTTATGTCTTATCTCTACTTTCCCTGGGCGCCCCCGCATAATCGACGCGTCGTCCTCCGAGCCGCATGAACAGCATCCTCATCATCGCCCACTCACCGTTCGCACAGGCGCTGCGGCAGTGCGCGCTGCATGTGTTTCCCGACTGCGAGCAGGCCGTCGTCGCGCTCGACGTGCTGCCCAACGTGTCGCCCGAGGAAACGCTGGCCGCCGCACGCATCACGCTCCAGCAGCAGCTGCACGCCCCGCGCTCGCAGGTGCTGGTGCTGGCCGACGTGTTCGGCGCCACGCCCTGCAACGTGGCGCAGAAGCTGGTGGACGGCGTTCATTCGAAGCTGGTGGCGGGCGTCAACCTGCCGATGCTGCTGCGCGCCGTCACCTACCGCCACGAACCGCTCGACACGCTCGTGCAGCGCGCCATCGCGGGTGGCACCGCGGGCGTGATGCAGGTGGCGGTGGCGGCTCCCCAGAACCAGGCAAAAAGAAAGCACAGTGATCAAGAAATCCGTGACCATCAGCAATAAGCTGGGCCTGCACGCACGCGCATCGGCCAAGCTGACCAAGCTCGCAGGCAGCTACCCCTGCGAGGTGTGGCTCTCGCGCGGCGACCGCCGCATCAATGCCAAGAGCATCATGGGCGTCATGATGCTGGCCGCGGGCATCGGCTCCACCGTCGAGCTCGAGACCAACGGCCAGCAGGAAGAAGAAGCGATGAACGCTATCGTCCAATTGATGGACGACAAGTTCGGCGAAGGCGAATAAATGTGGCCCCCACGCTCCGCACTGCGTGTCGTCGCTGCCCCCCGAGGGGGCTCGGCCGCCTTGGGGCGGCCCGGCGGCGGCCGATGACCTTCGGTCCACGTCCATGACCTTCGCAATCCACGGCCTCCCTGTCGCCCGTGGCATTGCCATCGGCCGCGCGGTGCTGGTGGTGTCGAGCCGCATCGACGTCGCCCACTACTTCATCAAGCCCGAGGAAATCGAGACCGAGATCGACCGCGTGCGCACCGCGCGCAACGCCGTCGCCGACGAACTCGCCAAGCTGCAGACCAGCGTCGCGCAGATGGGTCCGAACGACGCGCCGCACGAGCTCGCCGCGCTGCTCGAGGTGCACCAGATGCTGCTGCAGGACGAGGCCCTCACCGGCGGCGTCAAGCACTGGATCACCGACCGGCTCTACAACGCCGAATGGGCGCTGACCACGCAGCTGGAGATCATCGCGCGCCAGTTCGACGAGATGGAGGACGAGTACCTGCGCGAGCGCAAGGCCGACCTCGAGCAGGTGGTCGAGCGCCTCCTGCACCGCATGAAGGGCACGGCCGCGGTGCTTGCGCCCAGCCCGCCGCGCCGCAAGCGCGCCGCCACCCACGACGACGACGACGATCCCACCGCGGGCGACGGCATCGACGTGCCGCTGGTGCTGATCGCGCACGACCTCTCGCCGGCCGACATGCTCCAGTTCAAGAAGAGCGTGTTCGCGGGCTTCGTGACCGACGTGGGCGGGCGCACCTCGCACACCGCGATCGTCGCGCGCAGCATGGACATCCCGGCCATCGTCGGCGCGCGCACCGCGAGCCAGCTGGTGCGCCAGGACGACTGGGTCATCATCGACGGCGACGCCGGCGTGATGATCATCGACCCCTCGCCGATCATCCTGGCCGAGTACGGCTTCAAGCAGCGCCAGGGCGACCTCGAACGTGGCCGGCTCGCGCGGCTGCGCCACAAGCCCGCCGTCACGCTCGACGGCCAGCGCGTCGAACTGCTCGCCAACATCGAGATGCCCGAGGACACCGTGGGCGCCCTCAAGGCCGGTGCGGTGGGCGTGGGCCTGTTCCGCAGCGAATTCCTCTTCATGGGCCGCGAGTCGTCGGCGCGCCAGACCCGCCTGCCCGACGAGGAAGAGCAGTACCAGGCCTACAAGCGCGCGGTCGAGGGCATGCAGGGCATGCCGGTCACGATCCGCACCATCGACGTGGGCGCCGACAAGCAGCTGGAGAACAAGTCCGGCAGCAAGCAGGAGCACCTGAACCCCGCGCTCGGCTTGCGCGCGATCCGCTGGAGCCTGGCCGATCCGGCGATGTTCCTCACGCAGCTGCGCGCCATCCTGCGCGCCGCGGCGCACGGCGAAATTCACCTGCTGATCCCCATGCTCGCGCACGCGAGCGAGATCCGCCAGACGCTCTCGCTGATCGACTTTGCGCGCACCGAACTGGACAACCGCGGCGCCGTGCATGGCCCCGTGAAGCTCGGCGCCATGATCGAGATCCCGGCCGCCGCGCTCACACTCAAGACCTTTCTCAAGCACTTCGATTTCCTGTCGATCGGCACCAACGACCTGATCCAGTACACGCTGGCCATCGACCGCGCCGACGAGTCGGTCGCGCACCTCTATGACCCCGCGCACCCCGCGGTGCTCAAGCTGGTGGCCGACACCATCGCCGAGTGCCGCCGCCAGGGCAAGGGCGTGGCCGTGTGCGGCGAAATGGCGGGCGACGTGGCCTTCACCCGCCTGCTGCTCGGGCTGGGCCTGCGCAGCTTCTCGATGCATCCGTCGCGCATCCTGGCCGTGAAGCAGGAAGTGCTGCGCGCGGACACCAGCAAGCTCGAAGCCTGGGCCAAGGGCATCCTCGAGTCCGACGACCCTGCCACGGCCCTCGCGGGCTGATGCGCGGCGAGCGGTTGCGGGAATGACGAACGCCACGCCCGCAACCCCTGCACCGGCGCCCACCGCCGGGAACCCGCCTGACAGCGCGTGGCGCGGCATGCTGCTCGCCTTCACGGGCGGCTTCGTCGACACCCTCGGCTTCGTGGCGCTGTTCGGGCTCTTCACCGCGCACGTCACCGGCAACTTCGTGCTGATCGGTGCGGCCCTGGCGGGCGGCGCGCATTCGGGCGTGGTCGGCAAGCTGCTGGCCCTGCCGATGTTCGTGCTCGGCGTGGCGGCCACGCGGATGTTCCAGTTGCGGGGCGAGCGCCGCGGGCTCGACACCGCGGTGCCGCTGATGGCCACGCAACTGCTCTTTCTCGTGGCCTTCATGGCGGCCGGCGTGTGGGCCGGCCCTTTCGTGAGCGGCAACGGCGTGTCGGCCATCGCGGTCGGCCTGGTGGGTGTGCTGACCATGTCGATCCAGAACACCGCCGCGCGCAGCGTCTTCGCACGGCTGACGCCCAGCACGGTGATGACCGGCAACGTCACGCAGCTTGTGATGGACCTCGTCGACATGGCCGCGCGCGCACCCGCTGCAGGCGCGGCCGCGGACCGCGTGCGCAAGGCCTGGCCACCGGTCGCCGCCTTCGCGGTGGGCTCGCTGGCCGGCGGCCTGGGCTATGCGCATGCGGGCTTCTGGGCACTGCTCGCGCCCTGCGCCGCGCTGGCCGCATTGCTTCGGTTACTGCGAAAGCAATAGCGCCGCAATAAAACGAAACACGCCGAAACCGCGGCGAAAGGACTTGCCGCGCATGCGCAAGCACGATCAGGGCTCCTCCAACCCCCTGAAAGGTTTGCATCATGAAGTCCCTCTCCCTGACCCAGATCATCACCGTCGGCTCATTCGCCATGCTTGCCGCAGCGGGCGCCAAGGCCGAGAGCTACCAGGGCGTGCAGCCCGCCGTGTCGGCCAAGAGCCGCGCCGAGGTCGGCGCGGAAGCCGTGCGCACCGCATCGGCGCCGAACCAGAACATCGTGCGCGGTTCGCGCGGCCCCGAAACCGTGGCGGTGTCGACCGAACGCGCCCGCGTCGTGGCCGAAGCCGTGCGCACTGCCGCAGCGCCCGACCAGAACGTGACCTCGGGTTCGCGCGTGAACAGCAAGGTCATCTCGACGATGCAGAACCCCGTCGATGCACGCGCCGAAGCCGCGCGCAACAACAGCAGCAAGCTCTGAGCAGCAGGGCAACCGCGGCCCGCGTTGTTGCCTCGCCTGTCGCAATAAAACGAAACACGCCGAAACCGCGGTGAGAGGACTTCGGAGCGCGCCAATCGCACCATTGAGCTTCCTCTTCTTCCGACAACACAAGGACGTCTCATGAAACACTGGATCAAGCGCACTCTCTTCGGTTTCGCCGGCGCGGCGATGGTGGCTGGCAGCATCGCCGGCTGTGGAGGCCAACGCCACGGCTGGGGCGGCGACAGCGCCGAGTTCCGCAGCAAGATGGTCGAGCGCGTGGGCAGCAAGCTCGAACTCGACACCGCGCAAAAGCAGAAGCTCACCGTGCTCGCCGAGAAGCTGCAGGCGCAGCGTGAAGCCCTGCGCGGCGCGGGCGGCTCGGGCGATCCGCGTTCGCAGTTCAAGGCGCTGTTTGCGGGCAACAAGCTCGACCAAGCAGGGGCTACGCGGCTCATCGACGAGAAGACGACCGCGGTGCGCAACGGCAGCCCTGAAATCATTGCGGCCGCCGCCGACTTCTACGACAGCCTGAATGCCGCCCAGCAGCAAAAGGTCCGTGACTTCATGGACCGAGGCGGCCGCCGCTGGAGCCATCGTGGCTGAGTCAGTCTCCGCGCACAGGCTCGTGGCGCAGCGTGCTCCGGCAGCTGCGCCATGGGCGACGCGGCTCACGCCCGCGGCTGACGCGCCGAACGCAGCCGCAGGCGGCGTGCGCACCTTGCTGCGACTCGAAGGTGCCTTCGTGCTGGCCGCCGCGCTGGCCGCCTACACGCAGTTCGGCCTCGGCTGGGGCGTGTTCGCACTCTGGCTCCTCGTGCCCGACCTGTCGCTGCTCGGCTACCTCGCGGGCCCGCGTGTGGGCGCGGCGCTCTACAACACGGCGCACTCGTATGTCGGCCCTGTCGCGCTGCTCGTGCTCGGTGTGCTCGCGGCCATGCCGTGGGCCGTGGCCGGCGCGCTGATCTGGCTGACCCACATCGGCTTCGACCGCGCGCTCGGCTATGGGCTCAAGTACGCCTCGGGCTTCGGCCTCACGCACCTGGGCCGCATCGGCCGCGCCGATCCGTGGTGACGATGAACGACACGGCCCCCGTGCTGCGCCCGCAGGCCGCGCGCGCCTGGATGCTGGCCGAAGCGTTCACCCTCGGCATGGCGTCGATGGTGCACGCCGGCCTGCTCGTGCCGGGCCATGCCCATCCGCAGGCCCGCACCGCCGAGGCGGTGATCGCCGCCGTGCTGGTGCTGGCGGCGGTCGAGACCTGGCTGCGCCCCGAGCACGCGCGCCGCGCCGCGATCTTCGGCCAGGGCTTTGCGCTCGCCGGCACGCTGCTCGGCCTGTTCACCATCGTGGCCGGCTTCGGCCCGCACACGATGTCCGACGTTGTCTATCACACGCTGCTGATCGCATTGCTCGTGGCAGGCCTGGCCATGGCGGTGCGATGCCGACCGGTCTGATGGTCAGCGAAGTCATTCGCCACATGTTTGCCAAGAGGCACAATCCCGCCATGCCGCGCATCCTGCTGATCGACGACGACGAACACCTCGCCGCGCCGCTGACCACCTACTTCGCCCGCTTCGGCTGCACGCTCGAGAGCGCCGTGCGCCCGAGCGAAGGCCTCGCCAAGCTGCGCGCCGGCCAGTACGACGCGGCCATCCTCGACGTGATGCTGCCCGAGATGGACGGCTTCGCGCTGTGCCGCGAGATCCGCAAGGAGAGCGACATTCCCATCGTGATGCTCACCGCGCGCGGCGAGGTGATGGACCGCGTGGTCGGCCTGGAGCTCGGCGCCGACGACTACGTGCCCAAGCCCTTCGAGCCGCGCGAGCTGGTGGCGCGGGTGCAGACCATCCTGCGGCGCCAGCGCAGCACGCCGGCGGTGGCGAACGGGCATGGCAACAACGGCACGCAACTGCGCGTGTTCGACGGCCTCGCCATCGACCTCGACCGGCGCCAGGTGCTGCGCCACGGCGAGCGCATCGAGCTCACCGGCACCGAGTTCGAGCTGCTCGCGCTGCTGGCGGCCGAGCCCGGCAAAGTCTTCAGCCGCGACGACATCCTGAACCGCCTGCGTGGCCACGAGGCCGAGCTCTACACCCGCGCGGTCGACATCGTGGTGAGCCGCCTGCGCAAGAAGCTGGAGCCGCTGGACTGCATCAAGACGCTGCGCAATGCCGGCTACGCGCTGGCCGTCGCACGCAGCGAGCCTGCATGAGGTTCGGCGGAAGAGACCACCGCGAAGCGTGGCGCGAGATGGCCTGCCGCCGCGCCGAAATGCGCAAGCAATGGCATGCCCAGTGGCACGAAAAGGTGCAGGGCAAGCGCCGCTGGCGGCGGTCGCTGCGCATCCGTCTCGTGATGATGTTCGTGCTGCTCGCGCTGGTGATGGCCGGCGTCTTCATGGGCGGCATGAAGAGGGCCTTTTCCACCGGCTGGGCCGAGGCCGCCAAGCCGATGCTGGTGGACTACGCCGACCGCCTCGTCGCAGAGATCGGCACGCCGCCCGACGTGACGCGCGCGCAGGCGCTGGTGGCCCGGCTGCCGATCACCATCCGCATCGTCGGCCCCACCGTCAACTGGGACTCCAACCCGGGCGGCTCGAACAGCCCCGGCGGCTGGATGCACGACCGCGAAGACGTGTTCGGCGGCGAGAAGTGGTTCATCCGCCCGACAGCCGACGGCCACCGCGTGATCTTCGGCTGGGCGCCCAAGCTCTGGCAGCTCGCGCCGCGCGCAACCGGCTGGGCCACGCTCGGCGTGCTGCTGTCGTGCGTGCTGCTGGGCTACGCCTATGTGAGCCGCCTGCTGCGGCCGCTGATCGACATCCGCGAAGGCGCGCAGCGCTTCGGCCGGGGCGAGTTCACCGAGCCGATTCCGGTGCGCCGCAACGACGACCTGGGCGACCTCGCGCAGCGCATCAACACCATGGCCGACGACATCCAGGCCATGCTCGATGCCAAGCGGGGGCTGCTGCTGGCGTTGAGCCACGAGCTGCGCTCGCCGCTCACGCGCGCCCGGCTCAACGCCGAGCTGCTGCCCGCCACGCCCGAGGGCCAGGCCGAGCGCGAGGCGCTGCTGCGCGACCTGAACGAAATGCGCGACCTGATCAGCGACCTGCTCGAAAGCGAGCGCCTGGCCAGTCCGCATGCGGCGCTGCAGCGCGAACCGGTCGACCTTGCGGTGCTGGTGCGCCAGATCGTGGCCGAGATGCCCGGCGCCGAGAAGGTGCACCTCGACCTGGCCGAGGGCCTGCCGCCGCATTCGATCGATCGCATGCGCGTTCGCCTCCTGGTGCGCAACCTGCTGGACAACGCCATGCGCTACAGCACCGAGGCGCCCCGGCCGCCGTGCGTGTCGCTGCGCGCGGTGGTGGACGGCCAGGTGCAGGGCGTGGAGCTCGAGGTGCGCGACTTCGGCCCGGGCGTCGACGAGGCGCAGCTCGGGCGGCTGACCGAGCCGTTCTACCGCACCGACGGTGCGCGGGCGCGCGCCACCGGCGGCGTCGGGCTGGGCATGTATCTGTGCCGGCTGGTTGCCGAGGCGCACGGCGGCTCGCTGACCGTGCGCAACGCGAATCCGGGCCTGCAGATCGTCGTGCGGATCTGAGACAAAACTTACCCCCAGTCTTCGCGCACTTCGTGTCGCTTCGCCAACCCCCTTTCAGGGGGGCGACACCAGCGGCCCGGCAAAGCCGGTTCCGCGGTGTCTCCCGACTGGATCGCAGCAGTTTCATGTGTCACGGGTCGCGCGATAGCGTGGTGAAAAGCTGAGTTTTCCCTTGGCGCGGGCCCTGTCGCCTGCGCTACCAGCGGGCGCGATGGGCGCGGCTACGATGCGCCTCCAACCCGCGTCCGGCGCACCTGTCGCGCCCGTCAATCAAGGAGACACCATGAGCAGCTCACTCACCAACCACCAGGTCCGCCTCGCCAAACGCCCCGAAGGCACGGCCACCCGCGAGAACTGGAAGTTCACCACCGAGCCCGTCGGCGAGCCGGCCGAGGGCGGGGTGCTGGTCAAGACGCTGTCGCTGTCGCTCGACCCCGCGATGCGCGGCTGGCTCAACGATGCCAAGAGCTACATCGCGCCCGTGGCCATCGACGAGGTGATGCGCGCCGGCGGCGTCGGCCGCGTCATCGCCTCGAAGAACCCGCAGTTCGCGGTGGGCGACACGGTCTACGGCACGCTGGGCGTGCAGGAATACATCCTGATCCCCGAAGACCAGGTCAAGCGCAACGGGCTGGTCAAGATCGACCTGAGTGTCGGCACGATCACTCAATGGCTCAACGTGCTGGGCATGCCGGGCATGACCGGCTATTTCGGCCTGATGGACGTGGGCCAGCCCAAGGCGAGCGAAACGGTCGTCATCTCCGGCGCGGCCGGTGCCGTGGGGCAGACGGTGGGCCAGCTCGCGAAGATCAAGGGCTGCCGCGTGGTCGGCATTGCCGGCGGCGCTGCCAAGTGCGACTGGGTGGTGAAGGAGCTGGGCTTCGACGCCTGCATCGACTACAAGGCCGGCGCCGGTGCGGTGCGCGAAGGGCTCAAGACTCATTGCCCGAAGGGCGTGGATATCTACTTCGACAATGTCGGCGGCGAAATTCTCGATGCGGTGCTGGCACGGCTCGCGCGCAAGGCCCGCGTGATCATCTGCGGCGCGATCAGCCAATACAACAATGCCAACAGCATGCCAGGCGCCGGCCCAAAAAATTACCTGAGCCTCCTGGTGAACCGGGCGCGAATGGAGGGCATCGTGGTGTTCGACTATGCCGATCGGTACCACATCGCCATCGCGGAACTCGCCGGATACCTGAAAGATGGCCGCATGAAGAGCAAAGAAGACGTCGTTTCGGGGATTGACACTTTCCCGGAAGCGCTCAACCGGTTGTTCAGCGGTGAGAATTTTGGAAAGCTTGTTTTACAAATATCTAATGTTTAAGCTTATTTGCAATTGGGTGTTTTTCACGATCAGTCGACCAACATAATTAACTACTGTAATTTTCGATAAATTGGCGTCTCCTTGCTTCTTTAGGTTAATTAGACTGCGGCCTGCCTTGCATAAGGCAATCGCAATTCAATTAAATTCAATTCCTAGAGAACGCAAAATGAAGAAGTCTGCATTCATTAAATTCGCATCGCTGGCCGTGGCCGGCCTGTTGTCGCAGGGCGCTTTCGCCGCCGATGGCACCATCAATTTCACCGGTGAAATCACCGACGCACTTTGCTCGGTTTCGCCCAGCAGCCAGAACCTGACGGTGCCCCTGGGCAAGGTCTCGCGCAATGTGTTCGGCATTCGCCCCGCAGTTGGTACGACGCCCGCAGTCAACAATGCGACCGTCGGCACGAAGTCCACGCCTGCCAAATTCAGCATCGATCTGCTGGGTTGCGGCGCTTCTGCCACGGGCGCGACCGTGACCTTCACCGGCCCTACCGACGCCGTGGTGGCGACGGCTCTGCGTGTTGGCGCAGGTGAAGTAAACGGCGGGTTCGCCAGGGGCGTTGCCATCGAATTGGGCGACTCGAGCGGCAAAAAGATCGACGTGGGTTCGCCTTCGGGCGAGTACATCCTGACCCCTGGCGATAACTCGCTGAAATTCCAGGCTGCCTACGTTGCGACCCTACCGGGCGTGACGGCCGGCCCGGCCAACGGAAGCGCGCAGTTCACGATTGCCTACAAGTAAGTAGCACCCGAGGCATTCGCTGCCAGCCGAAGCGCCACGCGCTCCGAGCCGGCAGGCGCAGCCAGCCTTTACCGCCGCCGTGCCCGGACTGAAACGTCCCGGTCGGCGTCGGTACCCCTCTTTTACTTTTTCCCGACGGTGCCTTGATGCGCCGCGGTGCCGGGCTGCGCGCGTTTCCATGTGCCTCCCGCCAAGGATTTTTTTCTTATGTGCAGCAACAATCGCTTCCGCTGGGCCTTCGTCCTCCTGCTCACGCTGGGCCTGCAGTGGCCCGCCGTCGCGAGCGTGATGCTCGGCGGCACCCGCGTGATCCTCGGCGAGAGGGACCGCGAAGCCTCCATTCCGGCGAAGAACACCGGCACCTCGCCCTACGTGGTCCAGGCCTGGATCGACGCCGGCGAAGGCAAGAACAAGACCCCGCTATTGGTCACGCCGCCGTTGTCGCGGCTGGACCCGGGCATGGAAAACATCCTGCGCATCATGCGTGTGGCCGGCGAGTTGCCGGCCGACCGCGAGTCGGTCTTCTGGCTCAACGTCAAGGAGATTCCCGAGAAGTCGAACGAAGAGAACGTGCTGCAGATCGCGGTGCGCAGCCGCATCAAGCTGTTCTACCGGCCTTCGAAGCTCGTGGGCAAGCCCGAGGAATCGCGCGCCCAACTCAAGTGGGCGGTGAGCGCCGGCGCCGAAGGGCAGGGCGCCGTACTGAAGGTCGGCAACCCCACGGCCTATCACGTGACCTTCACCGGGCTGAACATCAACAGCGGCCAGCAGTTGATCAACGCTGACATGGTGCCGCCGTTCGGCGAGATGAGTTATCCACTGACCGCGGTGAAGGCGCCGCAGGCTGTCCAGGTCAACTTCACCACGCTCAACGACTACGGCGGCGAGACGCCAGAAGAGCGCGTGCAGGTGCCGGCAGGCGCCGAGCCCGTCGCCGTGAAGGCCGAACTGGTTCCCCAGCCTGCACCTTCCGCCGACGGCGACAAGCGCTGAAACGCGGGAGACACGCCTCCATGCGCCGCTCACCCGCGCTTCGTGCGCCATTCCGACTGACCCTGTGCGCTGCCTTGCTGGGCGCGCTTGGCGCGCCTGGCCATGCACAGGAGAAATCCCAGCAGTCGGCCGGCTCCAGCTTCAACGAGGAGTTCCTCGGCATTGGCGGCGACCAGCCGCACGCCGATCTCTCGCTCTTCTCCTTCGGCAACCGCGTGCTGCCGGGCAAGTACATGGTCGACGTGTCGCTGAACGAGCGCGGCGCAGGGCAAACCGAGATCCGCTTCGTCGCGAAAGAGGGCAAGAACGACGCCGAGCCGTGCCTCACGCGCAGCATGCTCGACGCCTGGGGTGTCAACGTCCAGGTCTTTCCCGCGCTGTCCGTGGGTACCGAGGTGATTGCTGCGCCCTCCCCGGACGACGATCGCTGTGTCGACCTGGGCGCGATCATTCCCGATGCGACCTTCTCCTACGACGCCGGCAAGCAACGCCTGTTCGTGAGCATCCCGCAGGCGGCACTCAGACGCTCGGCACGCGGCGCGGTCGGTCCCGAGAAATGGGACCAGGGCATCACCGCCGGCATGGTGGACTACCAGATCAACTTCGCGCGCTACAGCGGCGACAACACGCGCAACGACCCGAACCCCTTTGCGCCCCCGCAGAACGTGTTCGACAGCAACTCGATCTTCGACCGCAGCAGGAACCGTCAGCGCAACACCTTGTTCGCGGGCCTCCGAGCCGGCTTCAACTACGGCGACTGGCGCTTTCGCCACTTCTCGACCTACAACCGCGGCATCGACGGCAAAAGCCGCTGGCAGGGCATCAGCACCTACGTGCGGCGCGACATCGCCTCGATCAACGGCGGCCTGCTGATCGGCGACGGCAACACGCCGGGCAACTTCTTCGACAGCCTGCCGTTTCGCGGTGTGCAGCTCTCGTCCGACGACGCGATGCTGCCCGACAGCCAGCAGGGCTACGCACCCACCATCCGCGGCGTGGCGCAGACCAACGCGCGCGTCACCGTGCGGCAGAACGGCTACGTCATCTACAGCACGTTCGTGGCACCGGGCGCGTTCGTCATCGACGACCTCTACCCGACCTCATCGAGCGGTGACCTGGAGGTGACTGTCCTCGAGGCCGACGGCCGCCAGACCAGGTACACGCAGGCCTTCTCGGCCGTGCCCACGCTGCTGCGCGAGGGCACCTGGCGCTACTCGGCCACGGTCGGCAAGTACCGCAACAATTTCGGCGGTGGCAGCGTGCTGGGCATTCGGTCGTCGCTTTCGCAGCCGATGTTCATGCAGGCGACGCTCGCGCGCGGGCTGGGCAACGAGTTCTCGGTCTACGGCGGCTTGCTGATGGCGAACATGTACCAGTCGCTGCTGGTCGGCATGGGCAAGAACCTGCGCGATTTCGGCGCCGTATCGGTCGACCTGTCGAGCGCGCGCACCACCGATCGCACGCCCGTCAATGGACAGAAGACCTACGACGGCCAGTCAGTGCGCTTCCTCTATTCAAAGTCCTTCATCGACTCGGGCACCAACTTCCGCGTGGCGGGCTATCGCTATTCGACCAGCGGTTACCGCACCTTCCAGGAAGCGGTGCAGATGCAGGATCTGCGGCCCTTCGAGTCGTTCAACAGCCGCCGCAACGAAGTGCGTTTCGAGGTCTCGCAGCAGATCGGCAATCTGGGCTCGGTCTTTGCCTCGGCGCGCCAGCAGAGCTACTGGGGTACCAGTGCGAAAGATCGGCTGGTGCAGGTGGGCTACTCGGGCAATTACAAGCAGTTCGGCTACAGCGTCTTCTACAACCACACCTCCAACCTGAACGGAGCGGCCGGGCGACAGGGACCCGCCGTGCGGCAGGTGATGTTCACGCTGAGCATTCCGCTGGGCGACACGCGCGCCAGTGCGATGTACACGGTCAACCGCGACAGCACCGGGCGGGTCAACCAGCAGGCCAGCGTCTACGGCTCGGCCTTCGACGACAGCCGCCTGACCTACAACATGACGGCTGGCGCAGCGAATCAGGGCGGCGGCAGCAGCGGCAGCGCGAGCGCGAGTTACCTGTCGCAGATTGGTCGCTTCGACGTCGGCCATTCGAAGGGCCGCGGCTTCGGCCAGAGCACCTTCGGCGTGTCGGGTGGCGTGCTGATCCACGGCGGCGGCGTCACGATGTCGCAGGCGCTGGGTGAGAGCGTCGCGCTGGTGCAGGTGCCCAAGGCCTCCGGCGTTGGCTTCGAGTCGCAGCCGGGCGTGTCGACCGACTGGGCCGGCAATACGGTCATTCCCAACCTGAGCCCGTACCGGCTCAACCGGCTGGCGTTGCGCACCAGCGACCTGGGCGACACAGTGGAAGTGAAGAACGCGGCCACCGAGGTGGTGCCCACGCGCGGTGCCGTGGTGGTTGCGAAGTTCGAGACCTTGGTGGGCTTCCGCCTGCTGATGACGCTGACCGATCAGCAGGGCCGCGTGCTGCCGCTGGGCTCCAAGATCGAGAACGAGGCGGGCCTGGAGGTCGGCATCGTCGGCCCCGACGGCCAGGCCTTCGTGACCGGTGCGGCCAACAGTGGCCGGCTGACCGTGCGCTGGGGTCGCGATGCTGCCGACCAGTGCGTCGTGCCGTACAGCCTGCCTGATGAAAAGAATCCGTCGCCGATCCGTGAATTGAACGGTCGGTGTGAAGTCCCCGCGGCGGCCATGCCGAAAGAGCCTGAGCAAGGAGTGAAATGAATCCCAGCAATACATCCAGCATGGTGAAGGTGAAGGCCCTGGCCTGGAAAATGCGGTCTGTCGCGCCACTCGTTTGGGGCATGGGACTGCTGTTCACTGTGAGCGGCGTCGAGGCGGCCTGTTTCAAGCCTGACAACTACCAGATGAAGGAAATCTTGATGGATATGGGGAGGGTGATCATCCCGAACGAGACCCCCGTGGGCGCGGTTTTCAAAACCGAGCGATTCCCCATTCTTATTAATGGTGCATCGGAAGTAAGTTCGAACTGCTTCGGTGGTGGCTCCGTCAGCGGGCGCATATTGCAGGGAAACCCCGTGCCTGGCAGAGACAACGTTTTCACCACCCAAGTGCCTGGCGTAGGGATCAGGTTTTCGCGCGAAATCACCTCGGGCGATGGCCGCAGCACCCAGACTTTCTACCCACACAACCTTGCACGCATCGGCGATGTCGATACGGCTATCTACAGCCCATCGTACTTTACGGTTGATCTGATGAAGATCGCTGCCACGACGGGCAACGGGCCGCTGGCAGCGGGTACCTATACGACCTATACGAGAGATGGTGATAGCTCAGTGATCATCAACTCCTTCCTGTCCGGCTTCGGCATCACCATCATCACGCCCTCATGTTCGGTGGATGCAGGCTCGAAAAATATCGTCGTGGATTTCGGCAAGGTGCCGCAGAGCAACTTCAAGGGCAGGGGCACCACCACGGGCGACCGCAATTTCAATATCAGGCTCAACTGCAGGGCAGGTGTTGGCGAGCGAAATATCGTGCACCTACGCATGGATGCAACCAAGGACCCGGCGGCGGTGGGCGACGATGGCGTGCTGCAGATCACCCAGGGAGGCGCCAACAACGCCACGGGCGTGGGCATCCAGATCGTCGACGGAAACAGCAGGACACCTGTGAAGTTCGGCGACGAAGCGCTGGTGGGCCCGTCGAAGGACGGCGACTATGTGCTGCCCTACACCGCACGCTACTTCCAGACCGGCGAGAAGGTCACGCCGGGGCGCGCCGACGGGACGGCGACTTTCACGCTCGACTACAAGTAGCCGTCAAGGGCGCGTTCGACTGATCCCAAGGCGGTTCGTCGTCGCGCCGCATCGAAGGTCGGCGCACGGCCCAGCCTGAATCACCCCGGGGAAAGAAAAGAAGCTTTCGCACCTTGCGAGAGCATCTCTGCCGAATCGAAAAATCTGTCGTGTGATGAACGACGGGCCGCCTCGCCTTCAGAGCCGTCGCAGCAGCGCCATGCGGTCCATCGCGTCCGCGCTTCATGCTGTGCGGCAGCCATCCGTATGGCATCGACAAACGCCCCGAGCGCAAAGCGACGGGGCCACGGCCAGATTCATATCGTGATGCGTGTTGAGCCGGCAAGGCGCTCGCATCGCATTGCCAAAAGTACTGGCAGGCCACCCGAAGTGAGCCGCGCGCAGGCCTGGTGGATCGATTGCCGATCACTGTCCGCATCGCTGGCCCCGCTGGCAACTGGAACTCCAGCCCGGGCGGCGCGAGCAGCCCGGCGGCTGAATGCACGACCGCGAGGACATCTTCGCGAGTGAAAAGTGCTTCATCCGTCCGACGCTGGACGACCATCGAGTCATCTTCCACTGCGCCACGCCCTGCCTGCCGCTGTCGTGCGTGAAGAACTGGCTGAGCCTCTTGGTGACCCGGGTTCGGATGGAGGGCGTCGTGGTGTTCGACGATGCCGATCGGTATCGCATCGTCATCGCAAAACGCGCGAGGTATCTGAAAGATGGGCGCATGAAGAGCAAGGAAGACGTAGTTTCGGGCTCGGCACCTTTCCGGAGGCGCTCAACCGGCTGTTCAGCGGAATGAACTTGGCAAGCGCATTCTTCGAAGTTGCAAACAGTTCGTTTCCATTTGTTTTCTTTCGGATGTATGTCACGCTCGGTTCGACAACACTGTTAACTACTGTGAACTCACGGTAACGACTGTTTATCTTGCGTCATCGGATAACTAGACTGCGGCCTGCCCTGCATAAGGCAGGTTGCAATTCAGTTATTTCATCTCCTCAGGGAACGCAAAATGCAAAAGTCTGTAATCATCAAGTTCGCATCGCTGGCCGTGGCTGGCGTGTTGTCGCAAGGCGCTTTCGCCGCCGATGGCACCATCAATTTCACCGGTGAAATCGTCGACGCACCTTGCTCGGTCTCGCCCAACAGCCAGAACCTGACCGTGCCGCTCGGCAAGGTTTCGCGCACGGTGCTTGACGGCGGTGTGGGCAAGAAGGCCGCGCCGGCCAAGTTCAACATCGAACTGCTGAATTGCCCCGCGGCCTCCAAGGGCGCCAGCGTGACCTTCACCGGTCCCGCCAATGCAGCCGGGCAACTGCGCATCGACGCCGGCATGGCTGCTGGTTCGTTTGCCGAAGGCGTGGCCATCGAACTTCGCGACTCCGGCTCCAAGCTGTTTGCTGTCGGCGCAGAGTCACCCGTGTACGTCCTGGCTGAAGGCTCCAATGCGTTGAAGTTCGAGGCCGCCTATATCTCCACGGCCGCCAAAGTGACCACTGGCCGCGGCGACGCGACCGCCCTGTTCACGGTCAACTACAAGTAAGCAATGTTCGCGGCGCCTGCGGCCGGCTGAAGCTTTTGAGCATTCAGTCCCGCGTGCCGCTCGCCCAGGCCTGACGTCGTCCCGAGGCCTCGCTCTCGCGGTTTCGTCAGGCCCCTTTTTCCCTTTCGCTTTCTCTCGACTGTGCGTCGACACGCGCTCGGGCTCGTGCGGCTCCGTGCGTCGAGGACTATTTATGTACAGCAAGAACAGCTTTCGGTGGGCCTTCGGCATGGTGCTGATGCTTTGCCTGCAGTGGTCGGCCAGCGCGGGCGTGATGCTCGGCGGCACCCGCGTGATCCTCGGCGAGAGGGACCGCGAAGCCTCCATTCCGGTGAAGAACACCGGCACCTCGCCCTATGTGGTCCAGGCCTGGATCGACGCTGGCGAAGGCAAGAACAAGACACCCCTGCTCGTCACGCCGCCGTTGTCGCGGCTGGACCCGGGCATGGAAAACATCCTGCGCATCATGCGCGTGGCTGGCGACCTGCCGGCCGACCGCGAGTCGGTGTTCTGGCTCAACGTCAAGGAGATTCCAGAGAAGTCGAACGAAGAGAACGTGCTCCAGATCGCGGTGCGCAGTCGCATCAAGTTGTTCTACCGGCCCTCGAAGCTGGCGGGCAAATCGGTGGAGTCACGCGGCCAACTCAAGTGGGCGGTGAGCGCAGGGGCCGAGGGCCAGGGCGCAGTACTGAAGGTCGGCAATCCGACGGCCTATCACGTGACCTTCACCGCGCTGAACATCAACAATGGCCAGCAGTCGATCAACGCCGACATGGTGCCGCCCTTCGGCGAGATGAGTTATCCGCTGACCGCAGTGAAGGCGCCGCAGGCCGTCCAAGTGAACTTCACCACGCTCAACGACTACGGCGGCGAGACGCCAGAAGAGCGCGTGCAGGTTCCCGCAGGCGCCGAGCCTGTGGCCGTGAAGGCCGAACTGGTTCCCCAGCCTGAACCTTCCGCCGACGGCGACAAGCGCTAAGGCGCTGGAGATGACCGCCATGCGCCGCTCACCCGTTCTTCGCGCGCCGTTCCGGCTGACCCTGTGCGCCGCCTTGCTGGGCGCACTCGGCGCGCCTGGCCATGCGCAGGAAAAACCACAGCAGTTGGCCGGCTCCAGCTTCAACGAGGAATTCCTGGGCATCGGCGGCGACCAGCCGCATGCGGACCTCTCGCTCTTCTCTTTCGGCAACCGCGTGCTGCCGGGCAAGTACATGGTCGACGTGTCGCTGAATGAGCGTGGTGCCGGGCAGACCGAGATCCGCTTCGCCGCCAAAGAGGGCAAGAACGACGCCGAGCCCTGCCTCACGCGCGGCATGCTCGAGGCATGGGGCGTCAACGTGGCGGTGTTTCCCGAATTCGCGAGCGCCGCGGACGAGACCTGCATCGAGTTGATCAAGGTCATTTCCGATGCCGCGGTCACCTACGATGCCGGCAAGCAGCGCCTGTTCGTGAGCATTCCACAGGCGGCGCTCAAACGATCGGCGCGCGGCGCGGTCGGTCCCGAGAAATGGGACAAAGGCATCACCGCCGGCATGCTGGACTACCAAGTCAACTTCGCGCGCTACAGCGGTGACAACTACCGCAACGACCCGAACCCTTTTGCGCCCCCGCAGAACGTCTTCGACGGCAACCCCTTCGCCGATCGCAACAAGACCTTGCAGCGCAACACTCTGTTCGCGGGCCTGCGCGCGGGCTTCAACTACGGCGACTGGCGCTTTCGCCATTTCTCGACCTACAACCGAGGCATCGATGGCAAGAGCCGCTGGCAAGGCATCAACACCTACATGCAGCGCGACCTGGCCTCGATCAACGGCCAGCTTCTGATCGGAGATGGCAATACGCCGGGCAACTTCTTCGACAGCCTGCCGTTCCGTGGCGTGCAGCTCTCGTCCGACGACGCGATGCTGCCCGACAGCCAGCAGGGCTATGCGCCCACCATCCGCGGCGTGGCGCAGACCAATGCGCGCGTCACTGTGCGCCAAAACGGTTATGTGATCTACAGCACCTTCGTGGCGCCGGGCGCGTTCGTCATCGACGACCTGTACCCCACCTCATCGAGCGGTGACCTGGAAGTGAGCATCGCGGAAGCCGACGGCCGGCAGACCAAGTACACCCAGGCCTTCTCGGCCGTGCCCACGCTGCTGCGAGAAGACACCTGGCGCTACTCGGCCACTGTCGGCAAGTACCGCAACAACTACGACGGTGGCAGCGTGCTGGGTGTTCGGCCCTCGCTCTCGCAGCCGATGTTCATGCAAGCGACGCTGGCACGCGGGCTGGGCAACGAGTTCTCGGTTTATGGCGGCGTGCTGATGGCGAACATGTACCAGTCGGTGCTCGTGGGCATGGGCAAGAACCTGCGCGACTTCGGCGCCGTGTCGGTCGACCTGTCGAGCGCGCGCACCACTGATCGCACGCCCACCAATGGCCAGAAGACCTATGACGGCCAGTCGGTGCGCTTCCTCTATTCGAAGTCGTTCCTCACCTCGGGCACCAACTTCCGGGTGGCGGGCTACCGCTATTCGACCAGCGGCTACCGCACCTTCCAGGAGGCGGTGCAGATGCAGGACCTGCGGCCCTTCGAGTCGTTCAACAGCCGCCGCAACGAAGTGCGCTTCGAACTCTCGCAGCAGATCAAGGACCTGGGCACGGTGTTCGCGTCCGCACGCCAGCAGAGCTACTGGGGCACCGGCGCGAAAGACCGGCTGGTGCAGGTGGGCTATTCGGGCAGCTACAAGCAATTCGGCTACAGCGTCTTCTACAACCACACCACGAACCTGAACCGCCCTGCGGTGCGCCAGGTGATGTTCACGCTGAGCATCCCGCTGGGCGACACGCGCGCCAGTGCGATGTACTCGGTCACCCGCGACAGCGCCGGCCGCGTCAACCAGCAGGCCAGCGTCTACGGCTCGGCCTTCGACGACAGCCGCCTGACTTACAACATGACAGCCAGCGCTGCAAACCAGGGCGGCAGCAGCAGCGGCAGTGCGAGCGCGAGCTACCTGTCGCAGGTCGGCCGCTTCGACGTCGGCCATTCGCAGGGCCGCGGCTATGGCCAGAGCACCTTCGGAATGTCGGGCGGGGTGCTGATCCATGGCGGCGGCGTCACGATGTCGCAGGCGCTCGGCGAGACCGTCGCGCTGGTGCAGGCGCCCAAGGCCTCCGGCGTGGGCTTCGAGTCGCAGCCGGGCGTGGCGACCGACTGGGCCGGCAACGCGATCATTCCCAACCTCACGCCGTACCGGCTGAACCGCCTGGCCATCCGCACCGAAGACCTCGGCGACACGGTGGAAGTGAAGAACGCGGCCACCGAGGTTGTGCCTACGCGCGGAGCCGTGGTGGTCGCCAAGTTCGAGACCTCGGTGGGCTTCCGCCTGCTGATGGTGCTGACGGACGCGAAGGGCCGCGTGCTGCCGCTGGGCTCCAAGATCGAGAACGAGGCGGGCCAGGAGGTCGGCATCGTCGGCCCCGACGGTCAGGCATTCGTGACCGGCGCGGCCGACAGCGGCCGGCTGACCGTGCGCTGGGGTCGCGACACTGCCGATCAGTGCGTCGTGCCCTACAGCCTGCCTGATGAAAAGAACCCGCCGCCGATCCGCGAATTGAATGGGCAGTGCGAAGCCGCCGGGGTAGTCAACCCGAACGAAATGCAACCGAAGGGAGCGGAATGAACCGCAACAGTCCATCCTCTGATGCGATGAAGAGCGTACGCCGCCTCGTGCGTTTCGCCATGTCGGCCTTTGTGCTGCTGCTGGGCACGCAAGGCGCTTGGGCGCAATGCAAGGTGAATCCGGGCTACAAAGAAACACTCGTCCCCATGGACATGGGCAGGGTGGTGATTCCGAACGAGACAAAGGTGGGAGAACGGATCACCTTCAGGGACTTTCCCATCCGTCCGCCGGGCTCCACCAACAAGCCGTGGAACTGCCTCCCCAATGGAGGACAAGTGCAGGGTGACATTCTGAACGTCAGGGAAATGGTGACGAATATCGGCCTAAGCAAGGTGTTTGCAACGGAAGTGGACGGTGTCGGCATCCGGTTGTCGCGAGTTTTCAGGGACGACACCGGCGCCGGTGGCGGTGCTTTCGAGGAGACCCAGTATCCGCACACGCGCTCGACCTCCACCGACTTCGGCGACTTCAATGCAACGTCGCGCTTCCGGGTCGAGTTGTTCAAGACCAAGTCTGTGACAGGTAACGGACCCATCGGACCGCCCGGGAACTACACCCAGTACTACAGTCTGTTCGTTGACGTCCTCAACCCCAGGCAATCGGTGCTGACCACAACGCTTAGTGGCCTGGGCATCACGATCATCACGCCATCGTGCACGGTGGACTTGGGCTCGAAGAACATCCCGGTGGACTTCGGCAAGGTGCCGCAGAGCAACTTCAAGGGCAAGGGCACCACAACGGGTGACCGCAAGTTCAACATCAAGCTCAATTGCAAGGCGGGGGCGAATGCGGAGAACACGGTTCTCCTGCGCATGGACGCGACGCAGGACCCATCGAACGAGCAGGGCGTACTGAAGATCACGCCTGCCGGTTCGACCACCGCCACCGGCGTGGGCATTCAGGTGATGAATGACAAGAGCGTGCCAGTGAAATTCGGCGAAACCGTGGAGGTGGGTCCGTCGATGACCGGCTCCTATGTGTTGCCCTATACGGCGCGCTATTTCCAGACAGGTGACAAGGTAACGCCGGGTCGTGCCGACGGTACGGCGACCTTCACGCTGGACTACAAGTAGCGCCCCGGTCCAACGCGGGGCTACCTCATGCCGGGAGAGGCATGCGAGCGAATCTGTGTTTGTTTTAACTTTTACAACAGGGAGCGCGTCATGAGTTCGACTGTGGGATGGAAGAGGTTCGGTGCGGCGTGGATCGCCGCCGCAACCACGTTGCTGGCCGCATGCGGAGGCGGCGGAGGCAGCGATGGAAATACGGGGCTGGGCGGTGCTATGGGGGGTGGAACTGCGTCATCGCCGGTATCGGGCATCCAGAAGGAGAAGGGGACTCAGGAAGAGTTACCTCTTCTTCCCCTTAAGCAACGTGTCGACGGCCCGCTGCAAGACGCTCGATTTGTGGGGCCGATGCGCATGACAACCGACAGCCTTGGCAACACCTATGTGGTCGACCAACTGGTCATCACCGAGTACGGTTCCACCGTCAACATCATCCGCAAGATCGATTCAAGGGGAAACGTCACCACGTTGAAAGCGGCCGAGAAAGATGGAGGCATGTTGCAGTTCGAACGAATTGCAGACATCGCGGTGGACAGCCAGGGCACGTTGTATGTCCCGAGCGAGCACGCGATCAAGAAGATCGACGCACGAGGAAACGTCAGCGTCTTCGCGGGGAAGCCAGGCGAGCCAGGCGAACAGGATGGTGCTGCGGGGGAAGGGCGCCTCGCTTGGCCAAGCTCTATCGCGGTTGACGCCGATGGCGCGGTCTACGTCTCCAGTTCAATGGCCAGAACGATCAGGAAGATCAGCCCGGAGGGGAAAATCACGACCATCGCGGGGAGCAGCAAGGATGGTCGAACTTGGAGGCAACGTCCTGGTGGAGACGATGGTGATGGACTGGACGCCAGGTTCGTGGATCCGACTTCGCTGGCAGTCGATGGCAAAAAGAATGTCTACGTGTTTGACTTTGGACGTGTTCGCAAGATTGCGCCGAACGGCGCGGTCTCTACCTTGGCCGGACCACCAGCGTTCAGCACTTGGAAACGCTATGCGGATGGTCTCGGCGAGCAGGCGATATTTGGCTTTGCAGAAAGTGCTATGGCAGCCGATGCCGATGGGACTGTCTATGTGGCGGATCGCGAGAACAACGTAGTCCGCAAAATCAGTCCTGCAGGAATGGTGACGACCATCGGCAAGCGCTACAACCTTCAAGCTCAGAATGAAGATGGCACATTGACACCGCCGAAACTGACCAGCTACTACGAAGATGGTGCGAGCTCGTCTGCCGTCTTTGAAAACCTTGTAGGCATCACGATTCGGGCGGGCATGGTGTATGTGTCGGAGATATCCAGCGCCACCATCAGACAAATTTCCGCAGATGGCGTTGTCAGTACATGGGCCGGTGTGCGCAGTCGATCACCCGAGTATCCCGAGTACCCGGGCACGATCCCTCCGTGAGAGTGAGAGGGCCGCGCCGACTGAACGACGAGAGTCAAGAATCGCCGGCCGGCCGCATGGGGATGTCCCCCATCGCGTCATCCTCACGCAGTCCGCGCGCGGCCTTCAGCAACTCGATCGACAGCCCATCGCCCTGTCCAGCAAAGCCCTTGGCGACGCCTTCCAGCACCGTCGACAGCCCGGCTTCCCCGTCGGCGCGGGCGTCCATGCTGATGTTGAGCACCCGGGCCGCCATCTGGCGGTAGGTGATGGCGCCGGCGCCTTCGAGCGCGGCCACCAGGTCCAGGTACAGCGCCAGGTTCAGGTCGAACACCAGCTTGGGCGTGATTTCGAAGTCGTCGTTCTTGTTCTTGCCGTCCATGGGTGAGCTCCTTGTTTTTTCTGAGCCTCCACTCTAGCCAGAAAAAGCGCCTCGATCCGTTGGACGCGAGCGTGATTCGTTCATTCGCTCACGCGTTCGTTGTTCAGCGGGCGCGCGTGCCCATGACGGCCGCCGCGATGATCAGCGCCGCGGCGAGCGCGATGCTCCAGGTGAGCGGGCGGCCGGTCACGACCAGCAACAGCGACGTGGAGGCCAGCGGCGTGATGTAGCTCAGGATGCCGATCTGCCGCGCATCGCCGCGCTTGAGCGCCATGTCCCAGACGAAAAAAGCCGCGCCCAGCGGGCCGAGGCCGCAGAGCGCGACCAGCAGCCAGTCGCGGGCCGACATCGCGACCGAGGGCTCCAGCAGCGCATGACAGATCAGCGACAACGCGCCCGAGACCAGCCCGAACAATCCGATCGCCGAGGTGGGAAACGCCGCCACCCGCTTCGTCCACAGCGAGTAGCTCGCCCAGATGAAGGCCGAGCCCAGCGCCGGCAGGAAGCCCCAGTACCCGGCGGCTGCACCCGAAGCCGGGGCCGTGCCGCCGCGTGCGCCGAGGATCGCGATCGCCGCCCCCGCGAACCCGAGCAGCGCCGCCACCACGTGCAGCGGCCGCAGCGACATGCGCGGCAGCAGCACCGGCGCCAGCACCACCATGAGCAGCGGCCACAGGTAGTTGACGAGATTGGCTTCGACCGGCGGTGCATACCGCAGCGCGATGAACAGCAGGAAGTGGTAGCCGAACAGGCCGTAGATGCCGAGCGCCAGCGTGCGCGGCGGCACCTTCCAGGCGCGGCGGTCGCGCAGCACGAGCGGCCAGCTCGGCACGCTGCCGATCATGAGCGCGAGCCCCGTGAGCAGGAACGGCGGCAGGTGCGACAAGGCCGTGCCGAGCGAGGCAAGGGAGGTCCAGAGCGCGATGGCGAGCAGGGCGTAGACGGTGGAAGACATGACCGGCGAGGCTAAGCGATGGCGTCGTCGCGCAACGCCGGTCGATCGTCGCGCGGCGACGGTCTTGCCGTCAGACGCCCCGGCGCCGCAGCGCGGCCGTGAGCGCCGACGGCGAGCGGTAGCCCGTGCGCCGCGCCGTTTCCGCGACGCCCATGCCGTCCAGCCGCAGTTCGCGCGCATGCGCCAGCCGCAGCCCGCGCAGCCAGTGCATCGCGCTCACGCCTTGCTCCTCGCGGCAGCGCTGCGCGAACTGGCTGGGGCTCAGGCAGGAGACCTCGGCCAGGTCCGAAACAGTCAAGGGCTCGTGCCAGCGCGCCCGGGCCCAGGCCGCGAGCGCCGGCCAATCGATGCGGCGGCGGCGCGTGTCCGGCAACGATGAAGGCGCGGGACTCCAGGCTTCCAGCAACAGCGCGGGGCCGTGCTGCAGGGCGAGTGCGGCGTGCTGCGGCTGCTTCATGCAATGCGCCAGGTAGCGCGCGAGCGCGTGCAGCTGCGGCACGTCGGCCGGCGCGCGCTCGGTGCAGCGGGCCCATGGCGCGTGCGTGGTGTCGAGCACCAGGCACACGCTGCCCAGCCCGCGCGCCTCGAAGTCGTGGCGGTCGCCCGGCGCGACCACCTGTGCCTCGCCCACGCCGATGCCCGCGCCTCGGCCTTCGACCTCGATGTCGAGCACGCCATCGAGTCCGATCAGCACCTGGAAGTGATCGTGCGCATGGCTGCCGCGCGACGTGCCGTAGTCGCGCAGCGAAAGGGTGTGGTGGGTGGCGGGCGCGCGCATGGCGGGAAGGCGCAGATTGTCTCCCCCCGGCTCGCCGCCTGTCACGCAAGCCGCAGCAGCAACGCCGAGGCCGCGCACACCAGCAGGAACGGAATGCTGATGCGGTGGAACTCGCGCAGCCCGTTCGGCAGCTTCGCGAGCCGCAGCGCGATCAGGTTGGCCAGCGAGCCCAGCACGCAGCCGAAGCCGCCCACGCTCACGCCCGCCGCCAGCGCGGGCAGGTCGCGCACATGGCCGTCCAGCAGGATGGCGGCCGGCACGTTGCTGATGAACTGCGAAGTGACGATGGCCGCGAGGTAGGCGCGCCATCCCTCGGTGATCGGCCAGTGGCCGAGCAGCGCGGTGATGGCCGGCAACTCGGCCAGCTGGCGCAGGTCGACGAACATCAGCGCGATGATCGCGAGCAGCGCCCAGTCGATGCCGCGCAGCACGCGCGGATACGTCACCAGGAACACGCCGAACACCACGCCCAGCCCCGCCAGCAGCCAGTGCCGGTCGAGCGCGACCACGAAGCCGATGAAGAGCACGCCTGCCAGTGCCAGCAGGCGCGGCTGCACCGGTGCTGCTTCGGTCTCGGGCTTGAGCGCGATCGGCGTGCGCGGCACCAGCAGCCACACGGCCACGAAGAGCCAGAACAGCATCACTGCCACCGTCGGCCCCATCATCCCCATGAAGGCGAAGAAGCTCTCGCCCGAGCGGTGCCAGAGATAGAGGTTCTGCGGATTGCCGATCGGCGTGAGGGCCGAACCCGCATTCACCGCCAGCGCCTCCAGCACCACGAGCCGTGCGAGCGGCAGGTGCGCCTGGTTGGCGAGCACGCGCGTGAGTGGCACCAGCAGGAACAGGCTCACGTCGTTGGTCACCAGCGCGGAGAGCAGCGCCGCGCTCGCCGTCAGCAGCATCGCCAGGCTGCGCTGGTTGTGCGTGCGCGCGAGCAGGCGCTGCGCGGCGGCCTGCAGCATGCCGCTCTTCTCCACGCCCTGCGTGATGGCCAGCAGCCCGGCCAGCGCGCCCACGGTCTGCCAGTCGACCAGCTGGAGCCACGCCATCGGTGCGCGTGGGCGCAGAAACGCGAATAACACCGCGACGGTGACCAGCACCCACAGCAGGCCGTTGCCGCCGCCGTGCTCTTCAGACAGCGGCCCGGCTTTGGCTTCAGCGGCCGACAAGGTCACGCAACTCGCGCTTGAGCACCTTGCCGATCGCGCTGCGCGGCAGCTCCTCGATGAAGTGCAGGCGCGCCAGGCGCTGCGTCTTGCCGAGCTGGTCGTTGGTCCATTGCAGCAGTGCGTCTTCGGTGGTGGCGTCGCCCTCGCGGCGCACCACGAAGGCCACCGGCGTCTCGCCCCATTGCTCGGAGGGCACGCCGACCACCGCCGCGTCGGCCACCGCCGCATGGCCGCGCAGCACGGCTTCGAGGTCGCTCGGGTAGATGTTGAAGCCGCCGCTGATGATCATGTCCTTCTTGCGATCGAACAGCGTGAGAAAACCGTCCGCATCGAAGCGGCCCACGTCGCCCGTGCGGATGAAGCGCTTGCCGGTGGCATCGAACCACTCGGCCTCGCGCGTCTTCTCGGGCTGACGGTGGTAGCCGGTCATCATGCCGGCCGAATGGCCCACCACCTCGCCGGCCACCTCGGTGTTGCCCTGCGGCAGCTCCCTGCCTTCCTCGTCGATCAGGCGGATGTCGCTGCCCGGTGCCGGCTGGCCCACCGTGTGCAGCTTGGTCGGGTGCAGGTGCGCCTCGAGGATGCAGGTGCCGCCGCCTTCGGTCATGCCGTAGAACTCGATCAGCCCGCCGGGCCAGCGCTTCAATACGTCGGCCTTGAGCGCGGCGTTGAAGGGCGCGCTGGTGCTGAACTTGAACTCGAACGACGAGAGGTCGTGCGCGTCGAAGCGCGGGTGCGCCATCAGCCGCTGGTACTGCACCGGCACCAGCATCGTATGCGTCACGCGCCGCTGCGCGGCCAGCTGCAGGTAGCCGCCGGCGTCGAACTTGGGCATCAGCACCACACAGCCGCCGAACGAGATGGTGGGGAAGAACACCACCAGCGTGGTGTTGGAGTAGAGCGGTGTCGACAGCAGCGTGACGGTGTCGGCGCTGTACTCGTACTTGGCGCCACGCTGCACATGCGACCAGCGCATGCCGTGGCCCTGCACGATGCCCTTGGGCTCGCCGGTGGTGCCCGAGGAGTAAATGATGTTGAAGGCCCACGAGGGCTGCACTTCGATGGCCTCGGGCTGGGCGCCGACCGGTGCAAGCCAGGCGGCAAAATCGCGTCCCGCCGAAGAACCGTCGAGCGCGACGCGCGGAATGCTGCCTTTCTTCGCCGGGCCGACCACGTCGGCGGCCGAGGCATCGGTGAAGAGGATGCGCGCGTCGGCGTCCTCGATCATGCGGGCGAGGCTCGCGGGCGTGGAGCCGGGCGCGAGCGGGGCGACGGCAATACCTGCACGCAATGCGCCGAGGAACACCGCGGCGTAGTTCACCGACGACGTGGCGCAAACAGCGACGGCGTCGCCGGCCTTGAGGCCGTCGCGCTGCAGGCTGGCGGCGATGCGGTCCATCAGCGCGTCGAGTGCGCTGTAGTTCAGCGCGTACTGCGCGTCCGCGAGCGCGGGGCGATCGGGGGCGTGCTGGGCGTGGAGGCGAATCAGGTCGGCAATGGCGCCGAAATCGCGTTCCATGGCGGCTTGAATGGCGGGGTGCGTTTGCAAAATCGAATCCTTCGTCTTGGCCAGCCGGCAGGATAGCGAAGAAGCCTCGCAGCCGGTGAGCCGCGCGCGACGGCCGCGCGCAGTCATTCAGTCAGTCAGCCACCGCTCAGGGGTGCAGGTCGAGGATCGGCGTTTCGTTTCTCCAGGAAGGAGCTCCGACATGGGACTACTCGACATCCTCCAAGAGACCATCGGCAGCGATGCCGGTGCGCATGTGGACCCGATCACCCAGCATGCCTCGCCCGACGCGATCGGCGCGGGGCTCGCGGCGGCCATGCGCTCGGACCAGACGCCGCCGTTCGGCGACACGGTGGGCCGGTTGTTCGGCCAGTCTTCGCCGATGCAGCAAGCCGGCGTGCTCAACCAGATATTGGCGACGCTGGGGCCGGCCGCTGCGTCGATGCTGGCGGGCGGGGTGCTCGGGCGAATGCTGCAGCCCGGGCAGACCCAACTCACGCCGGAGCAGGCCTCGCAGCTGTCACCCGCGCAGGTGACGGAGATTGCAGCGCATGCCGAAGAGCAGCACGCGGGGGTGATCGACGAGGTGAGCCGGTTCTATGCGCAGCACTCGGGGTTGGTGAAGACGCTGGGTGGGGCGGTGTTGGCGATTGCGTTGGCGAAGATGAAAGAGAACGCGACGCGAGGGTGAGGGTTGGTGTGGAGACAGGACAGGTTCCCTTTGCGAAACCGGGCCGGTGCACCATCGTCACCTCGTTGGCAGATTCGCCAACTCCGGCATCGGCGGCGCAGTGGGCCGCAGGCGAATGCTCTTGAGCAGCGCATTCAATCGTTCCATGCTCTGCTCGAACGGCGGCGGATTGACGGAGAGTTCGGGCGCTTCGAGTCGTGTGTAGCTGCGCATGTCCACCAGGATCGAAGGCAGCACGAAAGTGTTCTGCCAGCCGCCGTAGCCCGTGAACACGCTGTAGACATTCATGGGCTTGGCGCGCTGGTAATTTTCCGCTTCAAGATGTTGCTTCGCCAACAGGGCGCGTTGAGGTCTGATCCCATCGCGCTTGCGGCACCATGTGGTGCGGTACGTCGATCAGGTAACGGCCGATGCATCGGGTCACGGGGTTCTGCGTCAATCGATCCATGTTCAGTTTTTCTTGAGGAGTGAGTGCCGCAACCGGGGCCGGTTTGCAGCCGGCAACGAACAGAAGGACGAAGAGGGCTGAGAGCGCGACCGCCGATGCCCGGTGGCCCAACCGAAATGGGTGTCTCGCGCGATTCACTTGCTGTCCGGGTAGGCCAACGGCGTCTTGGCAACGCCCTGGGCGATGTGCACGATGGACTGAAGCGTGAACTGGCGGGCTGCCTCGGAGTCTTTATAGGCCAGTTCAGTGGCTGGCATGGGGCAGGATCATGGGGATGCAGCGGGTCATGACTTCAATGCAGAAATCGCACCAGTGCATCAGTCAGAAGGCCCCGGTGCGCAGCCGGAGGGTTTTTGTGACCACGTCCCACAAGCCCACTGCCTCCGCCTCGGTCAGCGGCGCCTTCTCCAGCGGTGGGCGCATGTTGTATTGGTCCGGGTCTTTCGGGTCCGGGGGCTGGAGTTCTTCCTTGCCGTTGAAGAGCTTCATCGTGAAATACGGTTTGCGGAACCCGCTGTCCAGCGAATGCCCTTCGGCCAGAAATCGATGTCCTCGGACACGCGCATCGGTGCGAACAGCAGCCAGCCATTCGTCGAAGGGCTCGCCGGCATCGGTGCGCGTTTGCTTGCGCAGCGTCCGGAACAAAGGGTCGTCCTTGATCTCCATGGGCTCCACTTTGCGGACCCGATCCAGCAGGGTGTCCTCCCCGCCGCCGATCTGGTCCGAACTGAAGGTCAGCAGAAGCCCCCTGACTTCTGTCGAATACCAGATCTCCCGGGTGACATAGTCCTTTTCTTTTGCTGGTCGGCCCGTATCGCTGACAAAGCCGTTGTGAATGCAGATGCCGGGATCGGTGGGCACTTCGGCCTCGGCGCGGCCCCTCACTCGAGCGTAGACGCCTTGCAGCTCGGCGAGCTTTCTAGGCACATCACCAATCATTCCCTTGAACAAGGGTTCGTCACGATCTTCAGGATATGAGAAGTCAGATCCCTCTATGGTGGCAACTATCAGATGCCCCTCCTTCCATCCAAACACTTCAAGGTTCCGGTCATATCTGCCAGAAGTGCCTTTGGCTGAATTGAAAAGCATCGCTGGCGCAACGTCGTTACCTATCCGTGTGGCAGATTGCAAAACAGGCAATTCCGGCGTTCCAATGAGCTTGGCATCCTGCAATTCTTGGTGTCGCTTTTGAAGCGCCACATCAAATGCGCCCCGCTCCATGGGCTCAACAAAAACTGACACACCGTCCCGGTAGTGGCCTACCTTCTCTGCTGGCAATCGATCCCATCGCGACTGCGGCACCATGTGGCGCGGCACGTCGATCAGGTAGCGGCCGATGCATCGGGTCACGGGGTCTTGCGCCAGTCGATCCATGTTCAGTTTCTCTTGAGGAGTGAGTGCCGCGACCGGAGCCGGTTTGCAGCCGGCAACGAACAGAAGAACGAAGAGGGTTGAGAGCGCGACCGCCGATGCCCGGTGGCCCAACCGAAATGGGCGTCTAGCGCGATTCACTTGCTGTCCTGGTAGGCCAATGGCGTTTTGCTCACGCCCTGGGCGATGTGCACGATGGACTGAAGCGTGAACTGCCGGGCGAGCTCGGAATCTTTGTAGGCTGGCTCATGGCCCACGCTGACTTTAAGCGTGGCGTTCATGCGGGCCTTGAGCGCCACGCCGGAGCGCTTGGGCACAGTACCGTCGCCAGGCTCGTCGGGGCCAGCCAAGGTGAAGTGTTGAATCTGGAATCGCGCGTAGCTGTTTGAGTCCTTGACTGGCGTTGTCACAGTACGCGTATCTTCCAGTTGACCCTTCAAAGGCAGACCTTGCAGCGGATCGGCCTCGGGTTGATTGGGCTTGATGCGCCCACTGCGTCGCCATGTGACGGTGCCGAATGCCTTGAACGCATCGCTGTCGCCGTAGAAAGCGTAGCTGCAGGGGTGGTATTTTTCTTTGATCTCCTGGTGGAATTCTTTGACTCGCCTCATTTGCTTAGTGAACTTGAGCCAATCTCCATCGAGCTGTGCCTTCTTCTCCGCAGACCCCTCCGGATGATTCGGCTTGAGCGGATTGATGAGGTCCTCTTCGCACATGCTCCACCACTGTCCGCGCGAAGCGTAAATTTGAGAGTAGGGGTCGATGCCACCGGCCCCGTCGGCCTTGGGCAGGCTCAGCACCACCCGGTCGCCGTCCATGATCTTCAGCCAGTCCGCGCCGTATTCGGGTGTCGGCAGCAACTGAAGCGGACCCGCCGCCTCCGACAAGACGGCGGTCATTTCCGCCGCATCGCCGCCCAGAATCTCGGCAGTCTGCTTGCCCGCAAAACTGCCGTCGCTCTCGGTGCCTGCTTTCATGCGCCGGTAGACCGCGCCCGAGCCGATGGTAGGCATCACGCCATGCACCACGCCCATTACCTTCTCTTTCATGCCGGCAATGTGCTCGATGCAGTAGCGGGCCACAAAACCACCCATCGAGTGCGTCACCAGAATGACCTGGTCGCACATCTTCTTGTCCCGGATATAGCGCGCCCTGATCTCCGAGATGCGCTGCGCAAGGCGCTTTGCCGATATGGCGTTGTCCTGCAGCCAGTTGTAGCCGCACGCATACACCGGAAGCCGGTATCTGTAGCTCAAGCCGACCTCATCGCGCGTGATCGCAGCTTCGCCTTCGGCACCCAGGAGCGTTGCGATCAAGGCGCTGCGCTGGCCGTTGCCTGCATTGTCGAAATTGTTGAGCTCATGCTCCAGCCAAACCAGAAACGGGGCGTAGCTCATCGCACCCACTTCACCCCAGCCGCGCCGCTTCAATTCTTCGTCGCTCTGTGCGGTTCCCTCGGGGAGTGCGCCGCCGTCATAGACTTTGCACTCATCGGGAACCAGCAGCTTCTTGCGCTCCTTCGCATCCACCGTTCGCCAGCTCTTGAGCATCGTCCCGGCGCCATCGAGCAGCCACCGGGTCTCCTCGTCAGCACAGGTGAGATTGCTCCCCATCACCCCCGGCACGAAGATCACCGGAATGATGCGATCCGGCACCATCGAAACGACGGCCGCGCTGTTGTCTGGCGGGCTCATCGGGGATTTCCACTCCGGGTTTCCCTTTCGGTCGTAGGTTGCGTTAACCGGTCGATCTTGTGTCGGGGTTGCTTTGGTTGCTTGGGTGGCCATGCTTCAGCTCTCGGGTAGAAGCCGAAATGAAAGTTGTTCGATTCCGCTGCTCTTTTGCACGTCGGTCCGGCCTTGGGCATCGGTCGTTCCGCGAACGACGGTTCCATCAGCACGCGCTATTTCGTACTTGCGGTTTGCAACAGGCCGGTTGTCGAAGGGCCAGCGCAATACAAATTGCTCATCGAATGGCGCTGTATCCCATCTGTTGAGTTCATAGCTCAGCGTGGTCGGCCCTGCAAGCTTCCTTTGCACCGCGTGATAAGTGATCTTCCCCGGACACTCGAACGTGATGTCCCCGTTCTGCAACGTGATCGATGCACCCTGCGCAGTGGCAATGCGAATCTTCTTCTTCGCCGCGAACTCCACCGTCTTGTCGGTACTCGCGATCTTCAGCGCATCCTTCGCCTGTACCCGAAGCTCGTCATGCTGCGCCTGAAAGTCCAGGTCATCACTGCCCGCGATGATCGACAGGCCCGCCTCAGCATCCGCCTTCTGCGCCCCGGCCAACAACCCGATGGCCTGCCCGCTATGCACCCTCAGCACATCGGCCAACGCAAGGTTGATATCCCCACCGCTGGCCAACGTCGCAGTCTCACCCGCCACGATCTGCAGTTGCTGCCCCGCCACCATCGCAAGCCCGCCGCGCGCGGCCAGCGCCACAACGGCATCGGTCGTGTGCGGCACCTTGCCATCGCCAGTGGCAACGGACTTGTCCGACGCATCCAAATAAGCCGTCTCCAGCACATCGCCCGTCACCATGCCGCCCGCCGCGTGCTGCATCGCCGCGTAAGGCGCGCGCTCCTTGTCGAGCTGTGAAACGTTGGCCTTTTCAGCACCGATATGTCCGGCCAGTTGCACTGTCTCGTGCTTCATCGCTGCTTCGCTCAGCGCCTGCCCCAGCTGCTGCACTTGCTTTAGCAACGCCATGCCAGCGGCAAAGTCGCCAACGGGTTCAAGTTGCTTTCCACCCGCCCCGTGATACGTACTCAACAGCACGCCCTTGCCGCCACGCAACGCCGCATAGCCATCGGTACGCAGCTCGAGCCCCTGCCCCCGGAAGCTTCCACGGAAGTTATCCGCCTGATGAATCAGATGCCCCAGGTTCAGCTGGCTGTGCGCCGTGCTCGCATGCAGTTGCACACGCAGTTGCTGGTTCGAATCGTCGAACACCAACTGGCTGAACCCGTCGCCGCCGAACTCCTTCGTCTTGAAGCCACTCAGCGCCGCGGCGTTTCGATGGCCCTTGTCATCCGCGCTCGAACCGTGCCAAGCCGGCGCGTGGCCAGCCGCAAGATTGGCCTGCGCGCTCGACGATGCGTTGCTCGCTTGCGCAAAGACATCGCTCTCCTGACCCTGGCTCGAGCCTTCCTGATTGCGCGATGCACCACCAGGCGTAGGCTCGATGCCGCCATCGCCGCGTCCGTTGTAGAGCGCACCGACGATCACCGGCTGGTCGACATCGAGGTCGACGAACTTCACCAGCACTTCTTGCCCGATGCGCGGCAGCCATTGCCAGCCCATGCCGGGACCGGCCTGGCGTTGCGCCACGCGAATCCATCGCGTGCTGCGATTGTCCTTCGCGTCGCCGCTGTTGTTCTGCGTATCGCCGCCGGCCGACTCGGTCTGCCAGTGGAATCGCACGCGCACGTCGCCGCGGTCATTGCAATAAAGCTCGTCGGCACCGTTCGGCGAAGTCTCGCCAGAGGGCCCGACGACGATCGCGCTGTGCACGCCACTGGCCGTGGGCTTCGCATGGAGCCGCGCGCCATCGGCGGCCGCGAGCACGGGTCGCCAGGGGCGATCCACATGCACGGCCGAGAAGCTGTTGGCATAGCCGAGCGTCTTCGCCGCGGCAAGGCTCTGCGCTTGCGGATGGACATCGTTCGCTTCGTCGTGCGCACCGCCCGTGGCCGTCGGCACCAGCCCGAACACATCGTCTTCGGCAGTGACGGATGCACAAGGCCTGTCGAACACAAGGTGCTCCGACAGGTCACCCAACTGCGCGGCAATCGATGCCGCGGTGTCCTTCGGCAGATTGTTGATGCCCACATGCTCGACGGTGTCCAGCAGCAGCGCGGGCTTCGCCTGCAAGCCAAGCGCCGGTGCATCGTCGACTTCGATGCGCGTGCCCGCGCGCAGCGTGCGCACGGTGCTGTGGCCGAGCATCACGTCGGCGCGGCACTCGGCTGCTTCCATCATCAGGCCGGCATAGCGCTCCAGCGTGCGGTTGCTGTCCCAGCCGCGGCTGCGGTCGTTCAGGCCGAGCACGTCGTCGTATTCGATGCGCGGCGCATTCTTGCCGCCGACCGCAAACCGCGCGGCGGCGCTGCCCGCCAACTGGCGCTTGCCATCGACGTTCCACGCGCTCAGGTGCACCTGCGCCACCGACTGCCGCATGCGGCGCACCAGCGCCTGCACGGCATCGCTGCGCTCCTGCGAACTCTTGCGATGAAAGCGGATGGGCGAACCCGGGTCCGCGGGCTGCGCATCGTTCGCCGAGAAGATCACGAGCTTGTGCCCCATGGGCGCCTTCTCGTCTTCCTCGATGCGCCAGGCCAGGCCCTCTTCGGTCAGCAAGCGCGAGAAGAAATCGAAGTCGCTCTCGCGGTATTGCGTGCAATAGGTGCGAACCGGCGCATCGGCCAGGAAGCCGCTCACCTCGGAAGAGAAGGCCCAGCTGCCCGCGTCGGCATACGGAGCGAGCGCGCGCTCGATGATGTCCGCCACCGAGCGTTGCTGGAACACCTGGCTGCGCCCCTGCTGCGTGGCCAGCCAGATCCACGGCACGAGCGTGAGGCGATAGCGTGCGAGGCCGCCGTCGGAGCCGAGCGACTCCACCGCGCGGATGAGGCCGGTGCGCTTGCCGGTCGAGCCGTTGGCCAGCACGGTGATCAGCGTGAGAGGCTGGTCGATCATCGACGAGAGCGCGAGATCGGCGCGCAGGCTCAGGCAGACGATGCGCATCTCGAACGGCTGCGACACGGCCTCGCGCTGCACCCAGCCCTCGACACGCAGGGCGTCGATGCTGGCGTTCGTTGTGGAAGCGCCTGGAACCTCGAGACGGTAGAGCCGGTTGGTCTGACTGAGTTCGGCCCAGAGCGCGCTGCGGTCAGCGGATGGCATCGTTGTGATTCGCGTCGGCGCGGAAGCTCATGGTTTGCATCGCTGGCCGGACTTGCAGTCCGCCGCGACCTCGGCCAGCGCCGCCGGCTGCGGCGCGGGGTCGGGTGCCTTGCTGCGCTTGAGCAGGGCCGTCAGCAGATCGGTGTCGGGGTCGGGCTTGCCGGAGCGCGGAGTCGCTTGGGTGGCATCGTTGGTTCGCCGCGGCGTCTTCGGTTTGTTGGCGGCCGTCTTCACGGACTTGCCGTTGGCCGCATGCGCGGGCTGCTTCGACGATGCGACATTCACCGGCTTCTTTGCAGCCGCAGTGCTCGTCGTCTTCTCGGCGCGCGGTGGCTTTGCGGCCGCGGCGCGCGCCGACTTGCCCGCAGGCGGTACGACCATGGGCTGCGCGCCGATGGCCGCGAACGGCGTGGATTGTTGCTGCTGTTGAGAAGGTGACGCTGTGTCGCCCTCGACGATGCGTGCTGTGGACGGCTCAGGCGCAGCGGGTGCCGCAGCACCAGCAGGAGCGGGTATCTCGGGCGCCGGCGGTGCAGCGGGCGCAGCCTCGGCGGCCGGTGCAGGTTTCGCTGGCGCAGCAACTGCGATGTTCACCGACGCATCGGCGCGTTTCGATTGCAGCTGGTAGGTCGTGGCACCCGCAACGCCGATCAGCAGCGCGAGAGAAGCCCACACGCCCGGCCGCTTGAAGAAGGACCGCGCACCGCTCTCGCGGCCGCCCAACTGCGCGAGCACGCGCGTGGATTCCGCGTTGGGTGTCGCAGACGATGTGTCTGCGGCGGGAGTGCTCGAACCGAGCAGGCTCGGCCGTCCCTTGTTGTCGTCTGGCGCGCCCATCATGGATGGGTGGTCCCGAAAGCAGGCATGTTTTTTCTCCCCGCGGCTTATGGTGTGACCCACGCAACGTTGCAACTTGGATGCAGTTGTTGCGTGCGAGTGGTTCGAAGTGTTGTGCGACTCATACAATGAATTGCACTCTCCGAACACCGTTGATCTTCTTCACTCTCTTTTGTTATTTTGCCTTGATGGTGGCCGCGCTTGCCATCTTCTTGTTCCCTTCTTTTCGTGAGCGTGTGTTGCGAGCCACGATCACTTTGACGACTGCAACTGCAGTCTTTTTCATCAAGATTGGCCATCGATTCGGCTTGGTGTCCGAAGCAAGTTTTCAGTTGGTGCGCGATGGCGGATTGGGTGTGCGTACTTTCGCCGTACGCCATCGCTATCTGCTGTTGTCGGGCATGGGCCTGCTCGTCATTCCGGTGCTGTTGAGCGTGGCCTTCGGAACCGGGCGCGTCCTGTTTTTCGATGACTGGGCCACGACGAGCGATCCGAAGATCGAGGCGCTTCTCAAGGGCGAGCAGCTCGTGCCACCGCCTGCACTGCCTCCTGAAATCTTCGCAACCGCAGAGGTCGAACAGGTCCGTCCGCTCACGAAGGAGGGCAGCCGCGACTGGGCCGTGCTCGATGCGGACTTCCGCAATCGGCTGCTCCTGGTCTACAAGATCATGAAAGAGAAACACGGCTACGACCTCGCGTTGCTCGAGGGTTATCGCAGTCCCGAACGGCAGGCCAAGCTCGCTGCGTTGGGCAACACGGTGACGCTCGCCAAGGCGAATCAAAGCTATCATCAATATGGACTTGCGGCAGACAATGCGTTCTATCGCAATGGCAAGCTGGTGATCTCGGAAAGAGACCCGTGGGCCATGGAGGGCTACCGTCTTTATGGCGAGGTGGCCGAGTCCGTGGGGCTTGTGTGGGGTGGTCGTTGGTCTTCAATCAAGGACTACGGTCATGTGGAGTACCGCAAGCCCGGTTTCAAATTGCCACGCGACTGAATGCCGGCACGGCATCGGTCGCATCGACAAACCAACGAGGCAAGCAAGGGGGAGTTCGAATGGAAGAGGATCAACCCGCAGCGGACAACGATCGTCCGTGGATCGTCCTGCACGACAAGACCGACCACGGCGGCATCGTGATCACCGCATCCGAGAACACGAGCATCGACGAGCGCCGCGTGGCTCGCATCGGCGACCTCGTGTCTTGTCCGAGGCCCGGCCACGGCATCAACCCCATCGTGACCGGCAGCCGCTACGTCACGCTCGATGGCCGGCGTGTTGCGCGGCACGGTGACAAGGCCCGCTGCGGCTGCACCTTGCTGTCGAGCCAGATCGCTTCCGCGTCCGAATGACAAAGGCCATCCGATCGGCTGCACGCACGGCATGCGGCACGGCAGCCGCGCGCGCCGTCGCATGACGAAGGCATCGACGAACTCCTGATGCTGGCGCGACTGGTCAAGCCCACCCTCATGTTCTCCGCCGTGTTCATCACGGTGTGGGTGATCGTGGTCGTCTACTGGAACTACACGGCGCGCATGCCGAGCACGAGCGACATCGCGCTCTACCTCGTCGTGCTGCCTCTGGCGCTGGTGGTGTTCTATCTCCTGCTGCGACGGATCTTCACGGGCGCACCGCCTTCCGCTGCATTGCCTTCGGCTGCGCGCGGTGCATCCGCTGCAACTGGTGCCGCCGCATCGACGGGGGCAACGGCCGATGCACAACAGCAGGAGCGCCTGCAGATGTCGGTGCTCGCATTCGCTCTTCACACGCCGCGCGGCAACGATGCCGACGCGGTGGCCACCGCCATTGGCCAGGCGCAGGCGCCCGAGCTGGTGCCCGAACTGCGTGACGGCGAAGGCTTTCCCATGCTCGCAGGCTGTGTCGCTGGCATCGATGCGAACGAACTTCGCGAACACCTGCGCGAGTCGCTGCGGCCCGCGCCGGAGGACTTCGATGCCGACGCGCTGACCGACGACAGGCTGCGCGCCATCCACCTGATGTCCGACGTGCTGCAGGAGCTGCTCGCTTCGGCGACCGACGCGCTGCTGAATGCCGGCGACGCGCTCTCGGTGCGCGCGCCCGGGCGTTTCGTGTCGAGCGGCGCGATCGTTCCCGGTTCCGCCACCGCGCCGCAGCTGTGCATCTCGCTGCTGTTGCCCGGTGCATGGAGCGAGAACGAGCGCGCGGTCGCCACGCAATGGGTGCAGCAACTGGCGCGCGAGGCCGATCCTTCGCAGCATTGGACCGTCGACTGCTTCAAGAGCGAGGCCGGCGTTTCCGCGATGGCGCTGCTCGACCGCATCAACCTCGCGCTTCATCGCGAGCAGCGGCCCGCACTGTGGATGGCGTTGGCTGCCGACTCCGCGATTTCCAACGAATGCATCGCCCGCTGGGAGGCTGAAGGCCTGCTTCATTCGGCCGCGCGCCGCAACGGCCGCGTGCCCGGCGAAGCAGCCGCGGGCCTGCTGCTGGCGCGTGCCGGCGATGCGCTGTTCGCGCAGCCCCAAGGCGTGGTGCTCTCGCGCAGTGCGAGCGGCCAGCGTGACGAGTCCGCCGACACCGCGCGCATGCCCGATGCCAGCCTGCTCGATCTCTTTGCCCAGCGCCTGCTCTCGACTTCGGCGCTGCAGCCCGACGCCATCGACTGGGTCGTGAGCGATGCCGACCACCGCACGAGCCGCGTCACCGAAGTGGCCCAACTCGTGCAGGAGCGGCTGCCGCACCTGCCTTTCGAAAACAACCTTTCCGTCTGCGCGAGCCTGGGCCATCTGGGTGCCGCGGCGGACATGACCGTCGTGGCACTCGCGTGTCACCTCGCCGTGCGAGATTCACGGCACGTGCTCGCGCTTTCCGTGCAGGACGCGCGCGCCCGGACAGCCATGCTGGCCGGCCTCGCGAGCCCTGTGCCACAAGCTACTTAAACCGGACCGATTCCAGAAACATCTATGCGGCGATTCTTCAGTTTCCTGGCCGATCCGCGCACCCTCTCGGTGATCGGCGCCATCGCGCTCGGCGCGTTCCTCCTGATCGGCGCGCAGACGCTCGAGATCGGCGCGATCTGGGCGGTCGGCATCTTCGTCGTGCTGCTGCTCCTGTGGCTGCTCGTGTGGTTCATCCGGCGCATGCGCACCCGCGCGGCGAACCGCAAGCTCGGCGACATGCTCGAAGACCAGGCCGATGCCGCCGTGCGCGACAGCGACCCCGAGCGCAAGGCCGAGATCGACGAGCTGCGCGGGCGCATGGTCGAGGCGGTCAAGACGATCAAGACTTCCAAGATCGGCCAGATGTCTGGCAGCGAGGCGCTGTACGAGTTGCCCTGGTACATGGTCATCGGCAACCCGGCGGCGGGCAAGAGCAGCGCCATCCTGAACTCGGGCCTGCAGTTTCCGTTTGCCGACAAGGGCAACGCGGTGATCCAGGGCATCGGCGGCACGCGCAACTGCGACTGGTTCTTCACCACCGAAGGCATCGTGCTGGACACCGCGGGCCGCTATTCCATTCACCAGGAAGACCGCAAGGAGTGGTTCGGCTTTCTCGACCTGCTCAAGAAGTACCGGCCGAAGGCGCCGATCAACGGGATCATCATCACCGCCAGCATTCCCGAGCTGATCGGCAGCCGGCCCGATTTCGCGGTCCAGCTTGCGAAGAACCTGCGCCAGCGCATGCAGGAGCTGACCGAGCGGCTCGAAGTGTTCGCGCCGGTCTACGTGATGTTCACCAAGGCCGACCTGATCACCGGCTTTGCGGAGTTCTTCGGCGACAGCGACAAGATGGAGCGTGACCGCGTGTGGGGCGCGTCGCTGCCCTACGACGGCGACGAGAAGCAGGATGCCGTCGCCCAGTTCGACAAGCGCTTCGACGAGCTCTACATGGGCCTGAAGGAAATCAGCGTTTCGCACTTCGCGAGCCACCGCGGCAGCGACCCGTCGCCTGAGCTGCTGATTTTTCCGCTCGAATTCGCGGCCATCAAGCCCGCACTGCGCGCCTTCCTGGCGACGCTGTTCGAGAGCAATCCGTTCCAGCACAAGCCAGTGTTCCGCGGCTTCTACTTCACCAGCGCGCTGCAAGAGGGCACGATGCGCAGCCTGTCGACCGAGCGCATCGCCAAGCGCTTCGGGCTCACGCTGAACAACGCGGCCACCAAGTCCAAGGAAATCTATTCGCAGAACGGGTTCTTCCTGCGCGACCTGTTCTCCAAGGTGATCTTTGCCGACAAGAAGACGGTGCGGCAGTTCTCCAGTCCGGTGAAGGCGCGCGTGCGCTACGTGAGCTTCTTTGCCTTCGTTGCCGTGCTGGGGCTCCTGCTCGGCGGATGGACGTGGTCGTACCTCGGCAACCGGCAACTGGTGGAGAACGTGCAGGCCGACCTCGACAAGGTGGTCAAGCTGCAGGCCAGCGACAACGGGCTGCGCACGCGCTTCGAGGCGCTCGGCATCCTGCAGGACCGCATCGAGCAGCTGGAGAAATTCCGCAACGACCGGCCGCTGTCGCTCTCGCTGGGCCTCTACCAGGGCAACCAGCTCGAAGACAAGCTCGTCGCCGAGTACTACGGCGGCGTCAAGCAGCTGATGCTGGCGCCGGTGTCCGACAACCTGCAGGCGTTTCTTCGTGAGGTCAACGCGCATCCGGAGCGCCTGAAGCGCGCCGACGCGGCGGGCAACCCTGCCGCGCCGGTCGCGGTCTCGGCCGCCACGCCGGCAACGCCGCCGGCCGCGGAGAGCGGCGGCCTCTATGCGGGCTCGTCGCCGGCCGATGTGCAGGACGCCTACAACGCGCTCAAGACGTACCTCATGCTGTCCGACAAGCGGCAGGTGGAGACCGCGCACCTGACCGACCAGATCTCGCGCTTCTGGCGCGGCTGGCTCGAGAGCAACCGCGGCGACATGCCGCGCGCCGCGGTCATCCGCGACGCCGAACGCATGATCACCTTCTACCTGCGCCGCGTGGGCGACGACAACTGGCCCGCGCTGGCCGACACCAACCTCGCACTGGTCGAGCAGACGCGCGACAACCTGCGCCGCGTGGTGCGCGGCATGCCGGCGCGGGAGCGCGTCTACGCCGAGATCAAGGCACGCGCCTCCACGCGTTTCGCACCGATGACGGTGGCGCGCATCCTGGGCGCCACGGCCGGCGCCGAGAGCGAAGGCACCATCGCCGGCAGCGTCGCCATCTCGGGCGCGTTCACGCGCGAGGCGTGGCAGCAGTACGTGGACGACGCCATCCGCGATGCCGCCAACAAGGAAACATCGAGCAAGGACTGGGTGCTCAACGTCGCGGGCAACGACGACCTGACGCTCGAAGGCAGCCCCGAACAGATTCGCAAGACGCTGGCCACCATGTACAAGCTGGAGTACGCCAAGGAGTGGCAGCGCTTCCTGCAGGGCATCGCGGTCAAGGACATGGGCAGCTTCGAGCAGGCCGTGGTGGCGATGAACCTCCTTGGCGATCCGCAGAACTCGCCGATCCGCAAGGTCTTCGACACCGTCTATGACCAGACCTCGTGGGACAACCCCTCGCTGGTCAACGCCGGCCTGCAGCAGGCGCGCACGGGGGCGCTGAACTGGTTCAAGAACCTGTTCAGCCGCGCCACGCCGTCGCAGGTCAACGTGAACATCGACGCGAGCGGCAACCGCACCGAGATTCCGATGGGCCCGATCGGTCGGGAGTTCGCGGGCGTCGCGCGCCTGGTGGTCGAGCGCGACAACACCTCGCTCCTGCGCGGCTACCTCGGCACGCTGTCGAAGCTGCGCGGGCGCTTCAACCAGATCAAGAACCAGGGCGACCCCGGGCCGGGCGCGCGCCAGCTCATGCAGCAGACGCTGGAGGGCAACGGCTCCGAGCTGGCCGATGCGCTCAAGTACGTCGACGAGCAGATGCTCACCGGCATGGACGCCTCGCAGCGCCAGGCCCTCCGGCCTTTGCTGGTGCGGCCGCTGCTGCAGGCCTATGCGGTGACGATCCAGCCGACGGCGGTGGAGGTCAACAAGATCTGGAGCGCGCAGGTGCACCAGCCGTTCCAGCAGTCGCTCGCGACCAAGTACCCGTTCGCCGCGGGCGCGAAGATCGAGGCTTCGCCGGCGGAGATCGCGCAGTTCTTCGGACCTGAAGGCGCCATCGGCAAGTTCGTGACGACGACGCTGGGTTCGCTGGTCATCCGTCGCGGCGACCTGCTTTCGCCACGCGCCTGGGGCGACCAGGGCCTCACGCTGAGCCCCGATTTCGTGAACGGCTTCTCGCAATGGGTGGCGCCGCTTTCGGGCGGCGCAGCCGGCGGCGGCAGTGCCGCGCAACCGCAGACGCTGTTCCAGATCCTGCCGCAGCCCGTGTCGGGCCTGACGGAATACATGGTGGAGATCGACGGCCAGCAACTGCGCTACCGGAACACGCCGCCGCAGTGGTCCAACTTCGTGTGGCCCAACGCGCAGGGCACGCCGGGTGCGCGGATCACCGCGGTCACCTTCGACGGGCGCACTGTCGAACTCATCAACGAGCCGGGCAACTTCGGGCTGGAGCGGCTGCTCAGCACGGCCCAGCGCTCGAAGCTGCCGGACGGCAGCTTCGAACTCACCTGGACGCGCGACAACGCGAGCGTGACCGTCAAGCTGCGCGTGGTCCAGAACACGCAGTCGGGCGGTTCGGCCGGTGATTCACCACAAGGCAAGGGGCTGCGCGGCACCGTGCTGCCTTCGTCGGTGGCGGAGATCGGCGTGCCTACGCAGTCGCGCGCAACGCCTGTGGCAACTGCACCGGGAGCAACGGCACAGGGAGCTGGCAAATGAGCGCGCTGCAGACACAACAGCTGTGCTACTTCGGCAAGTTGCCCGGCCGCGGCGACTTCGTGAAGGGCCTCTACAACCCACAGCTCATCAAGGTGTTCGACAACTGGCTGTCGCAGACCATGGAGATGCTGTCGGAAGACCCGCGCTGGAAGATCATCTACGACAACGCGGCGCCGATCCATTTCGTCTGCCTCGGCTCGCGCAGCCGCGTGGCCATTGCGGGGCACCTGAAGGCGAGCCGCGACGAGTCGTCGAGGCGCTATCCGTTCCTCGCGGCCACCTCGGTGGAGGTCGACGAGGCGCTCGATTTCATGCGCGGTGCGCCGATGCTCATCGGCCCCTATTGGGACCGCATGGCGGTGCAGGTCAACGCGCTGGCCGAAGGCACCGACCTCGACGGCGAATTGAAGCGCTTCGAGGCGCTCGATCCGGCCATCGAGACGGGCTTCAAGAAGTCGGCCTCGCGCTCCACCTATGCGGCCTTCACGCGCGACACGAGCTTGCTGCGCATCGAGCAGATGCTCAACTTCGACGGCCACAAGGTGTCGTTGCGCCGCGCCATCCTGGCGCTGGGCCTGCTGCTGCAGCCGGTGATGGCCAGCGCCGTGTCGCACCTGGAAAAAGGACTCACGCTGCCGCTGCCGCGCGACCCGGTCGATCGCTCGCTGATCGCCACGTTCTGGCTCGAACTGGTATCGCAGTTCCTCGCCAAGGCCGACTTCGAGCTGGTGCTGATGGCCACCGAGATCGACGGCCGCTCGCGCCTCGTGATCGGCTTCAACGGTCTCTCGCCGCGCAGCCTGCAGAGCGTGCTGCATCCGCAGGTCTACACAGAGCACAACATCGACATCGACAACCCGGAGTGGGTCGAGGACACCATCCACAGCAACTACGCGATGTTCAAGCTGGTGAGCTACCTCGACCAGCCGCAGCTGCCGCTGGACATCGTGCTCACGGCTTTTCGCGAAGTCTTCATCGGGGAATGACGGTCATGAAAAGTTATTTGCGTGTTCTGTCGCTGGCCCTCGGGCTCGGGCTCCTAGTTGCCGCGGCCGCCGTGCAGGCCCAGACGGCGGGCGCCCCCGGCGCCCTGGTCGAAACCACGCCTGCGGCTGCCGGCAAGGGCGAGCAGGTCGTGGCCGGCGGGCAGGTGCCCGACGAGGCCACGCGCGTCGCCGTCATCGAGGCGCTGCGCCGCATCTACGGGCCGAGCGGCGTGATCGACAAGATCGAGGTGGTGAACACCGTCAGCATGCCGGCCAACTGGTCCGCCAACGTGCAGCGGCTGATCACGCCCTCGCTCAAGGACATCCATCGCGGCCAGTTCCAGATCGAGGGCACGCAGATGGCGCTGAGCGGCGAGGTGAGCAACGAGGCGCTGCGCCAGAAGATCGTGAGCGACATGGCGAACTCGCTCAACCCGACCTACACCATCAAGAACAGCCTGCGCGTGCCCGTGTCGGAGCAGATCACGGTCGACCAGGCGCTGGCCAACCGGACCATCGAGTTCGAACTGGGCAGCGCCACGCTCACGCGCAAGGGCCGCGACATCCTGGACGAAATGGCGCCGATCCTGCAGAAGCTCACGAACAAGTCGGTGGCGGTGGTCGGCCACACCGACAACGCGGGCAGCCGGGCGTCGAACCTGGCGCTGAGCCAGTCGCGCGCCGAGGCGGTGAAGGGCTATCTGGTGGGCAAGGGGATCGATCCGATGACGCTCACGACTTCGGGCGTCGGCCCGGACCAGCCGGTGGCGAACAACGCGACCGACGAGGGCCGCTCGCGCAACCGACGCATCGAGTTCCGCGTCGGGCGTACCTGACGATCGAGCGCTCGGCGACCCGCGTTCGCGGGTTGCTGCTCAGCGCGACTCGTCGTCGCTCTTGGGCAGGTCGAGCAGGTCCACCAGCTGGGCCAGTTCCTGCTCGTTCTTGATCACATTGCGCAGCCAGGCGTGCAGCGGCATGTCGGCCCAGCGCGCGGCCTTGTTCGCCATGTAGGCGGCGGGGCTCGAAGGCTCGGTCTTCTCGAAATACGCCGCCACTTCCTTGAGTTGAGCGATGGCCTGCGCGCGGCTGTGGATGCCTGGCGGCAGCGCGGCGGGCGCCGCCGCTGGCGCGTGATGCGGCACCACCGCATCGAACACCGGCTCGATGCGCGATGGCGCAAGCGTACCGGCGGCGGGTGCTGCTGCGGGCGCTGCTGGCGCGCCGCTGTCGATCGGCACGCCGGCTTCGCGCGCGAAGCGCTCGACCGTCTGGCGGATGGCCGCAGCTGCGTCCTTCGCGGCGCGGAAGCTCGGGCCGTTGGAAGCGGTGCGCTCGTCGAACACCGCCTCGAACTCGGCCAGCGCCTGTTCGCAGGCCTGCACGTCGCGGTGCGTCTTCTGCAGGAACTTTGCGGGCGTCGCGCGGCGGATGCGGTCGAACTGCTCGACAGTCACCTTGTTGCGCTGCAGCTCGTCGGCCTGCGCCGGCGTGCGGCGGATGCTCTGGTCGAGCGCGAGCGCGGTCTCCCAGACCAGCGCGCTGTAGCCGGTGTTGGCATCGCTCACGACGGGCGCGCGCTGCAGCAGCTCGACCGAACGCCCGATCAGCCACGTGACGTTGCCCACGCGCATCTCGATGTCGCCGCCCTCGGGCAGCGGATGCAGTTGGTCCCAGTACTGCTGGCACAGGCCGGTGAGCAGGCGGTAGCCGTCGGCCAGGCCCTCGAAGCCGCGCTGGCTGGCCAGCGCGTCGGTGAGCCACACGGCAAGGCGCAGGTCCTTGGTGGATTCGCGCAGCAGCTTCTCGCACTCGGAGACCACGAAGGGCCAGTTGGCTTCCTTCAGCTCGATGACCCACTCGCCCTGCTCGAGCGACGGATCGTCGTGCTTGCGCGCCTCCTGGATGGCGTCGAACTGCCGCGAGAACAGCATGTCCTCGCCGCAGGGCGAGGCTTCCGAGATCGGGGCCAGCAGGGCCGGCAGGTCGAGCCGCGTCGTCATGGCAGCGAGATGGTCAGGTTGGCCTGGCGCGGGCCGAGCTTCACGATGTCCTGGTAGCTCGCGAGCGTGCCTTGCGTGGTGCTGCCGATGTGGGCCGACAGGCCGATGAAACCGAGCAGCCCGATCAGCGCGAACAGCGCGGCCACCACCCACTGCGGCGCCTCGCGCTTGAGCGAGTGAGAAATCAGGTCGGGCAGCGGCCAGTGCGGTGCGAAGGGCGTGCGCTTGCCGCGGGCATTGGCGATCTCGTCGCCCACGCGCGCGGTGAGGTAGGCCAGCTTCTCGGTGCCGTCGATGGCGTACTTGCCCTGGAAGCCCAGCAGCAGGCACATGTAGAACACTTCGAGCGTCTGGATGCGCGCGGCGCCGTGCGCCCGCTCGACCTCGAGCATGTTGAAGAAGTTCTCGCCGGCCAGCTGATCACCGAACAGCGTGAGCTGCAGCGGCCGGCGCTCCCACTCGGAGCGGATCGCGAACTCGGGCGCCGAGAGCACGAACTCGTCGATGGTCGCGCAGAAGGCGTACTTGGCCGCGTGGATCTGCTCGGCCGTCGCGTCGAGCTTGCGCGCGTTGCGCTCGAATTCGCCCAGGTAGTTGCGGATGCCGGTGAGGAACTGCTCGGTGGTCGCGGGCTGCTGCTTTTTCTTCAGCAGGAACAGCATCACGAAGCCGTCGTACAGCAGGTCGAGCAGGCTTGCGTCGGCGTCGGGGGCGGCGCCTGCGGGCGTGAACGACGCGGTGGGCGCGTCGGCACCGAGCAGGGAGGGAGCCTTGTTGATGGTGGTGTTCATTGCGATCAGGGGATCAGCCGGTCACGGCAATCAGTTCGAGCTGCATGTCGGGAATGCCGGCCGGCGCGTAGATGGTGACGCTCTGCGCCTGCAGCATGCGGTCGTACAGCTGGCTCTTGCTGTCGATGGAGAAATAGCAGGCACCCGCGCGGATCGGAATGGCCGGCGGCACCTGCGGCGCGTAGACGATGCGCACGCCCGGCATGGCCGAGAGCACCAGCTTGTCGACGTCTTCCGGTGCGCCGATCTTGAAGCGCTGCGGCACCGCCTCGGCCAGCTCGGCGGCCGGCATGCTCGCGGTGACCGACATGTAGAACACGGTCTTCTCGTCGATCTTTCCGGAATCCAGGCGCCCGAGGTAGAAGGCGTTGCGCGTCTCGGTGAGCGCGATCGCGAAGTAGCGCGTCGAGATCACCGTGTCGAGCAGGTCGCGCACGATGCGGTCAAGCTCGGCGAAGGCGGGGCCCGGCTTTTCGTGGTCGTACACCGGCAGGTCGTTCAGCGAATAGGTCTTCGCGAAGGTCATCAGCGCGCCGGCCAGGCTCAGCAGTTCCTGGAACAGCCGCTCCGGGTGCAGCGACGGGTGATGGAACAGATGCGAGAGCGAGGCAAAGGCCGAGTTGGCCGTGTGCAGCAGCCAGAACGAGGCAATGTCGCCCGAGCGGAACTCGATGATGTTCTTGCTCGGCTCGCGGTGGATGCCATAGAGCGAGTTGACCTTGGCCTGCAGCACGTCCAAGAGGCGTCGCAGCTGCTGGAAGATCGTGGCCGAGGCATCGATGGAGGTGCACGGCGGCACGAAGCTGCGGTCGATCTCGAAGCCGCCCGCGGCGGTGCGGCGGATGCGGATCACCGGAATCGAGACGAACTGCTCGCGCGGCTCGGTGTCGGCGAGCAGTTTCACGCTCTTGCGCAGGAACACCACCTCGGCGCTCACCGCGTTCGTAAAGAGATCGAGCGACTGCGTCGCGTCGCTGGTGTAGCGCGCGGCAAAGCCTTCTTCGTTGGGGTCGGTGTAGTTCTTGCCCAGCTCCTTCACCGGGTGCAGCACCAGATAGAAGGTGATCTCGTTCTGGCCCGGGTTGAGCGTATCGAGCGAGATGGGCGGCGGCAGCGCATCGGCCTGCGGCGCCGAGTAGGGCTCGCCGTCGGGGAACACCAGCGACAACTGCGAGGCGCGGAGCATGCCGCTCGCGAGCGCGTCCAGGTCGAAACTGATGGAGCGCACGCCCCAGAAGTACGGATGCAGCGTCTGCGCCGTGGCACGCAGGCGTGCCTCGTGGTACGCGTCCTGGCGCTGGAAATGCTGGGGGCGTAGAAACAAGCCCTCTCCCCAGAGGACCTTGGCGGCATAGCTCACGGCGGATCAGCTCCCCTTAGTTTTTCGGCAGGCAGTATCGCATCGTCGATTGCTGGCGGACAAGCGCATCGGGCGCATCACGCCGGCGAAGGCCGGCAGGTCACCGGGCCGAGGAGGTTGAGCGCGCTGCCGGTCGCAGCGCCTCCTTGCGCATTCTGCTGGCCGACCACCGCGCCCTGCGTCACGGTCAGCGCACAGGCGTGCGCGCCCATCACGATGCCGGACTTTTCCGCGTCCGCGGCGTTGAAGGCGAAGCGCCAGCGCTGTGCGTCGGGCGAGTGGAACAGCACCACCACGCCCACCGCGTTGGCGGTGCGCGGCACGGTCTCGGTCCAGGTGTATTGCTGGTCGGGAATCAGCGTGATCTCGCGACTCTCGACGAGATCGTCACCCAGCTGCGTCTTGTCTCTTCCGGGGGTGACGAAGGCGTCGAACGACGACTGGTAGAACCCAGTGGTTTCCTTCAGCTTGTAGATGCGCACCACCACGGCGAGCGGGCGGTTGCGGCTGTCGGCGTTGAGGTTCTTGCCCGCGGCGATCGACATCGACACCTTGCGCGGCGGCTTCTGCGACTCGGGCAACTCGGGCTTCTTCAGGCCGCTGGCCTCCAGGGCGATGTTGGCGATCGTGAGGGCTGGAGAGCTGCATCCGCCGAGCATCAGCGTCACCAACAGCGCGCTAATTGCGACTGGTATTTTCATTAGGACTGCCGATGTAACTGCATTCAATTGGTTGTCATTAGGCTTAAATAATTAGCCGTACGGTTTCACAATTAATCAGTTTGGGTTACGTGACTTTAGTTATTCAAACGGAAACCAATATGTAGTATCGTGTATTGTCCATTGGCCGCAACGTAATGAATGGTTGCGGCCCGGCAAAAAAAGTCAGATCCAAGCGGAGGGATTGTGTTGATTCGAAAGTACATGACTTGCACGATGATTGCTGGTGCCATTGCGGCCACCAGCTTCCTGTCGGGTTGCACCACCACACCAGACGCCGCGGTGGCGCAGTCCGCCGATGCCTTCAACAAGAGCCTGGCGGAAGCCGACGCCGCTGCAGCCGCTGCCACCGGCGACAAGTCCGCTGCCATCCGCCAGTACCAGAAGATCGCCACCGACAACCCGACCCGCGGCGAGCCGTGGTCGCGCATCGCGCAGATCTACTTCAACGAAGGCCGCTACAGCCTGGCCATCTCGTCCGCCGAGGAAACGCTGCGCCGCGATCCCTCCAGCCGCCAGGCCAAGAGCATCACCGCCGTGGGCGGCTTGCGCCTGGCAGCCCGCTCCATCGAGGACCTGGGCAAGGACAGCACCCTGAGCGGCGACGTCAATGCCGACGCCTACCGGCTCGCCGCGCTGCTGCGTGAAACCCTTGGCCTCTCCGTGCTGGTGCCGACCGGCTCCGACACCAAGCCGCCTGTGCGCCGCCCCGTGGCCACCAATCCGGCCCCCGCGCCGACGCCCTCGGCTTCGACGTCAACGCCGACTGCTTCGCAGCCCACCCCGGTCGCCACGGCACGCCCGACGCCAGCACTGGCGGTGCGCCCGGCGCCCGCGCCCGCCGCTGCGCCGCGCGCGGGTGGAAGCGCCAATCCGTTCGACGCGCTCAAGTAATTCTTTTTGGCACATTGAATTGGTTTTCCGAACCAAAGTATTAATTGAAATGCGTGCGTGCTCGCAATAAGACGCACAAAGTAGTAATTCGTCTCGCAGTCCTATTGGGAAGGTATTGAAGTCATGGCGACCAAAAGACAGAGTGTGCAAAAGCGCCTTCAGAAAGTGCGCCCGCCGCGCGTGCAACTCACGTACGACGTGGAACTCGGTGACGCCATCGAGAAAAAGGAATTGCCGTTCGTCGTTGGCGTGGTCGCCGACCTGGCTGGCCAGTCCGAGGTGGAGCAGCCCAAGCTGAAGGACCGCAAGTTCGTCAATGTCGACCGCGACAACCTGGACGACGTCATGAAGGGGCTGGCCCCGCGCGCGGCCTACCAGGTGGAGAACAAGCTCGACCAGCGCGGCGGCACCTTCGCCGTCGACCTCACCTTCAATTCGATGGACGCCTTCTCGCCCGAGGCCGTGGTCGACCAGATCGAGCCGCTCAAGCGCCTGCTCGAAGCGCGCACCAAGCTGGCGGACCTGCGCAACAAGATGGCCGGCAACAGCAAGCTCGAAGACCTGCTGGCCGACGTGCTGAACAACACCGAGCAACTCCAGCGTCTGGGGCAGGACGCCGGCAAGAAGGACGGAAGCTGAACATGACTGCGCAAGCACTATCGGCATCCAGCGGTGCCGCCTCGCCCGAGGCTTCGGTCGACCTGCTCGACCAGATCGTCGAGAAAAGCAAGGTCGCCAAGTCCGACGCCGAACACACCCGCGCCAAGGACCTGATCGGCGAACTGGTCAGCCAGGTGCTCGAGGGCTCGGTGATCGTTTCCGACAACGTCTCGGCCATGATCGACGCCCGCGTGGCCGACCTCGATGCGCTCATCTCCGCGCAGCTGAGCGCCGTGATGCACGCGCCCGAGTTCCAGAAGCTCGAGAGCACCTGGCGCGGCCTCGAATACCTCGTGAAGGAAACGCCCACCGGCACGATGCTCAAGATCAAGGTCATCAACGCCACCAAGCGCGACCTGATCCGTGACTTCAAGGCCGCCGTCGAGTTCGACCAGAGCGCGATGTTCAAGAAGGTCTACGAAGAAGAATTCGGCACTTTCGGCGGTGCGCCGTTCGGCGCGCTGGTCGGCGACTTCGCCGTCACGCGCCAGCCCGAAGACATGTACTTCCTCGACCAGATGGCGCACGTGGCCGCTGCGGCTCACGCGCCCTTCATCGGCGCCGCGTCGCCCGAGCTGCTGGGCCTGGAGAGCTTCGACGACCTGGGCAAGCCGCGCGACATGGCCAAGGTGTTCGACACCGTCGAATACGCCAAGTGGAAGTCGTTCCGCGATTCGGAAGACTCGCGCTACGTGGGCCTCACGCTGCCGCGCTTCCTCGGCCGCCTGCCGTACCACCCGCGCGAAGGCACGGTGGTCGACAGCTTCAACTACGTGGAAGACGTCGACGGCACCGACCACTCCAAGTACCTCTGGTGCAACGCCGCCTGGGCCTTCGCTACACGCCTGACGGCCGCGTTCGACGACTTCGGCTGGTGCGCCGCGATCCGCGGCGTGGAAGGCGGTGGCCTGGTCGAAGACCTGCCCACGCACACCTTCAAGACCGACGAGGGCGAGATCGCCCTGAAGTGCCCGACCGAGATCGCCATCACCGACCGGCGCGAGAAGGAACTGAGCGACCTGGGCTTCATTCCGCTCGTGCACTGCAAGAACTCCGACTACGCGGCCTTCTTCGGTGCGCAGTCGCTGCAGAAGCCCAAGAAGTACAACACCGACAGCGCCAACGCCAACGCGGTGCTCTCGGCGCAGCTGCAGTACATCTTCTCCGTGTCCCGTATCGCGCATTACCTGAAGGCCATGATGCGCGACAAGATCGGCAGCTTTGCCTCGGCACACAACGTCGAACAGTTCCTCAACCGCTGGATCGCGCAGTACGTGCTGCTCGACGACAACGCGACGCAGGAACAGAAGGCGCAATTCCCGCTGCGGGAAGCGTCCATCCAAGTGGGCGAAGTGCCCGGCCGGCCTGGCGTGTACCGCGCGGTCGCCTTCCTGCGGCCGCACTTTCAACTGGATGAGCTGTCGATTTCACTGCGCTTGGTCGCCGATCTGCCGAAGTCAGTGAACAAGTAAGAAGAGGCGGATCGGACGCGCGGCCCACGGGCCGTGCATCAACACGTTAACTGTCAGTCAATCAATCAATCAATCGAGAAGGGGAAGAAACATGAAAGATATCTACGTCAAGTTCGGCAGCCCGGCCATCAACGGCGAGTCGCAGGACAAGGACCACAAGGACTGGGTCGAGGTCAGCTCGTGGCAGCACAGCATCGTGCAGCCGCGTTCGGCCACTGCATCGACCGCCGGCGGCCACACCGCCGAGCGCTGCGAGCACGGCGAAATGATCTTCACCAAGGACATGGACGTGGTGAGCCCGCTGCTGTACCAGCACGCGTCGGGCGGCACCACCTTCGACGAGGTGACGGTGCAGTTCTACCGCGCTGACGGCGAAGGCAAGCGCGTGCAGTACATGGAGATCAAGCTCAAGTACGTGCTGATCGCCAGCGTGAACCCCAAGGTCATGAGCACCGACGTGGCCAGCGTGCCGAGCGAGACCTTCTCGCTGAAGTACGCCGCCGTGCAGTGGAAGTACACGCAGCAGAAGATCGGCGGCAACCAGGGCGGCAATTCGCAAGGCGCCTGGAGCCTTACCAAGAACGACAAGACCTACTCGGTCTGACGCCCTTCGGGCAATGTCGACCGCGGCGCGAGGCCGCGGTTTCTTTTTGGCGCCGCGTCCACGCGCGGCGCCCATGCCCGATATCCAAAGCACGAGGCGAGAGACCCATGAATGGATTCGAACCGGGCTTGCTCGACAAACTCTTCGATGACGACTGGCGCGGGCCGGCTTCGCCGGTGCTCAGGCACCTGTCGCTCGAGGAGGTCAAGAACATGGTCGCGCGCGATCTCGAATCCCTGCTCAACACGCGCATGGTCTTCAACGACGCGAAGCTCGAGTCGTTTCCCGAGTGCCGTCGTTCCGTCATGACCTACGGCCTCAGCGATTTCTCGGGCCTGAGCCTCGCGAGCCACTACGACCGCTCATTCATCTGCCGCTCGCTGGAGCAGGCCATTGCGCGCCACGAGTCGCGCCTGCGCGATGTTGCCGTGTCGCTCGAGGTCGATGGCCAGACCAGCACCAACATGCTTTATTTCGGAATCACCGCCCTGCTCGTGCTGCCCGAGCTCGCCGAGCCGGTGAACTTCGACGCGATGCTGCAGCCCACGACGCTGCAGTACTCGATCACACGCGGCACCGGCAAGAGCCGCACCGCCGCCTAGGACGCCATGGACGAGTTGCTGCCCTTCTACGAACGAGAGCTGGCCTTCTTGCGCAGCTACTCGCAGGAGTTCGCCAAGGGCTACCCCAAGATCGCGGCGCGCCTAGCCATCTCCGCCGACAGCAGCGAAGACCCGCACGTCGAGCGGATGATCCAGTCGTTCGCGTTGCTCACCGCGCGCATCAGCAAGAAGCTCGACGACGACTACCCCGAGCTCACCGAAGCGCTGCTCGAGGTGCTCTACCCGCACTACCTGCGGCCCTTTCCTTCCTGCTCCATCGCGCAGTTCGATGCAGGCGGCGCGGCGCTCGCGAAGCTGAGCAAGCCCGTCACCATTTCGCGCGGCACCGAGCTCACCTCGCAGCCGGTGCGCGGCGGCGCGTGCCGTTTCCGCAGCGTCTACGACGTGACGCTGGCGGCCGTGCAGGTGTCCAACGTGGTGTTCCATTCGGTGGTCAATGCGCCCGCGCATGCCTCGCTGCCGCGCAACGCCACGGGCTGCCTGTCGATCACGCTCGAAGCCACCGGCGAGCAGAAGTCGCTCGGCACGCTCGCGCTCACCATGGCGCGCCTTCGAACCTTCATCGATGCCGAGCCCTCGCTCGCTACGGCGCTGGCCGATGCGATTTTTCTGAAGACGGCCGCCGTCTTCGCGGAACCCGAGCGCAGCGGCAAATGGACGCAGGTGCAGGGTGAGGCGCTGCATCCGGTCGGCTTCGATGAGGTCGATGCGCTCATCGAACTGCCGGCGCGCTCGCATCCCGCCTACCGCCTGTTGAGCGAGTACTTCGCGTTCCCCGAGAAGTTCAACTTCGTCGACATCGACCTGGCGAACGCGCTGCACCACATCGGCTCGTGCCGCTCGATCACGCTGCACCTCGTGATGACCGGCGTGCGCGCCGATTCGCCCGCGGCGCGGCTGCTCGAAGGCGTCTCCAGCCGCAACCTGCGGCTGGGCTGCACGCCCGTCATCAATCTCTTCAAGCAGCGCAGCGATCCGATCCGCGTCACGCACGCCGCGGCCGCCTACCCGGTGGTGGCCGATGCGCGCCGGGCCTTCGGCTTCGAGGTCTACAGCATCGACTCGGTCAAGCTCGTGAAGCAGACCGCCGAGGGCGACGCCTACATCGAGTTCCGGCCCTTCTATTCGCTGCACCACGGCGAGCATCCGAAGGAGGCCGAGCACTACTGGTTCGCGCGGCGCAACGAGCTCGTGGCCCAGAAGAGCCCCGGCTACGAGACCGAGCTCTCGATCGTCGACATCGACTTCCAGCCTTCGCTGCCGCAAACGGAAACGCTGAGCATCGACCTCACCTGCACCAACCGCGACCTGCCGCATTCGCTGGCCTTCGGCCTGCCGGGCGGCGACCTCTTCATCGAGGGCAACTCGGTCGCGCGCTCGATCCGCATGCTGCGCCGCCCGACACAGACGCTGCGCATGCCGCGCGGCAAGGGCGTGCAGTGGCGGCTGGTGTCGCACCTGTCGCTCAACCATCTGTCGCTGGCCACCAGCGGGTTGCCGGCGCTCAAAGAGATGCTGCGCCTGTACGACCTCGGCCGCTCGGCCGTGTCGGCGCGGCAGATCGAGGCCATCACCGGCATCGACCAGCAGGCCACCACGCAGTGGCTGCCGGGCAAGCCCTTCGCCACCTTCGTGCGCGGCATCGAACTCAAGCTCACGGTCGACGAGGCCGGCTTCGTCGGCAGCAGCCTGCAGGCCTTTGCGCGCGTGATGGATCATTTCTTCGGTCTCTATGTGCACCTGAACAGCTTCACCCAGCTGGTGATCGTTTCGGCGCGCGACAAGGAGGAGCTGGTGCGATGCAAACCCCGCAGCGGCGAATCGATCCTGCTGTAGCCGACCGGCTGCTGCGCGAACCGTACCGCTTCGAGTTCTTCCAGGCGGTGCGGCTGCTCGAGCTCGTGCTGCTGCGCCGCCAGGAGCGCGACGTGCACCATCGCCTGGTGCCCGGCGAGCGCATGGTGCCGCGCTGGCTGCGCTTTCGCAGCTCGATGAGTCTTACGTTCCCGCCCAGCGAGATCGAGGCGCTGGCGGTGCGCGATGCGGCGGGCCAGCTGGTGTCGAGCGCCGAACTGTGCGAGCCCACGGTGGCCGAAGACGGCCACGGCCTGGGCCGCATCGAGCTCACGCCCGCCTCCTTCGGCATGCTCGGCGTGTCGGGCGCCTTGCCCATCGTCTACACCGAGATGCTGATGCGCAGGGAGCAACACCTGCGCGACAGCTCGGCGCGCGCGTTCCTCGACGTGTTCACCAACCGCGCGACCGCGCTCTTCTATGCGGCCTGGCGCAAGTACCGCCTGCCGCTGCACTACGAGCACGAGCGCAGCCGCGCCTACCTGCCGGTGCTGCTGTCGATGGCGGGGCTGGAGCACACGGCCCAGCGCGATCCGCTCACCGACGGCACGGGCACGGTGTTCGACGAAACCGTCGCCGGCTACGCTGCCGCGGTGCGCCACCGGCCGATGTCGGCTGCCTACCTTCAGCGCGTGCTGTCCGATTACTTCCGCAGCAACATCCGCATCGAGCAGTTCCTGGGCAAGTGGTACGACATGCCCGTGCAGCAGCGCTCGCGCCTGGGCGAAGGCAACGTGAGCCTCGGGCAGAACGCGATGGCGGGCGAACGCATCTGGCAGCGCGACCTGCGCATCCGCCTGTGGATCGGCCCGCTCAAGCGCAGCGCGCTGCGCGAATTCTTTCCGGGCCGCGCGCATGCGAAGGCGCTCGAAAAAATGCTGGCACTGCTCGCCGGCGTGACCTGCGAATACGAAGTGCGGCTGATCCTCGCGCGCGAGGAAGTCGCCGCCGTGCAGCTGAGCGACCTCGGCGGCAGCCACCTCGGATGGGACAGCTTCATCACGACCGGTGAGGCCGAGAGCGACCGCAGCGACACCCAGTACGAACTCCAGCCCCTGCAGTAGTGCAGCAGCAACTGGCAGCGACCTTTCAACGAAGAAGACCGACAGAAGACAACCACCGTTCATGAGCACATCGCTGAAAACACTGATCACCAAGCTCAATGGCAGCGCACGCATGGCCACGCAGCGCGCCGCCAACCTGTGCCTAGCCAACGGCCACTACGAGGTGGACCTGGAGCACCTGTTCCTGGCCCTGCTTGAGCAGACCGACAACGACCTCGCGCGCGTGCTGCGCGCCAACCGCATCAGCGCGACCGCGATCCAGTCGGACCTGGAGCGCGAGATTCAGACCTTCAAGAACGGCAACACGCGCACGCCGGTGTTCTCGCAGCACCTGCAGCAGCTGTTCCAGCAGGCGTGGCTGCTGGCCTCGCTCGACGCGCATGTGGCGCAGATCCGCTCGGGCCACCTGCTGCTCGCGCTCTTGACCGAGCCCGACCTCGCCCAACTCGCGCAGCGCGGCTCGCCGCTCTTCGCGAAGATCCGCCTCGAAGACCTGAAGCACGACTTCGACAAGCTCACCGACGGTTCGAGCGAAGCGGCCGAAGCCGGCGCCTCGGGCGCTGCGGCCACGGAAGGCGACGCGCAGCAAGCGCCGGCCGATGCGCTGGCCGCGGGCGTGCCCGGCAAGACGCCCGCGCTCGACCAGTTCACCACCAACCTCACGCAGCGCGCGAAAGACGGTGCGCTCGACCCGGTGATCGGCCGCGACACCGAGATCCGCCAGGTCATCGACATCCTGATGCGCCGGCGCCAGAACAACCCCATCCTCACTGGCGAGGCCGGCGTCGGCAAGACGGCGGTGGTCGAGGGGCTCGCACTGCGCATCGCGGCGCAGGACGTGCCCGAGTCGCTGCGCGCGGTGGCGCTGCACACGCTCGACATGGGCCTCCTGCAGGCCGGCGCGAGCGTGAAGGGCGAGTTCGAGAACCGCCTGAAGAACGTCATCGCCGAAGTCAAGAAGAGCCCGCATCCGATCGTGCTCTTCATCGACGAGGCCCACACCATGATCGGCGCGGGCGGCCAGGCCGGACAGAGCGATGCGGCCAACCTGCTCAAGCCGGCGCTGGCGCGCGGCGAGCTGCGCACCATCGCCGCCACCACCTGGGGCGAGTACAAGAAATACTTCGAGAAGGACGCGGCGCTCGCGCGGCGCTTCCAAGTTGTGAAGGTCGAGGAGCCCAGCGAGACATTGGCCGCCGCCATGCTGCGCGGCATGGTGCCGCTGATGGAGAAGCACTTCAATATCCGCGTGCTCGACGAAGCCATCACCGAGGCCGTGCGCCTGTCGCACCGCTACATCAGCGGACGCCAGTTGCCCGACAAGGCGGTGAGCGTGCTCGACACCGCGTGCGCGAAGGTCGCGCTCGGCCAGAGCGCGACACCGGCGCTGATCGAGGAAGCCCACCGCGGCCTCGAACGCATCGAGGCCGAGAGTGCCGCGCTGGTGCGCGACACCGCGGCCGGCGGACGCCATGAAGCGCGCCAGGCCGAACTGGCGGAGCAGAAGGCCGCGCTGCAGGCCGAACTGGCCGCGAGCCAGCAACGCCTCACCGAAGAGAACGCGCTGGTCGAGCGCATCCGCGCGCTGCGTGCGCAACGCGATGCACCGACCGCGCAGCTCGAGTCCGAACCCGTGCCCGCATCCACGGAAAAGGCCGCACCGGCCCGCGCTGCCGGCCGCAAGAAAACCGCTGCCGCCGCCGACCCCGAACGCGACCAGCTCGATGCCCTGCTCGCCGAACTGCGCGCATTGCAGGGCACCACGCCGATGGTGCCGCTGCAGGTCGACGGCCACGTCGTCGCCGAGATCGTCTCGGCCTGGACCGGCGTGCCGCTGGGCCGCATGGTCAAGGACGAGATCAAGACCGTGCGTGCCCTCGATACGCTCTTGGCCGAGCGCGTGATCGGCCAGGACCACGCGCTCGCCGCCGTCGCCCAGCGCGTGCGCACCGCGAGCGCGCGCCTGGAAGACCCCAACAAGCCGCGCGGCGTGTTCATGTTCGTCGGCCCTTCGGGCGTGGGCAAGACCGAGACTGCGCTCGCGCTCGCCGACATCCTCTACGGCGGCGAGAAGAAGCTCATCACCATCAACATGAGCGAGTACCAGGAGGCGCACAGCGTCTCGGGCCTGAAGGGCTCGCCGCCCGGCTACGTGGGCTATGGCGAAGGCGGCGTGCTGACCGAAGCCGTGCGCCGCCAGCCCTACAGCGTGGTGCTGCTCGACGAGGTCGAGAAGGCGCATCCCGACGTGCTGGAGATGTTCTTCCAGGTGTTCGACAAGGGCATGATGGACGACGCCGAGGGCCGCGAGATCGACTTTCGCAACACGCTGATCATCCTCACCTCGAACATCGGTTCGTCGCAGATCATGCAGGCCTGCCTCAACAAGGCTGACGACGAGCGCCCCGCGCCCGACGCGCTGGCCGATGCGCTGCGCCCCGTGCTCATGAAGGCCTTCAAGCCGGCCTTTCTCGGCCGCATGAAAGTGGCGCCGTTCTATCCGATCACCGATGCGGTGCTCGAGCAGATCATTGCGCTCAAGCTGGGCCGCATCCGCGACCGCATCGCGAGCAACCACAAGGCGGTGTTCGAGTGGGACGACGCGCTGGTGGAGGCCGTGCTCGCGCGCTGCACCGAGGTCGATTCGGGCGCGCGCAACGTCGATCACATCCTGAACGGAACGCTGCTGCCCGAGATCGCCGAGGCCGTGCTCACCCGCATGGCCGACGAGACGCCGCTCGCGAAGATCAAGGCCAGCTGCGCCAAGAGCGGCGAGTTCCGCTACAGGATCACCTAGGCGCGGCGGCGGTTCGGGTCAAAGGGAGAGCAGAAAAATGACGACCTTCTCATCGGCTTCGCTCGGCGGGTTGCTGCGCGCGGGCACGACGCAGCGCGATCGCCTGCTGGTGCTGCACACGCCGTTGGGGGACAACAAGCTGCTGGCCGAACGGCTGGACGGTGTGGAGTCTCTTGACGAGGGCGGTTTCCGCTTCGAACTCACCGCGCTGAGCGACGACGCGCACATCGAACTCAAGACGCTGATGGGCCAGGGCGTGCGCCTGGACCTGCAGACCGCACAGAGCCGTACCGAACTGCGCCCCTTCCATGGCCATGTGACCGAGGCCGAGTGCGTCTCGAGCAATGGCGGCATGGCGCGCTACCGGCTCGTCATCGAACCCTGGCTCGCGTTCCTGCGCCACCGCCAGGACAGCTGTCTCTTCCAGCACCAGAACGTGTTCGACATCGTCGATGCCGTGTTCGCGCGTTATCAAAGCCAGGGCAAGCTCGCCGTGCAATGGCGCTGGGAGATCGCGCAGCGCGACATCTATCCCGTGCGCGGCATCACCACCCAGTATCACGAGAGCGATTTCGATTTTGTTTCGCGGCTGCTCGCCGAAGAAGGTCTGTGCTACTGGTTCGAGCATGCGACGGGCAAGGACGGGGCACTGGGCAGCCACACCCTCGTCATCGCCGACCACAACGGCGCTTTCCACGCCAACACCCAAGCCACCATCCGCTTCCACCGCGCCGACGCGAGCGAGAGCGAAGACACCATCCAGCAATGGCGAGGCAGCCGCCAGCTGCAGACCAACAGCCTTGCGCAGCAGAGCTGGGACTACAAGAGCGTGAGTGCCAGGCCGGTGCAGCAGCAAAGCCGTGGCGCAGGCCACCGCACCCTGCAATGGAGCGACGACCCCGGCGCCTATAGCTGGGAGACCTCGGCCCAGGGCGAACGGCTGTTGTCCAACGCGCTGCAAGCGCTGGAGCTGCGCAACAAGCGCTTCGAAGGGCAGAGTGCTGTGCGCACCCTGGCACCTGCCACCACCTTCACCCTGACCGGCCACGAGCAGCACGACAAGGACAGCGAAGAGGATCGCCGCTTCGCAGTGCTCGCCGTGCGCCACCTCGCGCGCAACAACTTCGACGAAGACCTCAAGGCCGGCGTCGGCGAACGCCTGGGTCTGCCGGACATCGCCACCGTGTTCGATGTGTCCGACGACAGTGGCAATGCCGATGGTCGGCCCGACACCGTCACCCATTACCGCAACGACTTCACCACCGTGCGCGCCGCCATCCCCTACCGCCCGCTGAGCATGGACGGCCACGGCCAGCGCATCCACCCCAAGCCCAGCGTGAACGGTAGCCAGAGCGCCATCGTCATCGGCGTGGGGGGAGACGCACCTGTGCACACCGACCGCGACCACCGCGTCAAGGTGCAGTTCCACTGGCAGCGCGGCAGCGGCTCGAGCGCGAGACAGCCCCGCTCCGACGGGCAGGACAACGCCCCTGCCTCTGACCGCCTGGGTGCCTGGGTGCGCGTGGCCGCCGGCGCAGCGGGCGACAACTGGGGTCAGGTCACCCTGCCGCGCGTGGGGCAGGAAGTGCTGGTCGAATTCCATCATGGCGACATCGACCGCCCGGTCGTCGTTGCAGCGCTCTACAACGGCGCGGGCCAGACCGACGCCCAGCACAACGAGAAGTCTGCAGGTGCGGCGCAATCCACCGGCAATGCCCCCGCCTGGTTCGCCGGCGAAGGCAAGGGCGCCAAGGAGCACGCGCACAACGCTGTCTTCTCCGGCATCAAGACCCAGGAGTTGAGCGCGAGCCAGAGCGGCGATGGCGGCTACAACCAGCTCGTCTTCGACGACACCCCGGGGCAGGGCAGCACAGGCCTGGAGACCACGCAGGCACAGAGCCGGCTGCACCTGGGACACCACAAGCAGCAGGACGACAACGCGCGCGGCAAGGCGCGCGGGCATGGGGCTGAATTGGCGACCACCGCACAGGGCGCCATCCGGGCTGGCTCGGGGCTGCTCGTCAGCGCGCATGCGCAGCAGAACGCCAAGGGAGCGTTCATGGCGAGCCGCGAGGCACAGCAGCAGACCAAGCAGGCCGAGGAGCTGGCCACTTCACTCGCGAAGAGCGCGCAGACGCAGAAGGCGCAGATCAAGGGTGAAGAGGCGCCAGACAAGCTGCCGGCCATCGAGGCGCTGAAGCACGTGGCCGAAGTGCTGGGGGCGACGCAGGAAGGCAGCCCGGCACAATCAGGCAGTGCAAACGGCGCCGGTGAAATCAAGGCCACCGAAGGCGGGCAGGGCAGCGTCACCGCGTACAGCGAGCCGCACCTGCAGTTCAGCGCGCCCATGGGCATTGGCTTCGTCACGCCGAAGGAGGCGATTGCCGTCAGTGGCAAGAACACGGCCATCGTCGCCAATCAGGACATCGACCTGCCCGCGCAGGGGCAGATCGCGGTGAGCGTGGCCAAGGGGGTGAGCCTTTACACGCTGGGCGCCAAGGCGGGTGAGGGCGGCGAGCCCAACCAGGAGCGCGGCATCGCGCTGCATGCGGCCAGCGGCAAGGTGAGCGTGCAGAGCCAGAAGGGCGCCACGAAGATCGCGGCGGACAAGAAGGTGACGATTGCCAGCACCGCGAAGGACGTGACCGTGGAAGCCCCCAAGCACGTGCTGCTGACCAGCGCCGGGGCGTACATCAAGCTGGAAGGCTCGAGCATCAAGATCCATGCGCCGGGGAAGGTGACGTTCAGAGGCATGCACAACTTCGTTGGGCCGCAAGGCGATAGGGCGAGCAACAGCTTGCCGACCGACAAACTGGCGGAGTGCGAATGGAAGAAGTGATGACCTCCGACCAACCAATCGGGCGCGGCATCGACGAATTACGCGCGCGGCTTCGAGCGCAGTTTTTTCAGTGGCGCGAGGTGCACCCCAAGGCCCACATCTATGCGTTGCTTGACCTCAACTGCCCTGTCGCTTCATACGATGAGTTGCATCCATCGAATCTGAGCCAGCGGCCGATCGAGCGGTACATCGAAGCCGTGAACCGGCCTGATCTGGCCCATGAACCCGAACTTCTGCCGCAGCTTCTGCAGTTGTATGTCGCTGGCGAACACGGTTATGCAGATGAAGCGTTGATCGACCTCACGCTGGAGCGCGCCGTCGCGCGGTGCCGCAGCGTGAACGGTGCTTATGTGGCTGGTTGGTTGTGCAGCGAGGTATTGCCGACCGCAGCGGCTCGCCATCTGGCCAAGTCGGGTGTGGTGCTCGACAAGAGCCAGGCCCGGCAGCGCTACCTGCCCTTTTTCGAGCCCTATCGTCTGGCCTTGTTGGCGGACGATCCGGCTGCAGTGGGATTCTTGCGGCGTTGGCTGGGGCCCATCAGGCATTGGGCGCTGATCGACACGGCCGGCGAACTCAAGGTGATATCGGCGCCGCAGCAAGATGATTCCGAACACACCGCGCCACTCGGCAGCGAGCAGTTCGCATCGCAGGCGCGCATCGCCACGGCGCGCTTTGTCGTGATGGCGATGACACGCGCGGACATCGCCATGCCTTCCCAGCCCGAACTGCGCATCGATGCCGCGATGCGTCAGGCATCGGGCAGCGGCCTGCATCGCACCGAAGACATCGTCTTCTACGCGCTCAACGTTTTCACGCTCGGTCCCCGATGGGCCGAGCACCCGCAAGCCGCGGATTTGATCCGTCAAGTTGCCACTGCGCCCGATGACCAGCCGGGGCTCGCGCAGCTCTTTGCAGCGTTGCCGGACGCCGTGCTCGACGAGATGGCTGCAAGCGCGCACGAATAGCCATCACATCAGATACAACGAACGGGAGTGCAAGCTCATGGGAACCGAAACCACCAAGACGAGAGCGGCAACAACAGGCGCGGCGACGATTCGTGCCAACGGCCAGGCCGCCCAGGCATGTGCGCTTGGCGCCGATGGAAAGTGCGCCTTTTGCGGTCGAGTTGGCTTGTCGGTCTTGCCGCTGCGCTATGCAGTCACACCGTCTTTCCTGCCCGGCAGAGTGACCGATCCGACAACGTGGTCCAAGCTCGGAGTGGGCTTGAAGGGCAAGCCGCCCGAGGGGCTCAAAGGCCATCACTATGTCTTACGCACGCTGCGCAAGGGCTTCGTCATGGTCTATTTCGGGTCCGGTCTTTGGCATACATATGCCGTGACCGCGAGCGGGATGCTTCGCAAGATGGCGGACCCCGACGATCCTGACTTCAAGACCGATCGCGAACTGACGCCCGCCTGCCGCCGCGAAGGCCACAACGTCCCGGCGAGCTTCATTACGATTCCGCTGGTTCCGCTCGGTGCAACACGGGCATTGCCCACCAAGTTCTGGATCGCCTTCAGCGAGGTGCCGTGGACGCGCCGTGTGCGCCAGAAGTACGAAGGTGCTGGTGCGGCAGGCACGCGGACCCAGCGCATGCAGGAGTTCAGTACGGACCCGCTTGGCAAACAAGCCGATACCCTGGCCGATGCGTTCCAATTCCATCCCGACGAGGTCAGCACGACGCAGCGTCTGAACAGGCTCGTCCTGGAGTACGCAGAAGACGATGCCGAGGCACGTTCACGCACCCAGTACGACGCCAGCGACCCCTTCAACCCAAAGAAGCCCAACCATCTGGATTGGGTAAGCGCGCACGGCGTGAGCATGCGCACCGGCGGAGCTCCGGCAGTGGCTAAATTCACCGTCAAGCCGAGCGACTTCAATGGCCAGAAATTCATGGCCAGCGCGATTGTGCTCAACGATCCCCTGGGCATGGTGCAAGAACTGAACGCGACGCGACTGCAGGCCATGGACTCTCGTCAGCGCTACCTGAGCGACGTTCGTGTTGTCAGGCCGATGTTGATTTCTCAATCGATTCTGGGTCTGAAACAAGTGATCGGCGACCAAGTCGCCGCGAGCGTGCAGCAGGAGGAAACCAGCAAAGGCCTGCCCGATGTGCAGACCGAGACGCACACCTACTCGGACGGTCTGGCGTATTCCGAAACGACCAGCGTGACCACCACGCGCAAGGAGCGTGTCAACGACAAGGTGACGAGCCTGTGGTCTTCGTTGCAAGAGCACTATCGCGAAACCGAGCGCGCCGCTTTCGATACCAGGCTGAACGCCACGCTCAAGCTCTTTCAGGACTGGATCGTGCGCGGCGATGCAGACTATGCATACTGGCTCGCGCAGTCCGAATGGGTGCGGCGTCGCCACGACTTCGACAATGAATCGCCTGCGCAGCAAGATGTGCTGATCGAGGCTTTCGCCGCCGCGCTCAGCGGCGGTCCCAGCGCCAGTCCGTCCCAGGTCCAGGGCCAGCCGTCACCGCAGGACACCCGTGTCTACGAAGTCTGGAAAGACTTCATCGCGAAGAAGCCCACCGACGAGACCAACCCGATCTACGTTGCGATCTTTGGCGACCAGGAAGAACTGCTCGAGTACCTTCTGCCCGAAGGGCCGAACCCGATGGAGGACAGTCTGCACAAGGGCAGCAAGCTGTTCAAGGCGGTGAAGAACATCATCGGCACCAAGGAGTTGACCAGCAATACGCTGCAGAACTTCCGCAACGAACCCTTCAGCCTCACGCGCGAAGCGGCAGACAAAGTCCCCAATCCCGTTCGCGCCGCCGGCGCTGCTGCGATGGACAGAATTCGCGGCGGCTGGATTCCCAAGGCCACCGGCGCCGTGGCGAACAGTCTGTATACCGTTGGCAGCGTGCTCTCGCGCTTGGCGGCCAATGGCGCCTCCGAAATCGCGAAGGCAACTGTGCTGCGCGCGATCCAGGGGGCGGTGCTTCTATACGAGCGGCGCGAAATCTTCATCATCACCACGCGTATCAAGATGCGTGAGTACCTCGCGTACCTTAACGACCTGGCCTTTCGCAGTTCCGATGCGGCCATCGACGCTGCGGCCAAGGGCATGCGCCGTATGGCCCAAGCCGGCAAGAACACCGTGCGCTCGATGGCCATTGCCGGCGTGCTGCACATCAGCGACAAGAAGGTGGGCGACGCCTTCGTCGATGTCGTGACCTGGGCCTACGACAAACTGGAGGACGTCACGAAAGAAATCGACGCGTTACCCTCCGCGCAAGACGCGGCCCGCTCGGCACACCAGACTGCTCAAGCTGCCACCGCGGCCGAAAGCGCCGCCATGGCAACGGCCATGCGAGTACACCCGTTGACCATCAGTCCCGGCGCTCAGAAGTTTGTGGATGCAGTATTGCAGCGCGCGGGCGCCGCGAACGCCCGCACGGCCAGTCTGCTGAAGATCCTGACGCGCGGCAGCCTGAGAACGGCCGGCACCGGTTCGGGCATCCTGGCCGCGGCCTCGGCGGTGATCCAGGGGTGGTCGTTCTGGGACAACCTCAAGAAGGCGGATAAGAAATTCCTGGGCAACAACGAGGCACGCATTCTGGTGGTGGCGGCCGGAACCGCCGCCATCGGGGCGGTGATGGAACTCGTTGGCGTGGGCGTAAAGCTGATGAGCGAAAAAACGTGGGGAACGGCGATTGGGCGCATTGGAGGGGCACTCGGCGCTGCGGCTTCGATCGTGGAAGGGGTGCAAGCCGGGATGGCCTCCATCAGGACGGCTCGCCGCGGCGACAGGGACGCCAGCGTGCTCTACGCGCTTTCAGGTGTCGCGATGGTCGCCGGCGGTGCCGTCGGGATCTATGGTGCGCTCACCGGTGCGGCCCTTCTCGGTCCGATCGGATGGGCGCTGATCTTGATCGCGGCCGGTGTGCTTCTGTTGTACTTTGCGATGAAAGCCGAGGACAGCCAGGCCGCCATCTGGCTCGACCGTTGCTACTGGGGCAAGGGGGCGCGCTATGCGAACGCGAAGAACTCGGCTGACCGCCCCTGGACGGACGCGGAAATCGACGACGAACTGAGCCAGCTCAACGCCATCATCCTTGGTCTTGCTGGCGAAACGGGCTTCAACGACGACGGCTGGGGCTTTACCGATTTTGTATGGGACACGGTCAAGGCCAAGATCACGTTTCCAAACTATGACGCAGCAGACTCCGCCTTCGAGTGGCGCCTGTGCGCGGTCAAGGGTAGCAAGGCCAAGAGCGTGACGCTCGCAAGCGGCAAGCACAATACGTTGCCGGTCGAACCGAACGCAGGCATCCTTGCCGGTCGTGCCACGCCCGTCCAGAGCGACGGTACAAAGTATTTTCGCAACCTCGTAGGGCCGACCTACAAGCTCGAGGGCAAGAACAAGGACGTTCTGGTCGCCGAGGTCAGCGTAGAGGTGGCGGTGAAGTACTTTGGGGACGTCGAATTGACAGCGGACTACGTGCCGGACTTGTCCGATCCGCATGGCCGGGCGAGCCTGGAACTCAACAAGAGTGACTGGTAATGACTACCGAGACAGGGGTGTCTCACGCGCCCCGCATCACACCCGCCCATCCTCAATGGGCGCAGGATCTGGCATTGCGGGATGCGCCGCCCTCGGGCAAGGCGGATGGCTGGGATGAGCTGAATCATCTGGACGAGGTATATCTGGAGTTCTCGATGGCCTCGAATATTCCCAGGGGGCTCATCCTTTGGGGCGGCCTTGCCTGCGTGGCTGCAGGACTGGGCCTCAGCTACCTCATGCTCAGCATGGCGATATGGGATGGCATGGAGCCCTGGATCGTGGGTGTGGCGATCGTGATGTGGCTTGTCGCCTTCAGCCACGGCATCTTTTTCCTGCGCCTCGACTTGCGCCTGCCCAAGGACCGGCCTGTTCGCTTCAATCGCCGCCAAGGCAAGGTCTACGCCAACAGCTACACCTGGAACCACAACCCTTTTGGCCGGTGGGGCGGCGGCGTGAAAGTCTTCGACTGGTCCACGCTCCAGGCCGAGATCACCAAGCAGATCGGCGCCAGCGGCGAAGTGGTGACGCAACGCTACGCGCTCGAGCTTGTGGCTTGCAAGCCGGGTTCGTTCGAAGAAGTGGACCGGTTCCGGCTGCAGCATGGCGCCCAGACGACCCGGCAGTACGAAGAGCAGTGGGAATTGCTGCGCCGGTACATGAACGACGGGCCTGAGGGGCTGCCCCCACAGAACCTGCGCAATCAGACGCCGGGCTTCATCGATTGCCTGCTGTTCGCCATGCCCTGGTTCGCCCCCACGGAGATGGGACGGCGCGCACGTGAGCGGATGAGCGGCTTTTTCGGCACCTTGATGATGGTGCTGATGTCGCTGGTGTTCCCGCTGTGGCTGCTGTTCGGCTTGGGAAACTTCGTTGTGATGCGCCTCGCCCCGGAAGCGAGATGGCCTGCCGGTGTGGACGAAGAGTCGAAGCTGCGAAGCGGCAGATCTGCTTCTTGAAATCGATCTTTGAAGCGACAGACAGAAAGATCATGTACGGCAAGAAATCGAACGAAGACCGGACGTGCCGGCAGTGACACCACGAGAGAGCCCATCCATGCCAGACACTTCAAATATCTCCATGCCGACCTATGGCGCCACGCCATGGACGTCCGAAGGCCTCAACGTCGCGCGCCTCTCCGAGCAAGCGCGCCTCATCAAGCTGCAGTTGCCTGAAGCGGCGCCGCAGAACGCCGTCGTCGTCGAGCGCTTCACCGCCACCGAAGGCATCAACGAACTCTTTGCCTTCACCATCGACACCCTCGCCACGTCGAGCGAGTTCGATCCCTTCGCGCTGATCGGCGAGGAGCTGAGCCTGCGCCTCCTGCTCGCCAACGGCAACTTCCGCACCTGGCACGGCTACCTCACGGCCGTCGACGCGCTGGGCGGCGACGGCGGCCTCGCGCGCTATCGGCTGCACCTGCAGCCTTGGCTTGCCGCACTCGGCCTTCGCCGCGACAGCTTCGTGTACGCCGCCAAGAGCGTGCAGGACATCGTGAGCGAAGTGTTCGCCGACCACACCACCGCCAGCTTCACCTTCGAAGTCACGCAAGAGCTGCCCGTGCGGCCGACCTGCGTGCAGTACCGCGAATCGGACCTCGCCTTCGTGATGCGCCTGCTCACGGAGGAAGGCTTGAGCTTTCGCTTCGAGCACGAGCAGACGAAAGATGGCGAGAGCGGCGGTGCCAACAACAGCAACAACACGACGCCCTCGCACCACCGCCTGGTGATCTTCGATCGCGAGGCAAAAACGCCCGATTGCGCGCTGCCAGAGATCCGCTTCCACCGCGTCGACGCCACCGAGCAGCAGGACGCCATCACCGCATGGAGCAGCAAGCGCCAGCTCGTCAGCAACGCCGTCACGGTGAACGCGTGGGATGCCAGCGTGCTGCAGGCGCCCACCGGCTCGACGCAGAGCGCGCTGGCGATGGGCGAGGTGCCCGTGCTGGAGCACTACGACGGCGCGGGCTCGCAGCGCTACGCCAACAACGCCGCCGCCGCGCGGCGTGCCGAGAACCAGCTGGTGGCGTTCGAGTCGCGCATCAAGCGCTACAACGCCGGCGGCAGCGTGCGGCAGCTGGGCGCCGGCGAGCGCTTCACGCTCACGCAGCACGACCGCTACGAAGGCCAGAAATTCGTCACGCTGCGCGTGCGCCACGAAGCCGCCAACAACCTCGGCGCGCAGGCTGCGCAGGTGCTCGAAGCCGGCGAGTTCGAGAAGGGCAGCTACCGCAACAGCTTCGAGGCGCAACCGGCCGAAGCGCAGATCGCACCGATCTGGCGACCCAAGCCCACGGCGCCCGAGGCGATGGTCGCGCTCGTGGTCGGTGCCGATGACGACGAGGCGCCGACGGCCGTTCACACGCAACGCGATCACCGTGTGCAGGTGCGTTTTCACTGGCAGGCGCAGCGCGCGACACAACAGCAGTCGGGGCAGAGCGGGCAGGGCAGCCTGGTTGCTGCCGGGCGGCATGCGAGCAACCGCCAGTCGGTGTGGCTGCGCGTGGCCGCGCCGGTGGCCGGGCCGAACTGGGGCGCGCACCATCTGCCGCGCGTGGGCTCGGAGGTGCTGGTGTCGTTCATCGAAGGCGACATCGACCGGCCGGTGGTGAGCCAGCAGCTCTACAACGGGCAGGATCTGCCGCCGTGGTCGGCGGGCACCGATTCGTCGGCCAATCACGCGGGTGTGCTCTCGGGCTGGCACAGCCGTGCGCTCGACGGCAGCGGCTACAACCAATGGATCGCGGACGACGCGCCTGGCCAGGTGCGCACGCGGCTCGCCAGTTCGCACGCGGCGAGCCAGCTGAACCTTGGGCATCTCAATGCGCAGTCGCCCGACGAGAGCAATCGCGGTGCGTGGCGCGGCAGCGGTGCCGAGCTGCGCTCCGACGCGTGGGTCGTCACGCGTGCGGGCGAGGGGCTGTTGATCTCGACGCTGGCACAGGAGCGGGCCGCAGGCAGCGTGCAGGACACCGCGAGCGTGCGCGGCCAGCTCGCCGGCGCGCTGCGTGAGGCGCAGAAGCTGTCGGACGCGGCCGGTGGTGCGAAGGCGCTGGCACTGAATGCGACGGCGCTGCTGCAGCCGCTCATCGACGACATCGATCCGCAGAAGAACGGGCACTACCCCGGCAGCGTCAACGGTCAGGACGCGAAGGAGCCCAAGGGCGGCGAGGGCGCGGACTCACGTCAAGGCCAGGACCCGGTGCCGGCCTTCGCTCGGCCGCTCATGGTGCTGGACGCGAACATGAGTCTGAACATGGCCACGCCTGCGAGCGCGACGGTGTTCGCGGGCGAGGCGATCCATTGGACTGCGCAGGAGCAGGCGCACATGGCTGCGGGCAAGACGGTGAGTTTTGCGGCGGGCAAGTCGGTGGGGCTCTACAGCCACGAAGGCGGCATCCAGGTCATCGCGCAGGAGGGGCCGGTGAGCGTGCAGGCGCATACCGACGAACTCGAATGGCTGGCGAAGGAAGGCTTCACGGTCACCAGCAGCAACGACGAGATTCACGTGCTGGCCAAGCAGAAGATCACGCTCAAGGGTGGGCAGACGAGCATCGAGCTGGATGGGGCGAACATCACGTTGAAGATGCCGGGGTTGCTGGACGTGAAGGGCGCGACGAAGAGTTTTGTCGGACCTCGCGGCGTGCCCACGGAACTCGATGCATTGCCCAGGGGCACCATCACGTTGCCTCCAGCCGAGCAGTCGCTGGGCGTCAAGTACGACGAGCAGGTGGTCTTCAAGGACTCGCTGCAATCGGCCATCGAAGGGCGCCTGCGGTTCAAGGTAACGAACAAGGCCGAAGAAGACCAGGTGCTCAAGGGCAACTCGCCCGAGAAAGGGGAAACCTCGAGGCTCGATACGCCCGAGGCCCAGCCGCTGGAGCAAGCGCTGCGGTATGCGCGTTTCAAATTCGACATCTGAGAACCATGGCAAACAAAGAAATCGACGCGCAAGGCTACGAGCTCGAAGTCCTGGGGCAGTGCAAGACCAACACGCGCCCGAGCTCCCAGTTCACGCAGCAGGTGGAGGCCAGACACCTGTGGTCGTATGCGCAGGAGGAGGCGCTCGTCGCGGTCAGTGAGCAGGGCAATGGCAAGTGCTGGCACCTGATCACCGATCCGGAGCGCAGGGCCAAGCGGATTGCGGCGCGGTATGCGGATCTTTACTTTGCGAGTGGTGAGAAATCGCAAGGCAAACTGCAGCTGTACTGGCCTGCATTGGCTGCCTTCGTGGTGAAAGATATCGTCGAGGCTTATCGCTACGCGCGCGAAGATGTACTCAATGGCGGTTGGGGCAATCTCGCGCGGACATCACAAGCATCCCAACTGGGTTCCGAGCTTGTCACGAGTGGGTCGCCCTATGAATATTCGTTGCGCGTCTATGCGGCATTGGCCAAGGGCAATCTGTGGCTCTTCATGGACATCTATCCATGGCTTTGGTACGTGCTCGAATACGGACTCAACAAAGACGGTAGCCTGAACGCGGATCGGCTCACCAGTCACGTGTCGCAACGCAACGCAGACGATTTTCAGGATCAATCAAAAAATGCGGTGAAAGAGCTGCCATTCGGCGCCAACTGGCTCGGCCGAGTGAAGGGGTGGATGGCTGGTGACCCGGTGTATGCCAAAGCCAAAAGCTATTTCGATGCAACGCCGGTGGTACTGGGAGGCGGCACGGACTATGGCTATGGCCAGCATGTGGCCAACGCCTACCAAGCGAATAACTATGTGAGGCGGCAAGTGAAAACGTACGACGGTGGCTATCGCATGCCACCGTCGCAGTACTGGCCGAAGTTCGATGAGGCGTTCTATGTCATGGACGAAGAGCGCAGGGAACTCAAGCGCATCGCCGACGATGGTGCAGCTACAGCGCGGCTGCAAAAGGTGGCGCAGTTCAAGGTAACAGAAGAGATGCAGACCACGTATCGGACCTTGATCGCAGAGTACCGAGCCAAGCCCGAGGGAAGGTTCACGTTCAAGAAGGCTGAACTGAACACCATCGCAACGCAGGAGCAGATCAATATTCTGCAACCCCTGATTTACGACGACCCCATGCTGATCAAGACCATGAATCTCAATCAATCCATCAGTCGACTATTTTTTGGATGGCTTTCTCCAACCTATACGCTGTACTTCAGCGCTGCACCGAAGAACAGAGACTCCAACTTGCAGATTACCTTCGATGCGCCAGCGACACCGTGGGACTATGTGACCGGACGCAAGGGTAGCTTGCCCAACCCGAAGGATCGGATGGACTACGTGGCGAAGATCGCAAAGAAATTTAATGAACTGATGGCAAATCGGAAAAATTACATGGAAGGCGAGTTGCAGAAGATCAGGAGTTGGATCGATGCTTGATCGACGGACTCTATTGGCGGCGACGGCCGCCGGTTTGATAGGCGGGCTCGCGGGCTGTAGCAAGGAACGAGAACAAAAGATGGCAGAAATCAAATTCGACCTGGGCAAGAACATCCTGGAGACCGGTCGCGCTTCAGGTGTGCCGCAATTCGAGACGGACAACATCAATGGTTACATCAGCTATAGCGTCGCGCCTGTTCCGGAAACTGTTCCCGCGCGCTACACCCGGCCCGGATACGAGGTCGCATGGCAGCCGATTTTTGCCTTCACCATGTACGCGGATGAAGGCCGTTTCCCGGATCGACGTGTTCAGTCGGTCGACCTCCAACTCAGCAGCAAAGTCAACCAGACTCACGAGGAAGCCCAAGCCTTCGTGGAGCAGACCATCGCGCAATTTCAGCGCGGCAAATGGCAGCGGTACTACAACCCGATGTGGGACACGTTGTTGACGGGGCGCTCCAGCTTGTTGAATGAGAAAGGAGAGATCGAGAGTGCACCGATGACCATCGATCCCGCGTACAAGATTCCCGCGGCGGATTGGCCCGCGTTGGTCAAAAATGTTCCTACGTGGCGCTGGGTGGGTGATGGTGTCTTGGCGAGTTTGGAGATAAGTGAACTCGGCAACGCTACGCGGGGACTTGACTATCGAATGAGCCTGGAATTCGTTCTGCTGGACGTCAAACTCAAGCGCGATGCAGAGAACGAAGCACGCGATCTCAAGGAGGGCGATGCCAAGGGATGGAACAGCACCGCCAAGCTGGAAGAAGCCAAGAAAGCCAGTGCCGAGTTGAACAAGCGGTTGGAAGCTAATGCCATCAAGCGAGGCGATTCAGTGATCAGGAAACCCTGAAATTTCAGCGAATGATTCGCGAGTACTGTGCGCCGGCGCCGTAAATTTCTGCTGAGCCTTGTGGGCGTGTCGATCGCCGCATTGGCGCTGGGCATGTGGGCGTGCAGTGAGGCGGGTACCGCATGAGCCTTGAGTTCGACCTACTGGACATCAAACTCAAAGTCGATGCAGAGAATGAAGCGCGTGAACTCAAGCAGGGCGATGCCAAGGGCTGGAACAGCACTGCGAAGCTCGAGGCGAGTAAGAAAGAGCGCGCTGCACTGAACAAACTCCTCGAGGCCAACGCCGTCAAGCGGGGTGATTCAGTGGTCAAGAAGCCTTGAAAACCCGAGCGAAAGATTGAAGCGGCGCATGCCTGGGCGTCGCAAGTTCCTGTTGAGTCTCGTTGAGGGTGCGGCCGGCAGACTGCTACTGAGTGGACTGACGGCGTGCGACCAGGCGGGAGCCCAGAAGGCGCGAGAAATCAAATTCGACTTGGGCAAGAACATCCTGGAGACCGGCCGCGCTTCAGGCGTTCCGCAATTCGAGACGGACAACATCAACGGCTACATCAGCTATAGCGTCGCGCCCGTTCCGGAAACGGTTCCCGCACGTTACACGCGCCCGGGTTACGAGGTCGTTTGGCAGCCCATCTTTGCTTTCACCATGAACGCGGACGAAGGCCGGTTTCCGGATCGACGTGTTCAGTCTGTCGATCTCCAGCTCAGCAGCAAGATCAACCGAACGCATGAAGAGGCCCAAGCCTTCGTCGAGCAGACCATCGTGCAATTTCAGAAGGGCAGGTGGCAGCGGTATTTCAATCCGGTGTGGGACACGCTGTTGACGGGGCGCTCCAGCCTGCTGAACGAGAAGGGCGAAATCGCATCGGACCAATACAACATCGATCCCGCGTACAAGATCCCTCCGGAAGACTGGCCCATCGTGGTCAGCAAAGGTCCCTTGTGGCGCTGGGTCGGCGATGGCGTGTTGGCCAGCTTGAAGGTCAACGACTACGGAAATTCCGATCGCGGGGTCGACTACCGAATGAATCTCGAATTCCATCTGCTGGACGTCAAGCTCAAGCGTGATGCGGAGAACGAGGCGCGTGACCTCAGGCAAGGTGATGCCAAGGGCTGGAACATCACCGCCAGGCCCGAACGGGAAAAGAAAGAGCGCGCCGAATTGAACAAGCGCCTCGAGTTCAACGCCATCCAGCGAGGCGATTCGGTAGCTACGCGGCCGTGAGCGACCGCGCGCCTGCGGCTTCGATCACGACGCGTCAAGGTGCCGTGCTTGCCTCACACCCCAGCCGCGTGCGCCTGCTGATCCGCGTGATAACTCGACCGCACCATCGCCCCCACAGCCGCATGGCTGAAGCCCATCTTGTAGGCCTCCTCCTCGAACATCTTGAACGTGTCCGGGTGCACATAGCGCCGCACCGGCAGGTGCGAGCCCGACGGTGACAGGTACTGGCCGATGGTCAGCATGTCGATGTCGTGGGCGCGCATGTCGCGCATCACCTGCAGGATCTCTTCGTCGGTTTCGCCGAGGCCGACCATGATGCCGCTCTTGGTCGGCACCTTCGGGTGCAGCGCCTTGAACTTCTTCAACAGGTTCAGGCTGAACTGGTAGTCGCTGCCGGGGCGCGCTTCCTTGTAGAGGCGCGGCGCGGTCTCCAGGTTGTGGTTCATCACATCCGGCGGCGCGGCCTTCAGGATCTCCAGGGCGCGGTCGTCGCGGCCGCGGAAGTCGGGCACGAGGATCTCGATCTGCGTCATCGGCGAGAGCTCGCGGATGTTCTGGATGCAATCGACGAAATGCTGGCTGCCGCCGTCGCGCAGGTCGTCGCGGTCGACGCTGGTGATCACCACGTACTTCAGGCGCAGCTTGGCGATGGTCTTGGCGAGGTTGAGGGGCTCGTCCTTGTCCAGCGGGTCGGGGCGGCCGTGGCCCACGTCGCAGAACGGACAGCGGCGGGTGCACTTGTCGCCCATGATCATGAAGGTCGCCGTGCCGTTGCCGAAGCACTCGCCGATGTTCGGGCACGAGGCTTCTTCGCAGACGGTGTGCAGGTTGCTCTCACGCAGGATCTGCTTGATTTCGTAGAAGCGCGTGGTGGGGCTGCCGGCCTTCACGCGGATCCATTCGGGCTTCTTGAGCACTTCGCCGGTCTGCACCACCTTGACGGGGATACGAGAGAGCTTGGCCGCGGCCTTCTGCTTGGCCAGGGGGTTGTAGGTTTCGGCGCTCTGGGCGTCGCGGACGACTTCGGTGGTGCTCATTGGATTGCTAAGGTGCCAGGAAGGTGGTGAGCTTCTGGCCCAGCACGCCGGCAGCTTCTTCCCATGTGGTTTGGATGCCGATTGTAGAAAGGTCGACCGTTTGCAGCCCCGCGTAGCCGCAAGGGTTGATGCGCGAGAAGGGTTCGAGGTCCATGTCGACGTTGAGCGCAACGCCGTGATAGGTGGCGTGGCGGCTCACCTTGATGCCGAGCGCGGCGATCTTGCCGAGGCCGCGGAACGGGTCGCTGGCGGGCAGCGGGCCGGTCAAGGCCGCGTGGGAAAACGGGTCGTCGAGCCGTACGTAGATGCCTGGCGCGCCCGGCACGCGGTGGCCGGTCACGCCGAAATGCGCGAGCGTGCGCAGCACCGATTCCTCGATGCGGTAGACGTATTCCTTGACGAAGTAGCCGGCGCGGCGCAGGTCGATCAGCGGATACGCCACCACCTGGCCGGGGCCGTGGAAGGTGACCTGACCGCCGCGGTCGGTCTGCACCACGGGGATGTCGCCGGGGTTCAGGATGTGGTCCTGCTTGCCGGCGATGCCTTGCGTGAACACGGGGGCGTGCTCGCAGATCCACAGCGTGTCTGTCGTCTCGGCCGAGCGCTCCAGCGTGAACTGCTTCATCGCCGCGAAGGTGCCGGCGTAGTCGACGCGGCCCAGCCATTGCGGGGCGATGGCGGTGTTCACCGGGAGGTCTGCGACCGTCGTCATCCAGCGCTCAGTTCAAAGAACGACCTTGACCGACGGATGCCCCGAGAGCGCGCGATAGAGATCGTCGAGCTGCTCGCGGCTGGTGGCGGTGACGGTGATCGTCACGCCCAGGTAGTTGCCCGCCTTGCTGTCGCGCAGTTCGACCGTGGTGGCGTCGAAGGTCGGATCGAACTGTTCGGCGATCTGCGTGATCGCGTGCACCAGGCCATCGGTCTTGGCGCCCATGACCTTGATCGGGAACTGCGAGGGGTACTCGATCAGCGACTCCTTGCGCGGATCGGGAATGGGTGCGGTGACTGCGTCGTCGGTGGTGTTCTCGGTCATGCAGTGGCTCCTTGCTTCTCAGCGTTGCGTTGCTTGGCCTGTTGGTAGGCGGCATACAAGCTCTTGTAGATGGGGCCGGGATGGCCGTTGCCAATGGTCTTGCCATCGAGGGTGACGACGGGCAGCACTTCCTTGCTGGCCGAGGACAGGATCAGTTCGTCGGCGCCGAACACTTCATCGCGCGACACGCGGCGCAGCGTAAAGGGAATGCCGCCTTCCTGGCACAGGCGCTCGAGGAGGCCATAGCGGATGCCGGTGAGCACGAGGTTGTCCTTGGGCGGGCCGATGAGCACACCGTCCTTCACGATCCACACGTTGCTCGACGAAGCCTCGCTGAGCCAGTCGCCGCGGAACATGACGGTCTCGGCCGCGCCGGCCTCGACGCTGATCTGTCGGGAGAGCACGGCGCCCAGGAGGCTGGTGCTCTTGATGTGGGCTTTCTGCCAGCGGAAGTCGTCTGCGGTGACGCAGGCCACACCCTTGGCGCGCACCGCGTCGGAGACGGGCGGCAGCGGGTTCACCATCACGAAGACGGTGGGCGTGAGGCCCTTGACCATCGCGTGGTCGCGCGGCGCAACGCCGCGGGTGACCTGGAAGTAGACGGCTTGCGGTGCGTTGCCGCCCGGGGCGATCAGCCGCATCAGGATTTCGCGCCATTGCGCGAGTGAGAGCGGGTTGACAATCTGCAGCTCGGCAAGCGATCGATCGAGCCGTGCCATGTGCTCCTCGAAGCAGAAGGGCTGGCCGTGGTACGCGGGAACGAATTCGTAGATGCCGTCGCCGAAAATGAAGCCGCGATCCAGAACGCTGACCTTCGCGTCGCGAAGGGCGGTGTACTCGCCGTCGAGGTAGCAGAGCGTGGTGGGCAGAGCGTCGGTGATAGGGTGCATGAAGGAATTATGGTTGTGCGCGCCGAGTCGGGTTCACGTCAGGTCTTGTGGCCATCGATTCGCAATCGTGACGCGGATGTGGCGGGAGTGGCTGGGTTTTTACTTATAATCAATGGCTTTGTAGAAATTCTGGGTCGTCATCCGGGCTTCATTCGAAATGAAAACAATCGCCCGACAGGACTCGGAGGTCGCTGAAGACCTCGATGCAGAATTCAAGCCGTTGACCGCCGATGAGGCGCGTGAACTGCGAGCAAAGAACCCTTCGGTCTCCCCTTGGCGGGTGGTCGCGGGTCAGTTGGTTGTCGGTCTGGTGGTGGCTTTGGCCATCTGGGGACTGACGGGGAGGCAAAATCTGGGTTGGTCCGCCGCTTACGGCGCGATCGCGGTGGTCATTCCAGCGGCGGTGTTCGCACGTGGATTGACCGGCAGGTTCTCTTCCCTGAATCCGGGCACTGCGGTGTTTGGGTTCTTCCTCTGGGAAATGGTCAAGATGGCCTTGTCCGTGGCGATGCTGATCGCCGCGCCAAGGCTGATAACGGCGCTGAGCTGGCCCGCAATGCTGGTCGGCTTGGTGGTGACAATGAAGGCGGCCTGGTTGGCGGTGATGTTCTCGCCCCGGCGCCGGCAACAACGAGACGAGTAACGGAATGGCTGCTGAAAACGCTGCGGAACATGGTCAGACCGCTGGTGAATACATCGTTCACCACTTGACGCATCTGCAAAGCTCCAAGCCTGCAGGTGTGGCCGATCTTTCGGTCTTCAACTTCGATTCGCTGTTTTTCTCCATCGCTCTGGGCATCCTGGGTTGCTGGTTGCTCTGGCTGGCTGCACGCAAGGCCACTTCGGGTGTTCCGGGTCGCTTCCAGGCTGCCGTCGAGCTGCTGGTTGAAATGGTCGACCAGCAAGCCAAGGGCATCGTTCACAACGCCACGAGCCGCAAGTTCGTCGCTCCGTTGGCTTTGACCATCTTCGTCTGGATCTTTCTGCTGAACGCAATGGACCTGTTCCCGGTCGATTTGTTTCCGGCGATCTGGGCCCAGATCTTCCACATCGCCGGCGAAGACCCGCACCATGCCTACCTGCGTGTCGTGCCCACGGCCGACCTCTCGGTGACGATGGGCATGTCGGTGGCGGTGCTGCTGATCTGCATCTACTACAACATCAAGATCAAGGGCGCCGGCGGCTGGATCCACGAGCTGTTCACTGCACCCTTCGGCAACCACTGGGCGCTATACCCGTTCAATTTCGCGATGCAGATGATCGAGTTCGTCGCCAAGACGGTCTCGCACGGTATGCGGCTGTTCGGCAACATGTATGCCGGCGAACTGATCTTCCTGCTGATCGCCCTGATGGGTGGTGCCTTCACGCTGTCGGCCACCGGCATCTTCCTGGCCCTGGGCCATGTCATCGCGGGCACCGCCTGGGCCATCTTCCACATCCTGATCATCACGCTGCAGGCCTTCGTGTTCATGATGCTGACGCTGGTCTACATCGGCCAGGCCCACGAGCACCACTGATCGCACTGATCATCCCGTTTCGTTTTTGTTTTTCGTTTTCTCTTCAACCAAAGTCCTCTAGGAGTCATCATGGAAGTTATTAGCTTTGTTGCACTGGCCGCCGGCCTGATCATCGGTCTGGGCGCTGTGGGCGCATGTATCGGCATCGGCATCATGGGCAGCAAGTACCTCGAGTCGGCCGCACGTCAGCCCGAGCTCATGGGTGAACTTCAAACCAAGATGTTCCTGCTGGCCGGCCTGATCGACGCTGCTTTCATTATCGGCACCGGTATCGCCCTGTGGTTCGCAACGGCCAACCCGTTCCTGGCCCAGATCGCTCTGCTGCCGAAGTAAGTCTTTCTCCTCGGACCCGTGTCGTCGTTCCCCACTGCGGAATGGCTTCGCATTCAATCCCAAAGAGAGGGTAAAAAGTGAGCATTACCGGTACCCTGATCGTTCAGATGATCGTGTTCCTGATCCTGGTCGGGTTCACGATGAAGTTCGTGTGGCCGCCGATCGCGAAGGCGCTGGACGACCGCGCTGCGAAGATCGCCGAAGGCCTCGCTGCCGCCGACAAGGCCAAGTCCGAGCTGTCCGCCGCCAACAAGCGCGTGGAAGCCGAGCTGGGTCAGGCACGCAACGAGTCCGCACAACGTCTTGCCGACGCCGAACGTCGCGCCCAGGCCATCGTTGAAGAGGCCAAGGCCCGTGCGACCGAAGAAGGCAACAAGATCGTTGCAGCTGCCCGCGTCGAAGCCGACCAGCAGGCACTGAAGGCCCGTGAAGCCCTGCGCGAGCAGGTTGCCGCACTGGCCGTCAAGGGCGCAGAGCAGATTCTGCGCAAGGAAGTGAATGCGGGCGTTCACGCCGATTTGCTCGCCCGTCTGCAGACCGAACTCTGATAGAAGCCATGGCAGAACTCGCCACCATTGCACGTCCCTACGCGGAGGCGCTTTTCAAGGCCTCGTCGTCCGACGTCGCCGCAACCAGCGCCTGGCTCGAAAAGGTTGCCGCCATCGCGGCCAACCCCGAGCTCCAGCAATTCGCCGACAACCCCAAGGCCACGGCCGAGCAGGTTCTCGGTGTGGTCGCCGGCGCCTTCGGTGCGCCGTTGGCCGTCCACGCCCAGAACTTCCTGGGTGCGCTCCTGGAGAACGGGCGTTTTTCGGTGCTGCCGGAAATTGCGAAGCAGTTCCGGGCACTGGCCAACGTGAAGAGCGGTTCGTCCGACGCCGTGGTCTACAGCGCCTTCCCGATCGATGCCGCGGCTCTGGCCAACGTGTCGGCTGCGCTCGAAAAGCGTTTCGGCCGCAAGCTCCAGGTCACGGTCCGGCAGGAGCCGGAGCTGATCGGCGGCATTCGTGTGGTGGTCGGCGACGAGGTGCTCGACACCTCCGTCAAAGCGCGCCTTGAACAAATGAAAGTTGCGCTGGCGGCCTGACGGTCTTCAGCCCTCTACTTGTAGCCTCAAAGAAAGAAGGAAAGAGTCATGCAACTCAATCCCGCAGAAATTTCCGAACTGATCAAGAGCCGCATCGAGGGCCTTGGGGTCAGCGCCAACATCCGCAACGAGGGCACCGTGGTTTCGGTGACCGACGGCATCGTGCGCGTGCACGGCCTGTCCGACGCGATGCAGGGCGAAATGCTCGAGTTCCCGCCGAGCGCGGACGGCACCCCGTCCTTCGGCCTCGCGCTGAACCTCGAGCGCGACTCGGTCGGCGCCGTGATTCTGGGCGAGTACGAGCACATCTCCGAAGGCGACACGGTCAAGTGCACCGGCCGCATTCTGGAAGTGCCGGTCGGCCCCGAACTCATCGGCCGCGTGGTGAATGCACTGGGCCAGCCGATCGACGGCAAGGGTCCGATCAACGCCAAGATGACCGACGTGATCGAAAAGGTCGCTCCGGGCGTGATCGCACGGAAGTCCGTCGACCAGCCGATGCAGACCGGCCTCAAGTCGATCGACTCGATGGTGCCGATCGGCCGTGGCCAGCGCGAGCTGATCATCGGCGACCGCCAGACCGGCAAGACGGCCGTGGCGATCGACGCGATCATCAACCAGAAGGGTCAGAACATGACCTGCGTCTACGTTGCGATCGGCCAGAAGGCTTCGTCGATCAAGAACGTGGTGCGCTCGCTGGAACAAGCCGGCGCGATGGACTACACCATCGTGGTGGCCGCATCGGCCTCCGAATCGGCGGCCATGCAGTACGTGTCGGCCTACTCGGGCTGCACGATGGGCGAATACTTCCGCGACCGCGGCCAGGACGCCCTGATCGTCTATGACGACCTGTCCAAGCAAGCCGTGGCTTACCGTCAGGTGTCGCTGCTGCTGCGCCGCCCGCCAGGCCGCGAAGCCTATCCCGGCGACGTGTTCTATCTCCACAGCCGCCTCCTCGAGCGCGCAGCCCGCGTGAATGCCGACTACGTCGAAGCCTTCACCAAGGGTGAAGTCAAGGGCAAGACTGGTTCGCTGACGGCCCTGCCGATCATCGAAACGCAAGCCGGCGACGTGTCTGCCTTCGTTCCGACCAACGTGATCTCGATCACCGACGGCCAGATCTTCCTGGAAACCAGCCTGTTCAACGCCGGCATCCGCCCCGCCATCAACGCCGGTATCTCGGTGTCGCGCGTGGGTTCGTCGGCACAGACCAACCTGATCAAGAACCAGTCGGGCGGTATCCGTACCGACCTGGCCCAGTACCGTGAACTGGCTGCGTTCGCGCAGTTCGCTTCCGACCTGGACGAAGCGACCAGGAAGCAACTCGACCGCGGTGCGCGCGTGACGGAACTGCTCAAGCAGACCCAGTACAGCCCGCTGCCGATCTCGCTGATGAACGCCACGCTGTTCGCTGTGAACAAGGGCTTCATGGACGACATCGACGTCAAGAAGGTGCTCTCGTTCGAACACGGCTTCCACCAGCTGCTGAAGTCGAGCCACGCCGTCCTGCTCGAGACCATGGAAAAGAATGGCGCCAAGTGGGATGTGAAGCCCGCCAAGCCGGATGACAGCGCCGAGAAGCAAGCCTTCAAGAAGGTTTGCCAGGACGCCGAAGCCGAACTGCTGGCAGCCGCCACCTCGTTCAAGAAGTCGTTCGCCTGATCGACCCCTTGACCGACGCAAGAAGGAGTTCATATGGCAGCTGGTAAGGAAATCCGCGGCAAGATCAAATCGGTGGAAAACACCAAGAAGATCACCAAGGCCATGGAAATGGTCTCGGTTTCCAAGATGCGCAAGGCGCAAGAGCGCATGCGTGCCGCCCGCCCCTACAGCGAGAAGATCCGCAACATTGCGGCCAACCTCGGCAAGGCGAACCCCGAGTACACGCACGCATTCATGAAGAAGAGCGACGCCAAGGCGATCGGCTTCATCATCGTGACGAGCGACAAGGGGCTGTGCGGTGGTTTGAACACCAACCTGCTGCGCGCCGTGACGACCAAGCTGCGCGAAGCGCAGGCCGCTGGCGTGGCCATCGAGTCGGTCGCCATCGGCAGCAAGGGCCTCGGCTTCCTGAACCGCATCGGCGCCCGCGTGGTCGCGCATGTCACCCACCTGGGTGACACGCCCCACCTGGACAAGCTCATCGGACCGGTCAAGACCCTGCTCGACGCTTATGCGGAAGGCAAGCTCTCGGCCGTGTACCTGTGCTACACGAAGTTCATCAACACGATCAAGCAGGAGCCGCTCGTCGAGCAGTTGCTGCCGCTGGCCGCCGACTCGCTGAAAGTCGAGGAAGGCCAGCATTCGTGGGATTACATCTACGAGCCCGATGCGCAGAGCGTGATCGACGAGCTGCTGGTTCGCTATGTGGAGTCGCTGGTCTACCAGGCCGTGGCCGAGAACATGGCGTCCGAGCATTCGGCGCGGATGGTGGCCATGAAGGCTGCCACCGACAACGCAGGCAACGTGATCAGCGAGCTGAAGCTGGTCTACAACAAGACCCGCCAGGCCGGCATCACCAAAGAGCTGTCGGAAATCGTGTCGGGCGCGGCAGCGGCCGCCGGCGTTTGATCGAGGCAATGCAACGGGCCAAATTGCCGAACGGGCGCGCTCTGCGCGTCCGATAACACAGGCCTATTTTTAGGGATTCTGCGCACATGAAGAAACTTCTCGTTCTGGTGGCTGTTGCTGCCGCTCTGACTGCTTGCTCCAAGAAGGAAGAGGCGCCCGCTGCTGCTCCGGCGCCTGCCGCCGCACCTGCTGCGCCCGCTCCTGCCGCTCCGGCATCGGCACCGGCCGCAGCACCTGCTGCTGCAGCCCCGACCGCATCGGCTGCGGACCTGCCGCAAGAGTGCAACGACTACCTGACGAAGGTGCAGACCTGCGTGGGCGCACAAAGCGGTGCTGCCGCCGATGCGATGAAGTCCAGCCTCGACCAGACCAAGGCCACCTGGGCTTCGATGGGCGCCGACAAGGCTGCTCTGGGCCAGGCCTGCAAGGCTGCTTCGGACGCCTTCGCTGCACAAGCGACGGCCATGAAGTGCTGATCTGAAGAAGTAGTCATTCAAGGGTGCCGGCCCGTCCGGCATTCTTGCAAAAGCGGCCCGTTTTGGCACCAGGACGCTTCTGCAAGAACCTGTCGCAAATTTATTGAGATCCATCCAGAAGGAAACGCCATGGCTGAAGGAAAAATTGTCCAATGTATCGGCGCCGTGGTCGACGTGGAGTTCCCGCGTGACCAGATGCCCAAGGTGTATGACGCCTTGAAATTCGAAGGCGGCGGACTGACCCTCGAAGTTCAGCAGCAGCTGGGCGACGGCATCGTGCGCACCATTGCGCTGGGCTCGTCCGACGGCCTGCGTCGCGGTCTGATCGTGACCAACACCGGTGCATCGATCACCGTGCCGGTCGGCAAGGCCACGCTCGGCCGCATCATGGACGTGCTCGGCCGTCCGATCGACGAGCGCGGCGAAGTGAGCCAGGAGCTCACTGCCTCGATCCACCGCAAGGCTCCCGCGTACGACGAACTGTCGCCTTCGCAAGACCTGCTGGAAACCGGCATCAAGGTGATCGACTTGGTGTGCCCGTTCGCCAAGGGCGGCAAGGTGGGCCTGTTCGGCGGCGCCGGCGTGGGCAAGACCGTGAACATGATGGAACTCATCAACAACATCGCCAAGGCTCACTCGGGTCTGTCGGTGTTCGCCGGCGTGGGTGAACGTACCCGCGAAGGCAACGACTTCTATCACGAGATGGCCGACTCCGGCGTCGTGAACCTCGAGAAGCTCGAAGACTCGAAGGTGGCCATGGTCTACGGCCAGATGAACGAACCCCCGGGCAACCGTCTGCGCGTGGCGCTGACCGGCCTGACCATCGCCGAGTCGTTCCGCGACGAAGGCCGCGACGTTCTGTTCTTCGTCGACAACATCTACCGCTACACGCTGGCCGGTACCGAAGTGTCGGCACTGCTGGGCCGCATGCCTTCCGCCGTGGGCTACCAGCCGACGCTGGCCGAGGAAATGGGCCGCCTGCAAGAGCGGATCACCTCGACCAAGGTCGGCTCGATCACTTCCATCCAGGCCGTGTACGTGCCGGCGGATGACTTGACCGACCCGTCGCCCGCCACCACCTTCGCCCACTTGGACTCGACCGTTGTGCTGTCGCGCGACATCGCCTCGCTCGGTATCTACCCCGCCGTGGACCCGCTGGACTCGACCTCGCGTCAGCTCGACCCGAACGTGGTCGGCGAAGAGCACTACAACGTGGCCCGCTCCGTGCAGGGCATCCTGCAGCGCTACAAGGAACTGCGCGACATCATCGCGATTCTGGGCATGGACGAACTGGCGCCTGAAGACAAGCTGGCCGTGGCCCGCGCGCGCAAGATCCAGCGTTTCCTGTCCCAGCCGTTCTTCGTGGCGCAGGTGTTCACTGGCTCGCCCGGCAAGTACGTGCCGCTGGCCGAAACCATCCGCGGTTTCAAGATGATCGTGAACGGCGAAGCCGACCACCTGCCGGAACAAGCGTTCTACATGGTCGGCGGCATCGACGAAGCCTTCGAAAAAGCCAAGAAGATGGCCTGATCGCGGTTCTCACGCGGCAGCATCAAAGGAAACCAGATGGCAAACACCATTCACGTCGACGTGGTCAGCGCGGAAGAGTCGATCTTCTCGGGCGAGGCCAAGTTCGTCGCGCTGCCCGGTGAAGCCGGCGAGCTCGGCATCTATCCGCGTCACACACCGCTGATCACGCGCATCCGCCCCGGCGCCGTGCGCATCGAAACGGCCGACGGCGGCGAAGAGTTCGTCTTCGTGGCCGGCGGCATTCTCGAAGTGCAGCCGAACGCCGTCACCGTGCTGTCCGACACCGCGATCCGCGGCAAGGACCTCGACGACGAAAAGGCGAACGTGGCCAAGGCCGCGGCCGAGGAAGCGCTGAAAAACGCGAAGAGCGACATCGACATCGCGATGGCGCAGTCCGAACTGGCCGTGATGGCCGCGCAGATCGCTGCGCTGCGCAAGTACCGCCAGAAGAAGTAAGCGCGCGAGCGCTTCTTCCCAGGAAAAGCCGCCTTCGGGCGGCTTTTTTGCGTCTAAGCACTGCCATTCAACCATCTTCGATCTGAACTTGGTCGAAGTTCGACCTTGTCCGGCTGAAGCCCTGCCCCTAGTATTCGCGTTCGCCCGACGGCCCAAGGCTGCGGGATGGCAGAGCAAAAAGAACACGGAGACAAGCGCGTGGCACCCTGGAGTGGCATCACTGCTCATGAGATGCAGTTGCTGGAAACGACCTTCTGGTCGGCCGGCGGCTCGCGCCACGCCATGGCCGAGCAACTCGGTTTCTCCAAGAGCAAGGCCAATGCGCTGATCGCCGGCCTCGTCGACCAGGGGCTCCTCGCCGAAGCGGGCCTGCAGCGCTCCTCGGGCGGACGCCGCGCCGAAAACCTCCAGCTGCATGCCGGCCTCGGCGTGCTCATCGGCATCGACATCGGTGCCACCAGCCTCGACGTCGCGGTGCTGCGCCCCGACCTCACCGTGCTCGCGCAGCACGACGAACCCGCCGATGTGCGCGACGGCCCCGCCGTTGTGCTCGCCCGCGTGCGCACGCTGATGCGCGAACTGCTCGCCCGTTGCGGCCACGGCGCGAAGGACGTACTGGGCATCGGCATCGGCGTGCCCGGCCCCGTCAATTTCGAGATCGGCCAGCTCGTGAACCCGCCGCTGATGCCGGCCTGGGACAGCTTCTCGATCCGCGACTACCTGCGCGAGGATTACGCCGCACCGGTCTTCGTCGACAACGACGTGAACCTCATGGCGCTGGGCGAGCTGTGGCGCCTCAAGCGCTCGCTCACCAACTTCCTCGTCATCAAGATCGGCACCGGCATCGGCTGCGGCATCGTCTGCCACGGCGAGGTGTACCGCGGCGCCGCAGGCTCGGCCGGCGACGTGGGCCACATCTGCGTCGACCAGGAAGGCCCGCGCTGCCACTGCGGCAACCTCGGCTGCGTCGAGGCGATGGCAGCCGGCCCCGCGATCACGCGCATGGCGATGCAGGCGGCCGAGGCGGGCGAGAGCGAGGTGCTGGCCGAGTGCCTGCGCGTGCACGGCCGCATCGACGCCATCGATGTGGGCCAGGCCAGCCGCGGCGGGGACACCGCGGCCAACGGCATCATCCAGCGCGCGGGCAGCCTGATCGGGCAGATGCTCGCGTCGGTGGTCAATTTCTTCAATCCGTCGCATGTGTTCATCGGCGGCGGCATCACGCGCATCGGGCCGCTGTTTCTCGCGGCGGTGCGGCAGAGCGTGTATCAGCGATCGCTCGCGCTCTCCACGCGGCACCTGGAGATCCAGTACACGCCGCTCGGCACGCAGGGCGGCCTTGTCGGTGCCGGCGTGCTGGCGATGCACGAGACCCTGAAAGTTCGCGGAGTGGCGCCATGAACAGCGAAACCAAAGGCAGCGTTGCGGTCGAGTTCGACGGCGTGGTGAAGGCCTTCGGCCCCGTGCAGGTGCTGCATGGCGTGAGCTTCGCGCTCGCGCCCGGCCACGTGTATGGCCTCCTGGGCGAGAACGGCGCGGGCAAGTCCACACTGATGAAGATCCTCGCGGGCTACGAACAGCTCACCGGCGGCACGTTGCGCATCAATGGCCAGCCGCAGCAGTTCGCGAGCTCGCGCGATGCCGAGGCGCTGGGCATCGTGCTGATCCACCAGGAGTTCAACCTCGCCGAGGACCTGAGCGTTGCGCAGAACATCTTCCTCGGCCACGAAAAGAAAAAAGGCTGGCTGCTCGACGACGCCGCTATGGAGCGCGATGCCGCTGCAGCGCTCGCCGCCGTCGGCCTGCAGGTCGATCCGCGCACCAAGGTGCGCAAGCTCATCGTCGCGGAGAAGCAGCTCGTCGAGATCGCCAAGGCCATCGCCCGCCGCGCGCGCCTGCTCATCATGGACGAGCCCACCGCCACGCTCACGCCCGGCGAGACCGAGCGCCTGTTCAAGCTCATCGCGCAACTGCGTGCCGATGGCGTGACCATCGTCTACATCTCGCACAAGCTCGACGAGGTGGAGCAGGTGACCGACGAGGTGATCGTCATGCGCGACGGCCGCTTCGTCGCCCGCGCGCTCACGCCCGATGTCACGCGCCACCAGATGGCCAACCTGATGGTGGGCCGCGAACTGGCCGACCTTTATCCGCCGCGCGACCTCGTCGTTGCGGCCGATGCGCCGGCCATGCGCGTGCGCAACTTCACCGTGCCTGGCTGGGCGCAGGACGCGAGCTTCGAGGTGCGCCCCGGCGAGATCCTCGGCTTCGCGGGCCTCGTCGGCGCGGGCCGCACCGAACTCTTCGAAGGCCTGCTCGGCCTGCGCCCCGCGAGCGGCAGCGTCGAGATGCTCGGCAAGCCCGTGCCCCACAACAAGGGCTGGCGCAACCCGCGCGATGCCGCGAAGCACGGCCTCACGTACCTGAGCGAAGACCGCAAGGGCAAGGGCCTGCACGTCAACTTTGGCCTGCGCCAGAACCTCACGCTGATGGCGCTCGAGCGCTATGCCAAGCCGTGGCTGCAGCCCGAAGGCGAGCGCGGCGCGCTGGCCGAGGCGGTGAAGGACTACGGCATCCGCACCGGTTCGCTCGACGTCAAGGCCTCGTCGCTCTCGGGCGGCAACCAGCAGAAGCTCGCGCTCGCCAAGGTGCTGCAGCCGCAGCCCAAGGTGGTGGTGCTCGACGAGCCCACGCGCGGCGTCGATGTGGGCGCCAAGCGCGACATCTATTTCCTGATCCAGCGACTCGCCCGCGAAGGGCTCGCGGTGATCGTCGTCTCGTCGGAGCTGATGGAACTGATCGGCCTGTGCCACCGCGTCGCGGTGATGCGCGCGGGCAAGCTCGTCGCCACGCTCGACGCGGACCATTTGACTGAAGAGGAGCTCATCGCTCATGCCACCGGAACCGCAAACTCCCCCGTCGCCGCCTGAAGCGACGGCCGAGCACCGCAGCGAAGCCAAGCCGCGCTGGACCGAGCGCCTGCTCGGCCTCGGCCCGGTCATCGGCCTCGTGCTGCTGTGCATCGCGGGCACGCTGCTGAACGGCGACTTCGCCACCGTCGACAACGCGATGAACGTGCTCACCCGCACGGCCTTCATCGGCATCATCGCGGTGGGCATGTGCTTCGTGATCATCTCGGGCGGCATCGACCTGTCGGTGGGCTCGATGGCCGCGCTCATCGCGGGCAGCGTGATCATGTTCATCAACTGGGCCGGCCCCGCCTCGGGCTCGCCGCTGCTGGCGGTGGTGATGGGTGCGGTGCTGGCCATCGTGCTGGGCGCCGTGTTCGGCCTCGCGCATGGCCTTCTGATCACCAAAGGCCGCATCGAGCCCTTCATCGTGACGCTGGGCACGCTGGGCATCTTTCGCGCGTACCTCACGTACTTCGCCGACGGCGGCGCGCTCACGCTCGACAACGAGCTGTCGGACCTTTACGCGCCGGTGTACTACGCGAGCCTCGCGGGCATCCCGGTGCCGGTGTGGGTGTTCGTGATCGTCGCGATCATCGGCGGCGTGATCCTCAATCGCACGGCCTACGGGCGCTACGTGCAGGCCATCGGCTCGAACGAGCAAGTGGCGCGCTACGCGGCGGTGGACGTCGACCGCGTGAAGATCATGACCTACGTGCTGCTCGGCGTGTGCGTGGGCATCGCGACGCTGCTGTACGTGCCGCGCCTGGGCTCGGCCTCGCCGACCACGGGCCTCCTTTGGGAGCTCGAAGCGATCGCTGCAGTGATCGTCGGCGGCACGGCGCTCAAGGGCGGCGCGGGCAGCATCACCGGCACGGTGGTGGGCGCGATCCTGCTCTCGGTCATCAGCAACATCCTGAACCTCACCAGCATCATCAGCGTGTACCTCAATGCGGCGGTGCAGGGCTTCGTGATCATCATCGTCGCGTTCCTTCAACGCGGTCGGCGCTAGTTCTTTCTCGTTTCATTCCACCCACCAAGAGGAGACATCCAGCATGACAACTTTCACCCGTCGCATCGCACTCACGGCCGTGGCCGCCGCAGCGTTCGCGAGCCTGCCTGCGCTTGCCGCCGAAAAGGTCAACCTCGGCGTTTCGATTCCCGCGGCCACGCACAGCTTCATGGGCGGCATCAACTACTGGGCCAACCAGGCGAAGAAGGACCTGGAGAAAGAACACAAGGACCTGAAGATCACGATCAAGACGGCCGCCAACGCGCCCGAGCAGGCGAACCAGCTGCAGGACTTGTCGACGGTCACCAAGATCAATGCGCTCGTCGTGTTTCCGTTCGAATCGGCCGCGCTCACCAAGCCGGTCGCGCAGGTCAAGGCCAAGGGCGCGTACGTCACCGTGGTCGACCGGGGCCTCACCGACACCAGCGCACAGGATGCGTACGTGGCCGGCGACAACACCGCCTTCGGCAAGATCCCCGCCGAGTACATCGTGAAGACGCTGGGCGGCAAGGGCAACGTGGTGGCGCTGCGCGGCATTGCCACCACGCTGGACAACGAACGCATGGACGCCTTCAACGCGGTGCTCAAGGGCAGCCCCGACATCAAGCTGCTCGATGCCAAGTACGCCAACTGGAACCGCGACGATGCCTTCAAGGTCACGCAGGACTACCTCACGCGCTTCAAGCAGATCGATGCGATCTGGGCCGCCGACGACGACATGGCCGTGGGCGTGCTCAAGGCGATCTCGCAGGCCAAGCGCGATGACATCAAGATCGTGTTCGGCGGCGCGGGCGCCAAGGACATGGTCAAGACCATCATGGACGGCAAGGACAAGCGCATTGGCGCCGACGTGAGCTACTCGCCCAAGTTCATCTACGACGCGATCAAGCTGACGGCCGAAGCGCGCCTGAAGGGCGAGAAGCTGCCGGCGACGACCATCATTCCTTCGGTGCTGATCACCAAGGAAAACGCAAAAGACTTCTACCACCCGAACTCACCTTTCTGAACGGGGCTGCCTCGCTCCCTCTCCCCTCGGGGAGAGGGAACAGTTTCCAGGAACGCTTCGACATGACCGACACACCTCTTCGCAAGCTCCGCTACGCCATGGTCGGCGGCGGTCGCGACGCCTTCATCGGCGCCGTGCACCGCAAGGCCATGGCGCTGGACGGCCAGATCGAATTCGTCGCAGGCGCGCTTTCATCGAGCCCCGACAAGGCGCGTGCCTCGGGCCGCGATCTGGGCCTGGCCGACGACCGCAACCATGGCGACTGGCAGACGCTGCTGGCCGACGAGCTCAAACGCCTGGCGGACCAACGCATCGACTTCGTCTCGATCGTCACGCCGAACCACGTGCACTTTCCCGTGGCGCAGGCCTTCGCCGATGCAGGCTTCCACGTCGTGTGCGACAAGCCGCTCGTTCACACGCGCGACCAGGCCGATGCGCTGGTCGCCACCGTCACCAAGCAGGGCACGGTGTTCGGCGTCACCTACAACTACACCGGCTACCCGATGGTGCGGCAGGCGCGCGAGATGGTGCGCTCGGGCCAGCTCGGCGACATCCGCAAGATCGTCGTTGAATACAACCAGGGCTGGCTCGCGAGCCACGTCGAGGGCAGCGGCAGCAACAAGCAGGCCGACTGGCGCACCGACCCCGCGCGCAGCGGCGCGGCCGGCGCCATCGGCGACATCGGCTCGCATGCCGAGAACCTTGTATCGAGCATCACGGGCCTCGAGATCGAAAGCCTCTGCGCCGACCTCACCGCGCACGTGCCGGGCCGCATGCTCGACGACGACGGCAGCCTGCTGCTGCGCTTCAAGGGCGGCGCGCGCGGCGTGCTGATCGCCTCGCAGATCAGCACCGGCCTGGAGAACGACCTGCGCCTGCGCATCTCGGGCGCGCTCGGCACGCTCGAATGGCACCAGGAGCAGCCGAGCCAGCTGGTGCACCTGCCGCACGACGGGCCCAAGCGCACCTTCACGCGCGGCGGGCCGTGGCTGTGCGAAGCGGCGCGGCGGGCAAGCCGGCTGCCGACAGGGCACCCCGAAGGTTTCATCGAGGCCTTCGCCAACATCTATGCGGGCGTGGCAGCGGACATCCGCGCGCGGCTCGCAGGCCAGCCGGCCGATCCGCTCGCTGCTGATTACCCGCGCGTGGAAGACGGCGCGCGCGGCGTGCGCTTCATCGAGCGCACGGTGGCATCGGCCCAAAGCCAATTAAAGTGGACGCCCTGGTGATGCGCCGGCCTCGCACCCGCGAGGCCATGCCGCGTTGCCATCGGCATCCATGACGCATTCCTCTTTCGACGATTCCCCTTCACCTTCCTCGACACGATGGCTGCGCGCCCTGTGGCTGCGCTGCAAGACGCTGTGGCCGTTGAAGCTGGTCGGCAACACCGTCGCCACCATCGGGTTCTTTCCGCTGTACTTCTGGATCATGAAGAACGCGGGCGAGGCCTGGGTGCTGCCGCTCACCGCCTTCGACCGGCTGATCGCGTTCTGGCCGGCCGTCCTCCCCATCTATCTTTCGCTGTGGGGCTACATCGCGCTGCCGGTGCTGCTGGCGAAGGACAAGCGCGAGCTCTGGAGCTTCTCGTTCGGCTGCGCGGCGATGACAGCGCTCGCGCTGATCGTCTTCTGGTTCATGCCCACGGCGATACCGAACTTCTCCATCGATGCCACACCGGGCACCTCGCTGCATTTCCTGAAGACCGTCGACTCCGCTGGCAATGCATTCCCATCGCTGCACGTGTCGTTCTCGGTGTTCGCCTGCATCGTGCTCGCGCGGCAGCTGCGCGACGCTGGCGCGCCGGCATGGCTGCGCCTCTTCAACGTCGCATGGGCCGTGGCTATCGTGTATTCGACGATGGCGGTGCGCCAGCATGTGCTGATCGACGTGCTCGGCGGGCTGGCGCTGGGCCTCGCGCTCGGCTTCGTCTCTCGCGAGCGCAGCACTGTGGCGCAACCGCCGCAAGCCCGCACGGCGTAGACCGATTGCGGTATTCCGCCGCGGCGGCGCGGGCGGTACAAAGCGCAATCGTCGTCTACCCGTTGCGGAGCCCGCCATGAAGATCCGTTCGTCCGTCGCCGTGGCCTGCATGGTCGCCGGCACCATCGCTGCCAGTTCCGCCTTCGCCATCGACTACCCCGCGCGCAAGCCTGGCCTCTGGGAAATCCAGTCCGGCGATGGCACCACCGGCAAGGCGGCCAATCAGACCATCCAGCAATGCATCGACGCGGCCAGCGACAAGGCGCTGCGCGACATGGGGCAGGGCATGGGCAAGGACATGTGCGCCAAGCAGGACCTGCGCATCGAGGGCGGCAAGCTGGTCATGGACTCGGTCTGCAAGATCGGCACCACCACCGCCACCTCGCACGCCGTGATGACGGGTGACTTCAGCTCCAGCTACCGCATGGAGAGCAAGTCGACCTACAGTCCGCCGCTGATGGGCCGCACCGAGGGCACCAGCGTCATGGAGGCCAAGTGGGTCGGCCCCTGCAAGCCCGGCCAGAAGCCGGGTGACATGGTGATGTCCAACGGCATGAAGATGAACGTGCTCGACATGATGGGCGCTCGCGGCAAGAAGTAGGCGCCGGCCCACATCGCTTCGCGGTTGCCGTTCGGCGGCGCGAACGGCTGGCCGGGCCTACGATGGCGGCCATGCCCGACAAGGTGGATCTCGTCGTCGCCCGGCCCGAGGGCCTGTACTGCCCGCCCGGCGATTTCTACATCGACCCGTGGCGTCCGGTGGCGCGCGCGGTCATCACGCACGCGCATTCCGACCACGCCCGCATCGGGCACGCGCATTACCTGGCACACACCGACAGCGCCGGCACGCTGCGCACCCGGCTCGGCGCCGACATCAACCTGCAGACGCTCGCGTACGGCGAAGCCATCGAGCACCACGGCGTGCGCCTCTCGCTGCACCCGGCCGGCCATGTGCTGGGCTCGGCGCAGGTACGGCTCGAACACGGCGGGCGCGTGTGGGTCGCCTCGGGTGACTACAAGACCGAGCCCGACGGCACCTGCACACCCTTCGAGCCCGTGCCTTGCGACACCTTCATCACCGAATCGACCTTCGGCCTGCCGATCTACCGCTGGCCCACGCAGGCCGTGCTGTTCGCGGAGATCGATGCGTGGTGGCGCGCCAATGCCGAAGCCGGTCGCGCCTCGGTGCTGTTCTGCTATGCCTTCGGCAAGGCGCAGCGCATCCTGCACGGGGTCGATGCGTCGATCGGGCCCATCGTCGTGCACGGTGCGGTCGAGCCGCTCAATGCCGTGTACCGCGCGGCGGGCGTGGCGCTGCCGGAGACGGTGCGCGTCACCGATCCCGGTGTCGATGCGGCATTGCTGAAGCGCGCGCTGGTGCTCGCGCCGCCGTCCGCGCAGGGCACGCCGTGGATGAAGCGTTTCGGCAACTATGCCGATGCCTTCGCGAGCGGCTGGATGCAACTGCGCGGCACGCGCCGCCGGCGGGGCGTGGACCGGGGCTTCGTCATGTCCGACCACGCCGACTGGCCCGGCCTGCAGCAGGCGATTGCGGGAACGGGCGCCGAGCGCGTGTTTGTCACCCACGGCAGCGTGCAGGTGATGGTGCGGTGGCTGACGGAGAACGGGCTCGACGCGCAGGGCTTCAAGACCGAGTACGGCGATGAGGACGACCAGGACGCGCCGGCCGCAGCACCCACCGCCGAGGAAGCGAAGTGAAGGACTTCGCCGCGCTCTACCGCGAACTGGACGCGAGCACGTCGAGCATCGCGAAGCAGGTCGCATTGCAGCGCTACCTGCGCGACGCCGACGCGGCCGATGCCGCATGGGCCGTCTACTTTCTCGCCGGCGGCAAGCCGCGCCAGCTCGTGCCCACCAAGCTGCTTCGCCTGCTCGCGCAGGAAGCCGCGGGCCTGCCCGAGTGGCTGTTCGACGAGAGCTACGACGCCGTCGGCGATCTCGCCGAGACCATCGCGCTCCTGCTGCCGCCCCCGAGCGAAGTGCATGACCTCGGGCTCGCGGCCTGGGTCGAGCAGCATCTGTTGCCGCTGCGCGAGGCCGCGAAGACCGCGCCCGAAGAACTGTCGGACCGCCTGCGCGCCCAGTGGCGGCAGCTCGCGGCCGAGGAGCGTCTCGTGTACTTCAAGCTCATCACGGGCGCGTTCCGCGTCGGCGTGTCGAAGCTGCAGGTCACGCAGGCGCTCGCGGCCGTGGGCGGCATCGATGCCAAGCGCGTGGCGCAGCGGCTCATGGGCTACACGCACATCGGCGCGCGGCCGCGGGCGGGCGACTACGCGATGCTGATCGCGCCGGAATCCGATTCGGAACAGGTGCAGAAGACCAGCGGACAGCCGTACCCTTTCTTCCTCGCGCACCCGTTCAACATTCCGCTCGAACAATTCGATGCGGTGCTGGGGCCGCCCGCTGACTGGATCGTGGAATGGAAGTGGGACGGCATCCGCGCGCAGCTCGTCAAGCGTGCGGGCGTCGTGTGGCTGTGGTCGCGCGGCGAAGAGCTGGTGACCGAGCGCTTTCCCGAACTCGCGGCGCTCGGCGAGGCGCTGCCGGACGGCACGGTGCTCGACGGCGAGATCGCCGTGTGGCGCAAGGCAGAGACTTCACCCGAGGGTGAAGGCAAGGTACAGCCCTTCGCCGAACTGCAGAAACGCATCGGCCGCAAGACGCTCGGCGCCAAGCTGCTGCGCGACATTCCCGTGGTGCTGCTCGCCTACGACCTGCTCGAATGGGAAGGGCGCGATTTGCGCGTAGAGCCGCAGTCGACGCGCCGCGTGCTGCTCGACGACCTCATTACACGCATGCAGCATCCGTCTCTGCTGCCGAGCCCGATGCTGACAGGCCTCGATTGGCGCGACCTCGCACGTCAACGCGAAGCCGCACGCACCATGGGCGTCGAAGGGATGATGCTCAAGCGCCGCGACGCGCAATACGGCGTGGGCCGCACGAAAGATGTGGGCGTGTGGTGGAAGTGGAAGATCGAGCCGCTCAGCATCGATGCGGTGCTCATCTACGCGCAGCGCGGGCACGGCCGCCGCGCAAGCCTCTTCAGCGACTACACCTTCGCGGTGTGGGACGGCCCGCCCGAACAGGAGGACCGCAAGCTCGTGCCGTTCGCCAAGGCCTATTCCGGGCTCACCGACGCGGAGATGGCGCGCGTGGACGCGATCATCCGCAAGACCACGGTCGAGAGCTTCGGGCCGGTGAAGAGCGTCAAGCCGACGCTGGTGTTCGAGCTGGGCTTCGAGGGCATTGCGCGCAGCACGCGGCACAAGAGCGGCATCGCGGTGCGCTTTCCGCGGATGCTGCGCTGCTGCCGACATGACCGACCCGACGGACCCCGCATTTCTCCCTCCCCTTCCGGGGGAGGGCCGGGGTGGGGGCACGCGGCGCATCAAGGATCGGCAGGTTGTCGAAGGCCGCGTGCCCCCATCCCAACCTTCCCCCGGGAGGGGAAGGAGCAAGACCGTCAAGGCTGCGCTCGATGCGTGGTTCGTCTCGCGAGCGTGGAAGCCGTTCAAGTTTCAACGCGACGTGTGGAAGGCCGTTGCCGATGGCAAGTCCGGCATGCTGCATGCGACCACCGGCGCGGGCAAGACCTATGCGGTGTGGCTCGGCGCGTTGCAGGTCTTCTCGCAGGCGCGCAAGGAAACCGCACGGCCCGCCGCACCGCCGCTCACCGTGCTCTGGCTCACGCCCATGCGCGCACTCGCGGCCGACACGCTGCGCGCGCTGAAGCAGCCGCTCGAAGCCCTCGGCGCCGAGGTGCATCCGTGGAGCGCGGGCGCGCGCAGCGGCGACACCTCGTCGGCCGAGCGCAGCGCACAGAACGAGCGGCTGCCGACCGTGCTCGTCACCACGCCCGAAAGCCTGTCGCTGCTGCTCGCACGCGCCGATGCCAGCGTTGTGCTGGGTCGCGTGAAGATGGTCGTGGTCGACGAATGGCATGAGCTGCTCGGCAACAAGCGCGGCGTGCAGGTGCAGCTGGCGCTCGCGCGGCTCAAGCGGTGGAACCCGGGCCTGGCGGTCTGGGGCATGTCGGCCACGCTCGGCAATCTGCAGGAGGCCATGCATTCGCTGCTCGGCCACGACGAGGGCGTGCTCGTGCAGGGCCAGGTGCCGAAGAAACTCGTCATCGATTCGCTCTTGCCAGGCCGCGCCGAGCGCTTCCCGTGGGGCGGGCACCTCGGCCTCACGATGCTGCCGCAGGTGATCGAGGAGATCGCCGCGAGCAGCACCACGCTGGTCTTCACCAACACGCGCTCGCAGGCCGAGATCTGGTACCAGGCGATGCTCGAGGCCAAGCCCGAGTGGGCGGGCACCATCGCGCTGCATCATGGTTCGCTCGACCGCGCGGTGCGCGAATGGGTCGAGCTGGGCTTGAAGAGCGGCGAGCTCAAGGCGGTGGTCTGCACGTCGAGCCTGGACCTGGGCGTCGATTTTTTACCGGTCGAGCGCGTGCTGCAGATCGGTTCGCCCAAGGGCGTCGCGCGGCTGCTGCAGCGTGCGGGCCGCTCGGGCCATGCGCCGGGGCGGCCGTCGCGCATCACGCTCGTGCCCACGCACAGCATCGAGATGGTGGAGGGCGCGGCGGCGCGCACGGCGATCGCGGCGGGCCACATCGAGGCGCGCCATTCGCCCGACCAGCCGCTCGACGTGCTGGTGCAGCACCTGGTGACGGTGGCGCTTGGCGGCGGCTTCGTGCCCGACGATCTCTACGACGAGGTCCGCGGCACCGCGGCGTATGAAACGCTCTCGCGCGAGAGCTGGCAGTGGTGCCTCGACTTCGTCTCGCAGGGCGGCCCGTCGCTTGCCGTGTACCCGGACTACAAGCGCGCCGTGCCCGATGCACGGCTCGCGCGGCGCCATCGCATGAACATCGGCACCATCGTGAGCGATGCGAGCATGGCGGTGCAGTACCTCGGCGGCGCCAAGATCGGCAGCGTCGAAGAAGGATTCGTCGCGCGCATGAAGCCGGGCGATTGCTTCCTCTTCGGCGGCCGCTTGCTCGAACTCGTGCGCATCCACGACATGACGGCGTGGGTGCGGCGTGCCACTGGCAAGCGCGCCGCGGTGCCGCGCTGGAACGGCGGGCGCATGCCGCTGTCGAACACGCTGGCCGATGCCGTGGTGCAGCAGCTCGCGCTGGCGGGCGAGGCGCACTACGACTCGCCCGAGCTGCAGTGCGTGCGGCCGCTGCTCGAAATCCAACAGCAGTGGTCGGCGCTGCCGACGCCGCAGACGCTGCTCGCCGAGACGCTCAAGACGCGCGAGGGCTCGCATCTCTTCCTCTATCCGTTCGCGGGCCGGCATGTGCACTTGGGGCTTGCGAGCCTGCTGGCCTGGCGCGTCGCGCAGCACGAGGCGCGCACCTTCTCCATCGCGGTCAACGACTACGGCTTCGAGCTGCTGAGCGCGACCGAGGTCGACTGGCCCACGCTGCTGCCGCAGGTGTTGCGCCTGCCGGAAGGCGAGGGCGACATGGATGCACGCACGGCGCTGCTGCACGAGGTGCTGGCCTCGCTCAACGCGGGTGAATTGGCGCAGCGGCGCTTTCGCGAGATTGCGCGCGTCTCGGGGCTGATCTTCCAGGGCTATCCGGGCGAGAAGCGCAGCAGCCGGCAACTGCAGGCATCGTCGTCGCTGTTCTGGGAGGTGTTCCGCAAGTACGACCCTGAGAACAAGCTGCTGCAGCAGGCCGAGCAGGAACTGCTCTCGCAGGAGCTGGAGATCGGGCGCCTGCGTGCCAGCTTGGAGCGCATGGCCACGCAACAGCTCGTGCTGAAACCGCTCGAACGGCCGACGCCGTTCTCGTTCCCGCTGATGGTCGAGCTGTTTCGCGAGAAGCTGTCGAACGAGAACGTGGCCGACCGCATCGCGCGCATGGTCGAGCAGCTGGAAAAAGCCGCGGGCGGCGTGGTCACGGCCGGCGGTGTGGAGCGCGTGAAGAACACGTTGGCGTTCGGGCAGGAGGGGCCAAGCAAGTCGCCGCCCAGGCCACGGCGCGAGCGCAGGCGGCCGTCACGGCCTCTGCCGCCGTTGTGAGCCGATCGATCAGCCGCCGTGCGCCTTCACCCACCGCACGATGTCCGCCGCGCCCATCGCGCCGGCCTGCCGTGCCACTTCTCGGCCACCGCGGAAGAGGGCTAGCGTCGGGATGCTGCGGATGTTGAAGCGTGCGCCGAGCGCGGGCACGGCCTCGGTATCGACCTTGGCCAGGCGCACATGAGGTTCGAGCTGGGCTGCGGCCTGCTCGTAGCCCGGCGCCATCTGGCGGCAGGGGCCGCACCACGGCGCCCAGAAGTCGACCAGCACCGGGATCTCGTTGCGCGCGATGTGGCGGTCGAAGGTCTTTTCGTCGGGCAGCGCGGTCGAATGGCCGGCGAACAGCGCCTTGTGGCAACTGCCGCAATCGGGCGCGCTGCCCAGCTGCTCCGCGCGCACGCGGTTGGTCGTGTGGCAGTGCGGGCAGACGATGAGCTTCGGGGGCGATTCGGTCATACGGAAGAACTGGGGATCGCGCGGTTGAATTGCAAGGTGGCCGCCGGTCCGCGCGTCTTTTGCGACACTCGTCGGCCGTGACCTCCTCGCACCTTACCGCGTCGCCGCTCGCTGTCCAATGGGCCGGCGAGCTGCTGCACCTGCTGCCCGGGCGTGCGCTCTGGTGGCCCGGCGAGCGCGTGCTGTTCATCGCCGACCTGCACATCGGCAAGGCCGCGACCTACCGCGCGCTGGGGCAGCCGGTGCCGGGCGGCACCACGCAGGAGAACCTGGCGCGGCTCGATGACTTGATTGCTGTGCAGGTGCCTCGGCACATCGTTTTTCTCGGCGACTTCCTGCATGCGGCCCAGGCCCGCACGCCGCAGGTGCTGGCTGCGCTCGAAGCCTGGCGCGCCACGAATGCGGGCCTGGCGATGACGCTGGTGCGTGGCAACCACGACAGCCGCGCGGGCGATCCGCCGGCGGCGCTGGGCATCGAGGTGGTCGACGAGCCCTTCCTGCTCGGTCCGTTCGCCTGCTGCCACCATCCGCAATCGCATGCCACGCACTTCGTGCTTGCGGGACACCTGCATCCGGTGTGCAGGCTTTACGGACCGGGGCGCGACAGCGTGCGGCTGCCCTGTTTCGTGAGCGATGCGCGGCAGGCCGTGCTGCCGGCCTTCGGCGAGTTCACGGGTGGCTTGTTGATGGAGACGGCGCCGGAGCGGCGCTTCTACGCGGTGGGTGGCGAGACGGTGTGGGCGCTGCCGCCATCGGATTGATGTTTTGCTCCTTCCCCCTCTGGGGGAAGGTTGGGATGGGGGCAGGCAGAGCGCCCGATGGATACGCCGCGTGCCCCCACCCCGGCCCTCCCCCGGAAGGGGAGGGAGAAAGACACTCAGAGCACCACGGGCTCGTCAGGCAGCTCGTTGGTATCGGCCTCGTCCTCGGCCAGCGGAAAGTGCGCCACCAGCAAGGCCGACATTTCTTCCAGCGCCTGCGTGAGCCCGTCCTCGAAGCGGCCGTCGCGGAACGCCGCGCCCATGCGTTGCGCCATCGCGGCCCATTCGGCGTCGTCCACGCGCGAATCGATGCCGCGGTCGGCCACGATCTCGATCGCATGCTCGGCCAGCAGCAGGTAGACCAGCACGCCGTTGTTGTGCTCGGTGTCCCACACGCGCAGCTTGCCGAACAGCGTGACGGCACGCTCCCTGGGCGGTGCATGGCGCCAGAGGTACGACATCGGCAGGCCCGCTTCGACGCAGATGCGGATCTCGCCACTGTGGCGCCGTTCGCTCGCGGCCACGCGGCTGGCCAGGCGCTGCATCGCGTCGGCCGGCAGCACGCGGCGTACCGCGGCTTCGTCGGCCCACCGATGGCGCCAGATGCGGCCGAGCTTCGAGAAGAGCGTGGGTTCTGCAGTTGCCATGTTCACCAGTCTCCCGAAGCGCCGCCGCCGCCGAAATTGCCACCGCCGCCGGAGCTGAAACCGCCGCCCCCGCCTCCGCCACCACCACCCCATCCGCCGCCCCCGCCGCTGCTCCAGCCACCACCGCCGCCGCCACCGCGACCACCACCGAACCCGGCGAGGCCCGCGAACAGCGAGACCATGAGCGCGATCAGCCCGGCAATCACCGCGATCACGGTGCTGGTCGTGAGGAAGAACGCGACCGCGCCGATGCCGCCGCCCATGACGACCGAGCCCAGCGTCTTGCCCAGGATGGCGCGCACGATCGGCGCGCCGACGAAGACGCCGACGAACAGGAAGATCGCGAGGTTCTCCCAGTCGAAGTCCCCGCCTGAACCGCTACCGCTGCTGTTGCGCGAAGGCTCAGGCAGCGGCTCGCCGTCGACCAGGCCGATGAGGCGGTCCACCGCCGCGTTGAGGCCGCCCGCGAAGTCGTTGTTGCGAAAGCGCGGCTTCATCTCCTCGTCGATGATGCGCACGGCCGCGAGGTCGGGCACCGCGCCTTCGAGCGCCTTGGCCGTGGCGATGCGCATCTTGCGATCGTCCTTGGCGACGATCACGAGGAGGCCGTCGCCCACATCCTTGCGGCCGATCTTCCAGGCGTCGCCGACACGCTGCGCATAGCTGGCGATGTCTTCGGGCTGGGTGGTCGGCACCATCAGCACCACGATCTGCGAGCCCTTGCGCTGCTCGAAGGCCGCGAGCTTGGTGTCGAGGCCCGAGCGCTGCGCGGCGTCGAGCGTGCCGGTCTGGTCGATGACGCGCGCGGTGAGCGCGGGCACGGGCAGCAGGCCCTGCGCCAGCGCGGGCAAGCCGGCCCACGCCAGGGCTGCGACGAAGACTGCAGCCAGCGCGCGGCGGATCAGGGCTGCAACCATCGGCGCTTCTGGCTTACTTCTTCGGTGCGCTGAAGTCGACCGTGGGCGGCGTCGAGATTTGCGCTTCGTTCTGCACCGAGAAATTGGGCTTCGGCGCGTAGCTGAAGATCTTGGCCGTGATGTTGGTGGGGAAGCTGCGCGCGAGCACGTTGTACTCCTGCACGCTCTCGATGTAGCGGTTGCGCGCCACGGTGATGCGGTTCTCGGTGCCTTCGAGCGTCACGCGCAGGTCGCGGAAGGCCTGGTTGGCCTTGAGCTCAGGGTAGCGCTCCGACACCACCATCAGCCGCGACAGGGCCGAGGAGAGTTCGCCCTGCGCCTGCTGGAACTTGTTGAAGGCCTCGGGGTTGTTGAGCGTCTCGGGCGTCACCTGGATCGAGGTGGCCTTGGCGCGCGCCTCGATCACCTTGGTGAGCGTGTCCTGCTCGAAGCTGGCCTCGCCCTTGACGGTGGCCACGATGTTGGGCACGAGGTCGGCGCGCCGCTGGTACTGGTTGAGCACCTCGCTCCAGGCCGATTTGCTGGCCTCGTCGAGGGACTGGAACTGGTTGTAGCCGCATCCACTTAGGGACAGGACCGCCGCGAAAATCAAGAGCCAGCGCTTCATCATCATTTGCATTACCTCCGCAGAAGAAGCGGAAGGTAGCATAGGTGCCACTATGCCCCGCGATTCCATAGACCCTCTCCACGCGCTGCAGGCCGCGAACCGTCCCGCAGTGCCCGCGGCGGCGGCCACCGGCACGCTGCTGATTGCCGGTGCGACGGGCGCGCTGGGGCAGGAGTTGCTGCGGCGGCTGGCGGGCAGCCATCGGTACGCCCATGCCCGCGTGCTGGCGCGCGAGCCGATTCGCGACGGCCTGCGTGGCGTCGAAACCTACCTGAGCCCTGACCTCCCGATTTCGCAATGGCCGCTGACTTCGGCCGACACCGCGGTCATCGCCTTCGACCCGCCGCGGCTGTACCACGACCGCGAGCGCGCGCTCTGGGTGCCGCAGCCCGCCGACCTGCCCGAACTCGCGCGCTGGCTGCGCACCTGCGGCGTGCGGACCCTGGCCATCGTGCAGCCGCACGACCAGGGCAAGCTGCCCGAGGCGCTCAAGCGCGGCCTCGCGAGCCTGGACGAGCAGGCGGTGGTTGCCAACGGCTTCGACCGCGTGATCCTCGTGCGTTCGGCGCGCAAGCCCCTGAACGCGAAGTTCGCCAATCCCGCCGAGAGGCTCGCCGCCTGGATGCTGTCGGTCGTGCGCTTCATGGTGCCGAGCAGCGAGCAGCCGGTGCGCGCCTCCAAGGTGGCCGAACTGGTCGATGTTTCATTGCGCATCGCGCCGCCGGGCGTGCACGTGGCCGCGCCGGAAATGGTGTGGGAGGCCTCGCAGGGCCAGCAGATGCAGGCGGTGGCGCAGCGCTGGTTGAGCTGACGCGTCAGCCGCGCCACTGGTGCAGCAGCTCGGACGAATCGACCACCAGCCCCAGGTGCAGCGACACCATGCTGAGCGCAGCGCTCTCCAGATGCGGGTCGGTCCCGCGCACCAGGTCGCGCAGCACGATCACGCGGTAGTTGTGGTTGTTGGCATCGAAGGCGGTGTTGAGCACGCAGCAGTCGGTGAAGCCGCCGTCGAGCACCACCGTCTGGATGCGCTGGTTGCGCAGCAGAAAGTCGAGGTCCGTCGGGTAGAAGGCCGACAGCCGGCGCTTGTTTTCCACGCGCATATCGCCGGGCTCGACGCGCGTGACCCACTCGGTCCAGCGCGAGCCTTCGAGGGCATGCGCATCGGCATTGGGAATCGCGCCCACATGCAGCGGAAAGGTGCGGCGCCAGGCGGCCGGAATGCCGTGGATGTCGTCCACGCCATCGGGTCGCAGCACCGACTTGATGTGCACGATGCGCACGCCCAGCGCGCGTGCCTCGTCATGGAAGCCGTCGATGGGCGCCACCACGTCCCGCGCACGCGGCGCGGGGCAGGGGCAATCGGGGCTGTCGTCCAGGTGGCCGCGGTGCATGTCGATCGAGAGCACCGCGGTGGTGGCCGGGTCGAGGTAGTCGGCAAACTGTGCGTTGTCGAGCGAACGCTCCTCGCCGTAGACCCAGGCCTTCATCGCCGCTCCTCGCGCACGTAGGGCTGCCCCAGCGCACCGGGCTCATCGTCGCTGCTGCGCTTTCCGAGCGCGACCCAGACCATCACGCCCAGCGTCACGACATACGGCGTCATCATCACGAAGTACTGCGGCAACTGCACCCCGGCCGCGGCCAGCTGCGGAATCAGCGCCTCGATGCAGCCGAACAGCAGCGCACCAATGAGCGCCTTCCACGGCGACCAGCGCGCAAAGATCACCAGCCCCACCGCAATCCAGCCGCGCCCGCCGGTCATGCCCGCGATCCACAGCTTGGTGCTGACCACCGAGATGTAGGCGCCCGCCAGACCTACCAGCGCAGAGCCCGCGAGCACGGCGGCGAAGCGCCATGCCGTGACGCGGATGCCGGCCGCGTCGGCCGCCTGCGGGTTCTCGCCCACGGCGCGCAGCCGCAGGCCGGTGGAGGTGCGTGCGAAGAACCAGGCGACGGCACCGAAGATCGGCAGCGTGAGCCACACCATCGCGTTCTGCTCGAACAACCTGCCCACACCCGGCAGCAGCGACAGCGGCCACAGCGCCATCGCGCCGATACCTTCGGTCGCATGGTTGGTCCACTCGGCCAGGCTGCCCACGAGCGCCGTGAGCCCCTGGCAGAAGAACACCAGCGCCAGGCCTGCGATCACCTGGTTCACCCGCAGCCAGATCACCATCACCGCGAACAGCACCGAAACGACGCTGGCCGCCAGCATCGCCAGCGCCAGCGACACGACCGGCTGGCCCAGCGCGATCTGCGCGCCGATGCCCACCAACGCGCCCACCAGCATCAGCCCTTCGGCCCCGAGCGAGAGCACGCCAGCGCGCTCGCAGATGATGAGTCCGAGTGCCGCCAATGCGTAGGGCACAGCAAAGTCGGGCGTGTTCGCGAGCCAGTTGAGGATGACGCTGCCGCTCATGCCGTCTCCCCACCCACGCGACGCAGCCGATGACGAATGAAGAAGTCGCTCGATGCCACGCACACCACGACGATGGCCTGGATCAGCTGCACCATCGAGAACGGCACCTGGTAGAACACCTGCAGGCTGCGGCCGGT